>CAVQQQ010000003.1:0-479577 GCA_963715025.1 uncultured Actinomycetota bacterium | reverse complement strand
TGTCGGCGAGTCTCATCATGGTGGGCGATGACATCTGAGCCGGTCTGGCTGACCAGTTTGCCGATGACGCTTATGCCTCGGTGAAGGGGCGCGTGCGCACCTACGTGTTGCACGAGCGCCTGCTGGATCACTTGCCGTCGCCTCCAGCGCCTGTGCTCGACGTCGGCGGCGGCGCCGGCCATCAGTCGTTTCCGCTGGCCCAAGCCGGCTACGACGTGACGCTGCGTGACCCGTCGCAGGCGATGCTGGACAAGGCTCAAGAGCGACTCCAACGGCTGCCTGGTGAGGCCCAGCGACGGGTGCCGCTCTTGGAGGCCGACGGCGAGAACGCTGACGAGGCGGTGGATAAACGCCTCTCGCCGATGAGCGGACGCTCTCGTGTCCGCCGAGTGCGGAGCTCGTTTTGCGAGTGGTGGCCGCCCGTCCGACGCGCGGTTAGCAGTCAAAGACCGACCAGCAGATGTCGTTTCGCAACCGCTGATCATCAAGGACGAGTTCGCGAATCGCTTCCGGGAGCTGGTCACGCTGCCATTGGCATTCAAGTCGCCCTGCTGTTTCACTCTCCCCTTCCGGGGCGGCGGTACGTGCTGCTTTGACTGCGTAGGCGGCTGCACCGAGCTCGTGCGCGGCGACGTGCGCGACAACCCCAGCCTGGCCGGCGGCATACCCGGCATAACGTAGTGCCCCATGCAGATTCCTGGCCGCACCCATAGCATGCCCACCGGCTGCGCGAGCCTCCATCATCTTGACCTCGCCGTGGGCCCAGGCGCGGGCATGCTCGATCGCCTGTCGTGGTCGCGGGTCCTCTGGCCGAGCTGACTCGAAGAGGTGAAGGACGTGCTCGGCGCATGTGGCCGCCCACAGGGCGAGGAGGCGATGATCCGAGTCTGTCAGGGTGCCGCCGCGTCGGATTGTCACGAAGCGAGGATCCCGGACCTTGGGCAGGATCACTGATTGGCCCTCCTTCTGCATTCATTCCGGCCCTATTGTTCGCACGAGCGACCAGGGACGCCCGACCGAAATCCTCGCGACCCAGGCGGTCGAGTCCGCGGTTGGTGTTCGCGCCGACAGGGGCAGATGACGACGTTTCTGTTCAGGTACTCAGAGCTGCAGAATCGTTGTTGCGATTTCGTATGCCGCGGCCACACCCTTTGGGTCGTGCAGATCTCCAGGATCCTCCAACGTTGACTGAGTACGTCTGCGCACCGCGGCGCCGGGATCCTGAGCAACGAGATCGACGCACAGACCAGCGACAACGGCACTAGCGTCGTGTTCATCCAGACCGTCCAGAGCGAGGCCGTTGTAGAGCAGAGTCGCCGCCTCGTGGAACACCTCTCGAGCCATCTCCAGGTCCACCTCGGGCCGCGCCTGGGCCACTGCCTCTGCGGTCGCCAGGAACTGGTCGAACGGTGGGCCGAAGGTGCTGGGCGGCATGCCGCGACCCTGTCAGTGCGCCTCCGTCCCGGGCAAACGAATATTGCGCTTGGTCCGCCGCACTGGATCAAGACCAAGAGCAGCGCCCAAGCCATTCGACGGCCACTGACGCCGCGTTCCGACCCCCCAACGCGCTGTCCGCGGCGTGGGCAGTCATCTACGTGCATGACCACTTCACTGTGAACGCCAACAGCGAGGTAACCATCGAGTTCGACCACCTGAGGGCGATCTGCTGATCCGCCGGGCCTGAGAGCAGCATCGGGACATCAGCAGTCCGGTAGATCACCGACATATCCCGGATGACCGGTCGCTCATCGGCATGAAGGTGAGGTCGCGCCGCCCCGCGCGGGCGGAGCGGACCTGAGGTGCACGAACCCGTCACGCCTGGGAGGACTGGCACGTGTCAGCGTGGCCGGACCCGACGAGGGTGAACTGAGACGTGGACGTATGGGTTCAGCTGCTGAGGCGACGCAGGGGGACCGGCTGGCCGTGGCCGAGCGCGCTGACCTGGGCGAGGTACAGCTCCGCGCAGGCGAGGGCATCGGTCATCGCCTCGTGGGAGCGGTAGCGAGGCAGGCCGCGGCGGTCCCTCGAGGTCTGCAGGCGCAGGCTGTCCGGCGGTGGCTCGTGGCCCGAGCCCGCCTCGAGCAGACGCTGCTCGAGCACCATCGTGTCGACGCTGGGGAACGGCACGTCGGTGCCGAAGACCTGCACGCAGGCAGCCGAGAGGAATGCTCGCTCGATCGCGGCGTGGTGGGCGAGCAGCACCCGCTCCGCGAGTGCCGCCAAGACGATGCCGAGCGCTTGCTCGAGAGGGGCGCCGCCCGCCAGCGCGTCGTCGGTCAGCCCATGGATGGCGGCGCTCTGCCCGACCTCGCGGGTGGCCTTGACGAGCACCTGGCGTGCGCCCGCCAGCGTGATCCGAGCCCCGTCCACGGGGACGAAGCCGATGCTGAGGATCCCGTCACGCCGCGGGTCCAGCCCGGTCGTCTCGAGGTCGACAGCCAACAGACCCAGGTCGGTGTGCCCCGTGGAGGGGGCGGGGAAGGGCTGGCTCAGGTAGTCGCGCAGCGGGCCGCTGGGCGTCGAGCGGAGGAGCCGGGTGCGGCGCCGGTCGAGCGACCGATCCATGACCACCCCGGGCAGCCTCATGAGCCCGGGCATCCTCATGACATGTAGTGGAGCGGGTAGCTCTGTGCCAGGACCCCCTGGGCGTGCTTGACGATCTGGAAGGCGTCCCGCAGGTGCCGCTTCTCGAACGACGTGAGCTCCTCGGGACTCACGTAGTTGTCAGGTTCCCTCCCCGCCCGCACCTGCCGACCTTGGTGGCGCAGCCGCACCCGCCCGATGAACTCAAGGGCACCGGAGAGCTCCGCAGCGGTGTCGGCGTTGAGGCGCCCGGCTGCTGCAGCCGCGCGCAGCCGCGCCTGCGTGTTGAGCTGCGCGACACCGGTTGCGAGCGCGTGCACCCGGGCGAGGTCGACGATCGGCCCGATGCCCTTGTGCTTGAGGTTCAGCGTGGCGACGTGCTCGCCGGCCCGCTCCAGCACGAAGCCGCGGAAGAACCCCAGGGGCGGCTGGTTCTCCACCGCGCGCTTGGCGAGGTGGGCGAGGAACGCGGGCTGGTGTCGCGCCTGGGTGCGCACATGCTCCTGGACGACCCGGCACAGGTCAGCGTCGCCGTAGAGCGCCCGCATGTCGAAGAAGATGCCGGTCCCAAGTACGGCGTCGGGGTCGGGGGTCTTGAACCACGTGCTGTAGGTGCGGCGCCACTGGGTCACCGACTGGCGCCACTTGGGGTTGGTCGCCATCGCCTCACCCGTGCAGTACCCGTAGCCGCAGGCGGCGAGGCCGTCGCTGACCCGCGCAGCCAGGGCCCGGAAGTAGTCGTCGTGCTCCGCCGTGGCGTCGTCGGACAGGATGAGGGCGTGGTCCTGGTCGCTGCCCAGGCCCTGCTCCAGGCGAGCCTGGGAGCCCAACACCACCCAGCAGTACGGCACCGGGGGAGCATCCAGCTCGGCCTCGGCCAGCTCGAGCAGGCGCCGCCCGATCGCGTCCCCGACGGCGGTGGCGACGCGGCCGATGTCGTCCGGCGAGGCGGCCTCGTCCACGAGCTGCTGGACGACCTGGGGCAATCGGCGGCTGAGCGCGACCAGGTCGCCGAGCGCCGCCGCCTTGTGGACGTCACCGACCAGGTAGATGGGGTTGGCATGCTCGAGCCGCATCAGGTCGGTGCTGGTGACGACCCCCACCACCTGGTCACCGTCGACGATCGGCAGGTGGTGGATGTTGCAGTCGACCATCACCATCAGGAGCTCGAACGCAAGGGCGTCGACCGATCCCGTCACCGGGTCCGGGGTCATGATCTGCGAGACCGGCTGGGAGGGGTCCCGGCCCTCGGCCAGCACCCGGTTGCGCAGGTCGCGGTCGGTCACGATTCCGATGAGCCTGCCGGCGTCGGCCGTGGTTCCCCTTCGCTCGTCCATCAGCACGAGCGAGGACACGCCCTGCCGCCGCATCGTCTCGGCGGCCTCCCTGATGCTCACCGCCGCGCTGGCGGCCTCCGGAGGACGACGCAGCAGGTCGCGGGCCTGCGTCTTGAGCCCTAGGCCGGTGCGCTCGCCCAGCTGGGAGCCGACCAGCGCCTGGCTCATGCGCTGGCGGTGCCGTCGGTCGAAGAAGGCCTTCGCCGCCGGCTCGTCGGCGCACAGGTCGAGAAAGACCTTCGCGGGAACCGCCAGCGCCAGCGAGTCTTCGATGGCCGTGAACTCGTAGGCCGACGGCGCCCCTTGCAGCAGGGGCGACATCGCGAAAGAGGTTCCCGACTCGGCCCGCTCCACCAGGTCGCCGTTGCCGTCGCGGATGTCCACCGCTCCCGACCGCAGCACGAACATCGCGTCGGTGTCCTGGCCGATCCCGAGGATCTGGCTGCCGCGCCGGAAGTAGCGCACCTCGAGGCACGCCGGCAGCCGGTCCAGCGTGGCCTTGGGCAGCGTGTCGAACGGCGCGTGTCGCGCCAGGAAGTCCCGGATCTCGGCCAGCTCGGTGTCCATGACCCGCGCATCATGGCACGGGCCGCCGGCCGTGACGCGCCGTTCGCGTCAGGCCTCTCCGCGGAGGGCGAGTGCCCACGTGGTGGGTGGCCGGCCGAGCAGGTGCGCGAGCACCCGGGAGTTGCCACAGAGACCGCTGTGGTCGTATGCGGTGAACATCGCCATGAGGTCATGGCGCGGCTGTTCGGGGAGCTCGGCTCCCTGGGTGAGCGCCCACGTCTCGAGCGGGATCTGAACGGCCTCGACATCCTGCTGGAGGACGTCGCGCGCGATGACCGCCAGGTCGCGGACGGTCAGCGACTCAGGTCCGGCCAGCTCGTAGGTGGCCCCATGGTGGCCGCGCTCGGTGAGCACGCGGGCCGCTACGCGGGCGACGTCGCCGACGTCGACATTCGTGAAGGGCGTGTCGAGCGAGTACGGCACCTCGACGCGGCCGGCAAGGGCGGCCGGGAGCAGGTTCTGGTGGTAGGCGGCCGGCTGGAGGATGGTCCAGCCGTCCGGGTAGCGCCGCACGGCCTCCTCGGCGTCAGCCTTGCGCAGGTGGTGTGGCATGCGGTGGTCGTGGGGGTGCAGGACGGAGTGGAACACGAACCGCGGAATCCCGGCGTGCGCCGCGGCCGCGAGGACCCGCTCGGCGATTCCCACCTCGTCGGGATGCATGTTGGGAGCCAGGTGGTAGACCGCCGACGCGCCGTCCATCGCCGCCCCGAGTCCCGAGCCCGAGACCAGGTCCACCTCGATCCGGTGACTGGGGTCGACGGCATACCCGAGGCGCCGTGGCGACCCCGCACGGACCGCAGCCCGCACCCGCACCCCGCGGGCCAGCAGGACCCGGCTGACGGCGCTGCCGGTCGTGCCGGCCGCGCCGATGACCAGCACCGGTCCGTCGGCGCTCACCTCCAGTCGACCTCGGCCGACGTCTGCCCGCCGGCGAGCCGGGCATAGCCGGGGCCGCGGTCGAAGAACGGCTCCCGGGGAGGCCGGGCTGCGCGAATCTCGGCGCGCAGGGCATCGGAAGCAGGCCCGTCGACGACTGGCTCGTCCCTCGTGCCTCCTGCCACCACGCCATAGTCTCGCCTGGCGCCCTCGAAGGACACCTTTCCCCAGCGCAGGTCGCGCGCGACCGCGTCGTAGGGACGCTCGAGCGGGTCGCCCCAGCCGCCGCCTCCCGTCGTGCGGATCCGGATGACCTGGCCTGCCCTCACCGGCTCGGCGTCGGCCAGGGCGTCCACCTCACGCTCGTCCGGTCCGCCGAGGTCGACGATGACGCTGAACGGCATACCGGCCTTGCCGCCCTTGACCCCCCAGCAGGCGAGGATCGAGCGGTCGGCGATGGACATGAAACTGGCGTCCTTGAGCATCCGGATGTGCTTTTCGTAACCGAGCCCTCCCCGGCAGCGCCCGGCGCCCCCGGAGTCGACTGCGAGCCCGAGCCGTTCGATGACGAAGGGGAACCGGCTCTCGGTGAACTCCGTGGGCAGGTTTCGCGAGTCGGGGACCACGTGGATCGTGTCCTCGCCGTCGGCGTAGTAGCGGCCGCCGGAGCCTCCGCCGAGCACCTCGCGCATCAGGTAGTCCTGGCCGTCCCGGTCCTTGCCGTAGACCCCGGTGTAGCGGATGGTCTCCTGGTCGGCGGGCATCTGGCCGTCGACCGCCTTGGCCACGACGCCGGCAAGGACCCCGAGCAGCCGCAGGATGACGAAGGTCCGGGCATTGGTCGGCGCCGGGAAGATCGGGGTCAGCAGGGTTCCCTTAACGGGGAAGCGCATCTCGATGAGCGGCACGACCCCCTCGTTGACATCGAGCTCGGCCATCCGCTCGGGCGTGTCCGCGAGGTTGCGCAAGATGGGCGCCAGCCACTTCTTGAGGAAGTTGCCCCCGACGTAGTCGCCGCAGTGGTTGATCGGCCCCTTGGCCTGGGGGGCCGTGCCGGTGAAGTCGATGACGAGCTTGGGACCCCCGTCCGGGTAGTGGTCCGAGCGCCCAGGGCCGCCTGTCGACGTCTTGGTCAGCGTGATCCGCTGGGTGTGCAGCTGCGGCTCGTCCACGCCGTCGTGCTCGGCGTAGTCCTCCCACACGTACGTGCCGTCAGGGATCTTGGACAGGATCTCGCGGCGGTAGGTCTCGGTCGTCTGGTCGAGGATCGCGTCGAAGGCCGTCTCGACCGTGTCCCGGCCGTAGCGGGCGAACAGGTCGGCCAGCCGCCGAGCGCCCATCAGGCAGGCCGAGCACTCGGCGTCGAGGTCGGCCGCGAGGCTGTCGGGCATGCGGGAGTTGCGGGTCATGATCCGCAGGGCCGACCGGTTGGGCACACCGGCATCCCACAGCCTGATCGGCGGCACGAGCAGGCCCTCCTGGAAGACCGTCGTGGCGTTGCTCGGCATCGACCCCGGCACGGCGCCGCCGATGTCGTCGTGGTGGCCGAAGGCCTGCACGAACGCGACGACCTCGCCGCCGTGGAACACCGGCACGGTCACGCACAGGTCGGGCAGGTGGCCGATGCCGCCCTCTGACTCGTAGACGTCGTTGTGGAAGAAGACGTCGCCCTCGCGCATCTCCTCCAGTGGGAAGTCGCGGGCGATCGGGTGCACGAGGGCGGAGTACGACCGGCCGGTGAGCTTGCGCAGCTGCCGGTCGTGGATGCCGGCGCGGAAGTCGTGCGCGTCGCGGATCATCGGCGAGCGGCTGGTGCGCGCGATGGCGGTCTCGACCTCCATCTCGACGCTCGCCAGGGTTCCCTGCACGATCTCGACGAGGATCGGGTCGACGGTTGTGCCTGGCTCGGTGAGCCGCCCCCCATGGGGGTATGCCGTGGGCAGGCCGGCCGGGTTGACGGGTGCGTCCTGGTGGGTGGTCACCTCAGGCCTCCTTGGTGATGACGAGGTTGCCGAGGACGTCGACCCGCATCGCGAAGCCGGGGTGGACCGGGACCGTCGAGCCGAACTCCTCGATGATGGCCGGGCCCTCGATGGAGTCGCCCGAGCGCAGGTGCGGTCGCCAGTAGACGCCCGTGTCGACATAGCCGGCGTCGGCGTCGAAGCAGACCGGGCGCCTCCCGCTGGTCTTCGGAGCTTCTGCGGCGCCCTGGCCCCGCGGAAGCTCCGAAGACTCGAGGGTGCGCAGCTCTGGGCGGGTGATCGGCCCCACACCTGTGACGCGGAGGTTCACCCACTCCACCTGCTGTCGGGGTTCGTCGCGGAAGTCGTAGCCGTAGAGCGCGCGGTGCGCGTCGTGGAACGCCGAGGCGACGTGGGCGGCATACCCCTCGTCGACCGCACCGTCAGGGGCTGGGACCCGCACCTCGAAGGCTTGGCCGAAGTAGCGCAGGTCCGCAGTGCGCGCATAGCGATGCTGATCGCGTGGGAAGCCTTCTGCGTCAAGGGCTCTGGCCGCTCGGTCGGTCAGCTCGGCGAAAGTCTTCTGCACGGCGGCGTAGTCGAGGGACGCGTGTTTGGCGACCGCGGTCTGGACGTAGTCGTTCTTGACGTCGACGGTCAGCAGCCCGAAGGCAGAGACGTTGCCCGGATTCTGGGGGACGACCACTCCCGCGAGGTCGAGGATGTCGACGAGGCGGCACGCGAGCAGCGAGCCGGAGCCGCCGAAGGTCGTCAGCATGAAGTCGCGGACGTCGAGGCCCCGCTTGACGCTGACCTGTCGCAGGGCGTTGGCCTGGTTCCAGGCGGAGACCTCGAGGATGCCGGTGGCGCAGCGGCCAGGAGCGAGGGCGAGGCGGTGGGCGAGCGCCTCGATGCCGGCCCGGGCGGCGGCGACATCCAGGGGGATCTCGCCGCCGAGCAGATGCGGGGGGATCCGGCCCAGCACGACGTGGGCGTCGGTGATGGTGGGCTCGGTGCCGCCCTTGGCATAGCAGAGCGGTCCGGGGTCGGCACCGGCCGACTGCGGGCCGACCTTGAGCGAGCCCTCGGGGGAGATCCACGCGACCGAGCCGCCGCCGGCACCGACCGTCACCACGTCGATCATCGGAATCTTGCTCGGGTAGGCGCCGACGGTGCCTTCGGTGGTGAGGGTCGGCTCGCCGTCGAGGACCACGCTGACATCGGTCGACGTGCCGCCGCCGTCCAGGGTGAGGACTCTGGCGAACCCGGCACGGTGCGCGACGAGGGCGGCCCCGAGCGCGCCGGCAGCCGGGCCGGACAGGACCGTGGTGATGGGTTGGTGGACCACCTCGTCGGCGGACAGGACGCCTCCGTTCGACTTCATGATGTAGAACGCACGGGGGGCTCCGCCCTCCGTGGGCCCCCCAACCCCGGTGGACTCCCGGACCTCGGCAAAGTCGGTGCGAAGGCGCTGCGCGATGTTGGCGACGTAGCGCGAGACCCTGGGCTTGACCGCGGCGTCGACCAGGGTGGTCATGGAGCGCTCGTACTCGCGATACTCGCGCAGGACCTCGCTGGAGATGGAGACAACCGCGTCCGGGTGCTCCCGGCGGAGGATCTCGCGCATCCGCAGCTCGTGCTCGTCGTTGGCATAGGAGTGCAAGAAGCACACGCCGAGGGTGGCGACGCCCCGGTCGCGGAACCACCGCGCCGCGGCGACGGCGCCCGCTTCGTCGAAGGGCCGGATCTCGTTGCCCTGGAAGTCCATCCGGCCGGCGACGGTTTTGACCAGGTCGGCGGGGACGATGCGTGGCGGCTTCACCCAGAAGTAGGAGTTGCCGTAACCCGCGGGCACCGCTTGGCGGGCGATCTCGAGGATGAACTCGTAGCCCTCGGTCGTGATGAAGCCGAGCCGGTCGACCTTGCCCTCGAGCAGCTGGTTGGTTGCGACAGTGGTGCCGTGGCAGAAAGCGGTGATGTCAGCGCCGCCGGCCCCGACCAGGCCGAGCACCTTGTGGACGCCAGTGATGAAACCGTCGGCCGGGTTGGCGGGGGTGCTGGGGGTCTTGGTCGTGGTCAGCTCCCCGGTGTCCTCGTCGAAGGCAACGACGTCGGTGAACGTGCCGCCGGTGTCGATGCCGATTCTGATCCGTCTGGGGGTCCCGGGCTGCGCCATGCGTGCGATTCAACCGGCGGCTGATGCCCGTTTCGTTGGCACAACCTGCCAACCGGAGGCCAGGACCGCGCCAATCCTCGCCCCGTTCATCGGGGCCAAGGCGTATGCCGCATGGCGCGTGTACGACGGGACGTCGCCTCAGTCCGCCGGGCTGGACAATCGGGGCGTGACTCTTGGTGCCGCCGTCCTGTCGTTTGCGCTCGTCGCCGGCCTGGTGACCCTGACGCCCGGTCTCGACACTGCGCTGGTGCTGCGCGCCGCCGTGGGTCAGGGCCGCTCGCATGCCTACGCCACAGCACTCGGCGTCTGCGCCGGATGCCTGGTGTGGGGCGCGGCGGCCGCGGTAGGCGTGTCGGCACTTCTCACCGCGTCCGAGACGGCCTACACGGCGCTGCGTTTCACCGGTGCCGCCTACATGCTGTGGCTGGGCGCGGCCATGCTCCGACAGGCCTTCCGGCGGCACATACCGAAGGAGGGCGAGCCGGCGGCAGAGGTCTCTCCGACGCCCACATCGACCGCGCTGGCCGGATTCCGCCGCGGGCTGCTCACCAACCTGCTCAACCCGAAGGTGGGCGCCTTCTACGTCGCGATGCTGCCGCAGTTCATCCCCGCACACACCTCGCACCTCGGGGTGGGTGTCCTCTTGGCCGGCGTCCATGTGGTCGAGGGACTTGCGTGGTTCGCCGTGCTCATCACGGCGGCGGGCACGGTCCGGGCCTGGCTTGCCCGCCCATCGACGCAGCGGGCCGTTGACGGTGTCGCCGGTACTGCTGTGATCGGCTTCGGCCTCAGACTCGGCCTCTCGTCCGGGCACTGACTGCGACGGTCGCGGACCTATCGGCGGGCGTCGGCAATCCAGTCGAGCCCGAGCGCCAAAAAGCGTCGCGTCGACGAGTGCCTGGCCCGAGACCCGCATCGTCGGTCAGCGTCGTGGTCAGGCGCTCGCGTCCTCGCCGAAGCGGCGGCCGTAGTCGAGGGGGATCAGCGGTCTGTCCGCCCGTGCCCGGATCTGCTGGACCGCCCAGGTGTTGCCATCGGGGTCGCTGAACCCGAAGAATGTCCCGCCATCTCGCTCGTCGAACACGGTGATCTCGCTGCACTCCACACCCCGGTCCAGGAGTTCCTTGCGAGCGGCCTCCGCATCGGCGACGACCAGCTGCAGCCCGCGCATCGAGCCCGGCGCCATCTCGTTCTGCGCCGGAAGGGTGCCCATGACGATGGAGCACCCTGACCCTGCAGGTGTGAGCTGCGCGACGTCCATGAACTCGTTGGTGGTGTGGTGGTCGAGGTGGAACCCGACCCGGTCTTGGTAGAAGGCGATCGAGCGGCCGAGGTCGCTCACGGGCAGCACGACAACTTCGAGCGTCCAGTCCATGACGCCAGTCTTGCCCCGACCGTCACCGGCGGCTACTGGGACACCGACGGTCAGCGCGCGGAGCCTGCCAGGCGGCCGAGCCGCGTGCGCCACAGCAGCGCCTGGGCCCAGAGCCGGACCGACTGCCAGGCCATCGGCACGGCACATCGGCCACTGAAAATGGAGAAGTCGTCGAACCGGTGCGCGCCCGACCGGTCGCCCACCGCGTGCGCGGCATCGCGGACGGCGCCAAGGTCGGCCACACTCATCTGGAGGGGTGGCTCGTCCGGCTGGTACCTCGTCCCCCGCGGGTAGTCGCGGCGAGGGGTCCGGGTCATCTCGATGTGGCAGCCGAGGACGGCCGTGACCGGCCGCAGGTCGGCGATGGCGGCGAGGGCGTCCAGGCTGGCTCGAAATGCCGCAGGGTCGTCGACGTACAGACGGCCGCGGTACACGGTGTCGCCGGTGAGAAGGAAGCCGCTCCACGGGTCGAAGACGGCGATGGAGGCCGCCTCGTGGCCGGGGATCCCGGTGACCTCGAGGACCCGGCCGCCGAGGTCGAACCGGACGGTTTCCCGCGGCCACGCGGTGAACCGGAAGAAGTCCGCCACCGCGTCCGGCTCGTGCCCCACCACCACTGTGTCGGGACGATCGGCGAACTGCCCGTCACCGCGGACGTGGTCGCCGTGGCTGTGGGTGTGGGCGACGACGAGCCGGTAGCCGTATCGGGGATGCTCGGCGAGCCACTCGCCGATCAGACCGTCGACCGTGGCCCGCAGCGGCATCCGCTCTGGGTCGGCCACATCACCCGTGTCGAGCAGAAGTGCAGCGTCGTTGCCGAAGAGCAGGTACAGGAAGGGCGCCTCATAGGTCAGCGCCTTGCTCTGGCGGAGGACCAGCGTGTGCTCATCGACTCGATGGACCTGGATCGGCGGGTCGTTGGAGTCCGTTCCGGGCCGGGCGCCGTGGATCCACGCAACCGCTAGGTCACCCTCGACCGGCCCACCACTGAAGTCCACCCACGCCGCGGCCGGTGCGTCGTCCGTCATGCGCCAATCCTGCCCGTGCGCCGGAGGGCAGCGTCAGTGGGGGAACGACGTGTGTGCTGGGGACTCCAGCTCGTCGCGGTGCTTCTTGATCAGCGCCAGATTGCGGTCGCGCAGATGGTCGAAGCCCTGGCCGATGTTCGACCCGGGGGTCAGCGACCGCAGCGCCTCCGCGGGGTCGAGGCGCGCCGACACCCAGCCTTCGTGCGAGGCGGCCTTGGCCAGCACGTGGGCGGTCGGTGTGACGATGTGCGAGTTGCCGAAGTACAGCACTCCCGCCGCGTCGACCCCCGTCGCGTTGGCCCCGATGACGTACACGTGGTTGTCGTATGCCCGTGCCCGCGAGGTCAGCTCCCAGATGTCGGCCGAGCGCAGCAGCGCCGACGGCCGGCAGATGACCTCGGCCCCCTGGACCGCCTGGATCCGACACAGCTCCGGGTAGTCGCCGTCGAAGCACACGATCATCCCGATCTTGCCGAGCGTGGTCTCGATCACGGCCACGGTGTCCCCTGGCGTCACCCAGCCACCGGTCGCCACGTGCTCGGACACGAAGGGATGCGTCTTCCGGTACACCCCCAGAATCGATCCCGATGAGCCGATCAGCACCGCAGCGTTGTGGACCACGCCCCGCTGTCGCCCGCGCTCGTATGTGCCGAAGCACAGATACACACCGAGGTCGCGCGCCACAGCCTGCATCGGTTCGGTCATCGCACCAGGGATGTCCGACACGAGGTCCCACAGCTCCTCGACCGAGCAGTCCGGCGTGAACCCGGTTGTCGCCGACTCCGGCAGCACCACCAGCTCCGCCCCGGTTGCCTCCGCACAACGGCGCGTGTAGTCGACGCACTTGTCCAGGTTCTTGCGCACGACCTCGGGCGACAGCGGCCCGGGCACCGGCGCGATCTGCACGGCAGCAGCGGTGAATGCGCGCATCAGCGGCCTCCGATCACTGCTCCGACGATAACCCCCACGATCGCGACCAGACCACCGGTCGCCACACCCAGGGCGAAGTCCTTGACCCGGGTGCCCGCAGCCGAGGGGTATGCCGGCCGGCCGGCATACACCGTGCCTACGCCACCCTGGGTGGGTTGGGACGGCTGTGGGGCTGCCGTGGTGCCGACCCCGGGGACTGGCTGGAGGCCGGCAACCGCGGGCACCCCGGCCACTGGAGCCGCCCCCGCGACTGGCAGGGCGCCGGTGAGGTCCAGATCGACCGCGGTGAAGAACTGTCCGGCCATCTTGCGCGTGACGCTCGTCAGCATCCGCTGGCCGACGCCCCCGATCATGCCTCCGACGGCCGCGTCGGCGTCGTAGGTCAGCTCAGTGCCGCCCTCGGGGTGTGGCGCCAGGATCACCCGGACGTCGGCGTCGACCGTGCCGGGGCTGCCGGCGCCGCTGGCCTTCATCGTGAACGAGCCGGGCTTCATCGGATCGTGGAGCGCGACGGTGCCGTCGTAAGTGCCTCTGATCGCGGCGACGCCAGCGGTGACGGTCATGTCGTACTGGTGGTGGCCGGTCTCGGTGAGCGACTCGCAGCCGGGCAGGCAGCGGGCGAGGATCGCCGGGTCATGGAAGGCCTCCCACACCTGGTCGGGCGGTGCGGTGAGGCGGGCGGTGCCGGCGATCTTCATTGAGCAGCCTCCTCGGGTGCAGCGCGGTGGAGTGAGGGGAGGTCACCAGCTGCGTGGCTCTGGCGCAGCTCCCACAGCTCGACCGGGGAGATGGGCATCGATGTGATGGGGAAGCCCTCGGCGTCCTCAATGGCCGAGGCGATCACGGCAGACACGGGGATGCAACCCGCCTCCCCCGCGCCCTTGATGCCGAGCGGGTTCAGCGGCGAGGGCGTCTCGAGGTGGTCGGTCTCGATGAACGGCACCTCGGAGGCGTAGGGCATCAGGAAGTCCATGAACGACGCGTTGAGCAGTTGGCCGGCCTCGTCGTAGACCATGCGCTCGTAGAGGGCGCCACCGACACCCTGAGCAACGCCGCCGTGCACCTGCCCCTCGACGATCATCGGGTTGATCATCGGCCCGCAGTCGTGGACGACGCAGTAGCGCAGGATCCGGATCTCGGCCGTCACCGGGTCGGTCTCGACGATGGCGGCGTGCATGCCGTTGGCGAAGGTCGCCTGGGTGGGGGAGTAGAAGTCGCGGCCCTCCAAGCCTGGCTCGTCGTCGTCCGCGACCGGCGGCTTGTCCGGGTCGAAGGCGCCCGCGAACTGGGTCGCTGCCTTCGCCGCCTCGTCGAAGGCGTAGCGCAGGGGGTTGGACAGCACCGCCACGGTACCGAGCGGCATCGACGTCGCCGGTGCCCCCTTGACCTGCACGAGCCCGTCGACGATCTCCAGGTCGTCGGCGCTCACCTCCAGCGCGTCCGCGGCGATCCGCAGCGCCTTGGCGCGCACGACCCGGGCAGCCAGCGCGACCGCATTGCCGCTCATCACCGCGGCCCGCGAGGCGAAGGTCCCCACGGCATACCCCATGCGGCGGGTGTCTCCGGTCGTGACCGACACGCTCTCGATCGGCACACCGAGCTCGTCAGCCACGATCTGGGCCAGGACCGTCTGGTGCCCCTGTCCCTGGGTGGTGAGACCCGTCGCGACGTTGACCCGGCCAGAGGTCTCCACCTGGATGTGCCCACCCTCGTACGGCCCGACGCCGGTGCCCTCCACGTAGCAGCCGATGCCCAGCCCGACCCGGCGCCCTTCCGCCTCGGCCCCCGCGCGGTAGCCGGCGAAGTCGTCCCAGGCCACGAGCGCCTTGAGCTTGTCCAGCGTCGCGGGGAAGTCGCCCGAGTCGTACTTCAGGGGCCGCCCGTCCTGGAACATCAGCCCCTGGTCGTAGGGCATCTCCTCGGGCCGGATGAAGTTGCGCGATCGCACCTCGGCCCGGTCGAGCCCGAGGAAGTCAGCGATCGCGTCCATGGTCCGCTCCATGGCGAAGCAGGCCTGCGGCCGCCCTGCGCCGCGGTAGGGGGTCACGAGCACGGTGTTGGTGTAGAGCGACCAGAACTCGCAGCGGTATGCGCCGGGCTTGTAGGGCCCGAGGAGCTGGGTCGAGGTGATGATCGGGACGATGATCCCGTACGGCGTGTAGGCACCGTTGTCGTGCCACAGCGCCACGTCGAGTCCGAGCAGCCGGCCTTCGTCGTCGAAGCCCACCGTCACGCGGTGGAGCTGCCCGCGCTCGTGCGCCGACGAGACGAAGTGCTCGCGGCGGTCCTCGGCCCACTTGACGTCGTGCCCGAGCAGCCGGGCCGCCCACGGCACGAGCACCTCCTCGGGCCAGGGGTGCACGATCTTCACCCCGAACCCGCCACCCACGTCGGGCGCCACGCAGTCGACCTTCTCCAGGGGCAGGCCGAGCTTGGCGGCGACCGCCGCCCGCACGCCCGTGGTCGTCTGGGTGGACGACCAGATCCGCAGCCGCTCCTCGTCGGCGTCCCAGACGGCATACACGCCCTTGCCCTCCAGCGGGGTCGACGCGCTGCGCTCGATGGCGAGGTCGAGGGTGAGTGTGTGCGGCGCTGCCGCCAGGGCGGCCTCGACATCGCCCACCTCCTGCACCATGTGGGCCG
The DNA here is from genome assembly GCA_963715025.1 of uncultured Actinomycetota bacterium. Lineage (GTDB taxonomy): Bacteria > Actinomycetota > Actinomycetes > Actinomycetales > Dermatophilaceae > DASSJT01. Next base: position 464,101 of record CAVQQQ010000003.1, on the reverse strand, counting down.
AGACGTTGCCCGGTGCGTCCTCGTGGACCAGGTCGGCGCCGTCACGCGCCGCCTCGATGCCGACGACGACCGGCAGTTGCTCGTAGCTGACCCGGATGCGCTCGCAGGCGTCCTCCGCGGCGTAGCGGTCCGTCGCGACGACCATGGCGACCGCCTCGCCGACGTGGTTGACCTCGTCCCTGGCCAGGGCGTAGCCGGTGCGCGGGTGGGTGAGGCTGGGGTGCGGGATGAGTAGCGGAAGCGGCTCGCCGACGCGCCCGGGCAGGTCCTCGTACGTGTAGATGGAGACCAGCCCCTCGACGTCGACGGCGTCGCTCACGTCGATATCCGTGATGCGCGCGTGGGCATGCGGGCTGCGGACAAAGGCAGCGGCGTATGCCGTGTGCCCCAGGTCGTCGAGGTAGCGGCCGCCACCCGTGACCAGCCGTGGGTCCTCGCGGCGTTTGATCGGTGCGCCGAACATCTGTGTCGTCATGACCTCGGCACCTCTCCCGGGCCGCTCGAGCGCTCCGCCCTGATCTCGGCGGCGCGGAGCACCGACTTGACGATGTTCTGGTAGCCGGTGCAGCGGCACAGGTTGCCCGAGATCGCCTCGCGCGCCTCGGCCTCGGACGGGTGGGGGTTCTCCTCGAGGAAGGCCGTGACCGTGGTGAGGAAGCCTGGGGTGCAGAAACCGCACTGGAGGCCATGGCACTCGATGAAGGCCTGCTGCACCGGGCTCATCGTGGTGCTCGTCCGGTCGCCGGGGGAGTACGCGGCGGCATCGGAGGCTGCGGCCAGCCCCTCGGCGGTGGTGATCTCGTGGGCAGTCGCCTGCACGGCGAACATGAGGCAGGAGCGCATCGGCCGGCCGTCGACCAGCACGGTGCAGGCGCCGCAGACCCCGTGCTCGCAGCCGACGTGAGTGCCGGTGAGCCGCAGGTCGTGGCGGAGGAAGTCGGAGAGCAGCCTGCGCGCGGGGACGGCCGCGGTGCGCGCTATGCCGTTGACCCGCACCGTGACCTCGTGCAGCGCCTCGCCCGCCACGGTCTCGGTCATGCGTGCGCACCCTTCGTCTCGTCGGCGCGCGCAGCCGCCTCGGCCAGCACGCGGCGGGCGAGTTCGCCCGCGAGCATTCGCCGGTAGTCGGCGGTGGCGTGGATGTCGCCCTCGGGCGACACGTGTGACCGCACGGCGTCCGCCGCCTCGGACCAGTCGGTGGCTGCCGACTCGGACCCCTTGACCGTCTCGGTCAGGTCGAGCACCGACGGCACCTCGGTCAGCGAGACGAACGACACCCGCGCGTGCGTGATCACGCCGGCCGTGACGACGACTGCCGCGGCGACCCCGGCCAGCGCGTAGTCGCCGGACCTCCTGGCCGTCTCGGCGAACGCCGTCCCGGAGCCCTCGCCGAACCTGCCGAAGCGGGCAGCCACGGCCAGCTCGTCCGCGGCCAACGAGGTCTCGAGCGCGCCCAGGAAGAAGTCGGGAGAGGCAATCTCGCGCGCGCCAGCCGGGCCGACCGCCTCGATGACGCCGTCGGTCAGAGCCAGGATCGCGGGCATCTCGCCCGCCGCGTCGGCGTGCGCCAGGGAGCCCACGGTCGTGCCGCGGTTCCTGATCGCGGGATGGGCCACATGGATGAGCGCCTGCCGGAGAGCCGGCTGCACGGCATACGCGTCTGGGCTTCGCTCCAGCTGCGCGTGGCGCACCAGCGCACCCACCCGCACTGCGTTGTCCTGCACCTCGATGGTGTCGAGGCCGGCGACCCGGTTGACGTCGATCAGGTGGGCGGGGGAGGCCAGCCGCATGGCCAGGATCGGGATCAGGCTCTGGCCGCCCGCGAGCACCTTGCCGTCGTGGCCGACCTGTGCCAGCACCGCGACGGCCTCCTCGACGGAGCGCGGCGCGTGGTAGGCGAAGGGCGCGGGCTTCACCGGACTGATCCTGCCTCGTGTGTCGGGCCGCCACTAGGTGAATGGATGCACCCTGGGCGGATTCGTTTGGCACTTTCTGCCGTGTGTCGGCCCGGGCGACGGCTTCTTGGCAGCCCGTGTCGATGCGGCTGGGCCCCCACCCTCCGGGGCGGGGGCCCAGCCGTGCCTCTCTCCATCCGGGCAACAGCTAGTGGCGGTCTTCCTGCTCGAGGTCGTCGATGCCGTCGCTGTCGCCGTAGGTCTCGTCACCGCCGACGGTGATGAGCGCACCTTCGTGCCGGACCCGCAGCTCGCCGGGCGCGAGCGCCTTGGCCAGGTGGAAGGCTGCCACGGCGACGATCGTGCCGAGCGCGATGCCGGTGAGGGAGAAGTCCTCGGTGAACTTCAGCGTCACGTTGCCGATGCCGATGACGATGCCGGCAGCGATCGGGACGAGGTTGATCGGGTTGCCGAAGTCGACGCCGTTCTCCTTCCAGATCTTGGCGCCGAGGAGGCCGATCATGCCGTAGAGGACGACGGTGATGCCGCCGAGGACCCCGCCCGGGGTCGAGGCCACGAGGGCGCCGAACTTGGGCGAGAGGCCGAAGAGGATCGCGACCAGCGCCGCGACGTAATAGGCGGCCGTGGAGTAGACACGGGTGGCGGCCATGACGCCGATGTTCTCGGCGTAGGTGGTAGTGGGCGAGCCGCCGACCGCCGACGCGAGGGCGGTGCCGAAGCCGTCGGCTGCGATGGCCCGGCCCATCACCGGGTCGAGGTCGTGGCCGGTCATCTCGGCGACGGCCTTGACGTGTCCGGTGTTCTCGGCGATCAGGGCGATGACGGCCGGGAGGACGAGCAGGATCGCTGCGACGGAGAACGACGGAGCGTGCCAGCCGACGATCTCCTTCCCGCCGACGATGCTGCTGTGCGGCGGGAACCCGATCCAGTCGGCCGCCTTGATGCCGTCGAAGTTGGTGCGGAAGTGGGTCGTGATCTTGCCGGCGCCGGGATCGAACGCCGTGATCTGGCCGAAGATCTTGTCGAAGAGCCACGAGAGGATGTAGCCGAAGACGAGGGCGAGGAAGACGGCGATCCGCCCGATGAAGCCCCTGAACGCGACCGCGCACACGATGGTGAAGGTCATGACGAGCAGGGCGACCCACTGGTCCTGCGGCCAGTAGATGTTGGCGACCACCGGGGCGAGGTTGAACCCGATGAGCATGACGACGGCGCCGGTCACGACGGGCGGAAGGACGCGATGGAGGACCCCGGAGCCCATGTAGTGGATCAGCACACCCACGAGGGCCAGGACGACGCCGGCTACCAGGATCGCGCCGGTGACCCTGGCGGAGTCGCCGCCCTGCGCGCGGATGGCGGCGACACCGCCGACGAACGAGGCGGAGGTGCCGAGGTAGCTGGGCACCTTGCCCTGGACGATCAGCAGGAAGCAGATCGTGGCGATGCCGCTCATCATGATCGCGAGCTGGGCATTGAGGCCCATGATCAGCGGGAAGACGAAGGTCGCGCCGAACATGGCGACGACGTGCTGGGCTCCTAGACCAACGGTCTTGCCCCAGGACAGACGCTCGTCGGGGGCGACGACGTCGTCCGGGCCCATGGTGCGCCCGTCACCATGGAGTCTCCAACCCAAACCCAAGGACATGCCGACTCCTTCTGCGCAGGTCGACTGCGCGCCGTTGCGCGCACGCCATCCCATATGGCGTGGCTCACACCCTCGCGGGATAGGGCGCAACCTAGCGGCACACCGGGGCGGCGCGTTGGGCAAATGTTGCTATGACACGCCGCTTCTCCTTGGTCACCATGGGCCCGAGCGCCGCGACCGACGGCCTATGCCGTGATCCACCGCCGCACCTTCGTGCGCGGGACCTTCTTCCACGCCTTCCGGAATGCCCGCTCGGCGTCCTCGGCTCGCCTCTCCTCCAGGGCATGCATCCGTCCGAAGGTGAAGCCGTTGTCACCGTCGAGGTAGGCCTGCACGGCAAACTCCCGCAGTTTCCGCCGAGCGACCACGGCGTCCTGGTGCAGTCCCAGCGCCTGCTGGACCCGTTTCGCGGCCGCGCTGAGCTCCTCCGCCCTGTTACCGAAGACCGGCACGGTCGAATCGGCGGCGTAGCGGAGCCGCTTGGCCTTCTTGCGCGCCTCGTGCAGAGCCGGGTCCCGCTGGTCGGCAGATTCGCTGTGCTTCGCGGCTGCCACGGCCCGCCGCAGCCGCCTGGTGTCACGGGCCAGCAGCCGCGGCAGGACCTCGGACGCCGGGTGGTCCGCTCCGGGCGCCAGCGGCGGCGACTCGCACATGGCGTCGAGGGCGTCGAGGAGGCGGAAGTAGCGCTCGCCGTCGAGCACGGCAAGGGTCTCCTCGCGGCCGGCCTGGTAGGCGGACGCGAGCTCGCGGTCGATCCGGGCCGCCACGGGACCCATGACGAGCTCGGCCGGCTGCGCGGCGACGAGGTCGTCGAGGCGCTCGCGCAGCACCTCGGCATCCCGGGCGGCGCCCAGGGTCTGGCCCAGCCAGCGCAGCTCGTCGCGCAGCGGCTCCGAGGACTCCTCCAGGAGCAGCGGTCGGTAGGTGGTCAGGGCGGAGCGCAGCCGGCGGGCGGCGATGCGGAGCTTGTGGATGGATCCGGGCTGGTCGGCCCGCACCCGGGCGTCCTGCTCCCAGAGGTGGGCGATGTGCTCGGCCTGGTGGGCGAGCAGGACGTCTGCGGCGGCGCCGCTGGCCAGCTGCTCCGGGGAGGGCTTGTCACGCGGCGCGGGCACCGCCTCGCCCAGCGTGCGAGCCAGCTTGGACCGGCTGGTGGCCCGCACGGCGCCGGCGTCCAGGAGGGCCTCCTCGACGGCGTCGAGCAGGGTGTCGGGGCCGTCGGCGAGCTCGACCTCCCACTCCCGCCAGTGCTGCACGGCCGACTCCACAGCGTGCCTCTCGGCTGTCACCGTGTCGTCGCAGACCTGAGCGAGTCTGCGCCCCTCGTCATCGAGGAGGTCGTAGGCCAGGCGACGGGTGCGCACGCCCGCGACCGGTCTGAGCGAGCGGTCCCGGACGATGGCCCGAACCGGCGCGAGGAGCCCCGCTGGCACCTCCTCGTGCCCGGGACCGAGCGGGAGCCGTACTTCGGTCCTGGTGTCACCGCGTGCCGGAAGTTTGAGGTGCCAGCCTGCGTCCTCGCCACCAGTGCGGCGCCGGAGCGTCACGCCGTGGCGGCTGAGATCGAGGTTCGAGGTGTCGAAGTACTGCGCCTCGAGGTCCTGCGTGACGGCCTGCGCGACCGCCGTCACTCCGTCGAGCGTGTCCAGCCGGGGGAGCGGGATCGACCCGTCGACGTCGTACTTGCGCTCGGTCTCCTCGTGCTCGGATGCGGCCATGTTTCATGATCCCCGCCCGCCGACCGAGGGAAACCTGCACCCAGGCTGTGAATGACGTCAGATGCCGCGCATCTGGTGCACCTTGAGCGCCAGCGCCAGAGTCAGCCGCAGCTGCGGGTCCGTGGTGAACGGGCCGAGCATCTTCTCCAGTTTCACGATCCGGTAGCGCAGCGTGTTGTAGTGGAAGAACAGCCGGCGCGCGGTCTCGGCGACGTTCAGGTTGGTGTCGATCAGTATCGCCAGGGTCCGGCGCAGGTCGGCGTACTCCGGTGAGTCGTCCGTGGCCAGCTCGCCCAGCGACTCGGTCACGAACCGCCGCAGGTCCGCGCTGTCGGGGATGAGCGCGAGCAGCCGGTAGATGCCCAGCCCGTCGAAGTGCGTCAGCGCCGAGTCGCCGTGCATCTGCCGGCCGACGCCCACCGCGCTCAGGGCCTCGTCGTACGCCACCGGCAGGTCAGCCAGCGACGAGATCGGACGGGACACACCCGTCGAGAACGTCCGCCGCCCCCCGCCGCCGTCGCCCCGCACCACGCGCACGACCTCCGACACCGAGCGCATGATCGCCTCGACCTCGGCCGCCTCGGGGACCGGGAACAGCGCCACGACCTCCTGGCTGAACCCCATCACCGGGGTCCGCGGGTCGCGCACCGCGACTGCCTGGGTCCACGCCCGGGCGAACCGCTGCTGCAGCGAGCGGACCTCCTCGGACGGCCGCGTGGTGTGGTCGTCGTCCTCGTCGGTTTCGGCGACGACCACGACCATGCGCCGATCGATGTCCCAGCCCAGCGACTGCGCGTGTGCGATCGCCTCGTCGGGCGCTCCGGCACGCCCGGCCAGCGCGTCGCGCAGGAACTCGGCGCGATACTTGCTCTCCACCGCAGAGACCGCCTGCTCCTTGGTGATCGCCAGCGCGGCGACGGTCGCGGCCCGCTCCAGCAGGTGCACGTCGTCGGCGGTCAGGCGTCGGTGGCTGCAGAATGCCACCAGCCGCCCATGGTCGAGCGACCCGGCCACGATGCGGACCATGGCCCGGTTGCCCCGCGGGTCCTGTGGTGCCCGTATGCCGGTGGGCTCGCTCTCTGTGATCAGTCGCCCCGTGCGGTCGAAGCAGTCGAGGGCCAGTGCGTGGGCCAGTTCCTCCGCGGAGCCGCCGATCGCCAGGACCCGCCCGTCACTCGTGGTCACCATGGCTGCCCCGTCGTAGAAGCCCACCAGCTGCTCGCACAGGTCGCGCAGCGAGCCGCCCGCCAGGACGATCTGCACGAGGGTGCGATGCACCTCGTCCTCCCGCTCGAGGATCCCGCTGTGGTGGTCGAGCATCACCCCCAGCACCTCGCTGGCGAGGCGCTCTCCCGACGCGTCGGCCGCCAGGAGGAGCAGCGGCATCGCGAGCCGGGCTGCGTCCGCCGCCCAGGCCTGGGCGTCGCCGGGCACGGCGTCGGCGACGGCAACGGCGGCCGCTCCCGCCTGCGCCATCACTGTCAGCGGCGCCCACACCTCCTGCCCCTCGGTGGCGAAGTCGTCGCGCCGGACCACCAGCACGTGGTGGCGCACGCCGCTGATCGGCAGGCCGACACTGTCGAGCACCGTCGCGCGGGTCACGCTCCGGTCGAGGTCCGCGCTGCCGACGACTTGGGCGCCGACCGCCGATGGCAGCGCCAGCACGTCACGAAGGGTGATCCGAGGGACCACCGGGCGTCGCAGGTCCGATGTCAACTCACGGTCGATGAGCACGCCATCGTTGGCAACTTTCACCATGAAGGCACTGTAGTGGGGTGGATACCGTCGCCAACGTGCTGAGCGCCAGAGCCCCGACCCGCTGGCCAGGGGCCGTCTCTGCCCTGGTGACCGACATCGTCACCGGACCCTCGCGCCGGGCCTGCGTAATCGGCGTCTTCCCCACGGTCGTCTACCTCGGCCTCGATCCCGTCACTGGGCCGGCCGGAGCGAGCCGCACCCGCGCGGAGGTGAATGCGCTGCCAACCCCGCGGCGCGCTCAGGTCCGGACAGAGGTGCTGCCGCTGCTGGCGGTGGATGCGCTGGCGCTGCCGACCGGCATACGCCTGGGTTTGCCGTCGCACCAGCTGCACTGGAGGGTGCAGCCCGGGGATCACGCCACAGTCGGCGAGGGCCGAATCGAGCTGCGAGCGGTGCGGGTCGACGCCGTGCGCACCTGGTCACCCGCCCGCGTGCGGACCGCCTCGGGTAGCAGCCGGGCGGTCAGACTCGACTCGTCCAGCCCCCTGCGCGACCGCGCCGCCGACGTGGTGCGCGACCCAGCGTCGGCGCGAAGCATGGTGGGGCTCGGCACGGGGCTCACCCCTTCTGGGGACGACGCGCTCTGCGGTGTCCTGCTCGCCCTCCGCGCGGCGGGCAGCGGTCGGCTGGGCCCGGTGCGGGCCGCTGTCGCCGCACACGTCGGCCGCACCACGAGCCTGTCGGCCTCGCTGCTGCGAACCGCCATGGAGGGGTATGCCGTCACGTGCGTCGTGCGCCTCGCCTCGGCTCTCGCGGGCGGTGACCTCCCGGGCGCTGAGACCGCCCTGCCGGAGGTCCTCGCGATCGGCCACTCCTCGGGGTCCGATCTGGTCGCCGGGCTCTGCGGGGCCCTCGACGCCCTCGACGACCCCGTCCTGGCAGGAGCCTCCCGATGACCGACCACGTGGAGATCCGCAGCGGCTCCTACTACGACTCGGTCAGCCTGATGCAGGTCAGCAGGGCTGTCGCGGCGGCTGAAGGGGTCACGGCGGCCCAGGTCGCGATGGCCACCGAGCTCAACCTCGATGTCATCGCAGGCATGGGCTTCACCGTCCCGGATGCCGGCCCCAACGACCTGGTCGTCGCGATCCGCGCCGCGAGCGAGGCGGGCATCACCTCCGGTCTCGGCGCCGTCGATTCGGCCCTGACCGGGCTCCAGGCTGCCTCGGGCGCCGGCGGCGGCTTCGGGCAGGCGCCGGCGCCGCACACGCTGGGCGGGGCGGTCCGTCGAGGCGCGGCCACCCTGGCCATGGTCTCGGTGCCGGGGCGGTACGCCACGGCCGAGGCCCTCGACGCCATCGCCTGCGGTGCCTCGGTGATGCTGTTCAGCGACAACGTCCCGGTCGAGGACGAGGTGCTGCTCAAGGACGCCGCGACGGCGGCCGACGTCCTGGTCATGGGCCCTGACTGCGGCACCGCGGTCGTCGGCGGCGTCGCACTCGGCTTCGCCAACGCCGTGCGACCCGGATCGGTCGGACTCGTGGCCGCCTCGGGGACCGGAGCCCAGCAGGTCATGTGCCTCCTCGACGCCGCCGGAGTCGGCATGAGCCACTGCCTCGGCCTCGGCGGGCGCGACCTCTCGGCCGCTGTCGGAGGACGCTCGGCGCGCCAGGCCTTGGCGGCTTTCGCCGCCGACCCTGCCACCGAGTGGGTCGTCGTGGTCTCGAAGCCGCCTGCGCCGGAGGTTCTTGCCTCCCTCAAGGCGTATGCCGGTGGGCTGGGTCTACGGGTCCACTGGGCGACGCTCGGAGCCGGCCAGCCAGACCTCACCGCGGCTGTGGAGGCCGCACTCGAGGCGGAGGGGCATCCCGTCCCCGAGTGGCCGGCCTGGGGGCCGCCCGGCGAGCCGGCCCGGGCATCGATTGCCGAGTCTTCGGAGGATCGCAGCAGTCACGGCCCCGGGCATCCTCCGAACACTGACGACAGAGGGGGGTGGCTTCGCGGGCTGTTCTGCGGCGGGACGCTCGCGGACGAGGCCATGCTCATCGCCGGCAAGACGCTCGGGCAGATCCGCTCCAACACCCCGCTCTCGCCCGAGCTCGCTCTGGGTCCCGACCTGGCCTCGGACGGGCACACCGTCATCGACTTCGGCGACGACGGCATGACCCAGGGCCGGCCGCACCCGATGATCGACCCCAGCCTGCGGCTCGAGCGCATCTGCGCGGAGTCCCGCGACCCCGGGTGCGGAGTCCTGCTGCTGGACCTCGTGCTCGGCTACGGGTCGCATCCCGATCCCGCGGGCGAGCTGGCCGAGGCGATCACCGGCGCCAAGGCCGCCGCCCGAGGCCGTGGCGCCGACCTGCCGGTCGTCGTGTCCCTCACCGGCGTCGAGGCGGACCCGCAGGGGCTCACCCGCTGCGCCGAGACGCTGCGAGCCGCTGGCGCCGCAGTGTTCCTGTCCAACGCCCAGGCGACCCGCCACGCGGTTGCCCTGCTGGCGGGCGAGGAGGGGTGGTCATGACCGAGAGCGCCCACAGCAGTCGGGCCGGGGCAGGGCCGAGGGTCCAGGCGGAGGCGACGGGCGCGCGCACCGGGGCCGCCGGCAAACCGCTGCGTGGGTTGCTGCAGGCAGACCCGGTCCTTGCCACGGCCGGTGCGGCCATGTTCGCCGACGCGCTTCGGGCGCAGGCGGTGGCCGTGACGGAGGCGGACTGGCACCCGCCGCTGCCCGGCACCGAGCGCCACCTGGTCACGGTGCTCGCCGACCGGCGCCGCGAGGCGGCCAACGCCCAGGCGTTCGCCCGCATGACCGCGGCCGGTGCCGACCTGGTCGACGTGCGCCCCGCCCGCGAGGCGTTGGGGCTGGAGACGGGGACGTTCCTGCACGCCGGTCCTCCGCTGGAGTGGGAGCGGGCCTCGGGCCCGATGCGTGGCGCGCTGATCGGCGCGATGCTCCTGGAAGGGCTGGCCGACACGCCCGAGGAGGCGCAGGCAAGACTTGCCAAGGGGGAGGGCGTCATCTTCGAGCCCTGCCACCACCGCAATGCCGTCGGCCCGATGGCGGGCGTGGTGTCGTCGTCGATGTGGGTCTACGAGCTGCGCGACGAGGTGCACGACGGCACCTCGTGGTGCTCGCTCAACGAGGGGCTCGGCAAGGTGCTGCGCTACGGCGCCTACGGCCCCGAGGTCATCGACCGCCTGCACTGGATGAACACCGTGCTGGGGCCGCTGCTCCAGCAGGCGGTCCGCGTGCGGGGGCCGATCGACATCAAGGCCGTCATCGCCCAGATGCTGCAGATGGGCGACGAGGGGCACAACCGCAACCGCGCCGGCTCGCTCATGCTGCTCCGCGAGCTGCTGCCCACCCTGATCACGGCCGACGCGCCGGCCTCCGACATCGCCGAGGCGGTGCGCTTCTCGGGCGCGAACGAGCACTTCTTCCTCAATCTCGGGATGCCGGCATGCAAGCTCGCGACCATGGCCGCCCATGGGATCCCGGGCTCGACCGTGGTCACCACGATGGCGCGCAACGGAACCGACTTCGGGATCCGGGTGTCTGGCACGGGCGACGCGTGGTTCACCGGTCCGGCGAACACGCCCGAGGGCCTGTTCCTGGGCAGTTACGGACCCGAGGACGCCAATCCCGACATCGGCGACTCGGCCATCACCGAGACCGGCGGTATCGGCGGCTTCGCGATGGCGGCCGCTCCCGCGATCGTGAGGTTCATCGGCGGCGATGTTCCGTTCGCGCTGCGTGCGACTCAGACGATGTACGAGATCACGGTTGGCGAGCACCCGGCATACCAGGTGCCCATCCTCGAATTCCGGGGGACGCCGACCGGCATCGACGTGGCGGCGGTGGCGCGGACCGGCATCCTGCCGCAGATCAACACGGGCATGGCCGGGCGCGTGGCCGGCACCGGGCAGGTCGGCGCCGGGCTGGTCAACCCGCCCGAAGAGTGCTTCACGGCGGCCTTGGCGGCACTTGCCGGAGCCGTGCCTGAGGCCTGATCGAGCCGTGGGAGGATCTGGCGTGTGACAGCGACGGTTCTCGACGGCAAGGCCATCCTCGCGACCATCAAGGAGGAGCTGAAGGCCCGCGTCGCCGCCCTCGCCGAGCAGGGCATCACCCCCGGCCTGGGGACTGTTCTAGTCGGCGACGACCCGGGCAGCCGCTGGTACGTCAATGCCAAGCACCGCGACTGCGCGGAGATCGGGATCCACAGCATCCGCCGCGACCTGCCCGCGTCCTCGACGCTGGAGGAGGTCCTGGGCGTCGTCCAGGAGCTGAACAGCGACCCGGCATGCACCGGCTTCCTTGTCCAGCAGCCGACTGGCCTCGACGAGAACGCCATCCTCTCCGCCGTCCACCCGGACAAGGACGTCGACGGCCTTCACCCCACCAACCTGGGCTGGCTGGTGCTCGGCAGGCAGGCTCCGCTCCCGTGCACTCCGATGGGGTGCATCGAACTGCTGCGGAGGTATGCCGTGCCGATCGCCGGCGCCCGCGTCACCGTCGTAGGGCGCGGGATCACGGTCGGGCGCCCGCTCGGGCTGATCCTCACCCGCAAGAGCGAGAACGCCACCGTGACCCTGTGCCACACCGGAACCCGCGATCTCGCCGGGGAGGTGTGCCGAGCCGACATCGTGGTTGCCGCAGCCGGCGTGCCCGGGATCATCACACCGCAGATGGTCAAGCCGGACGCCGCCGTGCTTGACGTCGGCGTGAGCCGCGTGGTCGGCGAAGACGGCAAGTCCCGGATCGCCGGTGACGTCGACCCTGCGGTCGCCGAGGTAGCCGGGTTCTTGAGCCCCAACCCCGGCGGCGTCGGCCCCATGACCCGCGCCATGCTGCTCACCAACATCGTCGAGGCAGCCGAGCGCCAGGCCAAGGCCGCAGCGGGTACGTCTTCCGTTGCCGTCTGAGCCCGCGATGAAGCCGGGGCGCCGCCCCCGCATCATTCCCACCCTCGGTCTGTGGTGGGCCATCGCCGCCGGCCTCGCGGTGGGCCTGCTCCTCGCCTACCTCGACCACTTGCGCCGGGCCGGCATCGTCCTCGCCGGTGTGCTGGTGGTCGGGGCCGTGGCTCGGGCCATCCTGCCCGAGGAGCGGATCGGCGGGCTCGTCGTGCGCTCGCGCTTGTTCGACGTGGTCACCCTCCTGGTGCTCGCCGCCGCGCTGACCGTGGTGACGCTGTCGCTGAAACTGTCCCCACCGTTCTGAGACTCCGAGGCTGAACCGGGTCAGCCGATCAGGCCGAGTCCCCTGACCGCGTCGCGCTCCTCCTCGAGCTCGCGGACCGAGGCGTCGATCTTGCCGCGCGAGAACTCGTCGATCTCCAGTCCCTGCACGATGGACCAGTCGCCGCCCCTGGTCGTGACCGGGAAGGACGAGATGAGCCCTTGCGGCACGCCGTAGGAGCCATCCGATCGCACCGCCATCGACACCCAGTCGCCCTCCGGCGTGCCGAGCGCCCACGTGCGGGTGTGGTCGATCGTCGCCGAGGCCGCTGATGCAGCCGACGACGCGCCGCGCGCCGCGATGATGGCCGCGCCCCGCTTCGCCACGGTGGGAATGAACGTGCCGGCCAGCCACTCCGGGTCGTTCACCGCCTCGGCGGCGTTCTTGCCCGAGACCTCCGCGTGGAAGAGGTCGGGGTACTGCGTGGCCGAGTGGTTGCCCCAGATCGTCATCTTCCTGACCTCGGTGACCGGCACCCCGAGCTTGGCAGCGAGCTGCGAGATGGCCCGGTTGTGGTCGAGGCGGGTCAGCGCCGAGAAGCGCTCATGGGGGATGTCGGGTGCGTTGCTCATGGCGATGAGCGCGTTGGTGTTGGCTGGGTTGCCCGTGACCGTGACTCGGATGTCATCGGCCGCGTGCGCGTTGAGCGCCTTGCCCTGCGGCGCGAAGATGCCGCCGTTTGCCTCGAGCAGGTCGCCGCGCTCCATGCCGGGGCCGCGTGGCCGGGCTCCCACGAGAAGGGCCTGGTTGACGCCCTCGAAGATCACGTTGGGGTCGTCACCGATCTCGACCTTGGCCAGGGTCGGAAAGGCGCAGTCGTCGAGCTCCATCACGACACCCTCGAGCGCCTTGAGCGCGGGCGTGATCTCCAGGAGCCGGAGCTCGACGGGAGTCTCGGCGCCGAAGATCGCGCCACTCGCAATGCGGAACAGGATGCTGTAGCCGATCTGGCCGGCCGCGCCGGTCACGGCCACCTTGACGGGGGAAGTGCTCACGATGAACCCCTTCGGTCATCCGCTGGTGCTGGACTGTCCTTGCGTGCTCTGCTCATGCTCGGTTGGGCCTCGATCGGGCCTTGGCGGGCATCGGCAGCACCGTCGCTGCACCGCACCCGACACCAACCCGACCGCCGTCGGCAGCGACGGTAGCAGTCCCGCGAGGGGTGTCGGCCGGTGGCTCCGTGGTGACCAGCGAGTGCAGTGGCGGTGGCCTACCGTGAGCGCATGCCAGTGCCCGACTTCATCCTCGCCCTGCGCAAGCAGGTCGGCCACGCTCCGCTGCCTCTGGTCGGGGTGACTGGGGTGGTGCGCGACGACGCCGACCGTCTCCTGTGCATCCAGCGGGCCGACAACGGCCAGTGGTCGCTGGTGAGCGGCATCCTCGAGCCGGGCGAGGAGCCGATGACCGCCTTGGCCCGCGAGGTCTGGGAGGAGACTGCCCTGACGGTCGAGGTCGGCGAGCTCACCAGCGTGCTTGCGCTCCCGCCGATCACCTACCCCAATGGCGACGTGGCCCAGTACCTCGACCTGTGCTTCCGGTGCCGGCCGCTCGGTGGCGAGGCACGCGTCAACGACGACGAGTCCCTGGCGGTCGGCTGGTTCGCCCTCGACGCGCTGCCTGACCTCTCGCCCACAACCAGGGAACGGCTGGCGCTGGCCCTCGCCTTCGCGGGTCGACCGCACTTCGGCCGCCTCTAGGGGTATGCCGGTGCGCCGGCCCCGAGGGGCGGCCTTGGCCTTGTGCCAGTCACCACCCCCGGGCGGCGCGCCAGCGAAGAACCAGGTCAGACCGCGTGGCTCAGCCGGAGGCGCGCTCACTCGGGCTGGGATACGTCGCGCTGCGCGGCCCGAGCTGTCGGGTCCAGGCGTCTGGTCTGCTCGGGTTCGAGGCCCTCGCTCGGTGTCACTGCAGGACGGCCACGATGGAGCCGCCAGGCACTGAACAGCGCGGTCATGGCCACAACCCAGGCAGCTCCGAGGATGTAGGCAGCCAACACGTCGGAGACGAAGTGGGCTGCCATGGCGACTCGCGAGAAGCCGATGGCCAGGACCATGACCACCGCCGCAGCGGAGGCGATCCAGCGCCAGGCGTGTGACAAGACCGGCACGAACACGAGGAGGAGGACGGCATACCCCGTGATCGCCGCCTGGGCATGGCCGCTCGGGAAGCTGGCTCCGGGCTCGTGCAGCAGGGGATGTGACACCAGCGGCCGCGGTCGGTTCACGGCTGACTTGACCACGCTGTTGAGCAGCGAGGAGCCCGCGCCGGTCGCCACCACGAACAGGGCAAGCCGCCACAGTCGCCGCCAGAGCAGCCAGATCGCCACCAGGCCCAGGATGATCTGCCAGGCGAGCGCAGAGCCGGAGTCGCTGATGACCCGCATGAGGGTCACGAACGCAGGATGCCCCACGGCAAACCCGTGGAGCCCGTCGCGCGCGACCTGGTCGGCCTCGGCGAGTGGCTCCCACTTGTCCTCGACCAGGACGAGCACCAGGGTGAACGGGACGGCGACCAGGGCCAGGGCGGCGCCACCCAATAGCAGGCGGGTGCTGCGGACCGAGCGGCTCGGGCGCCGCACGCTCTTCAGGGCTGAGGACAGCGTCGAGGACAGACTTGAGGACAGGGTTGACGACACAGAGATCGGCACTCCTCTCAGACAGGCTCACCCATGGTGTGCCCCGGACCGGGGCCTCCCATGCGGACGAGCGGCTTGACATCAAGCGCGCTTCACGACGGAGGCTGAACCCCATGTTCACCGCAGCGGAGACGGCATACCTCAAATCGCAGTTCCTCGGGCGCCTGGCGACCAGGCGGGCCGACGGAACTCTCCAGAACTCACCGGTGGGCTTCCGGGTCAACGACAATGGGACGATCGACATCGGGGGCCGGCGACTGGGGCACTCGGCGAAGTGGCGCAACGTCGTCGACAACGGTGAGGTGGCGTTCGTCGTCGACGACTTGGCGTCGACGCGGCCCTGGCGCCCCCGAGGGGTTGAGCTCCGCGGGCGGGCGGAGGCGCTCGAGGGGCAGGAACCGGTCATGGCTGGCATGACCAGCCAGGTGATCCGCGTCCACCCGAGGTGGATCCTCAGCTGGGGCCTGGGCGAGGACGGCGGCCCACGTCGCTTGCGATGACCGCCCGTGACTGTGGTGGACCGCGGCTGGCCCAACCACGTGCGACTGCATGGCCCCACCGGCTTGAGTCGCCCCAGCTGGGCCATGACCGAGCAGCCACGCACCGTCAGCCGTACCCGGGTGAGGTCGATCTCCGGCACGGTGACGCCAGCAACCCTGAGCGCCGTGCGGCAGTGGCTTGCGGACCTGCTCGACTAGCTCAGCGAGGCGAGCGCCTCGTTCAGCGTCCTCGAGGGGCGCATCACTGCGACGGCCTTCGCGGCGTCGGGCCGGTAGTAGCCACCGATGTCGGCCGGGTGTCCCTGAACCGCCAGCAGCTCGGCGTTGATGACCTCCTCCTTATCGGCGAGGGTCTTGGCGAGCGGAGCGAAGGCTGCGGCCAGCTCGGCGTCCTGGCCCTGCTGGGCCAGCTCGTGCGCCCAGAAGAGTGCCAGATAGAAGTGGCTGCCGCGGTTGTCGATCTGGCCCACCCTGCGGGCCGGCGACTTGTTCTCGTCGAGCAGTCGCTCGGTGGCCCGGTCGAGGGTGTCGGCCAGCAGCTCGGCGCGGGGGTTGTCTGACGTGGTCGCCATGTGGCGCAGGCTCTCGGCCAGCGCCAGAAACTCGCCGAGGCTGTCCCAGCGAAGGTAGTCCTCCGCCAGCAACTGTTGGACATGCTTGGGGGCCGATCCGCCGGCGCCGGTCTCGAAGAGACCGCCGCCGTTCATGAGCGGCACGACCGAGAGCATCTTCGCGCTCGTGCCCAGCTCCAGGATGGGGAAGAGGTCGGTGTTGTAGTCGCGCAGCACGTTGCCGGTGACCGAGATGGTGTCCTCGCCCCGGCGGATGCGCCCGACGGAGAAGGCCGCGGCCTCGGGCGGCGACATGATCTCGATCGTCAGACCATCGGTGTCGTGCTCGGGCAGGTAGGCCATGACCTTCGCCACGAGGTTGCGGTCGTGTGCACGCTCGGGGTCGAGCCAGAACACCGCGGGCTTCTTCGAGGCCCGAGCGCGGGTGACGGCCAGCTTGACCCAGTCGCGGATCGGGGCGTCCTTGGTCTGGCACGCGCGCCAGATGTCGCCGGCCGCGACGTCGTGCTCCATGAGCACCTCTCCGGAACTGTCGACGACCTGGACCCGACCCGGCTCGGCGATCTCGAAGGTCTTGTCGTGGCTGCCGTACTCCTCGGCCTTCTGCGCCATCAGCCCCACGTTGGGCACCGAGCCCATGGTCGTGGGGTCGTAGGCGCCATGGGCGCGGCAGTCATCGATCACGGCCTGGTACACACCGGCATACGAGCTGTCGGGGATGACGGCGAGGGTGTCGTGCTCCTGCCCGTCGGGTCCCCACATGTGGCCCGACGTGCGGATCATCGCAGGCATGGACGCGTCGACGATGACGTCACTCGGGACGTGGAGGTTGGTGATCCCCTTGTCCGAGTTGACCATCGCCAGGCGCGGACCGTCGGCAAGGCCCTTCTGGATGGCGGCGCGGACCTCGTCGCCGAGACCGTCGGGCAGGGCGCCGAGGCCGTCGAGGATCGAGCCGAGGCCGTTGTTGGGCGAGAGGCCTGCGGCGGCGAGCCGGTCGCCGTACTGCGCAAAGACCTCGGGGAGGAACGCGCGCACGACGTGGCCGAAGATGATCGGGTCGGAGACCTTCATCATCGTCGCCTTGAGGTGGACTGAGAAAAGGACGTCGTCGGCCTTGGCCCGGGCGATCTGCTCGCTGAGGAACGCGTCGAGGGCAGCCGCGCGCATGACCGTCGCGTCGACCACCTCACCCTCGAGCACCCTCAGGCCATCCTTGAGGACCGTGGTGCCGGATTCGCCGACGAGCTGGATGGTCAGGCTGTCGTCGGCCGGCAGGACGACGGACTGCTCGTTGGACCGGAAGTCGCCGACGCCCATCGTCGCGACGTTCGTCTTGGAGTCGGTGGACCAGGCCCCCATCGAGTGCGGGTGCTTTCGGGCGTAGTTCTTCACGGCCGCAGGCGCGCGGCGGTCGGAGTTGCCCTCGCGCAGCACCGGGTTGACCGCGCTGCCCTTGACGCTGTCATACCTGGCCCGGGCGTCCCGCTCGTCGTGGGTGCGGGGCTCGTCGGGGTATTCGGGCAGGTCGTATCCCTTCGCCCTCAGCTCGGCGATGGCGGCCTTCAGCTGCGGCACCGAGGCCGAGATGTTGGGGAGCTTGATGATGTTGGCCTCTGGCGTCGTGGCCAGCTGCCCCAGCTCACCCAGGGCGTCGCCGGTCCGCTGCTCTCGTGGGAGCCGGTCGTCGAACGCCGCGATGATCCGTCCCGCCAGGGAGATGTCGCGGGTCTCGACCTCGACGCCCGCCTTCCCGGTGAAGGCCTCGATGACCGGCAGGAACGAGTAGGTCGCCAGCATCGGTGCTTCGTCGGTGAGGGTGTAGATGATCCTGGCCATGAACGCGGCTCTCTCCCTGGGTGGTGCGGACACACGGGTGGTGCGGAGGCGGTGCTCAGGCTATCGAACCGCTCCGAGGCCACGGCAGCGCCTCGTCATCGCCGGCCGAGGGTATGCCGGCCGGTTACGTCCCCTGCCCGGCAAGGGTGGGCTTCGGGGGGTCCTGACCCCCTCAACCCCACACTCTGGCGGACGAACCTCGTGCGCTGGCGGGCCGGGGGCGCGGGTCAGACGCGAGGGCGGGGGGCGTCGGGGTCGACACCCTCGGGAACCATCACGTCCGCCGCGGAGATCGAGCCGCTGATGTCGCGGTCGCGCCTGTCGACGCCGGTGACGAGGTGGAACGTGGCACCGGCAATCGCCGCGCCCAGGAGCGGCGCCACCCAGAAGAGCCACAGCTGAGCCGGGGCGCCGTTGCCGTTGAAGAAGGCGACGGCGGTCGAGCGCGCCGGGTTGACCGACGTGTTGCTGATCGGGATCGAGATCAAGTGAATGAGGGTGAGCGTCAGGCCGATGGCGAGCGGCTCGAAACCTCTCGGCGACCGCGAGTCGGTGGCGCCGAGGATGACGTAAACGAAGATCGCGGTGAGGAGCGCCTCGGTGACGAGCACGGCGAAAAGCTGGTAGCCCCCGGGCGAATGCTCACCGTACCCGTTGGCGGCCATGTGGCCCGTGGCGTCGAAGCCGTCCCGGCCCCGCGCGATGGCCCACAGCGTCGTGCCCGCGACGAGCCCGCCCACCACTTGCGCGCCGACGTAGCCGGGCACGTCCCGCCACTCGAAGCGCCGGGCCACCGACAGGCCCACGGTCACCGCCGGGTTGAAGTGGGCGCCCGAGATGTGCCCCACGGCGTAGGCCATCGTCGTGACCGAGAGGCCGAACGCCAGGGCGACCCCGAGGAAACCGATCCCGAGCTGCAGGGTGCCGCCCGTCAGCGCGCCGCCGGTCACGTAGGTGGCGGCGAAGATCGCGCTGCCGCAGCCCGCGAAAACCAGCCAGAAGGTGCCGAGGAACTCCGCGGCGAGTCGCTGGACGGTGGTGGGTGTGTGCATGGGCGCCATCCTGCCTCGAACCCCGCGAGCAGGCCACGGGGCGCGCTTGGAGGAGGGTGATGCCGGCCAACGGATTGCGGGCGGGGGCTCCCTGACGCGACGTAGGTCACCGTGACAGCGGTCGGTCGGGGACGAACGTCCAGACCGCGGGCGGGATAGAGGGGCCCCGCGGTGCTGAGGGTAGGATCTGAGCGCCCATGACACCCGCTCCGGCCACCGGTGTCAGTGCCGCGTGTCCTCGGTTGCCGGGCGGTCATCCGGACCGCCCCCACGTCGGACCACGAGATGAGGGAGGTGCGGTCGGATGCTCGGTCTGGCAGCGTGGCGTTCCCCGGCGTACGTCCGGTCGCGCTGGAGGTCACCATGGCGTGGCTGAAAGGGGCCTTCATCGGCGCCCTCATTGTCGTCGACCTCATTCTGATCGCCCTGTTGATGCGTCCCGGCCGGGGCGTCGCCGACTCGATCATCTCCCGTTCGTCGGCATCGGTGCCGCAGGCCCGGCCCAGCCAGACGACAGCCACGACCGCAACGACCACCACCGCCTCCCCGACCACCCTGGCACCCAAGCCGGCCCCCCCTACCCGCCTCAAGTCGATCATCGTGGCGCTCGACGGCAACGTTGCCTGGCGGGCGACCGTGGGCTCCTGTGACCGGGGCGGCGCCAAGCTCGAGACCACGAGCGATGGCGGCGCCACCTGGTCGGCCCAGAACGTGCCCCTCGAGGTGGTCACCCGGGTGCAGGCGACCAGCGCCAACGAGGCGTTCGCTGTGGGCGCCAAGAGCGACTGCAGGCTGGTGCTCACGTCCACGTCCGACGGCGGGGCCACCTGGTCCACCCCCCAGCCCGCCAGCAGCACATGGGCGCTCAGCGCGAAGAGCACCAGCCGCCTGCTGCTACCGAGCGGCAGCACCGTCGAGCCCTGCGACGGCCAGGCGGTCGTCGACTTCTCCCGAGGCGCGACCGCCGAAAGCGCTGTGGTGCTCTGCAGCACGGGCATGGTCCGGCGCTCCACCGACTCCGGAGCCACCTGGTCCGACGTCAGCGAGGCAACCGGTGCGTATGCCGTGTCCGCAGGCAGTTCGGGGACCCAGGCCTACGCGGCCGGCGCCAACACAGAGTGTGCGGGCGTGCAGGTCTGGTCGGTCAGCTCGAGCGCAGCCAAGGCCCTCGCCTGCGTCGAGGTGCCGGTGAAGGACGTGAAGCCGGGGGCGGTGGCGCTGTCGGTGACGGGCAAGACCGCCTGGCTGCTCGTGCGCGGCGACGTCTGGAAGTCCAGCGACGGGCTCAAGACCTGGAAGCCGGTGGCCTGACCCGCAGGTGTCCGGCCCGGCGAGCCGAGTCCTCGAGG
The DNA here is from genome assembly GCA_963715025.1 of uncultured Actinomycetota bacterium. GTDB lineage: Bacteria > Actinomycetota > Actinomycetes > Actinomycetales > Dermatophilaceae > DASSJT01. The sequence goes on along the minus strand of CAVQQQ010000003.1, from coordinate 443,935 downwards.
ATCTCCACGCTGCGGTGGCCCATGCCCTGCGGCATCCGGGGAAGCGAGCGGTCGAGGGCCCGCGCAGCGCGCTGGAACCGCTCCGGCGTGCGCAGGCGCCGCGCCACGAAACGGACCGAGGTTGTATGCCAGCGCGACGGCGCGGGCTCTGGGTCCGGCCACCGCACTCCGGGGTGAGCAAGCTCGACGTATTTCCGGGCAGCGCCCTCGCTGAAGGCCCGCGCCACGCGGTCTGCCGCGGTCGCCGGGGGGCTGCGCCGCTCGGTCTCCAGCTCGGGGTCGACAAGGAAGCGGATGCCCGCTTCCCGGAGCCGCCAGCCGAAGTCGGCATCGTGGCCCAGCGGGAGCCCCAGGTCGAAGCCACCGACCCGGGCCCACGCGCCCCGATGGAGTGAGCTGTTGGGACCCCACAGGGTCCACAGCGCGTCCTCGTCGCTCGAGTAGGCCTGCTGACGGGCCTCCTCGTCGTGCTCGATGCCGTAGGAGCGGGCAAACGCCGTGTAGGGATAGAGGTCGCGCGCCATGCCGATGACCGCGAGGTCCTCGCGCCCTTCGTGCCAGGCGACGTGCCGGGCGACAAAGCTCTCCTCTGGGGTCAGGTCGTCCCCGGCCCGGATCAAGACCTCCCCCCGGGCGGCGCCGAACCCGGCATTCAACGCCGCTATCGGCCCCTGGGGCTCGTCGGCGACGAGGCTGCGCAGGGGCAGCCTCGTGGCGTAGTCGGCCAGCAGGTCGGGTGTCTCGTCGACGACGCCGTCGACCACGACGACGACTTCCCAGGGCTCGGTGAAGTCCTGGTGGCACAGGGCGTCGAGCAGGATGGGGAGGCGTTGGGCGCCCCCGTGGCTGGGGACGATGACGGACCCACTCGGCCACGGGCGGTGGTCCGCGGCCGTGACGGCGGGGGCGGTCCCGGGGTCGGGGAGGGCGCTGCGCATCGAGGGATCCAGGCGGGGTTGCTGCGGAGAGGGGCGCGCCACGGCGGCCAGGCCGTCCGCGGCGTGGCTCATTATGGCGAGTCCGCCGGCTGTTCGGCTCCCGGACGCGCCAGCCGGTCGAGCACCTTGGCCATCTCGCGCACCCGCTGGGCCCAGGTGGGGGCGTTGGGATCGGCCCCCTCGGGGAACGCCGTCGTGGCCGGCAGTGCCATGCGGACGGCGGAGACGAAGTCGGGGCCCTGGGCCACGGTCGTCAGCGGGCTCCGCAGGTCGCGGAACCCGGCCACCGGAGTGCTGACGACCGGCCGTCCCACCGCGCGGTACTCATACACCTTGATCGGGTCAAGGCTGTCGGTGAAGGGCGTGACCACATGGGGCACGACCAGGACGTCCGCGTGCTGCAGGTAGGCAGGCACCTCGTCGCGGTGCCGGGGACCGGCGAGGATGGCGCCAGCCCGTTCGAGCCGCTGTCGGTCGGCCGTATCGAGGGCAACTGGCCCCACCATGACCAGCCGCCCCCGCTCTGCCACCCCCGCCGCGGTCGCCACGCACAGGTCGAGGTCGATGCGATCCGTGTGCAGCGTCCCCACATAGAGCGCCACCGGCCCCTCGGGCAGGTCGGCCGGGCGCGGGTGGGCCACGTGATAGGCCTCCACGTCGACGCCGTTCTGCACGAGGGTCACCGGCCGAATGGACCCCTTGGACTCAGCCAGGTGAGGCGAGCACACGACGACCTCGCCACACCTGCGCATCAGCACGCCCTCGTCGCGGATCAGGCGCTCGTGCTCCGCAGGTGTGCGGTCGGCCTCGAGCCAGTCGTCGGTGATGTCATACAGGGCAGGCCAGCCTGTGGCCTCCAGGACCGAGGCGCCAGCCGGGTCGTTGACCCACAGGACGGGCCGCTCAAACCCCAGCCGTGCCACCTGCCGGGCCACGCCTTCGGCCAGCCTCTCGTCGACCCGGTGGTCCAGCCTGCGGGGCAGCAGCTTGGTGGGCTGATAGAGCCAGAGCGCGTCAGGTGGTATGCCGGGCTGCCGGTCGGCGCGCCGCAGGCCTTTGCCGGTGGCCGGGACCTGACGGCGCAGGGCCGCGTGGAGCGGGTCGGCCGCCGGCTCGACGAACAGCACACGGAGCAGGGGGTCGGCCCGCAGGAGACCTGCGATGAGGTGCTGGTTGCGCCGCCAGACGCCGTCCCAGGCCTCCAGCGAGAGCACGACGAGGTCGGTCACATCACACTCCGATAGACCGCGTCAGTGGCCTCGACCTGAGCCTCCAGGGTGAACCTGGTGCGCTGGGTCTCCTGGAGTGCCTTGCCGTAGGTATCGCGGCGGGCGGCGTCCTCCGCGAGTTCCGCCAGCAGCCGTCCCGCAGCCGCGGCGTCACCAGGGTCGAAGAGGGCAGCTCCCTCGACCGAGCCGACGGTCTCGACGTGGCCCCCTGCTCCGGTGGCGACGACCGGGAGACCGGTGGCCATCGCCTCGAGCACCGACAACCCGTAGGCTTCGTCAGGCCGCGACGCGAAGAGAATAGAGGCGGTGTCCATGAGCTCGTCGACGTCGCTGCGGTGGCCAAGGAACGCAACATTGTCGGCAAGTCCCAGCTGCTTGGACAGCCGCTCCAAGGATCTGCGTTCGGCCCCCTCGCCAGCGATCTCGAGGCGCCAGCCAAGCTCGGAGAGTCCCGAGCGCGCAAAGGCGCGGAGTGCCACATCGGTGCGCTTCTCTCGCTCGAGGCGCTGGGCGACCAGCACGACCGGATTCCGATCCGAGGCTGGTCTACGGCCGTCACCGCCCCGAACCCCCGAGTGCACGACGATGCTCTGCCCATCGATGTGGTGAGCGACGTAGTCGCTGACGGCGATCTGGGCGGCGACGCTTCTGGCCGCGAGCATCGCCACGGTGCGTCGGAGCGCGGTGGAGCCTCGGTGAGCTGCGAAGTGGCGGGTGCTGACGATCGGGATCGAGCGCACGCGCACAGCAAGCGCGGCGGCGATCTCGGCAGACGTCATGTGCACGTTGATGACGTCATGGCGAGGAGCTGCATTGATGGCCTGCAGGCCGCGCCACGTGGTCCGCGCGGGTTGCGATGAGATGCCGGGGCGGTTCATCTCGGCAGCCATGCGCTGCCCGTTGCCACCGATGACGCGCACCTCGTGGCCGGCATCGTGCTGCGCCGCTGCCAAAAGGGCGACGTGCCGCTCCACACCAGCGAACGCGTCGGTGCAGACGACGTGAAGAATCCGCATCAGGCGTCTCGTCACGGCTGCGTCTCCTGCCACGGCACAAAGGGGGAACGAGACTCCAGACGGTCTGGCACACCCGGTGCGGGTCGCCCGAAGCTCGCTTCCTCCAGCCCGGGGCTGACGGCGCGATCCGCAGCGACAGCAGCCGCGTGCAACTCCGTCATGCAGGCACTCTCATTCGCGGGTCGCCGGCGGTGAGCTTGAGTTCCCGCAGGTCGTCGGACTCGTGTGCTAGCGCATAGGCACCGAGACTAATGCCCGCAACGACGAATGGAATGGAGGTCTGTGCGGCAACCCAGAACAGGTCGAGCTGGGCCTGCACCAGACGGCTCAGTAGCACGGCCACTGCAACCGTTCCGTAAACCCGGTCGATCTTCCAGAGCACCACAATCGCGCCGACCATCAGCACCAGGAAACCCGCAAGACCTGCGATCCCGGCGCTTGTGAGCACTTCGATCTCCGCGTTGGGCGGCTGGAACTTCACATCGAAGCGGTCGGTGTACCACCACCGCAGCCCCACCCCGAAGACTGGGTTGTGGGCCCACACATCGAGCGAGTCCTGGAACCACGTGAGGCGTTGGAACACCGAGTTGAACTCGTTGCCCGACTGGATCTGGTCCTTGACGGAGAAGCCGACCAGAGCAAGCGCCGGCGCGACGGCCAGGACGATGACCTTGGACCGCTTGGTGTGCGGGTTGCTGCGCAAGACGACCATGAGCAGCACGACGCCAAGGCCGACGAGGCCCTGGCGAGACTGGCAGACCAGGATGCCTGCAACACTGATCCAGAACGCGATCAGCGACCAGCGACGGGTCCACCCGACGAAGGCAGGCCGCGTGTAGGCGATCGCCGCGGAGAAGCCAAGGGTGGTGCCAACGAAGTTCTTGTGCATCGGGTATGGCCAGGTCGGGTAGATCGCATCGAAGTTCCCTCTGGCGTAGTGCTGCAACGCCGGGACGATCGCGATGATCGCGAGCGCCATCGAGGCCAGCATGAGGAGGTTCATGCCGAGCCGGGCGTGTCCGTCCCTACCGATGGTCCACCCGACGATCAGCGCCCCGGCGACGAGCAGCCAGGCGTGGAACCACTCGATCGCGTTGGCGCGGTAGGGATTGGCCACGAGGGTGAACATCGTCATGGCCTGGTACAGCAGCGACAGCCACAGCAGGTTGCGCATGGGACGGCTGTAGGGCCGTTTGCCCAAGAACACGGCGGGCCAGAAGGCGAGGAAAAGGGCGAAGTCGGAAAGTGACACGTCAATTCCGCCGAGTGCAACCCGCTCGACGACCAGAAGGGCGGGGATCACCAGCAGCGGGATGGTCGCGGCCTCGACCATGGTCAGCCCTAGGCCCAGGATCCCCAGGGCCACGACGATCGAGAGGAAGGGGCGCTTCTCCACCATTCCCCCAGTGCCGAGCAGGAGCCCGACCGCGACGGCCACGCCCACTACCCAGGCGACCCCGGCAAGGCGGTGCAGCATGGCCGCAGGCATTACAGAACGCTCGCAGAGTCGGTGGACGTGGGCCCAGAGCGGAGAGACTGCTCGATGTTGAGGGGGCCCCGGGCATACAGGCTTAGCCTCTGGCGCGCTCCCTGCGCGCGAGCCCCCCGCAGCAGGAGGGCTCGCGCGGCCGAGCCGCCAATCTGACCGACTCTTGCAGCCTGCCAGCCCAGAGCCCCAAAGTGCTTGCGCAGGTATCGCTCCTGGGAGGCGTGGAAGTGGATCTCCCTGCGAACGGCATCGCGGCTAGTGCCAGCGCCGACATGGGTTGCCGATGCGGCGGGCACGACTGCGTGCCGCCAGCCCAGGCGGGCGGCGCGGTAAGCCCAGTCGGTCTCCTCCGAGTAGAGGAAGAAGCCCTCGTCGAGGGTGCCCACATGGTCCAGCGCCTCGGCCCGCAGAAGCAGCACCGATCCGATGGCGAAGTCAGTCCGGCTTCGAAGCCGACCGAGCCCCACCGCTTCCAGCCAGGCTCGCCACGGTGACGGGAAGGGCCACCCCACACGCGAAGGCCTCCCGCTGGCATCGACCTGAGCCGGGCCGACGCTCGCGAGCAAGGGGTCGGCGGCTAGCGCGCCCTGCAGGGTCGTGACGGCCTCGCGGGTGATCACGGCATCAGGGTTGAGCAGGAGCACGTCGGCGCCTGGCCGCCGCCGCCGGCATAGGGCAGCGTTGACCCCCGCAGCGAACCCGCCGTTGAACCCGGGGTCGAGGTATCGAACCCCCAGATCCGAGCACACCTGCCTGACCTGCAGCGAGGACGAGTTGTCGACAACGGTCACAGGGAGTTCGGCCAAGGGTTCGAGCGCCTGCCGCAGCATCTCCGCCGCGCCGTACGCGACGACGACGACCTCGACTTCGCGGTTGCCCGCAGGTGCGGTCTCCCTGGCTGCGCGCCGGTACAACTCGGCATACGCATCACCGATGGCGTCCCAGTCGTAGGCCCGGGCGCGCTCCAGTCCACGCGCCCGGAGCTCGTCAGCGGACGCTGGGTCCAGAGCCGCCTTCACCAGGGCGCTGCGAAGCGCCGCAGCATCGCCGGGTGGGACGAGCAGCCCCGCACCGCCGACCACGTCGGGAAGCGCACCGCTGTCACTCGCCACGACCGGCGTGCCGCAGGCCATGGCCTCCACGGCCACCCGGCCGAACTGCTCGATCCATCCCCGCGTGGTGAGCGAAGGGACCGCCAGCACATCGAGCTCCCGGTAGAACTCGGGCAGGTCCGCCTGGGCCACGGACCCCAGGAACTCGACCCGGTCACCGATATGCAGGCCTGCCACCAGCGCGTGCAGGCGACCGGCGTCGGGTCCGCCCCCGGCGATCCGGAGTCGCAGCCGCGGGTCCGCGGACACCGCCTCCAGGAGCACGTCGACCCCCTTGTGCGGTTCCAGCCGGCCGGCATACCCCACCACGGCGTATGCCGGTGAGTCGGCCCCCGCAGCTGTGGTCGCGGACGAAGGCGAGTCCAGATCCGGCTGGAAGTGTGCGCGGTCCAAGCCGAGCCCGATCACGCTCGCACGACCGGGAAAGCCCTTGCGCTGCACGATCTCGGCGGCGTTGGCATTGCACACGCTGACGCAGGAGGCATGGCGCAGGGCCCAGTGCTCGAGCCACCGGAATGGAGGCGGGTAACGCTTGTCGATGTTCTGGGCGGAGTAGAGCGCGTAGGGGGTTCGGCGCTGTCGAAGCCGCCGCATGGCGAGGATTTCGGCAGTGGCCAGGGCGAACGGCTCCTCATGGATGTCGATGACGTCGTAGCTCGAGCCGAGCGCGTGCCATAGGGACCGGGGGTCGTAGACGAAGAGAGCGGGGTGGCGCCCCCACGTGCGCAGCCCGCTCACGGGCTCCCCTTGCCTCGGTGTCAGGGCGATCTCGGCACCCCCCTCGTTCCACTTCTGGGCGCTGAGGGAGGTGACGTCGATGCCCCGGCGCCGCACTGCGCGCTCCCGCTCGCGCCAGGCATCCACCACAGCGCTGTGCGAGATGCGGAGAACACGCACCGTACACTCCTTCTGGCAGGCGTCTCGTCAGGGTGTCCGTCCATTGTCGGCGTGCCCATGTGCATCCGCGGGGTGTGGGAGGATGCACCGAATAGTACTTCGAGAGCACGGCAGGGGTTCGCAGAGTGCAGTTCCGTGACTTCTTGCTCATCCTCCGCACGCGGTGGATGACGGTGGTGGTCAGCACGCTCATCGTTGTGGGAGCTGCGGCCGCTGTCACGCTGACCACGACGCCGATCTATACCTCCCAAGCGAGAGTCTATCTAGCGGCGGTCGGCAAGTCGTCGAGCGACCCGAACTCCAACAGCGGCACCTACATCATCACGGTCAAGGACCTCAACACCTACGTCGCTGTGCTCGGCTCACCGGCCGTTCTCGACCCCCTACGGCAGGGTCTGGGCCTCCCCCCAGGCACGCCCATCAACGTGTCGGCGGAGGTCTCCGATCTCGCCTCGATCCTCGACATCACCGCCAAGTCGTCCGATCCGCAGTTGGCTGCTGATATCGCGAATGCGGTGGGCCCCCAGCTCGCCCGCGTCGCGGGCGAGTTCTCGACACTCCTGGCCAGTGCCGGACAGGAAGTCAAGGCGACGGCCATCTCACCGGCCGTGCCAGCGGCGACTCCAACGTCGCCCAACACCAGGACCAACCTCCTGCTGGGATTGTTGCTCGGCCTCCTCGCCGGTGTCGGGCTGGCCTTCGTGCGCCACACGGTCGACACCAAGGTGCGAGATGACAAGGACGTCACCTCGCTGTCGAAGAGTCCGATGCTGGGCAGACTGCCCTTGGAGAAATCCCCCACCGGCCGCCTGATGACGCTCGAGGGTGACCCCCACGGGCCCCACGCCGAGGCGATCCGGCGGCTGCGGACGAACCTGATGTTCGTCGACGTCACCACCGGGGGGCACTCGTTCGTCGTGACCTCATCCATGCCCGGCGAAGGCAAGACCACGACTGCGGTCAACCTGGCCATTGCGGTCGCCGACGCAGGCTCGAAGGTCCTGCTCATCGACGCGGACCTGCGCAACCCGTCCGTGGCCAAGACGATGGGCATGGAGGGCAGCGTCGGCCTGACCACGATCCTGCTCGGCCGTGCCACGTCCGATGACGTGGTGCAACGCTGGCGCGACACGAGTCTCTACGTGCTGGCAGCCGGCCAGGTGCCCCCCAACCCCAGCGAGCTCCTCGGCTCGGAGCCGATGGAGGAGCTGTTCGTCAAGCTCAGGCATGACTACGACTTCATCCTGATCGACAGTCCTCCGGTGGTGCCGGTCATCGACGCGGTCATCATCGACAAGCTGACTGGCGGGATGCTGATGATCGTCGCGGTCGACCGCATCAAGAAGCGTGACCTGGCGAGCGCCATCAAGTCGCTCGACACCGTCGGAGTCAAGGTGTCCGGCTTCGCTCTCAATATGACCTCGGCCAAGAACGGACAGAAGTACCGCTACGGCTACCACCGCTACGAGGAACAGAACCGGGTGGTTGCAGGCACCCACGCAACGGGCAGCTCTCGGCGCGACCGTCGCGGGGGTGCGCGCCGCGGCTAGTTGGTGACCTCAGTTCCTGGCGCTGCGACCCGCTCAAGCAGTCCCCGGGCTAGGAGGCTTTCGACGAAGGCCACGACGTCCGCCTCGATGCTCTTTGCCTCTTCTCCGGTGCCGACGCGCTGAGCAACCCTGTCGACCAGCGTGCTCTCCGGCCCATCGAGTGCTTCCTGCCAGATCAGGGAGGCAGTGCCCCTCAGAACCACCATGGGCCCACCGGGCAGGGGCGCGAGGTAGACCAGCGGGGCGCCCTCCTCCTGCTCCACGCTGTGCACTGCCGCAACGGTCGCGGGGCGCTTGAGGCGACTGTGGCTGGCTCCAGGACTCTCTGCCGCTGCGCTCATTGACGGGTGCCCCGATGCGCTCGGCGATCCTGCCACGACTGCTTTACGCCGCGGGCAGGCCTGGCGAAGAACTCCCGGACCACCTCGCGCCCGGTCGGCCTCCGGCCGAGGAGCATCGCCAGATGGTCGGTGTTGACCAGGGCCGCGTGTAACGCGATCCACACGCCCTCGCGGCGGGTGGGTGCGGCCTTGACTCGGGCTCGCCACTCCTGGAAGCGGGTTCCCCCCCGTGAGGCGATCGACCACAGGTCGTACTCGCGCGCGCGGCGGAAGTCATCGAGGTGTCCCGTGGCTGCGGCGAAACCGACGTGCGCATCGAGCTCGTCGACAAGGTCGGTGACGTCCACCCGTCGCGCCGGCGGAAGCGTTTCCCAAGCCGTCTGGATGTCACGATGGGCGCGGGGGTTGCCCCCTGAACGCGCTGCGTGCAGGAGCACGATGAGGATCTGGCCGGCAAGGTTCGGGACTGGGCAGGCCACCCCGGCAATTTCGGCTGTGGTGCGTTCCGACCAGAGGCGGCTGAACGCCAGATCGGGTGGTGCCTGGATGCCGGGGAAGTAGCGGTGCACGTCGAGATAGCCCCAGTGGGGGTGCCACAGCGTAGCCGAGTGCTGGAAGGCCGAACTGCTCTCGAAGCGGGAGCGCAGCTCCCATCCGGAACGCTCCAAGGCCGACACCATGGCTCGCGCATCCGAGAAGCGCACCAGGATGTCGGCGTCAGTGCCCTCGCGTCCTGGCCAGGTGAGCGACGGGTCGAGGGCAGGACCCTTGATGTGGAGCACATCGATGCCCTCGGTCTCCGCGATGTGCTGTGCCGCGGCGTGGCCGATGGCCACACGGATCACCAGCGGTACATGCGCCGTGGTCCCCGTCACGAAGGCATGCTACCCAGACGGCCGGCGAGGATGTCTGCGAGTGAGCAAGGGGCGCCCCATGCCAGAACGCCGGCGGACGACAGCCCGTCCAAGGCCTGCCTCGTCAGACGATCCGCCTCGGGGTGCTCCCCATGGACGTCCACCACTGCGGCGAGAACCTCCTCGGGGGTGGCCGCTACACGACACGCCTCCCAGATCGTCAAACCGATGCCGCTCAGCTTGATCGGCGTGTCGGCCACCATGAGGAGCACCTCGTCACCGGATTGGATGGCATCCGCGAGGGGTCTGCGGCGAATGCGCCCGTCGAGAAGGGCCCAGCCCATGTCGTCGGGGGCCGCCCCGTCCGGGAGAACCGCGTCCCAATCGCTGCGGTCTTCATCCCGGCACTCCGCTGACAGGAAGTCGACCAGAAGCGGCACTGCGTCGTCGATCTCGGCGTAGGTCAGCTCGTGGATGCCTGCCGAGCGGTCGACGATGCGGCACAGGGTCTGGAGGGGGCGGCTGAGACGGGCGAGGGATGACGTCTGAGGGATGACGTCGAGGAGGCCGTCGATGAGTGTGCGCCGTTCGATCCGCGGAGTTGAGGAGAACTCGGGCTGGCGGTTGATGAGCAGCAGGCGCGAGAGGCGGAGGTTCGGCGGTGCAACGCCCATCCCCAGAGCATCGGGACTGTGCTGCATCTTCGGTCCGGTTGATGCGGCCTGGTCGACGAACGCGACCGGCTTCGGATAGGGGACGACCGATCCATCAGGGTCGATCGCCACTGTCTCGTCAGTGACGTAGCGAAGTCCGCGCGTGGCCAGGCTGACGGCGGCCGTGGTCTTGCCGCGCCCCGACGGCGCCACGAGGACGAGCACGTGTCCGGTGTCGTCGGCCAGCCCGGCCGCGTGCAGCATGACGCTCCGGCCGCGCAGACCCCGAATGCCCAGCCCGGTGAGGCGTGAAGCGACGGCGTAGGCCGTGACCTCGATGGTCGGACCCTCATTGATGGTCAGCTCGGTAACCACGTCGCTGGCAGCCGGGGTGACAACACAGCGGGACCACTCTTCGCCTAGTCGGTCACGGAGCACAGGACTGTCAATGTGGAGGGAGAAGACAGTGTCCAGAATCTGCACGACGAGCGCGTCGTTGCTCGCTTCCGTGTGCCCGGACTCGGTGGCCGTCGATCCGTCGGTCATGAGCTGGTTCACTCTCGGCAAGGTGATCGCGACAAAGAGCAGGCCGCTCCCGCCGTCGCGAGGCAGGAGCGGCCTTTAGGTGTGAACTGGGTCAGCAGGTGTAGCCGGGGTGCGGGAAGTCGGGCACACCCTGCGGTTGGCACGGAGGCAGGGAGCCCACGTCGATGGCAGCTTCGAAGTGGCCGGTGCCGCCGCCCTCCAGGGTGAAGTCGTAGCTGACAACCAGGGTTCCGTTGGACGAGTTCGACGTGATGTCCGAGTCGACGACGACACACACGCTCGAGTGCGCGGGAACGTCGAACGGTGCCGGCTCGGCGAAGGTCACCGTCTGACCGGACGTGGGCACGAGCGTGATCTCGGAGATCGTGACCGTCGTTGTGGCCCCACCGTTGTTGGTGACCGTGAGCTCGAAGTGGTAGTGCTTGGTGTCACCGTTGCCCGGGTGCTTGCACGCGAGCCCGACGCCGATCGTGACGATAGGCGTAGCTGCATATGCCGGAGCGGCCCCCGCCACGACGACAGCCGGCACCGACCACGCGGCGCCCTTGACCACGGTGCGACGGGAGATGCCGCTCTTGAGAATGTCCTGCATGTTTGCGCCCCTCGAATGAAATCCACCAATCGGGCACTCCGGGCCCGCTGCGAGGGAGACTAGCAGAGCGTGCCGCCCGGAATTGTTAAGTCTTGGCAACGCGACACGACTGGCTGACCACACTGATCATGAGGTCTCCGGCCAGGGGACGGTAGGCCATGCTGGGCCTCGCCGCACAACACGCTGAGGGGATGACGTGACGACTCAGGACACGGCAAGCGCCAACCCAGACGAATCGACGAGAGGCAGCGTCGAAGACGTCCGATTTGTCCTGGATCCACCGTTCAGCGTCCTTGTCGTCTGCACGGGGAACATCTGCCGTTCGCCGGCCTTCGAGCGCGTTCTGGCTGCAGCGCTGGGCGCCGAAAGCGGGGTGCTGGTGAGCAGCGCCGGACTTCGAGCCGTTGTCGGAGCGCCGATTCATCCGCCGATGGCGGAACTGCTTCGTACCCACGGCGTGGACACGAACGGGTTCGCAGCACGACAGCTAGAGCCGGAACTGATCAAGAGGGCTGACCTCGTCGTCGGCTTCACCCGCAGGCACCGCGCGGCGGCGGTCACGATGTACCCAGCCGCGGTGCGCCACACCTTCACCTTGCTCGAACTCTCCCGGGCGGTCGAGGCTGTGACCCCGGGAGAGGTCGCCTGGCGCGCGGGTCCTGGGGCGACGATGTCTCGCCGCCTCAAGGAGCTGGTGCCGCTGGCCGTAGCGCATCGCACCTATGTGGACCCCGAACTCGATGACATCGAAGACCCCTATGGCCGACACCCAGAGGTCTACGAGCGGGTCTTCCGCCAAATACTGGCCGCGGCCGACCCGGTCTATCGCGCCATCGTGGGATGACGGCAGCGATGCCGGACCGCAGCCTTGGTCCCTACGGCCGCAGGCTCCGCGCCTGTGGCCGTAGCGTTGCCACCCACGGCCGCAGCATCGCAGAGCGGGCCTCGGCCGGTGACCGGCCGGCGCTGCTGCAGATATCCGGGCTTTCCGCGCTCGGGTTCATGGCGGTCTACGGCATCTTCGTGGCGACCCAGCCCGGCCAGTGGATCGACGCCCAGGCCTTCGGCCTCGCGCAGAAGGCAGCCGAGGGCCCCCTCGCGTCCTGGCTCCCAGCCCTCGGCAGGCGGGCGATGCCACCCTCCCTCGGGGCGGCAGCGCTGCTGCTCTCGCTTGTCGCGCTTGCCAGCGGCCGATGGCGGGAAGCCACCTTCTCGGCGCTCACGATCGGTGCGTCCACGGCGCTGGCACTGGTCCTTCGACTCCGCCTGCTGGCGCGACCTGACTACGGATGGCTCGGGTACGCTCACAACACTCTCCCGTCGACGCACATGGCCGCCGTCACCTCGGTCCTGGTTGCCGTCGTCGTTCTGTGGAGCCCACCGAGGCGACCTTGGCTCCTGTGGGCGGCGCTTGTCCTCGGGGCCATCGCTGCGGGGGGCAACGTCGTCGGCTACGCCCACCTGCCGAGCGACGTCATCGCCTCCGTGCTCTTGGTGGGCACGGTTGCCGCGATCGCGGGGGTGGTGTGCCGACTTCCGAGGCCGGGGCACGCCGCCCACCGAGGGAACGGCAGTGGCACACGGGTGACGCAATCGCCCGAGGGATAACCCGGCATACCGCCCAGGTAGGCGGACGCACGCTCAGGTGACCACACCTGCGGTCGTTATGCTGTGCCTCGCCGCGGCGGCATACAAAGGGGAGAACTTGGACCTGCAGGCACGGGCGGTGGCGTTCTACCTGCCGCAGTACTTCCCCATCCCGCAGAACGACGAGTGGTGGGGGCCCGGCTTCACCGAGTGGACAAACGCCGCCCGTGCGCGGCGCCTGTTCCCGGGCCATGAGCAGCCCACCCTGCCCTCAGAGCTCGGCTTCTACGACCTGCGGGTTCCCGAGACCCGGCAGGCGCAGAGCGACCTGGCGCGCGGGCACGGGGTGGAGGCGTTCGCGTACTGGCACTACTGGTTCGGGCACGGGGAGCGCATTCTTGAGCGCCCGTTCCAGGAGGTGCTGGCGAGTGGCAGCCCGGAGATCTCCTTCTGCCTCGCGTGGGCCAACCAGACCTGGACCGGCATCTGGCATGGCGCGAAGGACCGGGTGCTCCAGGAGCAGCTCTACCCCGGCACCGAAGACGACGCCGCCCACTTCCAGACCGTGCTGCCCGCGTTCCGCGACGAGCGCTACTTCCGGGTGGGCGACCGTCCCGTGTTCTACGTCTTCCGGCCCGAGGAGCTGCCTGACCCCGCAGCGTTCGTGGACCGGTGGCAGTCGATGGCGCGCACGGCGGGCCTGCCGGGGCTCTACCTGGCGGCGGAGGTAAGTGATCTGGTCGGTGCGGGCCCGCGCTACACCACTGCCGAGTCCGACGGGTTCGACGCGGGTGTCTACATGCGACTGCCGGCCGTGCGCACCAAAGCCACGGTCGCGCGCATGCGGGCCGTCCGCAAGGGCCTTGGCGGCCCCGAGATCTATCCCTACTCCGACACCCCGGCCACTCCGGCAATGTGGGGGCCGCGGGTGCAGCCCTGCGTCTATCCGAACTGGGACAACTCGCCACGCTCGGGCCGGGGCGGGCTCGTCCTGACCGGCGCGACGCCGAAGAAGTTCCAGCGCAACGTCGAGGCGGCCGTCGCGTCGATCCGGGACCGACCGGAGCAGGAGCGCATCCTGTGGGTCAAGTCGTGGAACGAGTGGGCCGAGGGCAACCACCTGGAGCCAGACCTCAAGTTCGGGCGGGCATGGCTCGAGGCGCTGCAGGCAGGGCTGACGGGTGACCGCTGAGGCCGCTGGAGCAACTGCCGCCGACCCGCCGCTGCGCATCGCGATGATCTCCTACTACCTGCCGAGCGGGAGCAAGATCGGTGTCGGCTACCAGGTTCACGAGCTCGCGACCGAGCTCGTGCGGCGCGGCCACCACGTGGACGTCTTCAGCGAATGCCCTCCTGTGGAGGGAGCCATCTACGGCCACCGTCAGGTGCAGCTGTCCGGCGCACTGCGGACGTTCCGCTTCGCCACCACCCTCCGACGCACCGACTTCTCGTCCTACGACGTGCTCCATGCCCACGGAGACGACTACTGGATGTGGCGCCGGCGGGTGCCCTTGCATGTGCGCACCCTGCACGGGTCGTGCTTTGAGGAGGCACTGCGCATCACGGGGTTCAAGGAGCGGGTGCGCATGGTGCTCCTCGGCTTCAGCGAGGTCCTGGCAAGCCTGCTCGCGGACCAGACCGTCGTGGTCTCCCCGACCACACGGCGCTGGACTCCCTGGGTCAAGACAGTCATCCCCAATGGCGTCGATACCAGGCGCTTCCATCCGCGGCCGGGTCTCCAATCGGAGCGTCCCACGGTGCTGTTCGTCGGCACCTGGTTCGGGCGCAAGCGGGGCGGCGAGTTGGCGCGGATCTTCCGCGAGGAGGTGCGACCTGTCGTGCCCGACGCCGAGCTGTGGATGGTCACCCAGGATGCGCCTGCCGGAGCCAGGGGAGGGAATCAAGGTGCTCGGGCGGCTCGGCGACGAGGAGCTGGCGCGGGCGTATGCCGGGGTCTGGGCCTTCTGCCTGCCCTCCGCCTACGAGGGTTTCGGGATCCCCTACGCCGAGGCCCTCGCCACTGGACTGCCGGTGCTCGCCACCCCGAACGTCGGCGCGCGCTACGTCCTCGACGAGGGGCGGGCCGGAGTGCTGGCCGAGCTCGACGACCTCGGTCCGGCACTGGTCGAGGTGCTGACCGACGAGCAACGGCGCGACTCCCTGGCTGCCGCTGGCCTGAATCGCGCAGGCCTCTTCAGCCTCGGCCGAGTGGTCGACCAGTACGAAGCGCTCTATCGCAGCGGGCGTTCGCGTCGCCGGGCCAGCTGGCCAGCGGGGCGTCGGCCTCTGGGGGACCGATGACCGATCCGAACCCACCGCTCGAACACGTCGTTCTCGTGCTGTCCTTCAACGGCAAGTCAGACACGTTGGCCTGTGTGGGGTCCCTGCTCGCGGGATCCCCCGAGGCACACGTCGCCGTGATCGACAACGGCTCACTCGACGGGACGGTGGAGGAGGTGGCCGGGAGGTGGCCCGGTGTGACGACCCTTCAGACGGGGTCGAACCTCGGCTTCACCGGGGGTATGAACCATGGCCTGCGTTGGGCACTGGCGCGAGGTGCCTCAACCATCACGGTTCTGAACAACGACACCGTGGTGCCACCGAGTGCCATGGCTGCCCTCTGCGACGTCGCGATGGGCGGGGAGGTCGCGGTGAGCCCAGAGATCCGCTACGCGGATGGCAGCGAGCGAGTGTGGTTCGGTGGCGGTGCGATCGACGCAGACACCAATCTGGCGCGTCACCTCTCGACGGCTGAACTCAACTCGCGAGTCGCCGACTCCGGCGGCCTGATCCCTACGGAGGTCTTGACCGGCTGCTGCATCACCGCATCGGCGGAGACGTGGCGTCGCGTGGGGCTCTTCGACGAGCGTTACTTCCTCAACTTCGAGGACTCTGAGTGGAGCGTGCGCGCCGTGGGGGCTGGCGTCGGCCTGGTGGTCGACAATCGGGTAGTCGTCCACCACACGGTGTCAGCCTCCTTCACCGGCGCGCTCTCGTACTTGGGCACCTATTACTACGCGCGAAACGGTGTGTTGTTCGGCCGCCAGGCCCGTGGGGGTTCCCTCATGGAGGCCGTGCGGTTCCTTCGGCGGCACGTCGCACCCGATGTGACCGGGCGGGTCCGTCGACACGAGTGGAAGCAGGCGGCGCGCCGGCTTGTCATCATCAGTGTCGCTCTGTCAGACCATGCGCGAGGACGGTACGGACAGGCGCCTCGCTGGCTGGCGGCAAAAGCGGTCACCTGGGCGGCTGCACCCTAGCGCGCAACCGTGAGGACTCTCAGAGTCAACCTTGCGAGTCGCCTCGTTCCCCTAGGCGCGGCGCGCCCGATCACCGCCGCGTCATCAGCTGCCAGACCTGAGCCACTCAGCCTCAGCAGAAGGGCGAAGACGACCATGCCCAGCGCGCCGGCCGCCACAGCCCGCGCCACTGGATTGAAGGAGATTGCCGCCGCCCCAGCCCAGGCCAGTCCACAGGCAATCGCGCCGGAGCCCACGGGGAGAAGGGCGTGTGCGACGACCCGCGGGTCCAACCGCAGGTGGCGCACCTCGTCGACGAGCAGAAACCCCAACCGTGTCATGGCGCCACTGATGTTGGCGATCACTGCACCCCAAGCGCCCCATACGGGGACCAGACTGATGGCGGCTCCTACATCGACCGCGAGTGCGAAGAGGTTCGCAGACAGCATCCGGCGGGCAGACAGTCTGGCCATGACGAAGGCCGACACCGGTCCGGCCGCTACCAGGAGTCCAGCGGATATGCCCAGGACGAGCAACATGGGCGCGGAAGCGCTGTACTGCTTCCCATAGAGCACGGGGATGAGAACTGACACCAGGGGGAGTGCCGAGGCGCACAACAGCCCGATGATGGTCGATGTTGCCCGCATCGTCCGCAAGAAGGCCGGGGCAACTGCTTCGGCGTCGACCTCACGCAAGCCGGAGACAGCCGGAATCAGGGGGCCGATCAGAGCCTGTCCTGGGGCGAAGACGTGCTGGGCGATGCCGAATGCCAGCGCGAAGATTCCCACTGCGCCGGCGCTCGAGAGCCAGTTCAGGAAGAAGACCTCCGTCCGCGACAGCACCAGCCACGCGACCAAGCCCGCGACCCCCGTCGGAATGGCATACCTCATGAACTCCCGCGAGAACCGTGGCAGCGCAGGCCGGACTACGGCACGGCGATAGTCGGACGCGATGGGGACGAGGGCCAGCGCGACCAAGGCGCCGGTGACGAGCAACCGCGCGGACCACACGGCGTCCGCGGTACCGAACCACAGAAGCGTCACCACTACCGCTACTTGGAGAATCAGGTTGGTCACCATGGCGACCTTGGCTCCGGCCTCGGTCTTGTTCTCGATGGTGATGCACGCCAGGGCACCGTCGAGCGCGCTCGGAACCCAGATGCCGAAGGCAATGGCGAGCAGGAGGAAGGTGACGTCCACCCGCACCAGGGCGACCACCATGAGGGAGAGCAGCGGCGCGGCCACCAGCAAACGGAAGCCCTGCGAGGCGGACAGAAGCTGACGCACCTCCTCCCTTCGCCCTGCGGCGTGCGCCTTGGCACCGAACTGCACCAGGGCTGATCCGATGCCCAGAGCCACGACGCCGGAAGCGACGTCCATCACCATTGACAGGTAGGCGAGGCGGCCGAAGTCGGCCACGCCAAGTACTCGAGCCACGACCAGGTTCACCGCAAATGCCAACGGCACGGACACAAGGGTGTGGAGCAAGGTCCACGCTGCACCTCGAATCGCCTTCTCCTGCAGCTCGCCACGCCCCAGGGCGCTCTGCTCAGGTGGCACTGGGTCAGCCATGGGGTGCTCCGAAGATCCAATACGGCATATGCGGCAACCCGGCCACGGAGCTCGCCAGCCACATGTGCGACGCGACAAAGACGGCAAGGGCTGTGCCGAGCGCAACATGCCCGGCAAGCGTGTCCATGCTCCGGACGAGCATGGCCGAGGCGAGCGGCGCCGCGACAAATGCCAGGCGCGGTGCGATCCCCTGGCTGGTCCAGACGAGGGCGGCGTAGCCGGCGAACACCACCACGATCGCCGCCAGGGCAAAGACGACGCCAGGATCGTCCTTGATGCTTGTCATGGGAGCTCTGCGAGGGCGCCACGTTTGCACAGTCCGCGAGCGCCAGGAGCGCAAGAGGAGAGCGAGCGCAATCCCAAGAGCGCTCGCCACTGCCGCTGTCTCCAGCCAGGTCGGGGCATTCACCGAATTGCGAAAGTACTCGGTCGGCGCATAGGTGTATGAGACCAAGGACTGGCCCCACGCCAAGATCGAACCTGCTCCGGTGAAGCGAAGCGCGGGAAAGCGATAGCCAGCGGCGGACACCCCCGCCTGTCCGGTGGGGTCGCCGTAGAGGACAGCATTCCGGACGAACCACCACCCTGAGACAACGGCCATTGCCGATATGGCAGCCAGCGCTCGTCGAGCCCGGTCCCAGCGCGGGAGGCGCGTGTCCACGGCATACGCGATGAGCAGTCCAACTCCCAGCCCGAGGGCGAACACCTTGGTGAGCATCGCGACGCCCATGAGCCCGCCGACCAGGACGTGTGCCCGCAGGGGGGAATTCGTGTCTCGGAGCACGCGGACTGCCAGAAGCGATGCTGCGGCGGCCACGACCATGCACAAAACGTCGTTCTGGACGGACGCCGACATCGCCAGGACGAGGGGGTTCAGAGCCACGAGAGCCGCAGCGAACAGGGCCGGTGCGCGGCGGCCCGCAAGGGCCAGTCCCAAGCGGTAGGACAGCAGCGCGAGAATCGGCAAGAGACCTAGCCAGAGCACCCTCAGTGCATAGAAGCCGGTCTCGTCGGAGCCCAGGCCGGCGACGGCGAGGATGAGGGCGGAGGCACCGTAGTAGATCGGTCCCATCTGCGCCTCGTAGAGCACTCCCGGCTCACCCAGGATGGGCATTCGATGGTGCTGAAGGTAGAAGAGCACGTTGGCCCAGTGGGCAGGCTCGTCGTAGGGCTGTCCCGGCGGCACTGTCGCCACCAGGGCCCCGCCCAGAGCCATGGCCAGCAGGGCCACCCATCCCCATGGAGGGGCAACCCCCAGTCTCCTCGCGCCCTGGCCCGAAGGGACAGGAAGCCCGGTCCCTGTGTGCACGCCCAGAACCGTAGCCCAGAGCCCTAGCGCCGGGGCGGAGCGCCGGCCGCGTCTCGACCGCCGGCAACATCTCTGTAGACGGAGTAGGTTTCGGCCGCAGTGCGCGACCAGGTGAATCGCTCGGCGCGCGCGTATCCGCCCTGTCGCATGCTCTCCAGCCGGGAGCGATCGCTGAGCAGCGAGATCAGGGCGTCGGCCCAGGCATCGACCTCATCCGGGCTGACCAGGACGCCGGCATCGCCGACGATCTCGGGAAAGCAGGAAGAGCTGGATGCGAGTACGGGGGCGCCGCACCGCATCGCCTCGATCGATGGCAATCCGAAGCCCTCGTAATGGGAGGGAAACGCGAACAGATCGGCACCCGAATACCAGCCGCCCAGCGCGGCGTCAGAGACGAAGCCGGTCATGCGAAGGCGGTCGCCCAAGTCGACTTCAGCGATGGTCCGCCGGAGCTCGCCACTCAGCCAGCCCTGCGGCCCGACCAGGACCAGCTGATGGGGGATGGTGGCTGCCGCCCGCGCGAAGGCGCGCAGGAGCGTGGGGAGGTTCTTGCGTGGCTCGAGGGTGCCCACCGCGAGGACGTACGGGGCGGTGATGGCCTGCTCCAGGCGAAACTGGTCGAGGGCCTCGCCCGTGAGCGGGGCCACGCCCGGGGACGGCGCCAGGGGCACCACGGAGACTCGCTCTCTCGGGAGGTTCATCCAGTCGCACAGGTCGTCGGCCGTGCTTCTCGAGACCGCGATGACTCGTGCTGCCGACCTGGCGCTGCGCCGGGTAGCCGCGACGAGCCAGGCCCTGCGCCTGGCCGTCAGGTGGTCGGGATAGCGGACAAAGGCGAGGTCGTGCACGGTTACGACGCTCGGGACAGTACCCAGGAACGGGACGACGTTGACGGGGCCGTGGAGGACGTCCAGCCGCCGGCGTGCGGCCAGGGCCGGCAGCACGGTCTGCTCCCAGACGATCCGGCTCGGAGCCGACTGCGACAGTCTGCGGGAGGCGGCGCCCAGCACTGCGAGCTCGTCATCTGCGGCCATGGCCCGTGGCAGCGCGGCAACCAGCTCGCTGATGTACCGGCTCACTCCCGTCTGGCGATAGCCGCCTCCGGTTCCCCTCAGCGCCACGTTGATGCCGACCCTCATGAACGCCTCTCCTTCGATGCCGAGGATGGTAACGACGACCGCAGTGCTGTTCCGGGGTGGGGCGTTGTTACGCTGCGAGCCATGTCGCTGCACGTCACCGCGCAGGCACGCTATGCGTTCCTCAACCAGTTGATCGGACAGCGGCTCTCCCCACCGGCCCGCATCGTCGAGCTCGGAGCCGCTCCGGGGGACCAGATCGCGGCTCTCGCCGATCGCGGGTATGCCGCGACGGCCGTGGACATCGGCGTGGCCTCCGACGGGTGGGCCGACGGCACGGAGGGGAGGATGCGCGCGCTGCTCGAGGAACACGGCGTGGCCTTCGTCGAATGGGACCTCGAGCAGGCGCCCTATCCCCTGGATGACGGCGCCTACGACGGTGTCGTCTTCACCGAGGTGTTTGAGCATCTGAGGGACTACCCGGTGCGCTCGCTGCACGAGTGTGCGCGGATTCTGCGGCCCGGCGGCTACCTCTTCTTCACGACGCCCAACGCCGCCTATCTCATGAACCGTGTTCGCCTGGCGCGGGGCAGGTCCGTCTACACGCCGCTTCACGACTGGATCGGCGGCGTGCCCCACGCGCGGCATGCGCGCGAGTACCTGTTCTCGGAAGTGGAACAGGCGATGGGCCTTGCGGGTCTCGACATCGTCTACCGAACGAGCCGCCACTTCCACGTCGACGACGACTCGGCAGTGCGCCGTCAGTTCAAGAAGGGTCTGGACCGGATCGCGCGTACCAGGGAAACGCTGGGACCGCTGGTCGTGATGGTTGCCCAGAAGCCCGGGCCCTGAAGCGATGCGCGGGCAGTGGACGGGCCGTCTCGAGGGCCCGAAATCGACGCCGAACCCCGATCAGGGGGTCAGTGTTAGGCCTTCGCGTGCGGGCTCCTCGCTGGACGGGCGGGCCCGAGCGCCCTCAGTTGCGATCGCGCACGACTACCTCACGCAGAGGGGCGGGGCGGAGCGGGTCGTCCTGGCCCTGCTGCGGGCCTTCCCGGACGCGCCGGTCTACACGACCCTCTATGACCCCGACGGCACCTACCCAGAGTTCCGCGACGCCACGGTGGTGGTCTCGCCGATCAACCGGATCGGCCTCCTACGGCGGAACCACCGGGCCGCACTTCCGCTGCTGCCGCTTGCCGCTCGCTCCTTCCGCATCCCTCAGGACATCGTGGTGGCGTCCAGCAGCGGCTGGGCTCACGGCTTCCCCGAGAGCGGGCGCACCCTCGTCTACTGCCACGCGCCGGCCCGCTGGCTGTACCAGCCCGAGGCCTACCTCGGCAGCAGCCCGTCCCGATCCCACAAGGGTCTGGCTCTGATGGCGCTTCGCCCCTGGCTGATGCGCTGGGATCGCCGCGCCGCACGGCGCGCCGACCAATACCTCGCCAACTCCACCGTAGTGCGCGAGCGCATCCGCGATGCCTACGGCATCGAGGCGCCAGTCGTCTTTCCCCCGCACAGCGTCGACACCGCCGCCCCGCAGAGCGCCGTTCCTGCCGTTGCGATTTGGGCGGACGAGGGCTACTACCTCGTGGTCTCACGGCTGCTGCCGTACAAGAACGTCCAGCAGGTGGTGGCGGCGTTCCGCGATCTCGATCAGCGCCTCGTGCTCGTCGGAACCGGGCCTTTGGCCGCGCAGCTGCGCGCCGAACTCCCCGACAACGTCCGCCTTGTGTCCAACCTCGATGACGCCCAGCTGCGCTGGGTCTACGCCCATGCCACGGCCCTCATCGCGCCGAGCCTCGAGGACTTCGGCCTCACCCCGCTGGAGGCGGGCGCGTTCGGAAAGCCGACGCTGGCCCTGCGCGGTGGGGGTTACCTCGACACCGTCATCGAGGGCATCAACGGCACGTTCTTCGACGAGCCCACGCCGGCTGCGATCTCCGCCGCCGTGAACGGCGACCGAGCGACGGTGTGGGATGCGGAAGCCATCAGACGGCATACGGAGAGGTTCAGCGAGGAGCGCTTCCAGCGCAGGGTGCGCGAGGAAGTATGGGCGCTTTGGGAGTCGTGACTCGACCGCTTCGGGGGCGGCATCGTCCGTTCGGCTCGCATTGATGCCTGATTTCCCATAAACGGGCCCAGTAGCACTCCGCAGCCGGGCCATACTGTCACCCGGACACATCGGGGGCCCGACCTTCCTCGGGGGAGGAGGTCGAAGTCTCCCGCAGAGCGCTGGCGCGGAGAGGGGCATCATGGGCTTGCTGAACCCAACACGCACTGACGTCGGCGGACCCGTCAGCGTTCGTGACGCCGCGACTCGTCAGCCATACCAGCTGGGCCAAGCACGCCTTCTGCCGCTGGCGATCGTGGCAGCAGATCTGGTGATCGTCTCGGTCAGCGCCGTTGTGGCCGCCGCCGGCCGCGTCCACCTGTCCTTCTTTGACGAGGCTGTCGACGTCAACCAGGTGGTCAAGCTCGTCGGCGCCTACCTCGTGGCGGCATGGCTCGTCGTGCTCGCCCTCTCCGGTGCGTATGCTCCGCGCCACCTCGGTGCCGGCACCCTGGAGTACAAGCGGGTCCTCTCCGCCTCGGCGGCGACGGCCGGCCTGATCGGCATCGTGTCCTATCTCGCCAAGTTCCAGCTGTCCCGCGGTTTCTTCGTCCTCTTGTTCGTGATCGGCCCACCCTGCCTGATCCTCGGCCGGTACGCTCTTCGGCGGACGCTGCACGCCCTGCGCACGCGTGGGCACCTGCTGTCCCGAGTCGTTATCGCTGGATCTCCCCAGCACGTCGACGAGGTGGCCTCGGTCATTGACCGGGAGGCTTGGCTCGGATACGAGATGGTGGGCGCTCTCACCCCGGCGCCGGTTCCCAACGGCCTGACGCCGGGCGGCGTGTCGGTGATCGGCCGCCCTTCGGGTCTTGTCGAGGCCCTGCTTGCGGCCAAGGCCGATGTGGTCATCTTCGCGTCAGGTGCCTTCGCCACGGCAGCCGACTTCCGCCGCGCGGTGTGGCAGCTGGAGGAGCGGCACGTCCAGGTCATCGTCGTGCCCAGCCTCACCGACGTGTCCGAGGACCGCATCCGGGTGCGCCCGGTGGCGGGACTGCCGCTGGTGCACCTCGAGCGCCCCCAGAGTCAGCAGGCGGGCCGCTGGCTCAAGCGCAGTTTCGACGTCCTCGGCTCGGGTGCCCTGCTGGTGTTCGCCTCGCCCCTGCTGTTGGCCGTGGCCTTGGCCGTGCGGCTCCACGACGGAGGCCCCGTGATCTTCCGCCAGACCCGGGTGGGCCGCGACGGCCGGGAGTTCGAGTGCCTCAAGTTCCGCAGCATGGAGGTCAACGCCGAGCAGCGGCTGGATGCCCTCAACGCACTGCGCGAGGACAACTCCGTCATGTTCAAGATGGTCGAGGACCCCCGCGTCACCCGTCCCGGCCGGATCATCCGTCGCTTCTCCCTCGACGAGCTGCCGCAGCTGTGGAATGTCCTGCAGGGCGACATGAGCCTGGTCGGGCCCCGGCCGCCGCTGCCGCACGAGGTGGAGCAGTACCACTCCGACGTCATGCGGCGCCTGCGCGTGCGTCCGGGCATGACCGGCCTCTGGCAGGTCTCCGGCCGGTCCGACCTCTCGTGGGAGGAAACGGTGCGCCTGGACCTCTACTACGTGGACAACTGGTCCATGGTGCAAGACCTCGCGATCCTCGCGCGCACCCTGCAGGCCGTGCTCGGCTCGCGGGGGGCCTACTGAGGCACGACCGTCGGGAGCGCCTCGCGCAGGGCTTCCCGCCAGTCGCGGATGGGGCTCACCCCGGCCGCGAGCAGCGAGTCGTGCGAGAGCACGCTGTATGCCGGCCGGTGGGCCGGGCGCGGGAACGCGTCCGTGGTCGTCGGCTCGACGCGGGCCGGGTCCAGGCCGAGGCCGGCGAAGACCTCCGCAGCCAGCCCGTGCCACGTGGTGGAACCCGACGACGTGCCGTGGTGGATCCCGTAGCCGGCCCCCGCCTCGACCAGGCGCACGATGAGGTCCGCCAGGTCACGCGTCCAGGTGGGCTGGCCCCGCTGGTCGGCGACCACGGAGACGGTCTCGCGCTCCCGGGCGAGGCGTCCCATGGTGTGCACGAAGTTCGGCCCGTCCGCGCCGTAGAGCCAAGCGGTGCGGACCACCCATGACCGGGGGCAGAGCGCCCGCACGGCCCACTCGCCGGCCAGTTTGGTGCGGCCGTAGGCCGAGCGCGGCCCCGTCGGCGCGTCCACGGCGTACGGCGTCGTCGCATCGCCTGGGAAGACGTAGTCACTGCTGACCTGCACGAGTGGCACTCCTGCCGCATGGCAGGCGCGCGCCAGGTTGGCGGCTCCCTGGGCGTTGACCGCGAAGGCCTGTGCCTCATGCGTTTCGGCATCGTCGACGGCGGTCCACGCCGCTGCGTTGACCACTACGTCATGCCCCGGGACGGCCCCATCGCAGGCGGCCGGATCGGTGACGTCGAGGTCGGCCCGGGCCGCGAGGCTCGCCGTGTGACCCGCCACGAGCAGCGCGCGCTGGAGGTCGTGGGCGAGCATCCCGCTGCCGCCAGTCACCAGCCACCTCGCCATGCGGGACCGATCACCCCTGGGGGAGGACGGCGCGCTGCTTGAGCGGGCGCCACCAGGCTTCGTGGTCGCGATACCACTGCACCACGTCGGCCAGCCCCCGGTCGAAGGGCACCTGGGGCTCGTAGCCGAGCTCGGCGCGGATCTTCGAGATGTCGACCGAGTAGCGGCGGTCGTGGCCCTTGCGGTCCTCCACCGAGCTCGACCGAAGACCAGTCGGCCCCGCAAGCCTCGAGCAGCCGAGCCGTCAGCTCCTTGTTGGTCAGCTCGGTGCCGCCGCCGATGTTGTAGACCTCGCCGTCGCGGCCCCCGGCTCGCACCAGCTCGATGCCGCGGCAGTGGTCGTCGACGTGCAGCCAGTCGCGGACGTTGCCACCGTCGCCGTAGAGCGGCACCGTGAGCCCGTCGATCAGGTTGGTGACGAACAGCGGGATGACCTTCTCGGGGAAGTGGTAGGGCCCGTAGTTGTTGGAGCACCGGGTGATGCGTACCGGCAGCCCGTGGGTGCGGTGGTAGGACCGCGCGAGCAGGTCGGACGAGGCCTTCGACGCCGAGTAGGGCGAGTTCGGCTCGAGCGGGTGGCTCTCGGGCCACGAGCCGACCTCGATCGAGCCGTAGACCTCGTCGGTGGAGACGTGGACGAAGGCGTCGATGCCGTGCCGCAGCGCCGCGTCGAGCAGGGTCTGGGTGCCGACGACGTTGGTCATGACGAAGTCGGCTGCGCCGAGGATCGAGCGGTCGACGTGCGACTCCGCGGCGAAGTGCACCACCTGGTCGGTCCGGGACATGAGCCCGTCGACCAGACCGGCGTCGAGAATGTCGCCGTGCACGAACCGGAACCGCGGCGAGGCGGAGACCGCATCCAGGTTGGCCAGGTTGCCGGCATACGTGAGCTTGTCGAGCACCGTGATCTCGGCATCGGCGAGGCCCGGGTACGCGCCGGTCAGCGACACGCCGTACGTAGTTGCTGCCGATGAACCCGGCCGCGCCGGTCACGAGAAGCCTCATGTGGCAGGAGCCTAGAGGAGGCGGCGGCGCCGGATCGAACGGCCCGCGCCGGCGGCTGGCAGCCGGGCGCGGCACGGTAGCCTTCGGCCCCATGAAGGGAATCGTCCTCGCCGGGGGAACGGGGACTCGGCTGCACCCGATCACCCAGGGCATCAGCAAGCAGCTGATGCCGATCTACGACAAGCCGATGGTCTACTACCCGATCACCACGCTGATGATGGCGGGGATCCGGGAGATCCTGGTGATCACGACCCCTCAGGACGCTGCCCAGTTCCAGCGGCTGCTCGGCGACGGTGCGCGCTGGGGGATGCACATCTCGTATGCCGTGCAGCCGCGGCCGGAGGGGCTGGCCCAGGCCTTCGTGCTGGGCGCCGACTTCATCGGCGACGAGAAGGTGGCGCTGGTCCTCGGCGACAACATCTTCTTCGGCCCGGGCCTCGGCACGCGGCTGCGCGAGAACACCGACGTCGTCGGTGGCCGCATCTTCGCCTACCGCGTGTCCGAGCCGAGTGCCTACGGCGTGGTCGAGTTCGACCCCGACGGGCGGGTCCTCTCCATCGAGGAGAAGCCCATCCACCCGAGGTCGACCTTCGCCGTGCCAGGGCTCTACTTCTACGACAACGGCGTCGTCGACATCGCCCGTGACCTCAAGCCCAGCGACCGCGGCGAGCTGGAGATCACCGCCGTCAACGAGGAGTACCTCAGGCGCGGTCAGCTCACGGTGACCCCCCTGCCACGGGGCACGGCGTGGCTCGACACAGGGACGTTCGAGAACCTGATGGCGGCCAGCCAGTTCGTGCACGTGATCGAGGCCCGCCAGGGCCAGAAGATCGGCTGCATCGAGGAGGTCGCCTGGCGCAACAGGTGGATCAGCGACGCCCAGCTGGAGGCGCTCGCCGGCGAGCTGGCCAAGAGCGGATACGGGGACTACCTGCAAAGCCTGCTGGCCGAGCGCCGGGCGCCGGTCTGATGGAGATCACGCCTCTGGGCATCGAGGGCGCCTGGGCCGTGACGCCTCGGCAGCTGCGTGACGACCGCGGAGTGTTCCTCGAGGGATACCGCGGCGACCAGCTGGCCGAGGTCATCGGGCACCGGCCCGACGTCGTCCAGACCAACATCTCGGTCTCGTCGCGGGGCACGCTGCGCGGGATCCACTTCGCCGACGTGCCGCCCTCACAAGCCAAGTACGTCACGGCACTCGGGGGCGCCTTCCTCGACCTCGTGGTCGACCTCCGGGTGGGCTCGCCGACGTTCGGCCAGGTCGAAGTGGTGCGGCTCGACACTGTCGACCGGCGAGCGGTCTACCTGTCCGAGGGGCTGGGGCACGCGCTGTTCGCCCTCGAGGACGGCTCGACCGCCCTGTATCTCTGCACGGCGACGTACGCGCCTGAGCGCGAGCACGGCATACACCCGCTTGACCCAGCGCTCGCTCTGCCCCTGCCCGCCAGCATCGAGCCGCTGCTGTCGCCCAAAGACGCCGCGGCGCCGACGCTGGCCGAGGCGCGCGATCAGGGCTTGCTGCCGGAGTATGCCGCGTGCCTGGCCTACCGCCGCAGCCTCGCCGAGGGGCAGGGCTTGTCAGCTGTGGGGGAACTGTCTGCGGGCACCTGAGCCGGTCGAGGAGAGCCAGTCCTGGGTGTTGTAGAGGCTGCACTGCTGCATGGAGAGGCAGCCGCAGCCGACACAGCCGTTGAGGTTGTCGCGCACCTGCTCGAGCTCGGCGATGCGCTGCTGAAGAAGCGGCCGCCAGGCGGCGGACATGCGGGACCACTGCGCCTTCGTGGGTGCGGCGTCCGGCTCCAGTCCAGAGAACGACTCCTGCACCTGCTCGAGGCTGAGCCCGACCCGCTGCGCCGCGCGGATCACCGCGATCCGCCGGAGGACTGCCCGGCGGTAACGGCGGCGGTCGCCTGCCGTGCGTGTCGAGCTGATCAGTCCCAGGGACTCGTAGTAGCGCAATGCCGACGGCGCCACACCACTGCGTGAAGACACCTCGCCGATGCTCAGCAGGTCGTGCTTGTCCAGGGCCATGGAGAGCTGCCTACCTCAAGTGAACTTGATGTTCAAGAGCTTGATCGTATGCCGGGCGGCTGGGTGAATGAGCGACGCGGAGCCGCAACCTCAACAAATCGATGGGCGGTTCAGCCGGCGCTGGCGCGGGTCACGAAGTCGGCAGTGTCCTTGCTCTGCTGGAGCCGGCTCGGCTCGTGGACGTACATCATGTGGCCGGCCTCGTAGTAGCGGTGCTCGATGTTGGCGCGAAGGGGCTCCGGGATGTCGAGATGGGCGAACGTGTCCTCGACCGAGTAATACGGAGTGGCGCCGTCAAGGTATCCGTAGGCCACGTGCACCCTGAGGTGCGGGTTGGCACGCATGGCACGGGCGAGCTTCTCGGTGACGTCGACCGGCTTCGCCATGAACTCCTTGTAGGACCACGCCTGGTGGGTCTTGGACGAGATCTGTTCGTACGGGAGGTCGCTGGCGTACTCGAGCTCGTCGCGCACGTAGTGGTTCCAGGCGGCGGCGTAGGGGCCGGAGACGGCGTCGTGGGAGGGGTCGGCGTCCCAGGATTCGGCGATGCCGCTCCCGGCCGGGCCTGTGAACCGGGTGTCCAGGCGGCCCACGGAGAGGCGCTGGTCGCGCAGCAGCTCGGTGAAGTAGCGGATGTGCTCGAGCCGGAGGTCCGCGCGGTCGACGTAGTCCTCGCCCAGCCCCGACAGCCGCGCAATGGTCGCCACCGCCTCCGCCCGTTCTGCGGCTGTGAGCCGAGCGCCACGGGACAGGGCCCACGGGTAGTCGCGGGCGGCATACGCCTCGGCCTCGGCGAGCACGGACTTGAGCGCCTTGCGGCCGTGCTTGCCGTGGTAGTGCGCCGTCGCGGCGTACGTGGGCAGGAAGTTGACGCTCGCCCGGTCATTGCGGAAGTCGAAGTCGATGGTGGCGAAGTCGAGGACCGCCGAGATGAGCACGATGCCGTTGAGGTACATGCCGTAGCGGCTCTGCAGGTGCTCGGCGAGCGCCGCGGCGCGCAGGGTGCCGTAGGACTCTCCGGCCAGGAACTTCGGCGACATCCAGCGGCCGTGTCGTGACGTCCAGAGCCGGACCACCTCGCCCACGCTGTCGATGTCGCCCTGGTAGCCGAGGTAGGCCTCTGCCTTCCCTCCCTCCACCGCCCGCGAGTAGCCGGTGTCGACCGGGTCGATGAACACCAGGTCGGAGACGGCGAGCAGTGACTCGGGGTTGTCGGAAAGGCCGTAGGGCGGAGGGAGCAGCGCCCCGGCGTCGCCCATCAGGACCCGCCGGGGGCCGAGCAGCCCGAGGTGGAGCCACACCGAGCTCGAGCCCGGCCCGCCGTTGAACGCGAACGTCACGGGCCGGTTCTCCCCGGCCCTCGGCTCCACCACGTACGACGTCATGAAGACCTCGGCCTTGGCCTTGTGGCCGGTGAAGACCTTGTCCTCGTAGACCTCCTCGCGCAGGACTACGCGTCCGGTCCTGGCCGTGTACTTGAGGGAACGTCGGCCCACCCTGAGGGTGTGTGTGGTCGCAACGAAGTCGTCCTTCGGCGGTGCTGGCGTCGTGGTCACCGTCGTGGTGTCCGTGTGGGTCGTGCGGGTGCTGCCCTCCCGGACGCCTCCCTCGACTCCCTCGGCTGCCTCCGCCGGTTTGGCGGGCGTGGTCTCATCGGGCATGTGCGGCACCCTAGCCGCCGGCGGTCACAGCGGGCCATGAGAATAGGGCGCATGCGCCTGATCTCGGCCAACGTCAACGGCATCCGCGCCGCCGTCCGAAGGGGCGGGCTGGAGTGCCTCAAGGGACAGGCGCTCAGGCGTCTCTCGCCGCAGGACCGCTGGCGACCACCGGGAAGCACTGCGGCAGGTTGAACCCCCGGTCCGCGAA
The DNA here is from genome assembly GCA_963715025.1 of uncultured Actinomycetota bacterium. Taxonomy (GTDB): domain Bacteria; phylum Actinomycetota; class Actinomycetes; order Actinomycetales; family Dermatophilaceae; genus DASSJT01. The sequence continues at coordinate 414,440 of CAVQQQ010000003.1, read as the reverse complement.
GACTCCCCCGACTGCCGCGCCAACCTGGCCTAGCAGGCCCTTGGGCACCAACGCGATGGCCGACCCGCCGAAGCCGCCGCCGGTCATGCGCGCCCCCAGCGCGCCAGCCGCGGTCGCAGTGGCCACGGCGGCGTCCAACTCGGCGCAGGACACCTCGTAGTCGTCGCGCAGCGAGGCGTGCGAGGCCAGGAACAGGTCGCCCAGGGCTGCGAGGTCGCCATGCTCCAGCAGGTCGACAGCGGTCTCGACCCGGGCGATCTCGGTCACGACATGCCGAGCCCGTCGCCGCAGCAGGTCGCTGGAGAGCCGCTCCAGCGCCTCGGGCAGACTCTGAGCCGACAGCTCCCGCAGGCTGCGCACCCCGAGCTCGGCCGCGGCCTGTTCGCAGGACCGACGGCGCTCGGCGTACTGCCCGTCGACGAGTGCGTGCTCGGCCCGCGTGTCGATCACGAGGAGGGCCAGCCCGCTGCCGGCGAGGTCCACCCCCACCTGACGGGTCGAGCCGTCGCGACAGTCCAGGAGCAGCGCGTGCCCCGGCTGGCACAGCAGGCTCGCCGACTGGTCCATGCCGCCGGTCGGCGCCTGGGCGATGGTGTTCTCCGCCTCGACACACACAGCGGCCAGCTCGGCGCGCGAAGCCGGCCCGTGCATCAGCCCCATCCCGAAAACATCGGATGCTGCGGCGGCCACGGCGCACTCGAGGGCAGCCGAGCTCGACAGGCCCGACCCCACCGGCACCCGACCGTCGACCACCACGTCGAGCCCGCCGACCGCGTGACCGGCCCGCGCCAGCGCCCAGAGGACCCCTGCCACGTACGCCGCCCAGCCGGCCGGTCGACCCGGCCCGATCTCCGCCAGCGTCACCTCCACGGTCTCGCCGCTCTGCACCGAGTGCACGCGCAGGCGCGTGTCCTCTCGAGCGAGCACCGCGGCATACGTCCGCTGGGGCAGGGCGATCGGAAGGCACAGGCCCTGGTTGTAGTCGGTGTGCTCCCCGATCAGGTTGACCCGGCCCGGAGCCGACCAGACACCCTCCGGCTGCGACCCGTAGAGCTCGGCAAACCGGGCAGCCACCCCGGCCACGACCTCCGCCGCAGGCTCACCGCTCACCCGGCGACCTCCCGCAGCCGCGCGGCGATCTTCTCGGGCGGCACGTCGTTGACCCAACCACCGACGCCGGACTCCGACCCCGCCAAGTACTTCAGCTTGCCCGGCGAGCGCAGCACCGACATGACCTGCAGGTGGAGCCGTGACACGTCCCTGCCCTGCTTGGCCGGGGCCTGGTGCCAGCCGGCGATGTAGGGCAGGTGGATCGGGCTGCCGTCCTTGCGAACGTAGTAGCGGTCGAGCCGGCGGAGCAGCTCGAGGTAGACCTCGGCCAGCTCGTCGCGCTCCTCCTCGGTGAGCGCGGGCAGGTCTGGCACGTCCCGGTGCGGGGCGAGGTGGACCTCGACCGGCCAGCGGGCGGCAAAGGGCACGTATGCCGTCCAGTGCGTCCCGCTGAACACGACTCGCTGGCCGTCGGCCCGCTCCGCGGCGAGGATGTCGGCTCCGAGCAGCCGTCCCGTGCGGCGGTGGTGGTCCGCAGCCGCCTTCAGCAGGTCGGCGCTGCGCTGCGGCAGGTAGGGGTAGGCGTAGATCTGGCCGTGCGGGTGGTGGAGCGTGACCCCGATCTCCTGTCCCCGGTTCTCGAAGCAGAACACCTGCTCGACCCGAGGCAGGGCGCCCAGGACCCGAGTACGGTCCACCCAGGCCTCGATCACTGTGCGGGCCCGCAGGGGCGTCAGGTCGGCGAACGTCGAGTCGTGGTCGCTGGTGAAACAGACGACCTCGCACCGTCCGGCCGCCGGGCGCAGGCCGAACAGGGCGTCGGTCGCGAGGCCTCGGGGCAGCTCAGCGGTGACCGGTGCGAAGGAGGGGAAGCGGTTCTCGAAGACCACCACGTCGTAGGTGGTCTCGGGGACCTCCGACGGGACACTCCCGGTGCCCGTGGGGCACAGCGGGCACTCGTCCTTGGGAGGCAGGAACGTTCGGTTGAGCCGGTGGCCGGCCACGGCGACCCAGTCACCGACCAGAGCGTCGTGGCGCAGCTGGCCCGCACGGGCGCGCTTGCCAAGGGGACGCGTGTCATCGGCGTCGCGCGGCGGCGCCACGGGCGAATCGTCGAAGTAGATGATCTCGCGCCCGTCCGCCAGCTGCCTGGTGGTGCGCCGTATCCCGGGTGCGATCTTCATGCCCCCACGTCCCGGACCGCTGTGCGCGGGGCCCGCGACGGTGCCGGGGCCCGACGGGAGGTGACGACGATCAGCTCGCCGATGTGGTCGCGAAGCGCGGTCTGCGCCCGCGGTGGCAGGTCGTCGTCGGTGACCAGGGTGTCGACGCGTTCGAGCTCCAGGAAGGTGCTCAGCCCGACCACACCCCATTTGGTGTGGTCGACCAACACGCAGACGTGTCGAGCGCAGGCGACCAGCGCGCGGTTCGTCTCCGCCTCGACCAGGTTGGGCGTCGTCAGCCCGGCGTGGAGGTCGAGGCCGTGGGCACCGAGGAACACCCGGTCGACGTGGAGGGACCGCAGCGCTGCCACGGCGACGGGACCCACCAGTGCATCGGACGGTGTGCGGACGCCACCGGTCAGCACCACGGTCTGGCCGGGCGTGCCTGCTTCGTGGAGCAGCTGCGCCACGGGAACCGAGTTGGTCACGACCGTGAGGTTCGGGATGCCACGGACGGCGCGGGCCAGCTCGTAGGTCGTCGTGCCCGCCGAGATGCCGATTGCGGAGCCGGGCTCCACCAGAGCGGCGGCCGCCTCCGCGATCGCGACCTTCTGAGCCGTCATCAGGGCCGACTTGGCCGAGAACCCCGGCTCCTCGCTGGAGCGCCCCCCTACGGCCAGCGCACCGCCATGGACGCGCTGGACGAGACCCTGCTCGGCGAGGCTCTCGATGTCGCGGCGCACGGTCATGTCGGAGACGCCGAACTCCCCGACGAGGTCGGAGACCTTGACCGCGCCGTGCTCGTCGACGAGGGCCAGGATGCGGGATCGGCGCTGCGTGGCCAGCACGGCTCACTCCTCTCTGACCACGGCGACCGCACCGGCGGCAAGTGAGAGCTCGGGCCCCACCTGCTGGCCGGCGACCAGGTCGAAGCCCGAGACGGGCACGGTGTGGTCGGTATCGGTCTGGTTGACCAGGAACAGCCAGGTGCTGGCCCCGGCACGTCGGCGGACCGCGTCGACGCCGGGTGGGACCGGTGCCGCGGGCTGGATGCCGGCGGACTCCACCACCTGCTCGAGCAGGCGGCCGAGCGTCTCGTCGTCCGGAAGGGTGCTGAGGTACCACGCCGCCCCGGCGCCAGTGACCGACCTCGTGACGGCAGGGTGGCCGCGGAGGGGCCCGGCGGCGTACCGGTGGATGGCCTCGGCCGAGTCCGTGGTGAGGTGCTCCGACCAGAGGCTGCCCCTACCACCGCTGTCGAGCCGGACCGTCTCGCCGACGCGGAGCGGGAAGAACTCCTCGGCACGTACGCCCAGCAGGTCGCGGAAGGCTCCGGGGTAGCCGCCCAGCCGCACGTGGTCGTGCTCGTCGCTGATGCCCGAGAAGAACGTGACGAGGACCTGTGCTCCGGCCTCGGCCGCTCGGCCGACCGCGGCCGCGTGCTCCTCGGAGACGAGGTACAGGGTGGGGACGACGACGAGCCGATACCGGGCGAGGTTGACGGATGGGTGGACGACGTCCGCGGTGATGCCGCGGTCGCGCAGCAGTCGGTGGATCGTGTGGGGGAGGACGGTTGGGTGCACCGCGGACGACGGCATCGCGGGGCCGGTTGCGGCCCAGACCGACTGGTAGTCCCACAGCAGGGCGACGTCCGCGTCGACCGTGCTGCCCACGACCTCGCCGAGCTGAGAGGCGATCGCGCCCAGCGAGGCGACTTCCCGGAATCGATCGGAGTCGCGGCCGGCGTGTGGGACCAGGGCCGAGTGGAACTTCTCGGCACCGGCGCGGGACTGGCGGAACTGGAAGAACCCGACCGTGTCCGCGCCCCGGGCGACGTGGGTGATGCTGTCGCGCGTCATCTGTCCCGGGGCCTTGGCCCGGTTGACCGGCTGCCAGTTGACCGCGCTCGTCGAGTGCTCCATGAGCAGCCAGGGCCGGCGGCCGGCGAGCCCGCGGGTCAGATCGCCGCTGAAGGCGAGCTCGGCCTGCGGGTAGGGCAGGGAGTCGACCACGTAGTGGTCGGTACTGACGACGTCGAGGTGGGGGGCCCACTGGCTGTAGTCGAGCTTGTCGAAGTGGGCCAACGTCATGAAGTTCGTGGTGACCGGCACGCCGGGGGAGAGCTCCTTCAGCACCTCCCGCTCCGCGCGGTAGAAGTCGAGGAGCTGGTCGGACATGAAGCGCGAGTAGTCGAGCCGGTGCGTCGGGTTCGCGTGGGTGGTGGTGCGGCGCGGCGGCAGCACTTGGGCCCAGTCGGTGTAGCGCTGGCTCCAGAAGGCGGTGCCCCACGCCCTGTTGAGGGCGTCGAGGGTGGCGTAGCGCCGGTCGAGCCATGAGCGGAACGCCACCGCGCAGGTGTCGCAGTAGCACGGCACGTTGTGGCAGGCGTACTCATTGGACACGTGCCAGAGGGCCAGGGCCGGGTGGTCGTGGTAGCGCTGGGCGAGCTGCCGCGTGAGGGCCAGCGCGTACTCGCGGTAGACCGGGGAGCTGGGGCACCAGGCCTGCCGGCTGCCGGGCCAGAGCGTGTGGCCGTCGCGGTCCACCGGGAGGATCTCCGGGTGGGCGGCCGAGAGCCACGGCGGTGGTGTCGACGTGGCCGTGGCGAGGTCGACGGCGATGCCGTTGGCGTGGAGAAGGTGCATCACGTCGTCCATCCAGCCGAAGTCGTACTCGCCCTTGGCGGGCTCCAGCCACGACCATGAGAACACCCCGAGGGTCACGAACGAGACCCCGGCCTCGCGCATCAGGGCCATGTCTTCGTCCCAGACCTCGCGCGGCCACTGCTCGGGGTTGTAGTCCCCGCCGAAGGCGATCCGGTCACTCGGCCATGCACGCATGCGGCACAGTTTGGGGTCGGCTCTGCCCTGATGTCAACAAAAACCAACATACCGTCCGGAAGGGGCACCCGCTCCTCGGCCGGGGGCCGGCAGCGGCTGCCCCCGCAGTTGTAGAACCCACCTGAATCAGCACCATGTGCAAGGTTCTTGGGCCCATGGCCGCCTGCTGCGACAGAGATGTGAGAACTTCGGCCAAACTCTTGACACCAGGGTGAGCACCCAGCCATTCTCAGTGCGTTGTTGGTGGTTTCTGATCGATTCTGTGCCGTTGCCTCCTGAGGTTCGAACGGTCCAGGCGATCGAACCGAAGCGGCGTCCACCAGTGTCAAAGGAGACCGACATGCCCCGCCCCTCAACCGAGGCCGAGTACCTCGCGAGCCTCATGCCCCCGTCCGTCCGCGGCGTCAGCCGCCGAACCCTCCTGCGCGGCGCAGTGGGGGCTGGAACCCTGCTCGCCGCGCCATCCCTGCTGGCCGCCTGCGGCGGCGACGGGACCACCACCACGAGCAAGGCAACGGGAACGGTCACTCTCGGGTCCAACCAGTCGGATGCCGTGCCAAAGGCCGCCGTCCAGTCCGTCGTCGACGCCTTCCAGAAGGCCAACTCTGGGCTCACGGTGAAGATCAACACGGTCGACCACAACACGTTCCAGGAGAACATCAACAACTACCTGCAGGGATCTCCCGACGACGTCTTCACGTGGTTCGCGGGATACCGGATGCGCTTCTTCGCCTCCAAGGACCTCGCGGGGGACATCTCCGACGTCTGGAGTGGACTCTCGGGACTGGGCGACGCGCTCAAGAAGGCCTCCACCGGTGACGACGGCAAGCAGTACTTCGTGCCGTCCACCTACTACCCGTGGGCGATCTTCTACCGCAAGAGCGTGTTCTCCAAGCACGGCTACCAGATCCCCAAGACCCTCGACGACCTCAACGCCCTCGGCGCCCAGATGAAGAAGGACGGCCTCGTCCCGATCGCGTTCGGCGACAAGGACGGCTGGCCGGCGATGGGCACGTTCGACCAGCTCAACCTGCGCATCAACGGCTACGACTTCCACGTCAGCCTGATGGCGGGCAAGGAGGCATGGAACTCCGACAAGGTCAAGAAGGTCTTCGACACGTGGGCGGGCATCCTGCCGCTGCACCAGCCCGACTCGCTCGGGCGCACCTGGCAGGAGGCGGCCCAGGCGCTCCAGCAGAAGCAAGGCCGGCATCTACCTGCTCGGCGCGTTCGTGGCGCAGCAGTTCGCCAAGGGCGCCGAGCAGGACGACCTCGACTTCTTCACCTTCCCCGAAATCGACCCGACGATCGGCACCGACGCCATCGAGGCGCCGATCGACGGCTACATGATGGCCAATCGGCCCAAGAACGAGGCCGGCGCCAAGAAGCTGTTGGGGTACCTCGGCTCAGGCCCGGCGCAGGAGCTGGCCGTCAAGGCGGACCCCAGCGTCATCGCCACCAACGACCAGGCCAGCCAGACCAGCTACACCGCGCTCCAGAAGAAGTCGGTCGAGTTCGTGAAGTCCGCGAAGTCGATCGCCCAGTTCCTCGACCGCGACACCCGCCCCGACTTCGCGTCCACGGTGATGATCCCGGCCATCCAGCACTTCATCAAGAACCCGAAGGACATCGACGGCCTCGTCAACAAGATCGAGCAGCAGAAGAAGAGCATCTTTGCAGCGTGATCCGCTGAGAAGACGCACTCGCCTTCCCGCCCGAAGAGGAGATGCCGCATGGCCAGGTACACGGGGAATCAACCAGCTCTCGGGGTTCGACCGCGTGGTCGTCGCCCTCATGATCGCCGTCCCGACGCTGATCGTCATAGCCCTGGTCTGGCTTCCGGCCATCGGGTCGGTCCTGCTCTCGTTCACCAACTGGGACGGGATCGGCCCGATCTCCTCGGCGAAGTTCATCGGTCGGCAAGAACTACGCCGACGTGGTCACGATCTATCCGCCGTTCTGGCCGGCGATCCAGCACAACCTCATCTGGCTCGCGGTGATGTTCCTGGTCGCGACGCCGCTCGGGATCTTCCTCGCCGTGCTGCTCGACCGCGGGGTCAAGGGATCGCGCTTCTACCAGACCGCCCTCTACCTGCCGGTGGTCCTGTCCCTGGCCCTGGTCGGGTTCATCTGGCAGCTGATCTACTCGCGCGACCAGGGCGTGCTCAACGCGATCACCGGCGGCACGACCGACTGGTACGGCGACCCGAGCGTCAACCTCTGGGCGGCCCTCGTCGCGGCGAGCTGGCGGCACATCGGGCTACGTCATGCTGCTCTACCTGGCCGGCCTGAAGGGGGTCGACCCGTCCCTGCGCGAGGCCGCCAAGGTCGACGGGGCCAGCGAGCGCACGACCTTCTTCAGGGTGGTGCTTCCCGGTGATGCGGCCGATCAACATCATCGTCCTGGTCGTGACCGTGATCGAGTCGCTGCGCGCCTTCGACCTGGTCTGGGTCATCAACAAGGGCCGCAACGGGCTCGAGCTGATCTCGACCCTGGTCACCCAGAACATCGTCGGGGAGGCCAGCCGGATCGGCTTCGGCTCGGCCCTCGCGACGATCATGCTGGTGATCTCCACCGTCTTCATCGCCTTCTACCTGCGCGTGATCATGAGGGAGCAGTCATGAGCGCTACGACGACCGAGGTCGCCACACGTACCGCCACGAGGATGCTGCAGCCCAAGGCCGGCGGCCCCAGCGGCTCCACCTGGGGCATCGCGGTGTTCCTCGCCGTGGTCTCACTGCTCTGGCTCGCGCCGATCGCGCTGGCGGTCGTCAACTCGTTCCGCGACTACGCCTACACCGCCACCCACGGCTACGTGTCGTTGGGCGGCTTCACCACCCGCAACTACGTCAACGCATGGCAGCAGGCCGACTTCGGCCGCCACTTCCTCAACTCCGCGATCATCACCATCCCCGCGGTGCTGCTGACCCTCTTCCTCTCCTGCTGCATCGCCTTCGTGGTGGCTCGCTTCTCCTACCGCTTCAACCTGATCCTCCTCGGCCTGTTCACCGCCGCGAACCTCCTGCCGCCCCAAGCGCTGCTGATCCCGGTCTACCGCATGTTCCGCGCGATCGAGGTCCCCTTCTGGATGAGCGACTCGGGCACGCTGCTCAACAGCTACTGGGGCCTGATCGCGGTCAACGTGGCCTTCCAGACCGGCTTCTGCGCCTTCGTGCTCAGCAACTACATGAAGACCATCCCGCGCGAGCTCTACGAGTCGGCCGTCGTCGACGGCGCGGGGGTGCTGCGCCAGTTCTTCCAGCTCACCCTGCCCCTGTGCCGGCCGCCGCTCGCCGCCCTGGCGACCCTCGAGGTCACGTGGATCTACAACGAGTTCTTCTGGGCCACGGTCCTGATCCAGTCGGGCGACAAGTACCCGGTCACCAGCTCGCTCAACAACCTGCGCGGCCAGTTCTTCACCGACAACAACCTGGTTGCGGCGGGCTCGGTCATTGTCGCGATCCCCACCCTGGTGATCTTCTTCCTCCTCCAGAAGCAGTTCGTCGCCGGCCTCACGCTGGGGGCGACGAAGGGATGACGGAGCCCGGCCTCCTCGTCCTCCGGGCAGCCGGTGTCGCCCTCGTGCTCGACGCCTCGCGACGAAAGGGCCGGCAGGGGCTGCCCGAGGTTCTCCACTGGGGTGCCGACCTCGAAGGCGCGGTTCCGCCCGAAGGCGCGTCACCGGCATACCCCAGCGTGTATGCCGGACTGCTGGGCCTGCGAGGACCGGTGCCCCACAGCGCCCTGGACCGGCCCTGGCCCCTGACCACACTGCCCTCACCCTCCGACGGCTGGCTCGGTACGCCGGGCCTGTCGCTCCACCGCGCGGGCGGCCACGCCGCTGCCCGGTGGGAGGTCGCCGAGGCGGTCGCTGACGGGCGCATGGCCACGATCCGGGCCACGGACACGGCGCTGGGGCTCGAACTGGAGCAGGTCTTTGCCCTCGATGACCACGGCGTGCTCCGCGTCCGCGCCTCGCTGGCCAACCGCTCCGAGCGCCCCGAGCCCGTCGACGTGGCCGCCCTGCGCGTGGTGCTGCCGCTCCCGGCCCGCGCCACCGAGGTTCTCGATCTCACCGGCCGATGGTGCCGCGAGCGCGCACCGCAGCGCAGCGCGCTCCAGGAGGGCACCCATCTCCGAGTCGGCCACCGGGGGCGCACGGGCCACGACGCGACGCTCCTGCTGTCGGCGGGGACGCCCGGTTTCGGTTTCCGGTCGGGCGAGGTGTGGGCGCTGCCACGTGGCGTGGAGCGGCGACCACGAGCACCTCGTCGAGCGGCTTCCCGAGGGGGCGGGGCTGCACGCGGCGATCCTGGCCGGGGGCGAGGCACTCGCGCCGGGCGAGGTGCGCCTGGGCCCAGGAGGGCGCTACAGCACGCCCGAAGTCGTCTTCACGTATGCCGGTGACGGCCTCGACGGTGTGTCCCGGCGACTGCATGCCAGCCAGCGCGCCGAGCGGGCCGAGCGCCTGGCCGGGGAGGGCCGGCCGCGAAGGCCCCGGCCGCTGGTGCTCAACACCTGGGAGGCCGTCTACTTCGACCACGACCTGGACCGCCTGCGCGAGCTTGCCGACACCGCCGCAGCCATCGGGGTGGAGCGGTTCGTGCTTGACGACGGGTGGTTCGGCGGGCGGCGCAACGACCAGGCCGGCCTCGGCGACTGGATGGTCTCGACGGACGCATGGCCGGAGGGGCTCGGCGCGATCGTCGAGCACGTGAAGGGCCTGGGGATGGAGTTCGGGCTCTGGTTCGAGCCGGAGATGGTCAACGTCGACAGCGACCTGGTGCGGGCCCACCCCGACTGGGTGCTGGGCCCGGTAGCGGGTCACCCTCGGGAGTGGCGGCACCAGCAGGTGCTCGACCTCGCCAACGCGGACGCGGCCGAGTACGTGGTCGACCGGATCAGTGCGCTGGTGGGCGAGTACGGCATCGACTTCCTCAAGTGGGACCACAACCGCGACCTCATGGAGTCGGTGCGCACAGGAGGCGGACTGGTGGACGCGCCCGCCACGCACGTTCAGACCACGGCGCTGTATGCCGTCCTGGACCGGCTTCGCGCTGCCCACCCGGGGCTGGAGATCGAGTCCTGCGCCAGCGGGGGCGCCCGTGTCGACCTGGGCATCCTGGCCCGCACCGACCGGATCTGGACGAGCGACTGCAACGACGCGCTGGAGCGCGCGCAGATCCAGCGCTGGACCTCGCTCCTTGTGCCCGCCGAGCTGATGGGCAGCCACGTCGGCCCGCCGACGGCGCACACGACCCACCGCACGCTGGACCTGTCGTTCCGCCTGCTCATGGCGCTGCAGGGCCACGCCGGCCTGGAGTGGGACATCACCTCGTGCTCGCCGACGGAGCGCGCGGCGCTGACCGCCTGGTCCGGCCTCTATCGCGACCTGCGCGGCCTGTTGCACAGTGGAGAGCTGGTGCGAGACGAGGCCGACGACGGGTCGCTCCTGCTCACGGGCACTCTTTCGTCCAGCCGTGACGAGGCCGTGTTCTCCGTCGCGCGGCTCGTGACGTCGCGGCGCGCCGTGCCTGGTCTCGTGCCCCTGCCGGGCCTCGACCCGGGCCGGGAGTACACCGTGCGGGTACGCACGGAGGCGGGCACACCACATACGGTCCAGACCAGCCCGCCGGGCTGGTGGGAGGCCGCGCTGGGTGCAGGCTTCCGGGCCAGCGGCGCCCTGCTGTCGCAGGTCGGTCTCCCCATGCCGGTCCTAGCGCCGGCCCAGGGATTCCTGCTCCACCTCACCTGACCAGCGGATGCCCGGAAACTCACGGCAACGGGCCGGCACACCGCTGCTGTCGTCCACAACCCCGGCGCGGGCTGATCGCTGTGCCTGACACAATGGCGGCCATGTCCTCTCCCACTACGGGTGGCCTGCCCCGCATCCTCTCGGGCATGCAGCCGACCAGCGATTCGCTCCACCTCGGCAACTACATCGGAGCGCTGGTCAACTGGGTGGGCCTGCAGGACGACTTCGACGCGTTCTACTTCGTCGCCGACCTGCACGCGTTGACCGTGCCGACCGACCCCGAGGTGCTGCGTCGGCGCACCCGGGTCACGGCTGCGCAGTACATCGCCGGCGGCGTGGATCCCAAGCGCTCGGCGGTCTTCGTCCAGAGCCACATCAGGGAGCACACCGAGCTGTCGTGGGTGCTGGGCTGCATCACCGGGGTCGGCGAAGCGAGCCGCATGACGCAGTTCAAGGACAAGGTCGCCAAGGGTCAGAACGCCAACGTCGGGCTGTTCACGTACCCGGTGCTCATGGCGGCCGACATCCTGATGTACGACGCGGCCTACGTCCCGGTCGGCGAGGACCAGCGGCAGCACCTGGAGATCACGCGCGACCTGGCGCAGCGGTTCAATGCCCGCTACGGCCAGACCCTGACCGTGCCCGAGCCGCACATCATCAAGGAGTCCGCCAAGATCATGGACCTCCAGGACCCGACGTCCAAAATGTCCAAGACGGGCTCGTCCGAGAACGGCCTGATCGAGATGATGGCCGACCCGTCCCGCACCGTGAAGAAGATCAAGTCCGCCGTGACCGACGCCGACCGTGACGTGCTCTACGACCCGGACGCCAAGCCCGGGGTGTCCAACCTGCTGGTGATCCACTCGGTGCTGTCGGGAACCAGGATCGAGGAGCTCGAGCGGGCCTATGCCGGCAAGGGCTACGGGGAGCTCAAGAAGGACGTGGCCGAGGTCGTGGTCGAGACGGTCACGCCATTCCGCGACCGCATGAACGAGCTGCTCGCCGACCCCGCAGAGCTCGACCGCATCCTGGCCGACGGGGCCGACCGCGCCCGCGAGATCGCCGCAGCCACGATGAGCCGTGTCTACGACACGGTGGGCCTACTCCGCCCCGCGCGGTAGGGTCCGAAATCGTGCCCACCATCGGTGTCTCGATCGCCATCCCCAACCCCCACGGGGACGAGCTCCAGTCACGTCGGGCGTCGTTCGACGACTCGATGGCCTGGTCGATTCCGACGCACGTGACGCTCCTGCCTCCGACCGAGACCGACGACGAGACCCTCGAGAAATTCACCACGTACCTCGAAGAGGTCAGCGCCCACACGCCGCCCTTCTCCATGGTGTTGCGTGGGACCGGGACCTTCCGCCCCATCTCGCCGGTGGTGTTCGTCCAGGTCTCGCAGGGCATTGGCGAGTGCGAGGTGCTCGAGCGGGCGGTGCGCAGCGGGCCCATCGACCGGATCCTGGAGTTCCACTACCACCCCCATGTCACCGTGGCCCACGATGTCTCGGACGCCAGCCTCGACCGCGCCTTCCGTGAGCTCGCGGACTTCGAAGCGGAGTTCACCGTGTCGCAGTTCCACCTCTATGAGCACGGCTCCGACGGGGTCTGGCGACCCGTGCGTCCGTTCCCGCTCCTCGGGTAGGTGCTCCCGGGGCCCTTGCGTTGCTGCACGAGCCCTCGGGAGGTGGTCCGCGAGCCCTCGTGCCGGTGCTGCAGTGGGGTATGAGTCGGACAAGGAGGCAGGCGTATGGAAAAGGTGAAGGCGTGGTGGGCGCGATTCCAGGTGACCGCTGTGGGGCGGGCCTGGAAGCGCTATGGCGACGCCAGGGGCAACCTCCTTGCCGGCGGTGTGGCTTACTTCGCGTTCTTTTCGATCTTCCCCGCGATTGCGCTGGCCTTCACGGTCTTTGGTTTCGTGCTGCGCGACCAGCCGCAGATCCTCGATCACATCAAGGACTACCTCAATGACCTGCTGCCCGGGTTCGTCAAGACGAGTCCCGACAGCAGCGAGGGGATCATCCCGCTCGAAGTGCCGTCCGGCGCCACGCTGACCACGACCGGCCTGATCGGCCTCGCGTTCCTGCTGTGGTCGGGCCTCGGCTGGCTGGGTGCCCTGCGCGACGGAATGCGGGCGATCTTCGGCGTTGCAGGTTCGCCCGGCAATTTCGCCACCGACAAACTTCGCGACGTGGGTGTCCTGATCGCGCTCGGCCTGGGTATCGCGCTGTCTGCCGGCGTGACCATCGTCGTGAGCTCCGCGGCCCGGTGGCTGGCCGGGCTCATCGGGCTCCGCAGCCAGGACTGGCTGGTCACCGGCGCCGGCCTGATCGTCAGTGCGCTGCTCGACACCGGTCTCGTGCTGCTCATGCTGGGGGTCCTGTCCGGCGTCGACGTCCCCTGGCGCGGCCTCCGCAACGGCGCCATCTTCGGCGGCGTGGGGCTCACCCTGCTGAAGCTGTTCGGCACCGCGCTCATCTCTGGCACGATGCGCAACCCGGTGTTCGCGTCGATCGCGCTGGTGGTGGGGCTGCTCCTGTGGCTGCAGTTCATGTCGCGGCTCATGCTGCTCTCGGCGGCCTGGGCCGCCAACGACCTCGACGCCGTCGCGGCGTTCGTGTCGTCGGGCCAGAAGCACAAGCTGATCGAGGGCCCCGAGCCGGAGGGCGCGGCAGGGACCGCGACCGGGGTGTCGGTGGGAGCTGCGACCGCCTCGTCGACCGGGACGTCGACAGCACCATCGCAGGGGCGGGCTCGGGTCGATGCAGGGCTGCCGACCTTCGGTCAGCGGTCGGCAGACCGCACAACCCTGGCAGCCGGCGCCGTGCTCGGTGCCGTGGGTGCGATGGGCGTGGGAGCCGCCCTGCGAGCCATGCGGGCCCTGATCCGCCTCGGTCGCAGCTAGCGCTCCACGGCCTCGGGTCTGCCGGGAGCGGTTCTGTCGGCTGGTAAGGCGACAGGGTGGCCAGCACTGTGGTGGGGGGCGACATGGCGCCGCTGGGTGTCGACTGCTCAGGCCCGGTGCCGCGAGGAGTACCCGCGTCGTCGGCGGCGGCGCAGGGCGACCGTCCAGACGATGATCAGCGCCATCATGCCAGCCAGGGCAGCCGTCCCGACCGTGCTGTGCACGGGCCAGAACCCGCGCAGTACCTGCAGAGCGGCGCTGGCCCCCCCGAACGCCGGCGCCCGGCCAGGGGCCGCGCCGGCGGCACCCCCACCGCCGGCAGCAGTGGTCGCAGCCGTCCCGGGGGTAGACGGGCCTGGCGCGACCGGGACCTCGCCAGGCTCCACGAGCCGGCCGACCGGGGTGACCGCGGTGCCATGCGCGAATGCCCAGTCGAACATCGCCGCCGTGGGCCGCCAGCTGCCGTTCGTGCCGTACATCTCGGTGAGCAGATATGTCTTGCCACCGCGCGTCACGGCCGAGATGAGCGTCTGGTGTGCCGCGATGGTGTACCCGTTCTTGACCCCGATGGTGCCGGGATAGTTGTACAGCATCTTGTCGTGGTTGCTGATCATGAAGCTGCCCCGCTTGCCGTCGGGCTTCCTGGCCCCGGGGAAGGCGACCTGCTTCCGGCTCGCGTACGTCCGAAAGTCCGGCAGTTGCATGGCGGCACGGCCGATGAGCGCCAGGTCGTAGGGGCTCGACATCTGCCCGGGTGCGTCGAGCCCGGCCGGGTCGCGTGCCGTGGTGTCGTGCGCGCCGAGCCACGCGGCCTTGGCGTTCATCTCCTCCAGTGTGGCGGGCAGGCCGCCGCTGATCCGGGCCAGGGCGTACGCGGCGTCGTTCGCCGAGGACATGATGAGCGCGTTGAACAGGTCGCGCCCGGTGTACGTCAGCCCCGGCACCATGCCCGCCCGGGTTCCGTCGGCACGGGCGTCGGCGTCGGTGGCCTGGTAAGCCTTGGCGGCATCCACCTTGGGCAGTGTCACGAGCGCGGTCAGCGTTTTGAGGGTGCTGGCGGGGAGCAGTAAGGCGTGCGGTGCCTGGGCGGCCAACACGTCACCGGTGTCCATGTCGGCGAGCAGCCACGCCACACAGGGAAGCCTCGGTGGAGCGGGCACGGAGGCCGGCCGGTCGACGGCGAGGCCCATGGATGCGAGCCGTGGGCCGCCGACCGTGAGTTCAGGGTCGAGGCTTCGCGTCGGCTTGGGCAGCTTGTTGTCAGCCCGCGTGACCACGCTGAGCGTCAGCGCGGTGGACGCCGGACTGGGCGGCGGGGTCGTGGCCCCCGAGGCCGGGCCGCCGCTGGCCACCACGCCGCCAATGGTCAACAGACTGGCGACGATGGCGCCGCGGTGCCCCAGACGGTATCCCGTCCGGCCGGGCTTGGTCCGTGCGGTCACGTCGGCGTGGCCTCCCATGAGGACTGGCGGGTCAGACCTTGTGGGTGAGCAGGGCTCGCTTGACCTCGTGGATGGCCTTGGTGACCTCGATCCCTCGGGGGCAGGCGTCGGTGCAGTTGAAGGTCGTGCGGCAGCGCCAGACACCTTCCTTGTCGTTGAGGATCTCGAGGCGCTGTGCGGCGCCCTCGTCGCGGCTGTCGAAGATGAAGCGGTGGGCGTTGACGATCGCCGCGGGCCCAAAGTACTGCCCGTCGTTCCAGAAGACCGGGCAGCTCGTCGTGCAGGCGGCGCACAGGATGCACTTCGTGGTGTCGTCGAAGCGCTCGCGGTCCGCCTGGCTCTGGATGCGCTCGCGGGTCGGTTCGTTGCCCGTGGTGATGAGGAAGGGCATCACTTCGCGGTAGGCGTCGAAGAAAGGCTCCATGTCCACGATCAGGTCCTTGTGGACCGGAAGGCCCTTGATCGGCTCGACGGTGATCGGCTTGCCAGGGTTGACGTCCTTGATCAGGGTCTTGCAGGCGAGCCGGTTGCGGCCATTGATGCGCATGGCGTCGGAACCGCAGATCCCGTGGGCACACGAGCGTCGGAACGACAGCGAGCCGTCCTGGTCCCACTTGATCTGGTGCAGCGCGTCGAGCACGCGGTCGGTGGCAAGGGCTGTGACCTGATAGCTCTCCCAGTGGGCTGCCTCGTCGACCTCGGGGTCGAAGCGGAGGATCTTGAGGGTGACGGTGAACCTCGGCACCTCGCCAGCAGGGGCGGCGCTGCCGGTGGTCTTCTCCGGGGTGGCAGTCATCAGTACTTGCGCTCCATCGGCTGGTAGCGGGTCACAGTCACGGGCTTGTAGTCGAGGCGCACCTCGGTGGCGAAGGTCGGCGCCGAGGTCTGCTGGGGGTCGACCGGCGCCCGATAGGCCATCGTGTGGCGCATGAAGTTGACGTCGTCGCGCGAGGTGTAGTCCTCGCGGAAGTGCCCGCCCCTCGATTCCTTGCGGGCGAGCGCACCCAGCGTGATCACCTCAGCCAGCTCGATCAGGAACCCCAGCTCGACGGCCTCGAGCAGGTCGGTGTTGTAGCGCTTGCCCTTGTCCTGCACGACGACGTGGGCGTAGCGCTCCTTGAGGTCCTCGATGACACCGAGCGCCTCCTTCATGGTGGCCTCGGTGCGGAAGACCTGGACGTTGCGGTCCATGGTCTCCTGAAGCGCCCTGCGCAGGTCCGCGACCCGTTCGCCGCTGCTGCGCCCACGGATGCCCTCGACGAGCTGAACCGTGAAAGCCTCCGGCACCGGGGGCAGCTCGACGAACTCGGCGTGCGCGGCATACTCCGCTGCCGCGATGCCGGCACGGCGACCGAAGACGTTGATGTCGAGAAGCGAGTTGGTGCCCAGGCGGTTGGCCCCGTGGACCGACACGCATGCCACCTCCCCGGCGGCGTAGAGCCCGGGAACCACATCGGTGTTGTTGGCCAGGACCTGCGCATCGACGTTGGTCGGTATGCCACCCATCGCGTAGTGCGCGGTCGGGTAGACCGGCACCGGCTCGGTGTAGGGCTCGACGCCGAGGTAGGTTCGCGCGAACTCGGTGATATCCGGGAGCTTGGCGTCAATGTGGGCCGGCTCGAGGTGGGTCAGGTCGAGCAGGACATAGTCCTTGTTGGGGCCGCAGCCGCGGCCCTCGCGCACCTCGTTGGCCATGGCTCGGGCGACCATGTCGCGCGGCGCCAGATCCTTGATCGTCGGCGCGTAGCGCTCCATGAACCGCTCGCCGTCGCTGTTGCGCAGGATCCCGCCCTCGCCACGCGCGGCCTCCGACAGCAGGATGCCCAGGCCCGCGAGCCCGGTCGGGTGGAACTGGAAGAACTCCATGTCCTCCAGGGGCAGTCCCCGGCGGAACGCGACACCCATGCCGTCACCGGTGAGCGTGTGGGCGTTGGACGTCGTCTTGAAGACCTTGCCCGTGCCACCCGTGGCGAAGACGACGGACTTGGCCTGGAAGACATGGATCTCGCCGGTGGCCAGCTCGTAGGCCACGACGCCGGCCGCGCGCTCGATGCCGTCAAGCCCCGTGTTGAGCAGCAGGTCGAGGACGTAGAACTCGTTGTAGAACTCCACACCCTGCTTGACACAGTTCTGGTACAGCGTCTGGAGGATCATGTGACCGGTGCGGTCGGCGGCGAAGCAGGACCGTCGCACCGCCGCCTCGCCATGGTTGCGGGTGTGGCCCCCGAAGCGGCGCTGGTCGATCCGTCCCTCGGGTGTGCGGTTGAACGGTAAGCCCATCTTCTCCAGGTCGATGACCGCGTCGATGGCCTCGCGGCACATGATCTCGGCAGCGTCCTGGTCGACGAGGTAGTCGCCGCCCTTGACCGTGTCGAAGGTGTGCCACTCCCAGTTGTCCTCCTCGACGTTGGCAAGGGCGGCGCACATGCCGCCCTGGGCCGCTCCGGTGTGGGACCGCGTCGGGTAGAGCTTGGTGAGGACGGCGGTCCGACTGCGCTTGGAGGACTCCAGGGCCGCGCGCATGCCGGCGCCACCGGCTCCGACGATGACGACGTCGTACTTGTGGGTCTGCATCTGTGGCGTCCTTATCTGCACTGCGTGAGGGTCGAGGCGGGGTCGGCGCACGGGTCGAAGGTGAAGATGACGAGCGTGCCGAGGACCAGGACCAGGAGGGCGCTCGCGAACAGCAGGCCCTTGAGCGCCAGCCGCGTCGAGTCCCGCTCGGTGTAGTCATTGATGATCGTGCGGACACCGTTGACCCCGTGCAGCTCAGCGAGCCACAGCATCAGCAGGTCCCAGGTCTGCCAGAACGGGCTGGACCACTTGCCGGCGACGAACGCGAAGTCGATCGCGTGGATGCCCTCGCCCAGCATCAGGTTGACGAACAGGTGGCCGAACACGAGGAACAGCAGCAGCACGCCCGAGCCGCGCATGAAGACCCACGACCAGAGCTCGAAGTTGCCGCGGGTGCGGGCCCGCCTCTTGTAGGGCGACCGGGGAGTCGGGGCAACGCCCTGCTCGCCCGTGGCGGTAGCACTCATCTGAGGCCCTTTCAGTGCGAGAAGACGGTGCCGAGGTGGCGGACGGCGAAGGGGGCGAAGAGCACGACGAACCCGACGATGACGGCCCAGAACATCTGCCGCTGCAGCCGTGGGCCCTTGGACCAGAAGTCCACCGCGATCACCCGCAGGCCGTTGAGGGCGTGGAAGATCACCGCGGCCACCAGCCCGGTCTCTCCGAGGCCCACGATCGGGTTCTTGTACGTCCCCATCACGGTGTTGTAGGCCTCGGGCGAGACGCGCACGAGAGCGGTGTCGAGCACGTGGGCAAAGAGGAAGAGGAAGATCAGCACGCCGCTGATGCGGTGGGCGACCCATGACCACATTCCCTCGCGGCCACGGTAGAGCGTGCCGGCGGGCGACTGGGGCACTGCGCGTCCCTTTCACTGTCTCGGTGTCCGGACGAGGCCGCCTAGGGGGCACCGGCTCAGCGGAAGGTTCAGAGCCGCGGGCGATGGCGGAACGTCCGCATGTCGGCCCCACTCTATGACCGCCCACAGCGCGGTTGACGCGGGCGCGGCTCGTGTGAGGAATTCGACGGGTCGGGCGGCGGCTGCCTCGGTGATGGGGCGGCTCGGATGTCAATGCTTGCGACCGAGGTGGGTTCGGGGTCCTCATGCCCTACCGTTCCTCCCCATGGCCTCCCCTCTCACCGGCGCGCCCGATCGGCTCTGGGCCGTCATCCCCGCGGGCGGAGCGGGGACGCGGCTGTGGCCCCTCTCGCGCGCCGCGTCGCCGAAGTTCCTGCACGACCTCACGGGTACGGGTGAGTCGATGCTCCAGGCCACGGTCGCGCGGCTTGAGCCGCTGGTCGGGTCCCGCGTGATGGTGGTGACCGGGGCCGCCCACGAGGATGCTGTGCGCGAGCAGCTGCCCGCCCTCTCCGGTAGCAACGTGGTCGCCGAGCCCTCGCCCCGAGACTCGATGGCCGCGATCGGCCTGGCTGCCGCACTCCTCGAGCGCCAGGACCCTGAGGCGCTCCTCGGCTCGTTCGCGGCTGACCACGTCATTACCGACCCGGAGACCTTCCGGGCGTGCGTCCGTGAGGCGGCTGATGTTGCCGCGACGGGTCTTCTGGTCACGATCGGGATCGAGCCCACGCACCCCGCCACGGGCTTCGGCTACATCCGCGTGGGGGAGCCGCTCGACGGCTTTCCCACTGCGCGGGCAGTCCGGGAGTTCGTGGAGAAGCCAGACGCCGAGCGCGCGGCCGCATACCTGGCCACTGGCGAGTTCCGCTGGAACGCAGGCATGTTCGTCGTCCGGGCGGCCACCCTCCTGGACCTGCTCGCGAAATGGCACCCCGAGCTCGCGGCAGGGCTGCGCGAGATCGCCCGCGATCCGTCCCGTCTGCTCGAGGTCTGGCCGACACTCGAGAAGATCGCCATCGACCACGCCGTGGCCGAGCCGGCGGCCAGGGCTGGGCACGTGGCCGTCGTGCCTGGCCGGTTCGGCTGGGACGACGTGGGCGACTTCGCGTCTCTCGACACCCTGCTGCCACAGCAGGAGGACGCCGCGCTCACCGTGCTCGGTGATGCGAGTCTCGTGGTTGCGCACGACGCGACCGGCCTGGTCGTCGCAGGCTCCGGGCGCACGGTGGCCGTAGTCGGAGTCCATGATGTCGTCGTCATCGACACGGCCGACGCCGTGCTCGTCACCACGCGCGACCGGGCACAGGACGTCAAGAAGGTTGTCGACAGGCTGAAGGAGCGCGGCCGTTCAGACCTCACCTAGCGGCTTGTTGCCCGAAAACTCTCAGACCCCCGACACTCCCAGACCCCGCGAGGCAAACACGCCGGAGTGCTCTCGGCGTGTTTGCCTCACCCGGCGGCGGCGGGAGACGGTCAGGTGCTGGCAACGTCGCGACGGCGGAAGGCGCCAAGCCCCGAGGCACACAGGACCAGCGCGATGGCCGTCAGGACCAGCAGCGGTGTCGCGGTGAGGGGCTCCGCCGGCGCCTTGGGGGAGTGCGCGAAGGGCGATACGTCCATGACGACCTGGGGAAGGCCCAGCACCTCGCCGAGCTGGCCCAGCAGGAGGCAGGCCACCAGAACTGCCCAGCCGATGACCCCGAGCCGGCGCGCGATGCCGTAGAGGGCGGCCGTGACGGCGACGAGCACCCAGACCGCGGGCACTTGGGCCAGCGCGGCCGGCACCACGTGGCCGATACCTTCGGCGACATCACCCTTGGCGGCCCCGACCGCGAGCCCAGCACTCGTCCCGAGAATCAGGGCGAGGCCGCCGGAGCCCAGCACGGCGATGAGCGCATGGCTGAGGAACCACCGGTGCCGCGACTCAACCGTCGAGAGGACCAGCTCGGCCCGACCCTCGGCCTCCTCGCCGGTCATCCGCAGGAGCGCCGCGATCGCGTAGCCCGAGATGGCAATCGCCATGAATGCGAACTCGACCGAGATGAAGACGTCCTCCAGAGCGCCGGTGCCGCCCACCTTCTCGAGGAACTGCTTGGTCTCCGGGCTCACGATGTCGCCCAGGTTGGTCACCACCGAGCCCACGAACAGGCCGAGGACGGCCATGCCGATCGCCCAGCCCAGAAGCATGCTGCGCTGGAGCCGCCAGGCCAGCCCGAACACCGATGACAGCGAGGCGGGTGCGTGTGCGGGGCCGGGGCGAGTGGCGATGACGCCCTCGCCCAGGTCCCGCCGGTCCTGGAAGGAGTAGGCCACCAGGAGGACGACGGGTGCGAGCAGGAACGGCGCGACGAGCACCCACCAGTGATTGCCGGCATACGGGTGCATCCCCACGGTCCAGCCGAGTGGTGAGATCCAGTTGAAGGCCTGCCAGGCCCCGTCGGTCGTGTCGGCAAGACCACGCAGCACGTAGGAAGCGCCCAGCACCGCCACCACGATGCCGGCGCACGCTCGCGCGCTCTGCGTCAGCTGGGCTACCAGGGCGGTGAGGGCGACCACGAACAGGCCGGTGCCGCCCCACGCCGCGCCGAAGGCCAGCGAACCGCCGACGGGCAGGCCCACCGCGACGTTCGCGAGGGCGGTCGCGAGGCAGGTCACCACCACGGCGATCGCACCCGCGATGGCAGCGGCGGTGAGCGTGGCCCGCTTGCCGAGCACCCCAGCCGTGACCAGCTCGAGCCGGCCGATCTCCTCGTCACTGCGGGTGTGGCGCCGCACCACGAACATGGCGAGGAGGGACACCAAGAGCGCGCCCATGGCGAGGAACTTGAACGTGCCGATCGCCCCCAGACTGTTCGGGTCGTCGATCGGGCCGTACATGAAGAGGGTCGCGGGCGAGTCGTTGAGCAGTTGGACCGCCTTCGCCCGCTCCAACTCGTTGGGGTACAGGCCTTTCGTGGCGGCGACCGAGCTCGAGACGGAGACCGCGAGGATGACCGCCCACAGCGGGATCATCACGCGGTCCCGGCGCAGCGCGAGCCGCAGCATCGTGCCCGTCCCGGCGTACGGACTCATCGTGACGCTCCGACCGGCGCCTGCCCCTCGGCCCGGTAGAGGTGCATGAACAGCTCCTCGAGTGACGGCGGGGCGCTGGTCAGGCTGCGGATGCCGCGGGCGTGCAGTTCGCCCATGACCGCGTCCAGCGCGGTTGGTTCGATCGAGCACCGCACGCGGGGACCGTCGAGGTGGACATCGTGGACCCCCGGGAGGGCGGTAAGCGCCCCCATGAGGCCATCGGGCCGCGCGACCTCGGCCGCCACGGTGCTGCGGGTCAGGTGGCGCAGCTCGGCGAGGGAACCCGACTGCACGGCCCGGCCCTCCCGGATGATCGTCACGCGGTCGCAGAGGGCCTCCACCTCGGAGAGGATATGGCTCGAGAGCAGGATGGTGCGGCCGTCGTCGGTGATCTCTCGGACGCACTCGCGGAAGATCTCCTCCATGAGCGGGTCCAGGCCGGCAGTGGGCTCGTCGAGGATCAGCAGGGGGGCGTCGCTCGCCAGGGCGGCGACGAGTGCGACCTTCTGGCGGTTCCCCTTGGAGTAAGCCCGGGTCTTCTTCGTCGGGTCGAGGTCGAACCTCTTGAGGAGCACATCCAGGCGGCTCTCGTCCATGCCGCCGCGCAGCCGAGCGAGCAGGTCGATGACTTCCCCGCCGCTGAGGTTGGGCCACAGCATGACGTCGCCGGGCACGTAGGCCAGCTGGCGGTGCAGGACCGCTGCGTCACGCCACGGGTCGCCGCCGAGCAGGGTGGCCGTTCCGCCGTCGGCCCTGAGCAGGCCGAGCAGGATCCGAATGGTCGTGGTCTTGCCTGCCCCGTTGGGTCCGAGGAAGCCATGGATCTCACCCGTGGAGACCTCCAGGTCGAGGCCGTCCAGGGCGATGGTGGAGCCGAAGGACTTGCGCAGTGCGGTCGTGGAGAGTGCGGTACTCATGCTCTCGACAATACACAAGATTCAGTAAATACTGAATGCTATAAAGTGAGTGCCGAGAGGGAGCCGATCTCGCCCTGGGAGGAGGCCTCGTGCCCGACCGCGACCCAGACGCCGTGCGCGCCTTCGTCGAGAAGTTCGGCAGTGCGCTGACCGACGCCGGCATGGCACGCCTGCCGTCGCGCGTCTTCGCCGCGCTCCTCGCCGACGAGGACGGCCGGATGACCGCCGCCGAGCTCTCCGAGGCCCTCCAGGCCAGCCCGGCCTCGATCTCGGGTGCCGTGCGCTACCTCGCGCAGGTGCAGCTCCTCCACCGCGAGCGCGAGCCGGGGAGCCGCCGCGACGTCTACGTCATCGCTGACGACGCGTGGCACGACACCCTGATCAGCAGCGCGCGGATCTACGGCCCGATCCAGGCGGCCCTCGCGACCGGCGTCGAGGTCGTAGGCGGCGCGCGGAGCCGCGCCGGCGCGCGGATCGCCCTGTCGGTCGACTTCCTGGAGTTCCTCATGGAGGAGATGACCGGGGTTGCCCGCCGCTGGGAGGAACGGGTTCGCGAGTCCTCGGCCTGACCCCAGGGCGTCTGCGGCCCGCTCGCCTCCGCGCGCCTGGGCTGGCAGCTGTGGTGAGGTTTGCCACGGGTGGCGAGCACCCGGCATACCGCAGCACTAATCTCGCAGCCATGCCCGAAGCAACTCCCGCGCGCTCTGAGTCCGACCTGCCCATCGAGCCTGTCTACGACTCGTCGAGCCTGGCGGGGTTCGACCCGGAGGCGAAGCTGGGGGCGCCGGGCAGCTACCCGTTCACCCGCGGGGTCTATCCGACGATGTACACGGGCCGACCGTGGACCATGCGGCAGTATGCCGGCTTTGGGACGGCCAAGGAGTCCAACCAGCGCTACCACGAGCTCGTGGCCCACGGCACGGGCGGACTGTCGGTCGCCTTCGACCTGCCGACTCAGATGGGCTACGACTCGGACGAGGTCATCGCCCACGGCGAGGTCGGCAAGGTGGGCGTGGCGATCGACTCGATCGACGACATGCGAGTGCTGTTCGACGATCTGCCGCTGGACAGGATCTCGACGTCGATGACCATCAATGCGCCAGCCTCGACGCTGCTGCTCATGTACCAGCTCGTGGCCGAGGAGCAGGGCGTGGCCGGATCGGCGCTGACCGGCACGATCCAGAACGACGTGCTCAAGGAGTACATCGCCCGGGGGACCTACATCTACCCGCCCAAGGAGTCCCTCCGGCTGATCAGCGACATCTTCGCCTACTGCGCCAAGGAGATGCCGCGCTGGAACACCATCTCGATCTCGGGCTACCACATGGCCGAGGCAGGGGCGACGCCGGCGCAGGAGATCGCCTTCACGCTGTCCAACGCCAAGGAGTACGTGCGCGCCGCCAGCGCCGCCGGGCTCGGCGTTGACGACTTCGGGCCGCGGCTCTCCTTCTTCTTCGTTGCGCGCACCACCCTGCTGGAGGAGGTGGCCAAGTTCCGCGCCGCGCGCCGAATCTGGGCCCGGATCATGAAGGAGGAGTTCGGTGCGAAGAACCCGAAGTCCCAGATGCTGCGCTTCCACACCCAGACGGCCGGTGTGCAGCTGACCGCCCAGCAGCCCGAGGTCAACCTGGTCCGAGTCGCCCTGCAGGGGCTCGGCGCGGTGCTCGGCGGCACCCAGTCGTTGCACACCAACTCCTACGACGAGGCCATTGCCCTTCCCACGGCCAAGGCCGCCCGCCTCGCGCTGCGCACCCAGCAGGTCATCGCCTACGAAACCGACGTGGCCAAGACCGTCGACCCGTTCGCGGGGTCCTATGTCGTGGAGTCGATGACCGACGACCTCGAGACGGCTGCGATGGACCTCATCCAGGCCGTGGAGGACCGCGGCGGCGCCGTGGCCGCAATCGAGCAGGGCTTCCAGAAGTCGGAGATCGAGCGCTCGGCCTACCGCGTTGCGCTGGAGATCGACCACGGCGAGCGCACGATCGTGGGCGTCAACCGGTACACGCTCGATGAGGAGGAGCCCTACGAGCCGCTGCGGGTCGACCCGCAGATCGAGGTCGACCAGTGCGAGCGCCTCGCGGCCCTCCGCAGGCGAGCGCGACAGCGCTGAGGTCCAGCGCGCCCTCGATGCCCTGCGGGAGGCGGCCAAGCGGCAGCGAAAACGTCCTCTACCCGCTGAAGGACGCTCTGCGGGCCCGCGCCACCGGCGGCGAGGTCTCCCACGCGCTGCGTGACGTGTGGGGGCTCTACGTACCGCGCGAGACCTTCTGACGGCTCACCTGGCGCCGTGCCGGATGCCGGCTGGCCGGCATCCGGGTCGCGCCCGTGAGGGCCGAGCCAGAACACTTGGTCGTTCGCGTGGCGGGACGAACCCTGGAACGGGCCGCAGGTAGGGTTCGCCCTGAGATGAGCCAGATTGACCTCCTCCACGCGGTAGCCCGCAGCATCGACTCCCTCGCGCCAAGCGCCGTCGAGCTGCGGCGCGACCTGCACGCCCACCCCGAGCTCTCCTGGCAGGAGACGCGCACGACCTCCATCGTCGCCCAGCTCCTGGCCGAGGCGGGGGTTGCGATCCGCATGCTGCGCGGCAGCGGACTGGTGGCCGACCTCGGAGCCGAGCACCCGGCATACCGCGTGGCCCTGCGCGCCGACTTGGACGCCCTCCCCGTGCGAGAGGTGACCGGCCTCGACTACGCGTCCCAGGTGGAGGGGATCTGCCATGCGTGTGGTCACGACTTTCATGCGGCCGCCCTGGTCTGCGCGGGGCTGGCCCTGGCGCGCCACGAGGATGAGCTGCGGCAAGACGGGCTTGCCGTGCGCCTGGTGTTCCAGCCTGCCGAGGAGGTGATGCCGGGTGGCGCCGTCTCGGCGATTGAGCAGGGGGTCCTCGAAGGCGTCGACGCCATCTACGCATTCCATGTCGACCCCAGTCTTGAGGTGGGCCTGGTGGGGCTGCGCGAAGGGCCGATCACCGCTGCTGCCGACAGTGTCAAGGTCACGCTCAGTGGCCGGGGCGGGCACACCTCTCGCCCCCACCTCACGGAGGACCTCACCTTTGCCCTGGCCAAAGTGGTCAGCGAGGTGCCGGCAGCGCTGTCCCGCAGGGTGGACCCGCGCGCCGGTCTGACGCTGGTGTGGGGGCGCATTGAGGCGGGCCGGGCTGACAACGTCATCCCGTCGTCGGGTGAGTGTGGCGGCACGCTGCGGATGCTGGACGCGGACGCCTGGGAGGGCGTGGGCCCCCTCCTGCAGGAGGTCGTGGAGTCCGTGGTGGCTCCGTATGCCGTGACCGCGAAGCTCGACCACGTGCGCGGCGTCCCGCCGGTGGTCAACTCGGCGGCGGGCGTGGCCGTCCTGCGCGAGGCGGCCCTGGGCGTGGGGCTCGAGCCGACGTCTACCGACCAGTCCCTGGGCGGCGAGGACTTCTCGTGGTACGTCCAGCGCGTGGGCGGCGCCATGGCCCGGCTGGGGACCCGGACCCCGGGTGGGCCCGTCTACGACCTGCACCAGGGCGACCTGATCGTCGACGAGCTGGCGCTGGCGGTTGGGGCCAAGCTCCTTGCCGGCGCCGCGGTGCGGGGCTTCCGTGCAGGCACCCGGGGCACGGGGGTGGCGACGCGTCCCCTGCACGGCTGACGCAGCCGGCTGATGTGACTACTGCCGAGTCGCGGATCGGTAACGGTTGCCCTTGGTCCGCGCAACACGGTCGTCGTTGTGACCTTCGGAGTCTATTGTCGCTCGGCAGTGGTGCACACATGCACCTCGCATTGCACAGAACAGGAGACAGCCTTGCGTCACACGATGAAGGTTGCAGCGGTGGTGTCGGCGGCGGCGCTGGCGCTGTCCGCATGTGGGAGTTCCGACAACGGCACGAGCGGGGGATCCACCTCCGCGACGTCGTCGGGCAAGACCGTCAAGGTCGGCATGGCCTATGACGTGGGTGGTCGCGGTGACCAGTCCTTCAACGATGCCGCTGCAGCGGGCCTCGACAAGGCCAAGGCCGAGCTCGGCGCCGACACCAAGGAAGCTGCCGCGGTGACGGGCGAGCCCGAGTCGGCCCGTGAGGAGCGCCTGACCCAGCTGATCGACGCCGGCTACACCAGCATCGTCGCTGTGGGCTTCGCCTACGCAGAGGCCGTGGGCAAGGTGGCGAAGGCCAACCCCGACGTCCACTTCGCGATCATCGACGACGCGTCCGACGCGTCGAAGGGCGCCAACGTCGCGCAGCTCACCTTCGCCGAGAACGAGGGCTCTTTCCTCGTCGGCGCCGCTGCCGCGCTGAAGTCCAAGGCCGGCCACATCGGCTTCGTTGGTGGCGTCCAGGTGCCGCTGATCAAGAAGTTCGAGGCTGGCTACAAGGCGGGTGCCCAGGCGGTCAACAAGAGCATCAAGATCGACGTCAAGTACCTCACCCAGCCGCCGGACTTCTCTGGCTTCGGTGACCCGGCCAAGGGCAAGACCGCGGCCGAGGGCATGTACCAGGCCGGCGCTGACGTGGTCTACCACGCAGCGGGCGGATCGGGCGCCGGTGTCTTCAACGCCGCCAAGGCCGCGGGCAAGATGGCGATCGGCGTCGACTCCGACCAGGCTGCCAACCCGCAGCTGGCGGCCGTCAAGGACGTCATCATCACCTCGATGCTGAAGAAGGTCGACGTGGCCGTCTACGACTTCATCAAGTCCGAGGCCGCAGGCAGCTTCGCGGCAGGCAACAAGGTCTTCGACCTCAAGGCCGGCGGTGTCGACTACTCCACCACGGGTGGGAAGATCGACGACATCAAGGCCAAGCTCGACGCGTACAAGCAGGACATCATCTCCGGCAAGATCACGGTTCCGACCAGCTGATCTTCCGCAGTTCAGCGACACGGCCCGGGCGGCGCGGTAGCGTGCCACCCGGGCCGTATCGTCGCTCCCGCGGGCCGCGATCGGGGTCCAGCTCAGATCGACACTGAGCTGGACGCGACGACTGCGACCCGCGGTGTCCCTGACCACAGTCGCCGGCCGCGAACCCAGGCCGCCGAGCCCGAGGAGTGTCGCCATCACTGCATCCGCACCCGAGAAGCCGCCGGTCGAGGCCGACGCCGACTACGCGGTTGAGCTCGAGGGAATCACGAAGCGCTTCCCCGGCGTCGTGGCCAACAAGGACATTGCCTTCAAGGTCCGTCGGGGCACAGTCCATGCGCTCGTGGGAGAGAACGGTGCCGGTAAGTCAACGCTGATGAAGATCCTCTACGGGGTCCAGCGTCAGGACGAGGGCACCATCAAGGTGAACGGCAAGGAAGTCACCCTGCACTCGCCGGCAGACGCCATCCGCGAGGGCATCGGCATGGTCTTCCAGCACTTCATGCTGGCCGACAACCTGACCGTGCTCGAGAACGTCGTCCTGGGCGCCGAGCAGCTCCACGGCATCGGCGACGATGCTCGTCAGCACATCCAGCGCATCTCCGACGACTACGGCCTCGGCGTCGACCCCGACGCACTGGTCGGTGATCTCGGGGTCGGCATGCGACAGCGCGTCGAGATCCTCAAGGTGCTCTACAGGGGCGCCAAGACGCTCATCCTCGACGAGCCGACCGCGGTTCTCGTGCCCCAGGAAGTCGACGAGCTCTTCGACAACCTCCGCGAGCTCAAGCGCGAGGGACTCACGGTGCTGTTCATCTCGCACAAGCTCGACGAGGTGCTCTCGGTTGCCGACTCGATCACCGTGGTCCGGCGCGGCACCACGGTCGACACCGTCGACCCCGCGAGCGTCAACGCCCGCCAGCTCGCCGAGCTCATGGTCGGCGCCGAGCTCCCCACTCCGGCAACCGAGGAGTCGACGGTCACCGACCGGGTGGTGCTCCGGGTCGAGGACCTCGTCCTGCGCGCGCCCGGAGCCGCCCGCAACGTCCTGGACGGCATCAGCTTCACCATCCACGCCGGGGAGGTTCTGGGCATCGCCGGGGTCGAGGGCAACGGCCAGGCGGAGCTGGTCGAGGTCATCATGGGCATGCGCGAGCCCACCTCCGGCCTCGTTTTCCTCGGCGACACCGACACGTCCGCCTGGCACACCCGCGAGATTCGCGAGGCGGGAGTGGCCTACATCCCGGAGGACCGGCAGCGGCACGCGCTGCTGCTCGAGTCGCCCGTCTGGGAGAACCGGATCCTCGGCCACCAGACCGAGGAGCCCAACGCCAAGGGGTTTCTCATCGATGCCAAGGGCGCCAAGGCCGACACGCAGCGGATCTTGAAGGAGTACGACGTCCGCACTCCGTCCATCTTCGTCAAGGCGGGATCGCTGTCCGGTGGCAACCAGCAGAAGTTCATCATCGGTCGCGAGATGAGCCACCACCCCAAGGTCCTGGTGGCGGCACACCCGACCCGCGGGGTCGACGTCGGCGCCCAGGCGAGCATCTGGGACCTCATGCGCCAGGCGCGACGTGAGGGCCTGGCCGTCCTCCTGGTGTCGGCCGACCTGGAAGAGCTCATCGGCCTGTCGGACACGATCCGGGTGATCCTGCGCGGGCGGCTCTCCGGCGAGTTCGACCCTGACGTGGTGAGTGCCGAGGACCTCGGAGCGGCCATGACCGGCGCCGACACGGAAACCGTGCCTGAGCTGTCGGCCGGCACGACCGGCATACCCACGAGCAGTCCCGAGCATGACGAGAGGGGGGAGCGCGGATGACCACGCTGACACCACGGCGGGTCGCGATCATGCTCGCGGCACCGGTGGTGGCGGTGATCGTGGCCTTCATCGTCACCTCCCTCGTCCTCATCGCTGTGGGCGACCCGGTGGTCGACGTCTGGAAGACGCTCCTGGCCGCGCCGAAACCGCGTCAGATCGTCAACATGATCAACAGCGCGACGGTGTTCTACCTGTCCGCAGTGGCCGTCGCCATCGGCTTCAAGATGAACCTGTTCAACATCGGTGTCGACGGTCAGTACCGCGTCGGCGTCTTCGCCGCGGCCGTGTTCGCCGGGCAGGCGTGGTTCCCCGGGCCGCTCAACGTGATCCTGTCGATCGTCATCGCCATGGTCTTCGGTGGCCTCTGGGCGGGAATCGCCGCCTGGCTGAAGGTGAAACGGGGCGTCTCCGAGGTCATCTCGACGATCATGCTCAACGCCATCGCCACCAACGTGGTCAACTGGCTCCTCGGCAAGGTCGCGCCGACGATCGCGGGCAGCAACGCGCGCTCCACCAAGGAGATCCCCGCGTCGTCACAGCTCCAGGGTTTCGCGCTGATCCCAGGGGCCACCAACCGCGTCTACACCCTGATCCTCCTGGCCATCCTGGTGGGCTTCGCCTACTGGTTCGTCCTCAACAAGACGCGGTTCGGCTTCGACCTGCGGGCCACCGGTGGCTCGGAGACCGCCGCCGTCGCGAGCGGTGTGCAGGTTCCGCGCATGGTCATGACGGCGATGCTCATCTCCGGCGCCCTCGCCGGCTTGGTCGGGATGCCCCTGCTCTTCGGCCAGGACTACAACTACGGCACCACCTTCCAGGCGGGCCTCGGCTTCTCGGGCATCGCCATCGCGCTGCTCGGGCGCAACAACCCCATCGGCATCGCCTTCGCCGCGCTGCTGTGGGCCTACCTCGAGGCACAGGGCAACGGCCTGCAGATCCGCGCCGGCGTCAGCTCCGAGCTGGTCAACATCATCCAGGGCGTCATCCTGTTCGCCGTCGTCATCGCCTACGAGCTCACCCGGCGTGCCGACCTCCGCCTGGAGCAGTCGCGCGTGGCCCGAGAGCTGGCCGCCGATCGAAGCGCCGGCCGGGTAGAGGAAGGAGCCCCGGCATGAGCGCCGCTGGACTGAGTGTCGGCAGCGAGGTCGTCACCGCCGCACCGGTCGGCCCCCGGCGAAGGATCAGCCCCCAGACGTGGGTCCTCCTCGGCCTGGCCGGCGTCACCCTCTTGTCCGTCCTGCGGGTGGTCACCGGTGCCGAGGACATCGCCTCCTCGGGTGCCATCGGTGCGGCCATCGCCCTCGCCGTTCCGATCGGGCTCGCCGGTCTGGGTGGTCTGTGGTCGGAGCGGGCTGGCGTGGTCAACATCGGCCTCGAGGGCATGATGATCCTCGGCACCTGGGGCGCGGCCTTCTTCGGCTACCACTGGGGGCCCTGGGTGGGCATCCTCGGCGCGATGTTCTGCGGCGTCCTCGGCGGCGTGGTGCACGCGGTCGCCACCGTCACCTTCGGGGTCGACCACATCGTCTCCGGTGTTGCTCTGACCATCGTCAGCGCTGGCGTGGCCAAGTACCTCGCCGCGCGGTTCTTCACCGGCCTGCCCGGTGGCGGTCCCACGCAGTCGCCGCCCCTCGAGCCACTCCCCACCGTGTCGATCCCCGGCATCTCCGAGCCGCTCGGTGAGCTGGAGCAGAAGCACATCTTCTTCATCTCCGACCTGGCCGGCATCGTGCGCGGGCTCGACGACCAACGTTTCGGTCCTGACGATCATCGCGATCCTGCTCTTCATCGCCACTGCATTGGTGCTCTGGCGCACGTCCTTCGGCCTGCGCCTGCGCTCGACGGGCGAGGCGCCCGTGGCGGCGGAGACCCTGGGCGTCAACGTCCTGAGGTACAAGTTCCTCGCGGTGCTCGTCTCCGGCGCCATGGCCGGGCTGGGTGGTGGGTTCCTCGCCCTCGTCGCTGCAAACATCTACCGCGATGGCCAGACCGGCGGTCGTGGCTACATCGGCCTCGCCGCCATGATCTTCGGCAACTGGCGCCCGGGGGGCCTCGCCTCAGGCGCCCTGTTGTTCGGCTACACCGACGCAGTCCAGCTCCGGGGCGGCGGCACCACCGTCCATGCGATCCTGCTCCTGATCGCCGTCCTGCTCATTGCCGTGGGCATCTGGCAGATCGTCCGCAACCAGCGCAGGACCCAGGGCATCTTCTCCATCGTCGCCGGCGGCATCGCTGCCGCGACGTACCTTCTCGTCGACACCGTGCCCGACGAGCTCACCGGCATCACCCCCTACGTCACGACCCTCCTGGTGCTCGCCTTCGCCTCGCAGCGATTGCGAATGCCCGCGGCCGACGGCCAGGTCTATCGCAAGGGGGAGGGAGGCTAGGTGCCCCCCGAAGAGCCAGCGGAGGGGTATGCCGGTGGGCCGGGCAAGGCGCCCCAGCCTGGGACGAAGGAGCCCGGGGCAACAGTCGCTGCCGGCCGGCATACGCGTCCTGAATCCGTTGACTGGGAAGCGCTGCACACCAGGGCGGTCGACCTGATGCATCGCGCCTACGCCCCCTACTCACACTTCCCGGTGGGAGTGGCGGGGCTGGTGGACGACGGCCGCGTCGTCGCCGGGTGCAACGTCGAGAACGCCGCCTACGGCGTGGGGCTGTGCGCGGAGTGCGGCATGGTCTCGGACCTGCACGCCAGCGGTGGTGGTCGCCTGGTCGCCGTCTACTGCGTGGGCGGCGACGGAGAGGCCCTGATGCCGTGTGGCCGCTGTCGGCAGCTGCTGTGGGAGAACGGTGCAGCAGGGTGCCTGCTGATGACGCCGGAAGGCGTGCTCACGATGCGCGATGTGCTGCCGCAGGCCTTCGGACCCGACACCCTCGAGGCGGGGCTGCACCCGCCGGCCTAGCCACGCGGCCGATGTTGCGGTCGACGTACTACACGGCGCGAGTGGCTCGGTCGGTCGGTCGGCTCGTCTACGGTCGGACGCATGGTGCACCAGTTGTCTCGCCGAGAGGCGCGCCGCATCGCCGTGCGGGCGCAGCTGCTCGACGCGTCGCGGCCGGACAACCTCCTCGAGCTGATGCGTCACCTCGGCCTCGTGCAGATCGACCTCACGGCAGCGGTGGCACCAAGTGCCGACCTGGTGTGCTGGAGCCGGCTCGGCTCGTCGTACGCCCCAGCCGACGTCGATGCCCTGCTGGACGAGCGATCGCTCGTCGAGTTCCGGGGAGTCCTTCGTCCTGGTGAGGACATCGCCCTGTTCCGTGCCGACATGAAGGACTGGCCAGGACGAGAACCACTGCGTGACTGGCAGGTCGATGTGCGCGCGTGGGTCGTGGCCAACGATGCCTGCCGAGAAGACATCCTCCAGCTGTTGCGTTCCGAGGGGCCGATGCGAGCCCGTGAGCTTCCTGACACGTGCGCGGTCCCGTGGCGCTCGACGGGCTGGACCAACGACAAGAACGTGCAGCGGCTGCTGGACTCCATGGAGCGCAGGGGCGAGGTTGCCGTGTCCTCGCGGGAGGGTCGGGAACGCCTTTGGGACCTGGCTGACCGGGTGTACCCCGACGATCGCGTCGTGCCCGCAGAGGAGGCACGCATCCTGCGGGACCAGCGCCGACTGGCCTCACTCGGGATCGCGCGGCAGAAGGGGCCTATATGTCCGGTCGAGCCGCTCGACGTGGGGGCTGCTGGCGAACCGGCCGTGATCGACGGTGTGCGCGGCACGTGGCGGGTCGACCCGGAGCAGCTCGGGCAGCCGTTCCGCGGCCGGGCTGCGCTCCTGTCGCCTCTGGACCGACTCGTCGTCGACCGTAAGCGGATCGCCGAGATCTTCGAGTTCGACTATCAGCTGGAGATGTACAAGCCTGCGGCCAAGCGCCGTTGGGGCTACTACGCGCTACCGATCCTGTATGGCGATCGGCTGGTGGGCAAGCTCGATGCAACGGCCGACCATCGGGCTGGGGTGCTGCGAATCCACGCGATCCACGAGGACAGGGAGTTCACCAGGACGATGAGAGCGGCGATCGACCGGGAGACCCGAGATCTGGCCGATTGGCTAGAACTGGAGATCGACGGTGGAGCACCCGATGACGGTCCGCGTTGAGCACCAATGGCGAGAGGAGACAACCACAACCCGCGGCGGTCGGATGGCGACGGACTGACCGGAGCCCAACCGCGGCCATGGCCTTGAGCATCGGCCCAAGCCAGCCGGGCCATCTGTGATGATGAACCGGTGAGCGAATCCTTCGATGCCGTCGACGTCATCACCACGAAGCGCGACCACGGGGAGCTGTCCGACGCGCAGATCGACTGGGTGATCGACGCCTACACGCGTGGCGTCGTGGCCGACGAGCAGATGTCGTCGCTGGCGATGGCCATCCTGCTGAACGGCATGAACCGCCGCGAGATCGCACGCTGGACCCAGGCCATGATCGCCAGTGGAGAGCGCATGGACTTCTCCTCCCTGTCGCGCCCCACCGCCGACAAGCACTCCACGGGGGGTGTCGGCGACAAGATCACGCTGCCACTTGCGCCGCTGGTGGCGGCGTTCGACGTGGCGGTGCCGCAGCTGTCGGGGCGCGGCCTCGGGCACACCGGAGGGACTCTCGACAAGCTCGAGTCGATCCCCGGCTGGCAGGCCTCGCTGACCAAGGAGCAGATGCTCCACCAGCTCGAGGACGTCGGGGCGGTCGTCTGTGCGGCGGGGGCAGGGCTGGCTCCGGCGGACAAGAAGCTGTACGCACTGCGCGACGTCACGGGAACGGTCGAGGCCATCCCCCTGATCGCGAGCTCGATCATGAGCAAGAAGATCGCCGAGGGCACGGGAGTGCTGGTGCTCGACGTCAAGGTGGGCTCGGGGGCGTTCATGAAGGACGTGGACGACGCCTCGGAGCTCGCGCGCACCATGGTCGAGCTGGGCACCGACGCCGGGGTGAAGACGGTCGCGCTGCTGACCAATATGGCGACCCCGTTGGGCCTCACGGCGGGAAACGCCCTCGAGGTGCGCGAGTCGCTGGAGGTTCTCGCGGGTGGGGGTCCTCCCGACGTGGTCGAGCTGACCGTGGCGCTGGCACGGGAAATGCTGGCCGGCGCTGGGCGCGACGGTGTGGACCCGGCGGACGCACTCAAGGACGGGCGCGCGATGGATGTCTGGCGCCGAATGATTGCGGCGCAGGGCGGCGACCCGGACGCCCCTTTGCCGGTGGCCCGCGAGTCCCACGAGGTGCTGGTGCCGGCTGACGGCGTGCTCACCCGGCTTGACGCGCTGAAGGTTGGCGTCGCCGCCTGGCGGTTGGGCGCAGGTCGTGCGCGCAAGGAGGATCCGGTGCAGGCGGGCGCCGGGGTCGAGATGCACGTGAAGCCGGGCGCACCTGTGCGCGGGGGAGAGCGGCTGCTCACGCTGCACACCGATACGCCGGACCGGTTCGAGAGGGCTCTGGAGGCGCTGGAGGGCGCCTACACGATCGCGCCGGAGGGTTCGCGCCCAGACATGCGGCCGTTGGTGATCGACCGGATCGACTGAGCTCCGACGGCGGCTGCGGCGAAGGACACCGATGTCTCGACCACCCGGGGATCCCACAGCACCCTGCGGTGGCCCATCCCATCGGTGAGGACCAGCTCTGCCCCGGGCCACTGGTCGGTCAGCACAATGCTGCCCTCGACGGGGGTCTCGACGTCCAGGCGGTCATGCACGGCGAGGAGCGGTGGCAGGCTCGCCCCTTCGCCCCTCGCGCGCCCAACGACGTCGAGGTCGCCCATCGACACCCCAACGTGACGCTCAACCCGTGAGGCGAGCTGCCGACGGCGCCGCGCGCTGAGGCCGAGCAGGTTGCCGAAGTAGTCGACGACCGGTTGCACCGACACGGCCGGCGCGACAAAGACGTAGGCGCCTGCCTCGACCCCAAGCTCGCGTGCCCAGGTGCTGGCCATGGCGCCCAGGGAGTGGGCAAAGACAACGCTGGCAGGCCCGTATGCCGTGACTGCCAGGTGCAGGGCTTCGGCCATCTCGACGACCGTCGTGGACCGTGGCCCGTGGGCGCCTGCACGCGAGCTGCCCTGGCTCGGGGCGTCGTAGGCCACGACCCGGAACCCGGCCGCGACGAGCGGCATCACCAGCGACCCGAGCTGCTGCCACCAGCCACCCCAGCCGTGGACGAGGTAGGCCACGGGCAGGCCTTCCGGACCGTAGACCCGACCGCTGACCTCGATGCGGGCACCGGTCAATCCGTGCCCATAGATGGTGAACGGCGTTCCGCCGACCGGCGTGCGGCTCTCGCGCCGGTCGACTGACGGCGTCGAGGGGAGTCGGAACCAGAGGTACTCGGCATAGGCGGCCCCTCCAGCGGCGGCGAGAGCGCGGTTGGCCGCGCTTTGCGTAGTCGTCTGAATAGTGCGAACGATCGTGCTTTTCGTGAGTGACATTGCGGTGTTTCCTCTGTGTTTGTTGTTGGTTTCTGGTTCGTTGCCGCTATGCGCGGACGTGGCGCAGCAGGCGCTCGAAGGCGTTGCGTGCCATGGCGGCGGCGTCGGCGTCCTTCAGCAAGCGGGCCGAGAAGCTGTAGCCGAGCATGATGGCGTTGAGGTCGTTGGCAAACTGGTGCGGATCGGCGTCGGCCCGGAAGTGACCCTGGTCGATGCCCGTGCGGAAGATCGTCTCGATCGTTGCCATCATTTCGCGCTGCTGCCGCACCACAGCGTCCCGCACGGGCCCGTCTGGGTCATCGTCGAACTCGGTTGACACCGCGACGAAGATGCAGCCGCCGGGCAGGGCGTAGTCGGCGTAGCCGTCCCAGCCGAGCCACCGGTCGAACAGCGCCCGCATGCGCGGCTCGCCGCGGGCGGCTTGAAGTGCTGGGCGCACGACCAGATGGGTGAATTGGTCGGCAGCGAACTGCAGCACATCGACCTGCAGCTGCTCCTTGGACCGGAAGTGGCCGAACAGGCCACTCTTGGACATCCCGGTCGACTCGGCGAGGCCGCCGATGGTGATGCCCTTGAGCCCGACGTGGCTCGACTGGGACAGCGCCTCGCGCAGGACCGCATCGCGGGTGTCGTCGCCCTTGGACATGTGTCCATAAAAGCACGACCGTTCGGTCGATGGCAAGGGGTTGTGGGGCGCTGGCCTCCACGACTTTGTCTGCGGGAGGAGCGCCTGGGCCGCCCGGTACGGGCGCCAGGCGCTCCTCCCGCAGACAAAGTCGATGGGAAGGCGGGAAGGGGAGGGGTCAGGCCTGGTTGGCCGGGACCGGGTTGACCGTGCAGACGAAGTACTTGACGACGCCGTCATCGTGCAGGGCGCCAGCGGCAATCGCGGCAAGCACCTCGTTGTCGGCGTCGAGCACGCCGTTGCCGTCGAGGTCCCCAGCAGCGAGCGCGGCCGAGTAGCTGCCGGTGAGTGAGACCTTGTGGACCTGCCAGCGGCCACCGTTGAAGTCGGGGTCGCCGGGAGCAGCCGTCGCGACGCTGGGCTGGACGCCGAAGAAGTTGTAGAGGGTGTCCCAGGACTGGGCGGGTGCGTCGGTGCCGGACAGGTCGGTCGGGGTGGCGACCGTGCGGTAGAGGGCGTGGTCAACGTAGAACGCGGGTCCGGAGACTCCATCGGCCGAAGCTGGGACGGCAGCAGCGAACACGCCCCCGAGGGCGGCGGTCGCGGCAGCAGCGGTGGCAAGGATTCGCCTGCGGGTCATGTCTGTTCACCTCGTGATCGGTTGGCGCCGGTCCTTCGACCGGACTGCCATCGATTCAAGGGGCGCGACTCGCCGAACTCCATGACAGGGGTCTTACCCGGTCCTTACCGGCTGGTGACGCGCCTGGATCCCCCGGCCCGCGACAGGTCGGCGGCCATATCCTGACAGCGTGCCCAGGGTTCTCGTGATCGACGACGACGCCACGGTGTCGGACGTCGTGGTCGCATACCTCGAGCGCGCCGGCTTCGAGACCGCTCAGGCAGCCGACGGTCCGACCGCTCTGGCCCGGGCGGAAGCGCTGCCTCCCGACGTCGTGGTCCTGGACCTGATGCTGCCGGGCATCGACGGCCTCGAGGTCTGCCGGCGGCTGCGGCGGCAGAAGCCGGACCTGCCCGTCATCATGCTCACCGCCCGAGGCGAGGAGGAGGACCGGATCCTCGGCCTCGAGGTGGGTGCCGACGACTACGTCACCAAGCCCTTCAGCCCGCGAGAGCTGGTTCTGCGGGTCCAGTCGCTGGTGCGGCGCGCGTCATCTGGCGCCCACCCGGGCACCGCCCCCGCGGGATCGCCCGAGCCAACGCCGCCGCGGTTCGTCGACGATGACCTCGAACTCGACCCCATCGCCCACCGGGTCGAGCGAGCCGGAGCTGAATTGCCCTTGACCGGAAGGGAATTCGACCTGCTGGCCTGGTTCCTCGCCCACCCGGGCCAGGCTTTCGGCCGCGAGGAGCTGATGCGGGCGGTCTGGGGGTGGGAGTTCGGCGACCAGTCCACCGTGACCGTCCACGTGCGGCGGCTGCGCGAGAAGGTCGAGGCGGACCCCTCCCACCCGACCCGGCTGGTGACCGTCTTCGGGGTGGGATACCGCTGGGACGCCACGTCAGTGGTCCCAGCAGAGGCGCCCCCGCAAGCACCCGGCATACCCCCTCGGGCGGAGCCCGCCGCCCCGCACAGCGGGCCGCAGGCGTGACCGGGCCCGAGCTGCACGCCGTCGCCCTCTCGGCCGCTGTCGCGGCGGTCGTGGGACTCGTGGGCGCCGTCCTCGTGGACCTACTCTCGCGGCGGTCCGCGCCCACCGCCGCGGTTGCCGCACCGCTGGTGGTCGTCCTCTCCCTCACCGCCGGCGTCTACGCGAGCGCCCGAGCCATGTTCCTGTCCGAGAAAGACTCTGCGACAGTGCTGCTCGTGTTCCTTGCCGCCGTGCCCATTGCGCTTGGTGTGGGCATGCTCACCGCGGCGCGGATCAACAAGCTGAGCCGCGAGGCAGCCCAGGCGGTGGCCGCGCGCGAACGCGACCGCGAGGTCGAGGACAGCCGACGCGAGCTGGTCGCCTGGGTGTCCCACGACTTGCGCACCCCGCTCGCCGGGATGCGGGCGGTCACCGAGGCCCTCGAGGACGGCGTGGCGAGCGACCCGGGCGCATACCTCTCGCGGCTGCGCACGGAGATCATGCGGATGAGCGGCATGGTCGACGACCTGCTCGCCCTGTCGCGGCTGCAGTCGCCTGGCGTCCAACTGGCCCGCGACACCGTCAGCTTGCCGGACCTGGTCTCCGACTCCGTCGCGACGGCCCAGCCCCTGGCCACAGCCAAAGGCGTGTCCCTCAGCGGCTCCGCCGACGGCGAGGTCACCGCGACCGTCGACGCCCGCGAGTTGGGCCGGGCTCTGGGCAACCTGGTGGTCAATGCCATCCGCCATACGCCGACCGGCGGCCGGGTCAGGGTGACCGTGGGTCGGGAGGGTGACCAGGCGGTGATCGGCGTCGAGGACGGCTGCGGCGGGATCTCGGCCGAGGCCCTGCCCCGGGTGTTCGACGCCGGCTGGCGGGGCACTGGCGCACGCACACCTGGAGAGGGGGAGGGCGCAGGACTGGGGCTGGCGATCGTGCGCGGCGTCGCGGAGGCACACGGCGGTTCGGCGCAGGTGCGCAACGCGGGCGACGGGTGTCGCTTCGAGCTGCGAGTGCCCGTCGACCCGCGAGTGCCCGTCGACCCGCGAGTGCCCGTCGACCCGCGAGTGCCCATCGGGCCAGCACCGCCGCAGCTAGGGTGAAGTCCGTGCCCGAGCTCATCGCAAAACCCACCACCATCCCCGTGCCCGGCGGCAAAGTGATCGACGAGCACGTGGGCCGGGTCAACACCGGCACCGACGACGTGTCGGTTGCGCACATGAAGGCGCCGGGCGGCTGGTCCGAGCCGTTCCAGAAGCCCGACTTCGACGAGATCACCCTCGTGCTGTCGGGCCTGGTGGTCGTGGATCACGAGGGGGGCCGGCTGGAGGTTCCGGCCGGCCAGTCGGTGATCGCCCGGGCCGGAGAGCGGATCCGCTACTCCTGCGGGCCGGAGGGTGCGGAGTACGTCGCCGTGTGCCTGCCGGCCTTCTCGCCGCAGACTGCCAACCGGGACGACGCGTGACCGCGGTGGACGCGCCGGGTCTCGGGGAGACGATCCGGCGGGCGCCCAAGGCGCTGCTCCACGACCACCTCGACGGCGGGGTGCGGCCCCAGACCATCATCGAGCTCGCCGACGAGATCGGGTATGCCGGCCTGCCGGTTCCCGACGAGCCTGGCCTGGGTGCCTGGTTCCGTGCGAGCGCAGACTCGGGGTCCCTGGAGCGCTACCTCGAGACCTTCACCCACACGCTGGCCGTGATGCAGACGCCCGAGGGCTTGCGGCGGGTCGCCAGCGAGTGCGTTCAGGACCTCGCGGCTGACGGCGTGGTGTATGCCGAGAGCCGGTATGCGCCGGAGCAGCACCTGAAGACCGGGCTGGCCCTGGAGGACGTCGTCGAGGCGGTCAACGACGGCTTCCGCGAGGGCGAGCGACGGGCGGCTGCCGCAGGCAACCCCATCCGGGTGACGGCGCTGCTCACGGCGATGCGGCACGCGGCCAACAGCACCGAGATCGCCCACCTCGCGGTGAAGTACCGCGACCAGGGCGTGTCCGGATTCGATATCGCGGGGGCCGAGGCGGGCTACCCGCCCACCCGCCACCTGGACGCCTTCGAGTACCTGCGGCGCGAGAACGCCCACTTCACCATTCACGCGGGCGAGGCGTTCGGGCTCCCCAGCATCTGGGAGGCGATCCAGTGGTGCGGGGCCGACCGGCTGGGCCACGGCGTGCGCATCGTCGACGACATCTGGATTCGGGACCGGGCCTTCACCGAGGACCCCCGCGCGGCCCTGGTGGCCGACCCGAGCGAGATACGCCTGGGGCGGCTTGCCGCGTACGTGCGGGACCGCCGCATCCCGCTCGAGATGTGCCCGAGCAGCAACCTGCAGACCGGGGCGGCCTCCTCGATCGAGCTGCACCCCATCACCCTCCTGAAGAACCTCCGCTTCCGGGTCACCATCAACACCGACAACCGGCTCATGAGCGGCACGACGGTGAGCCGCGAGATGCAGCTGCTGGTGGAGCAGGCTGGGTGGACCCTCGGGGAGCTGCGCTGGGCCACGATCAATGCGATGAAGTCGGCGTTCCTGCCGTTCGACGAGCGACTGGCGATCATCGACGAGGTCGTGAAGCCCGGATACGCAGCGCTGGGCATCGCGTGACCTGAGCGGTTCGGTCACCGTGGACAGCATGCCGTTCTCCGCCGGGCAGGCGGCGGTCATCCTGCCTGTGCCCGACGCGGAGCCCGTCGTCTCCCGCTGGCGCCGGCGCCGGGACCCGTCAGCGGCCCTCGGGGTGCCGGCCCACATCACCGTGATCTACCCGTGGCTGCCCCTGGCCGAGATCACACCGGCCGATCGCGCAGCACTGCTGGCCCTCTTCGCCGCGCGTCCTGCCCTCGAGATCGCATTCGAGTCGTGTGGGCGGTTCCCAGGAGCGCTCTACCTGGCCCCCTCCCCAGAGGATGGCCTGCTCGGGTTGGTGGCCGCGATGGTCGATCGCTGGCCGAGCACTCCGCCGTACGGAGGCGCCATCGCTCTGGCCGATCTGGTCCCTCACCTCACGATTGCGCAGTCCGAGGACCCTGCCCAGATGGACCGCGCCGAGCGTGGCGTCCGCGAGCACCTGCCCATTCGAACCGTGCTCCACGAGGGCTTGCTGATGTCCTTCGACGGGGGGCGCTGGCGCCGCGAGCTGGCTCTGCCGCTGCGCCCGAGGGCTCAGGAGCACGGCGGGTAGTTGGCCGGGCTCGATCCGGGCCGGAACCACCCGGCGCCCGTGCGCCCGCTTAGCTCAGTTTGCGCGTCTGGGCTGCGCGACGTCATGCCGGCTTGCCGTAACCGCCACCGCCGGGAGTTTCGATGACGAACACGTCGCCCGCCTCCACCTCCACCGAATCCCGCCCGCCGACCGGCCGCACGGTGCCGTCGGCGCGCTCGATCCACTGGCGGCCGAGTGAACCGGGTGAGCCACCGGCCATGCCGTACGGCGGGATCCGGCGATGGCTGCTGAGCAGGGTGACTGTCATCGGCGTCAGGAAACGCAGTCGACGCCGACCGCCGCGGCCCCCGGCGTGCCGGCCGGCTCCGCCGCTGCCGTGCCGGATCTCGTACCCCTCCAGCCGGACCGGGAAGCGCCACTCGAGGACTTCGGGGTCGGTCAGCCGGGAATTGGTCATGTGCGTCTGAACCACGTCGGTGCCGTCGAAATCGGGCCCGGCGCCCGAGCCGCTGGCCACGGTCTCGTAGTACTGGTAGCGGTCGTTGCCGAAGGCAAGGTTGTTCATCGTGCCGGAGCCCTCGGCCTGTACGCCGAGCGCGGCGTACAGCGCTCCGGTCACCGCCTGAGACGTCTCGACGTTGCCCGCAACGACCGCAGCGGGGTAGCAGGGCGCGAGCATGCTGCCTTCCGGGATCGTGACGTCAATGGGCTCGAGGCAGCCGGCGTTCAGCGGGATGTCGTCGTCGACGAGGGTGCGGAACACATACAGGATCGCGGCCATGGCGACCGACGAAGGTGCGTTGGAGTTGTCCGGTTGCTGGTCCGACGTACCGGTGAAGTCGATGTGGGCCGACCGCCGCTCGGAGTCGACCGTGATCGCGACGTCGATGACGGCCCCG
Source organism: uncultured Actinomycetota bacterium (assembly GCA_963715025.1). Classification (GTDB taxonomy): domain Bacteria; phylum Actinomycetota; class Actinomycetes; order Actinomycetales; family Dermatophilaceae; genus DASSJT01. Next base: position 372,501 of record CAVQQQ010000003.1, on the reverse strand, counting down.
GAATCGAGCGCGTATCGGTAGGTCCCGCCGTGCAACGCCGCGATCACTCGTCGCACCGCCTCCGCGGCGTTCTCCCTTACGTGCCCCATATAGGCCGTCACCACGTCGAGACCGAAGTCCTCGACCAGGGCGTGAAGCTCGGAGACCCCCTTTTCGTTGGCTGCCAACTGCGCTCGCAGGTCGGCCAGGTTGTCGGCGGGGCTCCGGGCTGGGTACTGGCCGCCGATGAGAAGCCCGCGCAGCTCGGCCTCGCGCATCCGGCCCGCCCGAGTGAGGAGTGCGTTGTCAATGAGGACGCCCTCCTCCTCGACCCGGCGGCTGAAGGGGGGCATCGAGCCCGGTGTCAGGCCACCGACGTCGGCATGGTGCCCGCGGGAGGCGACGTAGAAGAGGACGTGCTCGCGGCTGTCGAAGACGGGGGTCACGACCGTGATGTCGGGCAGGTGGGTTCCCCCTCGGTACGGGTTGTTGAGGACGTAGGAGTCGCCCGGCAGCATCCGTCCGGCGTTGGCTTCGATCACCGCCTTGATGGACTCGCCCATCGAACCGAGATGCACCGGAATGTGTGGAGCGTTGGCAATCAGGTGGCCGTCGGGGTCGAAGAGTGCGCAGGAGAAGTCGAGCCGCTCTTTGATGTTGACCGAGTTGGCGGTGGCCCGCAGTCGCTCGCCCATCTGCTCCGCGATGGACATGAAGAGGTTGTTGAAGAGCTCGAGCAGGACAGGGTCAACCTCGGTGGTGGCTCCGGGCTCTTTGGATCGGCCCGCTGTCCGCGTCAGGACGAGGTGGTTGTGGTCGGTGACCCGGGCCTGCCAGCCCGGGTCGACCACCGTGGTGGCGTTGGCCTCGGCGATGATGGCGGGTCCCTGCACCACGTCACCGACGGAGAGCTTCTCTCGGCGGAACAGGTCCACTTCTGTCCAGGCATCGGTGTACATCCGCACCCTTGCTGCCGGACCGAGCGCGCCTTTGCGGGTCGTGCTCGTGACCTCGTCCGGGTGGGACTCGGTATGCGCCGTCAGCTCCACCGACACGGCCTCCACGATGACCTGGCGTTCCGGCATCAGGAAGGAGAACCTGCGCCGGTAGAGGCGTTCGAAATCCTCGAGCATGACCTCGACATCTCCGCACCGAACCTCGACCGCGGTGTCGGTGCCGTCGTACTTGAGGTGGGCGCGGCGCACCGCCTCCACCCGTTCCACGGGGACGCCCTGTTCCGACAGCTCGACGGTGCCCTCTTCGACGAGGGGGGCCAGCGCAGCGTCGAGCCCGCCGCGTCCCAGCACCGAAAGCGGGGCCTCAACAGCCTTCTCGCGTGTGGCTGTGACGTCGGCCAGGCCCATGCCGTATGCCGACAGCACACCGGCGAAGGGGTGGATGAGGATCTGGGTCATGCCGAGTGCGTCGGCGACGGCGCACGCGTGCTGACCACCCGCGCCGCCGAACGTGGACAGCGTGTAGCGGGTGACGTCGTGGCCGCGCTGCACCGAGATCTTCTTGATCGCGTCTGCCATGTTGTTCACCGCGATCCGCAGGAAGCCGGCGGCCACCTCCTCAGGGCTGCGACCGTCGCCGATGGTCTCGGCCAGGTCGCAGAAGGCGCGCGCCACCTGCGCCGCGTCGAGCGGCTCCTCGCCGTTGTCGCCGAAGACCGCCGGGAAGTGGGCCGGCTGGATGCGTCCCAGCATGACGTTGGCGTCGGTGACGGTCAGGGGGCCGCCCCTGCGGTAGGCGACCGGCCCGGGATCGGCGCCCGCAGACGATGGTCCGACGCGGTACCTCTGGCCATCGAACTGCAGGATCGAGCCGCCCCCTGCGGCGACGGTGTTGATGCTCATCACCGGGGCGCGGACTCTCACGCCTGCGATCTGGGTGTCGTACTCCCTCTCGAACTCCCCGGCGTAATGGGACACATCGGTGGAGGTTCCGCCCATGTCGAACCCGATGACGCGCGTCAGGCCGGCAGCCTGCGCGGTCCGAGCCATCCCGACGATGCCACCGGCGGGTCCCGAAAGAATCGCGTCCTTGCCGCGGAAATGGTGCGCCTCCGTGAGGCCTCCCGAGGAGCGCATGAACTGGCACTTCACCCCGGGCAGGGCGCTGCTCACCTGGTCCACGTAGCGCCGCAGGATGGGCGACAAGTAGGCGTCGACGATCGTGGTGTCTCCGCGCGAGACCAGCTTCATCAGTGGGCTGACGTCGTGGGACAGGGAGATCTGGGTGAAACCGATGTCGCGGGCGAGCGCGCCGATCTGGAGCTCGTGGTCGGGGTTGCGGTAGGCATGCATCAGGGCGACGGCCACGCTCCGGAAGCCGCGGTCGAAGGCCAGCTCGAGTTCGCTCCGCAGGGACGCCGGCTCGAGCCGGGTCAAGACCTCCCCTGCGGCGTCGAGGCGCTCGGCTGCCTCGATGACCCAGGAGTGCAGCAGGTCGGGCAGTTCGATGTGCCGGGCGAAGATCTTGGGCCGGTTCTGGTAGGCGATGCGCTGCGCATCGGCGAAACCGCGGGTGGTCACCAGGACTGTCGGCTCACCCTTGCGTTCCAACAGGGCGTTGGTGGCGACCGTCGTGCCCATCTTCACCGCGGCGATGTCCTCGACGGGAATCGGATCGCCGTCGCGGAGCCCGAACACCTCACGGATCCCGGCGATGGCGGCGTCGTCGTAGCGCTTCGGGTTCTCCGAGAGCAGTTTGTGCGTGACCAGCGTCCCGTCCTCGCGTCGGGCGACAACGTCGGTGAAGGTGCCACCGCGGTCGATCCAGAACTCCCAGCCCCTCGTCATGCGCCTCATTATCGAGGCGCTCGTTGCCCTCGGTTCTGGGCCGCGGACAGAAGCGCCTCGATGTGCCCGGCCATCAGGGTTTGGACCGGGGGCTTGCTGGCGGATGGCCGCCGAGTGCGGCGTGGAGTCGGCGGGTGTTGTGTGCCCGTCTCATCCGGGTGGGATCGCGTCGGCCACGGCCGTCCTGGCCAGGGGACGGGTGACGAGGATGACGACGCTGAGGAGCAGGACCCAGACCGGGAACACCAGCTGGCTCCACTTGTGCTCGCCGGCGGCGACCAGGAGCACCAAAGCGGCGGCATAGCCGAGGAACGAGATCCATCGGGGAAACGCCGAGGTGCGCAGGCCGAGGGTGCTCACCGAGAGGGTGAAGACCGCCGCCATTCGCATCGCGTACACGGAGATGAGGGTCTGGGTACTGCCGCGACCGAAGGCCCAGAGGTTCGCGTCGACGTCTGAGCCGGCGAGCATCGTCATGAGGCTGGTCGTATTCACCGCCCCCTGGAACAGCATCGCTAGGAAGAGCAGCCCGCTGCCGAGGAAGACGGTGGAGAAGAGCCGATCCTCCACGGAGCCGACCTGTTCGCGTACCACTCCGATGAACCACAGGAAGGCGATACCGGCGAACGGCACCAGCTGAAGGCCCAGCCGGATCAACCCGCGCCGCTGTGCGTCGGTCTGGAGCGCCCGGACGTCACCGTCGCCCACCGCGAGGCGCATCAGGGTCAGGACGGTCAAGAGGAGCACGGCGAAGACGATGCCGGCGATCGCCGCCGAACGACGGCTGCGCCAGAAGCGCGCAGTCAACCTCGGGGTCGCAGGGGTCAGGTCGCCGCCCATTCCTGCGCTCACTCGGCTTCCCTGGCGGCAGCCTTGATGTCATGGGCCACGACGTCGTCGACTGCGGACTCGACGATCGCATCGGCCCTGGCCAGGGCCTTGCGGATCTCCACGACGCCGGGATCGGAGACCAGGGCGACGATCCCGGAGTGACCCGGAGCGATCGCATCCTGCAGTTGGTCCACGAGTTCGTGGCGGTGGTGCAGTTCGCGAAGCTTGCCACTCGCTGCGCCCGCCGCGCCCAACGCCGCGGCGGTGCCAAGGATGGACGGCGGGAAGAACAGCCCCAAGACCGCGCCGCCCACGATGCCCCACTTGAGTCCGGAACGCGTGCTGTGATCGGTGGTCTTCTGGATCTCGAGTGTGCCGTCAGCCTGACGTTCGACGACGACCACACCGTCGATGGCGACGGTGCGCGCGTCCTCGGCCGACCTTAAGATCTCGTACGCCTCCCACGCGCTCACCGGGTCCGCGAAATCCGCCACGAGAACGGCGTATTCCCCGTCCGACAGAGGCGCGATCACCTCCCCATCAGCGGCTGCAGAGGTTTGCTCGTCTGACATGATGACTCCTTTGTCACCCGACGCTGGGACCGGCACCCCGACTCTAGTCGTCGCCCCGCTGATGCTGACTACAAGACGTTGACGGCTCGCGCGACGACCAGAGCGGCGAGTGTGAGCGAGATGCCCGCCTCGGCCATGAGCGACAGCTTGGACCAGTGCCTGACCGCGGACACATCGGCGACACTGAAGGCAGTTGCGGTGTTGAACGAGAGGGCAAGGTAGTCCACGAATTGGGGGTACCAGCCGGACTCGGACAGAGACGCTATGTCGTGTTCGGGGAACCTGAACGCCGCCGGCATCGTGCTGGTCTGGTTAGCGCGCGCGGCCGGTCCGCCGGAGTCGAGATGCCAGTACCAGAGTGCGAATGCGATGACGTTGGTCATCCACGCCGCGGCACCAACGCTCAGAAGCTGGCTGGGGGTCGCGAAGGCGGCCTTCTGCAGGATCCCCACGACGATCCGCGCCGCGGAAATGGCGGTCGCTGCGGTGATGATGGCGATCAGCACCCCGGTAGTGACGCGCAGCCACCGGAGATCCCGGTCGATGCGTCCCGGATCGCCGATGACCAAGAGCCCCAGCAGGACGAGCAGGAGCACCGGATAGCCGATGCGCGTCGCCTCTCCCAGTCGGAACTGCTCGGGGATGAGGAGGTACAGGCCAGCGGCGGCCAGCACGGCCAGCGCCATCGGCAGCCGCCGCTCGCTCTGGCGGTTGCCGCTGGACGCCTGCTCAGGCACGGCGGTCCGAGGACCCAGGCACGTCGGGAAACGGAGAAGCGCCGGTCATGGACCCAAGACTGCCGTGGGCCGCCGCCGACAGAGCGCCAGACACGCCCGGTGCGCCGTTGCGGCGGTGAGCGGGTGCCCGCGCCGCGGACGCCCGCCAGGCGGTGAGCAGGACGATTCGGGATCAGCGCGGGACTGGCTGGCCGGCGCCGAGTTCGCGCTCGACCGCGGCTGGGCGCGTCGAGACGGCGCCCAGGCTCTCGGCCCGGGCGACCACCTGGGACTCGTCGCGCATCAGCGCGAGCCCGCGCCGGACCAGGACCATCGGCGGCTTGCGGCGCTCCGAGAGGTCGCGCAGCAGCCGCCAGACGAAGGTGACCGGCCGGGGACGGTGGACGCAGTAGGCGGCGCGCAGCAGGCCTCCTCGGCGCAGGTCTTCGATGATCTCAGCCGCGAAGATGCCCTCGGCGAGCACCAGATCCCGCGGGTCGCACACGACCGTAGCCGTGCCTGTCGCCCGGCTGTGGGCGATGTCGTAGACGGGGATCGCCGCACTGCCGCGGCGGGCGAGCGTCTCCAGAGCAGTGAGGGCTGCAGCGCGATCCCAGCGGTCCGGGTGGTCCCAGTCGACGATCCCCAGCCTGGCGCTGCGCGGCATCGACGGGTCGTTGCCGTCGCGGTAGAAGTCGTCGAGCCGGACGATGGGCCAGCCATGAACGGCATGGAGCCGAGCTGCCAGTCGAGACTTGCCGGCGCCGCTTGGGCCGGCCAAGATCACGATGCGGGCCAGGGACACGTCCCGACGGCGCCTGCCCGTGCGGGTGGAGCCCGCCTCGGGGCCGATCTCGCCTGCGGGGGTGTCAGCCGACAAGCTCAACGGCCCTTGGGATGCCAGACGGTCTTGGTCTCGAGGAACGCCTTGATCCGCGACAGGCCGGGCTCGGCCGTCCAGTCGGGCTCGACTGCCTCTGCCCCGGCGCCGCCCGGGCGCAGCACCCGCTTGAGGTTCTCGGCGGCCGCCAGCTCGAGGTCGCCCCAAGCCAGCCCTTCGACACCTGCGGCCCCGGTCAGGTCGATCGCGTTGACGTCGCGGTGCGATGCCAGGTGGGGCGCCACCTCGGCGGTGTGGCCGGTGATGATGTTCACCACCCCGCCGGGGACGTCGGACGTCGCGAACGCCTCGGCCAGCGTGATGGCCGGGAGCGGCCGCTCCTGGGACGTGAGCACCACAGCGGTGTTGCCCGACACGATGATCGGCGCGATGACCGACACCAGCCCGAGCAGCGACGACTGTTGGGGCGCCAGCACGGCAACCACACCGGTCGGCTCGGGGGCTGAGATGTCGAAGTAGGGGCCTGCGACCGGGTTCAAACCGCCCAGGACCTGGGCGAACTTGTCGGCCCACCCGGCATACCAGACCCACCGGTCGATCGCGGCCGAGACCAGCGCCTCGGCGCGCGAGGGGGCCACGCCCTCCGAGGCCCGCACGTCCGCGACGAACTGGGCCCGGCGCGACTCCATCACCTCGGCCACGCGGTAGAGGACCTGTCCGCGGTTGTATGCCGTGGCGCCGGCCCAGCCGGCAACGGCCCCCCGCGCAGCGACGACCGCGTCGCGGGCGTCCTTGCGGGACCCCATCGCGGCGTTCGCGAGGAAGGTCTGCGCCCGGTTGGCCGCGAAGACCTCGTACGAGCGGCCGGACTCCGATCGCGGGAACGCGCCGCCGATGTAGAGCTTGTAGGTCTTCTTCACCTCCACGCGGGGGGATGCACCGCGTTCGGTGGCAGTGGGGCTCACTGGGCGTCTCCCGTCGTGACGTAGGCCTCGAGGCCGTGCCGGCCGCCCTCGCGGCCGTAGCCCGACTCCTTGTAGCCGCCGAACGGGCTGGTCGGGTCGAACTTGTTGAAGGTGTTGGCCCAGACCACCCCGGCCCGGAGCTGGTCGGCCATCCAGAGGATGCGCGAGCCCTTCTCGGTCCAGACGCCGGCGGACAGGCCGTAGGGAGTGTTGTTGGCCTTGGCCACGGCCTCCTGCGGCGTCCGGAACGTCAGCACCGACAGCACCGGGCCGAAGATCTCCTCCTGGGCAATGCGGTGGGTCTGGCTCACCCCGGTGAAGACCGTCGGCCGGAACCAGAAGCCGCGGGTCGGCAGCTCGCACTCCGGCGACCACCGCGTGGCTCCCTCGGCCTCACCCGCCGCCGTGAGCTCGATGATGCGGTCGAGCTGCTCCCGGCTGTTGATGGCCCCGATGTCGGTGTTCTTGTCGAGCGGGTCGCCCACCCGGAGGGTGGAGAGGCGCCGCTTGAGCCGCTTCTCGACGTCGTCGGCGATCGACTCCTGCACGAGCAGGCGAGAGCCGGCGCAGCAGACGTGGCCCTGGTTGAAGAAGATGCCGTTGACGATGCCCTCGACCGCCTGGTCGATGGGCGCGTCGTCGAAGATGATGTTGGCCGCCTTGCCGCCCAGCTCGAGGGTTGCCTTCTTGCGGGTGCCGGCAATAGACCGGGCGATCATCTTGCCCACAGCGGTGGAGCCGGTGAAGGCCAGCTTGTCGATGCCCTCGTGGTCGACGATCGCCTGGCCGGTGCGGCCGGCGCCGGTGAGGATGTTGACGACGCCGGGCGGGAGGTCGGCCTGCTGGCACACCTCGGCGAAGAGCAGCGCGGTCAGCGGAGTCGTCTCGGCCGGCTTCAGCACGACCGTGTTGCCCGTGGCCAGCGCGGGCGCGATCTTCCAGGCCAGCATGAGCAGCGGGAAGTTCCAGGGAATGACCTGCCCCACCACGCCGTGGGGTCGCGGGTTGCTGCCGAGCGAGGCGTACTCGAGCTTGTCGGCCCAGCCCGCGTGGTAGAAGAAGTGGGCCGCCGCCAGGGGCACGTCGACGTCCCGGCTTTCGCGGATCGGCTTGCCGTTGTCGATGCTCTCCAGCACCGCGAACTCGCGGGCGCGCTCCTGCAGGATGCGGGCGAGACGGAACAGGTACTTGCCGCGGTCGGCGCCGCTCATCCGCGACCACACCCGGGTGTATGCCGTCCGGGCGGCTCGCACGGCCGCGTCGACGTCCGCGCTGCTCGCCTCGGTGATCTCGGCCAGCACCTCCTCGGTGGCCGGGCTCACGGACTTGAACGCCGCGCCGCCCTCGCCCCGGACGAACTCGCCGTTGATGAAGAGCCCGTAGGAAGGCTTGATGTCGACGATCGCCCGCGACTCGGGCGCCGGTGCGTACTCGAACTTCGCCATGTCTGTCTCGTCTGTCTGTCTCGTCTGTCTGTCTCGTCTGGTGTTCGCTCGCCACGCCCGGCCGATGCTGCCGAGCGGTCGTGTTCAGTCGATGGTCACGTAGTCGGGGCCGGAGTAGGCGCCAGTCTTGAGCTTCTGGCGCTGCAGGATCAGGTCGTTGAGCAGGCTCGACGCGCCGAACCGGAACCAGTCGGGGTCGAGCCAGTCGTCGCCGGCGATCTCGTTGACCGTGACGAGGTACTTGAGGGCGTCCTTGGACGTCTTGATGCCGCCGGCCGGCTTGACGCCGACCATCTCGCCGGTCAGGTCGCGCCAGTCGCGGACTGCCTCGAGCATGATCAGCGTGACCGGGAGCGTGGCGGCCGGCTGGATCTTGCCGGTCGAGGTCTTGATGAAGTCGCCGCCGGCCAGCATCGAGAGCCAGGACGCGCGACGGACGTTGTCGTAGGTCACCAGCTCCCCGGTCTCCATGATCACCTTGAGGTGGGCCGAGCCGCAGGCGTCCTTGACCTGCGCGATCTCGTTGAAGACGTCGAGGTAGTGGCCGGACAGGAAAGCACCGCGGTCGATGACCATGTCGATCTCGTCAGCCCCGGCCTCGACGGCATCGCGCGTGTCGGCCAGCTTGACCGCCATGGAAGCCCGTCCCGAGGGGAAGGCCGTCGCCACAGCGGCAACGTGGATCCCGCTGCTGCCGAGCGCTTCCTTGGCGAACCCCACCCTGTCGCCGTAGAGACAGATCGCCGCCGGGCGGGGGGTCGTGGCGTCGCTCGGGTCCGGCACGAGCGCCTTGGCGCACAGCGAGCGCACCTTGCCCTCGGTGTCGGCGCCCTCGAGCGTGGTCAGGTCGATCATCGAGATGGCGGTGTCGATCGCCCAGGCCTTGGCCGTGGTCTTGATCGAGCGGGTGCCCAGACCTGCGGCACGGGCCTCGCAGCCCACCTGGTCGACCCCGGGCAGCCCGTGCAGCCACGAGGTCAGGGCGGAGTTGGTGAGGCGGCCGACGCCCAGGAGGTCGCGGGCTCGTGCCGTGGCGTCGACGGATCCATCGACTGTTGCTGTGCTCACCGATCGAGTCTACCCGCGGTCGGGAGCGGTCAGATCCGCCATGGCGGCGTGCAGGATGGCCAGCCGGGCCGCGGCATCGGTGCGGGCGCGGGCGAGGTCGTCGCCGTCCGACACGGGCTCGATCGCCTCCAGGTACACCTTCAGCTTGGGCTCGGTGCCGGAGGGCCGGACGATCACGCGCGAGTTGTCCTCGAGGTAGTAGCGCAGGCCCTCGGTCGGCGGCAGAAGGTCGCTGCCCTCGGCCAGGTCGTCAGCCTGGCTCACGGCAACCCCCCCGATCTCCCTCGGGGGGTGGGCCCGCAGCCGCGCCATGATCTGCCCGATGAGGGACAGGTCCTGTACTCGCACTGCGAACGAGTCCGTCGCGTGGACTCCGAGCTGTCGCTCGAGGTCGTCGAGCACGTCCTGGAGGGTGCGGCCCTCGGCTTTGAGGATGGCGGCCAGCTCGGCGATCATCAGAGCCGCGCTCACGCCGTCCTTGTCGCGGACGGTGTCGGGGTCGACGCAGTAGCCGAGCGCCTCTTCGTAGCCGTAGCGAAGTCCCTTGACGCGAGAGATCCACTTGAACCCGGTCAGCGTCTCCTCGTGCCGCACCCCGTGCTGCGCGGCCATCGCCGCAAGCAGGCGGCAGCTCACGATGGAGTTGGCCAGGGTCCGGTCCTTCGGCACTCCCTGCACCAGAATGCGGGAGCCCAGCAGCGCCCCCACCTCGTCGCCGTGGAGCATGCGCCAGTCGTTGCCGACCGGGATGGCCACCGCGCAGCGGTCGGCGTCGGGGTCGTTGGCGATCACCAGGTCGGGTTTGACCTCGCGAGCCAGCGCCAGGGCGGCGTCGATCGCGCCGGGCTCCTCCGGGTTGGGGAAGGAGACCGTGGGAAATTCCGGGTCCGGCTCCTGCTGGCTTGGGACCGTGTGGGGCCGTGGAAAACCGGCCCGCTCGAACGCGCGCAGTAGGGTGTCGTTGCCGACCCCGTGCAGCGACGTGTGCACGACCGACAGGTCGCGCGGGGTGTCCGGCTGCACGACGGCGGCTGTGGCGTCGAGGTAGGCCTCGAGGATCTCGTCGCCCAGGGTCTCCCACCCGTCGTCGGCCATCGGCACCTGCATCACCCGGCTGACCCGCGCGATCTGCGCGGCGATCTCGGCATCGGCGGGCGGCACGATCTGCGAGCCGTCCCCGAGGTAGACCTTGTAGCCGTTGTCCTGGGGCGGGTTGTGGCTGGCGGTCACCATCACACCCGCGGCTGCGCCCAGGTGACGGATAGCGAACGCGAGCACCGGCGTCGGCAGCGGGTGGGGCATCACCATGGCGTTGCCCCCGGCGCCGACGACGACGGCCGCGGTGTCATGGGCGAAGACGTCGGAGTTCGTCCGCGCGTCGTAGCCGATGACCACCATGAACCCCGAGCCGTCCTTGACGACCTGGTTCTTGAGGTATGCCGTGAGGCCTGCTGCTGCCCGGATGACCACCGACCGGTTCATCCGGTTCGGCCCGGCCCCCAGGGGTCCGCGCAGTCCGGCGGTCCCGAACTCGAGCATGCCCGAGAACCGGTCTCGCAGGTCCTCGATGGCTGCCTCGTCACCCTCCTCGGCTCGCTCGACGATGTCGTCGAGCTCGTCCCGGGTCTCGTCGTCGACGTCGTCTTCGGCCCAGTCGCGGGCCGCCTCCAGCAGGTCCTCTACCGAGTCAAGACCCGACATGCCGTCCTTGGCATGGTGACCGGCATAGTCCATGGTTCTGTCCCCCTCAGATGGCCGCGACGACCGCGGCCAGCAACCGTCCGCAGCGCTCCGCCGCGGCCTTGCCCGCCTCGATGACCTCCTCGTGCGACAGCGGCTGGTCGCTGATGCCGGCCGCCGGGTTCGTGACCAGCGAGATCCCCAGCACGTCCAGCCCGGCCTGGCGTGCGGCGATGGCCTCCAGTGCCGTCGACATCCCCACCATGTCGCCCCCGATGATCCGGGCCATCTGCACCTCAGCGGGCGTCTCGTAGTGGGGCCCCGGGAACTGCACGTAGACCCCCTCGTCGAGTTCGGGGTCGACGCCTTTGGCGACCTCGCGCAGGCGCGGCGAGTACAGGTGGGTGAGGTCGACGAAGTTGGCGCCCTCGATCGGCGAGCGGCCCGTGAGGTTGATGTGGTCGCGGATCAGCACCGGGGTGCCGGCGGGCCACTCGGCTCGCAGCCCGCCGCATCCGTTGGTCAGGACGATGGTCGAGCAGCCCGCGGCCGCTGCGGTGCGCACCGCGTGCACGACCGCACGCACACCCAGGCCCTCGTAGTAGTGGGTCCGCGTTCCGTAGACGAGGGCCCGCCGGCCGGTGTCGCCGATCGCCACCGAGCGCATGCTGCCCGAGTGTCCGGCCACCGTCGCCTTGTGGAAGCCGGGGACCGTCTCGTTCGGGATCGTCGCCAGCGTCTCGCCGATGAGGTCGCCGGTCTGGCCCCACCCGGAGCCGAGGACGAGCGCGATGTCATGCCGCTCGGCACCGGACTGCTCGGCGATGACCGCAGCGGCCGCCCTCGCGACGTCGAACGGGTCCGTTGCCGGGTCGGCAAGACTCGGCACGCGGGAGTCAGGGGGATGCAGATCGGTCACGGCGGCAGCGTACCCACCCGGCTGACCATTTATAGGGCTCGCGGAGTAAGAGGCAGGGCCCCGCGGCCACGCCGGCTGACGCCGAACCGGGCGTATGCCGCGGAGCCGGCTCGCCGGCATACCCGCTCGTTCGCGCGGGTTCAGACCGCGGAGACCGCCAAGGCGGCATCCCCGGTCGGCCGGGCCGACACCCGCATCCCAGGCGCGTAGCGGGTCACCGCGGAGCTGGGGACCTGGACCAGCACGGGTTCGCCGTCGGCGCTGCGCTGGCCCGGGCCGGGGTCGATGATCACCCGGCCGTTGGACCCGAGGAAACTGGCGCTCACGACCGTGGCGGCGCCGTCGGGGTCAGGGACCAGGTCGATGTGCTCTGGGCGCACCAGCACGACGACCGGTCCGCTCTCGGGCGAGCCGGGCAGGAGGGGCACCGAGCCGCCCAGCACCTGGGCCCGACCGCCCGAGGCGGTGCCCGGGAGCTGGTTGGTGATCCCCACGAAGTCGGCGACGAAGTCGTTGACCGGCCGGGAGTACAGCTCGTGCGGCGCCGCGATCTGCTCCAGCCGGCCCTCGCGCATCACGCCCACCCGGTCGGCAACGGCAAGCGCCTCCTCCTGGTCGTGGGTGACGAAGAGGGTCGTGGTGCCGACGTCGAGCTGGATCCGCCGGATCTCGTCCCGCAGCTGGACCCGCACCTTGGCGTCGAGCGCCGACAGCGGCTCGTCGAGCAGGAGCACCTGGGGTTCGATCGCGAGGGCGCGGGCCAGGGCGACCCGCTGTTGCTGGCCCCCTGACATCTGGTGCGCAAACTTGTCGGCCTGGTCCGAGAGCCCGACCAGGTCGAGCATCTCGGCCGCGCGGGCCCTCCGGCGCTCGCCGGGCTGCTTGCGCAGCTCGAGGCCGAACTCGACGTTCTGCCAGGCGGTCATGTGGGGGAAGAGGCTGTAGGCCTGAAACACCATGCCCATGTCGCGGCGGTTGGTGGGGACGTTGGTGAGGTCGCGACCCCCCACTTCGACCCGGCCCTCGTCGGGGTCCTCGAGCCCGGCCAGGCAGCGCAGCGCGGTCGTCTTGCCGCAGCCGGACGGCCCGAGCAGGGCGACCAGCTCGCCCGGCTCGAGCCGCAGGCTGAAGTGGTCGAGGGCATTGATCGCGCCATAGGTGCGGCGCAGGCCGGACAGCTCGACGGCCACGCCCTTCACCGTGGGCGCGGCTGGCTCCGGTCGGGGGGCAGGGGCGGCCGGCGTCGTGGTGCTCATGGGGACTCCTTGCGCGGCCGGCGCTGCCGGGTCAGGGGAGAGGTCGTCGAGCGGGCTCCCCCGACGAAGGACATGGCGAAGAGGATCGCGAACGCAAAGGCGAGCATGGCAAGGCCCACCGCGATGGAGATCTGTGCGTCCGACTTGCTGAGGAGGAACATCGCCACCTGGAGGTTGGTGCGGCTGAAGAGGTTGGCAATGGTGAATTCGCCCAAGGTGAGGGCCACTGAGAGGAACGAGGCCGACAGGATCGCCGTGCGCAGGTTGGGCACGACGATACGGATCATCACGGTTCCCCAGCCGGCCCCAAGCGAGCGGGCTGCCTCACTGAGGGTCTGGACATCGATGGCCCGCAGCCCTGCGTCGAGGGAGCGGTAGGCATACGGCAGCACGAGCACGACGTAGGCGAACGAGAGCCAGATCGCCGACCCGCCAAAGAAGTACGTCACCCACGCGTAGACGGGTGTGAGACCCACCACCAGGACGATGGCCGGCACGGTGAGCGGGAGCAGGCAGAGGAACTCGACGGTGCGGCTCAGTCCCGGCAGACGCAGGCGGACCCAGGTCATGGTCGGCACGAGCAGGACCAGCATGATCGCCGCCGTGAGGACGGCGAGGCCGACCGAGGCGATGAAGCCGGCCCTCAGGTCGGGGTAGTCGTTCGAGACCTTGGTGACGTTTGCCAGGGTTGCCCACGTGGCCAACGTGCGGTGCCCGGCCGCGTCGCGGGTCGTGAACTCCAGCATTCCGAACAGTGGTGCAGCGAAGAACAGCATCACCAGCGTGACGACAACCCGCCGCATCACATTCTGCCGGCGCCGCCTCGCGGCGCGCTGGCCGCTCATCGCACCAGCCACCTCGACGCACGACGGTCGAGTACGGCATACAGCGTCATGAGTACCGCCACGACTGCAACCATCGCCAGCGCCATGGCCTTGCCGACATTCTCCTGGCCCAGGATGACCTCCGAGGTGAAGGTCCCACCGATCTGCAGCGGCAGCAGGGGCGAGCCCTGGGAGATGAGGGCGGCCGCCGTGGCATAGGCGCTGAACGCATTGGTGAACAGCAGGAGGACGGCGCCCGTGAACGACGGGAGCAGGATCGGCCCGGCAACCCTCCGCCAGTAGAGGAACGTGCTTCCCCCAAGGGTCTCGGTGGCCTCGCGCCACTGCGGGCGCAGCCCCTCGACCGCGGGCAGGAAGACGATGAGCATCAGCGGAATCTGGAAGTACAGGTAGACCAGCATCAGGCCCTTGTTCCACTCGTAGAGCCACAGGCCGCCGCTGGAGTTGAGCCCTGTGGTGGTCAGGACCTTGGTGAGGTAGCCGGTCGCTCCGAAGGTCGCAAGGAAGGCGAAGGCCAGCGTGACACCGCCGAACTGCGCCAGCACTCCGCACAGGGACGTGACGAAGCGCTTGAGAACGCCATCCAGTCTGGCGGTCGACACGGCGTACGCCAGTACGGCGCCGATGACTGCGCCGCCGACGGCGGTGACTGCCGAGATGACGATGGAGTGCCAGAGGGCTGACGTGACGGCCGGCTGGCCGAGCGCCCGAATGTTGCCGAGGGTCGCGCTACCCCCGCTCACGAACGCCCCGATGACGACGACCAGGGTGGGGATGATCAGGAAGACGGTGACATAGGCGAAGAAGGGGACGACCCCGAGCAGGGCGCCCGACGGCCGGAGGCCCCCGAGCGCCCTGCGCGGACGGTCGTCAGCCAACGGCGTTGGCCCAGTTCGCCGCGAGGTAGGCCTTGGCGTTGTCGTTGTCGGCCTGGGTCGGAACCACGGGCGTGCCGCTGACCTGGGGAAGGGCAGCCGCGGCCGCTTGGTCGAGCGTGCCGGCCGACTTCATGTCATCGGCCCGGACCGGCCGCGCTCCGCCCTTCAGCCAGAGGTTCTGGCCCTCGTCGGAGTAGAGGAACTCCTCCCACAGACGGGCCGCCGCCGGGTGCGGGGCGTCCTTGCTGACGGCCTGGACGTAGTAGCCCGCGACCACGGCATTGCTGGGCACGAACACCTTCCACGTCTTGACCTTGGCCGATTCCGCGGCGTTCAGGTAGTCCCAGTCGATGACCACGGGCGTCTGGCCGGACTCGATGGTGGCTGGTGTCGGGTCGACGGGGATGAAGTTGCCGACCGTCTTCAACCTCTTGAAGAAGTCGACGCCCTTTTCCACGTCGCCCGCGGTGCCTCCGTTGGCGATCGAGGCCATCTGGACGCCGGCGAAGGCTGCTCCCGCCTTGGTGGGATCGCCATTGAGCGCGACTTTGCCCTTGTATGCCGGTTTGTACAGGTCTGTGAGCGCAGTGGGCGTGGGCACCTTTGCCGAGTCGTAGCCGACAGACATGTAGCCGCCGTAGTCATTGATCCAGGTGCCCTTGGCGTCCTTGAACGAGGAGGGGACCGAGTCGAAAGTCGTGACCTTGTAGGGCGCGAACATTGCGGTGTTGGCCGACGCCACCGCGGTGCCGAGGTCGAAGACGTCCGGCGCGCTGGCCTGGCCCTTCAGGCGCTGTGCGGCCGAGATCTCGTCGGCGCTGCTGGCGTCGGGCTGGGCACTGTTGACCTTGATGCCGTACTTGTCGCCGAACGCCTTGATGATGGCGCCGTAGTTGGCCCAGTCCGGCGGCAAGGCGATGACGTTGAGCTGCCCCTCCTTCTTCGCCGCGGCCACGAGAGCATCCATGCCGCCGAGGTCGGCTGCGGAAGTCGCGGTCGCCGCGCTCTTGCCGGTGGAGGAGGAGCCAGAGTTGGACTTGGTGGGCGGGGAGCACGCCGCCACGGCGAATGCGGTGACTGCAGCGGTGATCGCCACGGTCGCCGTGCGCAGGGTATGAGCTGTCATTGATCCATCCTGGGGTCATGGCCCGACGTCGGGCTCCGATTCTGCCGGTGCGGACCATATTGCCCTCCTTGCACGTCAAGCGGTGGATTCTCGGCCAGCGGGTGAGCGTGGCGTGGACGGCAGGACCTTCGCACGCAGTGGTTGGATGGTCGCCGTGAAGGTGCATGGAGTCTCGGTCGTCGTCATCGGCGGCGGACCCGGTGGCTACGAGGCCGCGCTGGTGGCCGCCCACCTCGGCGGGCGGGTGGCGGTTGTCGACCGCGACGGGCTCGGTGGGGCGGCGGTCCTGACCGACTGTGTGCCCAGCAAGACCCTCATCTCCACCGCCGACTTCATGTCCCAGTTCGAGACCGCCTCCGACCTCGGCGTCCACCTCGAGGACCAGGAGGGAGATGAGGTCGCTGACTCGATCGCCGAACTCGCGACCATCAACCGGCGCATCCTCGCCCTGGCGGCTGCCCAGAGCCGCGACATCGAGTACCGGCTCGACGAGGTCGGGGTGCGAGTGCTGCGGGGGACGGGCCGCATCCTCTCCCCGACCCTCGTGCGTGCCAACCTCGCGGAGGGCGGCACGGAGGACCTGCCGGCCGACGTCGTCCTGGTCGCCACGGGTGCATCACCCAGGATCATGGCCACCGCGCAGCCCGACGGCGAGCGGATCCTGACCTGGCAACAGATCTACGGGCTGACCGACCTGCCGGAGCGGCTGATCGTGGTCGGGTCCGGAGTGACCGGCGCAGAGCTGGCTCAGGCCTACCTCGGCCTGGGGTCCAGCGTCGTGCTCGTGTCGTCGCGCGACCGCGTGCTGCCGGGGGAGGACGCCGATGCGGCGCAGGTGATCGAGGAGGTCTTCCGCAAGCGGGGCATGGACGTGCTGAACCGGTCGCGGATGGCTGAGGTGGAGCGCAGCGCCTCAGGGGTCGTGGTCACCCTCGAGGACGGCCGTCAGGTCGAGGGCTCGCACGCGCTTCTGGCCGTGGGGTCCGTCCCCCAGACCTCCGGCATCGGTCTCGAGGACGTGGGCGTGGCGCAGAGCCCGTCCGGCCACATCAGCGTCGACCGGGTTTCGCGCACCTCGGTGCGTGGCATCTACGCCGCCGGTGACTGCACGGGCGAGCTGCCGCTCGCCTCGGTGGCCGCGATGCAGGGCCGAATCGCCATGCAGCACGCCCTGGGCGACGCCGTGGTGCCGCTCAACCGGCGCGGCGTCTCGGCCAATATCTTCACCGACCCCGAGATCGCCACCGTGGGGTTCTCCCAGAAGGACGTGGACGAGGGCCGCATTGACGCCGACGCCGTGATGCTTCCGCTCGCGACCAATCCTCGGGCGAAGATGCAGGGCATCACCGACGGCTTCGTCAAGCTGTTCGCCCGCCGGTCCGCGGGCACCGTCGTCGGCGGCGTGGTGGTGGCCCCGCGAGCCTCCGAGCTGATCTTCCCGGTGACGCTCGCCGTCCAGCACCGACTCAGCGTCGACCAGCTCGCGGGCACCTTCACGATCTACCCGTCGCTGTCCGGCTCGGTGGCAGAGGCAGCGCGGCGCCTCCACCCCACCGAGTAGCCACCGGATGGCGCACGCATGAGCCTCCTGCGGGAATCCGTCGATGCCGTGGTCATCGGCTCTGGCCCCAACGGCCTGGTCGCGGCCGCGATCCTCGCCGAGGCGGGATGGGACGTCCTGGTCCTGGAGGCCTCAGACCAACCCGGTGGCGGTGTGCGGTCCGCGGAGCTCACGGTGCCGGGTTACGTCCACGACGTCTGCAGCGCGTTCTACCCACTCGCCGCGGCCTCCCCGATCTTCGCCGGTCTGGAGCTCGAGCGCCACGGATTGGTCTGGCGCCATGCGCCAGCCGTGCTGGCGCACGTCTTCCGCGACGGAGCGGCTGCCATCGTGTCGCGCGACGTCACCGCGACGAGCAGGTCCCTCGCGGAGTTCGCCGACGGAGACGCAGAAGCGTGGCAGGCGGAGCTGGCGCTGTGGCGACGGATCCGCGAGCCGCTGATCGACGCACTGCTGCGGCCCTTCCCTCCGGTGCGGCCGGCCGCGCGGCTGGCTCGAGAGCTGGGGGGCGGTGGGCTGATGAGGCTGGCCCGCCAGGCCACCCTCTCGGCGCGCCGACTGGGAAACGAGCGGTTCGCAGGCCGGGGAGCCCATGCTGTCATCGCCGGGAACGCCATGCACACCGACCTGGGGCCGGATGAGGCGGCCAGTGGACTGTTCGGGTGGCTCCTCGCGATGCTCGCCCAGGACGTCGGCTTCCCGGTCCCGGAGGGAGGCGCGCAGGCGCTGACGCAGGCGCTGCTGAGAAAGCTGGAGTCCAGCGGCGGCCGGGTCGAGTGCGGCCGGCGGGTCGCCTCGGTCGTGGTGTCACGTGGCCAGGCCCTCGGCGTGCGAGATGCCTCTGGTGCGGCCGTCCAGGCCCGCAGGGCGGTGCTTGCCGACGTATCTGCCCCCGCTCTCTACCGGGAGCTGGTCGGCGGGCAGCACCTGCCCAGTGCCTTGCTGCGCGACCTCGACAGCTTCATCTGGGACGGGTCGACGGTGAAGGTCGACTGGGCGCTGTCAGGTCCCGTGCCTTGGGCTCACCCCGGTGTGCGCGCGGCGGGAACCGTGCACCTCGATGCCGATATCAACGGGCTGGCGGACGTGAGCAACGCCCTGTCGTGCGGCCGGGTCCCCGAGCGGCCGTTCCTCATCGCCGGGCAGATGTCCCCGGCTGATCCGACGCGCTCACCCCACGGAGCGGAGACGATGTGGGCCTACACCCACATCCCGCACGGTCAGGAGTGGCCCCGGGAGCGCCTGTCGGATTTTGCCGACGGAATCGAGGCGGTCATCGAGGAGCACGCACCGGGATTCCGTGACCTCGTGGCCGGCCGTTCGGTCGCTGGCCCCCTGGATCTGCAGGAGCACAACGCCAACCTCGTCGAGGGCGCGATCAACAACGGGACAGCCGGGATCAGCCAGCAGCTGTTCTTCCGGCCCACTCCCGGCACGGGCCGGGCCGACACCCCGATCGACCGGCTCTTCCTCGCCAGCTCGGCAGCCCACCCGGGTGGGGGCGTCCACGGAGCCCCGGGATCGAGCGCAGCGCGCGCCGCCCTCCTCCGCAGCGGCGCTGCAGGGCTGCCCTACGCGGTGCTCCAGCGTGGACTGCGACGCCTTCTCGACGGCGATCGCGAGATCGAAGGCCGACACTCATCCGCCGGGCGCTCATAGAGGCGCGCTCCAGTCCGTGATCTGGCCCCCGCCGCTGGTAGCGGACGGTCGGCACTCGGCCGGCTGACCGGCATACCGCCGTCTGCGCGCCATGCGAGGAGGGGCCGCCACCGCTGCCTGTGTGGCGGTCCCTCCTCTTCCTGGGCGCCGCCCGCCTATGGGAGCAGGTGCTTCATCGCCGCTCCCAGGACCGCCGCCTGCTGGTCCTTGAAGGTGATGCCCTCAACCCCGAAGCCCATGAGGATCGTGTCGGGGGTGGTGATGGAGGCACCGACCGGGAAGCCGGACGCGTCGGTGGCTATCCAGTCGTTGGAGTTGGGCGCGCTGCCCGCCGGGGCCCCGGAGACCGCCCAGCCGTCCAGTCCGGTCTCGAACGACGTCGGTGGTGCCGTCCGGCAGGGCGATGTCGTCCAGGAAGACCCCGATTCCCTGTGTCGCCCAGTCGCTGGCGTAGGCGATGGACACCTCGACGGTCTTGCCGGCCCACGCCGACAGGTCGACCTCCACTGCTGCCAGCCTGAGGAGTTGCCGGTGGCCGCGTTCCATGCCCCGGTGGTGCCGGTGGCCGTGCAGGAGTCCTTGCCATCCCACGTCTGGTAGTGAGCCAGCTGCGGGTGGAGGTCGACCCAGCCCGCCGCGCAGCTCTGGCCGGTCGCGGTGCTGGTGTGCCCGTTGACGTCGGGAAGCGTCGTCCAGTCGTCACCGCCGGCAGTCCGGGCCTCGACGAACAGGTGGTCCCATTCAGGCTCGGTGTCGTACGACGTCCAGAACGACAGGGAGCCACCGTTGGCCGGCACCGCATCTCTCGGGTGAGCCGCTTGTACGACACGTCGGCGATCTGCGAGTAGACGTACTTGGTGCCGGTGTGCGGGTCGAACGGGCCGCCCGGCTTGTCCCACCGCGACGATGGCCAGCTCTCGAACTGCGGGAACGTGGTCGTCGGGCAGGATGCCGCTGGTCGCGATGAACGACGACGTGTCGTGCTGGTTCTTCGCGCTCTGGCCACCGTTGAGGCCCCAGTCGAGGCCCTCGAACGGCGTCGTCGATGCCGGTCAGGTCGAAGGCCTTGCCTTTCTCGTCGATCCCGTCGCCCAGGACGGCGAGGTAGCCGCCGAAGTAGTACTGCAGCACGTCGTTGGTGCCGTCACCGGATCCCCGGAGGAGGCAGGCAGCGCCGGGGGTCGACACCGGCCGGAAGCGGGTTGCAGGCGATCTCGCCCTTGGGGTCGTAGAGCTGGTTGCCGACGTTGCCGGTGTACTGCTCCCCGGCGAAGTCGCCCGTGTAGAGCACCTTGCCGCCCTCGTTCATGTAGGCGCGGAACTCGAGCAGCTCGTCGAGGGCGAGCCGGTCGGCGTTGCCGGCACCCCAGCCGGCGCGGCGGGTGACGATGTCGTCGCCGCTGTACCAGACGACCGCGTCGTAGTGGCTGAGCACGCCGAGCGCGTCGGGCGCGATGCGGCCCCGGGCGTCGATGTCGTAGACGTCCGCGTCGATGCCGTTGGCCGTGAGGGCATCGAGGTAGTAGCTCGACGTAGTGCGGTCCGGGACTCTGCACGGGCGAGGCGCCGGTGTAGTCCTCGGCCGCCACGACCAGCACACGTCGTCCGGTGTCGGAGACCACCGTGTAGGTGAACGAGGCGCTCTTCTGGCCGCCGCCCTCGAACCACACCTCGACCGAGTCGCCGGGCTTCGTACCGGTCACCACGCCGCGCATCTGGTGGTAGTAGACCTCGGCCGGCGTGTAGCGCTCGCCGCCCGCCCACTCGGACGTGGCCGCGGACTTCACCGCTCCGCCGTTGACCCGGTACTTCACCGTCACGGCGCCGAGGCTCCGCTTGGCCGATCACGGCCACCGGCTGCGGGTCGCCGTAGGAGTACGTGAACGCAGAACTGCGTGCCGGGGATGCCGCGCTTGTAGGGGTCGTCGCTGTCGACGTAGAAGGGCTTGGTCTGGATGCCGGTCACCGTCTTGGGGTTGGCCGGGTCGATCGCCGAGTTGGCCACGGACTGCGCGAACGGCAGGTTGCGCTGGAACTCCTCCTGGACAAGCGCGTCGTCGTCGGGGAAGACGAACCCGCACGTCGGGCAGCCCGCGGACAGCTCGGGGGTCCAGGCCAGCGTGCCGTCGACGGCGTGGGCGTAGTCGGTCGTCTCGCCGTTCGTGACGTAAAGGACGTCCGAGCTCAGACCCGGGTGGAACTCCTCGATCGCCGGGCTGTCCAGGTTGCCGGACATCGCGTAGTAGATCGGGTCGTCAGCGGTGGGCGTGGCGATCTGCCAGCCCTCGGCGTACAGCAGCCACTGGCCGTTCGAGTGGTAGTTGACCTGGAACTCGAACCGGATCCGGTCGAGCAGGCCCCATGAGCGCCTTGGTCTCCGGCTCCGACGTCGGCGGCGGGACCCCGGTAGGTCTCGCTCGACGCGATCGACGACGAGCCCTCCTCGTCGTAGCCCCAGTGGTTGGGGTAGTTGCGGTTGGGGTCGACGCCGTCACCGACGTTGATCTGGCCGTCGCCGTTGTTGTCGCGCAGGTTCTTCCGCCACAGCCGCTCGTGGTCGAAGGTGTACTGGTAGCCGTCGGGGTTCGCGACCAGCACGAACCACAGCTCGGTGCGTCTGCAGCAGCGTCTTGACCGCGGGGTCGTTCGCCTTCCACCTGTCGATGTACCAGTTCATCAGCCGGCGGTCGACCTCGGTGGAGATCCACTCCCGAGCGTGCTGCGTGGCGCTGTAGAGCACCGCCGGGCGGCTTCCGTCGGCGATGCCGGGGGCGCCCTGGGTGAGCTTCACCGCCAGGATCTCCCGGCCCTGGTAGGTGGTGCCCGAGCTTGACCAGCTTGGCCACCGAGGGGTTGTTGGCGCGCCGCGGCGTACATCTGGTCGCGGATGCCGCCGGGCTCGTCCCACGAGCGCCACACGGTGTACCCGCCCGCGGCCTGGGCGGCGGCGAACTCTCGAACCGTCTTGCCACCCTGCACCCGGGTGAGCGCCACGTCCATCCCCTGCTTGGCCAGCCTTCGGCTCTCGACTGGCGTCAGCACGAGGGAGACCTCGACCTTGTCGCCGACGACCTTCTGGTCGCCGACGTCGTAGCCCGCCCGGACCAGATCGCCCAACTGGGCAGACGACACCTGCGCCGTGTAGGCGTCGAGGTGTTCTGCATCCGCTGGCCGTGCCAGCGATACCTGGGTGGGAAGAGCCACGACAGCCGCCGTGGCGAGCGAAGTGAACAGGGTTGCCCGAAGAATGCGTCCCATGACCCGACCCCTAACCAAGAGGATGTGACCCGGATCACGCTCCCACCGGAAGCCGCCGTTGGCAACTGGAGATCTTCGGCGTCCGCGGCTCTGAACACAAGCATTCGTCGGGTATGCCGCGTGGTCGCATCGTTCTTCCGCAGCAGCTGGCGTCTGGCCGGACGGGTTGCGCCCGGGAGGAAGCCGGGCTGGGGGGCGGGCCGGCCGTGGGCTAGCCGGCGTCCTTGATCTCGGCGATCACGGCGCCGTTCGTCACCGTCGCGCCGACCTCGGCGGTCAGGCCGGTGACCGTGCCGGCCTTGTGCGCGGTGATCGGTTGCTCCATCTTCATCGCCTCGAGCACGACCACGAGGTCGCCCTCGGCAACCTCCTGTCCCTCCTCGACCGCGATCTTGACGATGGTGCCCTGCATGGGTGCGGTGAGGGCGTCCCCGGAAGCGGCCGTCCCGGACCTGGCCCCGCTCGAGCGCCGCGGGGCCTTCTTCTTGGCGGCCGTGCCGCCGCCGCCCAGGGCCAGGCCACCGGGCAGGACCACCTCCAGGCGCTTGCCACCCACCTCGACGACGACGGTCTGCCGCTCGCCGTCCTCCTCGGGAGCTCCGCCGACCGGCCCGGCATACGGCTGGATCGTGTTGTCGAACTCGGTCTCGATCCATCGCGTGTGCACCGCAAAGGGCTCGCGGGGGTCGGCGGGGGCGAAATCCGGGTCGCTGACGACGGCCCGGTGGAACGGCAGCACCGTGGGCATGCCCTCGACCGACGAACTCGTCGAGAGCGCGGCGGGCCCGCTGGAGTGCCTGCTGGCGGTCGTGGCCGGTGACGATGAGCTTGGCGAGCATGGAGTCGAACGCCCCGGCGACCGCGTCGCCCTCGACGACGCCGGAGTCCAGGCGCACCCCGGGGCCCGATGGTGGCCGGAACACCGTCACGACCCCAGGGGCCGGCAGGAAGTTGCGCCCCGGGTCCTCGCCGTTGATCCGGAACTCGATCGAGTGCGCCCGGGGTGCAGGGTCGGTGTAGCCGAGCTCCTCGCCGGCCGCGATCCGCAGCTGCTCGCGCACCAGGTCGATGCCGGTGACCTCCTCGGTGACCGGGTGCTCGACCTGCAGCCGGGTGTTGACCTCGAGGAAGGAGATGGTGCCGTCCTGGCCGACCAGGAACTCGCAGGTGCCGGCCCCGGTGTAGCCCGCGTGAAGCAAGATCGCCTTGGAGGCCCGGACCAGCTCGGCGTTCTGGGCCTCCGACAGGAACGGCGCGGGCGCCTCCTCGACCAGCTTCTGGTGACGCCGCTGGAGGGAGCAGTCTCGCGTGGAGACCACGACCACGGTGCCGTGGACATCGGCGAGACATTGGGTCTCCACATGCCGGGGCTTGTCGAGGTAGCGCTCGACGAAGCACTCACCCCGCCCGAACGCCGCCACAGCCTCCCGGACCGCCGACTCGTACAGCTCGGGGATCTCCTCCAGGGTGCGGGCCACCTTCAGGCCTCGGCCGCCGCCTCCGTAGGCGGCCTTGATGGCCACCGGCAGGCCGTGCGCCTCGGCGAAGTCGATCACCTCGACCGCGCTTCCCACGGGGTCGGGTGTCCCGGCCACCAGGGGCGCCCCCGCGGCGGCCGCGATGTGGCGCGCCTTCACCTTGTCGCCCAGTGCGTCGATGGCCTCTGGGGAGGGTCCGACCCAGGTGAGCCCAGCGTCGATCACGGCCTGGGCGAAGTGGGCGTTCTCGGCGAGGAACCCGTAGCCGGGGTGCACCGCGTCAGCACCCGCACGCTTGGCGACCTCGAGCAGCTTGTCCTGGGCCAGGTAGCTGTCGCCTGGGGTCGACCCCCCCAGCGCATAGGCCTCGTCTGCCAGCTTCACGTGGAGGGCATCTCGATCTGGCTCCGCGTAGACCGCCACCGACGCGATCCCGCTGTCGGTGCAGGCCCGGGCGATGCGCACGGCGATCTCGCCGCGGTTGGCAATCAGGACCTTGGAGATCGGCTTGAGGACGGGCGCCATGCTGCGGAGCCTAGCCTGTTGGCCGGTGGCGCCGACTCCCGGCGGACGTGAGGTGCGTCAACCGCGCGTGGGCCGGATTTGTTCCCTGCCGTCCCCCTTTCCGAGACGCCTTCGGGGCAGTCGGCGCACCGGCATACAGTCGTTGGCATGACCCCTGTACCCAACGTTTCCCTGTCCGCTGGCACCGGCTCGATCGAGATCCCACAGCTTGGCTTCGGGGTGTGGCAGGTGCCCGACGACGAGGCCGAGCCCGCGGTACTCAAAGCGCTGGAGGTGGGCTACCGCTCCATCGACACGGCTCGGCTCTACCACAACGAGGACGGCGTCGGCAGGGCGCTGAAGGCCACCGACGTCCCCCGCGACGAGATCTTCGTGGCCACGAAGGTCTGGAACACCGACCACGGTTTCGACCGCACGCTTGCCGCCTTCGACGCGTCGTCGCAGCGCCTCGGCCTCGACGTCGTCGACCTGTTCCTGATCCACTGGCCGACCCCGGCCAAGAACCGCTACGTCGACACCTGGAAGGCCCTGCTGAAGCTCCGCGAGGATGGAAGAGTGCGCGCCGTGGGCGTGTGCAACTTCCAGGCCGACCACCTGCAGCGGCTCAAGGACGAGACCGGCGAGTTCCCAGCGATCAACCAGGTTGAGCTCCACCCCTACCTCCAGCAGAAGGCGCTTCGCGAGTTCCACGCTGCGAACGGCATTCTGACCGAGGCCTGGAGCCCGCTCGCGTCCGGCGGCGACGTCCTGACCGACGCCCAGGTCAAGGCGATCGCCGACAAGCACGGTGTGACGCCGGCCCAGGCCATCCTGCGGTGGCACCTCGACATCGGCAACGTCGTGATCCCGAAGTCGGTCACGCCGAGCCGCATCGAGGAGAACTTCGACATCTTCGGGTTCGCCCTCGACGACGAGGACCTCGCGACATTCGCGACCCTCGACCGCGGCCACCGCACGGGTCCCGATCCCGACCAGTTCAACTAGGCCGTATGCCGGGTGGCCACCCTCGCAGCGACGGCGGCCACCCGGCATACCCGCTTCTCCGGGCAACGAGAGATGGCTGGTGGCGGTCATTGGCTCACAGGTGGGCGCCACCAGCCATCCCTGGGGGGCCGGTCAGTCGAGGAGCCTGTGGAGCCGCTCTAGCAGGGCATCCAGGTGGCGCGAACTCGTCAGGCTCAGCGAGGTCATCTCAACGTAGGTCCACCCGTCGTCTTCGAGACCGGCCCGGCGCTCCCGCTCGTACTGCCAGCGCGAGCGATCGGTCCGGTGCTGGTCGCCGTCGTACTCGCCCACGACGCGCTGCGGCCCCCAGACGAAGTCACACCTGGCCAGCCAGCGACCGTCACTGGCCAGGATGTCGACGTTGAGCTGCGGCTCGGGCAGGCCAGCGTCGTGGAATATCACGCGCGCCTTGCTCTCCCACGGCGAGGCCGCACCGACGCGTGCGAGCTCAGCCGCATCGCGTAGCGCCAGTGCGCCGCGGTCACCAGCCCGGTCGGTGGAAGCGTGCAGCAGGTCTGCCCGTGCCAGGTCGAACGGTGGCTGCAGAAGCGCATCCGCAGCGGCAACCAGATCGCCTCTGTGCAGTGTCGTCGCCAGGTCGCACCAGGTGTCGAGCTCATGCACGACCCTGAGCCCCCGGACGACTGAGATGAACCGGAACTCCAGGCCCCGGTGTGACCGGCAGCCGGCTCGGATGATCGGCGGGCGACCAGTCCGCCTCATGACGTCGAAGGATTCGGTGGGGGTCCAGGGCGTCGGTGTGGGCAACCCCAGGATCCGCGCTGCCGTCAGATGAGAGAAGGCGACGTCCGACGGCAGGGCAGCTGCAAACGCGGCGGCCCGCGAGGTGAGCTCGTCGCAGGGGTGGGTTGAGCGAACGCCCGTGGTGGGCGTCGTGAGGTCCGAGGCTCGAAGGCGCGCCCGAGCCACGCCGTGATCGCGGCCTTCCGGCACGGTGAAAGGACGGCCGACCAGGTGTCGAGGCAGTGGGCTTGGATTTCGAGGCATGTCAACACGGTGGCGGCTTCCTGCGAAGGGTATGCCGGCGACCCCGCGACCTGTGGATTGCGGGACTGGTGGAAGTCCGACTGAGGACAGACTGCCGGCACCCCGCGCGGAAGATGGCTGGTGGCTGGCATGGTGTCCCGGATGCCCGCCGCCAGCCATCCCCCGGCCGGTGTGCGGTCGAAGGTTTCTGACGGTCACCTGGCGGCTCCGCACCCGGTCGGATCGGTGCACTGTCGTGCACCACCTAGGGTTGGCGCCATGGGTTCCAGTGAGGCCGACCCGAAGGTCGTGCGCACGCTCGAGCAGGGCGTCCAGCGCGACTTCACCCAGGCGATGTCCTACGGCGACTACCTCGGGCTCGACCGGCTGCTGTCGGCCCAGCACCCCCGCAGCCAGCCGCCCCAGCACGACGAGCTGCTCTTCATCATCCAGCACCAGACCTCCGAGCTCTGGCTGAAGCTCATGCTCCACGAGCTGCGCTCGGCGCGCAGCCTCCTGGCGGCCGACGACCTGGCCCCGGCTCTCAAACGCCTGGCCCGGGTCAAACACATCCAGAAGACCCTGACCGAGCAGTGGTCGGTGCTCGCCACGCTCACGCCGAGCGAGTACGCCGAGATCCGCCCCTTCCTCGCCACGAGCTCGGGGTTCCAGTCGTGGCAGTACCGCGCGGTCGAGTTCCTCCTCGGCAACAAGAACGCCGAGATGGTCCAGGTCTTCGGCCACGACCAGGCCGCCCGCGATCTGCTCGAGGGCCTGCTCCACGAGCCGAGCCTCTACGACGAGTTCCTGCGCTTCCTGCACCGGCGGGGGTATGCCGTCCCCGCCGATCTCCTCGAGCGTGACTTTTCCCAGCCCTACCAGATGCACGACGGGCTCGTCGACGTCTTCGCCGGCGTCTACGCCGCGCCCCACGACCACTGGGGCGTCTACGAGACCTGCGAGGAGCTGGTCGACGTCGAGGACAACTTCCAGGAGTGGCGCTTCCGTCACCTCCAGGTCGTCACCCGCACCATCGGCCACAAGCGCGGTACAGGCGGCTCGTCCGGAGTCGACTTTCTACGCCGGGCGCTCGACCTCACGTTCTTTCCCGAGCTGTATGCCGTCCGCACCAGGATCGGGTGAGCCGTGCCTCGGGTGATCCACACCGCTCAAGCCCTCGTCGACGTGGTCGTCGAGGTCGCCGGGCTGCCCCGGCGGGGCGGCAATGCCGTCGCCACGAGCTACGCGCGCTACGCCGGTGGAGCGGTCAACATCCTGGTCGCCGCAGCGCGGTCCGGAGCCGCAGCCGTCCATGCCGGCGCCCACGGCACCGGCCCCAACGGGGATGTGGTTCGCGCGGCCCTGGCGGCCGAGGGCGTTGTCGTCAGCAGTCCGCAGGTCCCCGACCTCGACACGGGCATCTGCTTCGTCATGGTCGAGCCCACGGCCGAGCGCACCTTCGTGACCACTCAGGGAGCCGAGCGCCACATCACTGTCGCTGGCCTGCAGACCTCGGCACCGGCCATGGGCGACCTGGTGTGCGTCAGCGGCTACTCACTGGTCGGCCTGACCCGGGACCCGCTGCTGGACTGGCTTGACCAGCTTGCCTCCGGGGTCGACGTCGTCCTCGACCCCGGAGCGGCCTTCGCCGACCTCGACCCCCTCGTGCGCGAGCACATGCTGGCCCGCACCACCGTCTGGACGAGCAATGCCGAGGAGGCGCACGCGCTGACTGGCGAGGTCGAGATCGCCGCCAGCGCGGCCGCGGCGGCATCCCGCCTGCCTGCCGGGGCGGTCGCGATCGTCCGCGACGGACCCCAGGGGTGCGTCGTGCACGCGGCCGGGCACACGGCATACGTGCCGGGCTTCCCACAGCGGGCGGTCGACACCAATGGCGCCGGCGACACCCACACCGGCGTTCTCGTCGCCGAGCGCGCGGCAGGCGCGCAGTGGGTCGATGCCGCGCGGCGGGCCAACGCGGCAGGGGCGATCAAGGTCACGCGTCGCGGCCCTGCGACGGCACCGACAGCCCAGCAGATCGATGCCTTCCTGGCGGCACAGGCTGCAGTCAGACCGGCAGGGTCCGGGTGACGATCAGACCGGCAGTGTCCTGGTGACGAACTGCCGCAGCTGCTCGAGGTTGCGGCACTCGTGCATGTCGGCAACCTGGGCGTAGAGCGGGGCCGCCGAGTCACCGGTGCCCCAAGAGCTCTCGGGCTCGGGGTTGAGCCAGACCGCGTGGCGGGCGCGCGCGACGATCTCGCGGAAGGCGTCGAGCTGCGGATCGGTGCCGTTGCTGCGCGCGTCGCCGAGGACGATGACCGAGGAGCGCGGCCCGACCGCCGACAGGTGGCGGTCCACGAAGTCGGCGAATGCCGTGCCGTAGTCGCTGTTCCCGTGGTAGGCCGCCACCTTGGCCTCCTGTGCCACGGCCCGCCGCACGTCGTCCGCCGGGCCGGCCGCCTCGATGATCGGCGTGATGTTGTCGCAGATGTTGACGAACCCGAAGACCCGCACCCGCCGGAACTGCCCGCTGAGGGCCTGCATGAGCAGCATGGTGAAGCCGGAGAAGTTGGCCACCGAACTCGACAGGTCGCAGAGCAGCACGAGGTCGGGTCTGCCCGGGGGGCGGTGCTGGAGGGCCGGCTTCATGGGCACCCCGCCGGTGGACATTGACGACCTCAGGGTTCGCCGGATGTCGATGCTTCCGCGGGCCGCGCGCCGGCGGCGGGCCGCGACTCGTGCCGCGAGCTTGCGGGCCAGGGGTCCGAGCGTGTGCCGCAGCTCGGCGAACTCCTCGGGCGATGCGAGCGTGAAGGGACGCCGCTCCAGCGGCGCGCGGACGGCATACCTCGCGATGCGCTCCTGGCCGCGCACCTCGGCGTTGCGTCGTCGAGCCTCGGTCTCCACCCGGCGGCGGAACGCCGCTACCCGTCCCCGAATCTCGTCGCGGTCATAGCGATCCGAAAGGCGCTCTGGGCGTATGCCGGGTGCGCCGGCCCCGCCCGCCCCCGCCCCCTGGCCTTGTGTCCCGATGCCCGTCGAGCCGCCGTCGAGGGTGCCGGCCTCGGCGCCGGCGCGGGAGATGGCCAAGGCGCCCACGATGGCGGTCTGGGGGTTGAGTGTGTCGAGTGCCTGCTGGGCGGACCAGCCGCCGAGCGTGGCTGAGTTGGCGAGCCGGCCGAGTTCGTCGAGGGCTCGGGCGGCGAGCCGGTCGAGGGAGCGAGCGTCATCGTCGGCCAGGGCCTGCGCCAGCTCCGCGCGGATCAGCGCCGCCCGCTCCCTAGCCTCCCGCTCGCGCGCCGGCCCCGACCCGCCGACGGCCATCATGC
This sequence comes from uncultured Actinomycetota bacterium, assembly GCA_963715025.1. Classification (GTDB taxonomy): domain Bacteria; phylum Actinomycetota; class Actinomycetes; order Actinomycetales; family Dermatophilaceae; genus DASSJT01. The sequence continues at coordinate 342,771 of CAVQQQ010000003.1, read as the reverse complement.
GGTCACCTACGGCGGCCGGGAAGTAGAGGTCGAAGAGCTGGTCGAAGACCGATCGCTGGCCGGCGCGGCGCATCAGTGCGGCGGCGACCCCCTCCCGCAGCCGGTCCCTGCGCTCGAGGCCAAGCGCGGTGATGACGGCACCGGCATCGACCACCTCGCTGGTGCCGACCGGGACTCCGTGGGATCGCAGGGCACCGCAGAAGGCCACGAGGCGCGCCGCGAGATCGTCGGACTCGGCGACACCCCGTCCCGCTGTCGTGGCGTCAGCGGGCGACATCCCCGAGCGGCCTGTCGAGGTCGAGGGAGATCGAGGCACGGGCAATGTCGTCCTGGTGCTTGAGAATCACCCCGAGGCTGTGCTTGACCAGAGCCGGGTCGAGCTCCGTGGCTCCCAGGGTGAGCAGGGTGCGGGCCCAGTCGATCGTCTCGGCGATCGACGGCGCCTTCCGCAGGTTCATCGAGCGCAGCGCCCCCACCAGCCGCACCACCGACTCGGTCAGGGCCTCCGTCAGCCCGGGAGTCTTCAGCCGGACGATCTGGCGCTCGAGCGCGGGCTCGGGGTAGTCGATGTGCAGGAAGAGACAGCGCCGGCGCAGCGCCTCGGAGAGCTCGCGGGTCGCGTTGGAGGTCAACACGACGAACGGCCGGTGCCGCGCCACGACGGTGCCCATCTCGGGGACGGTCACCTGGAAGTCGCTGAGCACCTCGAGCAGCAGGCCCTCGATCTCGACGTCGGCCTTGTCGAGCTCGTCCACGAGGAGCGTCGTGGCCTGCTCGCTGCGGACCGCCTTGAGCAGGGGCCGGGCCAGCAGGAACTCGTCGGTGAAGATGTCCGATCGCAGCTCGTCCCAATGGCCCTGGCCGGCGGCAGTGATGCGCAGGAGCTGCTTCGCGTGGTTCCACTCGTAGAGTGCGCGGGCCTCGTCGACGCCCTCGTAGCACTGGAGCCGGATCAGGTCGGAGCCCGTCGCGGAGGCGACGGCCTTGGCCAGCTCGGTCTTGCCGACTCCGGCCGGGCCTTCCACCAGCAGCGGCTTCCCGAGCCGGTCGGCAAGGAACACGGTGGTGGCGATCGGCTCCGAGGCGAGGTAGCCGGTCTGGCCCAGCCGCTCGATGACCTCCTCGATGGAGGCGAACCGCGGCGGCGGGGCGCTCGGGCTGGCTGTGGCGCTCGTGCTGCTCGTGGTGGTCACGGCTCTCCTCAGGGGTCAGGCTCCATGGTTGCAGCCCCCGCTCAGCGAGCCGCGGCTTGGGGAGCCTCGAGGCGGGCGAGGTCCTGCTGGCAGCGCCGCTCGAAGTCGTCGAGCTCGGTGAGCGCGTCCTCGATGTCTCGGCGCCGCTGCTCGAGGTCGGCTCGCCGCTCGTCGATCTGCCCGAGCACGTACGCGAGCTGGCTGGTGCGCCCGCGCGGGGCGTCGTAGAGGTCGATGATCGTGCGGATCTCCTCCAGCGGGAAGCCGAGCCGCTTGCCGCGCAGGATCAGGCTCAGCCGCGTCCGGTCCCGCCGGTGGTAGATGCGCACGGTGCCCCGCCGCTCGGGGGAGATGAGCCCGAGGTCCTCGTAGTGCCGAACGGCCCGGTGGGTCACCCCGAACTCAGCGGCGATCTCCCGGATCGTCCAGGTCTGGTCCTCGCGGGACTGCGGGCTTGTCATGGCGCTATCATTGCTTTACGTTTACGTTAACGTCAACCTCTTGGGGCCTACCGCCCGACCGGAAGCACACCTGGGCTCTGGAAGCGCCGCGAGGCCCGAAACGCCCGTGAGCAGGGACGACGCCTCACCGACCGAGATCCGCACCACGAAGCAGGGACGACGATGTTCGAGCTCAGCAAAGACCACGAGGACTTCCGCAAGGTCGTCCGCGAGTTCGCCGAGGCCGAGGTCGGCCCGCACATCGCCCAATGGGATCGTGACCATCACTTCCCGGCCGACCTGGTCCCCAAGATGGGCGACCTCGGGCTGTTCGGGCTCGTCGTGCCCGAGGAGTTCGGCGGCAGCGCCGACGGCGGCCCGGACTTCACCGCCCTCTGTGTGGCGATCGAGGAGCTCGGCCGGGTCGACCAGTCGATCGGCATCACGCTCTCGGCCGGAGTCGGCCTGGGCATCAACCCGATCCTCACCTACGGCACCGACGAGCAGAAGCACCACTGGCTGCCCGACCTCGTAGCGGGCCGATCGCTCGCCGGCTTCGGCCTCACCGAGCCCGATGCCGGGTCCGACGCAGCCGCCACCAAGACCAAGGCGCTTCGCGACGGCGACGACTGGGTCCTCAACGGGGCCAAGGCGTTCATCACCAACTCGGGCACCCCGATCACGTCCGTGGTCACGGTCACGGCCCGCACCGGCACCAACGACGACGGCTCCGCCCAGATCAGCGCCATCCTGGTGCCGTCCGGCACGCGTGGGTTCATCGTCGAGCCGGCCTACGAGAAGCTAGGGTGGCGGGTCTCCGACACCCACGGCCTCACCTTCCAGGACTGCCGGGTGCCGGTCACCAACGTCCTCGGCGAGGAGGGCGACGGGTTCAAGCAGTTCCTCAAGACCCTCGACGACGGCCGCATCGCCATCGCGGCGCTCTCGGTAGGCATGGCCCAGGCGATGCTCGAGCTGTCCACCGACTACGCCAAGACGCGCACCGCGTTCGGGCGGCCGATCGGCGCCAACCAGGGTGTCTCCTTCCAGGTCGCCGACCTCGCCGTGATGGTCGAGGCGGCGCGGCTGCTCACCTACAAGGCTGCGTGGCTGAAGGACGAGCTCGAGCGCGGCCGCCGCTCGGTCCGGGAGGTCAAGCAGGCCGCCTCGATCGCCAAGCTCTACTCCAGCGAGGCCGCGGTGACGGCGACCCGCATCGCGACCCAGGTCTTCGGCGGCAACGGCTTCATGGAGGAGTACCCGGTCGCCCGCTTCTACCGCGACGCGAAGATCCTGGAGATCGGCGAGGGCACCAGCGAGGTCCAGCGCATGGTGATCGCCCGCAACCTCGGCCTCCCGAGCGACTGACGCCATGTCCACAGACCAGAGAGGTATGCCGGTGGGTCCAGCAGGCGCGCCGCCTCCCTTCGCGTCCGGCGGGGATGCCGGCGGCGACCCGCGAGTGGCAGACATCCGCGAGCGGCTCGCCACCGCATACACCGCCTCTGCGGCACCGCCGGAGAAGGCGGCGGCCAAGCTGGCCGCGCAGAACAAGCTCTATGTGCGCGACCGGATCGCCCTCCTGTTCGACGAGGGCAGCTTCGTGGAGGACGGGCGGTTCGCGAACGCGATGGCCACGGGTCTGCCGGCCGACGGCGTGGTCACTGGGCGCGGCACCGTTGACGGTCGCCCGGCGATCGTGGTCGCCAATGACCCGACCGTGAAGGCGGGCTCGTGGGGTGCTCGCACCGTGGAGAAGATCGTCCGCGCGACCGAGATGGCGCTGCGCGAGGAGCTGCCCGTCTTCTGGTTCGTCGACTCGGCCGGTGCGCGCATCACCGACCAGGTCGAGCTCTTCCCCGGTCGTCGCGGGGCGGGCCGGATCTTCCACAACCAGGTGGCGCTCTCGGGCAAGGTGCCGCAGATCTGCTGCCTGTTCGGGCCGAGCGCCGCGGGCGGCGCCTACATCCCCAGCTTCACCGATCTGGTGATCATGGTTGAGGGGAATGCCTCCATGTACCTCGGCAGCCCTCGCATGGCAGAGATGGTCGTGGGGGAGAGAGTCTCGCTCGAAGAGATGGGCGGGGCCCGTATGCACTGCACCGTCTCCGGGGTGGGCGATCTGCTCGCCTCCGACGACACCGAGGCCATCGAGCTGGCGAAGCTCTACTTCTCCTACGTGCCCCAGAACTGGCGCTCGCCATCGCCGTCCTACGTCCCGGAGGCGCCGGTTGCGCTGCTCACCCGGCACACGGTCCCCGAGCGGGAGAGCCAGCCGTTCGACATCCACGAGGTTATCGACGGGCTCGTCGATGCTGACTCCTTCTTCGAGATCAAGCCGCTGTTCGCTGCTGAGCTGGTCGTCGGCTTCGGTCGCATGGCTGGTGAGACCGTCGGCATAGTCGCCAACAACTCCGCCGTCAAGGGCGGGGTCTTGTTCAGCGACAGCGCCGACAAGGCATCCCGGTTCATCTGGCTCTGCGACGCCTTCTCGATCCCGCTCGTCTACCTCGCGGACGTGCCCGGGTTCATGATCGGCTCGGAGGTCGAGCGGGGTGGGATCATCCGCCACGGCGCCAAGATGGTCTCGGCCGTGTCGAGTGCGACCGTCCCCCAGTTCTGCGTGGTGGTCCGCAAGGCCTACGGCGCGGGGCTGTACGCCATGGGCGGCCCCGGCTTCGCCCCTGATGCGACGATCGCCCTTCCGACCGCGCGCATCGCCGTCATGGGGCCCGAGGCGGCCGTCAACGCGGTCTACGCCAACAAGATCGCCGAGATCGAGGACGACGCCGAGCGGGCGCAGTTCGTCGCTGACCGACGGGCGGAGTATGACGAGGACGTCGACCTCGAGCGCCTCGCGGCAGACCTGGTCCTCGACCACGTCATCGAGGCCGATGCGCTGCGTGGCGAGCTGCTCAGCCGGCTGAAGTACGCCGCGGGGCGGGACCGGCACTTCGCCGCCAAGCGCCGCGACATCCCGCCCGTCTAGGCGGGCGCCGGCGACCCGCGGAGGTCGTGGAAGTCCAGGCCGACGTCGCGCAGGAGGTCGCGCAGGAGCGGCAGGGAGAGGCCGACCACGTTGGAGTGGTCACCCTCGATCCGGGTGACATAGGGGCCACCGAGCCCGTCGATCGTGAAGGCGCCCGCCACCCGCAGCGGCTCTCCGGTCGCGATGTACGCGCTGATCTCCTCGTCATCCAGGTGCGCGAAGTGGACGACGGTCGAGGCGATGGCGCCGACCATTGCCCCAGTGCTCTCCGCACGGTCATCGATGAGCCAGTGACCGGTGTGCAGCGTGCCCGAGCGTCCGCGCATGCGCTGCCACCTTGCCATGACCTCAGCGGAGTCGACCGGTTTGCCGTGGACCTCGCCGTCGATGTCGAGGATGGAGTCGCAGCCCAGCACGAGGTGGTCGGGACGATCGGCGAGTGCCCACGACACGGCCTCAGCCTTGGCCCGGGCAAGGAGGAGGGCGACTTCGGCCGGTTCGAGCTCGCCATAGCTCTGTCTCGCATCCGCAGTCACGGCTTCCTCGTCGACATCGCTCACGAACACCCGCGGCTCCACGCCGGCCGCGTGGAGGAGCCGCAGCCGGGCAGGCGAGGCCGATCCCAGCACGATGGCAACAGTCACGGATCGCACGCTATCCCGGCCAGGACAGCCGCACCCAGTCCGAGCGGCTCAGCCCGTGCGACGCCGTGAGCCGCCATTGCGGGCCCCCACCGGCACGGCCGAGTGCCGAGCGTCCGGGCGCGACCCGCTGGCGTTCAGGAGCCCCGAGACCAGTCGCCGAGTCGTGTCCTGGGGCGGGAGCCCGAGCTCGGCCTGCAAGACGTGGGACAGTCGCTGGAACTGGGCAAGGGCGGCCATCCGGTTGCCGCTCGCCAGATAGCTCTGGATCAGGGCGCGGTGAGACGACTCGCGCAGAGGCTCCAGCTCGATCGCCCGGTGGGCCAGGTCGACCGCATCACCGTAGCGGCCGCGCTCCAGGCAGGCATCTGCGCCGGCGTCGAGCAGGTGGAGCTCCAGCTGGCGCAGGCGCTCCCGCTCGATGGTGAGCCACTCGTCAGCCCACCCCGGCAGCAGTTCGGCGCGGTAGTTGCCCACCCTGGCCAGTCCGTTGAAGTCGCCGTCGAAGACCTGCTCCGCCAGGTCTGAGAGGAGGTGGACGTCGACCTCCACGTCCGGGGCCAGGGAGATCGCCGTGGGATCGGCCACGAGCACCGGGACGCTGCGCCGCAAGCGCCAGAGCCCGGTGCGTAGGTTGGACGCCGCCCGCGCGTCGCTGGCATCGGGCCAGAGCTGGGCCGCTGCGCGGGTGCGCGGCACCCACGCAGTGTGCAGTGCGGCATACGCCACCATCCGCTGGAGCGTGAGCGGCAGTGAGACCGCCCGGCCCTCCGACTCGATGTAGAAGCCTCCGAGGAGGCGCACCTTTATGGCCGCGCTGCGGCCCCGTCCTGCACGTGCCTCACCTGCCATGTCAGTTCCCCGTCTCGCCGGCTGCCCCAACTCAACCGTCCTGACTAGTTACACCGTACTCACGGATGGCCCTCGGTGCTGCCGTTTCCCGTTGTTGTGCCTGTTTGGCCCGATATCACCCGGGTGACGGTGGTTACCGGGCGCAGAGGCGCAGCCGTGACGCAGGAGTGACGACGACGTTGCTCTCTGCAGCGCTGGGGTGGCGCAGCGTTGGCGGCGGATGCACGCTGCCGGGGCAGGCCCGAGAACACCTGCGAGACGTGCCACTGGTCTAGTGGATAGCGCATTCGAACCACGTCATGGGGAGGGGGTGAAACAACCATGAACGAGTTCACCTACGAGGAGCTCGAGGTCGAGCTGTTGCCGTCACGCGAGGCGCTCGCTTTCTTCAACTGGGCAGGCATCGCCGCGACCAACGTCGCTCTTGCGCAGAACGTTGGCTCAGTCAACTCCGGAGCATTCGCCGCGGCTGGCCAGTTCATCAGTGTTCGCCAGAGCTAGCCGGGCCCACGGGGCCGACCTCGGAAAGGAGGTGACGCATGGGCACGAACGTTCTGTCGCGCGCCGATCTCGAGGCGACGACCGCGGAGCTGCTCCCACCACGGGAGACGCTCGCGTTCATCAACGTCACGAACATCACGGCCGTGAACATTGCGATCGCCATCAACGCTGCATCGGTGGGATCAGTGGCCAGCGCGGTAGCCCTGCAGGGCATCGCGGTGACCCAGTCCTAGCGGGCGGCGCAGTGCTGGGCACTGACACGTGCCCGGCAGGTGGGGTCCCGCCGGACCAGGTCTGGGGCCCCACCACGGGCACCTCGTCGCGGACAGGTGCCACATAGAGGGTCCACGGGGAGGGACCGATGAATATTGCAGCACCCTTCGCATCGCCACGTCTCGCGCCCGGTGTGCGGATGCTCGGCGAGTACCAGGGATCCGGCTTCGTCGAGCCGCGCTACCTCATCGCGCGCAGCGACAACCAGGTCATCCAGGTTTCCCAGCTGCTCTTCCTCGTCGCGTCGCAGCTTGACGGGACGCGGGGCACCGAAGAGATCGCCGCCGTCGTGAGCGACCAGTACGGGAAGACCGTCACGGGGGAGGGCGTCGACTACCTCGTCTACGAGAAGCTCGGCGCGCTCGGCATCGTGGATATCCCGCCACCGGAAGAACCACCTTCGGGGCACAACGCCCGAGGAATCAACGCGGGCCCGGGGGAGGCACCCGGCGCCTCCCCGCCCAGGGCAAGGCCCCTGCTGGGGCTGCGCCTGCGCCGGGTGCTTTTCCCCCCGCGTCTGACCAACATCCTTGCAGCGACGTTCGCACCACTGTTCTACCCGGTGGTCGTGGTCGTGGCGCTGGTGGGCGTCGCCGCGGGGGACCTGTGGCTCGCGCTGAGCGCCAGTCCCGGGGCTGCCTTCGCCGCGACCCTCGAGACGCCCGTCACGATGCTTGCGGTGATCGCTCTGCTGATCGTCAGCGTGATCTTCCACGAGATCGGGCACGCGGCCGGATGCCGGTACGGGGGAGGCAAGCCCGGTGCCGTCGGCATGGCGCTGTACCTGATCTTCCCTGCGTTCTACACCGACGTCACCGACGCCTACCGCCTCTCCAGGCGCGGCCGGCTGCGCACCGACCTGGGCGGCGTGTATTTCAACGCCCTTTTCGTCGGGGTCGTGACCGCCGTATATGCGACCACGGGATGGCCACCCCTCCTGCTCGCCGTCGTCCTCGTGCACGTCGAGATCCTCCAGCAGCTCCTTCCGGTGGCGCGGCTGGACGGCTTCTACCTGCTGGGCGACATCGTCGGGGTCCCCGACCTGTTCGGGCGGGTCCGACCGGTGCTCGCCAGCCTGGTCCCGGGCACCGACACCCCGAGCCGCGTGGGACTGCGGCCGATCGTCCGCGCCGTGGTGACCGTGTGGGTCTTGGTCGTGGTACCTCTGCTCATCGGACTGTTCATGCTTGCGCTGTGGCGCACGCCCGAGCTCGTGCGAAATACCTGGGCCGCACTCCAGCTGCAGTGGCAGGTCCTGGGTGACTCCCTGGCTGCGCGCGATATCCCGGCAGCCGCCCTCGCCCTGCTCTCGCTGGTGCTCGTTCCGCTCCCGCTGCTAGGCCTCGTCCTGATCGTCGTGGACATCCTCCAGCGCTTCAGCCGGTCACTCGGCCGCGCCCTGGCCGCCCGCCGCCGCAGGCGACTGGCCGCGGCACTGGAAGCCGAACTCGCCGGGCGCACCCTGCGGGCCGACGAGTTCACCGACGAGGCGATGCTGCGCCGCCGGCCCGACCTCGACACCCTGCACGGCTGGCGGCGGGTCGTGGTGGCCCTCACCGGCGGCCGGGTGCGGCCCCGGCCCGTCCAAAGCCGAGCTCCACCACCAAGCTCTGCTCGCCGCCGTCCGCACGCCGGCTCCTGAGTGCCGGCGGGTGGTTGTCCTGTCCCGTAAGGGAGGCGCCGGCAAGACAACGACTGCGCTGATGCTGGGCCATGTGATGGCCAGCAACCGGGGCGACCGGGTGGTCGCCATCGACGCCAACCCCGACGCCGGGACCCTGGCTGACCGCCTCGGCCGGGGCACCCGGGCGACGATCACCGACTTGCTGAACGACCAGGACCACATCGACCGCTACACGCAGATGCGCACCTACACCTCGCAGTCCGAGACCCGCCTGGAGGTACTGGGGAGCGACGACGACCCCCAGGTGACGCGGTCACGGCGGGCCGAGGACTATCGCCGGGCGATCGACGTGCTCGACCACCATTACAGCCTGATCCTGGTCGACACGGGCACCGGCATCCTCGAGGATGCCGTCCAGGGCATCCTCGGCGAGGCCGACCAGGTGATCGTGGTCATGCCGCCGGCCCTCGACGGTGCCCGAGCGGCCGCGATGACCCTCGACTGGCTCCAGGAGCACGGCCACGCCCGGCTCGTGGAGGGGGCGATCGTCGTGATCAACGGGGTGCGGTCCTCCTCGCAGCTGGATCTGGGCCGGGTGGAGAGCCATTTCCGCGCTCGGTGCGGCCACGTGATGCGCCTGCCTTGGGACCCGGCCCTGGAGGCCGGTGCCCGCACGGCACTGGCCGACCTCCACTGGCGCACCCGGGCGGCATACCTGGAGCTCGCCGCTATGGTGGGGGCCGGCTTCGCCCGCCCGGGCACCCGCGAGCCGCGCCGTGAGCGCCTGGAGACCTGGAGCACCGCATGAGCACGCACAGCCGACGCTTCATGAGCACCACGATCCTCGCCGCGCTGGCGCTGGGCGGCGGCCTCGTGTCGCCCGCCGACGGGGCCACCCCGGGAGGTTACGCGGCGCCTGCACCGCAGCCCGTCGTCCAGACCCTGCACGCGGACCAGGGGGCCGGACACCCGCTCATGCTCTGGTCGCGCGGGGTGACGTCGAACGAGGCGAGCGCCTCCAACGGGGGGCAGGGCCACTTGAAGGCGAGGACCCGCATGGCGTTGGTCCGAACCAGGGACGACGTGGTGAGCGCGGCCAACCGCGCGGTGGCGGAGGGCCACTGCTCGGACTGCCGCACGGTCTCTGTGGCCGTGGAGGTCGTCCTGGCGAGTGCCCAGCCGTCAAGCCTGGACTTCGCCAACACCGCTCTCTCGCTCAACACCGGCTGCCAGCGCTGCGAGACCCTCGCGATGGCCTACCAGCTCGCGGTGGTGTCGCCCGGCATCCGGCTGTCCGATCACGGGGTGGCCGAGCTGCGGGCTATCAACGCGAGGCTGGGCGACGCCGTCGTCGCGGACGGCTCGCTTGACGAGGTGGCCGCCACGGTGACGTCGCTGGTGATGGAGGCCGCATCGGTGCTGAATGACGAGCTCACGACCACCGGCGCTGACTCGCGCGGCCAGGGGCGGTCGCGAGCGCCTTCGGTCAGCGTCCACAGCGCGGTCCACCGCGGCTGAGCTGGTCGGGTTCGCGGCCCACTTCCGGCGGGCTCGGGTCGGCCGATCGGACGCAGCCGGTCGTCGGGAAGCCTCCGGCCTACCCTTCGGGAGGCTCTGGGCTGCGGAGCTGATCGGTTTGTGATTCCGGTGCCTTCGGTGTGGTTTCGACCTCGGCATTGGCGCTGTTGGCGAGGACCCGGTCCAAGGACGCACGCAACTTCCCCAGGGCATCACGTACCTCCGGTTCGGCCGGCCCGAGCGCTTCGACCACACCGTGCAGCACGGGCAGGAACATCTCGGCCGCGCTGTGGTGCGTCCGTCGGCCAGAGGGCGTCAGCCGTATTCGGTACGAGCGCCCGTCGCGCTGATGTGGCTCGCGACGGACGTGCCCGCGCCGCTCGAATCGACTGACGTAGCTGGAGATGGTGGTTGGCGCCGTGGCCATCTGTTCGGCCAGTTCGCTCGGGGTGAGCGGGCCCTGCCGCGCGAGCAGGGAGTAGACGGCGAACTCGTCGGCAGTCAACCCGCTCGGGGCCAGCGCCGCGTTCAGCAATCCGCTGGCCGCACGCGACACAGACCACACATCGAGCAGGACGTTGATCCCCTGGTGGGCTTGGGCAGGTGGGTCCGAGGTCTTGACGGAACTAGTACGAACTCGCATCATGGTCCAATCCACTACGACATCGCACTAAACCTAGCATCGCCCACAGCAAACTGGCGGGAGACCGCGGCGGCGCCACAACGCGCTGCTTGTCTCCATCGGGAGGGATCATGACTGAGCAGCAGATGGCCGGGGCCCGAGTCGAGGTCGACGCACCAGCCGACCGCGTGCGGGAGGCATTGTCCTTCCCACACCTGGTGGCCCAATGGATGTTCGGCGAGACGTGACGGGCGTTCCGGGCGATGCCCAGTCCACCGGCCGTCGAGCGCTCCTCACGGTGTGCGCGGTGCCCATGGCGCTGATCCTGGTCTTTGCCGCCCGCCGGGGGATCACCGATGTGGGTCACCTCCGAGACGGCTCGCTCCCGGACTCCCCGACCGACCTCGCCTACGTACAACATCCGTGGCTCGCGTATGCACACATCGTGCCCGCCCTGATCTATCTGCTGGGCGCGCCGTGGCAGCTGGCGGGTCGGATCCGGACCGCGCACTACGCCTTCCATCGAAGGTTCGGCCGGGTGGCGGTCTCCGCGGGGGTACTGAGTGGTTGCTTCGCCATATCCTTTGGGATCGCGTACCCGGTGGGTGGGCTTGCCGAATCGGCGGCCAGCACCGTCTTCGGGGGGTGGCTGGTGTCCTGCTTGGTCCTGGCCTTCCGGGCGATCCGCCGGGGCGATACGCCGGCCCACCGCCGCTGGATGATCCGTGCGTTCGGGGTGGCCATCGGTGTGGGGACGATCCGGATCTGGGTGCTGCTGCTTTGGGGCTCGGGACTGCTCGACTTGCGAGCGGCTTTCGGCCTGTCGTTTTGGCTCGCATTCGTGGTCCACGCGAGCGTGGCCGAATGGTGGGTCCGGACCAGCCCGGTCCCCCCGGACGCCAGCGCCAGCCAAGTTCACGCCGCCGGCGTTGGCACGGCGGTACCCATCAGCGAACCGCGGATGAAGTGATCATGCGCCCACGGCCACTCTCGGAGACACCGATGCACCCAGCCCGATACCGGACCAGACGCCGCCGAAGCACGGGTGTGGTCGTGGCCATCCTCATCGCGGGAACCGCCGTTTCGTGCGGCACCGAAATGCCGGCTGCCACCACCCCAAGCCAGCAGCAGCGCCCGTCAGCCACGAAGCACGAGCGACCCGGGGCCATTCCTCGCCCCGACTGCCTTCCTCGTCCGTCGTGGTTCCAGAACGTGCCGACCGGGACTCGGTTCGCCACACCCGTGGCCCTCCTCGGCGATCGCGGCAGTCGCGGCGTGGTCCTGGGTGCCCAATCCAACGGGGGGATCTGCCAAATGGTCTCGTTCGCCACGGAAGTCGCCAGCCACGGCTACCGCGTGGCCATCTTCGAGTGGGGCCCGGACAACACAGCGGCAATGACGGCCGCTGTCCACACCATCGCCGCCGACGGCGCTACCAGGATCGTCGTTGGCGGGTTCTCCGAAGGAGCCGTGATCGGCCTCGGCGCCGCCCGCAGACTGGGGCCGCACGTAGCGGGGGTGGTCGCCGTCAGCGGTGGCCCTTCCCCTGACGACGGATACCCCACTGTCGCCTCGGTCAGCGGGTTCCCTGGACCGGTACTTCTGGTCAGCGCCAGGGATGACCCGGTGTTTCCGCCCGGGACGGATGCCGCCATTGCTGCGGCACACGAGGGACGAGAGACAGTACTGACACTCGACGGATACGACCACGCCCTCCGGCTCCTTGATGGAGACCAGTCCCGACGCGTCCGGCAGGCGATCTTTGCCTTTCTGCGATCAGTCCTCCTAGGACCATGATCCTGCCGCCCAAGTTGTGGCGGTGCCGCTCGAAGCGCGGAGCCGTGCCCTGGAATCGCCGGCTGCCCAGATCCGCGGTGAGTGCGCGGATGGTCAACGACGGCTGAAGTGGACTCTCATCGAACGCTTGGGTTCTAGCCGAGGAGCTGGTCGACGAAGCACCACCGCCAGGCCTCGCCGGGCTCGAAGCTGCGCATGACCGGGTGGCCGGACTCGTGGTAGTGCTTCGTCGCGTGGCGGCCGATCGAGGAGTCGCAGCAGGCGATGTTGCCGCAGGTCAGGCACATGCGCAGGTGCACCCAGGTAAGACCCTCGGCGATGCAGCGGGCGCAGACGCGGGAGTCCGTGGGGGTCACGGCGCAGGAGGCCTCGCGCAGGTGGACGCAGCCGCCCCCCGGGAGCTCCGGCGGCAGCAGTGGTGCGTCGCGCAGGGTCCGGTCACGGTTGTCGACGAGGTCGAGCATGGACTCCTCGACGTCGAGCGCGCCCAGAACTGTCGCGAGCACCTCCTGGTCGGCGGCACCGGCGTCGCGTACGCGAAGCACTTCGGCGCGCTCGGCCGCGAGCATGTGCAAACGCACCCTCCGGTAGCTCTCGCTCGGCGTCTCCCCGGACTCTCCACCCCAGCCCAAGCGCTCCCAGGCCCGGTTGACCCGGTCCTCCCCGCGGCGGCGGACCACCTCGAGGGTTCGGTCGTCGGCATCGGTCGTGTCGAGCGCGGCCACTCCCGCATCGACGGCCCGCTGCAGGATGGTCGCCTCCTGGAGCGCGTCCTCGCGCGGGTCGGGCCCGCGCACCCCCAGACGGCGGGCGACCCAGGGCAGCGAAAGCCCTTGGAGCAGGATCGTGCCCACGGCGACCACCATCGCGATGAGCACCAGAACGTCGCGCTGCGGAGTGTCCAGCGGCAGCACGAATGCCGCGGCCAGCGTGACCACCCCGCGCATGCCTGCCCAGGAGGCCACGGCCGTGTGCCGCCAGAACGTCGCCGTGCCCACTCCGCGGCCGCGAGCGATCTCCTCCAACCGCATCAGGAGCATCCACAGGGGACGCAGGAGCAGCACCGCGAGCAGGACCGCGCCGCACGCGAGCAGAATCTGCCCCCAGCCGAGCGACGACGTGCCCGCAGCCGACACGATGCGGCGCATCTGGAGGCCGATCATCAGGAAGACGGCGTTCTCAAGCAGAAACTGCACACTGGCCCAGTTGATCCGCTCGCTGAGCCGCGAGCTCGCGGTCTGCAGCACCGGCGCCTTGTGACCCAGCAGGATGCCGGTGACCACCACGGCCAGGACGCCCGAGGCATGCAGCTTCTCGGCCGGGAGGTAGGCGAGGAAGGGCGCGAGGAAGGAGATGGCGGTGTCGAGGGCCGGCACGGTGACCTGCTTGCGCACCCACGCCAGCGCCGTGGTGACGACCAGACCGACCAGGACCCCTCCGACGACCGCCCAGACGAAGTCCTTGGCGACCGCCGCCAGGGTCATGGCCCCGGCGGTCGAGAACGCCGTGATCGCGGTGCGCAGGGACACCAGCGCGGTCGCGTCGTTGAGCAGCGACTCACCCTCGAGGATCGTGACGATTCGGCGGGGCAGCCCGATCTGCCGGGCGACCGCTGTCGCCGCCACGGCGTCAGGCGGGGCGACGATGGCGCCCAGCGCGAACGCCACGGCGAACGGGATGGGCAGCAGCCACCAGGCGGTCAGCGCGACCCCGACCGCGGTGAAGAGCACCAGGCCGACCGAGAGCGCCCCGATCGTCCCGCGGTTCTCGCGGAAGTCGACCAGGCTGGTGCGGATCGCGGCCGCGTAGAGCAGCGGAGGCAGGAGGCCGACCAGCACGACCTCGCTGGACAGGGTCGGCTCGGGGATGAAGGGGAGGTACGAGCCCACGACCCCGACAACGAGCAGGACGAGCGGCGCCGGCAGCCTGGCCCGGGCCGAAAGCCCGGCGACCGCCACGACCGTGGCGGCGATGGCCAGGAGGGTCAGCGCGAACTCCACGGCTGCATCCTTGCAGGGACCATGGGTCCGGCCGCAGGGATTTCCACCACTCGGATATGCCGGGTGGTCGCCTCCTCAGGGGGCGACCACCCGGCATACGCCCTAGGCCAGCTGTGCGGACATCGCGTCGCGCAGCGTGTCGAGCCCGAGGCCACCGAGGTCGAGGGCGCGCCGGTGGAAGGCCTTGAGGTCGAAGTCGGCGCCCTCGCGCTGGGCCACGTCGGCGCGCAGCTGCATCCAGAGCCGCTCGCCGATCTTGTAGGCCGGCGCCTGGCCGGGCCAGCCGAGGTAGCGGTCGAGCTCGAAGCGCAGCCAGGCCTCACCCTGGTTGGCGTGGGTGGTGAGGAACTGCCAGGCCTTGTCGTAGTTCCACGCTCCGCCGCCGACCTCGGCGGGTGCCTTGAAGCCACAGTGGACGCCGATGTCGAGGACCACGCGCGCGGCGCGAAGCGACTGGCCGTCGAGCAGGCCCATGCGGTGGCCCGGGTCGTCCATGTAGCCGAGCTCGGCCATGAGCCGTTCCGCGTAGAGCGCCCAGCCCTCGCCGTGCCCGGAGGTCCAGGCCATCATCCGCCGCCACCGGTTGAGCAGCTCGGAGCGGTAGACCGTCTGGGCGACCTGCAGGTGGTGGCCCGGGACGCCCTCGTGGTAGACGGTCGTCAGCTCCTTCCAGGTGCCGAAGTCAGTCACCCCGGCGGGGACCGACCACCACATGCGGCCCGGGCGGGAGAAGTCTTCGCTCGGCCCTGTGTAGTAGATGCCGCCGGTGTGCGTCGGCGCGATCATGCACTCGATGCGGCGCACCGGCTCGGGGATGTCGAAGTGGCTGCCGGAGAGGTTGGCGATCACCTCGTCGGCCTTGGCCTGCATCCAGGCGCGCAGGGCATCGGTGCCGTGGAGCGTGTAGGCGGGATCGCCATCGAGCTGGGCGATGGACTCCTTGACCGATGCGCCGGGTCGGATCTGCTCGGCCACCGCCCCCATCTCCGCACTGATGCGCGCGAGCTCCTCCTGCCCCCACTGGTAGGTCTCCTCGAGGTCGACCGTGGCGCCGAGGAAGTAGCGCGACACGAGCTGGTAGCGGTCGCGGCCACAGGCGTCGGCCTCGGGGGCGCGCCCGAGGAGGTGCTCGCGCAGCGACTCGCCGAGCCGTCGGTAGGAGTCGGATGCGGCGGCGACAGAGCGTTCCAGCTCGCCGCGGACGGCGGACCCGAGCTGCTCGCCGCCGGCTGTGGCGTCCTTGACGAGCGTGGCGAAGTAGCCGTCGTCAGCGGTGAGGTCCTGGGTCTGCCGGATGCAGGCCTCGACCTGCCGACGCGGCTCCACGAGTCCCCGGTTGGCCGACTGCTGGAGGGTCGCCACCCACTGGTCGAGCGCCCGCGGCACCTTCGCCATGCGGCGCGCGATGACCGACCAGTCGTCGTCGGATGCGGTCGGCATGAGGTCGAAGATCCCCCGGATGCCCTGCAGCGGGGAGGCGATGACGTTGAGCGCCATCTCGTCGAGACCGGCGTCGAAGGTCTCGACGGCAAGGCCGAGCCGCTCCCTCATCGCCGCCACGGTCACCCGGTCGACGTCGTCTGACGGGGTCGCCGCGTCGAGCGCCGCGAGGGTCTTGCGGTTGAGCTCGGCGTGTGCGGCGTAGCCGTCGGCGGAGAAGTCGTCGAGGTCCTCGTCGTGGCCCGTCACACCCAGGTACGTCGCCTCGATCGGACTGAGCGCAACGGACTCGTCGAAGTAGTCCTCGGCGATGCGGTCGACGGCGGTGGGCTGGCGGGATGGGCCGGGCTGCTGCGGAGCGTCTGTGGTCACCCGCCCGAACCTACCCCAGGGCCCCGTCACCCAGCACGGGCATAAAAGCGCTGCCGGGGCGGGCCGCTCGGTGCCTACGCTTGGCTCATGCCCGGGCACCTGCACTCCCTCAACGTCGGCTCCCCGGAGCCGATGGACACGACCGGCCAGCTGACCGGCATACACAAGGTGCCGGTGGACATGCTGGAGGTCCGGGCTCCCGGGCCCAAGCGCGGGGGGCTGGGCAGCGGGGCGGTTCAGGACTACATCGGCAGCCCCCAGCACCATGGCGGCGACTACCAGGCGCTGTATGCCGTGGCTCGCGAGGAGCTGGACGTGTGGGGCGCGCGGCTGGGCCGGGACCTGCCGAACGGGATGTTCGGCGAGAACCTGACGACCTCGGGCTTCGATGTGGACGCGGCGGTGACCGGGGAGCGCTGGCGGCTCGGCGACGACGTCGTCGTCGAGGTCACCGGGCCACGGATACCGTGCGCGACCTTCGCCTGGCGGATGGGGGTCAAGGGCTGGGTCAAGGTCTTCGCCGAGCGCGGTCACACCGGTGCCTACCTGCGAGTGGTCGCGCCGGGCTCGCTCCGCCCGGGCGACGCCATTGTGGTGGTCGAGCGCCCGGACCACGGCATCACCGTGCCGATGGTCTTCCGGGCCTTCATGGGCGACCTCGGTCTCGCCGGTCGCGTGCTGGGGCATGGCGTGCTCAATCCCGACGACCACGCCGCCCTGGAGCGCAGAGTCGCCGCACGCACGAGAGCCTCAGCCCGCGCCTAGGCGGCAGCGGCAGATCTCGCCGCCCGGGCCGCACTCCTTGCCAGGTGCCGTCATCGCGCCGTGGTTGGCTAGCCGCGCCAGCCGGACGCCCGCCAGGCGCCAGGACCCGGACTCAGGGGCCGCCTGACGGCGCGCTCGCGAGAAGCCCACTCGGAGCGGGGAGCCGGCTGAGCCGGGTCCTCGGCGGCACGGGCGGCGGCGGACAGCACGGCGACGAGGGCGGCGAGCTCCTCGGGAGTGGCCCTGCCCCTGGCCACCGAGATCGCCGCGCTCCGGTCGTCGGGATCGCTCGTCCCGGTCGCCACGCGGTTGTCCGCGCCATGGTCCGCGCCATGGTCCGTGGCGTCGTTCGAACTCTGGGGCCGGCTCACAGGGGGATGTTCCCGTGTTTCTTGGGGGGCAGCGTCTCCCGCTTGTTCCGCAGCGCACGCAGGGCCTTGGTGATGTTCATGCGCGTGTTGGAGGGCGTGATGACGGTGTCGATGTAGCCGCGCTCGGCGGCGATGTACGGGTTGGCGAGGGTGTCCTCGTACTCCGTGATGAACCGCTGCCGGACCTCGTCCACGTTCTCGCCCGCCGCCTCGGCCGCCGCGAGCTGCTTGCGGTAGAGGATATTGACAGCCCCCTGGGCCCCCATGACCGCGATCTGCGCCGTCGGCCACGCCAGGTTGATATCGGCGCCCAGGTGCTTGGAGCCCATGACGTCGTAGGCGCCGCCGTATGCCTTGCGGGTGATTACCGTGACCAGCGGGACGGTGGCCTCGGCATAGGCGTAGATCAGCTTGGCGCCGCGGCGGATGATGCCGTCCCACTCCTGGTCGGTGCCGGGGAGGAAGCCGGGCACGTCGACGAACGTGAGCACGGGGACGTTGAACGCGTCGCAGGTCCGCACGAACCGGGCTGCCTTCTCCGAGGCGTCGATGTCGAGCGTGCCGGCGAACTGCATCGGCTGGTTGGCCACCACCCCCACCGAGCGGCCCTCCACCCGGCCGAAGCCGCAGACGATGTTGGGGGCGAACAGGCCTTGCACCTCCAGGAAGTCCCCGTCGTCGAGCACATGGGTGATGACCGTGTGCATGTCGTACGGCTGGTTGGGCGAGTCGGGGATGAGGGTGTCCAGCTCGCGGTCGGTGTCGGTGACAGCCAGGTCGCTCTCCAGCTCGTATGCCGGTGGGTCCTCGAGGTTGTTGGACGGCAGGTAGGACAGCAGCGCCTTGACGTACTCGATCGCGTCCACCTCGTCGTGGCCCATGTAGTGGGCGACGCCCGACTTCGTGTTGTGGGCGCGGGCGCCCCCGAGGTCCTCGAAGGACACGACCTCGCCGGTGACGGTCTTGATCACGTCAGGGCCGGTGATGAACATGTGGCTGGTCTGGTCGACCATCACGGTGAAGTCGGTGACCGCAGGGGAGTAGACCGCGCCACCGGCGCACGGACCCATGATCAGCGAGATCTGCGGGATGACGCCGGACGCGTGCACGTTGCGGCGAAAGATCTCGCCGTACAGGCCGAGGGAGACCACTCCCTCCTGGATGCGCGCCCCGCCGGAGTCGTTGAGGCCCACCACCGGGCAGCCGACCTTCATGGCGAAGTCCATGACCTTGACGATCTTCTCGCCGAACACCTCGCCCAGCGACCCCCCGAAGACGGTGAAGTCCTGCGCGAACACCGCCACAGTGCGCCCCTCGACGGTGCCGTAACCGGTCACGACGCCGTCGCCGTAGGGGCGGTGCGCCTCCTGACCGAAGGCGCTCGACCGGTGGCGCGCGTACTTGTCCATCTCCACGAACGAGCCCTCGTCCAGCAGGAGCTCCAGCCGCTCCCGCGCGGTCTTCTTGCCCCGCGCATGCTGCTTCTCGACGGCCCGCTCCGACCCTGCGTGAGCGACCTCGGCCACGCGCCGCTTCAGATCCGCCAGCTTGCCTGCCGTGCTGTGGATGTCGACGTCCGCGGGGGTCTCGGTGCCTCCGGCGACGGGGCTCGTCGCGGCGGGTCCGGTGCTCTGGGCCATGCGCCGCAGCCTAGCCTTTGGAGCATGCGCAGCAGCCTGGACCGTGAGGTGTTGCACGGGGCCTTGGTCAGGCCCGGTTCCCCGTGGCGCAGCGTCACCGTCCACGCCGAACTGGACTCCACCAACGCCGAGCTGGCGCGCTCGGGAGCGCTCTGGGAGGTGGTGGTGGCCGACCACCAGAGCGCCGGACGCGGCCGCCTCGGCCGATCGTGGGAGGACGTTCCCGGCGCCACCGTCGCCGTCTCGGCGCTGCTCCCCATGCCCGAGACCGGCCCCGGGTGGCTCCCGCTGCTCACGGGGCTGGCCCTCCACCGGGCCATCGCCGACGTGACCGGCCTGGTGACCGGGCTCAAGTGGCCGAACGACGTGCTCGCGGAGGCCGACGCGTGGCGGAAGGTGTGCGGCGTGCTCTGCGAGGTGGTGCCGGCCGGTGTCGTGGTCGGTGCTGGTGTCAACGTCAGCCAGGAGCGCGACGAGCTGCCGGTCGAGACCGCCACCTCGCTGCGCCTGTGCGGCGCAGGCGACGTGCGCAGGGAAGTTCTCATCACGGCATACCTCTCGCACCTCGCCGCCCTCCACAGGGCACTGACCGGCCCGTATGCCGGCCGGCTGGCCGCGCAGGACGCGTACCGGTCGGCGTGCCTCACCATCGGCGCGGAGGTGGACCTGCACGTGGGGCCCGCTGGCGCGCCCGGGCGGATCAGGAGGCTGGTCGCAACGGGGATCGACGGACAGGGCAGACTGACCGTGCAAGGGCCTGGTGGCGAGGAGGCCATCGCCGCCGGCGACGTGGTGCACGTCCGTCTCTACGGCGGCCCAACCGCCGATGGCGACGGTTCCCCACCGGGCAGCACAGCATCGGAGTCGTGACCACAGAGCTGCGAGGAGGTGTCGCCGGTGGACCAGGATGGCCTGGATCTCAGCGCCGCTGCGCAGCCCCAGGTGCATCCTTCTCCCGACCAGATCGAGGCGATGCTCCTCGGCAAGCCGGCCACGATGGGCCGGCGGGAAGTGTCCCGCGAGGCCCAGGTGTCCCTCCTCGCCGCCCGCAAGTTCTGGCACGCGCTCGGCTTCCCGATCGTGCAGGACGAAGACGCCATGTTCACCGAGGCCGACCTGAGTGCCCTCAAAGCGGTCGCCCAGCTGGTGCGCGAGCGGGACCTCGAAGAGGACACGGCGCTCGCCATGACCCGGGCCTTCGCGCGTACCACAGACCGGCTGGCCGTGTGGCAGACCCAGCTCATGGCCGAGGCGCTGGCCGCGCCGGAGACCGAGGCGGCGCTGGGCGAGAAGGACTCGCGAGCCGTGCCGGACATGGCGGCAGCCGAGGCCGCGGCGCTGCGCCTCGCCGAGCTCGCCGACGAGCTCGAGCCACTCCTGGTCTATGCCTGGCGCCGGCACCTGGCCGCCGCGATCTCACGCATGCTCGCCGACGCCACCCCCGATGAGGCGGCGCCGGGGGTCATGCGGGTCGTCGGCTTTGCCGACCTGGTCTCGTTCACTTCCTTGGTACGCAGGATGACCGAGGGCCAGCTCGCCAAGCTCGTACAGCGGTTCGAGGCGCTGGCCACCGACATCGTCACCGCCCACGGCGGCCGGGTGATCAAGACCGTCGGCGACGAGATCCTCTTCGTCACAGTCTCCCCTGCGGCCGCGGCCGCGATCGCGCTCGACCTGGTCGACGCCATGGGTGAGGACGATGTGCTGCCCGACGTGCGGGTCGGCATGGCCCTCGGCCCCGTCGTGTCCCGTTTGGGCGACGTCTTCGGCACGACGGTCAACCGCGCCAGCCGCCTCACCGCGGTGACCCCGCCGCGCAGCGTGCTGGTCGACGACCTGCTGGGCAAGCGCCTGGCGTCGCTGTCCGGGTTCGAGATGACCCCCTCCCGCCGACGGCACCTGCGGGGCATCGGCACGGTCAACCCCAACCAGCTCTCCCGGGCGACGGGTGAGCGCCGCGCAACCTTCAGAGAGGTGCACCCGTGAAGCCTTCCGACACCCTGGTCCGCATCGAGCGCCACCGCGACGAGGCCTATGGGCACGGCTGCGTCGCCGAGCTCGTCCTCGACCGCCCGGAGGCGATGAATGCCGTCTCGACCGCCATGGCGGAGGCGCTCGGGGCGGCCACCGCATCCCTGGCGGCCGACGACCTGGTGCGGGCGGTGGTCGTCAGCAGCTCACACCCCAGGGCCTTCTGCGTCGGTGCGGACCTGAAGGAGCGCAATACCCTCACCGACGATCAGCTGCGCGCGCAGCGCCCGCTGGCCCGAGCGGCATACCGAGGAGTGCTCGACCTACCCATGCCGACGATCGCGGCGGTCGACGGCTTCGCCCTCGGTGGCGGCTTCGAGATCGCCCTGGCCTGCGACCTCATCGTCATGGGGTCGGGTGCCCTGGTCGGGCTTCCCGAGGTCGGCGTGGGGGTGATCCCCGGGGGCGGGGGCACCCAGCTGCTGACCCGCAGGGTCGGCTGGTCGAGGGCAGCATCGATGATCTTCCGGGCCAGAAGGCTTCCTGCCGAGGCGGCCGAGCGTCTCGGGGTGGTCGACGAACTGGTCGAGGCCGGTGGGGCCCGCGAGCGGGCGCTGGCCATCGCGGGCGAGATCGCGCTCAACTCGCCGGTGGGCGTTCGCCAGGCGAAACGGGCCATGCGGGCCGGATTCGACACCGATCTGGCCACCGGGCTGGACATCGAGGACGACGCCTGGCACGCCACCGCGTTCTCGGGCGACCGCAAGGAGGGCGTGGCTGCGTTCGCGGAGAAGCGGCGCCCCATCTGGCCGGGACACTGAGGCGGGCGAGCCCGCTGGTGCCCTCCCATCGGGCGCGAACCGGCGCGGAGGGTCGCTCAAACGGGCTGGACTACCTACGATCACCCCCATGACGCGAGTCCTGCTGGCCGAAGACGACCCGGCGATCTCCGAGCCGCTGGCGCGCGCCCTCCGCCGCGAGGGCTACGACGTCGACGTGCGCGAGGACGGTCTCACCGCCCTGTCCGCAGCCCAGGACAACCCCGACCTCGTGGTGCTCGATCTGGGGCTGCCCGAGGTCGACGGGCTGGAGGTGTGCCGGCGGCTTCGCGCCGAGGGACGAGCGGTACCGGTGCTCATCCTCACGGCCCGGGCCGACGAGGTCGACACCGTGGTGGGACTCGACGCCGGTGCCGACGACTACGTCACCAAACCGTTCCGGCTGGCCGAGCTGCTGGCGCGGGTCCGTGCCCTGCTGCGCCGCAACGCGCCGGACCAGCCCGCAGGCGCGGAGCTGGTGCGCATCGACCCCGAGGGACGCCGCGCCTGGTTCCGCGACGAGGAGCTGCAGCTGACCGCCAAGGAGTTCGAGGTCCTGCGGGTGCTGGTGCGCGAGGCGGGCAAGGTCGTGACCCGCGAGCAGCTCATGCGGGAGATCTGGGAGACCGCATGGTTCGGGTCGACCAAGACGCTGGACATGCACGTATCGGTCCTGCGCCGCAAGCTCGGCGACGATGCCGCGCAGCCGCGCTACATCACCACCGTCCGTGGGGTGGGCTTTCGGTTCGACGCCGACCAGGCGTAACGCGGCGCCTGCCCCCGTGATCGCCCGACTGACCACCGACTGACCACCGACTGACCGCCCATGCGCCAACAGCTGCTCCGCTCCACGATGCTCGCCGTCGCGCTCGCGGTCGGGGTGATGGGTCTGCCTATTGCGGCCGCGCTGGTCTGGCTCGGCACGGAGCCCCGCAGGGGGGCGCGGCAAGCGCTCGAGGCTGCGGCCAGCCCGGTCACCCTGGGCTGGCTGCTCGGGCTCCTGGTATTCCTGGCCCTGGTCGCCGTTGGCGCCGGCGTGGTCGTGGCGATCCGCCAGGCTCAGGCCCTGGCCGAACCCATGAGCCAGCTGGCCGAGCGGGCCGAGCGACTCGGTGCGGGGGAGTCGCGGTTCCAGCCACTCAACTCCGGCATCGCCGAGCTCGACCGGGTCTCACAGGTGCTGGACCGCAGCGCGCACGCGCTGACCCGGTCCCTTGCCTCCGAGCGCGACTTCGCGGCGGACGCATCGCACCAGCTGCGCACCCCCTTGACGGCGCTCCTCATGCGGCTCGAGGAGATCTCGATGACCGACGACCTCGATGTGGTCGCGGAAGAGGCCAACATCGCGATCGCCCAGGTCGAGCGGCTGACCCGGGTCGTCGACGACCTGCTGGCCCGCACCCGAGGAGGCGACCGCGCCCGGGGCTCGGTGTCGCTCGACTCGGTCATCGCCTCGCTGCAGCGGGAGTGGCAGCCCGCCTTCGAGCAGGCGCGGCGCAGTGTCCGGGTGCGCGGCGAGCGCGGTCTCGTCGTCCAGGCGACCCCCGTCGCGCTGTCCCAGGTCCTGTCAACCCTCCTCGAGAACAGCCTGGCCCACGGCCGCGGAACGGTCGACGTGCATGCCCGTCGCAGCGGGCCATCCGTGGTCGTCGAGGTCACCGACCAGGGGGAAGGGGTTCCGGCCTCGATCGCGCCGCACATCTTCGAGCGGTCGGTCTCCTCCGGGGGCACCGGCCTCGGGCTCGCCCTCGCTCGCGACCTGGCCGAGTCCAATGGCGGCCGGCTCGAGCTGGTGCAGGCCCAGCCGGCGATCTTCGCGCTCTTCCTCTCGGAGTCGGAGAACTCCGAGTAGTCCCCTGCCCACGACCCTCGTCGGGGCATTCCAGCGCCGTGCAGGGCACCGCAAATACCCGAGTGAGGTGAAGCGGCCGCCGTGGGACGGGTGTGGCGTCGGTCAGGTGTGCACGCGCTCGTCGGCGAGGATCTCGTGGTGGAACACGTACTGCCGGTAGGCCCAGAACCGGAAGATCGTGCCCAGGGCGATGCCCACGATGTTGGCCACGTTGTCGGCGAACAGGGTTGTCAGGTCGAGCACGTAGTGCGAGAAGGCGATACAGCCGACCCCGATCAACATGGCGATGATGTTGGTCACGAAGAAGAGCGCCACCTCGTGGTGGACCGGGCGGCTGCGCCGGTGCCGGAAGGTCCAGGTGCGGTTGCCGGCCCACGCGAACAGCGTTGCCAGCGTCGCCGAGATCACCTTGGCCGTCGTTGGCTTGTCCTCCAGCACCGTGTGGCGGAGCAGGTTCATGACACCGACATCGATGACGAACGCGATCCCGCCGATGATCCCGAACTTCAGCATCTCGCGGTAGACGACGTCGATGGCGCCGCGCAACCGGTCCACGATAGAAAGGGAGGCGGTGTCCACCGGGAGAGCGTACCCGTACTTGCCGTGGGTCAAGCATGGGCGGAAGGTCCCGGATCGACGGCGGCTGCGCGGCCGATATCCTCGCCCGGTGACCGCACCACAGCGAGCTCCCGGTGGATTTCCGGTCGTCGGCATCATCGGCGGTGGTCAGCTCGCCCGCATGTGCGCGGGGCCGGCTACTGAGCTGGGGGTCACGCTCAGTGTTCTCGCCGAGGCCCCTGACGCCTCCGCAGCCCTCGTGATCCCCTCGGCGCCGGTCGGCAGCCATGCCGACGTCGAGGCCGTCCGGTCCTTCGCCAAGGCGTGCGACGTCGTCACCTTCGACCACGAGCACGTGCCTCCGGACGTGCTGGCCGCGCTGGAGGCCGACGGCATCCCGCTGCACCCCTCGCCGGCCGCCCTCCAGTTCGCCCAGGACAAGCTGGCGATGCGCAGGCGGCTCACCGAGATCGGGGTGGCGTGCCCCCGGTGGACTCGAGCGCGCACGGCCGAGGACGTCGAGGCATTCGGGCAGGAGGTCGGGTGGCCTCTCGTGGCCAAGACCCCGCGCGGCGGCTACGACGGCAAGGGCGTGATCGTGGCCGAGTCGGCTGGGGACCTCGCAGACTGGCTCGCCGCGGCCGACGACCAGGAGGGCGGGTCGGGCCCGCTCGCGGACGGGCTGTTGCTGGAAGAGCGCGTCGACTTCACCCGCGAGCTCGCGGTCCTCGTCACCCGGAGCCCCTCGGGTCAGGCGGCGGCTTGGCAGGTCGTCGAGACGGTCCAGACCGACGGCATCTGCACTGAGGTCCTGGCCCCCGCGCCGGCTCTGGACCCCGAGCTGGCCGCGACCATGACCGAGGCCGGCCTGCGCATCGCGGGCGAGCTGGGGGTCACTGGTGTCCTTGCCGTGGAGCTGTTCGAGGTGAGCCACCCGGAGACCGGGCGCCCCGGCTACGCAGTCAACGAACTGGCCATGCGCCCGCACAACTCCGGCCACTGGAGCATGGACGGGGCGGTGACCGGGCAGTTCGAGCAGCACCTGCGCGCCGTTCTCGACCTGCCGCTCGGCTCGCCCGCTCCGCGGGCGCCGTGGACGGTGATGGTCAACGTCCTGGGCGGCGACTACGCCGAGCTCTACCCGGCATACCGCCACGTCATGGCCCACGACCCGGAGCTCAAGGTGCACCTCTACGGCAAGGGGGTGCGGCCCGGGCGCAAGCTCGGACACGTCAACGTCAGCGGCAGCGACCTGGCCGCCCTGCGCGAGCGAGCCGGGCATGCGGCCGACTACATCAGGGGTGTGATCACCGAATGACAAGCAGCGGTATGCCGGTCCCGGGCTCCCAGAAACCCCCGCCGCAGCCCGTGGTGGGCATCGTGATGGGCAGTGACAGCGACTGGCCGGTGATGGAGCAGGCGGCGCTGGTGCTGGAGGAGTTCGGCGTGGCGTTCGAAGCCGACGTGGTCTCCGCCCACCGGATGCCGGAGGAGATGCTCGCGTACGGCCGGCGGGCCGCCGGGCGTGGGCTCCGGGTGGTCATCGCTGGGGCCGGGGGAGCGGCGCACCTGCCCGGGATGCTCGCCTCGGTGACGCCGCTTCCGGTGATCGGGGTGCCGGTGCCGCTGAAGTACCTCGACGGCCTGGACTCGCTGCTTTCCATCGTCCAGATGCCTGCGGGGGTACCGGTCGCAACGGTCTCCATCGGCGGCGCACGGAACGCCGGGCTGCTGGCGGTGCGGATCCTGGCCAGCTGGCCGGACCCGGAGGCGGAGCTGCTCCGGGGTCGCATGGGGAACTTCCAGCGGTCGCTGCGCGACGAGGCGCACGCAAAGGGTGAGGCTCTGCGGGGCCGCCACCCCTGAGCCGATCCGAGCGCAGCCTCAGCGGATGGCGCCGGTGTGGCGGACGCTGCGGATCTCGATCTTCGGGCAGGTGTCCATCACGACGTCCAGACCCGCGGCACGGGCGCGCTCGGCGGCCTCCTCGTCGACCACCCCCACCTGCATCCAGACCGCGTCGATCTGGAGCCGCTCCCGGTGCTCGATGGCCTGGTCGACCACGGCCCCCACGCGGTCGGAGTTGACGAAGCAGTCGACGACCTTGAGGTCGGTTCCGTCAGGGATGTCGGCCAGCGAGGCGTATCCCTGCTCGCCGAACACGGTCTCTGCCTTGGGGTGCACCGGGATGATGACCTTGCCCTGTTCGAACTTGAGCCAGCGTGCCACCCCGTACGCAGGGCGGGTGTCGCGGTTGCTCAGGCCTACCACGGCCCAGATGCCCGGGTCCGCGAGCAGCTGCCGGATCAGGTCGGGATCGTTCTGGTGCTGGTACGTCATACCTCCATCTTGCCCGGCCAGGCCGATCCCAAGCAGGCCGCCCCGGGAACCCTCCGGGCATCCGTCGCGAAAGCAGTCCGCCCAGGGCTGCGTGGCGCGACAATGCCGGCCGTGTCTTCCGCTCGCTGGTCGTGCTCGCCCTCGTGGCCCAGGCCAGCGGCTTCGGCAGTCCGTTCCGGGTGCTGTCGATCGGGCTGGCCTCTGGCGTGCTCGTCCTCGGCACCCTGACCCACATCCGGGTCCGCCTCGCCAGCGCAGAGGACCACGCGCTGGTTACCGGGATGAACCGCCCTACTTCGGGTGCGCGCTGGAACTGGGCCGGCGCTCCTTCCGACAGCTGCAGATGGAGTCGCGCTTCCCCAGTTCGCCCTGACCCGGCCTACCCGCCCGGGTCTCCTGGACCGCCCCTGGCGGCCTCAGACGCGGGGGCGCCCGAGGGCGCGGTAGGTCCACCCCGCCGCGCGCCAGCGGTCGGGGTCGAGCTTGTTGCGCCCGTCGATGAGCACCGGATGGGCGACCAGCGGCTTCAGCCCCGCCGGGTCCAGGTCCCGGTAGTCATCCCATTCCGTGAGGTGGAGGACCACGTCGGCACCGCGTACCGCGTCCTCGATGGTGTCGCTGTAGTCGAGCTCGGGACGGACCCGCCGGGCCACGGGGATCGCCTTGGGGTCGTGGACGTGGACGATCGCACCCGACTGCAGGCAGGAGTCTGCGACGTCCAGCGCGGGGGAGTCGCGGATGTCGTCTGAGTTCGGCTTGAACGCGGCACCGAGCACCGTCACGTGGCGGCCGACGAGCGAGCCCCCGCACGCCTCGCGGGCCAGGTCGACCATGCGGGCCCGCCGGCGCAGGTTGATGTCGTCGACCTCGCGCAGGAAGGTGAGTGCCTGGTCGGCGCCCAGCTCCCCGGCCCGAGCCATGAATGCCCGGATGTCCTTGGGGAGGCACCCGCCGCCGAACCCCACGCCGGCGCCGAGGAACTTGTGGCCGATCCGGTCGTCGTGGCCGATCGCCTCTGCGAGCATGACGACGTCGCCACCGGCCGCCTCACACACCTCCGACATGGCGTTGATGAACGAGATCTTGGTGGCCAGGAAGGCATTGGCTGCCACCTTGACCAGCTCTGCCGTCGGGTAGTCGGTCAGGAGCCGCGGCGTGCCGGCGGAGAGCGGCCGGGCGTAGACCTCGTCCAGCAGGGCCGCGTCGGCCTCGGCCGTGTCGCCGTCGAGGCCGTAGACGAACCGGTCGGGTGCGACGGTGTCCTCGATGGCGAAACCCTCGCGCAGGAACTCGGGATTCCAGGCCAGGCGCACCCTGACGCCCTGTGGGGCCTGCCTCTGCAGGCGCTCGCGCAGATGCGCCGCAGTGCCCACCGGAACGGTCGACTTGCCCACCACGAGCGCCTCCTCCCGCAGGCGGGGCGCCAGGGCGTCGGCCGCGGCCTCGACGAAGGAGGTGTCGGCGCGGTTCTCGCCCCTCAGCTGCGGCGTGCCCACACAGAGGAAATGGACCTGGGCGCCCTCGGCCTCGGCGACATCGCCGGTGAACCGGAGCCGGCCCGTCGGCAGCACCCGGCCGAGCAGCTCGTCGAGGCCCGGCTCGTAGATCGGCGCGTGACCCGACGCCAGCGCCCGGACCTTGGCTGCATCGGTGTCGACGGCGATGACCGTGTGGCCCAGGTCTGCCATGCAGGCGGCGTGGACCGCGCCCAGATAGCCCGTGCCGATGACGGAGATCGTGAGTGCCACGCGCGACACAGTA
Organism: uncultured Actinomycetota bacterium; assembly: GCA_963715025.1. Classification (GTDB taxonomy): domain Bacteria; phylum Actinomycetota; class Actinomycetes; order Actinomycetales; family Dermatophilaceae; genus DASSJT01. The sequence continues at coordinate 314,433 of CAVQQQ010000003.1, read as the reverse complement.
ACGTCAGGCGGGTACAGGTCTGCCGAGTGCCCGCCGCATCCCACCGCGCCGGGCGACGACTGCCAGGCAACGCGAGGAGGCACACGTGAAGTTCGGGATGTTCGTACCGCAGGGCTGGCGGATGGACCTTGCCGGGATCGAGCCGGAGCAGCACTGGGGAGTGATGGCCGGCCTCGCGCGGCGCGCCGACGCCAATGAGGACTGGTCCTCCATCTGGGTCTACGACCACTTCCACACCGTGCCCGTCCCGAGCGAGCAGGCGACCCACGAGGCGTGGAGCCTCATGTCGGCCTTCGCCGCGGCGACCGGCCGTGTGCGCCTCGGCCAGATGTGCACCTGTATGAGCTACCGGCCGCCCGCCTACCTCGCCAAGGTGGCGGCGACGGTCGACGTCATCTCCGAGGGCCGCCTGGAGATGGGCATCGGCGCTGGATGGTATGAGCACGAGTGGCGGGCGTACGGCTACGGGTTCCCCCGCGCCGGGGAGCGGATCGAGCGCCTCGAGGAGGGCATCCGGATCTTCCGCGACATGTGGACGACGGGCTCGGCGACCCTCGACGGCAAGCACTACCAGGTCGACGGTGCCCGGTGCGCACCCCGCCCGCTCCAGGGCACCTCCCAGCCCGGGTCGAAGGCCAACGGCATCCCGATGTGGATCGCGGGCGGTGGGGAGAAGAAGACGCTGCGCATCGCGGCGCAGTACGCCGACTACACCAACTTCGAGGGCACGCCGGATGTGTTCGCGGCCAAGAGCGCCGTCCTCGAGCAGCACTGCTCCGACCTCGGCCGCGACTTCGGCGAGATCGTGCGCAGCGCCAACTTCAACGTGGTCATCGGCCGCGACGAGGGGGAGGTGGAGCAGCACCTCGAGGCGACCCGGGCCCGGTATGCGGCGGCAGGCCTGCCCGAGCAGCGGGTCGACCGCATCATCCACGACCTGCGGAACGGTCCCCTGGTGGGCACTCCCGAGCAGATCCTCGAGACGCTCACCGGCCTGGAGAAGGCCGGCATGACTTACGCCATCACCTATTTCTCCGAGCTCGCCTACGACACCCTGAGTCTGGAGCTCTTCGAACGGGAGGTGATCCCCGAGCTGATCGACCACGAAGAGCACGGCCACCTCTGGCACCTCGTGCGCGGGGACTGACCACCTCGGGGGTATGCCGCGTGGCGCTCGGGTGCCCTGACCGCCTGGCCGCGCCCGCGGCATACCCGATGGGCCTGGGCCAGGCGCGGCCCCGGCCTCTCCTGCGATCGGCGACGGTCAGAGCCTTGGTGCGCACCGAGTACCATCGCCGTGGACTTTTTCCGCCAGCACGCATCTCGAGCAGATTGGGTTTTCGTGAAGATCACCGTGGTGGGCCTCGGCAAGATCGGCCTTCCCCTCGCCGTCCAGTTCGCCAAGTCGGGGCACCACGTGCTCGGCGCCGACGTCAACGGCGCGGTCGTCGACACCGTGAATTCGGGCCAGGAGCCCTTCCCGGGGGAGGCGCACCTGGCCGAGTACCTCGCCGAGGTCGTGCGTTCGGGCGCGCTGAGAGCGACGACCGACACCCCGGCCGCCGTGGCCGAGAGCGATGCCGTCGTCGTCGTGGTCCCGCTGTTCGTCGACGACGAGGCCCGCCCCGACTTCGGCTGGATGGACTCGGCGACTGGCGACATCGCGCGCGGACTCAAGCCCGGCACGCTGGTGGTCTACGAGACGACGCTGCCGGTCGGCACGACCCGCACCCGCTGGAAGCCCATGCTCGAGCAGGGCTCGGGCCTGGTCGAGGGCCAGGACTTCCACCTCGTGTTCTCGCCCGAGCGCGTGCTGACCGGTCGCGTCTTCGCGGATCTGCGCAAGTACCCCAAGCTGGTCGGCGGCCTGTCGGCCGAGGGCGCCGCGCGGGCGGTGGCCTTCTACGAGCAGGTCCTCGAGTTCGACGAGCGCCCCGACCTGGCGCGCGGCAACGGGGTCTGGGACCTCGGCAGCGCCGAGGCGGCCGAGATGGCCAAGCTTGCCGAGACGACCTACCGCGACGTGAACATCGGGCTGGCCAACCAGTTCGGTGCGTTTGCCGCCAAGAACGGCATCGACGTCTACCAGGTGATCGAGGCCAGCAACTCCCAGCCCTACAGCCACATCCACCGCCCTGGCATCGCCGTCGGCGGCCACTGCATCCCGGTCTACCCACGCCTGTACCTGTGGAACGACCCCGACGCCACGGTGGTCCGGGCCGCTCGCGAGGCCAACGCTGCGATGCCGGCCTACACCGTGGGCCTGGCGACGGGTGCGATGGGCGGCTCGCTGGTCGGCAAGACGGTGGCCGTGCTCGGCGCGTCCTACCGGGGCGGAGTCAAGGAAACCGCGTTCTCCGGGGTCTTCGCGACGGTCGACGCCCTGCGCGAGGCGGGGGCGAAGGTACAGGTGCAGGACCCGATGTATGCGCCGGAGGAGCTCGCGCGGTATGGCTGGGACGCGTACGAGATCGGCTCGCCGGTCGACGTCGTCGTCGTCCAGGCCGACCATGCGGAGTACCGCTCACTTGCGGCAGCCGACTTCCCCGGCGTCGAGGTGGTCGTGGACGGCCGCAGGGTGCTCGACCCCGCCCGGTTCCCCGGCGTGCGCTTCCTGGTCGTGGGCCAGGCGCCCCAGGAGGCCTGATCCCGTGGTCGCACGCATCGTCGACTCTGCCGACGTGTCCGAGGACGCCCGGATCGGTGAGGGCTCGTCCGTCTGGCACCTGGCCCAGGTCCGGGAGGGTGCCGTCCTCGGGGAGAACTGCATCGTGGGACGCGGCGCCTACGTCGGGCCGGGGGTGCGGATGGGCGACAACTGCAAGCTGCAGAACTATGCCCTGGTCTACGAGCCCGCCGTGCTCGAGAACGGCGTCTTCGTCGGCCCTGCCGCCGTCTTCACCAACGACTACTACCCGCGGGCGATCGAGCCGGACGGCCGCCTCAAGCGGGGCGACGACTGGGAGGCCGTGGGCGTGACCTGTCGCGAGGGCGCCTCGATCGGCGCCCGCGCCGTCTGCGTCGCGCCGGTGACGATCGGGCGCTGGGCCCTCGTGGCCGCCGGCTCGGTAGTCACGGCTGACGTGCCCGACTTCGCCCTGGTGGCCGGCGTGCCGGCACGCCGGATCCGCTGGGTAGGCCGGGCCGGTGTTCCGCTCGAGCACAACGGCGACGGCACCTGGACCTGCCCGCAGACCGGCGAGAAGTACATCGAGAAGGACGACCGCCTGATGGAGGCACCACAGTCATGACCGAATTCATCCCGCCGGCCAAGCCGCTCATCGGTGACGAGGAGCGTGCGGCGGTCGACCGAGTCCTGCGCAGCGGCATGCTGGCCCAGGGTCCCGAGGTCAAGGCGTTCGAGGAGGAGTTCTCCGCGCACTTCGACCTCGGGCGTGCCTGCGTGGCGCTCAACTCCGGCACCTCCGGCCTGCACCTCGGCCTCCTCTCGAGCGGCGTGAAGGCCGGCGACGAGGTCATCGTTCCGTCGTTCACCTTCGCCGCCACGGCCAACGCGGTCGCGCTGACCGGCGCGAAGCCGGTCTTCGCCGAGATCTCGCCCGACGACTTCTGTCTCGACCCGGTGGCCGTCGAGGCGGCGATCACCGAGCGCACCGTGGGCGTCATGCCGGTGCACCTCTACGGTCACCCGGCCAAGATGGACCAGATGCTGGCGGTCGCCGACAAGCACGGCATCCAGGTCTTCGAGGACGCCGCCCAGGCCCACGGCGCATCGCTCCACGGCGTTCCGGTCGGCGCCTTCGGCTCGTTCGCGATGTTCTCCCTCTACCCGACCAAGAACATGACGTCCGGCGAGGGCGGCATGGTGTCGGTCGCGAGCGCGGAGATCGAGCGGCTCATCCGGCTCTACCGCAACCAGGGGATGGAGAAGCAGTACCACAACGAGGTCGTGGGCTTTAACAACCGGATGACCGACATCCACGCGGCCATCGGCCGGGTCCAGCTCACCAAGGTGGACGCGTGGACCAAGCAGCGGCAGGAGAATGCGGCATTCCTGTCGGCGCATCTCGAGGGCGTGACGCCGCCGCCGGTCGCCGACGGGGCTGTCCACGTCTACCACCAGTACACAGTCCGGGTGCCCGAGGACCGCGACGGAATGGCCGCCGCGCTGCGCGAGGAGTACAACGTCGGATCCGGCATGTTCTACCCGGTGCCCAACCACCGCCTGGCGCCGTTCATGGCCGACGTCGACCTGCCTGAGACCGAGCGGGCCGCCGCCGAGTGCCTCTCGCTGCCGGTCCACCCTTCGCTCAGCCAGGACGACCTGGACCGGATCGTGACTGCGGTGAACTCGTTGGCGAAGGCGGGTGCGTGATCATGGCCAAACTGCGGGCCGGGCTGATCGGCCTGGGCATGATGGGCCGCCACCATGCGCGCGTGATGGGCTCCCTCGAGGGCGTCGACCTCGTGGCCATGGCCGATCCGGGCGGCGACCCGCACGGCGTGGCCGGCGACCGGCCGCTGCTCGAGAGCGTCGAGCAGCTCATCGAGCAGGGCCTCGACTACTGCATGGTCGCCGTGCCGACTGTCTACCACGAGCCTGTGGGCCTGGCTCTGGCCGAGGCGGGGGTCCACGCGATCATCGAGAAGCCCCTCGCCCAGGACACCCCATCAGCGCAACACCTCGCGAAGGCGTTCGCCGACGCGGGGCTCATCGGTGCGGTCGGCCACATCGAGCGATACAACCCGGCCCTCCAGCAGGCTCGGGCCCGCCTCGAGGCAGGGGAGCTCGGCGACGTCTACCAGGTCACCACCCGACGCCAGGGGCCGTTCCCGGCCCGGATCGCCGACGTCGGCGTGGTCAAGGACCTGGGCACCCACGACATCGACCTTACGGCGTGGGTGACCCAGCAGCCCTATACCTCGGTGGCCGCTCGAACGGCATACAAGTCCGGCCGTGAGCACGAGGATCTGGTGGCCGTGGTCGGGCTGCTCGCCAACGGCACGGTGACCAATCACCTCGTCAACTGGCTGTCCCCGCTCAAGGAGCGGGTCACGATCATCACCGGCGAGCGCGGGGCGTTCGTCGCGGACACCCTGACCGCCGACCTGACCTTCTATGCCAATGGGCAGATCCGGCACACCTGGGACGACATCGCCAACTTCCGGGGCGTCAGCGAGGGCGACGTCATCCGCTTCGCGATCGCCAAGCCGGAGCCGCTGCGGGTCGAGCACGAGCAGTTCCGCGACGCGGTGCTCGGCAAGAACGCCGACATCGTGACGATGAGCCAGGGCCTCGCCACCGTGGCCGTCGCCGAGGCCTGCATCGAGTCCGCCGTGAAGGGTACGACGGTCACGCTTACCTGAAACGCGCCGTCGGGCTGGCTAGCCTTTCCGCCATGGGCATCCGATCAGCGCTCGCCCGCGCGCCCCATACGCGCGCCGCAGTCCGTCTGCGCCGCCTACGGTTCCGAGGCAGCGGAGCCTACTGGGAGCGGCGGTACTCACGGGGTGGCACGTCAGGGGCCGGCTCCTTCGGCGTCGCCGCCCAGTGGAAGGCCGACGTGGTGAACCGCTGGGTGCGCGAGCACGGGGTGACGTCTGTCATCGACTATGGGTGCGGAGACGGAAACCAGCTGGCGCTCGCCGAGTTCCCGCGCTATCTGGGGCTGGATCGGTCCCCGACGGCGATTCGCGCGTGCATCGCTCGGTTCGAGAACGACCCGACGAAGAGCTTCCTCCGGTACGAGCCGCATGAACTGAGCGACCCGGCGGGCTGGCTGTGCGCCGATCTTGCCCTGTCCATGGAAGTGATCTTCCACCTTGTCGAGGACGACGTCTTCGACGACTACATGCGGCGGCTGTTCGACAGCGCCCTGCGATACGTCGCTATTTGCAGCAACGACGCCGCCGGAGGCGAGGCCGCGCCGCACGAGCGCCACAGATCGTTCACCGCTTGGGTGCGGGCCAACCTCCCACAGTGGCAGATGGTCGAAAGAGTGGATCCCCCCGGCGACGTGCCGTTGATGTCGTCTCTCTACCTCTACGCTCGCCAGCCACAGGGCCCGGACTAGTCACGCGCGACATCCAGGACCGCAGCTGATGCGGTCGCGGCCACCGCCCGCTGGCTCGCGTGCTCCTCGGTCCAGGCCGTGAGCCGGGACCGATCGTGGGGGCTCCAGGGCTGGGTCAAGGCCTCCCGCATCGCGGCGGCCACCTCATCGGCGTCCCAGCGGCATGCCCACCCGAGCCGGTGCTCGGACACCATCGCCTGACCTGGACCCGGTCCGGCGTAGATGACCGGGGTGCCGCAGGCCGTGGTCGCGAACATCTTGGTCGGGAAGGCGAATTCGTAGCCCATCTTCGGGTGCAGCGAGGCGAGACCGGCGGTGGCGCGGGCCAGCGCGGCGGCGACCCGCTCGCCGCTCACGACCCCGGGGAACTCGACCTGGCCCGGTGCACCCTCATCGGCGAGGCGCTTGAGCATCGCCACGTCGGTGCCCTGGCCGTACATGACCAGGCGGGCGTCCGGGTGGTCGCCCGCCACGGAGCCGAAGGCGCGGACGAAGACGTCGGCGCCCTGCAGCTCCGACATGGTGCCGGCATACACGAACGTTGGCGCAGAGGAGGGGGCACCCTCTGGGCCAGCGTCCTCGGACGAGCCCCGGGACGGCGCTGGGGACGGCGCTGCGGGCGGCGCCTCGGAGAGCGCCCGGGAGGGCGCTTGGGCGGGCACTGTCGCCGGGGGGTGAAAGACGGTCGTGTCGACCCCGGTGCCGACGACCGTGACGCGCTCGGGGGTGCCGGTGAGCCGCGCCACCTCCTGGGCAACGCCGTCGCTCACGGCGAGTACCCGGGCGGCGCCGCCCATCGCCCAGGCTTCGACCCGGCGGAGCACGGCGACCACGCGCGGCGAGACGCCGATGCCCTCCGCGGCCGTCGACGAGACGTCGCCGGCGTAGTAGACGTAGGGCACCCGTCGGATGGCGCATGCGAGCCGCACGGACACCCCCGTGGTAGGGGGAGGCTCGACGACGACCGCGTCGGGGCGGCGCGCGAGCAGCAGTCGCCAGAAGAGCGGGCCGTCGAAGCTGGCGAACTGGACATAGCCGCGCACGTTGCCCCCCTCGTCGCGCAGGACCGGCCATCGGCTGAGGCTGACCCCCTCGCGCTGCCAGTCCGTCCCACGGGACACGGGTGGCGGAACTGTGGTGACCACCCGGACGCGCGCGCCGTCCTTGGCGAGAGCGGCTGCGAGGGCGCCGAGCCGGAAGGCTGCGGCACCAGCCTCCGGCGGGAACAGGCGTGCGGCGATGGTGACCTGAGGTGGGCGGCGCATGGTGGCTCCGAACGTATCAGCGGGTGCGCGGTGTCCGTCGCAGTGGGCGCGGGAGCGGCACCAGGTGCAGGTCGTGACGGCTGAGGAACCACCAGACAGCGGTGAAGAGCGCAGCCACCACCGGATCGAGCCACAGGGACACGTCGAAGGCACGCTGGGCCGCGGCGAGGGCGCCCATAAGGACCAGGCCAGCGGCCAGCCGGAGCAGCAGCGGGTGCCAGCGGTGGGCGTCGGCGCGCCACACGGCCACGAGCGGCACGGACGCGATGCAGACCGTGCCCACGAGGTAGCCGAGCGCAACCCCCAGCGCGCCCAGCGCCGGGGCGGCCAGCAGCCAGACCACGACCCCGACCGCCATGCCCCCCAGGCTCGCGCCCGTCGTGACCTGCATGCCGCGCCGCGACCGGGTGGTCAGGGCGTTCACGCTGACGATACCCAGCGTCGACATCAGCACGGCGACGCTCAGGACTGGCAGATAGCGGGCCGCGTGGTCGTAGGCCGGGCCCCACACGAGGCGGACCACGAACCGGCTGCTCAGTGCCAGGTCGCCGAAGATCGTCACCATGACCAGGGTCAGGGCCCGCATGGCGCGATCGGTCTGGCTCCGGAATCCTGCGACATCTCCCCGGCCCCACGCCTCGGCCAGGGAGGGAAACAGGACAAGGCTCAAGGAGGCACCCAGGAGCGAGGCGGGAGTCGCCAGGGCGAGGGCGGCGGCGTACTGCCCCGCCTCCTCCAGGCTGGCGACCCGGCGGACCGCGACCATCGACAGCTGGAGGAAGCCCGTGCTGGCGATGGTGCCGGCGACACCGAGCATGACGAAGTGGTCGAGTTCGTGTCGGAGCTCGCTCGAGATGGTGCCTTTGGCGCGATACGGCCACCCGGCGAGGGTGTAGGCCGCGAAGGAGACGGCCATCGGGAGCACGAGCAGGGTTCCCCGAAGCCCGGCGGCCAGGGCCCCTGCAAGCAGCAGGAGCCCGGTGGTCGCGGTCAGGAGGTCCCAGGTGGTGGCCCGCGCTACGTGACCGGTGCCCAGCAGCACCCCGCGCGTGAAGCTATAGCCGGAGAACGCGGCGCACAGCGCGGCGACATTGAGCGCCGAGGCGACTGTTCCGCCGTCTACGACGACCCACACCGGGATTGCTGCCGCGCTGAGCAGCACCATGGCCTGGACCGTGCGCCGCGAGAGGTGCTGCGCGACTCCCAGCAGTTCCCCGGTGTCGCCCGCGCCGCGGGCGCGCGCGAGGTACTTCGATGCGGCACTCCCAGTGGTGGTTGGCCACAGCAGCGACAGGAGCGTTGCGGTCGCGATCGCACTGGCCAGCACGCCGAGGGCGGCCTTTCCGGCGATCCGTCCGACCAGCCAGCTGGTCAGGAAGCGCAGCCCGCCCTGCGCCACCAGACCCAGAGTGCTCAGGGCCCCACGCCGCGCCAGGGAGTCGGTGACGGGCCGGTCCAGGCGGACCGGGCCGAAGTGCGCACCGAGGCGGCCCCGCAGCCCCCCTCGGCGCGGCTGGTCGTGGCCCGCGTCGTCGGTCATCGCGCCGCCACGACGCGACGGTAGGTGTCACGGAGCAGGTCCACGTCCCGGGCCACCCCGTGCTCTCCCTCGACCCAGGCCCGGGCGCGGCTGGCGTCGTGCACCAGCGCGCCGTCGACCAGCGAGTCGACGGCCTCGGTGACCGACTCGGGGCTCGAGCCGTACACGGGTGGCGGGCACGCGGCATACAGCGGGAGCGTGGTGGGCATGGCGAGCGGGGCCCCGGTGCCCAGGGCCTCGAGCTCGCTGGCCGACAGGATGCCCGCGGCCTGGCCGACGACGGCGGTCGCCCCGGCGAGGAGCCGCAGGTATGCCGGGTGGTCCAGCCTGGGGAGGAGCCGAACGCCGAGGGCTGCGGCCTCGGCCGCGGCCAGGCCCCAGTCGAGCCCGACCACCTCGGCCCTGCCCCCGAGCGCTGCGACCAGCGACTTGGCCGTGGCGAGCTGGGCGTCGAGGCCTTTGACGGCCTCCCATCGCGAGGCGAAGACGACCCGGGGCGGGACAGCGGGGTCCCAGGGGGGCAGCTCGGCGAGGTCGATCGGCACCGGGAGCAGCAGGGCATCGGCCCGGTGCGGCAGCACGTGCTCGGCCAGGTCGGGAGTCGAGTAGAAGACCGCCTCCGCGTCGCGCAGCCCGGAGCGGATGCCCTCGCCCCGGGCCGGGTCGTACTGGGCGGTGCGGACATCCGAGCCGTGGCAGTGCAGGACGAAGCGGCTCGCGGCCGGGCGGGTGTGATTCAGCGTGGTGGCCGAATGGACGTGCACGATGTCGTGGCGGCGGGCCTGCCACGCCAGGTGTGCCAGCCAGGCGCCGCCCACGGCGGCGCGGCGCGCCCGCCCCGCGGGGCCGCGCCATCGATCGGGTGATGCTCCCGCGGCGGCCGTGGGAAGGAGGTCCCACCGGTAGCCGCGGCGCCCGGCCTCGCGCACGAGCCGCTCCGCGGTGAAGGCCGCGTCGTTGACGTGCAGGGCGGACGGCACCGGCCCCTCCGCGTCCGCATCCGCCGCAGGGCGCTCGGTCACGCGGGAACTCCCGAGCCGGACAGCAGGCGGGCCACGATGGCCTCGACCACCTTCTCGTCGTGCTCGCTGCTCAGCTCGCGGGCGTGGTCGTGGGAGGACTGCTTGCCGGCCCGCACCGCGTCGCTGTCGAGGCGGCGCAGAGCGGCGACGAACGCCTCCTGGCTGAAATCGTCGGACACGACGCCGAGGTCGAGCGACCGGACCAGCCGGGCCATCTCGGGTGCCGGCCCCACGGCATGGCAGAGCCGGGCCTGCACGAAGTCGAAGAACTTGTTCGGGAGCGCGTACTCGGCGTTGACGTTGATCGGGGGCATGCAGAACGCCCCCACGTCGTACTGGTTGAGGGTCGCGGGGAGCTCGTCGGGGCGCACGGGGTCGTGGAACGTGACCCGGCCGCTGCCCGCCGCCAGCTCCTTGAGCTCGCGCAGGTAGCGCCCGCCGTCCTCGGCCGCGACGAGGTAGAGGTCGAGGGTGGTGTGCGGCACCTCCGCGACCGCGGCGATGAGCATCTCGAGGTTGCGGCCGCGGATCGCGCCGCCACTGTGCACCAGACGGATGCGGCCGTCCTCGACCGCGGAGGGCGCGAGGTCGCGCCACGGCCCGGCGTTGCGGACCACTTCGGTCGGGGCGCCGTAGTGCTCGGCGTAGCGCGCGGCCAGCGGCTCGCACACCGTCGTGACCGCTGCCGACAGCGGGAGGTACTTCTGGCACAGGTGCTCCATCAGGGGGGCCACGAGCAGGCGCCAGACCGCGACGTGGGCGAACTCCTCGGCGGCCCACTCGTGCATGTCGGCCCAGACCGGCGCGCCGTGGGCGACGGCGTGGGCCAGGGGGAGCGCCCTCGCGTCGTTGGCGACGACGAGATCGAACCGACGGTCGCCGATGAGCTCCTGGGCCCGCTGGAGGCCCGGCGCGGCGAGCTCGGCCGACTCCAGCCGGCGCGCCGCGAGCCGCGCGACTCCGGTCAGGGTGCGGGGAAGGGAGTTGAGGCCGTCCTCGACTTGAAGGTGCTCGTCGACGATGTCGGGCTTGGCGCCGTATCCCACCGACGTGAGATGACCGAAGCGGCTGAGCACCCCGAGCTGCCGCAGCACTCGTGCGTCCCGGTGGATCGGGGACAGCGAAATGGACAGGATGCGCGGCTCGGTCACGGTCGTGCAGTCTACGGTGGCGCAGCCTCAGCGGCCCCCAGCCCACCGGCCGCGGCGGGCGCCACGGCCCGTCGGAGTGGCCTCCTGCTGCAGGTAGCCTTGCCCGACGTGAGCACCGGTAACCCCTCCTTCGACCTCTTCACGATCTCCGAGGACCACGAGGCGGTGCGCGAAGCCGTGCGGGCGGTTGTGGAGGGCAAGATCGCCCCCTACGCGGCGGCAGTCGACGAGGAGGCGCGCTACCCCCAGGAGGCTCACGACGCCCTCGTCGCCTCCGACTTCTTCGCCCCGCACATCCCCGAGGAGTACGGCGGGGTGGGGGCCGACGCCCTGGCGACCTGCATCGTCATCGAGGAGGTGGCCCGGGCCGACGCCTCCGCGTCGTTGATCCCGGCCGTGAACAAGCTGGGGACTCTGCCACTGCTCCTGGCTGCCTCGGACAAGGTCAAGCAGAAGTACCTGCCGCCTCTCGCCGCCGGGACGTCGATGTTCTCCTACGGCCTGTCCGAGCGCGAAGCCGGCTCGGACGTGGCCGGGCTGAAGTGCCGGGCCAGAGCCGACGGCGACGACTTCGTCCTCAACGGCCAGAAGTCGTGGATCACCAATGCGGGTGTCTCCGACTTCTACACCGTGATGGCGGTGACCGACCCCGACGGGCCGCGCGGCAACAACATCACCGCCTTCGTCGTCGAGAAGTCCGACCCCGGCTTCGGCTTCGGGGAGAAGGAGCGCAAGCTCGGGATCAAAGGCAGTCCCACCCGCGAGCTGCACTTCGACCACTGCCGGATCCCCCGCGACCGCATGGTCGGCGGCCTCGGCGAGGGGCTCAAGATCGCCCTCCGCACCCTCGACCACACCCGCGTGACCATCGGCGCCCAGGCGGTCGGCATCGCCCAGGGCGCTCTCGACCACGCGGTCGCGTACGTCAAGGAGCGCAAGCAGTTCGGCACGCGCATCGCCGACTTCCAGGGCGTGCAGTTCATGCTCGCGGACATGGCGATGGAAGTGGAGTCCGCCCGCCAGCTGGTCTATGTCGCGGCCGCCAAGTCCGAGCGGGCCGACGCAGACCTCACCTTCTTCGGCGCGGCAGCCAAGTGCCATGCCTCCGACGTGGCGATGAAGGTCACCACCGACGCGGTCCAGCTGCTCGGCGGTGCCGGCTACACCCGCGACTTCCCGCTCGAGCGGATGATGCGCGACGCCAAGATCACCCAGATCTACGAGGGCACCAGCCAGGTCCAGCGCGTGGTCATGGCTCGCCAGCTCCTCAAGCGCTAGGACCCCACGCCCACAGTGGTATGCCGGGTGGTCGCCGCGGCGGTGACCCACCCGGCATACCACAGTGCCGTGGACGTCACACGGTCTCTCACACGGTTCGGGCCCATCCTTGCCGAGTGACCTCCGCGGGCAGGGTGCCCGAATACCATCGGGAGGTCGAAGGGGTGCCTCATGGCGGAGACCGAGCCGGTGTGGTCGATCGCTGGCCAGCGCCACCGCCGATGCTGACCGTCAGGCTGATGGGCCCGCCGGCAGTCGAGCTGGACGGCCGGCGCCTTCCGGCTCCCCGTGGTCGCAAGGCCTGGGCCCTGCTCTCCTACGTCGTCCTCGCCGAGCGCCCGGTCAGCCGCCGACGCCTCGCCGAGCTCCTCTTCGCCGAGGCCGACGACCCGCTGGGCGCACTGCGCTGGACCCTGGCCGAGCTGCGCCGGACGCTGCACCGGCCGGATGCGCTGACGGGTGATCCGGTGGCCACCGGGTTCGGTGACGACGTGGCGCTCGACGTCGACCTCGTACGGCGGCCGACACCCGACCCTGGGGTGCTGCTGGGGCTCGGCGACCAGTTGCTCGACGGGGTGGAGCTGGCGTCGAACCCCGAGTTCGACTCCTGGCTCCTGGTGGAGCGGCACCGCCTGTCCGCCATGCTCGAGGCGCGGCTCCGCCAGTCGGCTGTGGCTCTGCTTGCCTCGGGCCGGCCCGACGAGGCGGTGCGCTATGCCTCCCGCACCGTGGAGCTCAGCCCGCTCGAGGAGGGCAACCACGAGCTGCTCGTGCGCAGTCTCGCGGCGGGGGGAGACCGCGGGCGAGCGCAGCGGCAGGTGCGGGCCGCCGAGGACCTCCTGCGCCGCGACCTCGGGGTGGAGGCGTCACCAGCCCTGCGCGAGGCGGCGAGCGTCGAGGGACCGGCCTCCCCGACCGCGCTGCCAGTCAGCGGCCGGCTCGCCGCCGTCAGCCAGCTCGAGGCCGGTCGCGCCGCCATCGTCGCCGGCGCCGTGGATGCCGGGATCGAGTGCCTCCGGCGTGCCGTCAGCGAGGCGGCCCGCGCCCACGACGCCGCCCTGCACGCGCGGTCCCTGGTCGCGCTGGGCAGCGCCCTGGTGCATTCCGTGCGAGGGCGCGACGAGGAGGGGTCAGTGGTGCTGGAGCAGGCAGTGATGGTGGCCACCGACGCCGGCGACCCCGCCACGGCGGCGACGGCGCACCGGGAGCTCGGCTTCATCGAGGTCCAGGCCGGCCGGCGTGCCACCGCGGACGAGCGGCTGGCCACCGCCGAGGCGCTCGCGGAGACCGACGCCGAGCTCGCCGCCGTGCTCGGCGTGCGCGGCATGAACGCCTCTGACCTCGGCAGCTACCAGCGCGCCATGGCGCACCTCCAGGAATCCGTCGAGCGCGCAGCGCGGGCGGGCGACCACCGACAACAGGCGTGGTCGCTGTCGATCCTGGGGCGGGCCCACCTGCTGCGGGACGAGCCGAGCCAGGCCGAGGCCGCGCTCGCCGAGTCGCTGACGCTCGTGCAGGAGCAGCGGTGGATGGCCTTCTTGCCCTGGCCCCAGGCCCTGCGTGCCGAGCTGGACCTTGATCTGGGCCATGCCGAGCTGGCCGCGGACGGTTTCGAGCGCGCCTGGGCCCTCGCGTGCCAGGTCGCGGACCCGTGCTGGGAGGGCATGGCCGCCCGCGGTCTGGGCCGGGTGAGCGCGGATCGGGGGGACCACACGGCGGCCGGGCGGTGGTTCGGCGAGGCGGCGGCACGGTGCGTCCGGGTCCCGGACCGCTACCAATGGGTCCATGGCTACGTTCTGGACGCGCTCGTCACCGCAGCACTGGCGCGGGGCACGGATCGGGACATCGAGCGCGCCAAGCCCCTCGTCGACGCCCTCTGGGCCCTGGCCTCGCGCTGCGACCTGCGTGAACTGGTCGTCAGGGCACACCTGCACCGGCACCACCTGGGCGATCCGCATGCCCTTGCGGCCGCCCGACTCCAGGCGGCAGACATCGACAACCCCGCGCTGGCGCCGCTGCTTGCCGGGTCAGTGGCGAACGGGCATGGAGTGGTGCGATGAGCGAGAGCCAGGAAACGGCCTACGACGGAACGGCCTGGACGCTCGTCGACGAGGGGTGGGGCCGCAAAGCGGTGGAGTTCGCGACGCTCAGCGAGCCGGCCAACTGCCGCGAGTACGTCACCGTCCACCATCGGCTCGGGGTCAGCGAGGGGGATCGGCTGCTCGACGTTGCCTGCGGCTCCGGGCTTGCCCTGGAGCTGGCCGCACTCCTGGGCGCGCACCCTGCCGGCATCGACGCCTCGCCGCGCCTTGTGGCGGTGGCCCGCGATCGCAGCCCCGGCGCCGACATCCGCGTAGGCGACATGAATGCGCTGCCGTGGCCGGACGACAGCTTCGACGTCGTGACCAGCTTCCGCGGTGTCTGGGGCACCACCCCCCACGCGCTCGGCGAGATCCACCGCGTCCTGCGCGCGGGAGGCCGAATCGGCCTGACCGTGTGGGGGCACATCAAGATCTCGTCAGGTGCCTGGGCGCTCGCGCCGTTCCGGCTCGCGAGCTCGGCGAAGGTCCGGAACCAGGCCAACATGGTCGCGCTGGGCCGCCCAGGGGCAGGCGAGGAGGTTATGGGGCGGTTCGGGTTCGTGGATGTCGAGCGGATCGACGTCGCCTTCGCCTGGGAGTTCCCCGACCCCGAGACCTACGCGCGGACCCTCGCGTCAACCGGTCCCGCGTACGAAGCGATCCAGAACGTCGGCGAGCCAGCCTTCCTGGAAGCGGCCGTCGCGCAGGCCCAGCACGTGGTCCGCGACGGCCTGCCACTGCGCGCCCAGATCAATGTGGTGGGCTACCTGGCCCACAAGCCCAGACCCTCGCAGGAGCAGCGATGAACAGCCCCACCTTCCTGGCGCTTCCCGACGAGACGCCCGAGGCCCGTCGACTGTACGAGGAAGACCGCGCCGATCTCGGCTATGTCATGAACAGCTCGCACCTGTGGGCCTATAACCCCGAACTCCAGGACGGGCTGTTCGAGCTCCTCGGCCGGATCGTCAAGGCCGACCAGCTCGATATGCGCCAGCGCGGGATCCTGGTCACGGCGACCGCCTCAGCGCGGCGCGACTCGTACTGCTCGCTGGCGTGGGGCGGCAAGCTCACCAAGGCTGCCGACGCCGCCACCGCTGCAGCGGTGCTGTCCGGAGCCGACGATCGGCTGGACGACCGCGAGCGCGCCATGGCGCGCTGGGCCCGGAAGGTGGCCCAGGACCCGAACGGCACGACCGAGGACGACATCCGGGACCTCCGCGACGCCGGGTTCACCGACGCGCAGATCTTCCGCCTCACGGTGTTCGTCGCACTCCGGCTCGCCTTCTCCACGGTGAACGATGCGCTCGGCGCCTTGCCGGACGCTGCCTACCGCAGCACCCTTCCGGCCGAGGTCCTCGGGGTGGTCACCTTCGGACGGCCCCTCGCCGACGAGTGATGCGCAGACGGCGTATGCCGGTCGGCAGGCGGCGGACCGCGGTGGCAGTGGTTCCGCAGTGCCTTGCCCTGTCAGGGGAATAGCATGAGGGCTGTGGGGGGGCTGCGCCGTTCAACGCGGGGGATTCGGCAGGCGATCGCACTCCTTGGGGTGTCTGCGGCCGTGGCCGCCTTGGCGGGCCCGGCGCTGGCAGACGGCACCGCGAGAGCCGGTGTGGCGAGTTCGCGGGTTCCTCCAGGAGCAGCTGCGGGCCTGGGCTCGGCGGCGGCCGGCGATGGCACGGGACTCCTCGGGGCGGTGAGCGCGCCGGTACTTCCCGTCACGGTTCTCGGGGGCACCGACGTGGTCTCGTCATTCCAGGAAACGCGACTTGCCCGGGTCGGCGGTTCGTCGACGCGGCTGGCCGGGCCTGACCGCTACGCCACAGCGGTGGCTGTCTCCAAGGCGATAGCCCCGAACCCTGTGGCCGAGGTCGTGCTGGCCTCAGGAGCAGCCTTCCCTGACGCGCTCTCCGGAGCGCCGCTTGCGGCGCGTCTGGGCGGCCCGCTGCTGATCACGTCGCCGACGTCCCTGCCCACGGTCGTGGGTCAGGAGCTGGGTCGGCTTCACCCAAGCCGGATCACCATCCTCGGCGGCACGGGCGCCGTGTCATCTGCGGTCGCCGCGGCGGCGCAGTCGGCGGCCGGAGGCGCGACCCTGCGTCGGATCCAGGGCGCCGACCGGTACCAGACATCAGCGCGCGTTGTCGCGCTGTTCCCGGCCCGGAGCGGCGGCGCTGTCCTCACCACCGGGGCGAACTTCCCCGACGGTGTCTCCGCAGCACCGGTGGCTGCCGCCCTGAACGGGCCGGTCCTCCTCACCCGGCCGACCAGCCTCTCGTCGGAGGGCAGCGACGCGCTGCGCCGCCTGGCCCCGAGCCGCCTGCTGATCGCGGGTGACACCAGCGCCGTCTCCGCCAGCGTCGAGAGCAGCGCCGAGTCGGCCACCGGGCTCACCGCGCAGCGGGCCGCCGGGCCGGACCGGTTCGCCACGTCCGCCGCACTCGCGAGGGTGCTTGCCTCCCTCTGGACGCCTCGCGGCGCCTTCGTGGCGACCGGATTGTCCTTCCCCGACGCCCTGGTCGGTGGCCCGGCCGCCGCCCAGCAGCACGCCCCGGTCCTCCTGACCTCGTCGCGCCGCGGGGGCGCTTCCGCGGTGGCTGCCGAGTCAGGCAGGCTGCGGGGACTCACGTCGTGGCTGCAGCTGACCCTCGACCTGATCGCCCGCCAGCAGGCCCTGGGTGACGACACCTATGTCGCTTACGACGCCGCGTACCAGGCCTACACGCTGGCCCTCCTCTACGGCTGGGCTGATCCCGAGGTAGGGGCGCAGCTGGCCCGAATGCGCAGCGTGCGCAAGCCCGACGGTGGTTACGGTCTCGAGAAGCCCTGGGACACCTTCCAGGACGGCTCGGTCAACCCAGCGACCACGAGCTATATCTCCACGGTGAGTGACCATGTCGGCCTGGTCCTGATCGCCGGCCTCCCCTCCGGTGCGACGAGCCCGGCCGAGGTGGCTTCGCTGGTGAGCCTGCTCATGGGCTGGCCGCGCGTCGAAGGCGATCCCGACTGCCTCGCCTACACGCCCCAGCCCACCGACGACAAGTACTGCGTCTACAACGGCAACACCGCCGCGGCGTGGTTCCTCCGAGCGGCCAGTGACTTGGGGGTGACCCGGGCGGGTCAGCTCGACCTCTCGCGTCGGCTCTACGCACACGATGCGCTCCTGCAGAGGGCGGGGTGGTGGCCCTACAGCTCTGCGTCACCCACGAAACGTCAAGACTGGAACCACAACGCCGCGATGATCGACGCGCAGCTGCTGCTCGACCCGAGCGCTGGCCAGGCGGCCCTCGATGCCGTGATGCCACTGGGCTGGGTGCACCCCGATCCTGGCACGCGGTTCTTCGACGACGCGATGGGCTACATGCGCCTCGTGCCCTATGCCTGCGGCTACCGATCGAGCAGTCTGATGGCGGCCGCCCGGTCGGTGGCGGCGCAACAGCGGATCGGCAGCGACACTGGCCAGCTCGCCCTGTGGACGGCGCGCACCACCCAGGCCTGCGGCGGCTGACACCGGAGCCGGGGCGGCCCGGGTCAAGGGGTATGCCGGCCAGCCAGTTGAGGCGTCGGGAGTCGCCTGGCCGGGCCGGCATACATCGTGGTCGGCGGTTAGCCGCCCGAGGGCTTGCCGTCGGTGCCGGGCGGGGGCTGGGTCAGGGGCTGGTCGCTGCGCAGCAGCGAGAACAGCGAGCGGGCGCGCTCGGTGTCCCACTTGACCGCAGTGCCAGCGCTGGTCTGGTAGCTGGTGCTCGCGATGGGCACCACCAGGCTGAGGCCTGCGTCGTTGGACACGGCGCGGAGGGCCAGCAGCACCCGGCTCGCGTCGCGCATGGAGGTGTCCTCGCCGACGACCAAGCCGCGCGCGGCAGAATGCGTGAACCCCCAGTAGCGGGTGGGGACCAGCACCGTGGAGGGGGTCGCGGCCTTCTTCATGATGGCGGCGAGGAACTGCCGCTGGCGCTCGGCCCGCCCGATGTCGCCGCGGGGGTCGGAGTAGCGCGCCCGGACGTAGCCCAGGGCGTTCTTGCCATCGAGGGTCTGGCAGCCCTTCTTGAGGTTGATGCCGGCCTTCTTGTCGTTCATGTTGAACTTCACGCAGATGTCGACCCCGCCGAGGCTGTCGACGACAGAGGCGAAGCCAGCGAACCCGATCTCGACATAGCCGTCGATCCGCAGGTCCGTGACCTGCTCGACCGTATGCACGAGCAGCTTCGGGCCGCCGAAGGCGAACGCGGCGTTGATCTTGTTGCTGCCGTGCCCGGGAATCGGGACGTAGCTGTCGCGGGGGATGGAGATCAGCGCGGGCTCGCCGCCGCTGGCGGGGACATGGACCAGGATGATCGAGTCCGTGCGCCGGCCGGCAGCGTTGCCGGTGGCGTATTCCTTCCGCTGCGCGGCGGTCAGCCCCTCGCGGCTGTCCGACCCGACCAGGAGGTAGTTGTAGCCGCCCGAGTCGGCCGGCCGGGCGCCGGGCGGCGCGGTGTCGACCTTGGTCACCGTGCTCCAGGCATGGAGGGGCGTGATGACCAAGAAGGCCAGCCAGAGGACGACGAGGAGGAGGACGACGCGTCCCCAGCGGCGGCGGGTGCGGCGGGGTGGGCTCGCGACGCGCTGACTCTCCGGGCCGCCCGGAGCGTCCCCGCCGCGGCCGCTGCTGGGCCGGGGGACGCCGTACTCGTCGTAATCGACCGGCTCTCGGGCGGCGCTGGACGTGGCCTGGGTCTGGCCCGGTCGACGGCCACGGACGTCGACGACGTAGGCATCGCCATCGGCCTCGAAGCGCGGTGGCTGGGGGATCGGACGAGCGTCCTCGGGACCCGGCTGGCGTCGTGGCATGGAGACATCTTCGACGGTGACGCCACTGCGGCCAAACGCGGCCGGCTCGCCACGGGCGCCTCCCCTGAGGTCGAGGCGGCGCTTTCCGTGTGTTTGCCGGGAAGTGCGTGGTGCGACACTCGGGCTCGGCTCGACCTCAACGGATTCGGATCGAGGCGTCCCGATAATTGGGCTTATGAGCCCACCCCGGTACGGACCGCCGCTCGAGTCCGGGGTGGAGTTCTCCGATCGACCGGCCGCCATGCCGAAGGTGTCGGCAATGAACCCGCGGCTGCGCCGCCGGCGGGCCTTCACCCTGGTGGTCCTCACCCTGGTCCTTCCCGGCAGCGCACAACTGGCCGCTGGGGACCGAAGGCTCGGTCGTGTAGGTCTTCGCGTGTGGCTGGCCCTGTGGGTTGCGGCTGTCCTGTGCGGGCTGGCCTTCCTCTTCAACCGGTCGCTGGCCCTGGGGCTGGTCGGGCGGTCATGGTTCCTGGCTATCGTCGAATGGTCCCTCGTGGCGTATGCCGTGCTGTGGGCGGTGCTCTTCGTCGACGCCTGGCGGCTGGCTCGGCCTGGTCGCCTGTCCATGGAGACACGGCGGCTGCTCGCGGGGGTCACCGTGGTGCTGATGGTCGTGGCCTGCGGCGGTCTGGCCTGGGCGTCGCGCACCGTGGCGGCGGGGCGAGCCGCACTCAGCACGGTGTTCGCGGGGTCGCGCGCCGTCGACCCGACCGACGGCCGCTTCAACATCCTGCTGCTCGGCGCCGACACCGGGAAGGACCGCGTGGGCACCCGACCGGACAGCATCCAGCTGGTCAGCATCGACGCGGAGACCGGGCGCGCGGTGACCTTCGGCTTCTCTCGGGACACGGAGAACATCAACTTCCGCCGCGGGTCGGTGATGAAGCGCCTCATGCCCCAGGGCTGGAACTGCGGAGACAGCTGCCTTCTGAACGGGCTGTACACGTGGGCGAACGACCACAGGGCGCAGTTCCCACGCGAGGTGAAGAATCCCGGGGTGCTCGCCACGGAGGAGGCAGTCGAGGCCCTCAGCGGTTTGGACGTCCACTACTACGTGATGGTCGACCTCAAGGGCTTCCGGAAGATGATCGACGCTCTCGGCGGGCTCGACATCACCGTCGGCACCAGGACTCCCATCGGCGGGGGCACGTCGCCGATCGTCGGCTGGATCAAGCCAGGCCGTCAGCACCTCGACGGCTACCACGCGCTCTGGTACGCCCGCTCCCGCGCGGGCTCGACGAACTACGAGCGAATGGCCCGCCAGCGCTGCGTCACAACCGCCATGCTCGAGCAGCTCAATCCCCAGTCGGTGCTGCTGCGATTCCGGAGCATCGCCTCGGCCAGCTCCGGGCTGCTGCAGTCGGACGTTCCGCAGTCGGAGCTCGGCTTTTTCGCCGACCTCGCGCTCAAGGCACGCTCGCAGCGGATCCGAAGCGTCAACTTCGTCCCGCCCCTGATGAAGCCGTGGGACTACCGGCCCAGCTTCGTGAAGGACACCGTCCGCTCGACGATTCGAGCCTCGGAGAAGTCGAAGGAGCAGCCGAAGCCTTTGTCCACGGCGTCGGCGACCACCGGTCCGGGGGCGCTTCCCTCGGTCACCGCGACGGGGAGGCTCACGACAGGGTCGCCTTCCGGGTCGACCGCCCCGTCGGTCACGGCTGCCCCGTCGGTCACCACTGCTCCCTCCGTCACCAGTGCTCCGTCGGTCACCAGTGCTCCGTCGGTCACGGGTGCTCCGTCGGTCACTGCCGCGGCGAGCGAGACCGACCTCGCTGCGGTCTGCCAGGCGGGGTGACCGGACAACCTGGGCTGCTCGGCCAGCCCTCAGGGGTGAAGGCCTGTCCTCAGAGGTAGGCGGCCTCAGGGCTGCCGGGCCGGCTCCTGTTCCGGCGGGCGGGGCGCCTCGTCGAGGGCGATCCGGCGGGCCAGCTTGGTGTAGCGCGCCTCGAAATCCCGGAACCTCAGGTACGTCGTGATGGTGAAGCTCAGGAAGGCCACCACCAGTGCGTACAGGACCATGTCGGTACCGCGGCCGACCCCGACGATGTGGGCCAGGGCATTCCACGTGGTCGGGAACAGGATCGACAGGATCGCGACACCCGCGAACGCGAGGAGTCCGATTCTGCGCAGGGCCTGGGTGCGCGCCCCGCGGCCGCGCATGAGCCGGAACATGACCGCGATGACGGCGGCGATCAGCAGGATCTGGATCAGGACGAGTTTCACAGGTGCTCCTGCTTCAACGGAGGAACAGGTCGGCGAGGATGTTCACCGAGTTCCACAGCGACTGACCCTTGGACTTGGAGTAGTCGGTGTAGAGGATGTGCACCGGGACCTCCGCGTAAGGCACCCGGGCCCCGTCGATGCGCATGGAGCCGATCTGGGCCACCAGCTCCGACGCGTGTGCCATGCGGTTCTGCGTGATGTCGATGCGGCTGACGACCTCGCGGTCGAGCACTCGGAGCCCGTTGTGGGCATCGGTGAGCCGGGTCCGGGTGGTCAGGTTGGTGTAGGCGACAGCGAGGCGGAGCACCAGCTTCTTGAGCGCTGACGCGTGCGTGCGGTCGTCGAGGAAGCGGGACCCGAAGACGACCTTGACGTCGCCCTGGCGCATCCGGTTCAGCATCTCGAGGACGTCGGCGACCTGATGCTGCCCGTCGGCGTCGAAGGTCACCACGTACTGCATGCCAGGGACGCCCAAGGCGTACTCGAACCCGGTCTGGAGCGCTGCCCCCTGGCCCAGGTTGACCGGGTGGTGGACCACGACCGCGCCGGCGGCCTCGGCCCGGGCCGCCGAGTTGTCGCTGGACCCGTCGTCAACGCAGACGATGTTGGGGAAGGTCTTGCGCGTCTCGCGGATCACGTCTGCGATGACGGCTTCCTCGTTGTACAGCGGGACCACCAACCAGACCCCTGAGGTCTCGATGTCGGTGGCTTGCATGCCGGCTGGCGTGTCGGCCGGCGTGGGGCCTGTCCCGCCGGGCGCGTCGGTCGTCTCAGTCATCGGGATCAGGGTACGCACTCGAGTGGGCAGTCCGTGAAACGCACTCTCGCGCGGCACGGATATCCTCTCGGGGTTTCCCATCCCGAGGAGCCTGCGTGGACCACACCGCCCTGCCGAGCGTGGCTGTCGTCATTCCCGTCCTCAATGAGGAGCGACACCTGGAGGAGGCCGTCGAGGCCGTTCTCGGCCAGGACTACTGCGGCGACACCTCGGTCATGCTCGCCCTGGGGCCGAGTCGCGACCGCACCGACGAGATCGCCGCTGCCCTCGCTGCCCGCGAACCCCGGGTGGCTACGGTGGCCAACCCGAGCGGTCTGACCCCTGACGCCCTCAATGCCGCGATCGCCGCCAGCGCGTCCGATGTCGTGGTGCGGGTCGATGGCCACGGGATCCTCGACCGCGACTACATCTCCACCGCGGTGCGGCTCCTCGAGGAGACCGGGGCAGCCAACGTGGGCGGGTTGATGGATGCAGAGGGGGTGACCGGCTTCGAGCGCGCGGTTGCAGCGGCGATGACCTCCCGGCTCGGCGTGGGCGGGTCTCGGTTCCACGTCGGCGGTGAGTCGGGCCCGGCTGACACGGTCTACCTCGGCGTCTTCCGCCGGGCGTGGCTGGACCGCATGGGCGGATACGACCGCCGCTTCGTACGGGCGCAGGACTGGGAGCTCAACCACCGGATCCGGCAGTCCGGGGGACTGGTGTGGTTCTCGCCGCAGCTGCGCGTCGCCTACCGTCCCCGCGCCTCGCTGGGTGCCCTGGCCAGGCAGTACTGCGACTACGGCAGGTGGCGGCGAGTCGTGTCGCGCCAGCACGCGGGAACGATCAACCTGCGCTACCTGGCTCCTCCGGCGGTGCTGGTCGTCCTGGTCCTGAGCCTGCTGGGAAGCATCCTGCAGCCCTGGCTGCTCGCCGTCCCAGCGGCATACCTCGTGCTCACCACGCTGGGCGGGCTGGCGCTGCGCGATCGCCGGCTCCGGCCACTCGACCGGCTGTGGCTCCCCCTGGTGCTGCCCACGATGCACCTGTCGTGGGGCTGGGGCTTTCTGACCTCACGGGTCCGGCTCGATCCCGGCGCGGCGTCACCCGAGGGCTAGCCCGCAGCGCAGCGGGTCAGACGGTAGAGGGTGTACGGGCCGGCGTGGGCCACTGGAGTGAAGGCCGGCGAGTGGGCAACCGCGTCGAAACCGTGGTAGTGCGCTAGGGATTGGCCAGTCGCCCAGGCGAACGGCTTCCCTCCGACAATCGCGTATTCGACGTGCTGGCGGCGTGCGGCCTCGCACACGAAGCGGATCCTCGCCGGCCGGTCGAGGGTCGCGGCCAAGAACATCGCGATCCCCCTTGCTGAGCCCCTTCTCGGTGGGGACGAGCAGCCGTCGTCCACTCACCACATAGAGATAGGTGCCACCATTCCATGGGTTCGCGGCCGTCACGGCGTCGGTAGGGATCATCTTGCCGAATTGCGTACAGGGCGCGGCCAGCTCCGCCGGACTGGCCCACGAATGCGACTGGTCGGGGTGGAAGAACGGGTTCAGCCATCGCTTGTGAACCCCCACATAGCCGAGCGTTAGCCCAGGAAGAGCGCCGACACGAGCGCCGATGCGACGATTTCGGTCAGCCGCCAGCGGCGGGCGATACGGCTCGACTTGTCGCTCGCCGCCCAACTGAATGCCGCCGCAACCAGCAGGGCCGCAGGCAGCACGCCGACGGCCGCGAGCGGACGGCATTGTTGTACCAGGGCCACGTGAAGTAGCGCGCCCAGGGTGTGTCCACCGCCACGTTGAGGAAGAACAGCGTCGCGAAGTAGACCGGTCGACACCGGCACCCAACGGCGCTGCGATGCTTGACGAGCACGATGAGGCCGCCGAGACCGACGATCACGGTCGAGCACGGTAAGCGAGCCGGCGTCCCGGGGCGCGAAGATCAGCGTGTCGACGAGCGCGGCACGGGTGTCGAGCTCGGGCCCGGGTCTCCCGGTAATCGACCATGGATTCCGGCCGCGCGGCGGTCAAGCCGACGGCGAACGCAAGCGGGAGCACAGCCGCTGCAGCCGCGAGCAGCCACGCCTGCGCGGTGCTCGCCCGGCGTCGGCGCCATGCGGCGGCGCCGAGGGCACCGACGGTTGCGAACAAGCCGAGGTGCATGAAGGTCAGCAGGGCATTGGGATGCGCGACGGTCAGGCCAGGAAGAGCCGCGAGCAGAACGAGCCCGGCTCTACTGGGGCTGAGGACCGGATCAGCGACCGGCATGAGGGGCGCGAGGACCGCGGCGCCCAGGGCGAGAGCGGCCGGCAGAAGCACCTGGCCGAAGAGGTTGGGCCAGAGCACCCCGAAGCCCATCAGCATGAACGGAAAGGCGGTGAACAGCACGCTGCTGGCCGCGGCGCTGAGCGTCACCGACGGGCGAGGCGCCGAAGAGGGTGCGGGCCAGCACCACCAGGGCGACGGGCCAGGCCACGCCTGCGGCGATCAGAACGAAGCACGACATAGCCACGACGCGGGAACCCGGCGATGAGCATGGTCACCGTTGCCGTCATGGCGTGGAAGGCCGCAGGGTACGCGCCGGTGCCGGTTGCCGACATGAAGCCGGAGGCGTGGAGGACTGAGACGTCCCGGTGCTCAGCCATCCACTGGGCCGTGCCCAGGTGGAAGATCGTGTCGGGATGCTGGGGGAAGGCCTCCGGCGAGCCGGAAACCTGCACCAGAACGACTGCGACCGCGATTGCGTGCATGCCAGCGAGCCGCCAGCACAACCCACTCGAGAAGCCGGATGTGGACGCCCTTGCCCGAGTCGGTCCATCGCCGCCCGGCGCAGTCCCGGCCTCGGTGCGTGCGGGCCGGCCCCGGTCGGAAGAGTCCCCAGTCGTCCGGGGTTGCCTCGAGCGCCGGGCGCACCGTCCCCACGAAGCAGAGCGTCCGGTAGGATCTGCCCGTGGGCCAGACCACGCGCCGTGGTCGCCGAGAGTGCCGCAAGCCCCCATGGCTGCCCGGCTGCTCCGGCCACGACGCCCCCGGCGACGACGATCGTGGTGCTGAGCACGGGCCGCGATACCCAGTGCACTGAACCACGGAATCCCGGTCAGGCGCGCGCTCACGACTCCGGGGACGAAGAGCACGGCGATAGCGATCAGACCAGCACAGGAGCCACGTCGCTCCAGCCGGTGACGCCAGGTGTGAGCACGAGGATTCTGCTCCGACAGGGGAGAGCGGGCCGCAGGGGGCGCGCGACCGCGACACCGTAGTCTAGTGAGCCGTCCCCTGCACCCCGCATCCGGAGTCCCTCCCCACATGATGAGAGCGCGCCGATGCCTGGACCAAGTCAAACTTCTCAGAACCGCCCGCCAAGTCGCAGGTAGCGCCGGCCGAATGGCGCGCCTTCGTCAGGACGCTGCCGATCAAGAGCGACACCGTCCTCTATGAATCCTTCGCGGGGAGCGGCATGCTGTGCAACCCGGAGGCGATCTTCCGGGCGCTTCTCGCTGATCCCACCCAGCAGCACCTCACACATGTCTGGGCGCTGAGGGAGCCGCGCAGGCAGGCGGCCGCGCTGAAGGCCTTCGACGGAGACAAGCGGGTGCGTTTCGTGAAGTACCGGTCCGCCCGCTACTTCAAGGAATTGGCCACCGCAGGGCTTCTCGTCAACAACGCCACATTTCCTCCGCAGATTCTCCAAGCGCGAAGGCCAGATCTACCTGAACACCTGGCACGGCACGCCCCTGAAGACGATGGGCTACGACGAACCCCAGGGAGTGCACACCGCCCGCAACGTCGTCCGGAACTTCGTGATGGCCGATTACCTCGTGTCGCAGAGCCCGTTCATGACGGAGCAGATGTACGAGTCGGCCTATCGCCTCGACAACATCTACCAGGGCACGGTCATCGAGGAGGGCTATCCACGCGTCGACCGCCAGCGGCTCACGCCAGCGGGGAAGGCCGCCCTGGTCCGGCGGCTGGCTCTCCGGGGGCTGTCAGTGCCCTTGGACAGCAAGGTTGTGCTCTACGCGCCGACCTGGAGGGGTACGTCCTTCTACCGGCCGACCAACGATGTCGCCGAACTGGCGGCAACGGTCGCGGCCCTGTCCGAGGCGCTCCCCGAAGACCATCGCATCCTGCTCAAGGTCCACCAGCAGGTCTACGACTTTGCCCGCCACCACGAACAGCTGGGCGCAGTCCTCGTGCCCAACGATGTGGCCACCAACGAGATTCTCGGCATCACGGATGTACTCGTCAGCGACTACTCGAGCATCTTCTTCGACTTCTTGGCCACCGGTCGTCCCATCGTGTTCTTCACACCCGATGTCAGCGACTACGCGAGCTCCCGCGGTCTGTACCTGCCGGAGGACCAGCTGCCCGGGCCTCGGGCACAAACCGTCCTGGAGCTAGCCCACCTCGTCGCGGCTATTGGTTCCGGTAGCGTCGACGACCCCCTGCGGACGCACGCCACAGCCTTTGCGGCGGCTCGAACGCGATTCACGCCCTTTGACGACGGCAATGCCACCGAGCGCGTCCTCGATATCGTGGTGAGGCGGAAGACCGGCGGCCGAGTCCGCCAGACCCGACGAGACGGCCGCCCGTCGCTGTTGATCCACCTGGGCGGCATGCGCTCCAACGGCATCACGACCAGCGCGCTCAGCCTGCTGCGTTCGATCGACCCCGCGCGCCTCGACGTCACGGCCATCTACACCTACAAGCAGGACCGCGACCCCTTCCGCAACGCACTGGCCATCCCGCCACACGTGCGGCGATTCGTCCGCATCGGGGATTTCCAGCCTAGCCAGCTGCATCGGCGCCGCCGCAAGGCCTTGCTGAACCATGGAGCGACCTTGACCCCTCACGACCTCGAGGTCATGTTGGCCCTGTTGAGGGACGAGTGGTACCGCTGTCTTGGAGACAGCCGGTTCGACCACATCGTGGACTTCAGCGGCTACTCGCCGCTGTGGTCGTTCCTGATGGCGGAAGGGCCGGCCCAGAGCCGCTCGATCTGGCTGCATAACGACCTCAAGGCCGACCAGATGCGTGAGATCGACGGACGCCGGCCCCACGAGAACAACCTCGGAGCGGTCTTCTCTTCGTACAGCTTCTACGACCACCTGGTCTCGGTCAGCGAGGCCTTGTGCGAGATCAACGCTACCCGGCTGTCGGAGTACGGGGCGCCGGGGAAGTTCACGTGGGCCCGCAACACGATCGACGCAGACCGCATCCTTCGGGCCGTTCACGGTGTCGAGGGTCACGTGGCGCTGTGGCCGGGCGACCATGTCCTCGAGCCGGCGCCGGGGCAGGTGCCGGTTGCCGAGGACCTGGCCGAACTCCACGGCATACCTCACCTGAGGGATGAGATCGAGCGGCGTCTCGCGCAGCGGGTGAACCCCCGCCGCCCCGGTGTCACAACGTTCGTCACGGCTGGGCGGATCTCGCCGGAGAAGAATCACGAGCGTCTGGTGCGGGCATTCGCCAAGGTCCATGCCGACGACCCGAACACTGCTCTCGTGGTTATCGGGTCCGGACCACTCGAACAGCACCTCCACCAGGTTGTGGCCGATCTCGCGATCGGTCACGCGGTCACCTTCGCGGGACTCCAGGCCAATCCCTGGGCCGTGATGGCCTGCTGTGACGTGTTCGTGCTGTCGAGTGACTACGAGGGTCAGCCCATGGTCATCCTCGAGGCGCGCGTTCTCGGCCTTCCGGTGGTGGCCACTGCCTTCGGCTCGGTCCGCGGGGCACTGGCCGAGGGTGTCGGCCTGGTCGTCGACCGTGACGTCGACGCGCTGGCGGAGGGAATGCGGGCGGCTCTGCGCGGGGAGGTGCCCAACCCTTCCTTCGACCCCGTGGCCTATAACCAGCAGGCGCTGAGCGATTTCTACCGCGCCATCGGCGCCGATTGATGCGGCAGAGGTGCGGCTGCTGCACCCTCAAGGCTCCGCAGCGCGCCTTCTAGGTGTGCCCGGTTCGGGTCAGTCGCTGAACTGCCCATACGATCCATGGGATCACCTCCCGAGTTGCCGCGGCCCTGGCACGAGCCCCGCCCGCACCCGACGTCCGATGAAAGGATCCGCCCCTGATGCCCTCATTGAGTGTGGTGGTCCCCATCTACAACGTGAGCGACTACCTGGTTGCGTGCCTGGAGTCGCTCGCGGCGCAGACGCTCGACGACCTCGAGGTCATCCTGATCGACGACGGGTCGACCGATGGCTCGGGCCAGCTCGCGGAGGACTTCGCGGCGGGCCGCGACGACTGGTCGACCGTGCACGTGGACAACGGAGGCCTTGGCAGGGCGAGGAACACCGGCCTCGACCGGGCAACGGCTGAATACGTGGCCTTTGTCGACTCCGACGACCTTGTTCCGAGGGACGCGTACGAGCTGATGCTCCACGCCGTTCGCGAGAGCGGCTCGGACATGGTGTCCGGAGGAGTGCTGCGCTTCGACGGAGCGCGAACGTTCACGTCGCCCTTGCACCGCAGGGCCATCGTAGGAACCCGGATGCGAACCCACATCCGGGAGGAGCCCTCACTGATCTTCGACACAACGGCGTGGAACAAGATCTACCGCACGGCTTTCCTCAAGGAACACGCCCTCCGCTTCCCCGAGGGGGTCTATTACGAGGACATCCCACTCACGCTGCCGGCACACTTCCTGGCCACCTCTGTGGACGTCCTCGAGGACCCCGTCTATCTCTGGCGAGAACGGCAGACTGCGGAGCAGTCCATCACGCAGCGACGCTCCGAGAAGAAGAACCTCGTCGACCGCATGGCTGCCGTCAGCGCGGTCGACGACTTCTTGGGTCGCACGGGGGACCGCGCGGGGAAGGTTCTGCACGACCGCAAGGTGCTGACCTTCGACATCCCGCTGTTCCTCGACGTGCTGCACGAAGGTGACGCGGAATTTCAGGAGGAGGTCCTGGTCCAGGCCAGGTCCTACCTTCGGCGAGTGCCGGTCACGTCGGTGTCGGACCTCGCGCCATTGAGACGCCTCCAGTACCACCTCATCGAGCACGACATGCTCGACGAGCTGCGTGAGCTCCAAGACTTCTACCGCTCACCGGCCAACCGCTACCGATTCGTTCGGTCCGGGTTGCGGTTGTTCGCCGACCTGCCGTTCCGGGGGGACCCGGAGAAGGGCATCCCGGCGGAGGTCTACGAGGTGACTCGCAGCCAGCCACTCCGCACTGGTATCCGCGACGTGTGGTGGCAAGGCGGCGACCTGATGGTGGACGGCCACGCGTTCATCTCGCGGGTCTCGGAGGCCAGAGGGCTCTCGTCGGTCCGTCGCTTCCAGCTGCGGCGGCTTGACGCCAAGCAGGACCGTCGGCAGGTCGTGCATGCGCGGCGGCAACACCGTCCGGACCTCACCGCAAGCGCGGGTGCGCCGGTCTCCTACGACGCCGCCGGCTTCGTCGCACGCGTCGCAGCGCGCCAGCTCGCCCTGGGCGAGAGCGAGCAGGCTGCCCGGTTCGACCTGGTCGCCCAAGTGGCCGCGCCGGCCGCGCGTCGTGGCACGAGCGTCGGCAATCCCGACTTTGGTCGAGGGCGTCACCCTCGGAGGGCTTTCGTCGCCCCGGGCGAGCTCGCTGTGCCCGGGTTCGACGGCCGTAGCTTCGTGATATCCGTGCGGCGGGTCCCGGCCGTGCTCGAGCGGGTGGCCCGTGTCGACGACGCGGTCTCCTTCACCATCCGCTGGATGGGACCGGCGGACCAGCGCGCGGCCCTGTACCTCCGGCGCACCGACTCGCTCCACGCCCTCGTGGTTCCCTTCGAGGGGACCGGGGGCACTGCGACCGCCACCGTGCACGCCGACCAGCTGGAGATCCGGAGCAGTTCGCTGGGCGATCGGACGTGGCAGCTCGGCCTGGCGGAGGTCGACCAGGACAGCAGCGCCGAGCCGTCCGCAGGGCTGGACCTGTCACCGGACATGGAAGACACGTACCTGTCCATGCGAGGCCGCAGCATCGTGGTGCAGCAGGACGATGGCCGTGGCGCGATCTTGGTGGATACCAGGCCTGGTCCGGTGCTCACGGACTTCTCGTGGCGCGAGGAAGGCCTGCTCGTGTCGGGCGTCCGCAACGGCATGGACCTTAACGCCCTGGTGCTGTCGACTGGCGACGGCACCAACCACGTGCTTCCGGTTGAGACGTCCGGTGAGGAATGGTCGCTCCTCATGCCCGCCAATGGCACGCCCGGAAGCCCAGTCCTGCGCTGGCTGACGCCGGGCCTCTGGCAGTGGTTTGTCTCGACGGACGAAGAGGGGCAGCGGCAGCGGGCCGTCCGGGTCGGCAGCGTCGCGGAGGACCGGCTTGGTGAGACGGGCATGGTCGAAGGGGTCAGCCTTGCGCTCCGCTCGAGCGATCGGCACGAGCTGCAGCTCCTCGTCGACGCCTCAGGCGACTACGCGGACCGGGGAGCCTTCCACCGCGAGCGGGCCCGCAAGTACGGCTACCGGCTCCAGCGTCACCTTCCCGTCGAGGACACGGTGCTGTTCGAGTCGTGGAAGGGCAAGCAGTATTCCGACAACCCCCGAGCGGTCTACGAGGAGTTGGTGCGCCGGGGCGATCCACGGCGCAGGGTCTGGGCGGTCACCGACCATTCAGTCGAGGTGCCCACCGGCGCGGAGGTCGTTCTCACCGGCAGCCGGGCCTACTTCCGGCACCTGGCCAGGGCCAGATGGCTGGTCACCAACGACTCGATGCCGCCTCACTATGTCAAGCGGAAGGGCACGCGCTACGGACAGACGTGGCATGGGACGCCCCTGAAACGCATCGGTTTCGACATCGACAGCCTTCAGATGGCGAACAAGAACTACCTCGTGCAGTTCGGCCACGATGTCGCCAAATGGGACGCGCTCGTCTCGCCCAACCGGTTCTCCACGGAGATCCTCAGGCGCGCGTTCCGCTACCCCGGCGAGCTCCTCGAGATCGGCTACCCCCGCAACGACATCTTCTACCAAGGAGACGTTCGGGAGGCCCGGGGGGCGGCGGCCCGTCGGCGGCTGGGGCTGCCTGACGGCAAGCGCGTCATCCTCTACGCCCCGACGTGGCGCGACAACGACTTCGACGCCGTCGGCCGCTACCAGTTCACGATGAAGCTCGACCTTGAGCGCATGCACCGGGCCTTCGGCGACGACAGCGTGCTGCTCATACGGGGCCACCAGCTCGTCAGGTCTGCCATCGACGCGGACCTCTTCGGCGGCTTCATCCGCAACGTCTCGACCTATCCGGACATCAGTGACCTCTACCTCATCGCCGACGTCCTCATCACCGACTACTCGTCGGTCATGTTCGACTTCGCCAACACGGGAAGGCCCATGCTCTTCTTCACGTGGGATCTCGACGCCTACCGCGACCACCTGCGGGGTTTCTACTTCGACTTCAAGCAGGAGGCCCCGGGACCGCTGTTGACCGATTCCGCCGACGTCGTGGACGCCCTCGCGTCGGTGGAGGAGGTCTCCCGCGCCTTCGCGACCCGCTACGACGCCTTTCGCGAGCGGTTCACGTCATTGGAGGACGGCCGCGCGTCCGCACGATTCATCGAGCGGTTTCTGTGACTGGCATCGACCTGGGGCATTCGGACACCAGCCGTCGGGCCGCCCCGGCCGACGTCCGTGCGACCGCCTTGGGTGCCTTGGAGCGTGGTACCCGAACCGGGCTGCGCCTCATCGTGATCTTCTTCGCGGCCTGGACGCTGACCTACCAGCTAGCCCTCGTGGTCAAGCTGGGCGCAGCGCCCACCCTCGCGGTCGGCGTGACCGTGACCGCCATCATCGCCATCCTCGTGCAGCCGGGATCCTCGGACGCTTGGTCCGAGGCTGACCGACTCAGCGACAGCAGGCTCACCGTGGGCGCTTTGGTGGTCGGCTTCCTCGTCCTGGCTCTTGCCCTGCTCGACTATCGCGGACTGGCGGTCGGCGTACTGGCCGTCGGGGCCGCAGGCTATCTCGTCCTCGAGAGACTGCTGGCGCGCCGCCTCAACGAGGTCTCATTGTCTCGCCCTGAGCCGATTGGGGCCCCAGAGGCGGCGCCGGGTCTCTGGCTGACCGGCTGGTCTTGGGCCCTCGTATGTGGAGTGCTCAGCAGCGTCCTGGCGCGCCCCGACGGAGATGACGCCTACTTCGTCAACCTCAGCGAGTGGGTGGCCGATCGCGGCACTTTCCCCCTCCGCGACACGATGATCAGCGACCAGGTCTTCCCCGCTCCCGCTTCGCACACTCCCCCAGTCCACAGCATCGAGGCCCTCCTGGGGACGGTGAGCCGGCTCACTGGTACATCGGCCGGCTCGTTCACATACGTCGTGATGACGCCGGTGCTCACCGCGCTCGCCGTGCTCTCGCTGACCTGGCTGGTGCAGGTATGCCGGCTCAGGCTGGCTCCCCTGGGACTCTCCGCCGCCGTGGTCTTCCTCCTCATGTCCGGGTCCGGCGCCTCCTTCGGCAACTTCTTCGCCGTCCGAATGTGGCAGGGCAAGAGTGTGCTGGCCACCGTCGCCATCCCGCTGCTCACGGCCTGCGCCATCGACTACATCCGGCGCGGCGGCAGCCGGAGGGCGATCCTCACGTTCCTCGCCGTCGTGGCTGCCGTGGGCGCAAGCAACACCGCGGTGTTCCTCGTCCCGGTGCTGCTCGGGGGCCTGATCGTGGGCGCCTACCTCGCATCGGGTGTCCGCCGCGCCGCTGGACTCGTCGCGGCACTTGTCTACCCGGCCGTCTGCGGGTTCGTGATCATCTTCCTCGCCCCGGCGAAGGAGTCTCGAACACCGGCAGCGGCCGACGTTGCAGCATCCTCAGGAGCAGCTTCGCTGCGCGCTATCGGGGCGTCCCCGTATCTTGACCCGCTCGTCGCCGTGCCAGGACATGGCGGTGTGCTCGTGGCCACCCTGCTGGCCACAGCGCTGGGCTGGCTGGGGCTGCAGTCACGTGCAGCGCGCACGACCGTCGTCGCGGTCGTGCTAGCCGCCGCGGTGGCGCTCCTTCCCCCCGTGACGAAGATGGTCTCCAGCTCGGCAGGCGTCAGCAGCGTGGTGTGGCGCATGTGGTGGGTCGTTCCCGTGCCCCTGCTCGTCGCCGGTCTGGTTTCCGCCGCGGCACTGGTGCCACTGCGCGGTCGATCGGTGGTCGCGGCCGCAGTCGGCGCTGTGGCGGCATTACTGCCGGTCGCCGGCGGTGGCAGCTGGATCGGATCCCCGGCGAACGGGGCGCGGTGGGTTGCCCCGGTTGACTGGAAGACTCCACCAGGCGCGGAGGCCTCGGCTCGCCTCGCGCTGAAGGTCTCGAAGCCGGGTGATGTCGTGCTCGCGCCCTGGGACACGTCCCGCGTCCTGGCCGACATGTCCGTCGACGTGCATCCCGTTTCCGCGCGCACGTTCTACCTCAGCATCTACGCCGGTATCCCGGCCGCCCGGGCGCAGGATCGGCTGGCACTGCAGACCTTCGTGGACAGCAGGACACCGTCGGCCGACGTTGTGGCCGGTCCCCTGCGTGCGCTCAGCGTCGACACTGCCTGTGTCGGCCCCCAACGGGGTCGGGCGGTCGACCTCTTGAAGGGCCTCGGCTACCGCGTAGCTGCGAGGAACGCCAAACTGGTCTGCCTTCGCCGGTGATGGATGGGACGCGCAGCTGAGCTGCCCCGGCATACCGCCCCTCGCACCGCTCCACAGGAACGCTCAGGCGGGCAATACACTCACGGGGCAGTGCGGCCAGGGGCCGACGGCGAAGACACCCGGCATGAAGGGCGAGACGACAAGGCAATGCACCGATGATGCTCATCGACCAAGCCCGCGCGGTAGCCAAGCGCAGACAGGTCTTGGCCACCCTTGTGCGCCGCGATCTCCGGGTGCGCTATGCGCGCAGCGTCTTGGGCTACCTCTGGACCATCCTCGACCCCCTGGCCATGGCCATGGTCTACTTCGTCGTCTTCACGAAGATCCTCAAGGCGCGCCAGACCGGATTCCCTCCGTACATCCTGTTCCTCTTGGTGGGGCTCCTCGCGTGGCAGTGGTTCTCCCAGTCGATGACGGAGACGGCGCGGGCCCTTCTGAGCGAGGCGAAGCTGGTGCGGTCCACCAACCTGCCGCGCGAGCTCTGGGTGGTGCGCGTCGTCATTGCCAAGGGCATCGAGTTCCTGTTGTCGCTGCCCGTGCTTGCCGCCTTCTTCCTCTATTACTTCGTCCAGGGAGAGGCTCACCTGTACTGGGCGATCCTGCTCTTCCCGGTCGGAATGGTCATGCAGTTCCTGCTCATCATCGGCCTCGGCCTGATCCTGGCGCCGGTCACGACACTGGTCACGGACACGTCCCGGGTGGTCCGGATCGTCCTGCGGATGGGCTTCTACGCGACCCCGGTGCTCTACAGCATCGACAACGCGCCGAAGTCCCTGCGCCTCGTCCTGGCGTTCAACCCCATGACCGGGGTGATCGAGCTGTATCGCGCGGGGTTCTGGGCCGACCAGATCCGACTGCTGCCCGTGCTCATCGGTGCGGCCCTGACCATCCTGGCCCTCGTCGTGGGGGTTGTCGTCTTCCGGCGGCTCGAGCCGGCCATCCTGAAAGAGATCTGACGTGCACCCGGTCATCGAGGTCGACGGCCTCGGCATCGAGTTCTACCGGGCTCGGCGCCGCCGCATGTCGCTGCGGGAGATGGTTCTCCAGCGGCGCAACTCCTCGCCTTCGGAGACGTTCTGGGCGCTCAAGGACGTGACCTTCACCGTCCAGCCTGGCGAGGCGGTAGGGCTCATCGGCGCCAACGGCGGCGGCAAGAGCACGCTCCTGAAGATGATCGCCGGGGTGCTGCTGCCTGACGAGGGGCGGGTCCGAGTGCGCGGGGGGGTGGCCCCCCTCATCGAGCTGACTGGTGGCTTCATCGGCGAGCTGAGTGCCCGAGAGAACATCTATCTCACCGCCGGCCTTCACGGCATGACCAAGCACCAGATCGACGAGCGGTTCGACTCCATCGTCGAGTTCGCCGGCCCCCAGGTGCGCTCCTCACTGGACACGCCCTACCGGCACTTCTCCTCGGGCATGCAGGTGCGGCTGGGGTTTGCCGTGATCACGACACTGGACGAGCCCATCATCCTGGTCGACGAGGTGCTGGCGGTGGGCGACCGGGCGTTCCGGGAGAAGTGCTACCGGCGGATGGAGGACCTCCTCGACCGGGGGCGCACGCTCTTCCTCGTGTCTCACTCGGAGAACGACCTGAAGCGCTTCGCAAAGCGCGGGCTGTATCTCCGCGCGGGGCACCTCGCGGCCGACGGCCCGATCATGGACGTCCTTGGTCAATACAACGCCGACTCGGACTCAGTCCTGTGAAGCTGGACGCCCCGCCGTTCGTCGGCAACGAAGCGGCCCGCCGGGTCCACGGATACTCCGCAGGCGCGGACACCCTGCTGCTCGGGCGGGGCGATGAGCGTCCCGAGGTGCACGACCTCCGCGAGACTCTTGACGAGTTCGCCCCGGCTCGCGTGCGCCGGGTCGACGCCGCCGCCAGCGGCTGGCTGTCCCTCGTTGCCGAACTGCTGAGGGAGGAAAGCGACACCTCGGCAAGCGACTCCCCGCCGGGCGACTCTCCAGCAGGTGACTCATGGGCAGGCCGCTCACCGGCAATCGTGGTCGCCGACGGGCTCCGCATCTCGCCGGTTGCCCTGCTCGACCTGCTGGACCGACCGGGCGACCCGACAGCGGTGGCCACGATCGAGGCGACGTCGGTCGTCGGCCCAGCCCGGGAGATGACCCGGCTGCGCACCGAGCGCGACCTGTGGGAGGTCCACTCCGTGGGAACCTCCGCCCACGCAGTCTCGAGCCCGACGGCGCTGGCGCCCGGGGTGCTGCGGATCGCGGCCTCCCGCCGCGCCGCGGCGAGCGACATCCTGGAGGCGGCGGCCCAGGCTGCCTCGGCACAGGACGCCACCATTGATCCCTTCGACCTGGTCCTGCTGGCCCTCGTGCGGGGCGGGCTGGGGGTCGCGGCCATCCCGCTCGGGCCGTTCACCGTCGAGCGGGCGGGCACGCTGAGCCAAGGCGCCCCGGGGTCGCCATGGCAGCAGCGACTCGCCGGCGCGTCCCGGGGCGGCGACGGGCTCTTCTCCACGAAGGTGATCCGGCCGATCTCCCGCAGGGTGACCCGATTCGGGCTGCGCCACGGGTGGGCCCCCAACGTCGTGACCGTGACCAGCCTCGGTCTCGGGCTGCTCGCCGCTGGTCTTGCGGCGGTCGACAACCGCTGGACGTGGGTCGCCGCGGCGGTGCTGCTCCAGGCTGCACTCGTGGTCGACTGCGTCGACGGCGAGATTGCACGGTTCTCGCGCCGCTTCAGCGCCTTCGGCGCGTGGCTCGACGCGGTCGGCGACAGGGTCAAGGAATACTCGATCCTCGCCGCGGTCGCCTCCGTCGCTGTGCGTCGCGACGACGAGGCCTGGCTGCTCGCGATAACGACCATGGTGCTGGTCACGGCACGCCACCTGGAGGACTACGCGTACGTCCGCCGCTCGAGGACGGCCAAGTCCGCTCTGGGAGCTGACATCCTCCCGGTCGACGACCCGCGCGACCTCGGCGCCGAGGACGCCGACCTCGAGTTCCTCCCTCCTGCGGACCGGCGTGCCCGGGCCATCTTCTGGGCGAAGAAGGTCCTGCACCTGCCCATCGCCGAACGCTACCTGCTGCTGTCGCTCGGCCTGCTGACCTTCGAGCCGGCAGCGGTCTTGTGGCTGCTTGCCGCAGCCGTGGCGATCGCTCTGGTGTGGACGCAGGGCGGCCGCACCGCCAAGGCCCTGCTCGGGCGTGACACGTACCGTCGCGACCCGCTGCTCGGGCCGACCCGCTGGGGCCACCTGGACTACCAGACCGATCTCGGGCCGCTCGCGATGGGCGCGGGCCGCATCCTCATGGCCTCTTTCCGGGCAGCCGTGCTGGGGATTCCGCTGACCCTCGCCGCCGCCGTCCTGCTGTGGCGGGGACCAACCGCTGTGGCGCTGCCCGTGGCCCTGGTCGGACTTCTGCTCACGGGCGTGGGATGTCGCCCGGCGCTACAGCATCCTTTGGGCTGGCAGGCCCCCGCCCTGCTGTGGGTAGCCGAGGCGGCGATCGCCCTTGCGGCTGCGAGCGGGCTCGCCGAACGGCAGCGCTGGGTTGCCTTCGCGTACCTCGCTGCAGTGGCCTGGCACCGCTACGACGTGGTCTACCGGCTGCGCGACACCGGCCAGCCCCCGCCCCGGTGGATCACGGCGGTCACCCTCGGAGTGGATGGTCGGATCCTCCTGCTGGTCCTCGTGGCGTGGTTGGCGCCCCCAGCGGTTCCGTGGCTGCTCGGGTTGGGTGCCCTGGCACTGATCACGGTGTATGCCGTGGAGTCGGCTCGGGCCTGGCGGGCCTGGGCGGCGGCACAAGCCCAAGCGCACGTCCAGCTGCTGGGGGTTCCAGGGTGAGCGGCGACCAGGCGCCCGCGGTGGCCCACGACCCGGCCGACAACCACCCCAGCCTGGCCGAGCTCCGCGCGGTGGCCCAGCCGCCGGAGCACATCGCCCGCTACAACGCCGAGCACTGGGCAGGTGCGTTGTACCTCCGCCACCTCAGCCTCTACGCGACGCGGGCCCTGTTGCCGACGGGCATCTCCGCCAACGGCGTGACCGGGCTGATGATCGGCGTGGGCCTGCTCGGCTCAGTGGCGCTCGCGCTTCCGCTGCCGTGGCTGTGGGGTCCGCTCCTGGCGGCGCTCGCCATGCAGGTCCAGGTCCTGCTCGACTGCAGCGACGGCGAGGTGGCCCGCTGGCGGCAGCGATTCTCCCCGGCCGGCATCTACCTCGACCGGGTCGGCCACTACCTCACCGAGGGGACCCTGCCCGTGGCCCTCGGCCTCCGGGCTGACGGCTGGAGCCCCGCCCACCCGGGCGATGTCGGCGGGTGGACGGTGCTGGGCTGTCTCGTGGCCATCGTGGTGCTGGTCAACAAGGCTTTCACCGACCTGGTGCACGTGGCGCGAGCCAAGACCGGCCGGCCCATGCTCGAGGACGTGGCGGCGACTGCGCGGCCCAAGACGACGGGGCTGGCGGCCCTGCGCCGTGGGTTCTCCTACGTGCCCGTGTTCCGTGCGTTCATCGCCATCGAGTTCTCGCTGCTCGCGCTGGTCGCGGCGCTCGTCGACGTCGTTCGCGGCGACCTTGCCGGAACGCAGGCGCTGCTCGTCGTGCTCGTGCCGCTGGTGGTGATCACGGCGGCGGGTCACCTGCTCGCCGTGCTGTCCAGTTCGCGGCTCGACTGACTCAGGGGATACGCAGGTGGCCGCAGCTCGAACGACGGAACCGGTTACGGGACCGGCGAACCCACACCGGGTCGTGCAGTGGGCCCAGGAGCACGGTGAGGTCGGTGGCGTCACCCGCACGGTGCGCCTGCTCACCGATCGCCTTCGGGCCGACGGCCACGAGGTGACCTACGTCGACACGGGGTCCGCCAAGCGGGCGGTGTGTGGCCTGCGGGCGGTGAGTGGCCGGCATACCCGCCACATCTTCCACATCACCCGGCTGTGGCGGGCCATCGTGCTGGCACCGGTGTTCGCCGTCCTGCCCGGGCGGGCCGCGCTGGTGC
Organism: uncultured Actinomycetota bacterium; assembly: GCA_963715025.1. GTDB lineage: Bacteria > Actinomycetota > Actinomycetes > Actinomycetales > Dermatophilaceae > DASSJT01. Next base: position 275,677 of record CAVQQQ010000003.1, on the reverse strand, counting down.
TCCACTCTGGCTCGACGGCCCGTCAGGTGGATCGGATGCCGGGCGTCCAGCGGCGTCTGCTGGCCGCGAGCCTCGGGGTCTACGACGAGATCTGGGGAGTCAACGGCGAGATCGTCCGGGCCGTGCCCGGTCGGCTCGCCGAGCGAGTGCACGTGGTGACGCCCTATATCGGCGAGCCCGCCGACGCCATGGCCGGCCTGGAGCAAGCAGAGCGCGACCCAGGGCTGGTCGCCGTCTCGACGAACGCCAACCAGCCCCACTACGGCATGGACCTCGCCATCGAGGCCATGCAGCTGGTCCGCCAGTCCTGGCCGGACGCCCGCCTGCTCGTCCTTGCCTATGGCACCGACGGCCCACCGGTTGACGCGCTACGGGCCCAGGTCGCGCGGCTGCCGTGGGCCGAGCTCACGTGGAACCTCTCCCCGGCGGAGGTCCGCCGGGGGCTCTCGCGCAGCGCCGTCTTCCTTCGCCCCACGACCTGGGAGGGCGATTCGGTGATCGTCCGCGAGGCCCTCGAATGCGGCGCCCGGGTCGTTGCGACGGACGTCTCAGCGCGCCCGGCCCGGGTGGAGCTGTCAGCGGCGTCGGCTCCTGCCCTTGCCGATGCCGTGGTGCGTGGCGGACGGCCCAGCGATGGTGCCGGGCTGGGGGGCGAGTCGATCCTCGACGCGGCCCGCGCCTTCGCGCGCTCCTGACGGCACCGCTGCGACGACTCGCCGCCCGGGCCTGGCCCGCGGAGCAAGCAGCGCACGGGCGGACCCACGCCCGCGGGCGGGCAGGCCGCTGCCACCCCGGGTACCCTTGCGTTCGGCCGCCGCTCATGGCGCCTTCACCCAGCGGCGGCCGAACGCCGCTTCCCACGCTCGCCGTCGCACCGAGGAGCCTCGCTTCGTGACTTCCCGCACCGTCATCACCTTCGGCACGTTCGACGTGCTCCACGTCGGCCACATCCGCATCCTCCAGCGGGCTGCCGACCTGGGCGACCGGCTGGTCGTGGGCGTGTCGGCGGACGCGCTCAACATGTCGAAGAAGGGCCGCCCACCCGTGTTCTCGCAGGAGGAGCGCCTCGAGATCGTGGGCAGCCTCAAGATGGTCGACGAGGTCTTCCTCGAGGAGAGCCTGGAGCTCAAGAAGGACTACATCGTCAAGTACCAGGCCGACGTCCTCGCGATGGGCGACGACTGGAAGGGCCGCTTCGACTGGGTCAGCGACGTCTGCGACGTGGTCTACTTCCCCCGCACCCCGTCGGTCTCGACGACGGGACTGATCGAGCACATCGCGACGATCCACCCCTCGGCGACGTAACAGACAAAAGAGGTCAAAACGTTCACGCAACTGCTGTGACTGTTGTGGCAGACTGCCGCGGTGCCTCTTCCCCACCACCGCACATCCCGCCCGTTCCGTGGCCCTTCTCGCTGCCGCCGCGGCGGCCTTCGCCCTGTCCCTGCCGACGAGCAGCAGCGCGGCGACCGCGCCGAACCCCGCTCCGGCATGGGGGGTGGACCAGCCGCGCCTGACCTCTGACACGACCTCTGACACGACCTCTGACACGCAGACCACGGGCTCGGGCGGAACCTCCGCGATGATCGCTGCAGCGACGACCACGACGACGGCGACCACCGCAGGATGGGTGCTGCATGGGGCGGGCTGGGGCCACGGCCTGGGCATGAGCCAGTACGGCGCCTGGGAGATGGCCAAGGACGGGTATACCGCGTCGCAGATTCTGACCCACTACTACACAGGCACCACCTATGACGCTGTCCAAGACAACCAGGTCATCAAGGTCAACATCATCAACGGTGCGTCGTCCGTCACGGCAACGTCCTCGGCCCTGACCAGCGGGGGAGGCGCGTTCACGGTCACCGTCGGGGGCACCGTGATGACCGGCGCTGCGGGCGGCTCCGTGACCTTCACCCGGCCCGACTCCACCTCCGTGAAGGCCGAATGCGCCAGCTGCTCGGGGGCGACCAGCCTCACCGGCACCTCCGCGACGCTCGCCTGGGACTCCCTGGCCAACGACGCGACGCTGATGGACATTGGCGGGACGAAGTACCGCGACGGCAGCACCGAGGTCACCCCCACCCCCACGTCGATCAGCTCGACCACCCTCCAGGTCGCCAACCTCGTCCGCATCCACGACGAATACCTGGACTACCTGCGCGAGATGCCCTGGTCGTGGTCGTCCGAGGCGCTCAAGGCCCAGGCGGCGGCGGCCCGTGGCTATGCCCTGCGGAAACTGTCCGCCGGGGTCCAGAGCGCGTGCAACTGCCACCTCTACGACACGATCCGCGACCAGGTGTACGGCGGTTACCCGTCCGACGCTGACCTGCCCTACTGGAGTGGCTGGAAGAACGCGGTGAGAGCCTCCGGCGCGACGACCTCCGGATACGTGTCCCGCTACAACAGCAGCATCATCGAGGCGCTCTACATGGCGTCGTCGGGGGGCCGCACCGAGAACAACGAGGACGTGTGGGGTGGCAGCGCCGTCCCGTACCTCCGCGGGGTCGACGACCACTGGAGCCTGCGCCCGAGCAACCCCAATGCGGCCTGGAAGCAGGTGACGGTCGGCTCATCGATGGCCAGCGCCTTCGGGCTTCCCGACGTCGTGCGTCTCGACCTGCGCAACCGCACGGTGAACGGTGGGGTCAAGACGGCCACGGCCACATCCTCAACAGGCGCGACGGCGACCATCACGGGCGACTCCTTCCGCGGGATCGCCACCACGAGCGCCGCTCCCTACACCTACGTGAAGTCCACTGCGATCCGGCACCTGACCCAGCGCTTCAGCGGGGCGGATCGGTATGCGGTGGCCGCCGCGGTGGCCGCGAGCGTGGCACCGAACGCGACATCGGTGGTCATCGCCGGGGGCGCGACGCTGCCGGACGCGTCGGTGTCGGGTCCGCTGGCGGCGACTCTCGGAGCTCCGCTCCTCCTGACCACCAAGTCGTCCCTGCCCACGGCGACGGTGTCCGAGCTCAACCGCCGTGGTTCGACCGTCAAGACGGCATACGTCATCGGCGGCACCGGTGTTGTCTCCGACACCGTGGTGAGCCAGCTCCAGAGCCGCGGGCTCACCGTGCAGCGCGTCGCCGGGGTCGACCGCTACGACACGGCCGCGAAGGTCGCGGCGCAGATCGCTGCCCGGCGGACGGTGTCGGCCGTGGTCATCGCCGGTGGGTTCGGCCTTCCCGACGCCCTGGGCGCATCGGGTCCTGCCTCGGCGCTTGTCGAGCCCATCCTGCTGACCCCAGCCTCCGGTCTGGCCAGTGCGACTCGGAGCGGTCTCACCGCTACCGGCGCGAAGACTGCTCGCATCGTCGGCGGCACTGCGGTCGTGAGCACCACCGTCGACAGCCAGCTCACCTCGCTCGGCGTGGCCTTCACCAGGCTCTCCGGCAGCAACCGCTACGCCACGTCGAGCGTTGTCGCATCCTTCTACCGGCCCCTGTTGCCGAACACCTCCGAGGTCGTGCTCACCTCCGGCGCGGACGCCAACCTGGTCGACTCCCTGGTCGCCGGAACGCGCCAGCGGTTGATGGCCCTCACCCAGCCGTCATCGCTGGTAGAGGCCTGCGGCCACGACCCTGGAGTCGACACCACTGCTCGAGACCGTCTCGGCGGTGGGCGGGACGTCAGCGGTCTACGCCTCGACACTGGCGGCCGCGGCGAACAGCTGACCCCCTGCTGCCGCCCGGGCTCCGCGAAGACGACGGCGGCGTATGTCGGCCACTGGCTGCCCGGCATACGCCGCCGTGTTCGCGCAATACGCCGGGGAGGGATGTGGCCCAGGGGCCGTACGGGACTGTTGTTGCTGGTGGGTTTTGTGAGATGTATGTTGTGTTTGTTACGGGTGTGTCACAATGCCTGCTTCAGGCCTTGTACCCGTGGGCCGTGCCTGTGACGTCGTCAGTGGGGGGACCCCGTGAGACTCAGGATCACGCTCCCTGTGGCCGTGGCGCTCACCGCGCTCACGGTGGTGGCGCCCGTGATGACACCCCTCGACGCACTGCTGGCGTCTGCGCACCCGGTGCCACCCCGGGTCACCACACTCGACATCCCTCCCGCTCCCGTTGGCTCAGCTGCGAGTAGGGGGCTTCGGGCCGCGGGCGCGCTGGTCCACGGACTCCCCGATGGCACCGATCTTGTGGGGGTGACCTACCGCGGTCCGGCGCCGGCGGGCCTTCGGATCCTGGCACGTGTCCGCACCCATGGGGCTTGGGGGGCGTGGCAGACCCTCTCGAGCCTGGACCAGGCACCGGACCCTGCTGGCCCTGAGGCCGCGCGCGCTGCCACCGGGACCGAGGCCCTGTTCGTCGGCGACGCAGACGTGGTGGCGTTCCGGGTGGAGAGCACCCGTGGAAACCGCCCCACCGCTGTGCACGCGACGTTGATCGACGGCGGGGACTCCGGCGCCGACGCCCACCTGGCAGAGCGGCCCGCCGCCTCGGCAGGCGCAGCGGTCGCCGCCCCCAGCATCATCACGCGGGCCGAGTGGGGTGCTGACGAGGGCAAGCGCAACTGCGGGCCGGCATACTCCGGACCGATCGCCGGCGCCGTGGTGCACCACACGGTCAACAGCAACACCTACAGCGCAGCCGACGTGCCGCCCATGATCCGCAGCATGTACGCCTACCACCTGTCACTGGGGTGGTGCGACATCGGCTACAACGCCATCGTCGACAGGTTCGGCCGGATCTTCGAGGGCCGCTATGGCGGCATGAGCAGGAACGTCATCGGTGCCCACACCATGGGCTTCAACTCGCAGACCTTCGGCGTCGCGTCGCTCGGTGACCACACGGCGGTCGCCCCCTCGAGTGCCACGACCAGCGCGATCAGCACGATCGTCGCGTGGAAGGCATGGCTCACCGGGTTCGACCCCCGCACCTCGTACACCTACACCTCGGCAGGCAACCCGAAGTACCCTGCCGGCACGCAGGTGCGGCTTCCTCGTGTAGCCGGGCACCGCGACTTCTACGCGACCGAGTGTCCCGGCGGCCTGATGTACTCCCGCCTCGGCGATATCCGGACCGCCGCAGGGGCCGTCTATGCGCTGGGCACGCCGACAGCCGGTACTCCGCAGCGGGAGACGTTCGCCCGGCCCTCCGGATCGACGATCTCCTTCACCGGCCGCGGCTACGGCCACGGCCGGGGGATGAGCCAGTGGGGAGCCTACGGGGCGGCCACCAAGGGTTTGACCTGGCGGCAGATCGTGGCGTTCTACTACCCGGCCACGACGATCACCGCCAGCGGAAACCCAACACTGCGCGTGCGCCTTGGCGACCTCGGCACGCGGGGGACCACCGCCGTCTACAGCGGCGGTCTGCAGGCCACCGACGGCACGACGACGCTCACCCTGGCCGGCAAGACCAGCAGCGGCGCCACGATCGACCGTTGGCGGGTGGTTCGCGACGGCGCTGGCCTCACGCTGCAGTACCGCTCGAGTGGCACGTGGACCGGCTCATCCTGGAAGGACAAGGCCGGGCCACTGACCCTGCAGCACACGTCGGGGCGTCTCCGCGTCGTCCTGCCTTCCGGAGCCCTGCGCGACTACCGCGGCAAGGTGCGGACCCACGTCTACGGCTCGGGCGCCCTGTCGGTGAACCTCGTCGCCATGGACTCCTACCTGCTCAGCGTCGTGCCCGGCGAGATGCCGGCATCGTGGGCGCCCGTGGCGCTCGCCGCCCAGTCGGTCGCATCCCGCAGCTACGCGCTCCGCCAGCGGGCGCACCCGGCCACGCTGTTCGACACCTGCGACTCGACGGCATGCCAGGTCTACCGTGGCGTCGCCGACTACACCTCCGCCGGGGCCCTGACTCGGAGCCGGGAGGACAGCCGCACCACGAGCGCAGTCACTGCCACGACCGGCGCAGCGATCACCTATGCCGGACAGCCGGCGCTGACGGAGTTCTCCTCGAGCAACGGTGGGATCACCGTAGGTGGTCCGCTGGCCTACCAGGTCGTGAAGACCGACCCCTACGACGGTGTCGTGAGCGGCAGCCCGAACCGGTGGAGCGAATCTCTGTCCATCGGCTCGATCCAGGCCGCCTATCCCAGCGTCGGCACGATGCTCGCCCTGCAGATCGGCTCGCGATCCGGCCAGGGCGAGTGGGGCGGCCGAGCGGTTCAGATGACGGTGCTCGGCACTCGTGGGTCCATCACCGTCAGCGGGGAGGCGTTCCGACTCCGGGTCGGGCTGCGCAGCAACTGGTGGGTGATGTCGTCAGCGCCCGCCATATCGGCCGACTCCTTCCCCAAGGACCTGACCGCCGACGCGCGGCCCGATCTGCTTGCCGTCGACCCAGACGGCAACCTCAAGGTCCTGCGCAGCAGCCCCAGCGGCTACACGACCATCCAGGGCAGTGCGGGCTGGACCACCCAGGGCCTGGTCACCAATGCCGGCGCCTGGGACAGCGACAACCGGGGCGACGTCATCGCGCGCACTCCCGAGGGGGTGCTCTACTACCGGCACGGCCTCGGCACCGGCGCGGTCACGGGTCCGCGCTACCAGATCGGCACCGGGTGGCTCGGCATCGACCGGCTCATCGCGCCCGGCGATTTCGACGGCGACGGCCACAGTGATCTCATCGCCCGGCGCGCGTCGGACGGGGCCCTCTTCCTCGATCGGGGCAGTGGGTCGGGAAAGATCATCGGCACCAGGGCGATCGGCAGCGGGTGGAATGTCCACCGCGCGATCACCGCAGTCGGTGACGTGACGGGCGACCGGGCCCCCGACCTGCTCGCCATCCGTGCCTCCGACAACCAGATGTTCCTCTACCCGGGCAACGGCCAGGGCGGCTTCACGACCATGCGGACCGTCGGCGGGTCGTGGGCCGGGTACAGCCAGATCATCGGTGTCGGTGACCTGAGCAGCGACGGACGAGCCGACATCGTGGGCCGCCGCTCGTCCGATGGGGCCTTGGTGCTGTTCCCGGGGAACGGCGCGGGCGGGTTCGGGGGCGGCACTTTCCTCGGCCTTTCATGGGCGAAGTGGAACCGCTGGGTGCCCTGAGCGCAGCGCCAAGCTGCGCTGACCGAGCAGGTCATTCCGACGGCCGGCCCGCAAGGACCTGGCCGTCGGTGAACCCAGAGAGCTTGAAGCCCGGTCGTATGTCGGTCAGCTCAGCTCGACGGTGAAGTCCGGCTCGGTCTTGGCCCGGACCTCGTCCTCGGTGACCCCGCCGGCCAGCTCGCGCAGCACCAGGCCGCGGTCGGTGACGTCCATGACGCACAGGTCGGTGATGATGCGCTGCACGACGCCCCGTCCGGTGAGCGGCAGCGAGCACTCCTTGACGATCTTGAACGATCCGTCCCTGGCGTTGTGCTCCATCAGCACGATCACCTTCTTGGCGCCATGGACCAGGTCCATCGCCCCGCCCATGCCCTTGACCATCTTGCCCGGGATCATCCAGTTGGCGATGTCGCCCGCTGCCGATACCTGCATTGCCCCCAGAATCGCCGCGTCGACCTTTCCGCCCCGGATCATCCCGAACGAGGTCGCGGAGTCGAAGAAGGACGATCCCTTCCGCAGAGTGACCGTCTCCTTGCCCGCGTTGATCAGGTCTGGGTCCTCCTCGCCGTCGATCGGGTAGGCGCCGACGCCGAGGATGCCGTTCTCGGACTGGAGCACGATCTCGACGTCGTCGGGCACGTAGTTGGGCACCAGGGTCGGGAGGCCGATGCCGAGGTTGACGTAGGAGCCGTCGGACAGCTCCTGGGCCGCACGGGCGGCCATCTCCTCGCGGGTCAGCGCCATGTCAGGCCTCCTCGGTGGGGCGGGGGCGCACTGTGCGCCGCTCGATTCGCTTCTCGGCCGCCTGCTCCGGGGTCAGCGGCACCACGCGGTGCACGAAGATGCCGGGCAGGTGGATCCGGTCTGGTTCCAGCTCGCCGGGCTCGCACAGCTCCTCGACCTCGGCAATCGTGACCCGGCCGGCCATTGCGGCCAGCGGGTTGAAGTTGCGGGCGCTCTCGTGGAACACGAGGTTGCCGTGACGGTCGCCCTTCCACGCGCGCACCAGGCCGAAGTCCGCGACGATCGCCCGCTCCAGCACGAACTCCTTCTCGACACCGTCGACCTCGAAGACCTTGGTCTCCTTGGGTGGCGAGGCCTTCGCGACCGAGCCGTCCGCGGCATACCGCCAGGGCAGGCCGCCCTCGGCGACCTGCGTGCCTGCTCCGGTAATCGTGTAGAAGCCCGGAATCCCGGACCCACCGGCCCGCAGCCGCTCGGCCAGCGTGCCCTGTGGCGTCAGCTCGACCTCCAGCTCGCCCGAGAGGAACTGGCGCTCGAACTCCTTGTTCTCACCGACGTAGGAGGAGACCATGCGGCGAATCCGCTTGTCCTTCAACAGGATCCCGAGGCCCCAATCGTCGACTCCACAGTTGTTGGAGATGGCTTCGAGGTCCTTGGTGCCACGGTCGTGGATCTCGGCGATCAGCACACTGGGGATCCCACAGAGGCCGAATCCGCCGACGGAAAGCGAGGCACCATCGGGGATGTCCGCGACGGCCTCGGCTGGGCTTGAGACGACTTTGTCCATGACCGGGACTCTATCGGTGGCCGTCGGACCGCTGGATGGGCCGTCGGCACGCTCTCGCGACGCACGGCCGTGGCCGGCGCCCACTCCCTCGGGCGAGGGCGCGCGGGTCGGCCTCAGTCACAGGGCGAGGGTGACCCCCTCGGCCTCGAGCCGGGCGTCGCGCCCAGGCGCCGCCGGGCCCCGGCTGAGCACCACCGATCCGTCGAGTGCGAGTGCTGCCAGAGCGTCCAGCAGGAACTCCTGGAGGCTCTCGGTGGCAGTGTGCAGCCGCGTGCCCTGCGGCCACGCGGCACGGGGAACCACTGAGTCGTATGCCGTGAGCGCGCCGCCGGCACGCAGGGCCGGGTCGCGCGGACTGGGCTGTGCCCACGGGCTGAACTGGTCGGCATACGTGCTGAGCTCCCTGGCCTCGTCGAGGACTCGCGGTGGCAGGGGAACCGACGCCGAGCGGGCGAGTCCGGCGAGCGTGACGAGGGCGGCGGGCGAGTCGCTGACCGCGGCCAGCCCGGGCTCGTCGGTGACCAGTGCGTCGGCAGGGCCGTCGTCGAGGCTGACGCACCCTCCGACCGACCAGACGGCTATGGCCCAGTAGAGGCTGCGCCAGTGCGCCGGTAGGGCCAGCCGCACCATCGAGCCGGGCTCGGCGTCCCACTCCTCCTGGAGCAGGTTGGCGGCCTTGCTCACCCAGTTGGAGAGGACCCGTGCCGACAGCTCGATCCGCTCACCCTGGCTGGGTCCCGGGGTGTCGTCGTAGCACGTGATGCGCGGTCGTCCAGGATCGGTGCGCAGCAGGGCGGCCAGGACCGAGAGCGGGGTTTGCGGGGTGCGCACCGGTCCAGCCTAGGGGCCGCTAGCGTTGCGGTCTGTGAGCGCGTCAGCCCCGGAGCCTTCGGCCTCCGGACCCGGCCAGGTGGCCGAGGCGGTCGTCCCTGCCGAGGAGCTTCCGCTGCTGCGCGGAGAGGCGTTCTCCGGCCGTGTGCTCCAGCAGCTCGTCCTGGCCGCGGCGCTGTGGGTGGTGCTGGTCTCGGCGGCCTGCGCCGCTCTTGCCCTCGCCGGGTTCTGGCAGCCCGTGGTGGGACTCAGCGTGCTGATCGTTGCCGCAGCCCTGGCGTGGCGCGTGACGGGTGGACTCCCCTCACGGGCACTCCCGGTGTGGGTCGCCGGTGCGCTGGTGGCGATCACGATCGGCAGCGGGGTGTGGGTATCGCTGACCCATTCCGAGCAGGTGCTGCCCCGGCGCGACTCGGCCAGCTACCTGCAGTCCTCCATCGACCTGGCCACCCATCATCGACGTCCCATCAGCGTCGACGTCGACTCGATCGGTGGACCCGACGTGCTGCGGATCCCCGGGATCACCCTGGCCAGCCCTGCGTTCTACCAAATAGGCAGCCCCAGCGACCCCGCCATCCAGCCGCAGTTCATGGTGGGCCCGTCGGCCGTCTACTCCGCAGCCTGGTGGATCGGGGGCCTGACCGGGGCGTTCCTGGCGCCGGCCTGGGCTGCCGCGCTGGCCGTGCTCGGCATCGGGGTGCTCACCGCCACGACACTGGGGCCGAGGTGGTCGCCTCTGGCGGCTCTCGCGGTGGCACTGGTCTTTCCGTGGGTGCACACCGCCCGCTCCACCTACTCCGAGCCGCTTGCGATGCTCGTGCTGACTGGCGGGCTGCTCGCCCTGGCGGTCGCCGGGCGCCGCAGCATCGCCGAGGCTCCCTCGCGTCGGGCCGGGCTGCTCGCCGGCCTTCTCGTGGGCGGAACCGCGCTGGTCCGAGCGGACGGCGTGCGGGAGGTGATCCTGCTCCTGCCGGTCGTGGCCTTGGCCGTCGCGCAGCGGCGGCCCTACGCCAAGCCTCTGCTGGCGGGCGCGGGCATCGCCACTCTGGTGGCGGCGGCCGCGGGCCTGGCCCTCTCGAGCCAGTACCTCGGGTCCATCGCCGGGTCGCTCGTGCCGCTCATGGCGGTGGGGGTTGTCCTGGCCCTAGTCTCGTGGGCGGGCATCGCGCTCGCCCGACGAGGCGTCACCATGCCGGCGCTCGCCCAGGCCTGGCTGCCCAATGTGCTGGGCGGCCTGGTTCTGCTGGTGGGTCTGGTACTGGCCTCCCGGCCGCTCTGGCAGGTCGTGCGGCAGTCGCCGGAAGACCCGGGATCGCACGTCGTCGCGGGCCTCCAGCAGCAGCAGGGCCTGCCGATCGACGGCGGGCGGACGTATGCCGAGAACACCGTGACGTGGCTGGCCTGGTGGGTGGGGCCGGTCGCCCTGGTGATTGCCCTGGTGACCCTGTCAGTCCTCGCGCATCGGGCGGCGACGCGATGGGTGGAGGGCCGGCGGCTGGCCGGGTGGGTCGGGCCGCTGATCGTCGCGAGCGGCTCCACCTTCTTGACTCTTTACCGACCCGGAATCACGCCGGACCACCCCTGGGCCGACCGCAGGCTCCTGGTCGCGCTGCCCTTGGTCGCTGTCCTTGCCACCTGCGCCGCCGCGACCCTCACCCGGTACTCGACGCGGCGGATGCCGGTGGGGTTCATGGCGGTCGCGAGCCTGGGCGCTTCCATGGCCCTGCTGGTGCCCACCGTCCTCGCCACCTGGCCCCACCGCGCCGAGCGTGTGGAGGCGGGGGAGCAGGTGGCTGTGGACGCGGTATGCCGGTCGGTCGCCCCGGGCGACCTCCTGCTCATGGTCGACTCTCGGGCCGCGAACGAGTGGCCCCCGGTGCTGCGGGGGCAGTGCGGCGTGGAAGCACTGTCGACGACCGCGGCGCTGAGAGATGACCCCGCGGCACTCCGGTCGGCCGTTGCGCAGATTCGTGAGGCGGCGGCGTCGCGTGGGCACCGATTGGTGCTGTTGGCCGCTGACTCGCAGGCCTCGCTCGCCGCTCTCGGGGCGGGCGACATCCGCCAGGTGGCGAACACGTCGGTGCTCGAGGACCCGCGTCTTCTGGAGAGCCGCCCGGAGCATCTGGTGACCCTGCCCATCGACGTCTGGCTGGGCGCGCCCGCCCAGAGCTGACCGCTATCGAACCTTGCCGGTGCCGCTGAAGGTTTGGCCGTGAGGGGAAGGTTTGGCACAACGCAGAGGGCCGGTGGCGCTGCGCGCCACCGGCCCTCTGCGTGCCTATCCGATCAGCGGGACCACGAGAGCTTCGCGACGGCGCCACGCTGCTGCACCTTGTCGCGGAGGCTCTTGAGCTCAGCCTGGGGACCACCCGAGCCGCGAGCGCCGGGGCTGCTCGACATGGCGGCCGTCGCCGGCATCTTCGGGTTGGGGACAACCAGAACGTCCGGGCCGAAGTTCGCCGTCTGCGTTCCCGCCGCCACGCTGACGAGTCCGCGGACCCCGTCGGACACAACCGCCGTACCGCCGAAGACCAGCACCTGGTCGGTGGAGGCGCGGTAGCGGTAGGCCTGGCCGGACACGACACTGGGCAGCGTAGAGGCCCGTGCGAGCATGAGCGGCTGCCAGAGGCCCGCCATCAAGGCCCCGCCGGTGAGGGCGTCGGGGAAGTTCTCCCCGGAGGCATAGCCAAGGACGCCGGCTCCCGGGAAGAAGTATTGCGCCACCTGCTGCGACGTTGCGTAGCGGTCGGCGCCCGAGATGCCCGTCGTCTTTCCGGGGAAGGCGGCAGCGCCGGCGGTGGCGGCGGACCCGCCCACCCCGAAGAAGGCGCTGATGCCCGCTCCGGTCGCGTAGCTCTTCACCGAACTCGGAACCGTGGTGCCATTCGTCAGAAGCACGGGAGCGAAGTACCCCGTGGCTGCCGGACCGGCGACCAGCGCGTCGGGGAACTTCATGCCATCGGCCAGGAACGCCGTCGACCGAGGCAGGGGGACTCCGTCAAAGACGGCGTCGATCTCCTGGGCAACCTTGATACTTGTCCCGAAGCGGTCGGATCCGCCCAGCCTCAAGGTGGCGATGCCTGCACTGTGAAGTGCCGACTCCACAGAGGAGGAAACCGCGCCAGTCCCGCCGATGATGTACACACCGCCGCCCGCGTTGGGGTTGAGGACCCGCTTGATCTCGGTGAGCACCCGTGAGTCGAGCTTGGTGCTCGGCGTGATGAGCAGCGGCGAGGCCAGCAGGCCGGCCAACGGTCCGCCGACGATGGCGTCAGGGAAGGTGCCCGAACTGGCCAGCACCACCACGTCAGCGCTTGCGTCATCCCAGCCCGCTTGGCTGATGGAGACCCCTGTGGCGACCCGGTCACTCCCGGCCAGCCGGCCGCTCGCGGCGTTCGGAGTCTTGGCGCGCCACGAGGGTGCCTCGTAGGTGCTGGCGTCAGGCGAGGTGGAAACCGTGATGTCATTGCCGCCGACGAACGTGCCACTCGCCTGCTTGAGGACGTGGAGCGCAGTCTGGGCACAGGTGTCCCCGACGTTCGCGACGTAGGCAATGGCCGTGCTGCTGGGCGCGAAAGCGGGCCGCTGGCCGGGGCATTCGAGCCCGGTCTTGGCCACGTCGGCCACCTTCGTTGCGCCCGTGCCCTCGTCGACATACAGATGGACACCGGCGTCGTCCTTACCGATGAAGGCCAGGGTGCCGTCGGCACCGATAGCAGCATCATGGGCGTCGAAGGCGGAGTAGCCGAGGGAGACAGGTACAGCTACCGGATCGTCGAGCGCGGTGTTGCGAATCCGCGGGAAGACGATGTTCTGAGTCCCAAGGTCCCGGGCGGGTGCTGCGCCCATGCCGACGACCACACCGTCCCCGTCGGGATACACGGCCGCCGCGCCCGGGTCGTCAGGCAGCTCGGGGCCGAGCTGCTGGACCAGCGAGCCACCCACCCACGCGGCGGCCGGCTTGAAGCCTGTGCCCGACGTCGTCGACCGGGTCAGGCTGTCGCCGTAGGGCGACCACTGCGACCCCCGAACGGTGGACTTGGTGAAGAGGGACTCCTGGCCCGAGCCCGTGGCCAGCGATCCGCCGGTCGCGTCGCCGCTGACCACATCCCCAGCCGGGCCCCAGGTGACGCTACGCCAGTTGACGGTCGTCGCGTAGTTGACCACCGCGCCGTCGGCAGCGGCCTGGAAGGACTTCATGGTGCCGACGCCACCGGTCACCTGCGTCACAGTGATCTCGCCGTCGACGGAGGGATCGGGCAGGGCGGGCAGTCCCGCCGCGGTGGGGTCCCAGGCGGTGGCTGCCGCCGCAGTGCTGAGTCCGACCGAGCCGAGGGCCAAGGCTCCGGTCGCCGTGAGGGCCAGAGCCCTTCCGGTTGCCCGCGTGAACCCGCGCCTCAGTAGTGGATTAGTGATTGATGTCATCGTTCCCCTCATGCTGCATACCGTTCTGCGCGGTTGCGCTGGGTCAACCTATGGCAAGCCCCCGACACTGGCGGCAGCGGCGTCGGGCATCCGACAGCGGCGGATGCCCGACGGGTCCGTGGAAGGAGCACGGACGGGTGGGCAGCGCCGTAGCGCAACGGGATCCGTACGGCCCGGTCAGCGCCGTAGACAACGTGACCGGGACGGCCGGATCGTCGTCCGGCGCCCCCAGCCGGAACAATCGCGCCAGGGCGATCAGCGCGGGGCGAACGCCTCGCGCACCTGCCGGCGCACACCGGCATACGTCGCCTTGTCTGCTGCGGCGATCACACCCGGCATCCGGCTGGAGGCTCGGTAGTCGGTGCCGTCGGGGTGCCCGGCCCAGCCGCCAGCCTCGCGCACCATCAGCGTGCCGGGGGAGTGGTCCCAGGGCGAGTTGCGGCCATACAGAATGAAGTCGGTCGCGCCCTCGATGAGCCGCGGGTAGTCGATCCCGCAGCACACCCACGAGCCGGTCAGCGGCGGCAGGTCACCCAGGACGTGGCCGCGCAGCGACCACATCGAGGTCACGCCGTGGGGGCAGGCGTCGTCGGGGAGGGGTTCGCGCTTCATGCGCTCGCCGTCGCGAAAGACACCGGCGCCGCGCTCGGCGACCCAGCCGACCTGGTGCTCAGGCTGCCAGATCCAGGCCCGCACGGTCTCACCCGCGCGCACCTCCGACACCATGACTGCGTGGTCGGGGTTGCCGTGAACGAAGTTCTTGGTGCCGTCGACCGGGTCGATGGTGAACGCGTGGTCGGCCGCCGAAAAGCGGTCGAGCAGCCTGTGGTCGACTGCGGTGGCCTCTTCGCCCAGGATCACCGCCAAGGGGTATGCCGTGTGGAGGGCCCGCGTGAGCAGGGCCTCGGCTTCGCGGTCGGCGACGGTCACGAGGTCGCCCGGGTTCTTCTCCATCACCTCGCCGTCGGCGAGGGAGCGGAAGCGCGGCGAGATGACGTCCGCTGCCACCTCTTTCATGAGGTCGAGCACGGCCGCGGTATCCACGGGGTCCAACGTTCCACACGGCAGCCGGGACGCGCAAAACGCGGGCTGCACCGACTTGGCGTCCTGAGGTGCGTCGCTCCGACCCTGACTCTCCGTTTTCCCTCTCCCGCCCCCCTGTCCCGACCCCACTCTCCCTAGCCAGAGTCTTCGGAGATTCTGCGGGACCAGGACTCCGAAGATCTTCCGAAGACTCTGGTGTGCGCCGGGGCGGGGCTGTCCCCCCACAGGGGCTCGGCGCTGGACTACCGCCGCAGCTGCTGCCGTGCAGGTTGCGTGTCGTGAGGGATCCCAGCGGCAAGGGCGGCGGTGGCGTTCCGCCTGTGGATGGGGCCGGTGGTCGTCATTCCGGGGATAGCAGGCTGGTCGGCGTGTCGATCGACTGGAGGGCCCTGCGCACTCATGCTGACAAACAGGCTGGCCTGCTGACTCGCAGGCAGTGCCTGGCCGCGGGCATGCCAGAGGACATGGTTCGTTGGCGGGTGTCGTCGCGGCGTTGGGTCCGGGTTCACGACGGGGTGTTCCTCACCGAGCCAGGTCGATCCGACTGGCTCGTCAGGGGCATGGCCGCACTGCTCTGGAGCCAGTCGGGGGGACTGGAGGCTGATGCCGCGTTCTGTGGGCACAGTGCCGCCTTTCTCTGGGGGCTCGAGCGCGACCCTCCCCCGGGCGTGGAGCTCGTCGTGCCCGAGCGGCGGCGGGTCGTGGCCATGCCGGGGATCGTGGTCCGACGCTCGATGCGATGGGAGAACCTCATCCACGAGACCGCGTATCCATGGCGGACGACCCTGCCGGCCACCGTGCTCGACTTGGCCGCGAAGGGATCGGAGGCCGATGCTCTCGGGAACGTCGCGAATGCCGTCCAGAAGCAGCTCGTAACGCCGACGCAGTTGCGGCAGGAGCTCGTGGCCCGCGGTGGGCACAAGCACAGGAAGGTGCTACGTCCGGCCCTGGTCGAGATCGACGATGGCGGACAGAGTGGCGCGGAGATCCTCTACGTCCGCGATGTCGAGCGGGCGCACAGGCTGCCCTGGGCGACCCGGCAGTCGCCCTCCGACCGCGGTCGCCGGCGCTACCACGACAACGACTACGAAGAGTATGGATTCCTCGTCGAGGTCGACGGACGTCTGGGCCACGAAGGGTGGTCCGATCGGGTGCGTGACGGCCAGCGCGATCGCAGGCTGCTCGGCGCGGATCGAGTAACGACGAGGGTGTTCTGGGTGGATGTCGCCGTACGTCCGTGCGTCACGGCCGGTGAGATCGGCGCCATCCTGCGCACCCGTGGCTGGACCGGGCAGGCCCGGCCGTGCCGACGGCGCGGGTGTGTTGTGCGAAAGGTCTTCGGAGGATCGCCGGAGTCAGGGCCCCGGTGATCCTCCGAAGACTCCTGCGTCGGGGAGGGGTCATTCGGGTTCGTGAGGGTCCGGCGGTTTCGTGAGCCGGCGGGCGGCGGTTCCCGCGGGCGTGGGCGGGTAGGCTCGACGCGAAATGAGCGAGCACCCTGCCACCGAAGTGATCCCCAGCGTCGGGCCGGCCACCGACTCGGCCTCCGATTCGGGCACCGATTCGGGCACCGATTCGGGCACCCCGCCGACCACAGAACCTGCATCGCCCGCGGTATCCGCCGCGCCGCCGGCGTCGGCCGTGCCCGCGGCACCGGCGACGCCGGCGACCGAGCCGATCGACGTCCGCACCGGCGAGCTGGCCGGCGGGAGCGACGATCCCCGGTCGTCCGCCGTCCGCGGCGACGGGAGGGGCACCGTCTCGCCGGCCAGCACGGGTGCCGTGACCCGAGAAGGCGAGCACCCGGCATACGAGCTTGAGGACAGCGACAAGCCGCTGGTGACCATCGTGCTGCCCTGTTACAACGAGGGCGCCCACGTGCTCCGGGAGATCGAGCGCATCACGCAGGCCATGAACGCCAGCGAGTTCACGTACGAGGTGCTGTGCATCGACGACGCCTCGACGGACAACACCCTCGATGTGCTCAACGACGCGGCCCAGCGCTACGCCAACCTGCGCATCATGCCGTTCCGGCGCAACGGCGGCTCCGGCACCGCGCGCCGCATCGGCACCCAGCAGGCGTCCGGCGACATCGTGGTGTGGACCGACGCCGACATGACGTACGAGAACGAGCGCATCCCCGAGCTGGTGCGCATCCTCGTCGAGGACGACTCCTACGACCAGGTCGTCGGCGCGCGCACCACCGAGGAGGGCACCCACAAGTGGGCCCGGGTGCCGGCCAAGTGGTTCATCCGCAAGGTCGCCGAGCGGCTCACCAAGCAGCAGATCCCGGATCTCAACTCGGGCCTGCGCGCCTTCCGCCGCGAGGTCTCGCTGCCGTACCTGCGCCTGCTCCCGTCCGGCTTCTCCTGCGTCACGACCATCACGCTGGCGTTCCTGTCCAACCAGCACGACATCAAGTACGTGCCGACGTCGTATGCCAAGCGCGAGGGCCAGTCGAAGTTCCACTTCCTCCACGACGCCTACCGCTACATCCTCCAGGTGCTGCGCATGGTGGTCTATTTCGACCCGCTCAAGGTCCTCATGCCGCCGGCCCTGTGGCTCTTCGCGATCGGTGCCGTCAAGTTCGTTGTGGACATGGTGCGCCACCCCTTCTACATCCCCGCCAACACCGTCCTGCTTCTCGTGAGCAGCATCATGATCGGCTCGCTCGCGCTGCTCGCCGACCTTGTGGTGCGCTCGCGCGACGGCGTCTGAGCAGGCGGTCGATGGGGTCACCAGCCCGTTCCCCCGGGGACGCCACGGGCGCGTCCGCCTCCCTGCGCGTCGCGGTCGTCGGGCCGACCCATCCCTACAAGGGCGGCATCGCCGCGCACACGACCACGCTGGCCCATGAGCTGGCGGCGGCGGGCCACGACGTCACGCTGGTGTCCTGGTCGCACCTGTACCCCTCGAAGCTCTACCCCGGTGAGCAGGCGGTGCCCGACGGCGCCCCTGACGTGGAGCCGTTCCCCCGAAGCATTCCCGCCCTGTCGTGGGCGCGCCCCGACACCTGGGTGCGCACCGGCCGGCGGCTGCGCGACATGGACGCGATCATCGTCGTGCACGTGATCCCGGCGGTTGTCCCGGCCCACCTGTCGTTGCTGCGGGCGGCGGGCGTCGGCCGCATCCGCTCCACCCCACTCGGGCCGCGCAGCGTGGTCATCGCCCACAACGTCCTGCCGCACGAGCCCCACCCCGGCGACCGGCAGCTGGTATCGGCGCTGTTCCGGCGGGTCGACGCGGTCCTCGTGCACAGTTCCCCGCAGGCCCAGCTCGCGCGCGAGCTGGGTGCCGAGCGGGTGAGCATCGCCGACCTGCCGCCGCACCTGCCCGGTGGGTCGCCTGTCGAGCGCAGGCCGTATGCCGGGCCGCCCAGGCTGCTGGCCATGGGCATCGTCCGTGACTACAAGGGCGTCGACGTGCTGCTGCGCGCCCTGATGGAGGTCCCGGAGCTGAGGCTCACCGTTGCGGGGGAGATGTGGGGCGAGGCGGGGCGCGAGGTGCGTGCCCTCGCCAGCGACCCGCGGCTGGCCGGTCGGGTGGCAGTGCACCCGGGCTACGTGCCCGCTGACCGGCTCGCGCCGATGCTGGCTGCGCACGACGTGCTGACGCTGACCTACCGCAGCGCCACCGCATCCCAGTACGCCTTCCTGGCCCAGCAGCACGGCCTGCCGGTGCTGGCCTCCAACGTGGGCACCTTCGGCGAGCAGGTGCGCCACGACGTCGACGGCCTGCTCGTCCCGCCGGGCGACGAGCGCTCGCTGGTCGAGGCCCTGCACCACCTCGCCGAGCCGGGGGTGGTGGAGCGGCTGCGGGCAGAAGTCAAGCCACCTGATCTCTCGGGGCCGTGGGCCGGCTACATCGGCGCGATCGAGGCGCTCGCGGGCGACTCGTCGGCCGAGGACCGGAGTTCGGACCGCGAGGGCGACGCCGGGGCCGAGGCCGGGGCCGAGGCCAGAGGGCGTCCGGTCGGTGCTCGCGCCGTCGCGCGCGAGGCGCTGCGCGCAGCTGCGGGCTCAGCCTCGACCGCGTGGCGTGCGCGTCGCCCCACCGTGACCGTGACGCCTGCGGACTTCCCGGAGTGGGTGCAGGCATCCGACATCCTGGCCGACGCCGAGTCGGCCGAGGACGCAAGAGACCTGGCTCGTGGGCTCGGCCTGCCCCGCACGGCCGACAGCATCGCCGCCTGGGCTGCCCTGGGTGCGCTAGCGGCGATCGTGCGGGTGCGCGATGACGGCCGGCGCACGGCGGTCATCATCGACGAGTCCGGCACCCGGTCGCCGCTGTCGCGCTGGGCGCGCACGATCGGGTTCGCGCCGGTCGAGCTCGAGCTCACCGGGCTGAGCTCGAGCGTGGACGTGCTCGACGTCGACACCGCCTCGCTGGACGTGATCACCCGGCTGCATCCCCGCGGGTGCGACGCCGACGACATCGACGAAGCCCTCGGGCAGGCATCTTGGGCCCTGCGATCGGGAGGACTGCTGAGCGTGACCCTGCCGGTCGGGCCACAGACCGTGCCGACCGCGGTGAGTGCGGCAGATGTGCGAGCGATCCTCGCCCGGGCGGGCGACCTCGGATTCGTCCTCGTCGGCGACCTCGAGGGCGATGTCACCGAGCGCATGCGCCAAGCGAGCGCAGCCGCGACCCAGGCGGACGCGGCATACGGCCTCATCCGGCTCACCTTCCGGCGCCGCTGATGACTGTCGGGCCGCCTGCCCCCACCACCGCCGCTCGGCGGCCCAGGAGCCACCGACGGGCGTTCGACCTCCTCCGGCTGACGCTCGCCGTGCTGGTGATCGCGGGGGTCACCTACGCACTCGCGACCAACTGGACCGCGGTGAGCCAGGAGCTGCGACGCACCGATCCGTGGGCACTCGTGCTGGCGTTCGGGCTCGCACTGATGGCGCCGATCCTGACGCTCATGGGCTGGCGGCGGCTGCTCGCCGACCTCGGCTCGCCGCTGCACCTCGCGCCTGCCTCGGGCATCTTCTTCATCGGCCAGCTCGGCAAATACCTTCCGGGGTCGGTGTGGAGTGTGCTCGCCCAGGCCGAGATGGGGGCGCGGCTCAAGATCCCTCGGCGCCGCTCCGGTGTGGTCGGGCTGATCTCGATCGGCATGGCCGCGGCGACCGGCCTACTCGTGGGGCTGCCCGCGCTGCCGCTCCTGCTGAGCCGTGACGTCACGAGCGAGCTGTGGGTCAGCGTGCTGCTCATGGCGCCGCTCCTCGTGGTGCTGTTCTGGCCGCGCCTGCTGAACTGGCTGATCGCGATCGGGCTGCGCATCCTGCGTCGCGACCCGCTCGAGCACCGGCTCTCCGGGCGGGCCGTTGTCGAGACCGTGGGGTGGTTCATCCTGGCCTGGTGCAGCACCGGAGCCCATCTGATGGTGCTGACCCGCAGCATCGGCGGCGACCAGGTCTCCACCCGCGACCTGGTGCTCGCTGCCGGTAGCGGCTACTGCCTCGCCGCCGTGCTGGGGATGGCGGCCTTTCTCCTGCCGGCCGGTGTCGGCGTGCGGGAGGGCCTGCTGGTCGTGATCCTGGGCGGATTCCTCACCCCGGCGGGGGCTGCGGCCGTGGTCGTCCTCTCCCGGTTCCTGATCACGGTGGGGGACCTGCTCTGGGCGCTGATCGGATTCGCCTGGGCGCGCTCGCACCACATGGTGTCCACGAGAGCCGAGCGCGAGGCTGCCGAGCGCGAGGCCGCCGCGCGGGCCGCGGAGGCGGAGCGGGCGTGATCCGCGGTCACACGCGGCGGCATAGGATCGACATCCATGAGTGGCGACCGCGAACGCAGCGAGCAGCTGGCGTATTCCGACCAGATGGCCGCGATGCTCGACGAGGGCAAGCGGCGCAAGAAGGCCGCCAAGATCATCGCCGTCGTCGAGCACGCCTTGGGTCGTCAGGACCTCACCGGCCTGCGCGCCCTTGACGTCGGCTGCTCGGCCGGATTCATCGCCGACGAACTGGCCGCAGCGGGCGCTATCACGACCGGAGTGGACATCGACGAGCCCGGCCTGGCCAAGGCGCGCGACCGCTTCGGCGAGCGGGTCACTTTCGAGGTGGCCCGCGGCGACGCGCTGCCCCTCGAGGACGGCTCAATGGACGTCGTCGTGTTCAACCACATCTATGAGCACGTCGTGGATCCCGAGGCGGTCGTGAAGGACATCCACCGCGTCCTGTCGCCGACCGGCGTCCTCTACCTGGGCGTCGGCCACAAGCACCAGGTCATCGAGCCGCACTACAAGCTGCCGTTCCTCTCGTGGCTGCCGCAGCGGGCCGCCGACCGCTATATGCAGCTCACCGGCAAGGGCGACCACTACTTCGAGCACTACTACTCCCGCCCCGGGCTGCGGCGCCTCTTCGCCGATTTCGACGTCTGGGACTACACCCTGCCGGTGCTCGCCGACTCGGGGGCCTTCGCCGGCGACGACCTGATCCCGCGATGGGCGGGCGCGCTGCCGGAGCGCCTGCTGGCCGCCACCCTGCCGCTCGTTCCCACCTACATCTGGATCGCCTACAAGAACGGCGGTATGCCGGCTGGTCCCGGCCCGCGGGTCAGTCCCCGCCACCTGGGCTGACCCCGCACTGTCGGGAAGGACTTCGGAGGATCCTCGGTCCGTCTCGCCGTGATCGTCCGGAGACCGGGTCAGGAGGCATGGAGATCAGGCCGCGCCAGGCTCCTGCGTGTCGGTCATCGGGTACTTCTTCACGAAGTCGACGATGGCCTGGCCGGACAGGTCGCCACAGAACTGGCGGTGGCCGTTCGCGCGCGCCCAGTGCGACAAGACCCAGGGCTTCTCGAGCGCGCCGCGGCTCTTGTCCCACTCGACGGCAAGGAACTTCCCTTGCGACTCGGGCAGCTTGTTGGCCTGGGCGGTGATGTCCTTGAGCAGGGCGATCTTGCTCTTCGCGGCGTCTCCGTCGTAGAAGAGGATCGTGTAGCCGTGCTCCAGGTTGTGCACGAGAGTCTCGAGCGCCGGCCGGTCCTTGGCGGTGAAGAACTTCGTGCTGCCGATCGACGGCGACGCGAAGTGCGGTCCGGACGACGGCGGAACCAGCTTGTACGGCACCGTGGTCTCGTTCGGCTTCTGTGTCCCCGGGCCGACGTGTTCGCCCTGGCCGTCCTGCGCATCGGTCGTCACCGGCGAGCACGATGCCGCGGCGATCGTCGCGCCGAGGTTCTGGATCTGCTTGGACTGCGCGTCGTGGATGGCATACGTGATCACGCCGCCCAGCGCCACGAGCAGCACGAGGCAGCCGACCACGATGGCGATGACCGTCTTCTGCTCTTTGGACTTCTGCTGCTGCTTGATGGTGTCCAGGCGGGCTTTGCGCTCCTGCTTGACCTTGCTGTTGCTCACGGGCATGCCTCGGGTGGAAGTGCGGGCGGGTCGCGCAGAGTCTAAGCCCCGAACCCGGCCGTTCCCTGTGGGTGTGCCGCACGCGACGGCACGCCCGCCACAGGCTGCCTTCAGCACCGTCGGAAGACAGCGGCACACTGGTCCAGTGCCGACCGAGCTGATCCGCCGCTACCGCCCCACCGGCGTGGCCGCGGTCGGTGCCATCTTGTCGGTCTTCCAGCACGGCGGCGGCGACCCGACGTTCTTGCGCGACCGCGGGCTGGGCTGGTGGCTGGGGCTCCCGACGCCGCTGGGCCCGGCAACCCTGCGCCTGGTCGAGGACCGTTCTGCGGGCGAAGTGGTGGCCAGCGCCTGGGGTAGCGGCGCCGGCTTCGCGCTCGACGCGGTGCCCGGCCTGCTCGGCGCCGACGACGATTCGGCGGGCTTCGTCGCCCACCACCCCGAAGTCGCCCAAGCCCATCGACTTCACCCGGGCTGGCGCGTCCCTCGCTCTGGCCTGGTCATGCACTCCCTTGTCCCGGCGATCATCG
This sequence comes from uncultured Actinomycetota bacterium, assembly GCA_963715025.1. Classification (GTDB taxonomy): domain Bacteria; phylum Actinomycetota; class Actinomycetes; order Actinomycetales; family Dermatophilaceae; genus DASSJT01. The sequence continues at coordinate 252,941 of CAVQQQ010000003.1, read as the reverse complement.
AGCAGAAGGTCACCGGTCAGGAGGCCTTCGCCGGGTACCGGCGCCTCGTGCGTCGCTTCGGCCGCCCCGCGCCCGGGGCCGGCGAGGCGCGCGGGCTGTGGGTGGCGCCCGACGGCGGCGACTGGGCAGCCATCCCCTCGTGGGAGTGGCTGGGCGCGAGCGTCGACCACGCCCGGTCCAGCACGGCAGTGCGCTGTTCCAGGTATGCCGGCAGGCTGGCCGAGTGCCCAGACCTCACCCTCCCCGAGGCGCGCCGCCGCCTGCGGGCGATCCAGGGCGTCGGCGCCTGGACTGCTGCGGAGGTCGCCCAGCGCGCGCTGGGGGATGCCGACGCCGTGAGCTTCGGCGACTACCACGTGGCCAAGGACATCGGCTGGGCGCTGACCGGCTCGCCGGTCGACGACGACGGACTCGTCGAGCTCCTGGAGCCCTACGCCGGCCATCGATACCGGGTCCAGCGCCTGCTCGAACTGAGCGGGGCTCGCCGGCCGCGTCGTGGTCCACGCATGGCGCCGCGCGCCCACCTCCCGGCCCGGCGTCCCGCGTGAGACCCGTTGGGCTGGGCTCCGGCGATGCGTTTGCCCGACCGGACGGTCACCGGCCCCGTTCCCGCAGCGGGGCGAGCCGCAGTGTCACCCCGTCCTCCGCGCGCACGACTGGCCCGACGACGCCGACCCCCTCACCCCAGAGCGCAGCCCGCAGGCGGGCCACGGTCAGCCCGAGCTCGTAGGGATCGGATGCGCTCACCTCGAGCGCCTCCGCACCCGGCGTCACGTCGGCGTCGACTCCCGCCTCGGTCATGCCGTCGAGCGCCACCGCGATGGCGCGCCTCACGAGGGCGGCCAGTGGCTCATCTCCGACGGCCGGAAGTCCCACCTCCACGGCAGCAGCCGACCCCGGCTCGATCCCCAGCGCCGCACGAACCGCCTCCGCCCGCCCGTAGTCGAACCAGTCGCCCCGGCCGGTTCGGATCAGCCCCGCCGCGCCCCGGGGCTCGGCCGGTTCCCCTGTGGCGGTTCGTGCGGCGCCCAACGCGATCCCGATCCCCCTCACCAGCACGGCGGGAATGCCCTTCACCTTGCCCTTCACCAGATCCGCAGCCGCGGCCAACTCGTCGGCAACCGCCCGGGCGGTCACGGACAGCTCGCGCCCGTCGGCGTCCAGCGAGCCCCGCAGGTCGTCGAGCACCGTCATCCCGGCCGCACCCAGCGCGAAGTCCACCTGCCCGATCCGCCACGGCCGGCCGGCCGTGTCGCTCACGATCACGCCGACCTCCGCCGCCTCCGCCAGACCGCACGCGGCCAACAGCCCAGACCTCAGCGCCGCCGCCGCGCCGTCGGGATCCTCCGGGAGGAGGAGCAGGCCATCGCCACCGGTGTTGGACGCGTCGACGCCCGCGGCCGCCATCACCGGGCCCGCCGCCGACACGACGATCTGCGTCCGGCCGCCGGCTGTCGCCCGCTCCGCGACGACCCGGCGGGTCTGCGAGGCGACGACCTCGGCCCGCTGGGCGCTGCTCCGCCGGCCCATGGCCTTGGACACCACCTTGCTGGAAACCACGACCACGTCACCCGGAAACAGCGAGAGTCCCTGTGCCGCAAGGCAGCTGGCGATCTTGGAGGCGACGTCGTCGCCTGCCTGCACCTCCGGCATACCGACAATGGCGGTGACCGAGAGCGTCGGCGCGGTGTCCACGGCAGCCTCAGCCGCGCAGCTCGAGGGCGAGGTCGAGGGCCGCGCCGGCCATGCGAGCCGCGGACTCGACGTCGGGCATCAGCAGCGGCCCCTGGTGCACCCGCACCCGCGCGCGGGGCAGGGCGGTGTCGGCATCGGTGGGGTCCACGAGCCAGCCGTCGAGGAAGTCCTCGTAGAGGCCGGCCACCGCGGTTGTGGTCGACTCGACGCCGATGGCCGCGAGACAGGCGTCGGCGTGCCCGCGCACGGGCGCCCCCGAGATCAGCGGCGAGACGCCGACCACTGGCGCGGTGTTGCCACGAAGCGCGTCCCGCACGCCAGGCACTCCGAGGATGATCCCGATCGACACCACCGGGTTGCTCGGCGGGAGCAGGACGACGTCGGCACTGCGCAGCGCGTCCAGCACTCCGGGGGCCGCGGTCGCACGGTCCATGCCCACCGCCACGAACCGGCTCGCCGGCACGGCCGCGCGCATGCGCACCCACCACTCCTGGAAGTGCACTGCCCGCTCCTCGCCGCCCTCGGACACCACCACGTGGGTCTCGACCGGGGAGTCGCTCATGGGCAGGAGCGTGATGCGGCGGTCCGCCAGGCCCCAGCGCTGCGCCAGCCGCGCGGTGACCTCGCTGAGCGACAGCCCCTGGCCCAACCACTGCGAGCGGACGATGTGGGTGCCGAAGTCCTGGTCGCCGAGGGCGAACCACTGGGGCACGGCGCCGTATGCCGTGAGCTCGCCCTGCACGCGGAAGGTCTCGTTGGCGCGACCCCAGCCCTGCGCCTCGCTGACGCCGCCGCCCAGGGTGTAGACCAAGGTGTCGAGGTCGGGGCACACCCGCAGCCCGAAGAGGGTGATGTCGTCGCCGGTGTTGCCGATGATGGTCAGCTCTGCCTCGGCCAGGTCGGGCAGCCCGCCCGCGGCCGAGTCGAGATGGGCGCGCAGGCCGCGGAGGAACCGAGCCCCGCCCACGCCTCCCGCCAGTGCCGTGATGCGCATGGCGTGCAGTCTGTCAGGGCGTCCGACCGGCGCCACAACCCGCCGTCGGGGGTGGTGACCGCCAGCGGCCCCAGGGAGGGACCAGGTCGGCCCCCAGCTCGGCGTTATCACTGTCCGGCAGCGACTGGCGGGTTCCCGCAAATAGCAGATTTCGGCTTGACTTATTGGGTATGACACGCGTGTAATTTCATTGTTGTCCTTCCCGCGTAGCCGGGATCCGAGCGGTTCCGGACATGCTGGGCCGGAGGTGTCAGCCGGTGCGACCAGCGGGAGCGCAGGCGGGGGAGCGCGGAGATGACGAAGGACCTGGGTCGAGGAGGGACCGATGCACGAACTCCAGGTGATCACCATGCTGGTGGGTGGTGACGAAACCGAGCTGTCCTGGCAGGAGCGCTCACTGTGTGCGCAGACCGATCCGGAGGCGTTCTTCCCGGAGAAGGGGGGCTCCACGCGCGAGGCGAAGAAGGTCTGCGTGGGGTGCGAGGTCCGGGCCGAGTGCCTGGAATACGCACTGGCCCACGACGAGAGGTTCGGCATCTGGGGAGGGCTCTCCGAGCGCGAGCGCCGCAAGCTGAAGAAGCGCGCGGTCTGAGCCGCCACCGGCTCGCCCTCTCATGACGCTGGCCCCCGCCCGCCCCGAGGACGCGCTGCGGCCGTCACCCCTGCCCCTGTCGGCCGTTCTGGCGGTGGTGGTCGCCACTGAGTCCGGGCCGGAACTCGAGTCGGTGCTCGCCGCTGTCACCGCCCAGACCAGGCGCCCTGACGCCCTCCTCGTCATCGACGCCACTCCGGACGCCAGTGCCGATGCCCAGGTGGCCGAGCTCTCCTTCGAAGGCATCGCGACGATCGCCGGCGTCCGGTGCCGGGCCGACTCGCTGCCCCAGCGCCTGGTCACCGACGTCCTGCTCTCCGAGGACGACGAGGCACTGCGCGACCTCGTCGCGGCCCATCAACACCTGTGGTTGCTCAGCAAGGGTCTGCCGGAGCCAGAGGCCCTGGCCCGCCAGGTCGACGCCCTTCGCAACTCCGACTCCTCCAGCGCGGCCGGCCCCAAGCTGCTCCTCCCCGGCGATGGCGACCGGCTCCACTTCGTGGGCTACGAGCTGACCCGCTCCGGCCGACTGGTCGCCGCGCCATCCACCGGTGAGGCCGACCAGGGGCAGTACGACTCACGGATCGATAGCCTCGCCGTGCCGTTTGAGGGGCTCCTGGTCGACCGCGAGCTCTTCCGGCGCCTCCACGGCTTCGATGCGGCGTTCGGCGAGGTGGCCTCGGACATCGACTTCGGCTGGCGGTCCCAGCAGGCGGGCCGGCGGGTGATCCTGGTGCCGCGCGCCCGGGTGCGGGTCCCCGAGCAGCCGATCGCCGCGGCCACCCGTCGGCAGGTGCGCCGCGTGGCGCTCTCCCGGTGCAGCCTGCTCGCCGCTCCCTTCGTGGCCCTGTGGATCCTCCTCTCGTCGCTGGTCTCCGCGCTGGCGCTGCTCCTGCTCAAGCGCCCCGAGGCGGCGTGGCGCGAGTTCGGCGACGCCGGGGCGGTCCTCAACCCGGTCCGCCCGCTCGCCTCGCGGTGGCGCTCCCGGTGGTCCCGCGAGCTCGCCCGCCGCCACCTGTCGACCCTCTTCGTCGGCTCGCGCGCCGCGGTTCGCGAGGCCACTGACCACCTGCACGACGCCGTGGCCCTCGGCCGTCCGCGCAGCCTCGAGCCGGATGCCCCTGCCGTCGAGACCGGCCCGAGCGACGACGAGGAGCGCGGTCTCGACGTCCTGCCCGAGTCGTGGGTGGGCCGGGTCCTGCGCAACCCTGGCGTGGTCGCCACGGTGGCGATCGCCGCCATGACCGTCGCCGCCGGCCGCACCATCGGTGGCGGTGTGGTCCAGCGCTTCGAGGGCGGGCTCGTCGGCGGCGACCTCGTCGGCACCCACGCCACGTCAGCCACCCTCTGGCATGCCTGGCTCGACTCCTGGAAGGGCTCTGCGTTCGGCTACGCCGGCGAGGCCAGCCCATCCCTCGTCCTGTTGGCGGCCCTCTCCTGGCTTGGCGAGCACATTCCGTTCATGGACTCCGGGACATCTCCGGCGGCGGCGGCAGCCGCGTTCCTGCTGGCCGCAGCCCTGCCGCTGTCGGCAGCCACGGCATACATCTCGGGTCGTGCCGTCACGCGCCGGCCCTGGCTGCGTGCGATCGCGGCCATGGCCTGGGCCACTACCGCTGTCGCGTCGACCGCGATCGCGGGCGGACGCATCGGCCCGGCCGTCGCGCTCGTGCTGCTTCCCCTGGTCGCAGCCGGTTTCGCGCGCGCGGCGCGGCCCGGCGGGAGCGCCACCGCGACGTTCGCGACGTCGCTGGCGGCAGCGGTGCTCGGTGCCTTCGTACCGGCCCTGCTTGCGCTGTTCGCTGCGGCCTCCCTGGTCCTGCTCCTCGTCGGCCGCGCGGGGCAGCGGGCCCGAGCACTCGTACTCCTGCTCCTGCCGCTCGCCCTGCAGGGCACGTGGCTGCTCGAACTGGTTCGCGACCCGATTCAGATCCTCGCTGGCGGTCCGGGTCTGCTGTCGTGGGGCGAGTCCGGGCCCCAGCCCTGGCAGCAGGCGCTGCTCCACCCGGGGGGCCCGGGCAGCTTCCCGGTGCTGCTCTCGGCGCCGCTGGTCGGCGTGGCAGTCATCGCGCTGGCCCGCAGCGGCCGCCGCAGCCCGGCGCTGGGCGCTCTGGGCCTCCTCGCGGTCGTCTCGCTCGCCGGCGCCCTCGCCGCGCAGCGGGTCGCGGTCGGCACAGTCCCGGCCCAGCTGCCCCACCCCGGTCAGCCGATCACGCCCTGGGCCGGCGTCGCCCTGCTGCCGCTGGCGCTGGCCCTGATCGCGGCGGCGCTGGTCGGCGTCAGCGGCCTCAGCCTGTCGTACGGCGAAGCCAGGTGGGCTGCCGTCGCCCGCTGGCCACTGGTGCTCGGGGCCGCTGCGAGTGTGCTCATCAGCGCCGGCTACATCGGCTGGCTGAGCTTCGGCGACCAGCTCAGCAGTTGGCGGGAGCCACGTCCGGCCGTGGCCGTCGACCAGGCCGACAGCTCGGTGTCCAACCGGATGCTCTTCCTCGAGCCGACGACGACAGGCGATACCGGTGGCGGCCAATCGGGCAGCGCCATGGGGTTCCACGTCGTCGGCCGGGAGGTCAGCGGGCTCACCCGACCACTCCCGGGGAGCGCCGCCGACCCGGTGCGCGACACGCGCATCGCGCCGATCGTGAGCGCGCTTCTCGGCGGCCAAGCGGTCGGCACCAGCGGCACGCCTAGGGGTCCGGCCGCGCTGCTGGCCCGCGAGGCCATCGGCTTCGTCGGGCTGCGCGCCGACGAGACCGACTCGCGCATCCGCGCCCTTGACGCGACTGCCGGGCTCGTTCGGTCCGGCACTCGCGACGGAGTGCTCGTCTGGCGGGTCCTGCCCCCGGGTGCCAGTTCCGCCACGGCTCCCACGCGGCTGACCCTGGTGACCGGCACCACTGCAGTACCGGTCGACACGACGGGCAGCCACGCCAGTACGCGCACGACGATCACGGCGGCGGCGGGTACCAGGCTCGTTGTCGCGGAGCCACCTGCGTGGGCCGAGCACGCCACCGTCGACGTCGACGGTCGGACTCTCGCTCACGTGCCTGGCAGCCCAACCCCGGTGTATGCCGTGCCGCCCGGCCGCGGGACCCTCACGATCGACGTCGCCTCCCACGATGCCGGGTGGCGTCTGGCCCAAGGGCTGCTCTTCGGGCTCGTCCTCTTCCTCGCCCTGCCGCTGGGGCGACGTCCCCAGTCCACGCCGGGGAGGACGCCATGAAGCTGAGCGGCAAGGCCCTGGCCCGCGCCGTGCTGGTCACCGCGGCCGGCACGGGGCTTGTGGTGGGCGCGACGCGGCTGCCCGCGAGCTGGGCGCTGCGGCCGGACGCGGCCGCCTCTGCCGTCGAGTCGCCGGCGGCTGCGGCCCTGCTGACCGCGTCGTCGGTCGTGTGCGCGGGCTCCGAGCTGATGGGCGCCCGCGGGGTCGACGACGTGGCGCAGGGCGGCTCCGTGCTTGCGGCGACGGCTCCGGCCCGGCTCCTCGGAGGGGTCGAGCACTCAGCCAAGCCGGGCGCGGTAAGGATCGCGCCGCTCACGTCCGGGAAGGCGCTCGCGTCGGCGAGGACGAAGCAGCGGGGCTCAGCGGTCTCCTTCGACTACCGGGGTCCCCATGCGGTGGCCGTGACCGGCACCGAGTCACTGGCCGCCGGCCTTGTGGCGATGCAGCAGTGGGCGGTCTCGAGCGACACGATGCGCGGGCTGGTCAGCTCCGCCTGCGGCGAGGCGACATCCGACGCCTGGCTCCTCGCCGGCGGCGGCGACCCGGGGCGACAGGAACGGCTGCTGCTCGCGAATCCCGGCGCCAACCCGGTCACCGTCGACGTCGAGCTGCACGGTGCCGCGGGCGTGGTCGACTCGCCCAACGGCGGCGACATCGTGGTTCCGCCGAAGTCGCGGGTCAATTTCCTCGTCGACGCCATCTCCGGCTCCGAGGCCACGCCCGCGGTGCACATCTCCACGCGCGGCGGACTCGTTCGGGCGGTGCTCAACGACACATGGCTCGACGGCAGCCGACCCGCGGGCTCCGACGACACCGGGCCGACCGCTCCACCCTCGACCCACCAGGTGATCCCGGCCGTGCCGGTGGACGGAACGGCGCGCGTGCGAGTGGCCGTGCCGGGCGACCAGGAGGCCGTGGTCCAGACCCGGGCGCTCACTGCCGAAGGGCCCAAGGCGCTCCCCTCCCGGGGCGTCACGCGGGTGGCTGGTGGTGCGGTCGCCGACATCGACCTGACCGGCCTGCCCGACGGGTCCTACGCGGTCGAGGTCAAGGCCGACGTCCCGGTCGTTGCGGCCGCCTCGGTGTCGCGGCGCGCTGCCCTTGACGAAGTTGGCGATTTCGCGTGGAGCCCGTCGACGCGGCCCGCCTCCACGCTGCTCGGGATGGCGATCCCTCAGCACCAGCCAGAAGTGCCGGAGACGCCCGCGTGGTCGCTGTCGATCACGGCGTCCCAGAACGACGTCGTGGCCGAGATCGCGTTGGTGACCGAGAAGGGCACCGTGACGAGCCAGCGCCTCACCGTGGGCAGCGACACGGTGGTCGACGTCGATATCCCGGCCAGAGCGGCGTCGCTCTGGGTGCGGCGGCTGAGCGGAGGAGAGCTGCGGGGCGCGGTCATCACCCAGATCCCGGCATCGCCAAGTCCGCTCATCACGGTGACCCCTCTGGCCGAGCCCGTGCTCGAGGCCACCGCCTCGCGCGTGGTCCCCTTACCCTGACCGCCTGACCCCGACTCCCCGATCGCGAGAGCCTTCAGTCGTCGCCCTCGTCGTAGCGGCGGTCGACCTCGCCGGGGCGAACGCCCAGCAGGGCGGCCACCTGTTCCACCACAACGTCGTGCACCACTTGTGCCAGCTCGCGCTCGTCGGCGGCCCGGGCCTCCACCGGCCGGCGGTAGATCACGATGCGGGGCACCACCGATCCCCGCCCGGCGAAGACCCGGCCGAGTGGCACCACATCTCCCTCCCACGGCGCCGGGTCGCTCGGCGGCACGTCCTCGACCGCGAACTCCACAGCGTGCCCATCCAGTACCGCCTCGAGCCGCTGCGCGCTGTCCAGCACCAGGTCGTCGAACCGCTCGGCGCGAGTCGTCATTGCGGGGACCGCAGGCCAGGCCAGCGGCCCCCGGCGGCCGCGGCCGTGGCGGTCCCTCCTGCGACGCCGCGCAGCCCCCCGCGTCCCCGAAATCCCACTCATCCCGCCAGCCTACGGCGGACGGCGCAACGACCATGCGGTATGCCGTCTGCTCACTCATAGCGTCGTGCGGCCTCCCGCGGCGCGCCGGTGCGACGGCCCCGTTGCGGTGGCATAGAGTCCAGCCGTGAGCTTGACCCGCAAGTGTTCCCGCGCCGCCTGCGCCAACGCCGCGGTGGCCACGCTCACCTATGTCTACGCCGACCAGACCGCCGTTGTCGGACCGCTCGCCACCTATGCCGAGCCGCACACCTACGACCTGTGCGTCGACCACGCCGAGCGCCTGACTGTCCCGCGCGGGTGGCAGGTCGTCCGCCTCGCCGGCGAATACACGGTCCCGGAGCCCAGCCACGACGACCTGCTGGCGCTTGCCAATGCCGTGCGCGAGGCCGCCAAGCCCAAGCCCCCGCCCGCAGGCCCGGCGGTGGCCCCCGTCAAGGGAGGGCCTGGCGCCGCGCCGGGCACTGACACCGGTCCTCGCCGCTCCGATGCCTCCGAGGTGTTCGCACCGGAGTCCTCCCGCAGGGGCCACCTGCGCGTGCTCCGCGACCTCTGACCGGCACGCACTCCGGTTCAGGCGACGGAGCCCCGCCCACTAGGGTTTGGGACGTGACTTCCCCAACGCTGGCCGAATTCGTCAAGGCCTACGACGTCCGTGGACTCGTGCCCGACCAGCTCAACGTCGATGTCGCGTGGGCCCTCGGTGAGGCATTCGCCCAGGTCGTGGCGTCCCCCGAGGGAGCCCACGCCGTGGTCATCGGGCACGACATGCGGCCCTCGTCGCCGGAGCTCTCGGCGGCCTTTGCCGCCGGCGTGACCTCCCACGGCCTCGACGCGATCGTCATCGGCCTGGCGAGCACCGACGGCCTCTACTACGCCAGCGGAGCCCTCGACCTGCCCGGGGCGATGTTTACCGCGAGCCACAACCCCGCGGCATACAACGGCATCAAGTTCTGCCGCGCTGGCGCGCGGCCGGTGGGTCTGGAGTCGGGCCTCGCGGAGGTCCGCGACCTGGCCCAGAAACTCCTCGACGAGGGGGTGAGCGCCGACGAGTCAGCCACTCACGAGGGGACCGTCATCGAGCGCGACGTCCTGGGCGACTACGCCGCCTTCCTCCGCGGGCTGGTCGACCTGCGCGGCTGCCACCCCCTCAAGGTCGTCGTCGACGCCGGCAACGGCATGGCTGGCCTCACCGTCCCCGCGGTCCTGGGCACAGCGGCCGGCCTCGCCCCGCTGCCGATCGAGGTTGTGCCGCTGTACTTCGAGCTCGACGGCACCTTCCCGAACCACGAGGCCAACCCCCTCGAGCCCGCGAACCTCCGGGACCTCCAGCACGCCGTCCGCCAGCACCGAGCCGACCTCGGGCTGGCCTTTGACGGCGATGCCGACCGCTGCTTCGTCATCGACGAGCTGGGCCGGCCGGTGAGCCCGAGCGCGATCACGGCGATGATCGCCGGGCGCGAGATCGACCGCGAGGTCGCCGCAGGACGTGCGCCCGGGGACGTCTGCATCGTCCACAACGTCATCACGAGCTGGGCGGTCCCCGACTACATCGCCCGGCGCGGAGCCCGGCCGCTCCGCACCCGGGTCGGCCACTCGTTCATCAAGGTCGAGATGGCCAAGGCCGACGCGGTCTTCGGCGGCGAGCACAGCGCCCACTACTACTTCCGGAACTTCTGGTTCGCCGACACCGGCATGCTCGCGGCCATGCACGTGCTGGCCGCCCTGGGGGAGCAGGACCAGCCGCTGAGCGCGCTGATGCGCGAATACAGCCGGTATGCCGCGTCCGGCGAGATCAACTCCCGGGTTGCCGACGTGCCCGCGGCCACCGCGAAGGTGCGCGCCTGGGCGCAGGAGCAGGGCGCGGAGTTCGACGAGCTCGACGGCCTCACCGGCGCCCACGCGGGGAGCGAGGCGGAGGGCGACCCGATGTGGTGGTTCAACGTGCGGGCGTCCAACACCGAGCCGCTCCTGCGGCTCAACGTCGAGGCCGCCGACGAGCAGACGATGGAGCGGGTGCGAGACGATGTCCTCGCCCTGGTGAGAGGATCGGACGCATGACGAGCACCCCCAGCGACGCGGGCGAAACCGGCGTGGAGACCGGCCCGGAAGAGTCCGACGGCCCGGTGACCGACAGCCCGGAGACGAGCGGCAGGGCGTCCGGTGGCGCGGCGTCCGGTGGCGCGCGCGGCGGCGCCATCGAGACGGGCATCGAGCCGTGGCTGCGCGACATCCTGCGCTGCCCCAACTGCCGCAGCGAGCTCGCCGACGCCCAGGGCGAGTCCGGGCCGGAGCTCCACTGCACCGACGCCGAGTGCGGGCTGCAGTACCGCATCGACGACGGCGTCCCCGTCCTCCTGGTCGACGAGGCACGCAAGCCGGCCTGACCGGCATACGCCATGGCACCCTTCCTGGACGAGCATCGCCTCGACAGCGAGGAGGCCATGGCCGCCCTGGACTCCCATGCGACGCTGCGGTCGCTGGCCACCGCAGGCGCGCAGGTGCGCCTGGCGCTGACCCTCGCAGCCGAGGCCGGCATCGAGAAGGTCAACGGCGGCGAGCGGCCAAGATCGGTGCTGGTGGCATCCCTGGGCGGCACGGCGGTGGTCTGTGACGTCCTCGACGTGCTCGCCGAACCGGGCTCGCCGGTGCCGGTCACCACCCGTCGCAACGTGCCGCTCCCCGGCTGGGTGGGGCCACTCGACCTGGTCATCGCCGTGTCCCAGTCCGGGCGCGCTCCGGGGCCACTGGCGCTGGCGGCCGAGGCCGCCCGACGCGGTGCCGGGCTCCTGACCGTGGGGGCCGAGGATTCTCCGCTCGCTGACGTGTGTGCGCGGGGCCGGGGTGTCCACGTCCCCGTGCGCGACGGCACGTCCGGTTCGCGCACCGCGCTGTGGTCGCTGCTCGCACCGGTGCTGCTGGGCGCGGGCCACCTCGGGCTGGTCGACGCGAGCGCGCAGGTGCTCGAGGACGTCGCCGACCGGCTCGACGAGCAGGCCGAGGCCTGCCGGCCCGCGAGCGAGTCGTTCGTCAACCCGGCCAAGGTGCTTGCGGTCGAGCTGGCCGACACCGTGCCCGTGGTGCTGGGGGACGGCCCGCTCACCGGGGTGGCCGCAGCCCGGGCTGCCTCCATGCTGGCCCGCACCGCCCGCATGCCGGCCACGTTCGGCGAGCTGCCTGATGCGGCCTCGCAGGTGGTCGCCTGCTTCGACGGGCCGTTCGCTGCCGGCGCCGGGGCAGCCACTCCTGACGGCGGGCGCGACATCTTCGCCGACCCCTACCTTGACGGCCCAAGCACGCCGCAGCTGGGCCTGCTGATGCTGCGCGACGTGGCCCCAGACCCGATGACGCCCGAGGAGGCCGAGGCCCACAACCTCGCCGAGGCCGTCATCGAGTCCGCCCGCGACGCCAACGTCAAGGTGTCGGAGGCCCGGGCGGGGGAGGGGCACCCGATCGTGCGGCTGGCCGACCTGATCGCGCTCACCGACTTCGCCGCGACCTACCTCGCGCTCGGGCTCGGTCTTGACCCGACGGTCTCCTCCCACGTCGCGGACCTGCGCGACCGCACGGGATGACTTCTGCGCCCGGGGTTTCCGCCGCTCGTCAGCGGGGCGCCGTGCCTACTGCGTGAGGGCAAGGACCTCAGCCCCGGGCAGGCCCACCAGCGAGGCGCCCGAGAGGAGGATCTTGCTGCCGCGGATGCCGCTGCCCACGACCACGTCACCCGCTTCGACCACGGCCGTGTCGACCAGGATCGGCCATCCGTCAGGAAGTCCGATCGGGGTGATCCCGCCGAACTCCATCCCCGTCAGCCGAACGGCGTCGTCCTGCGCTGCGAACGAGATCTTCCGGACGCCCAGGTGCCGCCGCACGATGCCGTTGATGTCGGCGCGCATCGTGGCGAGCACCATGACCGCGGCATACCTGGTGACGTCGCCCCGACGGCCCGCGACGACGACGCAGTTGGCCGACCGGTCCAGCGCCACGTCGTATGCCGCACAGAAAGCAGAGGTGTCAGCGAGGGTCGGGTCGATGGGCGCCACCTCCGCGGAGGGCGTCGTCGCGATGGCCGCGTAAACCGGGGGTGCGAGAAGCTCGGGGTGTTCGCGGGCGGGGGACCAGGTGAGGTTGCCGCGGGCAGAAGGCATGACACGCACGCTAGCGCGGCCATTCGGCGTAGGTCAGGCGGTATTCACGCGCCCCGCTGGTGATCACGGAGTCGGGTCTGCGGTCGCTCCCGCCGTCATCCGTTCGTGCGTGGTCATCCGTTCGTTCGTGCCCCAGTCAGCCGTGCGGACAGCTCTTGTCGCCGTACCACGAGTAGTCCAGTCGTCGCCCTAGGCTGCACGGCGTGATGGGGGAGCGCTCGCTGATCGTCGATCTCGAGGGGATCCGCGAAGCGGTCGTCACGTCACGTCTTCAGACATCCGCCCTGGTGGTGGCCGTCCTGTACACCACGACCTCCTTCGTCGGGGCGGCCATGCTCTTCGTGGTCCAGCCGATGGTGGCAAGGACGGTTCTGCCCCAGTACGGCGGCTCTGCCACGGTCTGGAGCACGAGCACGCTCTTCTTCCAGGTCGTTCTCCTGCTCGGCTATCTCTACGCGCATGGGACGTCCCGCTGGCGCGGTGGCGTCGGTCAGCCGTGGCTTCACTTTGTCGTCCTGCTGATCCCCGTCGCAGTGCTGCCCCTGTCGATACCCGCCGAGTCGGTCGCAGACGCCGCGAACTCTCCGGTGTTGTCCCTTCTGCGCACCCTCGCAATCCTGATCGGCATTCCGTTCGCCGTGCTGTGCACAACGGGTCCCCTCCTGCAACGCTGGTACGCATCGACGTCCGGGCCGAGAGCGGAGGACCCGTACTTCCTCTTCGCGGCCGGCAATCTCGGCAGTTTCGTCGGGCTGCTCGCCTACCCCCTGCTCATCGAGCCCCAACTAACGGTCGAGAGTCAGCGCCTGTGGTGGTCGATGGCCTTCCTCGTACTGACGGGGCTGGTGGCCGCCTGTGGTGTGGTCGTGCTGCTCGGCGGTTCCACGCCTCGTGCGCGCGGCCCGGTCTTGGCGCGCTCGACGGAAGTGGTCAGCCGGCAGCGGGTCATCCGGTGGTTCGCCCTGGCCCTTCTGCCGTCAAGCCTGATGCTCGGGGTGACGGCGCATATCTCGGCGGACGTGGCGTCCATTCCCCTGCTATGGGTTGTTCCTCTCGCGATCTATCTGGCGACATTCGTGGTGGCGTTCGCCAGACAAACCCGTGAGATTCCGACCGGGATCACACGGGCCGCGGTTGCCTTGGCCGCGGTCGCGGGCGTTTGGTGGTTTGTCAAGCAGGGCCAGGTTGTGCTACCGCAGGTAGTGATCGACCTCGCCCTCCTGGCCACGGCCGGCTTGGCCGCTCACGCCAAGCTCGCCGCCGACCGCCCTGGACCCGCCAGCCTGACGATGTTCTACCTCGTTGTGGCGGCTGGCGGCGCGGCCGGTGGTCTGGTCAACGGACTTGTGGCCCCCCTCGTCCTGGACCGGGTCTGGGAGTACCCCGCGGCACTCTTGGCCGTCGTGACGCTCGGTCTGCGGTCCTCCTCGCCACCGTGGCGTCGGATCAGCTTCCGCTACCACCGGGGCTTTGTCCTCTTCCTCGAGGCGTCTTTGTTCTTCCTCGTTCTGCTCGGCGGGCTGGTCATCACGGTACGGACCGCCGGTTCGGGGGCCGTTCCACTCGTCGCTGTCGGGTTCATCCTGACCGGCTTGGCGTGGCTCATGGCATCGCGAGCGTTACCTCTCCTGGCTGCCGTCTGCTGCCTGCTCGTTGCGCCCACGTACGTGTTCGGGGCTGACGAGCTGTATGTCTCCCGCACCTTCTACGGCGCCTACAAGGTCACGGGCAACACCGGGCGGCACGAGCTGGTCTCTGGCACCACGAGCCACGGGAGCCAGTGGACCGGCACCCGCGCCATGGAGCCAACCACGTACTACTCGTCCGACGGTCCCATGGGCGACCTGTTCGCCCACTTGCCGAAGGTCAGGGATATCGGGGTGGTCGGGCTCGGCGCGGGCACCCTGGCGGCATACGGTGAACGCGGGCAGACCATGACCTTCTTCGAGATCGATCCCGAGGTTGTCCGAATTGCCTTCAACCCCAACCTGTTCACATACCTTCGTGACACGCCGGCGAAGACCCGCATCGTGACGGGCGACGGGCGCCTGTCGTTGGCTGATGCGCCCGACGCGAGCTACGACCTCCTCATCCTGGATGCCTTCAGCTCCGACGCAATCCCGGTTCACTTGCTCACCCAGGAGGCCTTTGAGCTGTACGCCGCGAAGGTCAGACCGGGTGGCACGCTCATGGTCCACATCAGCAATCGCGTGTTCGACCTTGAGCCCGTGGTGGCGTCGGCTGCCGATGCGTTGGGCTGGCGGACTGCAGTTGGTGAGGGCACGTCATCGGACGCCGGGGCAGCCGGGGCCATGCCTTCGCGATGGGTGACGCTGACGTCCACGGAGGCAACGATCCGGCAGTTGCTCTCGCTCGACGACTGGCGAGCCGCTCGTGCTCGGCGCGTCGTCTGGACAGACGACTACTCATCGGTCCTCACCGTTCTCGACGGCTGGTGATCCGCGTCGGCACTCGGTCGCATGGGCGCCCGAGTCCGGGCTCGTTAGGATTCCCGCATGTCAACCGAGGGCGGGACCCGGGCCATCGTCGCGGCGCTGCTGGCCAACATCGGCATCGCGATCACCAAGTTCGTGGCCTACCTGCTGACCTCGTCGAGCTCCATGCTCGCCGAGTCGATTCACTCGGTGGCCGACTCCGGGAACCAGCTTCTTCTGCTTCTCGGCGGCAAGCGGGCCCAGCGCGAGGCGACCCCACAGCACCCGTTCGGGTACGGGCGCGAGCGCTATGTCTACGGGTTCGTCGTCTCGATCGTGCTGTTCAGCGTTGGCGGCCTGTTCGCCCTCTACGAGGCGTACCACAAGTGGCACGAGGCCCAGGCCGGCCACGGTGCCATCGAGGGCCGTTGGTGGTGGGTCCCGTTGGCCGTCCTGGTGGTCGCGATCGGGCTGGAGTCCTACTCCTTCCGCACGGCGATCGCCGAGAGCAACCAGGTGCGCGGAAAGCGGTCCTGGGCCCAGTTCATCCGCAGTGCCAAGGCCCCTGAGCTTCCCGTGATCCTGCTGGAGGACTTCGCCGCCCTACTGGGTCTGGTCTTTGCCCTGTTCGGCGTCGGCCTCACCCTGATCACGGGGGATGGTGTCTGGGACGCGGTCGGAACCGCCATGATCGGCATCCTGCTGGTCACCGTGGCGATCACGCTCGCGGTGGAGATGAAGTCGCTTCTGATCGGCGAGGCCGCCAAGCCTGAGCACACCGCGGCTATCGAGCAGGCACTGTCCGGGGCAGACGGCGTCAACCGGATCATCCACATGAAGACCCTGCACCTTGGGCCCGACGAGCTGCTGGTCGCAGCAAAGCTCGCCGTGGGCGCGGCAACGTCGGCGGCAGAGGTGGCAGGGGCCATCGACGACGCTGAGCATCGCGCGCGAGCGGCTGTGCCCGAGCTGACCCTTGTCATGTACCTAGAGCCCGACATCGACCGGGCCGTGGTTCAGTCGAGTCCCGCCGAAACCTGAGCAGTCGGCTGGTACCTACTCCTGGTGGGACTCCGGTTCGCTGGCCCCGTCCGCGGCGACGCCTCCCAGGTCGACTTCTTGGGTCTCGTCAGTCTCGTGGCGTTCGTCCGCCTCGGCGGCGTCGAACTGCGCCTGGTCCATGCTGTTGGGCACCGGCTGGCCGTCGGGCTCCGTCTCATAGTCGGACTTGATCCGGTCCCAGGCGTCAAGCTTCTCCTCGTCGACATTCAGTTCCACCGGCGACGATTCCGGCTGGGAAGTGGCCTCATCGGCCTCGGCTCCCGCGTTGGCGATGTCCTCGGGGATGCTGCTGCTCGGCTCGGTCACGATTCGGCTGCCTTCCGTGAAGGGTGGGACGGGATACCACCTACCCGCGGACGAGGGGGTTCACTCCTGCCCTTGCGGTCTTGCGCCCGTGTGAGCAGGCGCGGCAGGGCAGCGCACATGGTGAGGGTCCGCAGCCAAAACACCGGTGCCGCCAGACACATTGCCACCGGCAAGCGTCCACAGCCGGTCTCTTCGGGCACCCCACACCACGAGCCCCCCGCGAACGGCAGACGGACCGCCACCCCTGGCGCGAAATGGGATCCCAGCGGACTGGCCCAGCGCGGCGCACACCGCGATGAGCACGTAGACGTTCCCAGACACGATCTCGGGGAGCCCGGACAGCCACAGCGGCACCGCGAATCGCTTCGGCAAAGGCGCGAGCAGCCACGCAAGCGCCGCGCCGCTCATCAGCGGGAAGAGGCCTCGAAATGCCTCCCAGGGCAGTTGAGCGAGCGGCCAGATCAGCTGGGCACCGCGATCGCCTGAAGGCTGCAGACGACACCGAGGACCCAGAGGCTGTCACGGCCGAGTCGATATCTCACGGACGCGTCGCTGAGCATGCGCATGCCCACTGTTGCCCAGCGGGACCTCTGAAGAACCCTCGTGCCCCCGAGCACCCGGCGGCTCACACGGCATACGCGATAGACTCGCTCCTTGCCGGCGTGGGTGATAACCCGCCAGACGTGAGCCCAGAGGGGCGCGCCGGGTCGCACTGAACAGTCAACCAAGGAGATTTGCTGTGCCCTTTGACTACAAGGTTGCCGACCTGAGCCTCGCCGAGGCTGGCCGCCACCAGATCCGCTTGGCCGAGCACGAGATGCCCGGCCTGATGTCCCTGCGTGAGGAGTTCGGGGCGGCCAAGCCGCTCAAGGGCGCCAAGATCGCGGGCTCCCTGCACATGACCGTGCAGACCGCCGTGCTGATCGAGACGCTCGTCGCGCTCGGCGCCGAGGTCCGCTGGGCCTCGTGCAACATTTACTCCACCCAGGACGAGGCGGCCGCTGCGGTCGTCGTCGGCACTGGCACCCCCGCTGACCCGCAGGGCGTCCCAGTGTTCGCCTGGAAGGGCGAGACGCTGGAGGAGTACTGGGACTGCACCGACGCCATCCTGACCTGGCCGAACGCAGACGGCCCGAACATGATCCTCGACGACGGCGGCGACGCCACGATGCTGGTCCACCGCGGCCGCGAGTGGGAGCTGGCCGGGCAGGTGCCCGCGAGGAGCGACGAAGACTCCGAGGAGTTCGGCGTCTTCAAGGCGCTGGTCCGCAAGACCATCGCTGCCGACCCACAGAAATGGACCAAGGTCTCTGACCAG
Organism: uncultured Actinomycetota bacterium; assembly: GCA_963715025.1. Lineage (GTDB taxonomy): Bacteria > Actinomycetota > Actinomycetes > Actinomycetales > Dermatophilaceae > DASSJT01. The sequence goes on along the minus strand of CAVQQQ010000003.1, from coordinate 235,197 downwards.
ATCAAGGGCGTCACCGAGGAGACCACGACCGGCGTCCACCGCCTCTACCAGCTGGCCGAGGTCGGCAACCTGCTCTTCCCGGCCATCAACGTCAATGACTCGGTGACCAAGAGCAAGTTCGACAACAAGTACGGCTGCCGCCACAGCCTCATCGACGGCCTCAACCGCGCGACCGATGTCCTGATCGGCGGCAAGGTCGCGGTCGTGTGCGGCTACGGCGACGTCGGCAAGGGCTGCGCCCAGTCGCTTGCCGGCCAGGGCGCCCGCGTGATCGTCACTGAGATCGACCCGATCTGCGCGCTCCAGGCCGCGATGGAGGGGTACCAGGTCGCGCGCCTCGAAGACGTCGTCGAGACCGCCGACATCTTCATCACCACCACCGGCTGCTACGACGTGATCCGCGCCGAGCACCTGGCGACGATGAAGAACAAGGCGATCGTCGCCAACATCGGCCACTTCGACAACGAGGTCGACATCGCCGGTCTGGCGCGGATCCCCGGCATCACCAAGACCGAGATCAAGCCGCAGGTCCACGAGTGGACCTTCGCCGACGGCCACTCCATCATCGTGCTGTCCGAGGGCCGACTGATGAATCTCGGCAACGCGACCGGCCACCCGTCGTTCGTGATGAGCAACTCCTTCTCCAACCAGGTGATCGCCCAGATCGAGCTCTGGACCAAGGTGGGGGAGTACGACAGCAAGGTCTACACGCTGCCCAAGCACCTCGACGAGAAGGTCGCGCGCCTGCACCTCGCCGCGCTGGGCGTGCGACTCACCGAGCTGACCAAGGCTCAGGCCGAGTACCTCGGCGTCGACGTCGCCGGGCCGTACAAGCCGGAGCACTACCGCTACTGACGGCTCTCAAATCATATGGGTATGCCGCCCGCTCACCTCGAGCGGGCGGCTCACCTTGGTAGGACGGATTCCGGTCGGGTCGGGAGTTGGGCGACTGTTCCTACGTCGAAGGGCCCGCTGGCGCTAACGCCTGCCATCGCCTGATCAGGTGTGCGAATCGCACTCTTGGATGTCGAGCAGCATGGCAAACAACAGCATGTGAAAGCCGCTCAGCAGCGGTGCCACGCACAGAACCACCGTCCCGGCGCTCGCGGTCGGGGGACCCAGAGTGTTGACGACGACCCAAGCCCCGATGGCGATGCCGATCGCGGCCAGAGCGAGTCCGCCAAAGAGCATCAAGGCCACGGCCGAGAACGACTGGACGACGTACTTCCACCAGATGCGGGACCAGAATCCTTTGACCAAGTGCCGCAGAATACGGGCAGTCGTCGGCGCCAGCCTGATCTCTGATGTCTCATCCCCGTAGAGGGCCGGAATCGGGACATCCACCGCTGGGACTCGTCGGATGTTCAGCTGGATGAGGAGATCGTTCTCGAACTCATAGCGACGCGCCAGCCGATCGAGCTGTAGGCGCTCCAACGCAGTTCGATGGATCGCCGTGTAGCCGTTCTGCGGGTCGAAGAGGTTCCAGTATCCCGACGCCGCCTTGGTGAGGAAGGAGAGAGCAACATTTCCGAGGACCCGATGAGAGGGCATTCCGTTGAATGACCCTCGGGCATAGAACCGGTTCGCCTTCGCGAACTTGTGAGAGCCGGCTGCAATCGGATCGAGCAGGTTCGGCAGGTAGTCGGGATCCATCTGCCCGTCGCCCGCCATCACCACGGAGACGTCCGCCCCCACGGTCAGCGCGCGCTGGTGACCGGTGACGATGGCCCCGCCAACCCCCTGATTGTCGATGAGAGTGATCACCTCTGTGCGGTCGTCTCCCGCGGCTTTCGCGCGCGCGCCCGTTTCGTCCGTGCTGGCGTCGTCGACGACGATGACGTGGTCCACGAAGTCGGGCATCGTGCCGACGGTTCCGCCGATCAGGCGCTCTTCGTTGTGGGCCGGGACGACGACGGCCACGCGCAGATCCTTGTACATGGGCACTCCTCCCGGCCGACGAATGTAGGCAACTCCGCTTCGCCAGCGGAGGCTCGCAGCTGGAATCACCCGTTCGGAGGACCCGATGCGTCCGAACGGCCAGGGCCTGATTTGAGCCGTCGCCCGCACGCCCCTCGGGGGGTCCGCTGTGTCATCCTTTCCGGCGCAGTGCGAGGAAGGAGATGAGGACGCGATTTCCACGGTGACAGACGTGCGCAAACCAGCTTCCCAGCGCGGGGTCAGCCGGTGGCGCGCGCCCATCTACCTCTGGTTCCCCCTTGCGATATTCGCCTGCACGCGTCTCGTCGACGCAGTGTTCTTCGTCGTCGCGTCCAGACGTCAACTGGCTCTGGCGCCTGGCGACTACCCCGGGTACTTCGTGCACACGGCCCATCCCGCGGATCCCGGCTACTTCGCGCTTACCACCAACTGGGACGGGCAGTGGTACGAGTTCATCGCCACCCAGGGGTACCAGAACCCCGGCCTCGACTCCGGGAATGCGGCGGACCAAGCCTGGGCGTGGGCGTTTCCCCCCGGATACCCCCTGCTCATCCGTCTCGTCATGGGGTTGAGCGGTCTCTCATTCCCCGTCGCTACGACGGTCGTCAACCTCCTGCTCGGCGCCGTGGCATTGGTCCTGCTCTTCCGCCTCCTCGAGCGATCCGGAGGCACATTCGTCGCCGCCTGCGGAGTGGCACTGTGGTCATGCTTTGTCTCGGCACCCTTGTTCCAGACGGCATACAGCGAATCGCTGGCGGCCTGCCTGCTCCTTGCCAGCCTGCTCGCGCTCAGAAACCGCAGGTACTGGGGGGCTGCCCTGGCGGTTGGAGTCCTGTCCTTCACCAGGATCATCACACCTCCGCTGGCCCTCGTCGTCGTCGCGCATGCGGCCTGGCGCCACCGGAAAGGCGACCGCCTCTCGCGCTCCGAATGGGTGGGCCTCGGTGCGACCGGGATACTCGCGCTGACCGGGGTGTTCCACTGGACCTGGGTCGCGTCGCTGCTGGCGGGACAGGACGTTGCCCTTGCGAGAACCCAAGTGCTGGCTCAGCATCGGTTCGAATGGTTCGCCAAGACCTATGAGGCGGTCGGCTGGACAGGCCCCGCCTTCACGATGGCATGCATCGCCGTTGTCGCGCTTTTCGCTGCCAGCGAGCGAAGCTCAGCACTGGGTCTCGAGAACCGCGTGTGGCTGGCGGCCTACGTCACCTACCTTGCCGTAGTCACCCAGGTGCACTCGGGAATCCTTCGCTACCTGCTCCTTGCCCCTACTTTCGGCATCATGCTCATGGGTGGCGTAAACGATCGCCCAACACGTGGACGAGTGGCTGCGGTCGCGCTGATCTGCATGGTCGGGCTCGTGCTCCAATACTGGTGGATCAGCCGCTCGTTCGTGTTCGCGAGCGGGGTGACCCTCGTTCCCTGACGTCCTCGCTCGTGAGGACCAGGCCGGCCGTCTCCCATCGGTGACAGCCCAGCCCAACGGCGAGGCCGGCCAGCCCACGTCGACGTAAGCAGCCCAGGCAAGCCTGCGAAACAGAGGGTGATCGATGCTGGCCAGACCCATGAGACGCGTGCGGCCCAGTCGGTTGACCTTTCAGTCCGTTCGTAGGATGTATGACCCCGGCTTCCGCTGTCACCCTGACTCGGTGCTGACGAGCAAGGAGAACGTGCAGCTCCGCACTGCCAGCCGTCGTCGCGTCGCGGCACTCGACGGACTGCGGGGATGCGCGGCGCTCGCGGTCGTGGCCGCCCACCTCGCGGTGAACCTGGGGCTGGCTCCCTACACGCCCGGGGCCGTGTGTGGGGTGCTCGTCTTCTTCGTGCTCTCGGGCTACCTCATCGCACGGATCGTCTGGACGCGCCCAGCCAGCTTCCACTCGTACGGGGAATTCCTCGCCAAGCGAGCACGCAGGCTCTTGCCCGCCTTGAGCGCGCTGTGCCTTCTGGGCCTGCCGCTGATGGTGTTCGCCGGTGGTGAGCCGATCCGAAATGCGGTCCTCAACGTCGCGTTGGCCGCGTCGCAGGCAACTGCATTTGCGTGGGCGGCCGGGGCGCCTGTGCACCAGGCCTGGTCACCCACGTGGAGTCTGAGCGTGGAATGGACTTTCTATGTCCTGGCTCCCCTTGTGCTCATCCTCTTTCGACGGCGCGGTTACGACAGCCGGTCGGCGTCGATGGGCATCTGCGTCGTTGCCCTCTTCTTGTATGCGGCAGGGCTCTGCGTGCCGCCGCGCGCTTTCTACCTCCTGCCGCTGGCCAATCTCGCGATCATGTTCATGGGTGCCTCGCTTGCGCTCATGCACCTCGATGAGGGACAAGCCGACCGTCGCGGGGTCAGCTCAGGCACTCCTGTCCTGGCTGGGCTGCTGCTGGTGATCGTCGCTGTCCTGCCGGCATACACGCTCGCGCTGTCGTATCGGCTGCTCACCCTTCCCGCAGTGACCTTCTGCACCCTCCTGGTCATCCACCAGGTCTATTCCGGGGGTCCGCTGGTCCGCATTCTGTCCGCACGTGTGCTCAGGGGACTCGGACTGCGCGCGTATAGCCTCTATCTCTGGCACCTGCCGGTGCTATGGATCGCCTGGGTGCGTCTCGCCGACCACGGCCCGCTCATCGTCTCGGCGGCCGGTCTACTGGCCCTGGTCCCGGTCGTGGAAATCAGCTACCAGTTGTTGGAGCGGCCGCGCATGGGCAGTGAGCTGCGGCCAGCCCCGAGTCGTCAGCCCTTGCGCACGCAGAGCACACCGCAGGGGCCGCTCGAGCATGCCGAGAGCACCCAGGCGTGCTGAGCCGCGAACGGGTACGCAACTATTCGACGATCTTCGCCCTGGGGAGCTTTTTCGCCCTCGGAAGTTCCACCGTTCTGCGGCTCGTGAATCCGGCCAGATTCGGGGTAGCCCTTCCTGACTACCTCGCGCACTGGACTGCGGGCCGAATGGTCCTTGACGGCCTCGCCGCCGTGCTTTACTCCCCGCAAGCGCAATGGGAAGTCCAGAGCCAGCTGGCGGGGACTCGAGGCCACCTGGCCTGGTTCGTGTCGCCACCGTTCGTCGCGGGCCTCTACGCGCCTCTCGCGCTTCTGCCCTACGCCGCGAGCGCAGTCGTGTGGACGGCCATCTCTCTCGGCGTCCTGTCTGCCTGCGTCAGTCGCATGGGGGAGTTCTGCGCGACCCTCTGGGCCACCGAGCGCCGTCTCATCATCCTGGTCATCGCCGCCTCCTACCCGGTGTTCGAGCTCTTGGGCGGCGGGCAGGATTCCGCGCTGTCGCTTGCGGTCTGGATGGCAGGGATGCACCTAATCGCGCGCAACCGGGATGCCACCGCTGGAGCGGTGTTCGCGCTCGGTCTGATCAAGCCACAGCTGGTGGTTCTCGTGCCCGTCGTGTTTCTGGCCCAGCGACGCTGGCGAGCACTCGCAGCCTTCGCCGTGACGGGAGCACTCATCATCCTGGGCGGTGTCGCACTCGTCGGCTGGGACGGGATGTCGGCGTGGCTCGATGCGATCCGTAGCCCGCTCTACGCGCACGAGGTCACCGTCGGGCAAAGCTGGAAGATGGCGAGCTTCCCCGCGTTGGCAACAGCCCTCACGTCACCCCTCGGGACAGGTACGGCTTCGGTCGTCGGCTACGTCCTTGCGGGGGTCATGGGAGTGGTCTTCGTCCTGTGGGCGGGCAGGCGCGGCCACAGCCAGTCCGCCTTGCTGCCTGCGGCTCTGGCAACCACGGTCGCTGCGTCCCCCCACCTGGTGCTGTACGACGCCGTGTTGTTCATCCCGGTGGTCCTCGTGCTCCTTGAGAACCGGTGGATGACCCGGCGGGTGCGCGTGTCCGTCGCCTTCGCCTTCGTGCTGGCGTGGCTCGCGCCCGCCCTGCATGCAGTCGTGGCCAGGGTGGGGGAATCCATTGGTGTGTTGGACGCTCCCTGGGTGGCCATTCCGATAGCAGTCCTGTGGTGGCGCATGCTGTCGATAGGGGAGGTGGGGCGCGATGGGAGCGCCGTCGCCTGAGGCCGAGTCGTGGGCGTGGACGGCGTGCGTGGTGGCGGTCGCGACCATCCTCGTCGCAGTCCTCGGTGTGCTCGGCGCCGACCTGCTGTGGGCAGTGGCGCTCGGCGACCACATCGTGCGCACGGGGAACGTCCCTGCAGGACTTCCCTTTGCCGCGGCGCCCACCGGCGAATGGCGCAACCCCTTCGTTCTGGGCGAAGTCCTCCTGGCCCTGCTCGGGCGATTGGGCGATGGTGCCCTGCTGGGTGCGCTCGTCGTCTCCGTGGCAGCGACCCTGTGCCTTCTGGCGGTGGATATGCGCAGAGCGGGCGCCTCGGATCCGTCGACGGCCGTGACGCTCATCGCCGTGCTCGTTGCCGGGCTTGCGGCCTTCTTCATCATGCGGATCCAGGTCTTCTCCCCGGCTCTGTTTGCCGCGCTCCTGCTCGTGCTGAGGAAGGACCACGAGACTCCCTCGGGGCGGATCTGGCTCGTCGTCCCGATTCTCGCTCTGTGGGCGAACCTCCACGGCACCGTCCTCGTCGGCCTCGCCCTCGCGGTCTGCTACCTCCTCTTCGGCCGACTCAGGCGGCGGCCCAGGTCGTCGATCATCCTCATGGCTGCCGCCGGGCTTGCCCTGACGACGACATCGGCGGGCCTTCACTACCCCCGGTACATCCGCGGGGTGTTCACCAATGCTGCGGCAGAGAGAGGCGAGCAGATGTGGACACCGCTGTCCGTCCATTCGCCTCTGGACGTCCTGTTCCTCACCGCTATGGCGGCCCTCGCCTATCTGTACTTCCGGCGCCCGAGGCCGGTCTGGGAGTACGTCGCTGTGGCGGGCCTCGGCATCGGCACCGCCGTCTCAGCGCGCACCGGTTTCTGGCTGCTCCTGTTCATCGCGGCGCCGGCAGCCGGGGCCTGGGCCGGTGCGACCGCAGACCGAGGGCCGAAGGTGCCTGCGCGCGGCGCGGCGGTTGTGGTTGTCATCGCCACGGTCCTCGGGGCGGTCGCCGCGTTCACCCGCGGCGAGCTCCTCTTGGGCGGAAACGCTTCAGTTGTCCGGGCTGTGGTCCGCGAGGCGGGGAGCGGAGTCGTCCTGGCCGAGGAGCCACTGGTCGAGGCCATCGCCGCTGCCGGAGGAACCATCTGGGCCGGAAACCCGCTCGACGCCTTCTCGAAAGGCGACCAAACGGCATACCTGGATTTCGTCGCCGGCCGGCCGGGTGGCCGCGCTGCCCTCAATCACGCTGACCTCGTGGTGGCAAGGGCTCGCGAGCCGGCATCGCGGCTCGTGCTCGCGGACGGCAGGTTCAGGCAGGTCAGCGAGTCCGGTGGGTGGCAAGTGTATGAGCGCGTGCCGTGAGCGCATCCGAGCCGCCGTATTGGCGGTGTTCGCACCCGAATGTGTGATGATGCTCCGCGGAAGGTCACGATTGGGGAAAGGATTCCATTCCGGTGAAGGGCCGCGTACTTGTCGTCGATGACGACCTCGCACTCGCCGAGATGCTGGGCATCGTCCTGCGCAACGAGGGACTCGAGGTCACGCACGTGGCCGACGGCCCCTCTGCGGTGCCGGCGATGCGCGATGTCCGCCCCGACCTTGTCCTTCTGGACGTGATGCTTCCGGGGCTGGACGGCATGGAGGTATGCCGTCGGATCCGGTCCGAGTCCGGCGTCCCGATCGTGATGCTCACCGCCCGCACCGACACGGTCGACGTCGTCGTGGGCCTGGAGTCCGGTGCCGACGACTACATCGTGAAGCCGTTCAAGCCGCAGGAGCTGATCGCCCGGATCCGCGCGCGCCTGCGCCGCGGCGACGAGCCTGAGCCCGAGCGGCTGGATATCGGCGACCTCGTCATCGACGTGGCCGGCCACTCGGTCAAGCGGGACGGCAAGGCCCTCTCGCTGACGCCCCTGGAGTTCGACCTCTTGGTGGCGCTTGCGCGGAAGCCCTGGCAGGTGTTCACCCGAGAGGTCCTGCTGGAGCAGGTGTGGGGCTACCGGCACGCCGGGGACACCCGTCTGGTCAACGTGCACGTACAGCGGCTGCGCTCGAAGATCGAGAGGGACCCCGAGCACCCCGAGATCGTCGTGACGGTGCGCGGAGTGGGCTACAAGGCGGGTCCGGGCTAGGCCATGGCTGACTCCGCGAGGCCGCTGCGCAGGCCCGCGGCGGTACTCCGCGACAAGGGCTCAGAGGCAGCCCGGCACGTGCCTGCCTGGATGCAGCGGGTCCGGGATCTCGCGGTGTCCGCGGCGTCCGGGCTGGTGCGGCGCTGGCGGACGTCGCTGCAGTTCCGCGTGGTGACGACGACCATGCTGCTGGGCCTTCTGGTGGTGAGCCTGCTGGGCGCCTACCTGTTCCGCGAGATCTCCAACGGGCTCGTCGAGGACCGCGTTGCCCGGGCCCAGGCTGAGGCCCTGGACCTCACGAAGGCCGCTCAGACGACGTTCGACTCGCTGCCGGCCAGCGACGCCGGGAAGCTCAGCGTGGACGCCTATACCACCGCGATGAAGGCAGCCCCTCCCGCCGGTGACGAGAGCCGGTTCGTCATCCTGACCCGTTCGCGCAGCAACACCAGCCCGACGGTCCTGGCGAACGTGTCCTCAGGGCGGATCGGGCCGGCTGCGATCCCCGAAGACCTCGCCAGCGCCGTCAGCGCAGACCCCGCGCGCCAGCAGACGAAAGTGACGTCCGTCGACCTTGGCCCGGGCGGCGGTGTGGTCCCCGCCGTGATCGTCGGGTCGCAGGTGCAGGTGCCGCTGGCGGGTCCCTACGACCTCTACTTCGTCTACCCCATGCAGCGGGAGGAGCAGACGCTCGGGCTGATCACCCGCTCTTTCGCGGTGGGCGGGTTCGCGCTGGTGCTTCTCGTGGGTGCGGTGGCGTGGATGGTGACGCGTCAGGTGGTGCACCCGGTCCGCCGTGCCGCCGTTGTCGCGAGGCGCCTGGCCTCCGGCCAGCTCAACGAGCGCATGTCCTCGCGCGGCGAGGACGACCTGGCCCTGCTCGCACGGTCGTTCAACGACATGGCCGACAACCTCCAGACCCAGATCCGCCAGCTGGAGGGCCTGTCACGGGTTCAGCAGCGGTTCGTCTCGGACGTGTCCCATGAGCTCCGCACGCCCCTGACGACGATCCGCATGGCTGGCGACCTGATCTTCGACGCGCGCGATGGCTTCGATCCCACCGTGTCGCGCTCGGCCGAGCTGCTGCACAACGAGCTCGACCGCTTCGAGGAGCTGCTCTCCGACCTGCTGGAGATCAGCCGGTTCGATGCCGGCGCAGCAGTTCTCGATGTCGAGGCCATCGACCTGCGCGACACCGCTGCGCGGGTCGTGGAGTCGGCGCACGCTTTGGCGGACAGCAAGCGGACGGTGCTCACCATCCATGCGCCGAACCGGGCCTGCGTCGCGGACATCGACCCGCGTCGGGTCGAGCGCATCCTCCGGAACCTCGTCGTCAACGCCATCGAGCACAGCGAGGGGCGCCCGGTCGACATCCACGTGGCCCAGAACGACGGCGCCGTCGCCATCCTGGTGCGCGACCAAGGCGTCGGCCTGCGCCCTGGCGAGGCGTCGCTGGTGTTCAACCGGTTCTGGCGAGCCGACCCCGCCCGGGCACGCAGCACCGGCGGCACCGGCCTGGGACTCGCGATCGCGCTCGAGGACGCCCGACTTCACCATGGCTGGCTCCAGGCGTGGGGCCAGCCGGGAGTCGGATCGCGGTTCCGCCTCACGCTCCCCAAGCGACCGGACGAGCCCATCGACGTCGCGCCCTTGCCGCTGACGCCGGAGGCGGGTCGGCCGTGAACCAGGGGATGCGCCGACCCCGCTTCTGGGCCGCCGTGACGGCGGCGACGGTGGTGGTCACGGGCTGCGGTGGCCTGGCCGCAGAGTCGTCGGTCCAACCCGGCCTGCGGGTCGACGCCGGGGGCCCACCAGCGGGGCGGGTGCTCTACCCAGGGCCGGCAAATGGCATGACGCAGGAGCAGATCGTCCGGGGGTTCGTGCGGGCTGGCGCGGCGAGTGATGGCGACTACACCAACGCCCGGCTGTTCCTCGGTGGCGGTCCTCAGAAGACGTGGCGACCCGACGCCGAAATCATCGTCTTCTCCGACTTCGGCGCCCTGACGACGACCTTGGTCGACGACACCACGGTGCGCCTCCAGGCTGAGGCCGTCGCCACCATCGACTCCAGCGGTCACTACACGCAGCTGCCTCCGGGCGCGGTTGTCGACACGACGATGCGGATGGTGCAGGAGCAGGGGCAGTGGCGCATCAACACGCTCAACGAGGACTTCGGGCGATGGCTGAGCGCGGCCGATCTGCAGCGGCTGTACCGGCCATATGACGTCTACTACCTCTCGACTACAGGCAACCGGCGCCTCGTTCCGGACGTCAGATGGTTCGCACTCGATCGCCTTGCCACCCGGCTGGCCCGGGCCCAGCTCGAGCCGGTGCCGGACTACCTCGAAGGGGCGGCCAAATCGGCAATCCCTAGCGGCGCCCGCCTGACGGTGGACGCAGTCCCGGTGCAGGGCGGCGTCGCCGGGGTTGACCTGACCACATCCCAGCTCGACTCCGAGCCAGCGACCAGGCAGAACATCTGGGCTCAGTTCGTTGCGACACTCACGCAGGCGCCCGAGGTGCAGAGAGTCGCGCTCACGGTCGAGGGAGCAGAGCTGATGCCTGGGTTCTCGCAGTCGCCGGCAACCGTCGAGGACCTGGGGTTCCCGACCATCGCAGAGCCAGAGCATGCGAAGCCGCTCATGCGCCGGAGCAATGGGCGCGTCATCACGATCGAGTCCTCGGCCCTCCTGGATCCCGCAACCGGAGGGCCGACGGGCACCGCGACAAGCTACCCGGTGCTCACGGGAAGCTGGCTGGGCCTGGCCCAGTCGCTCACCGGCCTGGAGGTCGCTGCCGTCAGCGCTGACCGCACGCAGTTGTCGCGCTGGCGTCGCGCCGATCGGATCGCAGTGCCAGCCTTTGCCGGTGGGCTGAGCCGGCCGGCATACGACCGTCACGACATGCTCTGGGTTGGGGGCGTAGGCACGGGCCGCAGCGCGGCCATCCGAGTGTGGGCGGTCAACGCCGCGGCCGACCCGTCAGACGCCAAGAACAGCGCCCCGCGTCCTGTCCCCGCCGAGTGGCTCCGGGGCCGGGTGGTGGTGTCGCTGAGGGTCTCTGCCGACGGCCAGCGGATCGCGGTGCTGTCGACCAAGCCGAACGGAACGGATCCCCGCGTGGAGATCTCGGGCATCGTGCGCGCGCCCAACGGCATCCCCGAGCGGCTGAGCGGCCATCTGCGCGTCGGGGGCACCCTGACCTTGGCCCGTGACGTGGTGTGGGTGGATGCCGTGACCGTCGCGATCCTGGGACGGGTGAGTCCCAAGGAGCCCGTGAAGCCGTACATCGTGCCGCTCGGGGGACCGATGGACGAGTCGCTCGACCCCGTGGCGGGTGCCGTTGCCCTGACCACGACCGGCGGCCCGCGTGGCCTGGTGGTGACCACAGACAGGGGCTCAATCGTCGTACGGGCGGGGCGGAGGTGGATCGAGCTCGGCAAGGGACTCGATCTTGTCGTGGCGGGAACATGACCGACGTAGCGGTCGAACGGACGGGCCGCCGACGGTTGACCATGTGGGACGCCGTCCGTCACGGGCTCTGGATCGGCCTCGTACCGATCGAGATCTGGTACTGGCTGGTCCAGCCCCTCTTGCATGGCGAAGTCGGCTGGGACTCACGCGCCTACTGGGGGGTCTGGCGAAACGGCATCTACACACACGCGCCGGGCACCCTGGACGCCTTCAACTACTCGCCGGCTTTCGCGCAGGTCATCTGGCCGCTCACCCTCCTGCCCTGGCCGGCTTTCGTCACGGTCTGGTCGAGCCTGTTGGTGGCTTGTCTGGCCTGGCTCACGTGGCCGATGGGCCGCAAGTGGGGGCCACTCGTCTTCGTCCTGTGCCTCCCCAGCGCGATCACGATCGGCAATGTGGACGGCTTCCTCGCGGTCGTCGCCGCCCTCGGGCTGCGCCGCTCCGGGATGTGGGTCCTGCCAGCGCTCACCAAAGTGGTCCCGACCATGGGGCCGCTGTGGTTCGCAGCCCGACGTGAGTGGCGTCCCCTGGCGAAGTGGGGTCTCCTGCTGGCGTTACTGATCGGTGTCTCGGCCGCGGCCAATCCGGGCTTGTGGGTTCAGTGGGCGGACTTCGTGCGGACTGCCCCTCCGCCCGCTGTGGGCCGTGCTTATGGGCCGCTGTGGATTCGAGCAGCGGGTGCGACTGCCCTGGTGATCTGGGGCGCTCGGTCTGATCGGCGATGGACGATTCCGGTGGCCATGGTGTTGGCGTCGCCGCTGCCAGGTCCCCAGACCTTGGTGATCCTGACCGCCCTGGGCCGTCTCCACGTGCCCCAAAGAGGCCGCGCCGTCGAGGTCATGACTGCGGAGCCATCCACAGGGTGAAGCCCTGGGCCTCGGCAATGTCATGCCAGGCGAGGCGCTCGCCCAGAGCCAGACCCAGCGATGAGTCCTGAGGGAGCAGGGCGTATCGAGCGCCTGTGTCGGACACGAAAGTCTGCCATCCGGGCTGCACCGCAAAAGCGGATTGGTACCTGCGAATCCACTCAGCCGAATAGATCTCCGAACGCAGGTCGAACGCCTCCTTGAGATCGGGATGAGTCCACATGAGCCAGCCGCTCAGCGCGTGGTCGGAGAGGATCGTGGACCCAGCTGGGATGGCGTCGAGTCGGGCGGCCAAGGCGGTTGGCACTTTCGCCGGCTCCTCGGCCACCACGGGAGCCAGCGCAACAGCGGCGACCGTCGTCGCGATTGCCATGAGGCCCCACATCCGAAGCTCCCGGTGACTCCAGCCGCCTCGAGCCCTGCGTCGAAGGCCTTGAAGCCCCTCCGCGAAGAGCGGAACGAGGAGGATCGCGCCCACCGCAATAAGCCGAGCCATCCACAGGGCGCAGAGGACGGCTGCCACGAAGATGAGGATTCGGCTGGGCGGCGTGCGTCCGGCCCGTGCCCACAGGACCACCACCGCGAGGGCCGTGGCCAAGAAGATGGCCAGCAGCGGATTGCGCACCGTTGCGGGCTGCCATTCCTGGACGTAATTCGATACCGCCGCATTGACCCTGAACGGGTTCAGCGCGAGGGCCGGGCCGAGCGGCGTTAGCGCCGCGGCAGCGAGGCTCCCCAGTGGCACCAAGAGCAGTCTCAGAGAGGCGCGCCACGTGCTCGGGTGGTCGGCAATGCGCGCGATGACCGCCAAGACCCCAAACGCCACCCCCACGATCCACAGACCGTGGCAGCAAGCCCAGACCCAGGTCAGAGGCACCAGCCACCACCGAGCCTGCCCATCGCCCAGAGTGGTCCACCAGGCGCGGACCACGACGGCCAGGAGGATGAAGCTGATCAGCTGGGGCCTCTCGGCCAGAGAGCCGTAGGCGGCAATCCACGCGGCCATGGCGGCCATGGTCGCCGGCAGAGGGTCAGCAACCGCGCGGGCCAGCCACAGGAGCGCCGCGAAGATCATCACGATGCCCAGGAATCGCATGAAGGCGATGCCCGGGAGTCCGGCCCACGAGTACACCCATGCCCCAGCGATCTCAGGCAGCCACTGATTCGGCTGGTACACGGATGTGGCGGCCGGAGCCCACGGATCAGGCGATCCGAAGCGGCCGCCGTCCAGCAGGAAGGTGCCCAGTCGCAAGTGCAGCCAAGAATCCGGGTCACTCACCGGCTGGATTCCCCGGCGAAGGAGGAAGAGCGATGCGGTCAGGGCACAGACAAAGACCGGCAGCAGGGTATCCGTCGATGGTCGGGAGTCGATGTGCTGAAGGGCGTCAACATCGCCCACGTGAGCTACGCCTTTCATGCACTCCCCTCGCGCCGTGTCGGCCTTGACGGTAGTCACGCATGAGGCAGCGGTGACACCCCACGTGGCACATCAGCCGAACGGACGATGTGCCGCTGGCCAAAAGGACAGGGGATGGTGTCGGTGCGGCTGATCCCCCCATCGACTCCCGCGAGGGATGATTCTCTGCGATCGCGGCAAGAGGCTGCGTACATCCGAGTCCTGGAAGGGGACACCATGCTCAAGGCAATTGCCAAGTTTCAGGCCCGCCGCTCCGAGGAGCGCGGCGCCACCGCGGTGGAGTACGGCCTGATGGTCGCCTTGATCGCCATTGTCATCATCATCGCCGTGACGGCCATCGGTACGAACCTCAGCACGCTGTTCTCCAGCGTTGCAAGCAAGCTCTGATCACATCCGATGGGCGCCTGGCCGGCGCACCGGCGAGCCACAGGAGGGCAACTGCCATGCTGAACCGCGTTGTGAAACGACTTCAGCACCGCGAGCGGGGAGCCACAGCCGTTGAGTACGGTCTCATGGTCTTCCTCATCGCGTTGGTGATCATCATCGCGGTCACCACTCTCGGTACAAACCTGAGCACCCTCTTCTCAAGCGTTGCAGCCGCGATCTGAGTAGTTGGCGATCGCAGCGCTCGAGCGTTGGCGGCGGCCGCCCCTGAGCAGGGGCGGCCGCCGACGACTTCACGCCTGAGGCACAGCGAGGCCGACACGACGATGGTCACAGTTTTGAGAAGGCGCTTCTGGCGCGGGCGTTTGTCCGTAGCATTCTCGTCGACAACAGCAGCAAGGGGCAGGACGCGTGGCGACAAGGCAACGTGACCGCGGCGCGGCCGCGGTCGAGATGGCCATTGTGCTGCCCATGCTGCTGCTGGTGATCGCCGGACTCACCGACCTCGGTCGAGCCTTCTATTACCAGATCGTCGTTTCGAATGCCGCTCGCGAGGGCGCGCGGATGCTGGCCCTCAACTACACGACAACCCAGATGCAGAACCGGGTGACGACCGCGGCCATAGACATCACCGGGGTCACTACGCCGCTGTTCACAGCGTGTCCGTCCTCGATCCCGGCGCCGCCTTCCACCCCCCCGGCGGCGTCGGTCACGGTCCAGGCGACTGGCTTCCAGTGGATGTTCTTGGGCGACATCAGCACGTTGTTCGGAGCAACGATCCCCACCCCCACCCTTCAGTCGAAGGCGAGTATGCGATGCACAGGCTGAGGCACTCAGGCGTCATGGTCCGCTGCCGGCAGCTGCTCCAGCCGCGATCAGGGGAAAGTGGCGCAGTGGCCTCGATCGTCGGGATCCTCCTGGCATCTGGCGTCGTGATTGGCTTCGGGGCGATCAGCATCGACGTCGGCAGCATGATGTGGGAGCGGCGGCAGCTGCAGAACGGGGCTGACGCTTCGGCGCTGGCGTTGGCCCAGACCTGTGCTAAGACCGCGTGCACGGACACGGACCCGACGATTTCGGCACTGAACGACTCGAACGCCTCGGACACGGCCAACGGGTATCAACCTACCGTTGCCTATCCCAACGGCCAATGTGGTCGCGGTATTGCGACCCTTCCGGCGTGCAACGCCACCACGGGTGACCTCGCGGACTGCCCTGACCTTCCGGATTGGCTCAGTACCAACCCCACAGTCCCCTATGTCGAAGCGCACACCGAGACAAAGGCGCCCTCGGGTACGCACCTGCTGCCCACGTGGCTGGCTCGGGCGATGCCGGGTGGCCTGACCGACACCGTGGTGCGCGCGTGCTCTCGAGCCGCCTTCGGCACGCCTGGCTCGGGCGGGGATCTGCCCATCACCCTGTCGGGCTGTGAATGGATGCGCTCCACCAACGGGAACAACGGGGGCGGCAGTGGGTCCTACTACCCGGGCCCGGTTTACAACGGTGGCTCTCCGGACTACGGCTACGGAGGTGCGGGCGAGCCAGCGTGGCCACCGGCTGCCTCGGCGCCTCCGACCGTCACTCCCGGCGCCGAAGCGATCCTGATGCTTCAGAACCCGTCCAGCCCAGGCAACGGCGGCGGTAACCAGATCCCTCCCAGCCCCTGCCCAGACTGGCAGGGCCACCCTCTTCCCGGAGGTTTCGGTGTGCTGGAGACGGTGGCGGGAGACCCCTGCAAGCTGGTGGACTACCCGTTCCACTGGATGCACACCGACCCAGGTAACAGCACGGCCTGCGATCTCAATGCTCGCGTTGGAACCGTGGTGAGCCTCCCCATCTTCAACTGCACCGCTGACGCCCAGCCCAGCAGCGAGCCGCCCATCGGCGACTGCTCGCAGGGCAACGGCAGCAATGCATGGTTCCACCGCCAGGGCTACGCGGCCTTCTACCTGAGCGGATACCACATCACGACTGCGGGAGGTATCCCCAACCAGCGCGCGAGCCTGGTGAGCGGTCAGGTGCCGTGTTCAGGCGGCAACTCCTGCATTTCAGGGTGGTTCGTCTCTGACTCGCTCAGCGCCACCAGCATCTCCGGACCGTCCGGCGGTGCCAACGACTTCGGATCGATCACCATCCTTCCGGCTGGTTAAGGGAGCAGTAACTCATCATGGGACGTCGTTCACTCGCCATCTTGGCCGCCACACTGATCGCGCTTCTGGGCGTGGTCTCTGTGCTGCTCTATGCCAATCGCGCCGACGCGCGAGCGGTCGCAGGACAGCAGCCCAAGACCGTATTTGTCACGACGGCTGTCCTACCGTCCGGCACGACGCTCAAGGACGCCGTTCGAACCGGACTCCTGAAGGAGACGACGGTCGCGGCAAAGGGCCTCCCCGTTGGCGCCCTGACGGCAGTGACTGACGAGAACTCGCGCCTGGTTGCGGTCAGCGACATCCCGCCCGGAGAGTACGTGCAGGAGTCTCGTTTCGGGACAACACCCATTGGCAGGAAGGCGATCGAGGTGCCGGGAGGCATGGTCGCCGTTTCGGTCCAGCTCTCGGATCCGGCTCGGGTCGGCACGTTCGTCACACCCGGGACGCACCTCGTCATCTTCGACAGCTACAAGATCAAGGCTCTTGGCGACAGCAACAAGGCGAAGCAGCTCAATCAGGCTGATGTCAAGGGCACCTCGATTCTCCTGCCCGACGTGCTAGTGATTGCCATGGGCCAGACCGCGCTGAACCCGGGGTCCACCCCAACCGCCAACGGCAACGACCAGAACTCCCAGCAGCAGGGAACGCCCAGTTTCCTCGTGACGGTGGCGGTGTCCCCCCAGGACGCAGCCAAGCTCGTACACGGCATCAACACGGGCACCCTGTATGCCGGTCTGCGCGGCTCCGACGTCAAGATGGACGGGGTCAAGCCCGTCGACGACCTCAACCTGTTCGACCTCTCGGGTGTGGGCCGATGACGATTCTGTGGGATGCCGATCCGACAGCGGTCGAGCGGTATCGCTTGGCCCTGGGCGGGGACATTCGGCTGCTGGAGACCCCGGCCATGGTGGGCCGGGCCCTTCAAGAGCACCAGTCGCTGGACCTGGTGGTGATCGGTCCCGACGTGGCTCTGGACTTGGCCTGTGATCTCGCCGAGAGTGTGAGGCTCGACCGCCCTGAGCTCGGCGTCGTCTTGATTCGACACCGGCTGGAAGTGACCTCCCTCGCACAAGCCCTGCGGAGCGGTGTGCGAGAGGTGGTCGCCGCCGACGACATGACCACGCTCGCCGACTCTGTCCGCCGCAGCCGGGAGCTGACCGCCCGGATGGCCGGACACATCGGTGTGGGTGGCGGTTCGGAGGGGAAGGTCGTGACGGTCTTCTCCGCCAAGGGTGGTGTCGGCAAGACGACCTTCGCCACGAACCTCGGTGCGCACATGGCGATGTCGAACCTCAAGGTACTGCTGGTCGACCTCGACCTGGCGTTCGGCGACGTGGCTATCTGTCTCCAGCTCTTGCCCAAGAGCACCATGATGAACGTCGTCGCGATGAGCGGGCACCTCGACGAGCAGGGGCTCAAGTCCATTGTCACCCGGCACGACATCAGTGGCCTGGACACGATCTGCGCCCCCACAGAACCCAGCGACGCGGACCGCATCCCGGGGCACTCGATCACGGAAGTACTTCGGGTGGCCCGCCGGTTCTACGACGTCATCTTGGTGGACACGCCACCTGCCTTCACCGAACAGGTGCTGGCCGCCTTCGATGTCAGCGACCTCATGCTCCTCATCGCCACGCTGGACATTCCTGCCGTGAAGAACCTCCGGCTCACCATGGAGACCCTGGACCTGCTCGGCACGCCCGCGGAGCGACGACTCATCGTCCTCAACCGGTCGGATGCGAAGGTGGGGCTGCGGGCCGAAGATGTCGTGTCCGCGATCAGGCAGGACATCACGTCGACCGTTCCCAGCAGTGCGGACGTCCCGGCCTCGATCAACCGGGGTGTCCCGATCGTGATCGAGGAGCCCCGCCACCCGGTCTCCGTGGCGCTGCGGAATCTCGCGGACGACCACATCCGTCCGCTCGTCGATCACGACAACTCGAACGATGACGACCACCGCCGTCGCGGTCTGGGACTCTTGAGGGGGCGGCGATGAGTCTCGCCGATCGACTTGACAGCCTGCGCCAGGCCCAGCAGCCTGCGCTGACGCAGACCGCTCCCACCTCACCCAGGCAGAATGCGCGCCAGGCGGCACGGGACCCGTACGCCGGCGTCAAGGCCAGCGTGCACCAGGCGCTCCTCGAGTCCCTGGGCCCGAAGCTGTACGACCCCCACCTGGAGGAGTCGGAGCTCGCCACGCGCGTCCGGCACACGCTGCAGGAGGTCATCGACGGCGAGCAGACCCCGCTGTCGCACGCCGACCGCACCCGCATCGCGCAGGAGGTCGCCGACGAGATCCTGGGGCATGGGCCGCTCGAGCCCCTGCTCCGCGACGCCGAGGTCACCGAGATCATGGTCAACGGGCCGTCGCAGATCTACATCGAGCGGGCCGGCAAGATCTACCCGGTCGACGCGCGCTTCACGAGCGATCAGCACCTTCGCCGCACGATCGACAAGATCGTGGGGCGGGTCGGTCGTCGCATCGACGAGGCAAGCCCGATGGTCGACGCCCGCCTCCCCGACGGATCCCGTGTGAACGCCGTGATCTCACCGATCGCGCTCGACGGCTCGCTGCTGACGATCCGCAAGTTCTCGGCAGACCCCTTCACCGATCGCGACCTCATCGCCTTCGGGACCATGAACCAGGCGGTGCGTGATTTCCTGTGGGCATGCGTTCAGGGCCGACGCAATATCGTCATCTCGGGCGGAACCGGCTCCGGCAAGACCACCACGCTGAACGTCATCAGTTCCTTCCTGCCGTCGGACGAGCGCATCGTCACGATCGAGGACGCCGCGGAGCTCCAGCTCAACCAGGAGCACGTCCTGCGCTTGGAGGCACGCCCGTCCAACATCGAAGGGCGTGGCGAGATAGCCATCCGCGACTTGGTCAAGAACGCCCTCCGCATGCGCCCCGACCGCATCGTTGTCGGCGAGGTCCGCGACGGCGCGGCTCTCGACATGCTGCAGGCAATGAACACCGGTCACGACGGATCGATCACCACAATCCACGCCAACAGCCCCCGCGACAGTCTCTCCCGCTTGGAGACCATGGTGCTGATGGCCGGCGTCGACCTGCCGGTCAGGGCGATCCGAGAGCAGGTGGCTGGTGCCGTCGACCTGATCATCCAGCAGGCCCGCCTCAAAGACGGCTCCCGCCGGATCGTCGCGATCACCGAGGTCGCGGGCATGGAGACCGATGTGATCACCCTGCAGGACCTCTTCACGTTCGACTACAGCGCCGGGCGCGATGAGCGCGGGCGGTTCCGGGGCCACCTGGTCAGCACCGGTCTGCGCCCGAAGTTCACCCAGGACCTCGCCGACCACGGAGTGGAGTTTTCCCAGTCGCTCTTCATCCGGGGGCTGTGACCGTGATCTCGCGCAAGGCTGGCCTGTGGCTGGCGCTGCTCTCGGCCGCTGGCGTGCTCGGGCTCGAATCCGCCGCGTCCGCGGCAACTGTCACCCCAACTCCCCCCACGACTTCAGCCACGACCACCGCCCAGCCCGCGGTCCAACTGCGCCCTGCCTCCCTGAGCGGCATCCAGGCGGGAGATGGCTCGGTGAGCGGCGTGTTGACCGTACGAGCCGGTCAGTCCTCGGCCAAGGTGGACACATCGACCCTCAGAGTCGAGGTCGACGGCAAGCGGTATGCCGTTGACGTCCAGCCGCCTGCCGAGCGGCAGCGCAGCACCATGCTGGTGATCGACACCAGCGGCTCGATGGGCGAGGAGGGCATGGCGATCGTGCGCTCGGCGGTCGCCGACTTCCTGCGCAGCGCTCCGCCGGACGTCAAGGTAGGCATGGTGTCGTTCGCCAATACCGCGGGCGTGGACGTCGCACCCACCAGCAATCGCCGCGCGGTGCAGAAGGCGGTGAACGCGCTGGTGTCCGACGGCGAGACGGCCCTCAACGACGCCGTGGTGGCTGCGGTCAAGGGTCTGGGCAAGACTGGTGATCGCAGCATGGTCCTGCTCACCGACGGGCATGACACCGTCAGCAAGGCCAAGGAGGCAAGCGCGGTCTCATCGCTGCGTGCGTCCGGTGTGCACGCCGAGGTGATCGGCTTCAAGACGGTCGACACCGACACCACGGCGCTCAAGCGGTTTGCGTCTGCCGGTGGCGGGACGGTTGCTGCTGCGACCAACGGCAACGCCGTGTCGAAGGCGTTCCAGGCGGCGGCGAAGGCCATCGACTCGCAGGTTGCGTGGACGATCAGGACGCCGTCGCACCTCACTGGAAACCACACCTTCGTGGTCACGGGCAAGGCCAACGATGCGGCGTTCCGGGCCGAGTCGACAGTCGACCTCGGGGGAGCGCCCAGCGGGTCCACACCCCAGCCCACATCGACCGCGATCTCCCCCTCCGTCGGTGGAACCCGGTCAGGTTCTACGGCACTTGAGCTGGTGCTCGGCCTGGTGGCGGTCTTCCTCGGTCTGGTCGGACTCGTTGCGGCGCTGCTATCGCCCTACATCCGCTCGCAGCGCAGCCAGCGGGTTGAGGCCATCGAGCAGTACATCGGGCCTGGGGTCCATCGGCGGCCGTCGGAGAAGGCTCCGGTGCGTCCCAGCGCGATCGCCACCGGTCTCGTCAACCTGGGCGATCGGGTGATGGAGGGCCGGGAGTCGACCACCAAGACAATGGCCCTCCTGGAGCGGGCGGATCTGCCATGGCGCGCGGGAGAGTGGCTCGTCCTTCGCGTCGTCGCGGTGATCGTGGTCCCAGTGCTTGGCTACTTCCTGCTCGGCGGGCCGGCGCGTCTGGTCGGGGTCATTCTGGGCATCGTGATCGGGCTGATCGGCCCATCCCTCGTCCTTCGGTACCTCGCGCGCCGTCGCGCGAACAAGTTCGAAGCACAGCTTCCCGACTCGCTGCTCTTGACCGCTACGAGCCTGTCGACCGGCTTCAGCCTCCAGCAAGCCCTCGATGCCGTGGCCAAGGACGCACCTCAGCCCACAGCAAAGGAGCTGTCGCGTGCTCTGGCGGAGGCGCGCATCGGTGCGGACGTCGCCGACGCCCTGGAACACGTCGGTGGAAGGATGAACAGCCTGAACATGGAGTGGACCGCGATGGCGATCCGGATCCAGCGGCAGGTGGGCGGCAACCTCGCTGAAACGCTCCGGACCACGGCGGCCACGCTGCGGGAGCGGGAAGGGCTGCGCCGTCACGTCAAGGCCTTGTCCGCGGAGGGGCGGCTGTCCGCCTACATCCTGATCGCCCTTCCGCTCTTCCTGTTCTTGTACCTGCTCAAGGTCAACTACGGCTACATCCAGCTCCTCTGGACCACACCGCTCGGTTGGTTCATGTCGATCGGAGGTCTCGTGTTGATGGTGATCGGCATCTTCTGGATGCGCCGCGTCGTCCGGGTGGAGGTATAGCCATGGGCCCAGAGTTTCTGCTCTATGTGGGGCTTGCCGCGATCGGCATCGCCCTGCTCACCCTGGTGCTTAGTGTGGGAATGGGCTCGAACCAGCCGACGGGAGTGGCCAAGTCGCTGGCGCTGATCGAGCAGTCGGTGCACTCGACCGAAGTTGCCCGGCAGGACATGCCGGCCATGGACCGGTTGATCCTTCCGTTCTTCGACCACACCAAGGCGCTGGCTACCCGTCTCTCGCCCGCTGGCAGCATGGAGCGGCTGGTCAGGCTGCTGGACCGAGCCGGAAACCCCGGCAACTGGACTCCGGAACGCGTCATGGGAGCCAAGGGCAGCGGCCTCATCGTTGGAGTGCTCCTCGGGTTCTTCCTCGGTGGCGGCTTCGCGGCGCGAGGAGTCCTCTTTGCAGCTGTCGGCGGTGCCATCCTCTTCTTCCTGCCCGACCTGCTCGTCTTCAACGCCGGCCTCAAGCGCCAGCAGGAGATGCGCAAAGGGATGTCCGATGCCCTCGACATGCTCACTGTCTGCGTGGAGGCGGGACAGGGCTTCGACGGCGCGCTGCTCCAGGTCGCACGTTCTGTGACCGGGCCCATCGCGGGCGAGTTCGCCCGTGTGCTCTCCGAGATCCAGATCGGCAAATCGCGCGGTGAGGCGTTCGGCTCGCTCGGCGACCGCACCACGGCGCCCGAGGTGAAGAACTTCGTCAGTGCCCTGGTGCAGGCAGACCGTCTCGGCCTTCCCATCGCCAACGTCCTGCGCGAGCAGTCCAAGGAGATGCGGGTGGTGCGCAGGCAGCGGGCCGAGGAGAAGGCCCAGAAGGTACCGGTGAAGATCATCTTCCCGATGCTGTTGTGCATCTTCCCCGCCATGTTCATCGTTATCATCGGCCCGGGTGCGATCCGGATGATCGAGACCTTCAGCAAGCTCTAGCGATGACACATCGACTAGCCCGGGAGGCTCCGATCGCTGACAAGCGCGGACGGCGCGACCAGAGGATGCTCGCCCTCACGGCGATTCTCTTTGCCCTTGTGCTCGTCATCGAGCTCGTGGTGCTGCTCGCACGCCGCTGATCGGGCGCTAGCTCCGGGCCCCGCTGAGCCCACCGGTGCTCACCCGGCATACCGCTGGGTGCTGCTTGGGCGAGAGCGTCAGCTGCTCTCGGCCACTTGCTCGGTGCGCACCAGACCCAACCGCACGGCTGCCATCACCGCGCCGGCGCGGTTGTGAACGCCGAGCTTGTCGTAGACCTTCGACACGTGCGTCTTCACCGTCGACTCGCTCATGTAGAGCGACTTGGCCACGGACGCGATCGAGTCGCCGGCGGCGAGGCGCTGGAGCACCTCGTGCTCGCGCGCGGTCAGGGTCGGCCGGGTGTTCGTGTCACGACGGCGCAGCGCATCGGCGAGGCCCTCGGCCGAGAACGCCGTGGGCGACTGGAACGCCCGGTGCACCGCGTTGAGCACCTCGTCGGCGTGCCCACTCTTGGGCACCAGCGCCGAGGCGCCCGCGTCCAGGGCCTCCAGCAGCGTCTCGTCGTCGCCATGCATGGTGAGCACCACGATGCCCATCCGGTTGGACGCGCCGCGCACGGCCCGTACCAGGTTCAGGCCGTTGCCGTCGGGGAGTGAGACGTCGACGATCAGCACGTGGGCGGGCACCTCGGCGAGCAGCGTGCGGGCCTCGGTCAGCGAGCCGGCCTGTCCGACGACGGCGAGCGCCGGATCGGTCTCGATCATCCGGGCGATGGCCTCGCGGACCAGGGTGTGGTCGTCGACGAGGATGACGTTGATGGTCGTCATGCAGGGCTCACCATTCTCTGGTCGCTGAACGGGATCGGCAGGTCGTCTGTCATGTGCACCCGCGCGTGGAACCGGGTGCCCCGTCCAGCCGGATGGGGCTCGATGACGAGTTCGGCACCGTGCTGGAGGAGGGGGTGATTGGCGAAGTCGAGCTGGGTCAGACTGCTGTCGCCATCGTAGACCACCTCCACGAAGGCCGTCGGCGCAGCGATGTGCACCGAAACGCGCACGAAGGTGGTGCCGCGGGAGCGGCGCGCGTCGGAGAGCACTTCGAGGACCACGCGGTAGAGCATGACCTCAAGGTGGGCGGGCAGCCGGAAACCGGTTTCGCTGATCTCCATGGTGGTGGTGAAACCGGTCGACGCGCCGAAGAGTTGGAGTCGCGAGCTCAAGATGGCGCCGAGGCTGGTGTCCATCCGCCCGGCCATGCGAAGGTCTGAGATCTGGAGGCGCAGCGTCGACAGCGCCGAGCCGAGCGAGGTCCGGAGCTGTTCCAGGTCGGTAACCAGGGGCGAGGACGAGGACCGCGCCATCGCCCGCACCGCATCGATCTCGAAGCCCAGGGCGGCGAGTTCCTGCGCGATGCCGTCGTGCATCTCCCGGGCAAGCCGCTCCCGCTCCTCCAGGCCGGCCTTGACCCGCAGCGAGTCGAACACCAAGCCGGCGTCGAGGAACGGGCTGTGTGCCATCGCGACCTCCCGGGCCGCCTCGACGTCGTCGTCGGTGAACGCCTCCCGCGCAGGCCGGTCGGCCACGAGCACGGCGATGCGCTGCCCGTGGACGTCTTCGAGCGGCACAGCCAGCACCGCGCGCACCCCGCCGGCCGGGTCCTGCCACTTCCCGGCCACGTGGCCACCGTGGTCCCAGGCTGGCGCCAGGAGGCTGCCGTGGACCGTCGGCTCGGGCCATGGCACCCGCTTGGTGCCTCGCAGACCCATGGGGATTGCCGGGTCGCCGCCCGAGCCCACCAGGATGGCCGACCGCTCGACCGGCACACGGGTCTCGAGGTCGGCCAGGGTCTGTTCGGCCGTGGCCGGGGGGTCGAACCCGGTGTCGAGGGCATCCGACAGGTCGTGGAGCCGCCGCAGGAGCGCCGACGCCTCAGCCGCGAGGGCGGCCGACCGGGGCTGGTCGTCGGTGCGCAGCGACGACGCCCAGGTGCCGAGGATGCCCAGGGCCATTGCCGTCGCCGACCACTGACCCACGTCGGCGGCCTCCGAGCGCGACAGGTCGCCGTCCCACCCGGCCACGAAGAACGCGCCTATGAAGCCCGAGACGATGACTGCCGCGGTGCCATTGTGGCCCAGCCGCTCACCCGCGTGGTACGCGGGAATCAGCAAGAGCACCAAGGAAATCGGCCCCGCGACCAGAGCCAGCCCGGCGCACACGGCGGCCAGGCACAGCAGGATCATGCCCTGGTTCTCGCGGGCTCTCGACGAGGTCTTGACCAGACCGAGGATCGTGAACGCGCAGATGTCCAGCGTCACCACCAGCAGCACCCACGGCAGGAGCTCCAACCCGGACCCCGCCACGAACGCCAGCAGGAGGCAGCTGACGCCAAGGGCAACCCGCAGCCTCACAGCCGTGGGCACCCTGGGGATCCAGCGCATGCTCCCGCCTCTGCTCTCGACGCAGCCACCAGACACGGTGACATGGCCCCGGACGCCCCGAGGTTCTCGTATATGGTGCCGTCCGGGAGCGCCCTTGTGTGCGCGAACGCCAAGGATTGTCGGGTTTGTGACCCTCCACACCCACGCCTCGAGGGGTCCGGCTGTCCACAGTATGAGAATCCGGCGCATGGCAGCGCCCGTCGGCAGGTCAGGCTGCAGGTGTGGGAATCCTGGGCGACGGATTGGCCGCCCTCCTCGACCTCGCCGTGCCCGGCTCGTGCGCGGTCTGCGGGGGAGTGGGGTCACCGCTGTGCGGCGGCTGCGTCGTGGACGTGGCCACGCACCGTTTCGACGCGCCCCGGTGGGTGCGCCCAGACCCCTCACCAGCGGGTATGCCGCCCTGCGTCACCGCTGGCCGGTATGCCGGTGGGCTCGCTCGCGCGGTCGCCGCCTACAAGGACGACGATCGCCGCGACCTGGCACCCGTCCTCGGCGACCTGGCCGGGGCGGCGCTCGCGACCGCCCTGGCCGGCCACCCGGCATACCTCCACCGCCTGTCGCGCGGGCCTGGCCCCGTGCTGGTGCTTCCGATCCCCTCGTCTCGGGCGGCACGGCGGCGGCGCGGGGATGCTCCCATGCATGCAGTCACCCGGCGAGCGGTGCGCGGCTTCGAGCCGTCCGAGGTGCTCGTGGCCGACGCCCTGCGGCTGCGGCGGCGCGTGTTCGACCAGGCCGGGCTGGGCGCGGCAGCCCGCGCGGCGAACCTCGACGGGGCGATGGAGGTGGTTCCTGTGTGGGGGAAGAGGGTGGCCGGGGCCTGCTGTGTGGTGCTCGACGATGTGCTCACGACTGGGGCCACTCTGACCGAGGCGCACCGCGCGCTGGGGGCCGCTGGAGCCCTCGAAGTGGTTGCCGCGACACTGTGTGCGACGGCCCGGAGGACACCCAGGAGGACCTAAGTCCTTTCCCAGCCCCCAGCGGTGTTGCTTCCGGCGAAGGTGGTCTAACGTCGGTGTATGGCCCTCGCTGTCGCCGCAGCCAAGGCGGTCCCACAGCCGGGCGGTTCCTGCAACTGCCCCCGGCTCCGTCGGGGGGCCTGCACCACAGCACGTCCCTTCGAAGGTCCTTTCTCGCCCCCGGACAGGGGGTGGTGCCGCGGTTGAGCGGGGCCCCGCCAAGCCCACTCATGAACCCCAGCTCTCCCGAGGAGGACCCAGTGGAGATAGCCGTCACCGGACGCCACACCCAGGTTTCTGACCGCTTCCGCGCCCACATCGAGGACAAGCTCTCCAAGGTGCCCCTGCTGGCGCCCCGTGCGCAGCGCGTCGAGGTAGTCGTCAGCCATGAGCCGAACCGCCGCCAGTCCAAGGCCTGCGAGCGCGTCGAGATCACCTGCCAGATCAAGGGCCCTGTGATCCGCGCCGAGTCGTGCCAGGAGGACAAGTACGCGGCCCTCGACCTGGCCATGGACAAGCTCCTGGAGCGCCTGAGGCGAGCCCACGACAAACGGAAGGTCCACCGGGGCCGCCGTTCGCCGGAGTCGGTTCACCAGGCCACGAGCCGCGTGATGGACGAGAGTTTGAACGGCAGCGCGCCGGCCGGTGTCGCCGTGGGGGCAACGGCAGGAGTGACGGCGCCGAGTCCCAACGGCCACGGGCCCGGCGACCACGACGCTGAGCACGCGCGGCCAACTGGCGAGCTCGACCTGTTCGGGATCATGGGCGACTCGCCCATCGAGGTGCGGGAGAAGGTCCACTCCAGCGCCCCCATGACCCTGGACGAGGCACTGCGCGAGATGGAGCTGGTCGGCCACGACTTCTTCCTCTTCCTCGACAGCGAGACCAACAGCCCCAGCGTCGTCTACCGGCGCCGCGGCTGGTCGTACGGCGTCATCCGCCTCGAGGTCAGCGAGGCCCCGTCGGCCGAGGACGTCGAGGTGGAGGAGGTTGCGGTCTAGACGGCACAGCCCGGCGGCCCGTCACCGCGCACCGTGGTCGATGGGTCGTCCACGGGCCCTCCGGGGCGGGTTCTGGCAGCCCTGCGCCCGACCAGGCCCAGGGCTGGCCGCTCGGTTGGTGACACGGGCGCGCCTTGTGTCAGTTGAATCGGGCAGTATGTGGGGGTGACCTCCGATATGCCCGGCCACCCAGACGAGGCCCCGGCTGTGCCGTCCGATGACGCGGTGCGCGTGGTCATCGCCGACGACCACGTCCTCTATCGCCGCGGGCTCCAGCTGGTGATGAGCCAGGAGGAGGGCATCGAGATCGTGGGCGAGGCCGCAGACGGCGAGGAGGCAGTCGCCAAGGCCATCGAGCTGGTGCCCGACGTGGTGCTCATGGACGTCCGCATGCCCCGGACCTCCGGCATCCAGGCCTGCCAGCAGATCACCGAGCAGGTGGCCTCGGCGCGCATCCTGATGCTGACGATGTCCGACGACGAGGCCGACCTGTTCGAGGCGGTCAAGGCGGGTGCGAGTGGCTACCTCCTCAAGGACCTCCCCGGCGAGGAGGTCGCGGCCAGCATCATCGCCGTCCACCGCGGCCAGTCGCTGATCTCGCCGCCGATGGCCTCCAAACTGCTCGCCGAGTTCGCGGCCCTCAGCCGCCGGCATCGGGATAGCCCGGGTGTGGTCGCCGCCCCGCGACTGACCGACCGTGAGCTCGAGGTCTTGAAGCTCGTGGCCCGTGGCATGGCCAACAAGGAGATCGCGCGCGAGCTGTTCATCTCCGAGAACACCGTGAAGAACCACGTGCGCAACATTCTCGAGAAGCTTCAGCTGCACTCGCGCATGGAGGCTGCGATGTATGCCGTGCGGGAGAAGTTGCTCGACACCGAGCGATGACGGGCGGGAGTTCGGCCATCACTGGGCGGGGCACGACGGTGACTGGCCAGGGGGCGACGAGCGGGGCGCTCCCGCCGCCACGGTGGGCGCCGTCCGGCCTCGCCCTGCGGCCACCGGAAATGGCGCGAGCCCGATGCCCACCCGGCTGACCAAGTCGCAGGCGCGCCGCATCGCCCTGGCGGCACAGGGCTTTGGCATTGCCCGGCCGGCTCCCGGCACGGCCACGGCGCGCCACATCCAGCGCGTGATCGATACGATCGCCATCGTCCAGATCGACAGTGTCAACGTGCTCTCCCGCAGCCACTACCTCCCGTTCTTCTCCCGGCTTGGGCCATACGACACGACGCTGCTCGACCGGGCTCGCGATCGCGCGCCGCGGCGGGTGATCGAGTACTGGGCCCATGAGGCCAGCCTTGTCCCCCCATCGATCTGGCCAATGCTGAACTTCCGCATGAAACGCGCCCATGAGGACGCCTGGGGCGGCATGCGCCGGGTCAAGCGCGACCACCCCGAGCTCGTCGAGGCGGTGCGCCAGGAGGTCATCGCGCGCGGTCCTCTGACGTCGCGGCAGGTGGAGCTGGCGCTCGAGCACGACCTGCCGCGAGCCACCGAGCAGTGGGGCTGGAACTGGTCGCTGGTCAAGGCCGCGCTCGAGCACCTGTTCTGGAGCGGCGAGATCACCAGCGCCGGCCGCACGGCACAGTTCGAGCGGCGCTACGCCGGCCTCGCCCGGGTCCTGCCGCGCGACGTCGCCGCCGGTGCGATCGAGCCCGGCGACCGGCCCTCGGACAGCGAGGCGTTCCGGGATCTCATGCTGATCGCCGGGCAGGCCCTGGGCGTGGGCACCGAGCAGTGCCTGCGCGACTACTTCCGGCTCAAGCCCGAGCAGGCCAAGCCGGCCATCGCCTCTCTCGTCGATGCCGGCCACCTCGTCGAGGTGAGCATCGACGGCTGGAAGCGCCCGGCATACCTCGACCCGCTGGCCCGACGGCCGCGCAAGGTCACGGCGGCCGCGCTGCTCAGTCCCTTCGACTCGCTGATCTGGCAGCGTGTCCGCACGGCGGCGCTCTGGGGCTTCGACTACCGGCTCGAGATCTACGTGCCCGCCCCGAAGCGGGTCTATGGCTACTACGTGCTGCCCTTCCTGTTCGGCGAGCACCTCGTGGCCCGCTGCGACCTGAAGTCCGACCGCCAGGCCGGAGCGCTGGTGGTGCGCTCGGTGCACTGGGAGGCCGGGGCCCCGGACGCCGCGCGGGCGGCACTGGCCGCCGAGCTGCGCCTGATGGCGGGCTGGCTGGGCCTCCACAGTGTGGTCGGCGGTCCCTGACGAGCCTCACGGCCGCCCTACCGAGACGATCGGCTCTGGTCCGATCTCGTTGGGACAGCGCCTGAAGTACCACTACCGGGACGGCCCCCGCACCGGAGTCATGGATGGGCGCGTGGCGAAGTACGAACCCCTTCGCCAGGTTGCCTTCCAGTTCACCGACAGGATGACCGATGTGACCATCGACTTCCGGGCAGAGCCGCTCGGAACCGCCCGAACGTCCCTGGCGCACAGCGTCACGATTGAGACCAAAGGTCTGGCGAAGCTGCTCAGCCCGGTGATCACCTACCAGCTCAAACGGCAGGCTCCGGCCGACCTGGCGAGCCTGAAGGTCCTCGCCGAAAGCCACTGAGGCCAAAGCGGAGGGCTCGGGGCCGAGGCTCCACCGGTCCGGATGACCCGGACCGGTGGAGGCAGGCCTGACGAGGAGACTGCGGCGCGCCTGCCTCCACCCGGGGCAAGGTGTGGTCAGCTGAGCGAGCGGAGCCGCAGCACCACGCCGGCGTGGTCGGACGGCCACAGCCCAGCGGCAGGGTCGCGATCACTGAGCTGGTTCCCGGTGATGGCGCCCTTGTCGACGTCGAACCCGCCGCCGCCAGCCTTGCGTCCAAAGACCATGTCGATCCGGTGGTCGAACCCGGCCGTCGAGGTGTCGTTGACGGTCTCGGACAGCCCAGATGTCCAGCCCTCCTCGGCCGGCTTGAACTGCAGCCACTCGTCGGTGAAGCCGTGGCTCGTGATCCAGTCGTAGGGCGCCGAGTGGCCCACGTGGTCGATCGGCTTGACGCTGTGGTTGAGCGGGTCCGAGTTGCAGTCGCAGACGACCACCGTCGGCAGGGTGGTGTCGGCGGGACCGCCGATGAGCTCCTTGATCTGGTCGAGCGCCACGTCAGAGCTCGCCGACTCCAGGTGCGTGTTGACCACGCGGGTCCTCACCGAGCCCACGCGCAGGTCGGCCCAGTTGTAGCCGCGCTTGAAGACAAACGAGTAGCTCTGGAGGCTCACACTGAACCGGTGGTCGTAGTTGCCGCCTCCGGAGGCGAGCACGGTGAGGCCGGGGTCGACCTTGACCAGCAGGGCGTCGCGCATGGTCAGGCGGACGTCGCGGGCGTTCACCAGGAAGCCGGAGAAGGCGGGCGCCTCGACGTCGGCTTCCTCCTGGACGTTGGCCACGGCGTAGCTGGCGCCGGCGGCGGCGAGCTCGGCCTGGAGGATGGCAAGGAAGTCGTAGTCGACGATCTCGGCGTTGGGGACCGCGATCTTGTCGAGCTCGAGCGGGCCGTGCCGCCACAGGGCGACCTCCTGGAGGCCGACGACATCGGGTGCCTCGGTGGCGATCTCGTGCGCGAGCAGCTTGGCGCGCACCGGGAAGTTGGTCTGGACCACGGTGTTCCAGAGCGCGTCGTTGGTGTTGGCGAACGCCAGGAGCGCCTCGAGGCCGCTGAGGCCTGCCGTGGCGTCGATCGGCCGGTTGATGTCGCCGCCCAGGTAGAGGTTGCGGGTCATGACGGTCAGCGGCTTGCCGGTGCCCTTCGGACCCTGCGGGCCGCCAGGCCCCTGCGCTGCGCTGGCGGAGGTCATCGGCGCGGCCATGGCGGCGATGGCAAGGGCGGCACCGAGCGCGGCAGCCGTGATGCGGCTGCGCGGGCCGCGGCGGGAGCGACTGCGTCGCAGCGGACTGATCATCGTTGACCTCCGGCTCGATGGGGTGGCGCCGATGTTTCCCGCCGGTAGCGAATTGTGCAAGCACTTCGCCGAAATCCCGCCCAGGTGGGCTGCCCGTTTCTGCGGGGCACGCGGCATACGACACGGTTCTGCGCGCGCCGACGCCAGCGTGTCTAAAGGCGTCGAGCCTTCGGCGGAACGGGCCGGGTCAGGGGGCGAGCAGGTACCAGTGAAGTCCGTCGGCGAGCGTGCCGTCGGGCAGCTCGTCCACCGCTGGCTCCCTGCCCCAGACCGCAAACCCGGCCCGCCGCAGCACGCTGTTGGAGGCCTCGTTGTCGGCCGCTGTGCCCGCGGTCAGGCGTCGGAGCCCGAGCCCGCCCCTCGCCCCGGACGTGAACGCGTGGTCGACCAGCAGCCGCATCGTCGCGCCCATCGCTCCTCGACCGCGCGCGCGGGGGTAGAGCCAGTAGCCGACCTCGCCGGTGAGCGGCCCGAGCGTCCCGTCGCGGTCGAACAGGATCGCCAGCCCCAGCGGCAGGTCGGTCTCCGCGTCGGCGATGCACCAGTAGATCCCCTGCCCGCTCGCCATGCGCTCCCGGCGGGTGGTCAACCACTCGGTGAAGGTGTCGTTCGTCATCTTGGCGTGCTCGGGCAGGTGGTGGGCAGGCCAGACCATGTCCTCGATCGACTCCCGGTCGCTGTCGCGCCACTCCCGCAGCCGTATGCCGTCCGCTTCGAGGGTGACCGGCTCCAGCCAGCTGGTCGTCGGTTCCATGGAGTCCTCACGGCCGAGGCTGGCCACCCAGGCGTCCTCGAGGCTCACGCCGGCCAGGCCGAGCAGCTGCGGGACGGTGCCGTGCATCGTGAAGCCCGTGGCCCAGGCCACCCGCCGCGAGTCCCAGTTGCCGCGGTACGCCTCCCAGTGGACCCGCTCGAGGGGACCATGCCCGAGGCCGGTGTCGAACGCGTACCGACACGCCAGCCGGACCGCGCGAGACATCACGCTGTTGCCGCGGGCAGCCGGGTGGAGGGCGAACCCGAGGTGGGCTACGCCGTAGGGCTTGGGGCGCAGGTCGATGGTGCCGCCGTAGCGTACGGTGCCGTCTCCGGATGCGTAGTCGATGGCCCAGATCCGGTTGCCCTCGGGGTCGTTCCAGCCCGTTCGGATCACCTCGAGGAAGTCGACGGCGTCGCTGCGCTGGTAGTGCCTCGGAACCGTCGTCCAGCGCTGGCTCTCCGGGTCCTGTGCCTGCTCCACGACGGCGTCGATGTCATCGAACGTGTGGGCGCGCAGCGTGACCGCACCATCACTGATCACCGGGACGTTGTCGGGGAACGCAAGGATGCCAGAGGGGCTGTCGGGGGGCTCATCGGGCAGCTTCTCGGGCAGCTTCTCGGGCATGGCGCGACCCTGCCACCGGTGGCGCACCCCGGCAAGCATGTTTTGCTGTTGTCATGAGCAATGCTGCCGGCGATTCACCTGTGGGGCCCGACGAGCAGGTCGAGGTCACTCGCAACGACGAGGAGGAGCGCTACGAAGCCCGCATCGGCGGGGCCGTGGCCGGTGTGGCGGTGTTCCACAGGCTCCCGGGGATCATCTCCTTCACCCACACCGAGGTCGACCCGGCGTTCGAGGGCCACGGGGTGGGAGGAGAGCTTGCCCGGGCGGCCCTGGACGACGTCCGCGCACAGGGCTGGCTGGTCCACCCGTACTGCCCGTTCATCAGAACCTGGATCAAGCGGCACCCTGCCTACGCCGACCTGGTCGACCCAAGGTGGCACCTACCGGGGAAGCGATGAGGAAGCCGCCCATGCGGCATACCGCGCGGTGACTCGGTCGCGGGCGCCGGGTGGCCGGGAACACCGCCGCGGGGCGGGGACGTTCTCCTGTGGGTTGTCGCATTCGGGTCTGGCTACCGACTCGACTAACCTAGGGAAGTCGGGCACCGCTGCCGTGCCTGGCTGGGAGACTGACCCTCCATCAGACTGACCTCACCAGGAGTTGTGCCTTGCCCATCCAAATCGTCGAGCGCATGCTGCGCGCCGGTGAAGGCCGGATCCTGAAGAAGCTTCAGGGCATCACGGCCCAGGTCAACGCCATCGAGGACGACTTCGAGAAACTCACCGACGGAGAGCTGCGGGCCGAGACCGACTCCTTCCGCGAGCGGCTGGCCAATGGCGAGACTATCGACGACATCCTGCCGGAGGCATTCGCCGCGGTGCGAGAGGCCTCCAAGCGCACCCTCGGCAAGCGGCACTTCGACGTCCAGATCATGGGTGGCGCGGCGCTGCACCTGGGCAACGTCGCCGAGATGAAGACCGGTGAGGGCAAGACCCTGGTCGCGACCCTGCCGTGCTACCTCAACGCGCTTGCCGGCAAGGGCGTCCACGTCATCACGGTCAACGACTACCTCGCCGAGTATCAGTCCGAGCTCATGGGCCGCGTGCACCGCCTGCTCGGCCTCGAGACCGGCTGCATCCTGGCCACGATGACGCCCGAGCAGCGGCGCGCCGAGTACGCCAAGGACATCACCTACGGCACCAACAACGAGTTCGGCTTCGACTACCTGCGCGACAACATGGCGTGGGAGACGGCCGAGCTGGTGCAGCGCGGGCACAGCTTCGCCATCGTCGACGAGGTCGACTCGATCCTCATTGACGAGGCGCGCACGCCACTGATCATTTCGGGCCCCGCCGACCAGGCCACGAAGTGGTACGTCGAGTTCGCGAAGATCGCCAGGATGCTCGAGCGCGGCGAGGCCGAGTCGGGCAGGGGCGACTACGAGGTCGACGAGAAGAAGCGCACCGTCGGTGTGCTCGAGGCGGGCATCGCGAAGGTCGAGGACTACCTCGGCATCGACAACCTCTACGAGTCGGCCAACACCCCCCTGATCGGCTATCTCAACAATGCCATCAAGGCCAAGGAGCTGTTCAAGCGCGACAAGGACTACGTCAACATGAATGGCGAGATCCTGATTGTCGACGAGCACACCGGCCGAATGCTGCCCGGCCGCCGGTACAACGAGGGTATGCACCAGGCGATCGAGGCCAAAGAGGGCGTCGAGATCCAGAACGAGAACCAGACCCTCGCCACGATCACGCTGCAGAACTACTTCCGCATGTACGAAAAGCTCTCCGGCATGACCGGCACCGCCATGACCGAGGCAGCCGAGCTTCACTCGATCTACAAGCTGGGCGTCGTGCCGATCCCGACGAACATGCCGATGATCCGCAAGGACCAGCCCGACCTGGTCTACCGCACCGAGGAAGCGAAGTTCGACGCCGTCGTCGACGACATCGTGGGGCGCTACGAGCGGGGCCAGCCGGTGCTGGTAGGCACCACCTCGGTGGAGAAGAGCGAGCACCTCTCCGACAAGCTGCGCCGCAAGGGCGTCCCGCACGAGGTCCTCAACGCGAAGCAGCACGAGCGCGAGGCCGCCATCGTCGCCCAGGCGGGCCGCAAGGGTGCCATAACGGTGGCGACGAACATGGCCGGCCGAGGCACCGACATCATGCTCGGCGGCAACCCCGAGTTCATGGCCGTCGCGGCGCTCAAGCGGCAGGGTCTCGACCCCGAGGAGACGCCGGAGTCGTACGAGATGGCCTGGGACGGCGCGCTGGCGGCTGCCGAGGAGTCGGTTACGACCGAGCACGACGAGGTCACCGACCTGGGCGGCCTGTACGTCCTCGGCACCGAGCGCCACGAGTCGCGTCGCATCGACAACCAGCTGCGCGGGCGCTCCGGCCGTCAGGGCGACCCGGGCGAGTCGCGGTTCTACCTCTCGCTCCAGGATGACCTGATGCGGCTGTTCAACGCGGCCATGGTTGACCGGTTCATGACCACGGCCAAGATGGACGACGACATCCCGATCGAGTCAAAGCTCGTGACCCGCTCGATCCAGAGCGCCCAGGGGCAGGTCGAGGGGCGCAACTTCGAGATCCGCAAGGATGTCCTGAAGTACGACGACGTCCTCAACCGGCAGCGCCAGGTCATCTACGCCGAGCGCCGCCGCGTGCTCGAGGGCGAGGACCTCCACGAGCAGGTCCGCCACTTCGTCAACGACGTCATCGACGCGTACGTCGACGCCGAGACTGCTGAGGGTTACCCGGAGGAGTGGGATCTCGACCGCCTCTGGACCGCGCTCAAGACGATCTACCCGATCAGCCTCTCCGAGGACGAGGTGGTCGAGGCGGCGGGAGGCCGGGCCTCCCTCACCGCTGACTTCCTCAAGGAGGAGATCAGCTCCGACGCGCAGCATGCTTACGACGCCCGCGAGGAGCAGCTCGGCTCGGAGGTCATGCGCGACGTCGAGCGCCGAGTGGTGCTGTCGGTGCTCGATCGCAAGTGGCGCGAGCACCTGTACGAGATGGACTACCTCAAGGAGGGCATCGGCCTGCGGGCAATGGCCCAGCGCGACCCGCTCGTCGAGTACCAGCGCGAGGGCTTCCAGCTGTTCGAGGCCATGAGCGAGTCGATCAAGGAGGAGTCGGTCGGCTTCCTCTTCAACATCGAGGTGCAGGTCGAGCCCGCGCCCCAGCCGCAGGTCGAACCGTTGCATGTCAGCGACATGTTGGCCGGGCTGGCGGGCGCGGCAGGTGGCAATGGTGGCGGCGCGGAGGCAGCACTCGCAGGCGCACCCACAGGCGCCGGTATGCCGGGAGCCCCAGCGGGTGCCCGGCAGGCCACTGGTGCTGCTCAGGACGCGGCGAGGGGTCCCCTGGGCGAGCCGGCCCTGAGTTCGGGCAGCCCGCTGGTGCGCGCCAAGGGGCTGGAGGCCCCGCGCCGCGCCGCGCAGCTGCACTACTCGGCTCCGGGCGAGACCGGAGGTGTCGATGAACGCGACGAGGGCCTTCGCACCAGCCGACGTCAGCTGAGTCCCGCGCAGGTGAAGACCGCCAAGCGCAACGAGCCCTGCCCGTGCGGTTCCGGCAAGAAGTACAAGATGTGCCACGGGAAGGGAAAGGCCTAGCGGCGTGAGGTCCCACCGCCGCACCTGACCCGGCCAGCGCCGCAGGTGCGAGCGGTTCGACGCGCGGGCTGCCCAAGCAGCCCGCGCGTCCGCATATCCGCATGTCCGCCGAACGCTCGGCCCAATGCCGGGACGTTGTGCTGGCTGTCGGTGAGCCCCGTTCCGTTCGGCGATCGAGTCGGTGCCCAGCCCACGACCCTGCATGATGGTGGTGGGCGACGGTTTGCTGAGCGCGTCCGCACGCAGTGCTTGGAGGACAGGAGGGCGACGTGGGGGGTGCGGATCGACGCAATGGACGGCCCTCCGCCATGCCCTCCGCCATGCCCTCCGACGTGCCCCCCGACGCGCGCCCGGTGATCTCGGCGAAGGCCGAAAACGGCGCGACCCCTGAGAACCCCGGACGGAC
Organism: uncultured Actinomycetota bacterium; assembly: GCA_963715025.1. GTDB lineage: Bacteria > Actinomycetota > Actinomycetes > Actinomycetales > Dermatophilaceae > DASSJT01. The sequence continues at coordinate 198,864 of CAVQQQ010000003.1, read as the reverse complement.
CCCGGAGGCCTCCGAGAGCCCGGACGCCCTCCAGAGCTCCGGCCTTGCCGACACCACGCGCAATGGGCGCGCCGACGCCCGGGGCGGGGTGGCGAGCACGAGCCCCATGCGCCGGTACGCACGCCGGTCGGCGAGGGCGCTTCAGCACAGCCTCGTGGGCCGGATCGTGACAGCGCTGCTCCAGATCAACCTGAGGGACCGGGCGCTCACCCTGGCCGGGCAGGCATTCCTCGCGTTGGTGCCCCTGCTCATCGTCCTTGCCGTGCTCGTCAGCAGCGCCGACGGCCAAGCGGTCGCGGACTGGCTGGTGGGCAGGTTCTCGCTGACCGGCCCGACCGCCGAAGCGGTGAGAACGCTGTTCGACAAGCCGCCGTCGGCCACTGGAGGTATGGGTGTCATTGGCCTGCTCATGCTCCTCCTGTCCGTGACCAGCTTTGCCAAATCGTTGCAGCGAACGTACGAAATGGCCTGGGGCCTTCCCAGGGTTGGAGGCCGGAAGTCACTCCTGGGACTTGGCGGTGCACTCGTCGTCCTCATCTCGCTCGGGGGAGCGGCGTACCTTGGCGGACTGCTCGCGGAGGTTGCGAGCCGACCGGTGATCCTCATGGTCCAGATCGTGGTCTCAGTGCCCGGCTGGTGGGTCGGGGTGTTCCTTCTGGTCGGCGGCAGGGTCCCGTGGATGCTCCTGATGCCTGGTGCCGTGGTGAGCTCGGTGGGACAGGCACTGACGGGCTGGGCCGGGTCGGTCTGGGTCCCTCGTCTCGTGGAGCGCAATATCGAACGCTACGGCGTCATCGGTGCAGCGATCGCCTTGATCAGCTGGCTCCTGGTTCTATCCCTCGTCGTCGTCGCCACTGCGGTGATCGGCGCTCAGGTGGGCGCCTCCCTGAATCGCACGGAATTCGACCCCCCGGGACACCCGCATGACGCCTGACGGAGCACGGTTGATCATCCGCGTCGGAGGATTCCGGTTCGGGCCTGGAGGCGAGAAGATCGGGACCATGGAGCCGCAACACCAGCCGGCCGCCCAGTGGCCGGCCGTGCCCACGGGGATGCTCCTGACTGCGGCCGACGTGGTGGTGGGTGCCGTCGTCGCCACCGCCGCAGTCGCTGCCGCGGCCGCGGCGGTGCTGGAGCGCAGGCTTCGGCCCACCCTGGGGCTCATCGCCCCGGTGCTGCTTCGGCCGCCACTCGTGCCGACCCGGTTGCAGCCGGGGTATTGGCTGGAGATGTCGCGGCGGGTCGGCTGGGAGCGACGGCGGTCCTTCGTTCGCGAAGCCCCAGCGCTGCTCGATGTCGTCGTCCCCGTGGTCGTGGAGGAGATTGTGCGTCGGCTGGACCTCACCAGCCTGATCACGCGCCACGTGGACCTGGACCGCATCGTCTCGGGTGTGGATCTGGACGCCGTAGCGCAGCGTCTGGACATCGACGCCGTGGCCGCCCGCATCGACTTGGGCGCGATCGTGAACCGGCTCGACATCGATGCCATCGCCGCCGGCATCGACCTTGACGCGATCGTGAACCGGCTCGACCTGGATGCCGTCGCCCGTGGACTTGATGTCGAGGCGATCGTGGATCGCCTGGACCTCACCAAGATCGTGCTCACCCGCCTGGATCTTGAGGCGGTGGTAAGCGCGGCGCTAGACACCGTGGATCTTCCTGGCATCGCCGTGGAGGTGATCGACGCGATCGACCTGCCGGAGATCATCCGCGAGTCAACCGGGTCCATGGCCTCCGACACCGTCCGAGGCGCGCGCATGCAGGGGATCGCGGCTGACGAGACCGTGTCCCGCGTGGTGGGGCGGCTGCTGTCCCGGGGCGGCCGGAGGGGCGGCGGGTCGAACCAGGCCGGTGGCGCGGCCGGCCCGGGCGAGACCGACGAGACCCCCAGCCCAAGCCCTGATGCCGCCGTGACGTCGCCATGACGGACATCGCCGGCGTCTCCCCGGTCCCCCGCGAGGCGAGGCCGTTCCAGGGCCACAGCGCCGGAGTCGTCACCCGGACGATCGCGGCAGTCATCGACGGTTTGGTGGTGGCAGCGGTTCTAGTGGCTGCCTACGCGGTGCTCGCCGGTTTCATGTTCATGCTGAACCCCCGCAGTTTCCAGTTCCCCGATGCCGGGTGGCTCCTCAGCCTGATCGCGGGGTTCTGGGTGCTCGTGGTCTACCTCACCGTCGCCTGGTCGATCGGCGGACGCTCGTACGGTGCGCGGATCATGGGCCTGCGGGTCGTTGGGCGCAGAGGGTCGAAGCTACGGCCAGCACTGGCCTTCGTGCGGGCGCTGGCTTGTGCAGTGTTCCCCATCGGACTCATGTGGTGTGCCGTCAATCGCCGCAACCGGTCACTCCAGGACATCCTGCTCGGCACTGCCGTGATCTATGACTGGATGCCTGGGAGACCCGAACCGCACCTCGGGTCAGGGGAGAACGACGACGCCACGGAGTGACGGGCCACGCCGGCGCCTCACCCGACCTGAAGCGCCTCCACCCGCCACCGCCCGTCCTGTCCCACCATGCGCATCGCAAGCGCCCGCACCCTGGTGCCGTCGATGACCACGGCGGTCGCCTCGGCGACACCGTCGGCCGGCTCGCAGACGATCACCCGCTTGACGACCGCGCGCACCCGCTTTCCGTGCCCAGATACGGCCGCACGCCTCGCCGCTACCGCATGGCGGCGGGCGATCACGGCATACACCTCGGTGGTGGTCCACCGGATCACCTGCGGGGCACTGCGCGACCCCGCCATGACCTCCACGATGGCTTGGGCGAGGTGGGCGGCCCATTCGCACGGATCTGGCAGGTGGGCCCGGGCCGTCGACTGACGCCCGAAGACCTGCTCGTCCGTCGCGGCTGCGAAGTCCACGGCAAGGGCGTCTTGGATGTAGCGGGGCGCCGCCAGCTCCTCGATGAGGTCGTGCACCGAGCCGGTGTAGACCGGTGGCCGGTTCTGCGGGATCGGCAAGATGCGAAGCGGCATGAGGACCGGCGCCGGGGCGTCGTCGGGGGTCGGGGGTCGATTCGAGCGGCGGGCCAACGCAGCCTCCTTCAATGGTGGGGTGCTGATCGGGATGGTGATCGGGGATGTTGATCCGATGGTCAGGACGCGATCGGGGGGCGAAGCCGCTGGCCAGGGAGGATGAGGTCGGGGTCGTCGCCGATCACGTCCTGGTTGGCCTGGAACCACCGCGGCCACTCCGCGGCGACGGCCGAGTCCGTGGCGTCGCGGCCGAGGTATCGGGCAGCGATGTCCCAGAGCGTGTCGCCCCGCCGGACGATCACCAGGCCCTCACGATCGAGCGTCGGCTTGTCGCGGATCGAGGTGAGCAGGTCCGGCGTGGGAATCGGGCGGATCGTCGGTCGTGAGGGTGTCCATCCCGGACCGCCGGTCATGCCCTGCCCCGATGGGTCCCCGTTGGGCGAGGCTGTCTCCTCCGGAGGAGGTGTCACACGCCAGGACAAGGGCGAGGGCGAAGGCGAAGGCGTTCTGGGCGATGGCGACCATTGCGGACCGGGAACCGTGCCCTCAGGCCACCCCGGTCCGATCCTCGACCCGATGCTGGGGCTGGTCCCGAGGGTCGGCTCTGGGCTCGCCACCGCAGACCCGGGTGTCAGAGCGCCGCCTAGGCTCAAGCCGAGCAGGACGGCGGCCCAGCGCCGCGCTGCCGCAGGCGTGACACGCTCGGCGATCCTGCCGGCAGCCCTTCCGGCGCGCCCCGGCAGGCACTCGAGGAGCGCCAGCGACAGTGAGAGGCACAGCCAGGAGAGAAGCGCGAGGCAGGTCGCCGCCGCAGCGAGGGTGAGCGCCGCCTCAGGGCCCGCCGGGCCCGCGCTCCTGACCTCGTTGGTCAGCGTCCCCACCACGATCAGGCCACCCGCCACGAGGCCCGATGACACCAGGACGCAGCCAGCCAGCGCCGCGACGGAGTAGTTGTTGACCGCGGGTTCTGCGCGCGCAGCCTTTCCACGGTGATAGCCGGACACCGCACCCCCAGTCTATCGTTTGCCTTGGCTTGCATTCGATAAACTTTATACGCGTGTGTTCAGGTTTGGCAACAGCAGGGTACGGCGGCAAGACTAGGATGCGTTCATGCGCTGGGAGCGGCTGTTCGATGACCTTGAGGCGCAATGGGACGCCCAGGCGCGTCGTGACCTGGACAGCGAGGTCGCTGACCGCACCCGGCGGGAGCGTGCCGCGGTCCGAATGCTCGAGCGGTTTGCCGCCCATCGGGGCCAGCAGGTGCAGCTGCGTCTGGTGACGCGCGCGGTGATCGAGGGCAGGGTGGCCGACCTCGGCGACGGCTGGGTACTCGTCGACGAGGGCCGCGGTCGGTCAGCCCTCGTGCAGCTGCGCGCGGTCATGGCGGTCACAGGACTCGGCGGCCGCGCCGAGGCAGCTGCTGCTGCCCGGCGGTTCGGCTTCGGCTATGCCCTGCGCGGGCTGAGCCGGGACCGCTCCGCGGTGCGACTCGAGGACATCAGCGGCATCGTGCTCACGGGCACGATCGACGCGGTTGGTGCCGACGCCTGTGAGCTGGGCGAGCATGCCGTTGACGAGCCCCGTCGCTCCGAGAATGTAAGGGCGCACCGCACGGTGCCCTTCGAGGCAATCGCGTGTGTGCGCCCTGTGGCCGGGAGCGGTGGGGCTCCCGGCCAGTTCTGACCGATGGAGAGGATCTGGGTCGGTCAGGGAGGTCTGGTCGAGAAGTCAGGCGATGTCGGACTCCTCCTCGTCGACGCCCTGGCCGAACGGGTGGGCCTTCACGAACGTCTTGGTCTGGGAGTACATCCGCTGGATGTAGGACTCGAGCTCGGTGACCTCGACCCGCCACTGCCCACGCCCGCCGACCTTGATGGCGGGCAAATCGCCAGAGCGCACGAGGGCGTAGGCCTGGGCGGAGGAGATGTCGAGGATCTCGGACACTTCCGACAGCTGGATGAAACGCTTCGCCATGAGGGGGCCCTTCTCGTCGAGGCTGCTGAACGGCTGGGAGGCGGCTTTGGAAGAACCCTTACGGTTTCTTGACCATCTCTTGACCTTTATCTTTCGGCATCGTTTGCATGCTAGTCAAGCGATTCGGAACTATCCGTTTGGCCGTGGTTGGACGGGGTGTTTACCCGCTTTGTCCAGACTCCGCCCAGCAACCGCCCAGCACGCGAGGGGGCCCACCCGCCATGCCCGACCTGCCCACTCCCACGGCCACGCGTCTGCGCAGACCCTCGTGGCGAGATGGCCGGCTGCTCGTCGGCATCCTGCTCGTCCTGTTGTCTTCCGTGATCGGGTCCCTCGCGATGGCCCACGCCGACGACCGGATTCCGGTGTATGCCGCGAAGGTTCACCTGCTCCCGGGCGAGGCCCTGACCGCCGAACGGCTCACCCGCGTGGACGTTCAGCTCGGCGACAGCACTGCCGCCTACCTCAGCGCCGCGGCCGACCTGGCTCCGGAGACGTACGTCCTGAGGGAGGTGCGCCAGGGCGAGCTGGTGCCGCTGACGGCTCTTGGCAGCCGCGACCAGGTCTCCCTGCAACCGCTCACACTCATGGTTGACGCGACGTCGGCCTCGGCCCTCGTGGTCGGCTCGGTCGTCGACGTCTACGTCAACCCGCCGGTCAAGGGCAGCTCCACCGGCGACTTCGAGGGTCCGGAACTTGCCCTGCAGGCGGTCTCCGTCTCGCGCCTGGCCAAGAGCAGCACGGGGCTGGGCAGCGCGGCAACCGCCGCGCAGGCGGTCCAGGTGATGGCGCCCGTCGACCAGGTCAAGGACCTCATCGCGAAAGTCGACGTCGGGGCCAAGGTCACACTCGTGCCCGTCCCAGGCTCCCGGGTGAGGACCGACCGGTGAGCCTGCGCCTGATCACCGTGCTCGGCCATGACTGGGAAGCTGGATTCGCCACCGCCGTAGAGAGCTCCAGCGAGATCAGCCTGGTGCGCCGGTGCGCCGACCTGGCTGACCTCCTTGCCGCCGCATCGGCTGGCCTCGCCGACGTCGCCGTCGTGTCACCCGACGTGCGCTGGCTGGACCGCGACGCCCTCAGCCACCTCGCCGCGCACGGCGTCCGCGTCGTGGGTGCGCTGGCACCGGGTGACGACGCAGGGGAGCGGCGCCTGCGCCAGCTCGGCGTCGCCAGCATCCTCGGGGTCACCGCGACGACCAACCAGATCGAGGAAGTTCTTGCCGGGCCCGTCGCCGCCCACGACCCGCTCGCGGAACTCGACTTCGAGCTCGGTGCCGACGGCGCCGCCGAGACCGAGGGGCCCCCGGACCCGATCGAGGCAGGGGCCGATGGACGCCCGGAGGCCCCTGGCCAGACCCCCTCGGTCAGCCGGGCGCAGCCCAAGCACTCGGGCCGGCCGACCTATCCCGGCGACCCGATCCACACCGGCCACCCGCCGGACCCAGGCCCGGACACGGTCCCCGGACGGGTGATCGCCGTCTGGGGCCCGATCGGCTCGCCCGGCCGCACCACCGTGTCGATAGGTATCGCCGCCGAGTTCGCCGCCTCCGGCATGCCCACGCTGCTCGTCGACGCTGACACCTACGGCGCGTCGATCGCGCAGGCCCTGTCCGTCCTGGACGAGGCACCCGGCATGGCCGCTGCAGCCCGGGCGTCCGAGCACGGCACCCTCGACCTGCCGACCCTAGCCCGTCTCGCACCCGAGGTGACCGAGCGGCTGAGGGTGCTGACCGGCATACCCCGCTCTGATCGCTGGCCTGAGCTGCGCGCCTCCGCCGTCGAGCACATCCTGGGCCTTGGCCGCAGGTTGGCCGCCTGCGTCGTTGTGGACTGCGGCTTCAGCGTCGAGGACGACGAGGAGCTCAGCTACGACACCCTAGCGCCGCGGCGCAACGCCGCTACCCTGACCGTCCTCGAGCGGGCCGACGAGCTGCTGGTGGTCGGCTCGGCCGAGCCGATCGGCCTGCAGCGCCTGGTGCGCGCGGTCCAGGAGATCGGCACCGTGCCCTCGCCGCGACCCCGAGTCGTGGTCAACAAGGTGCGCCCTGGCGCGGTCGGCCCTCGACCGGAGCGCGCGATCAGCGAGGCGTTGTCGCGGTTCGCCGGAATGGACGACCTGTCGTTCGTGCCGTTCGACCCGGCCACGCTCGACGCTGCCATGCTGGCCGGCCGCAGCCTCATCGAGCAGGCGCCCAACACCGCGGTGCGGGGCGCGATCCGAGCCCTCGCAGAGGCCTGCCTGCCCGCCGCCGCCGACTCGCGCGCGGGGCGCCGCAGAAGAGCTCTGCTGAGGCGCTGAAGGCTCCCGGCCACGCGTTGCGGGGCGGGAGCGGCGCTGAAGCAGAGTCGGCGCTGAGGGGCGACGTCAGTGGCTGAACAGCAGGGTGAGGCCCGCGCAGGTGTACAGCACCATCACCATGACGAGGGGCAGCTGCCCGACCACGGCCGTGCGCCGGTCGAACAGCGCCACGGCCCGCTCGTGCGCCACGACCACGCCGAGCACGTGGCCGGTCACGATGGCGACCACCTGCAGCACCGACACGAAGCCGGGTGCGATGAGGGCGGCCGGCGGGGTGAGGTGGGCGGTACCCAGCCAGTTCGCGCCCGTGCCCAGCGGGTCGCTCAGTTTGGCCAGCGCGTTGGTTCCCTCCCAGACCCACAGGGACCAGTAGTGCGCCACCAGGTAGCCGGCCGCGATGGGCAGGAGCGAGGGGGCGAAGGCCGAGGCCATGCCGCGGACGGGCTGGCTTGCGAGCCGCGCCGACAGCGCGGTCGCCCCATAGAGCAGGGCGGCGACGAGCACGCACATGGCCAGGAGCCCGAGCGTCTCGACAAGCCGCGGGTGCGACATGCCCTGCGCGAAGGTGAACCAGCGCGGCTGCCCCGCAAAGCTGTCGTATGCCGTGCTGCCGAGCATCACGGACGCGGTGGCCAGGAGCCCGGGCCGGATCGCCAGCAGGATCGGCCCGTGGACGGGAGTGCGCGCCACCCAACGCCGGTCGGTGCGACGGCCGAGGACGCTGAGGGTGCCCAGGAGACGTGACCAGGCCTCGAACGGGTCCGCCTCGCGGTGGGCCCTCGCCCCGAGGACGAGGGCCAGTACGAGGTCGATCAGCAGGAATCCCACGATGGCCACGCGCATCGTGGTCAGGCTGGTGTTGTCGGGCGCCACCAGCTCGAGCCAGACGAAGGCGAACAGTCCCAGCGCGGCCGGCCAGTAGCCCACCTGCCGCTCGGTGAGGGCGAAGTCGGGAGCGATCCGCGCCGCCGCAAGGATCCCGCGGTGCAGCCAGTGCACCGGGTTGAGCAGGCTCCATACCGGCCCGAGCAGGATGGAGGCGAAGGCGAGGCCGACCCAGAGCCACACGAAGACGACGTACGGCACCGGGTTGTTGGCGTCGTCCTGGCCTGCGACCAGGGCGAGCAGGGTCCAGACAGTGAGGGCGAGCCCGGCCGCCACGACGAGGGCGCGGACGACCCGGCTGTCGAGGAAGCGCTGAACTCCGCCGGGGAGCAGCAGGCCGTCCTCCGCGCGAATCTTCGGGGTGCGCCAGCCGACGCCGAGGGCCACGAACGAGACCGCCAGGGCGAGGGCGGCGCCCACGAGGACGTACGCGAACGGGAGGGGCAGGTCTTCGCGCGAGCCGACACCGTGCGCTGGGAGTGCGGCGAGGCCGGTGAGACGACCCATCTCGGCGGACACGGACACCACGTCAGCGGACATCGACCACGAGGAGGCGCAGCTCTGGGTCGTGGGTCTCCACCTCGTAGCTGCCCGCGGTCTTGCCGGTCAGCGTGACCGTGGTCTGCTGGCCGGCGACCAGGGCCTTCTCGACGTCGAACCCATGGGCGTGAAGGGTGTTGTCGTGGTCGCTCGTGACCGCCAGGGTGAGCGACTCGCCAATGGCGAGGCTGACCGTCGAGGGTTCCGGATCGACCTTCCGCCCCGTGATCGTGATCACCATGAGCTCCGGCGACTTCTGGGTCTGGGCCTGGGTGGGTGCCTGGGTGGGAGCGGGAGCCTGCGTTGGTGCCTGGGTGGGAGCCTGCGTTCCTGTCGAGGCCGTCGGGTCCGCCGAGGATGAGCCCCCGCACGCGGCGAGGCTGGCCGCGAGGGCCAGCCCGACGGCATACGACAGAGGGTGTCTCAGGATCGCCTTGGTCACGTCGGGCAGTGTAGACAGCGATGGTGGGCGCGGTTCTGGGACCATGGTCCTGTGGCAGATCGGCTGACTTCCCTGGATGCCTCCTTCCTCTACCTCGAGGAGGCGAGCACGCCCATGCACGTGGGCTCGGTCATGGTGTTCGACCCGCCCGACGCCGGGTTCGACTACGACCGCCTCGTCGCGCTCATCTCGCGGCGGATCGCGTTCGTTCCCCGCTACCGGCAGCGCATCCGGGAGGTCCCGGGCCGGCTCGCCAACCCGGTGTGGGTCGACGACGAGAACTTCGACCTGACCTACCACGTGCGCCGCTCGGCCCTGCCGCGACCGGGGAGCGACGAGCAGCTCCAGGAGCTCGTGGCGCGGATCCAGCCGCGGCCGCTCGACCGGCACCGCCCGCTGTGGGAGGTCTACCTCGTCGAGGGCTTGGCGCAGGGCCGGTTCGCCGTCATCACGAAGTCCCATCAGGCCCTCGTCGACGGCATCCATGCGGTCGACATCGCGCATCTCATCGTCGAGGGCGACCCCAGCAGCGACGCGCCGCTGTCCGACACCTGGCGGCCGGCGCCCGAGCCGTCGTCTGCCGTGCTGCTGACCGACGCCCTGATCGACGCCGTGCGTCGTCCCAGCCAGGTCGTCGAGAACATCCGCGGCGGCATCGCCGACGTCAGGGCCACGGGCACGCGGGTGCTCTCCATGGCCGGTGACGTGGCCTCCACCCTGGCGCGCGCCTCTGCTCGGCCGGCCCCCACGTCGCCGCTGAACGCCCACGTGGGCGAGGCGCGCCGCTACGTCATGGTCGGCACCGACCTCGACGACTACAAGAAGGTGCGGGCCCGCCTGACCCGCGGCAACTACGCCGAGGACGTCACCATCAACGACGTGATCCTGGCCACCATCACGGGTGCCTTCCGCGCGTGGCTGCTGACCCGTGGCGAGGCGGTCCACCCCGGAACCACGGTGCGGGCCATGGTCCCGATCAGCGTCTACGACGACGAGCCGCGCTCGCAGGTCGGCAACCGGGTCCGGGCCTGCTTCGTCAACCTTCCGGTGGGGGAGCCGGGGGCGTCGATGCGGCTGCACCAGATTGCGTTCGCGATGCGCCAGCAGATGGAGGGCGGCCAGGCTGTCGGGGCCGAGTCGCTCGCGGGGCTGGCCGGCTTCGCGCCGCCCACGCTGCACTCGCTAGGAGCCCGCCTGGGCAGCGCGATGTCCAGACGGCTGTTCAACGTCGTCATCACGAATGTGCCCGGGCCACAGCACCCTCTGTATGCCGGCGGGGCCAGGATGCTGTCGACCTACCCCGTGATCCCGCTCGCCCGCGGGCAGGCGCTCGCCATCGGGCTGACCTCCTACGACGGCGGGGTCTACTACGGGCTCAACGCCGATCGCGACGCCATGCCCGACGCCGACGTGCTGGGGCAGAGCATTGTCGACTCGCTGGACGAGCTGCTCGACTCGAGGGCCTCCGGCCGGTGAGGATGGCGCCGATGACATCCGTGCCCCATCCCGACGGCTCTGCCCGGCCTTCGCGCTCGGCCGGACCTGCGCGACCGGTGCGTCGCGGGCTGGTGCTCGGCGGTGGCGGTGTCCTCGGGGCGGCCTGGACAGCAGGTGCCCTCAGGGCGCTGGAAGAGCACCTGGACCTGGATGCCCGCATGTTCGACGAGATCCTGGGCACGAGCGCGGGTTCGGTGTTCGCCGCGCTGATCGGCTCCGGCGTGCCGGCATCCGACCTGTTGCAGCACCAGCTGGGACTGCCTCTCATCTCCGGCCCGTTCGCCGGGTTCGTCTGGGACTACGACACCGCGACGGGCCCGGAGCGGCCACCACGGCCCAAGCCCGGAGTCGGCTCCAGCATGATGTTGCGCTCACGTGCGCGGCAGCTACGCCAGCTGCCACCGACGGCTGTGCTGGCGGCCCTCCTGCCCGAGGGCCGAGGGCGGTTGGACGCCGTCGGAGCGCTCGTGGGGCACGTGACGCCGACCGGCTGGGCGAACCGTTCTGGCGTCGGGATCGTAGCGCTCGACTACGACACCGGGCACCGGGTGGTCTTCGGCCGCCCGGGTGCCCCCGAGGTCGACCTGCCCCGGGCAGTGATGGCCTCCTGCGCGATACCCATGTGGTACGAACCGGTCGTCATCGACAGCGACCGGTACATCGACGGCGGCACGTGGTCCTCCACCAACCTCGACCTCATGACCGGCCTCGGCCTGGACGAGGTCTACGTCCTCGCGCCCCAGGTGAGCTTCGTCAAGCTGACGCCAAAGCCGCTCGGCGACCGCATCGCCCAGCGCTGGCGCTACCGCGTCACCCTGCGGTGCCTGCGTGAGCTGGACAAGGTCCGCGCCGAGGGCGCAGACGTCACCGTGCTGGGGCCTGCGGAGGAGGACCTGGTGGCGATGGGGCCCAACCCCATGGACTTCTCGCGACGGCCGCGGGTGGTCGAGACCTCGGTCCGGACGTCGCGGGCGGCGCTCCGGAACCCGATCCCGCTGCCCGACTCCCTCCACTTCGAGGACGCCGGATGAGCCGTATCCGTATCTATGTGCCCCTCACTCCGCCGATGGTGCGTGCGCTGGCGGAGGCCCGTGCGATCGCGCCCACCCCGATCGCCGCACACGCCGTCACCCCACGCCTGGAGCGGGCTCACCCCAGCGCCGACGAGGAGGAGCGGGAGTATGCCGCTCTGTGCGAGGCAGCCGAGGCCGCAGGCGCCCTGTCGTCGGGGAGCGTGGTGCGCCGGGTGGTGGTGGCTGCCGACGTCGAATCGACGTGGGTGGATCCCCGCCGCGGCGAGGGCTCCGATGTCCTCTCGACGGTCGACATCACCGAGCCGGTGCCGCTGCGCCTCGTCGCCTCCTTCCATGTCGACGAGGTCCCCGGACAGGACGACGACGAGCTGCTCTGGTACGACGTGACCGAGCTGCCGGAGGTCGCGCGGCTGGCTGGCGCCTGATCGCAGGGCCACGAAGGGGCCGAGACCAAGCCGCCCCGCCGACCCTTTCCCCGGCTCGGCTTTCCCGGTGACCGCTCCTCGCAAGGGCCACCGTCCGCCTGGTTCACAGGACGGATGGCCCATGGTGACCAGGGCCGTCCGCTCCCTAGTCTGGTGGGAGGCGGCGGCCATCGCCGCCGGGCGCTGGGTGCATGGGGAGGCCTACGTGGACTCTTTCCAAGACGTTCAGACTCGGCTGCACGATGCCTGGCTGGCCAACAGTGTTGGCTCGCGAACGTCCCATGTGCTCATCGGGCTGCCGTCGTTCAGCCTCAGCTACAGCATGCTGCAGCACTACGCCACACGCTTGTCAGCTCTTGAGCACCGCTTCCTGCTCTCGCAGCTCATGCTGGGCCGCATTCCCGCGTGCGACAGCATGCTGGTCACGTCTGGCCATCCGACGGACGGCGTCCTCGACTACTACGCCCGGCTCGCGTCGCCCAGCGACCCGACCGACGTCCGGAGGCGCATGCACATCCTCGTGGTGCCGGATGCAAGTCCGCGGGGCGTCGCCGCGAAACTGCTCGAGCGCCCCGACCTGCTGGAGCAGCTCCGGTCCTTCGTCGACGGCCGGCCCGCGCTGATCGAGCCATGGAATGTCACGGAGCACGAGGTCGATGTCGCCGTGGCGTTGGGCCTGCCGCTCAACGGCACCGCCCCCGGGCTGTGGCCCCTCGGCTTCAAGAGCGCCGGGCGCCGCATGTTCCATGACACCGGCGTGCCGACGCCATTCGGTTTGGAGGACGTGCACGACCTAGCCCAGGTCGCTGAGGCGATCCGCCACATCCGCCGAGCACGGCCACGCCTGACGGGTGTGGTCGTCAAGCACGACAACAGTGCCGCTGGGGATGGCAACTGGATCGTGCACACCCGCGACGAGCAGGGGCGCAGGATCCCCTTGGCGAGACTGCGCGACGAGGCCTTTGCCACGATGCCCAAGTGGTTCGAGCGCGACCTTGCCGAGGGCGGGGTGGTGGAAGAGCTGATCGCAGGGTCGGACTTCAGCAGCCCGAGTGCGCAGGTCGACATCACCCCTGACGGTGGCGTGCACGTGCTCTCGACACACGAGCAGGTGCTCGGTGGCGAGAGCGGTCAGGTATACACCGGCTGTGCTTTTCCCGCCGACGAGTCGTATGCGGGTGAGCTGGCCGAGCATGCCCGTGCTGTAGGCGAGTGGCTGGCGCGTGTCGGCGCCGTTGGACGGCTGTCGGTCGACTTCGTCGCCGTCCGCCGCCGCGGGGTGTGGAGGGTCTTCGCGCTCGAGGTCAACCTGCGCAAGGGCGGGACCACCCACCCGTTCTCGGTGATCCGGCACCTTGCTCCTGGGGAGTACGACACCACAACCGGGCTCTGGCATGCCGAGTCGGACGGACTGCCGCGCTACTACCGGTCCACCGACAATCTGCTCGACGAGACCTGGCTCGGCCTGGAGCCGCTGCGGGTGATCGACGCCGTGGCTGACGCGGGGCTGGAGTTCGACCGCGACTCCGGCACCGGAGTGGTCGTGCACATGCTGTCCTGCCTCGCCGTTGACGGCCGGTGCGGCCTGACCGCGGTCGGCCGCAGCCGCGACCAGGCTGATGCGCTCTTCGCGGCGACCACGGTGGCGATCCACCGCGCCGCCGCCTCGGTCCGCCTCTAGGCGCTCAGCCCCTGGATCCGCCCGAGGGCCCGCTGCACGCTCAGGGTCACGGTGAGGGGCTGCGGTGTCTCATCACAGTCACCGTTGTCGGGGTCGCCGCTGTCAGGGGTCATCGCTGTCAGGGGCATCGCTGTCGGGGTGCCGGGGCGGCCGTGGGTGCGGGACCACCGTTGGCGGCTCAGAAGTGACGTGCGATGAACGGATCGACGATGGCGTGGAAGGCCTCCGGCCGGTCTCGGCGGACGCAGTGCCCCGCTCCGGGCACAACGACGATTGACACGTTGGGGTTGCCCAGAGCCTCGGCACGACGGCGGATCTCTTCGGTGATCAGCACCCCTGTCTCGCCAGTGAGCACCAGGGTGGGCACGCGGATGGCCTTGACGAGGTCTTCCCAGGGTGTCGTGAACGACGCGACGCCCAGAGCCAGGAACCCGAGGTCAACGCGGGTCTTCGCCCGACCCCACGGCTCGAACTCAGACTCCTGCCAGTCTGTGTTCTCGGCCCGGCCCTCGGCGAGCTGGCGCCCGTAGTCGTCGCGGAAGCCGCGGCAGTCCGCGATGCGTTCGGCGACGATCTCATCGGCGACGATCCGGAACTGCGGGTCGCGCCAGGCCGGTTCCTCGAGGACCGCCGCGCGGACCAGGTCGGGGCGCCGTGCGGCCAGTGCGCAGGCAAGGCCGCCTCCCATCGAATGGCCCACGACGACAACGGAATCGGAGTGCTCAGCAACGATGAGCGCGAGAGTCGCCTCGGCGGCGGCATACATCTCCTCGACCGGATCTGCGGTGGCGAGCTGCTCGGGGGTGAAGCGGGGTGAGTCGCCGTGGCCGAGCGCGTCGACCCCGGCAATGCGATATCGGGGAGACCATCTGGCGACGGCGTCCGGCCAGCACTCTCCGGAGTCGCCGAGCCCGTGGAAGAGCACGAGGGTGGGTGCGTCAGGGGCGTCCCGGCCGGCCCAGTGGACCGCGAGGGCTGGCGCGTCGAGGTGGCTGTCCATGCGTGACACGATAGGTGGGCACTCACTGCTGAGAGACCCTCGAGGAGCCAGGCCCCATGGACGCCGTCACCCACGTTCCAGCACCCGTCAACGAACCCGTCCTCGACTATGCTCCGGGCAGCCCGGAGCGGGCCCGGCTGGAGGTCGCACTGGCCGAGCTCGGGAGCACCCCCGTGGACCTGCCGCACACCATCGGCGGGAGACGGGTGATGGGCAGCGGCAACAAGATTGAGGTCCGCCAGCCCCATGCGCGCCACAAGGTCCTGGGCACGATGCGAAACGCGACCGTGGCGGATGCCCAAGCCGCCGTTGACGCGGCCAAGGCAGCGGCGCCAGGGTGGCGCTCCCTGTCCTTCGACGACCGCGCCGCCGTCATCCTCAAGGCCGCTGAACTCCTTTCGGGCCCGTGGCGGGCCAGGCTGAACGCCGCGACCATGCTGGGACAGAGCAAGACGGCATACCAGGCCGAGATCGACGCGGCGTGCGAGCTGATCGACTTCTGGCGGTTCAACGTCCACTTCGCCCGCCAGATCCTGGAGGACCAGCCTCCGGCCAACGCCAAGGGCATCTGGAACCGCACCGATCACCGGCCGCTCGAGGGATTTGTCTACGCGATCACGCCGTTCAACTTCACGGCGATCGCGGGCAACCTGCCCACCGCCCCGGCCCTCATGGGCAACACGGTGGTCTGGAAGCCGTCCACGAACCAGCAGCTTGCAGCGCAGCTGACCATGGAGCTGCTGGAAGCGGCCGGCTTGCCGCCAGGCGTCATCAACCTGGTCACCGGCCATGGGGTCAACGTGTCCAAGGTGGCGCTGGTCGACGAGGATCTCGCCGGCATCCACTTCACGGGGTCGACACCGACGTTCCAGCACCTGTGGCAGGAGGTGGGAGCCAACCTTCCGCGGTACCGCACCTATCCGCGGCTGGTCGGCGAGACCGGCGGAAAGGACTTCATCGTTGCCCACCCGTCCGCCGACCCCGATGTGCTGCGCACGGCCATGATCCGCGGGGCCTTCGAGTACCAAGGGCAGAAGTGCTCGGCCGCGTCGCGGGCCTACGTGCCCCGGTCGGTGTGGAAGCAGCTGAAGGCCGACCTGGTGTCGGTCACCGAGGGACTGAAGATGGGCGACGTCAGCGACCTGTCCAATTTCATGGGTGCGGTCATCGACGAGCGGGCCTTCGCCAAGCACTCCGCCGCCATCGACCGGGCCCACGCGGCGAGCGGTGTCTCGGTCGTCGCCGGGGGCAAGTACGACGACACGGAGGGGTGGTTCGTGCGACCGACGGTGCTCGAGATCGACGACCCGACCGACGAGTCGTTCCGGACGGAGTACTTCGGGCCGATCTTGTCGGTGCACGTCTACCCGGACCGCAGCTACGACAAGGTCCTCGACCAGATGGAGTCCTTCGCTCCCTATGGCCTGACCGGGTCCATCATCGCCCAGGACCGCGCGGCGATTGCCGACGCCACCGAGCGGCTGCGGTTCGCTGCCGGCAACTTCTACATCAACGACAAGCCGACGGGAGCGGTGGTGGGCCAGCAGCCCTTCGGCGGCGCCCGGGCCTCGGGCACAAACGACAAGGCTGGCGCGGCCCAGAACCTCCTCCGCTGGACCAGCGCACGGTCCATCAAGGAGACCTTCAACCCGCCGACCGCGCACGAGTACCCACACATGGGCTGACCGCGGGCCGCTAACGCCTGACTGCTGAGCGCCGACAGCTGAGCACTGACTGCTGCGAACTGACGGCTGAGCATTGACCGCTGAGCACTGTCTGCAGAGGCGTACAGGCTCTCGCGCTCGTCAAGCTCCCAGGAAGTCGCGGCGCGTAGCCACCTCGATGTCGAGGGCCCGCTCGATCGGCACGGCTGCAGCCCTCTCGATCTTGCTGCCCAGCAGCGGAATTCTCGCCTTGAGCTCGGTCACGAGGTCCTCCAGGGTGCCCTCGGCGACCGGGGTGAGAGAGATCGTGCCACGCAGGGTCACCGGCGCGCCCTTGACGTGTATGTCCACGTTGGCCAGGCGGGAGCCGTCGACGCCGGCCGGTCCCCACTCCTGGTATTCCACGATCGTAAAGGTCGGGCCCACGATGGTCTTCACGAAGTCAGGCAGGCCATCGGACGTCAGGACGCGCTCGGTCATGATGAGGGTTTGCTCGCCCGACTCCGCGACGGTCGCGGAGAACGAGATAGGGCGCGTGGCGGCCACCTTCGCGTCCTGGAACGTGGGATCGGCAGTCACAGCGAAGACTTCATGGACCATGGCGGTGTACTCGCTGACCCTCGCGATTCTCATGAGCGCAATGTAACCGCCCCGGTAGCCACGCTGGAGCAAGGGCACCCGACGGACAACGCCGGCGGCGCGGTCAGCGGCGGCAGCGCGGTCAGCGGCCGCAGCGCCGGTCCGGAGCAGCGCCGGTCCGGAGCAGCGGCGGTCCGGAGCAGCGCCGACGGATCCCCGGCCTGGATGCCGCGCGCCACCTTGGCACCGCACGACGTCGAGCATCGCGGTGTCGTCATCGAGGCTCATGCGGCCAAAGGACTCTTCCGGACCGGTGTCGAGGTCGAGCCGATCGGGCACCGCTAGCTGCCTAGGCGGAGCCGGTGTGCGTAGGCGGCAAGTGACTGCGTCGCTGCGTCGGCAGCACGGGCGAGCCGGCTCTGCCGTCGGCCCAACTGGGCCAGCAGGACGTCGAGATCGCGCTGCAGGGCCATCCGCGCCTCGTCGCGACCCGCGTCGCGCGAAGGGTCGGCCAGCCCGGTCACACCCCACGCCGGGAGTACCTCGCCGTCCACCACGTGGAGGCCGGCTGTCGCTGCGCGCTCCGCGACCTGGCGGACGGCATGGGCGGAATCGGCGACGTCGGCGGCGTGCGCCTGGAGGGCGGCCCCCACACGGTCGAGTTCATCCGCGGCCTCTCGAGCGGTGGTGCACAGCGCGTCGGCCCGCCGGCGGGCGCGGACTGCGACGCTGCCCGACCAATGCCCCCGAAGATCTCCGAAGGCCCCGGCAGCGCGGTCGGCGTCGGCGCGCAGTCCTTCGGCGAGGCGACGAAGGGATCCGCCGACCTGGGAGCACGAGGCGGGGTCGCCGCCGAACTGGAGGGTCACGGCCGCAGCCCGGACTGGCTCGGTCGGTGGAATGAGCGGCCCACCGTGCCTTCGGCGCTGCCGGTGCTGATCGCGCAGGTGCGCAGGGCCAGGGCAAGCTCATTGGCCTCGTTGGACATGCCGAGGAGCAGATCTGCCACGCCGTCGACCAAGCGGTCGACAGCAGCCTGGACGCGGCGCTCGCCCATGACCGCGAAGTGACCCAGCAGGTCGGTCGCAGCCGCCTCGCACCGCTCGCGAAGCGGGGTCAGGGAGCCCGCGGCGGCAAGCATCCGCTCGGGGTCGACCGTGGTCTGGGCCATGCCCGCAACTGTAGTGACGGAAAGCGCAAAGCTCCCGTCGCTCCCCACAAGGGGAGGGACGGGAGCTTTGCGGAGACGCTACCGGCCTCGGTTGTCGGCGAGGCCGACTGTCACCGGGGACCTCAACTCGCTAATACCAGTTCGTCCGCCCACCGACTGCGGTTCCCATCCGCCCCAGGATGAAGAGGATGACACCGATGACCAGCAGGATGACCCCGATGGTCGTGAGGATGCTGATGTGGGCGAGCCACCCGATGATGAGGAGGATCAAACCGAGGATGATCATGGACTCTCCTTTTTCCCTGACATAGGGGAAATGTCAGTTAATTCGCACTCTGCCACCAAATCCCGCGGAATCAAGGACTCTCATCCGCGAAGTTCTGGTGGGGCCGGCCACGGGGCCGGCCCCGGACAACGTGCGTGTCGTGACGAGTCAATACCCCACTCTGCGGAGGCCATGCACTACTTCTCCTCGGACCGCGAACCGGCTCTTCCAGGCATGATGCGGGCATGGCGGAATCACCAGAAGGGCTCGACGCGGCCGCCCTCGAACTCACGCAACACCTGATCGCGGTCGATTCGGTCAACCCCGGCCTCGTGCCCGGTGCTGCGGGCGAGGGAGCCATCGCCGAGTTCCTGGCACAGCGGCTGCGTAGGTCGGGGCTGGAGGTGCACCTGGTAGCACTGGAGCGTCGCCCGGATCGGCCCAGCGTCGTCGCCATCCACACGGGAGGCGGGGGTCGCACGATCGTGCTCAATGGCCATCTCGACACGGTAGGTGTCGAGGGCATGACGGATCCGTTTGCACCGCGCCTCGAGGGTGGCCGGCTGTTCGGCCGCGGCAGCAGCGACATGAAGGGCGGGCTGGCCGGCCTCGTCGTGGCGGCCGAGACGCTGCGGCGGCGCAGGGTGCCCGGCCGGGTCGTTTTGGCGCTCGTCGCCGACGAGGAGGACGCGAGCCTGGGCTCGGAGGCGGTGATCCGGGAGCTCGGCACCCACGGGATCCGGGGTGATGTCTGCCTGATCGCCGAGCCAACCTGGCTGGACTTCGCGGTCGCACACAGGGGGTATGCCGTCGTGCGGGTTCAGCTGCGCGGCCGCGCCGCTCACTCCTCGCAGCCGGACCAGGGAGTCAACGCAACATCGCACCTTGGCCGGCTGCTCGTCGCCGTGGATGCAGCCGGGAGCCGCCTCGGCGGCGGGGTGGCTCACCCTCTGGTGGGTCGCGGCTCGCTCATGGCGACTGTGGCCCGGGCCGGAGGGGCGCCGTTCACTCTCGCTGCCGGTGCGGAGGCCCTGATCGAGCGCCGGACTATTCCGGGCGAGCCGGGGGAGAGGGCACTCGACGAGGTCCGGTCGATCGTCGCCGAGCTGCGTCAGGACGACCCAGAGGTCGACGGCACGTGCGAACTGGTCATCGCACGCAATCCCTGGGAGCTGGCCGACGACAGCGCTGCGGGTGAGCTGTTGGGTTTGCTGTCGACGAGCCTCCGTGCCACCGGCGCGCCGCAGCCACGGCGGGTGGGGGCGCCGTACTGGATGGAGTCGGCCCTCTGGGAGGAGTCGGGAGTTCCTACGGTCGTATGCGGCCCGGCCGGTGGTGGACTCCACGCCGCGGACGAATGGGTCGACGTGGCGCAGGTGCGAGCTTTCCCCGAAGCGGTCGCCGCTGCCGTGGAGCGCTTCCTGAGGACAGTGCCCGGCGCGCCG
This sequence comes from uncultured Actinomycetota bacterium, assembly GCA_963715025.1. Lineage (GTDB taxonomy): Bacteria > Actinomycetota > Actinomycetes > Actinomycetales > Dermatophilaceae > DASSJT01. Next base: position 178,984 of record CAVQQQ010000003.1, on the reverse strand, counting down.
CGAGAGTCGGCGCGCCGCTGAGAGGTGCTGGCTGCGCCGCTACGGGTGCCCGGTGGACCCCGCCCCACTGGCTGGACAATGGAGCCCTTGCTCTCAATGCGGTCTGACGACGAATCGGAGCCCAGATGCGACGCCTCTGCGACCACGCGGTTCCGGCACAGCGATGACTGCCGGCCCCCTCCGGGACCCCCGGGACCCCCGGGACCCGCAGGACCTCCGGGACCCGCAGGACCCCCGCGACCCTCGGGACCCACGTGGCCTCCGGGCCGAGGCTCCACTCTTCGACGCCTGGCTGGCGTTCCAGGAGCGTGGCCCGACCCCGTTCACCATTCCTGGCCACAAGCAGCGCACCGACCTTGTCGGGGACATCGTGTGCGGCGACGTCCCGCTCTATGCCGGCCTGGACAGCATGAAGCTCAGCGCCGGGGTCCTGGCCGATGCCGAGCGGCGCGCCGCCGCGCTCTGGGGCGCGGACCTGTGCCGCTTCTCGGTCGGCGGCTCCACCCACGGCAACCAGTCGCTGGCCCTCGCGGTGGCCCGGCCCGGCGACCGGGTCGTGGTCCAGCGCACGCTCCACCGCTCGCTGCTCCTGGGGCTGGTGCTCGCCGGTCTGGAGCCGGTTTGGGTGCCGCCCGACCTCGACCCGGTCACACGTATGCCGGTGGGTGTCCACCCGGGGACGCTCGCCGGTGCGCTGCGAGACGCCCCTGACGCCAAGGCCGTGTTCGTGACCGACCCCTCCTACGTCGGAACCATCGGGGTGCCGGGCGAGCTGGCGGCGCTGACCCGCTCGCACGGCATACCCCTTGTCGTCGACGCAGCGTGGGCAGCCCACTTCGGCTTCCACCCGCGCCTGCCGCCGCACGCCCTCACGCTGGGGGCGGATGCCCTCGTGACGAGCGCGCACAAGACACTGCCGGCATGGTCGCAGGGCGCGCTCATCCTCGCCCGCGGGGAGCGGATCGATCTGGCGCGCCTCGACGCTGCCGTCGAGGCCACCCACACAACCAGCCCGGCCGGCGCGATCCTGGCGAGCATCGATGCGGCCGTGGCGCTGCTCGCCCGCGACGGCGTCGACCTCCTCGGGCAGCTCATCGACGTCGTCGCCCACGCGCGCACCCGCTTGGCTCGCGTCCCGGGCCTGGTCGTCATGGATGGGCCGCACGTCGACCCGGCGAAGTTGGTGCTGCTGCTCGCGGGCACGGGTGCGGACGGCAATGCCGTCGAGGCTGGGCTCATCGAGCGCGGACTGCCGGTCGAGATGGCCGACCGCGACACGATCGTCGCCATGGTCACCATGGCCGACGATGAGAGCACGGTAGGGCGCTTCACCGACACCGTGATCGACCTGGTGGCGGGAATGAGGGGAGCGCCCCGGCCGACCACCCCGGCCGCCGCTTGGACCGTCGAGCCGGCCATCGCATGCTCGCCCCGCGAGGCGTACTTCGCGCCCCACGAGACGGTGCCCACGCTCGCCTCTGTTGGGCGGGTGAGCGCCGAGCTGATCGCCCCATACCCGCCGGGAGTTCCGGTGCTGGCGCCCGGCGAGCGGGTTACCCCAGGCGTGCTCCGGGCCCTGTCCGGGGCTCGCGAGGCAGGAGTGCGGATCGCCTACGCGGCCGATCCCTCCCTGGCTACGCTTCGCGTGCTCGCGTGACCCGCCAGTCCGTCCACGGACCCGGCGCGGGTAACCGTCCACAGACCTCGCCACCCGGTCACCGAGGCTTCCGCAGAGCGATACGCTCGACAGTGGCGCACATAGCGTTGCGTCGACGGCCCCCGTCTGGTCGATGAGTTGCGAGGATCTGAGACCCGCCATGTCCGAGTCGCTGGAGCAGTCCCGACAGCAGCTTTTGCACACCGCCGCAGCCCTGGCTGAAAAGGCAGGAGGTGACACGCTCGAGCGGTTCCTGCGCCGCTACTACCGGCACGTAGCCACCGAGGACCTCCTCGCCCGGGCCCCCGAGGACCTTCTCGGCGCGGCTCTGTCCCACCAGCAGATGGCGGCCCACCGCCCCGTGGGCGCGGCGAACGTCGAGGTGTTCAACCCGGAGGTCGAGCAGCAGGGCTGGTCCAGCGGGCACACCGTGGTCCAGATCGTCACCGACGACATGCCCTTCCTCGTCGACTCGGTGACGTCCGAGCTGGCCTCCGAGGATCGGGCCGTGCATCTCGTCGTCCACCCGCAGCTGCGGGTCCGCCGCGACGCCGCCGGCGACCTGCAGGAGATCCTCGACCTCGACACCGGGCAGGGCGCTGCCGACGTCCAGGAGGAGGGCAACTTCGGCGAGGGTGTCGAGTCCTGGATGCACCTGGAGATCGACCGCGACAGCGACCCGGCGGGCCCCGCCCGGATCGCAGAACGCCTGCGCACGGTTCTCACCGACGTGCGCGAGGCGGTCGAGGACTGGCCCAAGATGAACGACACCTGTGAGCGGATCGCTGCCAACCTCGAGGCCAACCCGCCCGTCGGTCCTGACCCCCGGGAGACCCGTGCGACCGTCGGCCTTCTGAAGTGGCTCGCCGACCACCACTTCACCTTCCTCGGCTATCGCGAGTACCGCCTCGAGCGCAGCCCGGACGGCGACATCATCACCGCCACCCCGGGCACCGGTCTAGGGCTCCTGCGCTCCGACCCCATGCACGGCAAGCACACCGTCCTCACCCCGCAGGCCCAGGCGAAGGCGCGGGAGCGCCGCCTGCTCATCGTCACCAAGGCGAACTCGCGCGCGACCGTGCACCGGACGGCATACCTCGACTATCTCGGCATCAAGACCTTCGACGACGAGGGCAGGGTGACCGGGGAGCAGCGGTTCCTCGGCCTGTTCACGTCCAGCGCCTACACCGAGTCGGTGCTGCGGGTGCCGATCGTGCGGGACAAGGTCGAGGAGGTCCTCAAGCGCTCCGGGCTGCAGGCCGACTCCCACTCCGGCAAGGACCTCCTCGAGGTGCTGGAGACCTACCCGCGCGACGAGCTGTTCCAGGCCGACGTCGACCAGCTCTACGACGTGGCGACCTCGGTGCTGCACCTGCAGGAGCGCCGCAAGACCAAGCTGTTCCTGCGCAAGGACGACTTCGGGCGCTTCATGTCCTGCCTGGTCTACATCCCGCGCGACCGCTACAACACCGCGGTGCGGCTGCGCATGGAGGGCATCCTGCGGCAGGCCTTCAAGGGCGCAAGCGTCGACTACACGACGCGGGTCTCCGAGTCCGCGCTGGCCCGGCTGCACTTCGTGGTGCGGATCGAGCAGGGCCAGGCCATTCCCGACGTCGACGCCGCGGTCCTCGAGAAGCAGCTCATCGACGCCACCCGGACCTGGGACGAGGACCTCGCCGAGGCCGCCCGGGCCGAGCACGGCGAGGAGGCAGCCGCACGACTGACGGGCCTGTACGGGCGTGCCTTCCCGGCGGCATACAAGGAAGACTTCACCGCTCGCGTGGGTGTCGCCGACCTCAGGCACATCGAGGCCCTGGACACCGAGACCGCGACCGGGCTGAACATGTACCACGAGCCCGGCTCGCCCCCCAGCACGCGGCGCTTCAAGCTCTACCGGCGCGGGCCGCTCTCGCTCACCCAGGTGCTCCCCATGTTCACCCACATGGGCGTCGAGGTCGTCGACGAGCGGCCGTACCAGATCGATCGCAGCGACGGCGTGACGGTCCACGTCTACGACTTCGGCCTGCGGGTCCACAACGAGAAGGTGTGGACCGGCAGCTCGCGCGACCGGGTGCGCCAGCTGTTCCAGGACGCGGTCGCTGCGGTGTGGAACGGCCGCGCCGAGTCCGACGGGTTCAACGCCCTGGTCCTGGGCGCCGGCCTCACCTGGCGCCAGGTGGTCATCCTGCGCGCCATCGCCAAGTATCTGCGCCAGACGCGCCAGACGTTCAGCCAGGAATACCTGGAGACCGCGCTGATCCAGAACGTTGCCATCGCTCGGCAGCTGGTCGACCTGTTCGAGATCAGGCACGACCCGCAGAGGTATGCCGGCCAGGAGGCTTCCGCTCGCGACGAGGCCGAGGAGGGTGCGGCATCGGCCGTGCTGAGCGCTCTCGACGGGGTGTCCTCGCTCGACCAGGACCGCATCATCCGGGCGTTCCTCGGCGTGATCCGGGCGACGCTGCGCACGAACTACTTCCAGCCCGACGATGCCGGTGAGCCCAAGTCCTACATCTCGATGAAGCTCAACCCCAAGGCCGTGCCCAACCTGCCGGCACCGCGGCCGCAGTTCGAGATCTGGGTCTACAGCCCCCGGATCGAGGGCGTGCACCTGCGGTTCGGCCCGGTCGCGCGAGGTGGTCTGAGGTGGAGCGACCGGCGGGAGGACTTCCGCACCGAGGTCCTGGGCCTGGTCAAGGCGCAGATGGTGAAGAACGCCGTCATCGTTCCAACCGGGTCGAAGGGCGGCTTCTACGCCAAGCAGCTGCCCGACCCGACCGTCGACCGCGATGCGTGGCTGGCCGAAGGCATCGAGTCCTACAAGCTGTTCATCTCCGGGCTTCTCGACATCACGGACAACCGGGTGGCGGGGTCGATCGTCCCGCCCGACCGCGTGGTGCGGCACGACGGCGACGACCCCTACCTGGTGGTGGCCGCCGACAAGGGCACCGCGACGTTCTCCGACATCGCCAATGGAGTAGCCCAGTCCTACGGCTTCTGGCTCGACGACGCCTTCGCATCCGGCGGTTCGGCGGGCTACGACCACAAGGTGATGGGCATCACGGCGCGGGGCGCCTGGGAGTCGGTCAAGCGCCATTTCCGCGAGATGGGCATCGACACCCAGAGCGAGGACTTCACGGTCGTCGGGATCGGCGACATGAGCGGTGACGTGTTCGGCAACGGCATGCTCCTCTCGGAGCACATCCGGCTGGTCGCGGCCTTCGACCACCGACACATCTTCGTCGACCCCAACCCGGCGGCGGGGCCGTCGTTCGTTGAGCGCAAGCGGCTGTTCGAGCTGCCGCGCTCGTCGTGGGCCGACTACGACACGTCGCTCATCAGCGAGGGCGGCGGCGTCTTCGCCCGGTCGCTGAAGTCGATCCGGATCAGCCCGCAGATGGCCGAGGCGTTGGCCCTGCCCAAGGACACCGATCGGATGACGCCCGCCGAGCTGATGAAGGCGATCCTCCTCGCACCGGTCGACCTGCTCTGGAACGGCGGCATCGGCACCTACGTGAAGGCGTCGACCGAGGAGTCCTCCGCCGTCGGCGACCGGGCCAACGACGCGATCCGGGTCGATGGCTCCGACCTGCGGGTCAAGGTCGTCGGCGAGGGCGGCAACCTGGGGCTGTCGCAGAGGGGGCGCATCGAGGCGGCGCTGAACGGCGTTCGGGTCAACACCGACGCGATCGACAACTCGGCCGGCGTCGACACGTCCGACCACGAGGTCAACATCAAGATCCTCCTCAACGACCTGGTCCGCGAGGGCGACATGACGGTGAAGCAGCGCAACAAGGTGCTCGCCTCCATGACCGACGAGGTGGCGGCCCAGGTGCTGCGCGACAACTACGAGCAGAACGTCCTACTCGGCAACGCGCGGGCCCAGGAGCACGCGATGCTGCCCGTCCACCAGCGGCTGATCCGCGCCCTGGAGGAGCGGGGCGACCTCGACCGGGCTCTGGAGTTCCTCCCGTCCGATCCCGAGATCGGCCAGCGGCAGCGGGCAGGGCTGGGCCTGAAGTCGCCTGAGTTCTCGGTGCTCGTCGCCTATGCCAAGCTGGCGCTGAAGGACGACCTCCTGCCCTCGGAGCTGCCCGACGACCCGTGGTTCCAGACGACCCTGGTCGACTACTTCCCGGCCCCGGTACGCGAGCAGTTCAGGGAGCGGCTGGAAGCCCACCCCCTGCGGCGCGAGATCATCACCAACGCCGTGGCCAACTCCATGGTCAACCGCGGGGGCATCACCTTCGCCTTCCGGGCGATGGAGGAGACCGGCGCAACTCCGGAGCAGGTGGCCCGCGCCTTCGTGGCGTGCCGCGAGATCTTCAACATCACCGACTTCGTCCGCGAGATCGAGGCCCTCGACAACCAGGTGCCGACGGCGGCTCAGACCCAGGCCTACCTGGAGTTCCGCCGGCTGCTCGACCGATCGACCCGCTGGTTCTTGTCCTCTCGGCCCTCGCGACTCGACGTGGCCCGCGAGGTGGACCGTTTCCGGGGTGTCGTGCGCGAGTACGGGCCCAGGATCCCCGAGCTGCTCAAGGGCGTGGAGCTCAAACGCTTCCAGCGCCGCTGCCGCGACCTGGAGAAGCTCGGTCTGCCGGCTGCCCTGACGAGGCAGGCGGCCACCCTGCTCGACCAGTTCTCGCTGCTCGACATCGTCGACATCTGCAGCGACACCGGCGAGGAAACCGCCGTCGTCGCCCCGCTCTACTACCTGCTGTCCGAGAAGTTCAGCATCGACATCATGCTGTCGCGGGTCACCGGGCTGCCGCGTGACGACCGCTGGGACGCCCTCGCTCGCGGAGCCCTTCGCGACGACCTCTACTCGGTGCTTCAGTCGTTGACCCGGTCGGTCATCGAGGCGAGTCCGGGCGGGGGCGAGCCCGCCCACCGCTTCGAGCTGTGGTCCAAGGCCAACAGCGAGTCCCTCCAGCGGGCCACCAACGCCCTCACGGGCATCGACAAGCTTGAGTCGCCCAACATCGCCGCGCTCTCCGTGGCCCTGCGGACGCTGCGCTCAGTGATCCGCTCCGGAGCGGCGACGGCATGACGTACGCCGTGCGAGCGCTGTGGCGCTTCCCGGTCAAGTCCGTGGGTGGCGAGCTGCTGGGCATGGTCGACCTCGACGCCCGTGGCCTGGTCGGCGACCGGGAGTGGGCCGTCTACGACTCTGCCGGAAAGCTCGCGAGCGGGAAGCACTCGCAGCGCTTCCGCCGCATGGACCCGGTCTTCGAGCTGGTTGCCGAGACGCTGCCCGATGGCGCCGGCGTCGACATCGTGCTGCCCTCCGGCGACCGGGTCCGGGCCGGCGAGGGGCGGGCCGACGCGCTCCTCTCCGACCACTTCGGCGAGGAGATCGAGGTCGCGCCCGAAGCGGACGTGCCGCACCAGGACGCGGGTCAGGTCAGCGTCGTCGGATCAGCGACGCTCGCCGAGCTGGCCCGCCTGCACGGGCTCGATGCGCCTCTCGACGAGCGCCACCTGCGGGCCAATCTGGTGCTCGACACCGACGAGCCGTTCGTCGAGGAGACGTGGGTCGGCCGCGAGGTCGCCATCGGCGGCGTGGGGGATGGCTCCGGAGGCGTCCCACGGGGGTCGTGCTCCGCGTGGTGGAGCCGATCGAGCGCTGTCGCATGGTGGACATCGCCCAGGTCGGGGTTGCCGAGGCGGACGGACTGCTGCGCACGATCTCCGATCGCCGCAGCCTCTGTACCGCCGTCTACGCCGACGTCGTCGCGCCGGGCACGATCCGCGTCGGGGACCTCGCCGTGCCCCACTGAGCCGGGCCGGCGCAGACTGCCTTCATGGCGGCACCGGATGCGGCACGGGCGCAGTACACCCACGGGCACCATGCCAGCGTCCTCGGGAGCCACGCCCGGCGGACGGCGGTCGACTCCGCGGCATACCTGCTGCCGCTTCTCAAGCCGGGGCTTCGCCTGCTGGACGTCGGCTGCGGGCCCGGCACCGTCACCGCGGACCTGGCCCGAGCCGTGGGCGGCACCGCCGTCGGGCTCGAGGCCGTGCCCGCTCCCGTTGACGCCGCGCGGGTCAGCCTCGCCGGCGTCGAGCACGCTGGTCTCGCGCTGGGCGACGTGGCGAGCCTGCCCTTCGCAGACCGGAGCTTCGACGTCGTGCACGCCCACCAGGTGCTCCAGCACCTCACGGACCCCGTCGGCGCGCTCCGCGAGATGGCGAGGGTATGCCGTCCGGCCGGCACCGTGGCGGCGCGCGACGCCGACTACGCGGCCATGGCGTGGTACCCGAGGCTGCCGGGCCTGGACCTGTGGGCCGCGCTGTACCAACGGGTGGCGCGCAGCAATGGCGCGGAGCCCGACGCGGGGAGGCACCTGCGGTCCTGGGCGGAGCAGGCCGGACTGCGGGAGGTGCGGCTGAGCGCATCGGCCTGGTGCTGGGCCACGCCGCAGGAGGTGTCCTGGTGGGCCGAGTCGTGGGCCGAGCGCACCGTGGCCTCCGACTTCGCACGGCAGGCGGTCCAGCGAGGCCTGGCAACGCGGGCCGAGCTCGCGGGTATCGCGCGGGCGTTCCGCGAGTGGGGTGCGGCCCCGGGGGCGGTGTTCGTCATCCCGCATGTCGAGGTGCTCGGATCGCCCGCATAGGCTGCGCTCGTGGCAACGCTGAACGACTCGCTGCAGCGCACCACCGACCTCTCCGCCGAGCAGATCGAGTGGCTGCACCTCGTGGTCGGCGACTGGCAGCTGCTGTCCGACCTGTCCTTCGCCGACCTCGTGCTGTGGGCGCGGCAGTCCGACGACGAATGGGTGTCGGTCGCCCACGTGCGCCCGACCACCGGGCAGATGGTCTTCTACGAGGACATCGTGGGGTGGCGCAGCGGTGTCGGCCGGCGCCGCATGCTTGGCGAGGCGTACGCCACTCGGACGATCGTGCGCGCGTCCGACGCCGACTTCAACGACGACGTGCCGGTGCGCGAGGAAGCGATCCCGGTTGTGAAAGACGGGGCCGTGCTCGCGGTGATCACCCGCCACACCAACCTGGGCGGTCCGCGAACGCCCAGCCGGCTCGAGGTGACCTACCGGGCCCTGGCCGACTCCCTTGCGGGCATGATCGCGGCGGGAGAGTTTCCCAGCGCCTCGGCACCGACGGGCCTGCGGCGAGGTGCGCCGCGGGTGGGCGACGGTGTGATGCACCTCGACGCCGAGGGCATCGTGGTCTATGCCAGCCCCAATGCGGTGTCGGCGATCCACCGCCTGGGGCACGTCGGAGACGTGATCGGCGAGGTGCTCGCCAAGATCGCGGCGGACGTCGTCGAGAAGGCCGAGGACCCGGTCGACGAGTCGCTGGCATTGGTGGTGACCGGTCGCGCGCCCTGGCGATCTGAGGTGGGCTCGCGGACTGCGAGCGTCTCGATGCGCGCGATCCCGCTCACCGAGCGGGGCACGCGGCGGGGAGCCCTGCTCCTGCTTCGCGACGTCTCCGAGCTGCGGCGCCGTGAGCGCGAACTGCTGACCAAGGATGCGACGATCCGCGAGATTCACCACCGGGTCAAGAACAATCTCCAAACAGTGGCTGCCCTGTTGCGGCTCCAGGCGCGGCGCCTTCCGGAGGGTCAGAGCCGTTACGCGCTGGAGGAGGCGGTTCGGCGCGTCGGCACGATCGCGCTGGTACACGAGACGCTCAGCCATGGGTTCGACGAGACGGTGAACTTCGATGAGATCGCGGTGCGTGGGCTGAAGGCGGTCGTCGAGGTCGCCACGAGCGAGCACACGATCCACTCGTCGGTGACCGGGACGTTCGGGCGGATGCGCGCTGAGGACGCGACCGCGCTGGCCATGATCATCTCCGAGCTAGTGCAGAACGCCGCGGAACACGGCCTGGCCGACCATGGCGGCCGGGTCGAGATCGCGGCGCATCGCGAGCACGTCGACGAGGAGGACCAGCTGACCGTGACGATCACCGACGACGGGTCGGGCCTGCCCGCGGGATTCCGCCCAGGGCTCGCCGGGCTCGGGACGCGGATTGTCACGTCGCTCGTTCAGGACCTGCGTGGCCGCATCCGCTGGGAGCCGGCCAGGCCGCACGGCACACGGGTGCAGTTCACGGCGTTGCTGCGTCCCCTCGAGCGAGACGCGCGACCCGAGCCGACGACTGAGTGACAGCCTGCCGGCGCGATGCGAGGGGTGAGGCGTGGCACGTCTGGTCTGCGACGCAGGGAAGCCGCGCCGGAACAGGGATTCCGGCGCGGCTTCCAATCGGCCGTGGCCAGGTGTCAGACCATCGACCCTGCCAGTCCGTCTGGCCCTTGGGGGCCAGGCTGTGCGGGCGCTGAGGTCAGCCCGCCCGACGGGCGCGGGCGTTGCGGCGCTTGAGCGCGCGACGCTCGTCCTCGGACAAACCACCCCACACGCCGGCGTCCTGACCGGACTCCAGGGCCCACTTCAGGCAGGTATCGATGACCTCACAGCGGCGGCACACAGCCTTCGCCTCTTCGATCTGGAGAAGCGCCGGACCAGTGTTCCCAATCGGGAAGAACAGCTCCGGGTCTTCGTCCAGGCAGGCAGCGCGGTCGCGCCAGTCCATGAGGATCGTGCTCCTTGTCAGCGTCGTGGGTTGCACGCCGGGCTCCGAGCCTCTGGCTTGGGGCGCGGCGGCGATCATGCGAGGCAAACCGCCATGGTAACGACGCGGACGTACGCCGTCACGGGTTTGCCGGGTTGCAGGCACCATTGTTAGGCACCAACCCCGTCTTGCCAACGGTGCAGCGCCGATTTGTGTTCCCCGGACCTGTGGGCATGACGGCCCGTCTCAGGGCGTGGGACCTGCACGTCCAGTATGCCGGGTGTTTGCCGTGGGCGCTCGCCGGGGGTCTTGTTAGGGGCACTCGGAGGGGTCATTGGGGTCCTGTGCCCACTCGTCAGCCATCGAATCAGGCGTGGCTACTCTTTCTCGGGTGACTTCTCCCGAGACGCCGCGACGAGGCGAGGACTCCCAGACGGGGTCGAGCGGCTCGCCGGCTCGCCGCGGCGGTGGCCGGGTCGTTGCCGCGGTCGTGTCCGCGCTCCAGGCCGCGGCCCTGTTGGGCATCTGCGTCTTCTACGCGGTCGGGTTGGTCCGCGGCGAAAGCGACAGCCCGGCCCGGGCAGCGATGTCCATTGTGCTGATCGCTGTCTTCGTCGTCGGGCTCGCCGCCCTGTCGGCAGGGTGGTGGCGGGGGGCTGCTTGGCCCAGCACCCCGACCGTGGTGTGGAACGCCCTCCTGCTGCCCGTCGCCTGGGGTCTGTTCCAGGGCGGACAGGGGCCGGTGGGCGCGGTCGTGCTGGCGGTGGCCCTGGTCGGCATCCTGGCTGCCCTTGCTTCCGGCTCGCGCCGCGAACTGCCCTGACATCGGGCTTGGCCGTCGGGTCAGGGCGAGATCCTGACCTTCGCTGCGGTCTTGATGCGCCATGTTGGTGGACGCAGGCCGGGCGCAGCGGCAGGCTTCTGCTGTCGGCGGCCGCCCGGGCCGCCGGCTGGCGCCTCCCCCGGGCGCGGAGGACAGGAGTGCACGATGGACGTTCCCACGCTGTACCAGCGGACCCTCGACTGGTGGGTGAGCCGCGTGGATGCCATCGGCGAGGGGCAGTGGTCCGATCCGACGCCGTGTACCCACTGGAGCGTGCGCGACTTGGTCAACCACGTGGTCAGTGAAGACCGCTGGGCGGCCCCGCTGCTCGAGGGCGCCACGATCGAAGAGGTCGGCGACCGCTTCGACGGCGACCTGCTGGGCGCCGATCCAGTGCGCGCAGCACACGCGGCGGCGGAGCAGGCGGGTGCCTCCGCAGCGGAGCGCTTGCCCGGGGGCGGGCTGGTCCACCTGTCTTATGGCGAGGAGGACATGGAGGAGTACGCCCGCCAGCTGTGCGCAGACCACCTGATCCATGGCTGGGACCTTGCGGCGGCGATCGGCGCCGACCGGACAATGGATCCGGAGCTGGTCGCCGACGTGGCGGCCTGGTTCGTCGACCGTGAAGAGCTCTACCGCGCGGGAGGTGCCGTCGCTGCACACGCGACCGACATCGGCGACGCACAGACGGACCTCCTGGCGGCCTTCGGGCGGTCCGGGTCGTGGACCTCGCCGGTTGGCGCAGGTGACGGCAGCCGTGCGGCTCGGGGGAATGAGACTGAAGCATGACCTCCCGCGTGGCGAAGCTTGAACTGGTACAAACATTCTCGGCTGCCTTCGCTCGGGCGGACGTGGAGGCGCTGCGGAGCATGGTCACCGACGATGTGGTGTTCGAGACGACCAGCCCCGCGCCGGATGGCCAGCGGTTCGAGGGTGTCGACGCGGTGTTGGACGTGTGGTCGAACATCCTGCGGGGCACTATCGACCCGGTGTTCGCCGAGGAGGAAGCCTTCGTGCTGGGCGATCGCGCTGTGTTCCGCTGGACCTACTCGTGGACCAATGGTGATGGGTCACCCGGCCATGTGCGTGGTGTCGACGTGCTGCGATTCCGCGATGGCAAGGTCTGCGAGAAGCTCTCCTACGTCAAGGGCTGACGCGCACTTGCCGCTGGCTTGTGGCCGACTCGGCTCGGACTGGCTCGGCTCGGGCTCGGTCGGTGGTCTCGCCACTTGGACCTCGAGCACCTCGCCACGGCAGGCGAGGAGGCCCCGACCCGGACTGCCGGGCAGTCCCCTTGGCACCCGGATCCCGAGGAGGTCCCCGTCGGCAACGGACCGCGGGTTGAGCAGCAAACCGGTCTGGTGACGGCCCACCTCGACCGCGACGCCCCGGTACTGGCTTGCCAAGGCGACCGAATTGGCGGCACAGATGATCGCGCCGCCGGTGCGGTCGACGGTGCGGCAGAACTCCCGCAGCACAGTCTCGACCGGGGTGTCGAGGAGCTGATCGGCGTCGTCGACGAGGACCACGAGATCACGCTGCTCGCGGCACAGCGCAGCCAGTCGGGCGGCGTCGCCTTCCTCGATGACCTGCACTGTGCGCCCCGCCACCGGTGTGGACCCTCGCGCCCGACCTGTGGGGGCCACCCACGCGACCGGAAGCGCGTGCTCGCGCGCCGCCACCGCAAAGGCGCCCAGCGCCGTGGACTTGCCGCTCCGACCAGGCCCCGTGATCAGGATCTGGCGACCGTGGCGCTCGAAGTCCAGGGCCACGGTCGTGCACTCCTCGCCGCCCAGCGCGAACTCCAGGCCGCGACCTGTGCGCGCGAGCTGGGTAGCCAGGACATCGGTCGGCATGGTCGCGACCGCGAACGGCGGGTTGGCCCCGGGGCTCGGCAGTGCCGCGGCAAGGTCACTGATCGCTTGCGCGGCAGCGGCCGCGTCGGGCGTGCTGCCGAGGTGGGCCAGCTGCACCTCCAGGCCACCCGCCACGATGCCGCGCCCGGGTGGCTGGTGCCGCGGAATGCGCTCCCGCGCCAGGCCGACCAGCGCGGCGTCGCTGGGGTCGGCAAGTCGGAGCAGGAGCCGGTGCGTGGCCCACGACGTACTGCGCCCGATCAGGACACTGCGGTCGCCGGTCACGACTGCGCGAAGGCCAACCTGCTCGCCCTCCCGCAGGAGGCTGGCGAGGCGCTCGATGATCTCCCCGTGGTCTTGGTGCTCGCTGTCCCGGGCGAGGAGGTCCCAGTCGTCCACCAGCAAGAGCAGGTATGCCGGTGGGCCGGCTGGACTGCCGACGTGCGCGTCCCCAGCTGCCCGCCACTCGTCGAGGCTGGCGTGACCCACGGTCGTGAGCCGCTGTTGCCGATGCCGGACCTCGCGGGCAAGGCGGTTGACCAGCCGGACGACCCGGGCGAAGTCCGCCCGGGGAACGACCGCCCCGGTGTGCGGGAAGCGCTCGATGGCCCGGAGGGCGTTGGACGACCCGTCGATGGCGTACAGGTGCAGGTGGTCCGGCCTGCACGACCGGGCAGCCGTGAAGGCCAGCGTTCGCAGGGCCGACGTGCGGCCAGAGCCGCCCGAGCCACCGATGACCCAGTGCCCACCACCCCCCGGACCGGCCTGCGCGTACCACGAGAAGAGCGGCTGGCGCTGTCCAGCAGGGTCGTCGGCCAAACCCCACGGCGCTTGCGGGGTCGAGCTTGCGCCCGGGCCACCGGGGCTGGGTCGGCGGCCCGGCGAGCTCTCGTGGTCCGGCGAGCCCTCGTGGTCCGGCGCCGGCGGCGGGGCAAGGTGACTGAGCGGAAGGACGTCAGGGAGCGGCGGCAGCCAGGGCCGAGGTGGTGAGGAACATCCCACCAGCTGTGCCGCGACGTGGAGCGCCTCGACCACGCGGTCGAGGTCGGTCGGCTCGCGGCGCTGGGCGTGGTCGCTGGAGCGACGGAGAGATGGTTGGCTCACCGGGGTTCCGATGGTCGACCCGCGTCGCCTGATCGATAGCACCGCCTTCTCGGCCGTGTAGTCGCGGGCTCCGAGCCACGCGGTCTGGAAGGTGGTGAGCCGGCCGCCACCAGACCTTGCTAGCGCCCGGCCACGGTGGCGCTCCTGGAGGCCGGCGGCGTCCGGCGCCTCGATGACGTCCTCGCTGTCGACGCGGTCGCGGACCCTCAGCGCGATGCGGAGATTGACGTTGGCCCTGATGTCGGCCGACACGATTCCGCCGGGCCGCTGCGTCGCCAGAACGAGGTGCACTCCCAGAGAGCGACCCACTGCCGCCAGCCGCACCACACCTTCGAGGAACTCCGGAAGCTCCTCCGCCAGCGCCTTGAACTCGTCGATGACGAGCACGAGCCGGCCCAACGTCTCGACGTGCGTGCGAGGCTCAGCCGCTGCCTTGGCCCGGTAGTCGTCGAGGTCCGTGGCACCCACGGTCGCCAACAATCGCTCGCGCCGCGACAGTTCGGCCCGGAGCGATGCGAGTGCCCTTTGGGCGAGGTGGCCATCGAGATCTGTGACTATGCCGACGGTGTGGGGCAGTTGGCCGCATTTGCTGAAGGCTGAGCCACCCTTGTAGTCAACGAGCACCAGTCCGAGCTCCTCCGGTCGGTTGGCCAGGGCCAGCGAGACCACGACAGTCTGGAGCAGTTCAGACTTGCCCGAGCCGGTCGTACCCCCGACGAGGACGTGCGGGCCGTCTCTGACAAGGTCAACCGTAAAGGCACCGCCTAGGGCCAGCCCCAGCGCGGCGACCGTCGAGGGCGTGGAGGAAACCCATTGGCGGGCAATCCACTCGGCGTCAAACACGGATGCCCCGTGCAGGTCGGCCAACCGCACAAGGTCTGGCAGAGCGGCCACCGCATCGGCGGGTGTGTTGTCTCGAAGAGAGGCCAACGACCGCGCTGCCTGCTCCGCCCAGGACGTTCGGCATCCGTCGGGCGTGAACGCCAGTGGCCCTTCCAGCGTGGACGACTCCATGCGCGCCGTGACGCCGGCCTCATCCACCTCGATCACCGCCCTGCACTCCAGGGGCAGAGAAGCCGGGTCCCGGTCGACTGCGATGATCCGCAGTCCATCCCTGAGGCCATCGCTGAGAAGGGACGCGATCCCTGGGCGTGCGCGCAGCTCGCGGGAGCCAAGGAGCAGCACCACGGTCCGCGCACCGCCCCACACTGCCGACCCCTCCTCATCGGTGACGGGCTGAAGCGGCGAATGAGACGCGTCACCGCCGGTCGGCCGGACCATCGAAACCACCGACGAGAACCGTGCCTCATCTGCCGGTGAGGCCACGGCCTCGCAATGGGGGAGCAGGCGAAGCCAGGCGAACTCCGCCGCGTCCCCATCGCCCGAGGCAAGCGCGACGAGCCGCACGTCGCGCGGAGAGTGGAGAGCGGCGATCTGGCCGACGATGCTTCGGAGCATTGCGGCGACCGGACCTTGGTGCCCCGCGAGTCCGAGGACGCGCAGGAGGTCGAGGTCGGCCACCACCGGGGCATCGTGCAGGGAGGGCACGCTGGACGCGTGCCCCGCGGAAGGATCCACGACGCGCAGCGAGGATGGCACGCTTCCCGTTCCGATGCGGATGGTGAGCACATCGGGGTCACGTCTGGACCGCTCCCACAGCCGGCTACCGGGGGTGGTCGCGGTCTGGAGGATGGTGACGGCGTCCGGGAATCCCGATCGGCGCAACGCGACCTCGTGTCGGCACAGCTCGACAATGCTGTCTGCCGCTCTGGTCGTGGCACGTTCGAACTCGGCCAGCTGACCGGCATACTCGCGTCTTCCGGTGACGCGATCGCTCAGGGCATTTCCCAGCATCATGACTGGCGTCATCAGCGCGAAGAGGAGCAGCTGCGGACCCATCAGGACCGCCAGCACGGCACATACGGGCAGCGGCACCAGCATCGCCAACCACGGGAATCGCGCGCTGCGGCGCGGCTCCGGCCTCGTGGGGAGCGTGATGGTCACCGGCTCCGGCGTGGTCGGAACGCGGGGCGCTCGGTTGACGAGCCGGAACCCGCGGCCATCCGGCTCCACGGCCGCGGGACGCACCCCCGGACTGCGGACCTGTACGAGGGAATGGCCCACGCGGAGCATCTGACCTGGGTTCAGCATCGAGCCCCTCGTCGGGATCTGGGCCCCGTCGACGTGCATGCCGTTGGTGGAACCGGCATCCGCGACGTGGACCCCGTCGGGGCCGACTGAGAGGACTGCGTGGCTGCGCGAGAGGCTCGGGTCGTCGACACGAAGACCAGCGCCGGCACCACGGCCCAGCAGGTGGCGGCCGGGCTCGAGCGGAAAGCGTCGGCCGCAGTCAGGCCCAGCGACGACGGCGAGCTCCAGAGGCGAGGGCCGGTGGCGCGCAGGCTCCCGGCGGGGCTGGCCAGTCGCCAGGGACAGGGAGGCGCCGTGGAGAAGCGGGGGATGGCCAACGAGCGCGTCCTCGGGGACCGGGCCCGTGCCAGAGCTGAGCCGCCCGGCGGCGACGCCGAACTCGGAGGCGAGGAGGGCTGCCAACTCGCCCGCGGTAGCGCCGCTCGGTGCGCAGACGTCAATGTCGACGGGGGAGGTGCCGACCTCGGGCAGGGCGATGGACAGCGTGAACTCCATGCTTGCGGACGCTAGCGGTGGCCGAGTCGGGGACCGGCCGGTTATCCACAGCGCCGGAGGCCGACAAACCGGCGGCCTTGGGTGCCGAGGTGAGCACGCGGCATACCGGCTCTGCAGGCGGTCTGTCGTCCGCCGGATCAGCGTGCCCGATCACCCCCGCCGGAGCGCCACCACCAGGATCACAGGCGCCGGACAGCGGAGTGGTGATCAGGATTTCGGCCGGGGAAAGCGCCATCGCGTCGGCGACCCGAGGAAGTCTGACTGCAGGAGAGCGAAGGCGGTGTGCGGCAGGACCCGGACCGTTGCGTTCACGGCCGGGTCGAGGAAGTCGAGCGGGTAGTCGACGTCGTACTTGGCATTGAGCAGCTCCAGGAACCGACCGATGGCGTCCTCGTGCACCACCACCTCCGCGGTTCCCTCGAGGATCACCGGATCCAGCGCGTCGTCGGTGGTCGCCACGCACCGCGGGTCGTGCGTGAGATTGGCGATCTTGCGGGATCGCCCGCTGCTGCTGAACCACAGGGCTGCGCCGTCCCAGACTCCCCAGACGGGCATGACGTGCGGACGACCGTCGGGCCACGCGCTGGCCACCCAGTAGTCATGCGATTGCGCCAGCCGCGGCTCGACCTCCTGCCACGACAGCAGGCCCGTTCCTCCGTCCGGCGGGAGGATGCCGTACCCGGGCATGTACGGCCGGGCGGCCTGCGGCTCTGGGTTATGGCCCACCAGCGCAGTCCACGCCCGTCCACCTGATCCGTCAACAGCGCGTTCGGGGTTCGCCTTGACTGGGCGGAGGATCGTGCCGACGGCTCGGGATGGGGAGTGGCGGCCCCGAGAAGCGCGTGCGGATGTTGCCGCGATGCCGACTTAGTGGCGCTCGGAGCGTCACGCACGCCGAAAGAGCCGCTCATTCTGTGAAAAGGCTGTGGACAGCCGTTGGATTTGTCTGGGCTGGTTCCTATGCTGTGGCACGCATCGGCGTGCATCCGGTCAGTTTCGGGCCAAAGGGGAGGCAATCGGGTGGAAGCAGTGCGCACCGTCGAGGACGAGGTCCGCGAGCTCATCCGCCGCACCGGGCTCGACCCTGCGCGCGACACCGCGGCCGTGACTCGGTTGGTGCGCGAGGCGGTCAGCGACTACGACGACCGCTCGATCCGCGGCGGCATCCCGGCCCTGGGCGACCTCGAGGACGCGGTCAAGGCCGTCCTCGACAGCGTCGCCGGGTTCGGCCCGCTGCAGCGGTACTTCGACGACCCGCTCGTGGAGGAGATCTGGATCAACGAGCCGTCCAAGGTCTTCATCGCCCGCAGCGGCGTCGCCGAGCTGACCAATACGATCCTGGTCGGCGACGAGGTCCGCGACCTTGTGGAGCGGATGCTCAGGACATCCGGGCGCCGGGTCGACCTCTCCTCGCCCTTCGTCGACGCCGTGCTTGCCGACGGGTCCCGCCTCCACGTGGTGATCCCCGACATCACCAGGGAGCACTGGTTCGTCAACATCCGCAAGTTCGTGGTCAAGGCCGACCACCTGGAAGACCTCGTCCGGCTGGGCACGCTGACCGGGCAGGCGGCGCGGTTTCTCGAGGCGGCCGTCGTCTCCGGCCTCAATATCCTGGTCGCCGGGGGCACCCAGGCGGGCAAGACGACGCTGCTCAACTGCCTGAGCGCGGCGATCCCGCCACGCGAGCGCGTCGTCACTTGTGAAGAGGTCTTTGAACTGAAGATCCCTCTGCGAGATGTGGCCTCGATGCAGTGTCGGCAGCCGAGCCTCGAGGGCACCGGAGAAGTGCCGCTGCGGAAGCTCGTCAAGGAAGCCCTCCGCATGCGGCCCTCGCGCATCATCGTCGGCGAGGTGCGCCAAGCGGAGTCTTTGGATCTCCTGATCGCCCTCAACAGCGGCATTCCGGGCATGTGCACGATCCACGCCAACAGTGCTCGTGAGGCGGTGACCAAGATGTGCACGCTGCCGCTGCTCGCCGGTGAGAACGTCGGCTCTCGATTCGTCGTTCCGACCGTTGCCGGATCGATCGACCTCGTGGTCCACGCCGCCCTCGAGCGCGACGGGGTGCGCCGGGTGAGGGAGATCGCGGCCGTTCCGGGGCGGGTCGAGGGTGATGTCGTCGAGATCGCAGACCTCTTCGTCCAGCGCCGGGGCCAGCTCGGGCGCGCCGAGGGCTACCCGCCGCATGTCGATCGCTTCGAGCGGGCCGGCTATGACGTCGCCGCCCTGCTGGCACAGTGAGGGCGGAGAGGCATGCGCGGACTGCTGATCGGGCTGGTCATGGGCATAGGCCTGTTCTGCGTGTGGTGGTCGTGCTGGGCTCCGGCGCCCGAGCCCCGACCAGCGGCGCGGCGCAGCTCGGTCGTGGCGCGTCTGCGAGACGAGCTGGTGCAGGCGGGCTACGGATCCGTGGGTCCGCGTGCCCTGCTGACCTCGTGTGCCATCGCCTCAGCGATGGCGTTCCTGCTCATCCTCGCGGTCAGCTCCGTTCCGGCCATCGCGGGCTGCTTCGCGGCGCTCGCGGCCTGGGCGCCGATCGCACTCGTCCGGCTTCGCGCCCGCCGGCGCCGTGCAACGCTGCGCGACCTGTGGCCTGATGCCGTGGACAACATCGCCTCCGCCGTCCGCGCCGGGATGGCCCTCCCGGAAGCGCTGGCACAGCTGGGGGTCCGCGGCCCGGAGGAGCTGCGGCCCGCCTTCGCCGCATTCGGGGAGGACTACCGCACGACGGGGCGCTTCCAGGACTGCCTGAATCGCCTCAAGGACCGGCTCAGCGATCCGGTAGGCGACCGGCTGGTCGAGTCGCTGCGCATTGCCAGGGAGGTCGGCGGTAGCGACCTGGGGCAGTTGCTGCGAACCCTCTCCTCGTTCCTGCGCGAAGACGCCCGCACACGCGCGGAATTGGAGACGCGCCAGGGCTGGACCGTCAACGCCGCACGGCTGGCGGTCGCGGCTCCGTGGATCGTGCTGGTCATGCTCTGCTCGCGGGCGGAGGCGGTCCAGGCGTACAACAGCCGGCTGGGAGCGGCGGTCCTCGGCTTCGGTGCGGCGCTCAGCCTCGTGGCCTATCGCCTCATGATGTGGATTGGCCGGCTGCCCGAGGACGAGCGGGTGCTCCGGTGACGGATCTTGGGCGCACGGGCGCCGTGCTGGGCGCGCTTGCCGGGATGGGGCTGGTTCTGGCGTATGCCGGTCTGCCGCACCGTCGCCGGCCCGGGCTCACCGGGCGCCTGCTGCCCTACCTTCGCGACACCCCCATTCCCTCCAGGCTGCTCGCCCAGGAGGGCTATCTCGTGGGCGGCACCCTGGGCGCCCTGCTCGCTCCGGTACTGGGAGATCTCTCCGCCGCGGTCGAGCGGGCGCTGGGCGGGGCAGGCTCCGTGCGCCGTCGCCTCCAGCGTGCTGGGCTGCCCCCAGACCTCGAGCGGTTCCGGGCGGAGCAGGTGCTCTGGGGTGCCGCCGGAGCGGCCTGCGGCGTCGCGGTCGGCGGGGTGATGTGGCTGGTCAATGGCCTCTCGGCGCTGCCGATCCTCATGGTGACGCTCTGCTTCACGGGTGCGGGAGTGGTGGCGCGCGACCAGGCCCTGAGCTCGCAGGCCAAACGTCGGGAGCAGCGGATGCTGGCCGAGTTCCCCACGATCGCCGAACTCCTGGCGCTCGCGGTCGGAGCCGGAGAGGGCGCCGTGGGTGCGCTGGAGCGGGTCTGCCGCCTCTCCCGCGGAGAGCTGTCCGCAGAGCTGTCGCGGTGCCTCGCCGATGCGCGTGCGGGCGCCAACCTTCCCACCGCGCTCCAAGGGTTGGCGGACCGCACGGGGCTGATCAGCCTGTCCCGTTTCGTGGACGGCATCGTCGTGGCCGTCCAGCGCGGGACACCTCTGGCCGATGTGCTCAGGGCCCAGGCCCAGGACGTCCGGGAGGCAGGCCGCCGCCAGGTCATGGCGTCGGGTGGCCGCAAAGAGATTCTCATGATGGTGCCTGTGGTGTTTCTGGTGCTGCCGATTACGGTGCTCTTCCTGGTGTTTCCCGGCTTCACCTTCTTCCGCTTCACGATCTGACCCATGCCGCACCGAGAGAGGAATTCGACCGAGATGCTGATCCGAGCCCTGGCCCACGCGCAGACGCGCGCCGTGGCCGTTCTGCCCCGCGCCCACCGACCAGGCAGGGAGCGGGGTGATGTGCCGGGATGGGTCCTCATCACGCTGATGACCGCCGGCCTGGTGGCGGTGCTCTGGGGTGTTGCCCAGACCCAGCTGCAGGCGCTGTTCACGCGGGCGATGAACAGCGTGACCGGGCCCTGAGCTGGGATGCCGCGGGTGCGTCCACGCCCGTCGGGCGGTCTGGGCCGGCAGGGTGGCCGCGGAGAGGACGGCGCAGCCATCGCCGATTTCGCCATGGTCTCGGGCTTGGTCACCCTCGTCTTCGTCGCGGTCTTCCAGCTTGGCCTGGCGCTGCACATCCGCAACACCCTCGTCTCCTGCGCCTCGGAGGGTGCGAGGCTCGGCGCGCGGGCGGACACCACACCGGAAGATGGGGCAGCGAGGGCGCGACTGCTCATCACCAGGTCGATCTCGGCCCGCTTTGCCCAAGACGTGTCGGCGAGCGTTGTCACCGTCGACGGCGTGCGGGTCGTCGCCATCCGCGTCCAGGCCCCGCTGCCCGTCATCGGCCCGTTCGGTCCTGATGGTCGGCTCGACGTGGTCGGCCGCGCCTACCTGGAGTCCCAATGAGCCAGGGCGTATGCCGGGTCACCGGCTACGGGGACCGCGCCGGCCTGCGCGCGGTCGGCGGCCAGCGCCCTTCCGGCGAGGGAGGCAGTGCGGTCGTCGAGTTCGTCTACCTCGGCGTCCTGATGCTGGTGCCGCTGATCTACCTGGTCCTGATGATGAGCCGGCTCCAGGCCGGCGCTTTCGCGACCACCCAGGCAGCGAGGGAGGCCGGGCGCGCCTTCGTGACCGCCCCCTCGGCCGAGACGGCGGAGGCGCGCGCCCTAGCGGCCGCACGAATTGCCTTCGAGGACCAAGGCTTTCGCAGCGCGACCTCGCTGGTCATCGACTGCGACGGCTTGCCCTGCCTGCGTCCTGAGGGCCGGGTCGAGATGACGGCGACCGTCACCGTACCGCTCCCGCTGGTTCCCTCCTTCGCACGCCGGCTGGTCCCGCTCGAGATCCCCGTCACGGCGCGGCACCTGTCGACCGTCGACCGGTTCCGGAACACGCCGTGACCCCGAACAAGAGTCTGCGGCGTCGCCGGCCTCGACCGGGCGACGAACGCGGTCAGATCTCGATCCTGATCCTGGCGATGACCCTCATCGCGGCCACCCTGATCGTCGGCGGGGTCGCCGTGACCTCGGCCCAGCTGTCCCGCATGCGGCTGCTGGACGCCGCCGACGGAGCGGCCCTGGACGCCGCGGACTCACTGGACACCACGGCATACCAGCAGGGGTTGGACCACGCCGTGGCGGTGAGCGACTCCACGGTCCTGGCCACGGCGGAGCAGTACCTCGCGTCCAGGCCGCTTCCCGTGGGCATGATCGGCTGGTGGGTGGCACCGGGGACGGGGACGCCCGACGGCCAGTCCGCGGTGGTCCGGCTGACCGGTGAGGCCGACCTGCCGCTGATCGGCCCGGTCCTGTCCGCGCTGGGCGGGTCGGTCACCATCACCGTCGAGTCCAGGGCCCGCGCCGAGCTCAGTCCCTGAGCCGGGAGTGGTTGTGCACGGACGCGTCCGCAGGGGCCACTGAGACGCGCAGAGGCGTACGGTTGAGGGCGCGGAGCCATCCAGGCTCCCAACCAGGGGAGCAGCCATGGCCGACAAGTCGCCTCGCCAACACATGTCCAAGAAGTCGGGCAAGTCCCTCAAGGAGAAACGCGCCGAGAAGCACACGAAGACGGAATCGCAGAACTGGACTGAGGTCTTTCCGCACGGCAAGAAGCGCTGAGTCTCCCGCGCCATCGTCACCCAGCCGGCGCAGCCCGACCCTCGAGCAGTTCAGGCCGGCTCAGCGGCATGCCGCTGAACCCGCCGGACGCCGGTTTCACGGCGAGGACTTGATTGACCCCGATCCGATTGGCCTGGAACGCGAGTGCCGAGCCGGCCATGTACAGCCGCCACACGCGCGACCGGCCGGCGCTGGACAGCGCCACGGCGCGGTCCCACTCGCGCTCCAGGTTGGCCACCCACGCCCGGAGGGTGAGGGCGTAGTGCTCCCGCAGCGACTCGACATCACGCACCTCCAAGCCGGCGCTCTCGAGCGCGTCAACCATCGTCGCCAGCGGTTCCAGCTCGCCGTCGGGGAAGACGTACCGCTCGATGAAGGACGTCCTGTCGCCGTTTGGGTCCCCGACCGGGCCGGGCCGACGTGAAATGGCATGGTTGAGCAGCCGCCCGCCGGGAGCCAACAGCGATTCCAGGCGGCCGGCATACCGAGGCAGTTGTGCCTGGCCCACATGCTCAGCCATGCCGATGCTCGCGATGGCGTCGTAGGGCCCGTCCTGCACGTCACGGTAGTCCTGGACTCGGATCTCGACCCGGCCGGCCAGGCCTTCGGCCTCCACGCGTGCCCTGGCGAGCATCGCCTGCTCGTGCGAGAGAGTCACTCCGACGGCGGTCACGCCGTAGGTGCGCGCCACGTGCATGACGAAAGCGCCCCATCCACAGCCCACGTCGAGCACCCGCATGCCCGGCTGGAGCCCCAGCTTGCGCGCGACAAGGTCGAGTTTGGCCTGCTGGGCATCCTCCAGCGTGTATGCCGGTGACGGCCCTTTTTCGTAGTAGGCGCAGGAGTAGACCATCGACGGGCCGAGCACGAGGGCGTAGAAATCGTTGCCCACGTCGTAGTGGTGGGAGACCGCCTTGGCGTCCCGGCCGATGGTGTGACGGCGCCCGGACAGCCGGATCTCCTCCGCGGGTGGCTTCGGCGGCGGTCCCAGCGCGCCGAGCCGAAGCACCGCCTTGGCCACCGCCTTTTTGGTGTCCCTGTCGATGTTCACGCCGGGACCGCGCTCAGGGTCGGCGAACTCCTCCAGGCGCGCCATCGCCTCGAGCAGGTCGCCCTCGATCTG
The DNA here is from genome assembly GCA_963715025.1 of uncultured Actinomycetota bacterium. Lineage (GTDB taxonomy): Bacteria > Actinomycetota > Actinomycetes > Actinomycetales > Dermatophilaceae > DASSJT01. Next base: position 155,299 of record CAVQQQ010000003.1, on the reverse strand, counting down.
GATGTCGCCGGAGACGTAGGCCCGGGCGAAACCGAGTTCGTTCGGTGCCCACAGGAGGCGACGCAGGGCTCGGCGCGAGGTGAACCGGACATGGAGGGGCGAGTCCAGTGGTCCGAGGGAGCTGCCGTCCCAGCAGTCGACCCGGACGGGCAGAGTGGTTCCCAGAGTGGCCTGGACCAGTGGCCTGAGCACCTCGGCGACCGTCATCCGCCCTCCTTCTCGTCCGAGCGCGCAGGCGGGGGCGCCGGCTCGCTGTCGCTGGCCAGCCTACGAGCCCGGTGAGGATCGCAGCCCGGGACGCGAGCACCCGCCAAGGTGGCGGCTCAACGAAGCCGCGGCACGAGGGGTCGGCGCGGCCGGATGTTGCCGGACCCATCTGGCGATCGGCCTGGGCATCAAAGCCGCGCACGCCGGGGCCTGCTCTTCGACCAGCGGAACCGGCCTACTTCTGCATGAGGGTCAACAGGTCAGTCACCGCCGGTGTTCTTGGCGCGGCCGACGATAGCCGGGTCGGGGGCGTACACGACCGACGGGTCCTTTCCCTCGTACTCGAACTGGTGGAGGTAGGCCCGCATGGCGTTCAGCCTGGCGCGCTTCTTGTCGTTGCTCTTGACCGTGATCCAGGGGGCGTTCTTCTTGTCGGTGTACTCGAACATCGCCTCCTTCGCCGCCGTGTACTCCTCCCACCGGTCGAGGCTCTCGAGGTCCATGGGGGACAGCTTCCACCGCCGGACCGGGTCGATCTGGCGGATGGCGAACCGGGTCCTCTGTTCGTCGCGGGTCACCGAGAACCACAGTTTCGTCACGGTGATCCCGGCCTCGATGAGCATCCGCTCGAACAGCGGAGCCTGCCGCATGAACGTCTCGTACTCCTCGTTGGTGCAGAAGCCCATGACCCGCTCGACACCGGCACGGTTGTACCAGGACCGGTCGAACAGCACGATCTCCCCCGCGGTCGGGAGGTAGTCGATGTACCGCTGGAAGTACCACTGCCCTCGCTCGCTCTCCGTTGGCGCGGCTAGCGCGACGACCCGTGCGGCCCGGGGGTTGAGGTGCTCGATGAACCGCTTGATGGTGCCGCCCTTGCCGGCCGCGTCACGACCCTCGAAGACGATGATGTGCTTGGCGCCGACGTCCTGGCTCCAGTACTGGAACTTCAACAGCTCGATCTGCAGGAGGTACTTCTCGTCCTCGTAGGCGTCGCGGTCGAGCAGCTCGTCGTAGGGGTAGTCGTCCCGCCACGTCTCCACCGCGCGGCCGTCCGGTGCGATGAGTACCGGGTCCTCCCCCTTGCCGCCGCGGACGGTGTACCCCTCGGTGCGGAGTCGGTCGATGTACTCGCGGAGGTTCATCTTCTGGGTCATGTCCGAAGTGAACCGCGCCCAGGTGGCGTGTGGAAAGCGATGCTCGGTGTGGGACACCAAGTGTCCAGCCTGGTCTCCTGCTCAGCAGCAGCGATGGCTGCGCCCGGCCCGCAGCCCACCACGTGGGCACGCGCAGTGACCCCCACTCAACCAACGGGAGAGCCGGCCCGCTGCGATGCGGTACCGCATGGGCGTTCACGGGCTTGACCGGCTGACCAGCCGCATCGGTGCGGGCAGGGGCGAGCGGGGGCACGACGCTTGCTCACCACATCGAGAGTGATCGAGTAAATGGACTGGCGGATGCGGGGCAAATGCAGACGAGGGCAGTTCCGCGGGGTGGTGTACGGCGGCCGGTGATCTAGCCGGCAGGCGGCGGCGTTGTCGCGCCGTCCGGGGCGCCCGGAAGGCCGATCACGGCCCGCACCCCGGGTCCGGCGTCCTCGAGCCAGACCGTGCCGCCCACACGCCGGAGCAACTCGCGCGTGATCGCGAGGCCTAGGCCGCTGCCGCCCGAGTCGCGGTCCCGCGCCTCGTCGAGGCGCGCGAACCGGTCGAAGACCCGCTCCCGGTCGGGGGCCGGGATCCCGTGACCGTCGTCGGCCACGGAGATCTCGACGCCTCCCGACCGGGCACGTGCCCTGAGCACCACTCGCGTGGTGGCATGGCGCACCGCGTTGTCCGCCAGGTTGCCCACGGCTCGCACGAGGTCGGCCCGCGGTGCCCGCACCAGGGGCAGCCTGTGCCCGCCCGCGGGAGCCGTAACGGCCTCAACGCGCACGGGCACCCGCGCACCGGCATACCGTCCGGCCACTTCCTCGAGGAGCTCGGCGACGTCGACGGCGTCGGCCCGGGGGAGGCTGGTGTCGTCGCCTGCGCGTGCGAGCACGAGCAGGTCCTCGACCAGCGCAGACAGCCGCTCAACGTCGGGCAGCAGCCCGGCGGGCAGCCCGTCGGCCTCGCCGAGCCGGGCGGCGATCTCCAGCTGCGTGCGCATGCTTGCCAGCGGACTGCGCAGCTCGTGGGCGGCGTCGGCGACGAAGGCACGCTGCTTGGTCTGGGCCGCGGCGAGCCGATCCAGCATGCCGTTGAGCGTGGTTGCCAGCGCGCTCAGTTCGTCGCGGGTCGGCGGTACCGGCAGCCTCTCGGCGCCCGACGTGCCCTCCCCGATGCGCTCCGCACCGTGGCGCAGGGCCTCCACCGGTCGCAGCGCGGAGCCGATGACGCGCCACGCGACCACCGCCAGGGCAGCCAGGAAGAGTGGGAAGAAGATCAGCAGCAGACTGCGCAGCAGGCGACGGCTCGTGTCCAGGTCGGCGGTGGGCAGGGCCGCAACGACGGTGACCCGCGCGCTGGTCGGCCCTGCCCCTACGGCCACCACCTGCAGGTCGCCGGACAGACCGGTGCGGCGGCCAGGCACCGTGATGGCGCCGCCCTCGGCCAGTTGGGCCAATTCGCCAGGGCTGACCAGCGGGGTGAGCCGGTCGGCGGTGATGGACCCGCCGATGACGCGGTTCTGGGCGTCGATGACCTGCACGATCTGGGCGCCGGACACCGGCACGGGGTCTGGGAGGCGCCCGGAGTTCACGAGCGCGGCGACCTCTTGCGCGCTCGCCAGGGCCTCCCCCTCGACCGCGCGGTTCAGCGTTGTCGCCATCGCTACATACAGCAGCAGCCCACCCAGGAGCAGGGCAGCGGACACCCCGGCCAATCCGACCGCCATCAGCCGGGAGCGGAGGCTGAGACGGGACCAGCGTGACGCGGTCACGGCGCCAGCCGGTAGCCCACGCCGCGCACCGTCTCGATGTGGGCGCGGCCCAGTTTGCGTCGCAGGTAGCCGACGTAGACCTCCACCACGTTGGCGTCGGCTTGCTCCGGGGCGCCCCAGACGGCGTCGAGGATGGACTCCTTGCTCGCGACGACGGGGTACGAGCGCAGCAGGTGCTCGAGGAGGAGGAACTCGCGCCGGGAGAGCGAGACCTCGGCGCCGTCGAGCAGCACCCGATGAGACGCCGGGTCCAGCGCGATCGAGCCCACGGCCAAGGCGGTGGGCCGTGGGGCGGGCTCCCGCCGCAACAGGGCACGCAGCCGCGCCAGCAGCACGACGAAGGAGAACGGCTTGGTGAGGTAGTCGTCGGCGCCGTAGTCGAGCCCGTCGGCCTCGTCGTACTCGCCGTCCTTGGCGGAGAGCATGAGGACCGGCACCCAGTTCTTCTCGGCCCTCAGTGTCTGGACGACGGTGTAGCCGGACATTGCCGGCAGCATCACGTCGAGCACCACGGCGTCGTACCCGCCGAAGCGGGCGGCTTCGAGGCCTCCGCGACCGTCAGGTGCCACATCGACGACGAAGCCCTCGGCCTCTAGGCCCCGGGCCAGGGCCGCGGCCATCCGGGCCTCGTCCTCCACCACCAGAAGTCGCACAGACTCACCATGACATGCGCGTGGACCCGGATGCGGCCGGTGTTGTCGCCCCGACCCGCCTCTCAGCGGGGTCTCAGCCAGCGGGGTCACGATGGCCCCATGGGGTACCTGAGCTACTTCACTGACCACCCGCGGGCACGCTGGGCTGCCCCGGCCTCTGCCGTCGCAGTCATCGGGGCCATCACACTCGTCGGCAACCACACCGCCAGCGCTGACGCCGGCCTGCCGGCGCGCAGCGCTGCGCAGCTGCTCGTCGACGTCCAGCAAGCCAAGCTCGGCTACTTGTCGGGAACCGTCGTGCAGTCCTCAGATCTTGGGCTGCCAGACCTCTCGGGACTGGGTGGCCCGGGAGGCGGTGGGTCGTCCTCGCTCGAGTCGACGGTCAGCGGCACGCACACGTGGCGAGTCTGGTACGGCGGTCAGAACCAGCAGCGGCTGGCCCTGGTGGGCAGCCTCGGCGAGTCCGACATCATCCGCAACGGCACCGACCTGTGGGTTTGGTCGAGCAAGGACAAGACGGCACAGCACCGCACCCTGGCCCCGCACGACTCCTCGGACACGACCTCTCATCCTTCGCCGAGCCCCACCGACCTGCCGAAGACACCCCAGGAGGCGGCCCAGCGCGCCCTGGCGGCACTCCAGCCCACCACCGAGGTCACCACCTCGGGCACGGACGTGGTCGCCGGCCGCAGCGCGTACGACCTGGTCCTCAAGCCCCGCGACGCGGCCTCGCTGGTCGGCTGGGTGCGCATCGCCATCGACGCGCAGAGGCACCTCCCCCTGCGGGTGCAGGTGTACTCGCGCACATTGGCGAGCCCGGCCTTCGAGGTGGGCTTCACCAGCATCGACTTCGCCCGGCCCGATGCCCGGCAGTTCGTCTTCAACCCGCCCCCGGGCACCACGGTGACCCAAGCGCAGGGGACGCCGAGCAAGAGCGGCACGAAGCCGGACATGGGTAAGAGCACGCGCCCGCGAGTCGTCGGCAAGGGATGGACCTCGGTCATGGTCGGCACCCTGCCCACCGGCAGCACAAGCCCGGGCAGCAGTGGCCCGGACGGCAGCGGCCTGGACAGCGTCCGGCAACTGCAGGCGATCGTCGACAGGCTTCCGATGGTCTCGGGGTCCTGGGGGAGCGGCAGGCTGCTGCAGGGCACGCTGTTCTCGGCGGTGCTCACCGATGACGGCAGGTTCGCCGTGGGGGCCGTGGCACCGACGAGTCTGTATGCCGCTCTGGCGGCCAAGTGAGCCGGGCGCCCGGATTCCGGCCACCCGCCGCCGGGGGTGACGTCGCCCTTGCCGTCCAGACGGTAGGTCTGACGAAACGGTTTGGCCAACAGGTCGCTGTCGACTCGATTGCGCTCGAGGTGCCACGGGGGGCCGTCTACGGCTTCCTGGGGCCCAACGGGTCCGGCAAGACCACCACGATCCGGATGTTGCTTGGGCTGGTGGAGCCCACGGCGGGCAGCCGCAGCGTGCTCGGGCTGTCGATACCCCAGCGGTCCGGCGATGTGCTGCACCGGGTCGGGTCGCTCGTCGAGGGACCGGCCTTCCACCCCTACCTCTCAGGCCGCGCCAACTTGGCCCGGCTGGACGCGGCGGACACCCTCGCCGACCCGACCACCTCGCGCCAGCGCATCGACGCCGCCCTCGACCGGGTGGGACTCCTGGCCGCGGCCAGGAAGCGCTACCGCGCCTACTCCCTCGGCATGCGGCAGCGTCTCGCCATCGCGGCCGCCCTGCTCCAGCCGCGCGAGATGCTCGTCCTGGACGAGCCGACCAACGGCCTGGACCCCCAGGGCACCCGTGAGGTCCGCTCGCTCATCGGTGTGCTGGCATCCGACGGCACTACGGTGCTGGTCTCCAGCCATCTCCTGGCCGAGGTCGAGCAGATCTGCTCGCACCTGGGGGTGATGCGAGAGGGTCGGCTGGTCGCCCAGGGCACGGTGGCCGAGGTGCGGGGGGTCGGCCCGGCGACCGTTCGGGTACAGACCCGCGAGCTGGAGGGCGCCGCCCGCGTGCTCGCCGACCTGGGCGTCGAGCAGGTACGGGTCATGGGCGGCGAGGTGCACGGCATACTCGGCGCTCTGGAACCGGAGAAGCTCGTCGCCGAGCTGGTGAACGCCGGAATCGGGGTGCGGGGCTTCGCGGTCACCACGGCCAGCCTCGAGGACCTGTTCGTCGCCCTCACCGGAGAGGGCTTCGATGTCAGCGGCTGAGTCGACGGGGCTGGCCACGGCGAGCCCTGGTCGCGCACGGAGAGCCGTCGTGCGGCGGCGGTGGTCGACGCGGTTCCTTCGCTCGGAGATGCGGCTCATCTGCGGGCGACGTCGCAACCAGGCGGGGCTGCTGGTGCTGGCCTCGGTGCCCGTCGTCATGGCCATCGCGGTCAAGGTGTCGACGCCGCGCCCGGGGCGAGGCCCTGACTTCCTGTCCTCGATCACCTCGAACGGCCTCTTTGTGCCACTGGCGGCCCTCGGCGTCGAGATCGGGATGTTCCTGCCGTTGGCCATCTCGATGCTCGCGGGCGACGCGATCGCGGGCGAGGCCAACCTCGGAACACTTCGTTACCTCCTGACGGTCCCGGTTCACCGCACCCGGCTGCTGGTGGTGAAGTACGTGTCCCTGTGCATCGGGGCGGTCATGGGCGTGTGCGCGATCGCGGTTCCTGGCGCGGTCATCGGCATCGCGCTCTTCGGCGCAGGCGACCTGACCACGCTGTCGGGGTCGCAGATCCCGTTCGGCGCTGCGGTCTGGCGGCTCGGGCTCGTGGCGCTCTACCTTGCCGCCGGCCTCGCTGGTCTGGCTGCGGTCGGGCTGTTCATCTCCACGTTGACCGAGCAGCCCATCGCAGCGTCGATTGCCGTGCTGATCTTCACGATCGTGTCGTGGATCCTCGACGCCGTCCCGCAGCTCAGTTGGCTGCACCCGTGGCTCATCGTGCACGAGTGGATGTCGTTCGGGGACCTCCTCCGTGATCCCATCGCCTGGAGCAACGTGGTGCGTGGCCTGTTCGTCGACGGCGCGTATGCCGTGGTGTTCTGGCTCGCGGCCTGGGCCCGGTTCTCCGGCAAGGACATCACGAGCTGACGCGCGAACTGTGCCAGGACAAGACACTCCATGGCTGTACGGGGGGCTGTGGCGTTCGTTTTCGAGGCGACAGGTCCGTGCCGAGGCCGGTCGCCGAGGCCCTGGCCGCTATCGAGCAGCACCTCGGCATTCCAGAAACGCTGAAGCACATGAGCCGGAGATCCGCGAGTGACCGTCTCGCTCGAGCCCAACGTCTGTCGCTGTTCAAGGCTGTCCTGCGTCCTAACGCAGTTCGCGAGGGGGCAACCTCTGGGATACTGGCCGAGTGGACGAACTGAGTCCCAGGTCGCGGAACCTGTGGGCGCGGTTCGCGGCTCAGGAGACAGGCCCGCAGAAAGTCCTATTTGCCGTTGCAGCGATCATCACCGCGCTGGCAACGATTGTCGGGGCGGGAGTTGGCATCTTCCAACTGGTCGGGCAGATGACGGGCAACGGGTCTTCCTCCGCCGGTGACCTCACCACCAGAAAAGGGCAGATCCTGGTGGAACAAGGTAGTCCGGAGGCCGACGACCTGGTTCGCGATTTCGTGGAGTCCCACGGCGACCGGATTGAGCTCAACGCGATGGTGCTCGGCCAGGCAGGAGACGCGGATCCACAGTGGATTTTCCACCTCTGGTACAACTGCCAGGGCCTCGGACCCGACCAGTCCCCGGGCGAGGACCGGTGCGACAGGGCCGCGTTCGTGTTCGATGACCAGAACCCCAGTCCTCCGAGCTATGACCGGCCGGACCGGGTGGAGCTCACGGGCACCTGGGCCGATAACCGGCCGAGCGAGCTGGGATACGGCGCCAAGGGCTTGAAAATCTTCCCCGTTCGAGCGTCCTGACCCATCGATCCACTCGACCGGCAGCGTCTGCGTGCGAGTCGCCCAGATCCGCTTTCGGTTCAGGCATCGGTTTGCGCACATCGCCAAGGCCGGTCATCGCGAAGACATATGCGGGCACGAACCGGATGCCAGGCAAACCCGCCGCCTGTTCAAACGCCCTGATGTCTGTGTGCTGACGTGGCGGTGCGGGTCAGGCCGTTCCTTCAGGTCGTGTCCTTCCAGTCGTTCGAGACGTCGTGTACAACTCGGGGATGAGCGCCCGACATTGGCCTCGCTGGTCCGAGTTGGCACCCCTGCTGCGTCCGCGCACCGTGTCCCTCGATCCCACCGAGCGGCGGCTGGCCAGCGCCGCATCCATCCTCGACCTGCGACTGCTGGCCCGGCGCCGCGCGCCACGAGCGGTGTTCGACTACACCGATGGCGCTGCCGGCTACGAGATCAGCCTGCATCGTTCCAGGCAGGCGTATGCCCGGGTGGAGTTCCAACCGCAGGTGCTGCAGGACGTATCCGCCGTGGATACGTCCACGACGATCCTCGGGCGCCCAGCTGCCTCGCCCCTGGCCTTCGCCCCAACCGGGTTCACCCGGATGATGCACACCGACGGGGAGCCGGCCGTCGCCCGCGTGGCGGCCCGCGCCGGCATCCCCTATGCGCTCTCAACCTTGGGCACGACCTCCATCGAACGCCTCGCGGCCGCGGCCCCGGAGGCGCGCCGGTGGTTCCAGCTATACCTGTGGCGCGACCGTGGGCCAAGTCGTGACTTCGTCACGCGGGCCAAGGAGTCGGGCTACGAGGCCATCGTCCTCACGGTGGACACGCCGGTAGCCGGGCCGCGGCTGCGTGACGTGCGCAACGGCCTGACCCTCCCGCCGTCGCTGTCGATGCGGACCCTCGCGGAGGGCGCGCTGCACCCAGGATGGTGGTTCGACCTCCTGACCACCGAGCCGCTCGAGTTCGCCTCGCTCAACCGGTTCGAGGGGACGGTGGCCGACCTCGTGGGGCGAATGTTCGATCCTGGCCTGGCCATGGCCGACCTGTCGTGGCTGCGGTCCGCTTGGGATGGGCCGCTGGTCGTCAAGGGCATCCAAACGGTCGCCGACGCCCGCGCCGTCGTCGCAGCCGGCGCCGACGCGGTGATCGTCTCCAACCACGGGGGACGTCAGTTGGACCGCGCCCCCACCCCCCTGGAGGTGCTGCCAGCCGTGGTCGACGCCGTCGGGGACCGCGCCGAGGTGTACGTCGACGGTGGGATCCAGTCCGGAGCCGACGTCGTTGCCGCCGTTGCGTGCGGCGCCCGCGCGGCGTTCGTGGGCCGGGCGTACCTCTATGGGCTCATGGCCGGCGGAGAGCGGGGGGTGCAGCGAGCCGCTGACATCCTCCAGGACGACATGGCCCGCACGCTTGCGCTGCTAGGCGTGACGCGGGTGCTCGACCTGGGACGCGACCATGTACGGCTCCGCGCGGTCTGAGGTACGTTCCGATCATGGAGGTCACGGAATACACGCCCACCCGTGAGGAGTACGCCTATACCTTCGGGGGCGTTGCCCCGGCGATGCGGGTCGCCCCGGGAACGGTCGCTGCGTCTCTGGTCCGACGACGCGTTCGGCGGCGTGCTGCGCAGCGTTGACGATCTGTCAAGCGCCAAGGTCGACCTGCGGTTCGTCAACCCGCAGACCGGGCCGTTCTTTGTCGAGGGCGCCGAGCCCGGCGACACGCTAGTGCTCCACCTCGTCGGCCATGGAGCCCGCCCGCGACTGGGGCGCCTCGGCGGCCATACCGTTCTTCGGCGGTATGACGAGCACCGACCGCGTCGTCACCCTGCAGGATCCGCTGCCGGACACGACCTGGATCTACGAGCTCGACTCGGAGCGCAACACGGTTTCTTTCGCGGCGCGGCACAGCGACCACCGGATCGAGCTGCCGGTCGAGCCGATGCTCGGCACCGTCGGCGTGGCCCCCGCCGGGTGGCGAGGCGCGCTCCTCCCTGGTGCCCGAACGCTTCGGCGGCAACATGGACACGCCCCAGATGAGAGCCGGCTCGACCGTCTTCCTCGGCGTCAACGTCGAGGGCGCGATGTTCTCCATCGGCGACGGCCACTACCGACAGGGTGAGGGCGAGGCCTGTGGCACGGCCGTCGAGGGCGCGATGACCAGCACCCTGATCGTGGAGCTCATCAAGGGCGGCGCACCTGGGCTGGCCCCGGATCGAGGACGACACGCACTGGATGACGGTCGGCTCCAGCCGGCCGATGGAGGACTCGTGGCGGATCGCAAACGCCGAGCTCGTGCGCTGGGTCAGCCAGCTCTACGACCTGCACCGATGGACGCCTACCAGCTGTGCTCTCAGATCACGCAGGTGCCGGTCGCCAACGTCGTCGACGCCAACTACAGCGTTGTCGTCAAGGCGGCCAAGGCGCTGCTGCCCGCCGCCGACGCGTTCGGCGGCATCCACGCCGATCTGCGCGCCCGTGCGCGCTCGCTCGGTGCTCTCTGAACCAGCCTGGGCGACATCGGGTCGCCCCGTTCTCGGAAGGCCAGCCTATGGACCTGCAGCTCAGCGGCAAACGCGTCCTCGTCACCGGTGGGACGCGGGGCATCGGCCGGGCGATCGTCGAGGCCTTCCTCGACGAGGGCGCTTTCGTCGGGTTCTGTGCGCGCGACCCCGAAGAGGTCACGGCGACGGAGGACGCGCTGCGCGGGCGGGGCCGTGTCTCCGGCACAATGGTCGACGTCGGTGACGGTGACGCGCTCGCGGCGTGGGTGGAGCAGTCGGCCGAGACCTTCGGCGGTCTCGACGTTGTGGTCGCCAACGTCAGCGCCCTCGCGATCCCCGACACTGAGGAGAACTGGCAGCTCAGCTTGAACGTCGATGTCATGCACACCGTCCGGCTCGTTCGGGCAGCCATGCCCCATCTCGAACGCAGCGATGCAGCCTCGATCATTGCCATCTCCAGCGTGTCCGGCCGCGAGTCGGACTTCGCCTCCGGCCCCTATGGGACTGCCAAGACCGCGATTGTCGGCTATATCCACGGTCTCGCGATGCAACTGGCCGAGAAGGGGATCCGCGCCAACACGGTCTCGCCGGGCAACACCTATTTCGAGGGTGGAGTCTGGGCAAGCATCGAGACCGGCAATCCCGAGCTGTTCCAGATCGCGGTCGAGCTCAACCCGACTGGCCATATGGGCGCACCCGAGGAGGTCGCGGCGCCGGTGGTGTTTCTCGCGAGCCAGCGGGCGGCCCGCGTGAGCGGCACGAACCTCGTGGTGGACGGCGCGCTGACCCGCGGCATCCAGCTGTAATCGCCCCACAAGCAGTCCGACGTTGACTCTCGATGCCGAGGGCCGCTGCCGGGGTTGGGGCCGTGGCTGTCGCTCTGGACGCTCACCCCGAGCATCTTCGGGAGCTGCCCCACGATCAGCACGATGGCGAAAGCCGCCACTGTCAGGGCAGCGACGAGGTCACGCGCAGGACCCTCGCGCGGGTAGTGCGCAGTGTGCGCAAGCATCGGAAAAGTGCGCTGCAGGCGCTGGTGTCGCGGGGTCTCGCCAGGCGCGCCCTGCCTGCCTGAGCTGTGCCGCCTCCGCATCGGCCGCTCCTGCGTCGTAGGGCCGCCGACTAGTCGAGGAGGGTGACGGCCGGGTGGTCCACGGGCCACCCCGCACCTCAGGCCGCGGGTCAGGGAGCGTCGTCGCGCCAGGCATTGCAGATCGGATTCCTGTCGTACTCCAGAGCAGGAGGTACCGCAGGAGGAGCGGTCAGCGTTCGAGGAAAGTGGTGGACAGCCCTGTCCGGCAGCGGATCTCCGTTCCGCACCACGAGAACGAGACGAACTGCCACGAGACAGCAGATCAGAGCCGACAGCAGGTACAGGGACATTTCCCGCTCCTTCCTCGCTCCGAGTTCGCCCTACCGGGCAGTATCGAGGAGCGTCTCACCCCATCGTGTCTCCGCCGCGACGTCAGCGCCTCACCTTGCGCGGGTGAGTCTCGCAGGCCCATGTCACGACCCTCGTCCGGGCCACCTAGCCCCACTACATGCGGACAAGCGCTCAGCCACCAAGGGGTGATTCCGCGGACGAGACCGTCGGCGGGGCCGCTTCGGCACCAGGCAGACTGAGACCATGGACGAGGATCTGGCGACGATGTCGCCCGCTGAGCTTCTCGATGAGGTCGTTCGGTTGCGCGAGGGTATTCGGCGCCACCGCGACAGCTCTGGACATAACCTGTGCTGGCACCACCCACAGCTGTGGGGCCTGCTCCCGGAGGCGATGGCGGCCGAGATCGCGGTGCCCCCGTGGCCTCACTTCATGCGTGGGTGCGTCACGTACCGGCAGTCGCTGGATGCGGAGCTGCCGGACGCTCCGGCCCTCAACGAGGAGTACGAGCCGCCGCCTGCCATGTGACAGGTCTCCCTCGACGACGTGCCGGTGCCTGGCTGCCCGCCGGGGGCATGCGAGGCTGGTACGACGCGAGCGCAAACGGGGACACCGGCCGTCGCGGAAGTCAGAACGGTGTGTGGCGCCCGGGACCGGCACCCCCGACGGGCACACAGCCGTGGGTCCGCCTCATCGGACAGGCCGACCTGCCACTGATCGACCCGCCCCTCTCTGCCCTGGCCGGGTTAGTCACCATCACTGTCGAGTCCCAGGCCCGCGCCGAGCTCAGCACCTGCCCAGTTGTCCCATGACGCAGTTATGACGCCGACGCGGGCCGACTGAGAGCCAGCCTGACTGTGGGATGTGAGGTTTCGCCTCGCTCCAGAAGCGGACGGCCCTTCAGAGTTCCTCTGGAGAGCCGTCCGCTTTCTGTACGGGTGTCGATTACCTGCGTGCGAACATCGCGTCCTGGGCGTACCCGTCGTGCGGGAGTCCCGTGTACGCGTCGATCTGCGGCGAGGTCGCCCAGCGGTTCAGCCCGGTCCAGACGACGTTGACCTTGTCGTCTGTCCCGACCGCCAGACCGGTGTAGTCGCCGTCGAAGACGTTGCAGTCCTTGCCCTCGGCGTCCGTGACCGGCGGGTCGCTGTAGCCGTCCGGCCCGCAGATGCTCGGCCAGGCGCTCTGCGGCACGTACTGCCCGGCCCAGTGGGTCACCGAGATGTCGACCTGCTCGGTCGGCTGCCGGCCACTGCCGCTGGGCGCGAGGACCTCACGGCCGGTGGTGACCGCCGCGCCGCTGGCTGGCGTCCGAGGTGCCACCGTCAAGAGCACGTGGTTGAACGTGTCGTTGCTGCCGCCGCCGGGGTCGGCGATGTTCTCGTTCGAGTCGTACGCCACGGCAAGCGATCCGTCAGAGCGGAAGTCCGCCCACGGGAACCACTGGTCACCAGCGGAGGTGTCCAAGGCGATGCGCGGGTTCCAGCTCGCGCCCCCGGTCCAGCTCTCGGCCATGTAGATGTTGGTGTTGGTCACCGCGTTGCACGGGTTGTAGTCCGGCGCGGTTCCCGGGAGGTCGTCGAGGCAGCTGGCGGGCGCCGCGTCATGGGTGCCGGCGAAGTTGTCGTTGTAGACGACCACCCAGTGGGCCGGGTTCGTCGGGTCGGCGGTGATCGTCCCCGGCGACTGCCAGCGGATCTGGTGACCGGTCACCGTCTGCCGACCGATGACACTCCACGGGGTGTCCGCCGCACCGTCCTCGAGGTTGGCGATGACGACCGGGTTGCTGAAGGTCGCCCCGCCGTCAGTGGACCTGACCGCCAGCAGCGTCTGTTCGTACTCGCCCGGCGTCTCCCAGGCGGCGTCGACATTCCCGGTGGCGAAGTGCACGACGATGTCACCGTTCGGCGCCACCTCCGTGATCGGGAAGCTGTCCTCGTCGCACTCTCCGGCCGGGCCCGCGTTCTGGAAGTGGCACAGCGGGTTCGAGCCTGAGATCTCCTTCGGCGTCGACCACGTGCGGCCGCCGTCGTCGGAGTACGCGAAGTAGACCGGGGACTCGTTGTACGCGCCCTGGATGTCGTTCAGGTAGCGAGCCGCAACCACGTAGGCCCGCCCGTAGTGCGGCGAGGCCGGGTCGTTGTCGACCGTCAGCCACTCCTTGTCGAAGAAGAGCGCGTTGTTAGCCGGGCCGATCCCGGCTCCCTGGCCCTTCATCACCACGGTGGGCCCCTCCCACGTGATGCCGCCGTCGCGCGACCAGCTCACCGAGACGTTGCCCTGCGAGACCCAGGGGCCGCCCTGCCCGCCGGTGTTCTCCAGCTGCGCCATCATCGCCCAGCCAGTCTGCGGCGTGGTCCCCGAGAGCTTGCCGTCGAACGCGGGCGACGGGTCGCCGGCACCGTTGCCGGTCTGCATCGGGATCTGCCCGTCGACCCAGCTGGCGCCGGCGTCGAAGGAGCTGAAGAACCCGGTCGGCACGATCGCCTGGCGGGCCCCGGTGGAGTTGTTGAACCGGTAGAAGTAGTCGTTGGACCCTGCGAGCAACGCGGTCGGCACCTTGGGGTTGGCCACGATCGCCAGCTCGTTGTCGGGCGCGAAGTCCTGCCGGTACGGCTGCGCGTCATTGCACGAGATGTCCATCGCGCCGGCGGGGGAGCCATAGGCGGCCCCGGCCGTGACATCGCACCGGTACTTCTCGATCTGGGACACGCTGAACTGGCCACTACCGCCAAGGGTGGTGCCTGCTTCGGTCGCGTCGAGATCGGGTCTGACGGTCATCCTCGTGGTCGAGAACGGCCGGTCCCTCGCGTCGGCGGCCGAGGCCGCGAGCACGGTCGATGCGAGAGCCAGCGCGGCGACGCCGGCAATGGCGGGCCGGATCCTCATAGCCCCTCCTGCGCGTGCCCGCGCGAGCGCCGTTGCTCACAAGGAGACGGGCACGCTTCGGCGCCATGGTCCACCGACTGGGAGGGGAGGTCAAGAGGCCAGACGGCTGGCCCGCGCCGAGCCCGGTTGCTGAGGCGGAGCCGGTTTCAGCGGGCAGCCACGAGATCGAGCCACGCGCTGATCTGGCCTGAGTCGGCAACCGGACTCCGGAAGCCCACGTAGCCGTCGGGCCGCACGGCCACCACGCCCCCGCCCGCACGGTCCTCGATCCGGTGCACCGCGACGCGGGAGTCGCCACCGCGGACGTGAAGCGGCGGTGCGTCGCGGCACGCGAGCAGATGGACGCCAGGGCTTGATGTGAGCTCCTGCAGCCCGACGCGCCTGCCTCGCATGCGCCACGATCTCGTCGGCAAGCCGGTCGCCGACACGAAGCGAGAGCGCCTCGGTTGGCCCGAGGTCGATCGAGATGGGGCTGTGCGGGTAGCGGGTTCGCAGTTGCGAGAGCGTGCGGACTCCCTCGGCGACGAGACGTCGCCGGCGCAGCACTACGGGGACACCGGGGGCAACCAGCGGAGCGAGCCGGCTGCGGACCCAGCGCGCGACGGGGGTCGTCGATGCCTCGGCGAAGAAGATCAGGTGGGTCAGCGCGAGCACTCGCTGCGCCACCGGGCGACGTTCCTGCTCGTACGATGCGAGCAGGGCGGTGTGGGGCCTGCCACCGCGCGCAGCGTAGGCCAGCTTCCAGCCGAGGTTCAGAGCGTCTTGGATGCCGGTGTTCATCCCCTGCCCGCCGGCGGGGGAGTGTGTGTGCGCAGCGTCGCCGGCGAGGAATACGCGTCCGGACCGGAACGAGTCGGCGATCCGGTGCTGGAGCGGAACCCTCGCCGACCACGCCAGTCTGGCGATCGCCGCCGGCAGTCCGGCCGCGTCGAGGATCTCCTGCAGCGCGATCCGAGGCACCGGATCCCCCGGCTGGCCGAAGGCGGTTGCACGCGGTTCCGCGGCTCGGGTGGCGAGCATCCGCCAGGAGGCGCCCTCGCCGAGCGCGAACAGGAAGACCAGGCCATTGCGGCCCGCGACGGCGTGGAGCACGCCTGGGGTAAGGGCGGAGTCAAGGTCGAGGTCCGCGAGGACGACCTCCTGGCGGTATGCCGCGCCGCGCCATCCGATCCGGAGCGACTCGCGCGTGGTGCTCGCCGGCCCGTCGCAGCCGACGACGAACCGGCTGACCGCCGGCTCTGCGCCGGATGCCGTGCGCAGCATCGCCTCGACGACGGGTTCCCCTCCGGCCCGCCCGTCAGGCCTCGCCGTTCCGGCGGGTCCGGCCGGCCTGACCGGCCCGACCAGCCCGACCGGCCCGCCCCCACCGGCAGGGCCAGCCCCGTGAGCTCCGTGCCACGCTCCACCACCACGCCCCGCGCCTCGATCGCCCGAGACAGCACCGCCTCCACGTCCATCTGCCGGATCAGGGTCAGGTGCGGGAAGGCCGAGTCGGGCAGCATGAGGTGGTCCATCCGCACGTCGAGCACCCGGCGCCCGACGTGCAGCTCGGCCCGAGGCCGGGTGTCAGCCCGATCTAGCAGTGCGTCCGTCACTCCCAGCGGCCGCAGGACCTCGAGGGTGCGCGGGTGCAGGATCATGGCGCGCGACGGCCGGGGCGCTGCCGGTCGGCGTTCGACGATGCGCACGGTTCCACCTTGCGAGCAGACCTGGAGCGCAGTAGCCAGACCGGTAGGCCCGGCGCCGACCACCAGGACGTCGGTCAGGCCGCGGTCAGGCGCCACCACGCGCGGTCCTCTGCGGGCTCGATGCCATCGAGCAGCGTGGGGTCGGCCAGGACCTCATCGCGGCGCAACCCGTCGATGACCCGGTAGTCGATCGACGCCCGCTCGCTGACCAGCGCCAGCACCCACCACAGGCAGCCGGCATACCGCAGCGCCGCCCTGGCCCCGTCCCACTCGTAGAAGCCGCGGTAGCGGTCGCCACCGTCGTGGGCGAGCCACAGCTTGGAGACGAACCCTGGGAACCCCACGAAGAGGGGAGTGTTGAGCAGGCTCTCCGCCCGGAACGCCGTGTGGCCGCGTCCCCGGACCCACCGCAGCCGGAAGCAGACGACCAGAACACAGGGGCGGGTCGGCTCCGCCCCCGCCAGCCGAGTCTCCCGGTAGACCCGCGCGGCCGAGCCGTCGGCGAAGCGCAGGCGCCGCCCCACGTGTTGGCGAGGTAGGCGGACCCGGCCCTGCGTAAGGAGCCCCGCAGATCTCCAGATGCTCTGGGCCACCCCTCTCGCCGCGATCGCCTTGGGAAGCGGCCCGCCCGTGGTACCGCGCGTCTGCACATCAATCTCCGTCATGTACTCCACTCTGCGCGGGGCTCGATGCGTGCGGTAGTGACCAAGGCCCCGGTGCCTATTGGTGCAACGAACGGCAGGACAGGGCCCGCCGTCGGCGGCACACTCGTCTCGTGGGTCCTCAGGAGCCGGAGGTAAGAGTCACCAAGGCGGTGTCAGCCGTTCACGCCCTGGCCACCGACCCCGAGGGCGGCTATCAGGCGCCGGCCATTTTCCAACGGCCCGCGAGCCACCCCGACCGCGCAGAGGAGCCTGCAGCGTGACCGACCAGCGCCACGACACCGACGACGGCCACGAGATCGACGCCCCAGACGCCCCGGACGGCACGGACGCGCCGGACCGTCCCGACACCCCAGACGGCACCGGGGAGACCGACCGGGCCGACGCCCCGGACGGCAGCGACGCGCCCCACGGCACCAGCCGCGCCACCGCAGTCCTCCACGCCATGGCCGCCCATGACAACGACGACGAGGACACCCCCCAGTACCGCGACTCCTACCTGCTCATCCGCACCGTCGTCGGCGCGATCGGTTTCCTCCTGCCCGTCGCCCTCGTGCTCGGCGACTACTTCTTCCTGCCCGGCAGCATCCAGGTGCGCGGCTCGCTCAGCTCCTACTACCACACCGTTATGCGCGACCTCTTCGTCGGCAGCCTGTGCGTGGTCGGCTTCCTCCTGATCACCTACCGGGCTGCCAAGCCACGCCGGCGCGAGTTCTGGCTCAGCCTCGTCGCGGGGATCGCCGTCCTGCTGGTCGTCTTCTTCCCGACCGAGCGGCCCGACGTGCCCACGGGCGCTCCGCGCTGTGGCGACCCGGGAGCCCAGTTCCCCACGGGAACCTGCTCGCCGACCGAGGGCAAGTTCGGCGAGCTGATCACTGCCAGAGTGCATTTCGCCTCCGCAGCGGTGTTCATCCTGATGCTGGCCGCGATCTGCTTCCACTTCGCCTACCAGGAGGAGGTCATGGGCCACGTCAAGCGGATGCGCTTCCACCGCGCATGTGGCTGGGCCATCCTGGGCGCGGTCGCCTGGGTCGTCGTCGGGGGATACTTCGGCCTCAACCTGTTCACGCTGACACCGCTCTACCTCGGCGAAGTCGTGTCCGTCTGGGCTTTCGGCCTCTCCTGGCTCGCCAAGGGCAAGGACCTCCGCACCCTCGTCCCGGACCGGATCCGCAACATCTTGCCCAAGGGGGCGGCCGCCGGCCCCGCTCCCGCCCCCTGACAAACCAGGGGTATGCCGGCCGGCCAGGTCCGCGCGACGGCCGCCGCAGCCCGGGCTCGGGATCGACCCGCCGACCGCTTCCCGCGGCCGCGGGCCGGACCCCACTAGGCTCCGCCGCTGCCGGCCGATACCTGCGGTTCGTTCGAGACGACTCAACCGAGGCAAGAGCGGGTATTGCCTGCACGTCCTGCATCCCCTGCAGCAGAGAGGAATCGCTTCGTGTCGACCGACAAGATTCTGTACATCCTGGCCCTGATCGCCTTTATCGGCGCCGCCTTCGGCTTCCAGGTCCGCAAGATCAGCCTGGTGGCCGTCGGGCTGGCCCTGCTGACGCTGACCAAGCTGATCTGATCAGGGTGATCTGACCGCGCCGATGCCGACGACGCTGACGTCGGCCCAGGTGGCCTGAGCGGAGGACCGCTCCTCCCGCGTCCCGCAGCCTCTCTGAAGGATGCGGGACGCGGGTGCGTCCAACCCCTGAGCGCTGAGCCGAGCCACATGACACCCGGGTGTTTGTGTGCCTCGCCCACATTGAGCATCGGCGGGGCAGGGCATTCGATGACGCCCATGACAACGGAGTCAGCCCCCGCCCCGCGCACCGAGACCGGCGTTGACACTTGCGCGAAGGGCCGCAGTCGACGCATTCGCCTGACCGGCGGGGCCAACCGCCGGATCGGTGCTCTCGCGGCCGTGACCGCGCTCCTGCTGGACGGTGCCACGCTGACCGGCCCCACCGCATACGCCAAGGACAAGCCACACAAGGGCGAGCACTGCGCCCGGATCGACAAGCTCAGTGTGCCGGGCGCAGAGGTGCAGAAGTCCGCCTGCCTCGACGACCTGACGACCGCCGGCACTGTCGCCAGCGGTCACACCGTGCAGGCCGACTGGAACGGGCTCCACGCGCCCGGCACCAGCAACCCGACTGGCGTGCCCGGCATTCAGGTGGACGGCTACTTCCCCGACACCTCGCACACGAACGCCAACAACGGGTGGAACCACGACGCGCAGTTCGTGATCCGCTTCCCCGACAGCTGGAACGGCGGCGTCGTCGTCAGCGGGGCACCGGGCGTGCGGCGGCAGTACGCCAACGACTTCATCATCAGCGACTGGGTCCTGGCCCAGGGCTACGCCTTCGCCGCGACGGACAAGGGCAACACCGGGGCGGCCTTCTACGACGACGGCTCGGCTCCCGGCGGCTCGATCGCCGAGTGGAACACCCGGGTCACCGAGCTCGCCGTCGCGACCAAGGCCGCGGCCAAGCAGGTCTACACCAACGATCCGGCACACACGTGGATGTTCGGCATCTCCAACGGCGGCTACCTCACGCGGTGGCAGCTGGAGAACCACCCCGAGCTCTATGACGGCGGGGTCGACTGGGAGGGCACACTCTTCCGCGCCGACGGCCCGAACCTGCTCACCTACCTGCCGACCGCGCTGAAGAACTACCCGGCCTACTCCGCGACCGGCGACCAGGCCGCGCATGACGCGATCATTGCTGCGGGCTTCGCGCCGGGCTCTGAGTTCCTGTGGCCGTTCCACTACCAGGTCTACTGGGACCTCACCCAGCGCATCTACCGGGAGGAGTTCGACCCCACGTTCGACGGCGACCTCAAGGCGGGCGTGCCGTTCTGCGCCAGCGACACCCCCAACTGCGACGCCGACTACGACTACGCCGCGCGGCCGGAGGCGGTCAAGGACGCGGTGCGATCCGTCCAGCTCACCGGCAGGATCGGCAAGCCCATGATCACGGTCCAGGGCTCGCTCGACACCCTGCTGCCGCCGGCCACCGACTCCGACGTCTATGACCGGCTCGTCGACCAGTCCGGATCGGGCTCGCTGCACCGCTATTACATGGTGCAGGACGGCAACCACGTCGACGGCCTGTACCCGGCTTTCCCGGACAAACTGCGCCCCCTACTCCCGTGCGCGCGCACCGCTTTCGACCTGTTGACGGCGTGGGTCGAGGACGGTGCGCAGCCGCCGGCCGACGGCTACTACCCGCGGCCCGAGGGCGGCGACCTCCTCAACACCTGCGTGCTCTGACCACAGAGTCCGGGCAGCCGGCTGGGTGAGGGGCGGTTGGGCCACCGGTGCATGCCGGTGGACCCGGTTGGCGTGTCCCCTGCCTTGCGGTGTGGCCCAGCACAGCTGGTGGAAGCCGGACCGGCGGGTGTGGCTCGCCAGGCCTTGCCCGGAACGTGCTGTGCCGGGCCGCGATGCGCAAGGATGAGCTAACGCAGGCACCATCACCCCGAGGAGCGCCCTGTGCCCCCTGCATCGCGCAGTGAGCCCCCTGCGACCAGCGAGGTCGCCGCCCCGTCGTCGTCGCTGCTGGCGCTGGTCGGCATGGGCGCTGCGTTCCTCGCCATCATGGGGCTGCAGACGTTCGCCCAGATCGTGGCGCCGGTGTTTCTGGCACTGACCCTGGTGATCACGGTGCACCCGATCCGGGGGTGGCTGACCCGGCGCGGGGTGCGGCCCTGGGTCAGTACCGTGGCCCTCCTCCTCGTTCTCTACCTCGTGGTGCTCGGGGTGCTGGCAGCCATCGGCGTGGCTGTCGCGCGCTTCGCGACCGTGGTCCCCAACTACGCCAGTCAGTTCTCGGACCTGTACCAGAACCTCCTCCACCAGCTGGCTCGCTTCGGGATCGGCCAGCAGCAGGTCGACACCGCGTTGAGCCGGATCGACCCCGCCAGCGTCCTCGGCGTGGCCCAGACGCTCCTGGGCAGCATCGGCGGTGCCACCACCGCGACCCTGCTGATGTTGCTGGCCATTGCCTTCATGACGCTGGACGGGCAGAACCTGCCGTCCCGTCTCCAGGCGATCTCAGCCCAGCGGGGAGACGTCGTCGAGGCCCTCAACGACTTCGCCCACCACGTGCGCAGGTACTGGGCCGTCAGCACGATCTTCGGCGTCCTCCTCGCCACCCTCGACGTGATCACCCTGCTCGTCCTCAATGTGCCGCTGGCGTTCACCTTCGGGCTGCTGGCCTTTGTCGCCAACTACATCCCGAACATCGGCTTCCTGCTCGCCCTCGTCCCCCCAGCGATTCTGGGATATCTGGACGGCGGCACCGGCACGCTGATCGGCGTGGTCGCGGCATACATCGTCATCAACTTCGTCACCCAGAGTCTGCTGCTGCCCAAGTTCGCTGGTGACGCCGTGGGCCTCAATACGACGGTGACGTTCATCTCCCTGGCCTTTTGGGCCATCGTGATGGGACCCCTGGGACTGTTGCTCGCGGTTCCGCTCACGCTTTTCGTCAAGGCGATGTTCATCGACCGCGTGCCGCGGACACGCTGGGTCAACGCCTTCGTGAGCCACAAGTCGGACACAGGCTGACCGTCCGCTCGGACCAAGGCGCCGGCAACCGGGTGCCGGCCCGAGCAGGCGACGGCTCGGCGGCCGCTCAGGTCAGCCGCAGAGCGCGAGCGCCAGCACGGCATAGACCTGGGCGCACGCGACCGTGTCGGCGAGGCTCACGTGCTCGTCCCCCGCATGCGCGTAGCGCACGTCGCCGGGCCCATACTGCACGGCCGGTATGCCGTGTGCCTGGTAATGCCGCAGGTCGGAGCCATAGGGGGCCCCCAGGACCGGCGGCGAGGTGTCCCGCACGCGGCTGACAGCAGACGCGACCTGGCCGACCAGCGGAGAGTCCTCCGGAAGCGCCGCCGAGGCGAACCTGCCGCCCGGCCAGGTCACCCGCACTGGGTGGTCGCGCAACCAGGCGTCGGCGGCGCAGGCGACGGCCACGGCCGCTTCGAATTCCGCCCGCGCCTGCCCGACCGTCTCGCCGATCGCGACCCCGTAGCGGCCCTCCGCGACGAGTGAGTCTGGGACCGTGCTCGCCCAGGCCCCGGCCCGCACGACCCCCACGGAGAGCGGCCAGGCGAGGTCGAGGTGTGCGAACAGCGCCGGAGCGTGGGCATTGCGGCGCGCCTCGAGATCGCGGAGAGCGCCGTGAACAGTCTCGAACGCGGTGACCGCGCTGACCCCGTGGGTGCGAGTGGAGCCGTGCGTGGCCAGCCCGGGAACCTCTAGCCGGAACGTGAGCGCGCCGCCGTTCGCGGGCACGATGGTTCCGCTGGTCGGCTCGGCGATCACGACCGCGTCGGCCGTATGGCCGCGGGCCAGAGTCGAGACGGCCCCGACGCCGCCGTCCTCCTCGGCGCTCACCAGGTGGAGGGCCAGGGGGCGCGCGAGCTCGACGCCCAGGGTGCGCAGGGCGCGTGCCGCGGCAAGGGTCGCGACGACACCTGCCTTCATGTCGCAGGAGCCGCGCCCGTGGGCGAGATCGCCCTCGACTCGGAGCCGGAAGGGATCGAGGCCGCCCCACGACGCGGCGTCACCCGGTGGCACCACGTCCGTGTGGCCGTACAGGGCCAAGCCAGGGACGGCATACGACCCGGGAGCCGCGGTGTCGGCGCCCAGAACCCCAACGCAGCCGACCGCCATCTCGCGGTCGACCTCCATCCCGGGGAACTCCGGGTGCTGGCGTAGCGCAGCAACGTCGATCTCCCACTCGTCGACCGCCAAGCCGAGCCGGCGCAGCTGAGCCGCGCACCAGCGCTGGGCCTCCGCCTCGCCGGGCGTGCCGTCGACCGACGGGATCGCCACCAGCGAGGCAAGGTCGCGCGCCACCTGGCCCGCGTCGACCGCGTCGGCGACCGCCCGCTCGCGTGGGCCGAGGCTCACCGCTCGAAGACCTCCAAGAGCACGGCGTGCTCGACACCCGCCCGCTGACCGCCACCGCCGAGGATCATGCCGAGCAGCTCGCGCGGGGGTGGGAAGTCGCCCTCGAGACCGTCGAGGTAGCGGGCGTGCGCCTCCAGCGACCGCACCGCGGGGTGGAAGTGGCCGGCGACGTCGACGAAGTGCGTGGCGTCGGGGGAGCCGGCGAGGCCGATCCTGCGCACCCCGCTCCACGGCTGGAAGCCCTCCTCGATCAGCTCCGGGAAGATCCACCGATTCCCTGCGTCGGCGCATGAGTCGATGACCGCGAGCCCGACGGCCCGGTGGTCTGCCTGGTTGGTGCCGCCGCCGGCGAAGCGCTCGCGGTGCGTGCCGGTGATGACGACGTCGGGGCGGCGTCGGCGGATCTCACGGGCCAGGTCGCGGCGCAGGGCCAGTCCGTACTCGATCGTGCCGTCCGTGTGCCCATCGAGGAAGTCGACCACGTCGACCCCCACCTCCGCGGCGCCGGCCACCTCCTCGGCCTCGCGCACCGAGGCCGCCTCGAAGGGCGCCATGCCGTCGATGCCCGCCTCGCCCCGTGTCACCAGCGCGTAGGTGACCGTCTTGCCCTGTTCGATCCACCGGTGCACCGCCGCCGCGGTGCCGTACTCGAGGTCGTCGGGGTGTGCGGCAACGCACAGCGCGGTGGACCAGTCCTCATCGAATGCCATCAGCTCATCGCCCATGGCCGAACCCTACGCACCTGCGGGCGCGCGGGCAGCGCTGCGGGCCGACCGGCATACGGCGCCAGTGCCTTAGGCTTGACTCTCGTGGCTGTCGACTTCACCCAAGAGATCAAGGACCTGCGCGGGACCATGGCGTCCGTGCGCGAGGTGACCGACCTCGAGTCCCTCAAGGCCAAGATCGCCGACCTCGAGACCAAGGCGGCCGCCCCGGATCTCTGGGACGACCAGGAGAAGGCCCAGGCCGTCACCTCCGAGCTGTCGCGCGCCAATGCGGAGTACGAGCGGGTGACGAGCATGGACGCCCGGATCGACGACCTGGAGACCCTGGTGGAAATGGGCACCGAGGACGGCGGCGATGCCGAGACCATGGTCGAGGCCGAGCACGAGCTGCAGTCGCTCAAGAAGTCGGTGGGCGAGCTGGAGGTCCGCACCCTCCTCAACGGGGAGTACGACGAGCGGGCGGCGGTCGTCACGATCCGCTCCGGCGCTGGTGGCGTCGACGCCGCCGACTTCGCCGAGATGCTGCTGCGCATGTACCTCCGCTGGGCGGAGCGCCACGGCTACCCGACCAAGGTCATGGACACGTCGTACGCCGAGGAGGCCGGCCTGAAGTCGGCCACCTTCGAGGTCAACGTGCCCTACGCCTTCGGCAACCTCTCGGTCGAGGGCGGCACCCATCGCCTGGTGCGGATCAGCCCGTTCGACAACCAGGGCCGCCGCCAGACCAGCTTCGCCGCTGTCGAGGTGATCCCGCTGATCGAGTCGACCGACCACGTCGAGATCCCCGAGAGCGAGATCAAGGTCGACGTCTTCCGCTCCAGCGGTCCCGGCGGCCAGTCGGTCAACACGACCGACTCGGCGGTGCGCATGACGCACATCCCGACCGGCATCGTCGTGTCGATGCAGAACGAGAAGTCCCAGATCCAGAACCGGGCCGCCGCCCTGCGCGTGCTCCAGTCGCGCCTCCTCCTGCTCAAGAAGGCCGAGGAGGCCGCTGCCAAGAAGGAGATGGCGGGCGACGTCAAGGCGAGCTGGGGAGAACAGATGCGGTCCTACGTCCTGCAGCCCTACCAGATGGTCAAGGACCTGCGCACCGAGTACGAAGTCGGCAACCCGCAGGCTGTCTTCGACGGCGACATCGACGGGTTCATCGAGGCCGGCATCCGGTGGCGCAAGGAGCAAGAGAAGGCCCGGGCCTGACCCCGGTCTGACCACGGGCCTGCTCCGGAGGGGGCCGGCGCCCTGCGGGCACGCCGAACGTCGGCGGCTGCACGCGATCCTGCCCAGGGCTGCCTATCCTCGAAACGCACCCGGGAGCGCCACAGGCGCACCAGCCCGTATGCCGTCCTGTCCTCAAGGTGTGAAGGCCCCAGACCGCGCATGATTCGGTTCGAGAACGTCACCAAGACTTATCCGAGATCAAGCCGACCCGCCCTCTCCGGGGTCGACCTCAACATCGAGCGCGGCGAGTTCGTCTTCATCGTGGGGCCGTCCGGCTCGGGCAAGTCGACCCTGCTGCGGCTTGTCCTGCGGGAGGAGCAGGCAACCGAGGGCTCGGTGCTCGTGGCTGGTCGCGAGCTGCGCACGCTCCCACTGCGCAAGGTTCCCCGCCTGCGCCGCGAGATCGGCACGGTGTTCCAGGACTTCAGGCTCCTGCCCAACAAGACGGTCTACCAGAACGTCGCCTTCGCCCTCCAGGTGCTGGGCAAGTCCGGACATGCGATTCGCCAAGTGGTGCCCGAGACGCTGGAGATGGTCGGTCTGGAGGGGAAGGAGAAGCGGCTGCCGCACGAGCTGTCCGGCGGCGAGCAGCAGCGGGTCGCCATCGCGCGGGCGTTCGTCAACAAGCCGCCGATCCTGCTCGCCGACGAGCCCACGGGAAACCTCGACCCGGCGATCAGTCTCGACATCGTCCGCCTGCTCGACCGGATCAACCGCACGGGCACCACGATCGTGATGGCCACCCACGACGACGACATCGTCAACCAGCTCCGGAAGCGCGTGGTCGAGCTGAGCGACGGAGTCGTGGTCCGCGACGAGCCCGGCGGCACCTACGAGCCCGCCCCGAACGAGCCGGCCCCGAACGAGCCCGTGCGGTCCGAAGAGCCCGTCGCGCGCTCGGACCGCCCGCGGGACCCGGTGGGGGCCAGGGCGGGCGAGGCGGTCGAGGCGGTCAACCTTGACGACGTTGACGACGACGTGGACGAGGCTCACCAGCCGGACCAGTCCGGGGCGGAGGCGGAACCGACCCAGGCCACACCGCCGCGCAAGCCCGCTCCGCGGAAGCCAGGCCTACGAAGGACAGCACCGCGGAGGCGCACCAAGCCGACCACCCCGCCCGCCGGCGAAGGCTGAGCCGGGGTGCAAGGCAACCAAGCACGACACCGGACCGCGACCCCACACGGAAGAGCACGGCATACCTGATGCGACTGCAGTTCATGCTCAGCGAGATCTGGATCGGTCTGCGACGCAACCTGACCATGGCCCTCTCGGTCATCCTCGTGACGATGGTGTCGATGTACCTGCTAGGGCTGGGGCTGCTAGCGCAGCGTCAGGCCGACACCCTCAAGGGATTCTGGTACGACCGGGTGCAGGTCACGATCTTCATGTGCACGGAGAACTCCGGGCAGTCCAACTGCGCCGGCAGGCCGGTCACCGAGGAGCAGAAGCAGACCATCAAGGCCCAGCTGGAGACCATGAAGCCGCTGGTCAAGAACGTCTACTACGAGTCCGAGCAGCAGGCGTACGACCGGTTCCAGGAGCAGTTCCGCAACAGCCCGCTGGCCGGGAGTGTCCAGGTTGGCGACATCCCACAGAGCTACCGTGTGCAGCTGTCCGATCCCACGAAGTACGACATCATCGTCAGCTCCTTCGAGGGGGCGCCCGGTGTGGGGCTCGTGCAGGACCAGAAGAAGGTGCTCGAGAAGGTCTTCACCGGGATCAACCTGATCACGCTCTTCTCGTTTATTCTCGCGGCGCTCATGGTGCTGTGCGCGACCCTGCTCATGGCCACGACGATCCGTCAGGCGGCGTTCACCCGGCGACGTGAGATCGGCATCATGAAGCTGGTCGGCGCGTCCAACTTCACGATCCGCTTTCCGTTCATCGTGGAGACCCTGGTCGCGGCCCTCGCCGGTGCTGTTCTGGCCACCGGCCTGCTGTGGACAACGGTCAACTACGGGTTCGGCCACTACCTCAACAAGCTGATCCTCGACCAGGCCTTCATCGGCGTCTCCGACGTCTGGGTGGTGACGCCCTGGATGATCCTGGGCATGGCCGCGCTCTCGATCGCGACGGCCTGGATCACACTCTGGCGGTACCTGCGCGTCTGACGCGTGCCTGAGTGCGGGCTAGGTTCAGGGGGCGCTCCCGGCGCGTTGCACTTGGCACACCAGTGTGATTGGTGTTACCAATGTGATTCATGGGACTTGACCGCTTGGCCATGTCCGCGCCGCGGCGAGGCCGCCACGCGCTGCGGGGAGGAAGCCTGCTCGGGGCCGCCATCGTCATCGGCTGCTGCCTGGCCCTAGTGGCCTCCACGGCGGCAACCGCTGACCCCCGGAACGACAAGCGCAAGGTCGACCGCGGGATCGAGCAGCTCAAGAACGAACTCGACGACACGTCCGCTGACCTCAGGAGCGTTGCCGCGGCACTGGACAAGACCCACGCAGCGATTCCCGTGGCGCAGGCGAAGCTGGTCCGCGCCCAGGCCGACGAGCGGACCGCCAACCAGCGCCACGACGCCATGCTCATCGCGCTCGACGTCGCCCGCGCCAACGAGACCCGGGCCGAGGAGGAGCTGGCGAAGACCACCGCCCAGATCTCCGCGGCCCGGACCCGGGTCGCCCACTTCGCCGCCCAGATGTACCAGGACCAGGGCCTCGGCCAGCTCTCCGTGGCCCTCGACTCGACCAGCCCGGACGACTTCGCCACCCGCATCGCCATGGCCGACACGGTCCTCGACGTCCAGGCCCAGAGCCTCGGGCGGCTGGCCGCGCAGCAGGCGAGCGCCAATGCCCAGCGGGCCCACCTCACAGCGCTGCGCGAAGACGTCGCGCGGGCCGAGGCACAGGCGGCCGAGGCACTCCGGCAGGCCAGCGCGGCTCGAACCGCCGCCGCGACGGCCAAGACCGAGCTGGACGCGCTTGCGGTGACCCAAGCCGCCCAGACCAGGGCGCTGACGGCGAAACAGGCAGCCGAGAAGAAGCGGCTGGCCGACCTGCAGCGTGAGTCCGACCGGCTCGCTGCCGTGCTGCGCGCCCGCGCCGCCGCCGAGAAGCGCGCTGCGGCCGCCCGCGAGGCGGCGGCCCGGGCGGCTGCCCGCCGCGCCGGGCGCGCCTATGTGCCGCCGCGTGACTCGGGCGGTTTGCTCTCGGCGCCGTCCAACGCCTGGGTCTCCTCCGAGTTCGGGCTGCGGTGGCACCCCATCCTGCACTACTGGCGCCTCCACGCGGGTCGCGACTACGCGGGGGCCTGCGGCTCGCCGATCCGCGCCGCGGCGGCTGGGACGATCGTGTCCGCCGGGTGGGGTGGCGGCTATGGGAACCGGATCGTGATCGACCATGGAATCCACCGCGGGGTCGACCTCACCACCACGTACAACCACATGAGCCGGTTCGCGGTGCACGGCGGCCATGTGCAGCGCGGCCAGGTCATCGGCTACGTGGGCACCACCGGCCTCTCCACCGGCTGTCACCTCCACTTCGAGACCCGCCAGGACGGAACGCCGGTCGACCCGCGCCGGTGGCTTTAGGCGTCCCCCACCCTGCCCATCCGGCATACAGAGTCCTGCGGAGGGGGTTGCACCGCTGACCGAAGACCCGGCCGCGCAGGGTAGCGTTGCGATCCGAATCAGCAAGCACGCGGGCACGAGTCCGCAGCGAGCACGGAGTGAGGGACCGGCGGTGGCCAAGGAGCAGGGGCGCAAGGTGATTGCGAGCAATCGCAAGGCGCGTCACGACTACCTCATCGAGGACACCTTCGAAGCCGGCCTGGTCTTGATGGGCACCGAGGTGAAGTCGCTGCGCATGGGGCGGGCCTCCCTCATTGATGGCTACGCCACCTTCCGGGGCGACGAGCTGTGGCTCGAGGGCGTCCACATCCCCGAGTACGTCGCCGGCACCTGGACCAACCACACCCCCCGACGCCGCCGCAAACTCCTGCTCAACCGGCGCGAGCTCGACAAGATCGCCCAGAAGACCCGCGAGAGCGGCCACACGATCGTGCCCCTATCCCTGTACTTCAAGGACGGTCGGGCCAAGGTCGAGCTCGCCATCGCCAAGGGCAAGAAGTCCTACGACAAGCGCCAGTCGATGCGCGAGCGGCAGGACCGCCGCGACGCCGAGCGCGCACTGCACTCCAGGGGGCGCTAATGCCGCTGCTGTCGAGACCGCCCCGCAGGCCGAGGCGGCCGGGGCGACAGCGCCCGCTGCCACCAGCCGTGGGCAGAGTGGCGGCCCTGGCTGCGACCCTGGTCCTGGCCGCGGGCAGTGCGGTTGCTGGCGCGGCATACGCCTCCGCCGCCAGCCAGCCTGCCGCCAGCCAGCCCGCCGCGGGCCAGCCGGCGGTGGGCCAGCCGGCCGCAGCCTGGGGGGTGAGCGCACAGGACAAGGCGACCCGATTCCACGTCGACTATGTCGCCAACGCCGACGGATCGATCAACGTCACCCAGAACATCACCTGGCAGTTCCCCAGCGGGGAGGAGCGCCACGGGATCGAGCGCCTGGTCAAAGTCCGCGCCGGCTACCAGAACCAGGCGAACCGCTACCGCTACTACGAGCTCAGCGCGGTGTCGGCGGCCTCGCCGACCGGCGCCCCGGCGGACATCTCGATCACCGACTTCGGCGCCTTCAAACGGATTCGGATCGGCAACCCGTCCAAGACCGTTCAGGGGCGGCAGAGCTACGTGGTGAAGTTCCGGCTAGCCAACTACATCAACGCGATCGACAACACGAGCGCTGAGTTCTACTACAACCTCGTCGACCCCTCCAACAACGACATCTACGAGAACGTCACCGCGACGCTCACCGGCCCGATCGCCGCGACCAAGGCGGCCTGCTTCTACGGGGAGCGCGGCGCGACCGATCAGTGCGAGGCCAAAGCGGGCACTGTCACGACCTTCGCCGCGCCGGATGCCAAGCCGGGTGAGGGGGCCTCCATCCTGGCCTCGTTCCCGCGCTCGGCCTTCGGGACCCTGGAGCCGGACGTCCGCGAGGGCGACACGGGTACCTCCAACGAGAGCGTGCTCTCGCCGCGCACCCAGAGGCTGGCTGCGGGCCTGTTCCTGGGACTGGGTGTGCTGCTGCCCCTGCTCGCAGCGGGGTTCATGGGGCTGCTGGTCTACCAGCGGGGGAGGGACGAGCAGTATGCCGGTCTGACGCCCGGGCTGACCCCGGGCAGCGGAGACTCAGGCCAGGTGGTCGTGAGCGGCAGGGCGCCCACGGTCGCCGTCCAGTTCACGCCGCCGGCCGCAGTCCAGCCGGGTATGCTCGGCACGGTCATCGACGAGTCCGCGGACGTCGTCGACGTCACGGGCACGCTGATCGACCTGGCGGTTCGAGGCCATCTCACCCTCGCCGAGGTCGAGGGACGTGGCTTGTTCTCCCGAGGTGACTGGCTCATCACGCGGGTTGACGCCGCGCCGGCGCCCGGGACCTCCCTGGCACCCTATGAGCAGGAGCTGCTCGATGGAGTGTTCGCCGCCGGCCCTGCGGTCTACCTGAGCGACCTCAAGAACACCTTTGCCCCCACGCTGGCCCGGGTGCAGTCACAGATGTACAGCGAGGTCGTTCGGCGCGGGTGGTTCCGCCGGTCGCCGAAGGCACAGCGCAGCGGCTGGGTCACCCTCGGCCGGTTCCTCGTGGGCGCGGGTTTCGTCTCGATCTGGCTGTTCGGGTTCGGCGGGGGCTTCAGCGGCCTGTTCGACAACAACCCGCTGCCGTTCCCCCCGCCCCTGGCCCTCTCGGCCGGGATCATCGTCAGTGGTTTCATCGTCACCGCCCTCGGCAAGCGCATGGCGGCCCGCACCGCGGACGGCTCGGCGGTCCTTGCTCAGTCACTGGGCTTCCGGCAGTACCTCGTCACCGCCGAGGCCAACCAGATCAAGTGGGAGGAGGCGCAGGACATCTTCAGCCGCTACCTGCCCTTCGCCATCGTCTTCGGCGTCGCCGACAAATGGGCGCAGACCTTCGAGGAGGTTGCGGCTGCGGCACGGGCAGCCGGTTACACCATCCCCGCGCCGATCTGGTACGTCGGAGCGTTCGGCGATGGCGGCTTCGGCAACCTCGCGGCAAGCATGGACTCGTTCTCGACCACCGCTGCGGGCACCTTCGTCTCGACGCCAGGATCGTCGGGCAGCAGCGGCTTCTCCGTGGGCGGCGGGTTCTCCGGCGGCGGCGGAGGAGGCGACTCGGGTGGCTCCTGGTAACGCCTGAGAGGTCCACCGGAGACACGAGCGGGCTGCGCACCCCCTGGTGCGCAGCCCGCTCCCGTCCGGTCGGATCACCTGTCGAAGGCGTCCTTCACCTTCTCGCCGGCTTGCTTGAGGTCGGCCTTGCTCTGGTCCATCTGACCTTCGGCCTCGAGGCTCTCGTCGTCAGTCGCCTTGCCGGCCGCTTCCTTGGCCTTGCCGGCCATGTCTTCGGTGGCATTGCCGATCTTGTCGTCGAATCCCATCTCACAGCTCCTCTGAGTTGGTGGTGTTCGGACGGACTCTCGGTACCCGCTGGTCAGGGGCCCAAACTCAGCCGATCACGACCAACAGGTCGCCGCCCTCCACCTGTTGCTGCGAGCCGATCGCGAGCCGCTCCACCGTGCCGGCGACCGGCGTCGTGATGTTGGCCTCCATCTTCATGGCCTCGATGGTGGCGACCACGGCGCCCACCTCCACCGCCTGGCCCTGCTCGACCGCGAGGCTCACAACTCCCGCGAACGGCGCTGCCACCTGACCCCTGACGGCCGGGTCGGCCCGCTCGGCGGTGCGCACGTCGACCGCGATCGACTCGTCGCGCACCTGAACCGGCCGGAGCTGGCCGCTGACCGTGCACATCACCGTGCGCATGCCGCGCTGATCAGGCTCGGAGATGGACTGGAGCCCGAGGATGAGCTTCTTGCCGGGCTCGAGGTCGACCTCGTGCTCCACGCCGAGGTCAAGCCCGTGGAGGAACTCGCGTGTTCCGAGCACAGCCAGATCGGAGTAGGTCTCGCGGGAGGCCAGGAAGTCCTTGGCAGGTCCGGCGAAGAGCAGCCGGTTGAGAGTGGGCCGCGGGTTCTCGGCCAGGGCCTTCTCGTCCTCGGCCGCCAGCTCGGTGACGCGGGGGCGCGCGGTGCGCCCCTTCAGGGCCTTGGTCCGGAACGGCTCCGGCCAGCCCCCTGGGGGATCGCCCAGCTCGCCGTTGAGGAAGCCGATGACCGAGTCCGGGATGTCGTATGCCGTGGGGTCGGCCTCGAAGGCGCGGGGGTCGGCTCCCGCTCCGACCAGGGCCAGGGCCAGGTCGCCCACCACCTTGGAGGACGGGGTCACCTTGACGATGTTGCCGAGGATGTCGTTGGCCGCTGCGTACATGTCCTCGATGGCTTCGAACCGCTCGCCGAGGCCGAGGGCGATGGCCTGCTGGCGCAGGTTGGACAGCTGGCCCCCCGGGATCTCGTGGCGGTAGACGCGGCCGGTGGGGGAGGGAAGCCCGGACTCGAAGGGTGCGTAGAGGTGGCGGACGGCCTCCCAATATGGCTCGAGGTCGCACACGGCCTGCAGGTCGAGGCCGGTCTGGCGGTCAGTGCCGTTGGTGGCAGCCACGAGGGCCGACAGCGGTGGCTGGCTTGTCGTCCCGGCCATGGGGGCGCTGGCGGCATCGACGGCGTCGACGCCGGCACCGATCGCCGCGAGGAGGGTGGCCAGCTGACCGCCTGCAGTGTCGTGCGTGTGGAGGTGCACGGGCAGGTCGAAACTCTGCCTGAGGGCCGATACGAGACGCGCGGCCGCGGGGGCGCGCAGGAGGCCGGCCATGTCCTTGATGGCCAGCACGTGCGCGCCGGCGTCGACGATCTGCTCGGCGAGCCCGAGGTAGTAGTCGAGGGTGTAGAGCCGCTCACTCGGGCTGGACAGGTCGCCTGTGTAGCAGAGAGCCACCTCGGCGACAGCGGTGCCGGTCTCGCGGACCGCGTCGATGGCGGGGCGCATCTGGTCGACATCGTTGAGAGCGTCGAAGATCCGGAAGATGTCGATGCCGGCGCGGGCGGCCTCGGTGACGAAGGCATCGGTGACCCGGGTCGGGTAGGGCGTGTAGCCGACGGTGTTGCGCCCGCGCAGCAGCATCTGCAGGGGAAGGTTCGGCATGGCCTGGCGCAACAGGGCAAGCCGCTCCCAGGGATCCTCGGAGAGGAACCTCAGCGCAACGTCGTAGGTAGCGCCACCCCATGCCTCGACGCTGAGCAGCTGTGGGGTGAGTCGCGCGACGTAGGGGGCGACATGCATGAGGTCGCGGGTGCGCACCCGGGTCGCAAGCAGCGACTGGTGCGCGTCCCGGAACGTCGTGTCCGTCACCCCGACGGGGGTCTGCCCGCGCAGGTTCCGGGCGAAGGCTTCAGGCCCGCGGAGGATGAGCTGGTCGCGGGCGCCGGGCGGCGGTGGAGCGTCGCGGTCGATGTCTGGCAGCTTGCTGCGCGGCGACACTCGGGTGCGAGCCGGCCCGTGGGGCTGGTTCACCGTGACCGTCGCCAGGTAGGTCAGCAGCTTGGTGCCTCGGTCGGCCGGCACCCGGGAGGTGCGCAGCTCGGGGTGGGCATCGATGAACCCGGTCGTCACCCGCCCGGCCTGGAAGTCGGGCTGGTCGAGGAGCGCCTGGAGGAACGGGATGTTCGTGCTGACCCCGCGGATCCGGAACTCGGCCAGAGCTCGTCGGGCTCGCCGCACCGCTGTGCGGAAGTCGGAGCCACGGCACGTGAGCTTGACCAGCATCGAGTCGAAGTGCGCGCCGATCTCGGCCCCGACGAAGACCGTGCCGCCGTCCAGCCGCACGCCCGCCCCACCGGCAGACCGGTAGACCGTGACGCGCCCGGTGTCGGGGCGGAACTCGTTGGCCGGGTCCTCGGTGGTGATGCGGCACTGGAGCGCCGCGCCGCGGATCTGGACCCGGTCCTGGCTCAACCCGAGGTCCGCCAGGGTTTCACCGCTCGCGATGCGCAGCTGCGCACCGACGAGGTCGACGTCGGTGATCTCCTCCGTCACGGTGTGCTCCACCTGGATGCGCGGGTTCATCTCGATGAAGGCGTGGCGCCCAGTGGGGTCCAGGAGGAACTCGACGGTGCCGGCGTTGACGTAGCCGATCTTGCGGGCGAAGGCAACGGCATCGGCACAGATCCGGTCGCGAAGCACGGGGTCGAGGTTCGGGGCGGGCGCGACCTCCACCACCTTCTGGTGGCGGCGCTGCACCGAGCAGTCGCGCTCGTAGAGGTGGATGACGTCGCCCTGCCCGTCCGCGAGAACCTGCACCTCGATGTGCCGGGGGTCGACCACGGCCTCCTCCAGGAACACCGTGGCGTCCCCGAACGCGGACTCGGCCTCCCGCATCGCCGCGGCGAGGGCGTCGCTGAGGTCCTCGGGGCGCTCGACCCGGCGCATGCCCCGGCCGCCACCACCTGCGACCGCCTTGACGAATACCGGAAAGCCGATGCCGTCGGCGGCGGCCAGGAGGTCTTCCAGCGTGTCGCTCGGCGGCACACTCCGCAGCGTGGGGAGTCCCGCCGCCTTGGCAGCCGCGATCGCGCGAGCCTTGTTGCCGGTCAGGTGCAGGACTTCGCTGGGCGGCCCCACGAAGGTGATGCCGGCATTGGCGCAGGCCTCGGCGAGGGCGGGATTCTCCGAGAGGAACCCGTAGCCCGGGTAGACGGCGTCGGCTCCACACTCCACGGCCGTGCGCACGATGGCCGCAGGGTCGAGGTATGCGCGGACAGGATGCCCCTCCTCGCCGATCTGGTAAGCCTCGTCGGCCTTGAGCCGGTGCTCGGACTTGCGGTCCTCGTGCGGGAAGACAGCCACCGTCTTGGCGCCGAGCTCGGTGGCTGCGCGGAACGCCCGGACAGCGATCTCGCCTCGGTTGGCGACGAGAACCTTGCTGAACACGAGGACCTCCCAGGTGTGGGGGATGACGTCACGATGATCCTAGTGACGTGTCACAGATTGAGACGTGCATACCGGCATACGGACAGTGGAGGAGCCCAGACAGCGAACAGCCTCCCCGCGCGGATGTCCGGAGATGCCGCGGGAATGCCGTCGGCCGAAATGTGGTTGGAGTCATTGTCGGCGGCAGGAGATACTGTTCGCAGGACAGCCGGTCAGACCGGCAACAAACTGAACAGCGGGATGTGTGCGCCCCCTGATCGGAGACTCGTCTCCACAGGATCATGGGGGTGATCGGTTTCGACATTGGTCGGCATATCAGGGGAAGCGGGTCGAGGACGCAAGGTTGTCTCGTTAACGCTCCTTGCAAACTCATAGGTGCCAACTCCAAGCGCACCGACTTCGCCCTCGCCGCCTGAGCGAGCCTCGAAGTCCGTCAGCCTGAGCTAGCTTCCGTCTCAGTGCCTGGCGTCAGCTAGGAAGCTCGCTGCGCAGTCATGTTGGGGGGCTGCGCGGGACTCTCACTCAACTGGGCCTGTCAGGGAACGTGTGCGCGCGAGCCCTGGGGCCGAGAAACTCCGTAGCGCACTGCACCCGGAGAAGCCCTGGTTTCCCGTCAATGGACGCGGGTTCAATTCCCGCCACCTCCACCAACTGCGCTCACATCACGCGAGTCGTCCAAAGGGCCCGCCACTCAGGGGATGGTGGGCCCTTTGGCCAGTCTCGCCGCCTGAGGCAGACCCGCTCGGCAGCCCGGCGGTGTCAGCTCGGCGGTGGCAGACCGGGCCTGCCAGACCGGGAACGCCCACCCGTCAGTCCTGGTGGGCCAGCTGCGAGCGAACCTGGTCCATGTCGAGCCTGCGCACGCCCTCGATGACCGACTCGAGAGCGGGAGGAGGCAGCGCGCCCGGCTGGGCGAACACGAGGATGCCCTCGCGGAAGGCCATGAGGGTCGGAATCGACGTGATGTTCGCGACCTTCGCCAAGGCCTTTTCGGCCTCGGTGTCGACCTTTCCGAAGACGATGTCGTCGTGTTTGGCCGACGCCTCCTCGTAGACCGGCGCGAAGCGCTGGCAGGGCCCACACCAGTCGGCCCAGAAGTCGACGAGGACGATGTCGTTTCCCGTCACGGTCGACTGGAAGTTCTCTGCAGTGAGCGTCGTGCTGGCCATGCCTAGGTCCATTCCCATCGGACCGCGACCTGAGTGGTCTCGGTGTGCTCGCCCATCTCCATGGACATGTCTGACGTTGCCGCCATCATCTCGTACCGGGGCATTGGACTGGGCCTCCGGGCCGGCAGGTCGCTGACCCACACCACGTCCCCGAGCGTGCGTCCGGCCAGCGCGGCATACTGCTCGGCCTTCTCCCGAGCGTCGGCGAACGCCGCCTCCCGAGCCCTGCGCAGCAGGGGAGCCGGGTCGCTGAGCTCGAGCGAGATGTTGTCGATCGCGAGGGCATTGCCGGCGATGCCGGCGAGGGCCGAGATCAGGTCGCCGACGCGGCTCTGGTCGCGCACGCGGATCTTCACCGACTGGTATGCCGTGTAGCCGGTGACGCGCTGACCGTCGCGGTCGCGCTGTGGCTGGACCCCGGCACCCGCCGTCTGCAGGTCGGAGTCTGCCACGCCGTGGTCGCGAGCGGCCTGAGCCATCCCTGCGGTGCGTCTGCTGGCGTCGCCGAGGGCGGCCGCCACCTCGGGCGCCTCGCACTGCACCCGCGCCAGGATCGCGACCGTGTCGGGTGCGCTGCTGGCCGAGCCCGCCCCGACAACTTCGACGTGCGGGCTGGCTTCTGCGCGCGCGCTCATGACCAGAGCCTAGGCCGACTTCGTCTGCGGCAGGAGCGCCTGGACGGCTTCGGGGAATCCGGCCGCGATCCGTGGGCAGACAAAGTCGGGGCTGTCAGGCCGTGAGAGTGTGGCCTGATGGAGCGTTCCGAGATCGAGGCCACGTGGGACGCGCGGGCCGAGGACTACGACCAGGAAGCCGACCACGGGCTGCTCGACGCCGACACGCGGAGGGCCTGGAAGGACCTGCTGCGCATGTGGCTGCCCTCTTCCCCCGGCGTCGTGGGGGACTTCGGCTGCGGCACCGGGTCCCTGAGCGTCGTGGCCGCCGAGCTGGGCCACGAGGTGCAGGCCTTCGACCTGTCGGCGCAGATGGTCGAGCGGGCGCGAGCCAAGACAACGCAGTTCGGTGCCGCGGTCCATGTGCTCAAGGCGGACGTGAGCGACCCGCCGGTGCCGCCGCAGGCGCTTGATGCGGTCTTGGCGCGCCATGTCCTGTGGACCCTGCCCGACCCCGAGGCCTCGCTGCGGCGGTGGGCCAGGGCGCTGCGGCCAGGCGGCCGCATGGTGCTCATCGAGGGCTTCTGGGGCAGCGACGACGCCGATGCCGGCGACAAGCCGCAGCTTCCGTGGCGTTCGGGCGTCACCTCCACCCGACTGCGCAAGGCCGTCGCCCCGATGGCCACGTCGGTCCGGGTGGTGCCCCTGGACGACCCGGTCTACTGGGGCAAGCCGATCGACCACGAGCGATACGTGCTGGTCGCCGACCTGCCCGACGAGTCGGCGGGGGCGCGCACCGTGCCGACGGAGGCCTGGTCCGAGCTTCCTGCGGGCCGTGCCTGAGCCGCTCGCCTCGCAAACCGGCGAAACCGGTCAGGTCAAGCGCCTCACCCGGTGGGTCGGCTGGGTCTTCGCGGCCTGTTCGGCACTGCTGGTGCCGTGGACGGCATACCTCATGTGGACCCTGCCGGACCGGGAGACCGCTGCCCACTACGCCATGGCCTGGGCAGGGTTCGACCTGGTGCTGGTGGCGGCCCTCGCGTTCACGGCCTGGTCGGCCGTGCGCATCGGGCGCTGGCTTCCCGTCGCAGCGTCGGCGACCGCCACGCTGCTCTGCGTCGACGCCTGGTTCGACGTGGTCATGGCCGCGGACGCGGATGACCGCTGGGTCGCGCTGGCGATGGCGCTCCTGGTCGAGCTGCCCCTGGCCGCGGCCTGCGTCTGGCTGGCGGTCAACGGGCAGGTCCTCCACGACCGCGACCTTTTCGCCATGGCGCGACGCCGCACCCTGGAGCGACTTCGGCGTACTGGGCAGTAGTTGGTTCAATCACAGCCATGACCGCCGTTCCCTCTGTCAGCAACTCGATCACGGTGAGGCTCATCCTCGCCGCCCGCGCGACCGCCGTCAGCGAGCTGACGGGGGTGATCGAGGCGGCCGGCGGGCTCGTGACCGGACTCGACGTGACCGCCTCGGGGCCCGACCGGCTGAGGGTTGACGTCACGGCCGCAGCCCGCGACACCGCCCATGCCGACGAGCTGGTCGAGGCGATGCGCGCGGTCGAGGGCGTCGAGATCGGGAAGGTCTCCGACCGCACGTTCCTCGTGCACTTGGGCGGCAAGCTCAAGATCGAGCCCAAGGTGCCGATCCGCAACCGTGACGACCTCTCGCTGATCTACACCCCCGGCGTCGCGCGCATCTGCGCCGCCATCGCCGCCAACCCCGAGGACGCCCGGCGGCTGACGATCAAGCGCAACACCGTGGCGGTCGTGACCGACGGCTCTGCGGTCCTCGGCCTCGGCAACCTCGGTCCGCTCGCCGCCCTTCCGGTGATGGAGGGCAAGGCCGCACTGTTCAAGAGGTTCGCCGACATCGACGCCTTCCCGATCTGCCTCGACACCCAGGACACCGAGGAGATCATCCGCACCGTCAAGGCGATCTCGCCGGTGTTCGCCGGGATCAACCTCGAGGACATCTCCGCCCCGCGCTGCTTCGAGATCGAGGCCAGACTGCGCAACGAGCTCGACATCCCGGTCTTCCACGACGACCAGCACGGCACGGCGATCGTCGTCCTGGCCGCGCTGACCAACGCGCTGCGGGTGGTGGGCAAGCGCCTCGAGGATGTCCGGGTGGTCATGAGCGGTGCGGGTGCAGCCGGTACCGCCATCCTCAAGCTGATGCTGCACGCGGGGGCGAAGGACGTCGTCGTGGCCGACTACCACGGCGTGCTTCACCTGGAGCGCGAGGACATCGCCAGCGGTGACAATCCGGCCCTGCGATGGTCGGCCGAGCACACCAACGCCCGCGGACTGCGGGGCACGCTCAAGGAAGCCGTCGCGGGTGCGGACGTCTTCGTGGGCGTCTCGGCTCCCAACGTCCTCTCCGGCGGCGACATCGCGACGATGGCCGACGACGCGATCGTCTTCGCGCTGGCCAATCCCGATCCGGAGGTCGACCCGGCGGAGGCAGCCCGGCATGCCGCAGTCGTAGCCACCGGCCGCTCCGACTTCGCCAACCAGATCAACAACGTCCTGGTGTTCCC
Organism: uncultured Actinomycetota bacterium; assembly: GCA_963715025.1. Taxonomy (GTDB): domain Bacteria; phylum Actinomycetota; class Actinomycetes; order Actinomycetales; family Dermatophilaceae; genus DASSJT01. The sequence continues at coordinate 116,406 of CAVQQQ010000003.1, read as the reverse complement.
TGGCGTCTTCCGCGGGCTCCTCGACGCGCACTCGACCACGGTCACCGAGGAGGTCATGCTGGCCGCGGCACAGGCCCTCGCAGGCACCGTGCTGCCCGAAGAGCTCAACCCCGCCTACATCGTCCCGAGCGTCTTCCACCCGGACGTCGCCAAGGTCGTGGCCCAGGCGGTGGAGGCCGCGGCCCGGAAGTCGGCTGCGGCGCCGGATGCGCTCGCGTCGGCGGGTGCGCCCCCTTCGCCGGGTGCGTCCCCTTCGCCGGGTGCCTCCGCGTCGTGACCACGACTGCCAAGCCGCCGTCGCGACCACGGCTGTCCCTGGCCACCGCCCTCTTCGCCGTCGTGCTGGCCGTGCAGTTCCTAGCGCTCTACTGGCCCAGGGTCGCGGTCGAGCAACCGTTCTCGGTGGCTGACAAGGCCGTCCACGTCCTGCTCTTTGCCGCCCCGGCAGCCGCCGGGCTTCTTGCCGGCCTCCGGCCGGCATACCTCCTGGGCCTGCTGGCCCTGCACGCGCCGGTGAGCGAACTCCTCCAGCACACGATCCTGCCGCACCGCACCGGTGACCCGCTCGACGCGCTCGCCGACCTCGTCGGGGTGGCGCTGGGGGCCGCGGCGGGTGTGGTCTGGGCGAGGTTGCGCCGCTGGTAGACTGTGTGCACTCGCGCGGCGGCGCCGGCAGCGCCACCCGAGGCACTGAGGCCTCCACCCGTCCCCTATCCGCGTGAGCGCACCGGAGAGCGATCTTGCTGCTCTGGTCCACCGGACCGGCCCGCATGGCGGTCTGAGGCTCGTCTTCCATGGTTGCCCTCGCCAGGGTGGCTCGAGACGTGTCTGCTCGAGTACCTGAAGTGAGTTGAATCCCGTGCCCAAGACGACCCGATCCAGCACGCCCAAAAAGGCGCGCTGGTCCACCTCCCAGAAGGCCGAGGCCAAGCGCGCCACGGCTCCCAAGGGCGGCAAGAAGCCCCACCACCGCGGGCAGCCGCCCGCCCCTGCCACGGACAAGAAGCGGGAGTATGCCGGCCGGCCGGCTCGAGACGGACAGCCACCCCGCCGGTTCGAGCGGGACGAGCGTCCGGCGCGTCGTGAGTTCGACCGGGCCGAGCGTCCGCGGCGGTTCGAGCGGGACGAGCGTCCGGCGCGTCGTGAGTTCGACCGGGCGGAACGTCCCCGCCGGTTCGAGCGGGACGAGCGTCCGCAGCGCCGCGAGTTCGACCGGGCCGAGCGTCCGCGGCGGTTCGAGCGGGACGAGCGTCCGGCGCGCCGTGACTTCGACCGGGCCGAGCGTCCGCGGCGGTTCGAGCGCGACGAGCGTCCGCAGCGCCGTGACTTCGAGCGCGGTCGCTTCGGTGATCGCCGCCGGTTCGACCGGCCCGACTTCGACGCGGAGCGCGCCCAGCGTCATGCCGAGGCAGAGGCGGAGCGCAGTCTCGCGGACACCTGGACCAAGGCCACCCGCGTGTCCTCAACCGGGCCGGTGGAGGTCGCCGAGGACAACGGCTTCGCGGCTCTCGGGCTGTCAGAGCGGATCGTCGAGCGCCTCGCCCGAGACGGCATCACCAGCCCGTTTCCGATCCAGGCCGCGACCATCCCCGATGCCCTCGCCGGGCGAGACGTGCTCGGGCGCGGCCAGACCGGCTCCGGCAAGACCCTTGCCTTCGGCCTGCCGACGCTGATGCGGCTGGCCGGCGGCCAGTCCGCGGCCAGGCGCCCGCGGGCCATGGTCCTCGTCCCGACCCGCGAGCTGGCGATGCAGGTCTCCGACGCGCTCGAGCCGCTCGTGCACGTCCTCGGGCTGCGCCACAAGCTCGTGGCCGGCGGGCTGTCGTATGCGACGCAGATCTCGGCACTCGAACGCGGCGTGGACCTCCTGATCGCGACGCCGGGCCGCCTGCGCGACCTGCTCGACCGCGGCGCCGTCGAGCTGGGTGACGTCGAGGTCGCCGTGCTCGACGAGGCCGACCACATGGCCGACATGGGCTTCCTGCCCGAGGTCACGGCGATCCTCGACGAGGTTCCCGCGGGTGGGCAGCGGCTGCTGTTCTCGGCCACCCTCGACAACGGCATCGACACACTCGTCGAGCGCTACCTCATCGACCCGGTCACCCACTCGACCGACGAGGCCAAGGCCAGCGTCTCCACGATGGCGCACCACGTCCTGCTCATCGAGCCGACGCACAAGAAGGTGATCACGGCCCATGTGGCCAACCGCAAGGGCCGCACGCTGGTGTTCGTCCGGACCAAGCTCGGTGCCGACCGGGTGGCCCTGCAGCTGCGGGAGCAGGGCATCCTCGCTGCCGCGCTGCACGGTGGCCTGACCCAGAGCGCCCGCAACCGGGTCCTCGGCGCCTTCCGCGATGGCACGCTGCCCGTGCTGGTCGCCACCGACGTCGCCGCCCGCGGCATCCACGTCGACGACGTGTCGGTCGTGCTGCAGGTCGACCCGCCCGGTGACCACAAGGACTACCTCCACCGCTCGGGCCGCACCGCTCGCGCGGGCGAGGAAGGGACCGTGGTCACTCTGGCCCTACCGCACCAGCGCCGCACCATGGAGCGCCAGCTCCGCGAGGCGGGTGTGGGCGTGCCGCTGGCGAAGGCTGTCCCCGGCGACGCGGTGCTGGCTGCAACCGGTGCCACCGAACCCACCGGGGTCCCGATCTCGGACGACGAGTTCCGCCGGATCGTCGAGGGTCCGCAGCGCCAGCGGGCAGGCAGGCGTCCGGGGGGCCCGCGTCGCGGCGGTCCCTCGGCGGGTCGCGGGTCCGGTGACCGCCAGGGCCGGCACTCCCGGTCGGGCTTCAGCCGGCCGCGGCGCGACTGACCGTCCCTCGCGCCGACTGACGACCGCGGGGCACGGGCCTGTCAACGCCGCTGGTGCGCAGCGCCGTGGCAGTCCTCGACCGCGGTCGTCGCTCCATTCGCCGTTCCATTGCCCCGGCGGAGCCGGCCGGGGCTGGTGGGCGCTTGCATCGTCCCTCGGCGGACGAGTCTCCATGTCGACCGGAGGGTCCAGCCCGCCACGGGCACAATGGATCTGTGGACGTCGACTCTCTGACCGGACAGCTCCTGGTGGCGACCCCGCAGATCAGCGACGGGATCTTCCACCGCAGCGTCGTGCTGCTCCTGCACCACGACGAGGACGGCGCTCAGGGTGTGATCCTGAACCGGCCCATGGACGCCGACATCGAGGCGGTCCTTCCGGGCTGGCAGGAGCACGCGACGCGGCCGCAGCGGCTGTTCCAGGGCGGTCCAGTCGGCCTCGACTCGGCCCTGGGGCTGGTCACCGTCCCAGGGGAGGGCGTGGAGCCCATGGGCGTGAAGCGGCTCTTCGGCGGCATCGCCCTGGTCGACCTGGACACGCCTCCGGTGCTGGTCATCCCCGAGATCGCCGGGCTGCGGATCTTCGCGGGGTATGCCGGGTGGTCGCCGGGTCAGCTCGAGGTTGAGGTGACGACGGGGAGCTGGTACGTCGTCGACGCTGAAAGCCGCGATGCGTTCAGCGACGATCCGGCCGGTATGTGGGTGCGAGTGCTCAGGCGCCAGCGCGACCAGCTCGCCTTCGTGGCGACCTTCCCCGAAGACCCCTCGATGAACTGACACCCCGCCGCGTCGACGTGACAGCGACCGTCCGCGAAGGGTCGAGGGGCGGCCACCCGTCTGCTGGGTGCCCCCTATGCTCGAAGTCATGAGTGACCCGCAGAGCCCGCAGGACGAGCCCCTCGCCCCTGCCCTCCAGCCGCAGACCACCGCGGTGCTCGAGCGCGAGGAGGTAGCCGAGCGCCAGCTCCAGGAGCCGGGCGACCACGAGCGGTTCTCGCACTATGTGCGCAAGGAGAAGATCTTGGAGAGCGCCCTGTCCGGCGAGCCGGTCACCGCGCTCTGCGGCAAGGTCTGGGTGCCCGGTCGTGATCCCAACCGCTTCCCTGTATGCCCCGTGTGCAAGGAGATCTACCAGGGCCTGCGCGCCCCGCAGGACGGCGAGGAGTAGCCGGAGCGCCGGCCCCGACGTCGGTGTCGCACCCACCTGGGCACTTGGTGGCACCAGAAAGGCCGACCCGGCCAGCACCATCCGAGCACGGCCATAACACACGCCGGGCCACGTTGGTGGCAGCGGGGTCTCGGCATGTCGCACAACGGAATTGGCTAGGGTGGCAGCCCTATGAGCACCGCCGCCGCCTCACACCTGTCACCAGCATTCCCGGAGCGCGCGGCGTGGGGAACAGCGTCGAAGCTCCGCGCCTGGCAGGCTGTGGCGCTGGCTCAGTACCTCGCCTCGGACGCCCGCGACTTCCTCGCCGTCGCCACGCCGGGAGCCGGCAAGACGACCTATGCGCTGCGCCTGGCCACGGAGCTGCTCGGCCGTGGTGAGGTCCGCGCCGTCACGGTCGTCGCGCCCACTGAGCACCTCAAGACGCAGTGGGCCGACGCAGCGGCCCGGGTGGGCATCCACCTCGATCCGAAGTTCTCCAACGCCTCGGCACGCCACTCCCGCGACTACGACGGCGTCGCCCTGACCTATGCCCAGGTGGCCAGCCGGCCGGACCTGCACCGAGTCCGCACCGAGGCCTTGCCCACCCTCGTGATCCTCGACGAGATCCACCATGGGGGCGACACCCGCTCCTGGGGCGACGCGATGCGCGAGGCGTTCGACCCAGCCATCCGCCGCCTCGCGCTCACCGGCACGCCGTTCCGCTCGGACACCTCGCCGATACCGTTCGTCCGCTACGAGCTGGACGACGACGGCATCCGGCGCTCGGCCTCCGACTACACCTACGGATACGCCGAGGCGCTCCGAGACGGGGTGGTTCGCCCGGTCCTGTTCCTCGCCTACGGCGGCGCGATGCGCTGGCGCACCAAGGCCGGCGACGAGGTAGCCGCCCGCCTCGGGGAGCCGCTCACCAAGGACGCCATGGCTCAGGCCTGGCGCACCGCCCTCGACCCGAAGGGCGAGTGGATCCCCTCGGTGCTCGCCGCGGCCGACAAGCGGCTCACCGAGGTGCGCCGCGGTGTACCCGATGCGGGCGCTTTGGTGATTGCCTCCAACCAGTCGTCGGCTCGCGCCTACGCGCGGATCCTCCAGCAGCTCACCGGGGAGAAGCCGACTGTGGTCCTCTCCGACGACGCTGGCGCGTCGGAGAGGATCGAGGCGTATGCCGGCGGGAGCCAGCGCTGGATGGTCGCCGTGCGCATGGTGTCGGAAGGCGTCGACGTGCCCCGTCTCTGTGTCGGGGTCTACGCCACGTCCACGTCGACGCCGCTGTTCTTCGCGCAGGCCGTCGGGCGCTTCGTCCGGACCCGCCGTCGGGGCGAGACCGCCTCGGTCTTCCTCCCGTCCGTCCCCGTGGTCCTCGAGCACGCGGCGCGCCTTGAGGACGAGCGCGACCACGCCCTGGACCGCGTCCGCGACGAGGACTCGGCCGTGAGCATGTGGGCGGAGGAGGAGGCCCTGATCGCCGAGGCCAACCGCACCCAGAAGAACGTCGGGCTCGACGACGCGCAGTTCGAGGCCCTGGAGTCGGAGGCCCACTTCGACCACGTGCTCTTCGACGCCAAGCAGTTCGGGCTGCACGCCGAGGTCGGCTCGGAGGAGGAGCAGGACTACCTCGGGCTGCCCGGTCTGCTCGAGCCCGACCAGGTTGCCGCACTGCTCCACGAGCGGCAGACGAAGCATGCCTCCCGCGCCCCGCGTCGGGCTGCCGAGCCCGTGCCGGCCCACCGTGCCCTGGCGGCGCAGCGCAAGGAGCTCAACTCACTCGTCTCGGCCTATGCCCGCAAGACTGGTGCGGCGCACGCCAACGTGCACCTGGACCTGCGGCGCGCGTGCGGTGGCCCGCCACTCGAGGACGCGACATCGGAGCAGGTGACAGCACGCATCGACAAGATCAGGGACTGGTTCGTCGGGCGCCGCTGAACCTCAGCCGTCTTCGCGGCACCAGTGGCCGTTCCTGCCCGCGGGTCACTAGCGTGGGCGGGATCGGCCCGCTCGGGGCCGCTTGAAGGCAGCGAGGTCACCATGGCTAACCACGTCTACTCCATCTCCGAGGTGGTGGGCAGCTCACCCGACAGCATCGAGGCCGCGGTCAACAACGCCGTTACCCAGGCCGCCAAGACGGTTCGCAACCTCGACTGGTTCGAGGTACAGAGCATCCGCGGACAGCTGCTCGAGGGCAGGATCGAGCACTGGCAGGTGACCGTCAAACTGGGCTTCCGGATCGAGGGCGCCGGCTAGGGCTGGATCGCGGCCCGCACCAGGGGGAGGGTGCGGAAGTCGATCCGGGTCGCGAGCGAGATGGCCGTGTTGGCCCGGGTCACGTGCCGGTCGTCAACCACCGAGTCGATGACCCGCTGCAGATCGGCGTTGTCCCTCGCGACGATGCGGATGTAGAGGTCGCCCGACCCCGTGATCGTGTGCGCCTCGAGGACTTCGGGGATGGATGACAGGTGCTCCACCACGGGGGAGTGGCCCTGCCCCTGGCGGATCTCCAGGGTGCAGAACGCCGTCACCGGGTAGCCCATCGCCGCCGGGTCGACCCGGGGCGCAAACGACTTCACGACGCCCCGGGCCTGGAGTCGGTCGAGTCGGGCTTGGACCGTGCCTCGCGCGACCCCCAGGGCGCGGGAGGCGCCGAGCACCCCGATCTGCGGGTCCTCGGTGAAGACCATGATGATCCGCGCGTCCAGCGCGTCGAGCGGAGCAGACTCCAGCATGGGCAGATTGTCCACCCGGTCGCCGCCAGAAGGCAACATTCTGCGCAGACTGCGCAGCGCAGCGGCATACCCTTGCACACCCACGGGGCCGGGGCCACCCTGAGCGCATGACCGACACCCTGGACCTCACCCCACAAGAGCGCGAGGCGAACCTCGACATCGAGCAGCTCAAGCAACTGGTCGGGCTGGTCGAGTACGACGAGAGCAAGGACCCGTTCCCCGTCACCGGATGGGACGCCATCGTGTTCGTCGTGGGCAACGCGACGCAGACCGCGCACTACTACCAGTCGGCGTGGGGCATGGAGCTCGTGGCGTACTCGGGCCCGGAGACCGGCAACCGTGACCACAAGTCCTTCGTGCTGAAGTCCGGCTCGATCCGCTTCGTCGTCGAGGGCGCCGTCGACCCCGAGAGCCCGCTGATCGCCCACCACGCCAAGCACGGCGACGGCGTCGTCGACATCTCGCTCGAGGTGCCTGACGTCGACAAGTGCATCGCCCAGGCCAGGCGCGCGGGCGCCCGCGTGCTCCGCGAGCCCGAGGACATCACCGACGAGCACGGCACGGTGCGCATCGCCTCCATCGCGACCTACGGGGAGACCCGCCACACCCTCGTCGACCGGTCGCGCTACGCCGGCCCCTACCTGCCTGGCTATCGCGCCGCATCCTCGACGTTCACCAAGCGGGCCGGCGCTCCCAAGCGACTGTTCCAGGCGCTCGACCACATCGTCGGCAATGTCGAGCTCGGAAAGATGGACGAGTGGGTGGCCTTCTACAACAAGGTCATGGGCTTCGTGAACATGGCCGAGTTCATCGGCGACGACATCGCCACCGACTACTCGGCGCTGATGTCCAAGGTCGTCGCCAACGGCAACCACCGGGTGAAGTTCCCGCTGAACGAGCCGGCGATCGCCAAGAAGAAGAGCCAGATCGACGAGTACCTCGAGTTCTACAAGGGCCCCGGCGCCCAGCACCTCGCCCTGGCGACGGGCGACATCCTCCAGACCGTGGACGTGCTGCGCGCCGAGGGCGTGGAGTTCCTCGACACGCCGGACTCCTACTACGAGGACCCTGAGCTGCGGGCCCGCATCGGCCAGGTCCGCGTGCCGATCGAGGAGCTGCAGCAGCGCAAGATCCTCGTCGACCGCGACGAGGACGGCTACCTGTTGCAGATCTTCACCAGGCCGCTCGGCGACCGCCCGACGGTCTTCTTCGAGATCATCGAGCGGCACGGGTCGCTCGGCTTCGGCAAGGGCAACTTCAAGGCGCTGTTCGAGGCGATCGAGCGCGAGCAGGACCGGCGCGGCAACCTCTGACCGCAGGGGCCCGCCTCACCGGGCCGCAACCACCGACCTAGGCCCGGTATGCCGCAGACCCCTGCCCGCGGCATACCGGTCCCAAGGTGGCTGGCGCGTCGGGAAGTCGACCACCATTCCCACTCGCAACCCTTCGACCCCCTCTGCTGCTCTTACTGAGGGGCCGCCATGACATGCTCGGGTCATGCAGATGCCCGAGGCCCCCGGCTGGTATGACGACCCGGAGCAGCCCGATCAGCTGCGCTACTTCGACGGCGTGGTCTGGACCCAGCACGTGACGCCTCGTCGAACCCGCACCGGCAGTGGGTATGCCGGTCAGCAGCCGGCCGGTGAACAGGCGCCGGCGGCGGGCGGCGGGCAGGCTCCGGCCGCAGGAAGCGGGCAGGCTCCGGAGGTGGCGACGCGGCATCCCTCCCAGCAGTCCTGGCACCAACCCCAGGGCTGGCAGGGGGGCGGCCAGCCGCCCGGAGCGCAACCGCCGGGAGCGCAGCCACCAGGAGCACCGCAGGATCACTGGTACCCCGGCGGGCAGCAGTACCAGGGTCCGCCGCAGGGGCAGCCGCCTGGCCAGCCGCCTCCGTGGACAGGCAACCAGCCCGGCGCCGGCTGGCCGGCTCCGTACGCCGGCCAGCGCGGCCCGACGACACCCGACGGCGTGCCACTCGCCTCGTACGGCGTGCGGGTCGGCGCCTTCTTCATGGACGGGGTGATCCGCTACCTCCTCGTGCTGCTGCTCGGCGGCTACTTCTTCTACCAGGCGATCCAGCCGGTCATGGACACCATGAGCAGCGCGCTGGCCAAGGGCGACGTGCAGGGCTACCTCAACGCGCTGGAGCAGGTCGACGCGGGCTGGATGCTGGGCTTCTCCCTCTTCGGCATCGCCGTGGCCGTCGTCTACAACGTCTTCTTCCTCGTCCGCTGGGGGGCCACGCCCGGCAAGCGGCTCGCCGGTATCAGCGTGCGGCTCCGCGACCAGCCGGGCACCCTGACGGTGTCGACCGCCCTGCGCCGCTACGGCTTCGTCGCGGTGATCGATGCGCTCGGCAATGTGCCGGGTGTCAGCCTGCTGTCACTGCCACTGTGGGCCCTCGACCACCTCTTCCCGGTCTGGGATCCGCAGCGTCAGGCGCTCCACGACAAGGTCGCCGGCACTGTCGTGGTGGTGGGGCGCCAGCCGCCGCGCCGTCGCGGCTGACCCGGCCACGCTGACCCCGCGCGCTGTCGCGGCCGACCTGCCAGTCAGGACGAGCGCGCGGGGAGGATCGTGCCTGAGCACTCGCCGAGGCTGATCACCGAGCCCCCCGGGCCGGGCGCGGTCGCCCGCAGCACCACGGTGTCGCCGTCCTGGAGGAAGGTCCGGGTCGACCCGTCGGCGAGGGTCACCGGCTCCTGGCCGCTCCACGACAGCTCGAGGAAGCTGCCCCGGGTGTCCTTCGCGGACCCCGAAATGGTCCCTGAGCCGAAGAGGTCGCCTGAGCTGAGGCTGGCGCCGTTGACCGTCATGTGGGCCAGCATCTGCGCGGGCGACCAGTAGAGGTCGCGGTACTGCGGCCGGCTCACCACCGTGCCGTTCCAGACGACTTCGTAGCTGATGTCCAGGCCGTATGCCGGGTGCTCGCCCACCAGGTACGGCAGCGGCTGCGGGTGCTGTGCGGGAAGCGGCAGCCGCGCGGTCTCGAGGGCGTCCATCGTCACCACCCAGGCGGAGATGGACGTGGCGAAGGACTTGCCGAGGAACGGCCCCAGCGGCACGTACTCCCAGGCCTGGAGGTCCCGGGCGGACCAGTCGTTCAGCAGCACCACGCCGAAGAGGTGCTCGTCGGCGCGGTCGACCGGGACCGGCTCGCCGATGCGCGTCGCACCCCCGACCACGAATCCCAGCTCGGCCTCGATGTCGAGCCGCACGCTCGGCCCGAACACCGGCGCCGGGTCGTCCTTGCCCTTGCGTTGCCCGCACGGCCGAACGACGTCCGTGCCGGTGACCACGACGGTGCTCGAGCGGCCGTGGTAGCCGATCGGAAGGTGCTTCCAGTTCGGCGTCAGCGGCTCGGAGTCGGGCCGGAAGATGCGTCCCACGTTGGTTGCGTGCTGCTCGCTGGCGTAGAAGTCGACGTAGTCGGCGACCTCGATCGGGAGGTGCATCGTCACCTCGCCGACCGCGATGAGATGCGGCTCGACGCGCGCCCTGTGGACCGGATCGGCCAGGATCTCGGTGAGCCACGACCTCGCCACCATCCAGGCGGGACGGCCCAGGTCCAGGAAGGAGTTCAGGCTGGCCTGCCGCCAGGCCCTGGCCAGGTCGGGACCCTCACCGGGGTCGCCGCCGAGAGCCGCCACTGCGGAAGCGTCGAGCACCCTGTCGCCAATGCGCACTCCCACTCTGGGGTCACTGCCGGGGGTGGAGAACACGCCGTAGGGCAGGTTGGCGATGCCGAAGGGGTGGTCGGCTGGCAGGTCCAGCCACGATGTCGCAGGGGAATCCACCTCAGGTCTCCTCGATCAGGTTCAGGGCGGCGAGCTCGCCGATGGGATCGGTGACAGCGCAGCAGCCGTATGCCGTGAAGAAGGCCCGCACGATGCTCGCGTCCGCGCTGCTCATCCGGGTCGCCATGGGCACCAGGACCGCTGGATCGCGTTCCGCGAGCAGCGGCACCAGTTCGCTCACCTCCTCGCCGTTGAGCGCCCACCGCACCGCGCACAGGACGTTGAGCACCCCGTGCTGTTCCTCCGGCGCGCTGCTGGCATCCGCCGGGTCTCCCGGGTAGGTGCCGCGCACGGCGTGGTGGAGACCGCCGGTGAGCTTGAACGCCAGCTCGTGGTCGATCGCAGAGCGGAGGAACGCGGCCAGCTCGCGCTCGTCGGGCCAGTACCAGGTCGGCGTGGGCCCGGTGCGGAACTTCGCCTGGAGGGGCACCTCGTCCGAGCTGTCGGCGGCGATGTCGGCCAGGGCGAGCGCCTGGTGCTCGCCCCGCGGTACCTCGAAGGTCAGCGGCACGTCGGCGGGTCGGGTGACCCGCCACTCGGGCGTCCACCCCATCTCGACCCCGACAACGGCGAGCGAAGGTGCGTGGGCAACGGATTCGAGGGCCGAGTGCACGACGGCGGGATCGACACCCGGCCGGGCGATCAGCCCCACCTCGAGGGGTTCCTCAGGCGAGTACCCCGCAGCCTCGGCGAGGGCCTCGACCTCGGCCGCATCGGAAGCCGGCACAAGCAGGGGACCCAGCAGGCCGGCATACCAGCTGGTGCGGTGTTTCCGGTGGTCGTGAACCGCCTGGTCCAAGGGAGAGTTGCCGGGCGGGAAGACCGCCGCGTCGTCGACCAGCCGCGCGAACAGCTCCGGCTCCGCTGGTCGCCCGGCAGCGGCGGCGGGCAGCGTGGAAGGCATGCACCGGAGGCTACTAGGGTGGCGACCGGCACCATCCCGCCTCCCGGCACCGACCCTCCCAACCGACCACAAAGAGGTGGACACGTCGTGGCGCACTACCAGTCGATGGGCAGCATCCCGCCGAAACGGCACACGCAGCACCGGCGCCCGGGCCGGGGCAGGCAGCAGGGCGAGATGTACTACGAAGAGCTCATGGGGGAGGAGGGCTTCTCCTCCGACTCCTCCCTGCTCTACCACCGCAACATTCCCTCGACGATCAGCGGCGCCCGCGAGTGGGAGGTCGGCGACCTCTCGACGACGCCCAACCACCCGCTCAGGCCGCTGCACCTGAGGCTGCACGACCTTTTCGACGCCAAGGCGGTCAAGGACACCGACGTGGTGACCGGCCGGCGGCTGGTCCTCGGCAATGGTGACGTGCGCCTCTCGTATGCCGTGGCCGGCGCTCCGAGCCCGTGGTACCGCAACGGGATCGGCGACGAGTGCGTCTACGTCGAGCGCGGGAAGGCTCGGGTCGAGACCGTCTTCGGGGCCTTCGACGTCGCGGAAGGCGACTACGTCGTGATCCCGCGCGCGACGACCCACCGGTGGCTCCCGAAGCGGTCCACGAAGGACCCGCTGCGCGCCTACTGCATCGAGGCCAACTCCCACATCGCGCCGCCGAAAAGGTACTTGAGCAAGTACGGCCAGTTCCTCGAGCACTCGCCCTACTGCGAGCGTGACCTGCGGCCGCCGGCCGGCCCGCTCCTCGCCGAGGACCTCGGCGAGTCGGCGGCCGAGGAGTCGGAGGTCTACATCAAGCACCGGGGGAACGGGCCGAGCGGGATTGTCGGGACCGTTCACGAGCTGCCGTTCCATCCCCTCGACGTGGTCGGCTGGGACGGCTGCCTCTACCCCTACGCCTTCAACGTGCGCGATTTCGAGCCGATCACCGGCCGGGTCCACCAGCCCCCGCCAGTGCACCAAGTCTTCGAGGGCTGGAACTTTGTTGTGTGCAACTTCGTGCCGCGCAAGGTCGACTACCACCCGCTGTCGATCCCGGTGCCCTATTACCACTCCAACGTCGACAGCGACGAGGTGATGTTCTACGTCGACGGCGACTACGAGGCTCGCAAGGGCTCGGGCATCGGCAAGGGCTCGATCTCCCTGCACCCGGGCGGCCATGCCCACGGCCCCCAGCCGGGCGCAGCTGAGGCCTCGATCGGGGTGCAGGCATTCGACGAGCTCGCGGTGATGGTCGACACGTTCCGTCCGCTGGAGCTCGGCGAGGGCGGGCGCGAGGTCGACGACGGGAAGTACGCGATGTCGTGGAGCGCTGGTGGCGGCGCGCGCGGGGGCGCCGGCCGGGCCGATGGGGCCGACTACAGCATCGGCTGATCCCGGGGCCTTGCGGGGCGCCGCGTCCGCCGAGGCAGAGCTACCCGCCGTCTGCGGTCAGGCTGACAAAGCGTTACCGTCTGGCAACCCAGGGAGCCGAGCGAGGCCCATCGCCTCGAACGCTCAGTTCATAGCGGGCGATCAACATCTCCCATCGGCTGCCAGCGGCGATTCCGGCCGGGGACCTCCATGGGCCTGGACGCGCGTGATTTGCCTTCGATCAGGACGGCGATTCGATGGGCGCGACCATCACCAGGTCGCTTACAGCATGCGCGTGCACCGCCCCGTAGAGCAGCGCCAACAGCTGCGAGCGAAGGAGCGTCGGCGCCAGGAGCTCATGCTCGTCGGGGATCACGACCTCGTCCTGGGCCAGGCGAAGGGCCACGTCCGGACCGATCACGTACCTGGTCATAGCCGGTCACCTCCTCTGCATCTGTCAGACGACTTCGACGCCGGCGGCTGTCAGGTCGGCGATGGCGCGCTGGGTGGTGTCCCGTGCGACGCCGGCGGTCAGGCCGACGAGAACCCTGGTGCTGAAGCCCTCCTCGACGGCATCCAGGGCGGTAGCCCGGACGCAGTAGTCGGTCGTGAGGCCCGCGATGTCGACATCCTCGACGGCACGGTCGCGCAGCCAGTCGGCCAGGCTGATGCGCCGGTCGGCCTCCACAGTGAAACCCTCGAAACCGCTGTAGGCGGCCGCATGCTGGCCCTTGCGGAAGATGGCCTCGACGTGCTCGAAGGCCGGCTCGGCGGCGGGATGGAACAGGGCACCGTCGGTGCCCACCTGGCAGTGGACCGGCCAGCTCGTCGCGTAGTCCGGTGTGGGCGACCAGTGCGATCCGGGGTCCTCGTGCCAGTCGGCGGTCGCGGCGATCGCGGCGTAGTCGTCCATGTGCTCGAGGACGTACGCGCTGATCCGCCCTGCGACCGCGGCACCACCCTCGACGGGCAGGGACCCGCCCTCGCAGAAGTCGTTCTGCACGTCCACGATGAGCAGCGCCCTAGGAGGCTGGCCCGGGCGCGCGCGGCTGGTGGTCATTCCCCGAGGCTACGACTGGCGGGGTTCGCCGCGGTGCGCCTGCTTGAACAATGCGCAAAAGGGGTAAAGATCAACACACTTGGCACGGATGAACCGGAAAGGTGACCATGCGCATCGGAGCGATTGTTGTGGTTTTGTGGCTCGTCATCGGCGCCGTGGCGGCCGGGCAGCGGGGCTACTACAACTCGAACAGCTCGAGCTGCTCCCACCTCAGCACCACTGTCGTCACCGTGGTGGCTGGGCCGCTGAACTACGTGGGACTCAACCCCAAGGTGAAGTGTGAGGCACCGCAGCCGTCGTCGTAGGGAGTGCCGCAGTAGGATCGGCGCAGGTCAGCGCTTGCTGGCCTGCGCCGACCGCTGCGTGGGGGCCTTCGGCCGCTTGGGAGGCGCGTCGGCGCGGCGGTGCTCGAAGACCAGGTTGGTCTCTGTGCCCGCAACGTCGGGGTTGCCACTGAGTGTCTCGACCACGAACTCGCGAAGCCGGTCGGTGTCCGGACACGCGACGTGCACGAGGAAGTCGTAGCTGCCCGCGACGAAGAAGACGTTGCGCACCTCCGGGAGGCCGATCAAGCCGTCGGCGAACGAGCCGATGGCGCTTCGGGCGTGGTGCTGCAGTCGCACGGCGATGACGGCCTGGATGTCGCGGCCCATGGCCCAGGGGGCGATGTCCGCGTGGAAGCCGAGGATCACCTCGCTCTCGACCAGGCTGCGGACCCGCCCCAGGCAGGTCGAGGGGGCGATGCCCACGGCGTCGGCCAGGGCGTTGTTGGGCATGCGTCCGTGGCGTTCGAGCTGTTCGAGGATCGCCCTGTCGGTGCTGTCAAGAGGGCGCTGAAGATTGTTCGGCGCGGACTGGGACATGGGGCACCCCTTCGTGAGTTCTTCCCTATGATGCTGAGCGGCAGAATAATCTTGATGTGACTGGCGTGTAGATCTGCATTTCCTGCATTCTCATCCCCAATCGGTGAACTCAACGAGGAGGCAGCAAAGATGAAGGTGGGCGTTCCCCGCGAGGTGAAGAACCACGAGTACCGGGTGGCGATCACGCCGGCCGGGGTGCACGAGCTGGTGGTGCACGGGCACGAGGTGTTCGTGGAGCGCGAGGCGGGGGTGGGTTCCTCGATCGCGGACGAGGACTACCTGGCAGCGGGCGCGAAGATCCTCGAGTCGGTCGACGACATCTGGGGCGAGGGCGAGCTGATCCTGAAGGTGAAGGAGCCGATCGCCTCCGAGTACCCCCGGATGCGGGAGGGGCAGACGCTGTTCACCTACCTGCACCTGGCCGCCGACCGGCCGCTGACCGAGGAGCTGGCGACCCGCCGGGTGACCGGGATCGCGTACGAGACGGTGGAGCTGCCCGACCGGTCGCTGCCGCTGCTGGCGCCGATGAGCGAGGTCGCGGGCCGGCTGGCGCCGCAGGTGGGGGCGCACACGCTGATGCGGGCCCAGGGCGGGCGGGGGATCCTGATGGGCGGGGTCTCCGGCGTCTACGCCGCCAAGGTGGTCGTCCTGGGCGCCGGGGTGTCCGGCATGAACGCGGCGGCGATCGCCCTGGGCATGCAGGCGGAGGTGCTGCTGCTCGACCTGAACGTCGCGAAGCTCCGCTACGCCGATGCGATCTACCAGGGGCACTGCCAGACCGTCGCATCGAACCGGTACGAGATCGAGCGGGCCATCTCGGACGCCGACATGGTCATCGGAGCCGTCCTGGTGGCCGGTGCCAAGGCCCCGACCCTCGTGACCAACGAGATGGTCTCCCGGATGAAGCCCGGGTCGGTGCTGGTGGACATCTCGATCGACCAGGGCGGGTGCTTCGAGGACTCCCGTCCGACCACGCACGCCGACCCCACCTACCAGGTCCACAACAGCGTGTTCTACTGCGTGGCGAACATGCCCGGGGCGGTGCCGCACACCTCCACCTACGCGCTGACCAACGTGACCCTGCCGTATGCCGTGGCGCTGGCGAACAAGGGCTGGCGGCAGGCCCTGGCCGAGGACCGGCCGCTGGCGCTGGGGCTGAACACCTTCGACGGGCACGTCACCAACGGACCGGTCGCCGCGGCGCACGGCATGCCCTCGATCACCGTCGAGGACGCTCTCGCCTGACGACCCTCTTGACGGGCACGCGGCCCATACCTAGTTATAGGTATGGGCCGCACGTCATCCCCCGGACATCTGGACCTGCTTCTCCTCGCCGCGCTGAGTCACGGTGAGGCGCACGGCTATGCCGTGATCAACCGCATCCGGGAGCGCAGCGAGGGCCAGTTCGATCTCCTCGAGGGCACGGTCTACCCGGCGCTTCACCGGCTCGAGGAGGAAGGGCTGCTGGGCAGCCGCTGGGCCGTCGAGGGGGGACGGCGACGACGCACCTACGCGCAGACCGCCGCCGGCCGAAAGGCCCTGCTGGCCAAGCGCGCCGACTGGCTGACGTTCGCGCGCGGCATGCACGCGATGCTGGGGGCGACAGCATGAGCGACCGGCCCGGTGAGCGCGGGACAACAACGGGCCGGCGCGAGGCCGCAGCGGACCGGCGCGACGACTCGCCCATCGAGCAATACCTCGACCGGCTTCTGGGCGAACTCCGAGCCGATCCGCACCAGGCCCGCAGGATCCTCGCCGAGGCGGAGGACCACCTCTACTCGACCGCGGCACGTCTCGAGCGCGCAGGAGCCGACCGCGACGCCGCAGAGACCGAGGCGGTACGGCATTTCGGGCGCCCCTCGGAGGTGGCCGCGTCGCACGGCGGGCTGCGCCTTCGCGACCTGGTGCGCCGACTTCCAGGAGTACTTCCCCGGGCGCGAGTGCCTTGCGGCGGCAGCGCTCCACCACTGGGGCGAAGTGGTCGAGTACCGCATGGCCGCAGGCGTCCTGGGACTGCTGCTCCTGCTTGCCTACCGGTTCCTCCCCAAGCGGCCTCCGACCTAGGCCCTCGACCTAGGCGAGGTACTCCTCGTAGAGGGTCTCGATCACCGGCTCGCCGCGCTGGAGCTGGTGCGCGGCTGGGGGCAGCTCGGCCACCGAGGCCGTGTGCCTTGCCCTCGCCGCCTCGAGTGACCCTGCGGGCGATTCCACCGGCTCTCCCTCGCGAACGAGCTGCACGAGCAGGTCGCGGTCGTCCGTGTCCGCCTGCGGCCGCTCTCCGATGCCGATCACCTCCAGTTCGGCCACACCGTGCGCATCGCGCCGCCGCAAGGCCCACTTCCGGCCGCCAACCGAGAGCTTGTCCTTCGACCGCTTGGCCACCCCCACGAGGCTGCCGCTGTCCTCGGCGCGCGCCACCAGCTTGTAGACCATCCCGGCCGTGGGCGCGCCCGACCCGGTCACCAGCGAGGTGCCCACGCCATAAGCATCGACCGGCCCGGCGGCGAGGGCCGCGATGGCGTGCTCGTCCAGGTCTGACGTGACCACGATCCTGGTATCCACCGCGCCGAGCGCGTCGAGCTGCGCCCGCACCTCTCGTGCCTGCTCCAGCAGGTCGCCCGAGTCGAGCCGTACCGCCCCCAGGCCCGTGCCGGCGATTTCGACGGCGGTCTTCACCGCATGTGCCACGTCATACGTGTCCACCAGCAAGGTCGTGCCCGCGCCCAGCGATGCCACCTGGGCCTCGAAGGCCTCCCGCTCCGAGTCGTGGACGAGCGTGAACGCATGCGCGGCAGTGCCCAAGGTGGGTATGCCATAGCGTCGGCCGGCCTCCAGGTTGGAGGTGCTGGCGAATCCCGCGATGTAGGCAGCGCGCGCGGCAGCGACACCGGCCCACTCGTGGGTGCGCCGCGAGCCCATCTCGATGCACGGCCGGCCCCTGGCGGCCTGGGTCATCCGCGACGCCGCGCTGGCGACCGCGCTGTCGTGATTGAGGATGCTCAGCACCAGGGTCTCGAGGACAACGCCATGGGCGAAGTCGGACTCGACCACGAGCACTGGGGAGCCGGGGAAGTAGGCCTCGCCCTCGGCATACCCCCAGATATCACCGGTGAAGCGGTACCTGGCAAGGAAGTCCAGAGTGGCCTCGTCGACGACCCCCGTCCCCCGGAGCTGGTCGAGCTCGGGTTCGTCGAACCGGAACGCCGCGATGGCTTCGAGCAGACGCCCAGCGCCCGCCACCACGCCATACCGCCGCCCCTCGGGGAGCCGCCGGGCGAACACCTCGAACACGCACCGGCGCCGCGCCGCGCCACTGCGCAGCGCAGCCTCCACCATGGTCAGCTCATAGTGGTCGGTCAGCAGGGCGGTGCTGACCGCGGCCGCGTCGTGGCCGGTCGCGGTGGAGCCCGCCCGGCCCGCTGCAGGGTTGTCGGGACTCACAGACGGCACCCTATTGTGGAGGCCGTGTCCATCGCCCCCGTCGAAGAGGAAGTCACCTCCTCCAGCGAGGTCCTCGAGCCGGACATTCCGTGGATCACGCTGGTGTGGAACGACCCGGTCAACCTGATGTCCTACGTCACCTTCGTCTTCCAGTCATACTTCGGCTACAGCCGCGAGAAGTCCGAGCGGCTCATGCTCGACGTCCACACCAAGGGCAAGGCCGTAGTCTCCTCCGGCACCCGGGAGAAGATGGAGGCCGACACCGAGGCGCTGCAGGGCTACGGCCTGTGGGCCACCTTCCAGAAGGACGTGTGAGTGGCCAAGGCGTTCAAGCGCAAGGGCGGCGAGTATGCCGGCCGGCTCGACGAGGCGGAACGCGCCCTCGTCGTGGGGCTGATGGAGCAGGTCCTGCAGCTCGTCGACCCCGAAGGCGCTACCCGGGACACGGGGGACGTCTTCGATGACATCGTCGCCGGCATCGGCGGGGTGGGCATGGGCGTCTCGCTGAGTCCCGAGGACCAGGGAGAGGAGGGGCTCGGCGGGACGGGCGAGGGGGAGGGCGAGGCCGGGACCGGAGCGGCGGGTGGTGCGGGCGCACCAGGCGGGCACCCGGCATACGGCAGCGACGACCGCGACCCGGCTCTCGGGCGGCTGTTCCCACCGGGCCATCACGACGACCAGGAGGCCGCTGCCGAATTCCGTCGGCTGACCGAGCAGACCCTGCGCACCCGCAAGGCTCGGAACCTGACCGCGTCGATCGCGGCGCTGCGCGCGGTGCGGAACGACCGGGTCCGCCTCGACCAGGCACAGGCGCTGGCCTTCGTGGTGGCCCTCACCGACGTGCGACTGGTGCTCGGCGAGCGCCTTGGTCTCAAGGACGACGACGATGCCGACCGCCTTGGCGCCCTCGCCGCCAGGCTCGACCCCGACGAGCCGCTGGTCTACGCCCTCACGGTCTACGACTTCCTGACCTGGCTGCAGGAGACGCTGGCCCATGCGCTGATGCACCCATGAGGCGGTCTGGCGCGGTGCGATCAGGCCCGCGGCGATGAGGCGCGCGACTTGACCCGGTTCTGACGGGCTAGGTCGCGCCGTTGACGGAGCAGTCGGGCGAGCATGGCGTGAGCAACCCGGTCCAGCCTTGCGCCTGGAGGGTGAGCCCGATGTCCTGTGCCAGCTCGCAGGGTTCGTGGGTGACGTCGACCCATCCGGCGCGGAGGGTGATCTTGCCCTCGCGGGCCGCCCTGCGGTCACGCCGGCGATCGGTCCACATCCCGGCGCCGGCGTGCCCGAGTTGCCCGTCGACCTCGACGACAACGTGGTAGTCCTCGTACTCGAAGTCCCGCCGCAGACGCTGCCCGGCGATGGACCCAGGCGTCTGCCTCCGCGATGGCGGGAGGCCGTGCGGCCGCTCGACGCCCTTGATGTAGCGGACCTCCATCGTGCTCTCGGCGCCGTCCCCGATGTCGCCGAGGGCGAGGCGCAGGCCATTGCGCCACGGGCGACGTGGCCCGGCCCGGACCCGTCTAACTCGCGCACTTGTCCGGCTCGGCCGGGCTGGGTCCGGCTCGGGTGAGGCTCGGCCGGCCAGTGTGACGGAGGAGACGACCCGCCGGTGCCTGCCCTCAGCGTGCCCGGGCCTACCCTGATTCGCGTGGCGGACGCACCAATCGGCATTTTTGACTCGAGTTTCGGTGGGCTGACGGTCGCACGAGCCGTGCTCGACCAACTGCCCCACGAGCCGATCGTCTACTTCGGCGACACCGCACGGGCCCCTTACGGCCCCCGACCGATCGCCGAGAGCCGCCAGTTCGCGCTCGAGTGCGTCGACCGGCTCGTCGAGCGCGGCGTCAAGGCTCTGGTCATTGCCTGCAACACCGCAAGCGCGGCGATGCTCCACGATGCGCGCGAGCGCTACGACGTACCCGTCATCGAGGTGATCCGGCCGGCCGTCCGGCGTGCGGCAGCGGCGACCCGCTCGGGAAGGGTCGGAGTCATCTCGACCCAGGGCACGCACAACTCGCGGGCCTATCTCGACGCCTTCGCCGCGGCACCGCACCTCGAGGTGACGAGCGCCCCGTGCCCGCGGTTCGTCGAGTTCGTGGAGGCCGGGATCACCAGCGGCGAGGAGCTGCTGGGGGTCGCGCGCGGATACCTCGCGCCGCTCCAGGAGCATGGGGTCGACACCCTGATCCTGGGCTGCACGCACTACCCCCTCCTGACCGGGGTCATCTCCTACGTCATGGGCGACGAGGTGACCCTGGTGTCCAGCGCTGACGAGACCGCCAAGGACGTCTTCCGGGTGCTGGCCGATCGGGGCGAGCTGCGCCACGACGGGCTACCGGAGCCGGAGCACGAATTCCTGACTACGGGCGACCCTGCGGAGTTCAGCCGGCTCGCCCGGCGCTTTCTGGGCCCCGAGGCCGTGACCGCCCACCGCGAGGAGGTGGTCGCCCTGTGAGGCTCACGATCGTGGGCTGCTCCGGGTCGTTCCCAGGGCCGCACTCGCCCGCCTCCAGCTACCTGGTCCAGGCCGAGCACGAGGGTCGTGACTACAACCTGCTCCTCGACCTGGGCAACGGCGCTCTCGGCGCGCTCCAGCGGCACATCAGCCTCGACGACCTCGGCGCGGTCGCCGTGACCCACCTCCACCCCGACCACGTAGTCGACCTGTGCGGGCTCTACGTTGCGCGCAAGTACCGGCCCAGCGGCCGATACGAGCGCCGCCTGCCGCTGTTCGGCCCGACCGGCACCCAGCGCCGGCTCGAGCTCATGTACCACGGCATCGACCGGGCAGGCATGGCTGCCGAGTTCCAGTTCCACGTGATCCGCGATGCGCACACGCTCGAGGTCGGCCCGTTCACCGTCACACCCCTGCGGGTCAATCACCCGGTCGAGGCCTTTGGGTTCCGGGTGGAGGCCGGTGGCAAGGTCCTGGCGTACAGCGGCGACACCGACGCATGCCCCGCGCTCTCCACGCTCTTCACCGAGGCCGACCTCGTGCTTTGTGATTCCGCCTGGATCGACGGCCGCGACAACACTCCCGGCATCCACCTGTCGGGCTCCGGAGCGGCTCGGGCCGCGCTCGACGCCGGTGGCGTCAAGCGGCTCATGCTCACCCACATCCCGGCCTGGAACGACCCAGAGGTATGCCGTGCCCAGGCTGCCGCCGTGTGGCCCGGGGACGTGGAGCTCGCGGAGCCGGACAAGACCTACGAACTCTGACCCTGGCCGGTGCCGCAGGCCGTCGTCGCCAGCTCGCCGAGCCGTCGCCGCGAGGTCAGTCAAGACATCGTGTCCATCTGACTCGCCCGCCGTCGTGATCTCACCCGATGCAGCTATCGCGACGCACTGGATACGCGCCTAAGCGCAAGACCCCCGGTTCTAGCCGCATTAGGTTGACCCTGTGACCTTCTCCATCGTGGCCGTCATGGGGGATGCCTACGGCGTCGCCGTGGCCAGCAAGTTCCTCAGCGCCGGCGCCGTCGTGCCGGCCGTCCAGCAAGGCGTCGGCGCGGTGGCGAGCCAGGCCATGGCCAAGGTGTCCTACAAGGCGGACGTGCTGCGCCTCCTGCACCAGGGCGCCTCCGCTGCGGAGGCTGTGGCTGCGGTGACATCGGCAGACGCCGAGTCCGCGCATCGTCAGCTGGGTGTCGTGGCGGCCGGCAGTCAGGCCACTTTCACGGGCGACGCGTGCCTTCCGTGGGCCGGCGGAGTGTCTGGCGCCGACGATGGCGGGCGGTACGCCGTCCAGGGCAACCTGCTGGTGGGCCCGGACGTGGTCGACGCTGCCCAGCGTGCCTGGCTGGCGAACCCCCAGCTCGGGTTCACCGATCGGTTGCTCGGCGCGCTCCTAGCCGCCGACGACGCGGGCGGCGACGCCCGGGGCCGCCAGAGCGCGGCGGTGTACGCGGTGCAGCCGGGCAAGGGCTATGACGGCTCGGGCGTGCTCATGGACCTGCGCGTCGACGACCACCCCGACGCGTCACGGGAACTCGCCCACCTGGCGCAGATGCACGACCTGACCTTCGGAGCCCCCGAAGACGTCCAGCCCCTCGAAGGCGACCTGGCCGTGGAAGTCAGCTCACATCTCGAGCGTCTGGGCTACCCGGGCCCCGATCCGGCGCTGGCGCTGGCGGCGTGGGCAGGCGTGGAGAACTACGAGATGCGGCTCTCGCCCGACGGTATCGACCGCAAGCTGACCGAGGTCCTTCGGCGTGCCACGCCAGGCGCCGGGGTCCACGCGGACGACACCGAGACCGGGAGCGGCATCCAGGTGGACCGCACCGCCGCAGAGCAGATGTGGCGCGCCTTCCGCGCGGCCAACCCGGACGCAGCGACAGGGCCGGAGCCACCCTGCGTCGAGTACTTCGGCGACTCGGCCGGGCTGGCCGACGAGCTGATCGCCTTCGTCGTTGACGGTCCCAAGCGCGCGACTGCCGGTCTGGTCGCCGACTACGTCGCCGAGGAAGAGCCACTGCCACGGGTCGGGTCGCACTGGATCGCCTGCGACGGGGCCGGCGTACCCCGCGCGGTGATCCGCACGACGGAGCTGCGCATCGGGCCACTGTCGAGTGTGGACGAGAAGTTCGCGTGGGATGAGGGCGAGCACGAGCGCACGCTCGAGTCGTGGCTCAGCAGCCACCGCCGCTACTTCCGGAAGTCCTGCGAGCGCCTCGGCGTCGAGTTCAGCGACGACATCGAGGTGGTCTTCGAACGGTTCGCCGTCGTCTGGCCACCCGAGCTCGCCGACCGGGGCTAGCCTCGGCTATGCGGCACAAGGGGATTCGCTATCCACGACCACTGGTCACGGGTGACACGATCGGGGTGACCTCTCCGTCGAGCGGGGTCGCCGACCGCCACGAAGCCCGATTGGACCTTGCCGTTCAGAGCCTGCGCGATCGTGGCTTCGACGTCATCATCGGGGACTGCATGGGGGCGGAGACTCACGTCAGCGCCTCGAAGCAGTCCCGTGCCGCGGAATTGATGGGCATGCTGACGGAGCCTGACATCGCCGCGGTCGTGCCGCCGTGGGGCGGTGAGATGGCCACAGACCTCCTGCCGCTGCTCGATTTCGCGCTGCTGTCGCGGTGCGCGCCGAAGTGGGTGGTCGGGTTCAGTGACCTGACCACCGTGATGCTGCCGCTCCTGCTGCGGGCCGGCTGGGCAACTCTGCACGGTGAGAACCTCATGGACACGCCGTACAGGACCGTGGAGGGGTTGCTGCCCTGGACGTCGGTCGCGGCGCAGCGAGCGGGCGCTGCCTTCACCCAGACCTCGCCCGGCCGCTACCGAACCGCCGGCTTCGACGACATCGAGGCGAATCCACGCGTCGACGAGTACGTGCTCGATGCAGCCGGAGCCTGGACTGTGCTCAACGGTGGCGCAGAGGGAGGGGTCGACGTGACCGGCCGTCTGGTCGGCGGGTGCCTGGACGTGGTCAGCCCGCTTGCCGGAGGTCCGTTCGGTGACCTACCGGCGTTCGGGAGGGAGCATGCCGAGGAGGGGCTCCTGGTCTTCCTCGAGGCTGTCGACTGGGACGCGTTCAGCGTCGGCCGCGCGCTGTACGGGCTGCGGCACGCCGGGTGGTTCGCCCACGCCCGGGGCATCCTCGTCGGTCGCACCAGGGCGCCGGACGCCCGGCACTACACCCAGCACGACGCGGTGGTCGACGCCCTTGGCGACCTGGGGCTTCCCGTAGTTCTGGACGTCGAGTGCGGCCACGTCCCGCCACGAATGCCGATCGTGTGCGGTGCGATGGGCCGCATCGTGGTCGACGGCGACCGCCACGAGCTCACCCAGACCCTCACCTGACGCCAGACCCGTCGGTACCACGCGGGCGGGCGCGGCGGCCAGGGTGAGGTGAGGCGCGGAGCAGGGCCACGCGGCATACCTCGGTTAGCCTTTCGGGCGTGACGAACAACCAGACCCGACACGACGGACGCGCGCCGGACCAGATCCGGGACGTGCGCATCACGCGGAACTGGCTCGACCACGCCGAGGGAAGCGTGCTGGTGGAGTTCGGGCGGACTCGGGTGCTGTGCGCGGCCAGCTTCACCCCGGGAGTGCCACGGTGGCTGAAGGGGGGAGGCACGGGCTGGGTCACGTCGGAGTACGAAATGCTGCCGCGCTCCACCAACACGCGCAGCGACCGCGAGTCGCGCAGGGGGCGCGTCGGAGGGCGTACCCATGAGATCTCGCGCCTGATCGGGCGCAGCCTGCGCGCCATCATCGACACGAAGGCTCTCGGCGAGAACACGATTGTGCTCGACTGCGACGTGCTCCAAGCCGATGGCGGCACCCGCACGGCCTCGATCACGGGCGCCTATGTCGCCCTCGTCGACGCCATCGAGGACGCCCGGTCCAAGGGGCTCATCGCCAAGGACGCGAAGCCGCTGACCGGCTCGATCGCGGCGGTGAGCGTCGGGATAGTCGGCGGGGTGCCCGTGCTGGACCTCGACTATCCCGAGGACTCGGCCGCCGCGACCGACATGAACCTCGTAATGACCGGCGACGGGCGGTTCGTCGAGGTGCAGGGCACCGCCGAAGGGACGGGCGCCGCGTTCGACCGCGACCTGCTCGACCGGCTGTTGGACCTCGGCGCCAAGGGGTGCGCCGATCTGACCGCCGCCCAGGAGAAGGCGCTCGCCGAGACGCCGCGCGAGCGAGTGCAGTGAGCGGTGCCGGAAGCGGCAGACCGCGGCTTGTGCTCGCCACGCGCAACGAGCACAAGGTGAAGGAGCTCCAGCAGATCCTCGGCGAGCTCGTCGACGAGCTCGGGCTGGAGGTGGTCGGCGCGTCGGACTTCCCGGACGTGCCCGACGTTCCCGAGACGGAGGTGACCTTCGAGGGCAACGCCCGTTTGAAAGCTATCGCCCTAGCTGCGGCGACCGGGCTGGCCTCGGTCGCCGACGACTCCGGTCTGTCCGTCGATGTGCTCGGCGGCTCCCCCGGGGTCTTCAGCGCGCGCTGGTCCGGTGGCCACGGGGGCGCCGCCCTGGCGCGCGCCGATCGCGACCGCGCCAACCTCCAGCTGCTGCTCGACCAGGTCGAGGAGGTGCCCGACGAACACCGGTCCGCCGCCTTCGTCTGCGCGGCGGTGCTGGCGCTGCCCGATGGGCACGTGGTCGCGACCGAGGGGCGCGTCCAGGGGCATCTTGCTCGCGCTCCCCGTGGCAACAACGGCTTCGGCTATGACCCGATCTTCCGGGTCGACGGCGATCCGTCGGGACGGACCCTCGCGCAGTACACCGACGACGAGAAGAACGCGATCTCCCACCGCGGCAACGCGTTCCGGGCGATGATCCCGATCCTCCGGGAGCAGCTGACCCGGAAGTAAGGTAGGCGGCACGCGCAAGTGGCGGAATTGGCAGACGCGCTAGGTTTAGGTCCTAGTGCCTTCGGGCGTGGGGGTTCGAGTCCCCCCTTGCGCACATGAACGCGGTGCTCGCGGAGGTCCTTCCCGCGCTCGGGCTGCCGGACGCGAACGCGGTGGAGGTCGGAGCAGGCGACTGGCTGCCGTCTCGGCTTCCGGTCGGCGAACTGGCCGCCGGGTCCGTCGCCGCTGCGGCCGTAGCCGGACTTGCGGTATGCCGGTGTGCCCGGTCCCGGGTCGACCCCCGCCAGGTGGCCGTCGCTTTCAGCAGCGAGCGCTACACCTCGATCGACGAGCGCCGGCCGGAAGCGTTCGCGCCCTTGTCGGGTTTCTTCCAGACCGCGGACGGATGGGTGCGCACCCACGGCAACTACCCCCACCACCGGGCAGCCCTCGCGGGTGTCCTGGGCGTGCGCGCCGACGCCACCAAAGAGGAGGCCGCCGCTGCGCTGCGGGGGAGGGCGGCCCGGGAGGTCGAGGACCTCGTGACCGGGGCGGGCGGGCTCGCGGTCCGGGTGCGGACGTCCGACGAGTGGTTCGCAAGCGAGCCGGCGGCTGCCGTCGAAACCCGTCCCCTGCTGGCCTGCGAGGGCACCGGGGAGGCAACCGAGCGGACGCTGCCCGAGCGCCCGCGAGTGCTCGACCTTACCCGGGTCATCGCCGGACCGGTCGCCTCGCGCACCCTCGCCTACCTTGGCTGCGATGTGCTGCGGGTCGACCCGCCCCGTCTCCCCGAGATCCCGTCGCAGCACATCGACACGAGCGGGTCCAAGCGGTCCACCCTGCTCGACCTTGCCGCGCCAGGGGACCGCGCGCGGTTCGAGGAGCTGCTGTCCCAGGCAGACGTCCTGCTCAGCGGCTACCGCCCGGGCGCACTCACGGCATACGGGCTCGATCCTGACGCGCTTGCTGAGCGCCATCCCCACCTGGTCCAGGCGAGCCTGAGCGCATGGACGCCATCAGGTCCGTGGGGAGGCCGTCGCGGCTTCGACAGCATCGTGCAGGCGGCCACAGGCATCTCCATGGTCGAGTCGGCCGACGGCGAGTCTCCGGGCGCACTCCCGGCCCAGGCGCTGGACCATGCCACCGGCTACCTCGTTGCGGCCGGGATCTGCGCGGCTCTCCGGCAGCGAGGCGAGCGCGGGGGGACGTGGCGCGTCTCGGGCCACCTGGCCCGCACCGCGCACTGGCTGCTTCGGGCTGGAAGAGAGGGCGAGGCGCGGGCAGTCGACGAGCCGCAGGACTTCCTCCAGTCTTCGCACACGCCCTCGGGCGAAGTGACCCACCCGCGCCCCGCCTTCAGCATCGACGACCAGCCGGCCGAGTTCACGAGGTTCGGTGGGCTTTGGGGAGCGGACGAGCCGCGGTGGCTCTAGCGGCGGTCACGACGACAGGTGGAGGAGCACAGCCCGGACGCGGCGGTGGTAGTCGTTCTCCTCGGTGAGCCCGAGCTTGGCGAAGATCGCGTTGATGTGGCGCTCGACCGCTCGGACGGTCACGACGAGCCGGTCGGCGATGGCCTGGTTGTTGGCGCCGGTCGCCATGAGCGCCAGGACCTCGCGCTCGCGGGGCGTCAGCTGGTCCAGGGGACCTTTGCGGCGACTCGAGCCGATCATGACCTCAACCACCCGGGGATCGATGACCGAACCACCCTCGGCGACCGCACGCACGGCAGCGACCAGCTGGCCGGGCTCGCCCACGCGGTCCTTCAACAGGTAGGCGCGGCCCGCGACGCCCTCGTCGAGCAGGCCGGTCGCGAAGGCCGGGTCGTCGTACTGGCTGAGGACCACGACTCCCGTGTGGGGGTGGCCGGTGCGGATCGCCTGGGCTGCGCGGATGCCCTCATCCGTCTGGGTCGGCGGCATACAGACGTCGGTCACCACCACGTCGGGGTCGTGTTCATCGACAGCGGCGAGCAGTGCGCCGTAGTCCGAGGCCGTCGCCACCACCTCGAAGTCGGGCTCGTCGGACAGCAGCGCTCGCACGCCCTCGCGCACCACGAGGGTGTCGTCGGCAACCACGAGACGAAGCGCTCGCACAGCCCGTAATCTAGGCCAACGGTGGCCGCTGTGCAGTGGTTACCTGATGGCCTGACGGGGGCGATCGTGAGTCGTACACCGGTGGACGCGGCCCTGCTGCTCCGCCTCGAACATGCAGTCGATGACTTGCTGGCGCGTGAGCCGGACCCCGTGAAGGCGATGCCGGCGATCCTCGCCGCCATTGGCACCGCCCTGGGCTGGCCCCTGGCATCGGTGTGGACCTGGGGCGACGGAGGTCTGCGCCAGGCGGCCAGCTGGTACCGCGAGGGAGCACCCGGCTCCGACCACTACCGGGACTTCCTGGAGTGGGGGCGACAGTTCACCTTCGGTCCGGGGGAGGGACTGCCGGGGAAGGTGTGGGTCGCTGGCCATGCCCTGTGGATCCATGACGTCGACGACGTCGAGCAGTTTCCACGGGCACCGTTCGCCCAGACGATCGGACTGCGGTCGGCGCTCGCCTTCCCGGTGGTGAGCGACGCGGCCGGTCGACTGGACGCGGTGATCGAGCTGTTCATCGACCGCCTGCTGGATCCCGATCCCACCCTGCTCGCCACCCTGGCCTCGCTCGGCCACCGGCTCGGCTCCCACATCTCGCGGGCCCGGGAGGAACTGCGCGCACGTTCGGGCGAGGCGCTCTTGCGGGCCACCGTGGACTCGGCTCTCGACGCGGTCATCGTCGCCGACGTCGGCGGCCGCATCCTGGAGTTCAACCCCGCGGCGACGACCTTGTTCGGCTGGACCCAGGCCGAGGCGGTCGGTCGCGACTTCGCCGACCTGATCATCCCCGATCGCCTGCGCGCGAGGCACCGCGCCGCGTGGCAGAGCCACCTGGAGACCGGTCACACCTCCATCCTCGGGACCCGGGTCGAGCTCGCGGGGGTGCGTCGCAACGGCATCGAGGTTCCGGTGGAGCTGACCATCACCGAGGCGGTGGTCGATGGTCGGCCGACGTTCGCCGGGCACATTCGCGACCTGACCGAACGGCGACGCGCCGAGCGGGACCTGATGGCGTCTCGCAGGCGTGTCGTGACCGCCGGCGACGAGGCCCGGCGGCGGCTTGAGCGCAACCTCCACGACGGCGTGCAGCAGCGTCTGGTGAGTCTGGCGCTGTTGCTCGGGCGGGCCCGGTCGGCCCTGCCGGCGGACCCCGAGCATGCCGCCGCGCTGCTCGACGACGCGGTGGCGGCACTGTCGGAGAGCGCCGACGAACTGCGCCGGCTAGCCCGCGGAATCCACCCTGCCGGATTGTCCCGCCACGGACTCGCCGCCGCGCTGACCGACCTGGCGCGGCGCAGCGGGCCGCTGGTCACCACGGGCGCGCTGCCCGACGGACGGTACGACGAGACGGTCGAGGTCACGGCCTTTTACGTGGCGGCTGAGTCCGTCACCAACGCGCTGCGTCACGCGTCCGGTGCCCATGTCGAGGTCAGCGCCTCTGAGCATGGGGACGCGCTCATAGTGCGGATCGTCGATGACGGCCCTGGTGGCGCGCTGACCGCAAATCGCTACCTCGAGGAGGGGTCAGGCCTGGCCGGTCTGCGAGACCGGGTCAGTGCGGTGGGCGGAAACCTGACGGTCAAGAGCGCTGCACGGCGAGGCACCAGCGTGGTCGCCCGGCTGCCGCTGACCGCTGTCGGACCAGACTAGCCCACAATACCGTTCAATTAGATGACCACTGATTCTTCGGGTGGGCGGGTCGGTTGGGGCCAGCCACGGTGGCGGGATCGCTTGACGTGCCATCGGGTGTACTTGCGTTTGACGACGCGGGGGTTGGCCCGGGGTCGGCGCCGCGGCCGGAGCCGGCGGATGAGCTCGCCGATGGCGTGGCGCCACAGCCGCACGATGGTATCGGCGGCGTCAGGGGGAAAAGCGCCCTGTTGGGCGATGGAACGACGCGACATCCGGAGCGCGGCGACGAAGGAGACGCGATCGGGATCATGGCCGGCGTGTTCGGCGGCGTCGAACATCAGGGAGCGGATCGCGTAGTGGCAGCACAGGTGCCCCCAGATCTCCTGGGTCACCAAGTCGGGTGACTTCGAGCGCAGGACCGCACGCGGCCCGCGCTGGTGGGTCTTGAGCTCGTCGAAGGCGGTCTCGATCTCCCAGCGCTGGGCGTAGGCTGCGGCCAGCTCCCTGGCGGGTGCCTCGCGGTGATCGAGGATCGTGGTGAGCAGCCAGTACGGGCCGCTCGGTTCGCGGCCGTCCTCGACGGTGTACTCGATCACCCGCACCGTGCGCGGATCGCGCCGGGCACGGTCCCGGGTGGAGTGGAACACCCGGGCCAGCCAGGACCCGTCGGGCAGGTCGGTGACCACCTCGAGCTTGAGGTTGTCCTTGACCCGCCCCAGCAGATCCGCCCCGGTGGCGCCGGCGTCCTGCCATGCGGTGAAGCTATAGAAGCCGCGATCGGCCAGGCACAGCATCCCCGGCCGCAGCCGCGCAAGCAGCTCGCCGGACAAGACATTCTCCGAGGTCGTGTAGGGCCCGATCGCCGACTCGAACATGGCATGGGTCCCGGACTCGGCCAACGCCACCACGCGCGGCTGCGGGAACGCCGAACGCTCGCCCTTGTTCACCCCCGCACGACCGAAGAACGCATCGTTGGCGGGCGTGTCGGGCAGGTCGAGACAGGTTCCATCGATGGCCACCAGACGCCGCCCCGCCATCCAACAGCCCTGGGTGCCGGTGTCCGCCAACGGCGTGGCGACCCGGTCGAACAGCAACGCCATCGGCACCGACCCCAGCCGGCCACGGGCATGGGAGATCGCCGCCTTGTTCGCCAACCTGCCCGTCCCCTCCTCACGGTGCGCCCACGGGACCCCATCGGAGATCAACGCCAGCACGTCCTCATAAGAGCCCTCGGAGTGCAGCGCCATCCCCATCGCGAAGTACGCCATCGACCGAGCCGGCAACGACCGACGTCGCTGCTCGGTCCGGCCACACTCCGCGATCACCGCGTCCACGACCTCGGCGGGAAAAGACCTTCATCAACAGACCCACCGAGACCAGATCCGGCAACCGACGATCCGACTCGGCCTTCCTCCAACCAGCACGGGCATGGCACCAAACTACACCGGTGTAACCCTAATTGAACGGTATTGCCCTAACCGCACAGAACCGCCTCCGCCATGACCCGTTCCGGACGCTCTTAACACCAGGTCTGATGCAGGTAAGTGCGTCCTATTCGATGTATCCGGTCTCAGGTCCACCTGCGACTGGATGCTCCCAGTGACCGGGCGTCTGGCCGGCCGAGTCGCCCTCATCACCGGCACCGCGGGCGGCCAAGGAGCGGCTGCGGCGACGCTGTTCGCGGACGCCGGCGCCACGGTGGTCGGGTGCGACGTCAAGGAGGCGCCGGGTGTCGCGCAGGTGGACCTGACCGACGAGGACGCCGTGCGAGTCTCGGTCGACGCCGCGGCCGAGGAGCACGGGGGAATCGACGTGCTGTACGCCAACGCCGGCGCGACCCGCTTCAACGCGGTCGATGACGTGAGCGCCCAGGAGTGGGACTTCGTGCTGCGTCACGAGCTCGACGTGGTGTTCTTCCCCGTCAGGCACGCGTGGAAGCACGTGCGAAGGAGACCGCACGCCGTACCCCGACATCTCCGGAGGTGGAGTCGCCGACGGTCGACGAGGCTGCGCCGCCGGCTTCCGCGGCCGCTCGGAGGTCGTGGTTGAGAAGGCGACCGGCGCTCCTTCTGCCCGATCATCGGGGCCAGACCCGGGGAAACAGGTCACCGGCCAGACGAGCTCCGGACGGAAGATCCGGCATCCGGACGTGCCCAGTGAGGCTGGGGTTGTCGAACATGTTCCCCGGATGCGGGTCCCATGTCGCCAGCTCACCGACGTAGAAACTGGTGATCGCCCGCCGGTAGCGGCCGGTCCGGTTCCCGAGCGACCCGTGCACGGTGCGGGTGTGGTGCAGCAGCACGTCTCCCGGCTCGGCTTCGGCGACCAGCCAGTCGTAGGAGTCGTAGTCGGCACCGAAGTCGGGCGGGTCTGTGTACGGCGAGTCGGCGTAGGCCTCGGTGATGACCGGGATGTCCTTGAAGCCCACGGGCCGGTACACCACATCCCACCGGTGAGAGCCGCGCAGGTAGTGGATCGCTCCGCTGTCGGCGGTCACGGTGTCGAGCGGAACCCACAGGCGGATCTGCTGCTCCCCGGCGACTGGGAGGAAGGAGAGGTCCTGATGCCAGGGCGTGGCCGTGGTCGCTCCCGGTTCCTTGACGAATACCTGGTCGTAGAAGAACGTGACGCTCTTCGCCTCGGACATAACCTGCCGCGCGATCTCGACCATCGGTCCGGCAACCGCCCACGCCTTGAGGTCTTCGTCGAAGAGCCAGGCGAAGGCGAGGGAAAAGAACCGGGGTGCGCCGTCCTCGGCGTAGTTCTGCGCTGGTAGGTCGGGGCGGTCGAGCAGCCGGGTCACGGCCTCGCGCAGGATCGCGACCCAGTCCGGCGGGATAACTCCCCGGACGATTGCGGCCCCGTCGCGCGCGTAGTCGGCGCGCTCGGCGTCTGAAATCGGGCGAAGCAGCCCGGGGCCGGGCCGGTTCACAGCGCCGCGCATGGGTGAGTGGGTCATTGGATCCTCCCCGGTACGGTTCAGCCGGACCTGAGGTAAGCACAGCCCGCTACCTCCGGCTACCTCCGCGAGAGACGAAGCTGGGACGAGTGATTGGCCCCCATCGACCCTGTCCCGGGCAGACAACGGTCGCCAAGACCGTCGACCCTCAGGGCCGAAGCCAGAGGCGGCGACTGCTCCTAGCGTCGAGTTGAAACAGCCGGCTACACACACATGGACGGTGGCACATGGACATCCGGGACCAGCACTCCAACCTCGGTGAATGGAACGAGCTGATCGAGCGGTGTCTAGCCGATCCGGACTCGGAGCCGCTGCTCAACCTCGCGAGCGACCGGGAGCCGGTCTACGACGCGATCTTCGTGGGCGGCGGGGCCGCCGGCCGGTTCGGGGCGGCCTACCTCAAGGCCATGGGCGGCCGGCCGCTGATCATCGACGCGTGGCCGTTCCTCGGCGGATCATGCCCGCATCAGGCGTGCGTGCCGCACCACCTGTTCTCCGAATCCGCGGAGGAGCTCGACCGGATGCGGTGGTTCTCCGGGGAGATGTTCTTTCCCGAGTTCGACCCCTGCCGGGCCAGCATCCTCGACATGGTGAAGGTGTTCGTGGCTGGCCGGGGCAGCGCGCACGCCTTCATGAACTGGCAGACCAAGGAGCAGCTGGAGGTCGAGTACGTTCTCAACGCCAGGGCGACGATCCTCGACCGGAACACCGTCGAGGCGGCGGGCCGGCGGTTCAGGACGAGGAACTTGGTGCTCGCGATGGGCGCCCGACCGGTCTACCCTGACATCCCCGGCTTCGACCTCGACGGGGTGTATGACTTCGTCAGCCTGGTCGAGGAGCTCAACTACGAGCCGACGCGGTGCGTGATCATCGGCGGCAGCAAGGTCGCGATGGAGTACGGGTCGTTCTTCCAGGCCACCGGGTGCCAGACGACGATCGTGTCGCGTTCGCCCCTGATGCGCACCCGGGTCCTTCAGCACGTTGACGAGGATCTGCGCCAGTACGTCGTCGGTGGGATGCGCAAACGCGGCATGACCATCCTCGAAGGCGCGCACCCGGTGTCGGTCAACGGCACCGACGGACGAGTTCGCGGCGTCACGGTGCGCCTGGCGACCGGCGAGGAGGTCGAGCTCGAGACCGACTTCGTCTTCCTCGGGACGGGCGAACGCCCGAATGTCGCCCACGCCCAGCAGATACTGGGCATCGAAGTCGCCGACACCGGTCGCGTCGTGGTCGACAGGCGGATGCGGACCAGTGTCCCCGGCGTCTACGCGGTCGGCGACATGATCGACGGACCGATGGAGATGTTCAAGGCCCGCAAGTCCGGGGTCACCGCGGCGCGCAACATCATGGGCGAGGACATCGAGTTCGACTACACCGAGTTCCCGGACTTCCTTCACACCACCTACGAGGTCACCTGGGTGGGACTAACCGAGGCAGAGGCCAGGGCCGCCTACGACGACGCCATCATCATCCAGATGCCGCCCTATGTGGAGGGCCTGGACACGCCCAACCTCCCGCTCCCCTGTGCGGAGGGCACCATGCTCTACGCCTTCAACAAGCCCGAGCTCAGCGGATTCCAGAAGCTGGTGGTGGATGGCACCTCGCGCAAGGTGCTCGGCGCCCACCACGTGGGGTATGGGGCCAAGGACGCCTTCCAGTACCTGGACTACCTCATCCACCGCCCCGAGGGCCTGACCATCGACACGCTCGGCTGGATGAACGAGCTGTTCCTCAACCCCGAGCACTTCGTGCAGCTGTCCCGGCTGCGGGCGGGCCGCAAGCGACTGGAGAACCTGTGAATGGAGGGCGGCGACGATGAGCACCCCGGAACGGGTCGCGGTGGTGACCGGGGGCGGATCGGGGATCGGGGCGGCGACGTGCGCACGCCTCCGCGCCGAGGGATTCGCGCTCGCGGTGCTGGACGTCGACCTCGATGCGGCCAAGGCCGCCGCCGGGCCCGATGGACTCTGCCTGGTGGCCGACGTCGCGCGTGCGGAGCTCGTGCAGGAGGCGTTCGACGCTCTCCTGCGCACCTTCGGGCGGATCGACCTGCTGGTCAACAACGCTGGCATCACCGGCTCGCGGGCCGCGACCGTCTGCCACGAGACGCCGATCGAGGAATGGGACGAGGTCCATGCGGTCAACGTGCGCGGCCCATTCCTGTGCTCGCGCGCGGCGCTGCCGGTGATGCTCGCACAGGGATCCGGCCATGTCATCACCGTAGCCTCGGTAGCCGGTCAGGTGGCGTTCCCTGGACGGTGCGCCTACACCGCGTCCAAGGGCGCGGCGCTGATGTTCGCCAAGTCGCTCGCGGTGGACTATGCCCACGCCGGGATCCGGTCCAACGCCGTCTGCCCGGGTTTCGTGCAGACCCCGATGACCCAGTGGCGGCTCGACGTGCCGGAGCTGCGGGAGCGGGTCGAGGCGAACATCCCATTGCGGCGGGTCGCGCAGCCGGAGGAGATCGCCGACGCCATCGGGCTGCTCGCCGACGACCGGCTCGGCTACCTCACCGGACACGCGCTCGTCGTGGACGGGGGCTGGACGGCCCTGTAGCGCTCGTTACCGGGACCCGTTCCCGTGGCTCACCATCACTCAAGCGGCAGGACCGAACCGGGCGCGCAGTTCCCGCTTGAGGACCTTGCCGTAGGCGTTACGCGGCAGGGCAACGACGAGGTGGATCCGGCGAGGTCGCTTGAAACCGGTCATCCGCTCACGGCAGAACGCGATCAGCTCGTCGGCATCGACATCCGTTGCGGGGACCACCGCTGCGGTCACCAGCTCGCCCCAGGTGCGGTCGGGGACGCCGAAGACCGCTGCCTCGTGCACCGCGGGATGCGTCAGAAGGACCTCCTCGACCTCCCTCGCGTACACGTTGCTCCCTCCGGTGATGATCAGGTCCTTGATCCGGTCGAGGACATACAGGTAGCCACGGGCATCGAGCATGCCGACGTCGCCGGTGCGGAGCCACCCGCCGCGCAGCGTCTCCGCGGTCGCCTGCTCACGGTTCCAGTACCCCGCCATCACCGCGGGGCCACGCACGACGATCTCGCCGGTCTCCGCCGCGCCCAACGGGGCATCATCGGGATCGACAACGCGCACCTCCATGCCCGTGCGCGGCACGCCGGTCGAGGTCAGGACCTCGCGGTCCGGCCGGTCCGGGCGGTGCTCCTCGCGGCGGAGATAGGTGATGGTCATCGGCGATTCGCCCTGCCCGTACAGCTGCACGAACACCGGGCCGATCCGCTCGACCGCCTCGGCGAGGTCGGCCGCGTGCATCGGAGAACCACCGTAGACCACGTGGGTGAGTGTCGAGAGGTCCGCGGCCTCGAGCAGGGGATGATCGAGCAGC
Organism: uncultured Actinomycetota bacterium; assembly: GCA_963715025.1. Taxonomy (GTDB): domain Bacteria; phylum Actinomycetota; class Actinomycetes; order Actinomycetales; family Dermatophilaceae; genus DASSJT01. The sequence continues at coordinate 80,926 of CAVQQQ010000003.1, read as the reverse complement.
ATCCGGATCTGGGTTGGCACCAGCCAGGTCGAGGTGATGCGGTGCGTCGCAACGGCATCGAGCACCTCGGCGGGATCGAACCGCTCGTGCACCACGGCGTGCGCGGCACGCGCGACGGTCACCAGCGCGTGGAAGCCGGCGCCGTGCGACAGCGGCGCGCAGTGCAGCACCACGTCCTCGGGCTGGAGCTGATGCAGGTCGGCGCACCACGACACCACCACGAACGTCAAGTTGGCGTGGGTCAGGATCGCGCCCTTAGGCCGGCCCGTCGTCCCTGAGGTGTAGAAGAGCCACGCCGGAACATCGCCAGACACCTCCACGTCGCCGCTCGGCGCGCCCGAGTCCAGCAGTGCCTCGTACTCCGGGCCGATCCCGATGCGACGCGACACGGGCACGTCCAGGGCAGGCGACGCGACGTCCTGGCCATACACCAGCGCGGCGGCGCCTGAGTCCGCCACGTGGAAGGCGACCTCGTCGACCGTCAGTCTGGCGTTCACCGGAACTGCGGCCAGGCCCGCTTTCCAGCAGGCGAAGAAGGTTTCGATGACTTCGGGCCGGTTGTAGCACCACAGCACGACGCGATCGCCTTGCCGCAGGCCGAGCCCGAGCAGACCGGCAACGAGGGCATCGACCCGCCGGTTGAGCTCGGCGTAGGTAGTGGTCTGCCCGCGGAAGGTGACGGCGGCCCGGCCGGGGTGCAGCCGGGCCGCCTGGGTCAGGAACCCCCCGATGTTCACTCGTGTCCGATCAGGACAGTCGCTCGCGGGCGATGCGGGCCCCTTCGACCAGTGCCTGGAGCTTGCGCTGGGCGTGTTCTCGCTTGAGGTTGAGCATGCCGCAGTCGGTGCTCACGCAGATCCGCTCGGCGGGAACGTACTCGGCCGCCTTGACGACCAGGTCCGCCACCGACGCCGCTGACTCGATCACGGTGCTCTTCACGTCGATGACCCCGACCCCGAGGCTTATCCGTTCCGGCAGCCCGGCGAGGTACTGCAGATCACCGGGACCGCGCCGCGCCGCCTCGATGTGGATCTGGTCCACGTCGGCATCGAACGCGAACGGGAACATGTCCTGCCCTCGGGGTTCGGTGACCCCGGGGTTGCCGCCCTGGTTGCCGTAGCAGATGTGCCAGATCCGGTGGGCGTCGACGCCCTCGAACGCGGTGTTGAGGACCTCGACGAACCAAGGCTCCTCGCCGTAGTAGGTCAGCGGTTCGTGGATCTGGATCCAGTCGACGCCCCGCGCGGCGAGGTCGCGGAACTCGGCGTTGAACGCCTTGGCGATGTCCAGCGCCAGCGGCTTCATGTCGCCGTAGTGCCTGTCGGTACAGCAGTAGGTCAGGAACAGGGGGCCCTGCACGGCGATCTTGACCGGTCTGCCGGCGGCGGCGAACTGGGCGGCCTCCGCGGCCGGGCCGTAGATCGGCCGAACCCACTCGATGCTGCCGGTGACCATCGGCGCGTGGAACTTCTTGTACAGCTCGATGGCGATCGGGTCGCCCCAGCGAGCGAAGCCCTTGAGGTGGTGGCCCCAGTAGTGGAACACCTGGCCGTACTCGTGCATCGTCTCGGTCTCGAAGTACTGCTGCCCGTCGGCCAGCACATCGAGACCCGCGCGGACCTGGTCGTCCATACACAACCGCACGGCGTCCCAGAACCGCTCCTTGATGCCGTAGTCGATGTAGTCGGGCTCGTCGTACTCGCCGAACACCTTGCCGGTCAGCCACGGAGGCCGCGGGTAGCTGCCGACCATCGTGGTGGGCAGGAGGATTTCCTGGTCACGGACGCGCATGATGTCTCCTAATGCTCCCTGACATTGCTTCGTTTAGGTGGGCGATCTTCCGCGCATTCTGTATTCCGGCTCGCGAGTTTCCCCTTCCCGCACCCGAGTTGCCTCTTTCCTGTGGTCAAACCGCCTCATCCCGTGGCCGAGTTGCCTGTGCCCGAGAGCAGGAAGTTCGAGCGCGAGAACGGGCAACTGGCGGCCGGGTCAGACTGCTATGGGGGCGGTGGTGTCGAGGTGATGGCGCAGCCGGACCAGCGCGGCGCCGTCGGCCAGGGACCGCAGCTTCTGGAAGGCGGTTAGCCGGGGCAGGTTCTTCAGCCCGCAGCCGGTGGTCAGGCCCAGCCGCTCGGCGGGCACGACCTCCAGCACGCGTTCGATCCGGCCGGCGACCTCTTCGGGGGTCTCCACGTAGGTCGACTTGGGATCGATCACGCCGCAGACGAAGTCGACGCCGTCGGGCAGCGGATAGCGCCGCAACGCGTCCAGCACGCCGGAGTCGGCATCCTCGATCACCTGCAGGTTGAGGATGTCGATGTTCGCCTCGTACGCCTTTGGCAGCACGGATTCGTACATCAGGGACTCGCCGTGCCGGGCGTGCAGGTCGAAGGCACCCTCCCCGGGGACTGCGGTGTCGTCGGGGCGGTACCCGCGTCCACCGCGATAGTTGCCCACGCACAGGTGCACCATCACCCTGGCGTTGCTCACACCGGCGACGGTGCGGTTGAACGCCTCGATGCTCCAGTCCTCGTACTCGTAGGGCCAGAACCACTCGTCCAGCTGCAGGATCGCGACCTGGTCGATGGCGTCGACCTCGAGGATGTCCTCGTTGAGCGCGTCGGCGATGGCGAAGGCCCGCTCCCGGTCGCTGGCGTAGTGCTTGTCGGCGGACAGCCCGGTCAGCGTCCCGGCCGCGGTCCACTGGATCTTCAGCGGGGCGTCGGTCAGCTGCGTCAGCGTCTCGGCGATCGGCGTCATCATCGGTACCGCACGGGAGATGTCGCCGACGCATGTCGGTGAGTGCAATGTGGAGTACAGCGGGTACCGCACATGCGGCCCGTAGGGGGCGAAGCCCGCGAGCCTGCCGAAGTAGTACGTCACCACGCCGGAGTAGTTGCCTGCCGCGAAGAGGCGGGCGTCGGCCACCACGTCCATTCCCGCGCGCTGCTGGTCGCCGATGACACCCCAGAGCGCGTCGGTGAACACCTCCGCCTGGACGGTGTCCTCGACCAGGCCGCCGAACGGGAGGTTGTACCCGGCGGCCACGAAGTCGTACCACTTCGGGTTCGAGTAGGCCATGTTCATTGTGGGCAGGAAGACGTCTTTGCTCCGGATCCGCATCATGCGCTCCTTCTCCGCTAAGGCCCGATCAGCAACACGTGCAGCCGAGCGAGACCGGCCGTGTCGCCACCACCTCACACGGGGTCCCGCAGTCCGTGCAGCGCTGGGCGCTGGCGAGCGCCTCATCGTGCAGGGCGAGGGTGGTGCGCTCGGAGCCGCAGTCCGGGCAGCGCACGGTCACCCTGGCGGGCAGTGTCGCGGGAACGGGGTGGGACATCGGCCGGCCTCCTCGTGCTGTGCGGGTCCGTGATCCGGCTGTGCTGGGTACGAGACGATGCTAGGACTGAACGGGGTGACCGGTCCTCATCCGAGCTGGATAAACCGGACGAGCCGATTGAGCTCTCGTGGTCGAAGCCCGCACCCGCGCCGCGGCGGCACGATTCCAGTGGAGACGTCGAGCTGAGGAGAGCGAAATGAAGGTTCGGGGACAAGAGATTCTGCTGCCCGCCACGATCGTCGGGTCCTATCCCCGGCCGATCTTCATGGCGGGCAGGGTGCTGCCGATCGGCGTGCACTCGTCCGAGTTCGTCGACTATCGCACCCGCGAGCTGTACCACCACGCGGTGAGCCTGGCGGTGCGCGACATGCTGGACGTCGGGCTCGACATCGTCACCGACGGCGGCCAGTACTACGAGAACGAGACCGGCTACGAGTACGCCGAGCTGTTCCACGTGATGGCGCACAAGTTGGAGGGCTACGCCGGATACGGTGACCGCCTCCAGGTCGGGGCGTTCGACCTGCCGATCTATAAGCCGACCGTGATCGGCGACGTGGCCTGGCGTAGGCCGGTGTTTAAACCGGTCGCCGAGGCGGTGCGGCAGGTCACCGACGCGCCGTTGAAGATCAACGCCTCCATCGGCCCAGCGACTCTGGCCGCCCTGTCCACCGACCGACACTACGGCGACCTCAAAGTCCTCTCGCAGGAGTTGGCCAAGGCGTACAACGCGGAGTTCCGTGACATGGAGCGCCGTGGCGTCGACATGATCCAGGTCACCGAGCCTCTCACTTTCTTCGAGCCAGAGGAATGGATCATCAACGCCATTAACACGGCGTTTGACGGCATCTCGGCGTACCGGGTGGTGCACATCTGCTACGGCCACGAGGAAGGGCAGCCCGGGATCCTGGACCTGAGGGGCGATCGGTTGTTCCCCTGGGCGTTCGATCTGCACTGCGACCAGATCCACTTCCAGATGGCCAGTCATGAGTTCGCCGAGGTCGGCTCCCTGCGCGGGTGGCCGCGGGATAAGGACCTGGGTGTCGGTGTGGTGGACATCGAGCTGCTGCGCGTCGAGACTTCGGAGACCGTCGCGGACTGGCTGCACCGCCTGTTCGAGGCCGTGCCACCGGAGCGGGTGTGCGTCTCGACCGACTGCGGTATCGCGTCGATGCGCCGCAACGTGGCCAAGGCCAAGCTCGGCGCGATCGTCGCTGGGCGTGATCTGGCCAGGGCACGGCTGACCGGCGAGCGCTGACTGGCAGGTTCGGGGGGCGGAAGCCGATCAGGGCCTTGGCCGCGGCGGACGAACCGGACGGTCATATTGACCTCTCCGGGCCGAACCGCCGCTGTGTCCGCGCCAGTACCGTCGAGCTCATGCACGACACCGTCGTCCTCGGTCTCCCCGGCGTCGAGCTTCATCCCGGGGATCACGTCTGCGCGTTCTATCGCGGCCGGGCCGAGCGGGACAAGATCCTGCTCTCCTACCTTCGGGAAGGCGTCGAGGCCGGTGACAAGGCGATCTGCGTCGTCGAGCCGGTGGCACCGGCCGACGTAGCCGGGGCACTCGGGAAGTTCGCCGACGCCGCGATGCGCCGTGGAGCGCTGGACCTGCTGACGCCGGAACAGACGTATCTCCGCGGCGGGCGGTTCGTCATGGCTGACATGCTGGCGTATTGGCGCGCCGAGGTCGAGCAAGCGCTCGCCGATCCGAGGTTCGACTTCGTACGTGTGGTCGGTGAGATGCCGAGCGTGCTCACCGAGAAACCCGACCTGGACGAGTTCCTCTGTTACGAGTCCGAGCTGAACCGGTTCGTCAGCCAGCATCCCCAGGTCATCGTCTGCCTGTATGACCTCGACCGGTTCGGCGGCGCCCTGCTGATCGACATTCTGCGCACCCACCCGGTGGTGCTGCTGGGGGGTGCGGTCATGGACAACCCGTACTACCTTGAACCCGACGAGTTCCTGGCCACACGCAGGCTCGCTCTGTCATGACCACGTCGTCGGCGCCGCCCGCGCCGGTGCCCCGGCACCCCCAGCGCGAGGAGCGCGCCGAACTGTCCGACCTGCGTGCCCTGCTCGCGCTGTCGATGCTAATGACCGAGGCGGCGGACGAGGAAGCCGTGCTCGAGTTGGCCGCCGAAGCGGCCTCGTCGCTGACCCGGTGTCACGTCGAGGGGATTCTGCTCGCCGACGGTGGCTGGCGACGGACCACCAACCCGTGTGCTGGGCGCGCGATGCGCGCACATCTGGAGGACCAGACCTCCGGGCTGGGCGCCATGGGCGGCCCGGTCGACATCCCCACCGACAGCTGGGCGTGGGCGTATCCCATGCGCAGCCTGCGTGGCAACGCCGGCTTCGTGATCGCCGGAGCCGCGCAGGAGCCCAGTCCCCACGAGCAGTTCCAGTTGCGCGTGCTTGCCCAGCAGACCGGGCTGGCTCTGACGAACACCGCATTGCACGATACGGAACGGCGCAGCGCCCGCGAGCTGGCGCTGCTCAACGGCCGCTTGTCGGAGACGGTCACGGCGCTGCGCCAGGGCATGGAGATTCACCAGCGGTTGACCGACGCGGCCGCCTCAGGTGTCGGGGTGGAGGGGATCACGCAGGTCGTGCACGAACTGACCGGGCTGCCGGTCGTGGTGGAGTACCGGGATGGTGCGCGGGGCGCCTCCGCCGGGACAGGTGCCGAGGTCGTCGCGATCGGCAAGTCTGAACCACGCCGGGACAAGGTGCTCGCCACCGCCCTGCACGAGCGACGGTCGATCCGGCACGGCGACCGCTGGTTGGCCCTCGCGAGGGCCAGGGACGAGATCCTCGGCGTGATGGTGCTGATTGACCCGGAGAACGCCGCGCGCGACCAGGACCTGATGGCGCTCGAGTACGGCGCCACCGTGCTGGCGATCGAGCTGGCACATGTGCAGAACATCGCCGAGACCGAACTGCGGTTGCGCCGGGACATCGTCGAGGACCTCCTGGCCGGGACGGACAGCGCTAGTGTGCTCGTGCGTGCCAGGGGACTGCGGTACGACCTGGAACGGCCGCACCGGGTGGTCATCGTCGACGCGGACCCGGGTGTCGGCTCCGAGCAGCTCTTTCGTGCCGTGCGCCATGCCGCCGCCGAGTTCGACGCCGGGTCGCTGCTGGTCAGTCGCGCCGACGCGGTGGTGCTCCTCGCGCACACGGACGTGCCGTGGGAGAAACTCCGTGCCGCGATCGAGCGAAGACTGCGCTGCTCCTGCCGGCTGGCGGCGGGTGGCCGGTGCGCGCGGGCAGCCGGCTTTCCGCAGTCCTACCGGGAGGCGCGGTTCGCGCTACGGCTGCTCCCCGGGGGCGCGCGCAGCCTCTGCTTCGACGACCTCGGGGTGCTTCGGCTATTCGGCAGGGTGGCCGATCCCGGCGATCTCGAGGACCTGGCCCGGCGCTGGCTGGACACCCTGCTGAGCTACGACCGGGAGCACAGTGGCGAGCTCGTGGCGACGCTGTCCGCCTTTCTGGACTGCGGGGGCAATCATGAACAGACTGCGGAAACGCTTCTGATCCACCGCAGCACGCTTAAGTACCGGTTGAAGCGCATCCGCGAGGTATCCGGGCATGACCTGGCCGATCCGAACACTCACCTGCACCTGCATCTGGCCACCCGGGCCTGGCAGGTGCTCAAGGTGCTCAAGGCCCAGTGAGTTCCGGCCGGGGTCTAACCGTGGGACTAGCCCCTCGTCCGGTGGCGCCACCGGGACCCTGTGGTGCTGGCACCACAGTCCTCGTCGTGCTGGCATCCTTCGGCTGAGCCACGCCGGCACGAATACTGCGGGAATGGAGGACACGCCGACGACAACGCTTTACGAGCAGCTCGGCGGACCCCTTGCCGTCGAAGAGCTGGTCGACCGCCTGGACGAGCGGCTCATCTTGGACCCCGCCCTCGCACATCACTTCGCGAACACAGACCTCGCGCGCCTGGCCACCCACCAGCGCGACCTGATCACGGTTCTGCTGGGCGGGACGGGTCTCTACCGCGGACCCCGGCTGCGAGACGCCCACGCCGGCCTGAGACTGTCCGACCACGACTTCGACCGGTTTCTCGTGCACGTGGCGGCTGCGCTCTGCGCCATGGCCGCCCCGCCCGAGGCGATCGACGACATCTGTGACGCCTTCGAAGCACTGCGGATCGAGATCGTGACCCACGACGGTTGAGCAGGCCCCGCGGGGTTCGCGTGGCCGCCACCGCCGTTGGTGGCGGCACCACGCCGAAGACTGGTGCCGATGCGATGGTGCCCATCGGCGCTCGCCGCGACCGTGGAGTCATGACGAGCACCGCCCAGCCAGAGGCTGTCCTGCCCACCGCGCCAACCGCCCCGCCCAAGGCGGCGTCCAACGCCGCACCCAAGGCGGCGTCCACCGCCGCGCCCATCGCCGCGCTCATCGCATCGCCTCACCCGGGCGCGCGCCGGGCCACCATCTACGACCGCATCGGCGGACCGGAGGCCATCGCCGCCGCGGTGAGCCGGTTCTACCCCAAGCTCCTCGCCGACCCCGACCTCGCGCACTACTTCTCCGGCATCGACCTGGCCCAGCTCCAGCGCCACCAGCGTGCCTTCCTCGCGGCGGCGCTCGGCGGACCAGCGCTGTACGCCGGGCGCGACCTCGGCACTGCCCACGCGCACCTGCACATCGACACCGCGTCCTTCGACAAGGTCGCAGGCCACCTGGTCGACACCCTCGTCGAGCTCAACGTCGACTCAGACGTGATCTCCGACGTGGTCGCGACCGTGGCGCCGCTCCGGAACGTCATCTGCCACTCCTAAGCCGGCTGCCTGGCCCGGGGCCCGGCGGGCGCGCGCAGGGGACGCGCCCGGCCGGTCCCTCGGTCGGCGGGAGCCCCGGGCTCACCTGGCCGGTCCCTCGCTGACCGAGTTGGCGGACGCGCCCAGGCGGTACGTCGGCGGGCTGGGTCTGGGCTGGGATAGGTTGGGATTCGTTCACGCCCACCTCACTGCGAGGCGACTGCAGTGAACCCCACCCGCCCGGCGAGGAGCAGCACCGTGACTGAACGCCTGACTGCAGGGGACGCCGCCCCCGACTTCACCCTGTCCGACGACACCGGCAAGAGCGTCACGCTCTCAGACCTGCGCGGCCGCAAGGTGATCGTCTACTTCTACCCGGCTGCGATGACCCCGGGCTGCACGACCCAGGCCTGCGACTTCTCGGACTCCATTGAGTCACTCCGCCGAGACGGTTACGAAGTGCTCGGCATCTCGCCGGACAGCCCCGCCAAGCTCGCCACGTTTCGCGAGAAGGACCACTTGACCATCACCTTGCTGTCCGACGCCGACAGGGCGGTCTTGAACGCCTACGGCGCTTACGGCGAGAAGAAGCTCTACGGCAAGACCGTCGAGGGCGTCCTCCGGAGCACGTTTGTGGTGGACGAAGGCGGGAAGATCTCGCACGCTTGGTACAACGTTAAGGCGACGGGCCACGTGGCCAAGCTCCGCCGCGACCTCGGCCTCGACTGAAGGAGAGAAGCGATGAGCACGACCTCCCGCCCCTCACCCGGGTCGCCGGCCGCCCTCGAGGCGGATATCGAGGCGGCTCGCCTGCGTCTCGCGGACACGGTCGACGAGCTCGCCGCGCGGGCCACGCCCAAGGCGATCCTCCGCCGGCAGGTCGAGGCCGCGAAGGCGCGGCTCGTGGCCGCGGCGACGACGCCCGAGGGCGACCTTCGCGTGGACCGCATCGTGGCCGTGGGCGTTGCGGCCGCAGCCCTGATCGGCCTGGTCGCGATGCGCCGGCGCCGCCGTGGCTGAGGCCAATCCACGGGCAGGTCGGGGCACCAAGAGCGAGGGATTGCCGATCCGGATGCTCCACGACCGGGTCCTCGTGTCCCTCGAGGGAGAGCCGGGTGAGCGGCGTTCGGGCGGCGGCATCGTGATCCCCGCCACCGCCAGCGTCGGCAAGCGGCTCTCGTGGGCGCGGGTCGTGGCGACGGGGCCGAACGTCCGCCAGGTCCAAGTGGACGACCGGGTCCTGTTCGATCCCGAGGACCGGGCCGAGGTCGAGCTCCAGTCCCAGGACTACCTGCTCATGCGCGAGCGAGACCTGCACGCGGTCGCCGCACCCCGCGTCGAGGACGGTCAGACCGGGCTCTACCTCTGACTCGCCACGGCAACCGGCATTCCCACTGCCTCATCTCGCTCGGTGCAGGGGAATCAGGGTGAACTCAGCGTCGGGTTTTCGGGAAGTCGACCACGCCGGCCTCCGGCTGGCACTAGCGTTCAGCCGGCAGGCGCGTCGAGCCCCTGAACCCAGCCCCCGGCCTGCCTTCCACTATGGATGAGGGAGGCGCGCTATGCGGGCAGTTCGCATTGACAGCTACGGCGGCAACGAGGTTCTCGAACTGGTCGACGTTCCCGTGCCACAGCCGGCGCCAGGGCAGGTCTTGATCGAGGTGCACGGCTCGAGCGTGAACCCCGCGGACATCGCCATCCGGGCGGGGTGGATGGCCGACTACATCCCGATCGCCCTTCCCATTGTCATGGGGATTGACGTGGCTGGCGTGGTCACCGAAGTTGGGGAGGGAGTGACCGAGCTCCGCGTCGGCGACAAGGTCTACGGCTCCGCGGCGGCGATCATGGGTGGCTCTGGCAGCTACGCGGAGTATGCCGTCAGCAGCCCTGGGCTCCTGGCCCGGGCCCCGGCCGGCCTCGACCTGGTGGTGGCGGGGACCCTGCCGCTCGCCGCGATCACCGCCCTGGAAGCCGTCATGGACCGGCTCAAGGTGGAGTCAGGGTCGCGTGTCCTCGTGCACGGGTCACCCGGAGGCGTCGGCCCCGTCGCCGTGGCGCTCTCCAAACATCTGGGCGGCCACGTGACCGTCACGGCTCGAGGTGCCGGGGTCGGCTTCATGGAGTCCTCCGACGCTGACGTGGTGGTGGACACCGACGCCACCGATCTGGCAGCGCTCGAGCCGTTCGACCACACCCTGGACCTCGTTGGCGAGAACCCGGTGCTCCCGGTCTCTCTCACCCGGCCCGGAGGCCGTGTCGTGGGTCTGCGCATACCTCCGGACCAGGAGGCAGCGGCTGAGAAGGGCATCAGCGCCGAGCTGCAGGGAACACAGATCACGACCGAGCGGCTCGACCGCCTGCGCGACTTCGTCGAGGAGGGCATCGTGAAGCCGCACGTCGCCCAGACGTATGGGCTGGCGGACCTCCAAGCGGCCTTCAGGGCCAAGGAGGCGGGCGGCGTTCACGGCAAGATCGCCGTGTCGGTGCGCTGATCGCCGCCGACACCTGTAAGGGGACGGTGCTACGTGGCTGCCTTCGTCGCTGTGTAGTTCCGCAGGAACAACGCCTCGGTCAGCGCCATGGACTCGATCTCGTTGGGGTCGACGCTCTCGTTCGGGGCATGGATGAGACACCGGGGCTCCTCGACGCCCATGAGGACGATCTCCGCGTCGGGGTAGGTGTCGGCGAGGACATTGCACAGGGGTATGGATCCGCCCTGTCCGAGAGTCGCCATGTGGGCTCCGTAGGCCTCGTGCATGGCAGCGTCGATCGCCCGGTATGCCGGTCCGTGGGTGACCGCTTCGAACGGCTGTCCGCTTGCCTCCGTCTTCACCGTCACGTGGACGCCCCACGGGGCGGCGCCCAGGAGGTGCTCGGTCAGGGCGGCCTCTGCCTGCGACGGTGTCATGCCAGGTGGGATGCGCAGGTTGAGCCGGGCCGCGGCCTTCGGCGTGATACCGGAGGTCGAGCCCACCACAGGCGGGCAGTCGATGCCCAGGATGGTCACCGCCGGCCGTGCCCACAACATGTCGGACACGGTTCCGTCGCCCAGCAGGGAGATGCGGTCGAGGACACCGGCGTCGGCGCGGAACTGCTCGGGGGGATAGGGCTCTCCCGACCAGGTCTGGGTGTTGTCGAGGCCTGTGATCGTCGTGTTGCCGTGCTTGTCGCGGAGCGTGGCGAGCACGGCAACCAGAGCCGCGAGGGCGTCGGGCGCCGCACCGCCGAACATGCCCGAGTGGAGTTCGGACGCGAGCGCCTCGACGGTGACGACGACGTTGACCATTCCGCGCAGGCTCACGGTCGCGGCCGGTCGGCCGACCGCGGCGTTGCCGGTGTCGCAGACCAGGATCGTGTCGGCGCGGAGGAGGTCGGGATGGCTGGCGACGAAGGCCTCGAGGCCGCCAGTGCCCTGCTCCTCCGAGCCTTCGACCACCAACTTGAGGTGGACGGGAACCTCACCGCCCAGCGCCCGAAGGGCGGTGAGGTGCATCAGGATGTTGCCCTTGCAGTCAGCGGTCCCTCGGCCATACCACCGTCCGTCGACCTCGGTGAGCTCGAACGGTGGTGTCCGCCACTCCTTCTCGTCCAGGGGGGGCTGCACGTCGTAGTGCGCGTACAGCAGGACCGTGGGGGCCTGGGCGTCCGAGGACTCGCGCGAGCCGACCACGGCCTGGCTGCCGTCCGGGGTCTCCTCCAGGTGTACGTCGGTGAAGCCGAGCTCGGCGAACTTGTCGACGACCCACTGTGCCGCGCGTTCGCATTCCTCCGCCGGGAACTGGCGAGGATCGGCGACCGACTTGATGCTGACGAGCTCGGCGAGCTCGGCCCGAGCCTGTGGCATGAGCTCAGCGATGCGCGACTTGAGGTCCATGGCTCACCCGCCAGCCACGTTCGCAGTCTTGAGGCTGTTGACCAGCTCCTGGAAGCCGGCCAGCTCGTCGGGGCAGTAGACCTTGATGATCAGCAGCTCGCCCTTGAGCACCCGACCATCCGCGATCACTGGCCGGGTGCCGGGTCCGCCCGCTCCGTTGACCAGTTGTGCGAACAGCGCGGCTTTGTTCAGCGCGTTGTTCGGGTTGGCGCAGACCGCACCTCCATCGTCACCGAGGACGTGCACGACCATGTCCTTCGAGGGTGTCCGCGCGCCGACCGCGGAGAGCTCTGCGATGAGCTGATCGGCCTTCGTCTGCGCTTCCTCGTTGGTCTTGGCCGTACGCCAGGTGAGCAGCGCAATGACGACCAGGGCTGCGAAAACGACAAGCGCAATGATGTAGAGGGTCGATCGCTCTTGCTTCGGCTGGGTCTCGAGCACAGTGCTCATGATGGGCTCACCTCCGGTTGCGACTGCGACATGCCAGGTTCCTCCGGCTGCCGCCAGGACGGCTTGCGGAGCCTGTAGAAGAGGTAGGGCACCAGTAGCCCGAGACCGAGCGCGCCGCCGCCGACGATCAGGATGTACAGGCCGGCGTTTCCGGATTCGAACTGTGATGGTGGTATGAAGCCGACCAGCAGGGCTGCCAGCGAGGCCGCGAAGCCCACGCCGCACAGCCCGACGAGCATCGGCGCTCGGTAACCGCGCGCATGGTCGGGGTCCTTACGACGCAGCTGGACCGCTGCGACGAACATGAGCAGGTACATGATCAGGTAGACCTGCGTGGTGATGACCGAGAAGACCCAGTAGGCGCTCGAGACGCTGGGGATCAGGGCGTAGCCCAAGGCGATCACGGTGGTGATCACGCCCTGCGTGACGAGGATGTTCTGCTGTACGCCGTGCTTGTTCAGCCGCTGCAGGAACGGCGGGAGGTAGCCCTCCTCCCGCGAGATGAGCAGCAGGCCCTTGGAGGGGCCGGCGAGCCAGGTCAGCATGCCGGCGAGTGAGGCGGTGACCAGCATGATGCCGATGATCGGAGTCAGCCACTGGGAGCCGAAGTGCGCGAACACAGCATCGAACGCCTGCATGATCCCGGCGGTCAGGGAGAGTTCCTCGGCCGGCACCACCCAGCTGATCGCCAGCGCCGGGAGGATGAAGATGAGCAGGACCAGGCCCATGGCGAGAAACATCGAACGCGGGAACTCCTTGCCCGGGTTCTTCAGGGACGAGACGTGCACAGCGTTCATCTCCATCCCGGAGTAGGAGAGGAAGTTGTTGACGATGAGGACGAGGCTGGCGAGCCCGGCCCACTCGGGGAGCAGGTGTGACGCATCCATGGGCGCCGCGGACGGGTTGCCCTGGCCGAGGAAGACCACACCGAGCGTGACCAGCAGGACACCCGGGATCAGAGTCCCGATGATCAGACCTCCGCTGGCGAGGCCGGCGATGCCCTTCGTGCCGCGCGACGAAACCCAGACGCCGCTCCAGTAGACGACCACAATGACGAGTGCTGTCCACACGCCACTGCTCGCGAGGTCGGGGTTGATGACGTAGGCAAGCGTGCTGGCGACGAATCCCAAGAGGGTCGGGTAGTAGAAGATCGTCATCGCGAACTGGCACCAGACCGCCAGGAAGCCCATCGGCTTGGAGATCCCTCTGGAGACCCAGTTGTAGACGCCACCCTCATATCCGGAGGCCAGTTCGGCCGAGACGAGCGAGGTGGGGAGGAGGAAGATGATGGCGGGCACGAGGTACAGGAAGACCGCAGCGAGGCCGTACACGGCCATGGTCGGCGACGGGCGCAGGCTGGCGACCGAGCTCGTGGTCATCATCGCCAGCGCGACCCAGGAGATCCACGCTGCTGCGGGAACCTTGGTCCGCGCGGCTGCCGCGGCCGTTTCGCGCCCGGCCGGGACGTCCATCGCGCTCATGGCAACCACATCCGGCGGGTGCGCCGCGGGGAATTCAAACGTGACCTGTGCTGCTGAAGAGGAGTGGTGCCTGTGCTTTTCTCTCTCATCGTGAACGCCCCTTTGATCGGGAAACCCACAGCGGGTCTAGCCACAGGCTAGGGAGTCGGTCACATGGGGGACTCCTCCTCAGAGGATGAACCGCCGCGGGTTCTCAGCTCATTTCTGAGCCGCGGCCCCACGGTCTCGAATGCGGCTCCAGATCAGGTCCAGCGCGGTAGCCAGCACGAGAATCCCGATCATCGCCGTGAACGTCTCTGGAGCGGTCCTCAGCGTCTGGATCGCGAACACCACCAGGACGACGATGGTGAGCACGATGCCGGCGATCAGGACCGACGGCCGAGCGCTGATCTCGGCCCGGAGGCGGTACGCGGCGATCGATACCATGAGGAAGATGGCAAGCGCGACCACGCTGCCCAGGGAAGCGATCGCGGTGAGGTCCACCAGATTGGCCAGCAGCAGAACAAGCACGACGGAGATCGTCAGGCCGCGGGTACCGCCCACGCGGGCGAGCTGACCGAAGACTCTGGGGAACATGCCGGACTCGGCGAGTTTGGCGGTCGAGCCGGCGGCGGCGTAGATGTTGGCGTTGACCGAGGATGACGTGGCCAGGAGCGCAGCGACGGCCATCATGGCGAAACCGGCCTCGCCCAGGGCCGGCTTGGCGGCCATCGCCAGGGCGGTCTCGCCGTTGTCGATCACCTCCTGCACGGTGAGGGTGCCGAAGACGCCGATCGAGATCAGGATGTACAGGGCGGTGGTGATGCCCAGCGCCCAGAACATCGCGCGGGGCAGGTTCTTCCTCGGGTTGGGAAGATCGCCGCCGGTGAAGCTGATGACAGTGAACCCCAGGTAGGCGAAGAACGTCAGGGCCACGCTGGAGACGATGTCCACCGTTGGCGGGTACGTCGATGGGGCAAGAAGACTCGGGTCGAGCTGGGCGAGAGTTACGGCGATGAACACGGCGAACACGGCCAGGAGCACGATCACGATCACGCTCTGTACCCGGTCGATGAATTTCGCGCCTGCGATGTTGATGGCAGCGACGGCTAGCACCACCGCGGTGGTCAGGGCTTTGGCCCACCCGGTCGAGTCGTCGAAGAAGAGCGCCGAGCCGTAGCTCCCGAAGGAGACAGACACCATCGCGGTGACGATGAGCGCCGCGAAGTAGAGCAGCCACGACGTGATTGCGGTGATGTGCCCGCGGCCGTAGCCCTGCAGGAGGAACGTGACGATGCCTCCCGAGGATGGGTACTTTGCGCCCAGCTTGGCGACCGCGTACCCCTGCAAGCCCGCGACGATGCCGGCCGCCAGGAACGACACCCACACGGCCGAACCGGCGACCGCGCCGGCTTCGCCGAGGAGTGCGAAGATGCCCGCTCCCACCATCGAGCCCACACCGAGGAACGCGGCGCCGCGGACGGTCATCGAGCGCGCGTCGTGCTGCTGGTCGCGGGGCGAGGTCGTGGTCACGGCGGACCTCCTACTCGACGACCCTGATGTGCCGATCGGTGTTGTTGAGCCGACGGCCGCCGTCAGGTGTGACGGAGACGATGTCTTCGATACGCACGCCGAACCGGCCGGCGAGGTAGACACCGGGTTCGATGGAGAAGCACATTCCCGGCCGGAGCGGCTGCAGCTCGCCCTCGACCATGTACGGCGGCTCGTGCGTCGTCACCCCGATTCCGTGGCCAGTGCGATGGATGAACTGATCGCCGTAGCCCGCCTCGGTGATGACGGCTCTGGCGACCCGGTCGATCTCCTGACACGGCACTCCCGGCCGGACGGCCTCGAAGGCTGCCTGCTGTGCAGCCCGGACCACGTCATGTACCTTCCTCACCTCGGCCGAGGGCTCCCCGACGGTCACCGTGCGCGTGGTGTCCGACCCATACCCGTGCATGAGACCGCCGAAGTCAAGCACGACCGTGTCGCCTGGTTCGATCACCCGGTCCCCGGCCTCGTGATGCGGGTTGGCGCCATTCGGACCGGAGCCGACGACGGTGAAGTCGACCTGCTCGTGCCCGAACTCCCGTAGCAGTCGAGCAAGGTCCATGGCGACATCTGTCTCGCGCCGCCCGGCGAAGCGCACCTTGACGATCTCCGAGTACGTCGCGTCGGCGGCGGCTCCAGCGAGCGTCATCCTTGAAAGTTCATTGGTGTCCTTGACAGCGCGCAGCATCGGCAGGGACTCGCTCAGTGCGTGGTACCGCGTGTCGGGCAGCGTTCTCTGCAGTCCGAGAAGGTGGAGAGACCACGCGGAGTCGGAGATCCCGAAGCGCCCGTCAGCTTGGAGCACCCCAGCGGCCGCTTGATAGGGGTCGGAACCGTCGACCCAGTCGACGATCGCCAGGCCTTCGGCCCCTGGGGCCGCCTCGGCGTCGGGCCGCTCTAGCGCGGGAACGACAAGGGAGGGTCGAGCGCCTGGGCGCAGGACCAAAAGGGTGAGGCGCTCGGTGATCGCCGTCGGCTTGTAGCCGGTGAGCCACGCCAGATCCGGCCCGGGCGCGACGAGAACACCGTCCAGTCTGGCCTCCATCGCCTGGTCCACCGCTCGCGCCATCCGCGCCGCATAGTCGTCGCTGGTGAACGGCGCGGGGCTCGACTGCATCGTCGACACCATGGACCCCTCCTTCGTGATGGAGCCTCCCTCGACGCTCGACGCTAGCGAACCGCACCCGGCGGTGAGATCACCCCACGAGGATGAACCCGGGCAGTCGGCGGTTTGCGGAACGTCGCTCGTCGTAGGACAGGTACCGTTAGGGTCCGTTCCATGGCGTGAGGGGGCGGGTTTCATGGCTGCAGGTGGCGAGACGTCGCGGCAGACGAGGCTTGCCCTGCTACCGATCGTGGCGCAGTTCCGCTCCTACGATCGACGGTGGCTGCGCAGTGACGTCATCGCCGGGGTCACCGTTGCCGCACTGATCGTGCCGAAGAACCTGGGGTATGCCGGCATCGCCGGGATCCCACTCCAGAACGGGCTTTACGCCGCGGCAGCAGGCGCGATCCTCTACGCGGTATTCGGCACCTGCCGGCAGATATCCATGGGGCCGAGCTCGGGACTCGCGGCCGTGGCGGCAAGCGCGGTGCTCGCCGCGGGCATCACCGACGAGCAAGACGTCGCCACGTTCGTTGCCGGGATCACCCTTGCTTCCGGAGTGCTGTTCCTGGTTCTTGCCGTGCTCAGAATGGGCTGGATAGCGCAGTTCTTGTCGCGTGCGGTCGTCACCGGCTTCCTCTTCGGGGCGGCGATCGACGTGGTCATCGGGGAACTCCCGAAGCTCACCGGGACGAAGGTCACCGGCTCCAACCCGCTCCAGGAACTGCGGTCGTGGTTCGGATCGCTTGGCGAGGCGCACACAACGACCGTGATCGTGGGCGTCATATCGCTGGCTGTCGTCTTCGGGCTGAGGTTGGTGGCCCCCAGAGTCCCCGGCGCACTCGTCCTCGTCGTCGGTGGACTGCTGTCCTCCTGGGTGTTCGACCTCGGCGCCCGTGGGGTGGCGCTCGTTGGTGACGTGCCACGGGGGCTGCCGACGCCGAAGTTCCCCGATGCGGGGCTGTTGTGGGACCACGCAGGGACGGTTGCACTCGCGGCGGTGGCGCTCCTCCTGATCGGCTTCTCCCAGACCGCCGGAGATGCCAGGGCGTTCGCGGCCAAGCACCGCTACCAGATCGACATCAACCAGGAGTCAGTGGCCCAAGCGCTGGCCAACAGCGGCGCGGGACTGTTCCAGGGGATGCCGGTGTCGACGAGTCTGTCCGCGAGTGCGCTCAACGACCGCTCGGGGGCACGGACCAGCTTCGCGTCCCTCACGTCGGGCGTCACGGTTCTCCTTACGCTCCTCATCCTGGCGCCGCTCTTCTCCGACCTGCCGAAGGCGGTCCTCGCGGCGCTGATCATCGATGCCGTTGTCATGGGCATGATGAACGTGCCAGAGATGCGACGGCTCGCGAGGGTCCAGAGGTTCGACTTCTGGATCGCGGTGGCAGCGATCGTGGGGACCCTGGTGTTCGGTGTGCTCGCTGGCGTGATGATCGGGATCGGCCTCTCGCTCATCTGGCTGGTCTCGGTAGCCACCCATCCCGAGATGCCATTCCTCGGGCGCGAGGCAGGCACGCAGGTGTTCCGTGAGCTGGACGAGCATCCCGGCGACGAGCAGTTCCCCGGAGTGGTCGTGATCCGGCTCGATGGAGGTCTCTTCTTCGCCACCGCGGACGCGCTGGAAGACCGAATGCGCGAGGTCATCCACACGACGCCTGACCTCATCGGGATTGTCCTCGACTGCGAAGGAATCAACTTCATGGACTCCCAGGGCTCGGCCAAGATGGCCGAGATCGTGGACCTCGCCGAACAGTCCGACGCCGCCCTTCGTCTGACCCGGCTGAAGCCTGCGGTCCGGGCAATCCTGGAAAGGGATGGCGTCGTCGAGCGCCTCGGACCAGACATGATTCACGGCAACATCTACCGAGCCGTGCAGGCGGCACTGTCCGGGGCGGCGACGCGGCGCGATAGCGGGTCGAGCTAACCCACGCGTTCATTGCCCGGAGGGCAAGGAGCGTGAGCGCGCGGGTGGGTCTGGGGATTCCGATGCTGTCGTCCGGGTCGAGGACGTGCTCCCGTCGCCGTCGATCGAGAGCAATCAGTTCCTCGTCAACCGGTGGTAGGGAGATCCGGCGCTGTCATCACCGACAAACGCCGTCTCGATTACTTTCGGTGGCATGACGAGCATGCTGCAGCGACTGATGGACGCGATGAACTCTCACGATGCCCAACGGATGGCGTCCTTGTTCGCCGAGGAGTACCAGAGCGCCCAACCTCTCCACCCGAGCCGTGCTTTCGATGGACGCGCTCAGGTGCTGTTGAACTGGTCGTCGGTCTTCGAGGGCGTCCCGGACTTCACGTCGGAACTGGCCGCATCGTCGTTGGACGGAGAAACCGAGTGGGGTGAGTGGGACTGGCGCGGGCGGCACACGGACGGCTCGCCCTTCGCCATGCGTGGGGTCACGATCCTGGTCATTCGCGACGGCTTGATCGCCCGCGCTCGTTTGTACATGGAGCCGGTGGACCCCGGTGGCGAGGACATCGACGTTGCTGTCCAGCGGCTCTACAAGCCCCCAGCCGACGCCTCGCCCTGATCGGCACAGTGCTGGCTCGCGTGGGAGCGCTGGCTCTGGAGCTGTGTGACCTGGATTTGGTGGATCCATCTCATCAGTGCTCGCGAGCACATCGTAGACTTCGACTCCGCCGGCGGGCGTGGAAGGATCTTCCCCATGGATGCTGTTGATCGGAAGATCCTTGCGGTGCTGCAGGATGAAGGGCGACTGACGCTCACCGAACTGGCCGAGCGCGTCCAGTTGAGCGTGTCCCCGTGCCACCGCCGGCTCCGTGCGCTGGAGCGCGACGGAACGATCAAGGGCTACCGGGCTGTCGTAGACCCCACCGCTCTAGGTCTTGCGTTCGAGGCACTGGTCTTCGTGACCATGCGACAAGAGGACCGTGAGACGCTCCTCGGCTTCGAGAGGGCGGTCGTCGACATCCCGAACGTGCTCCTAGCCCAACGCCTTTTCGGCGATCCCGACTACCTGCTGCGCATTGTGACCGCAGACCTGGCCGCCTACCAGGAGCTCGAGGATGACGTGCTGGCCGCCCTGCCAGGAGTGCAGCGCCTGAACTCGACTCTCGTCATGAAGCGAGTGGTCGCCGACCGCGCCCTGCCCACCTAAGAGGAACCCACGCACATCCGCCACCTCGGCCTCCGGGTGTCGACGAATGATCACGCCGGAAGGTCTGCTTTCCTAACCCGGCCGATCCCTGTCCCACGGTCGGGCCCTTCGTCCCTCAATCACGCTCGCAATCGTCAATAGGGTCATCCCATGAAAGCCGAATCGGTTCAGCTTCCTGTCGAAACGCCTCTGCTGCGGCGAATTCGTGAGGCCGTCATCGGCGACGACCAGGTGATGCTCGGCCCCTTTGGGCCTCGGCGGGTCACGTATGCCGACTACACCGCCTCGGGGCGTGCGCTCTCATTCCTCGAGGACTTCATCCGCAATGAGGTCTTGCCCCGCTACGCCAACACCCACACCGAGTCCAGTGGCACGGGTCTACAAACGACGCGCCTGCGGGAGGACGCTCGCGCCAGCATTCGCGATGCCGTGGGCGGCGACGATGAAACGGTGGTCATCTTCGCCGGCTCGGGCTCGACGGGGGCCATTGACAAGCTGATCGGAGTGCTGGGTCTGCGCATCCCGTCTGCCTTGGAGGACGAGTACAACCTCAGCGACGCGATCCCTTCCGAGCGCCGGCCGGTCGTGTTCATCGGCCCGTACGAGCACCACTCCAACGAGCTCCCCTGGCGGGAATCCCTCGCTGACGTTGTCGCAATCCCGGCAGATGCCAACGGCCACGTCGACATGCAGCGGCTGGAGTCCGAGCTGGTGCGGTTCTCGGAGCGGCCGCTGAAGATCGGTAGCTTCTCGGCGGCGAGCAACGTGACCGGCATACTCAGCGACACTCATGGCATCTCCTCGCTGCTGCACCGCTATGGTGCACTCTCCTTCTGGGACTTCGCTGCCGCCGGCCCGTACGTCGACATCGAGATGTACGGCCCGGCGAAGGACGACCCGCTGTGTTACAAGGACGCGATCTTCCTGAGCCCGCACAAGTTCATCGGCGGCCCGAGTACGCCTGGGGTGCTCGTGGTGCGGCGGGAGCTACTCACTAACCGCGTGCCCGACGTGCCCGGTGGGGGAACGGTCGCATTCGTGAACCCCTACGAGCACCGTTACCTCTCCGACCCGACCCACCGCGAGGAGGGCGGCACGCCGGCGATCGTCGAGTCCATCCGGGCGGGGCTGGTGTTCCAGCTCAAGCAGGCGGTCGGGATCACGGTGATCCGCGAGCACGAGGAGAGCTACCTGCGGCGAGCGGTGGAGGCTTGGCGCGATGAGCCGGGCATCGAAATCCTCGGAAATCTCGATGCCGAGCGACTCTCGATCGTGTCCTTCGTGGTCCGCGCACCCACCGGCAAGTACCTGCACCACAACTTCATCGTCGCGCTCCTCAACGACCTGTTCGGCATCCAGTCACGTGGTGGCTGTTCGTGCGCGGGACCCTACGGGCACCAGCTGTTGGGCATCGACCTCGAACGTTCGCACGAGTTCGAACGAGAGATCACCCATGGCTGTGAGGGCATCAAACCCGGCTGGGTGCGCATCAACTTCAATTACTTCATCTCCGAGGCCGTCTTCGCATATGTCGTCGAAGCCGTCCTGCTGGTTGCCCGCGACGGCTGGCGGATGCTGGGCCAGTACCGCTTCGACATGGCGCGAGGTACCTGGACGCACCGCAACGGAGCTGTGGAGCCGCCACTGCGCCTGACCCAGGTCAGTTACGACCCGGACGGCACGATGAACTACCCGCATCACGACGACACGGCGCCGGAGGCAGCGCTGAGCAGCCATCTCCAGGAGGGTGCGGCACTGCTTCGCGCATCCGCTCCACCCGATCTGGAGGGCATCACGGGGCTGGTGTCATCGGACTTCGAGCAGCTGAGATGGTTCGAGCTGCCTCCCATCAGCCTGGAGTCCGTCGTGTCTGTTCCGCCATCCACGGCGAGCGCGCCGGCTGCCGGGTGACCGCAGCCGGACTGCTACTTCGGTCGTGGCCAGGGTGTGGTGGTCCGAGGGCAGGCACGAGGGCCCTCCCGGGGGCGCCTGGGCGGCGTCACGACAAGCCCTGCGGCGGGTCGGGGTCACAGGAGTCTGGCGAGTCGGGACTTCTTGCGGTTCTCGCGCACGACCCAGGCAACATCGGGATCCGGGCACGCCGACAGGGCACGGAAGCGTGGCAACCCGCGGGTGGCATCGGCAGCCACGGCAACGCTCCAGCAGTAGCCGAGGCCCTGGCGAAGCGCCCGCACGCCAGGTTCCCGACGCTCCTCCGGCGGTCGGGCGGCCAGGGACCTCGTGACGCGGTCGCAGGCTTGGATCGCGGCCCCCGCGGCCTCGGAGGTCCTCAGCAGCCGGGGTTCGCAGACGCCGGCGACGGCGGCTCGCTGGACCAGCGGATCGCTGTCCCCGGCCCAGTCGGTGATGATGTCGAGCATTCGCTGCACGTCGGAGTCACCGAGACGTTGGAGCGCCATGGCCACCGCCTCTCGGAGCCGCCAGCGATCGTCAGTGGCGTGCACCCGCAGGCGCTGTTCCAGGTTGCCGTCGGCCCCTTCCGCCAGTAGCCGACCGAGCCCGACGACTCCACAGAACACGAGGTACTCATCGCCGGTCGCGATGAATCCGTCGAGAGACGCGGGGTCAGCCTCCTCGGCGATGGCTTTGGCGAGCTCGATGTTGCCACGAGGTCCCGGCAGACCCGAGTGCTCTGTCAGGAAGCCGGCCCATTCCGCGGGGGTCAGAGCGCTGAGCTGGGCCCGGTACTCATCGACGCGACTCATCGCTTCAGGCTAGACGCCGAGATCGGGCAGGTAGTCGGGGTGGTGCGGCAAACCGAGTAACGCTGCGACGGCCCGCTCGGGCAGGCCGAGGGACGCCGCGAGTACTCGGTTCCGGAAGGCCGGGGTCACGTGGCCCATGGCGCGCCATGATGGTCAGGTGACCCGCTGCCACATCGACGCACACGCGCTCCCTGTCGGCGCGTGGCAGAGCCTGGCATAGGGCGGCCAGGGTCGAGCTGGTGACTCTCTTCCACGTCAGGGGCGTTCCGGTCAAGGTCGGCTGGAGCTGGCTCCTCATCTTTGTCCTGGTGTTCTGGTCGCTTGCTTCGTCGCTCTTCCCGTCGACGTATCCAGGCCTGAGCGGGTCCGCGTACTTCCTTATGGCGGTGGTCGCGACTGTGCTCTTCTTCGGCTCGGTACTCGTGCACGAGCTCAGCCACACGCTGCGGTCGCTCCGCGAGGGCGTACACGTGCGGGAGATCAGCCTGTGGCTGTTCGGTGGCGTGTCGCAGGCGGATGAGCCACTGCCGGGCCCGGGCGCGGAGTTCCGGGTCGTGTTCGCGGGGCCACTTGCCTCGGCGGCCCTCGCCGTGATGTTCCTTGCGCTCACCGCCGGGGCCCGAGCCGCCGGTCTGCCGACGGCGTGGGTCGCCGTCCCTGAGTACCTCGCCCGCATCAACGGGCTGCTGCTCGCGTTCAACCTGGTCCCCGCCCTGCCGCTCGACGGGGGACGACTTCTTCACGCACTTCTGTGGTGGCGTTCCGGCGACAGCGCCACCGCGACGATCTACGCGGCCATGGCAGGTCGGGTCTTCGGCGCCGTCCTGGTCGCGATCGGGCTGATCAGCATGCTCGCCGGTCAGGATCTGGGCGGGCTGTGGTTCGTCGTCCTCGGCTGGTTCCTGATGCAGGCAGTGCGCCAAGAGGTGCTCTCGGCCCGAGTGACGCAAGCCTTCACCGGGTTGCGGGTCCGCGACCTGATGTCGACCAGGTTGGTGACGGTCGATGTGTCGATGACTGTCGCGGACTTCGGTCACATCCTCGAGCGTGGGCCATCACACCCGGCCTACCCGGTTCTCGACCAGGGTGACCTGGTCGGCCTGCTCCTCCTGAAACGCGCGGGCGAGGTGCCCATCGAACAGCGGCCTTTCGTCCGGGTGGGCGAGGTGATGGTCGCCCAGGACCAGGTTCCGGTGGTGTACGCCGATGACCTGATTGTGCAGGCGGCCAACGTACTCACCAAGGAGCCGGGTCGGGCTATCGTGCGGGAGAGCACCACTGGCCCCGTCGTCGGACTCTTGTCCTCGACGGACCTGTCTCGGGCCGTCGACGCGGCCCCGAAGCGACCCGCAGCAGCCAGGAGAAGTCGCACTGCCGCCGTTCTGGGACTCCTGGCGTCGGCCGCCGTGCTCCTTGCCGGCGCGGCGATCTACCACCCGCCATTCGTCGTTGTGTCGCCAGGTGAGTCCTTCGACGTCCGCGGCGATATCACCATCAGGGGGACACCGGTTCAGCGGCCCAGCGCGCCGTACCTGGTCAGCTCCGTGAGGCTGAGCCAGCCGAACACGCTCTCGGTACTCGTCGCAGCGCTGCGGACCGACCGGCAGGTCCTTCCGGTCGGGGACGTCCTCCCGACGAGCGTCTCGCCCGCGGTGGTCATCCAGCTTGAGCGCACGCTCTATACGGAGAGCCAGCAGACCGCTGCGGTCGCCGCTGCACGAGCCGCCGGCTTCAACGCGACCTTGACCGGCGGCGGGGCACGCGTGCTCGGCTTTGCTGCCTCCTCACCGGCCGAAGAGGTTCTCAAGGTCGGGGACACGATCACCGCGGTCGACGGCGCACCGGTGCACTTCGCAAGCGATCTGCAGGATGCCGTGGCCGGACATCCCGCGGGCGAGACGATTCACGTCACGGTCGTGCGGGGAGGGCGGACACTGAGAGTTGACGTGAAGAACGCTCGGCTGCCGCAGGTCTCCGGCGGGACAGGGCTCGGAATCGTTGTCGACACCAAGGACTTACACGCCGTCCTCCCGTTCGGTATCACGTTCCGCGAACGGCTGGGCCTCGCAGGACCCTCCGCCGGGCTGGCGTATTCGCTCGTGATCGCCGACATGCTCGACCAGAGCGATGACGCCAAGGGCCGGGTGGTGGCAGCAACCGGCACGATCGCGCCCGGCGGGACGGTAGGCCCGGTCGGTGGAGTCGAGGAGAAGGCCATAGCGGCACGCGACGCGGGGGCGAAGATCCTCCTGGTCCCCGACGAGGAGCTCCCCTCAGCTGAGAGCGGGCAGATCGACGTGGTCGGGGTCAAGACGCTGCAGCAGGCGCTGGACTTCCTGCGTGGGAGCACCGGCAGGGCGTGAGCCACCGACACCCGCAATGGGGGTCAAGTCGTTCTCGGTGGGCGACGACCGAACGACGCGATCTCGAACGCGGGGGACTGAGCGCAGGTCCGGTCACGTGCTGTCCGGTCCCGGCGCGAGGGGCTTCAGCTGGGCACCGCCGCCTTCGCCGGGAGAGTTGCCCGCGCCGGGCCCCGCGTCGGATTCCGTGATGACGTCGGCCGAGGCGCGCTGGCGCTTGGAGAGCGCGAGCGCGGGCACCGCCAGCACCGAGATGCCTGCCGCGGCGACGTAGGACGCTCCGTAGCCCCAGAGGTCCGCCGTGCGGCCCAGGACGGGCTGGGCCCACACGCCGCCGGAGGAGTCCATGAGCGAGTCGAAGGACAGGATCGTCGCCCGCTGGCGTGAGGGGATCAGGCCGTTGATGTAGGTCTGGCGCACCGGTCGGGCGGCGGCATAGAGCAGGGCCCACACCGTCACGAGGATGATGACCGCCCAGAAGCGACCCACGATCCCCATGAGTGCGAGCGTGACGGTGCTCAGGATCGCCACGGTGATCAGCGCACTGGTGCGCCGGCGGAAGACGCGGCGCAGCGCCGGGGCCAGGAAGCCGCCAAGGATCTGAGCGCCGGCCACGATGGCCGTGGCCAGGCCGGCGATCTGGTAGGCATGTGGATCGCCGTACAGCTGGAGCAGGTAGGGCTGGAGGGCGTAGAAGACATAGATGACCAACCCGCCGGTGAACAGCGCCTCGACCATGAGCCACTTCACGGCCGGAACCCGCCAGCCGTATTCGACTGAGGCGGAGATGATGCTCCGCATCTCGGCCAGCGGCTGGCCGCGTTCGGCAGCGGTGAAGCCGATGTCACGCATGAGCACCGCCGCGACGACGAACATCGCGCCGAGGATCACCGCGCGCAGGACGTAGGGGACTCCGAGCGAGGTGCGCTCGGCGAGGAAGCCGCCGCCCACCGATCCCACGAGCATCGCAATGCCTGTGACGACCTGGCCCCGGCCGAAGACGGCCTCGATGGTGCCGGTGTAACCCGTCGCGTCCAGCGCGTCGATGAGCCAGGCCTCGACCGCGCCAGAGAAGAACGTGAAGCCGAGGCCCAGGCCCATGGACGCTAGGGCCCAAGCCCAGAAGGGCGCGTGGACCTGCCACAGTGCCACGTAGATCAGCGTGGTGACACCGAGGGTCACGGTGCCGAGCAGGTACGACACCCGGCGGCCGATCGTGTCGGCCACGACTCCTGTGGGGACCTCGAAGATGACCATGCCGGCGGTGAAGAACGCGTTCGCGGCGAAGGCCTCAAGGTTGGACAGGCCCGCGTCGAGCAGGAAGATCGTGTTGATCCCCCAGATGAGCGCCGCGGCGAGCGTGTTGCCGAGCAGCAGCACGAGGTAGGTGCGCTGGACCGAGCGAGGTGTCGGCATCGATGGAGCGTAGCGCCGCCGTAGGTCACGCGTTGAGACGAGAGGGAAGTCCACCCGTTCTTGGCGGGGGCAGCGACGCTGGGCCCCGCCGTTCCCGGGGCGCACCGACCCCGCGAGACCTCAGTCGCGTTGACCTACCTGTCATGCTGTGGCGCGCGGCCCGTAGGCGATGAGGGTGGTTGGGTTCGGCCGTGTGGACAGGGTGGCGGCTTGCCGACCGCGGTCGTCCCGGCAGCCGGTTGTTTGGGCATGGTCTCAGGAACTCGCCGAGCCCACCACTGTCACTCGGGGGACCGAAGGAGACGACTTCCAGATTGAAGCCTTGCGGAATCGGCCCAGTACACAGGGAAGTGGTCCGGGTGGTAGTGCGGGAACGTTTGCGCCTCGTCCAGCACATCGTTGCCCCGTCCTAGCGCCCACTCGTGCGCCGCGTGCACGTCGGCCCGGGTCTTGACGACGACACACAGATGCTGGAGGCCAGGTTGGTGCCGGGAGTAGGAGCCACCCTCTTGAGCGGTATAGAAGAACAGCTGCGTGCCGTTGCCATCGGCCGGCATTAGGAGATCCAGTCCCGGCCGGAGCTGAACGGTTTGAAGCCGACCAGCGGCACGAGCGACTCGTAATACTCCTTGGCAGACGCCACGTCCGGGACGTTGATCCCAACATGATCAAGCGGCATACGCGCCAGCGTAATTCCGCCCACGACCCCGCCGCTTGCCCTGGTCCCTTCCTTGAGCTGCGGGACCGGCGGCGCTCACGTGTGCTGTCCCGACTTCACGCGTCCCGGAGGGCGCGGGCAAGCCGGGCGACGGCTTCCCGCTCCCGGCCGGAGGCCAGATTGCCGAAGCCGATCACCAGGGCAGGATCGTCGACGGTCCGAAGCCGGTAGCGGTCAAGCGGGACCGCGCCCACCTCGTGCGCTCGGGCCCGCGCGACCACAGCTGCCGCATCCAAAGTGGCCGGCAGCCTCAGCACCAGGTGCATGCCGGCTTCCATGCCGGACACCCGGCAATTCGGCAGCAGTTCAGCGATCGCCGCCACCAGCGCCTGCCGACGCTGCCGGTAACGGCTCCGCATGGTCCGCAGGTGACGCTCGTGCCAGCCGCTGTCGATCATGATCGACAATGCCTCGACCAGGAACGCCGATGGAGATACCCCCCGGTCGAGGTCATCGGCGACGATCCTCATGATCAACCACTGCGGCATGATCAGCCACCCCAGCCCGATCGCCGGGCTGAGCGACTTCGACACCGACCCGACCAGCGCCACCCGGTCCGGAGCCATCCCCTGCAGGCTGGCCACCCCCATCCCGTCGTACCGGAACTCCGCGTCGTAGTCGTCCTCGATGATCAACCCGTCGACCCGTTCCGCCCACTTGATCAACGCAAGCCGGCGGTCGGCCGACATGGGTACACCGGTCGGGAACTGGTGTGCCGGCGTGGTGATCACCATCCGGACGTGAGGATGATCATCGAGCTGTTCGACCCGCAGACCGCGCTCGTCGACGCCGACCGGGACCAGGTCGAGCCCGGACCGGCGTGCGGCGTCGCGGAGCCCGGGCCATGAGGGATCTTCCACCGCGACCTGTCGGTGGCCGAGCTGCGCCATCAGCCGGGACAACCAGGCCACCGCGTCGGCGGCCCCGGTGGTAGGGCTGATCTGGGTCGGGTCCTCGCGGACCTGCCGGGTCCGGCGGAGGTAGTCGGTCAGAACTTGGCGGGCACCGGTGGTGGCGACCAGGGTGCGGCCCGCCAGCAGATCGGTCCGCAGCCCGAGCACCGCCCGGCGATAGGCATCGGCCCACCTGCTGCGGGGGAACCAGTCCAGATCGGGGATGCCGGGCGCAAGGTCGAATCGCGCTCGCCCCTGCGGCGGCGCGGCCAGTGCTTGGGTCGGCGGTGCGCTGGCGCCGAGGTCCCGCACCCGGGTGGCGGAGCCGGTGGTCGCCTCGAGATATCCCTCCGACACGAGCTGGCCGTACGCCTCG
Source organism: uncultured Actinomycetota bacterium (assembly GCA_963715025.1). Lineage (GTDB taxonomy): Bacteria > Actinomycetota > Actinomycetes > Actinomycetales > Dermatophilaceae > DASSJT01. The sequence goes on along the minus strand of CAVQQQ010000003.1, from coordinate 52,748 downwards.
GTCACCACCCAGCGGGAGCAGCCGAGCTGGGCCGCCAACAGCCTGCTCGGCGGGAGTGCAGAACCGGCCGGAAGCCTTCCGTCCCGGATTCCGTCACGGAGCGCCGCCATCAGCCGACGCGTGATTGGCACTCCAGGCCGGGCAGGGCCGAACAGTTCGGAGACAAGGGCGGGATCGGTAGTCATTGGTCTGGATTCCTGGGTATTGATTGGCCCGGGCTTCCGGACCAATTTGGTTCTACCTTAGCGGTCATGGAAACGCGGATTCTGCACAGCGGGAAGACCGATCTCGAGGTCAGCGCGCTCTGCCTCGGGACCATGTGGTTCGGCGTACGGATCGACGAGGAGACCTCGTTCCAGATCCTCGATCGGTTCTACGAGGCCGGTGGTCGGTACATCGACACCGCCAACAACTACGGCGCCTGGACAGAGGAGAGCCTGGGGACCAGGGCCGGGGACAGCGAGCGCGTGCTCGGCCGGTGGATTGCCAGCCGCAAGGTGGCCGACGAGGTGGTGGTGGCAACCAAATCCGGTGCCGGCAAGCACGACCCCGCCAGGTCGCTGTCGGGCACCCCGCCGACCAACTACGAGGGACTGGCGCCGGAGGTGGTGCGGCGCGAGCTCACCGGGAGCCTCAAACGGCTCGGCCTGGAGCGGGTGGGCGTCTACTACGGCCACGTCGACGACCGGGAACAGGATGTCACCGAGATCGCCGACACCTTCTCCGCACTGGCCGAGGAGGGACTGATCGCCATACCGGGCCTCTCCAACACCGCCACTTGGCGGCTGGCGATCGCCCGGGCGCACAGCACCAATCACGGCCGGCCGGAGTTCGGCGCATGGCAGCAGCAGCACTCGATCTACTGGCCGAAGCCCGGAGCCAGCGAGAACACCAAGATCACGCCGGAGGCGATCGACTACGCGGCCTCCCAGCCGGAGCTGACGATCATGTCCTACGCACCGCAGCAGGCCGGCCAGCTGGCCCGCCCGTGGATGCCGTTCCTCGGGGACTATGACCATCCGGGCAGTCGGCAGCGGCTCGAGATGGTGCACCGGATCGCGCACGAGCTGGGTGGCACTGCCAACCAGGTGGCGCTGGCCTGGCATCTGCGCGGGCCGCGCAGCAACGTCAGCTATCGGGACGGCAGCAGTGCCACCCCGTTGGCGGAACTCCCGGACCGGCGGGCGGCGATGATCCCGATCTTCGGCGCGAGCTCGACCGCACAGCTGGACGAGGCTCTCGGTGCGTTGGATCTCAAGCTGACCGACGAGCACCTAGAGCTGTTGGACACGCCGTGACCGTCTTCGTCGTGCTCACCGACGGCCTCGGGGCTGCCACGTGCCCACGGGAGAGCGCCCGGTACCCCGGGCCTAGCGGGCCGTGTTCGAAGTGTTGTGACGGTTGGCTTTCTTGAGGATGTCGTCGGCGCCCGACCCAGTGAGTACAGTCAGGTCACGGCCAGAAGTGGACAGGACGGTCCCGCCATGCCAGTTGCCCAGCCGCTGGGACGCAGCGACCTGCTCGTGCCGCGGCTCGGCGTGGGCGCCATGACGTGGGGCGAGGCACATGGGCTGGCCCGGCTGCATCCGGCCAAGATCGCCTACGGTGGGGCCGAGGGCAGCGAGGAGGAACGTGGCGCATGGGAGGCCAGCATCGCGGCGGGGGTGACTCTCTTCGACACGGCAGCGATGTATGCCGGTGGCGCGTCAGAGCGGCGGCTCGGCGAGCTCTCCAGTGACGCAGCCTTGATCGCCACCAAGTTCCCGGCCAATCTGTGGGCCACCGCCGAGGACATGCCGGGCCAGCTCGCCGACAGTCTGGCCCGGCTGCGACGCGACCATGTCGATGTGTACCAGCACCACTTCCCCTCCCGGCGGGTGGACATCCCGCGCCTGATGAACCTCATGGCCGACGCCGTCGCGGCCGGACGGGTCCGTGCCGTCGGGGTGAGCAACTACTCGGCCGACCAGATGCGCCAGGCGCATGCCGCCCTGGCGCTGCGCGGCATACCACTCGCGTCCAACCAGGTGGAGTACTCGCTGCTGCACCGCCGGCCCGAGACCAACGGGGTGCTGGATGCCTGCCGTGAGCTCGGCGTCACCCTCATCGCCTACCAGCCGCTGGCCAGCGGCGCGCTGACCGGCAAGTACACCCCGACCAACCGGCCCAGGGGCCTGCGGCGCTTCGTCAAGCCGTTCGGCCGCCGGGGTCTGGCGGCGCTGGAGCCGATCACCGCGCTGCTTCGGGAGATCGGCGAGCGCTACGGCAAGACCCCGGCGCAGGTGGCCCTGCGCTGGCTGATCGAGAACGACACGGTGCTGCCCATCCCGGGAGCCAAGAACCGCAAGCAGGCCACGGCCAATGCCGTCGCGCTGACGTTCCACCTGGCCCAGGACGAGATCGACGCCCTCGACACCGCGACCCGCGCCTGGCGCTAGCTCGACCAGAACCACTGGTGCGGTGTGTAGGTCCGGGTGCATACAACGCGAGTGAGAAACCAGTGCAGCTGCGGCTAACCCACCTGCCCTCGGGCAAGTCCACCGCCAACGCCGCCTGGCTGGTGCTGGCCGTCATCGCGTTCAACCTCACCCGAGCCGCGGATCACCCTGCACCTGCCGCACGCGTGACCCTGGGAAGCCGCGTGGACCAGGCTGTTCACCCATTGCTGCGGACCGCCCCTCACCGTCGCCCCCTGACCGACCGAGCCGACACACTGGCGCGACCGGAACGGACGTGGAACGCGCTGACAGCAAGGTCAGCAGCTCACCCGCGCCCCCAGACCGCGCTACAGCGCCTCAGCGGCCGCGACCAACCGCCGAAGGCCCATCGGTGGATCGAGGCTTAGCCGATTGCATCGGGTAGGCCGAATCGCCGGTGGAGCCGGTCGTCCAAGAAGCGGGCGATGCCTATAACCGCTGTCCCTTCCAGGTTCGGGATGAGCACGAGGAGACCGCGTGCCCGAGTTTCGAGATAGCAGCCGAACGCCGGGTGCCCGCCCGCTCGGGTCGGAAGCAGGGTGTAGCCGTCACCGGGTCGCCCCAGCGCACTGGCTCGTAGGAAGGTCGCGATTGCCTGCGGACCGTCGTACTGCTCAGTCGCAGGCGGCATCGCCAGCCACGCCTCGTCCGTGAGCAGAGCGACGACCCTCTCGACGTTGTCGGCTTCGAACGCGCTGGCAAACTCGTGTGCCAATCGTGTCTCTGCGTCAGCTGTCAGGGCCGGAGCGGCCGCGGGCATCGCGGCCCGGGCTCGTTGCAGCAAGCCCTTGACGGTGGTGGGCGTCACGTCGAGGATCGCCGCGACCTCGGCGAGGCTGAACCCCAGCACGTCGCAGAGCACGAGCGCGGCCGTCTGTCTGGGCGGCAGTGTTTGTAGCGCCGTGACGAACGCGAGTTCAATGCCCTCGCGGGCCAACGCCCGGGATGAGGGGTCGTCATGCTCGATCAGCGCGTCCGGGTAGGGCTGTAGCCACGGGGCCTCGAACCGAGAGGAGGGCGTCGGCGGCTCGAAGGGTGGTGGCGGCGCGAGAGGTGGGCGGCGTCGGCTATCGCGAATCACGTTGAGGCAACGAGTGGTGGCAATGCGGTAGAGCCAGGTGCGCACTGAAGAGCGTCCGGCGAAGGTGCCCAGCCCCCGCCAGGCGGCCAGCAAGGTCTCCTGCAACAGGTCGTCGGCGTCGTCGATCGAGCCCAGCATCCGGTAACAGTGGACGTGCAGCTCGCGTCGGTGCGGCTCGATCAACGCGCGAAAAGCCAACTCATCCCCGGCTCGAGCGGCGCGCAGCTCCGAGTCGATCATGCCCGAATCCTCGCAGACCGGCGATCCTTCACGAGCGCGGACGCGATTGGCGGGCGACCGTTCCGATCCGCGGCTCCACGGTGTCTACCCCTGCATCATCATCAACGAACGAGAGGAATCACCATGAGCACTCCGTCCCTGCCGACGCAGATCGCCCTCGCCTACCACCGGGCCTGGACCTCCCATGACATGGACGCGGCCATGGAGTACGTCGCGGAGGACGTCGTGTGCGATGCCCCTCCTGGGCGGTTGAATGGCGCGGCGGCCCTGCGCGGCTTCATGGGGCCCTTCGCCAACACGCTCACCTCCTCAGAGCTGCTCGCGGCCTACGGCGACGAGAGCAGCGCGGTGCTCGTCTACGACACCGCGAACCCCGCCGTCACCAGCGCCCCCGCTGCCGAGTTGTACCAAGTGCGCGACGGACACATCACCGCCTTGCGGATCGTCTTTGACCGCCTCCCCTTCGCCCTTGCCCGCGGCGAGGTCGTGCCGCGGACACAATGAGACCAATCGGCCCCCCCGTGGAGACATTGGTCACCTGGTACCGAAAGGCGATCCGCCCGCCGGGGTCGTGCATGGCAGCCAGTGCACGCACATGCCGCGCTCCGGTCGTGACGATGTGCGCCCGCTGGTCCCATCTCGCGACCCCTTCGATTGAACGCCGCAACTCAGCCCGGAGCGTTGCCGGGAGGCTCGTTGGTTGCGGAGTTGCCATTGGTCGCAGAGGTCGGTTGCGACTCTGGTTCGTCGGGAAGGGGCACGGAGCGGGCGTTCTGCTCAGCGATGACCTGTTCCGGGTTCTTGCTGAGGGGCCAGAACCGGCGACGATCTCGGTCAACGAGCCGATGGTTGCGAGGAGTTTGCTGGCCAAGTGTGATACCCCTGTGTCTCTGAGTGGCAGAGTACGCCCGACATTGCTCCGGACTCGCGGGGACGTTGGCGAGACCGGAGCAATGTCGGGCGCGACCTGCGGACAGTGCGGGCCAAGACGGCGTTCGAGTGGGTGCGGTCGCACACCGCTCGCCGGACAGTGGCCACGTTGCTTGATGATCGGGGCATGACCGCTCGTGCCATCGCCGACCAGCTCGGGCACGCTCGGCCGTCGATGACCCAGGACGTCTACATGGGCCGTCGCGTCGTCGGGGAGAGGCGAGCCACCGTGACTGCCTGCTGCCCGAGGGCCAGGACGTGGCCGACGAGTCGGACAACGGGAAGGAGGCGGAGGAAGGAGAAGGATGAGCGGCCACGTGGCCCCGCTCGTGTCCCTTTCCGGTGGTGGGAGGGGATCTTTTCCTTTGTGAGAGTGCGCCATCAGGGACTCGAACCCCGAACCCGCTGAGTCTGACAGCGCGTTTCGCCACGCTGCCCGTTCGAGCCTCAAAATGCCCGCTGACCTGCATGGACGCCGTTGCTGACGGCCTCGACGTCGACGGTCCTTTCGCCCCCGTTCTGGTCGAAAGTCGGGGGATATGTCGGGGCCCGACAATCGACTGCAGACGGCGGCCATTCTGGAGAGTGACGCACTTGCTACAGGTGTCGGCTGCTCGACAGCACACTCTCATGCTTGTTATGCCGATGAGCGAGCGTCACTCCGCCCAGATAGTGCTAGCGTCCGAGGCGCAACTGAGCACGACAAGCGTTCTGCGTGCACGGCGTTGGCGCTGGCGCTTGAGGAACGCCGGACCCTCCTCAAGGATCGGCTCGTCAAAGAGGACGAGGGAGCGCTGTTCCAGATCGCCAACAAGTTCGCGATCAGGCATCAGAACGCGCAGCAGCAAGCGGATTACGACCCGATCTTTCTGGACTGGGTCTTCTGGTACTACTTGGCAACCGTCGAGCTATCAGATCGAATGATCGCCCGGGAGGAGCAAGCGGGCTGAGCCTCCTGCCATCACCTCGGCCTCCGCTACGTGCACGAGGGGTCGGCCGGCGTGTTGTGCGAAACTCGAGGAGATGCAGACACGCTCGGGTGACTTCGAGTTGACGGTGGACGAGCTGCGGGCGATTGCCGGGTATGCCGTGGCGTGCGCCGAACCTGCACTCGTCCTCTTCCGGAAAGCCCGTCCCGATGACCCTCGCCCGGCGGCGGCTCTGCAAGCCGCGCGGGTCTTCGCCGAGGGGGCGCCCCGTTCGCGCCTGCAACGGGCTGCCGCGGCCGAGGCCCACCGCGCAGCCAGGGACGCTGCGACCGAAGCCGCCCGGCACGCGGCGAGCGCTGCGGGAGATGCCGCCGGGGCGGCATACCTGCATCCGCTGGCGAAGGCGACGCAGGTGCGCCACATCCTGGGGTCGGCCGCCCATGCCGCCCGGGCGGCCGAGCTCGCACGGGGCGATGACCCGGTGGTCGCGGAGTATGTGATCACCGCCGCCGCCAAGCGAGCCACGCCGGTCGTCCTTGCCGTGCTGACCCGCTATCCGCGGGCGCCGAAGCGGCGCACCCGGGTCGCGGTCCTCATGGAGCGGCTCGACAGCCTGCTCCGGGACCCACCTCCGACGCCGCGCGGGGTCGAGGACCCCGGGCCGTTCTTCCACGGGACCAAGGCCGACCTGCGCCCGGGTGACCTGCTCACACCGGGCTGGCGCTCGAACTACGGTTCGGGGCGTCGGGCCAGACACATCTACCTGACGGCCACGCGCGAGGGCGCGCCCCTGGCTGCCGAGCTGGCTCGCGGCGAGGGGCCCGGACGGGTCTTCCGGGTCGAGCCACTCGGCACGATCGAAGACGACCCGAACGTCACCGACAAGCGCTTCCCCGGGAACCCGACCCGGTCCTACCGAACGACCCAGCCACTGCGGGTCGTGGAGGAGATCACGGGCTGGAAGCGTCCTGCGCCGGAGAAGATCCAGCAGATGCGCCAGCGCATGGCCGAGCTGGCTGAGCTCGGAATCGAAGCGATGGACGACTGACGGCGGCGGCCCCACCACTTGTCCGCCCGGGGCGATCCTGACTCGTCGCTGCCGCGTCGGGCGATTCTGAGACACGGGTCTGCGAGCGACCCTGAAACAGGTCGTGCGTGCCTGAGCATGCTGACGTCCGCGGGTGTGTGCATCATTCCGGATTAGCCGCTGTCGACCATCCGGACGGCGGCATCTAGCCTGTACGGATCCTGGACGGGCGGCCTGCCCTCAGTGTTGGGAATGCTGGGCATTGCACTTGGCGGTGGCGTGGCAACTGTCAGTCAGTGGCTGAACCAGCATTGGCAGTGACAGGGAGGGAAGTGGGCGACCGTGACCCCGACATGGTGGGCTCTGGTGGCGCTGGTCGTGCTCGGCATCGCGCTGACGGTCGCGGCGATCACGCTGGTGCCTTGGCGGGTGCCCAGCCCGAACCGCGCCGAGCGAGCGGCGGCGCTGCGCGACTTGCCGGCTGGCGTGGTCACCAGAGGTCGGGCGCTGCACGCCGCGCTGCGCCCCAGTTCGTACGGTTCTCTGCTGCTCGGTCTGGTGGTGCCTCTGCTGCTCGGGCTCACCCCGGCCGGTGCCCGGATCGTCGCCTGGGTGGCCCAGCCGTTCGGCGGGCACTGGCTGGCCGAGGCGCTGCTGGGCGGCCTGGTCATCCTGATGATGCTGTGGTTGGTGCTACTGCCGTTTAGGGCGCGGCGCCACACCGTGCTGCGCGACTACGGGCTGTCCACCCAGAACTGGGGCAGTTGGGCGGTGGACCAGTTCAAGAGCTGCGCGGTCGGGGCGGTGACCGGCGCCGTGGTGCTCGTCGGGTTCTACACGCTGACACAGTTCGCGAAAGGCTGGTGGTGGGCGTTCGGTGCAGTGGGTGCCGCCGCCCTGGTGGTCCTGCTGTCTTTCGTCTTTCCGGTCCTGGTCGAGCCGGTGTTCAACAAGTTCACCCCGATGCCGGCCGGGCCGCTGCGTGCCGAGTTGGTCACGATGGCGGCTCGGGACGACATGCCGATGCGGGATGTGCTGGTCGCGGACGCGTCGCGGCGTACCAACGGGCTCAACGCCTACGTGTCCGGCTTCGGGCCAACCCGGCGGATCGTGGTCTACGACACGCTGCTGCGCGAGGCGCCCCCAGGTGAGGTGCGCAGTGTCGTCGCGCACGAACTGGGCCACGCCAAGGACCGGGACCCCGAGCTGGGCGCGCTGCTGGGGGCGATCGGCGCCGCCGCGGCGGTCGTGGCGCTCTACCTGTTGGGTCAGTGGGGTGCCCTGCTACGCCGAGCCGGGGTGAACTCCATCGGCTCGCCGAAGGCGATTGGGTTGGTGCTCGCCGCGGTGGCGGTAGCGGGCCTGGTCATCGGCCCGGTGCAGAACCTTGTCTCCCGTCGCGTTGAGGCCCGTGCCGACCAGCATGCGCTACGGCTGACCGGTGACTCCGCCGAGTTCGCCGCGATGCAGCTGCGCCTCGCCGAGGTCAACATCGCCGATGTCCACCCACCCCGGATCGAGTACCTGCTGCTGGCCACCCACCCCGATACCGTGGAACGCTTGGCCACAGCGCGGGAGCCTACGAGCAGTCCCTGACCCGCCCCTGCGAGGCCGGATCGCGGCGCGGGTGCCATCGTCTGCGCAAGCCCGTTTCGACGGTCCGCTGCACGTGTCGATCCGCGGCTGATGAGCGGTCAGTAACCCCCTTGGCCAGAAGGGACAACGGCAGGCAGAGTGGCGAGCGTGTCCATCGTCCTCATCACGGGGATCCAGGTGGCTAGCAAGTCCACCGTGGCCCAGGGTCTAGCCGAGACGTTCCCTCGTCGCGTCCACGTGCGGGGAGACCTCTTCCGAAGGACGATCATCAACGGTCGATCCGAAACAACATCGCCTTCCTACGTACGCACCCTTGAACGTGCGGGCTTCCGGCAATCGGGTGCCACGGATGGGGCGGGTGGCAGCATGAGCAGGAGAACCTCCGCCCTATTGGCGACACTCGTTGGGGCGGTTTGTCTCTATGCCACCGTGAGACTCGTGTTCGCCCAATCACGACCCATGCGTAACGATGTCGTGCAGGGCGCCCTCGTGGGCATCGGGCTCGCGATCGTTACTGTCGAGGTCCTTTCGAGGGTCAAGGCCACGAAAGTCAACGGCTGGATCACGATTCACTTTGAGCCGGGCAGTCCCCTCTTGGGCCACGACCTCACCATCGGTGCCCGGCGGGAACGCAGTCCGAAAAAGAGCCACAACGATCAGGTTGGGCAGCCGCGATGGAGAGCGTCCCACCGAGCACCTCGACAACAGCCTGGCCGGGCCGCAGCCGTACCAGAAGTCTTAAGTAGCCGCGTCAGCATGCCAAGACGATGGGGCGTTCGAGCCTTGGGGCGTTCACCCGGAGCGCTCTACGCGTGCGAGCCATTCACCGACGAGCGCACGAAGGAGGTCTGGCTGCTCGTGGGGCAGTGCGTGGCCCGCGTCATCGATCACGGCGAGCGAGGCGTGCGGGTAGTGGTCCACGTGGTCTGCAGCAGCGGCAAAACCTACTGTTGAGTCCAGCCGCCCCGCCACGAGCAGCGTCGGACCCGTGTACGCCGGCCCCTGATCGCGGGCGAGTTCCCATCGCTCGCCGATTCGCTCGAGCGCCGTTTTGTCAACGAGCGCGGCCGCCGGGCGGACATAGCGTTCGTACCGCTCAAGCATCTGCGGGCTTTGGACCACGAAATAGCCCCGGAAAACCTCGTCGCCGATCTCGCCCGCTCCGACAACGACGCGGTGCTCTGGGACGTCGCGCAGGCCGGGCAGCAGCGGACAAACTAGCGCCAGGCCAGCTACCCGGCCCGGCTCCCTCGCGGCCATCGCCTGCGCGTAGTAGGCGCCGGCCGAGTGACCGATCAGAAGGTACGCGGTCCCGTCCGTGACCTTCCCGGCGAAGCCAAGCAGCGTGTCGAGGACGTCCTCGGCGCTGCGCAGCCGGTCGGAAACCACCGTCCGGCCCATCCCGGGGAGGTCGGGATAGATGCGCCGGAACCCCGCCGCCTCCCGGAACACCGGCTCGAAGCAGGCCTCGGCCTCGCGGTGATCCACCCCGGCGCCGTGCAGCACCAGCACCGGTCGACCCGCTCCGTGCTCCACGTAGTGAACCGCGATCTCGCCCACTCGTGTCTCCATGCCAGCAGAATCTAGCCACGCGTGGGCAGGAGGTAGCGCTGGCCGGCGTGAACACGAGGCTCCCCCAACGACGGTCGCCTTGGCCCGACGCGCGTCTTTGCGCCGCCATGGCGCCCCAGGCGTCACGTACCGGCTTGCCCGTGCCGACGCGCGACGCGGTGCTACACCCGCTCGAAGACCAGGTCGAAGTCCTTGCGCCAAGTGGATCCTTGATCCTCAGACGCCTCCCAGCGACCCTCTACCCGCTCCGACCCCACGTCAGCGATGAACCGCTGGAACATGTCAGGATCGTCGCGACTCAGCACCCACTGCGCGCCGTCGAACGTCATGGGGAACACCCGGCAGACACCTCGTTCGTCGTGGTGGAGGGCCGTGTATGCGTCGTGCGCGTCGCTGCGACCGAGGACCAGGACCATCTCGCTCGTGGCGTTACCGACATCGCCCTGCATCGTCCAGCGGAAGACCACGAAGGCGTCGCCGAGCCACTCGACCGTCGCCGAGCCTGGCACCTCCAAGTCGGCCGGCTCCAGGAACCAAGCGCTGCGCATCGTCGTCCGCCCCACCAAGACATTCAACTGCTCCATGGCCTCGTTGCGCATCACTTCCTCCGTGAAGCAGCCCAGTGCTCTCCACCTTCATGCTCCGGGCGAGCTTCGCTCAGTCAAGCAATTTGTCGCGGAGGCGCGTCTATCCGCCGCTGTCGACCCTTCTTGAGGGTGTGTGAGCGGGATGTTCATCAGCGGGATGTCAGAGGTCTGAGGGGATGTCCAAACGTTCGGGTCAGGGCTCGAAGCAGGTTCTGGAGGCGCCCCCTGCTGCACAAGGCCGACGACATCGCGGTGGATATCGATGGCGTGTCGCGCGCCGATCGCCTCCGCGCTGCAGCCGGAGACGAATGCCTCAACGTCCTCCAAGGCACGACGGTTTCTTGGGGTCCGCGGGCATTGCGCACGTGTGGGTGGGAGGAGAATCGTGGCGACGGTGATGTCCTCCACCGTGGCTGCCTTCCGTGACGTTTTCCAGGGTGAGGTGGTCCTGCGGGGCGACCCGGGCTACGAGCAGGCCCGCGCGGTCTGGAACGGGATGATCGACCGCCGCCCGGCCCTCGTGGTCCGCCCGACCGACGTCGAGGACGTCGTTGCGGCGGTGCGGTTCGCCCGTGAGCAGGACCTTGTGGTCGCCGTACGCAGCGGAGGGCACAGCATCCCCGGGCTCTCGACCTGTGAGGACGGGATTGTGATGGACCTGTCCCGGCTGCGCGGCGCCGAGGTAGACACCGACCGTCGTACGGCGCGGTGCCGTGGCGGTGCCCTTCTGGGCGAGCTCGACGAGGCGGCCCAGGCCCACGACTTGGTCTGCCCGGTCGGAGTCGTCTCGCACACCGGCGTCGCCGGTCTCACGCTGGGCGGTGGGATGGGACGGCTGCAGCGGAAGCTCGGCCTGACCATCGACAGCCTGCTCGCTGTCGACCTGGTGACCGCCGACGGACAGCGGGTCCGTGCCGATGCCGACGAGAACGCCGACCTCTTCTGGGGGCTTCGGGGCGCCGGGGCCAACTTCGGCATCGCGACCTCGCTCGAGTTCCGGCTGCATCCGCTGGACGGTGCGATCACCCACGGGTCCGCCCTATATCCCGTCGACCGGGTGCACGACGTGGCCGCGGTCTACGAGGAACTCAGCGAGACCGCGCCGGACGAGCTCATGCTCTCCTTCGGTGTCACTCGGGCACCGCTGGACGGCTCCGTGCCGCCAGGAGTCGCGGGGCGTCCCGCGGCTGTCGTCGTGGTGCTGCACTGCGGCCCGGTCGAGCAGGCGGAGCGCGACCTGGCGCTCCTGCGCCAGGTCGTCACCCCGGTTCTGGACCTGATCACGCCCAAGACGTACCTCGAGGCTCAGCACGCGAACGACGAGGCGTCGTGCTGGGGTCACCGGTTCTACATGAAGAGCGGGTTCATGGACGCCCTGCCCGCCGACGTCGTCGACTCTGCGGTCGAGAGCGTGTCGCAGCTGCCTGCTGGTGGCGATGGCATGGTCGGGCTCTGGTCCTGGGGACGCGCGATCGCCCGGGTGCCGGAGGAGTCGACCGCCTTCACCGGCCGGGAGGCGGCGTACTGGATCGCCTCCGAGGCCCAGTGGGACGATCCCGCCCTGGACGAGCCCCACCGCGCCTGGGGGCGCGAGGCCATGACGCGGATCGCCCCTTTCACCAGCAAGGGCAGGTACGTCAACGACGTCACCGAGTCCGGCGAACAGGTCGTGCGCTCGATCTACGGTGACGACAAGTACGAGCGCCTTCGCGCGCTGAAACGGACCTGGGATCCGGACAACGTGTTCCGGCTCAACCAGAACATCCGGCCGTAGCGAGCCTCCATGATGCCCGCGGCGATCGTCTACGTCGACACCTCCGCGATCCGCCCCGGGCGGCTCACGGAGCTCAAGGCCGCGATGGCGGACCTGGCTGCTTTCGTGGAGTCACACGAGCCGCGACTGCTGGCCTACCACGTGTACTTCAACGAAGAAGGCACCCGCATGAGCGTCCTGCACATCGACCCCGACTCCGAGGCACTCGCCTTCCACATGCAGACAGCGGGGCCGAAGTTCCCGCCAATCGCGGAGTTCATCGACATGCTGTCGATCGACGTCTACGGCCGACCTTCCGACGCACTTATGGAGCAGTTACGACAGAAGGCAGAACTGCTGGGGAAGGGCGTCGTGCGAGTACACCAGCTGCACGCGGGATTCACGCGACTCCCGGACGCCGCTCGGTGACCGTTCGTAACCGCAGGATTTCGGGGAAGCTGAAGCCAAGGCACTCCAACCGCAGCAAACCAGCCGCCAGCACGAGCGCTCGTCTTTCCGCGAGTGATGAGGCCGCCTCACCTGGGGCAACATGGCTGATGCGCCTCGACCTTTCGATGACCTGAACACCGGGAGAAGGCTGCACACGTGCTCGCAGCATGACCGGGAGGGCCTTCACGGGGACGGGCTTTGGGCGGGAGAGTGTTGCCCAAGAGCGTGCTCAGGACCGGCACCCCAGGAGAGCCGATGAGTATCGAACTGAACCACACAATCGTGCACGTGAAGGACCGGGGGGCAGCGGCTCGCGATGTCGGCCAGGTGCTCGCTCTGCCGGAGGCGAGGGCATACGGTCCGTTTGCTGAGCTCAAGGTGGACAACGCCGCGAGCCTGGGCTTCATGGACAGCGAGGGCGAGATCCAGGCCAGCACTACGCCTTCCTCGTGGGTGAGGAGGAGTTTGACCTCATCCTCGGTCGCTTGCGAGACGACGACCGCCAGTGGTGGGCCGATCCCTTCAGGCGCCAGCCGCATGAGATCAACCACGAGGACGCTGGCCGCGGCCGCTACTGGGAAGGCCCTGACGAGCACTGGCTGGAGATCATCACCCGTCCGTACGGCACCGGCGGCTGATCTCCGGCCGCCGCATAGTCAGACCCGTCGGTAGGCCACGGTCGCCGCTGACGCCTTGGCTCACCTGCGTCATAGCGCCGTGATCGACGAACCAACGTGAGAGCGTGACCGTACGTTTGGGGGCGTCGCCAGGGGCCTGGCACTCATCCAGCACCAGGCCCCTCGCAGTGCTAGCTGCCAAACGAGTTAGGCGGGGTGCGCTGCATGGCCGTGGGTACGGCGGCTGGCCATCGCCATGCCGGCCCCTGTCAGTGCGACCCCGGCGAGGATGCCGGCGCCGAGCTGGAGCACCTCGACGGCGTTATCGTCCACGAAGCGCGGCGGCAGCGGGGCCCCCTGGCTGCCCGTACTTCCGCCCTCGTAGGGCTCTGACCACTGGGTCCACTCGTGGAGCCCGCCCGTGCCCGGGTCCTGGCGTGCGCTGGCCGGTCCGGCCATCGAGAGGGCAATGAGGCCGGTGGCTCCGAGCATGGAGGCCCCCCGGCGAATGCTGGTGGTGTGCGACATGGTCCTGATCCTTTTCCTGAAGTGGCTGGTCGTGCCGGACGAGATGTCCACGACCGTTGTCGCAAGAGCCGGTACCAGGACGGCGTCGGCGCGGTATCAGCCGGGTATCGGGGCCGTTGACGGACTACCGGGAGGGGGTCACAGTCAAGGTGTGCGCATAGCGGTGCTCGGCCCCCTCGAGGTCGATGAGGGACGGATCGTGCTGGCACCCCGGGACCAGGTGGTGCTCGAGGCGCTGGCCGCGCGTCCCGGGACACCGTGCGGGCCGAGGCGCTCGCGGAGGCGCTGTGGGGCGAACACCTCCCGCCCTCGTGGTCCAAGGTCGTCCAGGGCTGCGTCGTCCGTCTGCGCAAGGTGCTCGGCCCCGCCGCGATCGTCACGTCGGGCACGGGGTACCGGCTCGCCCTGCATCGGGACGACTTTGACCACCTCTGCTTCGAGGACCTCCTGCTGAGGGCCGGTGAGCTGCTCGCGACGGGCGAACCGGAGCGGGCCCGGTACGCCAGCGGGCAGGCGCTCGGACTGTGGCGGGGGGACCCGCTGGAGCGGCTCACCGAGTGGGAGGCAGGCCGAATCGAGTCCGAACGGCTGGGCGAGCGCCGACGCGACGCGGAGGACGTGTATGCCGAGTCCGCCATCCGGGCGGGACGCCACGGCGACGTCCTGGGGGAGCTGCACCGCATGGTCGCCCAACAACCGACCAGGGAGCGCCGATGGGGTCTGTTGGCGTTGGCCCAGTACCAGGCCGGCCGTCAGGCGGAAGCGCTGGGCACCTTGCACCGCAGCCCGCGCCACCCTTGTCAACGAGTTTGGGCTCGATATCGGTCCCGGGCTGGCAGAGCTGGAGCAGGCGATCCTGCGGCAGGACCCGGCGTTGGTCGTCTCCGGCACGTCCTTCGAGGCCGCCTCTGCCTGTCCCTACCTCGGACTTGTCGCGTACGACGTAGGTGACGCCGCGGCATACTTCGGTCGCGAAGCAGACGTGACCGCGTGCCTGCGCCGACTCGACGACGCGGGCGTCCTCGCGGTGGTCGGACCGTCCGGATGCGGCAAGTCCTCGCTCATCCGGGCCGGGGTGGCCGCGGCACTGGTCCGCGACGGGCACCAGTTGGTGATCGTCACCCCGGGAGCCCACCCCGAGGACGTGCTGGCCCAGGCGCCGTCGGGCACCGGGGCGGTCTTCGTCGTCGACCAGTGCGAGGAGGCGCTGGCGCTGGACGAGTCGTCACCCGAGCGTGAGGCCTTCTTCGGCGGACTGGTCGACTTCGCCGCGCGCGGGCGCCTCGTGTTGTCGTTGCGCGCTGACCGGCTCGGGGAGCTCGCCGCCCACCCCGAGTTCGCGCACCTGGCCGAGAAGGGGCTGTACCTCCTGGGCGCGATGGGTGACGCCCAGCTGCGCAGCGCCATCGAGGGCCCCGCCGCGCAGGCCGGGCTGCGGCTCGAGCCGGGGCTGGTCGACCTGCTCGTGCGCGAGGCCGAGGGCTCTCCGGGAGCGTTGCCGCTGCTGTCGCACGTGCTGCGGCAGACGTGGCGGCGCCGGGAAGGGGACACCCTGACCGTGGAGGGGTATGCCGCGACCGGCGGTGTGCGCGAGGCCGTCGCCCAGTCCGCGGAGAGGCTCTACCGCGAGCTGACCCCGACCCAGCAGGGCATGCTCCGCGACCTCATGGTCCGTCTCGTCGCCTCCGACGACGCCGGCGAACCAGTCCGCACCAGGGTGGCGAGGCGAACCGTGACGTCGGACGACGAGCACACGGCCGTGGTTGAAGCACTGGTAGGGGCTCGACTGCTCAGCAGCGACGGGGACACCGTCGAGATCGCCCACGAGTCCCTCGCCGTCGCGTGGCCGCGGCTGCGCTCGTGGCTGGACGACGATGTGGACGGGCTCCGCATCATGCGACACCTCACCGTCGCAGCCGGGAGCTGGGACGAGCTGGGACGACCCGACAGCGAGCTCTACCGCGGGGTCCGGCAGGCGCGGGCAGCGGAGTGGCGACGCGGCCACGACCCGGAGCTCACGCCGCCCGAGCGGGCCTTCCTCGATGCCTCGGCCGAGCTGGCCGAGACCGAGGAACGCGCCACCGAGGAGCAGGTCCGCCGGGAACGTCGCTCCAACCAGCGGCTTCGCGTCGGCCTGGCAGCGGTCGCCGTCCTGCTCGCCGTCGCCATCGTGGCCGGCGCGCTGGCCAAGACCGCCGCGGACCGGGCCGACCAGGAGGCGGTGCGAGCCGAGCAGCAGTCGGTCGTGGCTGACGCGCGACGGCTCGGCGCCGAGGCGCTGCGCACCCCTGATCCGGGCCTCGCCCTGCTCCTCGCGGTGGCCGGGACTCGCCTCGATGGCTCTCCGGACACGCGGAACAATCTGGCCGCCGTGCTCGACCGCGCGCCCGAGCTGATTGGGGTGGCCAAGGTTCGTGCGCCCACCATCGCGGCGGCGGTGCGCCGCGACGGGCAGGCCGTTGCCATCACCGGCTGGGACGCCGGGGTCACCATCTTCGACACCGAGACCCGGAGGGAGGTAGCCCACAACAACGACATCCCCCTCTACGGCGTGCGTTTCAACCCCAACGGTACCCAGCTCGTTGCCGCGGTGAACGTGTCGTCGCCCAGCGGCGAGCGGCGGGTCGACCCCGTCCCCCTGCGGATGCTCGATCCCCAGAACGCGGCTTTGGCCAGCACCCAGCTGGGTGGGATGCCGAAGGGACGCGTGGTCCAGGAGTCGATCGCCTTCAGCAACGACGGCCGCTGGCTGGCGGCCGGCTTCGTCCATCCGACCCAGCTGGACAGGCAGACCTGGATCAGGGTCTGGGACACCGGAGACCTCGCCCGTCCGGTGCGGGCGTTCACCGTCCCGTTCGACATCGGCGACGTGGCACTCAGCGATGACGGCACGCGGCTCTACGCGCCGGCGGACGATCGTGTCCACATGCTCGACGTCGCTTCGGGCCGCGTGGTCCGGTCCGCTCCCAACACCGGGGAGATCGAGCTCAGCCCCGACGGTGCGACCCTTGCCGTAGTCGGGGGGCGGCAGATCGCGCTGCTCGACTCTGAGCGGCTGACGGTGAAGTCCGTGATCGACGAGGACGGAGACGTCGATGGTCTCGTCTTCTCGCCGAAGGGGGACCGACTCGGCTACTCCGTCGACGACAGCCTCGTCGTGCGATCACTCGCCGACCCTGATGCTGCCGGGCTTCGAACTGATGACCCGGAGGCAGCCGGCACCGCGATGGGCTTCAGCCCCGACGGGCGGACCCTGTACAGCCGAGGGGTGCACCGGCTGCTGGTGTGGGACACCTTGGGCGACCGTCGCTTCGTGCGCTCGGTGCCCGTGCAGGCGCAGCCTGATACGGCAGAGATCGTGTTCAACACGGTCTCGCCGGACGGGCAGAGGGTGGCGAACCTGGTCTGGCCAGCCGACGGCACTGAGTCGTACGCCGTCCAGTTCCTCGACGTCAAGTCCGGCACCCGGAGCCCGCCGTCTGCCTTCCGAGAGAGCAGCGCCTACTTCGTTGACATGGCTTGGCGGCCCGACGGCAGGATGGTGGCCAGCGCCCACAACGACCAGTGGGTCGACCTGTGGGACGGAGTCACGGGCCAGGCCGTCGGCCAGCACCGGGTGCCCGACCGCTACGGAGTTGTCAACGTGGTGAAGTTCAGCGGAGACAGCACCCGTCTGGTGGTGGGAACGAGCCAGGGCTGGGTCTACGCCGTCGACGCCGCCACCTTCGAGGTCACCGGCAAGCCCGTCCAGGTGAAGGTTGGCACGCCCATGAGCGGCCTCGCCGCGAACGGCGACGGCGCTCGGGCGCTTGTCTGGATCGACCGCAGGCTCCAACTGCTGGACCTCGACGCCGGGCGGGTGGTCCGCACTGCCGATGCCCGACTCGACGACTTCTCGCTGGCCTGGCTGCCCGACGGGAAGGCCATCGTCATGGTCGGCAACGACCCATCCCAGGACGGCCACGGCACGGTCGCCTTCCTGGACCCGGACACCCTGGCCACAAGGGACAGGGTCTCGGGACCGCTGGTGGCTGTTGGTCCGGGGATCCAGTTCTCGTCCGACGGCACTCGGTTCGCCACCTCCGGGTCAGACCGGGTCGGGCTCTGGGACACCCGCACGCGCGAATACCTCGGCTCGGTTCGCGCTGAAGTCGACAGCACGGCAGGCTTCCTCCAAGGCGCCTCCGATGTGCTCATCGCCTCGCGGGACGGGAAGGTGTCGGTCTGGGACCCGCGGCCAGAGGCTGCCGTCGAGGCGGCATGCCGAATCGCCGGCCGCGAGCTGACCGAAGCGGAGTGGCACGCCTACCTTCCCGAGCGCGACCGCCAACCGGTCTGCGGTTCCTGAGCGGGGAGCCGCGGCCCGGACACCGGCCGGCCCCCGGGCCATCCTTGGCACGTCTGACTGCACCGGGACAGGACCTTGGTAGCGGGCGGGGTGGTGAGTGTCGACCATGAACGGTGCATGAGCCCAGTCACCGCCCAGGGCGCCCGGAGCACGAAACACCGTCATCTGCCGCGGTCCGTGTGGTGCGTCATTCCGCGAGGCGGGCGGTGTCGTCCGGGCTGGTTACCGGATCGGCCGAATTTGAGTGCGTTGTCCGCGCGCATGCTCATGCGCTGGACAGCACGTTCACTCGCTATCTCGATGGCCGTTGGCGCCCCACGATGGGACGGCACAGCGGTGCCGTGCATCCCCTGCGGGGTCGCGAGATCGCCGAACGGTTACGTGGTGCCGGATGGTGAAGGTCACCGCGTGGCGTCGTTATGCGCGTCCGGCCCTGCGCGACGCCACCTGCGGCGAGCATTGCGCACATGAAAGTCTGGCGCGCGATCGGGCGCGCGCCCGGCAGCCAACCTCTCGCAGGCTCGCCGACAGGCGGTCAGTGGGACGAGCCCTCGCTGCTGGTCACACCTCCTGAGATCGCGGGAAGGCCTCGCTCGGAGCCGCCTCCACCGGACGTCACCCATGCCCGTCAGCACGTCGGCCTACTGCGGTATGAGAGGGCAGTTGGGTTCACGACGTTGGTCGGCGTTCCGGCGTGGAAGTCGAGGATCTGGTCGAAGATGTCGGAGAACTGGAGGTCGTACTCCTCGCGTGTGACGTAGCCGATGTGCGGGGTACAGATGACATTCCTCATCCGAAGCAACGGATGGGCAGGGTCGCGCAACGGCTCGTGCTCGAATACATCGAGCGCCGCCGTGCCGGGCCGACCCGCACGCAACGCATCGACGAGCGCGCCGTCCTGGATGAGCTCGGCTCGACTTGTGTTGATCAGCAGTGCGGTGCGCTTCATCTGCGCGAGGTCAGCACGGGTGACGACTTCGCGGGTCGCCGGAACGAGCCGTAGATGCAGGCTGACCGCGTCGCACGTGGAGAAGAACGACGCCCTGGTCGCCGCCACCTCGTACCCGTCGTCGCGCGCACGCTGACGAGACTGCTCGCTGGCGAGAACGGTAACCCGCATCCCGAACGCCCGTGCATAGCCGGCCACTTCGCGTCCGATGCGGCCGTAGCCGTAGATGCCCAGCGTGCTACCTCGGATGGTGGTTCCGACGCCTGCCTGCCACTCGCCGGCCCGTAATGATTCGATCTGGGAGGGAAGCTGCCGGTAGGCGGCCATGAGCAGCGCCCAGGTCAGCTCCGCGGCCGCGTAGGAGGGGGTGTCCGCGTGCATGTTCGAGCAGACGACGACACCGTTTCGCGTGCAGGCGTCGACGTCGATGTGCGGATAAACGCTGCGCTGGCTGATCAGGCGTAACGCAGGAAGCCGGTCGACCAGCGTGCCCGTGACGGCCGTTCGCTCTCGAAACAGGACCAGCACCTCAACGCCGTCGAGGCGTTCGGCGAGCTGATCCTCGTCCTGTACGTGGTCGGTCCAGACAGTCACCTCGTGACCGGCTAGCTTGGCGAAGCATGGCAGCGTTCGCAGGGTGTCGAAGTAGTCATCGAGGATTGCGATGCGCATGCTCACAGGTTGCCACTGTTCGATTTAGGTGAACGAGCACGTTTGCCACTAACGGCGGCCGGGCACGTCGGAGACCGGCGGGTAACCGCCACGAGGATCAACGTGCTCCTGACGCGGTGGCGGGTGGTGGATCGCTCTGGCGAGAAGGTCCGGGTCCTGCGCGGAGTCGACGCCGAGCTAACCGAGTGACGTTGTGATTGCGCGCGCAAGGTCAACGCACCACGCGCACGAGGTGGCGCCACGGTTCAACACATCTGCGCGCACCGAACTCCACCGACATCCTCCGGCGGCGGCTCAGAGCGACGGGTAGGAGCGCACGAATCTGACGTTGGACGGCACGTTCGGTCGGCTCAGCGAAGTCATTTCGAATCGTCAAGGAGGGCATAGTTGTGCGACCCCAGCAGCGGGGAGGAAAGTCCTCAATTGCCGATGGGCGAGTGCACCTCTGCGCTGAGATTACGGCGCCCTGACGCCGCGGTTCGAGGGACGGCAGGCGCGACGCGCTGCGGAGGGGATCCCGACGGGTGAGTGTCGGTCCTTCCCTCCCCCCGGGAGGGACCCGTACGCAGCTCGCGCGTCCAAAGCGACCGGCCCGCGGCCAGCCACCCCACGTCGTCCGGGGCGCCGAAGCACAGTACGGTCGCAGCGTGGAGACCCCGCCCACCCTCCTCCCCATCCCGGGCGACCTCGTCGACCCGCCGGCCCGGGACCTGCCGAAGCGCGTCCGCCTCCTTCAGTCCCGTGGGGGTCCGGTCGGCACGGGTGTCAGCATCGGGATGCGGACCAGCACCCGCTTCACTCACTCGAGGGCCACGCTGCTCGCCGCCGGCACCACGTACTACCTCTTCCTCGCGCTGTTCTCCGCCCTCACGCTGGCGTACGGCCTGACGGCGGCGCTGGGGGCCGAACAACTCTCCGCCTACGTCACCGAGGCCCTGTCGGAGGCGTTCCCGGGTCTCGTGGGCGGGTCTGGGATCGACCCTGACCAGCTGCGGCGCATCGCCCAGGCGACCTCAATCGTCGGCGCGGTCGGCCTACTGTATGGCGCCACGGGGGCGGTGCTGGGCGCCAGCCGCTCCCTCCACGCGGTGTACGGCGCCCCGAACAACACGCGGAACTTCGTCTGGGTGCGGCTCTGGGCCCTCGGCTGGTTTCTCGTTCTCGCGCCGCTGGTCTTGCTGTCGTTCGTCAGCGCCAGCTTCACGGCCGACCTGTCCGCCCGGCTCCTCGATGCCCTGGGTCTGCACTGGGGCGGTCCGACGCTGCTGCTCAGTGCCGCCGCCCTCGCGCTGACGATGGTGCTGAACTTCCTGGTCATGCACCTGATGCTCGGCCGACTCGGGGGCGTCCGTCCCGCTCGCTCACCGCTCCTCGTCGGGGCCGCCGTGGGGGCGGTCGCCATCGAGCTGCTCAAGCAGGTGATGGCGCTGCTGGTGAGCTTCGTCATCGACAAGCCCCAGTACGGGGCGCTCTCGGCGCCTATCGGCATCATGTTCGTCCTATACCTGCAGTCCTCCGTCCTCTACCTGGTGGCGTCGCTGACGGCCGCCCTGGCGGAGGTCCGGGCGGGCGGGCCGGAGTCGGAGCAGGCCGAGGAGGGCGGGCCCGAGGCGGCCCTTGGGTCGCAGCGGGGCTGAGAGGCGGCAAGTACCCGCCGTCCCGGGCGGATCGAGGTCGGCGGGTGCTTCTACGGCGGCTTCGCCCTCGACGACCGCCTCGTGGTGCTCGCTGCGGGATGTCGTGGGCCGGGTGTCCCTCCCGTGCCGCGATGGCCCAGATGCGGTGAGCGGTCCGGGCGTTCGCCACCGTGGACCCGAGCATTCACGCGGGCCAGAACACCCGGATCTGCTTGTTATGCACGTGATCTAGCAGGACATTTCGATCAGCCGTCGTGGCTGCTCGCGTGTGATGTGGGAGGGCTTGAGATGTCCGTTCTGGTGCCGTGTGTGATCCGCTCGACGGGCGCCGGCGGGGAGCCGGTGGTGCGGCTCGGGGCGGCAATCCCCTGGGCTTCCCCTCGTAGCGTGGAGACCTGAGATTTGTGGATCCTGATGTGGTCCGGCATCCCGTTCGTTGCCTGGGGACCGCGCCCGGAGTCGGGGTCAGGGCTGGCCGTGGGCCACCCGGAGGGCGTGGCCTTGACGCCGACGAGGACGTGGTCACGCTGGCTGCGCGGGATCCGGTGTTTCGTGCCGCCGGCCGCCGCTCGTGGTCGAGGTCAGGGTCTGCGGTGTGGAGGGCGAGCTCGCAGTCGATCGGGGAGCGCATCCCGAGCGCGGAGTGGCGACGCTGGTGGTTGTACTCCTCGATCCAGCCGGCGACCCGCTGCCGGGCCTGGTCCCTGGTGGCGAAGTGCTCGAGTTGGCGTAGCTCGAACTCCACGGTGGAGTGCCAGCTTTCGATGACCGCGTTGTCCAGAGCCGACCCGACCCGGCCCATCGACTGGGTGATGCCGATCCGGCCGCACGCCGCCTGGAAGGTCCCGGCGGTGTACTCGCTGCCCCTGACGCCCTTCTGTTTGCCCGGTCCCCGCCGCGGTTGAGCCGGTGGCGGGTGGTCATCCCGGAGGAGGCTGGTAGCGGTGCCGCGCCGCAGAGCATCGCGAAGGAGCCTTCGGAGGCGAGGCGTTCGGGGTTGTCGCCGGCGGTGATGAGCAGCTGGGTGGCGGACTCGTAGCCGATCCCGACGCGGGCGAGCAGGTCCGGGGCGAGCTGTCCGACCAGGGCGTGCATGGGGACTCGAGGTCGGCGATCTCGTCGTGCAGTTCCAGGTAGCGCCGCCCGAGGGACTTCAGCGTGATCTTCGTGGCGGTGACCGGGTCGCGGTACCCGCTCAGGTCGGGACGCCAGCCGGCGAGGGTGCGGATCACGCCGGCGCGGAAGGCATCGGCGGCGCGCCGGTACGTGACGGCGTCGGGGTGGTCGAGGCTGATGATCGCGGCGTCTGCGGTCGTGCGGCGATCATCCTCTGGCCGGAAGTCCTTCCGCACCTGCGTCGACCGATGTACCAGCCTCGGCCACACTCGGTGACTGCGATGATCCCGATACCCGACCTCGACGCGCCCACCGCCCAGCGGCGGACGGACTCAAGGTTGTCGTCCTGCGTCCCTCCGGAGCCCGAAGGAAGCGCTCGCCTATTCATGAGCGCGAGCCTCAAGCTGCGTCACACCGCCGCGAGGTGGGCGAGGACGCATGTCTGAAGGGATCTCCCGATGAGCAGGCGTCGCTGGACGCGTCTCCGCCACGCGACGACAGGATGGGTTCCATGGCCATCGCCGCTCCTCAGATCGCCTCGAGCGCATGGCGGGTGGACGTGCTGAGGCATGTGCGCACCAGCCCAACCGGCTGAGAAGTCAGCGGTCGATCATCCGTTGCATGGCCTCTGGGTAGCGGTCGCCCTGGACCTGCACGCTGGCGGATGCGCTGTCGAGTTCTGCCAAGTCCTCTGAGGTCAGGTCTAGGTCCGCCGACCCCAGGTTCTCGTCGAGGCGCGTGAGCCGCCTGGTCCCCGGGATCGGGACGATCCACGGCTTCTGCGCAAGCAGCCAGGCCAGTGCCACCTGGCCGACGGTGGCGTTCTTGCGCTCGGCGACCCTGGTGACGAGGTCGACGAGGGCGAGATTCGCCTCGAGTGCCGCACGTTCGAAGCGAGGAAGGGAAGCGCGGATGTCTCCCTCGCCGAACTTGGTCGCCGCAGTGACCTGACCGGTCAGGAACCCGCGCCCCAGCGGACTGAATGGCACGAAGCCGATCTCGAGCTCCTCCAGGGCCGGCAGGATTTCGTCCTCGGGCTCGCGCCAGAACAGGGAGTACTCGCTCTGCAGCGCCGTGACAGGCTGCACGGCGTGGGCTCGGCGGATCGTTCCGACGCCTGCCTCGGACATCCCGAAGTGGTGGACCTTGCCGGCCTCGATGAGTTCCTTGACGGTCCCGGCGACGTCCTCGATCGGGACGTTCGGGTCGACCCGGTGCTGGTACAGCAAGTCGATGGCGTCGGTGCGCAGGCGACGGAGCGAGCCCTCGACGGCGGCGCGGATGTCGTCGGGTCGGCTGGTGACCCCCACCTGCTTGCCGTCCTTGTCGAAGGCGAACCCGAACTTGGTGGCGATGGCGACGTCCTCGCGGACCGGTTGCAGCGCCTCACCCACCAGCTCCTCGTTGTGGAAGGGACCGTAGACCTCCGCGGTGTCGAACAGGGTGACGCCCCGGTCGACCGCTGCACGGATGAAGGTGATCATCTCGTCTCGTGGTGGTCGTGGACCGAACGACTGGCTCATGCCCATGCAGCCGAGGCCGAGGCAGGACACCTGAAGGCCTTGCGTGCCGAGGGTGCGTGCGTGCATTTTGGTACTCCTTCGTCTAGGGGCCGGTGTCACGGCTGGCCGGAGGGTCGCAGCAGGACTTCGTTGATCGCGAGGTGCCGGGGGCGGCTGAGGACGAATCCGATGACCTCGGCGATGTCGTCCGCGGTGACCTCGGCCTGGCAGTAGAGCTGCTGGACGCCCTGCCGTGTTTCGTTGTGCGTGATGTGGTTGGGGAGCTCGGTCGCCACTACGCCAGGCTCGATCAGAGTGACCCGAATGTCGGGGAGCTGGTCGAGGAAGACCTCGGTGGCGGTGATCGCGCCGAGCAGGTTGACCTCGATCATCTGGCGGTAGTCGTCACGCTGGTCGGTGTCGAACGGGCAGCCGCGACGATGCTGTCGCGGTCGGTGATGTCAGCCCCGATCGCGATGGAGCTGTTGCCCAGCTCGTCGGCGATCGCGGCGATGCGCTCGACGCGGCGGGCCAGCAGGGCGACGCGGTAGCCGTCGGCGGCGAGGCGCCGGGCGGTTGCTTCACCAATACCCGACGATGCGCCGGTGACGACGGCCACCCGTGCCTGGTCGGTGGTGGTGGTCATGGTCCTTCGCTCTCCGTGGGGGTGTGTTCGTGGTGCCGCGGCTCAGGCTTCGGGTATCGGTCGGCCGAAGCTCGCCAGGGTGATGTCGGCCGGCTCCGGGCCGCCGCGCTGTCCGGTGTCGAGGGCGTCGATGGCGGCCACCTCGTTGTCGGTGAGATCGAAGTCGAAGACGTCGAAGTTCTCTGCGATGCGGTGCGGCTTGGTCGACTTCGGGATGACCGAGCGGCCCTGCTGCAGGTGCCAGCGCAGCATCACCTGGGCCGGAGTCTTGCCGTGGGCCTGGGCGATCTGGCCGATGACCGGGTCCTGCAGCGTGCTGCCGTGGCTGCCGTCGCGGTAGAAGGTGATGCCGCCGATGGGCGACCACGCCTGGGTCAGGATGCCGTGCTCGGCACCGAACGCCTGGACCTGCCGCTGCTGGAAGTACGGGTGCACCTCGATCTGGTTGACCGCCGGCACGACCGTCGCCTTCTCCAGCAGCGCGGTGAGGTGGTCGACCATGAAGTTGCTGACCCCGATGGCGCGGACCTTGCCGTCGCGCGAGCAGCGTCTCCAGCGCCCGGTACGCCTCCAGGGTCTTGTCGAAGTCCGACGGCAGGGCCTGGTGCAGGATCAGCAGGTCGATCTGGTCGACACCGAGCTTGGCGGCGCTCTTCTCGAAGCCGTGCAGCGTCTCGTCGTAGCCGTAGTCGCTGATCCAGATCTTGGTCTCGACGAAGACCTCGCTGCGCGCAATCCCGGAACTGCGGATGGCCTCGCCGACCTCACGCTCGTTGCCGTAGGCGGCCGCAGTGTCGATGTGCCGGTAGCCGGCGCTGAGCGCCGCTTCGACCGCCGTTCGCGTCTCCTCGGGCGGGGTCTGGAACACGCCGAGTCCGAGGGCGGGCATCTCGACGCCGTTGTTCAGGGTCAGGTTCATCATGCTCTGCGTCATGGCATCGACGTTAGGCGGGCCGGTTCGGTAGTGGGAGGGACTGCCATAACCCCTCTCGCCCGCGTGGTTGGTAAGTCTGGGTGGAGCCATGCCCAAAGCGACCCCGCTCCCCACTGGGGCGAAACGCTCCCATGCCGCGGACGGCTCAGCGATCTGCGACGCATCTCGACCTCGCTGTGCTCCCTCCAGGCGCCGCTAGACGCCCCGAGACAAGCAACCGAGTGCCCCGCCGAATGCTTCATTCCGCGTGACGACTCCTTCGCCACGCAAACCCAACATCCGAGCGGGCGAACGGTCGCGACGGCCGACGTGGCCCTTCGGTCCTCAGGACGGGGCTTTCGCGGCGAGGTCTTGGAGGAACTGGGGGATTCGCCCGGTGCTGAAGTCGTAGAAGCGTGCCCACCGCGGCCGGATCGCGATGCGCGCCTGCTGGTCGTACATCTCGCGGCAGGACCTCTCGTACTCCGCCGCGGCCTCGGCGTCCATCGTCTCCCGGGCAGCCGCGAGGTATTCCGGCACGAGCCCGTCGACGATCGTCACCTCAGCCTGTCCTCGGACCGAAAGCGACCGCGCCTGGTCCGGGGTGTTGCCGGTGTCGATGGACAGGGAGACAGCCGGGCGCTCGGACAGCGCCGCGAGCTTCGGCGAGGTGGTAGCCGTGGACACCACGAACTCTTCCCCGGTCCAGTAGAAGCCGACCGGGACGACTCTCGGCGTGCCGTCCTTGGCGACATATGCCGGGTGGGCGGCCGCAGCGGAGGCGAGGAGCTCCCGCGCCCCTTCGTGGGTCAGTTCCGCGTCGATCGTCTGCTGGTCCATGGTTCTCTTTTCCTCTCCGTGGAGGCTGTGGACACGCAGCGTCACGTCCTCGGCGCCTCTCGACCCTGTCTGGGTCCTGCCTAGCACGGCCACGCCATCAAAGGACCCGGACAGGTCAACTCACGCGACGGCGCCCGCCAGTACCCGTCGCCATGCTCCACAGCGCGCAGGTGCTCGTTGTTGGGAACTCGTTGGCTTGCCTCAGTTCCCCGTGGAAGCAACGGCGGGGGATCAGTCGGTTCAAAGCCGGGGGGTCGAGAACGACCGGCAGCAGCAGGGCTGTGACCAGCAACAACGGTGCGCCATCAGGGACTCGAACCCCGAACCCGCTGATTAAGAGTCAGCTGCTCTGCCAATTGAGCTAATGGCGCGCGCGGCAGACATTAGCACCACCCGGGCACTGGCATGAAATCCATGTCCAGGCACCTCCGAGCGCCTGTTGGGCGCCCATCGCGTATGCCGTCCGGTGCTAGTGGCGCCCACGTCGCCGCTCCCAGAGGAGCAGCAGGAGACCGCCGAGGACGAGCAGCCCGACCACCACGAAACCGGGAATGTGGCTGCTGTCGAAGATGTTGGTCGGCTGACCCATCGTCGCCACGCTCGAGGGCGAGATGTTCGTGGTGGCGCTGGGGAGGGGGGCGGTGTTCGCGGTCGAGGATGGTGTCGACGGTACGACGGTAAACGTCGTGGCGTCAGATACGGGGTGACCGTCGCTGCTCACGACGCGGTAGGCGACCGTGTACTTCCCGGGAGCAAGCGGCGAAGCCAGCGCTTGGGTTACGACCGCACCGTCGACGCGCGCTCGTCCCTCGGAGACGGACTCGCCCCGAGGACCCGTTACCTGGATGGCAACGAAGCTCGAGCTCACAGCCTCGCTGAACGTGAGGACCACCTCGGACGGCGCCGATGCCACTGTCGACCCGTCGGCGGGGAACATCTTCTCCAACTGGGTGTGTGCGGAAGCAGGCGAACCACCTCCCAGCACGGTCAGGAGGGCAAGGGCAAAGATCGCGAGGAGGGAGCTCACGGTCCGGCGCGCGCGAGCGTAGGGATGCGTCAGCGCTGGCGAGGGGGCGTTGGGCACGCGCCCCATCGTGTCACCCGCACGGGGCGGCCTAGCGGAGGGCAGCCGCGGTCGCGGCCGACCGGCATACCTCTGAGGCTGGGCGGGTCACTCAACCGCTGGCACGCACCGTCCCCATCATGCCGAGGTCCTCGTGGTCGAGGACGTGGCAGTGGTAGACCGCGGTCCCGGCGAAGTCGTTGAACCTGATGCGGACCGTCGTTTGGGAGTGCGCGGGGACGTTGACCACGTCGCGATAGATCACTGGGTCGACAATCCGTCTGCCGACCTGCAGCAGCTGCATCGGCCAGACGTGCAGGTGGAAGGGGTGGTCCATAGGGCTGGCATTGAGGATGGTCCACTCCTCCACGTCGCCGAGGTGGACGTCCTGGTCGATCCTGCTGGGATCGAAGCCGCGGCCGTCGATGCTCACAGGCGCGGAGTCCGCGCTCGCCACACCGCCCATGCCGCCCATACCTCCGCCCATACCTCCGCCGCATACCCGCCATCGACATGGCGAGGGTCAGTTGGCGTCGCTGCGCCGGCACCCTCTGCCGGAGGTCGACCGCCGCTTCAGCTGGTGGCAACAAGCTCACGGACGAGGCCCGGGGGCCGGCAACGGCAAGAGTCGCGAGCGTTTCGGTGCCCGTGTGGCCGGCGGACATGCCCATGCCGCCGCGGGCGAGGCTCGTGGCGGTGATCTCGGTGTCGGAGTCGCCGACCACGACCCTGAGGTCGACCCGGTTGCCCGGTAGCAGGTCCACGCTGTCGGTCGACGTGGCCCGGATCGGGCCTGAGTCGACACGGAGTGGGGTGGCGGTGGCGCCAGGGACGGCCAGCCGCAGATACCGAGAGGTGCAGGCGTTGACCACTCGCCAGCGTTCGGTGGCGCCGGGCCGCGCCCGCAGGATGGGCTGGGCCTGGCCGTTGACCAGCAGGAGCTCACCCTCCCGTCCTGCGAGCCGCTCGGCGGGACTCGGGCTCCACACGCCGGTGCCGTCGAAGGAGATGTCGGAGACGACCAGGACTCGCTCGGTGACCCCCTGTGGGGTGTGGCCGTCATCGACCACGATGGCGCCGAAGAGTCCGCCGAAGACCTGGTCCGCCACCATTCCGTGGTGGTGCGGGTGGTACCAGTAGACGCCCGGCGGGTGGGTGGCCGGAATCTCGTAGACGTAATCGAAGGCGGATCCGGGCTCGACTCGAACGAGGGCGTTGTCCCCGTTCCCGGCGGGTGACACGTGCAGCCCGTGGGTGTGGAGGTTGGTCGGGTCACCGAGCTGGTTGTCCAGACGCAGTTCGATCCGATCCCCGGGCCGGACCCGGAGCGTGGGTCCGGGGCTCGTTCCATTGAACGAGAGCATCTGTACGGTTTGTCCGGCGAGGACGGTGGCGCCCGAGCGCGCCGTGAGCCGAACGCGCAAGAGCCCGTTGCTGCTGGTCAGTTCCGGTGGCTGCTTCAGCGGCGCCCCGGTGATGGCATTCAAGCGCGTGCCGGCCCGGGCCGTGGTGTAGAGGCCGACGGCACCACCGACTGCTGCGACCGCCCCTACCCCAGCTAGTTGGAGAGCCGTACGCCGGCTGATGGGCTGCACTAGAGGCCTCTGTCCCGCGGCATGAGCCCGAGAGCGCAACCCGGGTCGAGAACGGTGGGGATGCCCGTCATTCCGGAATCACCTCATACGGTAGGGGGTATGTGGAAGGAGCGTATGCACGGTCGCGTTTCTCGCATGCGGTCAAAGGTCCCGGATTCCGCAAACACGGTCGGTGGCTGACGAGTTGAGGTTTCGCTCACACGAATGCGGGGACGCTGCGTCCGGCCGTGTAGAGGGCCACGATGACGAGCAGGGCGGCGAAGGCGCGCGTCAGGTGCCGCGGATCCGCCTTGGCCATGACGCGGCCCCCGACCAGACTCCCTGCGATCGCCGCGGCGGTGAAGCCCGCGATCAGGCCCCAGTTGAGGTGGTTCGCGCCATCGCCGATCCGCGCTATGAGGGCGGTGGCGCTGTTGACGGAGATCACCAGCAGCGAGGTCCCCACGGCGACGGGCATAGGGAACCCCAGCGCCAGCACCAGCGCTGGGACGAGCGCGAAGCCCCCGCCCACCCCGAAGAAGCCGGTGAGCATCCCGACCAGCGTGGCGGTCAGCAGGACCTTGGCCACCCGCGGACAGGCGCAGGCCAGGGGGCGGAGCGTGAGCATGGGCACGCCCCTGGCCGCCATCCCCACGCTTCCCTCGGACCCGACGGGGGAGCGCGAGCGGCGGAGTAGGGCGAAGGCGACCAGAAGCAGGAGGGCCGCGAAGGCGGTGAGCAACAAGGGCGCCGGCACGCGGGAGGACAGCGCGGACCCGGCGAAAGAACCGGCGGTCCCCAGCGCACCGAAGGCCAGGCCCTGCGAAGCCCTGATGCGGCCAGCCCGCGCGTGCGGGACCATCGCCGCAAGCGAGGTGATCCCGACGATGAGCAGGGAGGTGGTCGTGGCCATACGCGCGTCCTGGTCGGCGGCGTAGACCAGCGCCGGGACCGTCAGGATCGAGCCGCCCCCGCCGAGAGCACCGAGGGCGAGGCCGATGAACAGACCCAGGGGAATGGCCAGCACGGGCACCAGGTCAGGCCCTGGCTCAGCCGCGCCCGAAGAGGCGCCCGAACATGGAGCCCCCGGCCGCGCTGGGATCCTTCTCGTGGCCCCTGCAGCGGTCGGATGCGGGCACGCCGCGCATCACCTGGTCGACATGCTGGCCGCAGCCGGCCCAGGTGGTCTTGCCGCAGGTCCTGCACGTAGCGGGTCGGCACATATGGGTTTCTCCTTCAGGTGGGGGTTGGGCTGGTGCGATGTTGGGGCGCGGGCCTATGCGGCCGCGGCGATGATGGGCAGGCCTGAGGCGGCGGCCTGCTCGGTGTAGTCGTCGTCGATGGCCACGACGCGCATTCCATGGGCAGCCATGACCGAGGCCGCGATCGAGGCCCGGTAGCCCGCGGCGCAGTGGACCCAGACCTCGCCGACGGGGATGTCGTCGAGGCGCTTGAGCAGGTCATGGATGGGGATGTTCACGGCCCCCTCGATGTGGCCCTCGGAATACTCCGTAGTCCGGCGGACGTCGACCACGGCCACCTGCCGGTGGTGCCGGACCTGGGCCAGGTCCGCGAACCGGGCCCGCGGGAGGCTGCCGAGGGGTGCGTCGGTCCAGTCCGAGGGGTTGCCCGTGGCTGCTCCCTCCAGGCTGTCGATGCCGATGCGGACAAGTTCCCGCTGCGCCTCTGCCACCTGCTCGGGAGTGCTGCCCAAGAGGGTCAGTGGCGTACCCCAGGGGATGAGCCAGCCAACATAGGTGGCGAACTGGCCGTCCAGCCCGAAGTTGATGCTCCCAGTGACGTGCCCGGCGGCGAACGCCGTGCGCGTGCGCAAGTCCACGACCCAGTCGCCGTTGGCGATGCGCGCCGCAAGAGTTGCCTTGTCGGCAGCCGCCGGCACCGTCAGATCAGGGGCTCCAGGACCGGCGCTGTTGGCTGGGCCCATGTGGGCGTAGTAGGCGGGATAGGCGTCGAGTCCGGCTAGGACGCTGGCAACCCACGGCTCCTCCTCGAGGCGCAGCGCCGGGTTCGCCCGCTTCTCCTGGCCGATCGTGGAGGCGGTCGAGTCTCCGGTCGAGCCGGCTGAGCAGAAACTCCCGAATCCGTGCGTCGGCAGCACCTGGGCCTGGTCGGGCAGATCCTCTGCCAGGCGGCGGGCCGAGGCGAACTGGTGGTGCACGAGGTCATGTGTGTGGTCGGCGCCGAGCAGGTCGGGGCGTCCGGTCGCGCCGAAGAGCAGCGAACCGCCTGTGAACACGCCCATCGGCTCGCCGTCGGACTCCAGGGCATACGACAGGTGCGTGTAGGTGTGTCCTGGTGTGGCGATCGCCTTGACCCGCAGGGTGGGCGACACGTCGACAGTGTCGCCGTCACGGATCGGGCTGCGCGCGTATGACACCTGGTCATCGGCGTTGACGTGGTACTTGGCGCCGGTGGCCTGAGCGAGGGCCAGTCCGCCGGTGACGTAGTCGTTGTGGATGTGGGTCTCGAACACGTGAGCAATCCGGACGTCGGCCTCCTCGGCGAGGGTGAGGATACGGTCGATGTCGCGCTGGGGATCGACGACCAGGGCGACCTGACCGTCGTGGGCCAGGTAGCTGCGGTCGCCGAGCGTCGGGGTGTCGATCGCGACGATGGTGGTGGCCATACGGGCGTCCTTCCTGTGGGGAGGCGAGCCGGGTGCGGCAGGTGCGGCGGCGGATTGCCCGAGGGAAGCATCAGACATGGCCTGGGTCTCCTGGAACTCTCCGAGAACGTCGATGCAGATACCCACAGGGGTATCCGCTGGGGCTGGGCTCACTGTAGACCCTCACCGGCCCTTTCGGCCAATCGGCTCCCGAACGATGTGACATACCCCACTGGGTATGCCGCGGTGTGCGGGAATGCCGGCAGGCATTGCCTGCGCTTTATACCCCGGTAGGTATATGATCTGCCGCAGAGAGAAGGAGATCCCATGGCAACGCAAACCCTCACGGCCCAAAACTTCGAGTCCACCGTCACCAGCAACGGCATCGTCCTGGTCGACTTCTGGGCCGCGTGGTGCGGCCCGTGCCGCATGTTCGCGCCCATCTTTGAGAAGGCGTCGGTGGAGCACACCGACATCGTCTTCGGCAAGGTCGACACCGAGGCCGAGCAGTCCCTAGCGGCGGCTGCCCAGATCACGTCGATCCCGACCTTGATGGCCTTCCGCGACGGCGTTCTCGTCTTCGCCCAGCCCGGCGCGCTGCCTGCCGCATCGCTTCAGCAGGTCATCGACGGGGTTCGGGCCCTCGACATGGACGAGATCCGCGCCGAAATCGCGGCCCAGCAGCAGTCGGCGACGGCATGACCCTATGGACGGACCAGACAACGCATCCCAAGGAGGCCACGTGAGCTACGGACTCAGCGCCACCGTCAACCGCGCCTTCTCAGCCACAGTTGAGGCCGCGCGCGCGGCCCTCGCCGAGCAGGGCTTCGGCATCCTGACCGAGATCGACCTCCAGGCCACCTTGAAGGCGAAGCTCGACGTCGACATCGAGCCCCAGATCATCCTGGGCGCCTGCCGTCCTCCGCTCGCTTACGCTGCTCTGCAGGCCGAGCCGTCCATCGGGCTGCTGCTGCCGTGCAACGTGGTCGTGCGCTCCATCGACCCGGGCCGGACCCTCGTCGAAGTGCTCGACCCCGAGGTGATGGAGGGACTGACCGGCAACCCGGCGGTCGCCGAAGTCGCCGCCGAGGCACGCACCCGCCTGCTCGCCGCCCTGGACGCCTTGGCCCCGGCAGCGGCCTGACCCGGCGTCACCACCGTCCACCGCGGGTACCGTTCCGTCCCGACCCACCGACTTCCCTGTTCCCGACGCCGGCCCCCGGCCTCCACCGCTAGGACGACAGCATGGTCACACTCAACACCGACGACATGACGCCAGTCATCAACCGCCTCCGCCGCGCGCAAGGGCAGATCGGCGGGGTCATCCGCCTCATCGAGGAAGGCCGCGACTGCAAGGACGTGGTCACCCAGCTCGCGGCCGTCAACCGGGCGCTCGACCGCGCCGGCTTTGCCATCGTCTCCTCCGGTCTTCGTGAGTGCCTGACCAGCCCCGACGGGCTCAGCGCCGAGGACCAGGCGACGATGGAGAAGCTCTTCCTCACCCTGGCCTGAGGTGGGTCGCCCCGCTTCCACAGGGCCACGAGGCGCCTGGCCGGTGGCTGCTCGGGTGCCGGGTTTCGGGCTGAGGGCCGACCTTCGCAGTTCGCCCTGGTCGTCGCCGGCCTGACGGCGCCCTCGGCGCTGGTGGTCGCCGTGGGCATGGGCCCCTCCCGCACCCCGACAGCACCAACGGATCGGGCCGACGACCGCGAGAAAAAGAGCCCCTGACCTGCATCTCTGCAGGTCAGGGGCTTCTCGCCTGGGGTGAGTGACGGGATTTGAACCCGCGACATCCTGGACCACAACCAGACGCTCTACCAGCTGAGCTACACCCACCATGCCAAGCGACCGGCATACACCGGTCGCATTCAGCGGCGCCTATCGTACCCGTTCCCGAGGGGTGCTCTTGACCACCCTGCCACGACCACGGCCCGGACCGAGCGGCCGGCACCCGTCAGCCTGCCCCGTGGTTGATGACGTGGCGTGTCGCCATCGCGCGGGCCGCCTCGCTGTCGGGCCCGGGCTGCGGAACGAACACCGCCTCCCGGTAGTAGCGCAACTCGGCGATGGACTCGCGGATGTCGGCCAGCGCCCGGTGGCCGCCGGCCTTCGCGGGCGCGTTGAAGTAAACCCGGGGGTACCAGCGGCGAGAGAGCTCCTTGATCGACGACACGTCGATGACCCGGTAGTGGAGGTGGGCCTCGAGCTCGGGCATGTCCCGCGCGAGAAACCCGCGGTCGGTGCCCACGGTATTCCCGCCCAGCGGGGCCTTTCCCGCCTCGGGCACCCACTCGCGCACGTAGGCCATCACCTGCTCCTGGGCGTCGGCCATGGTGGTGCCACCGTCGAGAGCCTCGAGCAGGCCAGAGGTCGTGTGCATCTGCCGGACGAAGTCGTTCATCTGGGCCAGGGCCTCGGCCGGGGGCTTGATCACGACGTCCACTCCGCCGCCCAGCTGGTTGAGGTCGAAGTCTGTGACCAGAGCGGCCACCTCGATGAGGGCGTCGTGCTGCAGGGAGAGTCCGGTCATCTCGCAGTCGATCCAGACGATGCGATCGGCCTGGGCTCGATCGATTGGTTGCGTTCCCACGGCCACACCCTAGAGGTGCCCGCGGACGGCGTGCGCTGCACTAGCCTCCCTTCCATGGTGCATGGAGACTCGAGCGACGTGCCCAGCGGCGAGCAGGGGTATGCCGGTGGGGCAGGTCCCAGCCCAGGCGCCCAACCCGGGGCCGGCTGGGGATACCAGCCGCCCGAGCCCATGCCGGTCTACTCCACCGGATACCAGCCGACCGCGGCCCGCCGGGCCGGGTCGGCTCGGTCGTTCCTGCGCAGCTGGGTGGTCATCGCCCTCGCCATCATCGGGTTCTGTGTCGCCGCACTCATGCTCGCTGCCTACTACGGCGCGACGTTTGGCGTGATGACCAGCCTGCTGGCGGTGCTGGTCGCGGCAATCCCGCTGGGCATCGTCGTCCCGACCTTCCTGTGGCTCGACCGCTTCGAGGCGGAGCCGACCCGGCTGCTGGTGTTCGCCTTCCTGTGGGGAGCGCTGATCGCGTCGGTGTTGGCGGCCCTGTTCAACACTGGGGCGCTGCTGTTGTTCGAGAGCTCCGCGCAGCGCAACGACGCGCTGGCCACCGCCGCGGTGTTCGTCGCACCCCCGATCGAGGAGGGGCTCAAGGGGCTGGTCGTGCTGCTCATCTGGTGGACACGGCGCCGCGAGTTCGACGGAATCGTCGACGGCATGGTCTATGCCGGGCTGAGCGCGGCCGGCTTTGCGTTCACCGAGAACATCCAGTACCTCGCGACGGCCTACACCGACGGCGGCAGCGCGAGTCTGGCGGGAGTCTTCATCGGGCGGGCGATCATGAGCCCGTTCGCGCACCCGATCTTCACGGTCATGACCGGCATCGGAGTGGGCATCGCAGCAACGTCCCGGTCCAGGCTGGTCAAGGTCGTGGCACCGCTCTGCGGCTATGGCCTCGCGGTCTTCGCCCATTCACTCTGGAACCTCGCGGCCGTGGCGGGCGGCGAGGGTCTCCTGGCGATCTACTTGCTCTTCGAGCTGCCCGTGTTCATCGCCTTCGTCTGCCTGATCCTGTGGGCTCGCCGGCGCGAGGGTCGGCTGATCGGGCGCTACCTGATGCCGTACGCCGATGCCGGCTGGCTCTCGCCTGCCGAGGTGGGCATGCTCTCCTCGATGCCCCACCGGCGGGAGGCACGGATCTGGGCCCGGGCCAACGGCGGCCGCTCGGGCCTGGCGAGCATGCGCGCGTTCCAGGACGCGGCCAGCGAGCTGGCGCTTCTCCGGCTGCGGATGTACCACAGCGCCGCGGATGCCCGGGCGCTGCAGTCTGAGCGGGTTCTGCTGGACACGCTGGTAGCCCGGCGACGGGAATTCATCGGCACAGCGATGGTCTGACGTGGCCCTCAGCGCGGAGGAACGCCCAGCGACCACCCTGGAGCACGCCCGGGGCCTTGGGCCAGAGCTCGTGGCCCTGCGCCGACGTCTGCACCAGGTGCCCGAGCTGGGTCTGGAGTTGCCGGTGACCCAGCAACTCGTGCTCGAGGCGCTGAGTGGCCTCGACCTCGAGGTGTCACGCGGGTGGGCCCTGACGTCGGTGACCGCGCTGCTGCGCGGCCGGGCGGCGGCTCGCGGGTCGGAGCGCCCGGTCGTGCTCCTGCGCGGCGACATGGACGGGCTTCCGGTGACCGAGGAGCTGGACCTGCCGTTCCGCTCGAGGCACGAGGGAGTGATGCACGCGTGTGGTCATGACCTGCACGTGGCAGGCCTCGTGGGCGCCGCGCGGATACTGCACGCCCTGCGCGACCAACTCGCCGGGGACGTCGTCTTCATGTTCCAGCCGGGCGAGGAGGGGCCGGGCGGCGCCGAGCGGATGCTTCGCGAAGGCCTGCTGGACGTCGCCGGCAGGCGGGTCGACGCGGCATACGCCTTGCATGTCTTCTCCGCCGGCTACCCGCTGGGCACGTGGTTCGGCCGGCCAGGCCCGCTCATGGCGGCGTCCGACGAGATCGTGGTCCGGGTGATGGGCACAGGGGGGCACGGGTCGCAGCCGTTCCGGGCGCGAGACCCGATCCCGGTCGCGTGCGAGATGGTCCTGGGGCTCCAGACGCTGGTGACGCGGGCGTTCGACGTCTTCGACCCGGTCGTGGTGACGGTGGGCAAGTTCGTCGGCGGGACGAAGGACAACATCATCCCGGATGATGCAACCTTCGAGGCGACCGTCCGGACCTTCTCGCCGGAGGCCCGCGAGCAGGCGCTGAGCCGGGTGGAGCGACTGGTGCGCGGGCTCGCCGATGGGCACGGGCTGGAGGTGGAGGTGACCTTCCGGCAGGGCTACCCGCTGACGGTCAACGACGCGGACGAGTACGCCTTCGCACGAGAGACGATCATCGACCTGTTCGGCACCGGCCGGTACCAGCACCAGCGGGACCCGGAGGCCGGCTCCGAGGACATGTCCTTCGTGCTTCGCGAGGTGCCCGGTGCGTACGTGAACCTCAGTGCGTGCCCGGCGGTCGACTACCAGCATGCGCCCGACAACCATTCGCCGCGTGCCGAGTTCGACGACTCGGTGGTGCCCGACGCAGCCGCGCTCCTGGCCGAGCTGGCGCTGCGGAGGCTCAGGCGCGGAGCCTGACTTCGCCGCTCGCCATAACGGCGACCGCGGCGCGGTGGTCGGCCTGGGCGAGGGGCACGTCCGCCATCGCGATCGGGTCCGGCGCGGCGCGCTGGGATCGCCACCCCAGCAGTGCTGGCGGGTCGCCCGGACCCGACACGACGACCTCAGTGGGGTCGACCACCAGACCGTCGCCGGTTGCCTTGAGCACGGCCTCCTTTCGCGCCCACAGCAGAGCGCGGGCGGCGAGGAGTTCGTCGCCGTCGTAGCGCTCGATGGCCGCCACCTCCTCCGGCGCCAGGGTGACCGCATCGAAGCCGTCGAAGTCGGCCTCGGTCACGTCCTCGACGTCCACCCCGACCTCGCCGTCCTCCGACAGCGCAAGCACCGCGAGCCGCTCGGTGTAGGAAAGCGAGATGTGCAGATCCTCGTGACCCGCGATGCAGGGTTTGCCGTGCTGATCGGTGCCGCAGGTGGTGCAGTGCCGCTCGAAGCGCAAGGTGGTCGGCTCGACCCCTAGCCGCTCGCCGACGACGGTGCGTAGGAAGGCGTGGGCGCCGATGAAGGGGAGGGGGTCGGGCTTGCGGTCGGCCCGCTCGAGCTCGGTCGGGTCGAGGATCGCGCGGAGGCCCGGGTTGTCGACGATGCTCGCGCTGCGAATCTCCACGAGGCTCACGGCCGCATCATTGCAGGTACGCCGCCTCACTACACTTGGAGCAGCCGCCGGGGAGTCGTCACAGCGGCATGCCTCCGTAGCTCAGCTGGATAGAGCAAGAGCCTTCTAATCTCTAGGTCGCAGGTTCGAGTCCTGCCGGGGGCGCCAACGTTTGCGCAGGTCAGAGCCTCGCAGCCGGAACCGAGGTCCACCGCGGCCGCACTCTTTGCTAACGATCTGCTAACTCGCGCCATCTCAGGCCCCCCACACGGCCCTGGTGAACACGTCGACCGCGCGCCCGTCGTCGTCCGCGATCACGTCGGCATACCGTTGAGGGTCACGCTCGCGTCCGCCGCCTGTCGCATGGCCTATCCGGTCGTCGTGACGTTCAGAGTGGCTTGCTCAGCGAGTCTCGAGGTGCGTGAGGATCGGAGTCGCAGGTCAGCGACTCTCGACGTACCAGGTCTCGTGGATGGTGCGGCGCATCGCTACCCTTTGCCGGGTCTGGGCGACGATACCGACGAGGGCCAGGGCCAGCAGCGTCAGGTACCAGCCCCAGTTGGCTTGAATGGCGTCGGTGAAGGTGCCCTGCGTGAAGTCGGCGGAGTCCAGCGCGCCCACGAGCAGCATCAGACCGGCGACCACACTGACGGCACCAGCGATTGAGCTAGCGACCGCGAGCACGATCATCGGCATGTTCCCGAAGACCGACACCAGACCAAGCACCGCGCCGATCGCCACGCCCACGAGAACGGCAATCCAGTTCCAGTCGATCCCTAGGGCGACGACGAGGCCAGAACCGATCGCGAAGCCGAACGCCGCCATGGCGAGGATCACGGCCACCGCATAGTAGAGGTAGGCGAACACCGCGAAAATCAGGGCGAAGACGAACCCGGTAACCCAGCCGAGCACGGTGCCGAGGACACGCTCATCCGCGAACCCGGCGAAGAGCCCGGCCCCGAAGGCAAACCCGGCAAAGAAGCCCCAAATCGGGAGGACGAGCCGTAGCACGAACTGCCCAGCGAAGAGCATGACGCCCCCGGCGAGGATCGCGAAGAGGCCCAGAATGATGTCTGCCATGCCTGCAATGTAGGG
The DNA here is from genome assembly GCA_963715025.1 of uncultured Actinomycetota bacterium. Lineage (GTDB taxonomy): Bacteria > Actinomycetota > Actinomycetes > Actinomycetales > Dermatophilaceae > DASSJT01. The sequence goes on along the minus strand of CAVQQQ010000003.1, from coordinate 14,187 downwards.
CTCGCGGCCTTCGATCTGTGCGCCAACACGGCCGAGCTTGTTCGCCGAGACCACGGCACGAGTGAGGGTGCGCCTCAGAAACCGCCCTTCGGGACCGCCCTGACCGTCCAGCCCGTTGGTGCACGCGGGTCAGGAGGGCATGGAGCACTCACTGAGTGACACTGGCTGGCGTGGAGGCGAAACGCCTCATCTGTGCCCTGCGGCGCCAGCAGTGGCGCCGATTCCGTCGCGAGGGTGGGCGCGCGAGAGTGCCGACGTTGGGGGTACCTCGTGCGCGCGAGGCTGACCGTCCGCGGCTAACGGGTGGGGGGCGGAGACGGGCTTCTCTTGGCCACTCGGATAACTCGGGCATCACACCCAAATGCTGGACCTGCCGCGATCCGCTCGTCCGGCGAAGTCCGAGAGGTGCGTCTTTCCGCCGCCGAGGTACCTGGGAGTGCGAGGCTCCTGCTTCCGTCGACATTGGCGTCGTCTCTTCGTTCTGAGCCTCGGGCTTTTCTGAGGCTCAGAACCGGGCGTCCGGGGCTACTCGCGCACCTGCGGTGAAGAGTGCACTCGTGTGCCGGCCAGGGCCTGCTCTGCCGGGGCGGTAACAGCGTCAGTGGCCTTCGGCCAGGTCCACGCGTAGTAGACGACACCGGCCAGCAAAGCGGCTTCGATGAGGCTGGCGAGGATGTAGTAGTTCCACTCGCCGATGGCGCCCCCCGCGACCGTGACGGCGTAGAGGACCGCCGCGCCGATGTTGGCCATCCGCGTGACCCTCACGGGCAGGACGAGGCTCAGGAACAGCACCAGGCTGGGAACCAGGATGTAGATGGTCACGCCGAGCAAGAAGCCTTGTCCGATGGTGAACCCGAACATCTCGCCGGCTTCGATGTCGGCACGGACGTCGGCTCGGAACAAGCCGAACAAGTCCACGTACGCAAAGATGAACAGCATGGATGTCCACAGTGCGGCGATCTTGATCCGTGGGTTGATCCAGTAGTCCTGGTAGTGGGTCGTGGCGGACATGATGGCCTCCTACAGTGGCTGTCCGGGTCTCCGGCACCCGATGCTGGAAACGGGCTCTATCCCGCCTCCAGTTCAAGCCTTCTCTGTGGCTCCACGATTCGACAGGGGCGCAAGTCCCATGGTGAGTGTGCTGTTCTTCGCCGGTTGGATGTCCCACGACGAGGCCCCGAATGCCGACTTCGCTGACGTTGGAGCAAGTGGGGATCTTGGCGGCTCGACAGCAACGCGGCACGGACGCTGAGGTCCGCTCTTGCCGCTGTCCGCTCGCGCACAAGTAGCCGATGTGCGGGCTGCGTGGGTCGTCACAGCGAGGTGCGCGAGTAGGTGCAAGATGTGCGCATCGGGAAGCTGGGACGACGGAGGACACGTCAGGCGTTGAGGGCTCTCAGCCCTCGGCCTCGCTCCGGAGCCGCCAGGCGGTGAGGCCCAGGCTGATCGCGAGCATCGCCAGCACGAACAGCAACGCCTGCCCGTCCCAACCCTTGCCCATCCAGGGACTACGGACCAGCGCCGCGGCGTGGGTGACCGGGATGCCGTCGGCGATACGCGAAAGTGCCGTGGGCAGGACCTCTTTCGGCGGGCCAGCGCCGCCGAGCATCATGAATACGAAGAAAAGCAGCACGCCGAGCCCTTGGGCGGCCCTCGCCGTGGGGAGCAGGAACCCGAGAAGCGCCCCGAGACCGGCAAACGACACCGCGGTCAGCAGGTAGGCCGCGACCACCCCGACCCAGTCCTCAGGCAGCGCCGCGTCGTAGGCGACGACGGACAGGATCGTTAGCAGGAGCGCGCCGGCAGTCGCGATCATCACCGTCACCGCCATGTGCGCGCCGACCAGCGCCGTGGGCCTGACTGCCGAAGCGCGGAAGCGGCGCAGGACTCCTTGCTCCCGGTAGCCCGCCAGATGTACCGGGAGCGACAGGACACCGGCGGTGGCCGCGACGAGCGCCACGTAGGCGGAGGTGTAGAAGTCGATGGGCGACAACCCCTCCCACACTGTCGGGTCCGGCTGGCTCCCGAAGACGCCGTTGAGGACGTAGAGCACGACAAGCGGAAGCACCAGGACGAACACGACCGTGAGCGGCTCACGGACGAACAGCTTCAGCTCGACCCAGGTCATGGCACGCAGGGCCTTCACGAGACACCACCCGGATCGGGCCCGCCGGTCAGCGCCAGGTAGGCGTCTTCGAGGCTCGGCACCTGCGCCGTGAGGTCCTCCGGCTCCATTCCTCGCTCCACGAGCGCGTGCGCGACCCGGGCCAGCAGCGGACCCCCGCCTCGGACGAGCACCTCGGCGTCGCCTGCGCGCCCGACGTCGCGAGCACCGGTCACGGCATACAGGAAGGACAGGTCCGCATCAGCCGGTGCGGTGAAGCGTACGACCGTCTCGGGCTGGTGAGCAGCGATGAGCTCCGCGGCCGTGCCCGTGGCCAGGAGGCGACCCCTCGACAACACCGCCAGGCGGTCGCACAGCCGCTGAGCCTCGTCCATGAAATGGGTGACCAGGACAACGGTGGTGCCCCGGTCGCGCACCGCCGACACCAGATCCCACGCCACCCGGCGGGCCGCGGGGTCCAGACCGGTGGTCATCTCGTCGAGCACGATAAGTCGTGGGTCGGACACCAGTGCAAGAGCAACGAAAAGCCGCTGCCGCTGGCCCCCAGACAGGTTGGCGAACGCAGTGTGGCGCCGGTCGGCGAGCCCCCACTCCTCGAGCAGCCGACGCCAGGGCGGTCCGCCGGGGCTGATCGCCGCGAACAGCTCGAGCGCCTCCCCGACCCGCAGCCGATCCGGGAGGGCGGAGTCCTGGAGCTGGCTGCCCACCAGCCGGCGCAGCTTCATCGCATCCGTGGCCGGGTCAAGCCCGAACACCCGGATCCGGCCGGCGTCCGCCCGTCGCAAGCCCTGAAGGCACTCGACGGTAGTGGTCTTGCCCGAGCCGTTGGGTCCGAGCAGACCGAAAATCTCGCCGGACTCGACCACGAAGGAGACGTCGGCGACCGCCACGGTCCGGCCGTACTCCTTGCGCAGGCCACTCACCTCGACGACAGCCGCCATGGCGTCCAGCGTCGGCCCCAGACGCCCCCCTGTCCAGAGTCGGAGGTCGCGGTTGCTCCGGTGTGCACGATCGCTTCGGTCAAGTCCCATGGACCCTGATCCCGGGCACCCCCGCCGCGTCTCAGCGCACGCTAATGCCGCTGGTGGGGCGCTCAGTCGTCCCGATATGGGGCCCCTGGTCGGGTACTAACCGCCGCTGGAAGTGTACGGACGTGTAGTGATCGGTGTCAGCCGTTGATGACGGACTGCAGGATGTCTTTGGCGTAGTTGCCGGCGAGCAACAAGTGACCCTCCCCGGGCACGAAGTGAGTTCTGGCAAGCGGGAGAGCGTCGGCGAGGATTCGGCTCTGGTGCGGGGAAACGGCACGGTCGTCGTCGCCGCGCCAAATCTCGATTGCCACTTGGATCTTGTCGAGCGGCACACCCCATGGCCGGGCCTCGAGCGTCAGATCGTGAGCGGGGCCACGACTTCCCTGTCGGAAGGCTTCGGTCCAGTTCCGTCTCCGGCAAATCAAACGAACAGGTCGAAGACACGAGCGCGACCCGAGTGACTCGCTCAGGCAACCCCCACGCGCATGCGCAGGCGTACTTGCCGCCGCCCGACAACCCGGTGACAGCGAACCGCTCAAGCCCCAAGGCATCGGCGAAACTCCCCACCAGCCGCGCGTAATCCAGGATGGAGAAACGGCGGAACGTCGACAGACCCATGCCCGGGCGGTCCGGGGCAACAGTGCGAATACCAAGATCTTCAGCCGCCTGCAGAAAGGCCGGGAAGCTCACCTCCAAGCGAGAACTCGGGCTCCCATGCAGATGCAACACCGGGTACCCATCACGATCGCCGGCCTCCGCGTACCCGACATCCGTGCCGTCGGCCAGCTTGACTTGAAGATCAGGTCGCATCATCGCCTGCCTTCATTCCGCCACCCCATCTGCGAATTCTCGCAACGCACATCAAACTCCGGGCCCGTGATGACCACAAGATGCCAAGATTCGCAGAGAAGCGCGCGTCGAACCTACTATCCGGATGCCGCCGGATCATGCCGCCACGTCGCGCGGCCGGGGCGTGCATCATTCGTCGTAACCTGCTCGCCGCATAGCAAGCATCCGCTGATAAGCGTGGCTGGGAACATCCTCGAGGTTCGCAGCCCGCGTCCATCCTCTGTGATGCGCTCGGGCGGCAGGGTCAAGCGCCGGGCTCGGCGGCGTCGCGCGGCTCGAGGACGACAACGGCGGTCTCGGTTGGCCGCCGGGCGGCGTAGTCGTCGAGGTTCTTGTCGATCTCGGCCCAGCGGGACCACAGCCGATCGCGCTCTTCACCCCGTGCGCGGCGCGCACGGACCTGTCGTGCTCCGTCGCGGGTCTGGGCGAGGGCGTCCGGATGATCCTGCAGGTTCAGCCACCACGCGGGTTCGGCCGGACCCCATCCGTTCATCGCCATCGTGACCAGGTTGCGACCGTCCTCGACGTAGCCGACGACGACCTGTCGTGGCATCCCACTGCGTCGGCCCGTCGTGGTGAGCCGCAGCGTCCCCCACCCGCCCGGTTTCGGCCGCCACAGACCGAACCGGCCGCCGGTCGCGCGCAACAGCGCGCGATGGCCATGCCAGAAGGCCACAATGAACCACCGCGGCTGAAGCCGTGCACGCCGACGACGCGCCACCGCTGCTCGCTCACGATCACTGGACATGACCACAGCGTGACCCTTCGGGACGGGCCGGGCTAGGGCCAGAGGTCCGAAGGTCGGGGACCGGCGCCGGGGGCGTCCGCGCGCACAAACGGGTCAGCTGGTCACCGTGCTCGTTCCCGTCGCCAAGGCGAGTCATAGCAGCGTGCGCGGCTGCACCTGTGGGACGACCCACGAGGCAGGCCGAGCGGGGCGGCGGGCGGCAGGACCAACCAATCGCTGCGGTCGCGCCCGGCGTGCGTCAGGATCGACCTGCGGCAGCACCGCCTGGGCGGGCATCCACGGCAGAATTTCGTGCACCACGAGGTCCTGCGCGCCGGTGGCTGCGCGCCCGCCCGGCCGACGTCATCGACGTCTTCGTCTACGTGGTCGTCCTCAACCTGGCCATCGAGTACATCCCAGCGGTAATCAGCGGGGGATTCACCCCCACGCTGCTGACCGCGGTCCTGTTCAAGGTTGCACTGGAAGTAGTGATCCTCCTGAAGGCCAAGGTCAACGATCGGCTTCGTGCCGCGACGACCAAGCGCGGCAAGGCCGCCGCCGCCCTGGCTTTGTGGATGGTCGCCGCCGGCAGCAAGCTGGTGGTGCTGGAGCTGGTCGACCTCGTCTTTGGTGACGCTGTGAGCCTAGGTGGGTTCGTACCCGTGACGTTGCCCGTAGTCGCGCTACTCGTCTCACGGGCCGCCGTACGACGCCTGCTGGACGACGCACCTGCTGTGGCCTCATCAGCTGCCGACGATGTCCCTTGACGACGGCTCTCACAGGCAGCCGCATTGCGGTGAGCTGCAGCCGGAGCGGAGACGAGTCATAGCCGCGAACGTGATGGCCTTGCAGGACGCTCGCGTGACTTGCACGCGACTTCAGGTCACCTCGATCACGACCTTGCCGAGGGCGCGGCCGTGCCCGACATGAGCCAACGCAGCAGGGACGTCGTCGAGCGCGAAGCTGCGGTCGATGTGAATCTTCACCTCGCCGGTCGCGCACAGCGCTGCTACCGGCTCGAAGTGGGCCGGCCCCTCCTTGACGCCGAGCACGGCAATTCGGCGACCGGTGAGCCGCCCGACCACTGAGCCGGCGACAAGCACCCGCAGCAGCGTGGGCACCGATCCACCCACGCACCGATACCTGCCCCCCGGTGCCAGCGCACGCCGGTAGGCAAACACGGACCGGTCTGCGACCAGATCCAAGATCAGATCGTATGGCTGAGCGGACCGGGTGAAGTCTTCCCTCCGGTAGTCGACGACATCGTCTGCGCCGACGAACCGCATGAAGTCGAGCTTTCCGGCGTTGTCGACGCCGGTGACATGAGCGCCGAGCCGCTTAGCGAGTTGGATCGCGAAGGACCCAGAGCCTCCGCCGGCACCGTTGATGAGCACACGGCGCCCCGCCACCGCCCCTCCGATCCCCTGCATCGCGATCGCGCCGGCTTGGGGGATGGTCGACGCTTCGGCGAACGACAGCTGGACCGGCTTGTGGGCCAGTGCCGATTCCCGGGCCACCGCGTACTCCGCGAAGCCACCCTTGAGCAGGAGGTTGTCGCCGTACACCCGGTCTCCTGGCTGAAATCGGCTCACTCCCTGCCCCACCGCGTCGACGACCCCCGCGACGTCCGATCCCAGCGTTCTGCGCGCCGGAGAGCGCAGCCCGCCGATCCGCGCGTACGCCGGCGACCCGCGCAGGCACTCCCAGTCGCTGAGGTTCACCGAGACCGCGACGACCTTCACCCGCACCTCGCTGTCGCCGGGCAAGGGCACCGGCACGTCTTCCACGCGCAGCACCTCGGGGGACCCGTACCGGTCGTAAACGACCGCCTTCACACGAGCTCCTCAACACATCGAGCCATGGTGCCAAACGTAGTGCCGGACTTATCGGTGCGTCATTTCCGCGAGGCGGACGCATCCGGCCTGTCTACTGGATCTGACGGGCCTGGACGTGAAGCGCCGGGTTTCCAGCCTGAAGCATCTGTGCCGTGGTGGGCGTTCGCGGCAGTACAGGGCAGCGCGGATCCCGAAGTGTTCGTTGGTGTACGACCCGTCCCCCAATGGGACGTTGCCGCTTCACGCTGGCGGTCGGACAATGAGGGATGACCCGGCGCAGGCTCACCGACATCTTGACGGTGTTCCTGGGAGTGCTGTACATCGTCGCGGGTATCGCTGAGACAACTCGCGCGATTGTCACGGGGGACGGAGGGATCCCGTTCTGGTTCGGATCCCTCGTCGGGGGCGGCGCACTGATCCTGGTCGGAACACTGGCCTTCCGTCATCGCCCGCGGCTGTGCGCCAGCCTCGTCACGGTGGGGTGTCTCGCCGGTGTTCTCGCGACCATCTGGACGCTCGTCATTCCCCTCATCGCCCTCGCTGTCGTCGTCCTTGTGGTGCTGAGGACCAGTGAGGATGTTGATCGGTTGCAGACCTCCCCCGAGTGATCTGCCCACTCGCGGCGGGAATCGGGCTCATGAGCGCCCGCTGCGGTCGAATGTGAACGTCCAGGTGTCGTCCGTGATTGTGCGCTCTCCGCATCGCGTCGTTCCGCCGCCAGCCGACAGGCGTATTGTCCGCGATCTGCGGTCCTTCACGCTTAATTTCGGCCATGCGTCTGCACGCACCGGACAGGCTGCCGCACACTGCTCCGGTAGCAGTGACCGGTCGGGGAAGGGGCCAGCGGGTGGATCCGACGCAGGAGGACCTGGAGGCTGCCGGCTGCTGGTCCGACAGCGACAAAGCCGGCAGCGCCGAGATGACCGCGTTCAAGCGCGAAGCGCGGTGGCGCCAGCACCGCTGGGCCGTCGACGAGCTGTCCATCGCGTCCTTCGGCACACACCCCGGCCCTCGGACCCACCCCGACATCCCCGCCGACGACATCCCAAACGGGACCAAGCTCAAGGCCCTCGACGCCGACGCGGGCAGCAACTTCCTCACGCCGGCCATCCACGCCGTCGCCCGCGCGCGGGTGCGGGGCCACCAGGACCACGAGACCCTCGACGCGATCCGCCTGTACCAAGACCTGCTTTCCTCGATGCCCATGGCCTTCAACCTGTTCGGCGAAGCATCGCTACCGGAGAACGTCGACGCGCGGGCGCGCTTGGCCGCGCTCTTCGGCATCGACCCTGCAGTCCCGAGCGACATCGTCTTCGAGTGGTCACCCGGCCGCCGCGACCCCGCGTACACGCGCGACCGGACCGCCTTCGACATCGCCCTTCGCCTCGGAGACCCGACCGGGCCCAGAACCGTCATCGGCATCGAGACCAAGTACCACGAGCACTCGACCAAGGAGAAGCGCCCCAGCCCGCGCAACACGCATGCCGTTCGACGGTACGAGGAGCACACCGACTTCCTCGCTGCCATCGCCGAGGAGTCCGGAGTGTTCAAGCCGGGCTGGCAGGACCCATCCTCGCCACTGACTTGCGCCAGCTGTGGCGAGACCACCTGCTGGCGCTGTCGATGCGGCGACACCCAGAGCGGTGGACTGAACAGACACGGTACGTGCTGCTCCATCCGGACCGGAACGTGAGCTTCTGGGCCGCTGCCCACGCGTACGGCGCGCTCCTGATCGACCCGGACAACACGTTCCAGGCGGCCACCATCGAGACCGTCGTCGACGCCGCGTTCACCCCCAGCCGGCAGGCCCAGGACGACTTCCGGCGCCGCTACCTCTGGTGACAGACAACCCACACGGGGCTGACCGCAGAGCCGCGGATCGAGAGGCACTGTCGTTGCCGCACCCACTCGTTCGACAGACTCGGCCCGGTGCGTCACATCGCCGCGAGCGGGGTGGTGAGATGCGCACTCAATGCCGATGAGAGTGCGCGCTTGATTCGGGGCCTTAACCGACGTGGCCGTCGACCAGCCCCGCCTGTCCAGGTCGACAGGCCTAACGGGTGGGCGTCGGCTCCGTTCACCCTGGTCCCGTCCAGCCTGATGCTGCCGGACATCAGCCGACCGCCGTGTCCTGGTACTCAGGGGTGAGCTCGGTCCAGCGCGCGTGCCAGGCCGGGGCCGGCGTCTGCTCCGACCAGCCGCCGACCTGTGCGGGGCCGTCGCTCGCAAGCGAACGTCCGAGGTCCTCCAGGTGGACCTGCCAGCCGGCTCCGTAGAAGTGGAGCGAGTCGACCGGCAGGCCGCGCTCCTCGACCACCAGTTTGGTCCGAGACCCCTCCGCGGTGAGCCAGGCCTCGATCTGGGACTCGTCGTGCGTGCCCGGCTCCGTCGTGAGCAACAGGTGGTGCGGGGCGTCGCAGACCTCGATCCTCGCCGGACCGCTCCAGGTGCTCGTAAAGACGGCGTGGACCGTCCCGCCCTCGCGCAGGTCGCCGGACACCTCGGCGATCCAGCGCGCAAGTCGCTCCGGCGTGGTGCACGCCTCCCACAGGTCTTCGATGTCGGTGTCGTACACGTCCTCGACGCGCACCGCCCCACCGGTTTCGTCGAGTGCCCGCATCGTCCCGATGATTCTCATTTCCTCGTCTTCCTTCCTCGTGCGATCTCCGTGTGCAGGGCATCGAGCCGGTTCTTCCATAGCGCGCGGTATTCCTCCAGCCACTCATCGACCTCGACGAGCGCCTCCGGCCGCAGGCTGTAGATCCTCCGCTGCGCCTCCTTGCGTACGTCGACGAGCCCGGCCTCCCGCAGAACCCGCAAGTGCCGAGACACGCCCGGCCGAGCGATCGGCAGCGCGTCGGCCAGCTCGCCGGCCGTCGCCGGGTGATCCCGCAGAATCTCGAGTACCGTGCGGCGGCTCTGGTCGGCCAACGCCTGCAGCACCGCGTCCATGATGAGAATGTACCCAAACAGGTACGTAACCACAAGGGTACATTGGGGCATCTTTGGCCTGCATGGACGAGCAGGGTACGGCGGGTCCCCGCACCGAGTGCGCACCCTTCGGGGCGTCCGGATCTGCCGCTCTGGGGGCGAGTGCGATCGCCCGACCATGCCGCGCTCCGGACGGCCGGTCGTTCCGCGAGCGGGAACCGACTATCGCTACTTTCGCTTCTGCGTTCCGTCGCGATATGTGACCACGGGGCGGAACCCTGGTGTCGCGTGATCGGGCCGGGCCCACTCACCGAGTCGACTGGTTTGGGCGGGGTCAGTGCCAGAATTCGGCGAGCAGCTTCGCGAGGGCTCGGCCTTGGTCGTAGCCTCCTCGCGCGGCCTGCAGACGCGTTGATGGGTCCGACGCATTGGCGTCGAACACGTCGCCCGCGCCGCCGTCCGGGAACACCGTTTCCACCCTGCTGCCGCCTGCGCGCAGTTCGTCGACCTGGGTTGCAAGGTCCATTCCCCACTCGAGCGGCATCCGCGACCTGCCGCCGAACGGTGACAGCACCAGTACCCGCCCGTATCCAGCCGCCAGGTCGGCGTTCTCGCTGCGTCGATAGCCGCCGTTGATGTATCGGTTCTCGCCGATGCGGTAGGGCGTCATCGCCGAGGTGCTGGCGGCGACGGCGTCCACCAAGTCGATTCCGCTGTGGCGGTCGAACACGACCGGTTCCCCGGTGCGCGCATCGACCGCCGCGATGAGCACAGGCTGTTGCGGCCAGTGCTGGCTGGGAAGCCGAGCCGCGACGATGTCGCGCCAGCGCGTCTGACCAGAGCCGTCGGAAGCATCCATCTCGAGCGCCGCGGCGCCCATCCGGCGGCGCATGTCGGACGCATCCTCGGCAGAACCGATGATTCCGTTCGACCACTCCATGTAGTTCGACCCCGAGAAATGCGGAGCGCGTCCCCTGTCCGATCCCGCCTTGCGAGGCTGTGGCTGTGGCGCCTCGGCGAGGATGGCGGCATACAGTTCGGCCGGCCGTGTCCCGCTGGTGATCTGGGCGGCCACCGTCGATCCTGCCGACGTCCCGATGATCAGATCGGCCTCGGTCACATCGACCCCGGCATCGGACAGGCCGGCGATGAGGCCGAGCTCCCACGCATTGCCTGCCGCTCCGCCGCCGGCGAGAACCAAGGCTCGCTTGTCCGAGTTGCCCGCCTGTCTTGTGGCGTCGACCTGCTGGTCGGGCATCGGCCAGTTCCCGTGCCGTCGCGTTCGCGTCACCGCGATGCCATCGGACGTGGTGGTCGAGCTGATGCGCGGAGTCGAAGAAGGTGTTGTGTTCATGGGAGTCGCCTTTCGCGAGTTGCCTGTCGGGCACTCCCAGTGGCGACTACCTCAGTCGCGCGATCGTGCACTGCGGGGGAGCACCCACTCCGGATACTGCGTTCATGGGTCTCACCTCCTGCCGATAGATCACGATCGCCGGAACGCTAACAGACCGGCGACACGGTGCGCCATCGGCATTGCGACGGTTGCCGTGTCCCCGTCGAACGCGCCGCCGCGATCCGGGTGGTGCGTCATTGCGCCGCGTCAGAAGGCTAGGAAGCGACGCCCGAGCTCGGTCCCGATCTTCACGTGGCGCTCCAAGAAGGCTCGCTCATCGAACCGCTTTCTCCGAAGCCAGCCAGTGACCTCGTCATTGCACTTGCTGGTGTTGCATGAACGACAAGCGGGCACCACATTGTCGAGCGTGTATCGCCCGCCGCGTGAGATGGGCAGAACGCAATCGCGCTGAAGTGGCACGCCGGCGACGCCGCAGTACGCGCACCCACCCCATTCCGCCCGGAGCGCGGCCCACTGGTCGTCGGTCAGGTCGTGAGTCACAAGGTCCATGCGGCGCTCTCGACGCCGGGCCGCCCGAACTTTACGAGCGTTGCTCAGGGCCACGCCAGCAGCCTACGACTCCGGTCGCCCGCGTGGCCGGACGACGCGCTCCAGGCGCTCGCGGACTCCCGGCAACGCGTCTATTCGCCGCGTGCCGGCGTCCGGACCTGCTGAAGGGGCCGCAGCCCACGCCGCCCCGAGAGCGGCTGACCAGCGTTGGACGACGGTTCTGACACGGGGTTCACGGGCTCCGGCTGCGGGCATGTCGAAAATGCTGCGGCTGCTTCGTCCCTGAAGCAAAGACCAGACGACCACTGGAGGATGGCAGTCATGTCACACATCAGGCGGTTCGACCATGTAGGGATCACTGTCGCTGACCTCGACTCGGTGACGGCGTTCTTCGTCGGGTTGGGTCTCGAGGTCGAGGGCCGCATGTTCGTGGAGGGCGAGTTCCTCGACACGGTCATCGGCATCCCGGACTCGCGGACCGAGATCGTCATGCTGCGGCCGCCGGACGGAGGAACCGGGATCGAGCTCTCGGGCTTCGTCAGGCCCGACCACGAGCCCGGATCGCCTGCCGCGATGCCGAACGAGCTGGGTCTGCGCAACGTTTGCTTCGAGGTCGCCAACCTGCAGGCGACGGTCGACGGCCTGGCTGCGGACGGATACGGACTGGTCGGCGGCATCGGCCAGCACGAGAACATCTGGCGCATGGCCTACGTCCGCGGGCCCGAAGGGATCGTTGTCTCGCTGGCCGAGCGGATCGGCTGACGCGCGCGTGATCGCCGCGCCACATGCGTCATTCCGGCAGCCGCCAGGCGGGCGAGAACTTTCCGGCCCGTTTACCTGATCTGCCGATGAGCGGATTCGCCGAGCGGCACCCACCTACGCCGCTCGAGAACACCTCGACCGTGTGTCCCCTCAGCGCCGAGACGGGACCGCGACTCCTCCGACACGGACATCGCTTGGCCGGTCTCTCGACTCAGCCCCTTCGCCGTCGCGAGGGCCGCCGACATCCTTTCGCCACTTCGCACTACGCGGGGAATGCAGCGTCGAAGTGCGCTCGAATGTCCGATGCGAGCAGTTCCGGCTCTTCGATCGCGGCGAAGTGTCCGCCGCGCGGGAACACGGTCCACCTGCGGATGTTGTAGAGGCGCTCGAACAGTTCGCGAGGCGGATCACCTTCCGGCACGAACTCGTTCGCGAAGACCGCCATCGCGGTGGGTGTCAGCACCCGGTCGTCGAGGTCGACCGGCTTTGTGTGCCAGCGGTTATCGAAGTAGTCCCTCATCGAGGAGGTAATCGATTGGGTCGCCCAGTAGAGCGTGATCGTGGTGAGCAAGGCGTCCCGGCCGATGTGGGCATCAAGATCGCCGTCGCTGTCACTCCACGCTCTCCACTTCTCTACGAGCCACGCGGCCAGCCCGACCGGGGAATCAGTCAGCCCGTATCCCAGCGTCTGAGGCCGCGTCGACTGGATGGCGCTGTAGCCCCGCTCGGTCTCATCCCAACGGCCGACCTGGTCGAGATAGGCCCTCTCCGGAGGCGTGAGTGGTGCCGAGCCAGGCCCCAAGTACGGACTCACCTCGGGTGTGCTCAGATGAATACCAACCATGCGAGAGGGCTCCGTTAGCGCCATGTGCGTCGCCACGCCAGCGCCGAAGTCGCCGCCATGCGCCCCATACCGCTTATACCCCAGCCCCTGCATGAGCAGGTGCCACAAGCGTGCAACGTAGTCCCGGTCCACTCCGACCTGCGCCGGACGGGAAGAGAAGGCGTAGCCCGGCAGCGACGGCACGACAAGATCGAAGTGGTCCGCAAGTCGATCGACGAGCGGAAGCATTTCGGCGAAGGTGCTGGGCCACCCGTGTGTAAGGACCAGGGGCGGCTTGCCCGAGCGCTGGTGCACGAAATGCACCCCGACCCCATCGATCTCGGCCATGAAGTGGTCGTACTCGTTGAGACGGCTCTCCTGCCTTCGCCAATCAAAGCCGTCAACCCAGTAGCTGGTCAGGGCGCGCAGGTAGCCGAGATCCGTTCCTTGACTCCAAGCAGGCCCAGGAGCCGGTTCCGGCCAACGCGTACCGCGCAGCCGCCTTCGTAGGTCCTCGAGAACCGACTCCGCCACGTGAACCTCGTAAGGCTGGACCCTCAGTTCCACGCGACTAACCTATCGGCCTCCGTTCATCAGGCATGACGCCATGATGTCGTAGCCACTCACCCGCTAACGCCATCGTCCCCGGCACGGGGTCCACTGGCGAATAGCCCGCACCGAACTTACTCATCTGGCACCGCGCGCGCTCGAACACGCACGCTACTGCCGCCCGGCGGTCGTGCAGAGTCGAGGACGACCTTGGTGCGTGACGTTGCCAGCCGGGGACGTCAACGGCTCCATTACTCCTCGCCTTGCGCCTCGGAGATGTCCAGGCCTCGCGGTTCGACTGATCTATTGCCGGCGATGCCGATGGTGCCTTCGTAGACGAGCACTCGCTCGGGCTGGGTGCGCCGAGTAGCGACGTCAGGAACCGGAAGAAGACGCCCGCAGCAGCGAAGGCTGCAGCACCAGCGAGCGCCGAAAAGCCAGCCTCGGCGTCGCGGTCAATGAAGCCTCCGACGGCAAAGGCAGCCAAGAGCGTCGCCGGTGCCAAGCCGACGTAGGAGCCGACGCGGTAGCCGGCGCGGCTGACGTCTCCAGCCTTGTCCACCGCACGCTCAAACTCCCTCGCCACGTCCATAGGGACAGTATGCCCGTCGCACGGGCGTGGCCCTGGTGGTGTCAGAGCCGTCCGATTATG
>CAVQQQ010000002.1:0-1367820 GCA_963715025.1 uncultured Actinomycetota bacterium | reverse complement strand
CCGCAAGGCGGACCGGGCCTCAGACGGCGACTGGTGGGTGCGTCAGGCCGTAAAGCCAGTACTCGATCCCATAGATCAGCAGTCCCGCACAAAGGCCGCGACCAGCCACTGTTGCCACCGGGATGGCCAATGACCGTCGCGATGCGCGGTGACGCCCGCGATTGTGAGAGCGGCGACCGGGGGTAGGAGAGCCGGAGCCACGAATGGGTCGAGCTGCGTGACGTAGAAGGTGGCTCCCGCGACCGCCACCAGGGCAGCCACGGTAAGCGGGATCCATGCACCTCTGGGCCGGCTAGGGCTGGAATTCGTGGACGTCACAAATGCTGAGACGCCCATGGCGTCTCGAAGGGTGCGTGCGACGCGTGACACCCTCCAACATCCGCTCATGCCGCGATACGCTCGTTCAAGCGCGATGGTCGCGCGAGGTGCGTCCTTCCGCCGCGTCTGGTCGAGATTGCCGTGTGGGCGTGCGGGTGGTTTCCACGACCTCTACCCGGCTGCACTCGATGCTGGGCCTCCGGCGCATCGTCGATGTGGTGGATCCCAATATTGAGGACCCTCGCGCGTCCCTGCCACTGCGGCAGGACCGCCAGCGTCGCGCCCGGAGGCGAGGCCCGCCGCGCCAACTCAGTCCGGCGAGTTGAGGATCGGCTGTTTGAGGTCGAAGAACTCTGGCTCCCCGATGTTGAGCTTGTTCATCTCCTCCATCTGGGCCTGCAACTCCTGCGGAGGCTCCTTGCGCTCACCCTCGCGCGCCTCGGCCTCGGAGGTGAAGTACATGACCATCGTGTAGGCACCCTCGTCATGGCCGATCGCGACGCTGCCGATCACGTCGGGTCGAAACGCCGCCCACTTGTCGGCATCCTGAGCCATCAACTGCTTCGCGCGCTCCGGGTCGCTGCCCCGGCCCTGCATCACCTGGACGAAGCCGGCCTGGTCGGGGTCACCATTCACGTTCACGTCGACGTCGGTGCTGTTGCGGAAGGCTGCCTCGCCGTCGAGCAGCTTCGCGGTCTCGGCCCACCACGCATCCTGTTCCGGCCGCGCACTGTTGGCCATGGCCGCCTCCTCGGACTCGAAACGAGCCACGACGATGAACCTGCCGTCCTCGGTGACCCCGCCGGTCGAACCGAGCCAGCCGGTGGCACCAGACGACAGGTCCGCCGTCCACCGGTCGAACGCCTCGACGAGAGCCTGCGGCTGCGAGGTCCTGCCCTGGATGACCTGGACGAACATGATGAGCCTCCCCTGGAGGGTGCGGCGGAAACGAGCATCCTCTAGGCGAGGCTAGCCAGCCGCACCGGTCGGGGGAACCCGTCTCGTGAAGAGGAAGCGCGATTGCGTCATTTCGGCCGAGCAAGAGGCGCTGCCGAAGCGCCCGCTCGTGCCGATCAGCGACCGAAGATCACGCCGCGCAGAACTAGCATCGACCACGGGTCGCCGGGCACCTTGGTAGCGGCGTCGATCGAGCATCCCAACCCCGGCGGCCGATGAGAACCCTCCGGTCACCCTGGTCGGTCTGCCTAGAACCGATCGCAGAGCGCAGTCACCAACCGAGGAGCGCGCGGATGTCACTCACACGGATCCACAACCTGTCCATCTCCCTGGACGGCTTCGCCACCGGCGAGCCGCAGTCCGCCGACGCACCCTTCGGCCATGCGGGCGAGCGCCTGCACGAGTGGATGTTCGGTACCCGGTTCTGGGACCCGGGCGGAACCGCCGGAGTCGACGACGCCTTCGCTGAGCGCCACAGTCACGGCATCGGAGCCGAGATCATGGGCGCCAACAAGTTCGGCCCGCCCGGCTGGCGGGACGACCCGGACTGGAAGGGCTGGTGGGGCCCGAACCCGCCGTTCCACACCCCGACCTTCGTGCTCACCCACCGCCCGCGGCCCTCGATCGAGATGGAGGGCGGCACCACGTTCCACTTCCTCGACGCCGCCCCGGCCGAGGCGCTCGAGACTGCCCGCGAAGCAGCCGACGGCCAGGACGTCCGGATCGGCGGCGGCCCCACCGTCGTACGCGACTTCCTCGCCGCCGGGCTCGTCGACCACATGCATCTCGTCCAGGTCCCGATCGTGCTCGGCCGCGGCGTCCGCATCTGGGACGGTCTGGAGGCCCTCGAGGACGCCTACGACGTCGAGGCGGTCTCCTCCCCCAGCGGCGTCACCCACCTCACGTTCACGCGGAAGGTGTCGTGAACGCCGACACCGAACGGCACGTCGTGCCCGGACAGCCGAGACTGACGAACGAGCGTTCGCGAACCTGTTCGGTCAAGGTCAACGAGCACCTGGGGAAGGACGACCACATAGCCCGTTGGGCAGACAACCGAATTTGCTGCAATCCGCGTGGTGCGTCATTCCGCCGCCCTGGCGGCCGAAGAAGGCCGGGCCTGACTACCGGACATGCCGAATTGAGTGCGTTCTCGGCGCGGCTGCTTGTGCACTGATCAGCATGTTCACTCGTACTCTCGATGGCAGTTGGCGCCCCACGAGGGGACGGCACAGCGGTGCCGTGCCTCCCCTGCGGGGCCCGGCGGGTGTCCGCGGGTTTGTCGGTGCACGAATGGTTCCCGGGCGGCCCGGTCGCGCCGACCCTGCTCACCGGGTGCCTCCCGATCTTGCTCGGCGCACGCGCCGTCATGACCGGGAGCGCAGGTCGGCGATCGTCTCGCGCAGCGCGTGGTCCAGCGGTGTCGGGCTGATGCCGAACGCCTGCGTGGCGGCCGTGGAGTCCAGCACGAACGGCTTCCGGAACTGGTACTGGGTCTCCCGCGCCGCGCGGGCCATCGGGTTGAACAGGCCGCCGAGCCACAACACCGGGTAGGGCATCGCGGACAGCCGCGGAGCCGGTACGCCGGCCAGCTCGGCGGCCCGGGTCGCCACCTCGCGGAACGACCTCGGCGGCCCGGTCGGCACATGCCAGGCCCGGCCCCAGGATCCGGCGTCCGCTGCGACGGCGAGCAAGGTGCGGGCAACGTCGCCGATATAGGTCCAGCTGTGCGGCGCGTCCAGGTCTGCCGGGGCCGAGGCCCGTTTGCCCGCGAGCACCTTCGGCAGCACCAGCAGCGTCATCGGCGTCACGGCACCGGCGCCGAGGTAGTCCGAGCCGCGCACCTCGGCCGTGCGGATCCGGCCGGCCCGGTGCGCTTCGAGCGCCTCGTTCCAGATCCGGACCCGCACCTGGCCCTTCTCGGTGTTCGGCTGCAGCGGCAGGTCTTCGGTCATCGGGCCGTCGACCGCGCCGTAGCCGTACAGGTTGCCGGTGGTGACCAGCAGCGCACCGCTGGTCTCCGCTGCCCGCAGCAGCGCGGCGGCGAGCGGCGGCCAGTCGGCGACCCACCGGGGGTAGGCCGGCCCCGCGCAGCTGTAGATCACGGCGACGCCCCCGGCGAGACGGCTCAGCGCATCCGCGTCGGAGGCGTCCGCGGCGACGCGCTCGATGGCCGGGTGCTCAGGTCCTCCGCCGCTTCGGGTGACCAGCCGGACCCGCTCGCCACGGTCCGCCAGCAGTTGCGCGGTAGCGGTGCCAGTCGCTCCGGCGCCGATCACCAGCCGCACACCCATACTCGCTCCTCCTGTCTGCGTCCTGCCTAGCACGGCCACGCCATCAAAGGACCCGGACAGACAGCCACATCGTGCTGGCCAGGTCCGCGACTCTGCGGGCCGAGTGCGATCCGAAAGGTGCCGCATTCCGCCGCGATCCGCCCGGCTTGACGCGGCGGGTCGATGCTCAAGTGTCGGGTCGGCTCGCGGACCTTCAAGCCCGCGGAGTGGCAGGCCCGGATGGTTTGTTCGGCCGCTGCACGGCTGATCTGTCTCGCACGCGTCGCGTGTGTGCTGGGTGGGATTGAAGCTCGTGCCGCGGCGGGCGATACTTGCGAGAAATGCGACGTGTGGTCGCCGCGGAACGACCGGGCGGGACGAGAGGGCGTCATGGGAACCTATGGGCACATCGTCGACACGCTCGAGCGGGAGCTGAACGCGATCGAGCAGACCTACCGCAACCTCACCGACGAGGATTGGCAACGGTCCACGCGGCTGCAACCGTTGGATCCCTCATTGAAGCTGTGGACGATCTTTGAGCTCGCAGGGCACTTCGACATCTCGATCGGGCTGACCCGGATGCTCATCGCCGATCCACAGCCGGGCGGACAGCCCGGGCGGGACCGGGTCAGCTTCTTCATCTTCCCCCGCAGCGAGGTCGCGCCCGTGGTGTACGACTACGCCTACAAGATGGTGGAGGGGAAGTCGCCGGCCGATATGCCCGACGTCCTGCACGAGACTTTCTCCAAGACCATCGCCGAGGCACGTGCCAACCCCCCCGACACCATCGGGCCGGGCTACTACGCTTTGATGCGACTCGACGAGTTTGTCGCTAGTCGGGTAGTGGAGGCCGTCGTACACGGGCTGGACCTAACCGACGCTCTTGGCCTGGACGAGCTCGCGAGCGACGACGCAGTCACCATTGCGGCCGATATCCTCGACGACCTGCTCGCACGTCGAACGGTTCCCGGCCGGCCCGCGGACCTGACTGATAACCGGGACTGGGTGCGCGCTGCATCCGGGCGAGCCGAGCACAACGATCCCCGACTGCCCCTGATCGGCTAGCAACCATCAGAGCCGGAGCAGGAAGGGCGACTCGTCGACTCCCACCAGCGGGGCGATGGCCTTCAATGCATCGTAGGAGCCGGACACCGGCATGAGCGCGCGGTTGCCGCCACGAACCAACAAGGCGCGGGTGCGTCACACCGGCCTGCACGCTCATCCGCGTCGCGGCGTATCCGGATGCCCGCGGAGCGCACGACATCCGCATGACAAGTAGTCCCAAGGGTCAGGACCAGCGTCATTCCGCCGGGACGGGGGCTCAGGGCCTGATTATCGGAACTGCCGAGATGAGTGCGATGCCCCTTGCCGGCAGGCTGTCGGTTTGGCCGGTGGTGCGCGCCCGCTTGACACGGGCGGGGGCGGGGTCCTCGATCTGCTGCTTGTCCAGGGCTTCCACGACGCTCCCGCACCTCGCGAGCGAGGAGAGGGGTGCCTCCGTTGGGCGCCATTGCGACTGCGGTTGCGCGTGCGTGTACCTGGGCCCCGAACCCCAATGCTCACTCTCCTCGGCGGGCCTTTGACCCTCGGTGGCGAGCTTGAGCGCCACGTCGAGGTGGGAGGCCTCGATGATCCAGAAGTCGGCGAGGCGCTTCTCGTTTCCAACGCGGGTGGGGTCTGGGCCATGCGGCCGGAACCGGTCGGTGGTCTGGTGGGTCACAGACGTCACGTGCTTCAGTCGGCTGCGTACTGCGGGCGCCCGGCCGGCCGGTAGACCTGGATCGTGATGCCCTTGGAGTCGGCTCGCGATTCGACCAGGTCAAGCGCTAGGTCCGGGCCGGTGTCGGGGAACAGCCGCGCGCCCTGGCCGAGGACCACCGGGACGATGAGCAGATTCATCTCGTCGACCAGGTCGTTCTCGAGCAGCCACCGGGTCAGGGCGCCGCTGCCGTGGACCTGCAGCTCACCCCCCGGCTTGGCCTTCAGCTCGCCGATGGCCGCCGCGAGGTCACCGGAGAGGACGGTCGTGTCCGCCCATTGCGGGTGGGTGAGCGTGGTCGATGCCACGTACTTGGGCGTCTCATTCAACGCCACGCCGATGGGGTGGGCGCGCATATCTGCGATTGCTGCCCAGGAGCCGGCGAAGATCTCGTAGGTCCGCCGGCCGAACAGGAACGCGTCGGCGCGCTGGTAGGTCTGGGTGATGAACGTCCTGGTCTCGTCGTCGCCCTTCCCCAGAGCCCATCCGCCGCGCTCGAATCCGTTCCTGCGTTCCTCATCCGTCGCGTGGCCGTTTCCCTGCATCACTCCATCGACGGTGACCTGCGTGGTGGTCGTCAGTTTCATGATCGCGGTTCCCTTCTCCTTGGGGGCGCCCCTCGTGGGCGGCCGCTCACCCCTGCCACGAACACCCCTGCCCCGATCCGACACCGCCCCCCGGAATTCTTTCGAGAACTTTCTGGTACGCCGGTTGTGAGCGATCCGACAGCGCGACGGTTTCGGGGCGGCTACGCTCCACTTCCTCATGCGCGCCCAGGGCGGACGAGCTCGGGGATCAGATCGATAGCTAAGCCCCCGACTCGTCCTCCGCACATGCCGCGATGCAGTCGTCGAACCGCCAGAAGCCACGTCATTCCGCGTTCTTCGTGCCAAGTCCCGCGCCACACAGTGCACGACCCGCTTTCGGAGCAGGCCGGGACCGGTTGAGTGATTCCCACCGCGGTATGCCTCGAAGATTCAGGCAGACCTCATTTCGTGGCGCCCCGGCTGGGTAGCGGATGATGGTTCACGGATGGCCGACACTCCCGCACCTGAAGAGGGGGACGCGAATGGCGACCACAAAGTTCACCGTCCACACGAGCTTGTCGCCGAGCGAAGTCATGGCCGTGATCACCGACTTCGGCCCCGAACGGTCGCGCTGGTGGCCGAACGTCGACGATGCTCATTTCAGAGTTCACGGACAGGGTCCGGACTGGGCGGAGGTGACCGAGGGCACTGCCATGGGCTGGGAGCGGGAGCGTTACTCCTGGGACGCCGCCTCCGGCATCGTCACGATCGACACCCTCGACTCGAACCTGTGGGCGCCGGGCAGTGGCTGGCGGTACGAGCTCGTGCCGGCAGCGGAGGGCACCGACCTGCGCGTATCGCTTACTCGGCTGCCGAACTCGTTCAAGGGGAGACTGATCGCGGCCTTCATCCCCGTCGCGGGGCCGCGCGCACTGGGCAAGCAGTTCCAGTCGGTCCTGCGCAGGGCGGAGAGTCGATGACCTCGCCCAGCCGTCTGAGACGCGCTGAAGAGGGCGTCACCGCCGCGAGGCGGGCGAGGCCCTCAGGCCGTGTTTACCGGATCGGCCGATGTCAGCGCGCGGAATGGTTGGCAGCGCCCACTCCAGCACTCCTTGCCTGCCACGTTTCCCGGGACTCAGAATGCTCGCTCGCTGCTCGACGGGCCGGTGAGAACTGTGGGCACGTACTCGAGCCGCCGCCGCTGCGGTCGATCGCCGGCATTGGTCACGGCGGCTTCGTCCCGCGCGACAACAACCATGGTCGAGCCGGACTGTCGGGGCGGTCGATCGGACTGGGACCGCGTGTTCGACGAGCTTGGTGGGCAGATGGCAGAGCGTTCATCGGCGGTAGGGCCAGCGGCGGTTCAGCTCGTGTCATCAGGCTGAACTATTCGGGCGGATCGTCCGTGTTCATCTGTAGAGGCCTCGGCTTGCACGGGGCCCACAGGTGTAAGGCAGGTCAGGACATGTCATCGCAGCCTACGGCAACCGGTTCACTCCGTTCGTTCGGTGTCAGCCACCGCACGCTGATGGCCTGGCGACTACTTAGTGCGATCATGCTGCTGGTGATGGGCGGGATCCATCTCTACCTCGTGTTCTACGGAGTAGGCGGCTTGCTTGGCGCGCTGTTCGTGCTCAACGCGGTTGGCGCGCTCGTGCTGGCAATCGCGGTCATCGTGCTGCGTGGGCGGCTCCTGTCGCTGGCAACGGTGCTGAGCCTGCTGTTCATGGTGGGCACGCTGCTTGCGCTGGTGCTCGCGCTGACCGTGGGGCTGTTTGGCATTCACGAGGTATTAAGCTTCAAGCTGGTGCCCACCACGCTGGTGGTGGAGTCCATCGGCACGATCATCCTGGCGGTAACCGTCGCGCTGGTGTTGCGGTCGCGACGAGCACCCTGACGGCGCACTTACCGGCAACTTCACACCTTGTGCCTATGGCTCTGATCATCGGTAGCGCCGATCATCGTCGTCGTATCCATGGGCACAAGCAACGCGCACTGATCTCATGGGTTCTGTCCGGGCCTCTGGCAGGCTCGGTTCCGGTAGCGGCTGGTGGGTCAGCACTCGTACTTTTCTGACCCTCAAGGCCTGGCGGCAGACTGTGCGCCCGCCAGTCGTGAGGAGGCGGTGACCGCTGCTGGGATGACGTGCCCCGGAGGGTTCGGTGAGCACTTGGGCCATGAGATCGCCGGGAGTCTCCTCCGCGCTGCTGTCCGTGTCGGAGCGATCGGATCGGGAGGCAGGGGCTGATGTTGTTCGTCGGGGATGACTGGGCCGAAGACCATCACGACGTTGAGCTGGTCGACGCGCAGGGGAAGGTCCTGGCTCGTCGGCGGCTGCCGGAAGGGTTGGCCGGGGTGACGCAGCTGCACGCCTTGGTCGCGGAACACCTGCCGGATCCGCGTGATGACCCGGACCCGGCCCTGCAGGTGATGGTTGGGATCGAGACCGAGCGTGGCCCGTGGGTCGCGTCGCTGGTCGCCGCCGGGTACACGGTGTACGCGATCAACCCGATGTCCGCGGCGCGGTACCGGGAGCGGCACTCGACTTCGGGCGCCAAGTCCGATGCCGCGGACGCGCACCTGCTCGCCGAGATTGTCCGGGTCGACCGGGCCCATCACCGGGCCGTCGCCGGGGACAGCGCGCTGGCCGAAGGCATCAAGCTCGCGGCCCGGGCGCATCAGAACCTGGTGTGGGAGCGAACCCGGCACGTGCTGAGGTTGCGGTCGGCCTTGCGGGAGTTCTTTCCCGCTGCGCTGCAAGCCTTTCCGGAGCTCGACGCCGCTGACACCCTCGCGCTGTTGGCCGCCGCGCCGGACCCCGACACCGCCGCCCGGTTGCCGCGGCGAACGGTCGTGGCCGCCCTGACCCGGGCCCGTCGTCGCGACCCGCAGGCCGTCGCCGACCGGATCCTGGGCATCCTGCGCGCCGACGAGTTGCGCCAACCCGCGCCGGTGCAGGCCGCCTACGCCGCGACCGTCGCGGCCGAGGGTTGCCTTGATCAGCACGCTCAACGCTCAGGTCGCCTCGCTCGGGCAGGTGGTGGCCGACCATTTTGGCCAGCACCCGGCAGCTGAGATCCTCACCTGCCTGCCGGGGCTGGGCGTCATCCTTGGCGCCCGGATCTTGGGCGAGTTCGGCGACGACCCCGAACGGTACGTCGACGCCAAGGCCCGCAAGGCCTACGCCGGCACAGCCCCGATCACCAAGGCCTCCGGCACCAAGAAGATCGTCATGGCCCGCTACGCCCGCAACAAACGACTCAGCGACGCCGCCCAGCAGTGGGCGTTCTCCTCGATGCGCGGCTCCGCCGGCGCCAAGACCTACTACCAGCAGCTGCGCGCCCGCGGCACCGGACACCAAGCCGCCCTGCGGCAGCTCGCCAACCGGTGGGTCGGCATCCTCCACGGCTGCCTCAAGACCGGCACCCCCTACGACGAGAACACCGCTTGGAGCCACCTCCTCAACACCGCCGCCTGACAACAACAGAACCTGGGATGTCTGCCGCGATCCGCTCGTCGAGGCGACGGTCAGTTGGCGCGTTTATCCGCCGCTTGCGGACTGAGGCCGACAACCGGGACGGGTCTAGCGTCGATGTGGCACGGGTGCCCGGTCGCGGTGGCGGCTCGGCTGGCTCTGCGACCCGAGCATCGCCACGCGCTGCCTGCGAGAGTTGAGCGCGAGCCGGAAGCGAGGCTGGAGCGCGGGATGCCGTTCCCGACGGTCGGTGAGCGCGCGCCCCGACACCCACAGGGGGACGGGGAGGACCTGAAGGACCACCTGGTTCAGTCGCCGGCGTGCTCTGCGCCCAACCCACCACCCCGAGCGATCGCTCAGGCCGCCATGGGCGCTCCGAGGAAGTCATCGAGTGCGGCGCGGGTGGGCTCACTCTGCCCAAGGCCGAGGTGGCCGCCGGACTCCTGCGCGAGCAAGATGCATCCGGGAATGCGGTGAGCCGCCTCCTCGGCTGGGGCGAACACGCAGAGCGGGTCGTCCTTGGCGTGAATGATGATCGTCGGGACTGTGATCTTCTCGATGGGAAGGTCGTTGACCGCGGGGTTGGAGACGTAGGCGTCGAACACTGCGCCCGCGGCTCGCGGACCGATCGGGAAGATGCTCTCGAGCATCTCGTCCATCTCTTGCGCCTGCTCTGGCGTCTTCGGGAATCCCGCCGGGACCCCCATGAGGCGGGCGAACTGCGGCCTGGCGACCTTCTTCATCGCCCACAGGGGCGGGTCGGCGTAAAGGAGTTTCGCCCACGCCGGTGGGGCGACCGCCATGGGATCGCCGGGGAAGCTGCCTGACATGATGACGAGGTGTCTCGTCCGGTCCGGGTGGCGCAGGGCGAACTCCAGCGCGGCGGTGGTGCCGGCGGAGATACCGACGACGTCGACCCGGGCGAGGTCGAGGTGGTCGAGCAGCGCGACGAAGGCATCGGCCTGGTCCTCCGGCGTCGCGGCGGCCGGAAGGTCGGACCCGAGATAGCCGAAGCGCGACGGGGCGATGATCCGGCGTCCGGGCAGGCTCGAGCGGACGGAGAGCAGGCCGCCGTCACAGCCGTGGAAGATGCCGTGGCTGACCAGGACAGGGTCGCCGACGCCGAACTCGGCGTACTCCACCGTCCCGAACGGGGTGCTGACGTGGTGGCGCACGACCGCCGCGAGCCGGTCCCGGGCGGCCGTGAGGTCCCGCCGGTATGCGCGGGTAGCGCCTGCGGCGAGCCCGGCGACGGTGATCGTTGTCGCTCCGAGGAGAATGCGAGTTGTCAAGGTTGTCATACCTCGATCGTGTCTCCGGACCGGGGCACTCCCAGAGGCCAAAGTCCCGGACGACTCGCTTGGCCTTGTCGCGCACCGAGAGCTAGCCGTCCGGGGGTCCCGTCGGCGATCGTCACCGGCGCGACTTCGAGCTGTCGGAGCATCCGCAGGTCGCTACGCTCCCGGAACCGCGCGACCGGGTGTTCGGCCAAACCCACGCAGCCCGTGTCGCCTCGACCTCTACCAAGTGACCCTGGACCTGCCGCACCAGCGCTGCGACCTGGGCCCGCTCAAACGCGATCGTCGCACCCTCAGGATCGTGTTCGTCGTCTGCGTTGGCGTCGCGGGAGGCCTCCACCACATCGTTGAAGTCGCCCGTGAGATCCGCGAGGCGTTGCAGCGCCTGGTTGCGTTCTGCCTCGGGCAGTTCGCGAACACGGTCCATCCGTCAATGCTGACACCGCCAGCCACCATGAAGACGCTTCGGCGCTGTGGAGCTAACGCGATCCGCGCGGTGCGTCATTTCGCCGCCGGTGCGTCCGGTGTGCTGCTGTGGGCATGTCGAGAATGCGGCGACGGCATCGTCCCCGAAGCAAACCACCAGACCAGCGTTGGAGGATGGCAGCTATGTCACACATCAGGCGTTTCGACCATGTAGGGATCACTGTCGCTGACCTCGACTCGGTGACGGCGTTCTTCGTCGGGTTGGGTCTCGAGGTCGAGGGCCGCACGTTCGTGGAGGGCGAGTTCCTCGACACTGTCATCGGCATCCCGGACTCGCGGACGCGAGATCGTCATGCTGCGGCCGCCGGACGGAGGAACCGGGATCGAGCTCTCGGGCTTCGTCAGGCCCGACCACGAGCCCGGATCGCCTGCCGCGATGGCGAACGAGCTGGGTCTGCGCAACGTTTGCTTCGAGGTCGCCAACCTGCAGGCGACGGTCGACGGCCTGGCTGCGGACGGATATGGACTGGTCGGCGGCATCGGCCAGCACGAGAACATCTGGCGCATGGCCTACGTCCGCGGGCCCGAGGGGATCGTTGTCTCGCTGGCCGAGCGGATCGGCTGACGCGCGCGTGATCGCCGCGCCACATGCGTCACTCCGCCGCCAGCTGGCGCGGATTTGCCGCGCGGTCGGCCACGCTCGAATCGTGGACCTGTCAGATAGCGCGAATCGCCTAAGCGGCCAGTCATGACAGCACCCCCGCCGACGGGGAGGACGGGGGTGCTGAGCTAATCCCCCGGTCCCGCCCTGCACCGGGGCGAAGGACGGGGCGCCAGACCCTTGCGTACCCAAGGGCTCGCGCGCTATTCATCATTTGTGACTGCCCCGTGTCCGCGCTGTTGGAGCCACGGGGCAGTCCGAATACTCTGTACCCCCAGATGTCGCCGTATCACCCCATCCGGCGCTGTGAGCGAGTAACGTCAGCGTCTTCTCCCCTGCCAAGCGCCCGTCCCCATCCCTGAGAGGGCGGGCGCTCGGCTGTGTGCATCACGACAGTCACGACGCGTCATCACCGCACAGAAAGGTCGGCGGTTCCGCGAACAGCGGGACTGGCGCCGGTGCGAGCGAGCCCGGCCAAACGAGCTGTGGCAGATCGAGCACCTGCTGTCAGGGCAGGTATCGCCGAGCGCCCGCGTACTCCGCGGCATACGAGGGAGTGGCAACGGGGATCGTCTCCACGGCCCGGCCGGTCGACGGCGACTGGACCATGAGGCCGCCACCGGCGTAGAGCGAGACATGGTGTACGTACCCACTTGCCGTCGCGTAGAAGAGCAGGTCACCGGCGGCGCGCTGTGCCGCGCTGATGGTCCGGCCCCTCGCGGCCTGCGCGTCCGCGTCGCGCGGGATCGTGAGGCCGTGCACGCGGTAGACGAGGGAGGTCAGGCCCGAGCAGTCGAACCCGAACCCGGAGCGACCGGCCCACAGATACGGCAATCCGGTGAAGGACCGGGCCGCCCACACGAGGGAAGCGCCGGTGGCAGGCACCGCGGCCGCGCTCACTGCGTGGCGCGACACCGCCGACAGAGCTAGCCTGCGCACTCCCCCGCCAGGTAGGGCCACCCGGGCCCACGACCCCTGTGTGCCGAGGACGGGCAGCCGCGTTCCATAGCTGACCTCCGTCACCGGCGTGGCGCTCGCGTCGTCGGTGCGCAGCCACGCGGTGCGCGACACGACCGTGGCCAGTCCTGAGCCGGCCGTCGGTGGACTGGGACTGAGCTGGCGCACGGGCAGCCAGCCTGGGTAACCGCGAGAGTCGAGCGGGGTCGGCTGGTCGGGGACGACAGCCTCCGCCCACGAGCCGCGGACCGCCAGAACGAGCACTCGGTCGCCCAGCAGCGCCTGGGTGTCGGCGCGACCGTTCAGCTGGCGCCGCTGGTCCAGGGTCATCCCCGCGACCCAACCGCGAATGTCGACCGGGGCGCGCAGTGCCCTGGCGTCCACCGACCGCGCTGACGAGGGCGAGCGCCAGAGCGTGGCCACCGACACCGAGACCCAGGCGCTGTGTCCCGCGCGCACGGCCAGCGGGGCAGGAGAGGTCTTCGTCGGTGGAGGAGGTGCCGACGTCGTCGGGCGCGGCATCGAGGTCGTCGAGGTCGCCGACGGAGTCAACGCCGTAGTCGTCGGAGATGGGGCACCACCCGGCCGCCCGCCTGGCCCGGCACAGGCAGCCACGATGAGCACGGCCGCCACGACGACGGCACGACGCGCGCCTCGCACGGCACCAGCATGGCCGGGCGGCGCCTCGGCCGACCGTGCCAAAGGGCCTGACGAGTCGTCGGTTTCCGGCGCCACGCGTTCAGCTCCGGTCGATGCGGCGCATCCGAGGCTTGGGCCGAACCCGGCCTGGCGAGCGGCCAGATGGACAGGTCTGCAGTCGCACGCAGGGGAGGCAGGCGAGGTTTGACGGGCTGTACATTCGGGCTTGGGCTTCCGGGACTCTTCGGCCCGCGAAGCAGGCTAGCTGCCCGGCTTGCGGCCGACGACCTCCGCCTCGGCAGGAGGATTGAGACCGGGCGTGTCTACCCTGCGAGGTGACTGCTTCGTGAGCTCGGAAAGGGTGGCGTCATCCGACGTGAAGAGAAGCGGCCCGGCGCTCTCTGCCCGGGGTCTGAGCAAGCGCTTCGGTGACCGGGTCGCATTCGAAGACGTCTCCCTTGAGATCGGCTACGGCGAGGTCTTCGGATTCCTCGGGCCGAACGGCGCCGGCAAGACGACGACCGTACGGACCCTCGGCACTCTCCTTGCACCCACTTCGGGCTCCGCAACGGTCGCCGGAATCCCACTCACGCCTGAGAACGGAGTTGAGATTCGACGGCGTATCTCGATCATGCCGGAGTCGCCCGGCCTCTACCTCCGCCTGAGCGTTGCCGAGAACCTCGCCTGTTTCGCGGACCTCTACGAGGCGCACGACCCGAACGATCGCGTTGACCACGCCCTGCGGGCCGTCAACCTGGCCGACCGGGCCAAGGATCCCTGCGGCACGCTGTCCAAGGGCCTACGCCAACGGGTCGCCCTGGCGAGGGCGCTGCTCAGCGACCCCGAGGTGCTGTTCCTCGACGAGCCGACAACCGGCCTCGATCCGGTCGCCACTCGAGACGTCCATGAGCTGCTCGACGGGCTCCGCCAGCGGGGTGTGACGATCTTCCTCACGACGCACCGCCTCGAGGAGGCGGAGCGCCTCTGCGACCGGGTCGCGATCTTGAACACCACGTTGCGCACGATTGGCCGACCCGACGAGCTACGCGAGGAGCTGTTTGCCAAGACGCTCATAGTCAGGACCGTCGTCCCGCTCCTCGTGCCCAGCCGTGTCTTTGCGGGCCTCCCGGGCGTCGACAGTTGGCACCAGGACGGCCCAGCCGCGTACGTCCTCGCGGTGTCCGAATCGGCGATCGCTGCACCTGCGGTCACCCGGGCTCTCGTGGCTGCCGGAGCCGACGTGTTGTCGATCAGCGAGTCGTACCACTCGCTTGAGGACGTCTACCTGGAGTTGATCGACGAGGACAACGAGGCCGGGCGCAGGTGAGCGTGAGCACGAGGCGCGTCCGGGCGATCTTCCGGAAGGAACTCCGTGAGTACCGGCGCAACCGCGCCGTCGTGGTAGCGATGGCGATCTTCCCGCTCATCTTCCTCATCCAACCGCTGGTCGTGGTGATGCTGGCCCCCGAGTCGTCAGCGGCCACACTCGGCCAGATGCATCTGCTGCTGTACATGCTCGGGATCCCCGTGCTGGTGCCGGCAGCGGTCGCAGCCTCCGCCGTGGCCAGCGAGCGTCAGCAGGGCACCCTCGAGCCGGTGCTGACGACACCGATTCGTCGTGAGGAGTTCCTGCTGGGCAAGGCGCTGGCGGCGCTGGTTCCTTCAGTTGCGATCGCGTATGCCGTGTACGCGGTCTTCATCGCCTGCGCGGTGCTGTTCGCACATCCTGCGGTCGCGTCGGCGATCCTCCATGTTCCGGACATTCTCGCCCAGATCCTTTTCACGCCGCTTCTCGCCGGCTGGTCGATCTGGGTCAGCATCGCGATCTCGACCCGATCGAGCGACGTCCGCGTCGCACAGCAACTCAGCCTTCTCGGAAGTCTTCCGGTGGTCGCGGTGACATCGCTCATTGCGTTCGACGTGATCCCGGCGAGCCTCGCCCTAGCGCTGGGCCTCGGGGCCGCACTGCTGCTCGCCGACGCCCTGGGCTGGCGGATTGTGTCCCCGATGTTCGACCGCGAGCGGCTCGTAACCGGTACCAGGTCTTGAGGCGCGGCCAAGTCGAATGCGGCGGCCGCGGACACTCCGGCGCCGGGTCGACCGGGTGAAGAAGCGGAGGTGGGTGTCCCCGTGGCGCGGGGCGAATCTCGAGAGCCGCTGCCGCGTCGTCCCGTATCGTCTCCAGGGTGACCGAGGAGGCGAACGCTGGCTCCCACCCAGCGCCCGCCTCGACGCCTCCGCCGGGGAGGGGACCCGGCATACGGCTGCGACGGATCGGGGGGTGGGTCACCAGGCTCGGGGCGGGGGACCCGGTCGTGCAGGCATCGGTGGGGGCCTTCCTCCTGCTCAAGTTGGCGGGCACTGCCACGACATCGCCATCCCTGTACCCCGACACCAACTCCTACCGCGCCGCGGGATCGTGGCTCGACTTCTCGCTGACGAGCCTCGACGGCTACTCCATCCGCCCCTGGGGGGCCACCATATGGATGGCCCTGTGGTCGGGAGACCACGCGATCGTGGTCGCTCAGACGGTGCTGTCCTTCGTGGTCTGGTCCACTCTGGCATTGGTCGTCGCCTCCGGCATCAGGCTCGTGGCCGTCCGGCGTGTTGTCGTGGTGCTTCTCCTGCTCGTGCCGTGCACCGCGCAGGTCGCCAGCTGGGACAGCGTGATCCTCGGGGAGTCGATCTCGGTGTCCGCCGGCGTGCTGACCCTGGCAATGGCGCTGCGGTTCAGCCAGGCGCCGACGTGGGGACGCGCAGCCGCGTTCGTCGCCCCCGCCCTGTGGTTCTCGATGACCCGTCCGAACGTCTTCGTGATCCTCCTCCTCTGGGCGCTCGGGATGGTCGTCGTCGGGCTGGTTCGCCGGCAGGCGCTGCTCTGGGGCGCTGTCGCGGCCGCCCTGGTGCTCATCTCCCTGTACAGCTACGTCTACAACGTGCGCACCGACGAGGCCTGGACCGACGCGTACGGATACTCGAAGTCCACCGTTGGGTACGCCTACCCGGTCGGCGTGTTCGACCCTGTTGCCGCGTCCGTGCTGGTCGACCTGCGCCGATCGGACGCGCCGCCCTGCATGATCCCCACGTCTCCGGCGGTAGTGTCGCGCTCGGGAACCACCCGCTGGGCTGCCAGGACGTCTAGGGCGTGCCCGTCCATGAACGACTGGGCCACTAGGAATTGGATGCGATGGTGGGCCGCCTGGCTGTTAGGCCATCCGAACGACACGTTGCAGATCATCGGCACCGAGCTGCCCAACTCGCTGAATCCGACCGTGTGGGGATCTGTCAATGCGGCCGTACCCAACTCGGTCAGCCAGGCCTTCTTCGGGTCCGCAGCCCTGCCGCAGGACGTGATCGCGACCAAGTACTACCGGACCCAGCCCGTGCTGCTGTGGCTCGCTGCGGCGATCGCTCTGGCGGTCGTCGGTGCCACCCGCACACGATGGCGGCGGGGTCCATGGACCCCCGACGCGGTACTGGGCCTCACGGCGCTAGGAGCCCTGGCGACGGCCATCTCCAGCGGCCTGCTCATCCAGACGACGTCCTTCGAAGTCGCACGGCAGAGCCTGGCCGCGGCAGTCCTGCTCACGACCTGCGCCGTGGCTGCGGTCGGTCTGGGCCTGGATCGCGTCTGCGCCACGGCCGAGGCTGGCCCGGCGGAGGCGTCGACACCTGGCGGGCATGAGGCTCGGCCCGGCGGAGGCGTCGACACCCGACGCGCACGAGGTCGCCCCGGCCCAGGAGGTGCCCGACCGTCCGTAGGACGTGGCTGCGTATGCCAGCGTCCTGCGCCACGCCCCCGGGTCGGCGGCCCACCGCCCCAGCCCTGCGGTGAGGATCCCTTGCCGCACGGTTGCGGGACCTTTGGGTCATGGGGCGAGCCGCACCGCGAGTGAAGATGAAGCATGCCTCGCTCGCGCCGGCAGCCTCAGGAGGCCCCGCCCGGGTACCCCCGCAGCTACGAGATCGTCGCCCGGCTCGCTGACGGCCGGCGCGTGACGATCCGCCCGATCCTGCCTTCGGACGCGCCCGAGCTGGCCGAGGCCATCCTCACGGCAGACGCGGACACGCTCCGAGGCCGCTTCATGGGCGCCCCGCCACCGCTCACGCAAGCCACCCTGGACGGCTTGACCCGGCTCGACTACGCGCAACGCTTCGCGCTCGTCGCCCGCAGCGCCGAAGGTCACGGCATCGGGGTGGCCCGGTACTCGGTGTTGCCGAGCGCAGACGACAGCCCTGTGTCGGCTGAGGTCGCGGTCGCCGTGGCCCCGGAATGGCGGCGTGTCGGCCTCGCCACCACCCTCCTCCAGCTCCTCGCCCGGCGCGCCCTGGAGTGTGGGATCACGCACTTCAGCGCGCTGTTCCTCGCGGAGAACCGGCCGGTGACCGAGCTGGCGCAGCTAGGCCATGCACGGGTGGTCATCGCCCAGGGCGCTGCGCAGCTCGAGGCCTCGCTGACGACACCCGGGGACGACTCGCCCGGCAACGGCCGACCAGGCAAGGAACGCTCGCCCGGACCTACGATGCGCAAGTGATGACCGAGCGTGACGTGCGCGCCGCAGGGCTGCGGCTGTTCGGCCGGCTGCCTTCCTGGCTGCGCCGGTCGCTGGTGCGCGCCGGCAGCACCGCGTACACGGTGGGGTGCGTCGCGGTCATCGAGGATGCCGGCCGCGTGCTGCTGCTGCGCCAGTCCCACCGTCCCGACCTGTCCCTCCCGGGCGGCCTGCTGCGCCGCGGTGAGTCTCCCGCCGGGTGCGTGACTAGGGAGGTGGCCGAGGAGCTCGGCACCGCGGTCCCGTTCGCGGCCCACCCCGACGCCGTCCTCGTCAACGGTGACGCGCGGCGGATCGACCTCATCTTCACCGCCTCGGCGCGCGTAGAGGTCACCCCCAGCCCTGACGGGGAGGTCCTGGCCGGCCGGTGGATGGCCCCGCAGGACGTGCCCGCGAGCAGCCCTGCAGCGCGGGTCCTCGCCGCGCTGGCGGCCGGGCGCTGATGCGTGCCGACCTGGCCGCGGTGGTCCTGGCCGCGGGTGAGGGTCTCCGGCTGCGTCCGCTGACCACTCTTCGGCCCAAGGCGCTGTGTCCAGTGGGCAACGTCCCGCTGCTCGACGGCGCGCTGCGGCGGGTCGCCCGCCACAGCGAGCGTGTCGCTGTCAACGCCCACTATCTGGCCGGGCAGATCCGGGACCACCTGCGCGACCGCCCGGACGTGCACCTGTCGGTGGAGGAGCCGGTGGCCCTCGGCACGGCAGGGGCGATCGGCGCCTTGCGGGAATGGTTGGGTGGGCGGCATGTGCTGGTGCACAACGCCGATGCGTGGATGACCGATCCGCTGGACGCGCTTCTGGACGGATGGTCCGGCCAGGAGCCGCGGCTCCTGGTCGCGCCGGCAGGCGACCGGCCCGCGGACTTCGCCGACCGTCGCTTCGTCGGGGTGAGCCTGCTGCCGGCGGCCCTCGCCCGCACCCTTGATCCGGTCCCCTCCGGGCTGTACGAGACCGTCTGGGCCGCGGCCTGGGCGGCGGGGCGGCTCGAGCTGGTCGACGTGTCCGGACCGGTCTTCGACTGCGGCACCCCGGCGGACTACCTGGCGGCCAACCTCGCCGCAAGTGGCGGCTGCAGCGTGGTGGGAGCTGGCGCGGCCGTCCGGGGCCGACTCACCCGCTCGGTCGTATGGCCAGGGGCAACGGTGGAGGAGGGCGAGTACCTCGTCGACTCGATCCGGGCTGGCGCCAGCATCACCGTCCCCGCCGCCTGACCGGCCCCGGCCGACCGTGCCAAGGGGCCAGGCGACCATCGGTCGTGGAATGGCCCGCGCTATTGCAGCGTTGTACTATATCGACTATCGTCGATTATCGATGGATGGGATCATGGACCGACAGACCGCAGAGACGTATGCGGAGTGGTTCCGAACGCTCTCGGACCCGACGCGCGTGCAGTTGCTCGCCTGGATCGCCCGGCAGCCGGGCCCGGTCCCCGTGCGCGACGTCGTGGCGGCGTTCCCGCTGTCGCAGTCGACGGTCAGCCACCACCTGGCGGCCCTCGCGCGCACCTGTTTCGTCACGGTCGAGCGGCGCGGGACCAGTTCTCTGTACGCCGCCAACCCAGCCTGCATGACGGCCTTGCCGCAAGCCGCCGACGAGGTCATGAACGGCCTCTCCATGCTGGCTACCGCAGGCCCCAAGAAGGAGGAAGCTCTGATGACCCACGAGATTCTGAGCGTGCGTGACGCGGTCCGGGAGCACTACGCCGAAGCCGCCAAGGCCGCGGCCGGCCAGACCGGCGGGTCGTGTTGTGCGCCCTCGACCACGGACGTGTCCATTGCGAACCGCAGCGAGGGCACCGTTCGCTTCGGCGCTGATCTCTACGACACCGTGGAAGCAGAGGGCGCTGACCATGCGGTCGCCGCCTCACTGGGCTGCGGCGTGCCCACTGCCGTGGCTGACCTGCACCCCGGCGAGGTGGTGCTCGACCTTGGCTCGGGGGCGGGTGGCGACGTGCTCATCTCGGCCCGCCGGGTCGCGCCCGGGGGGAAGGCGATCGGACTGGACATGACCCCGGAGATGCTGGACCTCGCCCGCCGGAACGCGGCGAGTGCAGGTGTGGACAACGTCGAGTTCGTCGAAGGGTACCTCGAGGACATCCCACTTCCCGACGCCAGCGTTGACGTGGTCATCTCCAACTGCGTCGTCAACCTCGCCGCCGACAAGAACGTCGTTCTCGCCGAGGCGGCCCGCGTGCTACGCCCCGGCGGCCGGCTGGCGATCTCCGACATCGTCGCGTCCGAGGACATGGACGAAGCGACCCGCGCGGACATGGCCGCGTTCACCGGGTGCATCGCCGGGGCCCTCACCGAGGCCGACTTCCGCACCGCGCTGACCAAATCGGGGTTCACCGACATCGACATCCGCCTCACCCACGCCGTGCACGAGGCCGCATCGGCCGCGATTATCCGAGCCAGCCGGCCGTAGCGCTATCGGCTGTATGCCGTCTCGGCCCACAGGTGCGCGACGGCGTAGCCCCGGTAGGGGATCCACGCCCGTGCCAGGGCGGCACCCTCGGATGCACGCGCGACGCCTAGCGCACGGCGCAGAACGAGGTCCTCGGCAGGGAAGGCGTCCGGCTCGCGCAGCACCCGGAGGGCAAGGTACTCGACGGTCCACGGCCCGATCCCAGGCACCGCCAGCAGAGCGCGCCGAGTCTGCTCAGTCCCCGCAGGGTCTCCAGGACCCGGCGCGCCAGAGGGGTCCAGCCGCAGCCCGTCGGCGCAGGCCCTTGCCAAGGCCGCAATGGTACGCGCACGGGCACCCGTCAGCCCGATCGCACGCGCGAGATCCTGGGCCGGCACCTCGGCGAGCGAGCCAGGCGCAGGGAACACGGTCAGCCCACCGCTGTCAAGTGGGGGCCCGAACGCCCGCACGAGCCGCTCCCCGAACGTCCGCGCCGCCGCTACCGAAACCTGTTGGCCCAGCACCGTGAGCACCGCAGTCTCGAAACCGTCCACGGACCCCAGCACCCGGAGACCAGGCCGCGCTGCCACCAGCGGGCCCACCAGCGGGTCGGCCCGCAGGTGCCTCTCCACGTCGGCCAGGTCCACGTCCAGACCGAGCCAGCGGCGCACCCGGCCCTCCACGCGCGCGTCGTCGCTCTGCACGACTACGAGGTCCGGGGCGAGCCGGACCCGCACGGGCACCGGGTCACCGTCCGTCCTCACCAGCCGCTCGACCGTCCCAGCAGCCACGTCGACGGCTTCCATGCCCGGCACGGCATGAGCCGCCATCGACGCCAGAGCCGGCCCGGCGGCATACGGCGTTGTGAATTCGAGCCTCACGAGGCCGCCCCGGACTCGCCCGACGAGCGGCCGAGCGCGAACGTCTCCCGCACCTCGTACCGCGGCCGGTGACCGCGTCCCTGTCCGAGATGCGACTCGACCAGAGCGAGCTCAGCCGCAGTCCAGGGCGGACCGGCATACGTCTCCAGGATGCGCACCCAGCGGGTGGCCTCCGTGGGCTTGGGGAAGCGCGCCAGGGTCACGTGGGGATGGAACGGCCCGCCCTTCGGGGCAGCCCCGGCCTTGCCACAGGCCCCCCGGATGCTGCGGGCGAGGGGACGAAGCGCCTCCCCGGCGTCGGCGACCCCGGTCCAGAGCACACGCGCGTACATGGGGGAGGGAAAGGCGCCGGCCCCCG
The DNA here is from genome assembly GCA_963715025.1 of uncultured Actinomycetota bacterium. Classification (GTDB taxonomy): domain Bacteria; phylum Actinomycetota; class Actinomycetes; order Actinomycetales; family Dermatophilaceae; genus DASSJT01. The sequence continues at coordinate 1,346,342 of CAVQQQ010000002.1, read as the reverse complement.
CGAGTGCCAAAGACATGGGGGTATGCCGGTGGGCCACCCGGGCGAGCCGCTCCACCAGTTCGTCGTAGTGGCGGTCGGGCACATCCGGGAGGAATGCGAGCGTGACATGCCACTGGTAGTCGTCGGTCCATCGCAGTTGGTCCCCGGCGTCCATGCGCGGCTTGAGGAACTCCGCGAGGTCCTCGACGGCCTCCTCGGGCGGGACCACTGCCGCGAAAAGCCTCATAGGTCCATCTTGGTGGTGCGCGCGAGCCGCACGGCGGCTTCCACGGCGTCGGCGACGTCCTGCGGCGGCTCGTGCTGCCAGAACCGCAGCACCGTCCAACCCGATGCCTCGAGCTGCGCCGTTGTGTCCACGTCGCGCGCGATGTTGCCCTCGATCTTGGCCGACCAGTAGACGTCGTTGGTCTTGGGATGCGTGCGGTGGTCGGGGCAGCCGTGCCAGAAGCAGCCGTCGATGAAGACCGCCACGCGGGATGCCGTGAAGACCAGGTCGGCGGTGCGGCGCAGCGCCGGCTCGGGCCGAGTGGCCACCCGGTAGCGCAACCCCCGCGCGTGCACGATGCGGCGCACGGCGAGCTCCGGGGCGGTGTCGCGCGACCGGTTGCCCTGCATCACGCGGCGCACGGCGGCGCTGCTGGCCCACGAGGCGGGGTCCGGCACAACGGGCTGGAACCTTGGCATGACATGACAACGCTAGCCAGGGTCTGCCGCGTGAGTCTTTGCGGGTGCCGCCACCATGCCACTCGACCCCGGCTGACCGCTGGCCGGGGTGGTTCGGTGGCGGAGTCCCGGGGTTTCGTTATCGTTTCGTCCGTGAATGACAACGGGGAGGAACCAAGCCCCCTCCTCGCTGCCGTGCAGGAGCTAAGAGCCGTGGTCGCCGAGTCCGTGCTGCCTCTGGACATCCCGGACACCGCCCAGGCCAAGGCCAACCGGGCCGCGCTGCTGCGCCAGCTCGATGACTACGTGATCCCGCGGCTCACCTCACTCGACGCACCACTACTGGCTGTGGTGGGCGGTTCCACCGGAGCCGGCAAGTCGACCCTGGTCAACTCGATCGTCCGCGACGACGTCAGCCGTTCCGGCGTACTCCGGCCGACGACCACGAGCCCGGTTCTGGTCCACAACCCGGCAGATGAGGGGTGGTTCACCGGCACCCGCGTGCTGCCGGAACTCAGCCGGGTGACCGGTCTCGACACCGGCGAGCCACAGCCGGGGACGGTGCGCCTGGTCGCCTCGCAGGCCCTGCCCACGGGGATGGCGCTCCTCGACGCCCCCGACATCGACTCGGTCGTCTCGGCCAACCGGAAACTGGCCCGCCAACTGCTCCTCGCCGCGGACCTGTGGCTCTTCGTGACGACGGCTGCCCGCTACGCCGATGCCGTCCCCTGGGACCTTCTGCGGCAGGCCTCCGACCGAGGTACCTCGGTGGCCATCGTGCTGGACCGGGTGCCCCCCGAGGCCCTGGCCGAGATCCGGCCCCACCTTGCCAGCATGCTGCGCGAGCAGGGGCTCTCCACGGCGCCGATCTTCACCGTTCCGGAGACTCCGCTCACGCCGGACGGCCGCCTCCCCGACGAGGCGATGGAGCGGCTGGAGTCGTGGTTGAGGGCGCTCGCCGGCGATTCGCGAGCCCGGAGCATCGTGGTACGCCAGACCCTCGACGGAGCCGTTGCCTCACTCAAGCCCCGCACCCGCGAGCTCATCACCGCCAGCAAGGCGCAGCAGAAGGCGACCACCAGGCTCAAGGCGGCAGCCGACCGCCATTACGCCGAGGCGTTCGAGGGCGTCGAGAAGGGCATGACCGACGGCACGCTGCTGCGCGGGGAAGTCCTGGCCCGCTGGCAGGAGTTCGTCGGCACGGGCGAGTTCTTCAGGCAGGTCGAGACCACGATCTCCCGGTGGCGCGACAAGATCGCGGCAACCCTGAGGGGCAAGCAGCCGCCCACGGCAGAGGTCGGCGAGGCACTCCAGACCGGGGTGGCGGCACTCGTCACCGCCCAGGCCCAGCTGGCCTCGGCGTCCACGGTGCGCGAGTGGCGGGGCCTGCCGGCGGGCGACTCGCTCCTGGCTCGGAACCCAGAACTGTCGAAGCCGTCTCCGGACCTCCATGATCGGGTTGAGCGCCTGGTGCGCGACTGGCAGGGTGAGGTGCTCGACCTCGTGCGGGAGGAGGGCCAGGACCGGCGGGCCAACGCGCGCATCGCGGCATACGGCGTGAATGGCATTGGCCTGTTCCTGATGCTCGTCACCTTTGCGCACACGGCCGGCCTCTCCGGTGCCGAGGTGGGCATCGCGGGCGGCACAGCGGTCCTGGCCCAGCGGGTCCTCGAGGCCATTTTCGGCGACCAGGCGGTGAGGGACATGGCAGGGAAGGCTCGCAAGCTCCTGCTCGCCCACGTCCGGGACGTCTACGGCGCCGAGCAGGCGCGCTTCGAGCAGGCCGTCGAGGCGGTCGACGTGGCACGCGACCAGGCCACCCGCCTGGCGACGGCCCAGGCCGCAGTGAAGGCGGCCCGGTGAGCCCGCTGCGCATGGGTGGCCGCACCATCAGGGGCGTGTCCGCCGAGGAGCTCGAGCGGCGCACCGAGGCCCTGGTGGCAGCCGTGCGGACGGGCGGGACCCAGCTCGACGGCGAGCAGGCGGCGCGAGCCGAACGGGTGGCCGCGAAGGTGCGCGAGCGGACGGAACTCGTGGGCGGCCACACGGTCGTAGCGCTCGCAGGGGCCACAGGCAGCGGCAAGTCGAGCCTGTTCAACGCGGTGGTGGGGGCCTATGTGTCGGAGATCGGAGCCCGCCGGCCGACGACGTCCGCGCCGACCGCCGCGGTCTGGGGAGTCGAGCCGGTGAACGACCTCCTCGACTGGCTCCGCGTCGGCACGCGCCACTTCGTCGACGACATCGGCACCGGGATCGAGGAGACCGGCGTCATCGGGTCGCTCGACGGTCTGGTGCTCCTTGACCTGCCCGACTTCGACTCGCGCGAGACCTCCCACCGCGTGGAGGCGGAGCGCATTCTCGACCTGGTCGACGTCTTCGTCTGGGTGACCGACCCCCAGAAGTACGCTGACGCGCGGCTCCATGACGACTACGTCGCGGCCCTGTCCACCCACGAGACGGTGATGATGGCCGTCCTCAACCAGGCCGACCGGCTCACCGAGCAGGAGCTCCAGCAGTGCGCCAATGACCTGCGGCGGCTTCTCGGGCGCGACGGCCTCGCGCAGGTCAACGTGGTCACCACCTCGGCCACGACCGGCCACGGCGTCGATGAGCTCCGTCAGCGGCTCGCCAACGCCGTGGCGGGGCAGAACGCCGCCCGGAGCCGCCTCGCCGCCGACGTCCGCTCCTGCGCTGACCGGCTTCGGGTCGGGGTGGCCGACACCGAGCCCCAACTCCGCGACCGGCCCGACGATGCCCTTGTCGATGCCCTTGCCCGCTCGGCCGGCATACCCACTGTGGTGGCTGCCGTCGAGCGCGACTATCGGCGCGAGGCGTGGGCGCGGACCGGCTGGCCCTTCACCCGCTGGGCCCGGGCGTTCCGGCCGGACCCACTCAAGCGGCTTCGGCTGGACCGCGACCGCGAGCGCGACTCCGAGCTCGCGCCTCCCGTCTCGGAGGAGGATGTGCGCTCGGTCCTGGGCCGCTCGTCCCTGCCCCCGGCCACACCAGCGGCTCGGGCAGCAGTCGACCTCACGACCCGCCGACTGGGCGACCACGCGGGCGAGGGCCTGCCGCAGAGGTGGGCTGACGCCGTCGCGGACGCCGCCACCCCCGAGCAAGGGGATCTCGCCGATTCCCTCGACCAGGCCGTGATGGGCACCTCGCTGCGTGCTCGGGCGCCACTGTGGTGGACCGTCTTCGGCATCCTCCAGGTCGTGCTCGCCGTGGTGTTCGTGGCGGGCCTGGTGTGGCTCGCGACCCTGTCCGTGATGGGCTTCCTACGGCTCCCGGAGGTCGACACACCTATGGTGGGCCCGATGCCCTGGCCACTCCTGATGCTGGCGGGGGGTTTGTTGGTCGGGCTCCTGCTCGCCTGGCTTGCGCGCGGCCTGGCCCGCATCGGTGGCCGGCGCCGGGCCAGCCGCATTGACCGCCGCCTGCGCGACTCGGTGGCCGACGTGGCCAGCGAGCATCTCCTGATGCCGGTCATCGACGTGCTCCAGCGGCACGCGCTGACCCGCGCTCAGCTGGACCGCGCGCGTGCCGTCTGAGCCGCGTGGCTGTCCCTAGGCGCGCTCGGACTGTGGCCCATCTGGTCACGCGGTCCGGAGGGCCTCCCGGCGGAGCGCGACGAGGCGAATCCGGCGTCGCATCAACAGCGAGCCGATCCCGGTGACGATCTGGCCGATCCGATACTGGCGTCTGACGCTGCGCGGGAGGCTGGCCGAGGCGGCCGGGCGGAAGCCCCAGGGCTGATAATGGGCGGCGAACGTGCGGTCGACCAGCATGTAGACCTGGCCCGGCTGGTCAGAGAGCAGGGCGTCGATCAGGTCCGCGGCGACACCGCGGCCGCGGGCGGCCGGCCGGACGACGAGCGAGGCAAGCTCCCGGCTGCCGTCGGGGTGAGACCGCATTTGCGCGACGCCGATGACCTCGCCGTCGGCCTCGGCGACCACGAAGCGATCCCAGTTCAGATTGCGTGGATTCAGCCGGGCGTCGCGCACCATCCTGGTGATGGCAGGCTGATCCGCCTCGACGGCTCGCCGGATACGGTGCATGACCTCATCCTGGCCTGGGAGTGCTATCCCACATGCCGGGAACCTCTGGGATCCTCCGCAGTCTCCAGCTCGATCCCGGTTGACGTGGGTCAGCCAACGCCGTTGATCCGCCGCGAACAGCCGGGATCTGACCCATCGGTCTCGCGGAGGGCGGCATCGGGACCGGGACAAACGGCCCTGTGCAAGGAAGACGGCACCGCTCATGTTTGACAGACGAGCAGGTGCCCCACGGAAGAGACAGAGGAAGTGGCTCAAGAGCGCGAAAGGCCTCTCCAGCAGAACCGCAGCTGGAATGCGCCCAAGCCGCCACAGGGCACCGTCCCCCGCCCCGGGCTGGTCGAGCTGGTGGAGCGGGGCGTCCAGAAGGGCATGGTCATCGTCTCCGGGCCGGCTGGCTCTGGAAAGACGCTCCTGCTTGCCCAATGGGCAGCCCAGCGCAGCCAGTTCCCGGCCTGGCTGTCGGCTGAACCGGAGGACGCAGACCCAGAGCAGTTCTGGTCACGGGTCCTGGGGGCGCTGCAGGCGTGCCCGTGGGTGTCACCGGACAGCCTCCTGGGCACCATGACGTCGCCTCCTCTCTTCGACCAGCGGTTCGTCTCCCAGCTGCTGCAGTCCTGCGAGCAGCAGCCGTGGCCAGTGGTGCTGGTGCTTGACGACCTCCACCTGCTGACCGGGTCAGCCGCGCTGGCGTCACTGGCGGTCGCCACCCGCCGGGGGCTGGGAAACCTCCGCCTCGTGATCGCCACCCGCGCGGACCCCACCCTGCCGCTGCAACGCCTCCGGCTTGGAGACCGGCTCACCGAGCTGAACGCGGCAGACCTGGCCTTCGACCAGACGGAGGCCGTTCAGCTCTTGGCCCAGCACGACATCCACCTTCGGCCCGACCAGCTGAAGACCCTGCTCGCCCGGACCGAGGGATGGGCGGCCGGAGTGCGGCTCGCTGCGCTGGCGTTGCGCGACCAGGACGACCTCGACGCCGCGGTGGCCGCGCTCGCGGGCGATCAGCGCACCGTGGCCGACTACTTCATGGAGGAGGTACTCGCGCAGCTCGAGCCCGAGCTGACCGAGTTCCTCCTCCGCACCTGTGTGAGCCGCCGGATCTGCCCCGATCTGGCGAACACCCTCACCGGCCGGACCGATGGCCAAAGCGTGCTTGCCGACCTCGAGCGCGAGAACCTGTTTGTCGTCGCTCTGGACGACCGGCGGTACTGGTACCGCTATCACCACATGTTCGGAGACCTGCTCCGCCGCCGGCTCGCCGCTGAGGGTGAGCACCTGAGGGAGGCGCTGCACCGCCTCGCTGCGGGGTGGTTCGCCGGGCGCGGAGAGCTCCTCGAGGCAGCTCGGCACCTTGCCGAGGCTGGGGCATGGAATGACCTGGCGCGGTTTGTCATGCGCGCGGCGGGCGCAAGGATGCTCGGCGTCGACAGGCATGCCCTCGTGGAGGTCATCGGCCGGGTGCCGCCCGAGCTCATCCTCGTGGACCCTGAGCTGTCAACGGCAGCCGCCATCGCGGCCTATGCGGAGTATGACGCAGCTGGCGTGCACGCCCACGCGTCCCGGGCCCGCGAGCTGTTGAGCGGCCTTGGCCGCGAGGACCTGGCCGTCACCGAGGCCGTGCTCACCACTCTGGAGGCGGTAGCGGCCTGGATGGAGGGCGATGCAGAGAAGGAAATCGCCTGGGCCACCGATGCACTTGCCAGGATGGAGCGGCTGACACCGGCCGAGATGCCCGCGCTACCCGCCTACCGGATGGGCACGACAACCGTCCTGGGCATGGGCATGCTCTGGACCGGGCGGCTCGACCAGGCGGACGCTCTGCTGACCGGAACACTGAGAGCGGTGAGCGAGGCCCAGGCCATGACGGCGGTCCTGGCGGTGCATGTGTACGGAAACCTTGCGGTACTGCGATCCTTCCAGGGGGCCCTCCACGAGGCGGAGCATGAGGCCCAGCGAGCGCTCGCAGCCGCTGAGGCGTCCGGATGGCTCTACCTGCCGCAGTCCGCGATGGCATACCTCGCCGTGGCCCTCGTGGCGCTGATGCGCGGGGAGGAGGAGGCATGTGCCCTCGCTATCGAGCGGGGCCGTGCTTGCCTGGGGGACCTCGGGGACCGGTTCACCGAGACCGGCCTGTGGCTGACAAGGGCGCGGCTCGACCTGGCGACAGGCAACCCCGCCCGCGCAGCCTCCGACCTGGCAGAGCTGCGCCGGCGTACCGACGGCTGGCCGATGCCGTGGTTCCTCCGCCGATGGACAGAGCTCGTCGAACTCGAGGCCGCGCTCGAGGGTGACGACAGGGCGGCCTCGGCCGAAGCGTTGAGTCGCCTGCAGGCCGGCTGGGGCTCAGCGCGTCCTGAGCCACACCGCATCGTCCTGGTGGCGCGGTCTGCCCTTGCGGCGAGGGACCCCGTCAGGTGCCTGGACCTGCTCAGTCCACTCACGACCTCGGCTGCAACCGACCTGGTGCCGACGATCGACGCGTGGCTGCTCACGGCACTGAGCCACAACGAGCTGCGGAACGACGCAGACGCGGCCGTGGCCCTTGAGAATGCCCTGTCTCTGGCAGAGCCCGAGGGCATCGTGCGGCCGTTCCTGCTCTCCACTGATCGCGAGAAGTCCCTGCTGCTCCGCCACCAGCAGACGATCGGCACCCACTGGTCGTTCGTGAACATGCTGGTCCAGCGACTCGGCGGGCGCGAGCCGGGCTTGACCTCGGGAGTCGAACTGCTTGAGCCGCTGACCGCCCGGGAGCGCAGCGTGATGCAGCTGCTGCCGACGATGATGAGCAACGCCGAGATCGGTGAGGAGCTGTATGTCTCGGTGAACACGGTCAAGGTCCACCTGAGGTCGCTCTACCGCAAACTGGGCGTCCGCACTCGGCGCGAGGCCGTGGCCCGCGCGCGGGAACTCGGTCTGGTGGGTGCGTTGGGCCCGCCGCCCAGTGCTGTCGACGGCGGGCAGCCGGCAGCGGCAGCCGGGGACGGCCTGGGTGGGACCGTGGCCCCGGCCCGACAACGACGCCTCGGAAACGCACGCGGCTAGTAGTTGAAAGTCGTCGCGCCCTCGTCGCCGATCCAGTCACACGTCGCCACTGATGCGGCCGAGCTCGGTTCGACAGGACGGCGGGCAGGTCGACCTTACGCCGCGTGAGCAGCCTCGCTGTCCACAGGGCGAGCCCCGCTCTCGGCCATCCGGTCACGGGATCCACAGCGTCGGCCCGCAGATGGCTGTACGCCGGGTGCTCGCCTGACGCTTGACCTGCTCCCGTGGGGGAGGAAACAGCGATCGAAGAGGTGAGATCTTGAATGAGACCATGGTGACGGTTGTTGGCAATCTCGTCGCCGACCCCGAGCGGCGCACCACGAAGTCGGGCGTGCCCTTTGCCGCCTTCCGCGTGGCGTCGACGGTGCGGCGGCTCAACCCGCAGAGCCGCGAATACGAGGACGGGGCCACGAGCTATTACAACGTGACGGCATTCCGGGCGATCGGCGCCAACGTCTTCAAGTCGCTCAAGCGCGGGGAGCCGGTTCTGGTGTACGGGCGACAGCGGGTCAACCAGTTCGTCCGCAGCGACAACAGCCTGGGCACCACTGTCGAGATCGACGCCTACCACGTGGGCCACGACCTCGGGCGAGGCATGACGGCGTTCACCAAGGTGGCCCAGGCACAGTTCGACGACGCCGACCGGCTCGCCGATCCCGAGGTTCAGGCGGCATTCGCGTCGGAAGGCCTGCCCGACCCGCAGACCGTGAGGTACGAAGTGCAGGACGACGGGCTCGGCCAGGGCGATGACACCGCCAGTGGCGCAGCCCGGGCGGACGGCGACGTCGACGAACCGCTGGACGACGTCGGCGACGGCGTCGGCGGGTCGGCACGGCTGGCACTCTCTGGAGGCTGAGCGCGTTTTCGGGCCTGGGGGCGAGGGCGGATAACCTTGCCCCCATGCCGGAGTTCATCTATGTCATGTCGCGCGCCCGCAAGGCTCACGGCGACAAAGTCATCCTCGATGATGTCACCCTGTCGTTCTACCCCGGCGCCAAGATCGGCGTCGTCGGCCCCAACGGGGCGGGCAAGTCCTCGGTCCTGAAGATCATGGCCGGGCTCGACCAGCCCTCCAACGGCGACGCCAGGCTCACTCCCGGCTACTCGGTCGGCATCCTTATGCAGGAGCCGGAGCTCAACGACGACAAGACGGTCCTTGGCAACGTCGAGGAGGGGGCCGGCGAGATCAAGGCCAAACTCGACCGCTATAACGAGATCTCCGTCGAGATGGCTGAGCCCGATGCCGACTTCGATTCGCTCATGACCGAAATGGGACATCTCCAGGAGGCCATCGACGCCGCTGACGCGTGGGACCTCGATTCTCAGCTCGAGCAGGCCATGGACGCCCTGCGCTGCCCGCCTGCCGATGCCGACGTCAAGGTGCTCTCCGGTGGCGAGCGGCGTCGCGTTGCGCTGTGCAAGCTGCTCCTGCAGAAGCCCGACCTGCTGCTGCTCGACGAGCCGACCAACCACCTGGACGCCGAGTCCGTGCTCTGGCTCGAGCAACACCTGTCGCAGTATCCCGGCGCCGTCGTCGCGGTGACCCACGACCGCTACTTCATGGACAACGTGGCGGGCTGGATCCTCGAGCTCGACCGGGGCCGCGCCTACCCCTACGAGGGCAACTACTCGACCTACCTGGAGAAGAAGCAGGCGCGCCTGGAGGTCCAGGGCAGGAAGGACGTCAAGCTCGCCAAGCGCCTGGCCGACGAGCTGGAGTGGGTCCGCTCCAATGCCAAGGGCCGCCAGGCCAAGTCCAAGGCACGCCTCCAGCGCTACGAGGAGATGGCCACTGAGGCCGAGCGCACCAGGAAGCTCGACTTCGACGAGATCCAGATCCCGCCCGGCCCGCGGCTGGGTACGACGGTGATCGAGGCCAAAGACCTCAAGAAAGGGTTCGGCGAACGCGTGCTCATCGACAACCTGTCGTTCACCCTCCCGCGCAACGGCATCGTCGGCGTCATCGGCCCCAACGGCGTCGGCAAGACCACGCTGTTCAAGACCATCGTCGGCCTCGAGGAGCCGGACGCGGGCGCAGTCAAGGTGGGCGAGACGGTCAAGATCTCCTACGTCGACCAGTCCCGGGCCGGCATCGACCCCAACAAGAACCTGTGGGAGGTGGTCTCCGACGGGCTCGACTTCATCAAGGTCGGGCACGTCGAGATCCCTTCGCGCGCTTACGTGTCCCAGTTCGGGTTTAAGGGCCCCGACCAGCAGAAGCGGGCGGGCGTGCTCTCCGGCGGAGAGCGCAACCGGCTCAACCTTGCGCTGACCCTCAAGCAGGGCGGCAACCTGCTGCTGCTCGACGAGCCCACCAACGACCTCGACGTCGAGACGCTCGGCTCCCTCGAGAACGCCCTCCTCGACTTCCCTGGATGCGCCGTCGTGATCAGCCACGACCGGTGGTTCCTCGACCGGGTCGTGACGCACATCCTCGCCTACGAGGGCACCGACGACGACCCGTCCAAGTGGTACTGGTTCGAGGGCAACTTCGAGGCCTACGAGAAGAACAAGGTCGAGCGACTCGGCGAGGAGGCCGCGCGCCCGCACCGGGTCACCTACCGCAAACTGACTCGAGACTGACGACCGCCATGGGCCAGGTAGCGAGCCGGGTCGCGGACGCCTCCGGGCGGCGGGTCCGCGTCGCTCCGCTGACGCCCGACACCTGGCTCGACGTCGAAGCGGTGTTCGGCAGCAAGGGTGATGCGGCGTTCTGCTGGTGCCAGTTCTTCCGCATGCAGCAGGCGGAGTGGAAGGCCTCGACACAAGAGGGCAACCGCCAGGCGCTGTGCGAGCAGGCGCGCCGCGATCGCCCCCCGGGGCTCATCGCCTACGCCGACCACGAGCCGGTTGGCTGGCTCGGACTCGGACCGCGCACGGCATACGCCCGCCTGATGGGCAACACCAGACTGGGCCAGTCAGCGGCTGGAGACGACCTCTTCAGCCCATCGATCTGGGCAGTGAACTGCTTCGTCGTGCGGGTCGGCTTCCGCCGCAAGGGGATCGCAGCTGCCCTGCTCGCGGCGGCACCCGAGTTTGCGCGCGCTCATGGCGCGACCGTCCTCGAGGCCCACCCGGTGGACGTGCGGGCGAAGCCGGGGAAGCCCTCCTCGGCTGACCTCTACCACGGGGTGGTCACGACGTTCGAGGCTGCCGGCTACACCGAGGTCGCGCGCACCGGTCCCACGCGACCGGTCATGCGTCTCGCGCTCTGACGCGACTCCCGCGCGCCTGCCGGGGCGTCCGGTCGCTCGGAGGCGCAGGATGAGGGCATGCGCCTTGGACTCCAGGTCTCCTACTTCTCGTGGCCCGACGCCCCCGAATCGATCGGGCCGATGTTCGGCCGCATCGCGCGCAATGCCGAGGCAGCCGGACTGGCCAGCCTCTGGGTCATGGATCACTTCTTCCAGATCTCCTCGATCGGGCCGCCCGAGCTGGACATGGTCGAGGGCTACACGGCTCTGGCGTTCGCCGCCGGTCAGACCAGTCGGATCGAGTTGGGCACCCTCGTGACGGGTGTGACGTACCGCCACCCCGGCCTGCTGGTGAAGACGGTCACCAGCCTCGACGTGCTCTCCGGGGGGCGGGCGTGGCTCGGCATCGGCGCCGCGTGGAACGAGGAGGAGCACCGCGGGCTCGGCGTGCCCTTTCCCCCGGTGCGCGAGCGGTTCGAGCGCCTCGAGGAGACGCTTCAGGTCGCCCACCAGATGTGGGAGGGGGATGACAGCCCGTATGCCGGTCGGCACTTCGCACTCGAACGCCCCTTGAACGTGCCCCAGGCGTTGCGGCGACCGCACCCGCCGATCCTGGTCGGGGGTGGCGGGGAGCGGAAGACGCTGCGGCTGGTGGCGCGCTACGCCGATGCGTGCAACCTGTTCGAGATGGCCTTGGGTCCAGAAGGCCTGGTGCGCAAGCTCGATGTCCTGCGGCAGCACTGCGAAGCCGTGGGCCGCGACTATGCCGAGATCGAGAAGACCGTACTGTCGCGGATCACCCTCGGGCAGGGACATGGCGGCCGAGCCCCCTCGGGGGAGCCGACTGTGACCGTCGACGAGGCGGTGGAGCGGTACGCCGAACTGGCCGAGGTCGGCATCGACACCGCCATTCTCAGCATGGGCAACGACACGGACGACGCGGCGTACGAGCTCGTCGGTGAACTGGTGCATCAGGTGGAACCGATCACGCCGGCCGGGCGGTAGTCCGGCGAGACAGCGGGAAACCTCCCGGTGCTGGCCAAAGCCAGTCCCGGGAGGCCATGACGGCTACGTGCACGCCAGCGGGAAGCTTGCGAAGGCGCCCACGGGACCACGGTTGCGGCAGAAGAGGTAGCCCTGTCGGTGGAGGTCGTAGATGATGCCGGGCAGGGCGGCGGGGTAGTTGGTGAAGAGATGCCCCAGGATCACGCCGCTGTGCTTGGCGGAGTACGACGAGTTCCGCACGATGTAGCGGATACTCGAAACGCTTCGACGGGCGCCGTTGACGTACTGCCAGTCTCGCGTGTCGATGGTCCAGGTGCAGATGCGGTAACCCAGGTTCGCAGCGATGGTGGACACCCGGGAGCTGTAGGCACCGCCCGGTGGGCGCAGGCGGTTGCTGTACACGCCGTTGCGGATCTGCCAAGCGACCCAATAGTTGGACAGCGTGGTGAGATCAGGGTGGGAGTACGTGTGGTTGAGCACCCAGTGCCCCTGCTTGCGGAGCGTCGACACGATGCCCGGGTACTTCCTCGCGTACTCGTTGATCAGGAAGAACGCTGCTCGGATGCCCCGCGACTGCAGGTAGGCTCCGGTGCGAGTCGCCCGGTACGGGTCGCCATACGCCCAGTCGTCGAGGGTGAGCAGCACGCGCCCGGAGGTGTTGCCGCATCGCGAGTTGTAGTACGTCGCGGCAGTCAGGGCGATGTGGGGCGACGCCTCAGACCGCGGTTGGGCCGGTTGGGCGGGCGCCGCCGGCTGGACGGCAATGCCGACAGCCATGAGGACTGCTGCAACGGCCGTGAGAACGTGTCTTAGCCTCATGATGGCCTCCTTGGGGCCTCCGGGCTAACGGCTGTTTGCCGTCGTTGTCCGTAAGCCAGCGTCTTGGGATATTCCATGCTGTTGCTGGCTTTCGGACATGTGGGAGGGCACTAGGTCCCATACGCGTCCCGATCCGGCGAAGTCGGTCAGTGGCGTGACTCGGGAGGGATGAGTCGGTCAGCGGGAGGTGACCAGGCGCAGACTCAGCTCCGCATAGTCGTCGCCGATGGAGTCCGGCGTTCGGCGGATGTGCGGGGAGTACCACCGCGCCACGTCGACAGCCATCGACAGCAGAGCGAGGGTCGTGGTGGGGATGTCCTCGACGACGAACTCGCCCGAGGCCACGCCGGCTTCCACGACCCCCCTGACCACGCCGTCGATCTGCTTGCGCAGACCGAGCACTGTCTCGCGGTGTTGCGGAGTGAGGTGCTGGAACTCGTACTGCACGATCCGGGCTACCCGGAAATGCTCGGCGTGCCAGCGGGAGAATGTCGACATGATCGCCGCGAGCGATTCGGTGGGGTTCGCACCGCCGGCCGCCGCCGCCACGAGCAGGTCACGGGCCGACTCGTGCCCTTGCTTGCTCAGGGAGTAGAGAAGGTCCTCCTTCGAGGCGAAGTGGACGTAGACGCCCGCCGGGGACAGGCCAGCCTTCGACGCGATGTCGCGCGTGGTGGTGGCGTGGAACCCCCGCTCGGCGAAGGCATCGGCAGCAGCCTCGAGCAGGCGACGCGCAGCCTGGCTCGGAGGGTCCGATCCGGCGGCGCCGGCGACGCTGGCCTCGCGTGTGGGCATCGACACGGTTGACAGCATGCCGCACGAGAGTCAAACTAAGCAAGCGCTTAGTTACTGGGAGGTAATAGATGCCCCGCAACCTCTACGGCCCCGACCACGAGGCCTTCCGCAGGTCGGTCCAGGAGTTCGTCGTGCGGACCCTGAAGCCTCGGGCGGAGCAGATGCTCGAGGCAAAGTCGATCGACCGCGACATCTGGAAGGACGCCGGCAAGCTGGGGCTCTTGGGCCTCGAGATCCCGGAGGAGTACGGCGGCGCGGGCGCTGACGACTACCGCTTCAACGCCGTCGCTGCAGAGGAGATCGCCGGATTCAACGCAGCGGTGTCCTCCTGCCTCGGGATCCACTCCGACGTCTGCCCGCCGTACATCGTCGACCTCGGCACCGACGAGCAGAAGCAGCGGTGGCTTCCCGGCATGGCAGCGGGCGACCTGATCTGCGCCATCGCCATGACCGAGCCGTCCGGTGGCTCCGACCTCGCAGCGCTCAAGACCACGGCCCTCCGCGACGGTGACGACTGGATCCTCAACGGCTCCAAGACCTTCATCACCAACGGGTACCAGGCCGACCTCGTCATCGTCGCGGCCCGTACCGACCCCGCCAAGGGAGCCAAGGGCATCACCCTGCTGATGGTCGAGGCCGGGATGGAGGGATTCACCCGGGGCCGCAAGCTCGACAAGGTGGGGCAGGAGGAGTCCGACACCGCCGAGCTCTTCTTCGACAACCTCCGGGTCCCGGATGCCAACCGCATCGGTCCGGAGGGCATGGGCTTCGTCGCGATGATGCAGCGGCTTCCCCAGGAGCGGGTGGGGGCGGCCGTGGCCAACACTGCGCATGCCGCCCAGATCCTCAGGGAGACCATCGAGTACACCAAGGAGCGCAAGGCCTTCGGTCAGCCCATCGGCGCGTTCCAGCACAACAAGTTCAAGCTTGCCGAACTCATCACCAAGATCGAGGTGACCCAGGCCTATGTCGACGACTGCATCGCCGCCCACGCCGACGGCAAGCTGACCGCGGTCGACGCAGCCAAGGCGAAATGGTGGAGCGCCCAGGTGCAGAACGACGTGCTCGACGAGTGCGTCCAGCTCCACGGCGGCTATGGCTTCATGAACGAGTACCGCGTGGCCCGGGCCTGGCGCGATGCCCGCGTCACGAAGATATGGGCAGGTTCGAACGAGATCATGAAGGAGCTCATCGGCCGCGACCTCGGCCTCTGAGCACGACCCCTCAGATCACGGTGCCCCCGGGCGTGGCCGCGGGCACCCCTGCGCGAGGGCCCACACCGTGGGAAGCCCTGCGCAGCGTGCACGCCGCGGGGCATCCCTGGGCGCGACAGACGACTGCCGAGGTGTGCTCGTGACGTGATGGGGACGAATGGCCCTGAGGCCTCGGCCCCGCGCCGCCGAACCTGAGAGGGTGGCCGTGCCCTCAGGCTGTCCGCGGAGCGGCCGCCGAGGAGGTGTCCGATGGCCGTTGTTCGCGCATCAGGAGTTCCGGCAACGACACCGACCACGCGCGTGCCGTGGATCGACAAACTGAAGATCCTCGTCATCACGGGCGTGATCGTCGTGCACACCGCGACCGCCTACATCGTCGACATCTCCTGGTACTACGAGGAGCGGACCAGCTCGCAGCCGGTCCAGTACATCGCCAGTTTTCCCGCCCTGACCGCCGGTATCTTCGGGCTGGGACCGCTGTTCCTGGTCGGCGGGTGGCTGGCCAGCGCCTCGCTGGCTCGCAGGGGATCGGGGAACTTCGCGCGATCGCGTCTGGTCCGGCTGGGGATCCCTGCGCTGGTCTACTTCCTCCTCGTCGACCCGTTCACCGACTGGCTGGGCGGCCGGGCCGAGGGAGAGTCGCGCTCGCTCGGCGCCTATGTCGTCGACCCCTTCGGTGACCGCGACCTGGGGCCGGTGTGGTTCGTGGTGGCACTGCTGGCCTTCTCACTGGTCTACGCAGCCTGGCGGTTCGCGCGCCCAAGCCACTTTCTCGGCTCGGAACGCCTCCGGATCCGGGTGCTCGTCGGGGCGGCGCTGGCCATCGCACTCGCCGACCTGGTCGTCTGGCACTGGTGGGGATTCTTCGACCCCACGCTCTGGAACCTGAACTGGGCGCACTGGCCCCAGGCCGCTGGCATGTTCGCCCTTGGCGTGGGGGCGGGGGAGCGCGGGTGGTTCGCAGGCCTGCCGCCGCGAGTCTCCGTCGTCTCCGGGCGAGTCACGGTGGGGGCCATCGTGGTGCTCTTCGCGCTCGCGGGGGTCTACCTGGTCCAGGACTCGTTTGACGCCCTGGGCCAAAGCCTCTCGGCCGGCTCGCTGCTGTTCGTGCTGCTCGACGGCGTGACAGCCGTTGCGCTCGGTCTCTGGGTGGTGTCGTGGCTCCCGAGGCACTGGAACGCGCTGCCGTCTCCTCTGATCGCCCGTGCCGCTCGCGGGGCCTACGCGGCATACCTCCTGCATCCGCCCGTGCTGGTCGCGCTCTCGGCAGCCGCCCGGCCCCTGGCGGTGGTCCCCGAGCTGAAATTCCTTCTCGTGGCAACCCTCGGCGTTCCCGCCTGCTTCGGCATCGGCTACCTGGTCACGAGGGTGCCCGGGCTGAACCGCATCGTCTGAGCCGCATCCTTTGAGCCGCACCGGCTGAGCCGCATCCGTTGAGCCACAGCCGGACACCCGGCATACGACTCTCCGTCACGGGGCGACCCGGAGCATCCCGTGAGCGCCGCGTTCGGCGTCGACCATCACGTGGGAGACGAAGGGGTACCGGCCGGCCTCGGGCAGGGTCAGCTCGACGAACCCACCCTGACCCGGCTGGAGGGCGAGCGCCTGGCTGCCGCCGGTTGCCTCGCCACCGCTGGGGCTGATGGGCCCTCGGCCGTCCCTCAGCAGGTAGCCACCCTCGAGGTAGACACTCGAGAACTGGCCCCCGACCACGTGGAAGGAGCTCGGACGGCTGGGACCGGCGTCGAGCACCCAGATCCGCACGCGCTCTCCAACCTTGGCCGTCAGCGGCCGGTGGTCGTACTGGAACGCAGTGCCGTTGAAGACCACCGCGGAGGGCTGCTCGGCCGCCACGGCGTCGACGTCGACGGCCGGGCCGTCGGCTGCGGCATAGACCTCGGACTGGACCAGCACGTACGAGCGGTCGACCGCCGGGAGGCCGGGCGGGTCGATGACCACGGCGCCGTGCAGGCCCGCGGCGATGTGCGCCGACATGGGCATTGACGAGCAGTGGTACATCCAGATGCCCGAGCGGGTCGCCGTGAAGCGGTAGTGCAGGGTCCCGCCTGGCGGGATGGTGCGCGTCGGCAGGTCGGGTGCGAGGGAGCCGGCGTGGAAGTCGATCGAGTGCCCCGTGCTTGCCCGGTTCACCAGCGTGACCTCGAAGACATCGCCCACGCGCCCGTGCAGCGTGGGCCCGGGAGCCGTTCCGTTGAAGCTCCAGCGCGGGAGCCGCACACCGGGGGCGACGTCGAGGCTCTCCTCGGTCACCGTGAGCGTGACCCGGTGGACTCGCTCGGGGGACAAGAACGGCAGAACCGGGTCGTATGCCGTGAAGCCGGGTTCCGGGGGGCGGTGCAGGTCGAGGGAGGGCAGGGTGTCCGCCGTGGCCGAGCCGCCGTGGCCCATGGGGTGCCCCGCGGACTCGCCGGTCGCCATCGGTGCCGCGCCGCCGGACGGCGCAGCGGCCCCGCTCGCCCGGACGGTCAGGGTCATCCCCATCTGCCGGTGGCCGACGATCGAGCACCATCCGTCGAGGTCGCCGCCTATCACCCCGACGTCGAGCACCTTCCGCGCCCCGGATGCCAGCCGCCCCGTGCGGCTGCCGTTGGCCAGCACCAGGTCGTGGACATCCGAGGTATCGGTGTTGACCACGTCGAGTACCAACCGGTTGCCGCGGGGGACCGAGATGCTGCTCGGGGAGAATCGCATGTGCTGTGCCTCGACGCGGACCGTGGTCGTCTCACCCGTTGCGACCACGCCGCCGCCGGCCGCGCCACCGGCGGTGCCGATGACCAGACCGGCTGCCGCTGGATCCATTCCGACCCCGACAAGTGCTGCGACCGTGACGGCGGCCAGGCCAGACACCAGCTGTACCAGCAGCGGGCGGCGGCGGTTCCCCGAGACCTCGGACAGCTCGATGGCTCCGCCTGCCGCGGCGGCGCCGGGGGTGCCGGCAGCGGCCACCTGGCGGCGGGCCCGCACGGAGGCCCTGATGCCCAGCATCATCAGCGGCAGGAAGGCGGCCAGCGCGGCGAAGACGAGCATCGAGACCGCGATGCGGACCAGGCTGGGAACGGGAGCCAGGCAGACCACGAGTCCCGTGTTGGTGATGACCACGCGACCGAGGCTGAAGCGCTCCGGGTGTCGGCTCCCGGCGCGGACCACCGACGGGCCGCCGCCGAGTACCGACGGCAGCAGGTAGGCGAGGGCGCCGAACACCACCTGGAGCGCGAAGCCGACCACGAACACCGCGGTGATCCGCCCGTAGTGCTCGTCCATCGACGCCCATGACCCGCGGCGGGCGAGGGCCGCTGCCGTCAGACCCAGGCCGGCCGGGAGCCAGACCAGCCCAGCGGCCATCGACCATGTCGAGAACGCGGCCGGTGCCCGGCGGACTGCCGTGCGCACCAGGGGGATGCCATGCCAGGCCCAGCCGCCGGCATACGTGGCCAGTCCGGCCACGCCCAGCCAGCGGAGGTCGCCGAGGGCTCCGGCCACGACCAGGCTCAGGCCGCCGACCAGCACGGGCAGCGCGCCGCGGGCCGTGGTGACCGCCCGGTCGTCGATCCGGGTTCGCAGCATCGTGGGCCAGAGAGTCACCAGCGTGCCGGCGACGGCAAGCCCGACCCAGCCAAGGAGGTTGACCATGGTGTGGGCCACCAGCAGCCTTCCGTGCCAGGCCTCCGACAGGTCGTCGCTGGCCAGGATGGCCCCCAGAGTGGCCCCGATGGGCAGCATCGACGCCGAGGCCACGTAGTAGCGCACGCTCACGCCGCCGAACCTCGTCGGCAGCGCACGCCGGCTCAGCAGGACGAGCGCCACACCGTGCCAGGCCACCGAGCCGGCGATCGCCACCGCACCGAGCAGGGTGAGGACCCAGACACCCGTCGGCACACCGACGACGACGAGGGTGATCCCGGAGTGCAGCAGCACAAGCCGTCGGGTCTGCTGCGGCCGCGACATGGCGGGGTGCTCGGCCTTCAGCATGGCGCTGGCGAAGTGCGCGCTCCACACCATGATCGAGTGGGTTACCGCGCCCAGGACCACCACGTGGACCATGAGCCAGCGGGATGCCGGGACCACGGGGTGGATGGCCACGAGGACGACGGCGATGGCCAGCCAGAGGACCGCCGGCCGGTCCCGCATGGCCCAGGCACCCCGGGCACCCCGGGGAGGATTATTCACGGAAACTACTGTATTAATTGGGTTCACGCACCGCAAACAGGCCGGAGGTTAAACCGGACACATGCCACGACGCGGTGTGCCGTGAAGCCGGCTCGCCGGCATAGGGCCCGGTCAGCGGCGCTCGGGCAGCCTCATGTGGAGTGCGGCGTGGGGAACCGCTTCAGCGCTCCCAGCCGCGCTTCGGGGCGCGAGTGCCGACACCAGCGCCCACCCGGTCGTCCCGGCTGCGGTAGACGATGTAGGGGCGCGTGATGTAGCCCAGTGGCGCGCTGAAGACATGGACCAGCCGGGTGAACGGCCACAGCGCGAAGAGGGCGAAGGCGACCAGGGCGTGGAGCTGGAACCCGAGCGGCGCGTTGGCCATGAGGGACGCGTCGGGCCGGAACAGGAAGATGTCGCGGAACCAGACCGACACCCCCTCCCGGTAGTCGTAGTGGCCGAAGACGCTGCTCGCCACGGTGTTCCACATCCCCAGCACGATGACCCCGGCCAGGAAGACATACATCGTCTTGTCCATCTTGGTGGTGGCCATGAAGACCGGTCCGACGGTCCGTCGGCGGTAGACCAGGATGGCCAGGCCGGCGATCGTTGCGAGGCCCGCGAGCCCGCCCAGGGTCACTGCGAGGAAGTGGTAGACGTCCTCGCTCACGCCGAAGGCCTCAGTCCAGTTCTTGGGCACGATCAGCCCGACGACGTGGCCCCCGACCACCCCCAGGAGCCCGAAGTGGAAGAGCGGGCTGCCCCAGCGCAGCAGGCGGTTCTCGTAGAGCTGGGAGGAGCGCGTGGTCCAGCCGAACTTGTCGTAGGTGTAGCGCCAGTAGTGCCCCACGACGAAGACCGCGAGGCAGATGTAGGGGAAGATCACCCAGAGCAAGGTGTCCATCAGGGGGTTCCTACCGGGATCGTCGGGAACAACGCGGACCCAGCCACGCGGGTATCTGGGGGGTACTCGGGGGGCGGAGCCCCCTGAGCGTGGGGGTTCAGCCGCGGGTCGAGGGCGTACGGCTGGAGCTCGAGGCCGACCTCCTCGGCGGGCGGCCCCTGCGCGATCAGCGCGGCTATCAGGTCCTCGTCCTCGCCGCGCAGCCCGGGGAGGGTTGCGATGAGGGCCACCACGACGTCGCGCCACACGGAGTCCCGCTCCGACAGGGCGATGCGCAGCATCTCGATGCCCGCCCGGTGGTCGTTGAGCAGTCGCCAGGCGGTGTCCGGGTCATAGCCGGCCCCGAACTCCAGGACGACGCTGAGGTGGTCGGGCAGCTCGTCGGCGGCGAGCTCGACGCCCGCCCTTCGATAGGCCTGCTTGAACTGCACCAGTGCCAGGCCTCGCTTGCGGGTGTCGCCGTGCGCGAAGTAGGTGAGGTAGAGGCAGCACCGGCGGGTGACGTCGAAAGTGTCGACGTACTCGCGCTGCAGGTCACCGAGCGGCGCCGTCCCCAGGGCCTCGAGGAACCGGCATACCGGCTCGCGCACGGGCGCGGGGAGCCCGGCCGCAGCCGCCTCGAGGACCGGGCGGCGGGCCACCAGCTCATCGGACGGGTAGTCCATCAGGAGGGAGATGACCTGCCAGGCCGTGGCCAGATCGTGCGAGGACAGCCGGGGGCGGGGGTGGCGTGACCGGGCCATCAGTGCTGGCCCTCCGAGTTGCCCTGGTTCTCGGGGCTCTCCGGATTCTCTGGGTTCTCCGGGGGCCGCTTGGGGAACAGGCCTCGGGGAGAGCCCTTGCCGTCCCAGTTGAGCAGGTTGACTCGGCCGCGGACACCGCGTCGACCGGGTTCGGCGCCACTCAGCGTGTCGGCTGTCTGGCGCTGCTTGAGCATCTGGAAGTTCTCGACCGCCACCGGCGTCAACTCCCCGGAGCCCTCGCCGAACGGGCCGGACTCGCCCATCATGCCGGGGCCGCCCTCGTAGTCGAGGGAGCACTCGGTGGCGAGCTCCTCCAGGGCGTGGGCCTGCTCGGCGTGCGCGGTCGGGATGACGTAGCGCTCGTCGTACTTGGCCAGGGCCAGGAGCCGGAACATGTCGTAGAGCGTCTCGCCGTCCATGCCGACGGCCTCGGGGATGGACTCGTCGGGGTCGCGGCCGAGGTTGATGTCTCGCATGTACGAGCGCATGGCCGCGAGCTTCTTGAGCACCGCGTCGACCGGCTCGGTGTCGCCGGCAGTGAAGAGGTTGGCGAGGTACTCGACCGGGATCCGCAGCGTGTCGATCGCCGCGAAGAGGTTCTCCTGGTCCTCGGCGTCGTGGCCGGTGTCCTTGATGACGTCCACGACGGGCGACAGCGGCGGGATGTACCAGACCATGGGCATGGTCCGGTACTCCGGGTGCAGCGGAAGGGCGACCTTGTAGCGGTTGATCAGCGCGTAGACCGGCGACCGCTTGGCGGCCTCGACCCAGTCACCGGGTATGCCGGCCAGCTCCGCCTCGCGCTGGACCTGCGGGTCGCTCGGGTCGAGGAAGACCGAGCGCTGCGCCTCGTAGAGGTCGTGGTCGGCCTCGACGCTCGCCGCTTCCAGCACGCGGTCGGCGTCATAGAGGACGAGGCCGATGTAGCGCAGGCGCCCGACGCAGGTCTCCGAGCAGACCGTCGGGACGCCGACCTCGATGCGCGGGTAGCAGAAGGTGCACTTCTCGGCTTTGCCGGTCTTGTGGTTGAAGTAGACCTTCTTGTAGGGGCAGCCGGACACGCACATCCGCCAGCCACGGCAGCGGTCCTGGTCGACGAGCACGATGCCGTCCTCGGCCCGCTTGTAGATGGCCCCGCTGGGGCAGGAGGCCGCGCACGAGGGATTGAGGCAGTGCTCGCAGATGCGCGGCAGGTAGAACATGAACGTCTGCTCGAACTCGAGCTTCACCTTGTCGGTGATGCCCTTGAGCATGACGTCTCGCGCGGCGTGTTCGTGGCTGCCGCCGAGGTCGTCATCCCAGTTGGCAGACCAGGTGACGTTCATCGGCTTGCCCGAGATCAGGGAGATCGGCCGGGCGACCGGGAAGTGCTCCTGGGCAGGAGCGCTGATCAGGGTCTCGTAGTCGTAGGTCCAGGGCTCGTAGTAGTCCTCGATCGAGGGCAGCTTGGGGTTGGAGAAGATGTTCGCCAGCTTCTTCCACCGACCGCCCCCCCTGAGGGCCAACCTGCCGCGGCTGTTGAGCTTCCAGCCACCCAGCCAGGCGTCCTGGTCCTCGTACGTGCGGGGGTACCCCAGCCCGGGCCGGGTCTCGACGTTGTTGAACCACACGTACTCGGTGCCCGCGCGGTTCGTCCAGGCCTGCTTGCAGGTCACCGAGCAGGTGTGGCACCCGATGCACTTGTCGAGGTTCATCACCATGGCCATCTGCGCCATGACCTTCATCGCCACGCTCCCTTCGCCAGCTCCGTCCGCCGCAGCCGCATCAGTACTGCACCTCCTGGGAACGGCGCCGGATCACGGTCACCTCGTCGCGCTGGTTTCCCGTCGGCCCCAGGTAGTTGAACGCGAAGGCGAGCTGGGCGTAGCCGCCGATGAGGTGGCTGGGCTTGACGAGGATGCGGGTCAGCGAGTTGTGGATCCCGCCGCGGCGCCCGGTCGTCTCGGTGCGGGGCACGTCGATCAGCCGGTCCTGGGCGTGGTGCATGTAGACGGTGCCCTCCGGCATGCGGTGGCTGACGATGGCGCGGGCATTGACCACGCCGTTGCGATTGACCGCCTCGACCCAGTCGTTGTCGCGGATGCCGACCTTGGCGGCGTCCTTGTCCGAGATCCAGATCGCCTGCCCGCCCCGCGAGAGGGACAGCATGAACAGGTTGTCCTGGTACTCGCTGTGGATCGACCACTTGTTGTGGGGTGTGAGGTAGCGCACCGTGACGCCGAGCTCGGACAGCGTGCCGATCTCCGACTCGCCGAAGATCTGGGTCATGTCCAGCGGTGGTCGGTAGACCGGCAGCCCCTCGCCGAGCTCCTGCATCCAGTCGTGGTCGAGGTAGAAGTGCTGGCGGCCGGTGAGGGTGTGCCACGGCTTGAGCCGCTCGACGTTGATCGTGAATGGGGAGTAGCGGCGTCCGCCCGTCTCCGACCCCGACCACTCGGGGCTGGTGATCACCGGGACCGGTGCGGCCTGGGTGTCGGCGAAGGTGATCTGCTTGCCCTCGTGCTCGGCGGCCAGGTCGTGGAGCTGCGTCCCCGTGCGCTTCTCCAGGGTCTTGAAGCCCTGGGTGGCCAGGTGCCCGTTCGTGGTCCCCGAGAGGGCCATGATCGCCTCGGCGACGTGGGTCGCCCTCTTCAGCGACGGCCGCCCGTCGCCCGCCCCGCCCCGGACCGCGCCGTTCTTGTGCAGGAGGTAGTCGACCTCGCGCTTGACGTCGTAGGTGACGCCCTTCGTCGTCGCCCCGAGCTTCTCCATCAGCGGGCCGAGCGCGCCCATCTTGTCGAAGATCGCCCCGTAGTCGCGCTCGACCACGACCAGCTTGGGCATGGTCACGCCGGGGATCGGCTCGCACTCGCCCTTCTTCCAGTCGCGCACCCGCCCATGGGGGGTGGCCATCGCCTCCGGGGTGTCGTGGAGCAGCGGCGCGGCGACGACGTCCTTGCGTACGCCGAGGTGCTTGGCCCCCAGGGGTGCGAACGCCTCGGCGATGGCCAGGAAGATGTTCCAGTCGGTCTTGGTCTGCCACGGCGGGTTGATCGCCGGGTTGAACGAGTGGATGAACGGGTGCATGTCCGTGGTGTTGATGTCGTGCTTCTCGTACCACGTTGCCGCGGGCAGGACGACGTCACTGAAGATGGTCGAGCTGGTCATCCGGAAGTCGAGCGTGCAGAGCAGGTCGAGCTTGCCCTCGGGCGCTTCCTCGCGCCAGACCAGCTCCGTCGGCCGCGCCGGCTCGGCGGTCTCGGTGGCCGACAGCGAGCTGTCGGTGCCGAGCAGGTGGCGCAGGAAGTACTCGTTGCCCTTGGCCGAGGAGCCGAAGAGATTGGCCCGCCACATGGTCAGCACCCGTGGCCAGTTCTCCGGGGCGTCGGGGTCCTCACAGGCGAACCGCAGGTTCCCGGCCTTGAGCTGCGCCACGACGTAGTCGCCGATCGGCTGGCCTGCGGCCTCGGCCTCGTCCGCCAGGTCGAGCGGGTTGCGGTTGAACGTGGGGTAGGACGGCATCCAGCCCAGCCGCGCCGACAGGGCCAGCTGGTCGGCCGTGCTCTTCCCGTCGAAGAGGCCGGCGCCGGTGGGGCCAGCGATGGCATCCGACGTGTAGTGGTCATAGCGGTACTGGTCGGTGTGGAGGTACCAGTAGGCGGTCTGGATCATCTGGCGCGGCGGCCGCACCCAGTCCAGGCCGAAGGCCATCTGCGCCCAGCCGGTGATCGGGCGCGCCTTCTCCTGGCCGACGTAGTGCGCCCAGCCGCCGCCGTTGCGGCCCTGGCAGCCGGTGATGGTGGTGAGCAGGAGCATGCAGCGGTAGATCGTGTCGGAGTGGAACCAGTGGTTCGTGCCCGCGCCGACGATGATCATCGAGCGTCCCTGGGTGTCGACGGCGTTCTGCGCGAACTCCCGGGCGATCCGCGCAACGGCTGCGGCCGGCACCGAGGTGATCGGCTCCTGCCAGGCCGGGGTGTAGAGGCCTTCGGCGTCCTCGTAGCCGGTCGGCCACTCGCCTGGCAGCCCCTCGCGCGCCACGCCGTACTGGGCGAGCAGCAGGTCGAAGACGGTCGTGACCAGCTGGTCGCCTACCCGGCGGACCGGCACGCCTCTGGGCAGCACCTCGGAGCGGCCCTGCGGCAGGTCGAACCGCGGCAGGTGGACCACGGCGGTGTCCTCGCGCGTCTCGATGAGGCTGAGGGCCGGCACCACATCGCCGAGGTCGAGGTTCCACTTGCCCGCCCCGCCCTCGCCGAACCGGTCGCCGAGGGTGCCGTTCGGTACCACGAACTCGTTGGTGCGACTGTCGAGGAGCACGGTCTTGAAGGCGGCGTTCTCCGCGTCGGCGGCGGTGCCGCCGAGGTCCTCCGCAGTGAGGAACTTGCCCGGCCGGTATGCCGGCCGGTCGCCTTCCCCGGAGCCGCGCGCCTCACTTGGCCTACCGGCATACGGCTCCAGCGTGATCAGGAAGGGCAGGTCGGTGAACTTCCGCACGTAGTCCTCGAAGTACTCGACCTGTCGGTCGACGAAGAACTCCTTGAGGACGACGTGTCCCATCGCCATGGCGAGGGCGCCGTCGGTGCCGGGGGCGGCCGCCAGCCACTCGTCGGCGAACTTGACGTTGTCGGCGTAGTCGGGTGAGACGACGACGACCTTCTGGCCGCGGTAGCGCGCCTCCGCCATCCAGTGGGCGTCGGGCGTGCGGGTGACCGGGACGTTCGAGCCCCACATCACCAGGTAGCCCGCGTCCCACCAGTCACCGGACTCCGGCACGTCGGTCTGGTCGCCCCAGATCTGCGGCGAGGCCACCGGCAGGTCGGCGTACCAGTCGTAGAAGGAGAGCATCGAGCCGCCGATGAGCGAGGTGAACCGCGCGCCCGAGGCGTGGCTCACCATGGACATGGCGGGGATCGGCGAGAACCCTGCGATCCGGTCCGGACCCCACTGTTTGATCGTGTGCACGTTGGCGGCGGCGACGATCTCCGCCGCCTCGCCCCAGCTCGCGCGCACCAGGCCGCCCTTGCCCCGGGCCCGCTTGTAGCGGCGAGCGCGCTCGGGGTCGCCCACGATGTCGGCCCAGGCCAGGACGGGGTCGCCGAGCCGCTGCTTGGCCTCGCGGTACATCTCGAGGAGGACGCCGCGGACGTAGGGGTAGCGGATGCGGGTGGGGGAGTAGGTGTACCAGGAGAACGCGGCACCGCGGGGACAGCCCCGCGGCTCGTACTCCGGCCGGTCGGCGCCCGTCGACGGGTAGTCCGTCTGCTGGGCCTCCCACGTGATGATGCCGTCCTTGACGTAGACCTTCCACGAGCACGACCCGGTGCAGTTGACCCCATGGGTGCTTCGCACGACCTTGTCGTGGCTCCACCGGTCGCGGTAGAAGGCATCGCCGGCCCGGCCCCCCTCGCGGTAGAGGGTACGGCGGTCCTCGGAGACCTCGCCGCGGGTGAAGAACCTTCGGGTGCCGACCAAGGCGTCGGACAGGGGATCGTCGAGTCCTGCTCGCCGGCGTCCCGGATCAATCGTGGTCACGTGCTCTCCTGCGGATGGGGTGACGTGCGGGCTGAGGGGCGTGCTGGATCACCTGGGGCCGCGCCAGGAATCGGAGCGTCGGCGCATCAAGCGGCAGCCTCCGCCGTGTGTCGCCGGGTCGTGGTCCGGACCGCGGTGAGCGTCAGCGCGAGGCAGCCCACGGCGACAAGTGCGAGCAGCGCGAGCCCGAGGCCGTACGAACCGCTGCTGCTGTAGACCGCTCCCATGACCAGGGGCGGCACGAACCCGCCGAGGCCACCCGCGGCCCCGACCAGACCGGTGACCGAGCCCACCTGGCTCGCCGGTGCCGTCAGCGCCACAAACGCGAACGTGGCGCCGCTGCCCGCACCGAGAGCAGCGGCCATGGCCAGGAAGGCGATCGTGCCGAGGGGCATGAGATCTGGCGTCGTGGCCTGCACGGCAGCTCCCAGGGCGACGACGGTGAAGACGCCGGCCAGGACCGGGACCGGGCCGACCCGGTCGGAGAGCCAGCCGCCCAGGGGCCGCATGACGACCGCCAGGAGCACGAAGCCGGCCATGCGGTTCGCCGCGTCGGCCTGCTCCAGCCCGTAGCCGGTGCGCAGGTAGGCGGGCAGATAGACCGAGAAGGCCACGTACCCACCGAAGGCGACCGCGTAGAGGACCATGGCCTGCCAGGTGATGGTCAGCCTCGCCGCAGCGGCAAGCCGCGTGGTGACCGAGGTGGTGGGAACCACCCGCCCGGGCGCGTCGCGCATCAGCAGCCAGGCCACCACGGCATACACAGCGAGTGCGGCGGCCGTGATGAGGAAGGGAGTCGCCTCCCCGACGTTCGTGACCAGCTTGACCGTGGTGAGGGCACTGATGGCCGTGCCGCCCATGCCCATGCCGAAGACGCCGATGGCAAGGCCGCGCCGCTCGGGCGGGAACCAGGCGTTGACGAAGGGGACTCCGATGGCGAAGGCCGTGCCGCCGATGCCGAGGAAGAAGCCGCCCACGAGCAGGGCCCCGAGCGAGTCCTGGCCGAAGAGCCCGAGGAAGAGCACCGGGACGATCGTCGCGAGCGAGACCAGGGGAAACATCACCCGGCCGCCGAACCGGTCGGTCATGGCGCCCACTGGGATGCGGCCCAGCGAGCCGACCAGGACCGGCACCGCCACGAGGAGGGCCTGCTGGCCACCCGACAGGTGTAGCTGCTCCTTGAAGTGTGGCCCCAGTGGGCTGAGCAGTGCCCAGGCCCAGAAGTTGAGCGCGAAACCCGTGGTGGCCAGCACGAGCATGAGGATTCGGGTGCTCCCGGTCGGCGTGCTCGGCTGCGAAGGCGTGGCCGGCCCGGGGGGGACCTCACGCCTGTGGATGTCGGTCATGGCATTCCCATCGCACAGAATCCAGGTGGACAAGGCAAGAACGCGCTCTCCCGCGTTCCTACCCCACCTTGGTGGGTCCTGTCATCACCAAACAGGGACCAAAGCCCCAGCCTGACCAGGTGAGTGCCAACCCGAACGCCCGGTGCGCTCAGTCGAGTGGGCCGCCCGCCACGTAGATCACCTGGCCGGACACGAAGCCTGCCTCCTCGCTGCACAGGAAGGAGATGGTCGCTGCGATGTCCTCCGGCTGGCCCACCCGCTGCACCGGGATCTGGGCAGCCGAGTGCGCGATGAAGTCCTCGAAGGACACGCCCATCCGCTCCGCCGTCGCCCTGGTCATGTCGGTCTGGATGAACCCGGGGGCCACCGCGTTGGCGGTCACGCCGAACCGGCCGAGCTCGATGGCCAGCGTCTTGGTGAAGCCCTGCAGACCGGCCTTGGCCGCCGAGTAGTTGGCTTGCCCGCGGTTGCCCTGGGCCGACGCGGATGACAGGTTGACGATCCGGCCGTACTTCTCCTGGGTCATGTAGGCCTGGCACGCGCGGGTCATCAGGAAGGCGCCGCGCAGGTGCACGCCCATCACGGCGTCCCAGTCCTCCTCGGTCATCTTGAAGATGAGGTTGTCGCGGATGATGCCGGCGTTGTTGACGAGCACCACTGGTGCGTCCAGCTCGTCGGCGACGCGCTTGACCGCAGCCTCGACCTGTTCGGCCTTGCTCACGTCGACGCCGACGCCGAGCGCCCGCCCTCCGGCCGCCTCGATGGCTCCCACCGTCGCGGCGCAGGCTGCCTCGTCGAGGTCGAGCACTCCCACCGCGAATCCGTCGGCCGCCAGCCGCTTGGCCGTGGCGGCCCCGATGCCCCGCGCGGCCCCAGTCACGATTGCGGTGCGCTGCGTGCTCACGAAATCCTCCAGAGTTTCGATAGGTTCTACTGTCGCCGCGGGCACTCTACTAAGCGCACGCTTAGGGCGGGAGCCCCCGACGGCATGACCGACACCACACGGGGCCATGGACGTCCTCGCACCATCGGCGGCTCTCCGCCACGAACCTCTGTGAGAGAGGGCGGGCAACAGGTATGCACACCTGGCCAGGCAAGGCCTACCCCCTGGGCGCCACCTACGACGGCACGGGCGTCAACTTCGCGGTCTTCTCCGAGGCGGCTCAGAAGGTCGAGCTCTGCCTCATCGATGACGAGGGAGGGGAGCAGCGCGTACCCCTGCCCGAGATCGACGGCTTCGTCTGGCACGCCTACCTGCCCGGCATCCAGCCCGGCCAGCGCTACGGCTTCCGCGTCCACGGTCCCTTCGACCCTGCGAACGGCTACCGCTGCGACCCGAGCAAACTGCTGCTCGACCCGTACGCCAAGGCGATCGACGGCGAGATGTCCTACGACCCCTCGCTGTTCTCCTACCGCGCGGATGACCCGGCCGCCGGCGCCACGGGGAAGCTCAACCGACTCGACAGTCTCGGACACACCATGCTGTCGGTGGTCACCAACCCGTTCTTCGACTGGGGGCAGGACCGCCAGCCGCGCCACGAGTACCACGAGACGGTCGTCTACGAGGCCCACGTCAAGGGGCTCACCCGGCTGCACCCCGAGGTGCCCGAGGAGATCCGCGGGACGTATGCCGGCATCGCCCACCCCGCGGTCCTCGACCACCTCCGGGCCCTGGGGGTCACGGCGATCGAGCTCATGCCGGTGCACCAGTTCGTCCAGGACTTCCCCCTCATGGACCGTGGGCTCCGCAACTACTGGGGCTACAACACGATCGGGTTCATGGCCCCGCACAACGGCTACGCGGCCTTCGGCACCCGGGGGGAGCAGGTCACCGAGTTCAAGGGCATGGTCAGAGCGCTCCACGAAGCGGACATCGAGGTCATCCTCGACGTGGTCTACAACCACACCGCCGAGGGCAACCACTTCGGCCCGACCCTGGCCTTCCGCGGCATCGACAACAGCGCCTACTACCGCCTCGTCGACGAGGACCGGGCCCACTACTACGACACCACGGGCACCGGGAACTCCCTGCTCATGCGTCACCCCCACGTCCTGCAGCTGATCATGGACTCACTGCGCTACTGGGCCATCGACATGCACGTCGACGGCTTCCGGTTCGACCTCGCGGCCACCTTGGCCCGGCAGTTCCACGAGGTCGACCGCCTATCGGCGTTCTTCGACCTCGTCCAGCAGGACCCCGTGGTCAGCCAGGTCAAGCTGATCGCCGAGCCGTGGGACGTCGGCGACGGTGGCTACCAGGTCGGCAATTTCCCACCCCTGTGGACCGAGTGGAACGGCAAGTACCGAGACACCGTGCGCGACTTCTGGCGCGGGGAGCCGGCCACCCTCGGCGAGTTCGCCTCGCGGCTCACCGGCTCGTCCGACCTCTACCAGGAGGACGGCCGCAAGCCCTTCGCGTCGATCAACTTCGTGACCGCCCACGACGGCTTCACCCTGCGGGACCTGGTCTCCTACAACGACAAGCACAACGAGGCCAACGGCGAGGACAACCGCGACGGCGAGAGCCATAACCGCTCGTGGAACTGCGGCCTGGAGGGCCCGACCGACAGGGCCGACGTCAACGCTCTGCGCCTCCAGCAGCAGCGGAACCTGCTCTCGACCCTGCTTCTCTCCCAAGGCGTTCCTATGATCGCCCACGGCGACGAGCTCGGCCGCACCCAGCAGGGCAACAACAACGCCTACTGCCAGGACAACGAGATCTCCTGGGTCCATTGGGACCTCGACGCCGACCAGCAGGAGCTGCTGGACTTCACCCGGCGCCTGGTGCAGCTGCGCCGCGAACACCCCGTCTTCCGGCGTCGCCGGTTCTTCGCGGGCAGCGCCGACCACGGCGGCGAGAGTGAGATCGGCGATATCGCCTGGTTCACCGCCGACGGCAAGCACATGGACGAGGAGAGCTGGTCGGCCGGGCTGGCCAACTCCGTGATGGTCTTCCTCAACGGCGAGGCGATCCCCGAGCCCGACTCCCGCGGCAACAGCATCTACGACGACCACTTCCTTGTCCTCTTCAACGGCGGCGACCAGGGGCTCGCGTTCACGCTCCCACCCGCCGAGTACGGCCGGATGTGGCACCCCGAGATCGACACTGCGGCCCAGCAGGTCGACACCACGGTGCGCGAGCCGGGGGCGGTCGTGACGGCACAGGCGCGAAGCATCCTGGTCCTGCGCTGTCCGCGCGAGGTGCCCACCAGCTCGCCGGCCGGCGTCGCGTCACGGGCTCGCAGATAACAGGGCGAGTGGTATGCCGTCCGGTCGCGTTCCACACCGCCCCCCAGCAGGACGGGTGGTCCCGTCCTCGACCTACCGGCTCCAGCTCCAGCCCGGATTCACTTTCGCCGACGCCGCGGCGCAGGCGGACTACCTTGCTGCGCTGGGGATCTCGCACGTCTACCTCTCGCCGATCCTCCAGGCGGAGCCGGGCAGCACACACGGCTACGACATCGTCGACCACGCGGCAGTCAATGCCGAACTGGGCGGGCGCGAGGGCTTCGACGCCGTGACCAAGGCGCTGCGGGACCGGGACATCGGCGTGGTCCTCGACGTGGTGCCCAACCACATGGCGATGCCAGTGCCCCAGTGGCGGAATGCCGCCCTGTGGTCGGTCCTGCGGGACGGGCGGGAGTCGCGGCACGCAGCATGGTTCGACGTCGACTGGGATGCGCTGGACGGCAAGCTCCTCATGCCGGTGCTGGGGAGCCCGCTCGATGACGCGCTCGCGGCAGGCGAACTGGTGCTCGTCGGGGACGGTGGTCCGGACGGCTCGGAGAACGTCGTGCGCTACCACGACCACGAGTTCCCCGTGCGGCCCGGCACCGAGACCCTGCCCGTGGCCGACCTCATCGGGGCACAGCCTTACCGACTTGCGTCGTGGCGCGAGACCGGACGACTCAACTACCGCCGCTTCTTCGACATCACCTCCCTGATCGCGGTACGGGTCGAGGACCTGGACGTCTTCGAAGCCACCCATGCCCTCGTGCTCGAGCTGGTCACCTCCGGCCAGGTCGACGGACTGCGGATCGACCACCCCGACGGACTCGCCGATCCCCGGGGCTACCTGGCCCGCCTGGCCGAGGCCACCGGCGACGCCTGGGTCGTCGCGGAGAAGATCCTGGAGGGCGAGGAGGAGCTCGACGACTCCTGGCAGTGCGCGGGCACCACCGGCTACGACACGCTGCTGCGGGTGCAGCAAGTCTTCGCCGACGCCGACGGCGCGGACCGGCTCACCGAGCTGTATGCCGGCCTCACCGGCGAGTCGGCCACCCTCGCCGACGAGGTGGTCGCCGCGAAGCAACAGGTGGTCGACACGGTGCTGGTGCCCGAGGTGGAGCGGCTGCTCGGGCTGGTCTGTGCGCTGGCGCCGGACTTCCCGCGATCGTCCCTGCGCCGTGCGCTCACCGGGCTCCTCGTCTCGATGGACCGGTACCGCGCGTACTCACCGGCCACGCGACGCGATGCGCGCGCTGTCCTCGACGAGGCAGTGGAGCGGGCCGGCGCTCACGTGTCCGATCACGACCACGCCGCCCTGGCCCAGCTGCGCGACCTGGTCGTCGGGCAGCTGCCCAGCGCTCCGGCCTCGGAGCATCCCGACGCGGTGTTCGAGGTCGGCACGCGGTTCGAGCAGACGTGCGGACCTGTCATGGCCAAGGGTGTCGAGGACACCGCGTTCTACCGATACACCCGTCTTACGGGGCTGAACGAGGTCGGCGGCAACCCGGGAGTGGTGGGAATCCCGTCGGTCGACCTTCATGCGTTCGCCGAGCGCACGCTCGCCGCGTGGCCAACCACTATGACCGCGCTCTCGACTCACGACACGAAGCGGTCGGAGGACGTGCGTGCCCGGCTGGCCGTGCTGGCGGAGCGGCCGGACGAGTGGGCCGCGTGGCTCGCCGCGGCTCGGGGCCTCGCCGCGTCGTCGCGGCGACCCGAGCTCGACCCCGCCACCGAGTACCTCCTCTGGCAGACCGCTGTGGGCGCCTGGCCGGTGTCCGAGGAACGCCTCCAGGCGTATGCCGTGAAGGCAGTCCGGGAGGCGAAGCTGCACACCTCGTGGGCCGACCCGGTGGCGGGGTACGAGGCGGCCGTGGCCGCCTTCGTCGCCGGCCTGTTCAGCGAGCCCATCGCGGCTCACGTCGAGGCCTGGGTCGAGGCCACTGCTCCCTCGTGGCGGGCAACCGTCCTGGGCCAGAAACTGCTCCAGCTCGTGCTGCCCGGGGTGCCCGACGTCTATCAGGGCAGCGAGCTGGTCGACCTGTCCCTCGTCGACCCGGACAACCGCCGCCTCGTCGACTTCGCCGAGCGGACGCATCGGCTGTCGTGCCTGGGGACGGGCGGGCCGCCGGCGGACCTGTCGGACGAGAAGCTGCTAACCAGCTCAAAGGCGCTGCGCCTGCGGCGGGCGCACCCCGAGTGGTTCACCGGTGACACCGCTACCTACCAGGCGGTTCCAACAACAACGGAGCATGCAGTGGCCGTGGCCCGGGGTGACGAGGTCACAGGAGCGCAGGTCGTCGCGGTCGTCACCCGCTTCCCCCACCGGCTGGGCGAGACCGGCGGCTGGGCGGACCACAGCCTCCAACTTCCCCCGGGAGACTGGCGAGATGCCTTGTCGCGCAGGGATTCCCAGTTCCGGAATCCCGCCCATCTAGGGACACTGCTGGCCGACCTGCCCGTCGCGCTGCTGGTGAGGACGGCTTCGTGATCCCGCCGGAGATCGCCGTCTGGGCGCCGTCGGCCGGACACGTCGAGATCGTCATTCTCGGCCCCGGCGAGACCGCGGTGCGTCACCCGATGCAAGCCCGCTCCGGCGACTGGTGGGCGTGGCAGGGAGGCAAGCACACGGCATACGACTCTGTGTTGTCCGACTCGGTGTTCGACTATGCCTTCAGCCTCGACGGCGGTGACCTGCTGCCGGATCCGCGCAGTGCGTGGCAGCCGTTCGGCGTCGACGGGCCGAGCCGGTGGTTCGACCCGAGCCTCCACCGCTGGGATGACGCGTCGTGGTCGGGCCCCTGCGGCGGACGGGGCACGCTGGGCGCGGTGTTCTACGAGCTGCACGTCGGCACCTTCACTCCCGAGGGGACGTTTGCCTCCGCGATCGAGCGGCTCGACCACCTGGTCGGCCTCGGCGTCGACGTCGTGGAGGTAATGCCCGTGGCCGCCTTCCCAGGTCGGTGGGGCTGGGGCTACGACGGCGTGGACCTGTATGCCGTGCACGACCCCTATGGCGGCCCGGCGGCCTTCCAGGCCTTCGTCGGAGCGTGCCACCGCCGGGGTCTCGGGGTCTGCCTCGACGTCGTCTACAACCACCTCGGCCCCAGCGGCAACCACCTGGCGAGCTTCGGCCCGTACTTCACGCACCGGTACTCCACGCCCTGGGGCCCGGCGGTCAACCTCGACGGCGAGGGATCCCGCGAGGTGCGCCGTTACGTCGTCGACAACGCGCTGCGGTGGCTCCGGGACTTCCACGTCGACGCCCTGCGACTGGACGCCGTGCATGCCTTCCACGACGAGTCGCCACGCGACATCCTGGCCGAGCTGTCGGATGCCGTGTCCGCGCTTGCGGCTCAGCTCGGCCGGCCCCTCTCTCTGGTCGCCGAGTCTGACCTGAACGAGCCCGCGATGGTGGCGCCCGTGGCCGCCGGAGGGCGGGGTATGACCCAGCAGTGGGATGACGACGTGCACCACGCGCTACACGTGGCCCTCACCTGCGAGTCCCAGGGGTATTACGCCGACTTCGCCGCACGGGGCGCCCTCGCCAAGGTCCTGACCTCGGCGTTCTTGCACGACGGCTGCTGGTCGAGCTTCCGCGGTCAGGTGTGGGGCCGGCCTGTCGACCGGGGGGCGGTCGACGGCCGGCGCTTCGTCGTCGCGCTGCAGACCCACGACCAGGTCGGCAACCGAGCCCAGGGCGACCGGATCAGCGCGACGGTGACGCCGGGGCAGCAGGCGATCGGCGCCGCTCTCTGCCTCCTTTCGGCCTTCACGCCGATGGTCTTCATGGGCGAGGAGTGGGGGGCCACCACGCCGTTCCAGTACTTCACCGACTTCCCGGAACCGGCGCTGCAGGCCGCCGTGCGCACCGGGCGTCGTGCCGAGTTCGCACGCCACGGGTGGGGCGCGGCATCTGTCCCTGATCCGCAGGACCCCGCGACTCGGGAGAGGTCGGTGCTGCGGTGGGGCGAGATCGAACAAGCAGGACACCGGCGCATGCTGGACTGGTACCGCGACCTGATTCGCCTCCGCAGGGAGATCCCTGAGCTGGTAGCGGGCGATCTGGCCGGAGTGGCGGTCAGCGGCTCCGTGGAGCAGGGGTGGCTGGTCATGGCGCGCGGTGCCTTCCGGGTCGTCGTGACCCTCGCCGATCGGACCCAGCTGATCGCGCTGGACGCGCCCCCCGACCGCATCCTGCTCGCCTGGGGCGAGGCGACTCGGCTGAGCCAGCCGGACGGCATACGCCTCACCGGGCACTCGGTCGCCGTCGTCCGAGTGGCGCCGGCACCCGTTGACCCGGCCTAGGTGGCGGCCGGAAAGTCAGCGATCAGCCCTCGGGTGCGTCCTTGATCCGCAGCATTCCCTCTTGGGCGACGGTGGCGACCAGGGTCCCGTCGTGGGCGAACATGCGCCCGACGCCAAGCCCGCGGCCACCGGAAGCGGACGGGGATTCCTGGGTGTAGAGGATCCAGTCATCGACCTTGGCGGGGCGGTGGAACCACATGGCGTGATCGAGGCTCGCAACTCGCAGCCGCCGGTCGCGCCAGGTGAGGCCGTGCTGTCGGATCACCGGCTCGAGCAGGGTGTAGTCGGAGGCATAAGCAAGAACCGCCGCGTGGACCAGCGGGTCGTCGGGGAGGGTCCCGACCGCTCGCATCCAGACGCTCTGCTCGGCCACGCGGCGTGAGGGCGGGTTCAGGAATAGATGTCCCTCGACGTGGCGGTGCTCGATGGGCCGACGGGCGAGGTGCCGGGCGTCGGGGTGGTCGATGCCGCTCATCTCGTCACTCAGCGACGCCACCGAGCTGGGCTCGGGTGCCAGCGGCATGGGCAGTTGGTGGTCGAGCCCGCTGGCGGGTTCCTGGAAGGAGGCGATCATCGACAGGATCGGGAGCCCGTTCTGGATGGCATGGACGCGTCTGGTGGAGAAGGACCGCCCGTCACGCATGCGCTCTACGGCGAACCTGATGGGCAGGGTGTCGTCCCCCGGGCGCATGAAGTAGCCGTGCAGCGAGTGGATCGCGCGGGTGCTGCCGACCTCTCCCACATCGGTAACCGTGCGGCCGGCCGCCATCACGCACTGCGCCAGGACCTGTCCACCGAACACCCGGCCATGGGGCATCGCCTGGCTGGGTCCGAGGAAGACCGTGGCGGCCGATTCGCCGATGGACGCGGCGGCCGACCCCGAGAAGCCCTCGACGCTGATGCGTGCGCTGCCCAGCTCCTCCAGGACGAGGAGGCGGAGGAGGTCGCTCAGGGGGTCGGTTGAAGGGTCGTTCAGAGGGTCGTTCGGGGGAGTGCGGGGCTGGTCGAAGGTCACGGGGAGACAGTAGCCAGTGCCTCTCGAGAACCGGCGAAGCTGTGACACCATCGCGAGGTGGAGGCTGAGCACGGGCCCGGTGGACGGGAGCCGGGTGCGAAGGATGTGGCCTCGCGCCGCGTGACGGCCGGGAGGGTGCGGCGCCACTTCCCGGTGCGCGATGCGGAGGGAGCAGACCGGTTCGAGCTCTTCGTCGTGTGCGCGGTGATCTCGATCACCGTGACAAGGCTGTTCCTTGCGCTGACCGGGTTCCCTCAGATCGGGGGTGGCGGGCTGCACTTCGCCCACCTGCTGTGGGGTGGCCTGCTCATGCTCGTCGCCCAGCTGACGTTCATGATGTTCCTCAGCCGAAAGGCCAAGGACGTCGCGACCGTCCTGGCCGGAGTCGGCTTCGGGCTGTTCATCGACGAGGTCGGCAAGTTCGTGACCGGGGACAACGACTACTTCTTCGCCCCGGTCGCCGCGATCATCTACGCCACGTTCGTGGTGATGTACCTCGTGGTGTCCTTCGCCGTTCAGCGCCGGCCGCTGACCGACAAGGAGCTTGTCGTCAACGCTGTCGAGATGCTCAAGGAGTCGGCAGCCCACGATCTCGACGAGGACGAGCGACGCCGTGCGATCGACCTGGCGGCGGCGGCGGATCCCGGAGAACCGCTCGCCGCCCCGCTCTTGGACACCCTTCAGGGACTCCCTGCGCAGCCGCCCAGTCGCTCATGGGTCGCGCGGCTCTACGCCTGGCTGCGCGCGAAGATCGTCGGCCTCCCGAGCACGGAGCCGGTGCAGCGGTGGGGCGCCTTCCTGCTCGTGGGCTTCGTGCTCTGGGCAGTGGTCGGCCCGGTCATTGCCGTGGTCCGCGAGCCCGGAGGGCGGCAGGTCGCCTATCTTGTCTCCGCCCTCGTCGCCGCACTGCTGAGCGGGCTGGGACTCCGGCAGTGGCGGCGCGGATCGCGGCTGCGAGCCCTGGAGTACATCGAGGCAGCACTGCTGCTGGAGTTGCTCGTGGTGCAGTTCTTCCGGCTGCTCCAGAGCCAGTTCGCCGGCTACCTCAGCGTGTTCGTCAACCTCGCGTTGCTCGGGCTGTGCCGCGCGCTCGTCTTCCAGTACAAGCACCCGGGACCCCGCCCGGCCGACCCCGCGCTGCCGGTGGGCGACGACGCCCCGCCCCGCACTCCGGGGTGACCGGCGGCCGGGTCAGGAACCAGCATCGGGCCACCCTGACCGAGTGGGAGCGGCTCTGCGGCTTCCCGAGGGTGGACTGACGGGATCCCGGACGGGGCACGGTTCACCGCCCTTTGCAAGACGTATCGCATCGGCTGTCACCATCGCCGCGGCGCTGGTGTTCGGCTCGGTGTCGCTGGCGGGGGCTACGACCAACGACGGCGACCCCAACCCCGACTGGTCGAACTCCGGGGATTCGGCGCCCGCGTCGAAGGGCGGCGTTTCTCCGAACGTGGCCGAGTCGGTGTTGGCCTGCCCAGGGCACGCCGGTGCCCGCACTCGGCCACGGGTGCGAACTACGCGCCTGGGATCGCCTACGACGGCTATCAGGACTGCGTGGGCCAATTCATCACGCAGCGGGTGTGCATAGAACTCCAACAGAGGGACTACTTCGGCAACTTCTACGACCGGACCTCTTACTCGTGCTCGGTCTGGACGGTGATGTCCCACGTGTACAAGGGCGCGTTCGTCTACTGCTCCAGCGCGGGCCCTGGGACGTTCCGTACGAGGGCCTACGGGCAAGCCGATCCCAACGGGGTTATCACTTCGTCCGGGCCCCACAACTCCTACTCCGCAACTCTCTGCTAGAAGGTGACCATGAGTCCGACCAGTTGGGACCTCCCGTCCGATGAAGCCCCGGGGCCGCGCCTCGGTGGTGAGGTGGCGCACCTCGTGTGCACCCTGACGGGGGCGGCGCCGGGGGCCCCGCGGACGGTCTCCTGCTGGTCGGACGGGGCCTCGTGGCGGTGCGAGTCCGGCGGGGGCGGGCTGTGGGTGGAGGGGTCTCACGGCACGTTCTGGCGCGAGGACGGCGGTGCTGACGTGTGGTACGCGCCGCCGGGCTCCGTCCCGGTGTTCCGGCACCCGCTGCCCGAGGTGGTGGCGCTGCGGTCTGTGGATGAGGCGGCGGCTGGGTGGCTGGACCTCGACATGCCCACCGCCGAAGGCTCGGGCGTGCACGAGGCCACAGGGCGGGCCGTGACGATGTACGCCGGTGACCGGTTGCGGGTCGCCGTGGACGCCGAGACCGGGCTGGTGCTCGACGTGCGCGCCGACAAGCCGCTCGGGCCGGTGGCGCTGCGGGTGGAGAGCCTGTCGCTGGGGCCTGCCGACGGGGCCCTGTTCGGGCCGGTGGGCTCGGCGCGCCCGTGGGCCGAGTTCGCCAGCGATTGGGAGCCAGCCGACTAGACGGAGGGCGTGGGGAGAGGCCCGGTGAAAGCCGGGCCTCTTGCCATGCCGGCGGCCACCGGGCTCAGTGGAGCCGCCGGGCTCGTGAGCTGCGGACAGGTGGCCCGAGCTCAGGCGATCAGCGGAGCCAGGGCGCGACGCCGCCCACTGAACCCCGTGCCCAGCTCGCGCGAAGCGAGCTCCAGACGACGGACGGCATCCCGCAGAACCTCCGGGGACGCGGTGTAGGGGAGCCGGATCCAGCGCTCGAGCCCGCCCTCGACGGCGAACTGCGGCCCGGGCGCGAGCAGTACGCCTTGTCGCTCGGCGGAGACCGTGAGTGCGGTCGACATCGGCTCCGGCAGCTCGACCCACAGGCTCAGTCCGCCCGAGGGCATCGTGAACCGCCACGACGGCAGGATCTCGGCGAGGGCCTCGGCCAGGGCGGCCCGCGAGACGGCGAGCTGCGTCCGCCGCTCGCGGAGGATCGCATCCTGGATCTCCAGCAGTCGCACGAGGACGAGCTGCTCCAAGACCGGCGCGCCCAGGTCGAGGGTGAGCCGCGCCTCGGTCAGGGCCGGCATGAGGTCGAGCGGCGCGCGCAGCCAGCCGACCCGCAGGCCGCCCCAGAAGGCTTTGCTCGTGCTCCCCAGGGTGATGGCGCCAGGCGCAACAGCCGCGAGGGGTCGCCGCGTCGGCACGGGCGCCTCAGGCCCGGCGAGGTCGACGAGGGTTTCGTCGACGATGGTGAGGGTGTGCGCCCGGCGCAGGGCGGTCCCGACAGCCTCGCGCTGGTGGTCTGGCATGAGGGCGCCCGTCGGGTTCTGGAAGTCCGGCATGAGATAGGTGGCCCGCGGCGAAGTCTGGCGCAGGGCGGCCTCCAGCGTGCCAGTCGCCCATCCCGAGGAGTCGAGGGGGAGTGCCACGGGGCGCGCACCCGAGCTGCGCACTGCCGCGATGGCGTTGGGATACGTGGGGCTCTCCATGAGCACGCGGTCGCCGGTCGCCAGGAATGCCCGGAGCGTTGCAGCCAAGGCGCCGAGCGCACCGGCGGTGACCATCACCTGGTCCGGCGTCGTGGGTAGGCCACGGGCCGAGTAGCGATCCGCGATCCGTTCGCGCAGCTCCTCCAGGCCCAATGCGTGGTAGCCGGTCCCGTCCAGGTAGGCCGGGAGCGCAGCCGCCGCCGCCTCGTAGGCGACGGCCGTTCCATGGGGCGCGGGCAGTGCCGCACACGTGAGGTTGATCGAGCCCTCGGCATTGCGGTCGGTGGGCAGCAGGGGTGTCCCATGACGCCTGCCGGAGGCCGAAGGCAGGCCCGCCACGGTTCCAGATCCCTGGCGCGCCGTGGCATAACCGGAGTCCCGCAGTGTGGCATAGGCGCGAGTCACGGTGGTCCGGCTGACGTCCAGGGCTGCGGTGAGCTCGCGCTCGCTGGGCAGCCGGGTGCCGGCAGGCACCTGCCCATCGGCGATGAGCAGCCGGAGCCCGTCGGCGATGCCTCGGTACGCCGGCGTGGCCGAGGCGGACGACCCGAGGAGGTCTACAAGTCGTGCGGCGGAGATTGTTCTCGGAGCCATAAGGCCACTTTGACACAATTGGCTATTGGAAAACAGTCCACCCGCCAGTCAGGCTAGGCGGCATGTCCCGCACCGACCTCGCCGCCCTGAGCCCGCTGGAGCAGTGGCAGGCTGGCCGCCGGCCCAGGCGGCTCGTCCAGCTTCTGGCCGGGCTCACGCTCTACGGCGCGTCGATGGCCATGATGCTGCGCTCCGGCCTGGGGCTCGACCCCTGGGACGTCTTCCACTACGGGTTTGTCCAGCACACCGGGCTCAGTTTCGGCACCGTCGTGATCGTCGTGGGGGCGATCGTCCTGGTGCTCTGGCTGCCGCTGCGACAGTGGCCCGGCCTGGGAACGCTGCTCAACGTGGTGGTCATCGGACTCGCAAGCGATGCCACCCTGGCCCTTCTGCACGCGCCGGAAGCCCTGCTGGCTCGCGGGTCGCTCCTCGTGGGCGGGATCGTCGCCAACGGCCTGGCCGGGGCTCTCTACATCGGGAGCCAGTTCGGCCCGGGGCCGCGTGACGGTCTGATGACTGGGCTCGTGCGCCGCTCCGGTCGCAGCGTTCGGCTGGTGCGCACCACCTTGGAGGTGACTGTCCTGGCCGTCGGCTGGCTGCTCGGCGGCACCGTGGGGCTGGGCACGGTGTTGTACGCACTGCTGATCGGTCCGGTCGTGCAGTTCTTCCTTCCGATCCTCACCGTTCCCCTGGCGCACCCGACCTCAGCCGTCGATGGCGAGGGCGAATGGCAGGACGGCATCGGCGCCGGCGCCCAGGACAGCTTGGCCGGCGACCGTCATCGTCCAGCGGCTGCTCACCAGGTCGTCGACCAGCAGGACCGGGCCACTACCGTGGCGTAGGGCCTCAGCCAGGTCGTCGCCGACGGCGAGCCGGCCCCAGACGCCGGCCAGCCGGAAGGCGCTGTTGCCACCGGGGTCTCCGACCGGGCCGCCGTCAACGAGGTCCAGCCACCCGAGGAACGGCAGCCTCCCGATCTCGGCCAGCCCCTCGGCAACAGAGCCCACGAGCCGCGGGCGTCGTCGCGAGGGGATGGCCACGACCCCGGTCGGACGGTCGGCCCAGCCCCACTCGGCCAGCACGCCCACACAGGCGCGAAGCAGCTCTGGTGTGGCCGGCGGGTCCTCGCGCAGGAACCCGCGGAGGGACTGCCCCCACCCCAGGTCGCTCAGCCGGGCCAGCGCTCGTCCCGGCAACAGCGCGGCGTCCGGGGGGATCTTGCCGCGCAGCGGCACGCCGAGCCGCTCCAGGCCGGTCGGCCACTGGGCCCTGGGCTCCACGTCGGCACCCGCACGCGCCAGCCGTCCCCTCGCCGTGGTCACGGCGGCAGGCGGGATCTCGGTGGGGAACCACGGGCCGGCACAGGCATCGCAGCGCCCACACGGTGCGGCCGTCGGGTCGTCGAGGGACTCCTGGAGGAACGCCATGCGGCACGTCTCGCCCTGCTCGTAGCGCAGCATGAGGGACTGCTCGTGTTCGCGGGCGGCGGCCACCCGTGAGTAGCGCTCCGCGTCGTAGCTCCACGGCGCGCCAGTCGCCGTCCAGCCGCCGCTCACCCGGGACACCGCTCCGTCGACGTCGAGCACCTTCAGCAGCAGCTCGAGCCGCGTGCGCCGGACGTCGACGATGGACTCCAGAGCCGGCGTCGAGAGCGGACCGGCCGAGCCGGACAGGGCGGCAAGCACGCCGTCGGCTTGCTCTTGCCGGGGCATCGACGCCGAGGCGAAGTACGCCCAGATGTCGCGGTCCTCCGGCCCGGGCAGGAGCAGGACGTCGGCCCGCTCGGTGGCCCGGCCGGCGCGCCCCACCTGTTGGTAGTAGGCAACCGGCGAGGAGGGCGCGCCGAGGTGGAGCACGAAGCCGAGGTCGGGCTTGTCGAACCCCATGCCGAGGGCGCTGGTGGCGACCAGCGCCTTGACCTCGTTGTCGCGCAGCGCGCGCTCGAGCTCTTCCCGCTCGGCTGGGTCGGTGCGCCCCGTGTAGGGGCGCACGTTGTGCCCTGCCTCGCGCAGCGCTGCGGCGACGTCCTCGGCGCCGGACACCGTGAGGGTGTAGATGATGCCGCTCCCGCTGAGACTCCCCAGGTGAGCGATCAGCCAGGCCAGCCGCTGCTCCGGAGACGTCAGGGGCAGGACCCCCAGCCGCAGGGAGTCCCGGGCCAGCCCGCCCCGCAGCGTGACCACCTGGTGTCCGCCGACGCCCAGCTGTTCGACCACGTCGGAGACCACTCTGGCGTTGGCCGTGGCGGTGGTCGCGAGCACCGGCGTGCCCTCGGGGAGCGCGGTCAGCAGGTCGCGGATCCGGCGGTAGTCGGGCCGGAAGTCGTGCCCCCAGTCGCTGACGCAATGGGCCTCGTCGATGACCAGCAGCCCGCATCGCCGCGCGAGGTCAGGCAGCTGCTCGTCACGGAAGCGCGGGTTGTTGAGCCGCTCGGGACTGACCAGGAGCACGTCCACCTCGTCCCGGGCGAGGGCGGCGCTCACCTCGCCCCACGTCTCGGGGTTGGCCGAGTTCATCGTCACGGCGTGGATGCCCGCCCGCTCAGCCGCGGCGACCTGGTCGCGCATCAGCGCCAGCAGCGGCGAGATGATGACCGTGGGCCCGGCTCCCGCCGCCCGGCACAGGGCGGTGGCCACGAAGTAGACGGCGGACTTGCCCCAGCCCGTGCGCTGGACGACCAGGACCCGCTGCCGTGCGTCCACGAGGGACCCGATCGCAGGAAGCTGTCCCTCGCGGAACGTGGCGTCGGGATGACCCACGAGGCGGCGCAGGGCGGAGAGCGCGCCCGCTGCCACCTCGGGGGCGGCCGAGTCGGTGCCAACCGGCGGGCTGGCGGCGGGGGGAGAGGTCATGCCCGACACGGTATGCCGGGTCGCGGACACCGCTGCCAAGATGTCCACATGGCCGCCCCCGACCAAAGCCCTGCTGGAGCCCATTACTGTGTCGACGTGCCGCTGCGCTGGAGCGACATGGATGCGTATGGACATGTCAACAACGTGCAGTTTCTGAGACTGCTGGAGGACGCCCGGGTCATTGGCTTCAAGGAGTGGTTCGGGCAGGACCGGTCGCTCGTCGACGAGGGTGTCCTCGTCGCCCGCCACGAGATCGAGTACCTCGCCCCGCTGACCTTCCGGCACGCGCCGATCAGCGTGGACATGTGGGCCACCCGCATCAGCGGGGCCAGTTTCGACCTCGCCTACGAGGTGCGCGACCCGGAATCGGTGGGCAGCACCGTATACGCACGCGCTGAGACGACCCTGGTTCTCTACAGCTTCGCCGCCGACGCGCCGCGGCGCATGGCGCCGGAGGAGCGCGGCATCCTGAGACAGCACGAGGGCGCCCCGGCAGCCTTCCGGTGGCGAAGGCGATGACCGAGCTCGTCTTTCCCGACCACCACCAGCTGGCCGACCTGGGCAGGTACGCCGTCCGGGCCAAGTCCGCGGATGAGTCCGGCGCCATGCGCCTTCAGGCCGCCGGCACCACCTTGGCCGCGTATGTGGGTGTCCTGCCCGGCTCCGGACTGCTCGGGGAGGGAACCGTCCTCGGCCTGCGGGTCATGGCCCTGGCCGAGCCGGCGGCCCTTGACCTGACGGTTCCGCTGGGAGCCATCACGGACCGTGTGGCGCGGGATGCCACGGCCCGGGTGCTCTCGGTGCCCCCGACGCTGGTCCGGGCACCCTGGGCGGCCCTGTCGCCTCCGCGCTCCGGGTGGGAGCGGGTCGGATCGGTCGCCTCCGACGACGTCGTGGCGGTCGCGCGCGACGGGATCGCCGCAATCGCGGAAGGGACACCGGAGGGCTCCGGGGGCCACGCAGTGACCGCGCTCCGTGCGCGCACCTGGCGGACGGCGACCACGACGTCACCGGCCTTTCCTTCGGGCGGCGCATTCGCGGCATACGCCCTGGGCTTCCTCGTGCCAGGCAGCGAGGTGACCATCTTCACGAACGGCCGCTGGACCCGGCTGTCGACGCCGGCCGGGCACGTGCTGATCCGCTGACTCAGCCCGCCGGCCGTTCGAGTGGTTGGCCCCGCTCGGCGAGCACATCGCGCAAGGTGTCGATCCGGTCGCTGACGATGCCGTCGACCCCCAGGTCGAAGAGCCGCCGCATCTCCTCGGCCTCGTCGATGGTCCAGACGTGGACGTGCTTCCCCAGCTGGTGGGCGCGCTCGACGAGTCGCCCGGTGACGAGGGGGACGTCGAGGGGTCCGACGCGGCGGCGTGCCGGGATCTGGAGCACGGGTGCTGGCGTCGCCAGCAGCTGGTGGAGCCTCCAGGGGGCGAACCGCATCGCAGCAACGCCGACCAGCCCGGCCGCCGTCGCCACGCCAGGCCCGAGCAGGCGGCGCACCGTGCGCAGGCGGACCTCGGAGAACGACGCCACGCAGACCCGTTCGGCTGCGTCGTGCTCCCAGATGGTGCGAATCAGCGGCCCGATGGCACCGGACGACTTGACGTCGATGTTGATGCGCGCCTGCGGGAACTCCTCGAAGAGCTGCGACAGCAAGGGAATCGCCTCGGTGCCGTTGATCCGGGCCTCGCGGACGGCGGCCAGCGGCTGATCGGCGACCGGGCCGATTCCGGTGCTGACCCGGTCGAGCCGTGAGTCGTGGAAAGCCAGAAGGTGCCCGTCCGCCGTGGCGTGGACGTCAGTCTCGAGGTATCGGTAGCCCATGGCGAC
The DNA here is from genome assembly GCA_963715025.1 of uncultured Actinomycetota bacterium. Lineage (GTDB taxonomy): Bacteria > Actinomycetota > Actinomycetes > Actinomycetales > Dermatophilaceae > DASSJT01. Next base: position 1,301,683 of record CAVQQQ010000002.1, on the reverse strand, counting down.
CGCGTTGCGGAACGCGGCGAGCGAGTTCTCAAGGCCGCGGTTGGGCGGGTATGCGGCCCCACCTCGGTGGGCGAGCCCGACCGGGGTGGGGGCCTCAAGATAGGCGAAGTCTTCGGCCCGCACAGGACCCACGGTACGACGGCCGTCTGGCTACCCGCGGCTTGCGCGCCTCCCGGTCAGCCGACGTGCGCCCAGACCGTCGTGTCCGTGGGGACCAGCCCCTCGTCGGTCAGAGGGCCCGACGCGACCAGGACCTGTGCCCCCTCCGGCAGGGCCACCGGCTGCGACCCCAGGTTGGCGACCACGACCGTTGCGCTTCCGTCGGCCGACCCCTCGGGGCCTGCGTTGCGGAGAGCCACGACATCGGTGGGGTACCCGTCGAGCCAGTCGAGGTCACCGAGTCCGAGGCTGAGCGCGCTGCGCGTGGACAGCAGGGCGCGGTACAGCTCGAGCGTCGAGCCCGCCACGCCCTCCTGCTGGTCGACGGCATACCCGCCGTAGATCTCCGGCTGGGGCAGCCAGGTCTGGTCGCTGGGGCCGAAGCCGAACCCTGGGGCGTCCTTCGTCCACGGCATCGGGATCCGGCACCCGTCGCGGCCGAGCTCCGTGCCCGACGTGCGGTGGAAGGTCGGGTCCTGACGGACGTGGTGGGGCACCTCCGTGGAGTCCGGCAGGCCGAGCTCCTCGCCCTGGTACAGGTAGGCGCTGCCCGGCAGGGCCAGCATCAGGGCCGTGGCCGCGCGGGCCCGCTTGAGGCCGAGCTCGCGGTCCGGCTGGGGGTCGTCGACGCCAATGCCGTTGGGACGTTTGTCCCCGACGGGCAGGCCGAGCCGCGAGGCGTGGCGGACGACATCGTGGTTGGACAGCACCCAGGTGCTCGGCGCACCCACGCTGTCGGCCGAGCGCAGCGACGCCTCGATGACGTCGCGGAGGCTCTCCGCCTGCCAGGGGCAGTCGAGGAAGTCGAAGTTGAACGCCTGGTTGAACTCGTCCTCGCGCACGTAGCGGACCAGGCGCTCCACCGGCTTGACCCAAGCCTCGGCACACATCATGCGCGCGGGCTTGCCGTACGAGTCCAGCAGCTTGCGCCAGTCGCGGTAGATCTCGTGGACGCCATCCTGGTCCCACATCGGCGCAGCGCCGGTGGGCTGCTCCGGGATCAGCTCCTGCTCCTTGGGGTAGTCGGGGAGCCCCTCGCGCTTCACCAGGCCGTGGGCCACGTCGACCCGGAAGCCGTCCACCCCGCGGTCGAGCCAGAAGCGCAGCACCGAGAGGAACTCCTCGCGCACCTCGAGGTTGGACCAGTTGAAGTCGGGCTGCTTGGAGTCGAACAGGTGCAGGTACCACTGGCCGGGGGAGCCGTCGGCCTCGGTGACCCGGGTCCAGGCCGTGCCGCCGAAGACCGAGCGCCAGTCGTTCGGGGGCTCGCCGCCGTCTGCGCCCTTGCCCTCGCGGAAGATGTAGCGGTCGCGCTCGGGACAGCTCGGACCGGCAGCCAGAGCGGCCTGGAACCACGGGTGCTCGTCCGAGGAGTGGTTCGGCACGAGGTCGAGGACCACCCTGAGCCCGAGCTGGTGGGCCCGCTCGAGCATGTGGTCGGCGGCCGAGAGGTCACCGAAGAGGGGGTCGATGTCGCGGTAGTCGGCCACGTCGTAGCCCGCGTCCGCCTGCGGTGAGGTGAAGAACGGCGAGAACCAGATCGCGTCGACGCCGAGGGCCTTGAGGTAGTCGAGGCGCTGAGTGACGGCCGGAAGGTCGCCAATGCCGTCGCCGTTCCCGTCGGCCCACGACCGCGGGTAGATCTGGTAGATGACCGCATGGCGCCACCACTCGGCGCTGGGCCCGTGGGCTGGGTGGACGTGCAATGTCTGGAGAACGTCAGTCACGGGAAGTCATGATCTCCCTTGCGTGGGGGTCGGGTCCAACCCATTCTGCAAGGTCTTGCGATTCGAGCAAAGAATTGCAGGGTATGCCGGTGGGCTGGCTGGCTCTCCGACCTCACCTCAGTCGTGGAACCGCCTCAGTCGTCGAACCTGTTGACCATCGAGTGCGCCGCTCGGTCGAGGTAGTCGCGCAGGATGAGGTCGTGCGCCGGGGCAAGCTCCAGCGTGTCGACGGCCGCCATCATGTGCTTGAGCCAGCGGTCGCGCTGGGCCGGCGTCACGGCGAACGGGTGGTGGCGCATCCGCAGCCGGGGATGGCCGCGGCGCTCGGAGTACGTCGTGGGTCCGCCCCAGTACTGCTCGAGGAACATCCGGAGCCGCTCCTCGGCCGGCCCGAGGTCGTCCTCGGGGTAGAGAGCCCGCAGGTCCGGGTCGCTCGCCACCCCTCGGTAGAACTCGTGGACGAGGCGGCGGAACGTCTCGTGACCACCGACCTGGTCGTAGAACGTCTCATGGACGGGCGCGCGTGCAGTGGGGGTGGGCTCGCTGGACGTCACGCCCGCAAGTCTCTCATCCGGCGACACGTCGAGCCGGGGCCGACCCACCCTCGTGCCATCACCGAGCCGTCAGCGCGGCCCGAACGGCACTGTGGCGGGCGCCTTCACCCCGGCCGCGTCGAACGCGTCCTTGATGCGCTGGCGCAGCTCGCGCTGGACCGCGAGGTTCTCGTTGGGCGCGCACATCGCCGTCACGCGCACGGTGACCGCGTTACCGGTCATCGACTCGACGCCGGCCACGACCGGCTCCTCGAGGAGCCGGTCCTGCCAGTCCGGGTCGGTGTCCATCGCGTGCACGACCTCGCTGATGATCGAGAGCACGCGCTCGAGCCTCTCGGCATACGACACCGGCACGTCGACGATCGCCGTGGACCAGCCCTGCGACTTGTTGCCGATCCGGATGATCTCGCCGTTGCGGACGTACCAAGCGACACCATTGCCGTCGCGCAGCTTGGTCACCCGAAGCGTGACGTCCTCCACGGTGCCGATCGCCTCACCGGTGTCGATGACGTCGCCCACGCCGTACTGGTCCTCCACGATCATGAAGATCCCGGACAGGAAGTCCTTGACCAGGCTCTGGGCGCCGAAGCCGAGCGCAACGCCTCCCACACCGGCGGAGGCGAGCAGCGGGCCGAGCGGGATGCCGAGCAAGGCCATCACGGTCAGCGTCGTCACCAGGACGATTGCAACGGTCACCGAGCTGCGCAGCAGCGCCCCCATGGCGCGCGTCCGCTGGACATGACGCTCGTGGGCGAGCCCGGTCGCCTCGGCCAGGACGCGGCTGGCGCGACCGGACGTGGCCAGGCGCGCAGTCGACTTCGACGTCGTCGTCTCGACCACTCGGTTGATGACCCGGTGGAGGAGCCACCGCAGGACAAGGGCACCTGCGATGGTGGCGAGAATCTGCAGGGGAACGCCGCTGAACCAGTCCCACGCCGACTGCCAGGTGACTTCGCTCGCGACCTTGAGCCAGTGCTCCAGCACGGTGCTACTCCCGCGCGTCGCGCGCCTGGGCAGCGAGGGCGCGGGTCACGGCGTCGCGGTTCTCGGCGACCAGCCGGACCAGTCCCGCGGGCGCGTCGGGGTGCGCCTCCAGCCACGCCTGGGACGCGGCGCGGAGCTCTTCGGTGGCCAGGCCCATCGGGTAGAAGCCCCGGACGATCGCCTCGCGGATGGCGTGCGTGCGGGACGACCACACGTCGAGGAGCATGTCGTGGAACGGCGCGACATACGGCTGGAGCAGTTCCCGGTCGCCGCGTCCGAAGCCGAGGGCCAGCGCCTCCACCACCGAGTTGCTGAGGTCCGTGGCCTCGATGGCATCGCGCCACGCCCTGGCCTTGGCCTCGGCGGTGGGGATGGACGCCAGGGCCCGGGCCTCGCGCTCCCGGCCGGTGGCCGTGTTGTCGTGTGCGCGCTCGCCACGGATCTCCGCCTCGTCGGCGGCGCCGGTGGCGGCGAGTGCCGTGAGGAGGGTCCAGCGGACCTCGGTGTCGACGGCGAGTCCGGGGATAGCCTCAGTGCCCTCGAGCAGACCGCGGACGTATGCCGGGTCGTCGCCCTGGGCGAGGAAGGCCGCATAGTTGGTCAGCAGCTGGAGCTGGGCATCGCTGCCCGGCTCCGCACTGCGCGCGAGGTCGAGCAGGCGATCGAGGGTCGCACCCCGGATGGCCTCCTGGTCGCCGCGGGCAACGTAGAGCTGGGCGGCCGTGCGCAGCTGGGCGAGCGTCGTGAGCAGCAGCGTCGAGTTGCCCTCGCCCTCCATGGCGTCCAGGACGAACGTGACGTAGTCGCGCGGGCGCATCTCGGCGTCACGTGCCATGTCCCACATGGCGCCGAGCACGAGCGCCCGGGGCATGCTGTCGATGAAGGCGCGCGGATGAGCCAGGGCGGTGGACAGGGAGCGGTCGTCGAGTCGGATCTTCGCGTAGGCGAGGTCGTCGTCGTTGACGAGCAGCAGGTCCGGCTTGGGCCGCCCGACGAGGGCAGGCACGGGTGTGGCCTCACCGGCGATGTCGAGCTCGATGCGCTCGGTGCGGACCAGCAGCCCGTCGCGGACGGTGTAGAGGCCGACGGCGAGGCGGTGCGGCCGGAGGGTCTCGTAGCCAGGTGCGGCCGACTGCAGGATGCCGGCGCCCGTGATCACCTGGGCGTCATCGACCTGCAGGTCCGGACGCAGGGTGTTGACGCCGGCTGTCTCAAGCCAGAGTGCCGACCAGGCACCCAGGTCGCGACCGGACGTCGCCTCGAGCTCCTGCAGGAGGTCGCCCAGGGTGGTGTTGCCCCAGGCGTGCTTGTCGAAGTACGCCCGCAGGCCGTCCACGAAGGGCTGTCGACCGACGTAGGCAACCAGCTGCTTCAGGACCGAGGCGCCCTTGGCGTAGGTGATGCCGTCGAAGTTGACCTCGACGTCCCGGAGGTCGCGGATCGGGGCGACGATCGGGTGGGTCGAGGAGAGCTGGTCCTGCCGGTAGGCCCATGCCTTCTCCGAGATGCCGAACGTCGTCCACGCCTCCGACCACTGGGTCGCCTCGGCCTGGCAGGTGGTGGAGGCCCATTCGGCAAAGGACTCGTTGAGCCAGAGGTCGTCCCACCACTTCATCGTGACCAGGTTGCCGAACCACATGTGCGCCAGCTCGTGCAGGATGGTGAGGCCGCGGCGCTCGACCAGGTACTCGGTCACCTTGGCGCGGAAGACGTACTTCTCGTTGATGGTCACCGCTCCGGCGTTCTCCATGGCGCCCATGTTGTACTCCGGCGTGAAGAGCTGGTCGTACTTGTCGAAGGGGTACTCGGAGTCGAACTCCGCCTCGAAGAACGCGAAGCCGCGCTTGGTGAGGTCGAAGATGTTGTCGGCGTCGAGGTAGGCCGAGAGCGACTTGCGGCAGTAGATCGCCAGCGGGACCGCACCCTTGCGGGAGGCAGCTTCGTCGCGCACGACGTCGTAGGGCCCTGCGATCAGGGCCGTGATGTAGCTCGACATGCGGGGGGTTGTCTTGAACCGCCAGATCGCAGAGCCCCCGCCTATCGGCTGTGGCTCGGGCGTCGGGGAGTTCGAGACAACCTGCCAGTGCCCGGGCGCAGTCACCGTGAACGTGAACGAGGCCTTGAGGTCGGGCTGCTCGAACACGGCGAACATGCGCCGGGAGTCGGCCACCTCGAACTGCGAGTAGAGGTACACCTCGCCATCAGCCGGGTCCACGAAGCGGTGCAGGCCCTCACCGGTGTTCATGTAGACGGCCGTGGCGTCGATGACGAGCTCGTTGTGCTCGCCCAGCCCTGGGAGCCGGACCCGCGTTCCGTCGAAGTGCGCTGAGGGGTCGAGCGCGACACCGTTGAGCCGGATCTCCTCGACCGACCTGGCGATGAGGTCGATGAAGGTCTCGGTTCCGGGTTCTGCGGCGGTGAACGTCGCGGTCGTGCGGGAGCGGAAGTCCGTGTCGGACGTCGTGAGGTCGAGCTCTACTCCGTAGTGGTCGACGGAAACGAGGGAGGCGCGGGCGGTCGCCTCGGCGCGGGTCAGGTTCTCGGCAGGCACAGGGATGCTCCAGGTAGCGGATCCGCAGGGGATCCGCGGGTTCGTCGTGACATCAGGGGAGCCGCGGTGGGCAGGCAGTCATCCTCGCACGACTGCCCGGCAGAGGAGATGTCTGGCAGTGGCAGGATGGCAGGCATGGGTGCACAGGCCATCGAGGAAGTGGAACGGGCACACGCGGAGTTCTGGTTCGACCCGACCTGTCCGTGGGCATGGATGACGTCGCGCTGGATCATGGAGGTGGAGAAGGTCCGCGACATCGACGTCACGTGGTCGGTGATGAGCCTGTCGGTACTCAACGAAGGGCGCGACCTTCCACCCGACTACCGGGCCATGATGGACCGGGCCTGGGGTCCGGTGCGGGTCATCACCGCGGCCGCCCGCGAGCACGGTGACGAGGTCATCAAGCCCCTCTATGACGCCATGGGCACGCGCATCCACCCAGGCGGGCAGAAGGACTACGAGGCTGTCGTGGCCGACTCCCTCCACGAGGTGGGCCTGCCGGCGGAGCTTGCGAGGTATGCCGGCGAAGACACCGTCGACGGAGCGCTACGGGCTAGCCACCAGCGCGCGATGGACCTGGTGGGCGACGAGGTCGGAACGCCCGTGATCGCCGTGAGCGGCACTGCCTTCTTCGGGCCAGTCGTCACGCCCGCGCCCAAGGGCGAGGCCGCGGGGCGGCTCTGGGACGGGTGCGTGCTCGTGGCCGGCACCCCCGGCTTCTTCGAGATCAAGCGCACCCGCACCCTGGGCCCGCAGTTCTAGCGAGCCTGCCCCCGCACCGGCACCGGACAGGAGCACCACCATGCGCGTTCACATCGGCGGCGACCACGCGGCATACGAGATGCTCGGGGCGCTGGTCGTCTTCCTCGAGGAGGAGGGGCACCAGGTGACCAACCACGGGCCGATCTCCTACGACGCCGAGGACGACTACCCGGTCTACGTGCTGCGGACCGCCGAGGCCGTGGCCGGTGACCGGGGGTCCCGGGGGATCGTGTTGGGCGGCTCGGGCAACGGCGAGGCGATGGCGGCCAACAAGGTGACTGGCATCCGCGCGGCGCTCTGCTACAACGAGGAGCTCGCCCGCCTGGCGCGCGAGCACAACGACGCCCAGGTCATCTCCATCGGCGCGCGCATGAACACGCTCGAGGAGGCCAAGGCCATGGTGCGCACCTTCCTCGCCACCTCCTTCTCCCACGAGTCCCGCCACACCCGTCGCATCGGCATGCTCACGGCATACGAGCAAACCGGTGCTGTACCCCAGGGCTGACGAAACCGTACAAACCGACTCTGGATTCACGCTTGCGGGCTAGTGTGGCTCGCATTACCCCCGATCACCCCTGACTGCGGGAGTCATCTTCCTGTGACGGCGCGCTCCGACCTGCTGACAACGCACAGCAGCAGCACGTGGCTGCGCCGCGCCATCCGGCGCAATGCGGTGCTCGGGCGCCATCTGCCCCTCACCGTCAGCGTGCTGGTGCTGATCGGCACCACCGTCATCGGGCTGCTGCGCCTCGAGGCGCCCATGGTCGTGTCGGCAGGCGCCTTCTACCTCGTCGCTGTGCTCGCGGGGCTTTTCCTGGATCCCCGTCGGGCCGTCCTTTGCGATGCCTATGTCCTCGGCTGGGCGGCCTACAGCGGCCAGCGGACAATGGACGACCTCCGATGGGTGCCAGGTTGGGTGCTGCTGGTCGCTCTCATGGGCGTCATGTACTGGGTTTCCAAGTCGCGTGCCCGTCTGGGCGTGCAGGGACTGAGCGGCGAGAACCTCCTCGTCGACCTGCGCGACCGCCTTCAGGCCCACGGCAAGATGCCCTCCCTGCCACTGGGGTGGAAGGCAGAGTCGGAGCTGCAGTCGGCGTATGGCGACGGGTTCTCCGGGGACTTCATCGTTACCAGCCTCTCCGCCGACGACCGCTACTTCGAGGTCGTGGTCGTTGACGTGTCGGGCAAGGGTGCGGGGGCAGGGTCGCGGTCGCTCATGCTTTCGGGGGCCCTCGGCGGACTGCTCGGCTCGATGGCGCCCGAGCGGTTCCTGCCCGCAGCGAACTCCTACCTCCTGCGCCAGGACTGGCGAGAGGGCTTCGCGACGGCCGTGCACCTCGTGGTCGACACCCTGACCGGGGAGTTCAGCATCGGGTCAGCCGGGCATCCGCCGGCGGTGTGGTTCTCGGCCGGGTCCGGTCGGTGGGAGCCGGTCGAGGGAGCGGCCGGACCCCTGCTCGGTGTGATCGCCGACGCCGAGTTCCCGCGCTCCACCGGGGTCCTGGGCCGCGGCGACGCCGTGCTCCTCTATACCGACGGCGTCATCGAGGTGCGCAACCGTGACCTGCGCGACGGCATCGACCGGATGCTCGGCCATGCGGAGCGGCTGCTCTCAAAGGGCTTCGAGGGGATGGCCGAGAAAGTGTGCGCGGGCGCCCGCGCCGGCGAGAACGACGACCGCGCCGTCGTGATCGTCTGGCGCTCCTAGGGAAACCGTGACGACGACGGCGCGGGTCGGCTCGTATGCCGCTCGCCGAGGGCGCAACTCGGCGCTGACCCAGGAGCGCATGCGGGTCCACTTCCCACGCCGGGTGATCCCGCAAGGCCCGATGCTGGCGACCGAGGCGTTCGGGTCGGACGTCCCCCTGGTGCTGGAGGTGGGCTGCGGGCACGGAGCGGCGGCCATTGCCTACGCCGCCGCCCACCCCGACCAGGGGATCGTTGCCGTCGACGTCCACACCCCCGGTCTGGCCCGCATGATGGCCGCCGCCGAGCGGGCGGGTGTGGACAACCTCCGGGTCTGGCATGGTGACGCCGTGCCTCTGCTCGAGGAGCGCATCCTCCCCCACAGCCTGCACGCCGTGCACCTGTTCTTCCCGGACCCCTGGCCCAAGGCGAGGCATGTCAAGCGCAGGTTCGTCACGGCATACACCCTCGACCTGGTCCATGACCGGCTCGAGGCGGGGGGCACCCTCCGGGTCGCGACCGATCAGGACTTCTACGCCGACCACGTGCTCGCCCAGCTTGTCGCTCACGGTGGCTTCGACGTGGTCACCGGAGAGCGGCCGCCGTGGCGGCCGACCGACGGCTTCGAGGACAAGGGGCTGGCCGCAGGTCGTGCGATCACTGAGATCGCGGCGCGTCCCCGCGGCATGTGACCCTTGCCGCACCGGGGGCCGGCGGCCCCAGCTCACCCGACACCGCGCCTCACGTCGCTGTCTGCGGCTGAACCGTCGCCAGGGCGGCGGGGACCTTCGCCCCTGTGCGCAGGTAGCCGTGGAGCGGTTGGCTAGGCGCGGAGGTTGTACCCATGCCAAAGACCAGAGTTCGTGCCACGCTCGTCCTCGCAACCGCCGTACTGCTGCTCGCTGCCTGCGCCGCCGGGCCCAATGACGTTGCGCAGGTGAACGCGACCCAGCTGGCCGGCTTCTGGCCCGGCCTGTGGCATGGGCTGATCAGCCCGGTGACGTTCCTGATCTCACTGTTCACCGACAACGTGAGCATCTACGAGGTCCACAACAACGGGAACTGGTATGACTTCGGCTTCATGCTCGGCATCTCCGTCGCCTTCTCAGGGGCCGCGGGTTCCGGCTACGGGGCAGGCAAGAGGAGGCGTTCCTGATGGCTCACCCTGTCGAACGCGCAGCCGGGTTGGCCGGCCTGCTCGGCCTTGTCCTGGGGCTCGGTGCGGCGACGCTGGAGCGGCCATGGCCGGACTCCGCCAAGCCGGTGGAGCTGGCGCGGTTTGCCCACGACAACCGGGGCGCCTTGCTCGGCCAGAGCATCCTCTTCATCTTGAGCGCCGCGGTGATGATGGTCTTCCTCGTCGGGGTGAAGAGCAGGCTTTCGCGTGGCGAACGCGAGCCGGCCCCGTTGGCGTCACTGGCGTTCGGCGCCGGGCTCTTCGCCTACGGTGCCAACATCATCGGCCAGGCACCACAACTGGTCATGACCCTGCCCAGCGGAAGCGGTCTCGTGCCGAGCTCGGCGGCGCTCTTGACGGACCTGGGGTTCGTAGTCCTCGCCCTGGCCAATCTGCCCCTGGCGGTCATGTTCGCGGCCATCGCGGTCGACACGCTGACCACCGGGTCGTTCCCGGTCTGGTCGGGGTGGTTCGCGGCGGCAGCCGCCGTCGGCTGCGTGGCCCTGGCGGTCTCGGTGGCGACGCCCAGCGGGGCACTCGCTCCGCAAGGCTGGCTGGCCTATGTGTTCTACCTGCTCCCCGTCGTGTGGCTCGCGACGGCCGCTGGCCTGCTGCTGAAACGCCCGAAAGCGCGCTCGGCTGCCCACGTCTGACGCCTGACGAGGCAGCGGACTTCGCTGAATGACCCTCGGGTCGCAGCACCCGCAGGTACCGTGCCGACAGGGGTGCCCGTGGCCCGAAGTCGTCGGCTGGCAGTGACCGCGTATGCCGTGGTGGTGGCGGCAACGCTGGGTGCGGGCTGGACGTGGTCGCCGGAGCTGAGGGGATGGCCGGAGCCGCGGATGGTGACCGAGGTGCACTATCCCTTGGACCCACGAGATCCGGTTGCTCGGCAGGTCATCACGCGCGACGAGGCGTGGGTTGCCTCCGGCTTCGACCCGGGAGCGGGAACGCGTTGGGCGGACTTGAGCCATCAGGCCCTGATGGACCTCCGTCGACTGCTGACTCCGGACGGTGCGCCTCCCGCGGGTGCGGGCGCGGCCTGGGGCTTCTTCTGGCCACGAGATGGCGCTTTCGCCGCGGTAGCTCTTGACCGCACGGGGCACCCGGAGGAGGCGCGGCGGATCATCGAGTTCACGGCCCGACTGCCGTTCGACGCGCAACGCGGGTTCGACGCCAGGTACCTGCTCGGGGGCGGCCGGGTGCAGCAGCTTGCCAGAGGACCCCAGTCGGACGGGTGTGGTTGGGTGCTGTGGTCGCTGGGCATGATCCGGGTCGGGCGGCATCCGACTCTTCCCGAGGCAGCCGCCGGCCTGCGCGATCGATGTGTTGCCAACCTCATGGCGCTGACTCATGAAGGCGGCCGGCTGCCGCCGCCGTCGCCGGACTATTGGGAGATCCCGGCGGGGGACACCAGCCTGGGCACCGTGGCGCCGATGCTCGCCGGGCTGCGGACTGCGTCCGACGACTACGCAGCCGACGGACTGGATGCCGAAGCCAGGGCATGCGCTCGGGCGGCTGACCGCCTGAGCGGGCAGCTCTCCGAACGATTCACTCCCAGCTACCAGCGGTTCGGCAGCCGTGGCGGCATGGACGCGGCCGTCGCCATGCTCATGCCGCCCTTCTCCGCCCAGGAGACCGCGGCGGTGGTCCCACGGTGGGAGGCCTACCAGCGAGACGCGCTCCGGGTGTCGGGGGGCCTGGCACCGGGCGCGCAGTGGAAGCAGGACGGCACCTCGTGGACGCCTGAGACAGCCCTTGTGGCCTACACGGCCGCCGCGTCTGGTCGCAGCCAGGTGGCAGCGCGGTGGCTCGACTGGCTGGACGGTCACCGGGCGGCGTGGGGGTCGCTGCCAGAGAAGGTCACCCGGAGCGGACGCGCAGGAGGGCCGGCGCCGCTGCTCTGGACCGTGTCGCTGGTCCTGCTGACCCTGGCCGAGCTCCAGGACGACCCACGAGGCGCCGGGTTGACCTGAGGCCTCACTGGGTCTGTGGAGCGGGTGACGAGAATCGAACTCGCGTAGCCAGTTTGGAAGACTGGGGCTCTACCATTGAGCTACACCCGCGCCCCCTCGTGACAACCGCCGTGAGGGCAGCGGCTAGCCTAATGCCCGCCCGCGTCGGAGCCGAAATCGGCCACCGCGGGGGTGCGCGGGGTATGGCGCAGTTTGGTAGCGCGTCCGCTTTGGGAGCGGAAGGCCGCCGGTTCAAATCCGGCTACCCCGACAGAACTGAGGAGGGCGCGACCAAAGTGGCGCTCGCCGCGACGGCGGATCCGGCCATCCCGGCACTCCTGAAGAGTCCGACTGTCTCCCGGGGGAGGAGAGGGCTCGGTTTCGAAGCGAGACGGGCTGGGCTGTATTTCATGGCTGTCGGCGGAGGGGCATAGCCTCGTCGGGTGCTGATCGGTGCTCACGTGCGAGACGACGATCCCCTCGGCGCTGCCGCCGAGCGCGATGCCGAGGTTGTCCAGTTCTTCCTGTCTGATCCGCAGAGCTACAGTCCACCCTCGCCCCACCCGCAGGCTGCAGAGCTCGCGGCGTCCGACCTGACCGTCTTCGTCCACGCGCCGTACCGCGTCAACCTGGCCAGTCCCAACAACCGGATCAGGATTCCCAGCCGAAAGTTGGTGACGCAGCACGCAGAAGGGGCTGCGACAGTCGGCGCTCAGGGCCTCATCGTGCACGGTGGGCACGTGGGCGCGGGCATCGACGTCGCCGTGGGTGTCGACAACTGGCGGAAGTTCTTCGCCCGGCAGAGCGACGAGGGAGGCTTCGCCGTGCCGATCCTGATCGAGAACACCGCCGGCGGTGACGGTGCGATCGCCCGGCGGTTCGACGTGCTCGAGCGGCTGTGGGACGCGATCGGCGAGTTCGACCCCGGCTTCGTGCTCGACACCTGTCATGCGTGGGCGGCCGGTCAAGACCTCGTCGGCATCGTCGACCGGGTCATGGCGATCACGGCCCGGATCGACCTGGTCCACCTCAACAACTCGCGCGACCCCTTCGACTCCTCGCGAGACCGCCACGCCAACATCGCCGAGGGCACCATCGAGCCGGACCTTCTCGCGTCCATCGTTGCCACCGCGGGCGCGCCGGTCGTGGTCGAGACGCCTTCGGAGGGCCAGGCCGCCGACATCGCCTTCCTCCGCCGGGCTGCCGCCTGAAGCCAGCGCACGCGTCTGGTGCCGCCCAGCGAGCCGGCGACAGTCCGCAAGTCCTCACTCACGGAGGACAAGGGCTACAGCCCGTACGCCTCCAGCAGCCGCAGCCACACCTCGCTCATAGTGGGGAAGGCCGGAACGGCGTGCCAGAGAGTCTCCAGAGGGACCTTGCCGACGATGGCGATGGTCGCCGCATGGGCGAATTCCGCGACGTCCTGCCCCACGAAGGTGGCGCCCACAATGACTCGCGCCGCGTCGTCGACGACCAGCCTGGCCTGGCCCCCGTAGTGGTCCGCCTGGAGGCCGGCACCAGAGGCCGACCTCATGGGCACGTCGACCACCCGCACGTCCAGTCCGCGATCCTGGGCCTCCGCCTGGGTCAGGCCCACGGCGGCCACCTCCGGGTCGGTGAAGATGACCTGGGGCGTTCCACCGTCGGTGGCCCACGACCTCAGACCCGGCCCGTCCTCGGGACGGCCCAGGGCTCGGGCCGCGATGAGGTCACCGCAGGCCCGGGCCTGGTACTTGCCCATGTGCGTCAGGTGGACGTACCCGGTGGCGTCGCCGACGGCATACAGCCAGTCGGTGTCACCACGAACGCCCTTGACCTCCAGGGTGTCGCCAACCATGAGGTAGCCCTGGTCGTCCAGCCGGGCCCCGACTGACTCGACACCCAGCTCGCGACTGACCGGCTCCCGGCCGAGCGCGCAGAGGAGCTCGTCGGCCACCACCTGGCCACCACCTCGCAGGTGCACGGTGACCTCTCCGGTGGGACCGAGACGGCTGACCCGCTGTGCCTCAGCGCCGAGGCGGACGTCGACACCCTCCGACTCCAGACCGGCCCGGACCGCGTCGCCGGCGAACTCCTCCAGCCGCCCGAGCAGCCGACTGCCCCGCTCGATGACAGTCACCTGCGACCCCAGGGCCGCGTACACCAGGCCCATCTCGCAGGCCACGACACCTCCGCCCAGCACTGCGAGCCGAGCAGGCACGCGGTTCGCTGTAGTGGCCTCGCGGTTGGTCCACGGCTTGGCGTCCCGCAGCCCCGGGATGTCGGGGAGTGCGGGCCGCGTTCCCGTGGCGACGACCACGGCATGCCGGGCCTGCCAGGGCGCTCCGTCGACCTCGACCAGCCGCTCCCCGACCAGCCGCGCGTCGCCGCGCAGCAGCTGGATGCCGGCCTCGTCGACCCACTTCAGCGCCCCGGTGTCGTCGAGGTCGCTTACCCAGTAGTCGCGACGCTTCAGCACCCCTTCCACGTCGAGCTGTGCCCCCACGCTGCCCTGGACCCGCTGTGCTGCGCGGGTCGCGAGGATCGGGCGCAGCAGTGCCTTGCTGGGGATGCATGCGTAGAAGCTGCACTCACCGCCCACCAGATGGCGCTCCACCATGGCAACGGTCAGCCCGGCCTGGCGCACCCGGTCGGCGGCCACCTCCCCAGCAGGTCCTGCTCCGATCACGATGACGTCGACGGTGCCGCCTGCACTGGACATGCGGCAAATGTATGCCGCGCGTGAGGCTGCCGCTCGCCCGCGCCACGCCGATCCGGGGCACCGTGCTGTGCTTGCTGCGCATGGAGGCCCACAGCTCGCCAATTCCGATACGTCTTCGCAGCCGGAAGGTCAGCCAGCGGAGCCGCGGGCGGGGCGCTCGTATCGGAGCAGCACGACGCCGTTGCCGAAGGGCCGGCCCTCGACGAGCTCGAGGTCGACGGCGGCGCCTGGTGTGGGGAACAGCCGGTGTCCCCGGCCCAGCAGCACGGGGTGGACGTACAGGCGGAACTCGTCGACCAGGTCGTGCTGCATGAAGGTCGCGGCGAGGTTGGCGCCCCCGAGCGCAAGGTCGCCACCTGGCTGAGCCTTCAGTCGAATGACCTCGTCGACGACGACGTCGTGGACCACTGTCGCGTTCCAGTCGGCGTGCTCCAGGGTGCGGGAGTAGACGATCTTGGGCATGTCGCGCCAGATCCGGGCGAACTCCGCCACCGGCTTGGGGCTCTCCGGGTCGGCATCGGCGGTCGGCCAGAAGGCCGCCATCAGCTCGTACGTGACCCGCCCGTCGAGGAAGCCGCTCATCGCGCCGAGCACGTCGTTGAAGTGGGTGTGCAGCTCGTCGTCGACCTTGTGCCAGTCGAGCTCGCGCTGAGGTCCCTCGAAGTACCCGTCGAGGGACACGGACATGAACAGGACGATCCTTCTCACCACACCACCAAGGCCCTTGCTGGGGGCAGGCGATCGCAGTGGCCCGCTGCCGGCGTGCGCCCTCTTCCAACCTCCCTCATGCGGAGCGGCGTGCTCGGGGGCGGAGCGGCTGAAGGACGCAGCCTCGCTGGGGGCCGGCGGTGTCCTTGGGGGTCGACAGGCCACCGACGTAGGCGATACCCCAGGTGGCGCCCGGGTTGATGCGTGCATCGTGCCAGCGGCTGTGATGGTCTTTGGGCGGCTCCGGCTCGGGCGGGGGTGCAGGCTCCGCGCCATCCCAATCCCTGTACCCGGCCAGGAGGCTGGTGGTCGACGCGATCGTGACCACCGATCGCGCCAGCTCCTCCAGGGTTCCCTCCGGCAGCGAGTGCCTCAGCGATCCGGGCTGGCGCTTCTCTCCGAGCACGGCGATGCGCGCGATCGCGCCGCGGTCGTTGACCGAGAGGCGCAGACCTGCGACGAGGCGAACCCGCAGGGTCCGCAGCACCTCGCCGCGCATCGCGGACGGGAGAGCCGAGAGGGCGGCGGCGTGCAGGGCGATGAGAGAGGACGGCTCCCCAGCCAGCAGGAGGTACCGATACCGGCGCACTGTCTCCGACTCCACCACAACCCTCCTCGAGGTCCCATGCTGGACACCAGCCAGCCTCCGAGTGTCGTTCCACGGTAGCCCCGACCCCTGACAACAGGCACGCCCTTATCGGTTCGGATGTGCCCGCCCCGCTGCGGCCACCGCGACGACAAGGCGGGCCCCACCGGCAGAACGCCGATGGGGCCCACCCCGTGAGGGACCGCAGCTTCGATCAGAAGCCGCCAGTGCCGTTGGGGGTGCCCAGGCCGGTCGGGCCGTCCCACCCGGTCTTGGCCGTGCACCAGTAGGCGCAGGAGCCGTTGCCCCCCGAGGTGACGTCGAACAAGCTGCTCGCGTGCGCGTACGGGATGGTGTTGGCGTAGCCGGCGGTGTTCCCCGAGAGGGCGTAGACCGAGGCGACGATCGGCGAGGAGAGGCTCGTGCCGCCGTACTGTGCCCAGCCCGAGCTGTTGCGGGTCGACGGCGCGTAGACCGCGAGGCCGGTGTTGGGATCGGCGTCGGCGGACACGTCCGCTATGGCACGGCCGTTGCAGTTGGTCATCGAGAAGGTCTGGCCGGTCGGTGCGGTGTTGAGGGTTGTGCACCCGGACCCGGCCCCGTTCCAGGCCGACTCGCTCCAGCCGCGGGTGTTCGAGGCCTTGAGCAGCGACGTGCCGCCGATGGCGGTGACGTAGTGCGAGGACGACGGGAAGCTGCCGCCCTGGTAGCCGTTGTCACCCGTCGAGGCGGTCACGGCGATGCCCGAATGGTTGTACGGGGCTCCGTAGGAGGCGTCCGAGAGGTCTCCGCCGCCGTAGCTGTTGGAGATCGCCACGACCCCGGGCTGCTTGGCGGCCTGGTTGACGGCCGCGCCCAGGTTGGCGAACGAGTTGGAGCTCGCCTGCACGAGGAGGATCTTGCAGCTGGGGCAGGCTGCCGAGACGGCGTCGAGGTCGAGCGCCTGCTCCTGCGCCCAGCCGTTGTCGTAGCGCGGGTAGCTGGTGCCGCCGTTCTGGTCGATGATGCGCAGGCAGCCGTTTGCCCTGGTGCACGGTGACAGGCCCCACTGGGCGCGGTAGATGCCGAGATCCTGCTCGGCCTTGGGATAGCCGTAGGCGTCCACGATCGCGACGGTACGGCCGCTCGACGAAAGGCCAGTGAGCTTGTAGGCGTCTTGGATGTCGGCTGGTGTCCTGCCCGAGATGGCCTTGGGCGTGATGACGCGGCCGGACGGGGACACGGCCTGGCCGGCGTCGTTGACCAGCTTCATGGACAGGCACGAGGCCACAGTGGGGACGGTGCTCGTGGCACAGACCCGGGCCGCGTGGACATTGGGGGAGGGGGCAGCCGTGGCGGCGGTCGCCGCAACGGACGACAGGCCCACGGCCGCTGCAGCGGCCAGGACCAGAGAGGGAACATTCCTGCGCATCATGTCTCCTGTGGTGGTGGGGACAGGCGGCTCGAGTCGCCATGCGCGGGAGCCTGTTGGCCGCCGCGCGCCGCCCGCAAGGACTTTGACCGGGAAAATGCCCGACAGACGAAGAATTGGCTGTTCGCTGGAGAACTCTTGGGTGATTTCCATGACGAATGTCATGGCAGCGCCCGGCTCTACATGCCGAGGCCGGATGCCGGCCGGCTCAGGCGGGGCGGGTTCGGCCGGAGGGCGCCCCAGCGGCTACCATGGACCCTTGGCTCCCTGCGCCGCGGGCGAGGTGGGAGCCGCAACCATGTCAATGGTGTCGGTCCGCGAACGTCCGGTCGGTCCGCGCCGACCAGCCCTTGCCACGACCAACTGGAGTGCCCCGCAGTGAAGAGCGCCATCGAGACCCTGAACCCGACTCGGGTCAAGCTGACCGTCGAGGTCCCGTTCGAGGAGCTCAAGCCCAGCCTCGACTCTGCCTACAAGACCATCGCCTCCCAGGTGCAGGTGCCCGGCTTCCGCAAGGGCAAGGTGCCCAACCGCATCATCGACCAGCGAATAGGCCGCGGCGCCGTGCTCCAGGAGGCCGTCAACGAGGCGCTGCCCCGCTTCTACGGCCAGGCGGTCGAGGACAACAAGGTGCGGCCGATCGGACAGCCCGAGGTCGACGTCACCGAGGTCCCGGCCGAAGACGGCCAGGAGCTGAAGTTCACGGTCGAGGTCGACGTGCGCCCCGAGCTCGCCCTTCCCAACCTCGACGGCATCACGGTCGAAGTCGACGAGGCCCTGCCCAGCGACGACGACATCGAGGAGCGGCTGACCTCCCTGCGCGAGCGTTTCGGCACCCTGTCCGGAGTTGAGCGTGCGGTCGAGACCGGCGACTTCGTGTCCCTCGACCTCGACGCCAGGATCGGCGACGACGAGATCGACGCCGTCAAGGGCATCTCCTACGAGGTGGGCTCCGGCAACATGCTGGACGGCATGGACGATGCCCTGGTCGGCATGAGCGCCGGCGAGACCAAGTCCTTCGTCGCTCCGCTCGCCGGCGGCGATCGCGAGGGCCAGGACGCGGACGTCACCGTGACCGTCCAGTCGGTCAAGGTGCGCGAGCTGCCCTCGCTCGATGACGACTTCGCCCAGCTGGCGTCGGAGTTCGACACCCTCGAGGAGCTCCGTGCCGACGTGGCCAAGCAGGCCGAGCGCGCCAAGAAGTTCGAGCAGGGGGCCCAGGCCCGCGACCGGCTGCTGGAGAAGCTCCTGGAGACGACCGAGGTCCCGGTTCCCGACGGCATCGTCGAGGCGGAGGTCCACTCCCACCTCGAGGGCGAGGACCGTCTCGAGGACGACGAGCACCGTGCCGAGGTGGACGAGAGCACCCGCAAGGCGCTGCGCGCGCAGTTCCTCCTCGACGCCATCGCCGAGCAGGAGGAAGTCAACGTCGAGCAGCCGGAGCTGATCGAGTACCTCGTGATGTCGGCACAGCAGTACGGCATGGACCCGAACCAGTTCGCCCAGGCGATCGACCAGCAGGGCCAGATCCCCTCGATGGTCGCCGAGGTGGCCCGCCGCAAGGCGCTCGCCAGCGTGCTCGAGCGAGCCAAGGTCGTCGACACGGCCGGCAACACCATCGACCTCAACGAGCTGACGCCCAAGCCCGAGACAGTCAGCGAGGGCGAGGCTGCCGAGGCCGACGAGGCCTGAGCTCCCAGCCACGAACCCGCGGTATGCCGGGCACCCAGCTGGGTGCCCGGCATACCTCTTTGTGAGTCCTGAGCCTGCCCACGGAAGGACGACCCGCCCATGGCCACTGCTGTGGACCTGCCGCGCGATCGCGTGAAGGCGGCGCGCAACGCCGTGCTCGCCATCTTCGCCTTCAACGGCATGGCGTTCGCGGCCTGGGCCTCGAGGATCCCCGACGTCAAGCACACGCTGGGCCTGTCGCCGGGCCAGCTCGGGCTCACGCTGCTCTTCATGTCGGCGGGCTCGCTGATCGGGCTGCCCATGTCGGGCTGGGTGACCGGCCGTCTGGGCGCGGCGGGGTCGGTGACGATCGGCCTGGTGGCCATGGGCTTCGGGGTCACCGGGCTGGGCCTGGGGACGGACGTCCTGGGCTCGCGGTGGGTCGTGGCCGGGGCGCTCTTCGCATTCGGGCTGGGCGTCGGCGTGTGGGACGTCGGCATGAACCTCGAGGGCGCAAGCGTGGAGCGGCTGTGGGGCAAGTCCGTCATGCCGCACTTCCATGCGGCCTTCAGCGGAGGCACCGTGGTGAGCGCTCTGCTGGGTGCGGCCATGTCGTGGCTGCGGGTGCCGGTCCTCGTCCACCTCGTGGCCGTCGGCGTCATCGTCGCCGCGGGGAGCGCGCGCGCTCTCCGGGCGTTCCTCCCGCGCGACCTCGAGCAGGAGGGCGAGGAACCGCACGCTCACCTAGGGGCGGACCCGGGAACCAGCGCTCCCACCGGACGGGGGGCTGCGCTCGCGGCCTGGACCGAGGGCCGCACGATCCTCGTCGGCGTCATGGTGCTCGTGGCGGCCTTCACCGAAGGTACGGCGAACGACTGGTTCTCAGTCGCGCTGGTCGAGGGCTATGGGCTGCCGGCGTGGGCGGGGGTGCTCGGCTTCGCCGTGTTCCTTACCTTCATGACGCTGGGGCGGCTCGGGGGCACGACGCTCCTGGATCGGTTCGGACGGGTGCCTACACTGCGGGTGATGTTCGCGCTCGCCGGGGCGGGCAGCCTGCTCGTGGTGTTCGGCACCGTGCCACTCGCCTACGTCGGCGGTGCGATCTGGGGGGCCGGCGTGAGCCTCGGCTTCCCGGTCGGGATGAGCGCCGCCGCCGACGAGCCGGCTCACGCCGCTGCTCGTCTGAGCGTGGTCGCGACGATCGGCTACACGGCGTTCATCGCCGGACCGCCGCTGCTGGGCTTCCTGGGCGACCACTTCGGCGTGCTCCGCGCGCTCCTTGCCGTCGGCGCGATGCTCGTCGTCGCCCTGGCCGTGGTTCCCGCCGCCCGCGAACCGCAGCGGATTCGCTGACGCAGCTGTGCGGCATACCGGGAAATCGCTGTCACCGATGGCGCGCATGGCCGCCCTTTCCTGCGGGACTCGCGGTGTTCTCGGGAGGATGGGGCATGCGCGCTGCGGCGAGGGGCTTCGGGATCACGGTCAACGCCATCGCGGGCACGCACAGCGTGCTCCTTGGGCTCGACCTGGAAGACCTTGCAGCGCAAGGTCTTCTCCGGCCGGGGGTGACGGCACACCCGGGGGATGGACTTGCCCATCTGTGGGTCGAAATCCCGGGTTTCCCCGGATGTGTTGACCGGGTTTCCCACGATGTATCAAAACGGATATTCCGAACCTCCTGAAGGGTGCTATGCCACGGCCCTAGGCTCGTCGCGTGCGAGCCGGTGGCGCACCCACAACAGGGAGAAGACATGAATCCTGAGCCCCCCTCCGGAGACGCGCGCGGGGGATATACCCGTGCCGCCCAAGCGGGTCTAGGGCGTCCGCCACGACTGGACGTCCCCCGGGGCGTGCTGGAGTTCCACCGCGCCGCAGTCCTTGACCCGGACTACGCGGTAAACCTGCCCGGTGACCGGCCACTCCATCCAACCGTCTACGTCCCGGCTGCGATCAAGGTCAACGGACTGCCTGGGAAGTCTGCCCAGACGCCGTTCAAGGCGCTGAAGAAGGCTGCCGAGAAACAGGGTTACCACGCCGACTTCGAATCGGACGACCGCGAGCTTGCTGCCCACGTCGCAGACGGGCCGTTCGAAGACCTGGTCGATCGGTACTGGGTCAGCCGGGTTGTGCTCCGGCCGATGACGGAGGCGCCGGCCAAGCGCCCTGACTCATGGAAGGTTCTGCAACAGGTGCGGGCAGACAAGCCCTCGGAGTCCAAGGGCATAGGCCTGGTCCACGTGATGACCGCCTGCGCTCCCGACCTCGAGGGGGTACCTGCTTACGACGGCCACGGCTGGGAGGGCGTGCCCGCATACGACGGGCATGGCTTCGAGGGAGTGCCTGCCTACGACGGCCACGGGGGCGTCGGGGGGCTTCCGGCCTACGACGGCCACGCAGAGCCGTTCGGACGGCCCGGCTACGGAAGCCGCACCCCCGTCCACTGGGGAGGTCGCGACCCGTGGCGGAAAGAGCCCGTCGGCCCTCGTCGGCCCGTGGTCTGCGTCATGGACACCGGAATCGGCGAGCACCCCTGGTTCACGCACGGGGTCCGCGAGCTGCGCGAGTATGCCGGAGTCACCGTGGGGATGCCGGAACTGCCGTCGACGGACCCAGAGCTTCACGGCCTGCGTCCGGGCCTCAGCGGCCTTCTCGACCGCGATGCGGGCCACGGCACCTTCATCGCCGGACTGATCCGGCAGTACTGCCCGAGCGCCGAGATCGTCGCCGTGCCCGTAATGGCGAGCGATGGCTCTGCCGATGACACGACCTTTCAGCGTGCCCTCGTTCTCGTGCTGCTGAGGCATCTCGAGTCCCTTGCGGCGCAGAACCCCGACGGCATCATCGACGTGCTGTCCCTGTCTTTGGGGTACTACCACGAGAAGCCCGAAGACCTCGCGGCCGATGCGATCATCGAGCCGCTGCTTCGCGAGTTCGGAGAGAACGGGGTTGCAGTCGTCTGTGCAGCCGGCAACGACGCGACCTTGACGCCGATGTTCCCTGCCGCCTTCTCGTCCAACGCCGGCTCACAGCACCGCCCCGAACGGGTGCCTCAGATGACAGTCGGGGCCTTGAACCCCGACGGCCAGACCATCGCGATCTACTCCAACGCCGGCCCGTGGGTGAGTACGCATCGCCGCGCCACCGCTGTCGTGAGCACCATCCCGGTGACGTTCAACGCCGCGGTGCAGTCCGGCACACGGGTGGACTCTCCGGTGGGAGTGCGCGCCAGCGTCGACCCGGACAACTTCGCCTCCGGGTTCGCGCTCTGGAGCGGCACGTCCTTTGCAGCACCGGTCCTTGCGGGACAGCTCGCACAGCACCTGGCCAAGGACGCGCGGATTGGTGCCATAGACAGGAAGACTGCCGTGGCGCGCGCCTGGTCTGCCGTCACAGCCGAGCTGATGTGGGGGCACTCATGATCATGCACACGCCTTCTACATCCGGAAGTCTTGCCGACCGTGCGGCCAACGCCTTCCGCAGCTATCTCGAGGGCGACCCAGAGTCGATGGGTGAGCTGATCGACCTGCTCACGCCTCTTCTGTGGCACGTGGCGCGCGGTCAGCGGCTGGACCAGGCGACAGCCGAAGACGTGGTCCAGACGGCCTGGATGCGACTCGTGGAGCACGCCGAGCGGCTCGACGACGCCCAGTCCGTGATGAAGTGGCTCGTGGTCACGGTGCGCCGGGAGAGCTGGCGGCTGGTGAAGCAGCAGCGGTCGACGGACCTGGGACTGGACGAGAGCGGATCCGCGGACGACAACGCATACGGGATGAATGCCCCCGGGCCAGAGTCAGCCGCGGTGGCGGGCGACGAACAGCGTCGTCTCTGGAGCTGCATCGCCAGGTTGCCGCAGCGCTGCCAGGCGCTGCTTCGGGTGATCGCATTCGCGGAACGGCCGGACTACGCCACGCTCGCGCAGGCGCTCGGCATGCCGGTCGGCAGCATCGGTCCGACTCGAGGCAGGTGCCTTGCCAAGCTTCGGGCCGCGTTGGAGCGGGACGACACCTGGGGAGGGCAGCTGGCATGACCGAGATGTCGCATGAGGACCGGCTGGCGGGTGCACCGCTCGACGCCGTCGACGGGTTGATCGTCCGGGCCATCAAGGATGTCTACACCACGGCGGACGCCATGCCAGCGGGCCTGACCGACCGCATCAAGTTCGCGACGACGTTCCGGGCCCTCGAGGCGGAGGTCGCCAGCCTGCTTCGGGAGCCGGCCGGACTGACCACCTCGAGGGCGGAAGCCACAGGCGTCGAGACAATCACCTTCACCAGCCGGCATCTGACCGTGATGGTGTCAGTGGCAGAGGTGGGTCCAGAGCATGTCCGCATCGACGGCTGGGTGACCGGAGGAGGGGTCCGCGTCGAACTCCGGACAGACGAGCCGGTGCGCGCCACGACCGCGGATGCTGACGGACGGTTCGTCTTCGACCGGGTCCCTCGTGGCACGGCGCAGTTCGTGCTGCATCGCGTCCTGCCTGACGGCGGCGAGGAACCGCCCGTGATCACACCTGCGGTAGTGCTCTGACAGCAAAGGGGCCGGTGGACGGAGACGTTCTCGAACGAGCCGAGGAGTTGCGCACACGAGGTGTGGCTGCAAACTCTGCGGGCCGTCCTGCCGAGGCGCGGCGCCTGCTCGCCCAGGCGCTGCGCCTCGCCGCATCCCTGACCGGGGCGAAAGCCAGCGAGCTGCGCGCGCGGGTCCTGATGAGTGAGGCTCTCGCGGTGTTCGAGCGCTCCGGGCTCGCCACTGCCTTGTCTTTTCTCGACGCCGCCGACCGCGAGCTTCGGGAACTTCCGGGGAGCGGTGTCCGGCAGCTGGTTCACTCGCAGCGCGCGCTGCTGTTCCTCCGCAGCGGGGAGATGTCCAGAGCGCTGGCGGAGCTGGACCGAGCAGCCGAAGCCCTTCCGCGAGTCCCAGTGCGGGATCAGGTAGTCATCCTGCTGAACCGCGGGACCCTCCACATGCAGCTGGTCAACCTCGACGCCGGCCGAGCCGACCTGACCAAGGCCTTCACGCTGGCATCTGGCCAGGGTTTGCCTGAGCTGTCGTGGAAGGCTCAGCACAACCTGGGCTACCTCGAGTACCTGGCCAGCGACCTGCCAGAGTCGCTCAGGTTGCTCGCGGCAGCCCGAGTGAACGTTCAGCATCCGGCGCCGGTGGTGCCGCTCGACCATGGCCGCGTGCTGGTCGAGGCCGGGATGCTCCGCGAGGCCCAGGAGAGGTTCCTCGAGGCCGAGGCCATGGCGCGGCAAAACGGGCTCAACCACGAGCGCGGAGAAGCTCTCGTGGAACTGGCTCGCGTGTCGCTAATGCAGGGTGAGCAGGACGAAGCGGGCCGGTACGCCGGTCTGGCGAGGCGCCTCTTCGCGCGGCGAGGGTCGGAGGGCTGGTGGGCGCAAGCCGACCTCGTAGCCATCATGGCCCAGGTGTTCCATGGTCGATGCCGGCCAGCTGTTGCCCGCCACGCGGTCGATCTCGCCGACCGCTTCACCGCTGCCGGGGCGCGCGACCTCGACGCCTACGCCTCGCTCCTGGCGGCGGAGGCTCACCTCATGCGTGGAGAGGTCACGCTCGCGGAGCCGCTCATCCGGCGGGCATCGGCACTGACCAACGCCATGTCCTACTCCCGGCGCCTGTATGCAGATCTGGTCAGGGCCAAGGTGGCGGATGCGCGGGGCGATCGGCCCGAAGCCCGCGCGATCATGAGGCGCGCGTCAGACGGCCTTGCCCGGGCTCAGGGACGCAGTTCCAGTCTCGACGTGCGGGCCGCGGTCGCGCTCCACGGGCGCCGGCTGGGCGAGTTCGCGCTGGGCATGGCGATCGAGGAGGGATCCGCTGCCCGGGCCTTTGAGGCGACTGAGCGGTGGCAGGCCATCTCCAACCGCCTGCCTCCCGTCGACCCACCCGAAGACCCGGACCTCGCACAGCTGACCTCACAGCTGCGGCAGCTTCGCGACCAGGCACGCGGAGTCTCGGCTCAGCGCAACGAGGCAACGGGGCAGATCGCAGCGCTGGAACGGCGCATTCGCGAAAAAGACTGGCATGGTGTCGGATCGGACTCTGCCGCGCTGGTGAGACCGGTCTCCGTCAGCGCGACGCAGCGTAGGCTCGCCGCTCGATCGGCCGAACTCGTGTCGTTCTTCTCACATGGCGGCCTCGTCCACGCCATCGTGGTCACGCCCGGCACGTCACGTCTGGTGGTCGTGGCCGAGGAGCGCGAAGTTGTCGAACTCGCCAGTCGCATTCAGGCCGACCTCATTGCCGCAAACCAGCCCCGGCTCCATCCGGCGATCGCGTCTTCTGTGCGAGCGTCGCTTGCCCGACGGCTCTCGGAGGTCGACGCGGCCCTCCTGCGCCCGTTGTCGCTGCGGCGCGACCGGCTCGTGGTGGTTCCCTCGTATGCCGTCGCCGGCTTTCCGTGGGGCCTGCTGCCTTCGCGGCAGGGCCGGCCAACGACGGTGGCCAGGTCAGCAACCACCTGGGCACCCGTCGACGAACAGCGGGAGAGCGATGGCACCAGCGTCTATGCCGTCGCGGGGCCCGGCCTCGCATCGTCCGATGTCGAGGTGGACGAGGTGGCCTCTCAGTGGGCGGCGGCGACGGTTGTCCACGCGGCCGAGTCGACCGAGAGCGGCCTGGTCAACGCGCTACGAAGCCGCCAGGTCGTGCACATCGCCGCTCATGGCGAACACCAGGCGCAGAACCCCCTCTTCTCGTCGGTGCGGCTCAGTGACGGTGTGCTCTTCGCCTACGAACTCCAGCACGGCGGGGTCACCGCCGAGCACGTGATCCTCTCGGCCTGCGACGTGGGCCGCGCCACGATCCGTCCTGGTGACGAGCCGCTCGGTCTGACCGCCTCGCTGCTCGCGCTCGGCGCACAGAATGTCGTGGCGGCAGTTGCTCCGGTTCCCGACGTGACAGCCCACCGGGTCATGGCGGCATACCACGAGTACTTGGCCTCTGGCCTCGACGTGTCCGCGGCCCTCGCGAAGGCATCCCTGGTCGACGACCTAGGGGGACTCTTCTGCTCCTTCGGCTCCGACTGGTCCGCGGCCTCCCGACGCTGACGGCGGGGTCGGCAACCACTCGGCATACCTGCTGGTCGCCTTGCGCTGACGGCGAACACGGGGCAGGGAGGGGAGTGGAGCGGCGGATCGCGACGTTAGGGTCACTGTGAGCACCAAGGCCATCACCACCACCCGCCCGCTTGGGGCGGCACCGGCACAGAGAGAGGGAGGCACCGTGAGCGACCGCCACGAGATCGTCGCGGCCACCGAGGGACCCCAGCTCGGTCTGGACGACCACATCTACAACCGCCTGCTCAAGGAGCGGATCATCTTCCTGGGCTCGGAGGTCCGCGACGACAACGCCAATGCGATCTGCGCCCAGATGCTGCTGCTGGCCGCCGAGGACGCCGAGAAGGACATCTGGCTCTACATCAACAGCCCCGGCGGATCGGTGACCGCGGGCATGGCCATCTTCGACACCATGCAGTGGGTGCCCAACGACGTCGCGACCGTCGCCATGGGCATGGCGGCTTCGATGGGCCAGTTCCTGCTGTCGGCCGGCACGCGCGGCAAGCGCTACGCCACGCCGCACGCCCGGGTCATGATGCATCAGCCCTCCGGCGGCATCGGCGGCACCGCCTCCGACATCAAGATCCAGGCCGAGCAGATGCTGCACATCAAGAAGCAGATGGCCGAGCTGATCGCCGACCACACCGGGCAGAGCCTCGACCAGATCGAGAAGGACTCAGACCGCGACCGCTGGTTCACGGCCTCGGAGGCGAAGGAGTACGGCTTCGTCGACCACGTCATCGAGAAGGCCACCGAGACGAGCCGCAACGGCAGCGCCTCCGAGAACCCGGTGACGGGCGACAAGTGAGCCAGGGAAGGAACGACTTCATGAACGACCGACCCGACATCCAGGGCCGCCTGGGCGGCGGGCTCCACATGCCCGCTGGTTACGGCGCCCCCTCCAGCCGCTACATCCTGCCGCAGTTCGAGGAGCGCACCTCCTACGGCATGAAGCGCCTCGACCCGTACACCAAGCTCTTCGAGGACCGCATCATCTTCCTCGGCGTGCAGGTCGACGACGCCTCGGCCGACGACATCATCGCCCAGCTCATCGTGCTCGAATCCCAGGACCCCGACCGCGACGTGCTGATGTACATCAACAGCCCGGGGGGCTCGTTCACGGCCATGGCCGCGATCTACGACACGATGCAGTACATCCGCCCCGACGTTCAGACGTTCGTGATCGGCCAGGCCGCTTCGGCCGCGGCCGTGCTGCTGGGCGCAGGCGCCAAGGGCAAGCGCTTCGCCCTGCCGAACGCCCGGATCCTGATCCACCAGCCGGCGCTGGCCGGCGGCGACTACGGCCAGGCGTCCGACATCGAGATCCAGGCCAACGAGGTGCTGCGCATGCGCACCTGGCTCGAGGAGACGCTCGGCCGCCACACCGGCCGCACCCCCGAGCAGGTCAACGAGGACATCGAGCGCGACAAGATCCTCTCCGCCGAGGAGGCCCGCAGCTACGGCCTCATCGACGAGGTGCTCATCTCCCGGAAGGCGTCGCTCGAAGTCTGAGCAGCAAGCCACCAGCACGAGGTATGCCGTGTGCTCACCCGAGCACACGGCATACCTGCGTCTGGGGCCGGGCCGCGGTCGGACGCGCGCGGTGGCAGGCAATCCCGACCGTGGCGGGAGACTGGTAGCGCGGAGAAGCCGAGACGTCGGGACGGTCCAGCCCCGGCGGGATTCTGTAGCGTCAGGCGATTAGCCAGGAACTCGTCGAGAGTGGGCACGCTCCACTGTGCCGGCACGCTGGGGTCGGCGCGCGGGAGCCGACCAAGCGGCATACGGTGTCTGTTGTCCGCCCTCAGCGGACAAAGGCGACTCGGGCACGACATGGTTGTTTCAATGGAGGCTGATCGGCGTCCCGACGGGTAGCGTCGAGCCCAGTTGCCCAGCCCCTGTCCTGTGGGCAACACGCATGGAAGGAACTGCCTGGTGGCACGGATCGGAGATGGTGGCGACCTGCTGAAGTGCTCTTTCTGCGGCAAGAGCCAGAAGCAGGTCAAGAAGCTGATTGCCGGCCCTGGCGTCTATATCTGTGACGAATGCATCGACCTGTGCAACGAGATCATCGAGGAGGAGCTGGCCGAGTCCTCCGAGCTCGGCCTTGATGAGCTGCCCAAGCCGCGCGAGATCTTCGAGTTCCTGCAGAACTACATCATCGGCCAGGACGGCGCGAAGAAGGCGCTGGCCGTCGCCGTCTACAACCACTACAAGCGCATCCAGGCGGGCGAGGCGGCGCCGGCGAAGAAGGACCACGACCACGTCGACATCTCCAAGTCCAACATCCTGCTGATCGGACCCACCGGCTGCGGCAAGACCTACCTCGCGCAGACCCTGGCCAAGATGCTGAACGTGCCGTTCGCCATCGCCGACGCGACGGCCCTGACCGAGGCGGGCTACGTCGGCGAGGACGTCGAGAACATCCTTCTCAAGCTGATCCAGTCCGCCGACTACGACGTCAAGAAGGCCGAGACCGGCATCATCTACATCGACGAGGTCGACAAGATCGCCCGCAAGTCGGAGAACCCCAGCATCACCCGCGACGTGTCGGGCGAGGGTGTCCAGCAGGCGCTGCTCAAGATCCTCGAGGGCACGACGGCGTCGGTGCCCCCACAGGGCGGCCGCAAGCACCCGCACCAGGAGTTCATCCAGATCGACACGACCAACGTGCTGTTCATCGTGGGCGGGGCGTTCGCCGGGCTGGAGAAGCTCATCGAGTCGCGCAACGGCAAGAAGGGCCTCGGCTTCGGCTCCGAGCTGCACACGCCCAAAGACCTCGCCGAGTCGATCACCGAGGTCATGCCCGAGGACCTGATGAAGTTCGGGCTGATCCCGGAGTTCATCGGCCGTCTGCCGGTGATCACGACGGTGAGCCCGCTCGACCGCGACGCCCTGGTCCAGATCCTCACCGAGCCGCGCAACGCCCTGGTCAAGCAGTACAAGAAGATGTTCGAGATCGACAGTGTCGAACTCGAGTTCACCGAGGACGCCATCGAGGCCGTGGCCGACCAGGCGCTCAACCGCGGCACCGGTGCCAGAGGCCTCCGTGCGATCATGGAGGAAGTGCTGATGCCGGTGATGTTCGACGTCCCGAGCGACGCCAACATCTCCCGCGTGGTCGTCACCCGCGAGGTCGTCCTCGACAACGTCCTGCCGACGATCGTGCGCCGCGACCAGGCGCCGGTGACCGGCAAGCGCACACAGCGCCGCCGCACCGCCTGACCCCGCGCGACCCCGCCGACTCTCTATGCCGGTTGGTCCGCTCAGGCTGACCGCGCAAGGTGGCGGCGGCGCAGTCCCCACACCAGCCCGCTGATCAGCGCGAGCGCCAGGCAGGCGCCGAAGGCGCTCATCGTCTGACCGCCGCCGGCGTCCCAGTGCTGGCCCAGCAGCATCAGGCCGGCTGCAGCGGTGGTCCCCGCCGCGACCATGGCGACGTTGCGTCCCCAGGTGCCCAGTGCACGGGCTGGGACCACCGCCTCCGGCGGCCAGGAGGAGATCGCCGAGAGCGCGGCATGCACCAGCAGCACACACCAGGCCGCGACGACAGCCAGCAGCCATGCGTACAGATCCGTCGGCACGGGCGCGAACTGAACCCAGGTCAGGACCATGAGGAGCAGCAGGACCGTGGTCACGACCGAGTCCGAGCGCAGCGCAGCCGCCGTCGCCGTCAGCGCGAGCACCAGCCAGATCCACAACGGGGTATGGCCCGCCCCGGCGAGGGCGGCCAGGAAGCCCAGCTCGCCGAGCACAGGCACAGAGCCGAGCACCCAGCGCTGGGCGGGAGTCGTCCGGAGACTCATCTCGCCACCAGCCTCGGAGCACGGCGCCGGCGGTTGACGTCCGCGAGCACCTCATCGAGGGTGCCAGGACCACGCCAGGCCACGACGGGTACGCCGGCCTCACGGGCCAGCCGCACCTCCCGGGCGCGCTCCAAGAGCCGCAGGCGCCAGGCCAGCGCGGCTCGCGGGTCGTCCTCGGTGCCCTCCGGGACGACGCCCCGCAGCGCGGTGGCCTCGACCTCCGACGTCGCAAGGTGCGGCGGGAGCGTGTCGACCACCACCACGGTGTGGCCGTGTCGGGAGAGGTTGATCGCATGGTCGAGCACGTCGCTCGAGACCAGCGGCGTCAGGACGACGACCACGGCGCCGGCGTTGACCCGTCCACGCAGCGCTCGGCTCAGGTGCCGCTCGTCGGCCACGGTGCCGTGTGATGGGTGGACGGTCGCCAGGACGCCACTGAGCCGCATGAGGTGGCGACGGCCGGTCCGTGCCGAGAGGTGGGGGGCGGACGCGGCACCCAGTACGGTGAGGCTCACCCGCTCGCCACGGGCCAGGAAGTGCTCGGCAATGGCGCCGGCGGCGCGCACCGTGCCGTCGAGGCTGCTGCTGAGACCGCCCAGCCCCTCGCTGACCCCGAGGTCGTGGACGGCATCCAGAAGAAGCGCAACCTCGGTGTCCTGGTCGGCATAGGTGGCCGTGACGTGGAGCTGCTGGGTGCGCAGGGACACCGGCCAGTGGACCCGCCGCAACCGGTCGCCGGCCCGGAACGGCCGGATGTCGGCCATTTCGCTGCCATCACCCGGGCGGTGCGAGCGGTTCGGCCCGACCAGGCCGTCGGGGTGGGGCATCGGCCCATGGGCCGTGAACCGCTGGGGCAACGGCACGACCGTGACCGCCTCCGAGGGCGCAACGGCCGGCGACCACCGATAGGCCCCCCACGGCGAGGAGGCGGTCACCGCCGCAGGCCCCACGGTGTAGGGGCCCCAGCGGGCGAACCGGCATACGGCGCCGACGGCAATCGCTTCACCACGACGATCCGCGGCTGCAACGCCGGCGCGCCGTCCCGGCCGATGGTCGACGAAGGCCCGCTCGGGCAGGGCGACGCTGAGCTCGGCCACTCCGGGCACCGGCTCGAGAGTGGCCGCCCACTGAGTCGCCTCACCCTCACGCAGCGAGTCGTGGGCCACGCCGACCGACAGACGGGGCTGGGCACCCGGCTTGGCCAACGCGCCCCACAGCGCCACCACGGCCAGCGGCACGCCGAGCAGCGCGAGGTCAGGTCGGTGGACGAGCACGCCGATCACGAGCGCGCCCACGCCAACGGCAGCGGCCCGCCCGTGTGCCCGTGAGTGCCGCCACGGCGCGTGGCCGGCGGAGCCGGGCTGGGCGGTCATCGTGTGTAGGGGTTGGCGTAGGCGTCGCGGGCGTAGCCACTGTTGCCCGCCGCCGCCGCCGATGGCGTTCGCACCTCGCCGAGGATGCTCTCGACCACGGTGGTGGCAGTGATGTCGTTCATCCACAGCTCGGGCCGCACGGCCACGCGGTGGTCGAGCACGGCGTGGGCCACCGCCTTGACATCCTCCGGTGCGACGTAGTCGCGGCCCTGCACCACGGCATACGCCCGGCTGGTCAGCAGCAGACCCAGCGACCCACGCGGCGAAGCGCCCATGAGCAGGTGCCGGTGGCCGCGGGAGGCCTGCACGAGGCGCACGCAGTACTCGCCGATCGACTGGTCGACGTCGACTTCCTCGATCGCTCGCTGCATCGCGAGCAGACCGGCGGCGTCGGTCACCTGCTGCACGGTCTGCTCCTCGCGGCGCCGCTCCATGCGCCGGCGCAGGACGTCCCACTCCTCGGCCGGGGTCGGGTAGCCGAAGCTCACCCGCAGGAGGAAGCGGTCGAGTTGCGCCTCGGGCAGGGGATAGGTTCCTTCGTACTCCACCGGGTTGGCCGTCGCCAGCACGTGGAACGGCTGCGGGAGAGGGAAGGTCTCGCCCTCCACGGTGACCTGGTGCTCCTGCATCGCCTCGAGGAGTGCGGACTGGGTCTTGGGCGGGGTGCGGTTGATCTCGTCGGCCAGGAGCAGCCCGGTGAACAGCGGCCCGTGCCGGAAGCTGAACTCGTGGCTGCGCTGGTCGTAGATGAACGAGCCGGTGAGGTCGGCGGGGAGCAGGTCAGGGGTGAACTGCGCGCGGGCGAAGTCCAGCCCCAGCGCCTGGGCGAAACTGCGCGCCGCCAGCGTCTTGCCAAGGCCGGGGAAGTCCTCCATCAGCACGTGCCCGCCGGCGAGGATGCCCGCGAGCACCAGCTCGGTCGCGGACCGCTTGCCCACGAGGGCGCGGTCGACTTCGGCAAGGATGTCCCCGGCCGTGCGCGAGACCTGGCTCAGCCTGGCAAGTTCGGCGGGGGCGTGGGCTGGGTCGGTCACAGTTCCTCCAGTCGGCGGATGATGGCGCTGGCCTGGGTCACAGTCAGCGTGGTTGGGGGAGTGGCATCGAGGTATGCCGTGAGCTCGGGTCCGAGCAGGGCGCTCGCCTCCTCGGGGTGGCTGGCGCGATGAATCCCGTGGCCTGCGGCGAGCCGGTCGTCGGCCAGGTCGCCGATGAGGTCCTTGAGCTGCTGGGCCTGGCCGGACTCGGTGTCCTTGGCGGCCAGGAGATGCTGGAGCAGCCCGACCCGGGCGTCGATCCCGCCGCGCTCGCGCGCTCCGACGAGCGAGAACGACCACTCCTCGACCTGGGGGTCGCGAAGCAGCGCGACAGCGAGGGTGCCGGTGGCGACGAGCGCAAGGACCGCCAGCGGCACCAGGAGGCCGATCCAGCCCCGGGCTACGACCAGCAGCGCGATTCCCATGGCGAGGACGGCGGCGCCGGCGAGGAGGCGTGGGTCGCGCGGGACGCGCAGGGCTGGGCTGCTCATCGGCGTCCTGCTGGAGCTGCGACGACGGACTCGGATGCCAGGTGGTCGCGCAGACCCTGGTGGACGTGCTCCAGGGCCTGTGCAGCCTCAGTGCGTTGGGCCTCGGACAGCTGATGTCGCGAGAAGCGGGCCTCGCGGTAGAGCGCCGCGAGACGGTTCAGCGCGTCGACGTCGACGCTGTAGCGCCGGAGCAGGTCCACCGTCACCTCCGTCGACGTGCGCGCGACCGGGAGGGGAACACCGGCCTGGCTGATCGACCGCTCGAGCCGCACCCAGCAGGCGACGATCGCATCGCTCGGCAGCCCCTCGGCGAGGACGTCGAGCTGAGCCTGCGCGTCGGCGGCCACTGCCCCTGGCAGGACGTCGGTCAGCGGGGGCGGGGGTGGGGCCGCAGGCGGGCGGTCCTGGAGCCGTCGCCACGCCGCGCGTACGAGCAGGAAGAGGACAACGCCCACCAGCAGCGCGACAGCCACGGCCAGGATCCACAGGATCGCCGTGCTCGTCGTGCTGTGAGGCGTGCCGCTGGTGCCGAGCAGTGGCTTGGTCCGCACGCTGTAGTCGTACGGGATGTAGTCGGCGGGCGCCTGGCTGCCACTGGCGTGGGTCGTGTCAGGCCCATAGGCCAGCGGCGCGAGGCTGGCCGCCCAGGCCGAGGCGAGCACCGCAGCCCCGCCCACGCCGAACAGCCCCAAGTCCCGTCGGGTCATGGCGGCCACCTTACGCGGCACGACACTATGTCAGGGATGACATAGGTATCGATGTCGCAACGGTGCGGTGTGCGGCGGCGGCGACCGCTCAGTCCCGCCCAAGGTCGGTCCAACACGAAGGGATTAGTTGGTGGATATCCGCGGAGGTTCAGGCGAGGATGGCCGCATGGCAGCAGGGTTCAAGCTGAGCCGTGGCGGCATCGGCCCCATCCAGCAGAGCCCTGTCACTTGCGGCTCGGCCTGCCTGACGGTGGCCCGGATGCTGGTCAACCCCGAGTTCGCGCGCTGGATCGTCTCCGGCGAGGGAGCGCGGGGGGACGCACCCGGGGGCGTCACCGAGGCCGAGCGGTTCGCCGGCTACGAGCGCGTGGTCATGAAGCGCACGAACGGTCTGTTCGCCGGTGGGCACAGGCTCAACCTGCCATGGCCTCATGCGCTCGGCACGCCGCCGTGGGGGGCAAAGAAGGAACTGGAGTTCGGCGCCTCACGGCCGGGAACGGAGTACGACACGGTCCTGCTGGGGCTGCGCAGCGGGGGCAGCCTGCGCCGCTGCTACGACCGGATGGTCGAGGTCGTGGCTGACGGCGAGCCGGCTCTCCTCTACATCGGCAACCGCTGGTCCCCCCGGCACGTGACCCTGGTGCTTCCAGGCGACGGCGACGCCGTGCTCGATGTCTACGACCCGGCCTCCGGAGTCGTGGAACAGCTGCGTCGCGATGCGTTTGCAGCCCGCTCGCTCGGGCTGTCGGGCTGGAACGTGCCCTGGATCGCGGTCCAGGCCGACGGCCTGCGCAAGGTCCAGGCGTACGGCTTCTCCACGGCGATGGCCCCGGCCTCGCGAACGTCGGGCGTCGCGTCAGTCTGAGAGCTCGCTGAGCAGCCGCCTGCCCCGCTCGATGAGCGGATCCCGATCGGCCGACTGGACGACATCGCGCTCGACGTCCTCCAGGAGCACCGCGACATAGGCTCGGACCGAGGCACGCCGCCCCGGGTCGCAGAAGTGCGCGAGGTCGCGGGCCACCCGCAGCAGGGCGATCACGACCCGCGGCTCGGTGTGGCCGTACCGCCTGACCTGACCGATCCCGAGGTCGAGGAAGTAGTCCCAGTCGCGCCCCGGGACCCTGACCCGGGTGGTTCCTGAGCTATCGGTGAGCGTCTGTCCGCCGAGCGGCCTCGCGGCGAGAGCGGCAAGGATCACCGAAAGATGGTCGACGGCCTGCACAGCCGTGTAGGGATCGTTGATGGCGGGGGAGAGGGCCTTGGAGGCGATGTCGGCCAGCTGCCTGACCCCGAAGGCGACGTCCTGCTCGGCGGTACGCTCGAACCCCAGGCGTATGCCGTGGGCGAGCGCCTCGTGGACGGCCCCAAGCTCCGGCCCACCGGTCGCGAGTTCCGGCCCGCCGGTCGCGACGTCCCGCCCGCCTGCTTCCAGTGGCCCGGTCGCACTCACGGGCCACACCCAAGCGAGGGGTGCGCCCGCGATGACATGCTCGCCGATCATGGGCACGACGGAGACGACGAGGTCGTGCTGCTCGGCGGCCAGAACCAGCTCATCGAGGTGGAACGTCTGCACGTAGCCCGACCGCATCGCCGCCACGGCGACCGCCTGGGCGGGCGTGGCAATCGAGCCGCCCTCGTCGTTGCCCGGCGCGAGCGAGTCGTGCACCACGTGCAGGGTGGCGCTCTCGACGTCGGCCATCACCTGGTCGATCTGGATCGAGTGGGCGAGGTGGTGGACGAAGAAGACCAGCATCAGGAGGCTGATGAACAGGAGCACGAGGGCGCCGCTCACGGCGAGTCGCGGGAACTCGTCGGTGCGGCGACCCGCGGA
This sequence comes from uncultured Actinomycetota bacterium, assembly GCA_963715025.1. GTDB lineage: Bacteria > Actinomycetota > Actinomycetes > Actinomycetales > Dermatophilaceae > DASSJT01. The sequence goes on along the minus strand of CAVQQQ010000002.1, from coordinate 1,266,730 downwards.
CACTCCAACCGTGTAGAGGCCGGCCGTGCTGTAGGCGAACGTCGCCACGAAGCTGCTCAGGGTCAGCTGGTTGGTGAGGTCGCGCAGGAAGTTGCGGAGCAGCCGCGGGCTGAACTGGGTCGAGGCCAGCTGGAGGGCCACCACGGTGAGGCCCAGCACCAGGGCGATGACCGTGATCATCGTCCCCGCGATGCCGATCAGCAGGCTCCGCGCATCGTCGGCCGTCCCCTGGAAGAGGATCGGGGCCCAGCGTGAGTCGGCGGGGATGTTCACCAGCGACAGGATCGAGCCGGCGGCCAGCGCGACGACGACGGCGAGCGAGGGCATCGCCCAGAGCGCGCCCTTCAGGTACTCCCGGAACGCCGCTCGACGCACGCCAGCCCCACCTCCCGCCCACGCTGCAGTGGGTCACACTCTGGCCTCCGTCGGGGAGGTCGTCAACGCGTCACGCCGAGGGGCCTACCGCAAAGAGCTCGGCCACACCGGTGGTCGCCCGTCGCAGCAGGAAGCGCTCCCGCTCCTGGGAAACCCGGGAGCGGGAGCGCTCAGTCAGCGTGTCGCCGTGGGCTGCTCAGCCCAGATCACGGAGTCGGGTCGGCCAGGCTGGCCCCCCGGATGTCGCTGTTGCCAAAGGCGAGCTTGCACTCCGCGAGCACATTCGGTGCTGCAGTAGGGCTTTGCGTGTACAAGGAGGCGCGATAGGCGTCGATCGCCGGGCAGTCGGCCGCGCTGGACGCGTCGTTCCAGACTCCCACGACAGCGTCCCGTGTGGCCGACCCGTAGACATAGTCACCGAGGAACTCTGCCGTCAGTCCGTTCTGGGACGTCCCGCGCGGGTCTCCGACGTCTCCGCGGTGCAGGGTGGACCAGTTGCCGGGCACGCCAGCGGCGACGTCAGCGTGCAGCACGAACCCTACGAGCCCGCGAGCTGATGTCGTATCGTTCCGGTACGGCGTGGTGAAGGCGTTCGCCACGATGTAGAGATCGGAACCGTCCGGTGACACCGCCGGAGCCGTGTAGAAGGGGCGATCCCCTGAGGTAAGCGACAAGGCCGCAGGCGTAGTCCACGAGGCCCCGCCGTTCACCGACGACGTCAGCATCAAGGACTCGTGGTTGAGCCCGTCCCGTCCGTCTGCCCAGGTCATGAAGATCTGGTCGGTCGCATCGGTTCCCGAGGGAGCTCCGTTGGCGATGTCGACATTCGGCCCGGAGGCCAGATCCGTGCGTGCTCCCGCGATACCGTCCATGTTGGGCCTGCCCAGGACCGGGTCGAACTTCCCGGGCGATGTGACCGGAGCCACGAGGGTCGGACCGGTCCAGTGAGCGCCAGCATCAGTGGATCGGTACATCAGCTGGTACTCCTGACCGCCGCGGGCGCCGATGCCGAAGACGTAGGCGTTGCCCTTGCTGTCGGTCCGGATGGTGCAGCCGTCAGCCTGCTGGTTGATGCCGTTGTCTGATGCCGGACCCACCTGGCTCGTCGTCCAGGTTGCGCCTCCATCAGACGACCGCGAGACGATGAGCGGCGTCGGGAAGGCCGGGCCCCGGCTGTTGCTGCGGAACGATGCCCAGCACACGTAGACAGTCCCGAAGAACCTGCTGCTCTCGGCGTTGTCCGCCCAGATCTGCTCCTTGTCGGAGAAGGTCGTCGACGACTGCTTCGAGATGAGGACAGGGTCCATCCACGCAGAGGCGTTGCTGGCTGCGGCGGCAGCCACGTCGTCGGTGCGCGAAACCGCGATCGCCTCGAAGCCCTTGAATGTCGAAGCGCCGGGGAGGCTCGAGGTGAGGTTCGCGTAGTACAGTCGTGAGCCGTTCGACCAGGAGAAGCGGCCGTCCGTGCCGAGCCGTGGGCCGAAGGCCAGCGCTGGGTCTCCGTCGGCCGTGAGACCGTTGGCGTAGTAGTGGGGCAGCGTTCCGATGGGGCCCACTGCGGGCGCGCACGCGGCCGGCCCGAGGCAGTTGCGGGCGCTCAGCCCGCTGTACGTCGGCTGCGTCCACGACCCGCCACCATCGAACGAGAAGTAGACACCAGAAACGCCGACCCCAGGCGTGAACGGACACGTCGTCGGGTCGCCGGCGGCGCAGGACTCCTCGTCAATCTCCTCGTTCGCTCCGGCCGCGACGACATTCGGTGCATGCGCGTCGATCGCAACAGCGGGCTCGTTCTGCTTGTTCTGCGAGAAGGGTCCGACCGGACTTCCCGTACTGACAAGGACATCGGACGTGGGCGCCGCCACCGCGACCGCGGCCCCGGTGAGGGCAGTAGCGACTGATGCGAGACAGGCTGTGAGCAATCTGTGGTGGCTCATGGTTCCTCCAACAGTGCGGGTCGCCGCCGGAGCGGGTCGGACCAACGGCCAACGACCAGACTCCTCCCGAGCCCGGGCACCGGCAACCCCCAAGTGAAGGCGGCATGGACTGCGAGTAGGGACTGAGGAGGGACGGGGCGAGTCGGACCACGCCCGGTTTGGCGGCGGGATCGGGGCATCTGGCCCGGACGAGGGTCAGCCAGCCGGCTTCTCGGCGGTGACGAGTCTCGTTTCGCGGATCTCGACCGTCTCGGCTTCGGCATAGGCCAGCTCACCCGAGATGCGACCGGCTGCCCGCAGATCCGCCTCGGCGGCGCGGACCAGGTCGGCCCAGGCCGGCGGCCCCGCGAGGACCACCCGTGCGACCTCGGCGCGCATGCCGACCTTGGCATCCGACTTGGCCTTGCGCACTCCCGCGAGGGCCTCGCCGACGGCGGCGAGCACGCTCCGGTCGCCCCCCACGCCAGCGGCCAGCTCGCCAGACACAGGCCACGTGCTGCGGTGCACCGAACCCTGCTTCCACCACGACCACACCTCTTCGGTGACGTAGGGAAGGAATGGTGCGAGCAGCCGCAGCACGGTGTCGAGGGCGATGCGCAGCGCTGCGCGGGCCGAGGCTGCGGCCTCGTCGCCCCGACCGCCGTAGGCGCGGTCCTTGACGAGCTCGAGGTAGTCGTCGCAGAACCTCCAGAAGAACGACTCGGTGACCTCCAGGGAGCGGGTGTAGTCCCAGGACTCGAACCCGGCGGTCGCCTTGTCGACGACCTCGGCCAGGCTGGCCAGCATCGCCCGATCGAGCGGGTTGGTGACCGCCCTGCCCAGGTCGCCCGAGATCTCGCCGAACGACAGGGCGAACTTGCTGGCATTGAGCACCTTGATCGCCAGTCGGCGGCCGACTTTCATCTGCCCCGTGTCGTAGGCGGCGTCGGTGCCGAGTCGGCCGGAGGCGGCCCAGTAACGCACCGCGTCGGCGCTGTGCTCCTTGACCACGTCCTCCGGCGTGACGACGTTGCCCTTGGACTTGCTCATCTTCTTGCGCTCGGGGTCGAGGATCCACCCGCTGATGGCCGCGTTGTGCCACGGCACGGAGTTGTGCTCGAAATGCGCGCGGACCATGGTGGAGAACAGCCAGGTGCGGATGATGTCGTGGGCCTGGGGCCGCAGGTCCATGGGGAAGACCCGCTTGAACAGGTCGGGATCGCCCCGCCACCCGCCGGCGATCTGGGGGGTGAGGGACGAGGTCGCCCACGTGTCCATGACGTCGGGGTCGCCGACAAAGCCGCCCGCCTGGCCGCGCTGCGGCTCCTCGTAGCCGTCGGGCGGCTGCGTTGTCGGGTCAATGGGGAGCTGGTCCTCGGTAGGCACCAGCGGCTTGTCGTAGTCCGGCTCGGCATTGTCGTCGAGCGGGTACCACACCGGGATGGGCACGCCGAAGAACCTTTGCCGGCTGATCAGCCAGTCGCCGTTGAGTCCCCAGACCCAGTTCTTGTAGCGGGCGCGCATGAAGGGCGGGTGGAAGTCGACCTGGCCGCCGCGCTCGATCAGCTCGGCGTTGAGCTCGGCGTCGCGGCCGCCGTTGCGGATGTACCACTGCCGCGAGGTCACGATCTCCAGCGGCTTCTCGCCGCGCTCGTAGAAGTTGGCCTTGCGCTGGGTCCCGACCGGCTCGCCCTCGAGGTCGCCGGACTCGCGCAGCGCGGCGACGATCGCCTCCCGGGCGCTGAACGTGGTCCGCCCCGCCAGCTCCCGGTCGTAGAGGCGGACTCCATCGCCGTGGGTGATCCACTCGGGCACGTCGCCCTGGAGGCGCCCCGCGCGGGTGATCACTGACCGCGTGGGCAGCTGGAGTTCACGCCACCACAGCACGTCGGTGAGATCGCCGAAGGTGCAGCACATCGCGATTCCGGCGCCCTTGTCCGGCTCGGCGGCCGGGTGGGCCAGCACCGGAATCTCGACCCCGAACAGAGGTGAGGTGACCGTGGTGCCGAACAGTCCGGCATACCTCTCGTCGTCGGGGTGGGCGATCAGCGCGACCACGGCAGGGATGAGCTCGGGCCGCGTGGTCTCGATGTAGACCTTCTCGCCCAGCGCCTCGCCCGTGCGGTGGAAGGCCACGCGGTAGAAGTGACCCGGGTAGTCGCGCGCCTCGAGCTCGGCCTGGGCGACCGCGGTCTGGAAGGTGACGTCCCAGAGGCCAGGGGCCTCGGACTGGTAGGCCTCGCCGCGGGAGAGGTTGCGCAGGAACGCCTGCTGGGCCGTCGCCCGGGAGTGCTCGTCGACCGTGCGGTAGCTGATGTCCCAGTCGAGGCTGAACCCGAGACGCCGGAACAGGCTCTCGAAAGCTTCCTCGTCCTGCACCGTCAGCTCGTCGCACAGCTCGATGAAGTTCTGGCGCGAGACGGCCCTCTGGTCTGCCGCCTTGAGTGAGGTCGCGTCGCCCCGGTGCGGCGGCTGGAAGCCGTCCTCATAGGGCAGCGTCGCGTCCCCGCGCACGCCGTAGTAGTTCTGGACGCGCTTCTCGGTGGGCAGGCCGTTGTCGTCCCAGCCGATCGGGTAGAACACATCGAAGCCCGCCATCCGCTTGTAGCGGGCCATGCAGTCGGTGTGGGTGTAGCTGAACACGTGGCCCATGTGGAGCGAGCCCGACGCCGTGGGCGGCGGGGTGTCGATCGAGAAGATCTGGTCGCGGGTCTTGCTGCGATCGAAGCGGTAGGTGCCCTGCTCCCGCCATACCTGCATCCACTTCTCCTCCAGCCCGTCGAGGGAGGGCCGGTCGGGGGTGACGGCAGCGCGGAAGGCGGAGGGGGCATCGGTCATGGGGAGAATCTTTCCATCCCAGGGGTGGTGGTGGTGGACAACGGGCCGTGCCGGACCCCGGCTCGCGGGACGGGGGGAGTCCGGATCGGCCGTCACGCCCGAGCCGGCCACACGGCATACCGAATGAGTCGCCGGTATCCGCGAGGTGTCAGCGAGGGGGACTCCACGCTGAACCTACGGTCCCGTAGGGTTTGCGACATGGAGCGCGTCTACAGCCCGGTCATCGGCGTCGCCCGGACCATCTTCGCGTTGGAGGGCCTGAAGTTCCGCATGGAGGGCATGGACAACGTGCCGCGCACCGGCGGAGCGGTCATGGTCATCAACCACACCGGCTACATGGACTTCACGTATGCCGGTCTGGCGGCTCGCCGTTCGGGGCGCTACGTGCGCTTCATGGCCAAGGAGTCGATCTTCAGCCATCGGGTGGCCGGCCCCCTCATGCGCGGGATGAAGCACATCCCCGTCGACCGCCAGGCGGGCACCGCCTCCTTCCGCGCCGCCGTGGCCGCGCTGAAGGCTGGCGAGATCGTCGGCGTCTTCGCGGAGGGGACGATCTCGCGCTCGTTCGAGATCAAGGAGTTCAAGTCCGGCGCCGTGCGCATGGCGCAGCTGGCCGGCGTGCCCGTCCTCCCGACCACGATCTGGGGGTCTCAGCGGGTCTGGACCAAGGACCACCCCAGGCGACTGGGCCGCACGAACATCCCGATCTTCGTCACGGTGGGCGAGCCGATGACGGTCGCGCGGGGCGATGACGCCGAGGCGGCCACCGCGCTCCTGCGCCAGCGCATGAGCGAGCAGCTGCACCGCCAGCAGGAGGAGTATCCGCCCCTGGTGGGAGACGATCTCGTGTTCCTCCCTGCACGCCTTGGGGGGAAGGCGCCGACGCCCGAGGAGGCGCTGGCCAGCGAGCTCCGCGACAGCAGCCGCACGAAGGACGAGTTCAACACCTGACCCGATGGGCGGACGCTACTAGGCTCGCCGGATGGGCCAGATCGATCCGACCGCCTGGGTTGCGCCCACCGCCGTCGTGACTGGTGACGTCACGATCGGCTCGAGTTCCCGTGTCCTGCACGGCGCTTTGCTGAACGGTGATCTAGGTCCGGTCGTGATCGGGTCGGAGGTCGTGGTCATGGAGCTTGCGCTCCTGCGCGGGCGCGCCAACCACCCGGTCCAGGTCGGTGACGCTGTGCTCATCGGACCCCATACACATCTCAACGGCACCACGGTCGAAGACGAGGTCTTCATCGCGACTGGGGTGTCGATGTTCCCCGGCTCGCGCGCCTGCGCGGGCTGCGAGCTGCGCGTCAACAGCGTCTTGCACGTGAACTCGGTACTGGATCCCGGCACCGTCGTACCCATCGGCTGGATCGCGGCCGGGCAACCGGCGCAGCTGTTCTCGCCGGATCGCCACGACGAGCTGTGGGCCGTGCAGGAGCCGCTGGACTTCCCCGGCACCGTCTATGGCGTCCCGCGTGGCACATCCATGCGCGAGATCATGCGCCGGCAGTGCGCTGCCTACGGGCCGACCCGTGGATAGACCGCGACCAGTCAGCAACGTCGCGACAAGCGGAGGGTGCGCCGTCGCGGTCGAGCCGTCTACGCGACGCCCGTCGGATAGTCGTAGTAGCAGTTCTCCTCGTCGCACCCCTGGAGGTCGGCGACGAAGACCTGCCCGTCGATCACGACAGTCAGTCCGGGGTCGCAGCCGTCACAGTCCTCGGGGCCCACGAACACGGGGTTGAACGTGATCGGTCCGTCGGCCGCCTTCGCCGGCTCCTGGTCTCGCGCGCGCCGCACGGCGATGTGTGACGCTTTCGGGCCAACGCGGTACTCGTCAGGCATGGCTGTCTCCTTCGACGCGTTCGAGGCGTGAACACCAGCATGGCGGCGAGGCGGTGGTCGCGCTGCCGTTCCTGAGGAACGCGCCGGTGCGCCGACGCCTACAACACTGCGTGGGGCCATCCCTCTCGTGGGACGCTGGATCCGTGCCTTCCCGCATGTTCACGGCGTCGCTGGTCGCTCTGGCGGCAGTCGCGGTGTCCTGCAGCGGTGGCCAGCCCACGACCCCCGAGGAGAGCATCGTGACAGCGCGGGACGCGATCAGCGTGACCAGCACCGCCTTCCGGGACGGGCAGCCCATTCCCGCTCAGTACACCTGTGACGGCAAGGGGGGCTCTCCACCCCTGGCCTGGGAAGGAGTGCCGGCCGGAGCCGCTGCGCTGGCGCTGGTCGTCGACGACCCCGACGCGCCGCGGGGCACCTTCGTGCACTGGGTGGTGTTGGACATCCCGGTCGGGACCTCGGCCGTCCAGGGGGGCGCTGTGCCCGCGGGCGGCGCGCAGGCACGGAACACGGCCGGGCACGCCTCGTACTATGGGCCCTGCCCACCGAGCGGCATGCACCACTACCGGTTCACCGTCTATGCGCTGTCACGCCCGACCGGTTTGCCCGATGGAGCGGCCCTCGACCAGGCGCTGCGCGCGGTCGGCTCCGCCGCCACCGCGCAGGGCCGTCTGGTCGGCACCTACGCACGCACCGGCTGAGACGCCAGCTGAGATCCGGGGCGTCGCGAGCGGACCGCGCGGTGGGCTGGAGTACGCTCGGCCGACTCTAAGGTGGTGCAGGACATGGACGACCGCGAGAAGCGCATCGCGCTGTTGATCGACGCTGACAACGCTCCGGCGTCGAAGATCGACGTGATCCTGGCGGAGGTGGCGCGCCACGGCGCGGCCAACGTCCGCCGGGCCTACGGCAACTGGAAGAGCCCGCACCTGAAGGCCTGGGAGGCCACGCTCCACTCCTATGCGATCCGCCCGGTCCAGCAGTTCGCCTACAGCACGGGGAAGAATGCCTCCGACATGGCGATGGTCATCGATGCGATGGACCTGCTGTACGCGCGCACGCTGGACGCCTTCGCCATCGTCTCGAGCGATGCCGACTTCACCCCGCTGGTGATGCGGATCCTGACCGACGGCCTGAAGGTGTACGGCTTCGGCGAGAAGAAGACCCCGGACCCCTTCGTCAATGCCTGCTCGCAGTTCACCTACGTCGAGGGCCTCGGACAGCCGTTGACGGCGCCGGGCGAGCCATCTCTCACCCGCACCGATGCCAAGAAGCTGCGGGGGGACGCCCGCCTCGTGCAGATGCTCCGCAGTGCGGTCGACACGGCGAGCGGCGACGACGGCTGGGCGCAGCTCGGCGAAGTTGGCAACCAGATCGGCAACCAGGCGTCCTTCGACGCGCGCAACTACGGCTACCGGAAGCTGAGCGACCTGATCGAGGCGACCGAGCTGTTCGATGTCAAGCGGCAGAACCAGATCGTGCTGGTCCGCGACAAGCGCAAGCCCTGACCGCGGGCTCAGATCGCGTGGCCGACGTGCGCCAGGGCCTGGCGCAGCAGCGCACCGTGCCCGCCGTCCATCTCCTGGAGGATCGCGGGATCGGCGGCCTCGTCGGGGGTCAGCCAGGCCAGGTCGAGAGCGTCGTGCTGCGGCTCGCAGTCGCCCGTGACCGGAACGATGTAGGCCAGTGACACCGCGTGCTGGCGCGGGTCGTGGTAGGGCGTCACCCCCGGCGTCGGGAAGTACTCTGCGACCATGAACGGCTGGAGGCTGGCCGGGATGCGCGGCAGCGCCATCGGTCCGAGGTCCTTCTCGATGTGTCGGAGCAGGGCGTCCCGGACGCGCTCGTGGTAGTGCACCCGCCCCGACACCAGCTCGCGGTTGATGCGGCCCTCGCCACTCGCGCGCAGCAGGAGCCCGATGGCCGTGATGCCCCCCGACTCGTCGACCCGGACCGGCACCGCATCGACATACAGGATCGGGAGCCGCTCGCGCGCTGCGTCCAGCTCCTCCTTGCTGAGCCACGCCGCTTGGCTGCCGAGTTCGAGGGAGGGCATGCCGCGATTGTGTCAAAGACTGGGGGACAGGTATGCCGGGTGACCACAAACGCCTCCGGTCTCCCGCGCCAGTTCGGCCGGGATCAAGGCCAGTAGACGCGGCCTGGGTTCATGATCCCCACCGGGTCGAAGAGCGCCTTGACCTGACGCTGTCGCTCCACGGACGCCTGGCCCACCTCGTCCGGTAGCCAGCGGGCCTTGAGCGAGCCGACACCGTGCTCGCCCGAGATCGTCCCGCCCATCGACAGCGCAACAGCGACAAGATCGCCGAAGGCCAGCTCGGCGCGCTCCCGGCTGCCCGCTTCGGCGGGGTCGAAGAAGAAGCACGGGTGGAGGTTGCCGTCGCCGGCATGGCCGGACATCGTGACGTCGACACCACGACCCTGCGCGATCTCCCGGCACGCCCGGATCAGCTCGGTGAGCCTGCCCACCGGCACACAGACATCCTCGATGAACCGGCTCCCTCGTGCCTCGAGCGCTGGGTTGAGGGCGCGACGACCCGCCAGCAGTGCCTCGGCCTCCTGCTGGTCGTCCGCGACCGCGACCTCGGCGGCGCCGGCGGCGCCCAGCAGCCCGGCATACCGCTGGACGTCCTCCATCGTGTGACCGACCCGGTCGGACTGAACGATGAGCGCCGCCGCCGAGTCCTCGGGATACCCGTAGTCGGCCAGCGCCTGGATCGCGTCGATGGTGGCTCCGTCGAGCAGCTCGATGAGGCTGGGCCGGTGCCGGTCGGCGCGCAGCGCGAGGATCGCCCGGGAGGCCGCTTCGAGCGAGTCGAACGTCGCCAGGGCGGTCAGTGCCGGGTCGGGCGCTGGCAGGAGCTTGACGGTTATCTCGGTGATGACGCCGAGGGTGCCTTCGGACCCGACGAACAGGCCGGTGAGATCCAGCCCGGCCACCCCTTTGGCGGTCCGCCGCCCGGTGCGGATCACCTCGCCGCCGGGGAGCACGACCTGCAGCCCGCGGATGTAGTCGGCTGTGACGCCGTACTTCACGCAGCACAGCCCGCCGGCGTTGGTGGCGACGTTGCCGCCGACCGTGGAGACGGGCGAGGAGGCTGGGTCCGGCGGGTAGAAGAGGCCTTGTGCTGCGGCCGCCGCCTTGAGGTCGGCTGTGACCGTGCCCGGACCGCAGACGGCGACGGCCTCGACCGGGTCGACGGTGTCGATGCTGGCCAGGCCCTCCAGGTTGAGCACGATGCCGCCCTCGACGGCGACCGCGCCTCCCGCGAGACCGCTGCGCGCGCCCTGGGGCACTACCGGCGTGCGGGTCGCCCCGGCGTGCCGCATCACCTCCACGACGTCCGAGAGGTCTCGTGCGCGCACCAGCGTGAAGTCGGCCGGCGCCGTGGCCCCCAGCGACATGTCGACGGCATACGTCGCTTTGACGTCGGCATCGGTGACCTCGTGGGGGAGGGAGGGCATGCGCCCATCATGCTTGCCGGGCGACCGCCTCGCCGACCAGGGTGCCCGCAGTCGCAAACGACGGTAGGCCGTGCGGCAGGCTGCCGCCCTCGGCTCAGGGCAGTGTGGAGGGCACCGGGTCCTCGAAGCCGGTCGGTGCCTCGAACGCCGCGCGTCTGGCGGCCCGGCGCAGGGTGCTGAGCACGGCGCGGCCGGTCAGCCCGATCAGGACAGCGGTCGTGGCCGCGCGTACCAGGTCCCACCCGAGCGACGTGGCCAGGGTGAAGAGCAGGAAACGGTGGAGGTTCTCGGCCAGGGGTGCGCCCGGCACGAAGGACAGCGCCGTTCCGCCTCCGACCGCGAACGGCCAGAACGAGAGGTTGAGCATCACGCCGTACAGCAGGCCGCCAGCGGCGCCGTAGCCCATCAGCATGAGCAGTTCCGCGCGTCCCCTGGCCCGTGGCAGCAGGCCCGCGCCCAGTCCTACCCAGGCCGCCCCGAGCATCTGGAAGGGCAGCCACGGGCCGACACCTCCGGTGAGCAGGGCCGAGCCGAACAGGGTAGTGGCCCCCAGCACAAATCCGAAGCCTGCGCCGAACACACGCCCCGCCAGCACCAGGAGGAAGAACACCGTCTCCAGGCCCGCGGTGCCGGCGCCGATCGGGCGCAGGGCCGCTCCGACCGCCGACAGCACACCCAGGAGCGCGACCGCCTTCACGTCGAGGCCGCCCTCGCCGATCTCGAACAGCACGATGGCCAGCAGAAGGGGGAGCAACAGCGCGAAGACCAGCGGCGCGTCAGTGCCGTGGGCCACCGCTGAGCCCGGGTCAGCGAACAGCGGCCAGGCGAATGCGCCGACGCCGGCGAGGGATACCAGCGCGATCGCTGCTGTGGAGCGCGGGTGCAGGGCAATCGCGCGCGCTGCCCGCGGCAGCGCTCCTGGGCCGCTGGTGGTCGTCACGGGACCGCTCCTACGACGCCCCGAACCTGATCCAGGGTCAGCCAGCGCTCCGGCGCCATGACCTTGGCGACCTGCGGCGCGAAGGCGGGGGAGGCGGTGATGATGTCGGCCGCGAGCCCGTCGGCCACGACCTCGCCACCGGCCAGGATGAGCACCCGGTCTGCCGTCTCCGCGACGAACTCGACGTCGTGCGTGGACAGCAAGACCGCCCGGCCCTGGCCAGCCAAGTCGCGCAGCGTGTCCGACAGGGCGCGCTTTGCGGCGTAGTCGAGGCCGCGCGTGGGCTCGTCCAGCAGGACCACCGACGGATCGGCGGTGAGCTGCACCGCCAGGACCAGCGCCAGGCGCTGTCCCTCGGACAGGTCGTGCGGGTGGCGACCAGCAGGTATGCCGGGTGCGAGTCTGTCGAGGAGGTTCGCACAGGTGCCCGGGCCGACCTCGCTCTCGCGGTCGGCCTGCTCGCACTCGGCGGCCACGCTGTCGAGATACAACAGGTCCGATCCGGTCTGGGGGACCAGCCCCACGACGGCCCGCCGCCGGGCAGGTGTCAAGGTCGCGGTGTCGACGGACGCACCCCGATAGGTCGCCCGGACGTCGCCTCTGGTCCGCGTGCCGCTGCCCTGGAGGGCCCACAACAGCGACGATTTGCCGGCCCCGTTGCGGCCCATGACCGCCGCGACCTCGCCACGGCGCAGCTCCAGCTCGATGCCAGCCACGGCAATCGTCTCGCCATGGCGCACGACCAGGCCGGAGGCTTCGAGCGCCGGCTGCTGTGGGCCCGACCTCGGCGAAGGAACTCCGTCAGGCCGCCACTCCTGGGTCCGTGAGGCAGGAGGCTCCGGCTCGCGGGCGGCGAGCTCGCGGCGCAGGCTGGCGCTGGCCCGGCGGGCATCCCGCACCGACAGGGGCAGCGGGTGCCAGCCGGCCCACCGGCCGAGCTCGACGACCGGAGGCGCGACGGTCGAGGCCTTCATCATGACTGCGGGCCCGCCGCTGGTGACCGTGCCGTCGCGGGCGACGTGGACCACGCGATCCGCATACTGCAGGACCCGCTCGAGCCGGTGCTCAGCCAGCACGACGGTCACCGAGAGGTCGTGCACCAGCCGGGTGATCGCCGCCAGGACCTCCTCTGCCCCGGTCGGGTCGAGCGCGGACGTCGGCTCGTCGAGCACCAGCACCTGGGGGTGGGTGGTCAGGACCGAGCCGATGGCCACCCGCTGCTGCTCCCCGCCCGAGAGGTCGCGCAGCGGCGCCGCCCGCAGGTCGGCGATCCCGAGCAGGTCCAGCGTTTCCTCGACGCGCTTGCGCATGACCTCCGGAGCCAGGCCCAGCTGCTCCATGCCGTAGGCGAGTTCCTCTTCCACCGTGTCGGTCACGAAGCCTGCGAGGGGGTCCTGACCCACCACGCCGACCATGTCGGCGAGGTCCCTCGGCCGATGGGTGCGGGTGTCGCGTCCCGACACCGTCACCCGACCGTGCATCGTGCCCCCGGTGAAGTGCGGCACTGTTCCGTTTATCGCGCCGAGCAGGGTCGACTTGCCGGCACCGGTATGCCCGACCACGAGCGCGAGCTCGCCCTCCTCGACGACGAGGTCGACGTGACGCAGAGCCGGGAGGCTCGACCCGGCATACGTCAGCGTCACGTCCTCGAAGACGACGGCAGGCTGGTGCACGGGCCTCACTCTGCCCCCTCGGAGACCGCAGTGGTATGCCGGGCTGCGGGGGTCCCGCTGCTGCGCGCCCCGGGGGCGCGGGCCCCAGTCGGGGGCTCTGGGGTTGCGAACGCGGGAAGGGCTGCGGCCAGGAGCCCCAATGTCGCGAGCAGCGGGAGTTCCGGTGGACTCAGGGGCTCGACCGGCATCGACAGCGCGGCGGCGTCGAGGCGCGAGGTCGCTGCCATGGCGGCGGCCGCCGCGATGCCGCTCGCGCAGGTGACCCACTCCGCCAGACGCCACGGATCCGGGCGGTAGGTGGAGTGGCGGATGGCCCGGCCGCCCTGCCAGAGCCCGAACCCGCCGAGCCCGAGGCCGCCGGCCAGCGCGGCGAAGCCGAGCAGAGCTGGGAATCGCGCGTCGAGCACACCGTAGATGCCGACGCAGGCGACCAGGAGGCCGCCGAGGGTCAGGGTCGCGGTCGTTCGGCGCTGGCCGCTCGAGCCGGGCTGCCGCCTCCCGTAGCCCCGGCTGTCCATCGCGGAGGCGAGCATGAGCGAGCGGTCCAGGGTGTCCTGCAGGACCGGGATGGCGACCTGCCGCACGGCCCTCAGGCCGCGCGAGGCCTCGCCCCGCAGCGCCCGGGCCCGAAGGACGCGCTGGGCGCTCTCGGCCAGCTGGGGCGCGACGGTCAACGACACGACCACGGCGGCCCCGATCTCGTGGAGTGCGCTCGGAAGCGTCCGGAGCAGGCGCTTGGGATTGGCCAGGGCATTCGCGGCGCCGATGCATGCGATCAGCACCGCGAGCCGCAGCGCCACGGCCAGGGTCGAGAGCAGACCCTCCAGGTAGACGGTGCCGCCGAGGCTGATGCCAGCGGCCCACGACGGCAGGTCTACCTCAGGCAGGGTCAGAAGCACGTGCTCGCCGAACTTCACGCCCACGAGCACGTAGAGGACCAGGCGCATGACGACGATGACACCACCGAGCAGGAGATAGAGGCGGAAGGCCCGGGCCCAGGGGGAGTCGCCGCGGCGCGAGGCGACGACCAGGCACGCCGCGGCGAGGGCGATGCCCAGCAGGAGCGGGTTGGTCGTGAAGCTCACCGCCACCGCCAGCCCGAGCGCCCAGACCCACCAGGCGCCTGGGTGGAGGTACCTGCGCAGACCCGGGATGTCGGCGGCCACGGCGGATCAGGAGTGCCGGCGGCGCCACACGACAACGCCACCGGCACCGGTGAGGACGGCGATCACGGCGAGCCCCGTGATCAGCCCGCCCGGCCCGGCTCCGGCGTCGGTGCTGGCGGACAGTGGTGAGAGGGCCCGGTCGCTGCTGGTGGCCGTCGGGGGCGTGCTTGCCCCGGTGACGACGCCCGCCGTGGCCGTGGTGCGCCCGAAGGTCTGGACGGCGCTCGCCGGCTTCGACGCAGATGTCGTCAGGGCCGTCGGGGGACGCACGCTGGCTCCCAGCGACGGGTTGGTGGACGAGGAGCTTGTGCTCTTGGGCGTGGGTGACGTCGAGCTGCTCGAGGACGAAGGGGTGGGCGAGGCAGCCGGCGGGGCAATCGAGGGAGGTGCACTGGCGCCGAAGGCCCAGCCCTCAACGGTGCCGGGTGCGGGGTTGCTGCTCGCCGGGCCCGCGCTGTAGTAAGACCAGCTGCCGCCACGCTTGGCGTGCCAGTAGGACCAGTAGGCGTTGGTCGGGGGCATCTTCACGCAGGGGTCGGACGCCGGGTAGCCGTCGATTCTGCACACCGCGCTGGGGAACTGCTGAACCCGCGTCACCGAGAAGCCGGCCCTCGCGAGGGCGTCGAAGCCGCTGGTCGGGTCGCCGGAGGCGCAGCGGATGCTTTCGCTGCTGCCGAAGTCCACCACCACGGTGACGCCGGTCGTGCCCGAGCACGGCGAGGCGCCGGCGGGTGCCGCAGGCCCGGAGACTCCACCGATCGCGACGAGCGCGGCCGCGAGCGCCACCCGCGCCCACTGCCGCGGCCCGCGGGCCTTCCTGGCCGTGGCGGCCAGGGCGGCCAGGGCGGCGCTGCTGACGGTCGAGGTCATGCGTGCCTTCCGCGGCGCCGGCCGACCACCACGGCCATGCCGCCGACCACGAGGAGCGCTAGAGCCAGCAGGGCCGCACCCAGAATGTTCGCCCCGGTGAAGGCCAGCGGGCCGCCGGGCGTCGAGCCGTCGGCCGACGCGGCACCAGCGTCCGTGCTGCTGCTTGCCGTAAGGGAGCCGCGGCCCGCGCCACCGGCCGCGCTCGACGTGCTCGAGGTCGTGCCCGACGACGTCGGGCTGGAAGTCGGGCAGTCGAGCACGGGCACGCTGGCCTTGGCATCCGCAGCCGTCACGGTCAGCAGGGAGCGACCGGAGAGCCCCAGGGTGGCCTGGGCCGTCGACCGGATGTCCTGGTCGGTCACCTTGGCCTTGGAGCCGGCCTTCTTCTGGTCGGCGAACGACGGGGCGTCGTAGGCAATGCCGCCGCGCAGGGCCGAGGGGAAGGAGCAGCCGTACTGCAGGCCCTCGAGGTACACCTGCGCCTTGAGCAGCTCCGTGGCCAGGCCACCCGCCGAGAACGCCTGGGCGGCGAGGGCCGTGGTGTTGGCGTTGACCACAGCGGTCGGTCCGGTGCCGGCCAGCCCGCCGGACGAGCCCTGCTTGCCCCTGAGGAACTCCAGGCCCTTGACCGCGGCCGGGTCTGACTGGCCCTTGGCGGCGATGATCGCCTGCACCGCGAGAGCGGTGGCGTCGGTGTCGCTGGCGCACCCGGCGTCATCGGGGCTGAGTTTGAAACCGCCGTCGGTGCACTGCTGGGCGACCAGGAAGGTCATCGCGGCATCGGGCACGGTGACTCCGGCCCGCTTGAGCCCGATGATCGCCAGGGACTGGCCGAAGGTGTTGGAGTAGTCGCCGTAGGCGGACTTGTCCGAGAAGCGGCCGGACTGGGTCAGCAGGGACTGCAGCGACGACACGAGGTTGACCCCGCCGAAGGACGTGGGATCCGCGCTCTGCGCCTCGGCCGCCACGAGGGTCTTGGCGGTGCCGCCGACGTACAGCTCGCCGAACGAGCCGATGTAGTCGCCGAGGTGCGCTGCGAGGTATGCCGTGGACTCGGCCGCCTGCGTCTGCCCGACGCCCGCGCCGTCCAGTCCGAGGATCGAGTCGATGGTCAGGCCACCGTCGAAGTAGGTCGTCCCTGGGTAGACGAAGTGGTCGCCGCCTGCGGCCAGCTGGCGCGCCAGGAACCCACCGGCATACCCCGCCTGCTGCAGTTCGTAACTCCCGATCGGTACCACGGTGAAGATCGGGTCGCTGGCCGCAGGGGCGACGCCGGTCCTGCTGGGTGCGCTCGCGGTGGACGTGCTCGACGTGCTCGACCTGCTCGACGTGCTGGGGGATGTGGCCGGCGCCGTGGACCCGGTGGTGGAGGCGGTTGGGTCGACGGCCGTTGTGGCGCTCGGGGCCGGGTCAGATGTCGTCGTGCTGCTGGCAGTGGTCACGGTCGCTGCAGGCGGCGTTTCCTCGGCCTCCGCCAGTGTGGGGGTGGCGAGGAGGGCGGCGAGCGCGACAGCACCGGCAGCCAGCGGGCGTGAGCGCAGGAAGCGAGTGTTCATGGGACCTCTCGGAAGGGGTTGAGGGAGAGGCCCGGACGCCGGCGGCGCCTGGACTCCACCCGCAGACCTCGGCGGTGGAAGGAGTCGTGACAGGTGCGTCACCAGGCATTCCGGCTCGCCGCCCTCGTTGGAGGACGGCCTACGGTTGCGGGTCAGCGCCGGACTTCGACCGGCTTCCCCTGGATGGCACCGCTGTGCTGTTGTCGGCCGTGAGTCTAGCCCAGGGCGGCCGTCCGGAGCGGAGCCAAAGGGTGGGTAGAATCACAGCCAACGGCATCGACCCGGCCATCACCGGCGAGCCTCCGGAAGAACGGAGCGCCAGCTCCCACTAGACCCGGACGGGTGGGCCCGTCACAGCCTGGACAAGAGCGGCCGTATGCCGTGGCGCCAGTCCCGCGACTGCGTCACCGCGGGGTGCGGCAAGCGAGGTGGTACCGCGGTGCCGCTGACCCGAAAGCCGGAGGGCCTGCACAAACCAGGCACACGGCATACCGGCGGTGGTGTCGTCCTCGTGAGCCCGACGCGAGTTGACGACCAGACCTAGCCGCAGGAGAGCCACCGATGACCTACCCCAAGGTCTCCTCCGACCCCGCCGCCAGCCACGATGCCGAAATGCCCGGCGCCGCCCTGGGCGTGCCGGCCAGCCCGAGGTTCCCCGAGATCGAGGAGCACGTGCTCGCCTACTGGGAGAAGGACGGGACGTTCCAGGCGTCGGTCGACAACCGCGACCCGGGGGTGGACGGCGACAACGAGTTCGTCTTCTACGACGGCCCGCCGTTCGCCAACGGCCTGCCGCACTACGGCCACCTGCTGACCGGCTACGTCAAGGACATCGTCCCGCGCTACCAGACCATGCGGGGCCGTCGGGTCGAGCGGCGCTTCGGCTGGGACACCCACGGGCTTCCCGCGGAGCTGGAGGCGATGAGCCAGCTGGGCATCAAGACCAAGGACGAGATCCTCGAGCTCGGCATCGCGACGTTCAACGCCAAGTGCCGCGAGTCGGTGCTGACGTACACCAGCGAGTGGCGCGAGTACGTCACCCGCCAGGCGCGCTGGGTGGACTTCGACCACGACTACAAGACGCTCAACCCCGACTACATGGAGTCGGTCGTCTGGGCCTTCAAGCAGCTCTATGAGAAGGGGCTGGTCTACGAGGGCTTTCGCGTGCTGCCGTACTGCTGGAACGACCAGACCCCCCTGTCCAACCACGAACTGCGCATGGACGACGACGTCTACCAGATGCGCCAGGATCCGGCCGTGACCGTGGGGCTTCGGCTGGAGACCGGGGAGATCGCCCTGGTCTGGACCACCACGCCGTGGACGTTGACGGCCAACCTCGGGATCATGGTTCACCCCGACATCGACTACGTCGTCGTGGAGTCGGACTTCACGGGCACCACGGAGCGCTACCTGATCGCCGAGGCAAGGCTGGCGGCATACGCCCGGGAGCTGGGGGAGGACGCGGGGGAGCGGGTTGTCCAGCGGCTCAAGGGATCTGAGCTCCTCGGCCGGTCGTACGCGCCGCCGTTCACCTATTTCCGGGGGCACCCCCGGGCCCACACCGTCATGTCTGCCGAGTTCGTGACCACCACCGACGGCACCGGGCTGGTCCACACCGCTGGGGCCTTCGGCGAGGAGGACAAGCAGGTCACCGACGCCCACGGCATCAAGGTCGTCGTGCCGGTCGGCCCCGACGGCCGCTTCATCTTCCCTGTGGAGGACTACCAGGGCATCCACGTCTTCGACGCCAACGCGCTGATCATCGAGCACCTGAAGGCCGCCACCCGGGGCGAGGGCGAGACCGGCTCGGTCACGCCGGGCACCGTGCTGGTACGCCGCGAGACCTACGACCACGCCTACCCGCACTGCTGGCGCTGCCGGGAGCCGCTGATCTACATGGCGGTGTCGTCCTGGTTCGTCGAGGTGACGCAGTTCAAGGACCGCATGATCGAGCTCAACGAGCAGATCACGTGGGTGCCCGAGCACATCAAGCAGGGGCAGTTCGGCAAGTGGCTCGAGAACGCCCGCGACTGGTCGATCTCGCGAAACCGGTTCTGGGGCAGCCCGATTCCCGTGTGGAAGTCCGACGACCCGCAGTATCCGCGGGTCGACGTCTACGGGTCGTTCGAGGAGCTCGAGCGCGACTTCGGCGTCGAGGTCACCGATCTGCACCGGCCGTTCATCGACCGGCTCACGCGCCCCAATCCCGATGACCCGACAGGGAATTCGACGATGCGGCGGGTCGAGGACGTGCTCGACGTCTGGTTCGACTCCGGGTCGATGTCGTTCGCGCAGGTGCACTACCCCTTCGAGAGCGCCGACTGGTTCGAGCACCACTTCCCCGGCGACTTCATCGTCGAGTACATCGGCCAGACGCGCGGCTGGTTCTACACGCTGCACATCCTGGCGACGGCGCTGTTCGACCGACCGGCGTTCTCGACGTGCGTCTCCCATGGCATCGTCCTGGGCTCCGACGGCCAGAAGATGAGCAAGTCGCTGCGCAACTACCCTGACGTGCGCGAGGTGTTCGACCGGGACGGCGCCGACGCGATGCGGTGGTTCCTCATGTCCTCGCCGATCCTGCGCGGCGGCAACCTGGTCGTCACCGAGCAGGGCATCCGAGACGGGGTGCGCCAGGTCCTGATCCCGCTGTGGAACTCGTGGTACTTCTTCTCGCTCTACGCCAACGCCATGCACGGTGGGGCGGGGTACGAGGCGAAGTGGTCCACCGCTTCGAGGGACCCCCTCGACCGCTATCTGCTGGCCAAGCTGCGCCAGTACGTCGAGACCGTCCAGGAGCAGATGGACACCTATGAGGTCGCGGGTGCCTGCGACTCCACGCGCGGCTTCCTCGACGTGCTCACCAACTGGTACATCCGCCGCTCGCGCGAGCGGTTCTGGGACACCGGGGACGGCGACTCGGCCGAGGCAGAGCGCGCCTTCGACACGCTCTACACCGCCCTCGAGGTGGTATGCCGGGTGGCTGCGCCGCTGCTGCCCCTCACCACCGAGGAGGTCTGGAGGGGGCTGACCGGCGGCCGCTCGGTGCACCTGGCCGACTGGCCGGTGGCCGACGACCTGCCTGCCGACGATGCGCTGGTGACGGGCATGGACGCCGCTCGCGACATCTGTTCCGTGGCGTCGTCGTTGCGCAAGGCGGAGAAGCTGCGGGTGCGATTGCCCCTCAACGACCTGACCGTCGTGACGAGCGATGTGGCATCGCTCCGGGACTACGCCGCGATCATGGCCGACGAGGTCAACGTGCGCACCGTGTCGCTGGTCGACATCGAGTCGGCGCACGAGGAGGACTTCGGGGTGACGCAGCGGCTCACCGTCAACGCCCGGGCGGCCGGGCCCCGACTCGGCCGCGACGTCCAGCAGGCCATCAAGGGCTCCAAGTCAGGCGACTGGTCCGTCGCCGCGGACGGGACCGTGACCGCGGGCGGCCTGGAGCTGCTCGAGGGCGAGTACGCGCTCGAGACGGTGGTGGCGCACTCCGGCGACGGCAGCCGCGCGACTGGGATGCTTCCCGGTGGCGGGTTCATCGTGCTCGACACGACCGTGACGCCCGAGCTGGCGGCGGAGGGCCTGGCGCGCGATCTCATCCGCGTGGTCCAGCAGGCGCGGCGCGATGCCGGCCTCGACGTGAGCGATCGCATCTCGCTCACCGTCACGGGAGGCGAGGAGGTCTGGCAGGCGTCGGTCACCCACCAGCAGCTCATCATGGGCGAGACCCTGGCGACGCAGTTCGGCTCGGCGGGCCAGCTCGACGCCCTGCCGCAGCGCTCCGACGTGGTGGAGGCGACGGTCGGAGACGGTCTCCCGGTGCGCATCAAGGTGATGCGCCTGGCCTGATGAGTCCGGAAGATCTCCCGCGTCCCGGCACCGGCAGACCTCCGAAGAGTCGAGGCATCAGCTTCCCAGAGACCACTCACCCGCAGGGATGGGCGGTCCGGGCGCCCTCCCAATGTGGTGGAGGATGTGTCCATGGCTCCTGCACCCGATGCCCCCCAGCGAGAGGCCGCGCACAACCTCGAGGTCATGAAGCGCATGCGCGAGGTTGAGGACGCGATCTTCGCAAGGGCGCCCGAACATGACCTCGAGCCGAGCCTCGACCGCATTGCGGCGGTCATGGAACTTGCCGGGGACCCCCAGCGGGCCTACCCGGTCATCCACCTCACAGGCACCAATGGCAAGACGTCGACGACCCGCATCATCGACGCACTGCTGCGCGAGATGGGCCTGAAGACGGGGCGGTTCACCTCGCCCCACCTGCACACGATGCGCGAGCGGATCAGCATCGCGGGCGAGCCCATCTCGCCGGAGAAGTTCCTTGCTGCCTACGACGACGTGATGCCGTTCGTCGAGATGGTCGATGCCAGGTCGGCCGCCGACGGTGGCCCGCGCCTGACGTTCTTCGAAGTGCTCGTCGCGGTGGCGTTCGCGGCGTTCGCCGACGCCCCCGTCGACGTCGCCGTGCTCGAGGTCGGCATGGGCGGCGGCTGGGACGCCACCAACGTCGCTGACGGCAGCGTCGCGGTCGTGACCCCGATCGCGATAGACCACACGCATTTCCTGGGCTCGACCGAGATCGAGATCGCCGAGGAGAAGGCCGGAATCATCAAGACCGACGCTCTCGCTGTGGTAGGCGTGCAGGAGCCCGACGTCGCCGAGGTCTTGGTCGAGCGCGCCAACGAGGTCGGCGCGCGGATCGCCTTCGAGGGCAACGAGTTCGGGCTGCTGACGCGCGAGGTCGGAGTGGGCGGGCAGCAGCTGTCGCTGCGGGGTCTCGCGGGTGACTACACCGACCTGTTCCTTCCGCTGCACGGTGCCCACCAGGCGCACAACGCGGCGATCGCGGTCGCGGCGGTGGAGGCGTTCATCGGCGGGGGCACCGAGCGTCTCGATCCCGACGTGGTTCGGGCCGGGTTGGCGGCGGCTACGTCTCCCGGGAGGCTGGAGATCGTCCGGCGCTCGCCCACGGTGCTCGTCGACGCCGCCCACAACCCGGCGGGTGCCACCGCCCTCCGCGACGCCATCCGCGAGGAGTTCACCTTCGCTCGGCTCGTGGGGGTGGTCGCGATCATGAAGGACAAGGACGCGGCACAGATGCTCGAGATTCTCGAGCCGGTGCTCGACGAGGTTGTCGTGAGCCGGAACACCTCGCCGCGGTCGATGAGCCCGAGGGAGCTCGGGGCGGTCGCGGCCGCGATCTTCGGGGACCACCGGGTGACCGTGGTCGACGCCCTGCCCGATGCCCTCGACCGTGCAGCCGGGCTTGCCGACGAGGGCGGCGTCGGCGGGGGCGTGCTCGCGACGGGCTCAGTGGTCACCGCCGCGGACGTGCGCCTGCTCCTCGGCACGACGACGACCTGAGGATCCACTGAGCATCGTCAACTCACCACTCGTGTGAGCTGGCGAGCGGCCCGGGTTTCGCCGTCTCGCGCCTGCCGGCCGACCTGCGCCTCATAGGCTGGACGCATGAGCCAGGGGGAGTCGTCTCCCGAGGGCGCCGACGCCCCCCACGTCGCCGGCTCCACCAGCGACCTCCGCGCGCTCCTGGGGCTGCGGCCCTTCCGCAGCCTCTGGCTGGCGGGGTGCCTGTCGAGCTTCGGCGACTGGCTCGCGCTGCTCGGCACGACCAGTCTGGCCGGTGAGCTCGCTGCCGGCTCGGTCGCCAAGTACCTCGCGGTGTCCGGCGTGTTCATCCTCAGGATCGCGCCCGCTGTGATCCTGGGTCCGCTGGCTGGCGTGGTGGCGGACCGGCTTGACCGTCGGCGCACCATGATCAGCGGCGACCTGCTCCGGTTCGCGCTGTTCGCGACCATCCCGATCGTCGGCACGCTGTGGTGGATGTACCTCGCCATCCTGCTGAGCGAGTGCGTCTCCCTGTTCTGGAACCCCGCCAAGGACGCCACCGTGCCCAACCTGGTGCCTCCGAAGCGGCTCGAGCTGGCCAACCAGCTGGGCCTGATCGCCAGCTATGGCACGGCTCCCCTCGCCGCCCTGCTGTTCTCCACGCTGTCCGTGGTCAGCCAGCCGGTGCACGCGCTTGTCCCTGGCCTGGACCCGGCCGGCGTCTACCTCGCGATCTACCTGAACGCGCTGACGTTCCTGGTCAGCGCCTGGATCCTGTCGAGGCTGAGGTTCCCGCCCAGGGCCAACCAGCGCAGCCTTGCCGCCGAGTCGGTGGTCCGGACCATCAAGGACGGGCTCATCTTCGTCCGGGAACGGCCCTTCGTCGGGGGACTGATCGGGGGCATGCTTGGGGCCTTCGCCGGCGGTGGTCTGGTCATCGGCCTGGCGCAGGGGTACGTCAAGGACGTCGGGGCGGGCGCCCCGGGGTACGGCTTGCTCTTCGTGAGCGTGTTCACCGGCATGGCGGCTGGGCTGGTCCTGGGCCCCAGAGCACTGAGTGGGTTCTCTCGCGCGCGGCTCTTCGGCGCGGCGATCGCCGGTGCCGGGATCGCCCTGCTGGTCCTGGGGCTGATACCGGTCTTCGTCGTGGCGATGCCGCTGGCCGCGGTGCTCGGTGCCTTCGTGGGGATCGCCTGGGTCGTCGGCTACACGCTGTTGGGACTCGAGGTGGAGGACGAAGTGCGCGGGCGGACCTTCGCCCTGGTCCAGACCTTCGACAGCGTCGTGCTCGTGCTGGCCCTGGCGGTCGGCCCGCTGATCGCAGCCGCCATCGAGACTGTGCTGTCCATGCCCTGGATCGTCCACATCGGGGGCCTGCAGCTCGCCTACGCGGGCGCCACGGCGACCTTCCTCATCGCAGGCTGCGCCATGACCACAACGGGCATCCTGGCCTGGCGCCGGATGAACGACCGTCCCGGCGTGTCGCTCCTCGCCGAGTTCCGCGCGGTCCGGCAGCGGCGGCGCAGGCGGCGACGGCCACCCCGCTGAGGGCTGCCGGCCCAACCGATGGCGAGGCGATCGCCGAGCACTGTGAGCCCCGTCGTCCCCCGGCAGGAGCGGGCCGGGGCCCCGGATGGCCAGCTCGCGGCACGGCATACCCTCAACGCATGCATCCCGTGGTCAAGCTGTTCTGGGTCATCCTGATCCTGGCCGCCGTCTTCTGGCTCGTCACGAAGTTCCGCGACCGGAAGGTGCCCGAGTACACGGGCGCGCCGGTGCCCGTGCGGGCTCTGCAACCGAGCCTGATCGCCTCGATCGACCACCAGCTGGCCGAGGGCCATTGGATGCAGGCCGTCAAGATCTACCGGGACGCCACGGCTGCGCCGCTCACCCAGGCCAAACAGGCCATCGACAACCGGCGCCGGGAGCTCAGCAGGTGAAGTCGCTGACCTTCTACGGGCGGCTCGGCAAGTTCAGCTGGCGCATGCTTGCCGCCGTGCTCGCCGGCGAGGCAATAGTCATCTTCTTCGGAGCGCTGGTGGCGAGGGCGCTGGCCTCGGCCGCAGGCAGCGGATCCGCGGACACATTCCTCGCCGTGGGCTCCGGCCTGGCCGTCGTGTGCCTACTGGCTGCTGGGCTCATGCGCCGTCCCTGGGGCGTGACGCTGGGCTGGCTCCTCCAGGCCGCTGCGATCCTTACCGCCTTCGTCGTGCCGACCATGCTCGTGGTCGGACTGATCTTCTTGGGGCTCTGGGTGCTCGTGATGGTCCAGGGCGCAAAGGTGGACGCGCTGCAGCAGAACGGATGATCGCTAGGGTGTCGCCGTGACCACCACCGAACGCTCGCTCGTCATCGTCAAGCCCGACGGCTTCCAGCGCGGCCTTACCGGAGAGGTGCTGCGCCGCATCGAGGCCAAGGGGTACCGGCTGGTGGCGCTCGAGATCGTGACGCCCACCCGGGAGCAGCTCGCTGCCCACTACGCCGAGCACCAGGGGAAGCCGTTCTATGAGCCGCTCGTCGACTTCATGTCCTCAGGCCTGGTCGCCACAGCGGTCATCGAGGGGGAGCGATGCATAGAGGGCTTCCGAGCCCTGGCCGGTGCCACCGACCCGACCGCAGCGCTGCCCGGCACGATCCGCGGAGACCTCGGACGCGACTGGGGCGGAAAGGTCCAGGAGAACATCGTCCACGGCTCCGACTCGCTCCAGTCTGCGGTCCGCGAGATCGACATCTGGTTCCCCACTCTCTGACGGCGCTTCGTCCGGACTCCAGGGACCGACAACGCCGGCCCGCTCGACAACTCAGGGGCCGTCGATCTCCGGTGCTACGCCGTCTCGAGGCTGTCGAGTCCCGAGATCACGACCTCGAGGAGTGAGGCCAGCTCCTCCCGCTGACGTCGCGACAGGGCAGCAAGCGTGTCCGACTCCACGACGTTGGCCTCGCGCACGGCCGCGCTGAACAGCTCCCACCCAGCCTTCTTCAACGTCACGACGACCCGAGTGCGGTTCGCCGGGTCCGGTGCCCGATCGATGAGCCCCCGCTTGCTCATGCGATCCAGCCGGTGGGTCATGGAGGACGCTGCGATGTGGGCTACGTCGGCGAGGCGGCTCGGCGTCGCTCCGGCGTCGCCGGCCTTGGCCAGATGCGCCAGCACAGACCATTCGCCGTGGGAGATGTCCAGGTCGGCCAGCTGCCGGCTGTACCACTGGTCGAGTTTGCGGGTGAGGCCGTAGACCGCGGTGATCACGCGCTGGACCGACTCGTCACCACCCGCGGCCACGTACGAGGCGACGGCCTCCCGGAAGTCGTCCTTGGCCGTCCGCTCCTGCTTCGTCGGCGCCACGGAAAACATCATGTCACTGTCTGCTTCGATTGCTAAGATTTCGAAATCGAAATATTCGACATCGAAATCTAGTTGAGACTCCTGTGCGCCGCGCCCGACTCCTGATCCTCGCCTCCTCCATCGCCATGCTGGGGTGGGGGACGGTTCTGCCCTACCAGTACGCGTACGCCGCCAACACCCGCGGCTGGGGCAACATCGTGGCTGCGGCGGCATCGAGCCTGTTCTCGGTCGGCGCCCTGTTCGCGGCGCCCATCGGCGGACGCCTTGCCGACCGCATCTCGCCGGTCACCGTGGCCGTCTGGGCCAAGTCGGTCTCCGCCCTCGCGGTGGCGTCACTGCTCCTCGCCGACACTCCCAATGCCTTCCTGGCCGGGATGCTCGTCTTCGGCGCCGGCCTCACCGCTGCCGGACCGGCGCAGTCCGTCCTGGTCCTGCACTGGGTGGGGGGCGCCGACCGCAGGCGGGTCTTCGCCTGGCAGTTCACGGGGCAGTCCCTGGGGATGGCCGTCGGGGCCCTCGCGGCCGGGTACATGGTCGACCTCGACCGCCCGACGGGCATGTGGCCCGCCTTCGCGACCGCCGCCGTCGGCTTCCTCATTTCCGCAGGCCTGATCCTGGCCGCGGGGCGTGGGGATGGCATCCAGGCCGCGCGCGCAGCCGCTGCCAGCGGTCCGGTCGCCGGAACCGCGGGCTCGGCCCAGCCCAGCAGCGTCAGCGCGCTGCGGGCGGTCTGGAAGATCCCCGCGCTGCGCTGGACAGCCGTCATCACGGCCACGCTCGCCCTGGCCTTCTATGCCCAGTTCGAGAGCGGCCTGCCCGCGTACGCCTTAACGGTCCTGCACGTCGAGGAGACCACGGTCGGACTCGCCGCCGCCGTCAACTGCGCGGTGATCATCGTGCTCCAGATGGTCGTGGTGCGGGCCACTGCGCGCCGCGGCGCACCGGGCCTGCTCATGGGGGTGGCGGCGATCTGGCTGTCCGCCTGGGTCATGCTGACTGCGGCCTCGGCCCTGCCGGGGGTGGCAGCCGCCGTGTTCGTCACCGCCTTCGGCGTGTTCGCGGTGGGCGAGACGATGTACGCCCCCGTGCTCAACCCGCTCACGGCGAGCCTCGCCCCGCAGGGCATGGTCGGTACCACGCTCGGCCTGTTCGCTGCCTTGCAGACCGGCGTATCGGCGGTCGGGCCCCTCGTGGCCGGGGTCATGCTCGGCGCCGGCCAGCACGAGCTGTTCCTGGGGACCCACGTCGCGATCAGCGCCCTCGCACTCGTGGCCGCCTGGCGCCTGCGCTCGCTCACGAAGGCTGCGGTCGAGCCGGCGGAGGTGATCCCCGACGAGACGGCTCTCGCCGCCTGATCCGAGCCAGAAACACAGGGGGTATGCCGTGGAGCCAGCTCCACGGCATACCCCCTGTTCGTGCGCATCGGCCGTGTCGGACCCCGGGCGGAGAAGGTTTCGGCCCAGAAGCGGCGGGTAGGCGACAGGTGTCCGCCTGAAAGCGAACGATGGGAACAGAACATGACCACCGCACAGAAGTCGATCGATGTCGACTGCTACGTGACCGCCGCCTACAGCCAGTGGACGCAGTTCGAGGAATTCCCCGAGTTCATGGACGGCGTCGAGGAAGTCACCCAGATCGGCGACCGCCACCTGCACTGGAAGGTGAAGATCGGTGGGGTGAAGCGCGAGTTCGACGCCACGATCACCGAGCAGATTCCCGACACCCGCATTGCCTGGAAGGCCGACGGCGACGTGCGCCAGGCCGGGGCAGTCGACTTCCACAAGCTGTCACAGGACCGCACCCGAGTCGACCTGCTGCTCGACATGGATCCTGACGGGCTGGCCGAGCAGGCCGGGGACAAGCTGGGCTTCGTCGAGCGGCACGTTGCGAAGGACCTGAAGCAGTTCAAGGAGTTCGTCGAGTCGCAGCCGCACCCGACCGGCGGGTGGCGCGGCGAGGTGCCTCGCGAGGGGTAGTCGTCCGTCCGTCATAGACCCGGTGGTGCCGCCCTGCGAATATGGGCGGCACCACCGTTTTGCCCTGGGGACCAGGACGCCGGGGCGCAGCTGGCGCCCACTCGCCGCCGCCGATGTGCCCCGCGGATGCGGGTGTTCCTAGGATGGCGCCCATGGCTGACTTCGATGTTGTCGTGCTGGGTGCGGGTCCGGGTGGCTACGTCGCGGCGATCCGCGCGTCACAGCTGGGCCTCAAGACCGCTGTCGTTGAAGTGAAGTACTGGGGCGGTGTCTGCCTCAACGTCGGCTGCATCCCCTCGAAGGCGCTGCTCCGCAACGCCGAGATCGCGCACATCATCACCCACGAGAAGAAGACCTTCGGGATCGAGGGCGACGCGACGATGGCGTTCGGCCCGACCCATGCGCGCAGCCGCCAGGTCGCCGACGCCAGCGCCAGGGGCGTGCACTTCCTCATGAAGAAGAACAAGATCGAGGAGGTTTCCGGCTGGGGCACCCTGGTCAGCCCGACCACGATGGATGTCGCCCTGACGGACGGCAGTGGCACGCGCAGGCTCAGCTTCGACAACCTGATCATTGCCACGGGAGCCACGACTCGCCTGGTCCCCGGGACGTCCCTCTCGGAGCGGGTCGTGACGTACGAGGAGCAGATCCTCAGCGACCAGCTGCCCGGGTCGGTCATCATCGCCGGGTCGGGCGCGATCGGCGTGGAGTTCGCCTACGTCATGAAGAACTTCGGGGTCGACGTCACCATCGTCGAGTTCCTCGACCGGATGGTCCCGACCGAGGACGCCGACGTCTCCAAGGAGCTGCTCAAGCAGTACAAGAAGCTCGGCGTCACGGTCCTGCTGTCGACCAAGGTGGAGTCGATCGACGACTCCGGCGAGAAGGTCAGGGTGACCGTGAGCCCGGCGGCCGGCGGCGAGCAGCAGGTGCTCGAGACGGACAAGGTGCTCCAGGCGATCGGCTTCGCCCCGCGGGTCGAGGGCTACGGCCTCGAGTCGACCGGCGTGGCCCTGACCGACCGCGGGGCGATCGAGGTCGACGGCCGCGGACGCACCAGCGTCCCGAACGTCTACGCGATCGGCGACGTCACCGGCAAGCTCATGCTGGCCCACACCGCCGAGGCCATGGGTGTCGTGGCGGCCGAGACCATCGCCGGCGCGGAGACCATGGAGCTCAACTTCGACATGATCCCGCGGGCCACCTTCTGCCAGCCCCAGATCGCCTCGTTCGGCTACTCGGAGGAGCAGGCTCGCGAGCGCGGCTACGACGTCAAGACGGCGTCCTTCCCCTTCTCCGCCAACGGCAAGGCGCGCGGCATGGCCGAGGGGGTCGGCTTCGTCAAGATCGTGGCGGATGCCAAGTACAACGAGCTGCTCGGCGCCCACCTGATCGGGCCCGAGGTCACCGAGCTGCTTCCTGCGCTGACGCTGGCCCAGCAGTGGGACCTCACTGCCGACGAGGTCGCCCGCAACGTCTTCGCCCACCCCACCCTGAGCGAGGCCATGAAGGAGGCCATCGAGGGCATCGCGGGGCACATGATCAACCTCTGACCCCGCCACCCCGGCCACGAGCATGTGATATGCCCGTTCGCGAGGCTTCGCGAGCGAAATACTTCTGTATTTGACCTGATTTCCTGCTGTTCCCTGTCTGGGGCTTTTGTGTGTATCCGCACCACATGTCTTGCGTGTCTGGCATGACCCGAATGGGCTAGTCATGTGACTAGTACCGGGGGGGCTCTTTCGGCCGATGCCCGTGTGCTCGGAGGGTCGCGAGACTCGGTTCTCGGAGCGGTCGGGGGACCTCTTTATCCACCTGCCTGCTCCCCGGGCCGGTGCGGCCCGGTGCTCATCGGACAGGGGAGCAGTAGATGCAACTACAAGACAACTCGGTGTTCGGAAATCGGCGCCGCAGAATCGTCGTGGCCGCGGTAGGCGCGGTCGTCCTGGCAGGTGGGCTCGGCGTACAGTCCGCGTTCGCCAGCCACCCCGAAGTTTCGCTGACCGGCAGCGACTTCGAGATCGACACCGACGCCAACCTCAGGGTCGACGACGCGGCGCCGTCCCTCGACTGGATGAACGTCACCCAGATCAACAAGGCGGATCTGCCGCCGGGCGCGAACGACGACTCGTTCGGCCAGGGCACGAAGGAAGACACAGCCGTTCCGACGGTTGTGGACGGGAGCATCCCGCCCAACAAGAGCGACCTGACGAACTTCGGCCTGTACCTCGAGACGACGCCGACTGGCGCTCGGTTCCTCAACCTCTACTGGACCCGCGTGCAGGATCCCACTGGCACCACCAACATGGACTTTGAGTTCAACCAGTCCAGTACCCTCACGTCGAACGGTGTGACGCCGGTTCGCACGGCGGGAGACCTCCTGATCCAGTACGACCTCGCCAACGGTGGCACTCACCCTGAGCTGTTCGTGTCGCGCTGGGTGGCAAGCGGTCCGGGCAGCCAGTGCCAGGCCAACAACACGACCCCCTGCTGGGGCACGCGATCCAACCTGACCGCTGCGGGTGACGCGACGGGGTCGATCAACACGTCGGCCATCCCGAACGCCGAGGACGACGGTCTGAGCACCACTGGTTTCAGCGCCCGAACCTTCGGCGAGGCACAGCTCGACTTCGACGCGCTCACGGCTGGTTTGGATCCGTGTGTGTCCTTCGGCTCGGCTTACCTGAAGAGCCGGTCGTCTGACTCCTTCACCGCGGCGCTGAAGGACTTCATCGCCCCGGTTCCCACCAACCTCGCGAACTGCGGCGACATCGTGATCAAGAAGGTCACGATCCCGTCACCCGACCCGACGGACACCTCGTTCGACTTCACCCTGACCGACGGGCCGTCGAACCTGAATGCCGCCTTCTCGCTCA
Organism: uncultured Actinomycetota bacterium; assembly: GCA_963715025.1. Classification (GTDB taxonomy): domain Bacteria; phylum Actinomycetota; class Actinomycetes; order Actinomycetales; family Dermatophilaceae; genus DASSJT01. Next base: position 1,236,518 of record CAVQQQ010000002.1, on the reverse strand, counting down.
AGGACGGCGGGACCAACGACACGGCAGGCGCGAACGTCCTCGCCGGATCGGGCTACATCGCGGCGGAGACCGTGCCGGCCAACTGGGAGCTGGTCAGCGCCACCTGTGACGACGGAAGTCCGGTGACGAACATCGACGTCAGCGTCGGCGAGACGGTGACGTGCACGTTCACGAACCGGCTCAACGTCGGTGCCATCAAGGTCACCAAGACCAGGAAGCACGCCGCAGACGGCCCGGGTGACCACCCGCACGCAGGAGTCAACTTCACGGTCAACGGCGTCACGAAGGCCACCGACTGCCAACGGCGTGGCCTGCTTCGACGGGCTGACGTTCGGTGACTACACGGTCCACGAGACCGTACCGGCCGGCTACCACGGCGAGGCTGACAAGACGGTCACCGTCGACAACCTGGCCTTCTGCTCTGACGACCCGTACGTCGGGGAGACGGTCTCGCTTCTTCAACACACCGCTGACCGACATCACGGTCTCGGTGAACTCGCAGATTGACGGCGGCACCGCGTCCACCATTGACTGCGGCGTGGCCTCCGGGTCCACGGGCGCCAACGGCGACGGCTCGGTGACCGCATCCGACCTCGAACCGGGCATCTACACCTGCACGATCAATGTCGACCCGTGAGGCTCGATCACACCGTGGCGGTGAACGCCCGGCCTAGCCGGTAGCTGCCGACCAACAACCACAACGACGGCGCCAGCCGGGTCGCACCCCTCCGCGACCCGGCTGGCGCTGCGTCGTCCGGCGTGTGGTGCCACACGTGCGCCTCGGGGTAACGCCGCCCGTGGTCACGACCCCGTACTGCGAGCTGGCGCCGGCCTGCGAGTCTTCGGAGGATCATCGGTCCCCTGGCGCCGATGATCCTCCGAAGACTCGAGCCTGAGGCAGCAGCGTGAGTCAGCTCGCGATTAGGGGCGGGCAGCGACCCGCTGGTAACCTGATCGCTGCCGTGAAATCGGCCGCGGACCAGATAGAGCCCCGGTGAACCAGCCCGGGCGCACCGCGCAACGATCCCAGAAGGAGAAGTGTCGATCCATGCCGTTGGAAACCGACGTCAAGAAGCAGATCATCGCCGAGTACGCCACCGATGAGGGCGACACCGGCTCCCCCGAGGTGCAGATCGCGCTCCTCACCCAGCGCATCAAGGACCTCACCGAACACTCGCGTGAGCACAAGCACGACCACCACAGCCGCCGCGGCCTGCTCCTGCTGGTCGGCCGCCGCCGTCGGCTGCTGCGCTACCTCGAGAGCGTTGACATCGAGCGCTACCGCTCGCTGATCAAGCGCCTCGGTCTGCGCCGATAAGACCTTCGACGGGGAGCGGTCCTCATCACTCAGAGGACCGCTCCCCTTCGTATGGGGCCCCAGCAACGCCGGGGCCGGGCGGGCAAGCACCCGCCAGCACCACCGCATACACAACTGCATAGCGACAGATTCGCACCGCCGGACCCGCACTGAAGCGGGCGAGGCGCCGAAGGAAAGCCCGCGCACAACGACGATGCGCGAGTTTCGAAGAGAAAAGAAATGGAGGGCCCAATGGAGGGTCCAGAGATCACCTTCGCCGAAGCCACGATTGACAATGGCTCGTTCGGCACCCGCACCGTCCGGTTCGAGACGGGACGCCTGGCCAAGCAGGCCGGCGGCGCAGTCAGCGCCTACCTGGACGGCGACACGATGCTCCTGTCCACCACCACCGCGGGCAAGTCGCCCAAGGAGCAGTTCGACTTCTTCCCCCTGACGGTCGACGTCGAGGAGCGGATGTACGCCGCGGGCAGCATCCCCGGCTCGTTCTTCCGCCGCGAGGGCCGCCCGTCCACGGACGCGATCCTCACCTGCCGCCTGATCGACCGTCCCCTGCGCCCCACCTTCACCAAGGGCCTTCGCAACGAGGTCCAGGTCGTGATCACGGTGCTCGCGCTGCACCCGGACCACCAGTACGACGTGCTGGCCATCAACGCCGCGAGCGCCTCGACCCAGATCTCGGGACTGCCGTTCTCCGGCCCGATCGGCGGCGTCCGCGTCGCGCTGATCGACGGTCAGTGGGTCGGGTTCCCGAACTTCTCCGACGCCGAGCGCTCGACCTTCGACATGGTCGTGGCCGGCCGACTGATTGACGATGGCGACGTCGCGATCATGATGGTCGAGGCGGAGTCCACAGACGCCACCTGGGACCTGGTCAAGAACCAGGGCAAGCAGGCACCGACCGAGGAGATCGTCGCCCAGGGGCTCGAGGCGTCGAAGACCTTCATCCGCGCCCTCTGCGAGGCCCAGGCCGAGCTCGCCGCCCAGGCTGCCAAGCCGGTCCAGGAGTTCCCGATCTTCCTCGACTACGAGGACGACGTGTATGCCGCTGTGTCGGCTGCCGCAACCGAGGACCTGACCCACGCCCTCGCCATCGCCGGCAAGGCCGAGCGCGAGGACCGCATCGACGACATCAAGGACGCACTCAAGGAGTCCCTCGCGGGCGAGGGCAAGGAGTTCGCTGGTCGCGAGAAAGAGGTTTCCGCGGCCTACCGCTCGGTGCAGAAGAAGCTGGTCCGCGAGCGCATCCTGCGCGACAAGGTCCGCATCGACGGCCGCGGGCTGCGCGACATCCGCGCCCTCTCGGCCGAGGTCGAGGTGCTCCCGCGGGTGCACGGCTCGGCGCTGTTCGAGCGCGGCGAGACCCAGATCATGGGTGTCACCACGCTGAACATGCTCCGCATGGAGCAGCAGCTCGACACGCTGTCGCCGGTGACCAAGAAGCGCTACATGCACAACTACAACTTCCCGCCGTTCTCCACCGGCGAGACCGGTCGCGTCGGCTCCCCGAAGCGCCGCGAGATCGGCCATGGCGCGCTCGCGGAGCGTGCCCTGATGCCGGTCCTGCCGACGCGCGAGGAGTTCCCCTACGCGATCCGCCAGGTCTCCGAGGCGCTCGGCTCCAACGGCTCGACGTCAATGGGCTCGGTCTGCGCCTCGACGCTGTCCCTGCTCAACGCTGGTGTGCCGCTGCGCGCGCCGGTCGCGGGCATCGCCATGGGCCTGGTGTCGGCGGAGATCGACGGCCAGACCCAGTACGCCGCGCTCACCGACATCCTCGGCGCCGAGGACGCCTTCGGCGACATGGACTTCAAGGTCGCCGGCACCCGGGAGTTCGTCACCGCGATCCAGCTGGACACCAAGCTCGACGGCATCCCCGCCTCGGTGCTCGCCGGCGCGCTGACCCAGGCCCACGAGGCGCGGCTGCACATCCTCGACGTCATGACCGAGGCCATCGACTCGCCCGACGAGATGAGCCCGACGGCTCCGCGCGTCATCACGGTCAAGGTCCCGGTCGACAAGATCGGCGAGGTCATCGGCCCGAAGGGCAAGATGATCAACCAGATCCAGGAGGAGACCGGCGCCGACATCTCGATCGAGGACGACGGCACGGTCTACATCGGCGCCACCGACGGCCCGTCGGCCGAGGCGGCACGGGCGCAGATCAACGCGATCGCCAACCCGCAGATGCCCGAGATCGGCGAGCGGTTCATCGGCACCGTCGTCAAGACGACGACCTTCGGTGCCTTCGTCTCGCTGCTGCCCGGCAAGGACGGCCTGCTGCACATCTCCGAGGTGCGCAAACTGGTCGGGGGCAAGCGGATCGACGCGGTCGAAGACGTCCTCTCGGTCGGCCAGAAGGTCCAGGTCGAGCTCAAGGAGATCGACCCGCGCGGGAAGCTCTCGCTCGCGGCGGTCCTGCCCGAGGGCGAGGGCGCTGCGGCCGGCGCCGAGCGCGGCTCTGAGATCGCCGAGGCGCCTGCCGAGTCCGGCGAGCACCGCGAGGCGAGCCGCGACGGTGGCCGTGACACTGGGCGTGACGGTGACCGAGATGGTGGCCGGGATGGCGGTCGCAACCGCCGTCGCCGCCGCGGCGGTCACCGCGACGACGCCGCCGAGGGCTCTGGCACGCCCGAGACCGACCAGCTGGTCGCCGTTCAGTCCGAGGGCGCCCCTTCGTCCTCGGAGGACGCGGCCAACTGAGGCGCCACTGGCAGCTCTCGCAGCGGGCCGGCATACCCCCTGACGGGTATGCCGGCCCGCTCGCGTCCGCGGTGACGGTAAGAACCAGTCGCCCTGCGTTGCCAAGGGGGTGGGGAGGCCGCATGCTGGGCCCCTGACCGTGCCATCCGGAGGAGACAGACATGCCAGACAACAGGACGTTCGTGGTCGTGGGCGGGGGACTCGCCGGTGCCAAGGCGGTCGAGGCGCTGCGTGACCAGGGCTTCGAAGGGCGCCTGGTGCTCCTCGGGGCGGAGCAGCACCTGCCGTACGAGCGGCCGCCACTGTCCAAGGGCTACCTGCAGACCGGCGAGGGACTCGACGAGGCCACGGTGCACACCCGCGAGTGGTACTCCGACCACGATGTGGACCTGAGGCTCGGCACCCGCGCGGCGTCCATCGACCGCGAGGCGCACGAGGTTGTCCTGGAGTCCGGGGAGCGGCTGGCCTACGACCGCCTGCTGCTCGCGACAGGCAGCTCGCCGCGGCACGTCAGTCTGCCCGGCGCCGACCTGGAGGGCGTCGTGACGCTGCGCACCATCGAGGACAGCGACCGGCTCCGGGCCGAGTTCCACGAGGGGGCGCGGATCGTCCTCGTCGGGGGCGGATGGATCGGGCTCGAGGTTGCGGCTGCGGCTCGGATAGCTGGCGCGGACGTGACCGTTCTGGAAGCGCTGGACCTGCCGCTGTTCCGGGTGCTGGGGCCGATGATGGCGAAGGTGTTCGCCGACCTGCACCGTGAGCATGGTGTGGACCTCAGGACAGCGGTGAAGGTCGACGGCTTCGAGGGGAATGGGGCTGTCTCGGGGGTGCGGCTGGCCGACGGCAGCGTGATCGGGTCCGACCTCGTGGTGGTCGGCATCGGGGCGGCTCCCAACATCGAGCTGGCCGAGGGCGCGGGGCTCGACGTGAACAACGGCATCCTGGTCGACGCGCAGGGCCGCACGAGCGACCCCGACATCTTCGCGGTGGGCGACGTGGCCAACGAGGACCATCCCTTCCTGAAGCGGCGAGTGCGCGTGGAGCACTGGGCCAACGCCCTCAACCAGCCCGCTGCGGTGGCTGCTGGGATGCTCGACCGCGAGGGCGGGTACGACGAGCTGCCGTATTTCTTCACCGACCAGTACGACCTGGGGATGGAGTACATCGGCCTGGGCGACCCCACGGACGACGTTGTCGTGCGCGGTGACCTGGCCAAGCGCGAGTTCATCGCCTTCTGGCTCCGCGACTGGCGCGTCGTGGCAGCGATGAGCGTGAACGTGTGGGACGTCGTCGACGATCTGAAGGGGATCATCCGCTCGCGAGCACGGGTCGATCTCGACCGGCTCCACGACGCCACGGTTCCGTTGTCCGAATTGGCCTGAGCAATTCTCCATTAGTGCAGCGATTCGCTATTCCTTGTTGGGAGGGGCGTGATTCACTGCACCATTCGGTCCGGGCGCGACGTCTGCCCGGAGGACTTCCGTATCGGGTATGGAGGGGTTCCGTGAGTGCGCTTCGCAGGAAAGTGACAGGGCTGGCCGGCGCGGGAGTGCTGGCCGTTGGAGTGCTGGCCGCCGTGCCCATGGCCGAGGCGGCGCCTTCGCCGTCGGCCGCGGTGGTGATCAACGAGGTGTACGGCGGGGGCGGCAACTCCGGCGCGACGCTGAAACAGGACTTCATCGAACTCGCCAACGTGAGTGGCTCACCAATCGACCTGACCGGCTGGTCGGTGCAGTACGCGTCGTCAGCGGGCACGACCTGGCAGGTGACCCCGCTCTCGGGCAGCGTCGCTGCCGGGGCCATCTATGTCGTCCGGGAAGCAGCCGGCAGCGGCGGCACGGTCGACGTAGTCGGCAACGTCACGGGCAGCATCCCCATGAGCGGTACCACCGGCAAGGTGGCGCTGGTCAACGCCTCTACCGCGCTGCCCGGATCCGCCTGCACCGACGCCTGCTCGGACCTTTCCCAGGTGATCGACTTCGTCGGCTACGGCACGGCCAACGACTGGGCGGGTTCCGGTCCCGCGCCCGGGACGAGCAACACGACGTCCGACGCGCGCAACTACCAGCGGGTCAACACCGCCGACAACAGCGCCGACTTCACGGCTGGCACCCCGACGCCGGGGGCCGACACGCCACCGCCTCCCGGGACGCCTCTCCCGCACTCGATCGCCGAGGTCCAGGGCACCGGTGCGTCCTCGCCGCTGGTCAACGAGAACGTGATCATCACGGGGGTGGTGACCGCGGCCTACCCCACGGGCGGCTTCCACGGCTTCTACCTCCAGACCCAGGGCACGGGCGGGGAGCGCGACCTCACAGCGGCTTCCGACGGCATCTTCGTCTTCCAGTCCGGTAGCAGCACGCCCCTGGATGCCGACGCCGTGGTGGGCAACTACGTCCAGGTGACGGGCAAGGTCAGCGAGTTCAGCGGGCTGACCGAGGTGACCGCGAGCGCGGACGCCATCGTCGATGCGGGTGACTCCTACACCCCGGTCACGCCGATCATGAACCCTTGGCCGACGACCGACCCCGGCCGTGAGTCCATCGAGGGCATGCTGTTCCAGCCCACCGGCGACTACACGGTGACCAACACCTTCGCGACCAACCAGTTCGGTGAGGTGGGCCTTGCCGTCGGCACCAAGCCGCTGATCCAGAACACCGAGGTCGCGCCACCACGATCGGCCGAGGCGGATGCTGTTGTGGCCGACAACGCCGAGCGGTTCGTCACCCTCGACGACGGCGCGTCGACGAACTTCACGTCCAGCAGCTTCAGCGCGAGTGTCTGCGCCACCCGCCCGGTGCCGTGCCTGCTCAACGGCAACCTGACGCCGGCATACGTCTCCAACAGCCACCCGGTCCGGGTAGGCGAGCCGGCCACGTTCACCGCACCCGTCGTCGTGGACTACCGGTTCAACCTGTGGCGCTTCCAGCCGACCGCCCAGGTGGTCGGACCCGACAACGCCGGCTCGCCGGTCGAGTTCAAGAACACCCGGACCGCTGCGCCGGACGCCGCCACGATTGGCAGCGGTGACGTGCGCGTGGCGTCGTTCAACGTGCTGAACTTCTTCACCGACCTCGGCGACCAGAACCCGGACTGCGAGGCGTTCTACGACCGCGACAGCAGCGGCAACAACGTCCGCACCGGCTGCGACCAGCGCGGTGCGTGGGACGCCGGCGATCTGGGCCGCCAGCAGGAGAAGATCGTCGCCGCGGTCAACTCCCTCAGCGCCGACGTCGTCGGACTCATGGAGATCGAGAACTCGGCCAAGTTCGGCCACCCGCGCGACGAGACGCTGGCCCACCTGGTCGATGCGCTCAACGCGAAGGCCGGGGCGGGCACCTGGGCATACGTGCCCTCCTCGACCGAGCTGCCGGCGGTCGACCTCCAGGACTTCATCACCAACGCCATCATCTACAAGCCGGCGAACATCATGCGGGTCGACGCGTCCCGGGCGCTCGGCACAGCGAGCGAGGAAGGCCAGGCGTTCGCCAACGCGCGGGAGCCGATCGCGCAGGTGTTCAAGAAGAAGAACGGCGGCAGCGAGAAGTTCCTCTTCGTGGTCAACCACTTCAAGTCCAAGGGCTCGGCCGGCCCGTTCCCCGGCGACGAGGACACCGGTGACGGCCAGGGCGCTTCGGTGACGTCGCGCATCCTGCAGGCACAGGCCCTGCGCGACTGGATCCCGAGCGTGCTGACCGAGACCAGCACCAAGGCCGTAGTCATGGCGGGCGACTACAACTCCTACACCATGGAGGACCCGCTCGACGTGCTGTACGACGCCGGCTACACCGACGTCGGATCGCGGTTCGACCCCGGCAAGTACTCCTACTCCTTCTCGGGGCTGTCCGGCTCGCTGGACCACATCCTCGTCAACGCCTCGGCGCTGGCGATGGCCACGGGCGCCGACCACTGGGCGGTCAACTCCGGCGAGTCGGTGGCACTGGAGTACAGCCGGTACAACTACCACTCGACCGACTTCCACGACCCGGGTCCCTACCGCTCGTCCGACCACGACCCGGTGGTCCTCGGGCTCCAGGCCGGCAAGAAGTAGTCATCCCAACCGCTGGTGGGAGCGGCCCTTACTCGGTTATCCGAGAACGGGCCGCCCCCCGACATGCGTCCCCAGGTGATGCGGACCGTCGCGGGGGAGGCTCACCCGCCCCGCTGGGAGGCCGCATTAGGCTGGCCCGGTGAGTGACGCCATCAAGGTCGCAGTCATCGGCGCCCAAGGTCGCATGGGCTCAGAGGTATGCCGTGCAGTCACCTCGGCCGACGGCCTCGAGCTGGTCGGCCGGTTCGATGTTGGCGACGAGCTGGGCGACCTGAGCGGTGCCGACGTGGCGGTCGAGTTCGCCGTGCCGGACGCCTCACCCGCCAACGTGGCCCACTGCGTCGAGAAGGGCGTGCACGTCGTCGTCGGCACCACCGGATGGACCGAGGAGCGCCTGGCGACCCTGCGCGAGAAGGTCGCGGGGCAGCCCGGCGTCGGCGTCCTCATCGCCCCCAACTTCGCGATCGGCGCGATCCTCATGATGCAGTTCGCCCGTCAGGCCGCCCGGTTCTACGAGTCGGTCGAGGTCATCGAGCTACACCACCCGGCCAAGGTCGACGCCCCGTCGGGCACCGCTGCCCGCACAGCCGACCTCATCGGCGAGGCCCGCGACGAGGCGGGGCTCCCGCCGGTGCCCGACGCCACCTCGCACGACCCCGGCGGCGCGCGGGGTGCCCGCGTCCACGGTATACCCGTCCATGCGGTTCGCCTGCGTGGGCTGGTCGCCCACCAGGAGGTGCTTTTCGGCGGCGTGGGGGAGATGCTGACGATCCGGCACGACTCGTTCGACCGCGCGTCGTTCATGCCCGGGGTCATTGAGGGGGTGCGCCAGGTCGCCTCGCACCCTGGCGTGACCGTCGGTCTGGAGCACTACCTCGGGCTCGGTTCCTAGGTGCGCGAGAAGGCCACCGCGCTGGTCCTGTTGGTCGTCCTGGTGTTCTACTCGGCGACCATCGGCTGGCGCGGGGTCGAGCTGATCCGCGACGGCCGTCCGGCGCCCGTGCTGCTGGGCATCGGCGTCATCCTCGTCCCGCTCGTCGCCGTCGCCGCCATGGTTCCCCTCGTACGCATGGCTCGCGACGGGCAGCGGATGGTTGCCCAGGCCAACGCTGCACACCCCACCGGCGGCGAGTCTGCCGACGTGGAGGCGGTGTGGCGCGCCGAGCTGACCGGCGCCGAGACCTGCCGCCAGTCAGGGGATCGGGTGGGGGAGCAGCGACACTACCGCGCGGCCGTGCGTGCTTGGCGCAGCGCGCGCCGCGAGGCCCAACAGTAGGTGTCCAAGACCCGTCATCCGACGGCAATTCCTCCCCGTGCCCGACCCAGCGCGTCGGTCCACTAGGGTCTGGGCACACTGCTGTGAGGGGTCTACACCGAAATGCACAGGTTTCTGGGCTGGGTCATGGCCGGAGGGCTGCTCGCCGCCGTGAGCTTGGACGTTCGCAACACCGTGATCGCGCAGCCCTACGCCTATTTCACCTGGAAGGACGCTTTCGCCGCGCTCCAGGCGGCATCTTGCGGGTATGCCGGCGACGCCGCCTTCACGCCCCGGTCGCGTCCGACCCAGGGGACGTGACAGCACTGTCCGGCGGCTGGTCCGGCGGCACCAGCCGGACCGCGAGCTGCGAGACCGCGCGGACAAGACTCTCCAGCGGACCGCGCAGGTGGGCGAGCGCGAATGCTGCACCGAGGGCCACGACCACCGCGACCTGGGTCGAGTAGCGCTGGGGTGCCTCGTCCGGCCAGGCCCACGGGGTGAGCATCACGACGTGGACCGTGTAGAGCGAGAGGGTCATCGCGCCGGCCCCGAAGGCAACTGCCCAAGCGCGTGGCCCAAATCGGGTCAGGAGACAGCAGATTCCCACGACGGCGAGGGCAGAGCCCGTGGTCTGCGCCAGGTCGAGGGTGGTCCCGGAGTGCGGCGCCACGACGGCCAGCCACCACCACGAGCCCGTCGGAGTGGTGCCGTGCAGGCCGTGTGCCAGCAGCTGATCGAGCTGCACCCACGACACCTCCGGCCCGGGCCACGTGGAGGTGAGGGCGTCCCGCACCGAGCCCGATGACGTGATGGTCCGGGAGAGCCCCCACGCCACGACGGCGAGCGCAGCTCCGGCGACGGCCAGCCGACCCAGGACGTCCGGTCGGCGAAGGTCGAGACGGCTCACGGCGAGGCCAGTCAAGACGTAGGGGAGCCAGGTGAGGGCGGGGTAGTAGCCGGTCAGCAGCACGTCGAGGGCGAGCGTTGCCGGGTGGGCCAGGGAGGGCAGCGTCGGCACCGCAGCCCCGGTCGGGGCAATGCTGGACCGCATCAGCTGGCTCAGCAAGGGAGCCGCGACCCCCCAGGCACCTGCCCAGAGGAAGAGGGAGCGCGGCCTCAGGTGTGCGAACGGCAGCGCCATGGCGAAGAGGAGCCCGTAGTACGTGAGGATGACGGCCACCCTGGTGTGGAGGCTGCCCAGGACCAGGCCCAGGGCCGCGATGGCCACCGCCCGGGCCAGCAGACCGGCGGCATCGCCCTGCCAGCGCCGCCCCTGGTGGGGACGCACGCCGCCGGTCACGAGCCCCAGCGCCGCGCCTGCCAGCAGCGCGAACAGCGCGGACGCACGGCCCCCGGCGAGGGCCTGCGGCCAAGCGAGGCGGCCGTCGGGCATCACGGGAACCAGAAGATGGGTGGCCATCATGCCGAGCAGGGCGAGGCACCTGGCCACGTCCAGGCCGACCACGCGGCCCGCTTCGCCCGTGCGGAGCCAGGCCCGGTCTGCAACCGGCCGAGCATCTCGAGCCTCTGCCCTCATCCGACTCCTGCCCATCGCAGGGCAGCCGCGACACTGGCGGCCAGGGCCACCACCACGATGAAGGGGGCCCGAAGCACGAGTGCGACCACAGCCACGGCGACTGCGGCCGCCCGGGCGTCAACCACGAGGTGACCCGTGGTGGTCCCGAACGTCTGCACGCCGACCAGAGCCGCCAGAAGGGCGACCGGCAGCGCCGAGGTCACCCGACTGATCCGGTCCCCGCTGATCCACCGGCCCGGCACGAAGTACCCCAGGAGCTTGAGCCCGTACGCACAGGCACAGGCCACGAGCACCGCCGACCACATGCTCATGACGCGGTCCCCGGCTCCGGCGGGCGGGCCTCTTCCGACTCCGTCCCGTCCGGCTCCGTCCCGTCCGGCTCGGTCCCCTCCGGCTCGTCTTCGAAGTGGTGGGGCGGCCGCGGGTCGTGGTGTGCCCCCGGCAGGACGCCCGCCAACAGCGCCGCAACCGCCGCCGCGAGCACCGGCACCCCGGCAGGCGCCCGGGGCACCAGCGAGATGGCCACCACACCCGCCGTGGCGGCGACCGCGACCGTGTCCCGCGACTTCAGGCGCGGCCAGAGCAGCGCGCAGAACGCCGCCGCCGCGGCCGCGTCGAGGCCGTAGGTGCGCGGGTCTCCGAGGGCATCTCCGATCAAGGCGCCAGCAAGAGTGGTGGCATTCCAGAGCACGAAGACAGCGGTTCCCGTCGCCCAGAAGCCCAGCCGTGCAGCACGGGTCCGGGACTGGGCAACGGCGACGGCAGTGGACTCGTCGATAGTGAGTTGGGCCGCGGCCAGGCGGCGAGGTCCCCGCACGTCGAGCACGCGCGAGACCTGGAGGGCGTACAGCCCGTTGCGCACCCCGAGCAGCGAGGCCGTCGCGATCGCGGCTGGTGCGCCCGAGAGACCGCCCGCCACGATCCCCACGAAGGCGAACTGGGACCCGCCCGTGAACATCAGCAGCGACAGGGCCTGGGTCTGGAGCACGTCCAGCCCGGCCGCCACCGACAGGGCTCCGAAGCTCACGCCGTACGCACCAGTCGCGACGCCAACCGAGAGGGCCTGGCGAAGCACCGCCCGGTCACCAGGAGTCATGCGGTGTCGGCAGCCAGCTGGGCCCTCAGCCGGACTTCGCGTGCCGTACCGCCCTCGGGGGCGACGACCCGATCGCGGAATGCGCCGTCGGGCTGCAGCCCCGCGGCCTCGAGGAACACCCGGCTGGAGGAGTCCTCCAGCAGGATCCACGCATGCACCGAATCGGCCCCAGCGCCGCGCAGCGTGTCGATACAGGCGTTCAGCAGCCGCGAGCCATGGCCCTGACGCCGCACCTCGGGGTGCACGCCGAGCGCCAGCACCTCGCCGGTCGCCTGTCCTCCGTCGGGGTCCTGGGTCGGGCCGATCGCGGCAAATCCCACCACTTGCTCTCCGGCACACGCCACGAGCAGCCGGTAGACACCGGCCGGCGGCCGCGCCAGGGACTCCCGCCAAACCCGGGCGAACTCCTGGGGCTGGAAGGCGGCGACGACCTCCGGACCCAGCAGACCGGCATACGCCTCCTGCCACACCGCCGCCTGGACCAGCCCCACGGCCGGCGCATCGCTCTCCCGCGCGAGCCGCACGCTGGCGTCGGCCAACGGCCCGCGGCTGCTGCCCTCGCCGTGGTGGTGGTGCTGTGCATGCGGCTCGTGGGGGCCGGTGGGCGCGGTCACCCGGCCATACTCCCACCCGCCCGCGGCGCCCCGCCGCGGCGAGGCGCTCGAGTCTCCGCCGAGTCATGTGACACTGGATCAGCACTTTTGCGTGTCGATGTAACACGCGGGCATACTGGACTCCATGTATGGCAATGACTTCGGCCCGCCCGTCGACGAGCCGCTCAACGCCGCTGACTCGGGCCTGTTCGACGACCTCCTGGAGGCCGACCTGCGCATCGAGCCGCGCGACGAGATGCCGGAGGCCTACCGCCAGACGCTGATCCGCCAGATCGCCCAGCACGCCCATTCGGAGGTGATCGGGATGCAGCCCGAGGGCAACTGGATCACCCGTGCGCCCTCCCTCCGGCGCAAGGCCATCCTGATGGCCAAGGTGCAGGACGAGGCCGGGCACGGGCTCTACCTGTACTCCGCCGCCGAGACCCTGGGCGTCGACCGCGCCGAGCTGCTCGACCGGCTCCACAACGGCACGCAGAAGTATTCCTCGATCTTCAACTACCCCACGCTCACCTGGGCCGACGCTGGCGCGATCGGCTGGCTGGTCGACGGCGCCGCGATCATGAACCAGGTGCCGCTCTGCCGCTGCTCCTACGGCCCCTACGCCCGGGCGATGATCCGGGTCTGCAAGGAGGAGTCGTTCCACCAGCGGCAGGGCTTCGAGATCCTCTGGGTCCTGGCCCGAGGCACCGAGAAGCAGCGCGAGATGGCCCAGGACGCCGCCAACCGCTGGTGGTGGCCGGCGCTCATGATGTTCGGCCCACCCGACTCCGGCGAGGCCGCCAAAGGCGGCCACACCGAGCAGTCCATGGCCTGGGGCATCAAGCGCTTCAGCAACGACGACCTGCGGCAGAAGTTCGTCGACATGACCGTCCCGCAGGCACAGAAGCTCGGCCTGACCCTGCCCGATCCCGACCTGCGCTGGAACGACGAGCGCGGCCACTGGGACTTCGGCGCCATCGACTGGGACGAGTTCCGGCGCGTCCTCAAGGGCGACGGCCCGTGCAACGCCGAGCGCATAGCCCACCGGGTGAAGGCCCACGAGGACGGTGCGTGGGTTCGCGAGGCGGCGGTGGCATATGCCGGGAAGCAGGCCGAGCGCGAACGCCAGGGGAGTGCCGCATGAGCGCCGACAACTGGCCCCTCTGGGAGGTGTTCGTGCGGCCCAAGCGCGGGCTGTCGCACGTGCACTCCGGCTCGCTGCACGCACCCGACGCCGTGATGGCGCTGCGCAACGCACGCGACCTCTACACCCGGCGCCAGGAGGGCGTCTCGATCTGGGTGGTGCGCGCATCCGACATCACCGCATCCTCGCCTGACGAGCGCGACTCCTTCTTCGACCCTGCCGGCGACAAGGTCTACCGCCACCCGACGTTCTACAACGTCCCTGAGGATGTGGAGTACCTGTGATGCCGGCCACGAGCGACGCCGACACCGGCCGGCACGGCGGGCACCCGGCATACCTCGCCCTCTATGCGCTGGGGCTGGCCGACGACGCGCTGATCTACGCCCAGCGGCTGGGGGAGTGGATCGCGCGCGCGCCGCAGATCGAGGAGGACATGGCCCTCGGCAACATCGGGCTCGACCTCCTCGGGCAGGCCCGCGCGCTGCTCACCCGGGTCGGCGAGCTCGACGGCACCGGGCGCAGCGAGGACGACCTGGCCTACTGGCGTGACGAGCGGGAGTTCCGCAACGTCCACCTCGTCGAGCAGGAAGGGCGCGACTTCGGGTTCGAGATGGCGCGGCTGCTGTGGTTCAGCAGCTACCAGTGCGAGCTGTATGCCGGGCTGGTCGCCTCGGACGATCCGGTGCTCTCCGGCGTCGCGGCCAAGGCGTTGAAAGAGGTGGACTACCACCGCGACCACGCAACCCAGTGGGTGGTGCGCCTCGGCGACGGGACTGCGGAGTCGCACGACCGCATGCAGGAGGCGCTGGTGCGGGTCGAGCCGTACGTGGCGGAGCTGTTCGATGACGACGCCATGTCGAAGACGGCGACCAAGGCCGGAACGGGCGTCCTGCCGTCGACGTTCGCGCACGCGGTGACGACCCGGGTGGAATCCGTCCTCGAGGCGGCCACGCTGACGCGGCCGGAGGCGCCGCGGTGGCGGTCGCGCGGTGGGCGCAGCGGGGTCCACTCGCGGCCGATGGGATACCTGCTGGCCGAGATGCAGCACCTGGCGCGGTCTCATCCGGGGGCGTCGTGGTGACCGCCGCTGGGGAAGGAACCGTTGCGGGGAGAACGCCTGCGCGGAGAGCCGCTGTCGCCGAGGCGATTTCGCAGGTTCCCGACCCTGAGGTTCCGGTGATCAGCATCGACGACCTGGGCATCCTGCGCGAGGTGACCGTCGACGAAGGCGCGCGCCACGTGGACGTGACCATCACGCCGACGTACTCCGGCTGTCCCGCCATGGAGGCCATCGAGCGGCTGATTGCCCACGAGGCCACGCGGTTCGGCTACTCGGTTCGGATCACGACCCGGCTGAGCCCGGCGTGGACCACCGACTGGATGAGCGCGCGGGGGCGGGAGCGGCTACGCGAGTTCGGGATCGCGCCCCCGGGGACCCGGCCGGCCGCTGACGGTGGCCGCCCGGTGGCCGTCACGCTGACCGCGCGGCAGGTGGCCTGCCCGAGGTGTGGCAGTCGTGACACCGAGGAGCTGTCGAGGTTCGGCTCCACGGCGTGCAAGGCGCTGCGGCGATGCCGTTCGTGCGGTGAGCCGTTTGACGAGTTCAAGGCGATCTGATGTCGCTGCTGACGACGAAGCCGGCCCGCAGCCGGCACCAGTTCCACGAGCTCGCCGTGACCGGAATCGAGCGGCTGACCGACGATGCCGTCGCCATCACGTTCGCGGTCCCGGACGAGCTGGCGGGGGAGTTCCTCGGCTTCGAGCCCGGCCAGCACCTCACACTGCGCGCGATGGTCGACGGCGAGGACGTCCGGCAGTCGTACTCGATCTGCCTGTCGCGCAAGGCAGCCCGTTCCACCCGGTCGGTGCGCGTGGCGTCGGCGCGGGTCCCTGAGGGCCGCATGTCGAACTGGCTCAACGACCACGTGAAGGTCGGTGACGCCGTCCAGGTGATGCCCGCGCTGGGGTCGTTCGTGTGCCCCACCGACTCCTCGCGTCCCCGTCACCACGTGGCGATCGCCGCGGGGTCCGGCATCACCCCGGTGCTGTCGCTGCTCACCACGGCGCTGGAGGAGGAGCCGCAGTCGCGGGCCACTCTCTTCTTCGGCAACCAGCGCACCAGCAGCGTGATGTTCCTGGAGGAACTCGAGGATCTCAAGAACCGGTACCTCGACCGGTTCCAGCTGGTCAACGTGCTGTCGCGTGAGCCCCATGACGTCGAGCTCTTCAATGGACGGATCGACGCTGAGCGGCTTCCCCGGCTGCTGGCCGCGCTGGCACCGGTTCCCACCGTCGACGAGTGGTACCTCTGCGGCCCCATGGGGATGGTCGAGGCTGCGCAGAAGGTGCTGGCCGGAGCCGGGGTGGACCCGCGCCACGTGCACCACGAGGTCTTCCACGTGGTCACGCAGGAGGAGCCGAGGCGCAAGGTCGTGGTGGACACGAGTGCGCCTCCCGAGGCCGTCGTCACGGTCAACCTCGACGGGCGCACCTCGCGCATCGAGATGCCTTCGCGCGAGGAGACCATCCTCGACGCCACCCTGAGGGTGCGGCCCGACGCGCCATTCTCGTGCACCGGCGGGGTCTGCGGGACTTGCCGAGCCCGGCTGGTCGAGGGCGAGGTCCGGATGGACCGCAACTACGCCCTGGAACCCGAGGAGGTTGCCGCCGGCATCGTGCTGGCCTGCCAGGCGCACCCTGTGACTGACGAGGTCCGGCTCGACTACGACGCCTGAGCCGCACCAGTCGTCGGAAGATCCCTGGCACCTGCAACGCGGCGGTCTTCCGATGAGCCGCATCCGGGAGCGCCGTCAGCCGGGCCGTGCCGCGACTTCAGGCGATGGCCCCCAGCGTCAGCGAGGCGAGCGCGACGAGCCAGCTGACGAAGCTGCCCACCAGGAAGTACTCGGTGATCTCGTCGATGCCCACGCCGCCTGACTCCTGGGACCGGGCCTGAAGCTCCGGCCAGCGGATCAGGCCCTTCGCGGCGATCACGATGCCGGCGGCGGTGAACTCGCCCGCCAGGCCGAGGCCCACGATGAAGACCCGCTCCATGGGACCGAGCAGCCGACCGCCCTTGAGCCGGTCGGACGCCTGGGGCTGGCCCTGGGGCTTGATCGCGCCGACGCTGGCCAGCACCAGCCGGACGATGATGTTGGCGGTGGCGAACTGGACCAGGAAGATCCCCGCTACGAGGAGAACGCGGTCGGTCGGCTTGTCGACCAGGACTGGCAGGCCGGACCACCGCTGCCAGGACTCGAGTGGGCCGCCGGCCGTCGTGCTGTAGCCAGAGAACGCCAGAAGCGCGCCGATGCCGAGCGCGAGCCCGCCCAGGGCGGCCGCACCCGATCGGGCGGCGTGCATCGCCAGGTCTGACAGGAGCACCCAGGAGGCGAGGGCGAGGGCAGCCAGCACCAGCAGCGCGAGGTCGCCGCGCCCGCCGAGCCCGGCGAGGACAGCGGCCAGGACGAGCACCACGACGCCGACCGCCAAGGCGACGGCGGTGCCACGGCGCCTGGGCGCGCGCGACTCCGCGCGCACAAGGTCGGCCGCGCCGAGGGCCAGGAGGAAAACCGCCAGGACGCTCACACGACGGCCCCGAGCTGCTCGTGGGCGGCGACGATCACGGCCAGCCCCCCGGAGCGAATTCTCTGGGACACGGCTGAGGGACTAATGCCCTCCCGATCCGCCAGCTCGGTCTGCGCCTGACCCTCCATAAGCCCCCTCAGGATGCGTTGTGAGCGTTCATCGAGCGATCCAACCAGATGGTCCCGACACAACAGCGCGGCCGCGATGGCGCTCGGATCCGGCCCGACGTCACCACCACGCAGGTAGCGCATGCGCGCGTGCCGGAAGCCGGCCTGTCCCTCCATGGCCTTGACCTCGCTGATGGCATCCCTGGCTGCCCACCATGCGGGTCCGTCCTGTGTGCCGTCCACGGTGTCGAGAACGGTCACCTCGCCCCAGCCGATGCCGAACCGCGTGTCGATTTCGGGGAGCAGCGCCATGCGCACGCTGAACGCCGCGCTCAGCGCCGCTGCCACGCTCGGGTAGTGGCCCTGGAACTCGTCGCCCACGGTGACCCGCAGCGGGTCCGAGGGCTGCAGAGAAGCGTTGGCGGCGTTCAGGGTGGCTACCAGCCGGCCGTGGAGTGCAGTGCGGTCCCGTGCCCGCCGGGAGCCGACGACGTCGCCGATGACCGCCGCGACAGGCGAGGCCTTCATTCGGTCCATATGAAGAATATATCCTCATTCCGCCCGAATGAAGCTGCTAGCCTCAGATCAGGTTCGCTCGTACGTCACCACGCTGAAGCCCTCGTGCTCCACCCGGTCGGCCTCGCGCCAGTCGTCGGTTACCCATTCGGGGAACCACACGTCTCCCTCCGGGGACGCATCGACCTCGGTCAGGATCATCCGCTGCGCCCACGGCATCGCCTCGGCGTAGATCTCGCCGCCGCCGACGACGAACACCTCGTCGGCCGGACCCGCGAGGGTCAGTGCATCGGCGAACGAGTGCGCCACCTCGACATCGGCGTGGTGCCAGGCCCGCTGTCGGGTGATCACGATCGTGCGCCGCCCCGGCAGGACGCGCCCGATGGATTCGAACGTCTTGCGGCCCATGACCAGGGGATGGCCCAGCGTGGTGGCCTTGAAGTGGCGCAGGTCCTCGGGGAGATGCCAGGGCATGGCCCCGTCGCGCCCGATGACGCGGTTGCGCCCCAGTGCGGCGATGAGCGTGACGCGAGTCATGGGACGAGGGTATGCCGGTGAGTCGCCAAGTCCGCGGACCTTCAGACCGCGATTGGTGCCCTGATCGACGGATGGGCCTCGTAACCGACGAGATCGAAGTCGCCGAGGTCGAACTCGTCGATGCCCTTGCCCGGCGTGATGGCCATGCGCGGGAGGGGAAGCGGCTCGCGCGTGAGCTGAAGCCTGGCCTGCTCCAGGTGGTTGGAGTAGAGGTGGGCATCGCCCAGCGTGTGCACGAAGTGTCCCGGCTGGAGGTCGCAGACCTGGGCCACGATCATGGTGAGCAGGGCATACGACGCGATGTTGAACGGGACACCCAGGAAGATGTCGGCAGACCGCTGGTACAGCTGGCAGTCGAGGAAAGGGCGGCCGCCAGCCGCATTGGGCCGCACGTAGAACTGGAACAGCGCGTGGCAGGGCGGGAGCGCCATGTCGTCGACGTCGGCGACGTTCCACGCCGAGACGATGTGGCGGCGCGAGTCGGGGTTGGCGCGAATCGAGTGGACCACGTTGGCGATCTGGTCGATGTGCCGCCCGTCGGGCGCGGGCCAGGACCGCCACTGGTAGCCGTAGACCGGCCCGAGGTTGCCGTCCTCGTCGGCCCACTCGTCCCAGATCGTGATGCCTCGCTCCTGCAGCCAGCGCACATTGGTATCGCCGCGGAGGAACCAGAGCAGCTCGCCGATGATCGACTTCAGGTGCAGCCGTTTGGTGGTGAGGACTGGGAAGCCCTCGGCCAGGTCGAACCGCATCTGGTAGCCGAACACACTGCAGGTGCCGGTGCCCGTGCGGTCGGATTTGTCCACTCCGGTGGTGAGCACGTGGTCGAGAAGGTCCAGATAGGTCCGCACCTGCGCAACGTAGCACCGTGCGGCGACCTGGGCCGATCGCCTCGAAGATGAGAACCGATACCTAATTGTGAGGTAGGACATCTCGAGGAAACCCGATGTTATGACACGATTCAACCAGTCGCGGTGCTCTGCGACCCCTGAGTGGAGAGCACCGCGACAACCACGTCCGGGCTCAGCCGTTCGTCAGTATCCGGCCGTCGAGCTCCACCAGGAACAGCTCCGGCTACCGCGACCGCACTCCCGCCATTCTTCGTCGCAGTACCGCCACGTCGCACCCGTCCAGGGCGTCTGCCTCGGGAGCGGCCCGAGGAGAGCGATAGCCTGCCGATATGACTGCACCGTCCCCCTTCGGCCGCGTTGCGACGGCCATGGTCACGCCCTTCCGCCCTGACGGCAGCCTCGACCTCGACGGCGCCCAGCGGCTGGCCGGCTACCTGGTGGAGCACGGCAACGACGGCATCGTCGTCAGCGGCACGACCGGGGAGTCTCCGACGACATCTGACGACGAGAAGCGCCGACTGCTCGAAGCGGTCATCGAGGCCGTGGGCGGCCGTGCCCGCATCACGGCGGGTGTGGGCACCAACGACACCGCCCACTCCGTCGAGCTTGCTGGCGCCGCCTACGACGCTGGCGCCCATGCGCTGCTGGCTGTGGCGCCCTACTACAACAAGCCGCCGCAGGAGGGCGTCCTCGCCCACTTCCGAGCCATCGCCGACGCCACCGACCTGCCGGTGATGCTCTACGACATTCCGGGGCGCACCGGCATACCTCTCGCGGTCGACACCCTCGTCCGCGCGGCCGAGCATCCCCGCATCCGCGCGGTCAAGGACGCGAAGGGCGATCTGTGGGCATCGACCCAGGTCATGGCCCAGACCGACTTGCTCTGGTTCTCCGGCGACGACGACCTCAACCTCGCCCACCTCGCCAACGGCGCCACCGGCGTGGTGAGCGTCGTGGGGCACGCGGCGGGGGACGCCTACGCCGAGATGGTCGCGGCGGTCGACAAGGGCGACCTCGCCCGAGCGCGGGAGGTTCACCGGCAGCTCGTGCCCGCCGTCAACGCGATCATGCACGTCACGCAGGGGGCCATCATGGCCAAGGCAGCGGTTCGCGAGCTCGGGGTCATCGACTCTGCGGCGGTGCGGCTGCCGCTGATCGAGGCGACACCTGCTCAGGCGGCCGCCGTCCGTGACGGACTCACCGCGTCAGGCCTGATGTGAGCCACCCCCACCCCGAGCTCGGTCTCCCTTCCACCCTGCTCCAGCACGGCGTCCGGGTCGTCGCGCTCGGCGGCCTCGGGGAAGTCGGGCGCAACATGACCGTGATCGAGCACCGCGGCCAGCTGCTGGTGGTCGACTGCGGGGTGCTCTTCCCCGAGGATCACCACCCGGGCGTCGACCTCATCCTGCCCGACTTCGAGTACATCGAAGACCGACTCGACGACGTGCAGGCCATCGTCCTCACCCACGGCCATGAGGACCACATCGGGGCCGTTCCCTACCTCCTCCGGCGCAAGCCCGACATCCCGCTGGTCGGCTCGCAGCTCACCCTCGCACTGGTCGAGGCCAAGCTCAAAGAGCACCGCATCACGCCCTACAGCCTCACGGTCAAGGAGGGATCCCGCGAGCGCCTGGGTGTCTTCGACTGCGAGTTCATCGCGGTCAACCACTCGATCCCGGACGCCCTCGCCGTGTTCATGCGCACGGGCGGAGGCACGCTTCTGCACACCGGCGATTTCAAGATGGACCAGCTGCCCCTGGACGGCCGGCTCACCGACCTCCGCGCCCTCGCGCGGGCGGGGGAGGAGGGGGTCGACCTCTTCCTGACCGACTCGACCAACGCCGAAGTGCCCGGCTTCACCACCCCCGAACGCGACATCGCGCCGGCCATCGACAAGGTTTTCCGCGACGCACAGCGGCGCATCATCGTGGCCTGCTTCTCCTCGCACATCCACCGGGTCCAGCAGGTCCTCGACGCCGCCGAGAAGTCCGGGCGCAAGGTCGCGATGGTGGGGCGGTCGATGCTTCGCAACATGGGCATCGCCGCCGACCTCGGCTACCTCCACGTGCCCGACGGCGTCCTGGTGGACCTCAAGAAACTCGACGAGCTCCGCGACGACCAGGTGGTCCTGGTCTGCACCGGCTCGCAGGGGGAACCCATGGCCGCCCTGTCGCGCATGGCCAACCGCGACCACCGGATCGAGGTCGGCGTCGGCGACACCGTCCTGCTGGCCTCCTCGCTGATCCCGGGCAACGAGAACGCCGTGTTCCGAGTGATCAACGGCCTCATGCGGTTGGGTGCCACCGTGGTGCACAGGGGAAATGCGAGGGTTCACGTCTCCGGCCACGCCAGCGCCGGCGAGCTGCTCTACGCCTACAACATCGTCAAGCCGCGTAACGTCATGCCGGTGCACGGCGAGTGGCGCCACCTCGTCGCGAACGCCGACCTCGCTATGGCCACCGGAGTACCTCGGAGCCATGTCGTCGTCGTTGAGGACGGCGTGGTGGTCGACCTGGTCGACGGCAAGGCCACGATCGCGGGGGTCGTCCCCTGCGGCTACGTCTACGTCGACGGCTCCTCGGTCGGGGAGACGACCGAGGCGCTCCTCAAGGACCGGCGAATCCTGCGCGACGAGGGCTTCATCTCGGTGATCGTTGTGATGGACGCGGCCACGGGCAAGATCGCCGCGGGGCCGGAGATCACCGCGCGGGGCTTCGCCGAGGACGACGAGATCTTCGAGCAGGTGCTGCCCAAGATCGAGCAGGCGCTGGCGGAGGCCACGGGCAACGGCGTGAACGACTCCTACCAGCTCCAGCAGGTCATCCGCCGCGCCGTCGGCGGCTGGGTGGGTGGCAAGATCCGCCGCCGCCCGATGATCATCCCCATCGTCATCGAGGCCTGACCAGTGTCACGCTCGCGTGCGCCACAGCGGATCCCTCGACAAACGCGACCGTATGCCGGGTGGCGGCTCGCTGTTGAGGCTCGCCTGCATACCGCACCTCGCCCCCCAGCACTCACGCCCACCCTGCCAGCGGGCTAGCAGGGTGGGCGTGGGGGGGCCGGGAGGGGATTAGGAGGCGGCGATGCGGAAGGTGCGTCGGTAGGCCTGCGGCGTTGTCCCTATCTGCCGGGTGAAGTGGTGTCGCAGGATGGCGGCGGTGCCCATGCCGGAGCGCTCGGCGACCTGCTCGATCGAGGCGTCGGTCTCCTCCAATAGCCGGCGGGCCAGGAGCACGCGCTGCCGGGTCACCCAGGAGTGCGGCGTGGTGCCCGTCTCGGCGCGGAACCTGCGGGCGAAGGTGCGCTCCGACATGACCGCCCGCCGGGCGAGCGAATGGACCGACAGATCGTGCTCGAGGTGCTCGACCGCCCACTCCAACACGGGCTGGAGCGACTCGGCCTCGATGTGGGGAACCGGCGCCTCGACGTACTGGCGCTGACCACCGTCGCGCTGGGGTGGTACGACCATGCGGCGGGCGATCGTGGCGGCAATGGCACTGCCGAGTTCCTTGCGGACCAGGTGGAGGCTCGCGTCGATGCCTGCGGCTGTGCCCGCGGAGGTGATCACGGTGCCGTCCTCGACGTACAGGACGTCGAGCTCGACGTCGATCTCGGGGAACTGCTCCGCGAGTTCGGCCGCATGGAACCAGTGCGTCGTCGCGCGGCGGCCGTCGAGGATGCCTGCCTTGGCGAGGGTGAAGGCACCGCTGCACAGGGACATGACCCAGGCGCCTCGCTCGACGGCGGCCCGCAGGGCGTCGGCCAGGGTCGGGGGGACCGTGTCGTGGGAGTTGGCGGGGACGATCACCAAGTCCGCCTCGTCGAGGCGCTCGAAGCCGTTCGGCGCGAGAAGGTCGAAGCCGGTCGTCGTGGCCACCGGGTCGCCCGGCTTCTCCGCGCACACCGCGAAGTCGAAGCGGGGGACGCCCTGGCTGCTGCGGTCGATGCCGAAGACCTCGCAGGCCACTGCGAACTCGAACGCGGAGACCGGTGGGAGGAGCGCTACGGCCACGTTTTGCAGCATCCCAGCAGCATCCCAGCCAACTGGCAGAAAATCAACTGCTGTTGTCTTTCCGGCCACTGTGGCAGCAAACCTGCTGGAAGCAGGATATCTGCCATGAGTATTTTCATCGTCATCGCAGCCCTCGTCGCATTTGCTGCGTTGGCCGCGCTAGCAGCATCGCAGCCAACTGGCAGGAAATCAACTACGGTTGTCTTTCCAGCCACTGTGGCAGCAAACCTGCTGGGAGGAGAATATCTGCCATGAGCATGTATATCGCCATCGCAGTCCTCGTCGCATTCGCAGTGCTGGCCGCGCTCTTCGGAGCCGACTCGCGCCCGCGCGACGAGCGCCACAACTGGGCGCACTGACCGGCACGACGACCGGCCGGACCGCTGGGGTGTCAGCAGCCCTTCGCGGACTACCGTCCGGTAGCGTCGAACTCGTGCGCGAACTGACCGTCATTCCCGTGCCAGGCCCTGGGGCCGAGGACGTCCTCGTCGGCGACGAGGGTCACATCTGGACCGGCACGGCCGACGGAGCCATCATCCGGATCAGCCCTGACACCCTTGCGGCTGAGCGGGTCGCCACCACCGGGGGGCGCCCGCTCGGCCTCGAGTGGCTTCCCGACGGCCGCCTTCTTGTTTGCGACGCGCAGGTGGGCCTGCTCGCCATAGCGCCGCAGTCGGGAGTCATCGAGACCCTCGCGCTTTCGGCGGCCGGCGAGCCACTGACCGTCTGCAACAACGCCGCCGTGGCCAGCGATGGCACGATCTGGTTCACCGACTCGACGCGGTACTTTCCCGTCGAGCGGTGGAAGGACGACCTGATCGAGGACACGCAGAGCGGTCGTCTGATCCGCCGCGACCCCAATGGGCACCTGGACGTGGTCCTCGACGGGTTGTCCTACGCCAACGGAGTGGCCCTGGCCGCCGACGAGTCGTATGTCACGGTGGCCGAGACCGGTCACCGCAGCATTCGCCGGGTGTGGCTGCAGGGGGCGCGCGCGGGGGAGTCCGAGACGTTCGCCGACGACATGCCGTGCTACCCCGACAACATCGCCCGTGGCAGCGACGGGCTGATCTGGGTCACATGGCCCTCGCCCGAGGACTCCCTCCTGACCCGGCTCCAGCGCGCGCCGCGATGGGTGCGCCGGAGCGCCCGCCGACTTCCGGACTCCCTCAAGCCAAAGCCGCAGCGGACCGTGCGGGTGGCCGCGTTCGACGACACCGGTGCGCTGGTGCACGACATCTCCGCCGATGCGACGCAGTGGCACCTGCCCACCGGGGTGCGCGAGCACGCGGGGCGGGTGTGGCTGGGCAGCCTGGTCGAGCCTGCGGTCGCCTTCTTCGACCTCTAGCCCGGCTCGGCAGTTGAGCCGGGCCTAGCGGGGCCGATCCTTCCACGCCGGGTGTCCCGGCCTCGCCCACTTGCGCGCCCGCCACCCTGCTCCCGGTCACCAGGGGAGTTCGACGTCCAGGTCGGTCGCCTCGCGTGCGACCCACCCCCGGCCCTCCACGTAGTCGTAGTCGTCGCGGGGACCGTGCGCGGCCAGTTCGGCCACGGCCGCGAGCAGGCGGTCGACGTGCTCGGCGGTGGTCGCCAGGCCGACGCTCGCGCGCACGGCCGTGGTGGGGCCGTCGTCGGCGAAGACGTCGTCGAGCAGCGCGTCGACGAGCAGGTGGGCGCAGAACTTGCCGTCGCGCACACCGAGCCCGTGCTCCGCCGCGAGGGCCGTTGACACGAGCGAGGAGTCCAGACCCCCGATCGTGAACGTCGCCACGGCGACCCGGTCGTGGTCGTCGGCGAAGATCGAGTAGGTCTCCACGCCGTTGATGGCCCGCAGGCCGTCGAGGAGGCGGGCGCCCAGCCGTGCCTCGTGTTCCTCGATCGCCTCGCGGTGACGGCTGAGCGCTGCGCAGGCAGCGGCCAGCGCCACCGCGCCGATCACGTTGGGACTGCCCGCCTCGTGCCGTGCCGCGCCCGTCTGCCACTGGATTCCGTGGTGGGTGACTGCGACCGTCGCACCGCCCCCGGCCAGGTACGGCTTGGCAGCATCGAGCCAGTCAGCCCGTCCGGCAAGCACCCCAGCGCCGAACGGCGCGTACAGCTTGTGGCCGGAGAACGCGACGTAGTCGAGACCCAGCGCATCGAGGTCGATGGGCCGGTGAGGTGCGTACTGAGCCGCGTCCAAGGCGACCCGGGCGCCATGCCGGCGCGCGATCGCCGCGAACCGCTCGACCGGCCACAGTTCGCCGGTGACGTTGGACGCGCCCGACAGTACGACGAGCCGATGCTGTCCTCCATTGCTGGCGAGGGCCTCCTCGAGAAGCAGCTCCGCATCGTGCAGACTCGCCGGGACCGGCAGGCGGATGGTGCGTCGCGGATCCCACGGCAGCAGGGTCGCGTGGTGCTCGGCCTCGAAGACCACCACCGTGGTGTGACGTGGCAGCGCGCGGGCGAGGAGGTTGAAGGAGTCGGTGGTGTTGCGCGTGAAGACCACCTCGTCGCCGTCGCGCGCGCCAACGAAGCAGCTCACCTCCTGCCGGGCCGCCTCGTAGTAGGCGCTGGTGATGCGCGAGGCGTAGCCGTTGCCGCGGTGCACCGAGGAGTACGTCCGCAGGGCGGTGTCGACCGCCCGCTTGACCGACACCAGGGCTGGTGTCGAGGCTCCATGGTCGAAGTTGGCGTAGTCGACGACCCGCCCGTCCGAGGTGGGACAGCTCAGGTCCGCGCTCACGACGGCGGGCAGCGAGGTGTATGCCGTGGACCTGGCGGGCACGGCCCGCAGCCGGTCTTTGGCGTGGGCCAGCGGGGCACTGCGGCGCGTCGTTGGGCTCGCGGAAGGATGGGGGGAGGGCGGGATGCTGGCGACTGACATGTGCGGCACTCCTGTTTGTGAGTCCGGTGGACTCACAGCCGCTGAGAGCAGCGCTCCAGGGGTGCCCGCGAGTCCGCGCTTGCCGGCTGCTTGGCGCAGTCGGCCTGGTCGTCACCCGGAGCACCCCACCGCGGCGGAGGGTTGCCGGCCAGCGAGCCGGGGCTTGGCGCTGGCACTCTTGACCTGACCACGACGGTAGCGGCCCGCCTGCCGCCGTGGCGACCCGGCTGGCGCGATTTCCGTCATCTGAGACATCCAACGCCCAACGTCGGTCGGATCCAGGACGCACGGACCACTCTCGCGACCCAGCGAGCGGAGCTTCGCGGCCCAGCGGGCGTCGGTCGGCGACCCAACGGGCGTCGGTCGGGCACCGGGTCAACGGCCGGGCAGTTGCGCGTGTGACGCGTGAGTCTCGCGTGACTCTGGCGTAGCCTGCGGAGCATGGCCACCCGCCCATCCACGTCGGCGCGCCCGCGCAGCGGTACCCGCGGCGACTCTGCCGCGCGCCCTGCCAGCCGCAGGCCCAGCCAGGCCCGCACGCCGGCCCGGAGGCGCAAGCCCAAGGGTGGCGGGCTCCCATTGCCGCTCCGCGCGCTCCAGGGCACCTGGATGGGCTTCGCGCACCTCACCGGCGGGGCAGTTCGCCGGGTCGGGGCCACTGCCCAGGACCTCGAGCCGGAGCACCGCCGCGACGGCGCCGGCCTGCTCCTGCTGACCGCGGCCGTAGTCGTCGCGGCCCGCGAGTGGTGGGGCCTCCAGGGGGTCGCGGGCGATGTCGTCCACGCGGTCGTCGCGGGCACGTTCGGGCGGGTGGCCTACGCCGTCCCCCTCGCCCTGCTCTTCCTCGCCATCCGCATGCTGCGGGCGCCCAAGGACGAAGCAGCCAACGCGCGGATCGCGGTCGGCCTGACCGCGCTTGCTTTCTCAGCCTCGGGCCTGGTCCACGTCGCCCAGGGCATCCCCAACCCGCCCGACGGCGCGAACGGCATGCGCGACGCGGGCGGCATCATCGGTTTCCTCGCCTCGAGTCCGCTCGACGCAGCTGTCTCGGTCTACGGCACGGTGCCTCTTCTCGTGCTCCTGGGGCTCTTCGGGATCCTCGTCATGACCGCGACGCCCGTGTACAAGATTCCCGAGCGCGTCGCCCAGCTCCGCGACTTCGTCATGCACCGGCCTCACGAGCCCGAGGCTGACCCCGAGGCCGAGGCCACCCCCCGGCGGAGGCGCCGAGGGGCCCGCGAGGTCGACGGTCCCCGCGAGGGCGACGAGGCCTTCGAGCAGGCCGCGATGGTCGACCCTGTGACGGGTCGCCGACTGCGCCCTGGGGAGAAGCGGCCCACGGCGCCGGGGGTGCTCGCGCCGGTCGTGGGGCCCGACGCGAAGGCCAGCCCGGACGCCAAGTCAGCGGACGGCATACCCGCGAAGACCGCGCTCGAAGCGCCGCCCACCGCCCCGCTGCCACAGCGCGTCGAGCAGCTGGCCCTTGCCGGCGACGTGACCTACACGCTGCCCGACAACGCCATCCTTGCCCCCGGCTCGCCGCACCGGACCCGCAGCGCCGCCAACGACCGCGTGGTCGAGGCGCTCACGGAGGTGCTCGACCAGTTCGAGATCGACGCGCAGGTCACCGGCTTCACCCGGGGTCCGACGGTGACGCGCTACGAGGTGGAGCTCGGGCCGGCCATCAAGGTCGAGCGCGTCACCGCCCTCTCCAAGAACATCGCGTATGCCGTGGCGTCGGCGGATGTGCGCATCCTCAGTCCTATCCCGGGCAGGTCCGCGATCGGCATCGAGATCCCCAACGCCGACCGCGAGAAGGTCAGCCTCGGCGACGTGCTGCGCTCGCAGGCGGCACGCGGCAACGAGCACCCGATGGTGATCGGCGTCGGCAAGGACGTCGAGGGCGGCTATGTCATCGCCAACCTCGCGAAGATGCCCCACCTGCTCGTCGCCGGCGCCACCGGCGCCGGCAAGTCCAGCTTCGTCAACTCCATGATCACCTCGGTCCTCATGCGCTCGACGCCCGACGAGGTCCGCATGGTGCTGGTCGACCCCAAGCGGGTGGAGCTCCATGCCTACGAGGGGATCCCGCACCTGATCACGCCGATCATCACCAGCCCGAAGAAGGCCGCCGAGGCCCTCCAGTGGGTCGTGCGGGAGATGGACACGCGCTACGACGACCTGGCCCACTTCGGGTTCAAGCACTTGGACGACTTCAACAAGGCGGTGAGGTCGGGGAAGCTCAAGCCGCTGCCCGGCTCGGAGCGGGCGCTCCAGCCGTACCCCTACCTACTGATCATCGTCGACGAGCTGGCCGACCTCATGATGGTGGCGCCGCGCGACGTCGAGGAGTCGATCGTCCGGATCACCCAGCTGGCACGCGCGGCCGGCATCCACCTTGTCCTGGCGACCCAGCGGCCCTCGGTCGACGTCGTGACCGGTCTGATCAAGGCCAACGTGCCGTCCAGGATGGCGTTCGCGACGTCGTCGCTGGCCGACAGCCGGGTCGTGCTCGACCAGCCCGGGGCCGAGAAGCTGATCGGCCAGGGCGACGCCCTCTTCCTGCCGATGGGATCCAGCAAGCCCATGCGCGTCCAGGGGGCCTGGGTCACCGAGTCCGAGGTCCACGCCGTCGTCAAGCATGTGACCGAGCAGCTCAAGCCGGTCTACCGCGAGGACGTCACCGTCGTCGCCGTCAAGAAGGACATCGACGACGACATCGGCGACGACCTCGACCTGCTGCTGCAGGCGGCTGAGCTGGTCGTCACGACGCAGTTCGGCTCGACCTCGATGCTCCAGCGCAAGCTGCGGGTCGGTTTCGCTAAGGCCGGGCGGCTCATGGACCTGCTCGAGTCCCGCGGCATCGTGGGGCCCTCCGAGGGCTCCAAGGCGCGCGACGTGCTCGTCAAGCCCGACGACCTGCCGACCACGCTGGCCCTGCTCCGCGGCGATGAAGTGCCCGAGGCGATCGGGGATCGGCCGTATGACGCCGAGACCAACGCGGCCGCCGACACGGCCACCGACGGGGGCGCCGAGGCGGCGGCCGCCGGGTACGCCGACGATGGGGCGGTCTACGCGAGCGTGCCCGAGGGCCAGAGAACCCCCGAGCAGTCCGGATCGGGGCGAGACGAGCGCACGGCCCCCGCCGCTGCGGGACGGTATGGCCGCGACCCGATCGCCGAGAGCTACGACAGCTACGAGATCGTCGAGGGCGAGGGTGACGAGGACGCCTGGTCGCTCACGGGCCGCGAGTGACCACGCACTGACCACGTCCTGAAACGTCCGGCCGGGACGGAATACCGCAGGCGCCAGCCGTGGTTGCGGCTTCCATGACTGCCTGCCCCGAGCTCGAGACGGAGACCCCCACCAGACCGGCGCCCACGGGGATCGAGGAGGTCGGCCAGGCCGCACCCCAGGGGCGGGCCTACGTGCGGTTCGTCCTGGTACTGGGGGCGCTCATCGCCATCGGTCCGCTGACGATCGACACCTACCTCCCCTCGCTCCCGTCGATCACCCGGGACCTGGGGGCGTCGGAGCCCGCGGTCCAGGCCACCCTGACCGGGATCCTGGTGGGGATGGGTCTGGGGCAGCTGCTCATCGGCCCGCTCGCGGACGCCGTCGGCCGGCGCCGGCCGCTCATCGCGGGGCTCGCCCTGCACATCGCCGCGTCGCTCTTCTGCGCCGTGGCTCCGACGGTCCAGCTGCTCATGGCCGGCCGGGTCATCCAGGGGATCGGCAACGCCGCCGTGGCGGTGGTGGCGATGGCGACGGTGCGGGATCTGTTCGCCGGGACCGCGGCCGCCACCATCCTGTCGCGGCTCATGCTCGTGATGGGCCTCGCCCCCGTGCTCGCCCCGACGCTCGGCGGGTTCGTCCTGCAGGTCACGTCGTGGCGGGGTGTCTTCGTCATGCTCTCGGTGGCCGGCCTCGCCCTCGTCACCCTGGCGGCGACCGCCCTTCGCGAGACCCTCCCGCCGTCCCGCCGCCGGCCCCTGGAGCCGCGAGCGGTGCTCGCCACCTACGGCGGCCTCCTGCGCGACCGGACCTTCGTGGGGCTGGTGCTCATCAGCGGGCTCGGCTTCGCAACCCTGTTCTCCTACATCGGCGGTTCGTCGTTCGTACTGCAGGGCATCTACGGCCTGAGCATCCAGCAGTTCGCGCTGGCCTTCGGAGCCAATTCGCTTGGCTTCCTTACCGGCTCGCAGGTCAACCCGCTCCTCGTCCGCCGGTTCGGACCACGTCGCGTTGTCCGCGGCGCCGTGACCGTGGGCTCGGTGGCATCGCTGCTGGTCCTCCTCGCCGCGGCGACGGGCTGGGGCGGCCTGCCCGGGATCCTGGTGCCGCTCTGGTTCGTGCTGGCATCGGCGGGCATGACCTTCCCGAACACGCCGGCTCTGGCGCTCACCCGCCACGGTGAGGCGGCTGGCACCGCCGCCGCGATGCTGGGTGCGGCGCAGTTCGTCATCGGGGGCGCGGCCGCCCCCCTGATCGGCCTGCTGGGCGCAGGCTCCGCCGTACCGATGGCGCTCGTGATGGCCGTGGCTGCGACCGGGTCAGCGGTCGTGGCTTCCTTCACCCTGCGACCTGGAGTCATCCCCGACGAGACCGACGGGGCAGTGGCCGGCCCGGCGCCCGACGTCGAGCCGTTCCGGGCCGCCGACCCCGTTCCGGTGGTCAAGCCGGATGGCGACGGGCCGCTCGCTGCCCGCGCCTGAGGCGCCTGCTCGGCTGTCCGGACCCCGGGCGGGGCGACTCACCGACGCGCTGATTGCACCCGCCGCGCCCGCCGCCTCCCTAAGGTGGGGTCGTGGCCGAGCACCTGGAGCGACCCGGCAACCGTCCGTGATCCGGGTCTGGGCCCGTCGGGGGCGCGACAGCCCCTCGGCGATCCTGCTGTTCGCCCAGATCCTGGCCGTGCTTGCCTACCCGTTCGCGGGGGACACGGGGGTCGGCCGCGTCCTGCTCGGCGTCTTCGGTGTCGTGGTCCTCGCGATCGCCGTGTACGCCGTGCGCGCCACGCCGGCCCTGACCTGGGTCGCGGTGCTGCTCGGGTCCCCGTCGTCGTGCTCACCGTCCTCGAGGGCATCTACCCGGACAACGACACCATCGGGCTGGTATCGGCCGTCATGCACGCGCTGTTCTACACCTACACGGCGTACGGCCTGATCCGGTACCTCTTCGACGATGTGTGGGTGACGCGGGACGAGATCTATGCCGTCGGCGCCAACTTCACCGTCGTGTCGTGGATGTTCGCCTATGTGTTCATGGCGGTGCAGATCAGCTGGCCGGGCTCGTTCGTCGCCTACCAGGGTGAGGGACAGCGGACGTTCCTCGAACTGCTCTACCTGTCGTTCGCCACCCTGACCAGCGTGGGCCTGTCCGATGTGACGGCCGTGCTGCCGTTCGCCCGCTCGGTCGTCATCATCGAGCAGGTGGCGGGCGTCATGTACATCGCCCTCATCATCGCCAGGGTCGTCGGCCTGACCATCACCCGCTGGCGGTCGTAGCGTCGTCGAGGGTGGCTGACGCGCCACCGGTCGTTGACGCCCTGGCGGGCCCGTCTAGGGCGGCGATGGTCGCCAGGCTCGGCCCCCGCTGCTGTTGGAGAGCGCCGGCGCGGTCCTCCGCACCTCGCATGACCCGCAGGATGTTGCGGCAGGTGAGTTTGGCAAGGTCGCTGTCGGACCACCCGCGGTCGCCCAGGGTGGCCAGCAGCCGCGGGTACCCGGAGACGTCCTCCAGTCCGACGGGCAGGCGGTCCGTTCCGTCATAGTCGCCGCCCAGGCCGATGTGATCGATGCCGGCGACCTCCCGCACGTGCTCGCAGTGGCGCACCACGTCGTCCAGCGTGGCCTCCGGCTCAGGGTGCGCCGTGCGGTAGTGGCCGACGAAGCCCTCGAAGGCGTCGTGGTCGCGCTCGTCGACCCCTGCGCTGCGGGCGGCCGCCCGCATTTCGACAGACCAGTCGTATGCCGGTGGGGCCAGAAAGCGTGGAACGAACGTCACCATGCAGAGGCCTCCGTTCGCCGGGAGCTGCTCGAGTACATCGTCGGGGACGTTGCGCGGGTGCCCGCACACGGCGCGGGCGGAGGAGTGCGAGAACATCACCGGAGCCTCGGTGGCTCGTAGCGCGTCGCGCATGGTGGCGGCCGAGACGTGGCTGAGGTCGACCAGCATCCCGATGCGGTTCATCTCGCGGACCACCTCAACGCCGAAGCGGCTCAGCCCGCCGAGCACGGGCTCGTCCGTGGCCGAGTCGGCCCACGGCACGTTGTCGTTGTGGGTGAGGGTCAGGTACCGGACCCCGAGAACGTGCAGCAGCCGAAGGGTGGCGAGTGAGGAGTTGATCGAGTGGCCGCCCTCTGCGCCCATGAGCGAGGCGATGCGCCCGCTCTCGAACGCCGCTTCCACCTCGTCCGCAGTGCGTGCGAAGGCCAGCTGGCCGGCATACCTCGCCACCATCTGGTGCACGGCGTCCACCTGCTCCAGGGTGGCGCTCACCGCCGAGTCCCCCGCGAGGGCTGAGGGGACCCATACCGACCAGAACTGACCGCCCACGCCGCCGGCCCGAAGCCGCGGCAGGTCGGTCTGTGTGGTCGTGGTGCCGGCCTCGATGTCCAGGCGGTCGAAGTCGTAGCCGGCCAGCTCGCGCGCCTCCCAGGCCAAGTCGTTGTGCCCGTCGACGACCGGGTGCTCGGTGAGCAGGCGGCGGATCCGGTCGGCGGTTGAGATGGCTTCCGGGACGGGGGTCATGGCCGGAACTGTAGCGACGGCCCCCATCTAGAGTGGTGCGCATGACGACGGCGCAGCGCAGCGTGGCCCTGGTGACCCTGGGGTGCACGCGCAACGAGGTCGACTCCGAGGAGCTGGCCGGGCGCCTCGCCGCCGAGGGCTGGCTGCTCGTCGATGACGCCGCTGATGCTGATGTGGCGGTTGTCAACACCTGTGGCTTCATCGAACAGGCCAAGAAGGACTCCATCGACACGCTTCTCGAGGCGGCTGAGCTCAAGGAGCACGGGCGCACCCGGGCGGTCGTCGCGGTGGGCTGCCTGGCCGAGCGCTATGGCAAGACCCTCGCCGACGAGCTTCCGGAGGCGGATGCGGTGCTCGGATTCGACTCCTATGCCGACATGTCGACCCACCTGCGCAGCCTGCTCGACGGGCACAAGCCGCTGCCCCACATGCCCAGCGACCGGCGTCGGCTGCTGCCCCTATCGCCCACTGAGCGACAGGCGGGTGCGGCAGCGGTCGCCCTCCCCGGTCATGGCTGGGCGCCCACCCAGTCGGGTGTGGTGCGCCACCGCCTCGATGCCCGTCCCTGGGCACCCCTCAAGATCGCCAGCGGCTGTGACCGGCGCTGCGCCTTCTGCGCCATCCCGATGTTCCGGGGCGCCTTCGTATCGCGGCGGCCGACCGAGGTGGTGGCAGAGGCGCGATGGCTCGCCGAGCACGGCGTGAAGGAGCTCTTCCTCGTCAGCGAGAACTCCACGTCCTACGGCAAGGACCTGGGGGACCTCGCCCTTCTCGAGAAGCTGCTCCCCGAGCTCGCGGCGGTCGACGGCATCGAGCGGGTCCGGGTGTCCTATCTGCAGCCTGCCGAGATCCGCCCCGGACTCCTCGACGCGATGGCCGCGACGCCAGGCGTCGTGCCCTACTTCGACATCTCCTTCCAACACGCCGCGCCCGCACTCCTTCGACGCATGCGGCGGTTCGGCGGGACGGCGCCCTTCCTCGACCTGCTGGGACAGGTTCGGGCGCGAAGCCCGCTGGCCGGCATACGCAGCAATGTCATCGTGGGCTTCCCGGGCGAGACCGAGGACGACGTTTCGGAGCTCGAGTCGTTCCTGACCCAGGCCGGACTCGACGTCGTGGGCGTGTTCGGCTACTCCGACGAGGACGGCACCGACGCCGAGCGCTACGACGCCAAGGTGCCCGCCCACGTCGTCGCCGAGCGGGTCGAGCGGCTCACCGCCCTCGTCGAGCAGCTCAGCGCGCAGCGAGCCGAGGAGCGGGTCGGCGAGCGCGTCGAGGTGCTGGTCGAGGAGATCCACGTCGCGGAGATCGCGGTCCCGGAGATCGCGGTCCCGGCGACCGAGGCCGCGGCGGGCGTGGTCGCGGCGGACGTGGCTGTGGGCCGGGCGGCCCACCAGGGGCCGGACGTCGACGGCGTGACCACCCTGGCTCTGGACAGGGTCGGGCGCCCCGTCTCTCCGGGCGACATCGTCGCGGCCCGGGTGGTTGACGGCGAGGGCATCGACCTCGTCGCGGTGCCCGAATGACCGCTGGCAAGACCCCCGCAGCGGGTGCCATGGCGGCCCCCAGCGCATGGAACATCGCCAACGCGCTGACGGTGCTGCGCATCATGCTGGTGCCGCTGTTCGGGTGGCTCCTGCTGGCGGGTGACGGGCAGGACCCCACGCTGCGGTACTGGGCCGCCGGTGCGTTCGCCGTTGCGATGGTCACCGACCGGATCGACGGCGACCTCGCCCGCCGCCATGGCCTCGTGACCGACTTCGGCAAGGTGGCCGACCCCATCGCCGACAAGGCGCTCATCGGGATGGCGATGGTGGGCCTGTCCATCCTCGGGGAGATCCCGTGGTGGGTGACGATTCTGGTCCTGGTGCGCGAGTGGGGGGTGACGGCCCTGCGGTTCTTCGTGATGTCCCATGGCGTGATCCCTGCGAGCCGTGGCGGCAAGCTCAAGACCGCGCTGCAAGGCCTCGCCCTGCTGCTCTACATCCTGCCGCTGTGGACTTTTTGGGCCGCGGGCTTCTGGCAGGGACTGGCCTGGGCGGTCCTTCTGGTGGCCGTCGTGGTGACCGTCGTGACGGGTTTCGACTACGTGCGGCGAGCGCTCGCGCTCCGGCGCGCGGCTGATCGGGCGGTAAGCCGGTGAGCAGGCGGTGACGGCGAGGGGGCCGAGTCCGGCTGCGGTGGCGGTGATCGCCCGGCTTGGCGAAGTGCGCTCGACCGTCGGATGCGCCGAGTCGCTCACCGGAGGCCTGCTGTGCGCGGCACTCACCGACGTCCCCGGCGCCTCGGCGGTGGTGCGAGGAGGAGTAGTGGCGTACAGCACCGGGGTCAAGGAGTCGGTGCTGGGGGTCGACGGCGGGCTGCTGGCGCACGAGGGCGCCGTTCACGCCGAGGTCGCGCTGCAGATGGCCCGGGGCGTATGCCGGGTGGTCCAGTCGAGCGTGGGTGTGGCCACGACCGGGGTGGCGGGGCCCACGGAGCAAGACGACCAGCCGGTCGGGAGGGTGTTCGTCGCCGTGGTGGCGGGGAAGGTCGAGCGGGTGAAGCGGTTGGACCTCGAGGGCGGGCGCGATGAGATCCGGCACTCCGCCGTGCGCGAGGCACTCGCCCTGTTGGGCGCGGTCATCGAGGGCCCTCCGGCGTTCGTGCCGGAAGAATCCGCGTGACACGGCTGTTGCACCGGGCGATGATCAGGAGTGCCCTCGGTGGCCGGTCGCGGCGGTGTGACCTGCGGCGGCCTCCCCTGCGGAGTGTCGGGAAGTGGGGGTACCGTTGGCAGTGTCAGGCCGGTCAGCCGGTGATCCCGTCCGCAGCGCAGAAGGAGGCCTCATGATCCTGCTCCGACGCGAGCTCGGCGATGTCCTCCGTGAGGAGCGCCAGTCGCAAGGGCGGACTCTGCGCGAGGTTTCCTCTGCGGCTGCTGTCTCGCTCGGCTACCTGAGTGAGGTCGAGCGCGGCGAGAAGGAAGCCTCCTCCGAGCTCCTGGGGTCGATCTGCGCTGCGCTCAAGGTGCCGCTCTCGGAGGTCATGGGACATGTCTCCGAGCGGATCGCCGAGTCGGAGGCCGTGTCCCCACCGGTGGCCCTGCCGGTCCCGGCCGCCCAGGTCGTCTCTGCCTCTGCCGCCTGACCTGCCGACGCCGGCACATTGGCCCCTGTCCGCGTACGAACCGACTACTTGGGTGCGAGCGATCGCGCGTAAGTGAGGCCGTGGGTCACCCAGCGCCGCAGGTCGTCATCCGTCTCGAGCGCCTCCGCGTCCACGCGCAGCCAACCGTCCATCTCTCGGCCCCGCATCTCGAAACGGCGCGCGTGCTGCTCATCGACCAAGGATTCGGCCTGGCCCGGATCGATGCGCAACAAGAGGCCGCCCTGGCTGCTGGCGCTGACCGCCATATTTCCGTTAACCAGGAAGGCGAGCCCTCCGAACATGCGCTTCTCGCTCAAGCCTGGTTCGCTGTGGACGAGTTCCCGGATTCGGTTGGCAAGCTCGACGTCGTACGCCATATCGGCAGTATGACGCTGGCTACAGCGCCGACCCGGGTTGGTTGCCCCCGGCGGGTCGCCAGCTCATCCAAATGGAGACCTACCGACACGACGCAGCGGACGCCGCGGGAGCTCGTGACCGCCGGGGGCGAGTCCACCCTGGCACGCCGGGCAGTAGAAGATCGCGCGCTGGCGCAGCGGGGGCCCGACCTGCGCTACCCGGATGATCGTGCCGCAACGCCGGCAGGGGCGGCCCGACCTGCCATGCACAAAGGTGGTCTCGCCCTTGCGCCGGATCCCGGTGGGTGCCTGCATGGCGTGGTGGCGTGCCGCATCCATGAGCGTGTGGGCCCGCGCGACGATGGCCGCGATGCGGCCCTCGTCGAGCTCGGAGGTGCGCTGCCATGGACTGACCCGCTCAAGGAAGAGCACCTCTGCCGCCCACAGCGTGCCGATTCCCGCGAGGTTGGTCTGGTCGAGTACCGCGGCGCCAATGGGGGCATCGGCCTGCGCCAGGTTGGCCACCGCAGTCTCCGCGTCCCAGTCCGGCCCGAGCAGATCAGGCCCGAGGTGGCCGATGACGTCGCGCTCACCGGCGGTCGGCAGAAGGTCGAGCATTCCCAGACGCATCCCCAGCGCGGTCCAGCGCTGGGTGCCGACTGCGGCCCTCAGGTCGGGGTGGGCGAGGTGCCGTGGTGCCAAGTCTTCGGTGCGCTCGACGCGCCATTGACCCTCCTTTCGCAGGTGCGAATGGAGGGTCAGCCCCGAGGAGAGGCGCTGGAGGATGTGCTTGCCACGGCTGACAACCTCGAGGGTGGTGTCACCCGAGAGCTCGGCGGTCGCGAGCGTCGGCCACCGCAGGTCGGCCATGGTCAGGGGCTCCCCCGCGAGCGCCGCGTTGAGACGATGGGCGGTGCGCCACACGGTGTCTCCCTCGGGCACGTCGATGCCTAACGCCGAAGCCGCAGACCGCGGGGTGTCGCATGGAAGCCTGCGGCCGAGAGTGCCTTGGCCAGCGGGTGGCCGGAGCTGAGCACGCGGTCGCCGTCGGCCTTCTCGACGGTCAGTCTGCCAAGGGCTCCCTCACGGACCGCAAGCGCGAGCGCATCGGCGGCGCTCTGGAGGCTGAGGTCGTCGTCGGTCCATGACAGCAGCGTCTTGCCTCCCCGCTCGACGTACAGGACCAGGTCTCCGTCGACGAGCACGACCAGGGCCCCAGCCTTGCGAGCGGGCTGATGGCCTCGTCGCCCGCCCTGCGGCGCATCGTCATTGCCCCGGGTAAGCGACTCGTCGTCGAGCCCGGGCCGCTCGGGCCACGGGAGCGCCGCGCCGTAGGCGTTGGCGGGATCAGTCGCGGCCAGGACCAGCGCCGAAGCTCCCCGCCGGCCCGCCCCGTCGTCGCCGACCGGCCGGGCACCGGCCCGCAGCCGGTCGACTGCGCCAGTCGTGGCGAACTGCGAGGCTCCCAGCGACTCCACGAAGTAGCCCCGGCGAACCCGACCCGACTCCTCGGCCGCCGCCAGCACGCGATAGACAGCGGCGAAGCCTCCCTCGACTGCCTCGGCGCCCACCGAGCCGCGGGTGAGGACTCCGTAGCGGTCGAGAAGCACCTCTGCGGTCGCGTAGGCGCGGACCGTGGGATCGAGCTCGGACTGGGGCAGCAGGGCCCAGCGGCCCGAGCCACTCGGGGGACCCGTGCGGGAGGGCATTGCTGGTCGACCCGCGCCGCGCTGGCCGGAGAGGGTGCCGAGCGATCCTCGCCGACCGCGATAGCGCATCGAGCGGGGAGAGGTGACCGACCTGCGGTGGGCCGTGCGCCCGCCCGACAGCAGGGCGCGCAGCGGGGCGATCGTGTCGTTGGTCAGGTGCCCTGCCCAGACCAGCTGCCAGAGGTCGGCCAACAGGGCCTCGTCGTCGGTGTTGTGGACAGCGTCCGAGAGCGTGCGGAAGAAGTAGGCACCGCCGGCCGACAGGGCCTCCAAGACCCGCCGCTGGGCATCGGTCAGCGGCTCGCTGTCGGGCGGGCTCAGGGTCAGGTGGGCACTGTCGGCGAGGTGGAGCGACACCCACCCGTCGTCTCCGGGCAGGGAGCCGTGGCCGCGCCAGAGGACCTCGCCCGTGCTGGTGAGCTCGTCGAGGAGAGACGACGAATAGTCGACGATGCGCGAGGGCAGCACCAGGCTTTCGAGGGCGCTGGCTGGGAGGGCGGCTCCCGCCAGCTGCTCCACGACGCGGACGAGCCCCTCGCGTCCCCTCAGCCGGCCGCCGACCGACTGCCAGGCTGGCAGGAAGCGGGCCAGTTCGACGGCCGCCACCGGCTCCACCTCCGCCCGCAGCGCGGCCAATGACCGGCGCCTCAGCATGCGGAGCACCTCGGCGTCGCAGTAGTCGAGGCCATGCGCGCCGCCACCGGCGTCCAGCGGTAACAGCTCGCCTTCGACCAGCCGGCCGGTTCCGACCAGTCGCCGCAGTGCGTCGAGCGCGACCGCCGGGCCGACGCCCCACCAGGCCGCAACGGCGTGGACCGAGAACGGACCATGCGTGCGGGCGTAGCGTGCGACCAGGTCGCCCAGCGGATCTGGGACCGGCTCGAGGAACGCCTGGGGCACGCCAACCGGCAGCGAGGCGCCCAGCGCGTCGCGGAGGCGCCCGGCGTCTTCGATGGCCGCCCAGCGCTCTTCGCCGGCGACTCGGACCCGGATCAGCCGGCGGGCCCCCTCGAGGTCGACCAGCCAGCCGCCGACGACGTTGCGCTCGACCTCGCCGCACCGGCGGACCACCTCCGCCAGCGGCAGCGGCCCGAGCACCCGCACCAGGTCGGCGACGTCCTCGGCATCGCGGCAGGCGCGCTCCGGAGTGAGGCGCTGGAGCTCGCCCTCGGTGCGTGCGACCTGGTCGGCATCGAGCAGGTCGCGCAGCGACAGCCCCTCGCCGCGACCGAGCAGCTCGGCGAGCAGGGTTGGGTCAAGGGACAGCGCTGCCGCGCGCTTCTCGGCCAGCGGCGAGTCGCCCTCGTAGAGGAACTGGGCGACGTAGCCGAAGAGGAGCGAACGGGCGAACGGCGACGGCTGTGCGGTCTCGACGTCGACCATCGTCACGGCGCGCGAGGCGATCAAGCGCATGAGGTCGGTGAGGCCCGGTACGTCGAACACGTCCTGGACGCACTCGCGCACGGTCTCCAGCACGATCGGGAACGAGGCGTACTGGCTAGCGACCTCGAGCAGCTGGGCGGCTCGCTGCCGCTGCTGCCACAAGGGCTGTCGGCGGTCGGGACGCCGGCGCGGCAGCAACAGAGCCCGGGAGGCGCACTCGCGGAACCGCGCGGCGAACAGCGCCGACCCGCCGATCTCCGCCGTGACGAGGTCGTGCACCTCGTCGGGGTCAAGGCGCACCAGCTCCAGCAGCTCGGCGCCCACCGAAAGGCCGCTGCGGGCGTCGCCTTCGAACTCGACATCGGGCAGCCGGAAGACGATGCCGTCGTCGCCGTGCATGGCCTGGACGTCGACCCCGAACCGCTCGCGCATGCGCGCCGACACGCACAGTGCCCAGGGCGCGTGGACCTGCCCGCCGAAGGGAGAGTGCACCGCCACGCGCCAGTCGCCGATCTCGTCGCGGAACCGCTCGACGACGATGGTGCGGTCGTCGGGGACATGGCGGGTCGCCTCGCGTTGCTCTTCCAGGTAGGCGATCAGGTTGTCGGCAGCCCACTCGTCGAGTCCGGAGGTCGCGACCCGCGCGCGCGCCTTCGCCGCGGGCAGTCCGACCACCTCCCGCACGAAGGCCCCAACCGCCCGCCCGAGCTCGGCCGGCCGACCCAGCTGGTCGCCCTTCCAGAACGGCAGACGGCCGGGCAGCCCGGGCGCAGGTGTCACCAGGACCCGGTCGTGAGTGATGTCCTCGATGCGCCAGGTGGAGGTGCCCAGCGTGAACACGTCGCCGACCCGGGACTCGTAGACCATCTCCTCGTCGAGCTCCCCGACCCGCCGACCGGCGCCCTCGCTGGAAGCCAGGAACACGGCATACAGCCCCCGGTCGGGAATCGTGCCCCCGCTCGTGACCGCGAGCCGCTGGGCACCCGGCCGGCCGCTGACCACCCCGGTCACGCGGTCCCAGACGATACGGGGCCGCAGCTCGGCGAACTCGTCGCTCGGGTAGCGGCCGGACAGCATGTCGAGCACCGACTCCAGGATCGACCGCGGCAGGGAGGCGAAGGGCGCCGCTCGGCGCACGAGCTGCTCGAGATCGTCGACCGTCCAGGCATCCATCGCGCAGGTCGCGACCACCTGCTGAGCCAGGACGTCGACCGGGTTGGCGGGCACGCGCAGGGCCTCGATGGCCCCGGCTCGCATGCGCTCGACGACCACGGCGGTCTGCACCAGGTCGCCGCGGAACTTGGGGAACAGCACGCCGTGGGACACCGCGCCAACCTGGTGGCCGGCCCGGCCCACCCGCTGGAGCCCGCTGGCGACGCTGGGCGGGGACTCGACCTGCACGACCAGGTCGACAGCCCCCATGTCGATGCCGAGCTCGAGGCTGCTGGTCGCGACGACGGCGGGCAGCCGTCCGGCCTTGAGATCCTCCTCGATGAGCTGGCGCTGCTCCTTGCTGACCGAGCCATGATGCGCTCGGGCAAGCACCGGGGGGACGCCGCGGCTGGCGCCGGACTGCGCCATGAGCTCGGCAGGCGTGCGGGAGGGGGTATGCCGGCCGGCCGGGTCGGGCGGTGGCGCCTGGTCGGCTGCCTGGTCCAGCCGGTCCTGCCAGATCTCGTTGAGCCGGGCCGTGAGGCGCTCGGCGAGGCGGCGGGAGTTGGCGAACACGAGAGTCGACCGGTGGTCGGCGATGAGGTCGACGATGCGCTCTTCGACGTGTGGCCAGATCGAGGTGCGTCGCTCCGGGCCGGCTGCTGGACCGCTGAGGTCTTCCTCGACGACCTCCCCGAGGGCGGACATGTCGGCGATGGGGACGACGACGTCGAGGTCCCACTCCTTGCTCGACGGTGGTCGCACCACGGTCACCGGCCGGCCTCCGGCGAGGAATCGGGCGACCTCGTCGACCGGCTCGACGGT
This sequence comes from uncultured Actinomycetota bacterium, assembly GCA_963715025.1. Taxonomy (GTDB): domain Bacteria; phylum Actinomycetota; class Actinomycetes; order Actinomycetales; family Dermatophilaceae; genus DASSJT01. The sequence continues at coordinate 1,195,034 of CAVQQQ010000002.1, read as the reverse complement.
GGCCGAGAGGCCGATCCGCTGCGCCGGCCGCTCCAGCAGCGCGTCGAGTCGCTCGAGGCTGAGGGTCAGGTGGGCGCCACGCTTGGTGCCCGCGACGGCGTGGACCTCGTCGACGATGACGGTTTCGACCCCGGCCAGTGCCTCCCGGGCCGCGGAGGTGAGCATGAGGAACAGCGACTCAGGCGTCGTGATCAGCACGTCGGTGGGTGTGCGGGCGAAGGTGCGGCGCTCGCTGGCGGGCGTGTCGCCGGAGCGGACCGAAACCGTGATGTCGGGGACCGGCAGGCCGAGCCGTCGGGCTGCGTGGCCGATGCCGACGAGAGGGGAGCGGAGGTTGCGCTCGACATCGACGGCGAGGGCCTTCATCGGTGAGACGTAGAGCACCCGGCATCGCTTGAGACGCTCCTCGGGCGGGGGCTCGCTGGCCAGCCGGTTGAGGGCCCAGAGAAATGCGGAGAGGGTCTTGCCAGAGCCGGTCGGGGCGACCACCAGGGCGTGGCTGCCGGAGCTGATCGCGTCCCAAGCCCCGACCTGGGCGGTCGTGGGCGCGCTGAAACTTCCCCGGAACCACGCCGCGGTGGCGGGGGAGAAGCGGTCGAGAACGTCGCGACCATCGGAGTGCTGCTGGCTGGTCATCTGGTCCAAGCCTGCCACTGCCCTCCGACAGCCTCATTGCCGACTCATTTGCCGATGACTGAAGACACAGCCCGATGGGCGATTCGCACGCCAGACGCAGTGGCAGCGCTGCACGAGGCCACCGAAGCAGGAATCGACTCGACGACACCCGGACCTCTAGCCTCTCGGTGTGGAAGAGAAAGCGGCAGCCGAGCTCCACATCCGCCTCCAGCGCCCCAACAACCCGGGCGACCGGGCGGCTGTCCTGGACCTGACGGCCAAGGCGTTCGGCGAGGAGGGCGACAAGACCGCCCACCTCGTCCGGGCGCTTCAGGCGTCCGACGCCTACGACGGCCTGTCCTTCATGGCGGAGGCGGAACGGCGCGTCGTGGGGCACACGATGCTGACGCGCTCCTGGGTCGACGCCGCAGAACGCCTGGTGGAGGTACTCGTCCTGAGCCCACTCTCGGTCCATCCCGACTACCAGGGCCAGGGCATCGGCCGGGCGCTGGTCGCGCGCGCCCTACAGGCCGCGGAGAACGCCGGCTCGCCTGCGGTCTTCGTCGAGGGCGACCCGGACTACTACTCCCAGGTCGGCTTCGAGGCCGCCACCTCGCGTGGCTTCACCCGCCCGAGCGTGCGCATCCCGAAGGCGGCTTTCCAGGTGGTGACCCTCCCGGCATACGAGCCCTGGATGACCGGCGCCCTCGTCTACAGCGACCGGTTCTGGGCACTCGACTGTGTCGGCCTCCGCTGAGCCCGACTGCGCAGTGTGACAGACTCGCCCGGTGCGGCTGAGCCACTTCTGGGAGCTGATGAACGACGAGTTCGGCGCCGCCTACGCCGGGACTCTGGCACGCGACCACGTGATCCATGCCCTCGGCGACCGCACGGTCGACCAGGCCCTGGCTGACGGGGAGCCTCCGAGGCGTGTCTGGCGAGCGCTCTGTGACGACATGGACGTGCCCGAGTCGCGACGGCTCGGCAAGGACGCCAAGCCGGCGCGGTGACCCCGCTGACCGTCGTCGACTCTCCCGTCGTTCTGGCCCCCATGGCGGGAGGCCCGACCACGGTCGACCTCGTCGCGACGGTCACGGACGCGGGATGTTTCGGTTTCCTGGCGGGTGCCTACCTGACGCCTGACCGGCTCCGCGGCGAGATCCGCGAGCTGCGCTCGCGCACCGACCGGCCGTTCGGGGTCAACGTCTTCGCGCCCTCGCCGGACGAGCCGGCCATGCAAGGGCAGGCCGAGGCGTATGCCGGCCGGCTGGCTCCGTGGGCGGCCGCGGCCGGGGTGCCGCTCGGCACCCCGCGCTGGGACGACGACTGGTTCGCCGACAAGGTGGCGGTCCTGATCGAGGAGCGGCCCGCGCTGGTGTCGTTCGCGTTCGCGTGGCCGCCTTCGGACGTCGTCGATGCGCTGCACGATGCCGGGATCGAGGTCTGGTCCACCCTCAACAACCCTGCAGAGGTCGTCTGGGCTGCCGAGCTTGGCGTCGACGGTGTCGTCGCCCAGGGATGGGAGGCCGGGGGCCACCGTGGCGGGCCGGTCGACTCCGGCGACCGACAGCCCGACGTGCGAGACCTGGTGCGGCAGCTCCGGACCGCCACGTCGCTTCCGCTCATGGCAGCCGGGGGAGTGATGGACGCTTCAGGGGCAACCGAGCTGCTCGCTCTCGGCGCCTCGGCCGTGGCGCTCGGCACGGCCTTCCTTGCCAGCGACGAGGCTGGCACGGCGCCGGTGCATCGTGCTGCCCTCACCACACGGAAGGGCAGTGTGGTGACGCGGGCCTTCACCGGACGCACCGCCCGGGCTCTGGCTACGTCGTGGACCGCGCGTTTCACGCAGGGTGCGCCCGCGGCATACCCGCATGTTCATCACCTCACCGCTCCCTTGCGGGCGTATGGAAAGGCCACCGGGCAGGCTGACCTCGTGCACCTGTGGGCTGGCACAGGGCACGCTCGCGTGCGCAGCGGGCCCGCGGGGGCGATCGCCCGAGACCTGCTGCAGGGCATCGGCGAAGCAGGCATCCGGCGCAAATAGGGTGAGCGCTGTCGCCTGATCTCGCTACCGTGAGGCCAGTGAGCGACGACGAGATCCTGCTTGAGGCGACCGGACTGCGGAAGAAGTTCGGCGATTTCACCGCCGTCGACGGCATCGACTTCGCAGTGCGCCGGGGGGAGTGCTTCGGCTTCCTCGGCCCGAACGGCGCGGGCAAGTCCTCGACGATGCGGATGGTCGGGTGCGTGTCGCCCCTCAGCGGTGGCGAGCTCCGGCTGTTCGGGCAGGACCCTGCCACTCACGGGCCCCAGATCCGGGCCCGCCTGGGCGTCGTCCCCCAGCGCGACACCCTCGACGAGGAGCTCACGGTCCAGGAGAACCTGTGGATCTATGGGCGCTACTTCGGGCTCTCCAAACGCGAGGTGCGCGAGCGGTCCGTCGAGCTGCTCGACTTCGCGCAGTTGACCGACCGGGCCAACGAGCGCGTCGAGCCGCTGTCCGGCGGCATGAAGCGCCGGCTCACGATCGCCAGGTCACTCATCAACTCTCCCGAGCTCCTGCTGCTCGACGAGCCGACCACCGGCCTGGACCCGCAGGCGCGCCACGCGCTCTGGGACCGGCTGTTCCGGCTCAAGCGCTCGGGGGTGACCCAAGTCCTGACGACGCACTACATGGACGAGGCCGAGCAGCTGTGCGACCGCCTGGTGGTGATGGACCACGGCAGGATCGTGGCGGAGGGATCCCCGCGGCAGCTCATCGAGCGGTTCTCGACCCGCGAGGTGCTGGAGCTGCGATTTGACGCGGAAGACCACCACGACTTCGCCGAGCTCGTGACCGGCATCGGCAAACGGGTGGAGGTGCTCCCCGATCGGCTGCTGGTCTACGTCGAGGACGGCGACGAGGCCTCGGCAGAGGTTCATGCGCGCGGGGTCGAGCCGCTGTCCTCGCTGGTGCGCCGCTCCACGCTCGAGGACGTCTTCCTCCACCTCACCGGCCGGAGCCTGGTCGACTGACGATGGCTGCTTCCACCACGCCTGCTGACCCGGTCTCCAGCGCTCGGGCGAGACACGGCATACGACCTCCTCTTGCGCTCGCCGAGCGGATCCTGGCGGTGAGCTGGTACTTCATGGCCGTCTACCGACGGACCTGGCGCGGCACCATCATCGGCCGTTTCCTGTCGCCGCTGTTCTTCCTGCTGTCCATGGGTGTCGGGCTGGGCTCGCTGGTCGACCAGCAGGCCGGCGGCATCGACGGAATTCCGTACCTGCACTTCGTGGTCCCGGCCATCGTGGCGACGCAGGCCATGTGGGTGGCCATGGGGGAGTCCACCTACCAGGTGCTCGGCTACATCAAATGGAACATGGGCTACCACGCCATGCTGGCCACGCCCCTGGCCGTCGGCGACGTGCTGCTCGGACACCTGCTGAGCGTGGCGGGGCATCTGGTCGTGGCCACGTCGATCTTCATGGCCGTTGCGGCACTGTTCGGCGGCTTCGCTTCATGGTGGGCAATCCTGTGCCTTCCGGTTGCCGTGCTGACCGGCATGGCATTCACCGTGCCGATCTTCGCGTTCACGGCGCGGCAGGAGGGCGACAACGGCTTCAACATCCTGTTCCGCTGGGTGATGACGCCGCTGATGCTCTTCTCGGGCACATTCTTCCCGATCAGCCAGCTGCCGTCGTGGATGCAGTCCCTCGCGTGGGTGACCCCGCTGTGGCACGGCGTCGAGGCCAGCCGAATGGCGGCCACAGGAGCCGTGTCGTGGTTGGCCCTGGTCTTGCACCTGTTGGTGCTGTGCGCCTTCATCGGGGTTGGCTGGGTGCTCGCCGTCATGTCGTTCCGCCGGAGGCTGGTCCCGTGAGCGCTTCCGCACCTCCTGCCACACGTCTCGCCCGGCTGGTGCCGGTTCCCGCTGGGGCGGGACTCGCCCGGATGCTGGTCGAGCGGAACGTCACGTCCTTCCGGCACGGGTGGATCGCGCTCATCACCGGTTTCGCGGAGCCGGTCTTCTACCTGTTCTCCCTCGGCATCGGGCTGGGGTCGCTGGTGCACACGGTCACGACCGACTCCGGCATGTCCGTCGGGTACGCGGAGTTCGTGGCGCCGGCGCTGCTGGCGGCTTCGGCGATGAACGGCGCGGTCTTCGACTCGACCTACAACGTGTTCTTCAAGCTGCGCTACGCCAAGCTCTACGACGCAGTCCTGGCGACACCCATGGGCCCGCGCGACATCGCTGTCGGCGAGGTGTCGTGGGCGCTGATCCGGGGCGGCCTCTACTCGGCGATGTTCCTGGTCGTCGCCACACTTGCCGGCACGGTCCGGTCGTGGTGGGCCCTCCTGGCCCTCCCGGCCGCGGTCTTCATCGGGTTCGCGTTCGCTGCCGTCGGGATGTTCGCCACGACATTCATGCGTTCGTGGGTCGACTTCGACTACATCACGCTGGCGGTGCAGCCGATGTTCCTCTTCTCGGCGACGTTCTTCCCACTGTCGACATACCCCTCTTCGCTGCAATGGGTGGTGCAGGCCACGCCCCTGTACCACGGCGTGGCCCTGGAGCGGGCGCTCATGCTGGGCGAGGTCGGAGTCGGTGTGCTCTGGCACGTGGCCTACCTCGTGGCGATGGGTCTGCTCGGTGTCCTCGGCACGGCGCGGCGGCTCGAGGGCCTGCTGCTGTCCTGACGTGCAGGCGGGTCGTTGGTCCCTGCCGTTCCGTGCGGCTCGCACCCAGCATGGGGGGAGGCCGAGTTCGGCCGCATTCACGAGGGAGTAACAGCATGAGCACACAGCCCCAGGGCTCAACGACCGAAAAGCACATCGAGGAATTGGAGGACCAGATCAGTGCGCTGCGCACGGAGGTGACGCAGGCGCGACTGGAGCAGTGGCAAGGTCGCATCGATGACCTGGAGGTCCAGGCCCACCTGGCGATCAAGGAGGCGGACGAACGCGTTGGCGCCCTGATTGCTGACGTGCGCAGCCGGATTGCCAAGGGCCGGGAGCAGATGCGTGACGCAGGCGCTACCGCCACAGGGATTGCCGACGCGCTGACCGAGGGCATCGAGAAGGCGATCAAGGACGTCCGCGAGGGCTTGATCAAGGCACGCGAGACCGCCGGCCGCTGACGCCGCCGAGAACGTCGGACACCGAGCACCGCCGCACGGCGCCGGTGTCCGCGTGCGCGTGCGGTCTGGCCGCCGGTATGCCGTTTGGCGGCCTGGGCTCACCACCAGCCCTGGCGTCTGGCCCACCTGAGCAGCCACAGACTGATCGCGGCCATCACCGCGAGCACGATCACCAGGTGAACGACATGGGTGCCCCGGCTGACGATGACGTTCATGCCGTAGATGGACGCGATGGCGGTGACCGGCAGGGTGACTGCGGCGATGACGGCAAGGCGCTCCATGGCCAGGGTCATCTTCGTCGTGACCCGCGTCTGGTACAGGTCGATCACGCCGAAGAGGAACTGGCTCTCGCCATCGGCGACGTTACGCGCGCGCTCGAACTGCTCGGCGAGGTCGCGGGCGTTTCGGCGCAGATCGTCGCCCACGAAGCGCTCCAGGCCGGAGAGCCGGGCGTGGATGTCGTGGGCCTGGCTGGCCATGGTTCGCGCGATGAGGAGCTCGTGGCGCAGGAGGAAGAGCTCCTCCAGCAGCTCCTCGGGGCGCGCGAAGTCCGACCCCATGACCCTGAGCTCGAGGGCGGGCAGGCGCTGGGCGACGGAGCGCACCGCCGCACCGTCGCGGCGGGCCACCGCTGAGCCGATCGCGTAGAAGAGCTCGGCGGGCGTGGCCGGGTGGAAGCGCCGGGTCTCGATCCGGTGGCGGACCTGATCGGTCTCGGCGGTGGCCTCGGACAGGGCCACGACGGGGTTGCGCGGCCCGTGGACGGTGACGAGGTACCGCTCGCCGACCAGCTGGTCGAGCTCGAGCAGGTGCACGTGACCGCCCTCTCCGCCAGGGGCGTATGCACGATGACGAAGACATGACGCTCGTAGCTATGGACCGTCGGCACGAAGTTGCGCTCCCGGCAAGCGCGCACAACGAGCTCGTGCGCGCGGAGGGTGTCCGTGAGGACCGACTCCGCCTCGGCGTCGAACTCGGGGACGTCGATCCAGGTGAATCCGTCGGCCCGGGCCAGGAGGACTTCAAGGTCGGCACGCGGGTGGGGGTGGACACCGGTGCCGTCGATGAACCAGATGTTCATGGCGCCTGCCTCTCCTGTACGTCGTCCTCCCTTGGCCAGTATGTGGTTGGCCTGCGTGGTGCGGGGTTTGGCGGCTGCCTGGCCCCGACGGCGTGTCGTGCATGATGGGCTTGCTTTCGAACACGTGTTCGGTAGGTTGTGCACAGGAGGTGGCGCCGTCGTCACACTGTCCACAGCCCTGCTGTGCTTGGGAGTGGCTGTCGGTGTCGCCCCCTAGCGTCTGACCCGATGGCAAAGAAACCAGCCCCGCGACGGGTCGAAGGTGGACGCGACCGAGACGACCGGAAGAAAGCAGGTGTAGGCATGGCTAGCGCAGCTGGCGCGGATCGCGCGAAATCGCTCGAAGTAGTGATGGCGCAGATCGAGAAGTCGCACGGCAAGGGTGCTGTGATGCGACTGGGTGACGACGTCCGCCCCCCGATTGACGTGATCCCGACCGGGTCGATCGCCCTTGACGTGGCGCTGGGCATCGGTGGCCTGCCCAAGGGCCGGATCGTCGAGATCTACGGGCCGGAGAGCAGTGGCAAGACGACCGTGGCCCTGCATGCGGTCGCGAACGCGCAGAAGGGCGGTGGCATCGCGGCGTTCATCGACGCCGAGCACGCACTCGACCCGGAGTATGCGAAAAAGCTTGGCGTCGATATCGATTCGCTCCTCGTGAGCCAGCCAGACACCGGCGAGCAGGCCCTCGAGATCGCCGACATGCTGATCCGCTCCGGCGCCCTCGACATCATCGTGATCGACTCGGTCGCGGCCCTCGTGCCGCGCGCCGAGATCGAGGGCGAGATGGGCGACAATCACGTTGGCCTGCAGGCGCGTCTCATGTCCCAGGCACTGCGCAAGCTGACCGGCGCGCTCAACAACACGGGCACGACCGCGATCTTCATCAACCAGCTCCGGGAGAAGATCGGCGTCATGTTCGGCAGTCCCGAGACGACGACGGGCGGCAAGGCGCTGAAGTTCTACGCGTCGGTGCGGCTCGATGTGCGCCGCATAGAGACGCTCAAAGACGGCTCCGATCCGGTCGGCAACCGGACACGGGTCAAGGTGGTCAAGAACAAGGTCTCCCCGCCGTTCAAGCAAGCCGAGTTCGACATCCTCTACGGCCTCGGCATCTCCCGCGAGGGTGGCCTGATCGACATGGGCGTCGAGCACGGATTCGTCCGCAAGGCCGGCGCCTGGTACACGTACGAGGGCGACCAGCTCGGCCAAGGCAAAGAGAACGCCCGCGCCTTCCTGAAGGACAACCCCGACCTCGCCGACGAGATCGAGAAGAAGATCAAGGAAAAGCTCGGCGTCGGGCCACAGGTCGACCGGCCGGCTGCGGATGCGGTGCCCGAGGTTCCCGTCGAGTTCTGAGCCAGCCGTCCCTGAGCGGGCGGGGCAATCCGAGGAACAGGAAGCATGACCGACAGCAGGAACGACGCGGCCAGGGCGGCGCTAGACGCCGCCCTGGCCGCGGCCTCTGCGCCCACCTCTGCGCCGTCCTCTACGCCCTCCTCTGCGCGCGGAGCGGGCGAGCCGGATGCGCACGACGTGGCGCGGCTGATCGTGCTCCGGCAGCTCTCGATGGCGCCACGCAGTCGCCGGCAGTTGCGCGACACGCTGCGTCAGCGTAACTGCCCTGATGACGTGGCCTCCGAAGTCCTGGACCGCATGGAAGAGGTGGGGCTGGTCGACGATGTCGCCTTCGCCGAGATGCTGGTGCGTTCCAAGCAGTCGGGCCGTGGGCTGGCGCGTCGAGCGCTGGCACATGAACTGCGCAAGAAGGGCATCGACGACGAAACCCTCTCGGCCGCGCTCGACCAGGTCGATCCTGAGGTCGAACGCGACCTGGCCCGGCGCCTGGTGGGCCGCAAGCTGAAATCGATGCACGGCCTCGACCCCGCGGTCCAAACCCGTCGTCTCGCGGGCATGCTGGCCCGTAAGGGCTACTCCACAGAGACGTCATACAGCGTCATCCGCGAGGTCATGGCCCGGGCACCGGAGCACCAGCGCGACTGAGCCAGCACGAGGTTCGCCGGGGTGCGACCGCGCGGGCCTCAGAGGTCGTTGCCCGCGTAGGACAGGTTGAAGCTCTTATTGGCCAGAGGGAAGTCCGGAACGATCGTGTCCTCGAGCGCGACAGGCAGTGCCGGCCAGTTCAGGAACGAGGGATCCACGATCTTGAGCCGACAGATCCGCTTGTCCGCTGACAGCTCAACGCGGTGCGCGATGGTGCCGCGCCACCCCTCCACCAGACCGACCCCGGAGGCGCTCTGGGTCGTCCACGTGGGCTCCCGGTTGGCGATCTCGCCGGGGCCGACAAGGTCGAGCAGGTGTCGCAGGAGGGTCACGGAAGCCTGGAATTCCTCCGCGCGGACCAAGAACCGGGCCATCACGTCGCCGGTCGTCGTCGTAGCGGCTTCCACACCGATGGTTGTCTCGGTGAACGGGTGGTCGCGTCGCGCATCGATATCGATGCCGCTCGCGCGTGCGGCATAGCCGACCACGCCGATGTCGGCGGCCTGCCGGGCGGTGAGAATCGCAGTGCCGCGGAGCCGGTCGCTGACCACGCTGTGGTTCACGGCCAGGCCAACGACCTCTTCGACGTCGGCAGCGATCTCGTCGAGTTCCCCGATGGCTGGCACGGCGCGCATGGCTGCCCCGCCGGGAAACACGACGCCTCGCAGCAGCCGGTGACCGGCGACACGGGCGTTGAGCCGCAGCAGCCCTTCCCGAATCCTCAGCGCATGGGCGTTCAACAAGCCCTGGCCCGTGTCGTTGCAGAGCGCGCCCAGGTCGGTGACGTGGTTGTAGAGGCGCTCGAGTTCCAGTGCTGCCGCCCGCATCACCTGAGCCTGCGCCGGCACCGGCCAGTCCATTGCCTCCTCAACGGCGAGGCAGAACGCCAGGGAGTGCCCGACCGTGGTGTCCCCGGATACCCGCTCGGCCAGCGGGACGGCGTCCGCAAGCAGGCGTCCCTCGGCCAGCTTCTCAATGCCACGATGCACGAACCACAGTCGCGCCTTGAGCTTGAGGATCGTCTCGCCGACCACGGAGAAGCGGAAGTGTCCTGGCTCGATCAGCCCTGCGTGGATCGGGCCGACGGGAATCTCGTAGACCCCAGGGCCCTCGACCGCCAGGAACGGAAACGGCTCGTCCGGCGAGCCGAAGGGTGGAGGCGGACCTGCGTCACTACGCATCGGGTGCCAGCCCTGTGGCCAGTGGTGGTGCCTCACCAGTCGCCTGGGCAGCTGGTGGCCGATGGGTGTGATGCCATACAGATCTCTGATCTCGCGCTCGAACCGCCCGGCGGGAAACGAAATCGCCGCGAGGCTTGGGATCGACGGCGCGTCCCGGCTGGTCGTGAGCACCAGCTCGACCCGCCGGTCAGGCCGACCAGCGACGAACAAGTAGACGATGCGAAACCGTGCTTGGTCTTCATGTGCTGCCATGAGCGCCAAGCGGTATCCCTCGTCCAGCAGGGACTTCGCCCGTGGCTGAAGGCTGTCAGCGCTGACCTGGACCTGGCGGCGGTCGCGGTACTGACGACTCTCGATGGCGGACGTCTGTGGCCTTTCGCGTCCGGTCGACTCCCCGGTTCCTGGCGTCACTTGGTTCCCCCAATCAGGCTGGCTGTGTGGAGAAGCTGGTCGAGCGGCCACGCGGCGACTCCCAGGACGGCTAGGACCACCAGTCCGACCACCAGCGGGGCCGAGGTTCGCAGTGCCGCCGTGTCACGCGTGGTGGGTTGCCCGGACCCGAGGAGCATCGGGGTCACGTGGGCCGTGATGGAGACGAAGACGACCACCAGCAGGGTCAGGGCAACGGCGATCACCCAGCCCAGACCCTCGGCAGCCGCGGCCCGTGCCAGGCCCAGCTCGCTGACGAACAGGCTGAACGGGGGGAGGCCCAACAGGGCCAGGAACCCCACCCCGAACGTCGCCGCGAGCACCGGCCGTCGAGCGAGCAGCCCCCGGACTGAGGCGATCTGGGGCGTCCGCTCAGCGCTCAAGATCTGGCCGGCACTGCAGAAGAGGACTGCCTTGCCCAGCCCGTGACCCAGGATGTGCAGCAGAATCGCCGCCACGGCCAGCGGTGTTCCCACCGCGAGGCCGATCATGACCAAGGCCATGTGCTCGACACTCGAATACGCCAAAAGGCGCTTGTAGTCACGCTGGGCGATGATCAGGGACGTTGCCAGGGCCAGTGAGGTCAGGGCCGCCACCAGCAGCAGGGTCCGCACGAAGGATGGATCGAGGCTGTCAACGGCAATGACCCTGTAGCGGATGAGCGCGTAAACGGCGACGGGCAGGAGGACGCCGGACATCAGCGCGGATACCGGGGCCGGTGCCTGGCTGTGCGCATCCGGCAGCCAGCTGTGAAGCGGGACCATTCCAGCCTTCGCACCGTAGCCGAGCAGCAGGAGGGCAAAGGCGATTCGCATGACGCCCGGGTCGAGCTGGCCGGCGTGGGCGGACAGCTGGGTCCAGTCGAGTGCGGCGTGCGCGGGGATGCCGGTCTGCCGTGCCGCGTAGTAGACGAGGATGGTCCCCAGGTAGGCCAGCGCGATCCCGACAGAGCAGATGATGACGTACTTCCACGTGGCCTCCACCGAGGTTCGGCTCCGTCGGTGGCCGACCAGGAATGCGGTGACGATGGTGGTCGCCTCGACGGCTGCCCACAGGACGCCCAGGTTGTTTGCCAGCACCGCGAGCACCATTGCCGCCAGGAACGCTGGAACCAGAATCGCGTAGCGACGGATGTCCGCCCTCGCGACCTCCCCGGATGCCAACTCGCGGTCCACGAAGTCGATGCTTGCCCAGGTTGCGACCACGCCAACCGCACCGATCACCATCAACATCACCCCTGAGAGGGCGTCGATGCGGAGCAACGAGCCGGCCGCGAGGGCGTCGCCGCCGACGGTCAGCGCCGCTGCGTATGCGCCGGCTGCAAGGATGGTGGAGGCCGCGGCGACGGTGACCCAGCCGGCCGCTCGGCTGCCCCCCGGTCTGGTACGTGCGAAGATCCCCGCTACCAGCGGTGCCGCAAGCGGGAGCCCGATCAGCAGGAGGTCAGCGATCCCGACGTTTCCGATGGTGGCCGGGCCAGCGGTCATCGGAGCCACCGCGCTGCGTCCGTCTCGGCCCGGTCCATCAGTCCCTCAACTCTCGTAGTTCGTCTATGTCCGTGTCTCCGAAGGCGGCGCGGAGCCGGGCGGTGAGGACCTGGAGGACCAGCATCACCAACAGCAGGTCCATGGAGACCGCGAGTTCGACGATCAACGGGACTCCGGCGGTGACCAGGAAGGCAGTGGCTGCGATCCCGTTGTCCAGCAGGAGGAATCCGACGACTTGGGACAGGGCTCGGCGCCGCGTGACCAAGACGAAGAAACCCAGCAGGACCATCGCGATCCCCACTGGAATGGCTTGCCGGGTCGGCGTGGGGTCGAGTTCCACCAGCGGTCTGCTGACGGCATACGCCAAGAGGGTCAGCAGCGCGGCCGCGAGCAGCGAGGCGGGCACGTTCACCAGGGGCTGGGTCTCCCGTTGCGCGCCGCTGTCGGCGAGAACGCGGCGCAGGACTGCCGGGAGAACGCCTGCCTTGAGAGCGAGGACGCCGACTGCGACGCCGTACAGCTCCAGACCGCCGCCATGGGCCCCCAAGAGCGCCGCCAACCCACCCAAGAGCACCCCCTGAACGGTGAGCATGGCGATCAGCGCGGACAGCTGTCGGCGCCACAGCGTCAGCACCGACGACAACAGCAAGCCTCCGCACGCGAGGTACAGGAGCTGGGTGTAGAGGTCATTCGACACCGGTCACCTCCTTCCGGAGCAGGGCTTCATGGGGAACGCTCATGCCAGGAAGAAGGACGAGGAGACGGCCAGGACACCGAACAGGAACGAACCTGCCAGCAGTTCGGGGACGCGGAACAGTCGCCACTTGGCCATGAAGACCTCGCTGGCACCAAGGACGGCCCCGAGCACGCCACCTTTCACGATGAAGACGACCACACCGAGGGCCAGGGCAGCAGGCGTGGCCGCGGTCGCCACCCCCCAAGGCAGGAAGAGGTTTCCCCAGAGCCCCAGCAGAATGGCCAGTCGCATCGCAGAGCCGAGCTCTACCATCGCCAGGTCACGACCGGCATACTCCAGGATCGTCGCCTCATGGATCATGGTCAGCTCCAGATGGGTGGCGGGGTTGTCGACTGGCAACCGGCCGGCCTCTGCGACCACCACGATCCAGAGGGCGACCGCCGCCAGCAGGGTCGCCGGCGACAGGCTCTCGCTGGGCGCCTCCTGGACATGTTCGACCAGGCTTGCGAGGTTCGAGGACCCCACGCCGACCGAGAGCGCGAATCCGGCGACCAGAAGTGTGGGCTCGGCCAGCGCAGCCACTGTGACCGTGCGACTCGATCCCATGCCTCCGAAGGCAGAGCCGGTGTCGAGTCCGGCAAGTGCCAGGGCAATCGAGCCCACGAGCAGCAGGGACACCACCGCAAAGAGGTCCGCCACCCCGTCCAGGGTCGACGTCGTGGAGATGAGCGGGACTGCGGCGGCTATCAACAGGGTTGAACTCAGCACCACTGCCGGCGCCGCCGTGAAGACAGCGGTCGAGCCCTCGGGCGCGATGGGCTCCTTCCTCAGCTGCTTGCGCAGGTCGCGCCACGGCTGGCCCAGGCCGGGACCCGCGCGGCCTTCAAGTCGGGCCCGGATCTGGCGCATCAGGGCGACGAGGAACGGGGCACCGGCCACCACAGTGGCCAACTGGACAACGACGCCGACAACCGACCAGGTCGTCCAGCCACTCACGAGGTCACCCCCAGGGCAACAAGAACGATCAGCAGGCCGACCAGTCCATAGGCCAGGTAACGGTGGGTGCTGCCGTTCTGCAGCTGCCGGGCGGCGCGTGCCCAACGGTTCACGACGGCAAGGAGGGGCGGATAGACCCGGGACTCGAGCCGGTCGGGCACCAGCTGGCGATAGCGGACGCTCTGCATGAGGTAGCGGGATTCCCCGTAGTGGGTGACGTCGAGGTCGTGCTCGGGGCGCAAGACATCGTCAAAGACCCGGGTGAGCGGCTCCGCATATGCCGTGGCGGTGTACTCCATGCGCGGGCTCAACCTCGTGCCTCCACATCCCCAGACGAGCGCGGCGCGCCGTGGCTGCCGAGCGCTCAGCCTGCGCACCACTACCGCCACCAGCCCTGCTCCTCCGACCAGTCCGACCGCGATCAGCAGCGGAGACATCGATCCCCTGATTCCGGACAGCTGCAGGGTCACCTCGCCCTGCACCGGACTTCGCGCGCCGATTGAGGGCATCGTGACCAGCACATTCTCCAGATGCCGGACCAGCGTGAGGGGAGCGAGCGCCAGGATGGCGCAGGCACCGGCCCCGAGCGCCATGCCCACCCGCAGCGTCCGTGGGCTTTCCGTCGCTGCAAGCGCCTCGGCCGACCGTGATCGCGCCAGGAATCCGACCCCGAAGGCCTTGACGAACGTCGCCACCCCCAGCCCAGCAGTCAGCGCCACCGCCCCGACGGCGAGCGGCATGGCGATCGCCACGACTGCATCCGGAGCCACCGATCCCGACACACTGTGAATCAGTCCCTGAAGCAGCAACCACTCGGAGACGAACCCGTTTCCGGGTGGAAGCCCGGAGGCCGCGAGCGCACCGACTCCGAGCAGCGCGGCCGTCACCGGCATAGGGCGCGCCAGTCCACCCATCTGGTCCAGGTCTCGAAGTCCGGTACTCCGCAGGACCGACCCGGCGCCCAGGAAGAGCACCGTCTTGAAGGCCGCGTGGTTCACGGTGTGGAGCAGGGCAGCGATCATCAAGAGGCCGGCAAGGGTCGAGTTGCCGGTCGAGGAGAACGTGCCAGCCGCCCCCACACCGATGAAGATCAGACCGAGGTTCTCCGTGGTCGAGTACGCCAACAGCCTCTTGAGGTCTGTGGCGACACTGGCCTGCAGTACCCCGTACAGCGCGGAAAGGACGCCCAGGGCGAGCACCAGCAGCCACCACCACCGCGGGCCGCCGCCCAGCAGGTCGAAACCGACTCGCAGCACGCCGTACAGACCCAGGCTGACCATCGCGGCCGACATCAGTGCCGAGACGTAGCTCGGTGCCTCGGGATGCGCACGAGGAAGCCACACATGCAGCGGCACCAAACCTGCCTTGGAACCGAAGCCAGCAAGGGCAAGCAGGAACACGAGTGAGCGGACGCCAGGCGGCAGCTCCGATGCGGACTCGCGCATCCCTGCGAAGGACTCGGTGCCCGTCGCCGCGGAGAGCACGACCAACCCGACCAGGATCGAAACGAAACCGGCATGGGTCATCGACGCGTACCAGATTCCGGCCTGGCCAACTTCGCGCCGCTCCCGATGCTCGGCGAGCACCAGAACCAGGGACAGCAGGGCCATCAGCTCCCAGAGGACCAGGAAGGTGGTCACGTTCGCCGCGGCGGGCACGATGACCATCACGGCCGCGAACAGCGGCAGTGCCGTCTGGACGGTTCGCGAGCCCACCCCACGAGCAGGGGCCGCCGCGTCACCGGCGTGTGCGGCCGCGTGCGGGTAGCCGATGCTGTACACCCCGGCCGCCACGGCGACGCCACCCACTAGAGCCATGAAGAGCCCGGACAGGGAGTCAGGCGACAGCGCTGCCTCGCTGAGCGGCAAGAGGTGCGACGCCGTCACGGAGGCGGTCTGTCCCGAGAGGGCGCCGACTCCGGCGACCAGACCGCCCAGGCCGGCAAGAGAGGTCAGGGCCCCCGACGCCCTCGCCCGCCAGCGGGACGAGGCAAGTGCAGGGATCGCCATTGCCAGGACAGCGCCGCATGCGAGCAGCAGGAGTCCCGAGCCGACCAGATTCATCGAGCGCCCAGTCCACGCAGCGCGGTGATGATGGCCTCGGGCTCGGGCGGACAGCCCGGAACCACGACATCCACGGGCACGAAGTCAGCGACCGCCCCCTGTACGCCGTAGCCTCCCGCGAAAACTCCGCAGTTGATGCCGCAGTCGCCCAGCGCCACGACTCGCTTCGGTGCCGGCATCGCCTCGAATGCCTTGATCAGGGGGTCCACCATGTTGCGCGTCACAGGCCCGGTCACCAGGAGGACGTCGGCATGCCGGGGGGATGCGACAAGCCGTATGCCGTACCGCTCAAGGTCGTAAACGGGCGCGAACGCGGATGCGATCTCGACCTCACACCCGTTGCACGATCCCGCATCCACGTGCCGGACCTGGATCGAGCCGGCGAAGGACTTGTCGAAAGCCTGGTGGCCGGAAGAGCCAACGGGCGCCGGCAGTGCAGGTTCGGCGACCCGTCCGGTCTTGAGGATCTTGCGGACCAGGCTGCTCATCGAGCACCCCGGCCAGCGGTGGTGCGCCGAGCCGTGCGGGCGCCGGACCGCAGCGTCGCCAGAAGGTCTGCCTGTTCGGACAGCATGCGGGTCAGGATCGAGCGGGCGACCGCCATCAACTCCGCGATCTGGTCGCTGATCAGCGAGTAGTACACCGTGGACCCCTCCTTGCGGGTCACGACCAGGCCGGCCCTGCGCAGCACCGCGAGCTGCTGTGACAGGTTCGACGGCTCCACCTCGAGCTCGCGGAGCAACTCGCCCACGGAGTACTCACGCTCGCTCAGCAGTTCGAGCACCCTGATCCGCATCGGGTGGCTCAGCGTCTTGAAGAACTCGGCCTTCACCTGGTGCAAAGGCGTGGTCATCTCCACACCTGATCCGCACGGGTCATCGGCATTCCTCACTTTGGCAGCACGCGCCTAGCCAACTAGGCCGTTATTAATTGCAAAGAATTGCAAGTACGGTAGCAGTCAGTCTTCGGCCGACGGACCACTCCATCCGCGGACCCACGCCAGGTGAGCTCGGCTGCCGGTAGGTGATCGAGGCCGAGCGCGGCATCAGGCGGTGGCTGCCAGCACGTACCCTTGACGGTGCGATGACGACTCCGACCACGCCGAAGACCTATGACGTGCGCACCCACGGGTGCCAGATGAACGTCCACGACTCCGAGCGCCTCGCGGGACTCCTGGAGACCGCGGGGTACGTCGATCTCGCCAGCCTGTCCGAGCCCGAGCGTCCCGAGACCGCCGACGTCGTCGTGTTCAACACCTGCGCGGTGCGCGAGAACGCCGACAACAAGCTCTATGGCAACCTCGGCCAGCTGCGCCCGGCCAAGACCCGCAACCCCGACATGCAGATCGCTGTAGGCGGCTGCCTGGCGCAGAAAGACCGGGCCACCATCGTGCAGCGCGCGCCTTGGGTCGACGTCGTCTTCGGCACCCACAACATCGGCTCCCTGCCCGCGCTGCTCGACCGCGCTCGCCACAACAAGCGCGCCGAGGTCGAGATCCTCGAGTCGCTCGAGACCTTCCCGAGCACGCTGCCCACCCGGCGCGACTCCGCCTACAGCGGCTGGGTCTCCATTTCGGTCGGCTGCAACAACACCTGCACCTTCTGCATCGTCCCCAGCCTGCGCGGCAAGGAGATGGACCGGCGCCCTGGCGAGATCCTCGCGGAGGTGCAGGCCCTGGTCGACCAGGGCGTCGTGGAGGTCACCCTGCTCGGCCAGAACGTGAACACCTACGGCGTCGAGTTCGGCGACCGGCTCGCCTTCGGCAAGCTGCTCCGCGCCTGTGGCGACATCGAGGGCCTCGAGCGGGTGCGCTTCACCAGCCCACACCCGGCAGCGTTCACCGACGACGTCATTGCCGCGATGGCGGAGACTCCCAACGTCATGCCCAGCCTCCACATGCCGCTCCAGTCGGGCTCCGACAAGGTCTTGCGGGACATGCGCCGCTCCTACCGCAGCGCGAAGTTCCTCGGCATCCTCGACAAGGTCCGCGCCCATATCCACGACGCCGCCATCACCACCGACATCATCGTCGGCTTCCCCGGCGAGACCGAGGCCGACTTCGAGGAGACCCTGCGGGTCGTGCGCGAGGCACGGTTCTCGAGCGCCTTCACCTTCCAGTACTCCATCCGGCCAGGCACGCCCGCCGCCACCATGCCCGACCAGCTGCCCAAGGCGGTCGTGCAGGATCGCTACAGCCGGCTGATCGCGGTGCAGGAAGAGGTCTCCTGGGCCGAGAACCGCCGGCTCGAGGGCACCGAGGTCGAGGTTCTGGTCGCCACCGGGGAGGGCCGCAAGGACGCCGAGACCGCTCGCTTGTCCGGCCGGGCCCGCGACAACCGTCTGGTCCATTTCGCGATGGCCGAGGGTGCCGAGACCCCTCGCCCCGGCGACATGGTGACGGTCGGGGTCACCTACGGCGCCCCACACCACCTGGTTGCCGACTCGGCATTCCACGGCGGCTCGTATGCCGTCCGGCGGACCGCCGGCGGCGACGCCTGGCAGGCGCTCCAAGACGCCCCGGTGCCCGGCAAGCCGGCGGTCTCACTGGGTATGCCGACGATCGGCAGGCCAGCTCAGGCCGAGATCCCGGTCGAGGCTTGCGCGCGCTGAGTCCCGGCAGCCGATCCAAGCGGCGCCAGGTGGCGGAGCAACAGCCACACGGGCACGAGGCCGATCACCGCCAGCGCGGCAAACGGCGCGACCATGGCGCTCGATACGACCGGCGATGTCGGGTCGGCGCTGGAGCCCATCCACTGGTCCACGGCGATACTCACGCTCTCGATGACCCACATGCCGAGCACTGCCGAGCAGATCACGAGCCCCCGAGCCTGGCGCCGGTACAGCCAGTATCCCGCGACAGCCATCAGTGGCAGCCACAGCGCGAGGTCTTGAACGTAGATCGCGTTTGTGGCGACCCCTGTTCCCTTCAGGAAGTCCTGCGGGTAGGCATCGAACAGCGCCGGGACGACGGTGGCCAGCCAAGCCAGGGCGTTCAGGACGACGACCACCCATACGTAGCTCGCCACTCCTCTGACCGGGGCGCTGGGCGAGAACCGCTTGCCCAGGCGGTCGATTCCGACACTGAGGGCCAGCGCTCCCACCGACCAGACCCCCAGCCCCAGCATGGCGACGTAGAGCAGGAACGCGGCGTTGAACGGCGTCAGGAAGAGGAACAGGATCGAGTTGTAGACGACATAGAGCAGCGCCGCAGCCCAGGTCAGCACGGCGGCTGCCGACCCACCACGGGCACGCCACATCGAGGCGGCCAGCACGGGCATGGCCAGGCAGAGCAGCACCAGGGCCGTGCCACGCGCAGACCCGTTCATCGCCGCCGGGCCGTGCAGGAGCCCCGGGTCCGCGAGCGTCCACGCACCCGCGGCCACGGAGACGACTCCGGCCGTTCCGGACAGAACCAATGCACTCTTCGAAGGCATCCCGGTCGACATCATCACAACCTCGTCACTCGTTGTTTCCCATCGCCTCCAGACTCCGGGCCGTCGCCCGCGGCTCCCAGTGCCGAACGTCCCAGCGGCGTTTCCCGTAGCCGAGCCCTGCGCTCCCGCGCGGACCTGCCCCGCGCTCCCGCGCGGCCAGCCCTTGCGCATGCCCCGTGGCGCGGAGAAGGTGGACCTAGGCCGCCTGACTGGCTCGGCCGGCATACCGCTGATCGTGAGGAGCACCAAGGATGGCAACAACTCGCAACGCGTCCGCCCACTGGGAAGGGTCTCTGATGGAGGGGAAGGGGCAGGTCACCCTGAACTCCTCTGGCCTGGGGACCTACGACGTCACGTGGGCGTCCCGCGCGGAGGAGGCCAACGGCCGCACCAGCCCCGAGGAGCTCATCGCAGCCGCGCACTCGACCTGCTTCTCGATGGCGCTCTCACATGCGCTGGCCCAGGCGGGCACCCCTCCGACCTCCCTGGACACGACCGCGGACGTGACCTTCCAACCAGGCACAGGCATCACGGGCATTGCCCTGAAGGTCCGGGGCTCGGTTCCTGGCATCACCGCCGAGCAGTTCTCGGAGGCCGCCGAGGGAGCCAAGACCGGCTGCCCGGTCAGCCAGGCGCTGAAGGCCGTGCCGATCACCCTCGAGGCCGAGTTGGCCGAGTGAGCTCCGCCGGGCTGTTTGCAGCCCGGCGAAAGACGGCGACCCCTCACCGGCGAGCCGCCCACGGAGCCGCGACCGGCTTCCGGGCACCGGTGCGGGCTCTGCCAAGATGAGCGGCATGACCGTGCGCCCCATCGTGATCGCGGGCGAGCCCGTGCTCCACCGGCGCGCCCAGGCTGTCGAGCACTTCGATGAGAGCTTGGCGGCGCTGGTGCAGGACATGCTCGACACCCAGAAGGCCGCCAACGGCGTGGGCCTCGCGGCGCCCCAGATCGGTGTGGGGCTGCGGGTGTTCACATGGTCGATGGAGAACAACGACGGTGTGCCGAGCCTCGGGGTGATCGTGAACCCCTACGTCAGCGCGTCGAAGCCGGCGACGGGTGAGCCGGACCCGCACGAGGAGTCCGAGGGCTGCCTGTCCGTTCCCGGTGAGTCGTTCCCGCTCCGGCGGGGGCTCACGGCCCACGTCACCGGCTACGAGGTCGACGGCAGCGAGCTTGCCTTCGATGCCACCGGCTGGTTCGCACGCTGCATGCAGCACGAGTACGACCACCTCAACGGCTTCCTCTACGTCGACCGCCTGAACGACCGCTGGTTGAAGAAGGCGCGCAAGGCGGTCAAGAGCAACGGCTGGGGCATGCCGGGACACAGCTGGATGCCCGGCGTCGACCCCGACCCGTTCGGGCACGACGCCCCGGACGACCACGATCTCTAGACGTATGCCGGTGAGCCCGGCGGGTGCCCCGCCTCCTCCCGAGGTGGTTGCCGTGGTGGGGCCTACGGCGACGGGCAAGTCGGATCTCGCCCTTGACCTCGCCGAGACGCTTGGAGGCGAGGTGGTCAACGCCGACGCCCTGCAGCTCTACCGCGGCATGGACATCGGGACGGCCAAGGTCCCCGTGAGCCGGCGCCGCGGCATACCGCACCATCAGCTGGACGTCCTCGAGGTCACCCAGGAGGCGAGCGTTGCCGTCTACCAGGAGGCGGCGCGAGCCGACATCGGGGCCATCATGCGCCGCGGACGGGTGCCGGTTCTGGTCGGCGGGTCGGGCCTGTACGTGCGGGCGGCTCTGGACCACTTGGCGATCCCGCCGACCGACCGCGGGGTGAGGCGGCGGCTCGAGGGTGAGGCCGCTCTTCACGGCACGGCGACGATGTACGAGCGGCTCCTCGCCAGGGACCCGGTCGCGGCGCACCAGATCCAGCCCAACAACGCCCGGCGCATCATCCGCGCCCTCGAGGTCATCGAGCTGACCGGCCGCGCGTTCTCCGCGACGATGCCGGCCCGCGAGTTCGTGCGCCCGACGGTGATGATCGGTCTGGCTCTCGACCGCGGCGAGCTCGACGCCAGGATCGACGCCCGGGTCGACCGGATGTGGGATTCGGGACTGGTCGAGGAGGTTCGGGGACTGGAGCGGCGCGGACTGCGCGAAGGGCGGACGGCCTCGCGGGCCCTCGGCTACAGCCAGGCGCTGGCCAAGATCGACGGCAGGATGACCGAGGAGCTGGCGCGGCGGGACACCGCGCAGGCCACTCGCCGCTTTGCCCGGCGCCAGGAGTCGTGGTTCCGCCCCGACCAGCGAATCCACTGGCTGGACGCGGGGAGTGGAACCCTGCTGCGCCGCGCCTTGGCCCTCGCACGGGGGACGGTGGGCGACAATGGTCGGCATGGCTGACGAGCTGCCCTTCACCAAGGGCCACGGCACGGAGAACGACTTCGTCCTGGTCCCCGACCTCGAGGGTGCTCTCGACCTCACCGCGACCCAGGTCGCGCTCTTGGCCGACCGCCGGGCCGGCATCGGCGGCGATGGTGTGATCCGTGTGGTTCCCACCAGTGCCGCGGAGGATGACGCGGTGCGGGCGCAAGCCCGCGAGGCGGCGTGGTTCATGGACTACCGAAACGCGGACGGCAGCGTCGCCGAGATGTGCGGCAACGGCACGCGCGTGTTCGCGGCCTACCTGCGGCGCGAGGGCCTGGAGACCGCCGACGAGTTCGCCATCGCCACGCGCGCCGGCGCCCGCAGCATCCACTTCGAGGCGGGCGGGACGATCGCGGTGGGGATGGGCCGCTGGCGGCTGGCCCACGCCGAGAAGGCGAACGCGGAGGGCTTCGACTCCCTTGTCCACGTCCCGGGCCACGACCCGTTCTCCGCCCTGAGCATCGAACTGGGCAACCCCCACACCGTGGTCGCACTGCCCGAGAGCATCGACCTCGACGGCCTCGACCTGGGTCGGCCACCCGTGGTCAACCCGCGGCCGCCGGAGGGCACCAATGTCGAGTTCGTCCGGCCCCTCGGACGAGGCCACGTGAGCATGCGGGTCCACGAGCGCGGCGTGGGGGAGACCCGCTCCTGTGGCACCGGGGTCTGCGCCGCCGCTCTGGCAACGCGCTGGTGGGCGGGGGGCCAGGGCGATGAGTGGACGGTCGACGTGCCCGGCGGGCGTTTGCGCGTCCGGGCGCTCCCGGGAGACGAGGTCGAGCTGGCGGGGCCGGCGGTCCTGGTTGCCGACGGCACCACGACGCTGCTCTCACGCGGCTGACGGCCGCGCCGAGGCGGCGCTGGTTTCGGCCGGTTCGCCGTCGGGATGCCGCCTGGCCCATCCGGTGCGCGGCTCTCGGCATGCGATCCCGCGAAGTCAGTTCTAGCGTCGGGGAGATGAACACACGACGAACCTTCCTGGTTGTCAGTGGTGGCGTGGCGGGCTGTCTTGCACTCGCCCTCAGCGGACCCGCCCCAGCCTTTCCCGCCACCGACATCGCCAATGGCCCCAAGCCGGTTACGAGCACCCTCCCCAAGGTGGCCGTCATGCGGGGCGGCGGTGGAGCGGTGGCGTCGGTCGACGCGGTAGCGAGCCAGGTCGCCATCGACGTGCTCAAGGCCGGAGGCAACGCGGCAGACGCAGCCGTCGCCACAGCGGCAGCGCTCGGTGTGACCGAGCCCTACTCCACTGGCATCGGCGGCGGCGGCTTCTTCCTGTTCTACGACGCGGCTTCTGGACAGGTGAAGACCATCGACGGCCGGGAGGCTGCCCCCGCCACGTTCGACGCGAACGTCTTCCGCGAGCCGGACGGCACTCCCATGGCCTTCACCAAGGCCGTCAACTCCGGCCTCAGCGTCGGGGTGCCCGGCACCCCGGCCACCTGGGCCAAGGCCGCCAACTCCTTCGGCACCATGAGCTTCGGCGACCTCATGAAGCCGGCCGAGGACATCGCCAAGCGCGGATTCGTCGTCGACCAGACCTTCCACGACCAGACCGCAGCCAACGCGGCACGCTTCTCGATGTTCCCCGAGACGGCCCGGGTCTTCCTGAGGGACGGCGAGGCACCGGCAGTGGGCTCGGTCTTCCGCAACCCCGACATGGCGGCTGCCTACCGCGAGCTGCGCACCCATGGAACCGCGTCTCTGTATGCCGGCCGCCTGGGCCAGGCGGTCGTCGACGAGGCTCAGAGCCCCCACACCGGGCCGGGCGTCAGCGTGCCCAAGGGGCAGATCACCATGGGAGATCTGGCGGACTACAGCGCCATCCGCAGGACGCCGATCCACTCGCAGTACCGTGGCCTGGACGTCTACGGCATGCCGGTGCCCAGCTCCGGCGGCATCGCGGTCGCTGAGATCCTCAACCTGCTCGAGGCGTTCGACACCCGCACGGGCACGCCCCTCAGCGCCGTCAGCAACGCCGACTACCTGCACCGCTTCAGCGAGGCCTCGGCCCTCGCCTTCGCGGATCGCAACCGATATGTCGGCGATGTTCCCGGCGTGCCGGTCGACGAGCTCGTATCGCAGGCCTTCGCCGACGAGCGCGCCTGCCTGTTCAGCCCGACCACGGCGCTCACCCGGCCCGTGCCCTTCGGCACCCCGGATGGCAGCTACGAGGCCTGCGGACCAGCTGCCACAACCGCCGGCCTCCCCAACGACGGCCAGTCGACCAGCCACCTGGTGGTCACGGACAGGTGGGGCAACGCTGTCTCCTACACGCTCACCATCGAGCAGACCGGCGGCTCCGGCATCACGGTGCCCGGATGGGGTTTCCTGCTCAACAACGAGCTGACCGACTTCAACTTCGCACCGCTCCAGGCTGGTGTCCCCGACCCCAACCTCCCGGGCCCGGGCAAGCGGCCGCGTTCCTCCATGAGCCCGACCATCGTCCTCGACCACGGACACCTGCGACTGGTCCTCGGCAGCCCTGGCGGCGCGACGATCATCACCACCGTCACCCAGGTCCTCACCGAGTACCTCGACCGGGGCATGTCCGTCCTCGACGCGATCGCGGCCGCCAGGCTCTCCTCGCGCAACGGCACGGAGCAGGCCGAGCCGGCCCTGTACTCCTCAACCGATGCGGCCAGCCTGACCCTGATGGGCCACTACATGACCTCCACGCCCGAGATCGGCGCGGCGACCGCGATCCGGGTTCACGGGCCCGACGACTTCGAGGCGAATGCCGAGCCGGTACGGCGCGGAGGAGGGTCTGCGATGGTGGTCGACCCGAACTGAGGCTGAGGCACCCTCCGGCCACATCAATCGGAACGGCGGGTCACCGACAGGACGCGGAAGCGCTTCGACGACGCGAGCCGCCTCACGGCATACGACTCGCTGGGCAGTTGATCGCCCAACCAGCGCTGCAGCGAGTCCGAGCCGAGGTTCTTCTGCACGACCAGGTAGGCGATTCCACCCGGCTTGAGTCGGGGCAGCCAGTCCATGAGGAGGACGTGGAGGGCCTGCTTGCCGATGCGGATGGGCGGGTTGGACCAGATGCAGTCGAAGCGCTGGCCAGCGGGTATGCCGTCCGGCTGGCTGGCGCGGAAGTCGTGCAGTCCCAGCGCGGCCGCGTTCGCGCGGGCGAGGTCGAGCGCTCGCTCGTTGACGTCGACCGCCCACACCGTGGCTTGGGGGGAGAGCAGCCCCAGGGTGAGGGCGATCGGTCCCCAACCGCAGCCGAGGTCGAGCAGGTCACCGTGCGGGGGTGGGGCGGGCGCCTCGTCGAGCAGGACCGAGGTGCCCTTGTCCAGGCCGCCCGGTGAGAACATGCCGCCGGCGACCCGGACCGTGACCTGGCGGCCGGCGAGGGTGACGCGCAGCTCGCGCTGCTCCGCCGCACTGACGGGTTGGGCCGTGAAGTAGTGGTCGTTCGCCGGGTCGGGCACGCGGGCTACGGTACTGGCCTCCCGCGCGGCCACGGCCGGATCGGGGACACTACTGGCATCCGCCCAGCCCCGAGGAAAGGTGCGCCACCATGAGCGTCGACATCTCCGTGGACGGTCCGGTCTGGACCGTCGTCCTCGACCGACCCGAGGCCCGCAACGCAGTCGACACCGAGCATGCGCAAGCCCTCGCCGACGCCTTCCAGCGGTTCGACGACGCTCCGACCGCCGCGGTGGCGGTGCTCTGGGGCCGTGGCGGCACCTTCTGCGCCGGCGCCGACCTCAAGGCAGTGGCGGCGGGGGCTTTGGAGGCCCATCCCCCCGAGGATGGCCTGCCGGCGATGGGTCCCACCCGGATGCGCCTCACCAAGCCGGTCGTCGCGGCCGTTGAGGGCTATGCCGTAGCCGGGGGCATGGAGCTCGCACTCTGGTGCGACCTGAGGGTGGTCGACCCGGGGGCCGTCTTCGGGGTGTTCTGCCGCCGGTGGGGTGTCCCACTGATCGATGGTGGGACCGTGCGGCTGCCCCGGCTGGTCGGTGAGGGCCGCGCGCTCGACCTCGTGCTCACCGGCCGCCCGGTGCTTGCAGACGAGGCCGTGGGGATGGGGCTCGCAACCCGGGTCAGCGCCCCTGGCCAGGCTCTGGCCGAGGCGCAGGCCCTGGCGCGAGAACTGGCCAGCCTTCCGCAGGACTGCCTGCGCAGCGATCGCGCTTCGCTGCTCGACCAGGCGGGTCTGCCGCTCGACGTGGCGCTGGCGGTGGAGTGGGCGCACGGTGAACCCCACTTGGCCGGCGGAGCTCTTTCGGGTGCCGCCCGGTTCGCCGGTGGCGCAGGGCGACACGGTCAGGGTGCGTCCGCCGGAGATGCGTGACCGCACGTCCGGCGGGCGGGCGTGCGCGTGTCAGCCGCCCCCGAGGGCATAAACGTGTCGCCGCAACCGTTCGGGCAATGAGACCCTTGAGGAGATATGACGCAGCACACTGATCTTTTCCACCACAGCGCCGAGGCGCTCGCCGACGACGACGCCATCGTTCTTCATGACACCGATCTCGGCGTCGACGGCGACCAGTTCGATCGCGAGGAGCGCGCGGCCCTGCGCCGCGTGGCCGGCCTCTCGACCGAGCTCGAGGACGTCACCGAGGTCGAGTACCGCCAGCTCCGACTGGAGCGCGTCGTCCTCGCCGGGCTCTGGACCGAGGGCACCGCACAGGACGCCGAGAACTCGCTGCGCGAGCTTGCCGCCCTCGCCGAGACCGCCGGTTCGACGGTGCTCGCCGGGCTGATCCAGCGCCGCCACCGGCCCGACGCAGGCACCTGGCTGGGCTCCGGCAAGGCGGAGGAGCTGCGCGACATCGTCATCGCCGAGGGCGCCGACACGGTCATCTGCGACAGCGAGCTCGCACCGAGCCAGCGCCGTGGCCTCGAGGACGTCGTCAAGGTCAAGGTCATCGACCGCACCGCGCTGATCCTCGACATCTTCGCCCAGCACGCCAAGAGCCGGGAGGGCAAGGCCCAGGTCGAGCTGGCCCTGCTCCAGTACCTGCTCCCGCGCCTGCGCGGCTGGGGTGAGTCGATGTCCCGCCAAGCCGGTGGCCGGGTCGCCGGCGGTGAGGGCATCGGCTCGCGTGGCCCTGGTGAGACCAAGATCGAGCTCGACCGGCGTCGCATCAACAGCCGCATCGCCAGACTCCGTCGCGACATCAAGGCCATGAAGACGCACCGTGACACCAAGCGCTCGGGGCGCAAGCACAACGCCGTGCCCAGCGTGGCGATTGCGGGATACACCAACGCCGGCAAGTCCTCGCTGCTGAACCGGCTGACCGGCGCCGGCGTCCTGGTGGAGAACCAGCTCTTCGCCACCCTCGACCCGACGGTCCGGCGGGCCCAGACCCACGATGGCCGTGAGTACACGCTGACCGACACCGTCGGTTTCGTCCGCCAGCTGCCCCACCAGCTGGTCGAGGCATTCCGGTCCACGCTGGAGGAGGTGTCCGACTCCGACCTGCTTCTGCACGTCGTGGACGGCTCTCACCCCGACCCGGAGGGTCAGGTCAGCGCCGTCCGCGCGGTTCTCGCCGACGTCGGAGCGACCGACGTCAAGGAGGTCATCGTCGTCAACAAGGCCGACGTGGCCGAACCGGAGGTGCTCGACCGCCTGCTGCGCCACGAGAGGCACTCGCTCGCGGTGTCCGCCCGCACCGGCCAGGGCCTGGACGAGCTTCGCGCCCTCATCGCGGCTGAGCTCCCGCGCCCGACCATCGACATCGACGTCCTCGTGCCCTACAGCCGGGGCGACTTGGTCAGCCGACTCCACGACGAGGGCGAGATCCTGTCCAGCGAGCACACCACCGAGGGCACCAGGGTCAAGGCCCGCGTGCACCCCGATCTTGCGGGAGAGCTCACGGCGTACGCCGCCTGAGCCTCACCACGGGCGAGGGGGTATGCCGTCCGAGCCGAACGGCATACCCCCTCCGCTGTGTGTGGAGCCTCAGCTGAGGCCCACGATCTCACCCTCGTCGTCGACGTCGATGCGCTCGGCGTTGGGGTGCTTTGACAGCCCGGGCATCGTGCGCATGTCACCGCAGACGGCGTAGACGTAGCCCGCGCCTACTGCGGCCCGCACCTCGCGCACCGGTAGCCGCCAGCCGGTCGGCGCGCCGAGCAGCGCCGGGTCCGAGGAGATGGACAGGTGCGTCTTGGCGATCACGACCGGCAGCGAGCCATAGCCCAGCCGCTCGTACTCTGCCAGGGCCTTCGCCGCCGCAGGCGCAAGGTCAACTCCGTCCGCGCCGTAGACCTCACGGGCGATGGTCTCGATCTTGGCCACGAGAGGCTGGTCGAGGTCGTAGAGGTACCGGAACTCGGACGGCTCCTCGAGCGCCCCCAGAACCTCGTGGGCCAGCTCGTCGGCGCCTGCTCCGCCCTCGGCCACGTGGCGGGTCACCGCGCAGCGGACACCCAGCTTCTGGGCCAGGCGGCGCACCACCTCGTGTTCGGAGTCGTGATCCTGCGGGAACGCGTTGAGGGCGATGACCGGCGTGACCCCGAACCGACCGACGATCTCGACCTGGTGGCGCAGGTTCGCTAGGCCGGCCCCAACATCATCCGGCCGCTCGTCGAAAAGCTCCGGTGGAAGCGGCCTGCCCGCCTTGATCTCATAGCGTCCCGAGTGCGCCTTGAGCGCCCGCACCGTCGCGACCACGACGGCGGCATCGGGCCGCAGCCCGCTCACCCGGCACTTGACGTCGAAGAACCGCTCGGCCCCCATGTCGGCACCGAATCCGGCCTCGGTGACGACCACGTCTGCCGAGCCGGCGGCGAGCAGGTCGGCGATGACCGACGAGCTGCCCGTGGCGATGTTGCCAAACGGCCCGCAGTGCACCAGGGCGGGTCCGCCCTCGAGGGTCTGGAGGAGGTTGGGCTTGATGGCGTCGGCAAGGATCACGGCCATGGCGCCCGCAGCCTTGAGGCTCTCCGCGGTGACCGGCTCGCCGGCATACGTGTAGCCGACCACGATGCGCCCCAGCCGGGCGCGCAGGTCCGCGAAGGAGGTGGACAGCGAGAGCAGCACCATGACCTCGCTCGCGGCTGTGATGTCGAAGCCGGTCTGGCGCGGGACGCCGTCGACGCGGGCGCCGAGGCCCACCACGATGTTGCGCAGCGCGCGGTCGTTGACGTCGAGGCAGCGGCGCCAGGTGATGCTGCGGGGATCCAGCCCCAGGTCGTTGCCGTGGTGCAGGTGGTTGTCGACCATCGCGGCGAGCAGGTTGTGTGCAGCAGTCACCGCGTGGAAGTCACCGGTGAGGTGGAGGTTGAACCGCTCCATCGGCACGACCTGGCTGTAGCCGCCGCCCGCCGCCCCGCCCTTGATGCCGAACGTCGGGCCCATGGACGGCTGGCGCAGGGTGACCACCGACCGGTGCCCGAGGCGCGCCAGCGCCTGCGCGAGCCCGACTACCGTGGTGGTCTTGCCTTCGCCGAGGGGGGTCGGGGTCATGGCGGTGACGACGACGTAGCGCGCCCGTGGCCGCTGGGCCACCTCGTCGACCGCGCTGAGGTCGATCTTGGCGACGCCGCGCCCATAGGGCTCAACGGCGTCAATCGGGAGGTCCATCAGCTTGGCGATGTCCTCGATGGGGAGCAGTTTCGCGGATCGCGCGATCTCCAGGTCGTTCAGGTGAATGTCGCTCACACGGGAATCGTCGCCTAGTGACGCGGGTCAGAGCCATGGACCTAAGTCACGGCCTTGGCCCCAGGCGCTGTGACGCTGGTTACCCAGCCCGACGATCAAGAGAGCGACGGGTGCGGGACTTCCGCACCCGTCGCTCCCCAGCTTGCCGTAAGGCTCTGACGGTCTCGGCCTCAGCGGTCGTATGGCCCTCCGGGCTCTGGCGAGGAGACCGGCACTTCCGGCCGCAACTCACCTGGCTGAGTGAGGGGCTGGTCCGAACCCGCGACCGCGCCGGCCGACTCGGCCGCCGAGTCGCGAAGGTCCTGACCGGACTCCACCGTCCGATCCTTGACGTTGCTGGCTGCGTCCTGCGCGCTTGCCTTGACCTCCTGTGCGGCCTGTTTGACGGGCTCGCGGAGGTTCTGTGCGGACTCCGTGGCGGCCTGCTGGGCCTGGTCCACCAATGGCTGGGCCTGCTCCTTGGCCTTCTCGGCCAGGCGCTGCTCAGACTGCGTCGCCGGCAGCATGGACCCCACGAGCCATCCCGCACCGAGGGCGATCAGGCCCACGGCGAGCGGGTTGCCACGCGTCTTCGTGGATGCCACGTGGGTCACGTTGGTCCCCATTTGGCTGGCCGAGTCAGACACGCTCGAGGCGCTGTCCATGGCGGAGTCCCGCAAGTCCTCGGCGGACCCCATGAGACGGTCCTTCACGTCGGTGGCCGCATCGGCCACGCGGCTGGCCTGCCGGCGCGCCACGTTGCCAGGGCGCACAGCCTCTCCGAGGGCACTCACATTGCGACTGAGATCTTCGCGGGTGCGCTCGATCTCCTCGCGAATCTGGTCGGGGTCGTTGCTCGCGATGGTCTCGCGGTAGGTGGGAGTGTCGTCAAAGCTCATGATTCGTCTCCTTTCAAGGCCGGGGGGACTCGTTTAGCGGTGTCGACGGTGCGCGGCAGGCCCGTGACCTTCTTCATCCGGTTGCGGGCGGTGCTGGTCAGAATCGCCGCAACCACGGCCCACACGAGCGCCACCACGACGGCGGACCACCCGAGGTTGTCCATCGCCTGTCCGAGCCCCCACCAGGCGGCGACGGACAGGAAGAGGAGCGCCAGGTGGCCGGCGATGGCAGCGCCGCTGAACATGCCGGCAGCCTGGCCGGCCTGCGTGGCCGACTCGCGCAGCTCGACCTTGGCCAGCTCCATCTCCTGGCGCATCAGCAACGAGATGTCAGCCGCGACATCCGACACGAGATCGCTGATGGAAGCGTCCCGCTGCTCGACGTCTCGGTCCGCTTCGGCTGTCATCGCCGATCACCTCCGTGCCGCGGCGTGGTTTGGGGCGCAGTCGGTGCGTCGTAGCCCGCGTCGGAGTCGAGCGACGTCTCACGGAAGGCCGTGTCGGAACCGTTCGCCGTGTCTCCCACGTGCCCGCTCCAGGCCGCCGTTTCGTCGCCTGTGCGTCCTTCGTCCAGGCGCGGGCCGGTGGTGTACGTCGTCGTCTCGTCGCCCGTGGACAGTCCCGCAGTCGGGACGTTCGTGGCGGGAGTTCTGGCTTCGTCGCCAAGTGCGCCCCCCGATGTCCAACCGCTGTTGTCCCCCAGCCGTTCGGCCGACGGGTTCGAGCCCTCGTCGGGGCTGTCGGTCAGCCCCCGAGTCATGCGGCCCGCCACCACGCCGACCGCGGCCGCGCCGGCAAGGAATGCCCCGGGCCGGCGGCGCGCAAAGGCCCGCAGCTCTTCCACGAGGTCGCCCGGCTCGCGGGCCTCCAGCCAGGTGGCAAGGGTGTGGACCCTCTGTGCCGCCTGCTGCGCCAGGTCAGATGCCACGCCCCGGTCCTGGGCTCCGCTGACCATCTGGTCCAGCTCCGAAGCCAGGCTGTGCAGGCCGGACGCCGCACGCCGCTGCTGGGAAGAGGCCTGGTCGGTCGCTTCGCTGCGGACCTGCCGGTAGACGTCCTTGGCCTGGCGCTGCACGTCGTGCGCAACCTCGCGGGTCTCCTGCTTCACTGTGTCAGCGACCTGGGCTGCACCCTCCTTGGCGTCGTCGGCCACGTGCCGTGCCTCGTTCTTGGCTCGGTCCGGAGCCGAATCGCCTCCATTGGCGGTAATCACCGGTTCGTACGTCGGATCAGACATGCGCCCCTCTCCTCTCGTCTAGGTAGCGTGCGCGGGGCGCCTGCGGAGAGGCGCTGCGCACGTCAAGGGTCCGGGTACCCGACGCTTCTCGAAGCGAAACGATGGCCACTGATCCGGAGAGCAGGCCGGACGGACAATGCGGTATGCCGGACGGAGACGGCGGTATGCCGGCTGGGCACGGCGGTATGCCGGCTGGCCCGGCCGGCATACCGCCCGTCGGGTGCTTGGCCCGTCTCGCTAGAGCCGGCGGAACGCGGTGGTGAGGATGACCGGCTCGCCCACATCGTCGGACGCGTCGAGATCGGCCGTCGCCTCGATCACCCAGTCGTAGTTGCGGTCCGGGTCATCGACGGTCTGGCGCAGGCGCCACAGGCGGTGCAGCCGCTCGGGCTCGTTGAGCCCCGGCGCGTCCGCGCGCTCGGGCTGGACGTGCAGGAGGTGCGGTCCGCGGGCGGCGGCTCCAGTGCCGATCGTGTCGTGCTCGTCGAAGTAGGTGGCGAGGGCCTCGTCCCAGTCCTGCTGGTCCATGAGCACGTGGCGGGGTGGGTCGGTGAGCGCTGCGGTCTCCTCGTCCAGTCGGGCCAGAGCCTCGAACTGATCGCGGGCGGCCAGCTCGACGCGGCGGAACATGGCATTGCGGACCATCACCCGGAAGGCGCGCTCGCTGCTGGTGATCGGGCGGGTGGGACGACTGCCGCCGTGCTCGACGAGGTCGGTGAACCGGCCGGTCGCGTCGGGGGCGGTGAGCGCCTCCCACTCGTCGATCAGTGAGGAGTCGATCTGGCGCACGGTCTCACCGAGCCACTCCAGGACGTCCTCGAAGGCCTCGGTACGCATGCTCGCCGGCACCGTCTGGCGGAGCGTGCGATAGGCGTCGGTGAGGTAGCGCAGCAGCAGCCCCTCGGAGCGGGCCAGCTGGTAGTAGCTCACGTACTCGGTGAACGTCATCGCCTGCTCGTACATGTCGCGGACCACGGACTTGGGGGAGAGGGCCGACTCGGACACCCAGGGATGGCTGCGCCGAAAGATCTCGAACGCCGCCTCCAGCAGGGCGGCCAGCGGGCGCGGCCACATGACGTCCTCGAGCAGCTCCATCCGCTCCTCGTACTCGACGCCATCAGCCTTCATCTCCGCCACCGCCTCGCCGCGGGCCTTGAACTGCTGCTGGTAGAGGACCTGGCGCGGGTCGTCGAGAACCGCCTCGATGACCGAGACGAGGTCGAGGGCGTGCGTGGGCGCCGCCGGGTCGAGCACGTCGAGCGCCGCGAGGGCGAACGGCGCAAGGGGCTGGTTGAGGGCGAAGTCGTGCTGGAGGGCCTCGGTGACAGCCAGCGTGCGGCCCGTCTCGTCCGGGTGGGGCAGCCGCTGGAGGACGCCGGTCTCGAGGAGGCTCCGGCACAGGGTGATCGCGCGCCGCGCCAGCCTCGCCTGGCCGCGCGCGTCCTCGTGGTTGTCGCGCAGGAGATGGCTCATGGCGCGGACGGGGTCACCCGGGCGCGCCACGATGTTGAGGATCATGGCGTGGTCGACGCGCATGCGGGAGACGAGCGGCTCGGGCTCGGCGGCCACCAGCTTGTCGAAGGTCTGCTCGGTCCAGGACACGAAGCCCTCGGGCGCCTTCTTGCGCTGCACCTTCCGGCGCTTCTTGGGGTCGTCGCCCGCCTTGGCGAGGGCGCGCTCGTTCTCGATGACGTGCTCGGGAGCCTGGACCACGACATAGCCGCTGGTGTCGAAGCCGGCCCGGCCCGCGCGGCCCGCGATCTGGTGGAACTCGCGCGCCTTGAGCACTCGCTGCCGCGACCCGTCGAACTTGGTCAGCCCCGTGAACAGCACGGTGCGGATGGGGACGTTGATGCCGACGCCGAGGGTGTCGGTGCCACAGATCACCTTGAGCAGGCCGTCCTGCGCCAGGTGCTCGACCAGCCGGCGGTAGCGGGGGAGCATGCCGGCGTGGTGGACGCCGATCCCGCTGCGCACGAGTTTCGAGAGCGTCTTGCCGAAGCCCGTGGTGAAGCGGAACCCGCCGACCCGGGCGGCGATCGCGTCCCGGTCGTCGCGCGTCACTGCCCGGACCGAGAGCAGCGACTGCGCCTGCTCAAGAGCCGCCGCCTGGGTGAAGTGGACGATGTAGACGGGTGCCTGGTGGGTGGTGAGCAGCTCCTCGATCGTCTCGTGGATCGGGGTGAGGGCCCAGGAGAAGCTCAGCGGCACTGGCCGCTGGGTGCCGGTGACCATGGCGGTATGCCGGCCGGTGCGGCGGGTCAGGTCGTCGGTGATCCGCGTGACGTCCCCCAGGGTCGCGGACATGAGGAGGAACTGCGCCTGGGGCAGTTCCAGGAGTGGAACCTGCCAGGCCCAGCCCCGGTCCGGCTCTGCGTAGAAGTGGAACTCGTCCATGATCACGACGCCGACATCGGCGTCGGCGCCCTCGCGCAGGGCGATGTTGGCAAGGATCTCCGCGGTGCAGCAGATGATCGGGGCGTCTGCGTTGACGGAGGCGTCGCCGGTCATCATGCCGACGTTGTCGGCCCCGAAGATGCCGCAGAGTGCGAAGAACTTCTCGCTGACCAGGGCCTTGATCGGTGCCGTGTAGAAGCTGACCCGGTCGCCCGCCAGGGCCGCGAAGTGCGCGGCTGTGGCGACGAGGGACTTGCCCGATCCGGTCGGCGTCGCGAGCACGACGTTGCTTCCGGACAGGAGCTCGATGACCGACTCCTCCTGGTGGGGGTAGAGGGTGAGGCCCTGCCGGCCGGTCCACCCCGTGAACGCCGCATACAGCTCGTCAGGGTCGGGGGCCGCTCCGCGGGGGAGCAGGTCGCTCAGCCTCGCGGCGATCTCCGGCTGGGCAGCAGTCATCGGCAGCCATCCTCGCATCCGGGTGGGCATGCCAGCCCCCACCCACCGTGTCGCCGCGGTGTCGGAGCATCGTTCTACGGTGCTGTGGTGACACCGCCCTCGACGCCGTCCGTCGCCTCGCGCTTCGAGACGCAGACACCCCGGCTCACGCTGCGCCGGCCCCGTGATGCCGACCGCGGCTTCCAGCACGCGCTCCACGAAGACCCCCGGGGGTATGTCCACGCTCCCCACGCCAGGCGCAGCCGGGTCGACAACGAGGCCTTCCTCGACGCGGTCCAGCGCCACTGGGACGACCATGGTTTCGGGTACTGGACGGTGGTCGATACGGCCTCCGGAAAGCCGGTCGGCATGGCGGGGCTGCGTCATTCCGAGGACTTCCTCAACCTCTATTACCGCATCGCCGCCGAGGCACATGGGCGGGGCTACGCCAGGGAGGTGGCACGGGAAGCCGTCGCGCTGGGCACGGAGTGGCTGCCCGACCTTCCCGTGCAGGCCCTGGTCAAGGAGCACAACACCGCGTCGGTTCGCACCGCGCTGTCCGCTGGCCTCGTGCGGGCG
The DNA here is from genome assembly GCA_963715025.1 of uncultured Actinomycetota bacterium. Classification (GTDB taxonomy): domain Bacteria; phylum Actinomycetota; class Actinomycetes; order Actinomycetales; family Dermatophilaceae; genus DASSJT01. The sequence goes on along the minus strand of CAVQQQ010000002.1, from coordinate 1,160,387 downwards.
GGCAGCAAGGTGCTCGGCGACGACCGCCCGGGCGAGCCCGCCTCCGTGGTTTTCGAGGCACCCGACGTCGAACGCCATGACGCCCTCGACGACAGCCTGAGACAGGAGGTCGTCGACCTGTGGTGCCGGGTCAACGACGCCGGCGGGGCGGTGGGGTTCCTGCCGGGGGCGCCGCGCCACCGCGTGGCGGCCGCACTGGCGGGCCACGAGGAACAGATGGCGAGGGGGCTGGCGTTCGCAGGCACCCTGCGCGCCCCCGACGCCGCCCTGCTCGGCCTCGCGTGGTGGGTCCGCAGCACCAACCCTCTCCTCTCCCATGGGCTGTCGGCCTACCGCGTCATGACCGACCCCGACCACCGCGGCCGCAACCTCGGGCGCATCCTGATGTCGGGCCTGCACCGGCTCGCCCGTGACGACGGGGCCGAACTCGTGACCCTGGACTACCGCAGCGGCACGGGGGTGGGCGGGTTCTACGCCCGATGTGGCTACACCGAGGTGGGCCGCGTGCCGGGGACCATCCGGGTGGCGCCGGGAGACGAGCGCGACAGCGTCATCATGGCCCGCCGGCTCGACGGTCTGCCTCTGCGGGCGGATGGCCGGGGCTGACCCGCCCGGCGGGCTGGGGACGGTGCCGCGCGAAGCGGAGCACACGGCATACCCTGAGGCAATGCCCTCCCTCGACGACCTGCTGCACACCGCTGTCGAGGGGGTTGGCGGAGTGGAGCGGCCCGGTCAGGTGACGATGGCGCACGCGGTCGCGGAGGCGATCGGCAAGGGCGAGCACCTCCTGGTGCAGGCGGGGACCGGCACTGGGAAGTCGCTCGCCTACCTCGTGCCTGCGGTTCGTCACGCCATGGACTCCGGAGCGCCAGCGGTGGTGGCCACGGCGACCCTCGCCCTCCAGGCGCAGATCGTCGACCGCGATATGCCCCGCCTCGCCGCGTCGCTCGAGCCGGTGCTCGGACGCCGTCCGACTTATGCGCTGGTCAAGGGGCGGCGGAACTACCTGTGCGCCCACAAGCTCGAGGGCGGCTTCCCCGACGAGGAGGACGGCCTCTTCGAGGTGGGTGAGGTCGACCAGCAGGCCTCGAGGCTGGGCAAGGAGGTTCTTCGGCTCCGCCAGTGGGCCGAGGCAACCGAGTCCGGGGACCGCGACGAGCTCGTGCCAGGGGTCTCCGAGCGGGCCTGGCGTCAGGTGTCGGTCAGCGCGCACGAGTGCCTCGGCGGCAGGTGTCCGATGATCGCCAAGTGCTTCGTCGAGCGCTCGCGAGAGGCCGCCAAGGACGTCGACATCATCGTCACCAACCACTCGTTCATGGCGATCGACTCGTTCGAGGGCCGCCAGATGCTGCCCGAGCACGACGTGCTGGTCGTCGACGAAGGGCATGAGCTGGTCGACCGCGTGACGTCCACGATCACCGACGAGATCACCGCTTCGATGGTCTCCGCCGCAGCCAAGCGGGCCGGCCGCCTCGCCGACTCGACCGAGGCGGTCGACGACGCGGGAGTCTTCCTGCAGGGCGTGCTGGACGCCCTGCCTGAGGGCCGGCTCAACGGCATACCCGATTCACTGGCGCTGGCGCTGTCCCGCGTGCGGGACACCGCGCGCACGGTGCAGAGCGAGCTGAAGCCGGACACCCCCGAGGCCAATGACGGGGCCCGGCAGGTCGCCCGCGCGGCCATCGACGAGGTCTTCGAGAATGCGGCCCGCATCCTCGAGGAGCGCGACCTCGACGTCGTCTGGCTGAGCCGCGACCCCAGGCGCGGCAGCGTCCTGCGGGTCGCTCCCATGAGCGTGGCGGTGCTGCTGCGCGAGAAGGTGTTCAGCGACCGCACCGTCATCATGACGTCGGCGACCCTCGAGCTCGGTGGCACCTTCGAGGCCGTGGCCGGCACGATGGGGCTGCGCGGGGACGGAGCCCCGGCCTGGCAGGGTCTGGATGTGGGCAGCCCGTTCGACTACCCGGCGCAGGCCATCGCCTACGTCGCCCAGCACCTGCCACCACCCGGTCGCGACGGCCTGAGTGCCGAGGCGCTCGACGAGATCGAGGCCCTCGTGAGGGCAGCGGGAGGGCGCACGCTCGGACTGTTCTCCTCGATGCGCGCCGCGCGCGAGGCCACCGACGCTATGCGCGAGAGGTTCTCCGACCGCGAGGGCGAGATCGCTTTCCTCTGCCAGGGTGAGGACCAGATCGCAACGCTGGTAAGGCAGTTCGCGCGCGACCCTGAGACGTGTCTGTTCGGCACGATCTCGCTGTGGCAGGGTGTCGACGTGCCGGGCTCGTCCTGCCAGCTTGTCATCATCGACCGCATACCGTTTCCCCGCCCGGACGACCCGCTGGCCTCCGCGCGGTCGCAGGCGATAGCGCGATTGGGCGGCAACGGCTTCATGGCCGTGTCCGCCACACACGCAGCGCTGCGCCTGGCGCAGGGCGCGGGGCGACTGATCCGCCGCGGCGACGACCGTGGTGTCGTTGCCTTTCTCGACTCGCGCATGATGACGGCGCGGTATGCCGGCTTCCTCCAGCGCTCGCTGCCCCCGTTCTGGCCCACGACGGACCGGGCCAAGGTGCTGGCGGCGCTCGCCCGGCTCGACGAGCTGGCACCACCTCCGGTCGAGGTCGCCGAGCCGACCCTGCGTGGAGTGACGGGCGCGCTCGACGGCACCGCGATGGGCACGCCCCCGGGTCGGCCGGTTGCGGCCAGCCCGCCGCAGGCGCCGTCCGCCCGCACCGCGGTCACGCAGGGGCACGCCTGGTCAGAGCAGGACGACGAGGAGCTGCGCGACGGGGTCGACCTCGGCCTGAGCCTGGGGGAGCTCGCCGAGTCGATGGAGCTTCCCGAGGATGTCGTGGCCGCCCGGCTTCGCGGCCTTGGCCTCGAGGCCACCGGGGCCGCCGCTATGCGGTTCGACTGACCGCGCGAAACAAACTCCATTCCGCCCCACAAGGTGCCCGCCGCGGCGCCCAGGCTCCCGAAGCGGGTTGGCTACGGCATGGGTCAGCGAATGGTGATCGACGGCATGCGCAACGTGGTGGGGGCTGATACACCTGCCGCAGTCGTGATTCGGCTCAGCCGCGGCAGCGCCACACCTGCGGCGGCTCGAGGGTCCTCACTGTTCGTCGGGCGGCCGAGACGCGCCAGCAGAGGGACGTGGAGGGCGTGTCGCATCGGGGCGTCGTCAGGCAGGCCAGCGCGAGAGCGGGCGATGCGCGCCGCGTCCCGGAGGCCACCCAGCTCGTCGACGAGGCCGACGCCGACCGCGTCACTGCCCGTCCACACCCGACCACGGGCAACCTCCTCGACCTCCTCGTGGGAGCGACCTCGGCCTTGCGCCACCCGGGACACGAAATCGTCGTAGATCGCATCCATCTCGGCAGCCAGCCGGTCTCGTTCCGGCGCAGTGAAGCCGCGTCGCGAGGAGTACATCAGCGACCGCGAGCCGTGTGCCACGGTGCCAGTTGTCAGCCCCAGTCGCTCGAACAGATCACGCACGACCATCTTGCCGCCGAAGACCCCGATGGACCCAGTGAGCGTCGAGGGCAGCGCGACGATGACGTCGGCTGGACAGGCGATGTAGTAGCCGCCCGACGCTGCTGCACTGCCCATCGAGACGACAAGCGGCTTGCCCGCCTCGCGCACCCGGCACACCTCGCGCCAGATGGTCTCGGAGGCTACGGACGATCCTCCGGGGGAGTCAATGTGCAGCACCACCGCTCTGGCCTGCTTGTCGAGGACCGCAGCGCGCAGGGCGGCTCCGATCGAGTCGCTGCCGGCTTGGCGGCCCATCGGGGAGCGGCGCGTGCGACCGGATCCCAGGGCCCCTCGGACCTCGACCAAGGCGACGTGGCCCTTTCGGCGCACTGGGAGATGCGGACGGCGGGGTGGCCGCCACCGGTCGGCGAAGAGCAGGTGGACGTCAGGGCCGACGCGCGCCCGCATCGCGGCATACGCCTGGTCACGGTAGCCGAGGACGTCGACCAGACCGGCGTCCTGCGCCTCGGGGGCCGTCCGCGGCCCGGTGTCGACCAGTGCACGCACCCGGTCGGCGGAGGTAGCCCGCCCCTCAGCGATCGCGACGATTGCATCGTCGAAGATCGACTCTGCCAGGCGGTCGAGCGCCGTCCGGTGGGCCTCGGTGAAGCCGCTGCGCATGAGCAGGTCTGCGGCGTTCTTGAACTCATGGCGCTGCTCGAACTGTGGCTCGATGCCGAGGTGGTCGAGGGCGCCTCGGACGAAGGTCGTCTCGACCCCCACACCGAGCAGCCCGAGGTCACCCCCGGGCTGTAGCCAGATCTCGTCGAACGTCGTCGCGAGGACGTAGGACGCCATGTGGCCGGTCCCGTCGCCGAAGCTCTCGGCCCACGCGAGCGTCGGCTTACCGGTCTCGGCGAACGCGCGTACCCCGAGGCGCAGCTCGTGCATGACCGGCCACGGCATCGCCCCGCCGACCTTGGCGATCAGCCCCCGGACATGCGCGTCCCGGCCCGCCTCATGCAGTGCGCGGAGGATGGCACGGAATTGGGGCCGGCCGCGGGCCCGAAGCCGGCTGATCGGGTCGTCCGCATCGGGCATGGCCAAGGGCTGGGAAAGGTCGACTTCCAGCAGCAGTGAAGGTCGGCGACCAGGCAGCGTGGACATGTGTTCCAGCGTAGGCGCGGGCTGCATCTGACATCGGCGCAGGGCGCTCACGGTCTTCTGCGGCGATAATGCGGCGGTGCGGTTCTACCCAGGAGGGGCTGTGCTGAGGGTTCGCGAGGGCGGTTCGGGCGATGACGTGCTCCTGCTGTTGCACGGCCTGGGCGGCACTGGTGACATCTGGGGTGACGTCGGCACCCACTGGAAGGGCCGGTGGATCGCGCCCGACCTACCCGGCCACGGTGGCTCGGAGTGGCTGCCGGCCTACACGTTCGACTCCATCGCCGTCCCTCTGGTGGAGCTGACCCTGGGTGCTGGCTCGGTCAAGGTGTTGGGCCATTCGCTCGGGGGCGCGGTCGGACTCGCGCTCGCCGTGATGAGCGACCGGGTGAGACGGGTCGTGGGCCTGGGCATCAAGGTGGCGTGGTCGGCTGAGGAGCTGGAACGCGCGCGGGCGCTGTCCCAGCGGCCCACCTCCTGGTTCGACAGCGAAGCGGAGGCCATCCAGCGGCATCGCCGGGTGGCTGGGCTGGGAGATCTCGTCGACGACTCGGTCGCGGCTCGTGGAGTGGTCCGGGAAGGCGGCCGCTGGCGGCTGGCCCTCGACCCGGCCGCCTTCGCGGTCGGCGCGCCGGACCTGCCAGTCCTGCTGGCGGGCACACAAGCGGAGGTCACCCTGGCCCGGGGTGAGCACGATGCCATGGTGAGCCACGCCGAGCTGCTGGCCTTGGTACCACATCCGGTGAGCCTGCCGGGGCTGGGCCACAACGCTCACCTCGAAGACCCCCCAGCGGTGTTCTCGCTGCTCTGAGCACTCAAGTGCAGGCCTGGCCACCAAGCCCGTCGAGCCAGCGGCGCGCCTCCCGAGGCCGTCGGAATCGCACGACCGCAGGGCCGTTGGGGTTTTCGCACCACTTCGCGACACGCACGCGCTTGCGCCGGAACGATGTCACGTGCCACCACAGGATCGAGTCGCGCGAGACCGCGTGGGCGAGCGACTCGGTGTTGCCGTTGCAGATGGGCTGTCTGTCGATGCTGCGCGCGATGGTGCGCCGGACCAGGCGCGAAAACGTCAGCGCGCGGCTGTAGTCCAGCGCGACGACCAGTTCGGCTCGTGACAGCACGAGGTCCCTCCAGTGACCATACGCCGTGTCCAGGATCCACCGATCTCCAGCGACGACCGCAGCGATCCGCCGCCGCTGCCGATCGACCGGCACCTGCACCCACCCGGGCTCCCAGGTCAGGGCATCGGCCTCATGCCAGGGCAGCCCGGTCGCAGCAGCCAGTCCTGCCGCATACGTCGTCTTGCCTGAACCAGTCACGCCGTAGATCAGGACGCGCTCGTATCCAGCGAGGGACCACGGCGGGCTGATCTGCACGGTGCCACGGTAGTGGCGCACCTGATCCCGCCCGGCGCCACGTCGACGTCACCGCTGCATGACAGGCTGGGGGAGTGACCGACCAGACCATCGAGGTTCCGAGCCGGGTGCCGCCCCTGGTCCTGATCTCGGGGCCCGAAGAGATCCTCGCGGAGCGCGCCGTGGCCGCGACGCTCGACGAGCTCAGGGTGTCCAAGCCCGATCTCGAGGTGGTGCGGCTCTACGCCGCCGCGTACGAAGCCGGCGAGCTGGCGATGCACGCGAGCCCGTCGCTGTTCGGCGGTGACAAAGCGATCGTGGTCCACGATCTCGACGAGGCCTCCGATGAGCTCCAAGCCGACCTGTTGGCCTTCGTCGAAGCCCCCGACCCGGACCTCACGCTCATCGTCACCCACAAGGCTGGCTCGCGCGGCAAGAAAGTCCTCGACACGATCAAGGGGAGCCGCTCGCGGGTCATCGAGGTCCCTGCGATCAAGAGCGACCGCGACAAGTCCGACTTCGCCATGCACGAGTTCCGCCAGGCACACCGGCGCGCCACGGCCGAGGCGGTCCGGGCGCTGGTCGAGGCGGTCGGCAAGGACGTGCGCGAGCTGTCCGCGGCGTGCCAGCAGCTCATCGCCGACACGACCGGGCTGATCGACGAGCAGGTCGTGGCGAAGTACCACGGCGGCAAGGTCGAGGCCACCGGCTTTCGGGTGGCGGACGCAGCGGTCGCCGGCAACACGGGCGAGGCTCTCCGTCTACTCCGCCACGCCATTGCCGTCGGTGTCGACCCGGTTCCCATCGTCGCGGTCCTCGCCCAACAGCTGCGGCAGCTGGTCAAGGTGGGGGCAGCGGGCCGCGGCCGCTCGGCGGATGTCGCGCGAGACCTCGGCATGGCGCCCTGGCAGGTCGACCGGGCTCGGCGGTCACTCAACGGGTGGAGTCCCGACGCGCTGGGCCGCTCCATCCAGGCTGTTGCTGCGGCCGACTTCGAGGTCAAGGGCGGCAGCCGCGACCCGGTCTACGCTGTCGAACGCGCGATCCTGACCATCACGCGTGAGCGGCTCGGGGCGTCGCAGACGTAGCCACCCGGCATACGGTCGCGTTTTGGCTGGTCAGGCGGACCGCTGGTAGATTTTCCCTTTGCGTGCGCGCAAGGTCGTGCGCGCATGCAGCACCACTGGTGCACGCATCACCCAGAGCGGCTCAACCACGGGTGCCCCACGCCCGGTCCCGAGCCGCTTCTGCCGCCCTCTAACGGCACATCCGACCAAACCAGGAAGAACATCTGTGGCAAACATCAAGTCCCAGCTGAAGCGGATCAAGACCAACCGCAAGGCGACCGAGCGCAACAAGGCTGTCAAGAGCGAGCTGAAGACCTGGATGCGCAGGTTCCGCGAGGCCGCTGCCTCCGGCGACGCCGACTCCGCCCAGGAGGCCCTCAAGGTCGCCTCCACCAAGCTCGACAAGGCTGTGAGCAAGGGCGTCATCCACCAGAACCAGGCCGCCAACAAGAAGTCGGCCATGGCCAGGCGGGCTGCGTCGCTCTGATCGCAGCATCCTCCACGCCGGCCCACAGCCTGGCGCCCGGAGGGCTGAGGCACGCCGAGGAGCCCGCCACCGTCCGGTGGCGGGCTCTTGGGTTCTCTCCACGGTCCCACGTCCCTGACCTGGCCTTTTGCCTCCGCTGAGGGCTCCGCGCGTTCGTACAAGTGTACGAAATGACGGTAATGATAGAGGATCGAACTAGCCGGGCAACCCGCCCGGACTAAAGCGGGCCCGCCGATCGCGCCAACGACGCAACGGGCCCTCGATCACCGACCTAATGAGGAGGTCCAGCATCGTGAATCAGATCATATCCGTGACCGTGCCGACGCGTGGAGGGCACGACGCCCACCGGTCGCATCATGGCCTGGGACCGCGAGGAATCCGACTCCTGCCAGTGCAGCACCCCAGGGTGCGCCATCGACCACAGCGCCGAGGTTGCCGCGAGCAGCCACGACGGTGGCTGCGAGGGGTGGTGACCGTGACCGCGCAGGAGAGCAACGATCCGGGTCGCCTCCGACCTGATGTACCTGCGCACGCTCGTGCGCCAACTGGACAAGGAGGTGAAGAGAGACCCCGTCGTGCCCGCCGAGGTCGATGAGATCTGCAACGAGATCACCGGCATGGCCGCGCTCTTCCAGGAGAAGTTCGGCGTGAAGCGCCCGAAGCAAGGGACACGATGAGCACGCGCCGGACGCAGTTCCAGCCGCGGGTGACGCGACCAGTTCGACAACCGGTGATCACGCTGAACCGGGACCTCGAGCCGATGGTCACCGCCATGCGGATCGCCGGCGGGGACCGCTCGCGCCTGCGGGTCATCTCCGAGACGGAAGTCCTGGTCGTCAACGGCGGCCAGCGATGACCCCGCACGAGGCCGTCACCGAGATCGGCTGGGTCATCCAGGAGGCGGTCGCTCTGTCGGAAGCCGCGCCACCGGCTGGCGCGAACATCGACGAGCGCACGGCATATGTCCAGCGGTGGCAGCGGTACGAGCAGCGGAAGCGCGAGCTGCTCGACTTCATCCAGTCACGCGAGCGCTGCTCGGAGAGGTGAGGAAGCACAACGTGGGCGTCAGGTACCCGAACGTGACCGTCGAGCTCGTCGGCCACGACGGCAACGCGTTCAGCATCCTAGGTCGCGTCACCCGCGAACTGCGGCGCGCGGGAGTGTCCGACCAGGAGGTCCAGGCATACACAGACGAGGCGAGTAGCGGTGACTACGACCACCTGCTGCGCGTGACAATGCACACCGTGAGCATCGAGTAGCGCTACCCCCCAGCCTCCGCCCTCGGTGTCCCTGCTGCCGGGGGCGGGGCGCGCGCCGAGGCTCAACCTTCCCGACGGCGCTACACGTGTGTAGCCGACCGCACCATGTCGGTGAGCCTGTTCCGCCTCGTCGACGGCATCAAGGTTGCGGTCTCGCGCGTCACGATGAGCACAAGCCCCACGTGTCACATGATGTGACGTAGGGCTCGCCCGGGTTCCGGATAGCCGATGGGCCTCGATGAGGTCCAGGAGGACGGCCGGGTCGTCGCTCATCGTCGTCTCCCGCCCATGCTGGCGGCATACGCCGCGGGACTGCTGCCGAACCAGGGGGCGTCGGGTTCCACGATCCGCCCGACAACGGCTGGCGTCTCGACGGGCTCGGGCTGCTCGGGCTCGGCCACGGCATCATCAACTGGCGTCATGTCAGGACTGATAGGAGCCACGCTGGCCGGTGGAACCCAGACCGGCGGTGGGTTCGTCTCGGGGTGCCAGGTGGTGCCGCCGTTCCACATCTCCCAGTAGTCGGCGGGCATCGGCGGATCAACGGGCACGGGCTCATCCGCGACGGGCTCGGCTGGTTCGGGCAAGAGCCTGTCGGAACTGACACGCTCGGGCAGGTGCACGGGCTGGCCGGGGCGCGGGGACGTCACCGTCGACGTGAAGGAAGGGGCGAGCGCGGAGCTCTCCGCGGTGGAACGCGCCCGCCCCTTCCGCTCTTGGGCCCGCAGCCGGTGCAGCTCGTCGCGGTCGGCGCGGGACACGAGCACGAGGCCCACGTCCTCCCAGGGCACCGCGCTGGCGGCGTTCCGCACGTCCCGGTCGAGCCGCTCGACGTCCCGCTCCGCGCGCTCCGGCGGCCGGCTGGGGTGCTGGGTGAGGCGGCGCGGGTGGGCCTCGGCCGAAGCCATGGCGGCCTGGAAGGCGCGGATCACCCAGAGCCGCACCTGGTGCGCGTCCGACGCACCCAAGTTGCTCAGCAACGAATCCAGCACGCCCAAGAGGACGGCCCGCGTGGACGTCACCTCGTGCTCCGAGGCCTTGGCGATGAGCCGGACCAGGCTGAGCTTCACGGCGCTCTCGGACATCGAGTGGCTGGCCTTGAACGCCGCGAGCATCCGGTCCACCTGGTCGGGCGTGGCGTTGGGCCCGGCCGCGCGCACCTGCTCGAGGAGGTCACGCGCGACGGCGTCGGTGACGTGGATGCCGTCCAGGATGATCTCCCAGGGCTGGCGGCCCGGCTCGTCGAGAAGCTGGGGGAAGAGGCCCGAGGCCGCCTGCACGGTGGCGGCGGTCACGCGGGCGGCGGCCTTCTTCTGGACCTGCGGCGCGGCGGCGCCGTGGCTCGTGCAGACCGTGGTGCCGGGGGTGGCCCAGCGGCGGCACCGCTGGCCCGTGGCCTTGATGGTGGCCGCGCACTGCATCGCCGGAATGGCGTAGCGGGTCTTGCGCGCGCGCTCCTCGGCGCGGGTCTCGCCGACCTTCGTCATAAGCGATTCTAGCCGCCGCGCAGGACGGCCCAGCGGGCGAGAAGGGCTGGCATCCGGCGGTTTTCACGTCGAAGCCACGTGGCTGGCGGTTGGAACCTGGTTCCAGGGGGCGGTACACGTGGAGGAGCACCAGCGTGGCTCAGGCACGTGGGAGAGGGCACCAGGGGCGCTCTCAGGTCGATGGGGGTAGGTCCAGGTAGGTCGACACGTCGGGGCCCGTGATCGACCTTAGAGTGGCCCAGGTGAGCTCGGTTGTCCCGGGCCGGTTTTCGTCACCGCGAGGTGATGAGCACGGAGGCCGTATCACGCACGTCTCGCACCTCGATGTGCAATGACATGCACGATAGGTCCAGCCCATCTTCACGAGGATGGCGGGCCGGAAGAGGATGGAGCTTGCGACGGGGAAGCGGGCGGGCACCAGCTCGGGAACCCCGTCAGTTCGAGCAGTCGATGCGGCTGGCCTGGCGCGTCAGCGGCTCACGAGCCGGTGATCGAGAAGTCCGTGAAGTTCCAGGTTGCCGGTGAACCACCGGTGTCGACGATCTCGACCCCGTAGCACACCTGGTCGACCGTCGAGCTCGCCGCCACCCGGCCGTGGGCCACGAGGTAGGTCAGCATCGCCTTGAGGTCGAGCGTGCCCGAGGTGTATCGAGCCCCGTTGGACGGCACGAACGCGATGTAGCCATTGCCGCTGGTGGCGTACACGTCCCAGGTCTTCCCGCTCAGGCTCACGCCAGAGGCGAACCGCGAGCCAGCGGGGACCTGCTTGTGGTTGTCGGTCCAGATCATGACCTCGTCATTGGGGACACCGTTGAGCCACAGGTCATAGGCGACGTTGTAGATGCCAACGCCAGGCGAGGCGGCGGCGAAAGTCGAGGTCAGCGTGCTGAAGCTGGAGATCGTTTTGCCCGAGTAGTCCTTGTGAACATTCGGGTAGGTCTTGACCCCGCCGTCCCCGTTGTTGGTCGCCGTGCCGATGTGGTTCCAGGAATGGTAGGAGCAGACCTCCGTCGTGCCCTTCGTGCCGGGGTAGCTGGCGGCGTTCCACAGGTTGTTGTGAACGTAGTATCCGCCGTCGGTGACCCCGCCGTTGGTGGCACTGGTGGTGAAGTACGGCTTGGTACACACGCTGCCCGACGACGTAGCCGTCGACGTCGATGTCGGCGACGTCGACGAGCTAGGGCTCGGCGACGACGAAGTCGTGCTTGTCGTGGGCGACGTCGTGCTTGTCGTGGGCGTCGGCGTGGACGAGGTGGGGCTTGTCGTGGTCGTCGGCGTTGGCCCACTCGATGTCGTGAAGGCCCGGTCTGCGCCGTACGACGTGCCCTTCGCGTTCTTCGCGACGAGCCGATAGTGGTAGGTCGTGATGGCGCTGAGTCCATCCAGTGTCGCGTCGACGACAACGGTCCCGTGGCCGGAGACAGTCTGGGCCGGCGTCGAGGACCCGTACGCGGCACTCGTGCCCCATTCGAAGAGCACGGAGGTTCCCGAGCGGCGGGGGTTCACCGTGCCGTTGAGGATGGCTGACGTGCTGGTAACGGCCGATGCGGCGCCCGTCTTGACGCCCGACGTGCGCGCCGACACCAGGACGTCGGGGATGCTTGGTCGGCCGATCGCGACGAGTGCGACTAGCGCTGCTAACGCGACGAGGGCGATGAGTACCGATCGTCGTAAGTTCACGGGGCCTCCTGTGACGGCAACTACTCCTTGTGGTCACCGGCCGGCGTGCGGGCCCCTGCTCACCAAGCGTTGGTCGGAACCGAAGCCACTACCATCACGGAATTCAGGACACTCTGCAAGGGGCCAACCGATCTCCTGCAGGACCACATGGTGCGCTCGTGCCAGGGCGAGCGCGTTCGGACAAACGGCCGACACCTTCGCGGCATGGCGGTGACCGGACGCCGAAGGGAACCTCGACGTCAGACGCCCGGACCAGGCGAAAACGGCCCCTGATCTGGGGCTTTGTACCACCTGCCCCGTGCCGGGGACAGTCGCTGAGGGGCGCGCCGCGCTCGTCCAGGACCGCCCACTCCCGAGGATTCGGTGACGGGAATCCGCCGCCGCGAGGGCTTGCTGCGCTCGCCCCGGGCCGCCGATTCCCGACGATCCCGTGACGGGAATCCGCCGTATTCGGGGGCACGGTACCCGTTCTCACAGCTCGAGGGACGTCCCTGGGTTTCCCTGCGAGCGGCCGTGCTCACGGATGGAACTGCCCGGTCACGTGCACCTCCGCATCCCGGCCGGCCACCACGGCTGAGTCACGTGGGAGAGGCCACCAGGGCACGCTCAGGTCGGTGGAGGCAGATCCGGGCATGTCGATATCCGAGGCACGCTGGTCGAACCTCAGGATGGCCCAGGTGGGCTCGTGATCTCGGCCCATTTATCATCACCGCTCGGTGATGTGCACGGAGGCCGTAGAGGATGAACGCTTCGACCAGGCACATCGGCCCATCGCACATCGCCACAGTGTGGGTGTGATGCGGTGTGTGTGCGCGCAATGTGTTGTCGCCTAGGAGCAGCCATCCCCGGTCCCTGCCCACGATCAGCACCGGGCGGTCCTTGCCAAGGGCGTGGTCCTCCTCGAAGGGCACCCAGGCCCAGACGATCTCGCCGGGATCGGGCTCGCCATCGGGATGCGGCGCGTATGACAGGTCTGGCGTCCCGTGGAAGTCGCCCGGATAGGGGACACGTACGGCTGGTCGAGTTCGCCCCGGCCCGGGGATCCGCGGCTGGGCGCGCCCCCACCTGGATGCTGGCGCGCCGGCGGCCTCCCGGACGATCCGGGCAAGCCGTTGTGTCCAGTGTGGTGGCGCCACGGGTCAGTCGATCGGGCGGCGGTCCGGGTGGGCCCGCTGCCAGGCCTCCATGGACGAGTCCCAGTCCCCGCCGCTGAGCGCGGTCAACGACGCAGGGAACAGCCCGTCCTCCTCCTTGCTGATGTGATCGTGGAGGTCGAGGACAGCCACGCGGATGCGGTCCTGGTCGCCGGGATCGTTCACGTCGACGGTCCGCAGCAGCCCATCGAGCTCGCGATGCTCGCGCACCAGCGGGGCGATGTGCTCGGCGAACAGGTTGTCCCGCTGCATGACCCGGAAGAGCCCGTTCTCCTCGCCCTGCCAGTGCGAGACCAGTTCGTCAGCCATGGCCGCAAGGAGCTGCTGCGCGAGCTCGAGGTCACCGCGCTCGATGGCGCGTACGGCGTCGCCTCCCAAGTTGGTGGCCCGCTCGTGTTCCGCGATGTAGTCGCGGATCAATGGCATCTCGCGACACCCGCAGTAGTGGCACACGGCATACGCTCCGATCCGGTACGGCAGCCAGCTCTACGGTTCCGACACTAGAGTCCGGACGGCGGGTCCGCAGACCAGGGGCCGTCGATCTCGCTCTCCATAGAGCCTGAGGCCGCCACGAGCTCTCGCTGGACCTCGGTGAAGAAGCCTCCGAGAGGCGCTCGAATTCGGCCCTGGGTCAGCCTGATCGGGTTGCCGATGTGGCGAACCCGGCGAACGCGGCAACCTGTTGGCCGATGGCCGCCCTCGAGTTGCCCCACTCCTCGGGTGTGTCCGTCTTGCGGCCGAGGATCAGTGGCGTCCTTCCTGCGGAACCGGGTATGCCGGTGAGTCGCCATGCGAAGAATCCGTGCGGTCTGCAGGAAGGTGCCCGGCCGGCATACCGGATGGGGGGAAGTAGGGGACACCCGGTCCGGATGGGGTCCAGAGCTGGTGACGGGGCCGCCAGAGCAGGTGGCCGGCCCGGCTCCGGTCGCGCAGGGCGTGGGCCCGCCATGCCAGCACCGGGTGGGAGGCCAGCGCATTGACCAGCCACACGAAGAACCCCTTCTCCGAGACGGCGCGGTCGGCCAGGGCGTTGACGTCGACGGTGTTGTTCAGGTACTTGCCCGCCGCGAGCGTGGCGATGGCCCCGCTGCTGCCCTGGGGGCAGTCGAAGTAGCCGTAGTTGTCCGCGGTGTACTCCTGCCCGCGGCTGAGGGTCGAGCCGAGGAACGGGATCCACTGCGAGCCCAGCGTGCCGAGCAGGCGCCAGTAGCTCGCATGACCGGCGGCGATATGTCCCACCTCGTGGGCGATGATGAACCGCAGCGCCTCGGGGTTGCGCGCGCGGCCGCCCACCTCGAACAGGTCGCTGTAGACGAAGATGTATCGCCGGAAGCCGTGCCCGGATGCGGCCGCGTTGATCACGCCGTTGCCAAGTACGACGTAGGCGTCGGGAAGCTGGCTGAGGCCGAAGCGGTGGGCCGCCTCGATGACCATCTGGTAGGCCTCGGGGTACTGCGTGGGGCTCAGTTTCACGCCGCGCAGGCGCTGCTGGGCGTACAGCTGCCCGCGCGCGAAGTAGATCACCACGGGGGCCAGCACCAGGATCAGCGCGTACGGGTCGGGCACGCGCTGCTGGTTGATGGCCTGGGTCACCTCGATGGTGGCCACGAGGAGCAGCAGCATGGACCCGAGGACGGCGAATGCCAGCGCCAGGATCTCGAGCGGGTGGCGGATGAACCGCCGCAGGGGCACCTTCTGGCCCTCCGGCGGCAGCAGGTACCCGCCGTACGGGTCATGTGGCGCCGGCCCCTGCGGCTGTGGAGTGCTGGGGTGCCCGGTCAGCGACATCGCTGATTCCCCTCTCGCGTGGTGTCGGCAGCCATTGTCACCGATGGCACCAGCAGCGCGAGCCCGCGCCCGACCGCAGCGGCGCGTCCTGCGCGGCCTTGGGGCCATGGGAGACTGTGTCGATCCATCCACCGTTCCCCGTGAGGTCCCGTTCCCCGTGTCGCCCCTGGCCCGCACCGCGCTGCAGCCCGCAGCGACGCCGCCGGACCTGATCCGGAACTTCTGCATCATCGCCCACATCGACCACGGCAAGTCGACGCTGGCCGATCGCATGCTGCAGATCACGGGTGTGGTCGACGGGCGAGCCATGCGCGCGCAGTACCTCGACCGCATGGACATCGAGCGCGAGCGCGGCATCACGATCAAGTCCCAGGCCGTGCGCATGCCCTGGGAGGTCGCCGGCCAGACGTACGCGCTCAACATGATCGACACGCCGGGCCACGTCGACTTCACCTATGAGGTGTCGCGGTCGCTGGCCGCCTGCGAGGGCGCCGTGCTCTTGGTCGACGCCGCCCAGGGCATCGAGGCCCAGACGCTGGCCAACCTCTACCTGGCGATGGAGAACGAGCTCACCATCATCCCGGTCCTCAACAAGATCGACCTGGCGGCTGCCCAGCCGGAGAAGTATGCCGAGGAGCTGGCCGGCCTCATCGGCTGCGACCCACGAGACTGCTTCAGGGTGTCGGGCAAGACAGGGGAGGGCGTCGAGCCGCTGCTCGACGAGATCGTGCGCCAGTTCCCCGGGCCGGTCGGCGACGCGGACGCCCCCGCCCGGGCCATGATCTTTGACTCGGTCTACGACACCTACCGCGGCGTGGTCACCTATGTGAGGGTCATCGACGGTGCCCTGAGCCCGCGTGAGCGCATCCAGATGATGTCGACCAAGGCTACTCATGAGCTGCTGGAGATCGGGGTCATCTCGCCCGAGCCGACGCCGTCCAAGGGCCTCGGAGTCGGCGAGGTCGGCTACCTCATCACCGGCGTGAAGGACGTCCGACAGTCCCGCGTCGGCGACACGGTGACCAACCAGGCCAAGCCTGCCGCGTCGGCCCTCGCGGGCTACCGCCATCCGAAACCCATGGTGTTCTCCGGCCTCTACCCGATCGACGGATCCGACTACCCCGACCTGCGCGACGCCCTCGACCGGCTCAAGCTCAACGACGCCGCCCTGGTCTACGAGCCGGAGACCTCGGCGGCGCTGGGCTTCGGCTTCCGGTGCGGGTTCCTCGGACTCCTCCACCTCGAGATCGTCCGCGAGCGCCTGGAGCGGGAGTTCAACCTCGACCTGATCTCGACCCAGCCCAACGTCGTCTACGACGTCACCATGGAGGACGGGAAAGAGGTGCACGTCACCAATCCCAGCGAGTTCCCCGAAGGCAAGGTGGCCGAGGTTCGCGAGCCGATCGTGCGCGCCACGATCCTTGCGCCGAGCGAGTTCATCGGGGCGATCATGGAGCTCTGCCAGCAGAAGCGGGGCAGCCTGCGCGGCATGGACTACCTGTCCGAGGACCGCGTCGAGATGCGCTACAGCCTGCCGCTCGCCGAGATCGTGTTCGACTTCTTCGACCAGCTCAAGTCCCGCACCCGCGGCTACGCGTCGCTCGACTACGAGCCCGACGGAGACCAGGTTTCTGACCTGGTGAAGGTCGACATCCTGCTCCAGGGCGAGACGGTCGACGCGTTCTCGGCGATCGTCCACAAGGACAAGGCCTACGGCTACGGCGTCATGATGGCGGGCAAGCTCAAAGAGCTGATCCCGCGCCAGCAGTTCGAGGTGCCCATCCAGGCGGCCATCGGGTCCCGGATCATCGCCCGCGAGAACATCCGGGCCATGCGCAAGGACGTCCTCGCGAAGTGCTACGGGGGCGACATCAGCCGCAAGCGCAAGCTGCTCGAGAAGCAGAAGGAAGGCAAGAAGCGGATGAAGATGGTGGGCCGCGTCGAGGTGCCCCAGGAGGCCTTCATCGCCGCTCTCTCCTCCGACAGCGGCGGCGCCGCCGAGAAGACGAAGAAATAGCCCGCAGCGACATCCCCCCACGACTTTGTATGCGGGAGGAGCGGCTGCGGCGTCCGATGGCGCGGAGATGCGCTCCTGGTGCAGACAAAGTCGAAATAGGCAAGCGTCAGCGGGCGGGCGGGCCAGGACTAGTCCAGCAGCTTGGCGCGTAGCCTGGCGACCTCGTCGTCCGACCACCCCTGCGCCCGCAGCCACCCCGCCGTGCCGCCGAACTCGGCATCGAGCGCTCCGAGCAGCTGTTCCATGCTCTCGGCCCGCGGCAGCTGCTCCTCGATGGGCTGGCCACGGAGGTGGTCGGCGTATGCCGGCCGCTGGCTGAGGTGCCCGAGCACGGCTTCCAGCCGCTCGCTGGTGGCCACGTAGTCGGCCACGATCTCCTCCCGCGGCACCCCGGCAACGGCCAGGGCCAGACCGACGACCGTTCCGGTGCGGTCCTTCCCCGCAGCACAGTGCACGACGACTGCACCCTGGCTGGATGCCACTGCCCTGAGGGCCGCCGAGACTGAGTCGGGCCGACCGGTGAGGTAGCCGAGATAGTGCCGCGCCCAGAAGTCCCGGTCCTCGTCGGCAGCCCGGGCCGGCCGCTCCCGGGTCCACGGCAGCGCCAGCGCCCGTCGGGTGGTTTCGCGAACGCGCTCGGCGCCGTCGGCCCGCTCGTCCGCGAACAGCGAGTGGTGATGGTGCGTGAGGGCGGTGGCCCGCATCAGGGGGCCCGGACCCTCGAGGTGGAGCTCGATGTCGGTGCGCAGGTCGACGATGTCGGTGACGCCCAGCTCGCCGGTCAGCCGCTCCACGTCGCGCGCGGTGAGCGTCTGGAGGTTGTCCGAACGCAGCAGACGACCCGGTTTGGTCACCCGGCCCTGCGAGGTTGGCAGCCCCCCGACGTCGCGCATGTTGCGCACACCGTCCAGGTCGATCCAGCGCGCGGTCGTCGTTCCCATCCCTCGACCATAGGCGACGCCGGTCACAGCCCGGCGACCGGCCGACTGAGTCTCGCCCCGACAGAACACCAGGGCGCCCGTCGACACGCCGGGCAAAGGTGAGGGCCTCGGAAAGTATGAGTTTCCGAGGCCCTCCACGAACAGAACCGAAATCCTGTCCGACGCCTCCACCGAGGTGGCTGCGCACACTCGTTCTACTCCTGTTGGCAGGTCGCCGCAAGGGACTTGCGAGAATATCCCCGTGCCCAGCGCCCTCCCCGACGGCGAGCCCGCCCCCGCGTCCGGCGAACTGCCCGACGCGGCGCTCTCCGGGCTGCACGAACACCCCTTCGGGGTCTACCTCCACGTCCCCTTCTGCGCCGTCCGGTGCGGCTACTGCGACTTCAACACCTACACGCTGACTGAGCTCGGCACTGAGGGCGCCAGCGTGGCCACCTACGCCGACGCGGCCCTGCGCGAGCTCGCCCTCGCCGACCGCGTCCTGGCCGGCCGGGCACCGGAGGTCAGGACCGTCTTCGTCGGGGGCGGCACCCCCACGATGCTGAGCCCGCTGGACCTCTCGCGCCTGCTCCACGGCATACAGGATGTCTTTGGCCTGGCTCCGGGCGCCGAGGTGACCACCGAGGCGAATCCTGATTCGGTCGACCCTGCTGGCCTCGAGGTCCTGGCCGCCGGTGGCTTCACTCGGATCTCCCTCGGGATGCAGTCGGCGGTGCCGCACGTGCTGCGCACCCTCGACCGGACGCACAACCCGGCCAACGTCGACAAGGCCGTGGCTGCCGCGCGAGGAGCCGGGCTGCAGACGAGCGTGGACCTGATCTACGGCACCCCGGGCGAGTCACTCGAGGACTGGCGGGCCAGCCTCGAGGCGGCGGTGGCTCTGGAGCCCGACCACATATCCGCCTACGCCCTGGTTGTGGAGGAGGGCACGAAGCTGGCCGCACAGGTCCGGCGCGGACTCCTGCCTGCCCCGGATGACGACGACGAGGCGGCCAAGTACGAGCTGGCCGACGAGGTTCTGTCTGCGGCAGGGTTCGGCTGGTACGAGGTCTCGAACTGGGCACGCGACGAGGCCAGCCGGTGCCGCCACAACGTGGGCTACTGGTCGGACGGCAACTGGTGGGGCCTTGGACCGGGGGCGCACAGCCACGTGGGCGGAGTGCGCTGGTGGAACGTGAAGCACCCCAACGGGTATGCCGGCCGGCTGGCCGCCGGGTCGTCGCCGGCAGCGGGACGGGAGCGGCTCACGGCGGAACAGCAGTACGACGAGCGGGTGCTCCTCGGGGTGCGCCTCGTGGAGGGCCTGCCCCTGGCCGACCTGAGGGTCGATGGCCGCAGGGCCGTCGCCGGCCTCATCGCTGACGGGCTCGTCGACGGCGCCGCGGTCCTGCGGGGGGAGCGGGCCGTGCTGACGCGGCGGGGCCGTCTGCTGGCAGACACAGTCGTGCGCCGGCTCCTCGGGCTTGCGGCCTGAGGAGCCGGCGCACGTGCTCAGCTGACGAACTTCGGCGTCAGCGGGGGCTGGTACCACTCCCCGGCGTTGGCCTTGCTCGCCGCGATGATGTGGATCACGATGGCGAAGACCCACGCTGCGGCCGCGGTGACGAAGCCGACGAGCAGGAACATGAGGGGTATCGAGATCAGCAGCACGATTCCCGTGATGATCTGCAGGTTGAGCGAGGCCGCGGAGGCAGCTCGGACGAAGGGACCGCGGTCCTTGAAGAGCAGGTACATCACGAGGGCAGCGACGAAACCGAGCGTGCCGCCGCTGATGAAGAAGACGGCCGCCGGGATCACGTGCGAGAGCGTCGCCCAGCTGCGCTCCTGGTCCGGCGTCAGCGGCTCGGCCTGCGGTGAGGAGTAGACGGGTCCGCTGGGCGGCGGGCTCTGTGGGTAGGGCGTCTGGCCGAAGGTGTCCTGCGGTCCGGGGTACGGGGCCTCCGGCGGCGCCTGCGGCGCCTCGGGCTGGGCCTGCGGAGCCTGCGAATCCTGAGGCTGGCTGGTCGAGTCGGTCATGCGTGGTCCTCCATGTGAGTGGTCTTGTTTCCAGTGAAACGCACGGGAGAGGGGGAAAGTCCGGCTTTCGGGGTGCGCTCAGGGGGCGATCAGGGCCTACCCTGACCCAGACTTGACGCGGGGAGCAGGGTCTAACGGCCCGGCTCCGTGACGAAGTCGATGAGCTCCTCGACGCTGGCCAGGAGCGTGGGCTCGAGGTCGGCATAGGTGCGCACCGTGCCGAGGATGCGCTTCCATGCGCGGGCAATGTCCGCCTGGGAGCCATGGGGCCAGCCGAGATGGTCGCAGACGCCGTGCTTCCACGGCGTCCCCCGCGGGATCACCGGCCAGGCCAACAGGCCGAGGCGCTCGGGCCGCACGGACTGCCAGACGTCGACGTACGGGTGTCCCAGGATCCGCACGTGGGCGGCATACGGCTGCCGTCGAGCCGCCGCCTCGACGACTCGGTGCTCCTTCGTGCCGGGCACCAAGTGGTCGACCAGGACGCCCATGCGCCGGCCCGGCCGGGGGCCGAAGTCCTCGATCGCGAGCGCCAGGTCGTCGACGCCGTCGAGCATCTCGACGACGACGCCCTCGATCCGCAGGTCGTCGCCCCAGACCTTCTCCACGAGCTCAGCGTCGTGGCGGCCCTCGACGAAGATGCGGGACCCGCTTGCCACCCGCGCCCTGGTGCCCTCGACCGCCCTGGACCCACTGGCGGTGCGGGAGGCCGCCTGCCTGGCCTGTTCGAGCGCCTGACGCGCGGCCGCGCGCGGTGCGGTCAGGATGATCGGCCGCCCGTCCCGCAGGAACCCGGGCCCGAGCGGAAATCCCTTGACCCGCCCCCGCCGGTCCTCGAGGTGGACGACGTGCATGCCGCCCGCCTTCTCGACCCGGACAACCGCGCCGCACCAGCCGGTCTCGACGTCCTCGACGACGATGCCTGCCGCCGCCTCGACGGGTGTTGCGCGACCTGCCCGAGGAGCCTTCCAGTCGCCGGAGAGCACGTCCTTCCCGTATCGATCCGCCACCCGGCGAGGGTAGACGCGCTGGATCGGCGGTGGGGGGCGACGCGCCGCTGACGAGAAGGCGGGCTGCGAATCGACGTAGACTGGCACTCACCGGCACCGAGTGCTAGTCCAGGGAGAGGAGGTATGCCGTGAGCGAAGAGCGTCGCATGGCCGTCCTCCGGGCCATCGTCCAAGACTACGTGCAGACCTCCGAGCCCGTGGGGTCCAAGGCCCTGCTCGAGCGCCACCAGCTCGGGGTCTCGGCGGCCACCGTGCGCAACGACATGGCCGCCCTCGAGGACGAGGGCCTCATCGCGGCACCCCACACCAGCGCAGGGCGCATCCCCACCGACGCCGGCTATCGTCTGTTCGTCGACCGGCTCAGCGCGGTCAAGCCGCTCAGCCGGGCCGAGCGCTCAGCAATAGCCGAGTTCCTCCAGGGAGCGCTCGACCTCGACGACGTCGTCGACCGGACGGTGCGCATCCTCGCGTCGCTCACCCACCAGGTCGCCGTGATGCAGTACCCGTCCCTGACCAGGTCGTCGGTCCGCCACGTCGAGCTGGTGCCGATGGGCGCCAACCGGGTCCTGGTTGTGCTGATCGTCAACACCGGGCGTGTCGAGCAGCGCGTGATCGAGGTCGGCGAGTTCGTCAGCTCGGACCCGGAGGCGCTGCTGTCGAGGCTGCGCAGCGAGGTCAACCACGTGGCGGCGGGACTGCGGCTGGTGGACGCCGCCGCTGTGCTCGCGACCCTCCCCTCGCGGTTCGAGCCGGAGCACCGCGACCTGGTCCGGGCCGTCGCGGGCGCGCTGGCCGACGCCCTCGTCGAGGAGCGCGAGGAGCGCGTCGTGCTGGCCGGTACCGCCAACCTCGCCCGCGCCGGCACCGACTTCCCCCTGACGATCGGCCCGGTCCTGGAGGCCCTGGAGCAGCACGTGGTGCTCCTGCAACTGCTGCGCACCGCCGGCGAGGAGGTCGATGCGGTGGCCGTGCGCATCGGCCACGAGAACCCCTATGCCGGCCTCAAGTCCACGTCGGTGGTCTCCACCGGCTATGGCGCCGGCCAAGACCTCGTGGCGGGCCTCGGCGTTCTTGGGCCCACCCGCATGGACTACCCGACCACCATGGCCGCCGTGCGAGCGGTGGCCACCTACGTCTCGCGCATCCTGGCCGAATAGGCCTCTGACGCGCACCGGATCCCAGCACCGAGAAGGGTTTTCGTTGAACGACTACTACCACGATCTCGGCGTCTCGAGGGACGCCAGCCCGGAGGAGATCAAGCGCGCCTACCGTCGGCTGGCGCGCAAGCTGCACCCGGACGTCAACCAGGGCGACGGGGCCGAGGAGGAGTTCAAGAAGGTCTCGCAGGCCTATGACGTGCTCTCCGACCCGCAGAAGCGCCAGTCCTACGACATGGGGGTCGATCCCTATGCCGGTGCGGCCGCCGGGTTCGGCCAGGGCTTCTCGTTCAGCGACATCATGGACGCCTTTTTCGGCGCCGGAGCCGGTGCCACGCGCAGCGGCCCCCGCTCCCGCCAGGCGCGAGGGCAGGACGCCCTTGTGCGCCTCGACATCGACCTCGTGCACGCCGTCTTCGGCGCTGAACGCGAGCTGGCCATCGAGACGGCCATCGCGTGCTCGACCTGTCACGGCGACGGTGCCCAGCCCGGCACGGCCAAGCGCACGTGTGACGTGTGCGGCGGACGAGGCGAGGTGCAGCAGGTCCAGCGCTCCTTCCTGGGCCAGGTCATGACGACGCGGCCCTGCATGGCGTGCCACGGGTTCGGCGAGATCATCCCCAACCCGTGCTACGAGTGCTCGGGCGAGGGGCGCGTGCGCACCCGTCGCAACCTCAAGATGAGGGTCCCGGCGGGTGTCGACTCCGGGACCCGGATCCAGCTCGTAGGCGAGGGGGAGGTCGGGCCCGGCGCCGGTCCCGCCGGCGACCTCTACGTGGAGGTCCGGGTCGCCCCCCACCACACGTTCCAGCGGCGGGGCGACGACCTCCACTGCACGGTCGAGGTGCCTATGACGGCCGCGGCGCTGGGGGCCTCGCTCAAGCTCGAGACGTTCGACGGCACCCAGGACCTCGACCTGCGCCCGGGCACGCAGGCCGGCGACACGGTGACCTTGGGCGGCCTCGGCGTGTCCCACCTGCGGGGGCAGGGCCGCGGTGACTTGATCGTGCACGCCAACGTGCTGACCCCGACGCGGCTGGACTCCGAACAGGAAGAGCTCCTGCGGCAGCTCGCCATCCTGCGCGGCGAGGAGCGGCCTGAGGGTCGCCTGGCGCCGGCGAACCAGGGCTTGTTCGGCAAGCTGCGCGACGCCTTCAAGGCCAAGTAGCCCGAGCGGCGACCGGATGACCCTGCCCCTCTTCCTTGTCGACCCGGAAGTGCTGGCGAGCACGGCCATGGGTTCGACGGTCGTCCTCGATGGGCGTGAGGGGCGCCATGCGGCCACGGTGCGCCGCATCGGCCCGGGCGAGCAGGTGGTGGTCTCGGACGGCAGGGGCCTACGCGCCACCGCCGACGTCGTCGAGGCTCAGCCGGAGACCCTGGTCCTGCGCATCGTCCGGATCGACGACGACGCCGAGCCCAGCCCGCGGTTCGTCCTCGTCCAGGCGCTCGCCAAGGGTGACCGCGACGACCAAGCGATCGAGGCAGCGACGGAGCTGGGGGTCGACGAGGTGGTGCCGTGGCAGGCCCGCCGGTCGATCGTCGTGTGGCGGGGCGACCGCGCGGCCAAGTCGCGCGGCAAGTGGGAGTCGGTCGTCGCCTCCGCGACCAAGCAGTCACGGCGCAGTCGTATGCCGTCCGTGTCGCCTCTGGTGACCACCCGGCAGCTCGTCGAGCGGCTCCGCGCCGCCTCGCTCGCTCTGGTGCTCCACGAGGAGGCGGTCCAGCCCCTCGCCGCGCAGGCCCTTCCGGACAGTGGCGACGTCGTCGTGGTGGTCGGGCCCGAGGGCGGGATCAGCCCTGAGGAACTCGCGGCCTTCGAGGCCGCCGGTGCCACGCCCGTACGCTTGGGCTCGAGCGTGCTGCGCTCGTCGAGTGCCGGTCCGGCTGCCCTCGCCGTGCTCAGCGCCGTCGTCCGCTGGCACTGAACCCCGGGCGAGGACCCGACCTCCGGGCGGCCCCGCCGAGCCGGCCCCTCACCGGACGGTGAACGTGACCCAGGTGCGATCGCGCACGGAGCCGTCCTTCGGGCTGCTCCACCACGCGCTCACCGTGTAGGTGCCGCGGCCGAGCGGCGGGAGGTCTACCGACCACGTGCCCCGGGAGGGTGCCCCGATGCTTGCCATGGTGGTGCCATTGCGCACGGGGGCCGTCCCCAGGGTGATGCTCCACTGGACCGTTGCCTCGAACACGCTCGCCTCGCCGGCGATCTGGATCGGTGCCCCGGGCCTCACCACCTGACCGCGTGAGGGTGAGGTGATCCACACCGGGGCAAGGTCTCGGTAGTACTGGGAGGTCGGGGGCCGGTTGTAGAGGTCCGCCGCGGGGAACCGCCCGAACAGCGCGCTGGAGCCGTCGAGGAGCCTGAAGGTCACGGGGATCGTGCCCTTGCCCACCGCCGCCTGCGCTGTCCACACCAGCTGCTGGACCGCAAGCCGCTGGACCTCGCGGTCCAGTCCCATGCCGCCCGGGCCGCTCAGGGCCACCGTGATCCGGGTGCGCGTGACCGAGACTGCCTGTACGCGGCTCGACCCCCATGGCTGGAGGTAGCCCGCCGTGCTGCTGAACGGCTGTGCGTCCATGGCGAGGGCCACCGCAGCCAGCGCCTTGGCGTCGTCGGTCATGGCCGGCACCGAGGCCCGGATGAACTCGCGGTAGAGCCCGAAGCCCCCGTCGTCCCCGGTGGCTCCGACGAAGTATGCCGGGAGGGCCAGGGCAGTGCCCACCGGTGGCTTTGTCGAAGAGGGGGTCCTGGTCGTGGGCGCCGACGAGCGCGGAGTGGTCGAGGGGACGGGACTGGTGCTGGTGCTCGCAGCGGGCGCGGCCGGCGTGCCGTTGTCCCGGGTCGCAAGCCACGCGCCACCGGCCACGACGGCAACAGCGGCGGCTGCGGCGACTGGAGCGAGCCAGCGCCGGAAACCACTCTGAGGAGGCGTCGAAGCGGCATCGGAGTGGGCCCCGGAGAGGATCGCGTCGAGCCGCTCGCCAGGTTCGATCCGCAGAGCCTCCGAGTGCAGGTCGCGGCGGAGGTGGCGCTCCACGAGGTCGAACTCGCCCGGCTCGACATCGTGGTCCGCGAAGTCCTGCTCGTGAGGCCGCCGCTTCGTGAAGTCGCGGTCCCTGAAGTCGCGGTCCATGAAGTCGCCCTTCCCCTCGTCGCCACTCATTGCGGACCCTCCATCGCTGCCCGCAGGGACGAAAGCCCGCGGTGGGCATGGGCCTTCACCGACCCCGCCGAGATGCCGAGCGCGTCAGCGATCTGTGCCTCGCTCAGGTCGAGGTAGTAGCGCAGAGTCAGCACCTCGCGCTGGCGCCGGGGAAGCGCCGACAGGGCCCGGATCATGTCTGACGTCGTCTCGTGGTCGATGGCAGTCTGCTCGGCGCTCGCCTGGCTCCTCACGCCGTAGGCACCCCTCGGGTCGCCCTGCTCGCGAGCGAGGTGGCGCTGCTCGACGCCGCGGTGGCGGAGCGAGGATCGGGCGCCGTTGACCACAGCGCGGCGCAGGTAGGCCTCCGCCCGGTCTGTGCTGCGCAAAGCCGCCCACCTGCGATGCACCGCGATGAAGGCGTCTTGCACGACCTCCTCGGCCGCCGCCTGATCTCTGACCAGGAGCCAGGCGAGGCGCACCAGGGAAGCCCAGTGTCCGGCATACAGCTCGGTAATGGCCGTGTCAGCAGCCCATGAGGAGCCGGGACCCGGCGTGCCCCGCCCCGCGCGCTCAGCCACGGCCACCATTCTCACGGTCCATTGACGCGCTGTCCCGCATTCCGGTTGACGCGTGCGGAGCCAGCCGACAGGGTCGGGGCATGACCGAAGCTGGTGAATCGCAGTCCTGCGTGTTCTGCCTGGTCCTCAGTGGCGACGTGCCCGCGCAGGTGGTCTACGAGTCCGAGCACAGCGTCGCCTTCCGCGACATCGACCCGCAGGCACCCACCCACGTCCTGGTCATCCCGCGTCGCCACGTGGAGAACCTCGGGCAGCTGGCCAGCGCGTCGCCCGAGGAGCTCGCGGACGTGATCACGGGTGCGGCCGCCGTTGCGGAGCAGGAGGGGCTGGATCGCGGGTACCGGACGGTGGCCAACACCGGTCCCGAGGCCCACCAGACGGTCTTCCACGCACACGTCCACGTGCTCGGCGGCCGTGCCATGACGTGGCCGCCCGGCTGAGCCGCGCCGTAGACTTGTCCGCGATATGACAGACCCTCACCATCCCGGCGCCCTGTCCGCTGCGCCCGGCGTCGACGATTCCTCCGACCACGACGGTGACGCACCTCGCCAGGGGCACGCCGTCCCGACACACACCGTGACCATCCCACCCTCGGTCCAGATGGTGACCCTGCTCGGCCCTCGCGACGAGCTTCTGCGCACCATCGAGCGCGGATTCCCCCGCCTGCAGATCCACGTGCGCGGCAACGAGTTCCGCATGACCGGCGAGTCCGCCGATGTGGCCCTCGTCGAGCGGCTGATCGACGAGCTGCTGCTCGTGATCGAGGGCGGCCAGCCCCTCAACCGGGACGCCGTCGAGCGCTCCATCGGCATGCTGCGGGCGCAGACGGCCGAGCGGCCAGCCGACGTGCTCACGATGAACATCGTGTCCTCGCGCGGGCGCACGATCCGGCCCAAGACGCTCAACCAGAAGCACTACGTCGACGCGATCGACGCGCACACGGTGGTCTTCGGCATCGGGCCTGCTGGCACGGGCAAGACCTACCTCGCCATGGCGAAGGCGGTTGCCGCGCTGCAGGCGAAGCAGGTCAACCGCATCATCCTCACCCGGCCGGCCGTCGAGGCGGGGGAGCGGCTCGGTTTCCTACCGGGCACCCTCAGCGACAAGATCGACCCCTACCTGCGCCCGCTCTATGACGCGCTGCACGACATGGTCGACCCCGAGTCGATTCCGCGGCTCATGGCGGCCGGGACGATCGAGGTGGCCCCGCTGGCGTATATGCGTGGCAGGACGCTCAATGACGCGTTCATCATCCTCGACGAGGCACAGAACACCTCGCCCGAGCAGATGAAGATGTTCCTCACGCGGCTGGGCTTCGGATCCAAGATGGTGGTCACGGGCGACGTGACGCAGGTCGACCTGCCGGACGGAACGCGCAGCGGCCTGCGCGTGGTCCAGGAGATCCTCGACGGCGTCGAGGATGTGCACTTCGCCCAGCTCACCGCCCAGGACGTGGTGCGCCACCGGCTGGTTGGGGCGATCGTCGACGCCTATGGCCGGTGGGACACCCAGCAGCAGAGGAGACGAGCACCGCGTGAGCATCGACGTCCTCAATGAGACGGACTTCGCCCTCGACGAGCTGGAGCTGGTTGCCTGCGCGAAGTACGTCATGGAGCAGATGCGCGTCCACCCCCAGGCCGACCTGTGCTTGCGACTGGTCGACGAGGCGGCCATGGAGACGCTGCACGTCCAGTGGATGGACCTGCCGGGTCCGACCGACGTGATGAGCTTCCCCATGGACGAGCTGCGGCCCGGCCGGGAGGGGCTCGAGCCCGAGGAGGGGGTGCTGGGCGACATCGTGCTCTGTCCCAGCGTGGCTGCCAAGCAGGCGCGGGATGCCGGCCACGCCACCGAGGAGGAGCTGCTCCTGCTGACGACCCACGGCATCCTCCACCTGCTCGGGTACGACCATGCCGAGCCCGCCGAGGAGAAGGAGATGTTCGAGCTTCAGCGCCAGTTGCTGCTGACCTTCCTCGCCGGTCGTGGTCGCCCGCGAGACTGAGCCGACATGGTCACCCGCCTGATCATCGCGGCCGTCCTGAGCGTGGTCGCCGCCTTCCTCCTCTCACTGGCCGAGGCTGCCCTCCAGCGCATGTCACGCGTCCGTGCTCACGAGCTGCTGGACGAGGGCCGGCCCGGCGCCCGGGCCCTCGACCACATCGTCGGCGACTCCGCGGCATACCTCTCCACCACCACCTTCCTTCGCGTGGTCTTCGAGGCGGCCGCCGCGGTGATGATCACGTTCGCCGTTGCAGACCTGGTGGAGGGCTTCTGGGGGCCGCTGCTCATCGCCATCGGTGTCATGGCACTGGTGTCCTTCGTGGTCGTGGGCGTCTCGCCGCGCACCCTGGGCCGCCAGCACTCGGACTCCGTTGCGCTGGCCGCGGCGCCCGTGGTCGTGTGGTTCCGCCGGCTCCTGGGCCCGGTCGCGCGGCTGCTGGTCGCCGTCGGCAACGCGGTGACGCCGGGCCCGGGCTTCCGCGACGGGCCGTTCCAGAGCGAGTCGGAGCTGAGGGACCTGGTTGACCTCGCGGGTGAGCGCGCGCTGATCGAGGCCGAGGAGCGCGAGATGATCCATTCGGTCTTCGAGCTCGGTGACACGCTGGCGCGTGAGGTGATGGTGCCGCGCACCGACATGGTGACCATCGACGCCGACAAGTCCTGCCGTCAGGTGATGTCGCTCTTCCTCCGCTCCGGCTTCTCCCGGATCCCCGTGGTCGGGGAGGACTCTGACGACGTCCTGGGGCTGCTCTACTTCAAGGACGTGGTGCGGCGGCTCAACGCCGACCCCGACGCGGCCGCACTTCCCGTCGAGCGGCTGATGCGGCCCATGCACTTCGTCCCCGAGAGCAAGCCGGTCGATGACCTTCTGCGAGAGATGCAGCGAGACCAGAGCCATTTCGCCATCGTGGTCGACGAGTACGGCGGAACCGCGGGCCTCGTCACGATCGAGGACATCCTCGAGGAGATCGTGGGCGAGATCGCCGACGAGTACGACCGCGAGGCGCCTGGCGTCGAGAGGCTCGAGGATGGCACCACCCGCGTGCCGGCCACCATGAGCATCGACGACCTGGCCGACCTCTTCGATGTCACCATCGGCGAGGACGAGGTCGACACAGTCGGCGGCCTCATCGGAAAGACCATCGGGCGCGTGCCCATCGTGGGGTCTTACGCTGAGGTCTCGGGATTGGGCCTCACCGCCGAGAAGATGGCGGGGCGCCGGCACCGGATCGCATCCGTGATCGTGCAGCGACTCGCGCTCCCCGACCTGAACGGTGGGGCCGAGGCCCAGCCGGCCCACCGCGACCAGGAAGGTGTGGCATGACCGAGGCGGCGTCCGCTCCAGCCTACCGGGCAGGATTTGCCTGCCTGGTGGGGCGGCCCAACGCAGGCAAGTCGACGCTGACCAATGCACTGGTCGGGCAGAAGGTCGCGATCACGTCGTCGAAGCCGCAGACCACGCGCCACACCATCCGTGGGATCGTGACGACGAGCGAGAGCCAGCTGATCCTGGTTGACACGCCGGGCCTGCACAAACCGCGAACCCTGCTCGGGCAGCGCCTCAACGACCTGGTGCGCGAGACCCTGCTCGAGGTCGACGTCATCGGCTTCTGCCTCCCTTCGGACCAGCGCATCGGCCCGGGGGACAGCTTCATCGCCGCCGAGCTTCGGGAGCTCCAGCGGGCCAAACGCCGCCCCGTGGTCGCCATCGCCACCAAGACCGACCGCGTCGATCGCCAGCGGCTTGCCGAACACCTCATCGCCATCGACCAGCTTGGCGAGTGGGCCGACATCGTGCCCTGCTCGGCCGAGACTGGCGAACAAGTTGACGAGGTCGCCGCAGTGCTCTCCTCCTACCTGCCGAGCGCGCCCGGGCCGCTCTACCCCGAGGGCGTGCTCACCGACGAGCCGGAGGCGGTCATGATCGCCGAGCTGGTGCGGGAGGCCGCGCTGGAGGGCGTCCGCGACGAGCTTCCGCACTCGCTGGCGGTGGTCGTCGAGGAGATGGCGCCGCGTGAGGACCGTCCTGAGGACAGCCCGATGCTCGACGTCAGGGTCAACCTCTTCGTCGAGCGGTCGTCGCAGAAGGCCATCGTCATCGGCCGCGGCGGGTCACGGCTGCGCGAGGTCGGCACGACGGCCCGCAAGCACATCGAGGGGCTGCTCGGACAGAAGGTGTTCCTCGACCTGCACGTCAAGGTCGCCAAGGACTGGCAGCGCGACCCCAAGCAGCTCCACCGCCTCGGGTTCTAGCGGGGCCGGCGGATCCGCAGCTGCGGGCTGGTCAGCTGTGGCGCTGTCGCGCTCGTCAGGAACTGTGGGCTGTTGCGCCCGTGAGGTGCAGCAGGCACGCACCGGGCTGGGCGAAGGGGACGAGGCCGGTGTCGCCGTTCTTCGTGTGCCACGTGGCGAGCGCACCGCGCACGATGCCGAGGTGCACCGAGCACACCACCTCCGGCTGCTGCCGCGCTGCGTCGAGCAAGGGGCACTGGCGCAGGCGCACGGTCATGGTGCGCTCATCGGGGGATGGCGCGAATCCGAGGGCGTCGAGCAGCCGGACGACCTGGCGCCGGGCAGCGGCGGCGGTTGCGGGTTCGTCGGGGACCGCCTCGGCGAGCTGGCGCCCCCACCGAGCGCCGGCCGCTACCGCGTCCTCGCGAGGGTGTGCGCTGCTGCGGGCGAGCTGCATGGCCAAGGCGGTCGCGAGGCCGGCGTACTCGCGGCTCGCCGGCGCTGACGGTGTGGCGGCATACAGCCATGCCGGCCGGCCTCGCCCGTTTGCCGGAGACCTCTCCCGTGTGGCGAGGCGTTCCTCCACCAGCGCATCGAGGTGCTCACGGACGGTGTTGGTGTGCTGGCCCAGGCGGGCGGCCAGCTCAGCCGCGGTGATCGGGCCGGCGTGGTCGCGAAGGACCGTCAGCACCGCGGCGGCTGCCCGACTGGGGCCATTCTGGGCACGGGGGGCCGCAGGTGTCGGGGCTGGACCGAAGCCCGCTGCCATGCGCTGCTCCAGGGCGACTGGAATATTCACGGAAATCAGTGTATTAAATGGAGTGAACCACCGCCACTGGGCGGGGAGAGGCCAGGAGGGTCACGTGGACACCATGTTTGTCGCATCGAATGCTGAGGATGCCGCTGCGGCGGAGGCGGTGAAGCAGCACCATGCCGAGATGTCGGGTGCGCTGGCTGCGCTGGCCGCCAGGATCGCGGCCGCTCCCGATCGGGAGTCAGCGCTCGCCAGCCGCGACGAGCTGGTCCGGTGGGCCGAGCGGGAACTGGTGCCGCACGCCCGCGCCGAGGAAGAGGCGATGTACCCACCCGCGCATGAGGACCCACGTGCACGGCTCCTGGTCGACGCGATGCTGGCCGAGCACCAGCTCATCGTGGGACTCGTGGAGTCACTGCGCGAGGCCCCGGACCACGTCCGTGCGGCCGCGGAGGCACGCGCCCTGAGCGTCACCTTCGAGAGCCACCTCGCCAAGGAGAACGACCAGATCCTGCCCCTACTGGCCCAGAGCGCCGAAGTCTCGCTGGCCGGGGCCCTCGAGGGCATGCACAGTCTGCTCGGTGGTGGGGGCGAAGGCCACGAGCACGACCGTGGCGAGCACCACCATGAGCACAACCATGAGCACAACCATGAGCACAACCATGAGCACCACCACCACGGGCCCGAGTCCAGTCACGGCCATTCCCACCATGGAGACGACGCCAACACTGACCCAGCGGCGTCGGGGATCGGCGGCCCCTGCACGTGCGGTGAGGCTGAGGAGGCGGACCTTCCCGAGCTCGATGCCCGCTCGGTTCCGCACGCCATCAGGCACGCGACGATCTTCGGAGCGCTCGACTCGGTCAAACCAGGTGGCGGCCTCGTTCTCGTGGCACCCCACGACCCGCTCCCGCTGCTTCGGCAGCTCGAGGGCCGCTCACCGGGGTCCTTCGCGGTCGACTACCTCCAGCGCGGACCGGAGGCTTGGCGGATCCGCTTCGTGCGCGCGTAGCGGCTGGCGGGCCCGGCACCCTGACCAGGCCCGGTCGGCGGGGTGGGTCCACATCCGCACCGCAGGCGTTCGGAGCAGGTGAGGACTCCGGGTCGGGGAGTCGACCTACGCCTCGCCCTCACCGATCGGCTCGCTCGCGGTACCGAGAAAGCCACGACCCGCGGCGAAGTACACGTGGATCGGCTGCTCGTTGCGCAGCACATCCAGAACATTGCCGAACATCGCCGAGGGCATGTGCATCCGAATGATGCCGCCCATGACGTCGTCGTTCTCGAACAACATCCCAGGATCGTTGAACCTGATCCACGCCAGCGTGTTCCCCGCCGAATCGCTGAGCTGGATCTGGGCACGATTGGTCTGATAGCCGGAAGGGCTGCCGTAGAAGAGAAGGCTGTACGAACTGACCTGCGCCATAATTCCCCGATTCACTGAGAGCTGTTGGGTGGGTTCCGTCTCCGAGCCTGAGCGCCGCCGTGGACTGTTCTTGCGGTGTCTTCTCAGCTCGAAGGCGTCGTGCGAAGAGGGTGGTCACGTACCTAGGCGTCACGCTGCGTCGTCTGGCAGCCGCCCTCATGATCCAAGTCTTAGCGCATCTCACAAGCGGGAGGCACGGGGTATCTCAGCGACTGCGCGCCCGCGCTTCCCGCTTCGCGCTGTTCTGCGGGAGCCCGCTGGGCATCGGCCTCGCGGGCGCGCACGTCGGTAGGGCTCGCTACGTCCACGATGACCTGCGGCACCACTACGCCTCCGTGCTGCTGCACGCCGCGGAGAACCCGCCAATTCGCCCAAGGCGACCGCCACATCGTGGGCCCGCGGACCGGCATACCCCTCGGGCTCTTATTCTTGGCGCATGCGAATCGGAGTCTTCGGGGCGACCGGACAGGTCGGCTCAGTCATGCGCACGCTGCTCGCAGAGCGGGGCTTCCCGGTCGACGACATGCGGTTCTTCGCCTCGGAGCGCTCGGCCGGCACGACGCTGCCGTGGTCCAGCGGCGAGGTGACCGTGGAGGACTCCGCGGCCGCGGACTTCTCCGGCCTCGACATCGCGCTGTTCTCCAACGGCGGCGCAGCTTCCAAGGTGCTGGCGCCCCGCGTGGCGGCGGCCGGCGCGACCGTGGTCGACAACTCCTCGGCCTGGCGCAGGGACCCGGAGGTACCGCTCGTGGTGGCCGAGGTCAACGCCGACGACCTCGATGACATCCCGAAGGGCATCGTCGCCAACCCGAACTGCACGACGATGGCCGCCATGCCCGTGCTCAAGCCGCTGCACGACGCGGCCGGGCTGGTGCGGCTCAACGTGGCGTCCTACCAAGCCGTGTCGGGCTCCGGGGGCAAGGGCGTACAGGAGCTCGACCGCCAGCTGCGCGGCGGCTATGCCGCTGGCGACCCCACCGGCCTGGCGCTGGACGGCCGCGCAGTGGAGGTGCCTGCGGCGCAGGTGTATGCCGTGCCAGTGGGCTTCAACGTGATCCCCCTCGCCGGGTCGATCGTCGACGACGGCTCGCTGGAGACTGACGAGGAGCAGAAGCTGCGGAACGAGTCCCGCAAGATCCTGCACATCCCTGACCTGCGCGTGTCGGGGACGTGCGTTCGCGTGCCGGTGTTCACCGGGCACTCGCTGGCGATTCACGCCGAGTTCGCAGAGGACATCACGCCGGAGCAGGCGCTCGAGCTCCTCGGCCGCGCGCCGGGTGTGGCGGTGGCCGACGTCCCCAACCCGCTCGAGGCCGCGGGTCGCGACGACGTCTACGTCGGGCGCGTGCGGGTCGACCAGTCCGCGCCAGAGGGCAAGGGCCTGGTGATGTTCGTGGTGGGCGACAACCTGCGCAAGGGCGCGGCCCTCAACGCCGTCCAGATCGCCGAAGAGCTGCTCAAGCGCCGCTGAGACTGTGCCTCGCCTCTGGCCTCAGAGGTCGGTCTGCCAGTGCCGCCAGGTCTGCGTGACCACCATGCCGACGTGCTCGTACAGCCCGAGCGCCCCGTGCGGCTGTCGGTCGACAACTCGCTGCGGGCGGCGCCACGCTCGCGGGCGCGCTGGAAGGCGTCGACGAGCAGGCTCCGGGCCAACCCCTGGCCGCGCTGGTCCCTGCGCACCGCCAGCTGGTCCACGTAACCGCAGTCCCCGGTGACGATCGTGTACGCGACGCCGACCGCCGTGCCTGAATCATCCTCGACCATGCGCAGCTGCCACGGCTCGAACCCCGGTCGCCGGATGGCACGGGCCGCCCAGTCGTCGAGCGTGGACGGCTGCCGGTCGGGCCACTCGTTGAACGCGTCGTCGACGAGCCGGAAGGCCGCTTCGTCGTCTGCACCGGGCACGAAGTCGCGAATCGTGTAGCCCTCGGGCAGCGGCTCGGGCGCGATCGTCCGGTCCGCAGGGACCTCGAGCACCCACGACGTCCACGCCCTCGGTGTATCCGCGCTGCTGGAAGAACCGCTCGCCCTCGCTGCCGGCCGAACGGTCTGGCCGACCACGCTGCCACCTTCCCGCCGCGCGCGGTCCTCCAGCCAGGTCGGCCAGCCAGCTGCCGATGCCGCGCCCCCGGTGGTCGGGGTGCACGGCGGCATCTGCACGCCGGGCCCTGTAGACCTCCCGGCTGCCACGAGCTCGCCTGAAGCAGACACCGACGGCCTGGGTCGCGAGGTCGAAGCTGGGACGCTGCCAGTCGCCGACGATGTCCTCCAGCTCGATGGCCACCTGCCCGGTGTCGTGCTTCTCGGCGTCGCGAACAGGTCTGTCACGGCCTGGGCATCCCTGGGGACGAACGCGCGGGCGGTCAGCCCGTCAGGAAGAGTCACCCCGCGATGATGGCCCATGGCCGTATGCTGGCGCGCCCGCTTTTCGGGAGCCCTGACCCCGGTGACCCGTGTGTTCGGTTGTCGCTATCGCTCCACTCGATGAGATAGAGACCAGCGCTCGACGTCGATCAGCGGCGAACCCAGTCGTTGCACCCGGATGCCATGAAGAACTTGTCGCTCTTCTTGATGGTGACGAGCACCTGACCGGCGGAGTTGCCGTTGTCGATGATGTCTTCGGACGTGTCAGGTCCCGAGAGCCTGGCCCAGTAGCAGTTGCCGCTGTCGGCAGGGGGTGAGAGGTAAGTACCGGGCCGGAGATCGACCCCTACCTCGTAGATGCCCTCGCCGGCCATGGCCGCCTTCGGCGGTGCGGGTTCGGCCGTGATCCTGACAGTCGGGCCCGTTGTCACGGTCGCGAACTGCGTCGGCCCAGGAACTGCCTTCGTCACGGTGACCTGCGTCGCGATGCTGGAGGCGTTGGTGGCGCCGCCGTCCGAGCCTCCTGAGGCCCCAAGCCCCAAGGCGATGATCGCCGTCGCGGGGTAGCCGATGAGGTGTCTCTTCTGCATGTGCGCTTCCTTCCTGGAGTGATGACGTTCGTTGCCGCGCTGGGGCGCTCGCCCCCTCAGGTCGAGCGCGCCAGGCGGACGGACAGTGGTCAGGCCGCCCCCGTCGAGTCGTCCGCGCGTGGGCCCTCGACCACCGCCAGCGCGGTGCCGGACAGCGCCGTCTGGGCCTGCAGCAGAAGCCGGCTCAGAGCGGTGTGGAGCTTGTCGCCCTCACGGTCGATGTCATCGGCGTTCTTGCGGATGTAGCCGGCGGCCTTCCGGATCTTCTCGACCTTGGGCAGTACCTGGAGCGCCTCCTCGATGCGTTCCTTGGCCTCGTGCGCCCCGCTGTCGTCCTGTCGTGCGACAGCGGCAAGGGCGCTGGTCCGCAGCAGCTGCACCACCGTGCGGAGGAGGGACGCGTCGTCGATCTCCGGGTCGAAGGCCAGCACGAGGCGCCGTGGGCCGAGGACCCGAACGGCCTGCCCTGAGTTGCGCTCGACGCTCGCGACGAGCCCGAGCGACGCGATCGCCTGACGGTTGCGCTCCGCCTCGTCGAGGTAGTCGCCCCAATCCCTGCGCTGCGAATTGGTCATCTCCACGACCAGGCGGGCAGGGGTGCCGGAAATGGTCAGCACGCCGTCGCCCTTCTTGGACCTGCTGATCGCGCCCGGGATGTGTCCAGTAGCGATGTACTCGTCGCCCAGGCCAATGGCGATGGACCCCATGAGCAGGTGGAGCTTGTCCTCGTAGGTGCTCCCCGCGAGGGGCGTCACTTTGGCCAGCTTCACAGTCGCCTCTGCAGCGGCCTGCTGGACCCTGACTGCCGTGGTGAGCTCGGCCACGTTCCTCGTCAGCTCTTGGTGCTGCTTCTCGAGGCGCGCGGTCAGGTCAGCGTGCTGCTGCTCCATCTGCAGCCTGTGCTTGGCCAGGGGAGACGTCGGGTCGTCAGGATTCAGCGACTTGGTCGCTTTGTCGAAGAGTTCGGCGGTGTGCGCGTCGGCCCGTTGAGCGAGGCCTAGACCGAAGTTCTCCAGGAGCGGCCTGAGCCTCGCCAGGACCTCCGGATCCTCTCCGCCGAAGAGCTGCCCCAGCTGTGCATGCAGCTCGGCGCGAGCCGCGGACACCGACTCCCCGAAGGCCTTGCGAGCCGAGGCGCCGGCCTCGTCGAGGGCCTTCTTGGCCTCATCGGAGGCGCACTGGAGTGCTTTGGTCGCATCGGAGACGACCTTCGTCGTGGCTGTGACCGCCTGGGTCGTGGACTCAGCGGTCCGGGTGCCGACGTCCTGGACGAGCTGTTCGAGATTGAAGGTGTCCTGCGCGGCTCCTGCCGAGGCAATGGCCTGAGCACCGATGACGATGGCCCGCTCGGCGTATGCCGTGAGGTCGGCCCCGTGTACTTCCTCGGCTGCCGCCGCGGCGCCACGGCTTCCCGTGGACCAGCGAAGGGCCTCCGTCGTGACGGCAGGATTCGTAATGGTCAGCTCTGTGATGTGCAGAGCGGGGGTGGTGGCGTCATAAGTGACCCCGGGCAGAGCTAAGCCGTCCGGCATGTCGGCCTCCTGGTTCTCCATGTCGCGGACTTCGCGACGAAAGGAGAGTGCGCTGCAGTGCCGTTCCTCACCACGTCATGTCCTGATAAGCCTCCTTATCAGTGATATGGCTACCTTCCGGCTAAACGTGCTCTAGGTTTGAGGAAACCTGCACAGCCGCGGGGGGAGGGATGGCCCGAGTGGCGGTTGAACCGTTGATGACGCTGTCAGATGTCGCGGCCCTTGCTGGAGTCCGTCGGCCCGTCGTGAGCATGTGGCGCCGCCGCCCGGTCGTAGCCGGTAACTCCGTCCCGTTCCCACAGCCGGTCACCAAGGCCCAGGGGGCCGAGCGCTTCCGGGTCGACGACGTCCTGTCGTGGCTCGAGCGCACTGGCCGCGGCAACAACCGCGAGGCGAGGGCAGACGCGTATGCACACGTCGAGTTGCCCGCGATCACAACAGACCAGGTTGCTCCCCTGGATGCCGCATCCGCGCTGTTGTGCCTCAAGGCGCGCACCGGCGCCACCCTCGCCGGAGCCCCAGCGGAGGAGCTCGTCGACCTGGCCGACGAAGAGGATCCGGACGACGAGTGCCTGTTCCGCGAGATCGAGGTGCTCGGCGACGACCTTCCCCGGATGGCGAGCTACGTCGACAGGCTCACGGATGCGGCATACAGCGTCGATGGCGCGCTCAAGCGGCTGGGGTCCCTGCGCAGGCCAAACAGCGCAACCGCCAAGGTGACGCTGACGGAAACGGGCCTCAGGCTCGTGGGCGCCCAAGGAGCCGCTCTGGCTCTTGACCTTTCAGCCGCCGGCGTGACCATCGTCGACCCCACCGGTGGCAGCGGCGACCTCATCGGTGCAGTGATGGATCGCCTCGGCGAGAGCATCGACGCCACGGTCTGTGTCACGGGGGACACCCCGGGCGCCCGTTGGGCCCGACGGACGCACCTGATCCTTGGATGGGCCGTGGCCCGTTCTGCGCCCTCAGACACAGCCGTTCTCGTCGTCGCGAAGTTCCCGAACGAGGTGCGCCTGGCGATGGGACGCCGCGAGGTCCTTGATGCCATCGACGGGATCCAGCTCGACTTGCCGGAGGTGCATCGCGCGCTCATCGTCGGGCCCTCCGCAGCGCTCTGCGACGACCTGCATGACCCGGCTCTGGAAGCCGAGCGCGACCGGGTCCTCCGGCTCGGCCGGCTGCGACTGGTGGCGCGGCTGCCCAAGGGACTCCTGGTAGGCAGTTCCCGACAGGCCCTGGGTCTGTGGGTGCTGGGAGCCGACGCGCCCGGGGTGCGGCTGGAGGAGCGATGGGTGTCGACCGCGGACGTGAGCGATGCGGAGCTCACCGCAGACGTGGTCGATGACCTGGCCACCGACGTGGTGTCCTCCATGGGCGACCGCCGGCTGGGAGCGACCCATGCGTTCCGGTTCGCTCGGATAGCCCGCACGGCGACGATCCTCGCGGGCCGCGGACCTCTTGTGCCAGATGGCGTACGCCCCGCCACGGCGAGGGTCGTGCAGCCGGCCCAGGACGTGGTGGCCCTGCGCAGCCTGGCGAAGGAGGCGGGGTTGGAGGCTCGCCTCCAAGTGACGCCGGGTGAGCGTGCCGGCGGTATGCCGGTCGTGTCGCTGGCCGAGGCCGTTGCGGAGGGTGCTGTGCGGGTCCTCGCTGGCGTGCGGTTGCATCGCGAAGCTCTGGGAGAGGGCAGCCTGCAGGTGCTCGGCCCGGATGACGTGATGAGCGCGGCTGCGCCGTCGCCCCCGGGGATCGACCCGATCGAGCTGGAGCGTCGCCACCCTCGGGCACGGCGGACGGAGCCGGATGACGTGGTGTTCGTGACGACGCCACGGCCCCGAGCCGTGGTCGACCGCGTGGGCCTCTCGGTCGTGGCATACCCGGCACGGGTGCTGCGGTGCGCGCCTGGTTCCGGTGTGGTGCCCGAGGCGGTGGCCCGTGCGATCAACTCGCTGCCCGACGGTTCCCGCCAGTGGCGCACATGGGCAGTGCCGCGGGTCCCGCCGCAGGACGCCGACGCCCTCAGTGAGGTGCTGCGGGTGGTGGCTGACGAGCGCCACGCCGCACTGCGTCGGGTCGACGCGCTCGAGCGGTTGGCTGGAAGAATCGTGGACGGTGTTGCGACGGGAGCCGCGACCGTCTCTCTTCAGATTGCCGAAAGTCATCAAAAGTGTGACGATAGGCAATATCGAGAGGAGGGGTGATGGTTGCTACAGCCGTTAAGGCCCCCTTGGCCGCGGACTGGGCCCTGTCCCGAGGGATCAGCGCGCTGAGCACCACGGAACTGGCGGACGTCCTGTCCGTCCCCGAGGACCACGTGCGACGGAGGATGCATGCGCCCGCGCAGCGAGGGGAGTGGGTGAGTCCCGCGCGTGGACTGTGGGTGCCTGTGCCGCCCGAATACCGCACGTGGGGCGCGCCGCCCGGCCTGGAGATCGTCGACCGCCTGGCTAACCACTTGGGGGTCTCCTACTACGTGGGCTGGCTGTCCGCGGCAGAGGTCCACGGGGCAGCCCATCAGGCGCCGCAGGTGTTCCAGGTTGCAGTGTCCCGACAGGTGCGCCCCCGTGAGGTGGGGCGCACGAGGTTCGAGTTCTTCCAGCGAGGTCACCTGGAATCGATCCCCGTGGTCGAGCGAGCGACGCGGTCGGGCACCGCCCGAGTATCGACTCCTGAGGCGACGGCCCTGGACATCGCGACTGATGTGGCCGAGGCGGGCGGGATCGACAATGCGGCGACGGTGCTGGTCGATCTGGCGGAAGGAGACGCGTTCAGCGTCGCAGACGTCGTGCGGCTCGCATCGCTCTTCCCGTCCGCGACGGTGCGGCGGCTCGGATGGGTCTTGGAGCACTTCTCCCAGCGTGATGACCTGACCGATCTTCACGACGTGGCGATGTCCGGGCCGGCGACGGCGGCACGGCTGGATCCCGCTCTTGACCTGGTGGGTCCGTTGGACCCGCGATGGAACATCCGGCTCAACCGTGACGTGGAGCCAGACCTGTGATCCCCTACGACGCGGTCACTGCCTGGGGTGTTTCGCGGCCATGGCCAACCCGTGAGCAGGTCGAGCAGGATCTCCTCCTGTCCCGCGCCATCTGCGCGATCGCTTCCGATGCCTACCTGGGCGACGAACTGGTGTTCCGCGGTGGCACCGCGCTGCACAAGCTGCACCTGGCGGCGCCGCTGCGCTACAGCGAGGACCTCGACTACGTCCGGGCATCGGGATCGGGCATCAAGCAGCTGACCCGAGCGCTCACCCGAATCGGTGAGGACCTCGGCTTCGAAGTGCGAACCCGGGTCGGGGAGCACCCGAAGGTCTACTGGCGCACCGTGGCGAGCACCGGAAATCCGCTGCGCCTGAAGGTCGAGGTCAACACCCACGAGCGGTCGCCAGCGCTGCCGCACCTACGGCACACGCATGCGGTTGAGTCGTCGTGGTGGCAGGGCAAGGCCGAAGTGCTGACCTTCCAGCCGGCCGAGCTGGTGGCGACCAAGATCCGGGCGCTCTACCAACGGTCCAAGGGACGTGACCTCTTCGACCTGTGGCTTGCGCTGGACCACCTCGCATTGCCACCGGGAGAGGTGCTGGCCGCGTTCCGCCCGTACCGGCCGCCGGGCCTCACGTCTGCCAAGGCCATCGCGAATCTTCGTGCGAAGGTGGGCGACAGGTCCTTCCGGGCCGACGTGGACCCGCTCGTGACGCAGGTGCCTGCCGACTACGACGTCGAGCGAGCGGCCGAGCTCGTGATCGGCGCGCTGCTGGCCCGGATCGACCGGGACACATCGTGATGCGGCCCGGGAGTGCCGCGACAGACCCCAGACAACCACGAAGAGAAGGATGTTGAGCATGCCGCCCAAGGCGAGAACCGCGAAGGAGCCGTCGGCGCCGTCGACGATGAAGGAGCTCAAGGACACGCTGTGGAAGGCGGCCGACAAGCTCCGCGGGTCGATGGACGCGTCGCAGTACAAGGACGTCATCCTCGGCCTCGTCTTCCTCAAGTACGTGTCGGACGCCTACGAGGAGCGGCGCGAGGCGATCCGCGCGGAACTGCGCGACCGAAGGCGCCGACGACGAGCAGATCGAGCAGCTCATCGACGACCCTGAGGAGTACGCCGGGCTACGGCGTCTTCGTCGTCCCGCGGACCGCGCGCTGGGCGTATCTCGCCCAGAATGCGAAGGGTCTGCCCGCCTCGATGGAAGGACCGGCCAAGCCAGTCGGCGAGCTGGTCGACGAAGCGATGGACCTGGTCATGGGGGCCAACCCGACCGCTGGCCGGCACGCTGCCGCGCATCTA
The DNA here is from genome assembly GCA_963715025.1 of uncultured Actinomycetota bacterium. Classification (GTDB taxonomy): domain Bacteria; phylum Actinomycetota; class Actinomycetes; order Actinomycetales; family Dermatophilaceae; genus DASSJT01. Next base: position 1,119,409 of record CAVQQQ010000002.1, on the reverse strand, counting down.
CAACCGCGACAACGTCGACCAGCGCCGGCTGGGCGAGCTGCTGGACCTGTTCAACAGCGCGACGCTTCACCCGACAGGGCGCTGGCCGGGCCCGCGACCTCATGGGCGAGGTGTACGAGTACTTCCTGGAGAAGTTCGCCCGCGCAGAGGGCAAGCGCGGCGGGGAGTTCTACACCCCCGCCAGCGTCGTCAAGGTGCTCGTCGAGGTGCTGGAGCCGACCCATGGCCGGGTCTACGACCCGTGCTGCGGCTCGGGCGGCATGTTCGTCCAGACCGAGAAGTTCATCTACGAGCACGACGGCGACCCCAAGGACGTCGCCATCTACGGCCAGGAGCTCAACGAGCGCACCTGGCGGATGGCCAAGATGAACCTCGCCATCCACGGCATCGCCAACAAGGGGCTCGGCGTCGCGGTGGGGCGACACCTTCGCGCTCGACTACCACTCCGATCTCCAGATGGACTTCGTGATGGCCAACCCGCCGTTCAACATCAAGGACTGGGCACCGCGTCGAGAAGGACCCGCGCTGGAAGTACGGCGTGCCGCCGGCCGGCAACGCGAACTACGCCTGGATCCAGCACATCCTCTACAAGCTCGCCCCGGGTGGTCGCGCCGGCGTCGTCATGGCGAACGGCTCGATGTCGTCGAACTCCGGCGGAGAGGGCGAGATCCGGGCCCAGCATCGTCGAGGCCGACCTGGTGTCGTGCATGGTCGCCCTGCCGACCCAGCTGTTCCGCAGCACCGGGATCCCCGTGTGCCTGTGGTTCTTCGCCAAGGACAAGACCGCCGGCGGGCAGGGGACGATCGGACCGCACCGGGCAGGTGCTCTTCATCGACGCCCGCGAGCTCGGCTACATGGTCGACCGTGCCGAGCGGGCGCTCGCCGACCGAGGACATCGCCAGGATCGCGGACACCTACCACGCGTGGCGCGGCACGAGTTCCGCCGAAGCCAAAGGCCTGTCGTATGCCGATGTGCCGGGTTTCTGCTGCCAGCGTCACCTTGGCGGACATCAAGGCCGCGGACTACGCGCTGACGCCGGGGCGGTACGTCGGCGCGCCCGAGGCCGAGGACGACGGCGAGCCGATCGAGGACAAGATCGAGCGGCTGACGAAGGAGTTGTTCGAGCAGTTCGAGGAGAGCGCCCGCCTCGAGAAGGTCGTCCGCCAGCAGCTCGGGAGGCTCGTGATGACGTCGATGGCTGAGCGGACTTGGTGCTGACGCTGGGCGAATCGCTCGAGTCGGGCGACGTCGAGCTCGACGGACTCACGAGGCGTCACGTGGCTCCACGGTCGAGGAGTCCCGTAGCCGTGGGCATCCCCGTGCGTCCGGGTCGCAGGACATGCGATGTCCGGCATCGACGATCAGATGATGCGTCTGCATCGACGGCGGCTTTCGGACCGAACGAGCCGTCCGCAAGTCGGACGCTCGCGACCCGAGGCGACGTCGTGACCGTTGCCGCAGGAACCGCGGCCGAGCGGCTCGTGATCACCCGATGTCGATTCGCGCTCGTGGCATACCAGCCAGATGTCGATCACGCGTGCGGTCCTGGGTCTGAACCCGCGGTAGCTTCACTTACTGCTCACGAGGCTGCCGCAGCGGACACGATCGCTCATCGCGCATGGCGCGGTTCAGCAGACCATGTCACTACTCGGAGTCGCCAAGGCGCTGCACTGCGATCCCGATGCCCGCTCGTCCATGAACAGCAGGCGATTGCGGAGGTGTTGGGGGCGCTCGACGACAAGATCGCCGCCAACATGGACTTGGTCGCGACGGCAGAGCGGCTTGCCCGACGCCCTGTTTGGGGCCGCCATCGCCGCAGAAGGCCGCCTGGACGTGTTGCTTGGCGGAACGTGGCCGAATTCCACAACAGGCTGCGCGTGCCCCGGTCTGCGCAACGAGCGAGCAGCGCGCGTGGGTGTCGCCGCCTACTACGGTGCCGCCGGCGTCGTTGGCCATGTCGACAGGGCGTTGCTCGATGAGCCGCGCGTCCTCGTGCGGGCGAGGACGGCTCCGTGGTGCGCGATGACGGGTCGTCCGGTCGTCCAGTGCATCTGGTCGGACCGGCGTGGGTGAACAACCACGCACACGTGCTGACGGGGCGTGGCGTCTCGACGGACGGTATTGCGGCTGGCGCTTGAGCGCAGCAACGTGCTGCCGCTGGTCACAGGAGCCGTCCAACCCAAGATCAGTATGGCGAACCTCAAGCGGCTGATGCTCGAGGCTGCCACCCGAGCGACCCGAACGAGAAGCACTCGGCAGTGCGAGGTCGCGAGCCTGCATGGGCATCGTCCGTGCCAAGTCGCGATGAGAACGCAGTGCTTGGCGAGACGCGGGATGCGTTGTTGCCGCTGCTGATGTCGGGGAAGGTGCGCGTCAAGGACGCGGAGAAGGCTGTCGAGGGGGTGGTGTAATGGGAGGCATCGACGGGTTCAACGAGGGCCAGTGGGAGCAACTGGCTCTCGAGGCGCTCGCCGAGCGGGAGTGGAAACCGTTGCACGGCAGCGAGATCGCCCCGGGGTCCGGCGAGCGCGAGTCCTGGGCCGATCCCAGCATTCCGAGCCGCGCCCGTCAGGCGATGGTCCGGCTGAACCCCTCGGTGCCGACGCCATACCTTCAGCAGGCGCTGGCCGACATCCTGTCGCCGAAGTCGCAGGACGCCCTGACCGAGAACCACCGGATCCACGAGTACCTGGTGCACGGCTACCGCGGCATCACCTACATCGACTCCGACGGGGTCGAGCAGACCCCGACGATCCGGCTGCTGGGCGAGCGAGTCGAGGAGAACGAGTACCTCGCGGTCAACCAGGTGACCGTCCGTGCGGGCGAGCACGAGCGGCGCTTCGACATCGTGCTCTACGTCAACGGGTTGCCGCTCGTGGTCATCGAGCTCAAGAGGGCCGGCTCCGAGAAGGCCGACGTGAGCGCCGCGCATGCGCAGATCGAGACGTACGTCCGCGAGTTCCCGATGGCGTTCCGGTTCTGCCTGCTGTCGGTCATCAGTGACGGCCTGTTCGCGAAGTACGGCACGCCGTTCACGCCGCTGAACCACTTCTCGCCCTGGAACGTCGACGACGACGGCAAGCCGATTACCACAGTCGTCGAGTCGGGTGACGGCCACCTGGGCACCGGGCTGGAGTTCCTCATCGACGGGGTCTTCAACCTCGAGAGGTTCCTTCAACTGCTGCGCGACTTCACGGCATTCGACCAAGGGCCGGAAGGTCTCCAGAAGCGGATCGCCAAGCCCCACCAGTACTTCGCCGTGACCAAGGCGGTGGGTAGCACCGTCCAGGCCGTGCAGAGCAACGGCAAGGCGGGCGTCGTCTGGCACACCCAGGGCTCGGGCAAGTCCATGGAGATGGAGCTGTACGCCAACCGGGTGATGCGCCATCCCAAGCTGCTCGAACCCGACGATCGTGGTGATCACCGACCGGACCGAGCTCGACGGGCAGCTGTTCGACACGTTCAACCGGAGCCTGCTGCTGCCCGAGAAGCCGGTGCAGATCAGGACTCGCAGTGCGCTGCGCGAGGAGCTGACGTCACGGGTCACGGGCGGCATCTACTTCACGACGCTGCAGAAGTTCGGTCGCAGCCAGGCCGAGCGCGAGTCCGGCGTCGAGCACCCGCTGCTGTCCGACCGGCGCAACATCATCGTGGTCGTGGACGAGGCGCACCGCAGCCACTACGACGACCTCGACGGCTACGCCCGGCATCTTCGCGATGCGCTGCCGAACGCCACCCTGATCGCCTTCACCGGAACGCCGATCTCCTTCGCCGAGCGCGACACCCAGCAGGTCTTCGGCAGCTACATCGACATCTACGACCTGACCCGGGCCGTGGCCGACGGGGCGACCGTGCCGGTCTACTTCGAGCCGCGGCTGATCAAGGTGGGGCTCGCGCCGGACGTCACGGAGGAGGACATCGACGCCGCCGCGGACGAGGTCGCCGTCGGGCTCGACGTCGCCGAGCGGGAGCGGATCGAGAAGAGCGTCGCGGTGATCAACGCCGTCTACGGCGCGCCGGCGCGCCTGGCGGCGCTGGCGCAGGACATCGTCGACGCACTGGGAGAACCGGCGCAGCCAGATGGTGCAGTTCATCGAGGCGCCCGGCAAGGCGCTGATCGTCGGTGGCGACGCGCGAGATCTGCGCGAACCTCTATGCCGAGATCGTCAAGCTGCGCCCGGACTGGCACGCGAGGGCGATCGAGAAGGGGAAGATCAAGGTCGTCTACAGCGGCACGCCACAGGACCCGCCGCTGATCGCCGCCCATGTGCGGCGGGACTCGGCGAACAAGGCGATCAAGGAGCGGCTGCGCGAGGTCGACGACGAGCTCGAGATCGTCATCGTCAAGGACATGATGCTGACCGGGTATCGACTCGCCGCCGCTGCACACGCTCTACCTCGACCGGCCGCTCAAGGGCGCCCTGCTTGATGCAGACCCTGGCCCGCGTGAACCGGACCTTCCGCGGCAAGGCCGACGGCCTTCTCGTGGCCTACGCGCCGCTGGCGGACAACCTCAACAAGGCGCTGGCGGAGTACAGCCCGGGGGACCAGGAGAGCCGGCCGATGGGCCGGAGCATCGACGAGGCGGTCGTGCTGACGGAGGAACTCGTCGGGGCCCTCGCCGGGCTGTGCGCCGGGTACAACTGGAAGGCGGCCGCTCGACGGCGGGCCGAAGTCGTGGATGCGGGCAGCGCTGGCGATGACCAACTACCTGCGCGAGCCGTCGACCCCGGGGAACGACGTGGCCGAAGGCGAGGAGACCCTGGCCGACCGTTATCGGAAGCTGAGCGGCCAGCTGGCCCGGGCCTGGGCGCTCTGCTCCGGGAGCCAGACGCTCGAGCACCTTCGCCCGGACGTGCGGTTCTACGAGGAAGTCCGCGTCTACATGGGAAAGTTCGACGCCCAGGAGCGACAGTCGCGCGGCGAGCCGGTGCCGGAGGACATCGCCCGTCTGCTGAGCCAGCTCGTGGCGAAGTCGACGGAGTCCGGCGAGATCGTCGACATCTACCAGGCGGCCGGCATGGACAAGCCGAGCCTGATGGACCTCGGGCCCGACTTCGCCGCCACGCGCCCAGAGCGCCGCCAACCCGCACCTGGCCATCGAGGCGCTGCGCGACCTGCTCATGGAGGAGTCCGCGCGAGTGGCCGGCACCAGCCTGGTGCGGCAGCGGGCCTTCTCCGAGCGGCTTGACGCGAGCTGATGCGCAAGTACACGAACCAGCAGCTCACGTCGGCTGAGGTCATCGCCGAGCTGATCGCGATGGCGAACGACCTGAAGGCCGAATCGGAGCGTGGAAAGAAGTTCAACCCGCCCCTGGAGCAGGACGAACTGGCGTTCTACGACGCGGTTTCGCAGAACGAGTCTGCGGTGGAGTTGATGGGCGACGAGGTACTCGCCAAGATCGCCCGGCAGCTGCTGGCAATCATGCGACGCGACATCAAGACCGACTGGACCGTGAGGGATGACGTGCGCGCCAAGCTGCGGTCGTCGATCAAGCGCCTGCTCGTGCTGAACAAGTACCCGCCGGACAAGCAGCCCGAGGCCATCAAGCTCGTGATCGAGCAGATGGAGTCGATGGCACCGCGCTACGCCGCGGCCTGAACCGTGGCCGCACCATTCGGAGGCTTAGCGGAGCTTGTAGACGTCGCGTCGATGCCCCAACTGGAGCACCAGCACGATGAGTTGACTGTCGTGGATCTCATAGATGATCCGGTAGTCGCCCGTGCGCACCCGCCACTCACCGGATCCGCCCACCAGCCGCTTGGCAGCCGGTGGTCTGGGATTCTCGGTCAGGAGCTCGATCGCCGCCTGAACGCGTCGACGGGCGACGTGGTCCAGTTTGTGCAGCCTGCGAGCCGCCGCGGGAGCGAGAGTGACTCGGTACTTCTCGGGTCCGCTCATGCCAAGCCGAGGTCGGCCTTGACGTCCTCCCATGGGATTGGCTCAGCAGCCGTGGCACGCATCTCCTCGCGAGCCTTCTCTGCGCCGCGGATGTCCTGCATGTCTTCGGCCAACTCGATGAGTCTGGCCAGGTCGTCGGCATTGATGAGAGCGGCCACCCGCCGTCCTCGGCGCGCGAGGTAGATCGGCTCGTGCTCAGCGATAGCACGCTCGATGTAGTCGGCGAGGTGGCTTCGGGCCTCGCTCACGCTGACGACCGGGACAGCAGACATGCCATTAGCGTACATCTATGCGGACTTGTATAAACCGTACGTTTGGTACCTGACCCGACATGACTTCGAGCGCGCCAGCGTCCCGGCGCCTCCGGATATCAGCGCACGGAGCGCCAGACCGATTCCTCCTCACTCGGGCCCGGCGACCATGGTGCGATCCACGGCCCGGTGCCCTCGCTGGGGTCTAGGACGCCCTCCTCGAGCCAGGTGTAGTCGCCAGCCAGCAGGCCCTTGGCCACTCGTCGGTCGCCGTCGTCGGTGTTGGTCCACAGCGCGTCGAAGAGCGCCTTGACCCGCAGCCGCGATTGTTCGCAGAACGCGTCCGCCAGCTGGTATGCCGACCGCCCCAGCTCGGCGTCGTCGTTCCGGAGCATCTCGGCCCGGCTGCACGCCGCGGCCATCGCGAACAGCTCCGCCCCGATGTCGACGACCCGGCCCAGGAAGCTCTGGCGGTACTCCAGCTTCGCCTGCCACCGCGACATCCCGTAGAACGTCTGCCGCGCGAGCTTGCGACTCGACCGCTCGATGAACCGCAGGTGGTGCGACAGGGGCCCGAACTCGGCATACGACGTCGGCAGGTCACCGCGCCCGGCCGCCAGCTGCGGCAGCCAGCCGGCATAGAACCCGCTCGCCTTCACCGCCGCCCGGGCCTTGTCCTCCAGGGAGGCGTCGACCGAGGCGAGGTCGCCGGCCGCCTTGAGGTGCGCGTCGACCGCCTCGCGGGCGATGAGCAGGTGCATGATCTCGGTCGAGCCCTCGAAGATCCGGTTGATCCGCAGGTCGCGCAGGATCTGCTCGGCCGGCACCGCCCGCTCGCCGCGGGCCGCGAGGGAGGCCGCCGTTTCGTAGCCGCGACCGCCCCGGATCTGCACCAGCTCGTCGGCGATCAGCCAGGCCATCTCGCTCGACCACAGCTTCGCCAGCGCGGCTTCGATGCGGATGTCCTTGCCGCCGGCATCGGCGAGCTGGGCCGACATCTCAAGAACGGATTCCAGCCCATAGGTGTTCGCAGCGATGAACGCCAGTTTCTCGGCCACCGCGCCGTGCTCGCCGACCGGCCGACCCCACTGGACCCGCTCGGCCGACCACTCGCGCGCGATCTTCAGGCACCACTTGCCCGCCGCCGCGCACATGGCCGGGATCGACAGGCGGCCGGCATTCAAGGTCGTCAGCGCGATCTTCAGCCCCTCGCCCTCGGCGCCGAGCCGGTTCTCGACGGGCACCCGCACCTGGTGGAACCGCGTGAGCCCGTTCTCGATGCCCTTGAGCCCCATGAACGAGTTGCGCCGCTCCACGGTGACGCCCTCCGAGGCGCCCTCGACGACGAACGCCGTGATGCCGCCGCGGCCGCCCTCATGCTTCGGCACGCGCGCCATGACGACGAGCAGCTCGGCGACGACCCCGTTGGTGGTCCACAGCTTCACGCCGTCCAGGATGTATGCCGTGCCGTCAGGTGTCGGGGTAGCGGTGCTGGCCATCCGGGCCGGGTCCGACCCCACGTCGGGCTCGGTCAGGAGGAACGCCGAGATCGCGCCGGCGGCGCAGCGGGGGAGGAAGGCCTCTTTCTGGGCCTTGGTACCGACCAGTTTCACCGGCTCGGGAACGCCGATCGACTGGTGGGCCGAGAGCAGCGCGCCGAGGCTGGGATTGGTCGATCCCACCAGCATCAGGGCCTTGCCGTAGGCGGACATGGTCAGGCCCAGGCCGCCGTACTCGCGGGGGATCTTCATGCCGAACGCGCCGATCTCGGCCAGCGCGATGAAGTACTCGTCCGGGATCACGGCGTCGCGCTCGATCCGCGCGCCGTCGAACGTCATGCACAGGGCGCGCAGCTTCTCCAGGAACTCATCCGCGCGCGCGTCGTCCTCCGGTTTGCTCCGGGGGTGGGGGTGCACGAGGCCGAGGTCGAAGCGCCCGAGGTAGAGCTCTTTGGCGAAGCTCGGCCGGGTCCACACCTCCTCCCGGGACGCCTCGGCGAGCTCGCGGGCTTCTCGCTCGCTGGCCTCTACTCGTCGCACGTCGGCCTGGGGCCGGGTCTGCCTGACATCGCTGCTCATGGGCTCGCCTCCTCGCGGGTCCCCCCATTGTTACCCGGTAGTAGCGAAAAGGGGAACCTGAGCGGCGAAACCAGTTCGAACCCTTTCTGATGGCGTGCCCTTCGGCAGGCGCACGACTGCGCCGCGCTCGGCTCAGTCGATGACCCATTCCTTGAGCCAGCGGCTCTGCAGGAGTCCCTGACGGAGAAAGGGGTCATTGGCCACCAACCGCTCCGCCTCCTCATGGGAGTGCGCTTCAAAGGTGATCAGGCCGCCGGACCTGTCTGCGAAAGGTCCGCCGAGGTAGCCGGTTGCTGCAAGGTCACGCCAGTAGCCGGCGTGCTGAGGCGCGACAACTCGCACCCGCTCGGGGTCATCCTCCATGAGGTAGAAGTAGGCAATCCGCATGAAGCCACCATCCTTTCCTGCCGCCCTCGGGGCGTCTGCTCAGCCCGCAGGAGCGTGGTGGCCTGCGTGGGATGCATAGAGGTCGAAGCGGAAGAGCATGATGGCGATCATGGCCACACACGCCACACCGCAGAGCTGGATCAGAACGGTTCCAGGCACGATGCCAAGCCAGTAGCCAGCGATCACCAGCACTCCGACGGCTATCGACGAGCCGGCCATCTCCAGGGTGGGCCGCCACTCCATTCCCCTGAAGCGCATCCAGGCCACCATGGACGCGGCAAGGCAGGTGGCGACCGTCAGGGCCGACAGTGCAGGTGCCGTCTGCGGCAGGTCGGGGTACCCCAGAACTGATGCGCCCCCGAAGAACAGCACCATCAGCAGTCCTCCGCCGAGGCACATCACGGCGCACATCTCCAGCACATGCACTCCGAACCGAATGGCCCGCTTCGCGGCCCCTGGGCTGGACCCATCGCGCGCAGGAGCCCTCGCAGCCTGTGGGTTGTGTAGTAGTCGCATGGCGTCCTCCTTGATCTGGACCCGGCAGCGACGTGCTGCCCTCCGAAGGACCGTTCCGAGATCCGTATCCCAGCGCGACCCATACAGGGTCCGTTGGCGCAAAGGTCCGCTGGCGGCCCACGGTCGACAAGGGCCTTAAGGCCCCAGTTACGGCATTCCGGTGGATCCCGCGTCGAGGCCATCAGGCTCAGCGGCCGGCAAACAGGGCTCGACCAGGAAGTGGGAAGCGGCCGTCGCCGCAGCACCCGCCCCTCGTCGCGCCACCACGCAAAGGTGGTAGCGGGCAGGGCCCTATCGGGGCCGCTTGCCACCCGTGGGAGCGGCCCCCTGCGGTCCGCATGGTGAGCCGCTCGATCCGCGAGGTGGACGGGAGGCGAGCACACGGCATACCCTCTGCTCGTGCTTTGTGCGCGCCTCCTCCTTCGCCGCCGCGGCGGGGCCTGACCGATCAGCCGCCCCTCGTCGCGGAGTCGTTCGTGTCCGGCTGACACCCATTAACGGGGTTGGGCCCGCGAAACGTAAGGCGAGACAAGATGATCCATCCGCAGCAGCCCTCGGGCATGCCGGTCAAGAAGTACGTACCCTTCCAGGACCAGATCAAGGTCGACCTGCCGGACCGCACCTGGCCCACGCGCGTCATCACCCAGGCCCCGCGCTGGTGCGCGGTCGACCTGCGGGACGGCAACCAGGCGCTCATCGACCCGATGAGCCCGGAGCGCAAGAAGCGGATGTTCGACCTGCTCGTGCGCATGGGCTACAAGGAGATCGAGGTCGGCTTTCCCTCCGCGAGCCAGACCGACTTCGACTTCGTCCGGATGCTCATCGAGAAGGACCTGATCCCCGACGATGTGACGATCCAGGTGCTGACCCAGTGCCGCGACCACCTGGTGGAGCGCACCTTCGACGCGATCCGTGGGGCCAAGCAGGCCATCGTCCACTTCTACAACTCGACATCGGTGCTGCAGCGGCGGGTGGTCTTCGGGCTCGACCAGGATGGCATCGTCGACATCGCTGTGCAGGCTGCCCGCCTGTGCCGCAAGCTCGAGGAGACCATCCCCGACACCGACGTCTACTACGAGTACTCGCCGGAGTCCTACACCGGCACCGAGCTCGACTTCGCGGTGCGGATCTGCAACGAGGTCATCGAGGTCATCGACCCGACGCCCGACCACAAGATGATCATCAACCTGCCGGCGACCGTCGAGATGGCCACACCCAACGTCTATGCCGACTCGATCGAGTGGATGGTCCGGAACCTGGAGCACCGCGAGTCGATCGTCGTCTCCCTGCACCCGCACAACGACCGCGGCACCGGGGTCGCCGCCGCCGAGCTGGGCTACCTGGCCGGCGCCGACCGCATCGAGGGGTGCCTTTTCGGCAACGGCGAGCGAACCGGCAACGTCTGCCTGGTCACACTCGGGATGAACCTGTTCTCCCAGGGCATCGACCCGCAGATCGACTTCTCCGATATCGACGAGATCCGCCGCACGGTGGAGCACTGCAACCAGCTGCCGGTGCCCGAGCGCCATCCATGGGGAGGCGACCTGGTCTTCACGGCCTTCTCCGGCTCCCACCAGGATGCGATCAAGAAGGGCTTCGAGGCCATGGACCGGCAGACGACCGAGTCGGGCAAGGCCATCAGCGAGCTCGTGTGGGGGGTGCCGTACCTGCCGATCGACCCCCATGACATCGGGCGCTCATACGAGGCAGTGGTCCGGGTCAACAGCCAGTCGGGCAAGGGCGGCGTGGCCTACATCCTCAAGTCCGAGCACCAGCTGGACCTGCCGCGCCGGCTCCAGATCGAGTTCAGCGGTGTCGTGCAGGCCAAGACCGACAACGAGGGCGGGGAGGTCAGCCCGGCCGAGCTGTGGAGCGTGTTCGAGGACGAGTACCTGCCGGCGACCGACGGCGCCACCAACCGCTGGGGTCGGTTCACGCCGGTCAGCCACGCGCTGGTCAGCGCGGAGGGCCAGGACCGGATCACCGCGACGATGCGCGACCGCGGCCAGGAGGTCACGGTGGAGGGCGTCGGCAACGGCCCGATCGCAGCGTTCATCGACGCCCTCGGCAGCTTCGGCATCGACGTCCGCGTGCTCGACTACCACGAGCACGCGCTGTCCGCTGGTGGTGACGCGAAGGCGGCTGCCTACGTCGAGTGCGCCGTCGGCGACCGCGTGCTGTGGGGTGTGGGCCTGCACAGCTCGATCGTGAAGGCATCACTCACGGCGATCCTGTCCGCGGTCAACCGGGCCGAGCGGGTCCTCGCCTGAGGTCGGCGCGGAGGTATGCCGGGGAGCTGGGCACGCGGGAAGGGCCACCAGGAATCTCTGGAAGTTCGCATTATGAACACTTCTCCAAAATGCGAACACCTGGCTACCATGGGCCGATGGACGACGGGTCGACGCTGACCGGCGACACGCTGGCACGGCTGCCGCTGGCCGCGCCGCCGGCCCTGGCCTCCCAGACGGAGATCAGCGCCGAGATCGCGGCGGCCCATGCCAGGGCGTCGGGCGAGACCCAGCCGCGACTGGACTTCCCGGCATACCGCAGCTCGATCCTGCGGCACCCGACCAAGGACCTGCACCATGCCGACCCCGAGGGAGCCGAGCTGGTGGCCCCGGTCTTCGGGGTGACGGACGTCGACCCGCTCGAGGCAAACTTGACCATCCAGGACGGCGGGGAGCCCATCGGCGAGCGGATCCTGGTGCGGGGCCGAGTGCTGGACGGCGAGGGCCGCCCGGTGCGCCGTCAGCTGGTCGAGATCTGGCAAGCCAACGCGGCGGGCCGGTACATCCACAAGCGGGACCAGCACCCGGCGCCCGTGGACCCGCACTTCACCGGCGTCGGCCGCTGCCTCACCGACGCGGACGGCAACTATGCGTTCACAACGGTCAAGCCGGGCCCCTACCCGTGGCGCAACCACCGCAACGCCTGGCGGCCGGCGCACATCCACTTCTCCCTGTTCGGCACGGACTTCACCCAGCGGATGATCACCCAGATGTACTTTCCGGGTGACCCGCTGTTCGTGCTCGACCCGATCTACCAGTCGATCACCGACCAGAGGGCGCGCGACCGGCTCGTTGCTGCCTACGACCACGATCTGTCCCAGCATGAATGGCTGCTCGGGTTCCGCTGGGACATCGTCCTGACGGGGAGCCACGCCACGTGGCGCGAGCCGGGGGAGGAGTCGCATGCCTGACGCCGACCGGAGGGTGGACGCGCCCCCCGACCTCACGGCCACGCCGGGCCAGACCATAGGCCCGTTCTACGGCTTCGCCCTGCCCTACGCGCGCGACCGGGAGCTGGTCCCGCCTGGCACGCCCGGCGCTGTCCGCCTGCACGGGACCGTCTTCGACGGCGACGGCCAGCCCATCCCGGACGCGATGCTCGAGCTGCGCCAGGCAGACCCCGCGGGCCGGGTTCCCGCCGTCGAGGGGTCGATCCGCAGAGACGGCACGATTTTCACCGGTTGGGGGCGCTGCGCCGTCGACCCGGGCGGGCGCTACAGCTTCACGACGGTGGTGCCCGGGGCGACTGCGCAGGGCGCGGCCCCGTTCTTCGCCCTGACCGTGTTCGCGCGCGGACTGCTCAACCGGCTCTTCACGCGGGCCTACGTGCCCGGCGACGACGCAGCCCTCGGCGCTGACCCACTCCTGTCCTGGCTGACGCCGCAGCGCCGGGACACGCTGGTGGCCGTCCGCGATGGAGCGGACGAGGGAGCAGGGGGAGACCTGCGCTTCGACGTGCACCTGCAAGGAGACCGCGAGACGGTGTTCCTGGCCTTCCCGCAGCACCGGCCCTGACCCATGGCCGACTATCGACTCCTCCAGCCCGGCGCGCACCGGGTGACTGACCTCGCCGACGACGACGCGGTGGCGGCGGCCATGGTGACTGTGGAGGTCGCCTGGGTCGGAGCGGTGGCTGCGGTCGGTGGCCTCCCCGCGGACCGCGCCGCGGTGGTGAGGGCTGCGGCGGCACAGTGGCGGCCCGCCACCGCCCGGTTGGCCGAGGCGGCCGAGGCGGGTGGCAACCCCGTGCTCCCTCTGGTCACGCAGCTGCGAAAGGTCGTCGCACAGCGTGACGGGGCTGCGGCCGAGGCGGTGCATCGGGGCCTGACCAGCCAGGACGTGCTCGACACGGCGATGATGCTCTGCGCTCGGAGGGTCCTGGGGGCCGTCGGGGCCGATCTGGCCCGCTCCGGGCGAGCGCTCGGGCGACTGGCCGAAGCGCACCGCGAAACAGTCATGGTGGGCCGCACGCTCACCCAGCATGCGGTGCCGATCACCTTCGGCCTCAAGGCCGCCCGATGGTTGGAGGGGGTTCTCGACGCCGCGGAGCAGGTCGAGGGCACGAAGCGGGCACTCCCAGCACAGTGCGGCGGAGCGGCAGGCACCCTGTCCCTCGTGGCCGCGCTGGTGCCGGACCCGCTCTTGGCCGCGGAGCGCTTCGCCGACGAACTGGGGCTCACGTGGCCGGGGACTCCGTGGCACACCCAGCGCACCCCAGTCACCCGCCTCGGGGACACGCTCGTGGGCGTCACCGATGCCCTCGGTGTCGTCGCGTCGGACGTCGCCCTGATGGCCAGGCCCGAGATCGCGGAGGTTCGCGAGCCGGGAGGTGATGGCCGTGGCGCCTCATCGACGATGCCGCACAAGCGCAACCCCGTCCTGTCAGTACTGGTCAAGGCCGCCGCCCTCCAGGCGCCGCTGCTCGGAGCCCAGCTGCACCTCGCCGCCGGGCAGGCCGTCGACGAGCGACCCGACGGAGCGTGGCATTCGGAGTGGCCCGCGCTCCAGCGGCTGCTGGTGCTCACCGCGACTGCTGCGTCCCAGGCCGCGCAGGTCCTGGACGGTCTCGAGGTCGACCCGGACGCGATGCGACGGACCGTGGAGGTCACGGGTCCAGACCTGGTGGCGGAGCGGCCCCCCATGGTCGGGGCCTCTGCCTCGCCCACTGAGTACCTGGGCGCCACAGACCAGTTCGTCGAGCATGCGCTAGCTCGGCTCGTCGCGTGGGAGGCGGCCAATGGCTGAGCCCACGCTCGTAGCGACGCGTCTTGCGGGCTCTTCCGGTGGAGGCGACCTGCTGGTTGTGGGGCCGTCTCTGGGCACCAGCGTCGACGCTCTCTGGTCACCAGCTGCAGCCCTGCTCGCCGATCGCTTCGAGGTCGTCGGGTGGGACTTGCCCGGTCATGGCGCGTCGCCACCCGCGACGACGCCCTTCTCGGTCGCCGACCTGGCTGCAGGGGTGCACGGTGTGGCCGCCGCCAGCGGCAACCGCAATGGCCGCAGGACCTGGTATGCCGGGGTCTCCCTGGGCGGGGCAGTGGGCCTGGAAGCCGCACGCTCGCCTGAGCCGTTCGCGGGTTTCGTCGTCATCGCCTCGGCGGCCAAAGTGGGCATCGAGGCGGCATGGATGGAGCGCGCCGACCTCGTGCGCCGGGCCGGGATGGTCGTCATGGTGGAGCCGTCGTCGATTCGGTGGTTCGCCCCTGGGTTCGTCGACCGCCACCCTGACCGGGCGGCACGGCTGCTGGCGTCGCTCCAGGACGCCGACCGCACGTCCTACAGCCTCGCCTGCGAGGCCCTCGCCGAGTTCGACCTCCGCGATCACCTGGGTGCGATCACTGCGCCCGTGCTCGTGGCAGCCGGCGCGCACGACGTGGTCGTGCCGCCCGACGAGGCCGAGCGCACGGCCTCGGCCCTGCCCCGCGGAGGCTTCGAGGTCATCGAGGGGACGGGCCACCTCCCGCCCGCCGAGGCTCCCGCTTCGGTGGCGGACCTGATGATCCGGTTCACGGCCACGAGGGGAGCAGCATGACGAGCCCGTCCGATTCGGCGACTTCGCGCGATCCGCGCGCATCAGAGACGCATGCGGCCGGCATACGGGTTCGGCGCGAGGTGCTCTCCGACGAGCACGTCGACGGCGCCGAGACCCGCCGCGACGCCCTCACCGGGGACTTCCAAGACCTCATCACCCGGTACGCCTGGGGTGAGGTCTGGACCCGCCCTGGCCTCGACCGTCGCCCAGCCGATCCTGTCCGAAGAGAAGGAAGAGCACTCCGGTGAGCACTGAGGTCTACCTGTACGACGCTGTCCGCACGCCGTTCGGGAGGTATGGCGGAGCGCTCGCGGGGGTGCGGCCCGACGACCTCGCCGGGACTGTCCTGCGGACCCTGCTCGAGCGCTCGCCGGACCTGGACCCGGGACGGGTCGACGAGGTGGTCCTGGGCAACGCCAACGGCGCCGGTGAGGAGAATCGCAACGTCGGCAGAATGGCCGCCCTCCTGGCCGGCCTGCCCACGTCGGTGCCAGGTTCGACCGTCAACCGGCTCTGTGGGTCCAGCCTCGATGCGGCGATCGTGGGCTCGAGGCAGATCGCCCTCGGCGAGGCGGACATCATCCTGGTCGGAGGGGTCGAGTCGATGAGCCGGGCGCCCTGGGTGCTGCCCAAACCCGAACGTCCGTTTCCCTCTGGTGACGCCTCCCTCGTGTCGACCACCCTGGGGTGGCGGCTGGTCAACCCCGCCATGGAGGAGGCCTGGACCGTGTCCCTCGGCGAGGCCACTGAGCAGCTGCGGGAGCGTGAGGGCGTCACCCGCGAGCGCCAGGACGAGTTCGCGCTGCGCTCTCACGAGAGTGCAGCTCAGGCCTGGTCCTCGGGGTTCTACGACGACCTGGTCGTCGCGGTCCCCGGGGTCGAGCTGGCCCGGGACGAGTCGATCCGGGCCAACACCAGCCTGGATCGGCTTGCCGGCCTCAAACCTGTCTTCCGCCCGGACGGCACGGTGACGGCCGGCAATGCCTCGCCGCTGAACGACGGCGCCTCGGCGGCGGTGCTCGGGTCGGAGCGGGCAGCCCAGTTGCTGGGCCGGCAGCCTCAGGCACGCGTGGCCGGCCGTGGCGCCTTCGCCCTTGAGCCCCAGTTCTTCGGTTTCGCGCCCGTGGAGGCGGCGAACAAGGCCCTTGAGCGCGCCGGCATTCATTGGAGCCAGGTCGGCGCCGTCGAGCTCAACGAAGCCTTCGCGGCGCAGTCCCTGGCCTGCATCGACGCCTGGAAGATCGATCCGGCATTAGTCAACGCCCAGGGTGGGGCCATCGCCATCGGGCATCCGCTGGGCGCCTCCGGAACCCGCATCCTCGGCACCCTGGCCAAGCGGATGCGGCAAGCGGGCGAGCGGTGGGGAGTCGCCGCTATCTGCATCGGCGTCGGGCAGGGCCTGGCGCTGGTCCTCGAGAACCAGGACGCGTAGCGGTGGTCGGCATAGCAGCCCATCCTGACGATGCCGTTGCCGGCATCCCCGACGGCGGCACGGTGATGATCGGGGGATTCGGCAGCGCCGGCCAGCCAGTCGAGCTCATCGAGGCCCTGATCAGGCAGGGAGCTACCGACCTGACCGTGGTCAACAACAACGCCGGCAACGGCGACCACGGTCTCGCCGCGCTGATCCGTGCGGGCCGAGTGCGCAAGGTGATCTGCTCGTTTCCCCGCCAGCACGACTCGCACCACTTCGACAAGCGGTACCGCGCCGGCGAGATCGAACTGGAGCTCGTGCCCCAGGGCAACCTCGCCGAGCGGATCCGAGCCGCCGGCGCCGGCATCGGCGGCTTCTACACACCGACTGGCGTCGACACCCCGCTCGCCGAGGGGAAGGAGACGCGCGAGATCGACGGGCGCCGCTACGTGCTCGAGTTCCCCCTCAGGGCCGATGTCGCGCTCATCCGCGCGCACCTCGCCGACGAGATGGGCAATCTCGTGTACCGCAAGACGGCTCGCAACTTCGGGCCGATCATGGCGACCGCGGCCACGACGACGATCGTTCAGGTATCCGACATCCTCCCGGTCGGAGGGCTGGACCCAGAGACCGTGGTGACGCCCTGCAT
The DNA here is from genome assembly GCA_963715025.1 of uncultured Actinomycetota bacterium. GTDB lineage: Bacteria > Actinomycetota > Actinomycetes > Actinomycetales > Dermatophilaceae > DASSJT01. The sequence goes on along the minus strand of CAVQQQ010000002.1, from coordinate 1,102,390 downwards.
CTACGTCGACCGGGTGGTGCGAGTGCGGCAGGGCGCACCGGCCATCCCGGAGGAGGGCCAGTGACCACAGGGAACCCGCTGGACCGGAACCAGCTCGCCGCGGTGGTCGCCCGGGACATCCCGCGGGGCTCGTTCGTCAATCTCGGGATCGGCCTCCCCACCAAGGTGTCAAACCACCTCGCACCAGAGGACGACATCATCCTGCACACGGAGAACGGCATGCTCGGGATGGGTCCGGAGGCCCACGGAGCGGAGGTGGACCCGGACCTCATCAACGCTGGCAAGGTCCCGGTCACCGAGCTCCCAGGCGCCTCGTACTTCGACCACGCCAGCTCTTTCGCCATGATGCGGGGCGGCCACCTCGACATCTGCGTGCTGGGCGCCTACCAGGTCTCCCAGTCCGGCGACCTGGCCAACTGGCACACCGGGAAGGCCGGTGACATCCCCGCGGTCGGCGGCGCCATGGACCTGGCCCTCGGCGCGCGCCAGACGTTCGTCATGATGGACCTGCTCGCGCGCGACGGCAGCCCCAAGATCGTTCCGCGCTGCACGTACCCGCTGACGGGCGTGCGGTGTGTCAGCAGGGTCTACACCGACCTCGGGGTGTTCGTCCTCGGCCGGGACGGCGTCCTCGTCCGCGAGGTCTTCGGCACGACCGTCGGGCATCTGCGGGATCTGCTCGAGATCCCGCTGGTCGACGGCACTGCGCGCGCCGACGGCGCCAGACGCGCCGAAAGCGCCGACGGCGCGTGCGGAGGAGAGGAATGACACCCGTGGCTGACCATCCGCCTCCCAGTGGCGAGTTCGTCCAGTCCCTCGCCCGCGGTTTCGCCGTGATCAAGTCCTTCGACGCCCAGCACCCGCGACAGACGCTGAGCGAGGTCGCCCGTGGGGCCGACCTCAACCGGGCGACGGCGCGGCGGTTCCTCTACACGCTGGCGACCCTCGGTTACGTCCGCACCGATGGCCGCGAGTTCTCCCTGACCCCAAGAGTCCTCCAGCTGGGCTATGCGTTCCTCTCCGGGATGCCGCTCCCCGAGATCGCCGAGCCCTACCTGAAGGACCTGTCCCGCGACGTGGGGGAGTCCACATCCGCATCGGTTCTCGACGGAGAGGACATCGTCTACGTCGCCCGGGTCTCGACGCGGCGGATCATGACGGTCGCGATCAAGGTCGGGACCCGCTTTCCGGCGTATGCCACGTCCATGGGCCGAGTGCTCCTCGCCTACCTGCCATCGGACGAGCTCGAGAACTACCTCACGCGAGTCGAGCTCAGGCCCCTCACGGTGCGCACCGTCACCGAGCCGGGCCAACTCCGCGAGGTGCTGGCCACGGTGCGACAGCAGGGCTGGGCCATGGTCGACCAGGAGCTGGAGCCGGGCCTGCGCTCGATCGCGGTGCCGCTCCGGGGGCGTGCCGGCGACGTCGTCGCGGCGGTGAACGTCTCGATGCGGGTCGGCCTGGCCGGCGACGACCCCGACCGGTCGGGCGACGTTCTCCCGCCACTGCTCGCGACAGCCGACAAGATCTCCGCGGACCTCTGCGTGGCCCCCTGAAGAGCCGCCCACGCCTGTCCTCCCGGCCGGCAAACCCGCTGTCGCGAGGTGCGGAGCGGCATCGTGGTGCTCGGGCTCATCGGGACTTCCCGTCGTTCCTGTTCCAGTTCGTTGAGCGCCGGGTGCTGGGGTGGTACGACGGTGTGAGACAGCCCGAGAACTCCAACCTCGCCAGGAGGACGCCATGACATTCTTCGACCCGCAGACCTGGTCGGGCCGCATCCACAGCTCCGGGTGGGTCGACGGCACCGGTGGCACCGCCGATGTCATCGAGCCGGCGACCGGCCAGCCCATCGGCAGCTACGGCGTCGCGTCGGCCGCCGACGTCGCGACTGCCGCGGACGCGGCCCACAAGGCCCAGCGGGAGTGGGCCGCCCTGCCCTACGACGCCCGCGCCAGGGTGATGCGCACCGCTGCGCGGCTGTTGGAGGAGCAGGCCGGGGTCCTGGCGGACTGGCTCGTGCGCGAGGCCGGATCCGGGCAGGGCAAGGCAGCGTTCGAGGCTTCCCTGGTGTCCGGGGAGTTCCACACGGCAGCGGCCACGGCCGAGGCGCCGTACGGCCAGCTGCTGCGGACTCGCAGCCCGCGACTGAGCATGGCGCGGCGCCTCCCGGTCGGTGTGGTGGGGGTGATCTCGCCGTTCAATTTCCCGCAGATCCTGGCCAGCCGCTCGGTCGCGCCGGCGCTTGCCACCGGCAACGCCGTGGTCCTCAAGCCAGACCCCCGCACCGCGGTGTCGGGCGGCCTCTTCCTTGCAGCCATCCTGCAGGAGGCCGGCCTGCCCGAGGGGCTCTTCCATGTGCTCCCCGGCGGCAGCGACGTCGGCAGCGCCGTGGTGCAGGAGCCGCGCGTCCGCGTCATCTCCTTCACCGGATCGACCCTGGCCGGGCGGGCCGTGGGCGAGGCTGCCGGGAGGTTGCTCAAGCGGGTCCACCTCGAGCTCGGCGGGAACAACGCCCTGATCGTGCTGGACGACGTCGACGTGGCGGCGGCGGTGTCGGCTGGTGCGTGGGGCTCGTTCCTGCACCAGGGCCAGATCTGCATGACCACAGGCCGGCACCTGGTCCACGAGGCGATCTACGACGAGTACGTCGAGCGGCTTTCTGCCACGGCAGAGGGCATCCCCGTCGGCAACCCGGCCACGTCGGAGGTTCCCCTGGGGCCGGTCATCGACGCTGGGCAGCGCGACCGCATCCACGACCTGGTCACGCGAACCGCCTCGGCGGGAGCGCGGCTCGCCGCGGGAGGCACGTACGACAACCTGTTCTACCGGCCGACGGTGCTGGCGGACGCCGACCCCGACCACCCGGCATTCAGCGAAGAGGTCTTCGGCCCGGTGGCCCCAGTCGCCAAGTTCTCCACGGTGGAGGAGGCCATCGCCATGGCCACCCGCTCGGAGTACGGGCTCTCGCTCGGCATCCTCACCCGCGACGTGATGCGCGGGCTGGAGATCGCCGACCAGATCCCCTCGGGCATCGTGCACATCAACGACCAGACCGTCGACGATGAGCCGGTTGCGCCGTTCGGCGGGGTCGGGTCCTCCGGCACGGGAGCGCGCTTGGGCGGCGTCGACGCCAACGTCGAGGCATTCACCGAGACCCAGTGGGTGACGATGCAGGGGTCAATCGCTCCGTACCCGTTCTAGAGCCCGCGGGCGCAGGAAGGCGCTGGTCTCAAGCCCCACCGTGCGGTTAGGAGGCAGTCTTGGCGGCACCTGTCACAACCCGCACGACCGTCGGCATCGTGGGCGGCGGGCCCGCGGGGCTGATGCTGTCGCATCTCCTCGCGCGGTCCGGCATCGACTCCGTCGTGATCGACAACCGCACGCATCGCAAGATCGAGGAGACGGTGCGGGCCGGCATCCTCGAACGCGACAGCGTCCGCCTGCTGGTCGACTCGGGTGTCTCCGACCGGGTCCTGCTGGAGGGCCACGAGCACGAGGGCATCGAGCTGAGGTTCTCCGGAGTGGGGCACCGCATCGACTTCAAGGGCCTCGTGGGCGCATCGGTGTGGCTGTATCCCCAGACCGAGGTGTTCCTCGACCTGGCAGCCGCGCGTCGGCGGGACGGCGGGGACGTGCGGTTCGGCGTTCGCGACACCCGGGTGGTCGGCGTCAGGACGAGCCACCCAGCGATGTTCTTCACCGACGCCGAGGGCATGGCTCACCAGGTGCGCTGCGACTACCTGGTGGGTGCCGATGGATCGCACAGCATGTGCCGACACGAGATCCCCGAGACGCAGCGTCGCCAGTTCAGCCGTGAGTACCCGTTCGCCTGGTTCGGGATCCTGGTCGAGGCGCCACGAAGCGCGCCGGAGCTCGTCTACTGCAACTCCGAGCGCGGCTTCGCCCTGATCAGCCAGCGCACGGACACCATGCAGCGGATGTACTTCCAGTGCGATCCCGCCGAGGACGTCGACGCCTGGGACGAGGCGCGGATCTGGGAGGAGCTGCAGGCCAGGCTCGCTGGGGAGGATGGCTTCTCCCTGAAGGAGGGCCCGGTCATCGACAAGTCGGTGCTGCCGTTCCGCTCCTTCGTCTGCGAGCCCATGCGCTACGGCTCGATGCTTCTGGCGGGAGACGCGGCCCACACGGTGCCGCCGACTGGCGCCAAGGGCCTGAACCTCGCCCTTGCCGACGTCCGCGTCCTCGCCGAGGTCCTGGAGCGAGCCATCGAGAAGGGGGACCACGATGTGCTTGACGACTACAGCCCCCGTGCCCTCGAGCGAGTCTGGCGGGCGCAGCACTTCTCCTACTGGATGACCACGATGCTCCACCGGCTTCCCGGGGCATCCGGGTTTCGACCAGCGCCGGCAGATCGGGGAGCTGACCTCCGTGGTCCGCTCGAGGGCCGGTTCCACCTTCCTGGCCGAGGCCTACACCGGATGGCCCACGGTGTCTTGACGGCGACGGCCGGCTCGGAAGCAACGGGCCCGCGAACCTCGCAGAGCAGATTGACGTAGGACATTCGTGCGATTTCGCCCGAACTCGGACAGTGCTACACAGGACTTACGGTCGGCTTCGGGGCTCGGCCGCGCGTTGCCCGCGTCGTCCCGCCTGTGGAGGAGCAGCAGGGCACGTCGGGTCACGGCCTCACCTCGGCATTCCTCACAGTTTGGGAGTCAATATGCGTCGCGCGTTCTATGCGCTCGTGATCGCCGTCGTGGCGTTCATCGGAGCACCAACAGCTGCCTTCGCTGGCAGCCCTCACTTCATCAAGTCCGCCACCGAGATCTCGGCATCGGGCGACACGCTCACCGTGTCTGGCAAAGAAGCCGGCCTCGGCGACGAAGCGCAGATCCACGTGGTCCTTACGGCGACCGCGCTGTGCATCAACGGCGGCGGAAACCACCCCAAGGCGGTCAACAAGGCTTCGTTCTCGGCTGAGGGCGACTTCCCCGTTCAGAACGGCAAGGCCGACTTCACCCTGTCGCTGACGGCGACGTTCCAGCCGGACTGCACGCCGCCCATGACCGTGTCGTGGACCGACATCAGCCTCACCGATACGACCAACAACATCACGCTCAATATCCCAGGGACCTTCCCGTGATCGACGGTTGAACCCTGATCGTGAGTGGGCCGGCCCGACGACGTCGGGTCGGCCCACTCACGTCCGCCACCTGGCTGGCGACGTCAGCCCACGGATCAGCGCACGCCCGCTCGGACGGAACTGGATCGAGATGCGCGGCCCGACGGCCCTCGCGGTCTTGGGGACGCAGTGGTCCCAGGTGCGCTGGCAGGAGCCGCCCATGACCACCAGGTCGCCATGGCCGAGGGAGAACTTCATCGACTCTCCGCCACCTCGTGGCCGCAGCATGAGCGACCGTGCCGACCCGACCGACAGGATGGCCACCATGGTGTCGAGGTTGCGGGCGCGACCGATGCGGTCGCCGTGCCAGGCGACGGAGTCGCGCCCGTCGCGGTAGAGACACAGGCCGGATGTCACGAAGCGCTCGCCCAGCTCGTGTTGGTAGTGGTCGCTGAGGACCTCGCGCGCCTCTGTGAGCAGCGGATGGGGGAGGGGCTCGGACTCGTCGTAGAACGTCAGGAGCCTGGGGACGTCGACGATGCGCTCGTACATCTCCCGCCGCTCGGCGTGCCACGGCACGTCGTGGGCCAGGACGTCGAAGAGCTGGTCGGCCCCGGCCAGCCAGCCGGGCCGGTGGTCGACCCAGGCACCCCGGGTCAGCATCACCCGTTCCAGCGCGCCCGCCAGCGGGCGCAGCGCGAGCTCGTCGGCGAAGTCGAGCAGGGAGCCCTGCATTGCGGCAGCCATGTACTCACTGTAGCGCAAAGATCGAACACACGTTCGAACCAGCGAGCCTCGCCATCCCTGTCGGCTCGGCGTAGGACAATGACGCAGTGCCCCTCTACCGTGACGAGGCCATCGTCCTGCGCACCCAGAAGCTGGGCGAGGCCGACCGCATCGTCACCCTCCTGACCCGCCGGCTGGGCAAGGTCAGGGTGGTCGGCAAGGGCGTCCGGCGCACCAAGAGCCGCTTCGGCTCGCGGCTCGAGCCGGCCATGATGATCGATGTCCAGTGCTACGAGGGCCGCTCACTCGACACGGTGACGCAGGTGGAGACGCTCGCTCCGTGGGGCGATGCCATCGCACGCGACTACACGGCATACACCGCTGCCAACGCCATGCTGGAGACGGCCGACCGGCTGACCGAGGAGCACGAGCCGGCCCTGCAGCAGTTCCTGCTGCTCTCAGGTGCCCTGCGCTCACTCGCCGAGGACGACCACGACGCGGTCCTCGTGCTCGACGCCTACCTGCTGCGTGCGCTCGCGATTGCCGGCTGGGCGCCCAGCTTCCACGACTGTGCCCGCTGCGGGGCCGAGGGCCCGCACCGTGCCTTCAACGTCGCCGCGGGCGGGGTGGTGTGTCCGGTATGCCGTCCGCCCGGCTCGGCTGCCCCGGCGCCGGAGACGCTGGCCCTCCTCGCAGCGCTGCTGGCTGGCGACTGGGTCGTGGCCGATGGCTCCGACCCGAGGCACCGGCGCGAGGGGAGTGGCCTGGCCGGCGCCTTCCTCCAGTGGCACCTCGAGCGGGCCGTGCGATCCTTGCGACTCGTGGACCGCACCAATCCCCGCCCCCCGACCCCTGAGGACATCGCCGCAGCCGGTTCTGGCCGGGTGACCGGATGACGCCTGCTGGCGCGACTCCCTACCAGCCGCCCTTCCCGCACCCGAGCGGGGCTCGCCCACCGCAGATTCCGGCGGCGCGCTTGCCCGGGCATGTGGCGGTGGTCATGGACGGCAATGGCCGCTGGGCCAACCAGCGCGGTCTGCCGCGCACCAAGGGCCACGAGGCGGGCGAGGCGGCTCTCCTCGATGTGGTCGCCGGCGCCATCGAGGTGGGTATCACCCACCTCTCGGCCTACGCCTTCTCGACGGAGAACTGGCGCCGGTCGCCCGACGAGGTTCGCTTCCTCATGGGCTTCAACCGCGATGTGATCCGACGGCGCCGCGACCAGCTCCACGAGTGGGGAGTGCGTATGCGCTGGGTGGGCCGGCGCCCACGCCTCTGGGGGTCGGTGATCAAGGAGCTCGAGGTGGCGCAGCAGCTCACCCAGGACAACACGGGCCTGACGCTCTACTTCTGTGTCAATTACGGCGGTCGCGCCGAGATCGCTGATGCCGTGCAGCGGATCGGCGAGGATGTCCACCGCGGCCGCCTCAAGCCCGGCGGCATCGACGAGCGCACGATTGCCCGCTACCTGACCGAGCCCGACATGCCAGATGTCGACCTCTTCCTGCGATCGTCAGGAGAGCAGCGCACCTCCAACTTCCTGCTCTGGCAGAGCGCCTACGCCGAGCTGGTGTTCCAGAACACCTTGTGGCCGGATTACGACCGGCGACACCTGTGGCAGGCGATCGAGACCTACGTCGACCGTGACCGGCGCTACGGCGGCGCGGTCGACACGCCGACCTCGTTCTGAAGCGGCCCGCTCAGGCCCCGGCGTACCCGGTGGGCGCTGTGCCATGGCGCTCGCGATACCACTCGACATAGGCCTGGACTGCCGTCGGCAGCGTCGCGAAGACCCGGTCGTCGCCCACGCACTGGATGAACCCGCCGCGCTCGAGGTCGGCGCGTAGGTCCTGCTTCACGCGCGCCATGGCGAACGTAATGCTCCGACGGCTGAGCTCCTCCTGCAGCTCTTGGAGCGCGTCCAGGGCGGTGATGTCCACGGAAACGTTCGCCTCGGCGTTGAGCAGGAACCATTCGGGGGGCGTGGGCGAGGTCTCCGCAGCCACGAGGGCTCGCTTGAGGAAGTCCTGCGCGTTGGCGAAGAAGAGCGGGGAGTCGTACCGGTAGACGACCAGCCCTTCGACCTGCTGGGCCTGTGGGTAGTCGTCGACGTCGTGCATCCCAGCCACGCCGGGCACGAAGGCGAGGACACCGTCGTGGGGGCGAGCGACGCGGTGAAGCAGGTCCAGCACCGAGAGTCCGACGGCGACGAGCACACCCTGCAGCACGCCGAGGACGAGGACCCCTGCGGTGGTGCCGAGGGCGAGGTAGAGCTCGGTCCGCCGGAATCCGCCCATCCGTCGAAACTCCGAGACGTCGACGAGCCGGGTCGCGGCGTAGACGACCACGGCGCCCAGGGCCGCATTCGGGAACGCTGCCAGCACGGACCCGAACGCCGTCACCGCGGCCAGCACGACGGCCAGCGCGGCCAGCGAGTACAGCTGGCTGTGGCTACCCGCTGCCTTGCCGATGGCGGTGCGGCTGCCACTGCTGCTGACCGGGAACCCCTGGCTCACGCCCGCGGCCACGTTGGCCGCCCCGAGGGCGAGCAGCTCCTGGTTGTTGTCCACGGAGTCGGATCCCCGTGAGGCGAAGGCACGACCCGTGAGGACGTTGTCCGAGTAGGCCACCATGGCGACCCCAGCCGCCGCCGGGAGCAAGGCGAGGACCTGGTCGATGCCAACCCGAGGGAGCTGGATGTGCGGGAGCGCCGAGGGGACCAGACCGACCACGGTGACACCGCGGCTCTCAAGGTCGAAGACCGCCACCACCGCCGCCGCGAGGAGCATGCCGATCAGGGGTCCGGGTAGGCGCGGAAGCCATGCCTGCGCCGCAAAGAGGAAGACCAGGACGGCGACAGACAGGATGACCGTGGGCAGGTGCGCTGTGCCGACGTGCGTCACCGTGTCAGCGACCTCGCTCAGCGGGCCCCCGGTGGCGACCTTGATCCCGGTCAGCTTGCCGAGCTGCCCGATGATCATGATCACCGCGACACCAGACATGTAGCCGACGAGCACGGGCCGCGACAGCAGCTCGGCGAGGAAACCCAGGCGCGCGACCCAGGCCACCAGGCACGTGGCTCCGACAAGGAGCGCGAGCACGGCGGCAAGGGCCGCGTACTGGGCGGGGTCGCCGGCGGCGAGGCCCCCCAACGCCACCGCTGTCATCAGGGCGGTCGTCGACTCAGGCCCAACGGACAGCTGGGGAGAGGAGCCGAGCAGTGAATAGACGAGCAGGGCTCCGAGGGTCGCCCACAGGCCGGCGACGGCCGGCAGGCCCGCCACCTGGGCATAGGCCATCACCTGGGGGATGAGGTACGCCGCTACGGTCACCCCGGCGAGCAGGTCGCCACTCAGCCAGCTCCGGTCGTAGTGCCGGAGCCGGTCGAGGCCGGGCAGCAGGCGCAGCGCACGCGTCCGTTTGGGGTCTGCTGGCATCCGGCTCCCTTCACGCGTCGACTCGAGGACGGCCGACGTCCACCGGTCGGGCACTCGGCGGGTCAAGCATGTCGCCGCCGGCTACCCGCCGCTAGGACCAAGAGCCCTGTACCTTCCCGTGGCCCTCGGACGCCGCTGGTGTGCCCGACAAGGGGCGCAGGGTCAGCGAGCTCGGGCGCAGTCGCCGCAGGTGCCGACGATCTCGAGGGTGTGCTGGACCTCGGTGAAGCCATGGACGGCGCTGACCTTCCCGGCCCAGCGCTCCACCTCCGGTCCCTCGACCTCGACCGTCCTGCCGCACGACCGGCATACCAGGTGGTGGTGGTGTCCGGTGCTGCACCGACGGTAGACGGCCTCGCCATCGTCCGTGCGGAGCATGTCGATCTCGCCGTCGGCGGCCATCGCCTGGAGGTTCCGGTAGACCGTCGCCAGGCCGACCTTCTCGCCCGACTCGCGCAGCAGGGCATGCAGTTCCTGCGCCGAGCGGAACTCCTCGCTGTCGGCGAGCGCGGCGGCGACGGCGGCGCGCTGGCGGGTGGGTCTCCTGCCGGTGTCGGCGTGCGCCTGGGTCGACGTCATGAGCGGCCCACCGGGTTGCCGGTAGCGGGGTCGTATGCCGTCTCGCTGCCGGTGTGTTCGTCGTAGTGCCCCTCGTGGGGCGCGTGGCGGTGTCCGTCATGGAGGTAGTCGACATGATTGCCGTGGGGCAGGGGAGGGTGGCCGCAGCCGGGCCCGTGCTCGTGGTTGTGGCGCTCGGCCCGGCGATGGCGTGCCCGGAGGGTGCGCGCCCGGAGCTCGGCCGAGGCGGCGACGACGAGGAACACCCCGATGGCGAGGAGCACGATGGTGCCGCCCGAGGGCGTGCCCGCGAAGTACGAGGTGACGACCCCGCCCACGCTGCTGAGCACGCCGATCAACACGGCCCACGCGGTCGCCGCCCGGAAGCTGCGGCCCAGCAGCTGCGCCGTCGCATTCGGGATGATCATCAGCGCGCTGATGAGCAGCAGCCCGACGATGCGCATGGAGACCACCACGGTGACCGCGGTCAGCACGGCCAAGGCGATGTTGAGACCGGTCACCGGCATGCCCGAAGCACGGGCGTACTCCTCGTCGTTGGCCACCGCGAAGAGCCACGGCCGGAGGAACCACGTGACCACGAACACCACTGCGGCCAAGCCGGCGAAGACCCACAGGTCGCTGGTGCTCGTCGTGAGGATGGCTCCGAAGAGGTAGGCGGTGAGGTTGGCCGGAGTGCTCGCCGAGGACCGGGCGATGAGCACCACGCCCGCAGCGATCCCTCCGTAGAACATCACGGCGAGCGCGATGTCCCCGCTGGTGCGTCCGCGCGCCCGGATCAGCTCGATGGCGACCGCCGCCACCACCGCGGCAGCGAGCGCAGTCAGAACCGGAGCCGCACCGGTGAGGACGCCGATCGCCACGCCGGCGAGCGCGACGTGACCCATGCCGTCGCCGATCAGGGACATCCGCCGCTGCACCAGGAAGACGCCGACCATGGGGGCGGTGAGGCCCACGAGGAAGGCGGCCAGGAGGGCCTGGCGCATGAACTCGAGCGAGAGCAGGTCAGCCACGGCGTGTCTCCCGGGCGGCGGGGTCGAGCGGACCTGGACCGGGCAGGGCAGTGGCCTTGGGGCGGGGACCGGACTCGTCCTCATGGTGGTGAGCGCCCGCGCCCGCGTCGACGTGGTGGTGGTGGCGTGCCTCGTAGGCTTCAACGGTTCCATTGAAGTCGACCCGGCCTTCGCTCGTGCACATGATCCGCGTGACCACGGGCTCGCAATGCCTCCAGTTCGTGCGTCACGATGACCATCGTCGTGCCGCGCTCGGCCAGCCGGGTCAGCACGCGCGCCAGCACGATCTGGTTGGCGGCGTCGACCCCGGCCGTCGGCTCGTCCATGAGGAGCACCTCCGGCTGGGCGGCGAGCGCCCTTGCGATGAGGACTCGTCGCTGCTGACCGCCGGACAGGGTGCTGACGTCGGCGCGGGCGCGGTCGGCGAGACCCACGAGGTCGAGAGCCTCGGCGACGAGCGCGGCGTCAGCGCGCCCAGCGGACTGCCACCAGCGGCGGTGCGGGAAGCCGGCCGATGGCCACGATCTCCTCGGCGGTCGCGCGGACCGACGCGGACAGCGAGTGCCGCTGGGGCACATAGCCCAGACGCGTGTGCTCGCGGAACCTCTCGACGGGCGTCCCGAACACCTCGACGCTGCCACTGATGTGGTCACTCAGGCCGAGCAATCCCTTGACCAGGGTGCTCTTGCCCGAGCCGTTGGGACCCAGCAGTGCCACGACGTCGCCCGCAAAGATGTCGGCTGTGATCCCGGAGAGGACGGCCTGCTCGCCGTAGCCGAAGGTCGCGTCAACGAGGGAGATGACCGGGGCCGCGGGGCTGGGCGTGGTCACGAGCAGCCCTGCCCGGCCTTGAGGGTGGCGAGGTTGGCCCGCATGACCTCAAAGTAGTCCCTGCCCGCCGAGGCGTCCGTGATGCCTTCGAGCGGATCGAGGACTGCGACCTTGGCACCCGCTTCCCGGGCCACGGTCTCGGCGATCGCGGGGCTGACGAGAGTCTCGGAGTACACGGTCGAGGCGCCCGACTCCCGGACCTGTCTGGCGAGATCCCGCAGGGCCGCGGCGGTCGGCTCGTTCTCTGGGCGAAACGCCGGCGATGCCCTCCTGGGTGAACCCGTAGCGCTGCGCGAAGTACCCGAACGCCGTGTGGCTGGTCACGATCCGGCGGTTGGTGCAATGCGCCACGCCCTTGGCGAACTCCGCGTCGAGAGCATGCAGGCGACCCGCGAACCCGGCAGCCCGCGTGCTGTAGTCGGACGCGTGAGCGGGGTCGAGCCGCTCGAGCTGGGCGGCAATGGCCTCGCCCGCGGCGGCATACTTCACCGGGTCCAGCCAGAAATGCGGGTCGGCACTGCTGTGCGCGGCATCCTCCGCTGCCGACTCGTCGGTGTGAGTGGTCTCGTCCGAGTAGAGGTCCAGGTGAGCCGCCGTGCTGACGTCGAGGGCTGTGCCCTTGACCGCCTGGGCGACGGCGTCGTCCACCGCGGGCTGGAAGCCCTTCTCGTATACGACGAGGTCGGCCTTGGTGAGGCTGACGACATCGCTCGGGGTGAGCTCCAAGTCGTGGGGCTCAGCCCCCGGTTTGGTCAGCGAGCTGACCCGCACGAGGTCTCCACCGACCTGCTCGGCCGCGAACTGGAGCGGGTAGAACGACGTCACCACCCTCAGGCGTCCGTCGGACGCGCTGGAGGCGCCCGTGCCACACGCGGACACGGTGAGGGGCAGCGCGACCGCGGCCAGGACTGCCAGGGGGCGAGCAACATCGTAGAACATGACAATCATTCTCAGTCTAGGTGAGAACGATTGTCAATTCAGTGGAGGCTGCGACCTCGGTCGGGACACTCGGACTCTTGCCGGTCTACGAGCGGGGGCTGGCCTGGATCACGGCGATGACTGCGGCCAGGAGGATCACCGCGAAGCGCATCAGTCGCTCCACCGACGTGAGGCGGGGCCACGAGAGCGCCAGGAGCCACGCCAGGAACAGGGCCACGATGGCGGTGAAGACCCAGCCCCACCCCTGAATGAGGATGCCGGCGACGAGCAGGGCGAGGACCGCGAGGAATGGCGCCCATCGGGGCAGGGCGCTGATGCGGGTCAAGAGCGGCAGGCTGACCCGCTCGAGCGAGGCGCGGAAACTGGAGGGCACGAAGGCACAGCGTACGGGAGCCCGCCCGGCACCTGACGAACCGAGGAACAGCAGCCGGCCCACCGGCATACCGGCTGGGTCTGTGAATCCCCGTAACGTGCCGTGTGCGCAGGCCGATAGCCTTCTGCCCATGGCAGCACCCACGTCGACCGTCGACACCGTCGTCTCCCTCTGCAAGCGCCGCGGCTTCGTCTTCCCCTCCGGTGAGATCTACGGTGGTACGCGCTCGGCCTGGGACTACGGGCCGCTCGGCGTGGAGCTCAAGGAGAACATCAGGCGCCAGTGGTGGAAGTCGATCGTGACCGGCCGCGACGACGTCGTTGGCTTGGACTCCTCGATCATCCTGCCGCGCCAGACCTGGGTCGCCTCGGGTCACCTCGGCGAGTTCACCGACCCGCTCACCGAGTGCCAGTCCTGCCACAAGCGGTTCCGCGCCGACCACCTCCAGGAGGGCGTTGCGGCGAAGAAGGGCATCGAGGACCCCGAGTCCATCTCGCTCTCGGAGATCAACTGCCCCAACTGCGGCACCAAAGGCGCATGGACCGAGCCGCGCGAGTTCAACATGATGCTGAAGACCTACCTGGGCGTGATCGAGGACGAGTCCGGACTGCACTACCTGCGGCCCGAGACCGCCCAGGGCATCTTCATCAACTTCCTCAACGTCATGAACGCCTCGCGGAAGAAGCCGCCGTTCGGCATCGCCCAGACCGGCAAGAGCTTCCGCAACGAGATCACGCCAGGCAACTTCATCTTCCGCACCCGCGAGTTCGAGCAGATGGAGATGGAGTTCTTCGTCAAGCCCGGCGAGGACGAGGAGTGGCACGAGTACTGGCTCGCCGAGCGCACCCGCTGGTACGTCGACCTCGGGCTCAACCCCGACAACCTTCGCCACTACGAGCACCCCCAGGAGAAGCTGTCGCACTACTCGAAGCGCACCGTCGACATCGAGTATCGCTTTCACTTCACCGGCAGTGAGTGGGGTGAGCTCGAGGGCGTCGCCAACCGCACCGACTTCGACCTCACGACGCACAGCAAGCACTCGGGCACCGATCTGGTCTTCTTCGACCAGGCGTCCGGTGAGCGTTACACGCCCTACGTCATCGAGCCCGCGGCCGGCCTGTCGCGTTCACTGATGACCTTCCTCATCGACGCCTACGCCGAAGACGAGGCGCCCAACACCAAGGGCGGGGTCGACAAGCGGGTCGTGCTGCGCCTCGACAAGCGCCTCGCGCCGGTCAAGGCAGCCGTCCTGCCACTGTCGCGCAACGCCGACCTGTCCCCCAAGGCGCGCGACCTCGCCGCAAGCCTCCGCCAGCACTGGAACATCGACTTCGACGACGCCGGTGCGATCGGCCGCCGCTACCGCCGCCAGGACGAGATCGGCACGCCGTTCTGCGTCACCGTCGACTTCGAGACCCTCGAGGACCAGGCCGTCACCGTGCGAGAGCGCGACTCGATGGCTCAGGAGCGGGTCTCCCTGGACAAGATCGAGGGCTACCTCGCGGAGCGGCTGCTGGGCTGCTGAGGCCCCCGGCTGGTGAGCCGGCGGCCCGTTCCCCAGCTGGCGACCGGCCGGCATACCTGACAAACCTCAGGGTATGCCGTGGGCAAACGTCACCCCGACTCCGTGACAGGTGGTCTGTGGTCTCGTCGAGCCCGACGGGCAGCCTGGCTGCCATGACATCAGCACTGGACGCAGCGCCCCCGGGCGAGCGGCTTCTCGACGGACCGGCGGTGCGGCTCGACAGCCTTGCCAAGTCCTTCGGCGAGACCCGCGCGGTGCGGGGAATCGACCTGATCATCCAGCCGGGGGAGATCGTCGCGTTCCTCGGCCCCAACGGAGCCGGCAAGACCACCACCATCGACATGCTCCTCGGCCTGGGCCGCCCAACCTCAGGGAGCGTCTCGGTCTTCGGGCTCGAGCCCCGGGCGGCCGTCGCCCGGGGCCGGGTGTCGGCCGTGATGCAGACCGGTGGCCTGCTGAAGGACCTCACCGCGCGCGAGACGCTCGAGCTCACGGCGTCGCTGTTCGCACAGACCCGACCAGTCGACGAGGCCCTCTCCCGTGCCGGGCTCGCTGAGGTCGCCAGGACCCGTGTGGGCAAGCTGTCGGGTGGCCAGCAGCAGCGGCTTCGGTTCGCGATGTCGCTGCTGCCCGACCCTGACCTCCTGGTCCTCGACGAGCCGACTACGGGGATGGACGTCACCGGCCGGCGCGACTTCTGGCGGACGATCCGCGAGGACAGCGAACGCGGACGGACCATCCTGTTCGCCACGCACTACCTCGAGGAGGCCGATGCGTATGCCGATCGGGTGGTCCTGATCAGCCAGGGGCGGATCGTTGCCGACGGCACAGCGGCAGAGATCAAGGCGATGGCATCCGGCCGCACCGTCCGGGCAACCCTCGGGGGGGCCAGCCGCTGGGACCTGTCCGCCCTGCCCGGCGTGACCGGGGTCGAGGTCCGGGGGGACACGGTGCTGATCCACACGGCAGACAGCGACGCGGTCGCGAGGTACCTGCTCGTCCAGACCAGCGCCCGGAATCTGGAGATCGAGGCGCGCGGCATCGAGGACGCCTTCATCGCACTGACCGCCGATGACGTTGACTCGACCCCTGCGGCGCACAGCAACGAGGAGAGCGAACAATGAGCAACACCACCACACCCCTTCCGACGGCGACGGCAGCGGCCGTTCCTCCGCTGGGCGGGTTCAACTCGACTCTGGTCCGGATCGAGGCTCGACGCGTCTTTCGCAACCGGCGGACCGTCGTGTTCACCCTCGTGATGCCGATCGTGTTCTTCCTGATGTTCGGGACCAATGCTGCATACGTCCATCAGAGTGCCGGTCATGGCAATGTCGTGGCCTTCGTGATGGTCAGCATGGCGGCCTACGGCGCGCTGATCGCCAGCACGGGCGGGGGCGCATCGGTGGCCGCAGAGCGGGCGCTGGGCTGGAGCCGGCAGCTCCGCCTGACGCCACTGACGCCCGCGGCATACGTCATGGTCAAGGTGTTGATGGCGATGTCGTTGGGCGCGATCAGCGTGGCTGCGGTCTTCGCCGCTGGAACCTTCGCCAACGCCCGCCTCGACGATGCCTGGCGCTGGGTGGCCTGTGCCCTAATGGCCTGGTTGGGGTCGCTGGTCTTCGCCGCCTTCGGGCTCTTCATGGGCTATCTCCTGCCGACCGAGAACGTCATGCAGCTCATCGGACCTGGACTCGCTGTCCTGGCCTTCCTCGGCGGCCTCTTCGTGCCGCTCGAAGACGGGTCCACCCTCGAGGAGATCGCCCGCTTCACGCCGATGTACGGCATCGGCAAACTGGCGCATGCCCCCCTCACTGGCGACCCGGTGCAGTGGTGGTGGATCGCCAACCTCGTCGCCTGGTTCGCCATCTTCGCGGCTGGCGCAGCGTGGCGTTTCCGCAGGGACACGGCCCGGGTCTGACCAGCGCTCGCGGTTGGTCCTAGTGTGGTGAGCGTGAGCGAGGTGCTGAACCAGCCGCCTCTGGGGCAGCGACGTTATGGTGCGGCCTTCGCCAGCATCTGGCTCCTCTTCCTCATCCCGGTGGTGCAGGCTGCATGGTCGCTGCGAGACAGCGGCCGCGGCTGGCTCGGCCTTGCCTCCGTCCTGGCCTTCTCGACCATCTACGTGACGGCGTTCGCGCTGCGCCGCCAGCGCGACCCCGGCAGTTTCGGCCGCGATGCCCCCGGCCCGGCGGGCATCGCGGTCCTCGCCGCGCTCATGATCCTCGAGGTGACGGCGCTGCTCAGCGTCGGCTACCACGCCCTGGCGATGACCGTCTTCATCGGCGTCGCTTGCATGATCAACCTGCCGCTCCCGTTTGGCGTCGCCGCCGTGATCGTCCTGGCGGCCGCGTCGGAGACCGCGGCGAGGCTGGTCCCTGGCTGGACCCACGCTGACGGGATCGCCCTGTCGGTGTGCTTGGCCGGGGCGGCCATGTTCGGTGTGATCCAGCTTGTGCGCCGCAACTTCGACCTCCTGCTGGCCCGGGCCGAGAACGCCCGCCTTGAGGTGCAGGAGGAACGCAACCGGCTCGCGCGTGACCTGCACGACATCCTCGGCCACTCGCTGACCGTCATCACCGTGAAGGCCGAGTTGGCCGGACGGCTGGTGGATGTCGATGCCAAACGCGCCAAGAGCGAGCTGGGGGACCTCGAGCGGCTCGCACGAGACGCGCTCGCCGACGTGCGACGCACGGTCGAGGGGTATCACGAGATCACCCTGCCCGGCGAGCTGGCGCGCGCCAGGATGGCCCTCGAAGCCGCGGGCATCACCCCCGAGCTCCCTCGCACCACCGAGGCGGTGCCCTCCGACCTCCGGGAGCTCTTCGCGTGGTCCGTCCGCGAGGGAGTGACCAACGTGGTTCGCCACAGTGGCGCCAGCCGGTGCACTGTCACGATCGAGCCGACCGCGGTCACGGTCAACGACGACGGGCGCGGGGCGGCGTCCGGGCATCCGAACGGTGGCCACGGCCTCAGGGGTCTGCGCGAGCGCGCCGCGGCGATGGGGGCGTCGGTGGCCACCAGGCCGCTCGAGCCCCATGGGTTCTGCCTGTCCGTCCAGGTCAGCCCCTCGGAAGCGCAGTCGTGAGCATCCGGCTGCTCCTGGCCGACGACCAGGCACTCGTGCGCGGCGCTCTGGCCTCCCTGCTGGAGCTCGAACCCGACATGGAGGTCGTGGCAGAGGTGGGCCGGGGCGACGAGATTGTCGCGGCGGCACGGGCCAACAGCCCGGATGTCGCCCTGGTCGACGTCGAGATGCCCGGTATGGACGGAATCACGGCCACAGCGGAGCTCAAGGCGGCCCTGCCCGACGTGAAGGTGCTGGTGGTGACGACCTTCGGACGCCCAGGGTTCCTCCGCCGAGCGATGCAGGCCGGCGCCAACGGCTTCGTGGTCAAGGACACGCCGGCTCGCCAGCTCGCCGACGCCGTGCGGCGGGTGCACGCCGGCCTGCGGGTCGTTGACCCGGCGCTGGCCGCGGACTCGCTGGCGTCGGGGGAATCACCGCTCACCACCCGCGAAACGGAGGTGCTGCGCGCCGCCCGGCGTGGCGGCTCGGTGTCGGATATCGCCAAGGTCGTCCACCTGTCGGAGGGGACCGTTCGCAACCACCTGTCCGCTGCGATCGGCAAGACCATGGCGCGCAACCGCGCCGATGCGGTCCGGATCGCCGACGAGAGTGGCTGGCTCTAGGCGGGATCTGGGCGACCGCGCGATTCGGCCGGGCCCCAACCTCACGGGGCCCTCTGTGCGTTAATGCAGTGAGGAGGCGCCATGGGCCCGGAGATGGACGAGGAGTTCGCACAGTTCGTGCGCTCGACGCAGCACCAGCTCCTGCGCGCGGCCTACCTCGTCTGCGGCGACGTCCACCTGGCCGAGGACCTCCTCCAGCAGGCCTTCCTCAAGGTCGCGCTCCGCTGGGAGCGCCTGCGCAGCGGTCGTCCGGATGCGTACATCCGGCGGATTCTCTACCGCGATTCCGTCTCGACCTGGCGCCGGACGCGCCGAGAGCAGCTGGACGCCGGTCCCTTCGAGCTGTTCACGGACACCGAGGCGACCGCGGCCGTCGACCAGCGGCTCGACATCGAGACCGCGCTGCTCCAGCTCACTCCGCGCCAGCGAGCGGTGATCGTGCTGAGGTTCTTCGAGGACCGGTCGGAGCGCGAGGCCGCCGAGGCGCTCGGGGTCAGCGTGGGCACGATCAAGAGCCAGACCCATGACACGCTGGCCCGGCTGCGCTCGCTCATGCCGGACTTCGCCGACTCGCTCAATGGATGGGAGTCGTGATGACTTCTCGAGACCTGACCGCACTGCTCGACCACGCGAGCGCCCACGTCGGCGAGATCGACCTCGCCGAGCGCTCGTGGGCCGGCGCCGTCGCCGTGCGCCGGCGACGCCAGCGCATGGCTGTCGTAGCCGGGGCGGTTGCCGCGGGCATCGCCATCGCCGTCGCCACGGGTGCTTTGGACCCCGGGAGCGGCGGTCGCACGTCGCACGTCACCCCAGCCACCACGTCGGCCAAGGACACGTCCCTGCGCGCCGCCGACGGCACGGAGTTCACCATCGCACCGCCCCTGGGTGCGGAGGTGGGCCTGCCTTCCGTCGCCAGTCCGCTCCCGGGAGCGGTGCCCGCGGGCAAGCCGGACCTGACGCTCTCGACGGCGCACGGTTTCTTCGGCGCATCGGCCGCCCTGGTCAACGCGGTGATGCTCACCACCGTGGGGGGAGGGAAGTACCAGCCCGTGCTGTTTGGCACCTATGGGCCCCGCGTGCTGGCCGACATGGTGACGCTGCAACGGGTCGCGGACCCGAACAACGGCGCGCTGCCACCGCTGTCCGGCGGCGCCATCTCGCCCGACGGCCTCAAGGTCGCCTTCCCCCAGCCGGGGGCGGTCGTCGTGCTCCGCGTCGACACAGGCGTGGCGACCGTGGTGCGCCTTGCCGATCCCGGCCTCACCAGCGCTGACTGGAGCTTCGACAATGCCCACGTCCTCGCGCGCTCGGCGCAGTACAGCTGGTCGGTCGACCCCACGCGCCGCACGGCCACGCGGCTGTCGACCGGTTTCGTGGCCTCCGAGCACTACCAGGTGATCACCCGGGGAAACGGCGTGCACCTGCTCACCTGGAGCGCTGACGGGCGGGTGACCCAGGACGACTCCTTCTCGGCACCGGTCAGCCAGGCCGAGCGCACGGTGTCCAGCCTCCAGGGCTGGGCTGGAACGTCGGTCTACCTCTTCCAGGAGCAGCTGGCCGACAGCGGCGTGGGCGTGGCCTACCAGGGCCTTCTCGCGGTCAACGCCGATATCCTGAATCTGCACCGCATGCTGGTGTTCGGCGACCAACCGCCAAGGATGAAGGGCTGCTGCCAGGTGCTGGGCTGGAGCGGGCCGGACCTCCTCTACCTGTCGCAGGGCGCTGATGGCGACATGTCGTGGGTTCTGTCCTGGAACGTCTACACCGGTGCCGTCGGCCGCGCCTCGATGATCCCCTGGGGCGGTGACGGCTACGCCCCGTATGCGCTGGCGATCCGCCCCTAGCTTTCGCCTACCGCGATCGGCCGCGAGGGGTTGGTGATCCACTCGCTCCACGAGCCGATGTAGACAGCCGCCTCGACTCCGATCTCGTGGAGCGCGAGCGCTTCCTGCGACGCGGTCACGCCTGATCCGCAGGAGGTGCCGACCGCTGAAGCGTCGAACACGCCCTTGGCGGCGAAGTAGTCCCGCAGCTGTCCGGGTGGCAGGAACCGGCCGTCGGGTGTCAGGTAGTCGGCCATGGGCGCGCTGACCGCCCCGGGGATGTGGCCGGCCACGCGGTCGATGGGCTCGGTCTCGCCCCGGAACCTCTCGGAGGCCCGTGAGTCGAGCAGTATGCCGGTGCGCGCCACCTCGGCGGCCCCTTCCGCATCGAGCATGGGCATGCCACCGGGGTGGGCCGTGAACGTCCCCTGTCCCGGCGGCGGGTACTCCGTCGTCGTGGGGAGCCCCGACCCGCGCCACCCTTCCAGCCCGCCGTCGAGTACTCGCACGTCCTGCAGGCCGAAATAGCGGAACACCCACCAGGCACGCGCTGCCGCCAGCGACGTCTTGGCGTCGTAGGCGACCACGGTGCTCGGCGGGTCGACCCCGCAGCGCCGCAGCGCCTCCTGCACCGAGTGAGCAGTCGGAAGGGGATGCCTGCCCCCAGGCCCTGGGGGCCCCGACAGCTCGGCCTCGAGGTCGACGAAATGCGCCCCGGGGATGTGGGCCCGCTCGTAGTCTTCACGTCCGGGGGGTCCCCCGAGGGTGTACTGCACGTCGATGACCACCGTGGCGGCGCCGGCGCGCAGCGCCTGCAGGTCCTGGGGAGTCACCAGCGCGCTCACGGGAGCAGTCAAGCAGATGGGCGGGTCGGGACGACCGGGGCGTCAGCCGAAAGGTGACTGGGCAGATGGGAGAATGGCGCGGCCATGACCTCGACATCCACCACTCGACACCAGCCGTGACCCGGCCGCGACCCGCCAACGGCCGGTGCTGCCGCCGCTGCGGATCGGCTGCCACACGATCGAGTCGCCCGTGGTCCTGGCGCCCATGGCCGGAATCACCAACCGCGCGTTCCGGCGGCTCTGCCGTGAATACGGCTCGGCCGGGACGGAACTCGGCGGCGCGAGCGGTGCGACATCTCTGTACGTCAGCGAGATGATCACCAGCCGCGCGCTCGTGGAGCGCTCGCCGGAGACCATGCGGCTGGTCGAGCACGACCACGATGAGAGCCCCCGGTCCGTCCAGCTGTACGGCGTCGACCCGGTCACGGTGGCCCGTGCCGTGCGCCTGCTGGTGACCGAGGACCGAGCGGACCACATCGACCTCAACTTCGGCTGTCCCGTGCCGAAGGTGACCCGCAAGGGGGGCGGGGCCGCCCTGCCCTGGAAGCGCGAGCTCTTCCGCGGCATCGTCTCGGCAGCGGTGCGGGAGGCGGCACCCTACGACGTGCCCATCACCGTCAAGATGCGCAAGGGCATCGACGACAGCCATCTGACCCACCTCGAGGCTGGGCGCATTGCGGAGTCCGCGGGTGTCGCAGCCGTTGCCCTGCACGGCCGCACCGCAGCGCAGGCCTACTCCGGCGAGGCGGACTGGGCCGCGATCAGCGCCCTCAAGGAGGCCGTGACCACGATCCCGGTCCTGGGTAACGGCGACATCTGGTCGGCGGAGGACGCGGTCGAGATGGTTCGCCAGACCGGGTGTGACGGTGTCGTCGTCGGCCGCGGCTGCCTGGGCCGTCCCTGGCTCTTCACCGACCTCGCGGCGGCCTTCGCAGGCACGACCGCCCGGGTTCGGCCCAGCCTCGGTGAGGTGACGGCCACGCTCCGTCGTCACACCGAATACCTCGTCGAGTTCTACGGCGACGAGTTCAAGGCCTGCCGCGACATCCGCAAGCACATCGCCTGGTACCTCAAGGGATTCCCAGCGGGCTCGACAGTGCGCAGCCGCCTGGCCCTGGTCGACAGCCTCGCGGCCCTCGACGAGCTCATCGCCACGCTGGAGCCCACCGTCCCCTGGCCCGGCGAGCCCGCCGAGGGTCAGCGGGGCAGGTCGGGTTCCCCCCGCGTGGTCGCGCTTCCCGAGGGCTGGCTGGAGTCTCCGGATCTGAACGACCTGCAGCGCGCGCAGATCGCTGAGGCCGAGCTGTCTGTCTCCGGGGGATGACAGGATCGGTTCATGGCCCGCACACCTGATGGCTTGCCGGGAACCCCTGGCGGCACGCCCGAGCGTCCCGCGCTGTTCTTCAGTGGCCCGGCTGAGTTCCGCCGCTGGCTCGAGGCCCATCACGAAAGCGCGACCGAACTGTGGATGGGCCTCTACAAGAGGCACGTCACCGAGGGTCGGGGCCTCGAGTGGGCCCAGGCTGTGGAGGAAGCGCTCTGCTTCGGGTGGATCGACTCGCAGTCCCAGCGCATCGACCACGACGCGGTTCGCCAGCGATGGACGCCCCGCAAGCCGGGAAGCAACTGGAGCAACATCAATGTGGAGGCGGTGCAGCGACTGATTGCTGAGGGGCGCATGACGCCCGCCGGTCTTGCGGCATACGACCGTCGCAAGCCCGACCGCATGGGCATCTACGCCTACGAGCAGGGCGGCGAGCTCTCTCTGGCACCGGAGTTCGACGCGAAACTGTCGGCCAACCCAGCCGCGGCGGCGTTCTTCAGCCAGGTGACGCCGTCCTATCGCAAGATCTGCATCAACTGGGTGATGTCGGCCAAGCAGGAGGCGACGCGACACAAGCGCCTCGCGCAGCTCATTGACGACAGCGCCCATGGCCGGCTGATCCCGACGCAGCGCTACGGCACTCCGCCTGCCTGGGTCGGGCGGCTTCGCGGCGAGCTCGGCATCGCCGACTGACAGTCCCACGCTCAAGCCGGCCCACCGGCATAGAGTCCGGGACGTGACCGATGACGATGGCTACACGGCGGCCGACCGTGAGCGATGGGTGCGGGAGGACCCGGTCCACAAGCGTGCCGACCGCGACGACTTCGCCCGCGATCGGGCGCGGCTGGTCCACTCCGCCGCGCTGCGCCGGCTGTCGGCCAAGACGCAGGTCGTCCAACCAGGCAGCGACGACTTCGTCCGCAACCGCCTCACCCACTCCCTCGAGGTCGCCCAGATCGGCCGCGAGTTCGGCGCAGCGCTCGGGTGCAGCGCCGACGTGGTCGACACCGCCTGCCTGGCCCATGACCTCGGCCACCCGCCCTTCGGCCACAACGGCGAACAGGCTCTCGACGAGATCGGCGCCGCCATCGGCGGCTTCGAGGGCAACGCCCAGACCCTGCGCCTTCTGACACGCCTCGAGGCCAAGCGCGTACACCCCGACGGCAGGCCGGCGGGCCTCAACCTCACCCGCGCGAGTCTCGACGCAGCCACGAAGTATCCCTGGCGTAAGGGCGAAGGCCCTTATCCCTCAAGCAAGTTCGGTTTCTACGACGATGACCGGGCGGTCTTCGCCTGGTTGCGGCAGGGTGCTCCCGACCGAGTTCGGTGCCTCGAGGCACAGGTCATGGACTGGTCCGATGATGTGGCCTACTCGGTCCACGACGTCGAGGACGCGGTCGCGTCGGGCTGGCTCGACCTGCGGCGCCTGCGCGACCACGCGGAGGTCGCCGACGTGCTTGCGGTGACCCGGCGCTCGTATGCCGTGGACCTCACCATCGACGAACTCGGCGCCGCCCTCGAGCGGCTCCTGGGCACCTCACTGGTGCCGACGGCATACGACGGGTCTCGGGTCGGCCTGGCCAGGCTCAAGGACATGACCAGCGGCCTGATCGGCCGCTTCGTCCACGCTGTCGAGGTGGCTACCCGCGACCGCCACGGCGACCTGCCATTGACCCGCTATGCGGCGGGTCTGGTCGTGCCGGATGCGACACGGGCCGAGTGCGCCGTGCTCAAGGGCGTGGCCGCTCATTTCGTGATGTTCGTGGACGAGCGTGTCGCGCTGCTGGGGCGTCAGCGGGACGTGATCGCTGATCTGGTCGATGCCTATCTGAGCGACGCCGGTCGTCTGGACCCGGAGTTCCGGGCGGACTGGATGCGGGTGGACTCGGAGGGGGCGGCGCTGCGAGTGGTGCTGGACCAGGTAGCGTCCCTGACCGACGTGCGGGCGGCTTCCCTTCATGGACGGTGGTGTCGGGCTCGCTGACCCGGAGCACCAGTGGTGTGACGAGGCACGCCAGCGCGAAGGCCGCCGCCGCCCAGACGTGGCCGATGCCGTAGAGGGAGGCGACCCCGGCGCCGAACCAGAGCGTCTTGAACACCCCGAGGGGAGCCCGCCTCAACCGGCGGTGAGCCTTCGGCGCGGCGAAGATGCCCCACAGCGCCGCCAGGGAGACGGGGAGAACGATCCCGAGGATCCAGCGGCCGGGATCGGCATCGATGCTGAACCCCCAGGCCGCTGCCGCCCAGAGAGTGATGAGCTCGAGGGCGAACGCCACCGCCAGGGCTAAGCCTCGCTGAGCGCTCATCGAGCTCCTTCCATTGCGGTGGATGCTGTCAGACCCGGCTGGGGGACACCACCTAGACTGCATCACGATCTAGGAGGGTGTGTGGCGGGTCTCATCAAGGCCGACGACATCGCGCTCGTCAAGGAGCGCTCGTCCATTGCCGACGTGGTGCGCGAGCACGTGACCCTCCGCCCCGCAGGGCCCGGATCGATGAAGGGGCTGTGCCCTTTCCATGACGAGAAGACCCCGTCCTTCACGGTGCGCGAGGCCGTCGGCGCCTACCACTGCTTCGGCTGCGGCGAGGGCGGCGACGTCATCTCCTTCGTGCAGAAGGTGGAGCACCTGACGTTCGCGGAGGCGGTCGAGCGGCTCGCGGCCAAGCTCGGCGTGGAGCTCCACTACGAGGACGGTGGCGGGCGGGGGCGCGAGGAGGGCCTGGGCCGGCGCTCCCGACTGCTCGAGGCACATCGCGTGGCGCAGGAGTTCTATGCCGAGTCCCTGCTTGCGCTGCCCGAGGCCCGGGTGGCGCGCGACTTCCTGCGAGACCGCGGTTTCAGGCGCGAGGCCGCCGAGCGGTTCGGGGTCGGGTTCGCCCCGCGCGGGGGAGAGGACCTCTCGCGGCACCTGCGCTCGAAGGGATTCACCGACGAGGAGCTCACCGTGGGCGGGCTGTCCGGGCGCGGGTCCCGGGGCCTGTACGACCGGTTCCGGGGGCGCCTGGTCTGGCCGATCCACGACATCACCGGCGACACCATCGGCTTCGGCGCGCGGCGGTTGTTCGACGACGATCGCATCGCGGCGAAGTACCTCAACACGTCCGAGACGCCGATCTACAAGAAGTCCACCGTGCTCTACGGCCTCGACGCGGCGAAGAAGGCCATCGCGACCGAGCGGCGAGCCGTCGTCGTGGAGGGCTACACCGACGTCATGGCGGCCCATCTCGCTGGGGTTGGGGGCGCTGTCGCCACTTGCGGCACGGCGTTCGGCGTCGACCACGTCAAGATCTTGCGGCGCATCATGCGCGACGAGGCCGACCTGGCGCCGGCCCGGGTCGTGTTCACCTTCGACGGCGATGCTGCCGGTCAGAAGGCCGCCATGAAGGCATTCGAGGAAGACCAGCGATGGGCATCGCAGTCGTTCGTGGCGGTGGCCGCCGATGGCATGGACCCGTGCGACCTGAGGCTCGCGAAGGGGGACGCGGCGGTGCGGGCGCTGGTTGACGACGCCGTGCCCATGTTCGAGTTCGCGGTCCGCACGACCATCGCCCGGTTCGACCTGTCCGCCGTCGAGGGCCGGGTGCAGGGCATGCGGGCCGTCGCACCGATCCTGGTACGGATCCGCGATGCCTCGCTCCGTCCCGAGTACACCCGCGCGGTAGCCGGGTGGATCGGCGTCGAGGTGGAGCAGGTGCAGGCCGAGGTGGCCCGTGCCGGTCGCCAGGCGATGCGCGCCAGCCACGAAGCGCGTGCGCGGACATCGGCTGATCCGCATGCCACGGTCGACGCCGTCCCCGAGCCCAGTCCGCAGGAGGCCAGGGCAACCCTGCCCAATCCTGACCTGCATGACCCGGTTGTCTTCGCCGAGCGGCAGCTCCTCCAGTCGCTCCTGCAGTACCCACAGCTCTTCGAGCCCGGCGACCTCGACGACATCGAGCCCGACGTCTTTGCGGCGCCGGCTCATCGCGCGGTCTACGACGGCGTCCGAGCGGCCGGCGGCCCCACTCGCCAGCTGTCGACCGCCGCGTGGGCCGACCGGGTCGCAGAGGCTGCACCGCTCGCCGTGCGTGGCCTGGTGGCCGAGTTGGCGGTCGCGGAACTGCCCACGCGGTTCGACAAGGCCACCGGGCTCCCGGAGCGCCGCTACATCAGCTCGCTCCTCGTGCGCGTCCAGGAGGTGGCGCTCAGTCGCCAGATCGGCGACGCGATGTCGGCCATGCGCCGGCTGGCCGCCGACCCATCCGCCGACAGGGGCGCCTCCCGCGAGCTCGCCGAGCGGCTTCAGAGACTCCAGCGCACCCTCGTCGACCTGCGGGCCCGGTTGGCCTGAGGGTCCGCCTGACAGACTGGGTCCGTGGGTTTCCTCCAGAGAGCGCGCGACGCGGTGCGCATCCCCGAGCCAGCGGCCACCGCCATCCAGACCGGCCGGGGCGAGCGACTGCTCACGTGGGCTCGCGACGAGGCCACCGGATCGACGGTGGTGGCCAGCAACCACTGCCTGTATGCCGTGAGCCCCAGTGGCGAGGTCACCCTCGCCCGCGCGTGGCACCTGGTCGATGCGGGGATCTGGGACCACGACACCTTCACCCTGACCGTGTCCTGGGTCGACGGCCACCGCCCGGCGGAGTGGCTGCTCCGGGAGCCGTCCCTGGTGCCCGAGACGGTGCGGGAGCGGGTCCAGGCATCCGTCGTGCTGGCTGAGCGGGTCGCCCTCGGCGATCGCGGCGGCCAGGTCCGAGGCGGCCAGGTCCGAGTGGTGATCCGCCAGGACTTCGCCACGGGCGACCTCCTCGAGCAGGTGATCCTCGGCCGCGGGATAGCCCCGGATCAACCTGGCGTGGCGGAGGCAACCGCGGCCGCGCGTGCCCGCCTGCGCGAGCAGGTCGGTCTCGTCTGACCGACCAGCTCCAGGCGAGCGCTGGCACCGGTTGCGTAGCCGCCGCCAGCCTCGCCAGGCTTCTGGTGCGCCAGGCCCCGCGCACGCCGGCGCCGAGCCGTTCGTCCTGCTCACGGGGCCCGCAGAGACAGTGCCTGGCGTTTTCGTGAAGGGGTGGCTGATTTGCTATGGTTGCGCAGCGCCATCGAGGGCGATCTTCTCGTGGCCTTTCCCCTGTAGCTCAATTGGCAGAGCATTCGACTGTTAATCGAAGGGTTGTTGGTTCGAGTCCAACCGGGGGAGCACTAAGCCGAAACACCCGGACCTCTCGCTTCCTCGCTGGGGCGTGGCCCGACAGCAGCGCCGATGCGCCGCGCCGTGGGCAGGTCAGCGGACGACGAGCGTCCCGTGCATGTCAGGGTGGTAGGTGCAGCCGAAGGGGTAGCTGCCAGGCGTCGTCGGCGCAGTGAACGTGCCGGTCCCGCCGTTGCCGGGGATGTTGCCGGTGTCGAACTTGTGGGTCTGTCTGTCGGTGAGCGTGTGCGCTACCGAATCCTGGTTCGTGACCGTCACCTTCTGTCCTGGCTTCACCGTCATCGCCCCGGAGAACGCGAAGCCGCTGATCACGATGCCCGCGGTCGCCCCGGCGTCGAGCCCGCTGTCGAGGATGCGGCTGCGGTGCTCGACCTTGCCGTCGTGTTCGGCGCAGTCGCGGTAGACGAGTTGTTCGAGCTCGAGCCGCACGAGGCGAGCACGAGGGCCAGGGCGGCTACTCCGCCTACGAGCGCGTAGCGCTCATACCAAGTGTCACGTGATGGCCGCCCGGGCGGTTCACCGAGCTCGCTGGTCGTGCGCGGACCGGTCCCAGCCCACTCGGCGGACCCCGGCCTCTATGATGACGGCGTCGAAGCGCGGCACCGCGCGACGCCTTCCAAGGAACCCGGGGGAGAGCGAGATGCGTTCGGTGGTACAGCCTGCCAGTGCGCCCAACGACTTCGCCCGCAACCTGTTCAGCGGCCTGCCCAACCGGTACGACGCGCTGGCCGAGGTGCTCTCCTTCGGGCAGAACCTCCGCTGGCGCACCACGATGGTCGACGCCGTCGCGTCGATGAACCCACCCCCCGGGCAGGTGCTCGATGTGGCGACCGGGACGGCCGGCGTGGCCCTCATGCTCAGCGAGCGCACCCGTGCGTCGATCACCGGTGTCGACCTCACTGAACAGATGCTGCTTCGCGGCCGGGAGCGGATCGCCAAGCGAGGGAAGGCCGATCGCATCGGGTTGCTCGTCGCGCGCGGCGAGCAGTTGCCGTTCCCGGACGGCACCTTCGACGCCCTCACCTTCACGTACCTGTTGCGCTACGTCGCAGACCCGGCCGCGACTATCCGGGAGCTGGCCCGGGTCGTGCGGCCCGGTGGCTGCGTGGCCACCCTCGAGTTCGCCGTGCCGGACAACCCGTTGTGGCGCGCCGCGTGGGTCGCCTACACGCGTGCCGTTCTGCCGTTGGCCGGGCTGGTCACGGGCGGGAGGGAGTGGTACGAGGTGGGCCGATTCCTCGGCCCGTCGATCAGCACGTTCTACGAGCAGCATCCGGTCAGCTGGCTTCAGGACGCCTGGCGGGCTGCCGGGCTGGAGGCGGTCACGGTCAGGCCGATGAGCCTCGGTGGCGGGATGGTCATGTGGGGACGCAAGGTCGATGGCTGACCGGCGCGGGCCGATCGGTGCCGCGTTCTATGCCCGCGACGGCGGCAGGCCCGCGGACTGGTGGACACTGCTGCACCCGCCTTACACGCTCTGGCACCTCAGCTACGTGGTCATGGGTGCGGCTCTCGCTCCGAAACTGTCCTGGTCGATTCTCGCCGGCACCGTACTCGCCTTCTTCCTTGCCGTTGGCCTGGCGGCGCACGCGCTCGACGAGTTGCACGGACGGCCGCTTGGCACCACGATCAGCAGCCGCACGCTGTGGATCCTCGCGTCCGCTGGCCTTGCTGGTGCTGTGCTCCTCGGTATCCTCGCCGTGCCGCACAGCAGCCTGCTCATCGGGCCCTGCATTGCGATCGGGGTGCTCCTGGTACTGGGTTACAACCTGGAGCTGTTCGGCGGACGCCTCCATACCGACATCGGTTTCGCTGCCGCGTGGGGAGGATTCCCGGTCCTGGTCGGCTTCCTCGCCCAGACGCCACCCCTGACCCAACTGGTCACCGCGGCTGCTCTCGGCCTAGCCCTGGCTGCGACCGGTCTCTCGTATGCCCAGCGACGGCTCAGCAGCCCCGCACGGGCGTTGCGCCGCCGTACAGCGAGCGTCCAAGGTGTGGTCACCATGGTCGACGGCACACAGCACTCCCTCGACCGGGGAGCCCTCCTAGACCCCCTCGAAGCCGCGCTCAAGACGCTCTCGATCACCGTGCCCCTGCTCGCCGTTGTCCTGCTGCTCGCCCGTCCCACGGCCTGAGCCCACCGACGACACCCAGCCACGGCCAAGGATCCCGACCAACCCTGCCAACCCGGCCCCGGGGTGGGCCTATCCCTCAGGGGTCCCTGGCTGCTGGATTGCCGTCGCCTCGTGCACCGTCGTGCGTCCGCGCCGGCTGAGTCGGCGCTCAACTCGGCCGGCCACCACGGTGAGCGAGAAGTTGATCGCGATGAACAGGAGCGCCGCCACGATGTACGCAGGCACGGTGTTGGCGTAGGCGGAGCCGAGCGTTTTCGACCAGTTGAGCAGCTCGAGGTAGGTAATGGCGTAGCCGAGGGCCGAGTCCTTGAGCACCACGACGAACTGCCCGATCAGGGCCGGCAGCATCGCCGTCAGCGCCTGGGGCAGCTGGATCGAGCGAAGGGTCTGGCCAGGGGTCAACCCGATCGACAGCCCGGCTTCGGCCTGGCCTTTGGGAAGCGAGTAGACCCCGGAGCGCACGAGCTCGGCGACCACCGACCCGTTGTAGAGCGTGAGCCCCGTGACGACCGCGAAGAGCGGGTTGAGCTCGTCCTGGAAGACACCGTTGATGGTGTAGAGGTTGAAGGCGAAGATCATCATGATCAGCACGGGGACGGCGCGGAAGAACTCGACGACCAGGCCCGAGACCCACCGGATCGGGCCGACGGTGGACAGCCGGCCGATGCCGAACAGCAGGCCAAACGCACCCGCCAGCGCGATGGAGATGAGCGCGGCCTTCAGCGTGCCGATGAGTCCTGGGACGATGTACTCCTTCCACACCTCCGCGGTGAGGAAGGGCTTCCACATGTCCGCGTGGAGCTGCTCCGCCGCAGCCATCTTGCGGATCACGACGTAAACGCCGCCGGCGGCGATGACCACGCCCGCCAGCGCAAGGATCATGTGGCGGCGGCGGGCCCGCGGGCCTGGGGCGTCGAAGATCGCGGTGGCGCTCATCGCTTCACCGCAAGACGCCTCGAGAGGGTGGTGAAGAGCAGCCCCACCGGCAGCGTGAGGATGACGAACCCGATCGCGAAGATGAGGAAGACGCCGATCGTGCCGGTCTCGTTCTCGATGATCTGGCTCATCAGCCCAGCCGCCTCCGCGACGCCGATGACCGCCGCGACCGTTGTGTTCTTGATCAGGGCGATCAGGACCGAGCCGAGTGGTGCCATCGACCCGCGGAAGGCCTGGGGCAGGATCACCGAGCGCAGGCTCTGCCCGAAGGTCAGCCCGATCGCTCGGGCGGCCTCGGCTTGGCCGGCCGGCACCGTGTTGACGCCGCTGCGCAGCGCCTCGCAGACGAACGCCGCGTGATAGACCGACAGCATCACGATGGCCCACCGGATCGCGTCGTCCTTGATCGAGGTGTTGGAGCTCTGGTCGGACAGGTGGATCCCGAGGATGTTGGCCGCCCCGAGGATGCTGAACACCATCAGCAGCGTGAGCGGTGTGTTGCGGAAGATGTTGACGTACCACGTGCCCATGAGCTGCACCACGCGGACCGGCGAGACCCGCATCACCGCCACCATGGTGCCGATCACCAGAGCACCGATGGCCGAGAAGAACGCCAGGCGAATGGTCATCCAGAAGGCGCCCAGGACGTCGTAGTTGCTGAGGATGTCAGCCAAGCCGGTCACCCCGGCCAAGGCATCCGGTCACGGCTGCAGTCCTTCCGTCGGCAGGGAGACTGGGAGGTATGCCGTCAGGCTGGCTCAGCCGGACGGCATACCTCCTGCGTTGTGCATCAGGAGCAGGCGTCCTGCTTCGGCGGGTTCTTGGTGGTGTCGACCTTGAAATCGGCGGGGCCGAGGTTCTTGTCGACGATTGTCTGCCACTCGCCGGAGCTGATCAGCTTCGCGATGGCGTCGTTGATCTTCTGGCAGAGGGCCGTGTCGCCCTTCTTGATGCCGACGCCGTAGCGCTCCTCGGAGAAGGTCTTGCCGACGACCTTGAGCTTGCCGGCGTACTGGGGCTGCGCGGCGTAGCCCGCGAGGATCGTGTTGTCGGTGGTCAGCGCGTCGACGCCCTTGGACACCAGCGCCGCGACACACTCGGAGTACGTGCCGAACTCCTGGAGCTGAACCCCGGGGTAGGCGTCCTTGACCTTCTGGGCGGAGGTCGATCCGGTCACCGAGCAGAGCTTCTTGCCCTTGAGCGACTCAGGGCCGGTGATCGAGGCGTCGTCGGACCGGATCAAGAGGTCCTGGCCCGCCACGAAGTAGGGGCCGGCGAAGGAGACCTCGGCCTTGCGCTTGTCGGTGATGGAGTAGGTCGCGACGACCATGTCCACCTGGCCGGTCTTGATCAGCGTCTCCCGCTGGGCGCTCGGAGCCTGCTTCCACTCGATGTCCGATGCGGAGTGACCGAGCTCCTTGGCGATGTAGGTGGCGACGTCGACGTCCATGCCCGTATATTTGGCGCCCTCCTTGAGCCCCAGGCCCGGCTGGTCGAACTTGATCCCGACCCGCCACTTGCTCGTGGTGCTGCTGCCGCCGTCGCCGCCGTCGCCACAGGCCGCCGGGCCAAGGGCTATCGCCGCGGCCGCGGCCACCGCTCCAAAACGTCGTGCTTTCATGTCCTCTTCCTCCTGATTGGTTTGGCCGGCGCGCTCCCTGCACCCCGGTCGGGAAAAGTCAGTGGGTCAGGATCTTGCCGAGGAAGTCCTTGGCGCGGTCTGACGTGGGCTCCGTGAAGAAGGTGTCGGGCGCGGCCTGCTCGACGATCTGGCCGTCCGCCATGAAGACGACGCGGTTGGCCGCACGCCGGGCAAAGCCCATCTCGTGCGTAACGACGACCATGGTCATGCCCGACTTCGCGAGTTCGATCATGACGTCGAGGACCTCGTTGATCATCTCCGGGTCGAGCGCCGACGTGGGCTCGTCGAAGAGCATGACCTTGGGGTCCATGGCCAGTGACCGGGCGATGGCCACGCGCTGCTGCTGGCCGCCCGAGAGCTGGGCCGGGAACTTCTCCGCTTGCTCTTCCACGCCGACGCGCTCAAGCAGCTCCATGGCCCGCTTCTCGGCGTCGGCCTTCTTCGCTTTGCGCACCTTGATCGGCCCGAGCGTGACGTTGTCGAGGATCGTCTTGTGGGCGAAGAGGTTGAACGACTGGAACACCATGCCCACGTCGGCCCGCAGCTGGGCCAGGGCCTTGCCCTCTTCCGGCATCGGCTGGCCGTCGATCCTGATGCTGCCGCTCTCGAATGTCTCGAGCCGGTTGATCGCCCGGCAGAGCGTCGACTTGCCCGAGCCGGACGGCCCGATGACCACCACGACCTCGCCCTTGTCGATCGACAGGTTGATGTCGCGCAGCACGTGGAGGCTGCCGAAATGCTTGTTGACGCCCTCGAGGACGACCAGGGGCTCCGTCATATGGGAAAACTACCGCTACGGGGGCCAAAACAGGCGTATGCCGTGAACGTCACGGATTCGCAACGAAACCGATGCGGAGCGCGAGGCTGTCTGGCGAGCGTCGGTGGGTCGGGGCATGACATGGCGGAGGGTCACCGGTGAGACCGGTGACCCTCCGTCTGCAAGCCCTCGCGTGTGGCGTTATCCGCTTATGCGGGCGAGGGTGCGGCGTGACCCAGGTGCACTTCCTGGTCGGCTGGAACTCGGCGGATGTGCAGGACTCCGAGGATGCCCAGGATCAGCATCGCCCCTGCACCGATGAAGCTCGCGATGGCGCCCCAGAAGGCGATCGTGGCCATGGTGCCGAACGCGTAGGCCTGGAGCAGCATGCTGCGGAGCGCGTTGCCCATGAAGAGCGTCTGGCGGAGCTCGCCGAGCGCCTGGACCTTGGCCGGGTCGGCGGTGGTGTCCTTGGACGCGGCGATGTACTGGCCACTGACCTCTTCGTAGGTTTGTCCACCGGAAGCCTTGTTCATGTGGACCAGGATGTAGTGGTCAGCGTAGGCCTTGGCCTGGTCGCCGTTGACCATTGCCTGGCCGGCGTACTCGCTCAGGTATGGCTTGATCAACGGGTCCTGGATCGCGGTGCCGGAGGGCATCGTGATCTTCTGGGCGGCCAGTTGGGAGTGAACGTTGTCGTTGATGAAGTTGCTGGCCCAGATGAGAAGCCCCCCTGCGACAAGGAGGACAAGGGCGACGATAAACCCGCCCGTCGTCAGCAGTGCGTCGAGAGTCCTGCGCCTCATGGTCTTGCTCCTGTGTTGTGTGTGTCGGTCGGTTTGACCAAGAACAACTTCGCAGTTCGGCAAAGCCGGCGGCAGGGACGTAGGTCCCCTGTTGGGTCGTCAGGGGCCTGATGTGCGAGTCTTCCTGAGAATCAAGGACTTTCGACCCGGGACCTTCGTCCCTAGACGGGTGGCAAAGGGACTCAATACCCCGTCACACTCAGACCGAGAAAGTACCTCCGTGGGGTCTAGCGGCCGGTGGCTGCGATGTAGACCGCGGGGTTGCCGTTGGGGTTGAGGAGCACGGCGGGAGCGAGGCACCGCTCCGGAACGGTGACCTGTGCGCGGATCTGCGCATCGCCCTCCGGGCTGAACGGCACGGCGGCTGTCGTCGCTACCACCTGTCCGTTGCAGGCGAGGCTCGCGGCGAGGGTCGGAACGGGGTTGTTGCCACGGGTCGGGATGATGAGTCCGCGAACATCGACCGCGACGTCGCCGCTCATGCTCACACGCGCCAGTCCCCGGGTGATCTGCCACGGAGCGCCACCAGGATTGACACCGAACAGCGGCGGGTCGGTGGTGAGGCTGCCCTGGAGGGAGGCGCGCAGCATTGCGCTGCCGTCGTCGGCGGAGGTGGTGTCGTCAGCCGCCGCCGCGGTGGCGGACAGCAGGCCCAGGCCGAGAATCAGACCTGTGAGCAGGGCGGCCGGGCGGGATGGTTTGCGCATGGTGACCTCGTCTCATGATGGGGAGGCCCGAGCGGACTCCCTAGGTGGGACACGACCGCGTGGGGTCGGTGGTTCAGGTCTCCGTCTCGGCAGACTGTGGGGATGCTGCACCTACGCATTGCGGCGCCGTCGCGTCTGTCCGATCCCGTTCTGGAGGCGCTCTCGGACGACCCGGCCGTGAGCAGCCTCGCGGCCATCCGCGGTGCCTCGATCCACCCACCGGGAGACCTGATCCTCGCCGACGTGGCGCGGGAGGCCGCCAACGACGTCATCGACCGGCTCCGAACCATGGGCGTTCACCAGGAGGGGAGCGTCCACATCGAGCCGGTGCGCGCGTGGCTGTCTCGGCCGGGCTATGACGCCGAACGGCGCGCACCCGGCAGCAGTGCGGACACCGTCGTGTGGGCGGACGTGACCCAGCGGGCCTACGAGGAGTCCGAGCTCAACTGGACCTACATGAGTTTCATGGTGCTCGCCACCATGATCGCGGGAATCGCGATCGTCCTGGACTCGCAGATCCTGGTGATCGGAGCCATGGTGCTGGGCCCCGAGTTCGGTGCGATCGCGGCTCTTGGCGTCGCGCTGGTCCGCCGGCGGATCACCCTTTTCGGGCTTGCGACCCGCACGCTCCTGACGGGTTTCGTCGTGGCCATCCTCGTGACGACGGCAGCCTCGCTGGTCGGTCGGTCGCTCGGGTGGGTCACCCTCGCGGATGTGACAGGGAGGCGTCCGGACACTGGATTCATCTACACACCGGACAGGTGGTCCTTCATCGTCGCAGTCATCGCCGCGGCCGCCGGTGTCCTGTCGCTGACGTCGGCACGGGTCGGCGGGCTGTCGGGAGTGTTCATTTCGGTCACGACCGTGCCCGCGGCGGGCAACGTGGGCCTTGGCCTCGCCTTCGGGGCTTGGCAGGAGGTCTGGGGCAGCTCTCTTCAGCTGGTCGTCAACATCACCGGCATGGCACTGGCGGGGTGGGCCACCCTCGCCATCCAGCAAGCAGTGTGGTCCCGTGTCTCGGCCCATCGCGCGCGGCTGGTCGGTCGTTGGAGGCGCGATCGCGACGCGTGACTGCTGGGATCGAGGGCAGTGGTCAACCCGTTGCCCGGTGCCCACCGGAGGACAGAAGGTCCGTTGGGCCAAACAGGCCACCCACACGACGCAGCCCATCGTCGTGTCGAGGCCTCGTGGCGCCTACCGAGATCCCGCTGTGATGTCGAGAATCGACAGCGTGCTCCGTTCTGTTGATATGCCGTTCCGGTTGCCTGATCGGGGAGAGGAGGAGGCCAGGCCGCGAAGCCTGCTGCACGTGCTGTACCTGATCTTCAGCGAGGGATACGCGAGCAGCGGCGGAGCCGAGCTGAACCGACCTGAGCTGTCGGACGAGGCCATCCGGCTGACCAGGATGGTTCACCGGATGCTCCAAGACAACGTCGAGGTCATGGCTCTGCTGGCGCTCATGCTGCTCCTCGATGCACGAGGCGGGGCGGCACTACCGCATGGCCGCAAGTCGCACGGCCAAGCTTGCCGAGCAGCATTATCTGGCGGCGCACGCCGCGCGCCTCAAATTGAATACCCAGCCATCGACAACCCGTGAGGCGCCTGGGAGTCGTATCTGGCAAGTGGCAGAGCAGTGCGTCGCGCGGATGCTTGTCCGCCGGGTATTGCGACGCCCAGGAGCCGAGTGCCCCCTCAGCCGTGAGGCCGTTTGCGGGCATTGCGGAGGTTGTCTCCCACCCCATGCAGGTGACGCAGCACTGAGGCGTACGAGCCAAGGGCGGTGGTCTCCTCGTAGCGGACGGACCGGTCCTCGCAGAAACTGCGCACGACGACTTGCGCGTGCCGCAGGTTCGGCCGCGGCATGCTCGGGAACAGGTGGTGCTCGATCTGGTAGTTCAACCCGCCGAGCGCATAGTCGACGAAGATCCCGCCCCGCACGTTGCGGGAGGTGAGCACCTGACGGAGCAGCGGGTCCTCCGCTAGGTCTGCCGACAGAACGGGCATGCCCTTGTGTCCCGGTGCGAACGAGCATCCCAGGTAGATGCCGAACATGGCCTGGTGCACCACAACGAAGACGACCGCCTGCTGCCAGGTCAGCGCGATCGCGAGGAGCGTCACATAGGCGGCGAGGTGCACGGTCAGAAGCACCGCCTCCAGCCCACGGCGGCGCGCCCCGGGCCGGATCAGCGCCCGCACGCTGGCGAAGTGCAAGTTCATCCCCTCCAGGGTTAGCAGCGGGAAGAACAGCCACGCCTGGTGCCGGGTCAACCAGCTTGCCAGGCCCCCTCTGTGCGTGGCCTGCCGGGCGTCGAACACCAGGGCGCCGGCATGCACGTCGGGGTCGGAGGCAAGGTCGTTCGGATGTGCGTGGTGGGCGTTGTGCTTTTCGATCCACCAGGCGTAACTCAGGCCGTTGAGCAGGTTGCCGCTCAGGAGGCCCAACGCCTGGCTGGCGCTCCGCCGCCGGGTGATCTGACGATGGCCGGCGTCGTGGCCGAAGAACGCGATCTGGGTCGACACCACGGCGAGCACCGGCGCCAGCAGCAGGGCCCACCATGACTCGCGGAGCACCAGCATCGCAGTGGCCGTTGCGGCCAAGCCGAGCAGGTCAACAAACAGCAGCGCAGCGTAGAAAGCCGGTCGGGGACGGAGCAGGCCCAGCCTCCGGATCTCAGCGGCGAGTTCGGCGTACCCGCCGCTGGCGGCGACGGAGCGTGGATCTTCGACGAGGGACATAGGGACACCCAACTCTGAGAGGGGGGCGCCGCCGAGGTCCTGAGCAGCCGGTTCCCTCAGCGTACGCCCGCCGCGTCTGCCCGGCATACAGTCGACACGACCGCTCGCAGGCAGGATCAGCGCGGTATAGACGGGTAGAGGTGCCACCGACTTACCGGTCTTCGGCATGGCAGGACCGGGCGCCGTGAGGGAATGTCCAATGTCCTCCAGTGCGGGAGTGGCCGAATGAATTGCCAGGTCCTCTGGCTATGCGCGTGGCGATGAGTCCGCTGCGGGCTTGGCGTTTGGAGCGTTATCTCGCGCGGACCAGCGAAGTCACGGGTCGGTGCAGGAACGGATCGCTCAGGGACTGTCGGCGGACGAGGCGTCAGGCGTCGGATTCTTGTTCGCGGTCCGGCGCGCATGCATCCGTAGCTGCGTTATCCGGCCTACCCCCGCAATTGCCACAACCAGACCACCTCCGACGGCAGCAATCAGCATCGCCATTCCCAGCGAAAGGGAGCCAGCGAAACCGAGGTAGTGAATTTCGACGCTTGTCGGGTTTTGGAGGATGAAGATGATGAGCAAGACCAAGAGCAAGAGGGCGATCGCGGTGGCCACCCAAACTGCGCTAAGGCGAGTCAGGTGCGGAGCCCTCTGCTCGGGCTTGGTGGTCGTCGCCGACGCGGGCGCTGACTGCTCGGGGCTTGGGGGTCTCGGGGTTTCTGGGTCCGTCGTCATTGCATCTGCCCTCTCCAATCTATGAGGCCGGCGGACTGCGAGGCACGCCGTCTGCCAAGCGGCTGGCCCGCACTCGCGATCTCGCCGGCTATCGGACCACGTCGGCCCTGTGGTGACCCAGCGCGGTGTCCGCCTGTCCTCCGGTGTTCACCTGTTCTGCTGAGGTGAACTCACACGACCCCTCGTGGCCATGTCGCAAGGCGCACATCCGTCCGGTAGGCAGATGTACCTGCGCGCAAAGACCTTCCCTCGCCGCATCCTCGCCGACAGAGGAGTTGTGTATCGCAGGCGAGTTGGTGGTGCTGGCAGCCGTGGCATCGGCGCGCGAATCTGCATGGGTACGCATCAGGGGACGACCTAACTCCTCTCGCGTGCGAGAGGGCATTTAGCCCCGAACTGGGACTGTTTCGACAGTACCTTCCCAGCCCTACCGGTGTGCGGATCAAGCGGGCCCCCGCCGAGATGTCGCGAGTTCCAGGGCGGCTCCACTGGCAGGGTGCGGCGGTGCACATGGGCGCAAAGGGCGATGCATAGCTGGCGGTGTCGCAGCATCAAGGCCGACCAGCCCCGCGCAGCCAGTCGAACGAGCTGGCGAACGCGGCCCGCCGAACCAGGACGAGAGCCGGCGAGGCCGGGCCCGCAGACCGCGATGTTCGAGGGCATGTGCAGTTCCTGCATCCACGGCGCCGACCCCATGGCGCAGCGCCCGCATCGCGAAGCGTCCGTTGGCCGCGCGCCGCTGGTGCCCTGGCTCGAACACCGTGCCAGAGGAGTGCTCGTTTCTGTCGATCGGCTCACTATGTGCGCTGCGCCGGTCGATGTCGGCCCGGATCGACTCCAGCACGCCAGGTACTCGACCGTCGTTGTCGAAGGCATCGACGCGTCCCTGCGCTATCCCGCGTAGGCCGGGGGAGTCGGGGTACAGGGACTCGGTCGGCGCAGGATCCTGCGCGCTTGGCCCGGTTCTCGCGTCTTTCCCCGGGCCAAGTCCGAGGCGGGAGGGCTTGAGGAGATCGGCTGTGACGGATGCTTCCGGGGCACGACCGGATTCCCTGGTCGCCGAGCGCTACCGGCTGCAGGAGCAGATCGGTGTGGGCGGCATGGGCGTCGTCTGGAAGGCTTGGGACGAGCGCCTGCACAGGCCGGTGGCGATCAAGCGGCTTCACCCTCACCGCGTGCTTGGCACGAGGGAGACGGCTCTGGCCGCTGCCCGTGCCATGCGCGAGGCCCGCATCACCGCGCGGCTTCACCACCAGCATGCAGTCCAGGTCTTCGACGTCGTGGAGCAGAATGGCCAGCCCATCCTTGTCATGCAGTACGTGCCATCCCAAAGCCTCCTGGCCGTCCTGAGTGAGCGGGGTCCGCTGTCACCTGCTGACGTTGCGCGCATCGGCGCCGAGGTCGCCTCGGCGCTGGCAGCGGCTCACGCGGCGGGGATCGTCCACCGCGACGTGACACCCGGGAACATCCTCATCACCGAGGACGGCTCAGCGAAGATCAGCGACTTCGGGATCTCGCACGCCCTGGGCGACACCACTGTCACGTCGACTGGGGTCATTGTGGGCACACCGGCCTACCTCGCGCCGGAGGTGGCGCGAGGTGGACCGACAACGCATGCCTCGGACGTCTTCAGCCTGGGCGCCACGTTGTACACCGCGGCGGAGGGCACCCCGCCCTTCGGCACACATGAGAACTCGATGGCGCTGCTCCACGTCGTGGCATCGGGCAGGGTCGAGCCCCCGCGCCGCGCGGGCCCTCTCAAGCCAGTGCTGCGGGGGATGCTCGCGTCCGACCCGGACGAGCGGCCGTCGATGGCTGATGTGGAAGCCGACCTGATGGCACTCGCCGGCGACCTGTCTTTCAGCGCCCCGGTTGGCTCACCTCGCGGAGGCTTTGGCTCGGACGACGGTGCACGGCACGAGGGTGCAGCAGTGCCAGACATACCAGTTGTCCCCGATGCGCCGCAGGCAATTGCTGGCCCTGCAGGGACCGAGGTCCTGGCCGCGCCGGCCGTGAACGGTATCAATGGAGGAGGCCCACCCGATGACCAGCGTCGCCATGAGTCGAAACGTCGTTCTGCCCGCCGCGAGCTCGTGTTCGCCTTCATCGGCGTCGCGGCTGCCCTGGCGATCCTGCTCGCCCTGGTCGTGGCGGGTCTGGGTGAATCGCCCCGCACCGGAGCACCGAAGACCTCGCGCTCGCAGGCACCCTCGACGTCCGGCGGACCAGCGCCTTCGGAGCCCTCGACGTCTGTCTCGCCCACGTCACCCAGCCCCACCCGTGCGACCCCCCGGCCGACCAGTACGAGCCCACGCCCCGTGACGGGAGCCCCGACCGCCACACAGTTGGCCCGGGCGATCGCCGACTACTACCGACTGGTGCCGGACGACACTGACGCAGGGTGGTCAAGGCTGACTGCGTCCTACCAGACCACCACAGCCGTCAGCCGGCAGTCCTACGACTCCTTCTGGGGTGCGATCCAGCGGGTGTCCACCAGCAACATCTCTGGCGCTCCACCGCGCACCGCGGTGGCGACCATCACGTACTACCGCCAGGATGGCCGCACCATCAGAGAGCGCACATCGTTTGGCCTCGTTCGAGACGGCGGAATCCTCAAGATCAACACCTCGCACGTCCTCAGCAGCCAGCAGCTCTAGCTGGTGGCCCATCTGTCAGATGGCCGACCAGCCGCCGTCGCAGGCGACGATGGCGCCGTTCATGTTGCGCGCGTCATCGCTGAGCAGATAGGTGATCGTGGCCGCCAGGTCCTCGGAGTTCGCCGGAGCCGGGACCGTGGTCTGCATGATCGGGCCCAAGACGGCCGCGGCATGTTCGGAACGGAACGGGGCCTCGATATTGGTCAGCACTGCACCGGGGGCCACCGCGTTGCAGCGGATGCCCTTGCCTTTGTAGAAGACGGCAACGCTCTTGGTGTAGCCATTCACCGCATGCTTGGACGCCGTGTACGCCGCGCCGGAGGCAGAGGCACGGAAACTGGCCTCGGAGGACACGTTCACAATGGAACCTTCCCCGGCCTCGATCATGAGGGGGAGTACGGCCCGCGTGAGCCGCATGACGGCGTTGAGATTGACGTCGAAGACGCGTTGCCAGGTGGCGTCATCGACCTCCGCCGGAGGCAGGAAGGCGTCCATGATCCCGGCGACGTTCGCCAGCGCGTCGACCCTGCCGTTGCTGGCGGCGATGATGGCTTCCACGTCCTCCTGGCTGACGATGTCGCCCGGCACCGTAACGAACTCC
The DNA here is from genome assembly GCA_963715025.1 of uncultured Actinomycetota bacterium. Classification (GTDB taxonomy): domain Bacteria; phylum Actinomycetota; class Actinomycetes; order Actinomycetales; family Dermatophilaceae; genus DASSJT01. The sequence goes on along the minus strand of CAVQQQ010000002.1, from coordinate 1,061,316 downwards.
AGGTCGGGGAAGTCGTCGACGAGCTCCTTGAGTCGTGGTTGGGAGATGTCAGCGGCGATGACGCGTGCGCCCTCCTGGGCCAAGCGCACAGCGGTGGCGCGGCCGATGCCGGATCCGGCACCGGTCACGATGGCCGTCTTGCCGGCGAACCGGCCAGGGGTGAACGGAGTAGTTGACATGGCAGAACCTCTCTCAGGACGGACAGTGGTGTGCTGTCACCCCTCTGTCTACGCCGTCAGCCGGCGGCACGCGAAGGACGAACGGCCCGCCAGCGATCGCGTTGACCGCGAGGAGCAGCCATTCGATGACGTCGGCGAAGTGACCCTCTCCCATCCTGGGATGAGGTACTCGAGCAACCCCCAGCCGAGGGGTACCTGGCTCCGAACTTGGCGAATGAGTACCCCTGCAGCACGGCGACACCGCCGGCGAGGAGGAAGGAGATCCAGACCCCCGAGCCGGCCACCTCGCCGGCGGCGCAAAGCAGCGCGAAGATCCCTGCACCACGAGCAGCCGAGCCCGCAGGCGGTCGACGCCAGGCCACACCGGCCGGCGGCAGCGGTCGGGGGCTGCCTGCTATTGCGGCTGTTCGCTCTTTTCCGCCGCCTTGATGTCGGCCGCCAGCTGGTCCGCCGCCATGTCCGTCGCCTTGGAGACCATGCGGTTGGCCGCCTTGATGTTCGCAGCGATCTGGTCCGCCAGGTTCGTCTCGTACACAGCTATCAGGCCAGCCTGACCGGCATCCAGGGTCTCACCCAGTTCCTTCAGGTCACCGCGCGACATTCCTCCGGTGGCATGCCCCGCCACCGCGCCGATCGCCGCACCGCCCGCCCCTGCGGTGGCGAGGCCGATGCCGACAGGTGGGAACAGGGCTGCCGTCACGCCAACTGCGAGCCCCCAGCCGAGGCCAGCGGCTGCGCCATGGCGCGTGGGCTGCTCGTGCTTCTTGACGATTCGGACCTTGCCGTCTTCGTCCTTGGCCACGACAGCGGCGTCGAAGTCGTGCGTGGTCCGCACCTCGCGGTAGAGCGCTTTGACCGCTTCGTAATCCGCCACCGCAGCGTCGACATCGTCATACGCGGCGGCGATCACGTAAAGGGTGTCCTTCTCCTGTTTGGCCATCGACCGTCTCCTGGGAAGTGGGTTCACTGAACCGCCAGTTTGGACGTGCACACGAGGAGCCGAATCACCCTGCAGGGGTGAACCGGGGCACCGAGCCGCCCACCATTCCGCAAGGCAGAGGTTCCGTCGCTCGGCCGCGTCTCTGGCTTTCGCCCTACGCGGGACTTGGGCCGAACGTACGGTGCCCTATGGAGACGGGGCGCGATGCCAGCAGGTCTTGCCCGTCCCGGACGCTCCCTACGCGGGTTTGCAGCCGTATGACGCCAAGGACCCGGGAGCGGTGTTTCCCCCGGTGACGCCGCTGCGCCCGCCACGCGGTGCCCGAACATCCTGATCGTCCTGCTCGACGACCTCGGGTTCGGCGTATCGACCACCTTTGGGGGACCAGTACGGACTCCGACGGGGGACCGCCTTGCCTCGACGACCACCAGCCGCAGGGCAACCAGTTCACCGGGACCACCAACTGGGCCCAGATCGACCTCGGAAACGATGCCCTCGAGAACGAGCACCTCATCACTCCTGAGGACCGGCTCCGCATCGCCCTGGCTCGCCACTGAGTGGGGCCGCCGCTCGGCTCACTGCTGTCCAGCACATCCACCCGAGTGTCGGGAAAGGCTCTTCAGATCAGGCTGTCTACTGCTGCCAGGACCGGTCGACGTCGAAGACGGTGCGGGACAGCACGGCGGACACGAGCGAGGCAATGCAGGCGCCCAGCACCAGGTTGACGATGGCCGTCGCGACCTTGCCGGCGGTGTCGCCACTCTGGGCGAACGGGAGCACCGCGCCGGCAATGGTTGCCAGCCACACGATCCACGCGAAGAACGACTTCGGCTTGGGTGTCGTCAGCGACAGCAGGTGCGCCAACCCGGTCGCCAGGAGGGCGAGCACGAAAGCAGTCAGGGCATATTGGAGCCGGAACGAATTGCTGATGCTGACCAGTAGCGGCGGCTGCACCATCTTGATGTCAAGCACTTCTTGGCAGATGACGACGCCGACGAACGCAACGAGGGCCGCCACCAGCCCGGTTGCCAGCCCACCGCCCCACAGCCGTGCGACGTCGATTGTGACCCGGTCGCCCGAATGCGGCCCGGGGATGTTAGCGGTCATCCCATCCTCCTCGTGTGGCGGCAGGCATCGACCTCGGAAGTCCAGTCTGCCGTGCTGTCGTGATCGTAGGCGGAGTGGTGCGCCAAGTGGTACGACTGGCCGTAAAGCGCACAAATGCAGGCTGGCGCCTCGGCGGACAACACCTCCGACAGCCGTGCCGGCCGCAGCGCATCGCCGCCAGAGCCAGGCGAGTACGTTGAGACGGTGGAGGGGAGCACCCGTTCTTGGATGCCGGGCCTTGCCGGCATCGCCTGGCTCGGTCACTCCACGGTCCTGGTCGAGCTGGACGGCGTGCGCCTGCTCACCGATCCCTTGCTCAGCCGGCATGCGGCCCCGCTCCGCCGGCGTGGCTCACCCCCGGAACGAGCTCAGTGGGAGGGTGTTGACGCCATCCTGCTGTCCCACCTGCACCACGACCACGCCGAGCTGGCAAGCCTCCGTATGTTGCCGCACGTGCCGGTCCTGACGGCGCCTGAGAACGCCACCTGGCTGCGTCGGCGCGGGATCACTTCGGCGGTCGGGCTGAACGACGACTGGATCGACGTGGGCGCCGGTCCCGGCGGTGGTCTTTCCGCGGAAGTTGGTTCAGGCTCAGCAGTTCAGGTGCGCCTCACTACCGCCGTCCACCACCACCGACCCATGCCGCACCGCCCGAACGCGGCGCACGGCCACCTGATTCGGGGCGAGAGCGCGAGTGTCTGGGCAGCCGGTGACACCAGCCTCTACGACGAGATGAGGGACCTGCGCAACCTGGTTGGAGGCAGGATCGACGTGGCCATCGTCCCCGTGGGCGGCTGGGGCCCACGCCTCTCCGAGGGCCACATGAATGCCTCCCAGGCAGCGATCGCATGTGCCCGGGTGGGCGCTCGGTGGGCGCTTCCAGTGCACTGGGGCACGCTTCACCCACCGCTGATGGGTCGCTTCGCCGCCGGCTGGATAGATCGACCCGTGGAGCACTTTGCCGAGTCCCTCGAGCGCTCGGCACCCGGCTGCGAGCTGATCCAGCTTCTGCCGGGCCAGGTGTGGCGCCCGTAGCGACAGGCAGGGCTATCACCCTGCGTCGGTGGCTCGAGCCGCGAGTGCGGTCGTCAGGCCAGAAGTCGCGTCGCCCTTAGGTGTGGCGACGCCGGGTGTCCTCGGTCGATGGCTGGTCGGAGGTCCGACGCCTTACATCCGAACCAAGGCCCCAGACGGGGAGGGCACCAGGTCGTAGCGCCGGTTCCTCACGCCAATGGTCGCCACGTGTCTCTGGGTCTGGTCCTCCCGCACCCGGCGCCGTATGGGTCACCTCGACCGCCTGGTAGCGCGCCGCGTCCCGTCTCCGGTCGTTCGCCGCGGCTTCGATTCGGGCTGGACGCCGAGCTCGCGGCCGAACCGCCGGCTCGACTTCGCCGTGTCGATGCGGCCACGCCCGAAGGCATCCACGCGACCCCACCGACCCGGGATGTCGAGCAGCTCGATGCGTCCGATCCCGAGCGGCAGCGCCGGATCGACGACGAGATGCTCGCCGGCCGGCTCGAGCCCGAGCATGGTGCGCAGCAGGAGCAGTGGAGCGCCCGTCGACCAGGCCTGAGGACTGCACGACGTCGGGTACTGGACCGGGTACTTCGTGGCGGCACGCGGGTATCCGCCGAAGGCCTCCGGAAGCCGGCCGAGGAAGAAGCGGGCGGCGTCGAGGATGCCGGCCGCGATGCGAGCCGCCTCCTCTTTGTAGCCGTACCGCCGGAGCCCCCACGCGACGAAAGAACTGTCGAACGGCCACACCGTTCCGACGTGGTAGCCGATCGGGTTGTACCGGGCTTCACCCTCCGCCATCGTGCGGATGCCCCAGCCCGAGAAGAGCCGCGGCCCCATGAGATGCGCGACGCAATCCTTGGCCTTCACCTTGTCTGCGATCCCACTCCACAGCAGGTGACCGATGTTCGACGACAGAGCGTCGACCTGGCGCCCATCGGCGTCGAGTGCCAGGGCGAAGTACCGCCCTTCCTCGACCCAGAAATCCCGGTTGAAGCGCCGCTTCAGGCTCGCGGCCTCACGCTCGAGCCGGTCCGCGTACGCGTCATCGCGCCAGATCGACCGCGCGAGGCGCGCCCCCCGGATCTTCGCGTCGTAGGCGTAGCCCTGGAGCTCGCAGGTCGCGCGCGGGAACCCGGGAAGTGTTCCGTCCCGGTACGCGATCGAGTCCCAGGAGTCCTTCCAACACTGGTTCTCGAGCCCGGTCTCCTCGTTCTTCCGTTGGTAGGAGATGTAGCCGGTTCCGGTCCGGTCGCCGAACTCGTCGATCCATTCGAGGGCCGCACGAGCCGAGGGCTCGAGTTCCCGAACGAGCGTGCGATCGCCGGTCCAGCGTTCGTACTCGTCGAGCAGCACGACGAACAGGGGCGTCGCGTCCGCAGAGCCGTAGTACGGCGAATGGGGGCGCTCCTCGAACGCGGTCATCTCGCCGAACCGCATCTCGTGCAGGATGCGACCCGGCTCCTCCTCGCGGAAGTCGTCGATCCTCGTCCCTTGGCGCTGGGCGAGCGCGCGGAGCGTGGTCGCGGCCAGATCGGGCGTGAACGGCAGCGCTTGCAGGCTGGTGAAGATGCTGTCGCGGCCGAACATCGTCATGAACCAGGGCAGTCCCGCGGCCGGCAGGCTGTGACCGGGGAGTGACAACGGTGAGAATCGAAGTGCTGCGAGGTCCACCAGGCTCCGCATGTACGTGACCCTGAGCCAGTCCCAGTCCGATTCGAGCTGTGGCGCGCCCGCGATCCATCGATCGAGGTCGCGCTCCATCAGGGATGGCTGTCCCTTGACCACCCGTCCGTGCTTGATTCGCTGCGGTATGAGCATCGGCGCCGTGGTCACGTCGAGCTCGGTGCTCCACTGCGACTTCGGCTCGATGTGGACGTGGAACGTCAATCCGCCCTCGTTGATCTCGGCACGCTCAGACGAGGTGACGATCGTCTCCCTGCTGAACCGCTCGCGCTGGTACGCCAGGACCAGCCGATCCTTCTCGACCCGTCGTTCGTACTGGCCCTGCTTCTTCAAGGCGTCCTTGACCTCGAACAGGTCGGCGAAGTCGCTCCCCGCTTCGATCCGGACGGTCAGGTCGACGGGCTCCGCGTCGTGGTTCATGATGACCAGCTCTTCGTGGAACCCGTCACCGACGGCGCGCTGGCGAATGACCGAGAGCTTCGCGTCGATGTAGACCGTTCCCGTTCCCGGAACCAGGAAGAATCGCGTCTCGAAGTACTGCAGGTCGTCGACCGACAGCGTGTTGAGCCGTTGGCCGTTCACGGTGAGGACCCACGTCGAAAGGAAGCGTGTGTCCCACGCGAACAGTCCGGTGGGATCGTCGATCGACGCTTCGATGTCGCCGCGGGCGTCACTCACTACGAAGGTGTTGCCGTTGAGGATCTTGACGAGTTCGGCCGTCATCGCGGGCTCCCCGTCTTTCCGGTCCCGGAGCGGTTGGTGACGGGCGGTCCGGGAAACAGTCGTTGGAAGGCGAGGAGGAGGCTGACGTCACCCTCGATCTCGATCTCGCCACGAAGGGTGGCGGAGACCGCGTTCACTTCGCCAAGCGTCAGGCCCGCGAAGAGGTCTTCCTCCATCCTCGCGATGCAGTCGGCCTTGCCCTTCCGATGAGAGACGGATGCGCGGCCGCCGGAGATCGTGATCAGCCACGGTTCGATCGAACCGTTGTGGAGCAGGTCGAACCGGATGGTGCCGGAGAGGCCCCGGAGCGCCGGGTCATCGTGGCGCGCCTGCACCGCCTCGAGGAATGCCGATGTCAACCCCATCGGGCCTCCTTGGGTCGTTTGAACCATGCTTGGTCGGCAGCCCAGGGTGCGCGTCACCCGGAGCGGATGAAAGCGCCCGGCGGTGACTCACCTCGCCCCCAGCGTGCACCTATGGGTGGTCGGGCCACGACATTTCGTGGACCTACCAGCTCGGCGACGCAACGCCAACCCGTGCGCTGACGTGGTGAGCACGTTCGGCGCATGCCAGCGAAACCCGATGGCGGCGTCAACAGCGTTCGCCTGTGCGCACGCTCAAGTCCGCTCGCAACGGATGACCGCACGGCCAGGTAGTCCCGACCCGACGAGTCCGTGAGCAGGTATCTCGGTAGACGTCGACACCCTGAGGTGCGGTGTGGGCGACGCGGATGGCGTGCTGCAGCCGGATGAGCCGGGCGGGTCAGAGAACCCGGGCCACGCCGGGCAGGCGCACCAGGGCGACGCCCAGTCCGAACGAGAAGGTCACGCCTAGCACGCTCACGGCGAGGCACTTCAGCTCCGGCGGCCATGGCATCTGACGACTGGCCAGTACCAGGCCGACGAGGACGATCTGGTGCACGAGGAATGCGGCGTATGCGGCCCGGCTCAGCTCCCGGGCGAGCATGCTCTGGTGGTTGAAGCGCCTGCGGAACAGGTCCACCAGCCACAGCGACACCGACACCACGATCACGCCCTCGACCGTGGCGAACGCCATTGACTGCCAGGTACCGCCCCCGGCGAACACCTCCGGGTTGATGCCCGTTGCGACGCCTATGCCGACCAGGACCGTGCAGCCGACGATGGCCGCCCACGCCACCTGCCGGATTCTGCGCGCGAGACCGGGCTCCAGCGACTGGAACCATCCGCGCTCACCCGCGAGGACACCCAGGGTGAAGCCGACGATCCACCCAGGGGCCTGTGCGACGGCAATGTGCCAGCGCTCCTCCCCGAAGGGCACGGCCAGCCGCAACAAGTACGACGCGGCCGTCACTGTCGCTGCGGCGGCCACCAGTTGCCAAACACGCAGTGGCACAGGGCCCGACGTCCGGCGTGGCCACATCGTTCGCAGCAGAGCGTAGGTGAGCGAGAATACGAGCAGCACCCCGAGGAACCATGTCGGACCGGGGGGTGGTGGCCACTGCCACCAGATGTGCGGGACGAAGGCCCAGTAACCCCGAGACCACCCGGCGTTGCCGGGGTCGACGTACTCGATTGGCGGGGTGAACGCGAGGATGAAGAAGGCCATCGGCACGAGCAGTCGGACGGTTCGGTCGGCGGCGAACCGGCGCAGGCCCTTGCGTTGCAGCGAAGCCGGGGTGAATGTTCCTGCCACCATGAAGAACAGCGGCATGCCGAACAGGACGCCGACGACGAGAGCCATTCTCAGCAGGCTCAGGACAGGCTCGCGGGCCGGCAGCTCATCGAACACCCAGCCGCCCAGACCCGTCCACGCCATGGTCGAGTGCGCCACGATCACGCCTGCCACCAGCGCAACCTTGAGGTTGTCGGCGAAGGCCAGACGAGACGGGGTTGCCGACTTCAGGACGTCAGTCTCGTTCGAGTTCCCTGCGCCGGCTGGGCGCGCCCATTGAGGCGCGTGCAAACCCCTGAACCGGGTCATCGGACTCCTTCTCTCAGCGGGCGGACCGGTGTGCAGACAGCACAGGGCAGAGGATTGTCAGGACTTGTGGACGAGGGTGCTCATGAGGCGGGCCGCTGACGGGCTGTGCTCGTCTCCCTGGTGCGTTCCGTGGGGCTGGCTCGGCATCGAGGCGGATCGGTCGGAGGTTCTAACGGTTGCGCTGTGGCATGCGCGGTTGGCCGCTTGCCAGGACTGGTAACTGCACGCAGTCGGTGGTTCGAACCAGGTAGCGCAGTCCTAGCCCGAACCAGTAGGGCATTCCCTGGGCGCCCTCTTGGATGGGAACGACCCGTGGGGCACCCAATTCCAGGATCTCGCCACCGAGCCGCATCCGGCCGCCGCCGGCCGCCGCGACGTTCTTCAACCAGTCCGATTCCCGTCCGAAGTTCAGCCCGATGACCACGGTGTCGCCCGTCCGGAACGCGCGCAGCGGCGTGTGCCGGACCATGCCGGACGTACGCCCGACATGTTCCAGGTCGGCCAAGGATCCGCGATGGCCGGCCAAGCGCCCGGCGACCTTGTTGATGTATCGGTTGTGGACGCCGGTCAGTGCTCGGTGAAGGGTCACTGCATTGTCTGCCTTTCGCGCGCCCCGCGGCCGGTGTCATCCATGATCAACGAGCTGAGCGGCGCGGACAAGGGCCGCCCTCGAGCCCGGCTGCTGCTGCACGCCGACCCGCTCGGTCTTGATTCGGTTTCTCGGTGGGCACCGCGTACGACTGCCGCTTACGTGCTGTCGTCGACCGTCACAGGCGGGGGCGATCTTGGAGGACTCCCGGTGCTCTCGGCCCTTGGTCGGCGTGCGGCCAAGCGGAGCTCATCCGCGTCAAGAACGTCGAAGACACGCAGTCATCGGCGAGCTCAAACGGACAATGGCAGCATGGGGGCGTGACCGAGACGACGTTGTCCTGGGACGTGGTGCCCGTCGACAAGCCCGACGACGCGAATGTCGTGATCGGGCAGGCGCACTTCATCAAGACGGTTGATGACCTTCACGAAGCGCTGGTGGGCGTGAGCCCCTCCCTACGGTTCGGGGTCGCCTTCTGCGAGGCGTCCGGGCCCCGGCTGATCCGGTGCTCTGGCAACGACGCCGAACTGGTCGACCTGGCAACGCGCAACGCGTCCGCTATCGCCGCCGGCCACAGCTTCGTGATCCTCCTGCGCGATGGGTTCCCGCTCAACGTGCTGAACCCGGTCAAAGCCGTGCCCGAGGTATGCACGATCTTCTGCGCCACCGCGAACCCTGTGGACATCCTCGTCGCGGTGACCCCGCGTGGCCGCGGCATCGTCGGCGTCGTGGACGGCGAGCCACCGCTCGGTGTGGAGGCCGATGCCGACGTCACCAACCGGCGAGCCCTGCTGCGCGCCATCGGCTACAAGCTCTGAAGCATGCTTCGCCGACTTCCCTGACCCCGGCGGCATCGGCCTCTACCCAAACCCGAGCTGGCGAGCCATGGCGACGCAGGTCGTCCGGAGCGTCTGCAGATCAGCGCGGATCGCGGCATGAGAACCCGTCGGGCTTAGGGCGGCGCTACCGCTCCCGGCCGGCCGTCGTCACCGAGGCAGCCTGCCCCAGCGTCGGCTCGGACCGGGCCAGCAGGGTGTGGTGAGCCGTGGCGAGCGCCCAGAGCACCACCATGGCGCCGATCACCGCGGCAAGTGCGGCTTCGCTGGCCGATGCCAGCATCACCACGCCGCCGATGAATGCGACCACGCCCAGCAGTGACGTAGCAGCCAGGTACACCTTGTTGCCGTGCAGGAGCCGATCGAAGCCCGGCACGACCGCGGTGGCCGAGGCTGCGAAACCCAGCGCGAGGATGGCCACGCCGGTCACTCGTATGCCACTCATGCCTGGCAGTGCCGCGTCGGCCAGCCACAGCAGGTAGAGAACAGCGGCCGCGACGACCAGGGCAGTGGCGATGATGTCCTTCTTCGGGAGCCTCATGACTCCCTCCTCTCTCCCAGCCGGCTCGTAAGTCGGCCTCTGTCCGGGCGCGAGGACGCCCGGTACTTGGGTCAGCGGGTCCTGTGCGGCTCCCGCTGGAACCCTTCTTCGATCAGGTCGCGACGGTAGAACCCATCGCATACCGACAGAAGCGGAACCTTCCGCGGCGCGCGCACGCTCGGGCCTGCTCGTACTCGGACCTGCTCGTACTCGGACCTCGTCTGCGTCATGTCGCCACCTCATGTGCGACATTGCCTCACGACTACCGTCGCGCTGCGCCGGGCCAACCAGCAGAGGCGTTGGTCCCCTGGCGGCGGATCCAGTCCGGTGACCCATGGATTGACGCTTCGGCGGCACCCTGGAGGCCTGGGTCAATCTGCCAAGCTGGCCTTGTCGTGCCCGAGGCCGATCGGCGACTTCGCCAACACCGCGTGGTGTCTGACGCACTCACCGGCCTGGCTGCCGTGCTCGCTCCTGCGCTGGGGCACGCGACTCTGCGGACGATGCCGAGTGTCGTGGTGCCATGCCGCGCGGCGTGGCCGGTGTTGGTTGACGCGAGCCGTCCGTGGCTGGGAGGCCATCCCTGTCAGGTCAGGTGCGGCATGGGCGGCCGTATGCGTGGCGGGACCACAGAAAGCCGGCGATGCCGAGCAAGAGGCACCAGCCGACGGCGAGCCAGGCAGCCCCGCGGTCGATCGGGGCGGCCAGGAGCAGCGCGCGCAGCGTGTCCATGATCGGTGTGAACGGCTGCTCGGCAAACCAGGAGAGCCCTGCGGGCATCGAGTCAGTCGGAACGAAGCCGCTGCCGAGGAAGGGCAGCAGGATCAGTGGCATGGGTAGGTTGCTCGCGCTCTCGACGCTGCGCGCGACGAGGCCGCAGGCCACAGAGAGCCAGCTGATAGCGAAGGCGAGCAGGGTCACCAAACCCGCGGCGCCTCATGGACCCTCTAGATGGGGCACTTAGGCCCTACAGGGTGCCGGCAGATACTCCGACGATGGAGTGAGAAGGACCGTAGAAGGGAGGCACTGTAATGCAGTGGGACTTGGGATTTCAGGGGTTGGCTGTGCTCGGTGCCATATCGCTCGGCTTCGGCGTTGTGGCCGGGTTGGTCGTAGGCAAGGGCTGGGCGTTCCGGCTGTTGGCGACCGCGACCACGACCGTCGCGTGCTTCGTTGTTGGGTTGGTCACCAGCGAGGTGTTGTTCGGCTGGGCTACCGAGGAGGACCTTCAGCCGAACATCGACGGGTTGTCACGCGACGAGGTCCTGCTGGCCGGTTTGCTCACCACGGCGGTGGTCGTGCTGGTGATGCGGTACGTCGCCCACCGGCGTGGACATCGCAACTTGCCGGGTGGAAGCGATGTGGTCGGCCAACATCACGGACAGCCCACTAGCCACGCGTGAGCCCGCCACGTAACGGTGATCGATGCGCCCGAGTGGCGCCGTCCGCCGGGCCTGACTGGCACCTGGTCCGCATGCTCATCGGCAAGTCCGGTTAACCGGCCCGGAGGTCCTCGCCCGCCTTGCGGCGAAATGACGCGCCCCGAAATGACGCGCCCCCTGATGGCGCCTCGAATGACCGGACAGCGGCAGATGAGTGCATGGCCGGGACGTCATCCCGAAGGCGACCCGTCCTGCAGCCCTGAGGTCACGCGTGGCTGACTACCAGCCGAACAGCGGCCTGCAGGCGTAGAGGTCCTTAGTCCGGGGGCGGTCGATGAGGCGGGCTTGTGGTGGGCTTCCCCGGTGCCCGTGAGGACGGGGTGGTGCGCGTACCGCGTGGCGAGGACGGAACCAGCAGTCGTGGACAAGCGGCGACGGCGTGTCTCGCGATACTCAGCGCATGGCACGCGCCAAGAAGTCCGGCCCCGAATCCACGGCCGAACAGCGCGCGGCCGCGCGTCAGCGGGCCAAGGAAGTCAAGGCGCGGGAGGCTGCCGCAGCGGCGTTGACGGCGGTACTCGACAAGATCGCCTCGCTGGACGAGCCGGACAAGACGAACGCTGAGCGCAGCCATGCGATCGTCACGCGGGTCGCACCGTCGCTGGCGCCGAAGCTGCTCTATGGCAGCCCCGCCTATGCCAACGCCGACGGCAAGCCGGTGCTGTTCTACCAGGAGCGCGCCAGGTTCAAGGCTCGCTACGGCAACCTCGCGTTCTTCGGGCCGGCACAGCTCGACGAGGGCACGATGTGGCCCACGTCCTGGGCCATCACCGAACTCTCATCGGCCGACGAGAAGGCCATCGCGCAGCTTGTCCGCAAGGCGATCGGCGATTGAGCGGGATCGACGCACAGGCGTCGATGCAAGCCCGCCACGACCGCGCTACTCCCAGCTCAGGAGCAGACACTGAGTGCCCGCGGATCGTCAGGCAGGCACGTGAGGCTAGGCAACATGGGGAGCAGAGCACGTGGCGGATGCTCCACTATGGCAGCGTCGTTGGCGGGGTTGAACCGCAGGCATGCGGCTACATGACCGTGCGCACGCCATGCGGCAGGCGCGCGCACGCTCCGCGAGGTAGACGCTGTCGGGTGAGGGACACGCTCACGTGCGCCTACGCGGCGCCCAGCGTCTACCTCGGCGCCGGCCAACGCGGCGCAATTGCCCGCAACTCGGCACGACCGGGCGGGATCAGGTGCCGGAGGCCATGTAGGCGGCGAGGATGTAGTTGGGTGCCGATCGAGGTTCTTGCGGGCCCGGTCGTAGCGCATCGTGGTGCGCGGGTCAGCGTGGCTGGCCGCGATCTGAACGTCTCGGAGGTTGACGCCAGCGTCGAGCATGGCGGTGACGAAGGTGTGGCGCAGCATGTGCGGGTGCATCCGGGCGGCGTGCACCTCACCAGCTACGGCGAGGCGTTGCAGGCGCCGGGTGGCGCAGTCGGTCCATCCGGGTGCCGCCGCTGGTGCGCAGGATCGGCCCGGACGCTCGTCCGTCGACGGTCCGGTCGATGGCGCGGGCGACGGCTGGTGGGAGAGGGGTGAGTACGATCTTGCCGCCTTTGCCGTGCGCGCGCAGGACGCGGTGGCCGTGTTCCTCGCCGAGGTCTTCAATGCTTGCGCAACAGGCTTCGACGATGCGTAGCCCGAGCAGTCCCAGCATCGCCACCACTGCGAAGTCGTTGAGATTGGCGGATGTGCGTGCGGTGGCGAGCATCGCCTCGAACTGCACGTGGGTCAGGCCGAGGGTGGGTGACTCGGGTGGGACGTTCGGTCGGCGCACGTGCTCGGGCCGGTGAGTGCTGCAGGACCGCGTCGGTGACGCAGGTCCGGTAGAACCCGCCGACGACCGCGATTCGGCGGCTGACCGTCGAGGGCTGGCGCACCTCCTGCATCCACCGGATGTGGAGCTCGATGTGGGCTCGCTGCGCCGCGAGCGGGTCGAGGCCGCGTTCGCGACACCAGGTCAGATAGGCGCGCAAGTCGGACTGGGTGTGAACGCGGGACTGGCCCCTGAACCGGGCCAGGTAAGCCGCTACGGCCAGCCTCAACGGACTCGAATCGGGCGGAAGCAGGATCGGGACCTAAACGTTCTCAGCAGTGCTCGTGCACAAGCCTGGCCGGCAGGAGCTCGTATTCCAGCATCCGGAAATCAACCCAGAACGGCATGAGAGCGTGTTTCTGAACTGGACACGGGCTGGGGCGTGATCAGAGTCCGCGTCGAGCATCCGAACGCGACCTGCGTCTCCGAAGTGTCAAGAGACGTCGTCGGTCTTCTTGTCGAAGCCGAGGTCCACGGTCAGGGAGTACGGCACCGCGACGTCTACCCCCTGTGTCGTCCTCAGGTTGACGATCCCGTCCTGCCAGATGCGCTTCCAGGTCAGAGTCACCCGCACATGCTTGCGGGCGGGCACCCGGATCTCGGAGATCCGCTGGACGGTGAACGTGGACTTGACCCCAACCGAATGGTGACTGCGCAGCGTCTGCTGCAGGCCCCCCGATACCGCGGCGAAACCGAGCAGGGTGACTGAGGTTCCAGCACCCGCCGCAGTCGCCCTCTCCTGGTCGAAGGAAATGGCGAACTCGGTGCTGTGCGTGATGTGTAGCGTCTCAACCGAGGACGAGGAGCTGTTCGAGTTGTCGAAGTCGATCTGCTCGGTACCCATCGGCTCGGCTCGTCGCTCACCGGCTGCGATGCTGGCGACGGTTGCGCGATCCATCGAATACGTCGGCGTCGGTGCGGGCTGTCGCGGCGCGCCCAAGTCACGCGCGCGAGGGGAGGTCAGGGCGGCAGGTGGTGAACCGTCCCCGGCGCCCCAGGCGAGCCCGGCGGGCCCGGCTGTCCGCTGCCGAATCGAGACAGAGAGGGTGCTCGAGGACTCAGCCTCCGACTGCGTGTACTGCAGGCAAGATCTGCGACACACAGGGCAACTCACCAGCTCCGAAATACGTGTCAGCCGTGTCGGTTGCGACGGCTGCGGGTCTGCGATCTCCGCCTCGGGGTAGGGGGTTGTTCGGCTTCCTGGATCCCACGAGCACCGACCCGTGTCCCGGATAGACCGAGCGTCGAAAGTCAAGTAGAACAAAAGCGGCGGTCTGGCCATTTGCACCCTCCCGCCTTCATCGTAGGGCGCCCGCTTCTACCTGGTCCCGCGTATTGCGCAGGCGGGGTGGGGCCTGTGCATCGGCCGTTCCTCGCGGATCTCGGCACGACCGCTCGGACTGCGGCAAATGAGTGCGGTCGTTCGGCGGGGCGGACCGCACACGTGGGCGGATCCCCTTCAGCTCTGGGGTTGGGCGACCACGCTGACCACAGCAAGATGATCACCCCGGCTCTACCGTGGTGGGACCAGCCGTCAATGGATGCGGTGGGCGTCAGTCGCTGCATGCGGTAAGCATGGAGAAGGCATGGGGTCTTATCCCTTTGGCATTAGGGCGCGAGAAGTGCGTCCCGGCTGCGGACAGCCGGGCTCTCGCGGCATCAACGGAAGGGGAAACGTGATGACCAAGAGGGCTTATGTGCGACCGCCTTGGGGAGCGCGCGTGATCGGCGGGCGCATGGCGCGGTTGTTCAAACCGTCGGTGGTCTGTCTGCTATCAGTGCCCGGAAGGACCACCGGTGAGTGGCGATCCAATCCGGTGGTCGTCTTGGAACACGACGGTGAGCGCTATCTGCTGGGTGCCTACGGCCACACCGAATGGTCACGCAATCTTCGCGCCGCCGGGCGCGGGCGCCTGACGAAGCGGGGCCGCACGGAGGAGTTCACGGCCGTTGAGGTGTCCCCCGAACAGGCGCCTCCGCTGATCGACGCATACTTACGGCGATTCGGGAAGCTGCCCACCGTCGGCCGCACGTTCCGGGCGCTGCCCGAGCCGGGCGACCATCCCACGTTCCGCATCACCAGCACCGCCAGCAATGCCCCCGACGCCTGATCATCACGGTCCTCGATCGCCGCGACCGGAGCAGGGAGTGTCCTTGCTGGAGACATGTTTGCTTGGGACAGCACGCCTCCTCATCGGCACAACCGCGCGCCCAGCGGCATGTCAGGGCGTCGGTGTTTGAAGTGCGGCGCGCAAGATGCCGAGCGTCGAGGAAAGGGACCCTGCCGCATTCACCCACAAGGCGCGGGGGCGGCTCTGCCGAAGTGACTCGATGGTCTGGACGAGCGCGGTGGGGTCATTTGGTCCAACCAGCCGGTTGTTGACCGCGTGCTCCAAACGATCTGGGTTGCTGGCCCGTTCGGCAAGGCGCTTCGCCAGCGCGGCAGCATCGAGGTCGAGTACGAACTCGTAGAACCGTGCGCCGTGTCGCTCGGCCAGCCGCTCCAGGTCCTCAATGAAGGGGGTTCAGAACATGCTCGGCCACGCGTCCGCGACCATGACGCTGGACACGTACGCGGGCCTGTTCGACACAGACGCCCAGGCGCTCGCGGACAGGATGGACGAAGCCCGCGAGAGGGCCATTTCTGCGAGTGCTGCCCACCATGTGCACACTGAGGACCAGCAGGTTGTCACGATCGGTCCGCGATCATGACGCTGGATATGGCCTGACTGCATAAACGGGCTTGTGGGGCAGCAGGGACTTGAACCCTGGACCGACGGATTATGAGTCCGCTGCTCTAACCGACTGAGCTACTGCCCCTGGCTGGGCCATCCGGCATACCGGGCCTAGCGAGCGCAGGCGAGCCTATCGCGGGCCTACAGCCCAGCATGCCTGCGGGCCTGCATCCGCGCGGTTGACAGACCCGGCATAGGTTACCGCCAGTACCGTCACAGAGCGTCAGGGGACGGTGGTGTTCCCCCACCAAGGAGTGCTAATGCAGAAGAAGACCACCCTCATCACCGCCGCGGCCGGTCTGGCGGCTGCCGTCGGTCTCGCCATCACCGGCGCATCACTCGCCAACGCCCAGACGTCCACGCCGACGGCGTCCACTGGATACGGCAGCGCCACGCCGGGCCAGGGCCAGCCGCCAGCTGGCCACGGTGACGCCTCCAACGGCAACACCGACCCCACCAAGCCGATGCGGTCCGACGAGAAGCTGCTCACCGGCGACACCGCCGCCAAGGTGACCGCCGCGGCGAAGGCGAAGGAGCCCAAGGCGACGATCCAGCGGGTCGAGACCGACTCGGACGGGGTGTACGAGGCGCACATGGTGCGCGCCGACGGCACGCAGATCACCGTTGCGATCGACAAGAACTTCGCCGTGACCAACGTGATCGTCGGCGGTCCTGGCGGCCCCGGCGGGCAGGGCGGACCGAGGCAGCCGGGCAGCACCAGCCAGGCTCCGACGGCAACGAACTGACCGACAAACCCCTCACTGGGGCTGAGCGCCAGGCGATGTCACGGGCGGCAGTAGCTACTGCCGCCCGTGACATGTTGCGGGCGCTGCCCAGCCCCGCACCGCACTCGGACTGCGGTGCCGCCGCTAGCCGCCCGGGCGCGACAGGAGCCGCTGCCGGGCCGCGAGGTCCATGGGACCGGAGCGCCCGGCCAGCGCGCCAGCGATGAGCTCCCGATGCTCGCGAGTCTTGTTGCCGCCGAACTTGAACTTGGCCCGCACGTCCGTGATCGCCAGCCGCAGACCACGTATGCCGGGCAGCTGCCGCCTGTCGGACTCGGTCGCCACCTCGACGGGCAGCCGCGAGGACCCGGGCGGCTCGAAGCGAGCCAGTTGGCGGTTGAGGATCGCCGACTTCTCTAACGGGTCGTCGACAACCTCGACATCGCAGGCAGCCTGGACCGCGGCGTAATAGCTCGTGGGGATCCCGAGGTCGGGGTCGGATCCAGGGTCCGCGTTCACCGCCGCAGGAACGTACACGTAGTCGGCGACCACAGTCAGCAGCGCGCGCGGCCGCTCCTCGAGTGCCCGCCAGACCGGGTTGGGACGGGCGAGGTGGAGCTCGACCGTGGCGCCGCCGTCGAAGTGGAAATGCGTCGGCACCACCACGGGCAGCTCGCGCTCCCTGCCTCCAGGGGCGATCAGCTGTCCGAACGGGAAGGCATCCAGGACCGCCCGCCATTCCTCGCCACTGGTGGCGGCGTCCCACGGATGGATCAGCACGATGGCAGCCTATCGGCCGTCACTCAGAGCGACCGACGGTGCCAAAGACACCGGTGGGGGTGCTGGTCCTGATGTGAGTTCTGGTGCAGAATGTGCGCAACAAACCGCGTGAGGCGACTCACGCGCACAGCGTGAGTCGCCGGCAACTGTCAGCTGGCCTCCTGAGTCGAGCGTGGCGTTGGGGAAGACGTCCACAGCACACAGGAGGTCCGGATGTCTGTCGCGATGCCGCGTGTCATGACCCGGGGGGTGGTGTTCATCCACTCGACCCCCGCTGCGCTGTGCCCGCACATCACGTGGGCCCTCGAATCCCTGCTGGGCACCCGCGTCCACCTCGACTGGACCACGCAGCCGGCCGGGGCCAACCTCATGCGCACCGAGCTGTCCTGGGCCGGGGAGCAGGGCACTGGCGCCAAGATCGCCAGTGCCCTGCGGGGCTGGGACAACCTGCGCTATGAGGTCACCGAGGACCCCAGCCCCGGCGCCGACGGGTCGCGGTGGTCCCACACACCAAGTCTCGGTATTCACCACACCTGGATCTCCGCGTCCGGCGACGCCGTTGTCAACGAGGACCGCCTGCGCGAGGTGCTGATGCTGGCCCAGGGCTCGCCCGAGGCGGTGGCGGAGATGCTCGAGGAGCTGCTGGGCACTGACTGGGACGACGAGCTGGAGCCATTCAGGTATGCCGGCGACGGGGCTCCCGTCCGCTGGCTTCACAAAGTGGGCTGAGACTCAGGGGGCACCCAGCCGCCCGGCCTCGCGCCGGGGGCTGGGTGCATTCTCGTCCGCGGGGTGCAGGACGCTGCGGAACCCAGTGCCGGGGCCGTGCCCGGGCTTTGGTCCCCAGGTGGTGTCCCGAGCCGATGACACCGTCAGGCCATGACCATTCCCGTGTGTCGTACCCGCCGACAGCTGGCGCTCTTGACGGTGGGCGGCTTGGCCTTGGCCGGAAACCCGCCAGTTCCACAACTTGCGAACCCGGGTGGGGCTCGAGACATGACGTGGGCCGGCGGCAGCCGGGTCGGAGGCGGAGACGTAAACCGGGCACAAGCCATGCGGCCGGTGTCCCCCGGCACAGGGGTAGACTCCCCGGCGGCTTGAGGGTGGGCCCGACGTCCGCCCAAGGAGGTTGGGATGGGCACGGGCGTCGCCGTGGGGGTGCTGGCGGCTGCGCTCGCGACCCTGCTTGCACTGGTGATGGCCCAGCGCACCACGCCGACCTCCTCGCGACACGGCAGCAGCGCCGCCACGGGGGTTCGCGCGGCAGCACCGCTCCTGCCCCTGGTAGTGGGCGCCCTGGTTCTGGCGCCGTGGTCGACTCTCGGGCAGCTTCTTGGCAGCTGTCTCGTGCTGTGGCTGCTGACCCTGCCGTGGCTGCCGATCACCCGCCGCTGGGACGTGTGGGCCCACGCGGGGTGGTCCCTGACGGTCGTCGCCGGCGGCGCCTACGTCGTCGCCATGGCGGCGTGGACCGTGGGCTCCGGGCTCGGCTGGGGCGCCCTCGTGGGGGCGTGGCTCCTCTGGGTGCTCGAGCTGATGGCCTGGCTGTTGCTGCTCGCCTACGGCTGGGAGATCTTCGACGTCATCGGCTCGCGGCACTGGGACCGCCGCCTTCCCGCGGCGGCCGCCGCACTGGCCCCCGACGCGGACGTGCCCTTCGTCTCGATCCACGTGCCCAGCCACAACGAGCCGCCGGACCTGGTGATCGAGACCCTCGAGTCGCTGCGGCGGCTCGACTATCCCAACTTCGAGGTGCTACTCCTCGACAACAACACCGAGGACGAAGACCTGTGGCTGCCCGTTGCCCGATACTGCGCGACCTACCCCTCGGTCATGCGGTACCACCGCCTCCTGGAGTGGCCGGGCTTCAAGTCAGGCGCGCTCAACTTCGGTGAGGACCAAGCCGACCCCCGCGCGAGCATCATCGCGGTCGTCGACGCCGACTACCAGGTCGAGCCGAACTGGCTCCGCGAGACGGTGGGCGCCTTCGAAGATCCGCGGGTTGGCTTCGTCCAGACGCCGCAGGACTACCGCGACTGGAACCACGCTGGCTACCTGCGACGGCTCTACTACAGCTACGACTACTTCTTCGCTGTCTCGCAGCAGTCCAGGGACGAGCGCGACAGCGCCATCTTCGGCGGCACCATGGGACTGGTCCGCCGGTCGGCCCTGCGCGACGTCGGCCGGTGGGACGAATGGTGTGTCACCGAGGACGCCGAGCTATCGCTGCGCCTGCTCGCGGCGGGCTGGACTGGCCACCACCTCGACCACAGCTACGGCCACGGCATCATGCCCCTCACCTTCGAGGCGCTGAAGCGGCAGCGGTTCCGGTGGTGTTTCGGGGGCATGCAGATCCTCCGGCGGCACTGGAGCGAGCTGATGCCCTGGAGCCGCTCCACCCGGCTCAGCCTCGCCCAGCGGCTGGCCTACCTCTCCGGAGGCGTCCAGTGGTTCGGCGACCTGCTGGGGCTGATGTTCTCGATCGTGGTGGTCGCCAGCCTGCTCGACCTCGCCTTCGGCGACGGCCTCGTCGTTCGCCGCCTGACCGGGCTGATTCTGGTCGCCGTACCAGCCCTGATCGCGGTCGGCCTGGTCCGGGCCGTGGCTGCGGTCAAGACGGTCGGCCGGGGCATCTCGTGGGGCGATGCGGTCGGGGTCTTCTTCGTGTGGATGTCCCTGGGCTGGGTGGTGTCCATGGCCTGCGTCCGCGGCCTGCTCGAGCCCGAGGGCGTGTTCCTGCGGACGCCCAAGGTTCGCAGCGATGTCCGATGGCTCGATGCTATGCGCGCCCACCGGGCGGAGATCGCCCTGGCAGCCGCGGCCACGACATCAGCTGTCCTCGCCATCGCTCTGGCGCCCAAGCCCGTGACGCTGCTCCTGTCAGCACTCCTGGTCGTGCCGGTGGCCGGCTGGCTCGCTGCGCCGGTCCACAGCGTCGCAGCCCTCCGCGCCGATCTTCCGGAGGCGCTCCGCCGACACCGGAGCACCGAGCGGACTCGTGGCTGGTGGCGGCCAGGCAACCGGACCCTCCCCGTGGTGAGCATCCTCGGTGGCGCCGCGGTCGCAGGCCTGCTGTTCGTGGTGATCCAGCCCGGGTCCAACCAGACGCCACGCCAGCCAGTCACGTCGATCGGGAAACCTCGCGAGGCTTCGCCGCCCCGGTCCACGTCGACCTCGACCACGACCACGACACCGTGGACCTGGTCGACGACGACCACCACGGCCCCGAGCACGACGACGACCTCGACGCCGTCCGCGGTGACGACTGCGCCGCCCCCGCCGCTGTCCACGAGCAGCACCAGCACAGTCCCCCGTCCCAGCACTGTCTCGCCTTCGAGCGTGACGAGGACCAAGCCTGGGCGCAGCCCGACGACGAAGCCGCACTAGCGGGCATGGTGTCAGGTTGCACGTTCTCGGCCCAGGCCACTGCAACGCGCAAAGGGACCCCTCCGGAGGACGGAACGGGGTCCCTTTGTGGACGGAGCCGGCATCGCCGGCTGGTTCGGGGGCTAGAGGCTCTTGACCGTCATGGCCACGTTGTGGCCGCCGAAGCCGAAGGAGTTGTTCAGCACGGCGATGTCGCCATCCGGCAGTTTGCGATGCTCGCCGCGGATGACGTCGAGCTCGACCTCGGGGTCGAAGTTGTCGATGTTCGTCGTGGCCGGAGCCAGGCGGTGGTAGATCGCCAGGATCGCGAGAACCCCCTCAAGGGCACCGGCTGCACCGAGCAGGTGACCGGTCATCGACTTGGTGGCGCTGACCGGCATACCATCTGCCGCTGCGCCGAAGGCGCGCCGGATCGCGGCCGACTCGGCCACGTCTCCAACCGGGGTCGAGGTCGCGTGGGCATTGATGTGGGCGATGTCCTCGGGCGAAACCCCGGCGCGCTGCACCGCCTCGAGCATGGCCCGCGAGGCGCCGGCGCCGACCGGGTCGGGTGCGGTGATGTGATGGGAGTCAGATGACATGCCCATGCCAGCAAGCTCGGCGTAGATCCTGGCCCCGCGGGCCCGGGCAAACTCCTCGGACTCGAGCACGACCACACCGGCACCCTCGCCGAGGACGAAGCCGTCGCGGTCCTTGTCGTAGGGGCGCGAGGCATGCGTCGGGTCATCGTTGCGGGTCGAGAGCGCCTGCATGGCGGCGAAGCCCGCGATCGGCAGCGGATGGATTGCTGCCTCGGTGCCGCCGGCGACCATGACATCGGCGCGGCCGCTCTTGATCATCTCCATGGCGTAGCCCATGGACTCGGCACCGGAGGCGCATGCCGACACGGTTGTGTGGGCGCCCGCCCGCGCGCCGAGGGCCAGCGACACGTTGCCGGAGGCGCTGTTGGGCATGAGCATCGGGACAGTGAGGGGCAGCACGCGCCGGGGACCCTTCTCGCGCAGGGTGTCCCAGGCGTTCAGCAGCGTCCACACCCCGCCGATGCCGGTGCCGATGGCAACGCCGAGCCGCTCGGGCTCGACCTCCGGGTCACCCGCGTCCGCCCAGGCCTCGCGGGAGGCGACGAGGGCGTACTGTCCGCTCGGGTCGAGCCGCTTGGTCTCGACCCGCGACAGCACCGCTTCTGGAGAGGTCTTGATGGTGGCGGCAAAGGTGACCGGCAGCTGGTGCTGGGTCACCCACTCCTCGGGGAGGGGCCGTGCGCCGGACTCGCCGGCGAGGATGGCGTCCCACGTCTCCTGCACCGTCCCGCCCACAGGGGTGGTGGCCCCCAGGCCGGTGACGACGACACGTCGATTGGTGGTCATGGTCGGCTGTGCTCCTTGGTCGGGCTCCGTCACGAGCGGGTATGCCGGGTGGCCCCGGTCAGCGGGTCAGGTCCAGGCCGCCGGTCCGCGGCCCGGTCCGGGGTCACCCGGCTGGGCGCCCCGCGCAACCCCGGCCGCGGACCGCGTGGGTCAGCCTTGGTTGGCAGCGATGTAGCCGACGGCGTCGCCGACGGTCTTGAGGTTCTTGACCTCGTCGTCGGGGATGCGCACGCCGAACTTCTCCTCGGCGTTGACGACGATCGTCATCATCGAGAGGGAGTCGATGTCGAGGTCCTCTGTGAAGGACTTGTCGGGCTGCACCGAGTCCTGGTCGAGACCGGTCTCCTCGTTGACGATGTCAGCCAGACCCTGGAGGATCTCCTGCTCGCTCTGAGCCATTTCTGCTGCTCCTACCTATGAGTGGATTCCATTCAACTGCAATCAAACTGGCCCGAAATCACCCGTCAGACCGGCGGGAGTCTCTGCTACGGGAGAACGACGACCTGGGCCGCGTAGACCAGGCCGGCACCGAATCCGATCTGGAGGGCCAGCCCACCATGGGGCACCTCACCCTCGCGCAGCATGCGCTCAGTGGCGAGCGGGATGGACGCGGCCGAGGTGTTTGCGGTCTCGGCGATGTCGCGGGCCACCGGGATATCGGCAGGCAGCTTGAGCTGCTTGATCATCGCGTCGATGATGCGCATGTTGGCCTGGTGGGGGATGAAGGCGTCGAGGTCCTCGGTGCGGACGCCGGCGGCGTCGAGCGCCTTCTGCGCGACGGGGGCCATGCCCCAGACCGCCCAGCGGAAGACCGAGTGGCCCGCCATGCCGATTGCCGGCGAACCGTGCCCACCCGCGTCGCGCAGTTCCGTCCAGCTGTCGCGCTGCATGATGGTCTTCCACTGCGACCCGTCGCTGCCCCAGATCGTGGGGCCGATGGCGGGGGTGTCCGAGGGGCCTACGACTGCCGCGCCGGCGCCGTCGCCGAAGATGAACGCCGTGCCGCGGTCGTGTGGGTCGGTGAAGTCGGAGAGCTTCTCCACGCCGACGACCACCACGTGCTGTGCGCTGCCTCCGCGAACCATATCGCTGGCCAGGGCGATGCCATGGCAGTAGCCCGCGCACGCGGCGCCGATGTCGAACGCTGCGGCCTGGATCCCAAGGCGGTCGGCGAGGATCGGCGCAGCCGCAGGAGTCTGGTAGGGGTGGGTGACGGTCGAGACGATGACGGCATCGACCTGTGCCGGCGCGAGGCCGGCCGCGGCGATGGCGTCACGAGCTGCGGCCTCGGCCATGTCCACCACGGACTCGTCCTTGGCGGCCCAGCGGCGCTCCCTGATGCCGGAGCGCTCTTGGATCCACTGGTCGGAGGAGTTGATGGCGTCGACGATCTCCGAGTTGGGGACCACGCGCTCGGGCCGGTAGCCGCCGACGCCCATGATGCGGGCGTGCGCCGATCCGGTGGAGGTGACGAGAGTTCCGGTCCCCTTGGGGGCGAGTGCAGTCATGTCAGGCTTCCTGGGCGTTGGGTGAGGAGGACGTGCCCTGGGCAGTTGTCGTGCCGTAGTGCTCGCGGATGATGCGCCGCGCCGCGTCGATGTCGTCGGGGGTCTTGAGCGCGAGTGCCTCGACGCCTGGGAGTCCCCGCTTCGCGAGGCCGACCAGGGTGCCGGCGGGGGGAAGCTCGATGAGGGCGGTCACACCGAGCTCGTGGAGCGTGTGCATACACAGGTCCCAGCGCACCGGGTTCGAGACCTGGCTCACGAGCTTCGCCAGTGCGTCGTCACCCGACGCCACGGGCTTGCCGTCGCCGTTGGAGAGCAGGGTCACCGCCGGGTCGCTGACGTCGAAGTCCTGGGCCAGCGTGCCGAGGGTCTCGACGGCGGGTGCCATGTGGTGGGTGTGGAAGGCGCCGGCGACCTGGAGGGGGATGACCCGGGCCCGCGCCGGCGGTTCGGCGGCCAGCGAGGAAAGCTGCTCGAGCGTTCCGGCAGCCACGACCTGGCCGCCGCCGTTGGTGTTGGCGGGGGTGAGGCCGTATTTGTCGAGGGCCGCGGCGACGTCGGCGGGGTCGCCGCCGAGCACCGCGCTCATGCCGGTGGGGGTGATAGCGCTGGCGGCTGCCATGCCGCGTCCGCGCTCGCGGACGAAGACCATCGCGTCTCGGTCGGACAGCACGCCCGCGAACGCCGCCGCGGTGATCTCGCCGACCGAGTGCCCTGCGGTGGCGCCTACGACGGCCGAAGAGTTGGTGTCGTCGAAGAGCACGGCGGTGGCAGCGAGCCCCGCGGCCACGATCAGCGGCTGGGCCACTGCGGTGTCCTTGATGGTCTCCGCGTCGGACGTCGTGCCATGAGCGACCAGGTCAAGCCCGGCGACCTCGGAGAGGGACCGGAGCCGGTCGCCGAAGGCATCCAGCTCCAGCCAGGGCGCGAGGAAGCCAGGGGTCTGGGAGCCCTGTCCGGGGCATACGATCGCGAGCACGTAACAAGCCTCCCCCGGGCCTGGGCCGACGTGCCGTAAGCGGGTGACACCAACATCGGGGACCACTTTTGGAGGAATCCTCCAACTGCGTGACGCATGTCACGATGTCAGGAGGGGCGCGGCGCCACTGGCCGGGGTCGCTCAGAAAGCCTCCCATAGGCGAGCGCGAGCCGCACGGTGTGGGCCTCGTGGGGATCGGTGAGGTCGTACCCTGTGAGATCGGCGATCTTTCCCAGCCGGTAGCGGACCGTGTTGGGGTGCACGAACAGGACCCGGGCCGTGCCCTCCAGGCCGCCGCCGGACTCGAGGTAGGCGGCTGCCGTCTCTAGCAGGTGACCGCTCGCGCTGTCGCGCAGCGGGTGGTAGATGCGGTCGATCAGCCTCGCCCTGGCTGGACTGTCTCCGGTGATGGCCCGCTCAGCCAGCAGGTCGTCGGCCGAGGCCGGCCGGGGGGCCTCGGGCCAGGCCGGAGCGCAGGCGTGCCCGGAGAGGGCGGCCCGCGCCGAGCGGCCTGCGGCGAAGAGGTGCGGCACCTCGGGCCCCACGACGATGGGCCCGTCGCCGAAGAGGTGCGCCAGTTCCTCGGTGGTCGCCAGGGCGTCCTCCACCTCGCCCAGGATGCACACCAGCCGACGGCCCTGCACCGCTGCCAAGAGTTCGACGCCGAGCCGGGCCGCTGAGCGGCGAAGCCCGTCGATCACGTCTGCTGGGAGCGCGTCCGGCATGCTCCCGACGGCCACGGCGACCCGCGTGGTCGACCCCCACCCGATCGCGGCCGCCCTTGACTGCATCGAGTCGTCGGCCTCGCCGCGGAGCACGGCGTCGACCACGAGCGACTCCAGGCGAGCATCCCAGGCCCCGCGCACCTCGGCCGCCTGGGCGTAGACCTGCGCCGCGGCGAAGGCGATCTCGCGGCTGTAGCGCAGCACCGCCTCGCGCACGGCCTGCTCCTCACCAGCGCCCGCGAGCGAGCTGGCATCCTGCTCCACCGCGTCGACGACCGAGCGGACGAGGTCCAGTGTCTGCCGCAGGCTGATCGACCTCGTGAGCTCCCGGGGCGCTGTGCCGAAGATGTCGACGGCGGTGGTGGCCTCGACGTCACCGCTGCGCAGCCATCGGATGAAGGACGCAATGCCTGCCTGGGCGATGAGGCCGACCCACGACCGCTGCTCGGGCGGGAGCGCCCGGTACCAGTCGTGGTTGGCCTCCATCTTGCGGAGTGCGGCGGTGGAGAGGTCGCCGGCGCTTCGCTCGACCCGGCGCTCAGTCGCGGGTGACAGGCCAAGCTGCTCGGACGGCATACCAGAAGTGTATTTGTATGCAGGTCACAACGGCGATCCATCCGATGTCACCGGCGCTCGCTCAGGCCTGGCGGTCGCGCCAGGAGTGCTCCGGCTCGTAGCCCAGCAGGCGACGGGCCTTGTCGATGGACAGCAGGGTCTCGTGCTCGCCGAGCTCCCTGCGAACCGCGACGCCCGGAAAGACCTCGGCGACGAGGTCGGCGCTGCGGCGCGACATCACGGTGTCGGCGTTGGCGATGATGAACACCTCGACGCCCGGCTTGCGGTAGTCCAGCGCCCGACCGACGGCCTGGGCACCGTCTCGGGCGTCGATGTAACCCCAGAGGTTCCATTTCCGGGACGTGGGGTCGGCGTCGAAGGCCGGGAAGGCCGCGTAGTCGTCGGGCTCCATGACATTGGAGAATCGGAGGCCGACCATCGTCAGCTCGGGATCCCAGCGGCAGAAGTGCCGGGCCATCTCCTCTTCGAGTGCTTTGGTGAGCGAGTACGTGCTCTCCGGCCGCGGCGGGTAGTCCTCGTCGACGGGGACGTACGGCGGCGGGGTGTCGAACGGCAGCCCGAGAACGGTCTCGCTCGAGGCCCACACCACCGTGCGGATCCCGGCCGCCCGGGCCGCCGCGAACACGTTGTAGGTGGCCGTGGCGTTGTTGGCGAACGTCGTGGCATCGGGCACCAATCCGGGCGCCGGGATCGCCGCCAGGTGGACAACCGCGTCGACGGCGCCGGCATGCTCGTCGACACCCCCCATCAGCGCCGAGAGCACCTGCCCGTAGTCGGTGAGGTCGACCGCCACGAACTCCTGGACCGAGGCCGCCGCCCCCGAGTAAGCGTCCCCCGAGTCAGCGTCCCCCGCGGCACGCGCCGCGCCGTGGGCCCGGCGGTCGAGGGCGAGCACGCCCCAGCCCGCCTCGGACAGGTGCGCGGCAACGGCCCGGCCGAGCTTGCCCGACGAGCCGGTGACGGCTACGCGCCTCGGTGCCGATCGCTCAGGCATCGCCGCCGACGTTGCCCGACGACCCGGCGGTCACGTCGAGGAGCCGGTAGCGGTCGGCCGCCTGGCGCGCGAGGTCGGGAACCACCTCGTTGCGGGCCGCCAGCATCTGGAGCGCCCGCACGACGATGGACGGACCGTCGATGTGGAAATAGCGGCGGGCAGCGGCACGCGTGTCGGAGAACCCGAACCCGTCGGCTCCGAGGGAGGCAAACTCGCCCGGGACCCAGGGCTGGATCTGGTCCTGGACCGCACGCATGTAGTCGGAGACCGCCAGCACGGGTCCACCGGTGTTCTGGAGCCGCTGGGTCACGAAGGGCACGCGGTGCTCGTCGTCGGGGTGGAGGAACGCCTCTCGGTCGCAGGCCAGCCCGTCGCGGCGCAGCTCGCTCCAGGACGTGACCGACCAGACGTCGGCGACGACGCCCCAGTCCGTGCGCAGGAGTTCCTGCGCCTCCAGGGCCCACGGGACGCCGACCCCGGAGGCCAGCAGCTGGGCCCGGGGCGCCTGCTCCGGGAGGCCCTCGCCGCTGCCGGGCGAGTAGAGGTGCATCCCGCGGACGATCCCCTCGATGTCGGTGCCCTCGGGTTCCGCGGGCTGCATATGAGGCTCGTTGTAGACGGTCAGGTAGTAGATGAGGTTCTTGTCGTCGCCGTCGCCCGCGTCGCCGTACATGCGCTGCAGGCCGTCGCGCATGATGTGCGCGATCTCGAAGCCGAAGGCCGGATCGTAAGCAACGACCGCGGGGTTGGTCGACGCGAGGAGTGGGCTGTGGCCGTCGGCGTGCTGGAGGCCCTCGCCCGTCAGCGTGGTGCGGCCGGCCGTCGCCCCGATCAAGAAGCCCCGGGCCATCTGATCGCTGGCGGCCCAGATCGAGTCTCCGGTGCGCTGGAAGCCGAACATCGAGTAGAAGACGTAGACCGGGATCATCGCCTCGCCGTGGGTGGCGTACGACGAGCCCGCAGCGGTGAACGCTGCCACCGAGCCGGCTTCGTTGATGCCGGTGTGGATGATCTGGCCCTGCTCGGACTCCTTGTAGGCCAGCATCAGGTCGGCGTCGACGGAGGTGTAGTGCTGCCCGTGCGGGTTGTAGATCTTTGCCGTCGGGAAGAAGGAGTCCATGCCGAAGGTGCGGGCCTCGTCGGGGATGATCGGCACGATCCGCTTGCCGAACTCCTTGTCGCGCATGAGGTCCTTGAGCAGGCGCACCCACGCCATGGTCGTGGCCACCTCCTGCCTGCCCGAGCCCTTCCGAACCGAGGCGTACGCGTCCTCGCCGGGCAGCTTGGGCGCGGTGTAGTGGACCCGCCGCTGGGGGAGCGCGCCACCGAGCCGGGCCCGGCGCTCGCGGAGGTACTGGATCGCCGGGTCGGAATCCCCGGGGTTGAAGTACGGCGGCATGTACGGGTTGGACTCGAGCTGCTCGTCGGCGATGGGGATGTTGAGCGAGTCGCGCAGTCCCTTGAGGTCGTCGAGCGTCATCTTCTTCATCTGGTGGGTCGCGTTGCGCCCGGCGAAGTGGGAGCCGAGGCCGTACCCCTTGATCGTCTTGGCGAGGATCACCGTCGGCTGGCCGTTGTGCTCGGTAGCCGCCTTGTAGGCCGCATAGACCTTGCGGTAGTCGTGGCCGCCACGCTTGAGCTTCCACCAGATCTCGTCGTCGGACCAGTTCTCGACCATCGCGCGGGTGCGCGGGTCGCGGCCGAAGAAATGCTCGCGAACGTAGGCCCCATCGTTGGCCCGGTAGGTCTGGTAGTCGCCATCGGGAGTCGTGTTCATGAGGTTCACGAGGGCTCCATCGCGGTCGGCGGCGAGGAGCGGGTCCCACCCACGGCCCCAGATGACCTTGATGACGTTCCAGCCGGCACCCCGGAAGAATGCCTCGAGCTCCTGGATGATCTTCCCGTTGCCCCGGACCGGGCCATCGAGGCGCTGCAGGTTGCAGTTGATGACGAACGTGAGGTTGTCGAGCTCGTCGTTCGCCGCGACCTGAAGCAGACCGCGGCTCTCGGTCTCGTCCATCTCGCCGTCGCCGAGGAAGGCCCAGACCCGCTGCTCCGAGGTGTCCTTGATGCCGCGGTTGTGGAGGTACTTGTTGAACTGCGCCTGGTAGATGGCATTCATCGGGCCGAGGCCCATCGACACCGTCGGGAACTCCCAGAAGTCGGGCATCAGCCGGGGGTGGGGGTAGGACGGCATCCCCGGGTGCTTGACCCCCTCGGCCACGTGGCTGTGCTCTTGACGGAACCCGTCCATCTCGGTCTCGCTCAGCCGGCCCTCGAGGAAAGCGCGTGCGTAGATGCCGGGGGACGCGTGCCCCTGGATGAAGATCTGGTCGCCTCCGCCGGGGTGGTCTTTGCCCCGCCAGAAGTGGTTGAAGCCGACCTCGTAGAGCGTGGCCGCCGAGGCGTAGGTGGAGATGTGGCCGCCGACACCGATGCCGGGGCGCTGCGCCCGGTGCACCTGTACGGCGGCGTTCCAGCGCAGGAAGCCGCGGTAGCGGCGCTCGACCTCCTCGTCACCCGGGAACCAGGGCTCGAACTCCGGGCCGATCGTGTTGACGTAGTCCGTGGTCGTCAGGGATGGCACGCCGACCTGGAGTTCGCGCGCGCGCTCGAGCAGGCGCAGCATCAGGTAGCGGGCGCGGTTCCGCCCGTTCGCGTCGATCGCTCCTGACAGCGAGTCGAGCCACTCCTGGGTCTCCTCCGGGTCGATGTCGGGGAGGTGGCTGGGGATGCCGTTCAGGATGGGTCCGGCTTCCTCGCGTGCGGCCACGGGTTCTGTCCTTTCTCGCACTGCCTGCTGGCTGCGTCGCCAGCAGTCCCTCCATCCTCTACCCGGAGGTGTCACCGGTCACAATCGGCTCCGCTTACTGTCCAGTATGGGTAATGGCGGCTTCCGGCTGACCGGTTCCGGCCCGGTGGGCGTCGGGGCCAAGTCCGAGGCGGTGGGCGCCGGAGTAGACCGTCAGGTGCGGGGGACGGGCGAACGCGACCAGCGTGAGTCCCATCGCCTCGGCGAGGTCGACCGCAAGTGATGAAGGCGCTGACACGGCCACCAGCATGGGGATCCCCGCCACGGCGGCCTTCTGCACCAGCTCGAAGCTCGCTCGCGCGCTGATCGCCAGCACATGTCCGGAAAGGGGGAGGCGGCTCTCCCGGGCGGCCCAGCCCACGACCTTGTCAACTGCGTTGTGGCGCCCGACGTCCTCGCGGACCGCCAGGGCCTCGCCCTGCGGCGTGAACACCGCGGCGGCATGCAGGCCCCCGGTGCGGGCGAACACCCGCTGCTCGTCTCTGAGGGACGCGGGGAGCCCGGCGACCACGGCAGGTGAGACTTCCAGCGGGTCGTCCGCCACGGCATACCGGCTCGCAGTGGTGATCGCCTCGATGCTGGACTTGCCGCACACACCGCACGCGCTCGTGGTGAAGCCCTCCCGCAGGGCCGGGCTGGCGTGCAGGCGGGCTCCCTCTGCGAGCGTCACGTCGACCACGTTGTACGTGGGGGACCCGGTCTCGCCGGCGTCGAGGCAGTGCATGAGCTGCTTCACCTCCGCGGCTCCGTGCAGGAGCCCTTCGGTGACCAGGTGCCCGATAGCCAGGTCGAAGTCGTCTCCAGGGGTGCGCATGGTGACCGACAGGGACTGCCCGCCCACCCGGATCTCCAGCGGCTCCTCGACGGTCACGGTGTCGGGGCGGCGCACGACTGACGGGGACGCTGGGTCGGTCACGTCGACCCGGAGCGCCGGCAGACGCCTCGTCACGCGTCCCATGCCTGCACTGTATGCCGGTGTGCTGGGCCGCGCCCGCGCTCGCGCGGGCGGCCAGCTGGGATGCGGCATAGTGGGGTCGTGGAGCCGCCATTGGAGAGCCAGCCGGAGAACCTGCTGGACAACCAGGTGGGCCAGCAGCCGCACGCCTCCCCGCAGGTCGGCCTGTTCGAGGACGGAGACATCGCCTGGCGCCGCGTGTCGCCTCGGCTTGCAACAGCGCGATCCATCGCGTTCACGCTCGCCCTGCTCTTGCCAGTGGTCCTGCTCGGCTCGGGGCTCGCGGTCACGGGATGGCTGGCGATCCCGACCGCCGCCCTCGTCGTCGGCTGGCTCGGGGGCCTGTGGCTGATCCGTCGGCAGGTCGCCGCCATCAGCTACGCCGAGCTGGCCGAAGAGCTGGTCATTCGCAAAGGTCGCCTGGCCCGCTCGCTGGTGTCGGTTCCCTATGGACGCCTGCAGTACATCGACGTGCAGTCCGGACCACTGGCGCGGCGCCTGGGTATGGCCGAGGTGGAGTTGCACACGGCCTCGCCGCTGACCGGCGGCAGCATCCCTGGCCTCCCCATCGAGGAGGCCGAGGCCCTCCGGCAGCGTCTCGCGGCCAGGGGCGAGTCGCAGCGGGCGGGTCTGTGAGCGCTCCACCGCCCAGCGGCGAGACGTGGCGCGGTGGCTGGCAGCACTTCCACCCGCTCTCGCCGATCCTGCGCGGGGGCGTCGCTCTCGTGGCGGTCGTGTCCTACATCGTGAGCCGGCAGTTCGACCGCCTGTTCGGCGCCAATCCGGAGGACCCCACCGCTGGGCACCCCCTGGCAGCCCTTGGCGTCGCTGCCGTGGTGCTCGGAGGGATCGTCCTGGTCTCGTGGGTGTCGTGGCGCGTGTCGCGGTTCCGGATCGGCCCTGCGGTGCTCGAGCTGCGCAGCGGTCTGCTGTTCCGTCAACACCGGCAGGTTCACTACGACCGCGTGCAGGCCGTCGACCTGACCCGTCCACTGCTCGCGCGCCTGGTCGGTCTCTCCGAGGTCACGGTTCAGGCAGGGGGTGGGCGCAGCTCCGAGCTGCGGCTGGCGTTCTTGGGTGATGCGAGGGCCCGGGAGCTGCGCGACCAGCTGATGCGGCTCGCAGGGGTGACCGACGAGATCGCGCCGCAGCGTCGTGTCGACGTGCCCGCGCCACCCGCGCAAAGCCCCCCTCGCGGCGACGGGTGGGCAGGAGACGTGATGGTGCGCATACCCAACGCGCGCCTGGTCCAGTCCTCGCTGTACAGCGGGTCCGCGGTGTTCTTCATCCTCTCGGTTCCGGTGATCGCCGTGGCTCTGTCCGAGGACATCCCCGGCATCGTTCCCTGGCTCGGGCCCACCGCGATCGCCATCGGTGGCCAGCACCTGCGCAGGCTGCTGCGGCAGGCCAACTTCGAGCTGTCGGAGAGGGCCGACGCCCTGCGGATCCGGCACGGTCTGACCGAGCTGCGGGCCACGGGCGTTCCGCTGCATCGCGTCCAGGCCGCGGAGCTGCGCCAGCCGCTCCTGTGGCGGCTACCCGGATGGTGGCAGGTCCGGGTCAACGTCGCCGGCGTGCACGGCCGCGACGGCGAGACCGAAACCATGGTGGTACCGGTCGGGACCCTCGACGAGGCGCTCGGCGTGCTCCTCCTCATCCGGCCCACACTGCCCCGTGCCGTCGCGACGGCCGCGATGACGGGACAGTCGGGCGACGGCTTCGTCAGCGCGAGCCGGCGGGCCCGGTGGCTGGACCCGCTCGGCTGGCGGCGGCGCGGGTACGTCGTGACCGCCGACTCTCTCGTTGCCCGCAGCGGGGCGCTCACCCGGGTCGCCCAAGTCGTTCCGCACGCCCGGGTGCAGTCGCTGCGGCTGGAACAGGGCGGGCTACAGCGGTCCATCGGCGTGGCCACGGTGGTCCTCGTCTCCACGCCCGGCCCGGTCCGGCCGGAGGTGGAGCACCTCGACCTCCAGGACGCCACACGTCTGCTCAACGAGCAGGTGGTCCGGTCGGCGGCGGCGCGGGTGCTGCGCGACGGTCCCCGGGGAGCCGGGCTCTGACCCGCACCCGGCCCGTTCGCATGGCCATGCGGGTGTCCAGTGCGCGGGAAGGACTCCCTGAAATGGCGGAAGCGCTTGCAGAAACGGCGAGGACCTAGTGGACTTTGGGCGGATGGGAACCGCAGGACAGGAACCGGGACAAGAGGGGAGATGGACGTGAGCACCCCCGCTCAGGCGGCTGGCGCATCGGCCCCAGCTCGATTGGGGTTCACGGCAGGACAGGTGGTCCAAGAGTTCGGCTACGACTCGGACGTCGACGACGACTTTCGATTTGCCGTCGAGGACCTGACCACCACCGAGCTGGAGGACGAGGACTTCGGCGACGTGGCCGACGCCGTCATGATCTGGTGGCGCGACGGCGACGGTGACTTCGTCGACACGCTCGTCGACGCCCTCACCAACCTCGCGGAGGGTGGGTTCATCGTGGTGATGACGCCCAAGGCCGGACGCCCGGGGGAGGTGGAGGCCAGCGAGGTCGACGAGTCGGCGCTGGCGGCCGGCCTGCACACCTCGGGAAGCGTCAACGCCTGCGAGGAGTGGACCGGCACCAGGCTGGTGGCCCCGAAATCCTGGCGTCGCTGACTCCCTTCCGGGCGGCTGGCAGACTCGATGCCATGACCGACCCCAGCACGACCAGAACCACCTCCACCCCGGGAGCACCCAGCGGCCTTCTGCCTGCGACGGGGGACCTCGCGCCGGACTTCACGCTCCCAGACCAGAACGGCGCCCCGGTGTCGCTGTCGGACTTCCGCGGCCACAAGAATGTCGTGCTCGTGTTCTACCCGTTCGCATTCTCGGGCATCTGCACCGGCGAGCTCTGCGAGATCCGGGACAACTTGGAGGGCTTCGTATCGGACGACGTCCAGGTCCTCACGATCTCGTGCGACCACATGTTCTCCCAGCGCGCGTTCGCCGACCGGGAAGGCTACTTCTTTCCCCTCCTGAGCGATTTCTGGCCCCATGGAGATGTCGCCCGGCGATATGGCATCTTCCAGGGATCGGCCGGAGCGGCGTGCCGCGGCACCTTCCTCGTCGACCGGCACGGTGTCATCCGCTGGACGTTGGTGAACGAGATCGGCGAGGCCCGCGATTTCTCCGGCTACCACACGGCGCTCAAGGAGCTCCTGGCCGCCGGCTGAGGGGTATGCCGGGTGGCTGCCTCCCACGGCGGCCAGCCACCCGGCATACCCCCAAGGCTCCGACTCGGCCGGAACTGCGGCGAGGCCCGCACCCTGACTCGAAGGTGCGGGCCCCGCGCTGTGCCGCGTGGCTGGACTCAGCCTGGCGTTACGGCGTGGGCGGGACGATGTGGATCTTCGCCGCCGTGTTGCCGGACTTCACCTCCATGACCTGGAACATCGTGTTGTAGGACACGCCTGCGTCGGCAGGGTTGCCGGTGCCGAGGATGCCGATGCCGATGTTGAGGCCGAACAGACCCGGGACGAGGTTGCCGTCGGCGTCGACGATCCGGGTGGTGTACTGCGCGTTGCCCTTCGACGGGACGACGACCGAGGCGTCGATGTCGCGGAAGAAAAGGCTGCTTCCGCGGAGCTCGAGGCCCGGGTACCAGGTCTTCGTGTCCGTGAACGTGCTCACCGCAGGCTGCGGCGCGAACGTGTTGCAGACCTCGGTGAAGTTGCCGTCGTCCTTGGCCTGGCACTCCGCGAACTGCTTGGTCGGCTCGACGCCGAATGCAGCGTTGCTCGACTGGGGGCGCGACGGCAGGTTCTTCAGTGTCGTCGGGTCCAGCGTCGCGTTGGCGCCGCTGCGGCGCAGCGGCTCGTAGTGGCTGTCGACGATGAGCAGGCCGCCCTTGGAGCCGACGCTCGGCAGGAACGAGGACTGGGCGTTGACGGCAGCGTGGTTGGCGTTGCCGAAGGCGGTGTCCCGGTACCAGACGAGGGCGCCCGGCGCGTTGTACTTGATCCTCTCGACCTTCCACGCCCCGTCGGTGGTCGGCACGCCGCCAGCGCTGGTGTACGTGGTGTCGTAGGCGTACTGGAGGCCCTTGTCGAAACCGTCGTAGTTGCGCCACTCGACCAGGTAGTACTGCGCCTTGACCTGTGTGCCGGAGTCCTTGTGCCAGCCGGCGCCCGAGCTGTCGGTCCACGTGCCGGTGGTCAGGGTCCAGCCGTTGTTGTCGGCGCCCTCGACGTCATCCGACCAGGCCGTGGAACCGCCTGCCGTCAGCGCGAAGTCGTCGGCGAACCAGCCACGCTCGAGGAAGCCGGCGTCCGTGGCGTAGCGCAACCGCACCTGGACCGTCTGGCCGGCGTACGCGCCGAGGTCGACGTAGTCGTGGCGCCAGCCGTGCGAGTCCCCGGTCAGGCCGTACTTCTTGCCGCCGTAGTCGGCCATGCGGCCGTTCGGGTCACCGTAGTTGTCCGGTGTCGAGACCTCGGCGCCCGCCTCGCTGAACACCTTCTTCTCGGTCCACGTGGTACCGCCGTCGGTCGAGACCTCGACGAAGCCGAAGTCCCAGTCCTGTTCGATGACGTAGTTGTTCCACATCCAGAACCTGGCGTCCGACGCGCCCGCAGGCACGTCGACAGTGCGGCTGATCTTGACGTCGGCCCAGTCCTGGTCGGCGCCGGAGTACCACATGCCTGTGCCGCTGTGCGGGTCGGCGAGTTTGATCACCTTGGTCGGCAGGTTGACCTTGACCCCGTCAGCGGTCCCCTTGGGGGTGCGCGAGGTCTGGCCGACGATGACGTCGCGGGCGTCCTGTCCGGGGCTGACCTGGACCGGGTCGGCCCAGCCGAGCACCCACTTGTCCCAGAGGCCCATGTGGGTCGGCATCGACTGGAAGATCGGCCCGGAGTGCGAACCCGAGGCCATCAGGTCCCAGAAGTCGACGTCGGAGTCGCCGGCGCCGGAGGTGTCGTAGAGGTCCGGAAGGCCGAGGTCGTGGCCGTACTCGTGGGCGAAGACGCCGACGCCGGAGTCCTCCGGCTGGACGATGTAGTTGGACAGCCTCAGGCCCGTGCCAGGGACCGGCGCGCCACCGGCGACTGCCGACGAGTGTGCCCAGATGGAGTAGGTGCCCTCGGCGCCGCCGCCGCTGGACTTGTCCTCGCCGGCGTGGACGAGGACCACGTGGTCGATCACGCCGTCAGGCTCGTAGTAGTTGCTGTCGCCGTCGACGTCCCCCTGGTCCTCGATGTCGTAGTCAGCCCACGGGAAGTCGGGCTGGGCAGCCGCGAGTGCGGCCACGGCGTCGATGGGCAGCTGGCCCGGGCCGAGCGGGTTGTCCGGGTGGCCCTGCATGTTCTGGACTGCTCCGGCCACCCATTGACCTGCGCTGTTCTGCGAGCAGGTGGACGCGCCGTAGTAGGCCTCGGAGTGGGGCACCGTGACCCACGGCGTCGCCGCACCGGTCACGGTGTAGGCGCCCTTGGACATCTCCTCGTACATGTTCCGCATCGTGTAGCCGGAGATGTCGAAGCCCGGTTGGCCGTCCGGCCCGGTGAGGTCGGTGCGCACCCGCTGGGTGATGCCCTCCTTGGTGTAGAGCATCGTGTTGTAGTGCTCGGAGGAGAAGTCCGGCACCCACATCGAGTTGTTGTCCTGCGGTGTCAGCGACCCGGGGTCGGGGATGTTGTTGTGCAGGGGACCGCTCTGCACGGAGCCCAGCTTGCACGTGGTCGCACCCCAGAACTCCGG
This sequence comes from uncultured Actinomycetota bacterium, assembly GCA_963715025.1. Taxonomy (GTDB): domain Bacteria; phylum Actinomycetota; class Actinomycetes; order Actinomycetales; family Dermatophilaceae; genus DASSJT01. Next base: position 1,025,221 of record CAVQQQ010000002.1, on the reverse strand, counting down.
CACATAGATCCCGCTGAAGTCGTCGGCGGCCGTCTCGTCGAAGTCGACGAGAATGGTCAGCAGCTTCGCGGTCTGGGTCGACTTGGCGCCCTTGTACTGGCTCTTGATCGCCTTGGGGGAGGTGCCCGACTTGACGGCCTTTGCCTCAAGCTTGGACAGCTCCCGTGCCGTCACCGGGTTGCCCCCCGCATTCTTGGCGTCGACGCGCGTCGCTCGAGCCAGAGCGTCGTCGAGGATGGCCTGGTTCTTCTTGCCGTCCTTGGTGAGCGAGACGTCAGTGCCGTAGGCCTTCTCTGCACGAGGCGCTGCGTAGTTGATGTAGTAGTCGGTCGTGGTCGATGCGCCGGACCCGCTCGGTGCCGCTGTCGCCGTCCCAGACGCGCTCGCTGCCGCCAAACCGGCGGCAGCGAGCGCGAGTGCTGGGACGACAGCAGCGGCGCGCCGACGGCGCGCGATACCGCTGTTCGTCATGTGTCTCCCTAGGTACGCCCCGCGACCCGATCGTCGAGGCTGTGTCACCGCCGGTAGGCGGTGACCGCGATCATGCCGTTTCTCAGTGCCCCGCCGGAAGACTTTGGCGGAGATTCGTCGTCCGACCCCAGTTCTTGCGGTTTGTCCGGCTGAGGCCGGTCCGCTGTCCCACATCTGCCGGAAGTCCTGCCACAATGGCGCGTCGCCCAGCCGTTTCCGGACGGCAGGCGAGGGGCCTGTAGCTCAGTTGGCAGAGCACCGCGCTTACACCGCGGGAGTCGTCGGTTCGATCCCGGCCGGGCCCACATGAGCGGTACCGAGCCTGACGTGGTCACCGGCGTCGGGGGTGACCTCAGTCTGGCCGAGGTCGTCGGGGCGCTCGAGCGCCTCTACCCACCGGGCACGGCACAGTCCTGGGACCAGGTGGGGCTCGTCTCGGGCGATCCGGCCCAGCCCGTGCGGCGGATCCACTTCGCCGTTGATCCCACCCTTGCGGTGATCGAGGAAGCCCGTGACGCCCAGGCGGATCTCCTGGTCACGCACCACCCGCTCCTCCTGCGCGGTGTCCACAGCATCGCCACCACCTCGGCGAAGGGCGCCAGCCTCACCTCCCTCGTCGTCAACGACATCGCGCTCTACGTCGCCCACACCAACGCCGACGTGGCCGAGGGCGGGGTCTGCGACGCCCTTGCCGAGGCCTGTGGCCTCACCGGAGTCCGGCCCCTGGTGGTGCTGGAGGGCCAGCCCCTGGGCCGGGTCGGCCGGCTGCCCGCCTCGCTTACCCTTCGCGAGTTCGCCGAGCGGCTGTATGCCGTCCTTCCCCGGGCGGCGGGCGGGCTGCGGGTCGCTGGGCCGGCCGGCGCCCCAGTCCAGACCATCGCCGTCGTCGGGGGAGCGGGCGACGACATGTTCGACTATGTGCGGGCGAGTGGTGCCGACGTCTACGTGACAGCAGACCTGCGCCACCACCCTGCGCTGGAGGCGCGCGAGGAGGCCCGTGGCGGCACGCCGTACCTCATCGACGCCGGCCATTGGGCGAGCGAGTTCCTGTGGCTCGAGCGGGCGGAGCGCGCCCTGACAGCGGCGCTTGGTGGCTCCGGCGGAGCTGGCAGTAGGTTGGACACCCATATCTGCACCGTGCGCACCGACCCCTGGGACTTCGTGGTCGGGGCCGAGCCGCCGGGAGGCATTGCGTGAAAGCCGATCCGTTCCGCCAGTTGCGCTTGCTCGAGCTGCAGGCCATCGACACGCGGCTGGACCAGATCACGCATGCCCGGACCCGAATTCCCCAGCTGGCCGAGCTGGTACAGCTGAAGGCCCGGTCAGCAGCCCTCGACGCCGACCTGGTGCGCTCTGAGACGGCGCTCGGAGACGTGGAGCGCGAGGTGGCCAAGGCGGAGGCCGACGTCCAGCTGGTCCGCGACCGCGCGGCCCGCGACCAGGCCCGCCTGGACGTGGGCACCGGCACCGCCAAGGACCTCCAGGCGCTGCAACATGAGCTCCAGTCGCTCGCCCGCCGCCAGTCCGAGCTGGAGGACATCGAGCTTGGGGTGATGGAGCGGGCCGAGACCCTGGAGGGCCAGGTCGCGCGCCTGCGCGCCGAACGCGCCGAGCTCGACGAGCAGGTCCGGCACGTGACGGCCGCGCGCGATGCCGCGCTCGCCGAGCTCGACGCCGAGGCGGGCACCGTTGCCGCCCCGCGCACCGACCTGACGGCCGAGGTCGGCGACGAGCTGCTCGCGCTCTACGAGAAGATCCGCGCCAGTTCCGGGGGCACCGGTGCCGCTGCCCTGCGGCAGCGCCGATGCGGTGGCTGCCAGCTGGAGCTGAACCCCGTGGAGATCGGGCGGATCCGATCGGCCGCGTCCGACGAGGTGCTGCGCTGCGAGGAGTGCCGCCGGATCCTCGTGCGCACCCCTGAGTCCGGCCTCTGAGGGTCTCTGTGGCGCGCAGGCTCGGGGTCGAGGCCGACGGAGGCTCGCGGGGCAATCCCGGCGTCGCGGGGTTCGGCGCCCTCGTGCGAGATGCCGAGACCGGAGCTGTGCTCGCCGAGCGGGCCGAACCACTAGGCATCGCGTCCAACAACGTCGCCGAGTACACGGGGCTCATTGCCGGGCTCCAGGCTGCTCACGCGATCGAGCCCGGGGCCGATGTCGAAGTCACCCTCGACTCGCGGCTCGTCGTCGAGCAGATGTCGGGGCGCTGGAAGATCAAGCACGAGGACATGCGCCGCCTCGCACGGGAGGCTCAGGCGATCGCGGAACAGATCGGCGCGGCCGGTGGCCGCGTGAGCTACCGCTGGGTCCCCCGCGAGCAGAACACCGCCGCCGATGCCCTCTCCAACAGGGCCATGGACGGTGAGCGGATCGACCGGCTCCTCGGCGACTCGTCCCTGGACGAGGTGCCGGCCCCCCAGCCCGAGCGCGCCGAGTCCGGCCGGGGACGAGGACCCTTCGCGGGGGTGCCGACCCGCATCGTCCTGGTCCGGCATGGGGTCACCGACTTCACCGACGCGGGCCGGTTGGACGGCCGTGGTGGCGCCGACCCCTCGCTCAACGCCAGCGGGCGCACCCAGGCGGCGGCAGCTGCACGCGCCGTCGCCCACCTCATGGCCGGGCACCCGGCGACGCTGGTGACGTCGTCGCTGGCCCGTGCGAGGGAGACGGCTTCCCTGGTCGCGGACGCCCTTGGTGTCGCTCCCGCCGTCGACCCCGACTGGGACGAGCAGAGCTTTGGGGACTGGGACGGAGCCGCTATCGGTGACCTCATCCGCGACTGGCCAGGGGAGGTGGAGCTCCTGCGCAACGACCCGGCATACCGCCGTCCTGGAGGCGAGACCCACGAGGAGATGGCGGATCGCGTGCTGGCGGCCTACCACCGCACCGTCGCGGCAGGCGGTACGACGGTCGTGGTCTGCCACCGAAAGCCGATCATGGTGGTGATGGCCCACCTGCTCGGCATCCCGCACGAACGCGTGTGGCGGCTGGCGGCGGCACCCGGCTCGCTCACAGCCATCGAGGTGTGGGAGGACGGCATCGTCTCGGTGGCGTTCACCAACCGCACCTGAGGGCGCAGCGGGCGAAGGTCTCAGCCCCACGGTCGGCTCCAGCACGACGACGCGTCACGCGCACGCCCGGTTTCCCCGGAACGGTTCGCCGGCGCCGCTGCCCGCATGGTGACTCCCCGCGGTGCCGCACAAGTCGCTCGCCCTACCCTGTCGGCATGAGCTATGCCGGAGATGTCCTGCCGCGCGACGCCTACGCCGCCCTGGAGGCCGACGAGCACGCCGTGCTGGTTGACGTCCGGACCACCGCCGAGTGGAACTACGTGGGCCTCCCTGACCTGACCGCGCTGGGCAAGCGAGTCGTCTGCCTGGAGTGGCAGCGCTTCCCGGACGGCTCGCTGAACGACGCGTTCATCGACCAGCTCCTCGGTGTGGGTCTGATGCCCGGTGCAGCGATCTACTTCCTGTGCCGCTCTGGGGTCCGGTCCAAGGCTGCTGCGGAGGCCGCCACGGCAGCCGGGCTCGGGCCGGCGTACAACGTCTCCGACGGGTTCGAGGGACCGCACGACAGCGACGGGCACCGCACGCTGTCCGGGTGGAAGAACGAAGGTCTGCCCTGGAGGCAGGGGTGAGCGGAGGAGAGGGCCGCGCCTTCCGGCCGCAGACGCTTGCCGTGCGCGGCGGCCAGACTCGGAGCAACTTCGACGAGACGGCCGAGGCCCTGTTCTTGACCTCCGGGTTCGTCTACGAGAGCGCCCAGCAGGCCGAGGCGGCGTTCAAGGACGAGATCGACAAGTTCATCTACTCGCGGTACGGCAACCCGACCGTAGCCATGTTCGAGGAGCGGCTTCGCCTGCTCGAGGGCGCCGAGGCCTGCTTCGCCACCTCGTCGGGCATGTCTGCAGTGTTCGTCGCCCTCGCGGCGCTCCTTGCACAGGGCGACCGGGTGGTCTCGTCGCGGGCACTGTTCGGGTCGTGCTTCGTGATCCTCGACGAGATCCTCCCGCGCTGGGGCGTCGAGACCGTGTTCGTCGACGGCCCCGACCTCGCCCAGTGGCAGGAAGCGCTGTCAGTGCCGACCACCGCCGTGTTCTTCGAGACGCCGAGCAACCCGATGCAGGAGCTGGTCGACATCCGGGCTGTGTCCGACCTGGCCCACGCGGCGGGCGCCAAGGTGGTGGTCGACAACGTATTCGGCACCCCAGTGTTCTCGCGGCCGCTTGAGCACGGCGCCGACATCGTCGTCTACTCGGCGACCAAGCACATCGACGGGCAGGGGCGGGTCCTGGGCGGCGCGGTCCTGGGCCCGCAGGACTTCATCACCGGCCCGGTCAAGAACCTCATGCGGCACATCGGGCCGAGCCTGTCCCCGTTCAATGCCTGGGTCCTCGTCAAGGGGCTCGAGACCATGGCGCTCCGGGTCGAGCGTGCGGCTGCCTCAGCCCAGCTCATCGCCGAGCACCTGGCCGAGCACCCCAGGGTGGAGCAGGTCGTCTATCCGTTCCTGCCGAGCCATCCCCAGTTCGACCTCGCCAAGCGCCAGATGCTGGGTGGCGGCACGGTGGTGACGTTCCGGATTCGTGGTGGCAAGGAGGACGCGTTCCGCGTCATGAATGCCCTCCAGCTCGTCGACATCAGCAACAACCTCGGCGACACGAAGTCGCTCGCCACCCATCCCGCGACGACGACCCACCGGCGGCTCACCGAACAGGCCCGGGCGGCTGTGGGCATCACCGACGGCACCATTCGCATCGCGGTCGGGCTGGAGGACGTCCGGGACCTGGTCGAAGACCTCGACGCAGCTCTCGGGTAGCCATGGCCCGGCTGCTGTTCGTCCACCACACCCCGTCGCCAGCCATGCACCAGCTGTTCGAGGCGGTGCTCGCGGGCGCGCGCCACGAGGACATCGAGGGCGTCGAGGTGGTGGTGCGCCCCGCCCTGGGCGCGACGGTGACCGACGTCCTCGCGGCCGACGGGTACCTCCTCGGCACTCCGGCGAACCTCGGCTACATGTCGGGGGCGCTCAAGCACTTCTTCGACTCGGTCTATTACCCCTGCCTCGAGGCGACCGTGGGGCGTCCCTTCGGGCTCTACGTGCACGGGAACAGCGACACGACCGGCGCGATCCGGTCAGTCGAGGCGGTGACCACCGGTTTGCGGTGGCGTCCGGTCGCTGAGCACCTCGCCGTCATCGGCGAGCCCGACCGCCGGGCCCTGGAGGCCTGTCTCGAGCTCGGCGCCACCGTGGCCGTGACGCTTGCCGAGGCTTGAGCTCAGGAGATGAGCGTCAGGGCCGCCCACGCGGCCGCGACCGGCGCCAGGGCGGAGGCAAGTCCCTGCCGAGCCGGTGAGGCAGGGCGGGAGGTGTCTATGCCTGGCGACGAGGCCGCGGGTGTGCTTGGCCATGTGGCTGGCGCCGGGTACGCGGACCTGGACCCACCGCGAGGCCAGCTCCGGGCTGGGAGTCCAGGCACCGGCATACGTGCTCGACCGGCAGTCGACGATGAGGCCGCGCCCCACCGTCTCGGGGAGCACTGCGGACAGCTGGGGGCGCCACAGGGATCCCAGAGGGCCGGCTCCCGGCAGGTTGACGCCCATCGACAGCCGGTGCGGGGCGATGGGGTCGGTCAGGCGGAGTGCCCCGTACAGGGCCGAGACTTGCCCTCGGACGGAGGCAGCAGGATCAGCACGGGCATCAGGCTAGGCGGTGGGTCGTGGCGGCCCGCGGGGGGCCTGCCGGCCGGCGACACTCACACGTGAGGTGGGTACCGCGTTTGATGAACATGACCCTCACCGCAGCGTTCCCAGCACAGGCTTCGAGCACGGTGCACGAAGAAGTGAACCCGGCGATCCTCTACTGGGGCACTCCCGTCGTCCTCGTATCGACTGTCAACGAGGACGGCACGGCCAACCTCGCTCCGATCTCCTCGGCGTTCTGGCTGGGACACACGGCCACCCTCGGCTTCGGGCTCACCTCCCACACCCTGGCCAACCTCCAGCGGACTGGTCGGTGCGTGCTCAACCTGCCCTCGTCCGACCTGGTCGGGGCCGTGAACCGACTCGCGCTCACCACGGGCGCCGACCCGGTCCCGCCGTGGAAGGCCGACAACGGGTATCGCCACGTAGGGGACAAGTTCGCGCATGCCGGCCTCACCCCGGTCTGGGACAGCGAGGCCCCGCCGCGGGCTGCCGAGTGCCCGGTGGCCATGGAGGCGCGGCTGGTCTCGGCCCACGTGACCGACCATGCCGTCGTCCAGGTGGAGGTGACCCGCGTGCTGGTTCACCCGGCGGTTCGGCAGCAGGGACACGAGCGCCGGATCGACCCCGACGCCTGGCGTCCGCTCATCATGAGTTTCCAGCGTTTCTACGGGCTCTCCGCAGAAGTGTCGCCCTCCCGGCTGGCGTCGATCGACGAGGAGGCCTATCGCTGAGCCGGCGACCACGTGCACGGCGACTGCTCGTGCTCCGGGTGGGTACGTTGAGGCCATGCCGAAGCGCCCCATACAGATCCGGCCCGCCGACCCGAGCAGAGGCATCGACGGCATCGGACTGCAACGGCGTTTCGACGCCATTCGGGCCGAGTTCAAGGTGCCGCGTGGATACCCGGTCGAGGCCCTCGCCGAGGCGGAGGAGGTCGCCGCGGCGCCTCCCGGGCTGCCTGTTCGCGACGAGACCGCGGTGCCCTTCCTGACGATCGACCCGCCCGGTTCCATGGACTTGGACCAGGCTCTTCACATCGAGCGGGCGGCCGATGGCTACCGAGTCCGCTACGCGATCGCCGATGTCCCGGCATTCGTGCGACCTGGCGGCGCTCTCGATGCCGAGACCCGTCGTCGGGGGCAGACCATCTATGCGCCCGACAAGCGAACTCCGCTGCACCCGCCGGTGCTCAGTGAGGGGGCGGCCAGCCTGCTCCCGGGGCAGGTGCGCCCGGCGTTCGTCTGGGACCTGTCGATCTCGTCGGCGGGCGAGGCTTCCGAGGCGGCCGTCTACCGGGCCATGGTCAAGAGCGTCGCCCGGTTCGACTACGACCAGGTTCAGAGAGACATCGACGGGGGCACCAATGACGAGCGCCTGCGGCTGCTCAAGGAAGTGGGCGAGAAGCGAATTGAGCTGGAGCGCAAGCGAGGCGGTGCCAGCCTGCCGATGCCCCAGCAGCAGGTCAGCGAGGACGAGCAGGGCCACTACCGGGTCGACTTCCGGCCACCCGTGCCCGCGGAGGACTGGAACGCCCAGCTGTCCCTGATGACCGGCATGGCCGCCGCCGACATGATGGTCAAGGCGCGCGTCGGGATCCTGCGGACCATGCCGCCGCCAGAACAGCGCCATGTCGACCGGTTCCGCCACCAGGCCCGGGCGCTGGGCGTGGAGTGGGCCAGAGGGCAGGCCTACGGCGAGTTCCTGCGCTCGCTCGACCGCACCAACCCCAAGCACCTGGCCCTGATCTACGAGGCCACGTCGCTGTTCCGGGGCGCGGGCTACACACCCTTCGACGGCGAGGTTCCGGACCAGCCGATGCATGCCGCCGTCGCGGCCGCCTACGCCCACGTCACGGCACCGCTGCGCCGCCTCGTCGACCGCTTCGGGCTCGCTGTGTGCGAGGCGCTCTCGGCCGGCCAGGAGGTTCCCGAGTGGGTGCGCCAGGGGCTGCGGCAGCTGCCCGAGGCCATGGCCACCTCTGACCGGGTGGCCGGCAGTGTCGACCGTGCGTGCGCCGACGCCGTGGAGGCCGCGCTGCTTCAGCATCGCCTGGGCCAGGACTTCGATGCCGTCGCCGTGGAGCAGCGCGAGAAGGGCGGTGTCCTCTTGCAGGTCGACGAGCCGGCTGTGGTCGCTGACGCCGATGGCAGCGCCCAGCCCGGTACGGCGGTCCGGGCGAGACTCACCAAGGCGGACGTGGCAACCAGCTCAGTCAGGTTCCGGATCGACTGAGGAGGCCGGCATACCAGTAGACTTGCGGTGGATGAGTCGGCCAGGCGGTCGCGTCGGTGGGCAACCACCGCCGAGGAACGTCCGGGCTCCACAGGGCAGGGTGGTGGCTAACGGCCACCCGGGGCGACCCGCGGGACAGTGCCACAGAAAACAAACCGCCGTCCGGCCTTGGCCGGCGGTAAGGGTGAAACGGTGGTGTAAGAGACCACCAGCGGCCCCGGTGACGGGGTCGGCTCGGTAAACCCCACCTGGAGCAAGCTCAGACAGTGTGCGTCCGAGGGCGGCCCGCCCGAGCACACGGGTAGAGCGCTGGAGGCGGTCGGCAACGGCCGCCCGAGACGGATGACCGTCGCCGGCGCGCCGGCAACGGCGCGCTGGAACAGAACCCGGCGTATCGGCCGACTCATCCCCCGCAAAGGCGCTGACCTGCGACGATGCCCTCAGGTTGCTGCCTCAGACCTCAGTGAGTCCTCAGCACCCAGCGCGAGGTCCACGGCCTCCCTGGTGCGCTCCTCGCTGTCCGGCCACAGGTGGCTGTACGTGTCCAGCGTCTCCGCTGCCGAGGCGTGTCCGAGCCGCGCCTGCACCGTCTTGACCGACTCGCCATCAGCTCGGCCAGCAGTCGCCGGAGCCGGTTCGCGGTCCGGGTGCGGGCCCGGGCGAGCTCCTCGCGGCGGTCCGCCAGCATCCGCAAAGACTCGAGCTGCGGGTCGAGCGCCAGGACCCGCAGGTCCTTGGCGCGGACCGCGGCGACCGCGACCGAGTGCGCGTCGTGGGCGTCGGTCTTGCGGCCATGACCGGTATCCAGCATCCGCGCCCGCGCCGCCGGCTTCGCGGGCACGTCCCCCACGGACTCACCGTCGGCCAGGAGCCGCTGGGCCAGCGCGCGGCCGGCGCCGTTGCTGCCCTCGACCGCCCACACCAGGTCCGCCCACGCGGCGACGTGCCGGAGCATCGCGGCATGGCCGGCCTTGTCGTGGCGAACCGGCCCGACGCCAGCACCGTCTCATGGACGTCGACGACCTCGATCGTGGCCGACAGCTTGTGGGGATCGACCCCGATGATGACGTTCTCCACTGGGCTACCTCGCGCAGGTCCGAGCCGATACTGGACGGCGAGGCGGGCATTGCTACTACGAGCCGGGCAGACCCCTCTTCAGCCACGCCTCACCACGGCACCCGACGGGAACGCAGACCGGAAAAGAGCCACACCCACGAACAGGTGGGCAGTCGCAAGACGAGCGCCCCGCCGAGGACCTGGACCGAGTCTGGCCGGACACCGGTCCTACCGACAATCGTCAAGTAGTCGCCGGCGGACTCGTCCAGCGCGACAGAGGGGATTACTGCGAGGGTCTGAGCGTCGCATACGTCCCGTTGCCGCCTCCGGAGACGATGGCATGCTTGCTGACGTGTCGCTTGTGGCCTCACTGGCGACCGGCCGCTACCCGGCCGTTGGGGGCCGGCACCTCTGACCTCGCGCCCTTGACGAGGAGCCACAGGGCGAGGCCGAGTTCGGCGACGAAGCCGACCGCCCACGCCGGGTAGCTGATCGCGGGGTACCCCGGGGCGAGCAACACCTGGAGGAACCACACGAGCACCGCGACGCCGTCGAGGAGGAGGAGCCATCCGAGGAAGCGGGGCAGGAACCCGGAGCGCAGCACAAGCCAGCCGAGGGGAAAGAGCCACGCGGAGAAGAACAACTGGGCCGTGACGAACCCGACCCGGTAGGTGGTGACCGACAGCAGGGCCAGCCCGTCGAGCTGCGGGCCGGTGAGAGCCTGCACCTGCACGGCGCTGTCCCCCTGCGCCAGGACGGCGAGGAGAGGGAGGTAGCTCGCGCACTGCACGGCCACCCCGACGGCGTTGAGGACCAGGAGGAGCAGGGCCAGCGGCTCGTCGACCGGGCGGAGCAGCGTGTAGAGCGCCCAGGCGGTGAGGACGAAGAGCAGGGCCGAGCCCAGCGCCGCGACGAGCCCCAACCGGAACATCGCCTCGTCCCCCGTGATCGTCGCGCGGAGTGCCCGCGCGTCGCCGAGCCCGATGTGCCCGACCCGGCTCGCGAGCACGTTGGCGAGGATGTACGCGAGGTACAGGCCGCCGGCCCATCGGGCGACCGTGCCGCGGGTCCACCGCCCTGTCGTGACCGTCATGACTGTGCCTCCCGCCTCGCCACCGGGCGGTGACGGTCTCGTCTGGTCGTTCGCGCGCGGGTGACTAGCCCGATGCTGACCCCGAGCGCGAGGATGCGGATCGTGTTGAACACCGTGGCCACGAGCAGCCAGTGACCGGGGTCGGCCACGTCGGAACGCATTTTCGCGGGCACCTCGAGGAGCACGGTCAGCAGGACCAGGGCCCCCAGGGCGAGCAGCAGGGCCTTGCGCAGCGGGCCGCCGCCAGGGACCCGCTCGGGGAACCGCGTGAGCAGGAGGGCCACCGCGCCCGCGACGACCAGCCCGCCGGCCCCCGCCTCCACGAGCATCGGCACGTAGGGGATCGACAGCGCGGACCGGTAGGCGGCGGCGACCGGGGTCATCGAGATGACGAGATTGGCCAACCAGAACGCGACCGCGCCCGCGAGGGCGGGAACCCACCACGTAGTCCCTGCCGACCTGGTCGGCCCCGGACCCCGGGCATGAGACCTGTGAACCTCGACGATGTCCATCACCCATTCCAAAGGACCGGACCTACTGCTCGGCCCGCGTCCATCCTCTGTGATGCGCTCGGGTGGCAGGGTCAAGCGCCGGGCTCGGGCCCTCGCGCGGTTCGAGGACGACAACGGCGGTCTCGGTTGGCCGCCGGGCGGCGTAGTCGTCGAGGTTCTTGTCGATCTCGGCCCAGCGGGACCACAGCCGATCGCGCTCTTCACCCCGTGCGCGGCGCGCACGGACCTGTCGCGCTCCGTCGCGGGTCTGGGCGAGGGCGTCCGGATGATCCTGCAGGTTCAGCCACCACGCGGGTTCGGCCGGACCCCATCCGTTCATCGCCATCGTGACCAGGCTGCGACCGTCCTCGACGTAGCCGACGACGACCTGTCGTGGCATCCCACTGCGTCGGCCCGTCGTGGTGAGCCACAGCGTCCCCCACCCGCCCGGCTTCGGCCGCCACAAACCGAACCGGCCGCCGGTCGCGCGCAACAGCGCGCGATGGCCATGCCAGAAGGCCACAATGAACCACCGCGGCTGAAGCCGTGCACGCCGACGACGCGCCACCGCTGCTCGCTCACGATCACTGGACATGACCACAGCGTGACCCTTCGGGACGGGCCGGGCTAGGGCCAGAGGTCCGCAGCTTGCGGACCGGCGCCGGGGGCATCCGCGCGCACTGACGGGGTCAGCTGGGTCGCGGTGCTCGTTCCCCTCGCCAACCCGGGCAGCGGCCGACCGGGGTCGCCCGGGAGCGGTTCGCGGCTGCGGGGCGTGTCTATCCGCTCAGACACCTCGCGCAGCGCGTCTATCGCCGCCGGCCGCCCACCGGGCTTGGCCGACGGTTCGAAATCCCACTCGGTCGACGTGGCCGACTGTCCCGCCGCGGACTTCGTCTGCCCGGCTTGTGCAGCCGCACAGCGAAGAGCGCTTTGTCGGCCGCTGCCTTCATGGCCAAGGCGAGTCATTCCGGCACCCCTCTGATGTCAAGGGGCGGGTTGGAGCGGCCTCGAGTCGACGGTCTTCCGCGTCGGTGCGGGCGCGGGTAGCGTCGTGGGTGCGGGTCCGGGAAGTGGCTGATCCGAAGTGCCGGTGTGCGGGTGGAAGCCGGCCGCGCTGGATTTGTGTGTCGCCCCGCGGTGCCCTCCCGGACCCGCGTCCACGCTTGTGGCGGCGTCGGCGCGGAGCTGGCGGTACAGCGCGTCGGAGATCCGCCGCTTGAGGCAGCGCATCGCTTCGCGGCGTGACTTGCCGGCGGCGATCTTGCGCCGGTAGTAGGCCCGGCCGTCGGTGTCGAGGCGGATCTGGGTGGCGGCTGCGATGTGGATTATGTGGTTCATCCGCCGGTTCCCGGCGCGGGAGAGGCGGTGCCTGACGACCTCCCCGGAGGAGGCTTCGATCGGTGCGGTGCCGGTCCGGGAGGCGTACTTGTTGCGGTCGGCGAACCGGGCGACGTCGCCGGTGTCGGCCAGGGCGCGGGCGGCGACGACGGGGCCGACACCGGGCAGGTCCATGAGAGTGGAGCCGGTGGCGATGACCATCTCCTTCAGCTCGCGGGTGAGGATCTTGGTCTTCTTCTCGATCGCGACGAGCTCGGCGATCTGTTCGGCGGCGAGCCTTCGGCGGGTCTTGCCGGCCACGTCGCGGGGCTTGACCGTCGCGAGGATCCTCTTGGCCTGGCCGGTGGTGATGTTCTTCTTTGACTGTCCCGGAACGAGTTCGGACAGGAGCCGGTGGACCCGGTTGACGCACTGGATCCGGGCCCGGGTCAGCTCGGCCCGCCGGTCGACCAGCAACCTGAGCGCCTCCGAGCTGCACGTCGTGGGCCAGCACCCGAAGGGCCGGGGTGCGGACCGCGACGACGGCGACGGCGTGCGCGTCGTGCGGGTCGGTCTTGCGGTTGTGGCCGGTGTCGAGCGCCCGCGCCCGCGCCGAGAGCTTGGCCGGGACGTCCACAACCCGCTCGCCGTCCGCCAGGAGGCGCTGCGCCAACGGGCGGCCGGCGCCGTTACTGCCCTCGACCGCCCACACCCGCTCCGGGAAGGACCCGACGTGTCGTCGCATCGCGGCGTACCCGGCCCTATCGGTGGCGAACCGCCCGGTCGCCAGGACGGTTTCGGTGTCGTCGACGACCTCGATGGTCGCCGACAGCTTGTGGGGATCGACCCCGATGAACACTCTCGCCATGAGCCTGGCCCTTCCCGCCATCGTCGGTTGGTTGACGCCGGGTGGGCATTGCTGCTGAGAGCGGGGCAGACCCCTCTGGAGCCACACACCGGCACGGTGACCGGCGGGAACGCAAACCGAAAATGAGCCACACCCGCGATCAGGTGGGCAGCCGCAAGGAGAGCTTCCCGCCGAACACCTGGACCGAGTCTGGCCAGACACCGGCCCTGCCGACAATCGTCAAGCAGCCGCGAGGCGGGCACGTGCGGGCCACTTACCGGATCTGTCGAGACCGGGTAGCCGCACGAGGCCTTCATCCGGTGCTTCCGAATCCCGTCAGGTGACGACGTCGCGCCTTCCACCCGGCAAGCCGAGGAACTGAGCCCAGCAAAGGTCGGGTCCGCAGGGACCTTCGCCCCTGATACCGCCCACGAAGCGTGTCCTACCCTAAATTTGCCGTGATGGGCGTCCCCTTGACGACGTGGTTCCAGTATTCAAGCGGTGGAGGCGAGAACCAATGAAGTCATACAGAGGAAACGCGATCGCCGTGGGAGTTCTGTTCATCGCTTGCTCAGCGGCCAGCATCCTCAGCGCGATCCCCTTGGGCTCGACCCTCGATGATCCCGACTATCTCAGCAAGGTTGCGGTAACTGACAACCGCGTGGTCTTGACGGCGCTCATCGAGTTCGTCTGGGCGGCGACCGGCGCGGGCATCGCCATAGGGCTGTATCCGATCCTCAGGAAGTACAACCGAGCCCTGGCACTTGGATCTGTCGCTGCCAGAGTGGTCGAAGGGGTGTTCGTCCTGATCGGAACCCTCAGCCTGCTTGCACTGCTGACCGTGAGCCAGCAGTCGCTGGCGGCAGGTTCCGCCGCCCCGTCCTCGTTTCAGGCCACCGGAGACGCATTGCTCGCAGTGCGGGATTGGGCGCATGGGTTTGTTGGACTGCTAGCGTTTGGCATCGGAGCTCTGATGTATTACTACGTGTTGTACAGATCGAGACTCGTTCCCCAATGGCTATCGGGTTGGGGTCTCGCTGGAGGCGCCTTGATGTTGGTCGCCACCATCAGCTCCGGATTCACCCAGGACTTCGGCTTCACGACGGTCAATACCGTGCTCAACATCCCGATTGGTGTCCAAGAGATGGTCTTGGCCGTGTGGTTGATAGTCAAAGGATTCAATCCGTCGACTGTGAGTGCGATTGCGCCATCGACTGTGCGTTCGATGATGCCGTAGATCCCTTCGATCTTTGCTGATGAGCCATTCGCTGATGATGCCAAGCCGCCGTCCGCACATGGCCGCAGAGGGTCAAGCTTGGAACTGCCCATGATCTCGTTTAGACCTCGTGGCTGCGCCCGGCTCCCCTCATGGGTGTCGCCACGCAACTCCAGCGGTGACTAGAACTGGCCCGGAGGGCTCCCAAGCTGCTGGGTGTGGCGTGGGTCGTCCGGATGGTAGTCCGACGGAAGGTCGTCCTTCCGACTAGCTCCCGTAGAACCGCGCCGGTTGAGCACCACCAGCATGACTACGACCGCTGCAACAACGATCAAGATCCACATCCACATGCGTCGCTCCCTGGTTCGGGCGACGTAGGGCCGCCTTCCCCCGAGTGTCCGCCGCGCCCGCACACCTGTCTATGGCCCCCTCGGATCACAGCCAGCTATGCGAACGCCCTGACATGCCCGCAGGAGCGCGGGGCGCACTGCTCGGTCTCTTCGGCCGCGGCGGCTCCCAGCCCCATCGAGGGCACAGGACTGGGGCCCGGTGCCGGCCACGGGTACGTCCGAGAGTGTTTGGAAGTACGACCTCAAGGACTGGCACCCAGACATCGACCTGCCCCATGAGGAGTGGTGTCGCCAACTGCGCGAAGCCGGGCGGGAGCCGGAATGGCTCAGCCGGGGGCGGCTCAAGGATTGAGCTCAACGGCCGAATGGTCGTGCGCCACGCCATGAGGCGCTGGGCCGGTCGGCCGGAGGACAAGCCCAGGCCGCCTATGTCGAGGACGGCCAAGCAGGTGCCCTACGGGCCACCGTGAACCGGCTGGTTGCCGACAACGTCCTGCGGCACTGCTCTGCGGCCATTCGCGGGGGTCGGTCCACAACCGCTCCAGTTCGCTGCGACATCAGCGTTTCGTCGACGGGGATCATCTCCCGGTGCCACGCTCGCAGGATGGGACGCCGTTTGAGCCAGGAGCAGATGGACGCCGCACTCGACGAGTGGGAGGGCCTGGCGCAGGAGGTCTCCGTCCAGCCGCAGCCAGCCCAGGTGCGGGTCGTCGCCATTCTGCGGCTGCCGAGCGGCTTCCGACTCCGGCGGGTGACCTGCTCTCGGCATGACCCGTGGCTGAGGCGACCTCGGCTCCGGTGGCTGGCCCGCCCCGGGCAAAGTCGGTGGGCGCGCACGCCGGCCCTGTTCGACCCCCTACTGGTCGACGGCCAGACTCCCGTGGGGCCTCGAGCGGTGCAGCACACCGACTTCGACACCCTCGACCAGGCCCTGCAGGCGAGCTGGCCTGATTCCGCGCCCCCTCGCCGGTGGCCTTGGGTCGACGCGAAGACGTTCTTTGACGACATCAACCGGGAATCTGGGCGGGACTTCGGGGGCGACTTCGGGGGCGACTTCGGGGTCGACGGGGACTAGGGGCAGCGGCCCCAGTACTCGCCGCGGCGCTGGCCGCCGTATTGGGCTCGAGTCGAGTCGTCCGGGGATTGTTCAGGGGCAGTTGTCACGATGCGAGAGTCATCGCCATGATCGCTGGGCAATGATAGACACTGCGTTCGACTTCACGACCGACTCGGGTGGAAGAGATCCCGACACCCACAGCCCAACACTGCGCCGATACCACCGACTGTTGTGGAGCAAGCCACTGCCGAGCGGGGTGGCCTTCGCCTTGGACGACACCACCCCCGGGGCGTACCTGTACCACCGCTCCGAGCTTGGCGAGTTCTTCCTGGCGAGCGACTCGGTCATCCCGACGCTCACGCGGTGGGCGGCGATGGTGCCCATCGTCGGCCAGTTCTCGGAGGCGGACAGTGAGGCGTTCAGGACCATCGGGTACACCTTCGGCGGGATGATGATCTTCCCCGCACCCGGGTCGACGGCAAGCAGACCATCAACGGAGCGCGAGGGTTCAACCGCAGGATTGCCGACAGGTTCGATCTCACTGTCGAGTGCATCCGACGCCACTACCGCTCCGAGGCCAGTCCACTCAGTGAGATGCTGTGGCGCCACCGCGACTTCTTCGCGCTGTTCGGCGACTTCCCGGGCGACCTGGACTTCTTCCTCCTCACGACCTGGCCACGGCTGACGCAGACCGGGTGAAGTTCTTCATGCACTTCGACGACTTCACGACCCCCGCAGTCCCGGGGGACATTGACACCTACAAGGCGTACCGGCGACTCACCATGGAGTTCCTGGAAGCGAGAAACCGCCGCATTGATCGATGGGTGCTCGATCATCCTCGGCAGACGCTCGACACCAGGGGCCAAGAGTGCCGGGCGATCGGTGACAGCGCCGCGAGGAGGTCGCCGAGTCTCCCCAACTGAGGGTGCGCCAAGGATCTCACCGCTATTCGCGCTCTTGCCGCTGAGCGGCCGCCACGGCACTGGGGCGGGTCAGAGGGGCGCCGGACGCCCTCAGGACGGAGTAGAGCCGCCGGCCACTGCGCTCGCGACCGCGCGAATATCGGCGATGTGATGCCGGCCCTCGTGCATCGACTGGCGGACCAGCCACATCGCGGTGCGCTCCTCCCCGAGCAGGCGTGTTGCGACCCGCTCCCAACCGCCCGGCTCGAGGTGTGCGACCTCGTCGCAGAGGCCGGCGATGTTGGCCTCGAGCTCCTCTAGCACGGCCGTCAGGACGCGCTCGTTGTACCGGAACCGGCGGGCACGCAGGTCGTTGAGCATCGGCTCCAGCACCGGACGCTCCTCGGTCCGGGTGCGGTGCAGCCGGATCGTGTAGACCGCATAGACGTCACGCAGGTGGCAGGCGTACTCGGTCACCGACCATACGCCGGGGCCGGGGCGCCGCCGCAGGTCCTGGGCCGAGACGCCGGCCAGGGCCTCGCGAAGCGCCTGCGGCACGGCCCGGATCTCCTGCACCGCCATGTCGGGCGTCACCTCGTCGTACCGGAGATCGCACGTGTCGCAGACGTAGTGCTCGCCCGGCAGCGGCGGCACGGCAGCCGGTTCGAGACCCTCAGCCATGGGCCGATTGTCCGTGATGTGCCGGACAGCCCGCACGCACATCCCGCAGACAACAAGTGCCCGCAACCGCCCGGATCCGGAAACCCGCAGGACTCAACTGGTCCCACAGCGAAACCCTGTTCGCTCAGAGCTGCGGCCAGACCAGCGTCGTGCCCGACTGGCCGGCCGGACCAACGGCCCTGTTCCCTCCGTTGCTGCCCGGCGATCCTCGTGTAGCGGGCCGAAGTGCCCCGGAGGGAGTGGTCGCGATGGCTCACATGACTGGAGAGGTCACCATCGACGCGCCGGTCGCCGAGGTGTTCGACATGGTCGCCGACGAGCGGAACGAGCCGAGGTACAACCCTCGGATCATCCGTGCCGAGAAGGTGAGCGAGGGGCCGGTCGGCAGGGGTGCACGCTTCGTCGCCGAGCCCAAGGGCATGGGCGCAAAGGGCGAGATGACCCTGGAGGTTCTGGGGTACGACAGGCCGCATCGTCTGCACACCGTGGTGCGCTCCTCGTACATGCAGGTGGAGGGCACGCTGACCTTCGAAGGGGTCGATGGAGGGACGCGGCTGAGGTGGGACTGGGATATGGGCCTGGTGGGAGCGATGCGGGTGCTATCCCCGGTGCTGGCCCTCATCGGCCCCCGCTGGGAGCGGCGGAACTGGGTGGGCCTCAAGGAGTACATGGAGTCCGGTCGCGGCTGAGCGTGCCCCGCCAGCGCACCGGCGACGGTCCCCGGGGCGACCGCGCGTGGCTCATGCCGATGGGCGGGAGCCTTCAACGCGGGGTCCGCGCGCTCATACTCGTGAGATGGGCACGGGGACAGCAATCAAGATCCAGACGGGACGCGGCTGGATGCCGGCATACTGCGCGGTGCCGAGCGCGTCCCCTCCCTGGCCGGGTGTCGTGGTGGTCCACGACTTCGCCGGGATGAGTCACGACCTTCGCGCTCAGGCGGACTGGTTGGCCGGCGAGGGCTTCCTTGCCGTCGCACCCGACCTCTACTACTGGGGCAGCCGCCTGAGCTGCCTGCGCACCATCATGCGTGACCTGGGCGAGCGTCGGGGCAGGAGTTTCGACGACATCGAAGCCGCCCGAGCGTGGCTACGCGGGCACGACGGCTGCAGCGGGCGCATCGGCGTCATCGGCTTCTGCATGGGCGGCGGGTACGCCCTCGCGCTGGCCCCGAACCCCGGGTACAGGGCGGCGAGCGTCAACTACGGCGGATGCCCCTCGGACGCCGAGACCTGGCTGCCGGACGCGTGCCCGATAGTCGGCAGCTTCGGCGGCGCTGACCGTTCGCCGCTGGGCGCCGGCGCCGGTAGGCGTCTGGACCGGGTGCTCAACGACAACGGCATCCCGCACGACGTGAAGATCTATCCGGGTGTCGGTCACGGCTTCATGAACGATCACGACCCAGCCGACACCACCCTGCTGCTGCGTTTCCTCGCCCGCATCTCAGGCACGAAGTACGACGAAGAGGCAACGCAGGACGCCCGCCGCCGAATCCGCGCCTTCTTCGACACGCACCTTCAAGAGGAATCGGGATGAGTGCGCCATCGGCACCACCGCCTGAACAGAGCTCCGCCGGTGCAGCCGGCAAGCCGGCTGACTCTGAACTGCTCATGGATCAGTTCCTGCCAAGGTACGACTTTGCCGTCGTGCACGCCGACGTCTTCCGGGCACCGCCTGCCCAGTGCTACGGGGCGGCTCGTGAGCTGGACCTCTTTCGGGCCCCACTGGTTCGGACCCTGCTCGGCATCCGTGGACTGCCCCAGCGTGTGGTGGCCACCCTGAGGGGACGCGGGAAGACGACCACCCTCGAAGCATCCCGACGTTCGTTTCGGCTCAAGGACATGGTTGATCTGGGTTGGATCCTGCTCGGTGAGACCCCGGGTGTGGAGATGGTCCTTGGCCAGGTCAGCCGGCCCTGGAAGGCGGTCGCGGCATCCACCCACGCACCGACCACGCCCGACCAGTTCACGAGCTTCGATGAGCCTGGTTTCGCCAAGATCGCCACCAGCCTCAGGATCGATCCCTACGGGAACGACTCGTCAATCCTGACGATGGAAACACGAGTCGCCATCACCGATGACAAGAGCCGTCGCCGATTCAGGCGCTACTGGCTGCTCATTGGCCCCTTCAGCTCTCTCATCCGTCGGATGGCGTTGCGCCTGCTTGCGACTGAGTTTCGCCGGTCGGCTCTTGGCAGGCCAAACGATGGTGGAGCCGGATCGTGAAACCCGCATATTCGCAGGTGCCCCCGGCAGCGTCGGGCCGGTGGTGAACTGGCAGGCAGGCGGGACCGGTCAGGTCTCGCCCCCGATGTCGACCTCGTAGGCCTCGAAGACCAGGTCGGAGCCGCGCTGCCGATGGCGGAGCAGTACCGAGATGAGCGCCGTGCCAAGGTCTCGGACCGTGTCGACGTCCTGCGCGCTTTCCGGAGTCTGCAGCCGGGCTAGAAGGTCATCGACGTGCCTGTTGATCAGCCCGTGACCCCAGCGCGCCCGGGAATCCTGCGCGGCTGCCGCCGTCCTGACGACCACGCCCACCGGCATACCGAGCGGTGAGGCGGTCGGGACGCCGAGGAACGGCGTGGCTGCCACCCGCTTCATCGGCTGGGCATCCCGATCTGGCGGGCTGCCATGGGGCACGTGACCATCGGATAACTGGCCCGCACGCCGGACGCGCTGAGCGCCATCTCGCGGAACTCATGGTCGAGCGGGACCACCGGCACGAACCGCGGCGGGCAGCGAATGAGACCGACATCGCCTCCACCGAGCGGGGCATGGCCGAACTGCGGGAGCAGATGCCCGCCTCGGCCCTGCGGTCCAGTTCGATGGAGGACCGGATCAGCACGTTGGATGCATGGCAAACCTGGGGCGTGCGGATCGTGCTGGGCATGGTGATCACGGCGGTGATCAGCCTCGTCCCGATCTCCACCTCGGGGCGGCTGTGAGTCCTCAGCCAGTCCTCAGCAGAGCCATCCAAGACCAGCACCATCCAGCCGACTTCATTGGCATATCCGCTGATCTGACCGCACGGGCCAGCATCAGCCAGCACCACCAAGCCGTGCGGGCACAGAACCCGGCGTATCGGCCGACCCATCCACCCACGGGCTGCGGTTTTGGGGTCGGCTGACGGCCTTGGTCCGCAAGAAATCCGCACGAGCTTGAGAGCGCCAAGGCCGCGGGCAGCTGGCCCCTGCCCAGTGACGTGGTTCGGCCAACAGGTGGTTCTTGTGCGCAAGCGCCCATGTCGCAGGGCGGCCGCCGCGCCGCGGACTCGACCGCGTGGGCGCGGACCTTGGACTCTGGTGCTGTGGCCCACCCGGCGGTTGGCTGAACAGGAATCGACGCTGGGGCCCGACGTGGACGGGCGGTGCTAACGGATGACGCGGGCCGGACGGGAACGCAGGAGGCGACCATCCTGTCGCGGGCATCAGTGCGTCGCTAGGGCAGCGAGGTCCAGGGCCGGTCGTGCGGCTGCCGATGCACGGCACGCTGCTCGTCGTCCTGGTGGTGATCGGCGTCGTCGTGGTCGGGCTCATCGAGTTCGGAGTGCTGTCCTACGCCTACAGCCGCATGGGCATCAGCTCGGGATGGATGGTGGCCATCCTCGTGGCCGCCCTCTTGGGTAGCGCCGTGGACATCCCCGTAGCGGTCGTGCCGACCCGCATTGTGCGAGTGGAGGTGCCGGTCCGGATGTTCGGGCTGGTGTACAGGGTGCCGGCCCTGGTGCGCGAGCGGGGCTCGGTGGTCGCCGTGAACGTCGGCGGGGCGCTGGTGCCGGTGGCCGTCTCGGTCTACCTGGTGCTGGCCGCAGACCTGGGCCTGGCGGCGATCCCGGCGACGGCGGCCGTCACCGTCGTCGTGTTCGCGGTGGCCCGTCCGGTGCCTGGGCTCGGCGTCGTCACACCGGCATTCGTGCCGCCGGCTGCGGCGGCGATGAGCGCTGTGCTGCTGGGCGGCCCCCACGTTGCCGCGATCGCGTTCGTCGCCGGCACGATCGGCACCCTGCTGGGCGCCGACGTGCTCACCCTGCCCAGGGTGCGGGGACTCGGCGCGCCGATCGTGTCGATCGGCGGCGCCGGTACCTTCGACGGGACTTCCTTGTCGGCGTGCTTGGAGTGCTGCTCGCGAGCCTGTGACCTCCCGCAGGTCCCCCGCAATTGGGTGGGAGCCGGTTCCGACACGCATCGCCCCTGCGGCTAGGCGCGGCCGCGGTGGACGAGCGGTGCCAGGCCGGCCATGGCAGCGAGGGTCAGCATGACGAACCACATGCCGTGAGACGAGCCCTCGGAGTTCTCCCACCCGCCCCAGATCCCAAGTACCGGGGCTGCGCCTGCCAGCGCCCAACCGACGAGCATCCAGCGGCTGAGTGGAACTGGTCGGGTCAGAACCGCAGTCAGAGGCACCGCCAACGCCAGGAGGGCCAGCCAGAGCCCCTGCAGGGCCCATCCGGGGTAGGACGAGTAGGTGTCCAGAGCCGCCTTGACCAGTACCATCGCGCCGGCGACGGCCAGCACGAGGACGACCCAGAGAGCCCGGTCGGAGGACCGTGGAGCCGCGAACCCCGGATCCGTCTCACGCCGGGCCCCGGACACCGCGAAGATGCCCGCAGCGACGAGGACGAGCGGAGCCACCAAGCCCACGACAAGTCCTAGCCCCAAGTCCGTGAACTCCAGATAGTCCGCCGTGTTGACCATGTCGAGGGCGACGACGGAACCCACGGGCGCTGCGCCCAGGACAGCGCCCAGCCCCTGGATCCGCCGCCCGGACGACAGGACGAGGACGCCGGCAAGCACGACAACCAGCCCAAGAAACAGCAGGTATGCCGCCTTGTAGGGGTCCTTGGAGTATGTCGCCTCTCCGTACTGCTGGGGCAGCAGGATCGAGAGCAGCATCAGCCCGCCTGCTATCACCGCTGCGATGCCGCTGAGCTTCCAGGCCGGCGCCGCCCGGCGCGTCGGGGGGGCGGGCACCCCCTGCGCTGGAGCTGGCCCCTCGGCGGCCGGTCGTGCACGGGCGGCCTCCGGCTCGACTGCCTCCGGCTCGATTGCCTCCGGCTCGGCTGCCTCCGGCTCGGGCTCCGTCGCGGTCACGCCGGCGACCCCAGACGCACCGGTTGCGGGACGCGCGCTCGTGTCAGAAGTTCCCACCTGGGCGACGGCAGGGGCGGCGACACTGCTTGACGGAAGTGGCGGGGCGAGTGAAGCCGGGGTCGCGGTGACCGGTTCCCCGGATGGAGCGGGCGCACCGACGATGCTGGCCGTCACCGGGACCACGACCTGGCCAGTCGGCCCGGTGAGCGTCACGGTGCCCGAGTGCGGTCCGGTCTGGCTCGTGTCGATCGACACGTGTACCCCGGTCGGCTCCGTGGTGGCGATAATCCATGCCTCGGACTGCGACACCTTGACCGCACCAGCGAGCGGGGGGCCGGTCATTCGAAGGGTCTCGGCGACGGGGAGATCTCCCTGGGGAACCGTCCCGAAGTGGAGCTCGGCGGGGAGTGGGGCGGGAACAGCGCTCGCGAGGGCCTCGGAGGCCGCGTCCTGCACGTATTTGATGTCGGACCGGGCGACCTCCACGAGGGCCTCGTAGGCGCCGAGCGCGGCGCCGAGATCGGTCGACGTCATGCGAGCCCTGAGCTCGGCAACGGCGCCGAGTCGAGTGAACATGTTGTCGTCCTTGAGGGCGCCGGCGACCTCGCCGGGGATCGGCAGGGGCCGCAGGCGCCGCCGCCTGCTGCGGGCGAGGTAGAGCTCGCCTTGAAGCTCGACGTCGCGACCCGGCGTCTGCTTGGGGTTCCGCTCCCGGACCCGGTCGAAGACGTAGTCGTAGAGCTCATTGAGCGAGACAAGACCGTCCTCGTCATGGTCTGCCTCGCCGGTGCTGAGGCCCTCGACGAGGGCCGCTGTGAAGACCGATGGCTGCTGCTGGTGCTCGTCGGCCAGGCTGTCTCCCTCGAAGGCATACTCCATCGCGCTGGATGCGGTGATGACCGCGCGCCCGCGACCGCCTCCGAGCCGTCCGGCGGGGAAATTCTCCAGCACGTTCGCCGAGCCTGCGGCCCGAACGGTGACGCCCTGGTCGAAGGCTCCGCCGTAGCAGCAGTCAAGGAGCAGCACGATGCTGCGGGCCCGCGATGTCCGCATGCAGCGCTGGACGAAGTCGGCCGGAACCGCCGTCGATGCGAGGCGTTCTGGCCGGGTGTTGCGCGTGGCGAAGAAGAGCTCGCCGGCGTCGCTCTTGAGGCCATGGCCGGAGAAGTGCAGAAGCACGAGGTCGTCCGACTGGCTCTCGGCGAAGAGGTCCTCGATGTGGCCTTGCACGATGTGGGCTGGTGCGTTGTGCACGATCTGGACACGGAAGTCGCCGATCTCCTTGTCGCCCAGGACGTTCGCCAGCGCCTGGGCATCCGCCGCCGGGGCCCTCAGTCGGCTCAGCCCCGGATGCTCGTAGTCGTCGCTAGCAATGATCAAGGCGGTGCGCCGGCCGTCCACGGCTACCCCTCCTCGGAGTGCCTGCTGAGGAACATGGCAACCAGGCGGTCCTGCTCCTCCGGTGAGGCTCCCGACAGCTCCAGGACGTCCCCGTCGAGTTCGACGCGCACACTGCGTGGTGCCTCGTGCCCGCGGTCGAGCCAGCCCCGCACGGCATTGATGACGGCTGCCAGCCCCTGGGTCCCCAGCAGGGTCACCATCAGCTGGCCGACCGCAGCAAGTTCGACGCCACGGGCACCGGCAGGGGGCGGTGTGTCGTCAACGACGGCTCGGGCGTCCAGGATGTCCAGACGCCGAAACTCGCCCTGCATCTGCCGGGTGAGGGTGTCGAGGCGCACAGCATCGGCCCCCGACTCCGTTAGGGACACGAACACGGCAGCCCTGTCCATCGACCCCACCTCCCGGTGAGCGAGCCGACCCCTCGGACACCTCCGGCAAGCGCGGGCGCGCGAGACGACGACGGGAGTCTGCACTCGATCCTGTCAGCCAACTTTAGCCCCGCTCCGCCCACCAGGCGGGCGGTTGGCCATGCGCCTCACCCGTGCTTGGGACGCGCATCCATGCTCCACCAGGCGGAGCATCCCGCCCAGGCCAGAGCCCTGTCGTCCGTCCGAGTGCGCCTTGACCCACCCGGGAGGGTCACGCCTCGCCAGATGCGCGCCCAGTGTGAGGACCATGTCGCGCACCCGCCTTTACCGCAACGGCGTCCTGGAAGCCGAGGGGTTCCCAGCTGGCGAGATCTCGGACCACCTGGCCGACAGCTCCTCGGTGGTGTGGTACGACCTGTGCGCACCCACTGCCCAGGATCTGGACGCGATGAGCGAGGAGCTCGGGTTGCACGTCCTGGCGGTCGAGGACGCCCTGCACGAGCATGAGCGGCCGAAGCTGGACCGATATGCCTCGCACATGTTGGTCACCGCCTACGCGGTGACCCTGGACGCGGAGTCCGGGCGGCTGGCAACCCACGAGGTGGCGGCGTTCGTCACGTCCAATGCGCTGGTCACGGTCCGCAAAACCGAGGGATTCCCGATTGAGGAGGTGGTGGCGCTGTGGGACCAGTCCCCGGACCTGGCCAAGCACGGGGTCGGATACCTGCTCTACGGGCTGCTCGACTACGTCGTGGACTCGCACTTCGATGCCGTGCAGCTCGGTGATCGCCGTGAGCGTCGGCGGGGCGCTCGTGCCGGTGGCCGTCTCCGTCTACCTGTTGCTGGCCGCAGACCTGGGCCTGGCGGTGATCCCGGCGACGGCGGCCGTCACCGTCGTCGTGTTCGCGGTGGCCCGTCCGGTGCCTGGGCTCGGCGTCGTCACACCGGCATTCGTGCCGCCGGCTGCGGCGGCGATGAGCGCTGTTCTGCTCCGCGGCCCCCACGTTGCCGCGATCGCGTTCGTCGCCGGCACGATCGGCACCCTGCTGGGCGCCGACGTCCTCACACTGCCCAGGGTGCGGGAACTCGGCGCGCCGATCGTGTCGATCGGCGGAGCCGGCACCTTCGACGGCATCTTCCTTGCCGGCGTGCTTGGAGTGCTGCTCGCGAGCCTCTGACCTTGCGCGGTCCCCCGCAGATGGGTGGGCACAGGATCCGACCCGCATCGCCCCCCGCCTGCCCGTGATGGCAGGGTGACTCGTTCGGTTGCATCAGGTGCCCGGGGGATGGCTTGGGCCAACCCCATGCGCTGGGCACGCAGCGTCTCGGCCAGGGTCTCGCGCTGCCCTTGGCGCCGCGTCCTCGATGGCGAAGCCGGT
The DNA here is from genome assembly GCA_963715025.1 of uncultured Actinomycetota bacterium. Classification (GTDB taxonomy): domain Bacteria; phylum Actinomycetota; class Actinomycetes; order Actinomycetales; family Dermatophilaceae; genus DASSJT01. The sequence continues at coordinate 999,564 of CAVQQQ010000002.1, read as the reverse complement.
GGTTTCTCTCGTCACTCAAAGGACGCTGGTGCCGTACATCTCTCCCAAGGGGTCGGCAATGAGCTCGAGCCGGGCACCGTCGGGGTCGCGGAAGTAGATCGAGGTGCCACTCTCGGTCTGGTAGTCGACCCCGGCAGTGGCCAGGTTCTCCTTCAGCTTCTCCCACTTCTCCGGTTCCACCGAGATGGCGAGGTGGTGCAGGCCGCCGAGCACTTCGGCATATGGCCCGAGGTCCAGGCCGGGCAGGTCGAAGAACGCCAGCAGGTTGTCGTTGCCGATGTCAAAGAAGAAGTGGTTCGATCCCTGGTAGTCGCGGTTCTCGAAAATTTCGGTGAGGGGGAACTCCAGCACCTCCTGGTAGAACCGCACGGTCCGCTCCACGTCCGAGCACAGCAACGCGACGTGGTGCAACCCCCGTGCGGAAGACGGCGGTCGCTCCTTGAGGAGATAGGTCGCCCGGATGCGCTCCCGTTCGCGCTCGATGGCAGGCAGGTCGAGCTCGGTGCTCATCGTCAGATCCTCAGATCCGGAAGAAAAGGTTCAGGTAGCGGTCGGCCACCTCGCGGTCGCCACGCACTGAGCCCGCGTTGCTTCGCCCGAACGCGGTGAGCACGAAGCTGCCCGGGTCGAACTCGATCACGGTCCGGTCGGAGACATCGCCTGGGGAGTAGTCCATTCCCTCCGGCCCCACCGTAACGCGGGTGTCGCCGGCGTTGGGTCCGCTGGTGATCCTGATGCCGAGCTCGCAGGGCTTCGGTTCAGCCCCGACGGTGTACTTCCAGAGCACGAACATGAAGGGCACCAGCAGGTCGCCGACCTCGCCGGCGAGCCCGTGCGCACGCCCGGTGCCCTGGCGCACGTCCCAGGAGTGCACGCCGTAGTCCATGAGCTGGAAGGCGGGGTAGAAGAAGGCAGGCAATGGCCCCATGTAGAAATGCGACACGATCAGGTTGGACCACTCGTCCTCGGTGAGGGCATCGAAGATCCCCATCATCTTGTCGAAGTCGGTACGCAGCCTGCCCACCAGCGCTGCCCGCGGCTCGTCGCGCAACGCGGTCGCCATCGTGTCAACGCGCGCGGCCATACCAGGCAGGCCGAAGGCGGCGGGCATCTCGGTGTTGCTGCGGGCGGCGTCGAAGGCCACGAAGTACGCCTCGGTGGTGTCGACGATGTGGCCCACGATGTCGCGGACCTGCCAGTGCCCGGCGCCCGTGGGGGCTTCCCAGGCATCGTCACTGTCGACCATGGCGAAGAACTGCTCAGCTTCGTTCCTCACGACTCGCAAGATCGTGTCCTTGCCTTCGTAGGTCATGGCGTTCCAGCTGTTCACGTCCGTCTCCTCTCCTCGCGGAATGGGGTTTCAATAGTTGCCGGGAGGTCGTCCGGCGTAGGCGTCGTCCAGGAGACGTCGCAGCGACGGCACGTCCGGCCGGCGTGGGTTGCGGTCGCCGACCGCAGTCAGGGCTCGCTCGACGACCTCAGGGAGCACGTCGGCGGCCAGCCCCAGGGACGCGAGATCCGTGGGGGAGCCCAGGCGCTCGGCCAGGTCACGAAGACCCTCAGCAGCGTCGGGTGCGCCCAGTGCCTGTGCCACCAGGCGTAGGGCCTCGGGCGCGGCGGGTCGGTTGTATGCCGCGACGTAGGGAAGGAGCACGGCATGCACCTCTGAATGGTCCAAGTGGTAGGTCCCGCCAATGGTGTGGCACAACGTGTGGTGCAGCGCGGTCCCGGCCTGCTCCATCGACCAGCCCGCCAGGTAGGCGCCGTAGAGCGCGTTGCCGCGGGCGTTCAGGTCTTCAGGGACCTGTACCGCGACAGGCAGTGCGGCGGCCAAATGGCGGAGCGACTCCTGGGCGAGAACGCGGGTGACCGGGTTCGCCCCGGGGGCGTAGAGCGCCTCGACGCAGTGGGCGAGGGCGTTGAGGCCCGAGGAGGCGGTCAGTCGAGCCGGCATCTGCGTCGTCAGCACCGGGTCGTAAACGACCACGCGGGGGAGTGCGCGGAGGTCGCGCTTCGTCTGCTTGTGCAACTCCCCAGTGATCCCGTAGACGGTCGTGGCCTCGGAGCCGGCATACGTCGTGGGGATGGCGACCAGTGGCAGTTCGGTCTGCACCGCCACGGCCTTGCCGAGCCCCGTGGCGGACCCGCCCCCGACCGTGACGATCCCCTCAGCACTCGTATCTCGTGCGGTGTGGACGGCGCTGGCCACGTTGGCAGCCGGGACATGCTGCACCACCTCGGATACCCGCGCGACGACACGAGGGCCCAGGTCGTCGGCGAGGCGGTCTGCCGCCGATTTGGCCGAACGCGTCGCCACCACGAGGACGCCGCCGAGACCGAGCGCATCGACCTCGTCGGCGACCTCATCCATCCGACCCGCACCGAAAACGACTCGCTGCGCGTGGACGCCGAACTCGAATCTCTCGTCCCTGGACATGACGCCTCTAAGGTTGATGATCGTTCAACGGTATGGCGTCGCCGGGTGATGCGCCATGGCATGACCGGACGATCTCCCGCGGCACTGGCGCGTGCCGCTCTTCCGGTGCTGACCGGATGCGCGCCGGCACCTGAGCCTTGCGGCATAGCCGCGGGACAGCGGCGTGTAGACGCTTAGGCAGCACGGCAAGACGAAAGCTCGGCAATCCCCCGGCGCATCGGCCGACTCATCCCTCAACCGATCGGCCGCCTGCGAGCAACCCCTCTGGCGATGGCCTCAGGAGGATGCGCGCCTAGGGTGAACACCATGGCCCGCACTCGCCTTTACCGCAACGGCGTCCTGGAAGCCGAGGGGTTCCCAGCGTCCGAGATCTCCGACCACCTTGCCGACAGTTCCTCGGTGGTGTGGTACGACCTGTGCGCACCCACTGCGGAGGATCTGGACGCGATGAGCCAGGAGCTCGGCTTGCACGTCCTCGCGGTCGAGGACGCCCTGCAGGAGCATGAGCGGCCGAAGCTGGACCGGTACGCCTCGCACATGTTGGTCACCGCCTACGCAGTGACCCTGGACGCGGAGTCCGGGCGGCTGGCAACCCACGAGGTGGCGGCGTTCGTCACGTCCAACGCGCTGGTCACGGTCCGCAAGACCGAGGGATTCCCGATCGACAGGGTGGTGGCGCTGTGGGACCAGTCCCCGGACCTGGCCAAGCACGGGGTCGGATACCTGCTCTACGGGCTGCTCGACTACGTCGTGGACTCGCACTTCGACGCCGTCCAGTCCCTCGACGGACAGATCGAGGCCCTCGAGGACGAGGTGTTCGAGGACAAGCCCAGGGACCGCGTCATGCAGCGGCGGACCTTCGAGCTGCGGAAATCCCTGGTGACCCTGCGCCGGGTGGTCATGCCCATGCGGGAAGTCGTCAACACCCTCCTGCGGCGCGACCTGCACGTCGTCGACAGCGAGATGCAGCCATACTTCCAGGACGTCTACGACCACGTCCTGCGGGCGACGGAGTGGACCGAGTCCCTCAGGGACCTGATCACCACCATCTACGAGACTCACCTGACCGTGCGCTCCAACCGTCTCAACGTGATCATGAAGCAGGTGACCAGCTGGGCGGCGATCATCGCCGTTCCCACCGCCATCACCGGGTTCTACGGCCAGAACGTGCCCTATCCCGGCTTCGGCGCGGCGACCGGCTTCTGGACGTCCACACTGATCACGGTCTCCCTGTCCGCCGTTCTGTTCCTGGTGTTCCGCCGCAAGGACTGGATCTGACCGCGGCCAGGACGCTGGAGCCCTTCCTCCTGCTCGGGGCGTGGGACCGCGCCCGACGCACAGGCGGGTGAGGTATGCCGTCTGGCGACCACGCGGCATACCTCGGCAATCACGTGCCAAAACGGGCATGAAGGGCGCTCGTGTTAAGTTCGGTGGTCGCCGGACCGATTTTCCCTGTAGCCAGGTCCGCGATGGGCAGAGGTGCCCGTCCATGGACTAAGACCCGGATCTGCGCGGAAACGTCCACACCGTTACCATGATCGGCCAACAGGACGGTTCCCATGAAGACTTTGGAGGCATCGATGGCCAGTGACTACGAGCGGATCGGCGGCGGACCAGCCGTCAGCGCGGTGGTCGACGAGTTCTATCGCCGGCTCACCGCTGACGAGCAGGTGAGCCACTATTTCGACGACGTGTCCCTCCCCACGCTGAAGCGACACCAGACCCTCATGATCGCGACCATCCTCGGCGGCCCGGACGTGTACGACGGCCGTCCGCTGGACGAGGCCCATGCACCCCTGGGCATCAGCGATTCCGACTACGACCGCGTTGGCACGCACTTGATGGCTTGCCTGCAGGACGCCGGCGTCCCCGATGACATCCAGGGCCGGGTCGGTGAAGCGCTCGGCCAGGTGCGCGGATCGATCGTGACCCAGCCGACCTAACCGCATGGACACCGACCGACTTAAATCCACCTGGCATGAGGTCACCCTCCACGGTGACGATGTCGCCCTGTACTTCTATGCCCATCTGTTCGTGACCCACCCCGAACTCCGGGACATGTTCCCCCTCACGATGGACGTCCAGCGGGACCGGCTCGTCGGCGCCCTCGGCCGCATCGTCAGCAGCGTCGACGAGCTTGGCGAGATCGTGCCCTACGTCGAGCAGCTCGGCCGCGATCACCGCCGGTTCGCCGTCATCGCCGAGCACTATGACGCGGTGGGCATGTCGCTGCTCTGGACACTGCAGCACTTCCTCGGGGACGCCTGGACCGATGACGTGGCCCGCGACTGGGCCGACGCCTACGGCGTGGTGGCCGCCACGATGGTGGCCGGAGCCGAGGCGTCAGAGGACCGGCAGCCGGCCTGGTGGGATGCCGAGATCACCGAGGTCAGCCGGGTCAGCCGGGAGATCGCCATCGTGCGGGTGCTCCCCAACGCCCCCCTGCTCTACCAGTCCGGGCAGTCGGTCGCGATCACCATTCCGCACTCCCCGCGAGTCTGGCGGTACTTCACGCCGGCAAACGCGCCTCGCGACGATGGCGGAATCGAACTCCACGTGGGCCTGGTTCCGGGTGGCCTGGTCAGCGGACCGTTCGTCACCAAAGCCAGACGTGGTGACGTCGTCCGTATCGGGGCACCTGTAGGGACCGCGCTGGCCATCGACACCCTGGACGACTCGGACCTGCTCATGGTCGCAGGCGGCACCGGCATTTCCCCGTTCCTGGCGCTGCTCGAGGAGATCGAGCGCGGTTGGCAGACGGGCCAGACCAACCGCCGCGTGCACCTCGTACACGGAGCGCGGTACCCGTGGAACCTGTACGCAGGCGCCCGGCTGCGCCGGCTCGCGGAGGACCCCCGGTTCACGTACACCGAGGCGGTCTCCGACGACCCGACCTTCCGAGGCACTCGGGGGCTGGTCGGAGACGTTGCGGCGGCTGTAGCCATGCCCAGTCCCTACGACGCGCTCGTGTGCGGGTCGCCATCAATGGTGTCGCACACGGTCGCGGCGCTCACTGGCGGATCGACGCCACCCCAGTCCATTGCGTTCGAGGAGTTCGCCATCACCTCAGAACCGCCGGTCGAAACGGCTGTCGCAGCCTCGGCCCAGAACATAGGAGCGTCGTCGTGAACTCAGCGGAGCAAGACGCCACGCGGTCCCGCGAGGAGCACTATCAGGACGTGAGCCTGCGCGCCGTCGAGCTGCTGGCCAAGGCACAGCGTGCCGCTGACGAGGCCGTCGCCGAGGCCCAGTCCTACGCCCGGGACCTCGAAGAGTCCGCGCGCGAGCAGTACAAGCAGATCCTCCAGCGCGCCCAGACCGCCGCACAGCAGGTCGCCTCCGCCGAGGGCGAGGTCCATGGCACCGAGCAGGTGGCTGGTGGCGGTGAGGCGACCAGCGCCCTCGACACCCAGCAGCTGGTCTACGTCCGCACCTACGCACGAGTGGCCCACGCGCAGCTCAAGTCCGTTCTCGCCGCGCTGAACGACGAGCTGGACCAGCTTGCCGCGATGGCTGAGGGTGCCGTCCCGGGCCCGGGCTCGCAGGCGACCCCGCCGCCGGCCCGCGAAGAGCCCGGTCCCGCGTCACCGCCAGACCAGGCGCAGGAGCAGGTCACTGACGCCCCGTCCCGGCGGGGTGCCAAGGGGAGGCCGGACCGGGGAGCCGACACGGCGAATGCCCCCGGATCCGAGGGCGGCGGTTCGCCCAGCGACGCCTCCTGGCCCCCGATCTTCGCGGCGACGAACGCAGTTTCGTACGTCCACCGGGGATCCGCCTGGGAGGGCCCTCAGTTCTGAGGGCACCGGCCCTGCCGGCTCCGGCCCTGCCGGCTCCGGCCCTCCGGCCCGAGTCGGGCCAGAGCCGGGCTCAAAGCCGCGCGGGTCAGAGACGGCCGCGCACTCGCCTGCCCAGCGGGCGACCATCGGGGTCGTACACCGTGCGGTAGAGGAGTCCGGCCCAGGCCCGCGTGAAGCGGGCCATCGGCGTGCTCGACAAAGGACGCAGCTGTCCGGGGGGACGGGGACCTGAACCCCCCGCGTCGCGCCAGCGCTGAAGGGCTGCGGCCGCGGTCTGGAACGTCCCGAACAGGTCGTCCAGCGCCGGGGCCTCGTCACCCGGATCAAGACCGAGGTGCTCGCCGGCCAGCAGGTCCCGCAGGCCCCGCGCGTAGCCGGCGTCGCGCACGGCCACCGATAGTTCGGAGTCGTGCGTCCACGACCGCCGGTTGAGGTTGTCCGAGCCGACGGCAGCCCACTCGTCGTCGACGACGCACGCCTTCGCATGGACATACACCGGGGTCCCGCTGCGGTTCTCCAGCCCGTAGAGCGCCACGCGCCCTGGCGCGGCCTCGCGCAGGGAGTGCACCATTCGCTCGCGGCTCACCAGGTTGGGCGGGCCGGTGAGGCGCCCCTGCTGGTCGGGGTGGTGCGGCAGCACTGCCACCAGGTGCAGCCCCGGATTGGCGCGCAGGGTGCGCAGGAGCACGTCGGCGACCAGCGGTGACCACAGGTACTGGTCCTCGAGGTAGACGAGCCGGCGCGCATGGGCGAGCGCCTTGCTGTACGCCCTGGCCACGCTCCGCTCGCCCTGGGGTGCGAAGGGGTATGCCGGCCGGCGGCGAGGGTAGGTGCGCAGAACCTGCACAGGGTGCTTCCCTGCCGGTGCGGGGTCCGGCCACTGGGGCGGCAGCGGCGTCTTGGGCACCCGGTCTCGCAGCACCTGGTCGTAGACCCAGCGCATCGGCGAGTCGGTCAGAGGCGCTGGGTCGTCCCACCGCTCACGGAACGTCGCCTCGACGTCTCCGACAGCCGGTCCCCGCAGCCTGACCTGAAGATCGTGCCACGGCGGGTGCGGCCCGTACGCCGGTCCCATCGCCTCGACCTGCGGGTCGCCGAGGTGCTGGGCGTCGTCCCGCCGGCTGTGGCACAGGTCGATGCCGCCGACATAAGCGGCATCGCGTTCAGGCGCGTCGCGGTGCCGCAGCACGACGAACTTCTGGTGGTGCGAGCCTCCCGTGCGCACCCGCATGTCGAGGAGGACGTGGCCGCCAGCAGCGTTCACTGCCTCCTCGACATGCCGGTTCTCGGCGTTGGAGAACGACAGCCGGTCCGAGTGCGAGCGCCAGACGAGACCGCGCACGTCGACTCCACGGTGTGCCGCGTCGGCGAACAGGACGCGGACCTCGCTCCCCGGGACCCCGAGCAGACGCTCGTCGCCGTCGCTGCGCCAGTCGGCGAAGAGAAGCAGGTCGCCGGCCGTCATCCGGGACACCTGCTCCACGAGATCGGCGAAGTACGTCGCCCCGTGCACCAGCGGGACCACGTGGTTGCCGGTGGTCCACGCGAGCCCCGACGCATGCCGGCGGTCCAGGACGGTGGCAGGGTTGCCGCGCTCTTCGGCGGTGAGGAACCAACGGCCTGGCACGCGCCGAGCCTAGCGGCGGTCGAACACCTCAGGGTCAGGCCGAGGTGCCCGGGGACCAATGGCCCTTGCCTGCCGACCGGTCTCCGCGAGGGTGGAACCGTGGGGCACCAGTCCGTGCGCGGACCTGGCCGACCACGACATGCCGAGAGCAGGGTGGAGCAGATGAGGGCAAATACGCAGCACACGATGGGCCAGCGGGTTCCGGCTAATGTCGACCCGGTTTCCCGCGATGAACTCCGCCGGCTCGCAGAGGTCAACGGCCCTTGCGTGTCGGTGTTCCTTCCCACGACGCGGTTCGGGCCCGAGACCCTCAGCGGTCCGACCCGACTGGGCCATTTGGTCGACCGCGCCGCGGAGGAGCTCGAGGCGGCGGGCAGCAGCCGATCGGACGCCAGCGGCATCCTGGCGCCCCTGCGGGCCTTGCTCCACGACGACGCGTTCTGGCAGCACCAGGGCGAGGGGCTCGCACTCTTCGCTGGCACCGAGTTCTTCGCCGCCTATCGGCTCGCCGCGCCGCTGTCGGAGGATGTGACCATCGGCCGCCACTTCCGAATCGGTCCGCTGGTCCGCCAGCTCGGCTCCGACGGAGCGTTCTTCATCCTGGCGATCTCCCAGAACGAGGTGCGGCTGTTCCGTGCCACGAAGCAGACCATCCGGGAGCTGGACTTGCGCGGCATCCCGGGCTCGATGCGCGACGCGATCCCGCAGGAGGAGCCCGCGCGCTACGGACAGTCGCACTCCACCGGCCGCGTCGAGCAGTTCCACGGCCAGGGCTCGGAGGCCGACTACGACAAGGCAGCCCTGGAGCGCTATTTCCGTGCGCTCGACCGGCCGCTCGTGAGCCGCCTGGCCGGCCAGGGACATCCCCTGGTGCTCGCGTGCGTCGGTTACTACGTGCCCATCTACAAGGCCGTGAGCGGCTACCCGGCGATCTGGGACCAGGCGGTGGAGGGCAACCCCGAGCGGCGGCCGCTGGCGGATCTGCATGACGCCGCGTGGGCCCTCGTCGCCGACCACTTCGCCGAGCCCGCGCGACGCCAGCTGGACCGCTATCGGGAGGCCGCGGGCACCGGACGCACGCTGAGTGTCCCGAAGGAGATCCTCGCCGCGGCGCGCGAGGGCAGGATCGACACGGTACTGCTGGGCGACGCAGCACCCGGGCCGGTGAGCGAGCAGGTCGAGCAGGCCCTGACCGAGACCCTCCGGCACGACGGGCAGATCCTGACCGTCGAGGACCTGGCGGGTCTGGAGGGTGGAGTCGGAGCGCTGCTGCGCTATTGACGGATGGTGCCGAATTCAGTCAACGGGTTGCCGGGCCGCCCGTAGGCGCCGCTCGTCGCCGCCTTTGTCGACACCCCGGGCTGACGACCGCTAGCTCGGGGAATGCCCCAACGCCGCGGGAACCCTTCGCAAGCCTCATCCGTCCTACAGCGCACGGCATTAGAGTTGCCGTGTGCCCTGCGCCGGTATGCCGGCCACGGGCTTGCGTGGCCGGGCGTGCCATGGGCGCGGCTGGACTAGGGGAAGGAAGCCTCCGCTCATGACCGATCAGTCGACCTTCGACAGCGGACCTGCGGCAGCCCAGGCGGCGCCTGCACCGCTGGAGCCGCCCAGCGCAGAGGCGTTCGTCCTGACCGCCCCTGCCCCTCCTCGACCGATCGCCGAGACGGCCGCCCCGAGGATGGCTCCGGCCGTGCCTCAGACTGCCCTCCCGGGTCTCGACGCCAAGGTCGACGGCTACCTCGACTCGCTGCTCAAGGCGGCTCCGAAGTCCCCCGACTTCGAGACCAAGGCCGCCGACGTCCGCACGATGGGCAACGACGAGGTCCGTTTCGCTGCCGAGAGCAGCAACCGCATGCTCCAGATGCCCGTCAAGGCGCTCAGCGAGGGCAGCCTCTCCCAGGGATCCAAGGTCGGCCAGACCCTGCTCGACCTGCGCCGCACCGTCGAAGACCTCGACCCGAGCCGGGCGAGCGACTCCAGGAAGTTCCTGGGCCTGATCCCGTTCGGCGACCGGATCACCGACTACTTCCGTCAGTACCAGACGGCGCAGACCCACCTCAACGGCATCCTGCACGCCCTGCAGTCCGGCCAGGACGAGCTCCAGAAGGACAACGTCGCACTCAACCTCGAGAAGCGTTCGCTGTGGGAGTCCATGGGACGGCTCAACCAGTACGTCTACGTGGCCGAGCGGCTCGACGCCAGACTCGCCGCCCAGATCGCCACGGTCGAGGCCAGCGACCCCGACCGGGCCAAGTCCCTGCGCGAGGACGTCCTGTTCTACGTCCGGCAGAAGCACCAGGACCTGTTGACCCAGCTGGCGGTGTCGATCCAGAACTATCTCGCCATCGACATCGTCATCAAGAACAACATCGAGCTCATCAAGGGAGTCGACCGGGCCACCACCACGACGGTGTCGGCCCTGCGCACGGCCGTGATCGTCGCCCAGGCGCTGAACAACCAGCAGCTGGTCCTCGACCAGATCACTGCCCTCAACGTCACGACCTCAGGGCTGATCGAGCGCACCTCCGAGCTGCTCAAGAGCAACTCGGCCCGCATCCAGGAGCAGTCGGCGGGCTCCACGATCGGGCTCGAGCAGCTCAAGGCCGCCTTCGCGAACATCTACCAGACGATGGACGCCATCGACACCTTCAAGGTGAAGGCGCTCGACTCCATGGCGGCGACGATCGGCACCCTCGAGACCGAGGTGGCGAAGTCGCGCAGCTACCTCGACCGCGTCCAGGCCCACGATGCGCGGCAGGTGGCCGGCGCCGCTCCCGGCGCGCTCGACCTCGGCTCCGGCCCGCGCTGACTCGCGAAAGGACGCGCTGGTCATGGGGATCCGTTCGTGGCTCGGGCTGGACAAGCCCGATCCCCCCATGCCCGTGCGTCCCGGGCCGCCCACGACCGACCAGCTCCTGGCCGCGCTCGAACATGTGGAGGCGATGGCCCGGGAGGGCGCGGTTCCCGGTGTCGTGATGTCACGGCTGCTCCGGGTGACCGGCATCGTCCGCGAGACGATCCCGCGACTGCCCAACCTCGGCCTGGGCAGCCCCCAGGGCTACAGCGTCATGGCGACGGCCACCGACTACCTGCCCGTGGCCATCGGCAACTACCTGCGCCTGCCCCGCGACTGGGCCGACAGCCGGCCGATCGAGAACGGCAAGTCCTCGGTCATGCTCCTCGTCGACCAGCTCGATCTTCTCGGCACGACGATGGACAAGGTCTACGACGCGGTATGCCGTGCGGACGCCGAGGCGATCGTCATCCACGGCCAGTTCCTGCAGCAGAAGTTCGGCGCGGCTGCCTCGGGTGGCTCGCTCGCGTTGGGCGCTCCCGCAGAGCCCGCGATGCGCCAGGAGCCGGCCAACGGTGCGGCGGCGGGTTCCGCTCCCTTGGAGCCACCGGACTGACCATGGACCCGACCCACAGCGCCGGCCTCGAGCTCGCCCGCAGCATCGAAGGGCTCGAGCGGATCGCCCGCGCTGCCGCGCTCGACCCGGCCCGGGCCCGCGAGGAAGGGCTCGTGGTCGCCGCCGCCCTGTCCGAGTCGGTGCCGGGCGCGGCTCTCGCGTGGGGCCCGGTCGGGGCGCCTGCCGCCACCGAGCTGGCCGACGTCAACAGCGCCTTCTTCGACGCCGCATCGAAGGGCCGGCGGTGGCGCCAGCACCCGACCGAGCTGCTCAGCGCTCTGGTCGACGCAGGAGACGGCCACGCCGCCGAGTACGCCAGAGCGCTGACGGAGGTCGCCGCAGCGGCCTGCTCGCTGGGCGAGCCCACCATCCAGGCCACGGCCAACGCCGCTGTCGCCGCAGCCGCCTATCTCGAGGCGGCGGGCGCTGCGGCCCCGGCCGGTCCGGCATCGTGGGTCGCCCCGTCGCCGCGGCCACCCGGCATACCCTCGCAGCCGCCGGCATCCGGCGCGGAGCCAGCACCGGCACCGGGGGGCGCCAACGGCGGGGCGCAGCCAGGCACCCCGCCCCAGCCCGAGAAGTCCGTCGACGAGCTGCTCGCCGAGCTCGACGCCCTCATCGGACTGGGCCGGGTCAAGAAGGAGGTCCACCGCCAGGTCGCGCTCCTCACCGTGGAGAAGATGCGCATCGCGGCGGGTCTGAAGCAGCCGCGGATCAGCAGGCACCTCGTGTTCGTCGGCAACCCCGGCACCGGCAAGACGTCGGTGGCCCGGCTGGTGGGCGGGATCTACCACGCCCTGGGTCTGCTGGGCCAGGGCCAGCTGGTGGAGGTCGACCGCTCCGAGCTGGTCGCCGGCTACGTCGGCCAGACGGCGATGAAGACTGCAGAGGTCGTGGCCAAGGCGGTCGGCGGCGTGCTGTTCGTCGACGAGGCCTACTCGCTGACCGGCGACCAGTTCGCGCAGGAGGCGGTGAACACGCTGGTCAAGGAGATGGAGGACCGGCGCGAGAACCTCGTGGTCATCGTTGCGGGCTATCCCGAGCCCATGGTGACGTTCATCCTCAGCAACCCGGGGCTCGCCAGCCGGTTCACGACCACGATCGAGTTCGACGACTACACCGACGACGAGCTGATGGCGATCCTGCGGGGCATCGCGGCCGCCGCCGACTACGAGCTCACCCCCGAGGCCGAGCGGCGGGTGCGGGGCATCCTCCAGGCGACTCCCCGCACGCCGGTCTTCGGCAATGGGCGTTTCGTCCGCAACCTCTTCGAGGCGGCGATCGGGCGGCACGCCTGGCGGATCAAGGACGAGCAGAAGCCGACGCGAGACCAGCTGCGACTCCTCACCGCCGATGACTTCACCGAGGAGCCCGAGGAGCCCGAGGTCGAGACGCCGGTGCCCGTGCCGACATCGACCGGAGACTCCGGGACGACCCCAGAGCCGAACCGGAAGGAACGGGCATGACGAGTCCGCCTGTCATCGCAACCGCGCCGGGTCCCCAGCGCGAGCTGTCGGCTCGCGCGCCGGCGCCAGCCGCCCAGACCAGCCTCCAACGGGCGCGCGCTGTCGCGGCCGGCCTGCTCGAGGGCACACCTGGACGGATGCGCGTCATCGGGGCCCTGGCCGTCGTCGCTGCCCTGGCCCTGGGTGCGGCGTCGGCGAATGCCGTCCTCCAGTCCCGGGCCGCTGTCGAGCGCGCCGCGAACAACACCGCGCAGGTGGTGCGGGTCCAGTCGATCCATGTCGATCTCCTGCGCGCCGACGCCGTCGCGACGAACGCCTTCCTCGTGGGCGGCCTCGAACCCCCAGACCAGCGGGCGGCCTACGACGCCGCGATGTCGCGCGTGGCGCACAGCCTGGCGGCGGCAGCCTCCGCCCAGCCGGCAGACGGGCAGGCCCTCGGCGCCCTGTCAGCCGAGGTGCAGAAGTATGTGGCGCTCGTCGAGCAGGCCCGCTCCAACAACCGGCTGGGACTGCCGGTCGGTGCGCAGTACCTCAAGCAGGCGAGTGCGGGCCTGCGAGCGGATGCCATCCCCATCCTCAACGTCATCACGAAGGCCAACGAGCACCGGGCGACCGCCGAGTTCGACCGCGCCGGCTCGCGCTGGCAGCTGATCGTGGGCGCCCTGGCCATCGCGGTCATCGCAGCTGTGGCGGTGTGGCTGGCTCGGCGGACCCACCGCTACCTCAACGTATCGCTCAGCGGGGCCGCGGCCCTGCTCCTGTTCGCCCTCGTCGTCGCGATCTGGGCGATTGGAAGCATCGACGCCAGGACCACCCGGGTCGCGGGCGACCAGTACGCGGACGCCGTCGCCCTCGCCAATGTGCGCACGGCGGCGAACGACGCGCGGGCCAACGAGAGCCTCACGCTGATCGCCCGGGGGTCCGGCGCGGACTTCGAGAAGGCCTGGCAGGCAGACGACACCGCTGTGCGCAGCAACCTCCAGAGCGCGGGTGTGGACCTCCTCCAGGAGTGGGACGCCTACACGGCCACGCACACCCAGATCCGCCAGCTCGATGACCAGGGGTACTGGGACGCTGCCCGGGCGCTGGCCACGACATCTGAGCAGAAAGGCGCGGGAGCCCAGTTCGACCACTTCGACCAGCTCGTGACCGTGGAGCGCGACCGGGCCAGCGCCGGGGCGGTCAACTCGCTGAACGGCATTGGCCGCACTGCTCCTGTCTTCGCCCTGATCATTGCTCTGGCCGCGCTGGTGAGCAGCTGGCTGATCGTCCGGGGCATCGGGCAGCGCATCGAGGAGTACCGGTGAGCCGCGGGGTCAAGGGCGCGACCTGGCCCCGTTCCCACCGGGACAGCTCGCGCACGTCTGTGGCTCGGAGCCGACGCGCCGCAGGAGGGGTAGTGGTGCTCGCCGTGGCGGGAGCGCTCGGTCTCGCCTCGTGCTCGGGTGTGACGTACGCCGAGACCCCCGTGCCGAAGCCGGCTGCGACCTCGTCAAGCAGCGGTGGCGGCTCCTCGACGACGCCGGTCGCCTGCAACAACCCGACGCAGTCCTACAGCCCGCTCCCGAGCCTGCCGCCGACGTCCCAGATCACCGACCGCCGGCTGCGCGCGATCGTGGATCGCGGACACCTGATCGTCGGCGTCTCGGCCGACACCTACCTCTTCGGCGCGCGCAACCCGTTCAACGGCCAGATCGAGGGCTTCGACATCGACATCGCCCGCGCGGTCGCCACGAGCCTCCTGGGCAGCGCGAGCAAGCTCCAGCTGCGGGTCATCACCACCGCCGACCGCATCCCCCTGCTGCAGAAGGGTGAGGTCGACATGGTGGTCCGCATCATGTCGATGACCTGCGACCGCTGGAACGACATCGCCTTCTCCTCGGAGTACTACCGTTCCGGGCAGAAGCTCCTCGTCTCGAAGGGGTCCAAGGCGGTGACCCTCGCCGACATGAAAGGCAAGCGGGTGTGCGCCCCTGCCGGCAGCACCTCGCTCACCAAGCTTCGGACCTTCCAGGGCGTCATCCCCGTGGTGGCAGCGAACCACACCGGCTGCCTCGTGCTGTTCCAGCAGGGCAAGGTCGACGGCATCACCGGAGACGACACCGTGCTCGCCGGCCTAGCCGCCCAGGATCCGTATGCCGTGGTGACCAAGGCGGCGGCGATCACCGCCGAGCCGTACGGCATCGGCTTCAACAAGGCCGACGTCTACTTCGTCCGCTACGTCAACGCCCTCCTGGCCGAGATGCGCTCAGATGGGCGCTGGAAGGCCATCTACAACAAGTGGCTGGCCGTGACCCTCGGCCCGGCCCCGGCCCCGCCCGCCCCGGTGTACGGCCGATGATGGCGGCCGAGACGAGCCTGACCGCAGGCGTGGCCGCACCCCCCGCCCCGGGGTCCCTCGGCGTGCCGCTGACCGTGGGGGAGGCGCAGACCTACCTTCGGGCCATGCGGGAGTGGGTCGGGCAGCGAAGGGCCGACCTCGACGCCGTTGACGCCGCGGCGCTGAAGCTGAACGCGGCCGAGCAGTCCTCGGTCACGTCCGACCTCACCGTCGCCCTGACCTTCTGGAAGGCGGCCAACGACCGCCTGGTCCTCCTGGAGACCACGTTCGACGGCGGGCGCGTCGGGCCTGAGGAGGCGGAGCGACTCTCCACCCTGATCCATGGCCGGCTCGACTCCACCACGGTGAACGCGCTCTCGCTGCCCTCCACGGGCTCTCTGGCGGTCAGCCTGCCCGAGGCCTGCCGGCTCCTGGACTCGCTGACCCGCACGCTCCAGGCCCGCGTCTCCCTCGCGCCCGGCGCGCTCGAGTCGAGCCAGCGCATCGTCCTTGCCCGCGCCACCCTGGAGCGGGTCCGCGACCAGCTGCCTCTGGTTCCCGCCGGCGAACGCCGCGACACCGCCGGCGACCGGCTCGCCCGCCTCGACCGGCGCCTCGGCGACCTCGTGGAGCGGGCCACGCGGGGAGCCGACGTAGGCGGCCTGATCGGGCCCGTCGAGGTCGACGCTGCGGTCCTGGAGCGCGACCTCATCGTCGCCGCGGCAGAGCGCGCCGAGTCCGCCAGGGACCGGGCCAGCACCGAGCGACACGCAGCCGAGCTGGAGGCCCGGGCCGAGGCCATCCGGGCCCTGGAGCAGGCCTGCGTCCGAGCGGTCACCCCCGCCCCGCGCCTGGCCATCCCGGACGTGCGCCGGCTGGGACCGGTGCCTCAGGCGGGAGCCGAGCTCACGGCATACCGCCAGCGTCTGGACCGCGTCGCCAAGGCCTTGGACCTCGCCCACCAGGCGTATGCCGGTGCGCTCGCCGAGCGCGACGAGGTCGCCGGTCTGGCCGGCGCCGTCGGCGCCATGGCCGCCGGGCTGGACTTGTCCGGACCGGCTGCCAGCGACCTCGCCGACCTCCGCGACCGGGTGGCCGAAACCCTCGAGCAGCAGCCGGTTCCCATCGACCGGGCTCGCGCGCTCGTGGCCGCCTACCGGTCCTATGTCGACACGATGAGCCGTCGAAAGGCACGCCCATGACCGCCTGCGCCCAGCCCGGCTGCACCGGGACCATCGTCGACGGCTACTGCGACGTGTGCGGGATGCCGCCAGGCGGGACCGCATCCGAAGCCTTTGCCGGAGTCTCTGCCGAGGCGTCGGCGGCCACGGCAGCCGTAGGAGCCGCAGCGCCCGCGGGCGTCGCCGCCGAGCCGTCGAGCCGCTCGACCTCCTCGAGCAGGCTGGCCGCGACGAGCCTGGGCTCCGGGAGGGCGAGGGCCGGGGGGAGTGTCGTCACCCGACGCACGGGCGGCTCACAGCGACTGCGAAGCGCCCGGCTGGGTGGCGGCATCACCACCGTTAAGCCGGCCCCCGAGATCGACGCCGAGAAGGCCCTCCTAGAGGAGCCCTCGGTTCCCGAGAGCAAACGATTCTGCCCCCAGTGCGGCGAGCCGGTGGGGCGAGGCCGAGACGGAAAGCCGGGACGCACCTCGGGCTTCTGCCCCCAGTGCCGCCATCCCTTCTCCTTCGAGCCGAAGCTGAAGCCCGGCGAACTGGTCGCAGGGCAGTACGAAGTCGCAGGCTGCCTCGCACATGGTGGGCTCGGGTGGATCTACCTGGCGCGCGACAAGAACGTCTCCGACCGCTGGGTGGTCCTCAAGGGTCTGCTGAACTCCGCCGACCCCGACGCCCTCGCTGCCGCGATCGCCGAGCGGCGCTTCCTGGCCCAGGTCTCACATCCGAACATCGTCGAGATCTACAACTTCGTGACCCACGAGGACGCCGGCTACATCGTCATGCAGTACGTCGGCGGCACCTCGCTGAAGTCGCTCCTCAAGCAGCGGATGAAGGCCGCCGGCCACTATGACCCGCTGCCGGTCGACCAGGCGCTCGCCTACATCCTCGAGATCCTGCCCGCCTTCCAGTACCTCCACGACCTCGGTCTTGCCTTCTGCGACTTCAAGCCGGACAACGTCATCCAAGTGGGCGACGAGGTCAAGCTGATCGACCTCGGCGGAGTGCGCCGCACGGACGACGAGCAGTCGGCCATCTTCGGGACGGTGGGCTACCAGGCGCCGGAAGTGGCCCAGCTGGGCACGTCGGTGGCATCCGACATCTACACGATCGGGCGCACGCTGGTCGTGCTGACCATGGAGTTCCGCGGCTACCAGTCGACCTACCTGAGCACCCTGCCGGCCCAGGACTCGAGCCCCGTCTTCCGGAAGTACGACTCGTTCTACCGGCTGGTGGCCAAGGCCTGTGCCCCAAACCGGGACGACCGGTTCGCGTCGGCCGATGAGCTGCGCTCGCAGATGATCGGTGTGCTGCGCGAGGTCGTGGCCATGGACCATGGCGAGGGGGCGGCGACGACCACGATCTCTTCCCTGCTCTTCGATGCCCCCACGCCCGGCGACAAGCCGGACGACTGGCGCAACCTGCCCGCCCTGCGGCGGGACCCGCACGACTCCCAGTCGGGCTGGCTCCAGACGGTTACCGGCAGCCCTGCGCAGCGACTGGTCGCACTCGGAAAGGCGCCCGCCGAGACGACGGAGGTGCTGCTCGAGCGGGCGCGTACCGCGCTCGAAGCCGGGCAGCGGGCGGTTGCCGATGACACCGCCCTCCAGCTGCTCGCGGCGGACCCATGGGAATGGCGGGCGGTCTGGATCCAGGGCCTGGCTGCTCTTGAGCGGGGGGACAGCAGGGGCGCCCAGGCGTCGTTCAACGCGGTCTACGGACAGGTCCCGGGCGAGCTGGCCCCGAAGCTCGCGCTCGCGCACGCCTGTGAGAGGGCCGGCGACGACGCGGTGGCGGAGGGCCTGTACGTGGCGTGCGCCCGCACCGATGCC
Organism: uncultured Actinomycetota bacterium; assembly: GCA_963715025.1. Lineage (GTDB taxonomy): Bacteria > Actinomycetota > Actinomycetes > Actinomycetales > Dermatophilaceae > DASSJT01. The sequence goes on along the minus strand of CAVQQQ010000002.1, from coordinate 981,497 downwards.
ATGTACGTGCCGATGGCGGCGTTCGGGCTGGCCCGCATCCGGGCGGCTCGTAACGACGTCGAGGGCGCCGTGGCGGCTTACCGGCTCGTGCCGCCGCAGTCGAGCTCCTTCCGGGTCGCGCGCGGCGCGCTGGCCGAGCTGCTGACGCGGGCCAACCGCGGTCTGCCCGACCTCGCCGAGGCCATGCGCACGCTCGAGGACACGTCCCTGACCCCGCGCCGCAAAGCCGAGGTGACCACCCAGATCTACCGCGAGGCGCTGGACGCGGTGCGGCAGCGAGGGCCGAGCCCGGGCATCAGGATCGGCGAACAGCCTGCGACCGACCCGGAGCTGCGGCGGGGGCTGGAGCGTGCGCTGCGGGAGCTGGCCCGCTCCACACCTGGCCGCGCCGAGCGCATCCCGCTCGTCGACGAGGCGAATGCCGTGCGGCCGTGGAGCCTGTGGTGAGCGACAGCCCCCAGGCCACGGGCGCTGCGGTGACATGCCCATCGTGCGGGGCGGCCGCGGATGCGGACGCCAGCTTCTGCGAGGCGTGTGGCGCCGTTCTGGCCGGCGCGACCTCGAGCGGCTCCCAGTCCAACGCCTCCGAGGACGGCGCCCAGCCCGGCGGCGCCCAGCCCGGCGCGCCGCCTGGTGCCCCCGACGAACCCGCGCTGGCTGCGGCGACTCCCCAGACCGCTGCCCCAGGCCGCGAGTCGCCCCTCGACGTCGGGTGGACCGGTCCCGTGGTGCCGAGCGCTCCCAGTTATGCCGAAGCCGAGCCTTCCGGTCAGGCCGCTGGAGGGGGAGCCGGCACTGGGGGCCATGACGTATGCCGCGTCTGCGGCCTGGGAAAGATCGTGGACGGGTATTGCGACCAGTGCGGCTCGCCACCGGCGGACCCGCGCGACCACTTTACCGAGAGCCCGTCCGCGTGGGTGGGGGGCGCGTGCGACATCGGCCGCCGCCACAGCCGCAACGAGGACGCCCTGGCGCTCGATGCTGCAGCCGACCCCGGTTCCCGGGCAGTGCTGGTCGTGTGCGACGGCGTGTCCAACACCACGGACTCCCACATCGCCTCTCTGGTGGCGGCCAGAGCCGCCCGAGCGGCTTTGCAGCAACCCTTTGCGCGGGGCGTCGGCACCCAGGACGCGTGGGCCGCAGCAGCGGGACGCTCGCTCGATTCAGCCGTCATGGCAGCCAACCAGGCGGTCTGCGAGGTGGTGCCCGAGGGGGTGGCGAACCCGCCTTCGTCCACGTTCGCTGCCGCCGTCATCGAGGACGCGTCAGCAGCCGTGGGGACGGTCGGGGACAGCCGCGTCTACTGGCTACCCGACGACCAGCTCGACGCTGCGGTGCAGATGGGTCACGACGACTCATACGCGGCCGAGGAGATGGCGCGGGGTGTCCCTCGTGCGGAAGCCGAGGACGGCCCGAAGGCGCATTCGATCACGCGATGGCTGGGCCGGGACGCGCCGGACGATCTGACGCCACGAGTAACCACGCAGGACGTGGGTCGTCCGGGCTGGCTGCTGGTCTGCTCCGACGGCCTGTGGAACTACTGCTCCGAGGCAGAGGCGCTGCGAGAGCTCGTCCAGGGGACCCTGCAGCGCATGGACCAGGCGGACCCCTCCCGCTTGGCCGAGGCACTGGTGGAATTCGCGAACGACCAGGGCGGGCAGGACAACATCACGGTTGCCCTCGCTCGGCTGCCTGGGCAAGGATCGAGGCCCGACGCGAACCGTGACACCACAGCGCAGGCGAACCGACCTGCGACCTTGACAAGCCCACCGGAGAAGGGGGACCAGACCGATGGCTGAGTTCACTGCCGAGGTGTTCCAGAACGAATTCCTCCCCGACGGTGGCACTGATGTCCATGCGATTGTCCGCATCACCAGTGCTGGCGCTTCTTCTGGCGGCACGGCGACTGCCGGCGTGGCGGACAGCGGTGCGGCGCCCATGGCGGCTGGGGGCGCGGCAGAGGTCATCATCATCGACACCTCCGGCTCCATGGGCGCTCGAGGAGTCGGTTCCGCCGTCGAGGCTGCCCGTGCGGCGCTGGAGGAGATGCTCGACGGAACCTTGTTCGCGGTGGTGGCGGGCACCGAGAGGGCCCGGCTGGTGTACCCGAACGGGTATCAGGGTGCGCTCGCACCCATGTCGCCGCAGACCCGGGGGGAGGCCCACTGGGCCCTCTCGACCCTCCAGTCCACGGGAGGCACGGCCATGGGCACGTGGCTCACCATGGCGCGGCAGCTCTTCGAGAGCGTCCCATGGGCGACGAAGCGGCACGCGATCCTGCTCACCGACGGGGTCAACGAGCACGAGTCTGCGGCGTCGCTCCAGGCGGCCATCCAGGCATGCGTCGGGGTCTTCCAGTGCGACTGTCGCGGCGTGGGCGACCAGTGGCGCGTCGACGAGGTCCGCTCCATCGCCTCAGCCCTGCTCGGCACCGTCGACATCATCCCGGCGCCAGAGGAGATGGCCGAGGAGTTCGCCGCCATGATGCGCACGTCCATGGCCCGCGGGGTGGCCTCGGCGGAGCTGCGGGTGTGGGCGCCCCAGGGGGCTGAGCTGCTGTTCGTCAAACAGGTCTCCCCGACCCTCGAGGACCTGACCTCGCGCCGCACGCCGGTCAATGCGCTGACCGGCGCCTACCCGACGGGTGCCTGGGCTGACGAGACCCGCGACTACCACATCGCGGTGCGGCTGCCCGCCCGGAGCGTCGGCCAGGAGCAGCTCGCGGCCCGGGTTCAGATCGCGGTCGGCCCCGAGCCCGCGGCGCAGGGCCTGGTCAAGGCCAGGTGGTCCAGTGACGACGCGCTGACCACGCGCATCGATCCCGCTGTCGCCGCCTACACGGGCCAGGCCGAGCTCGCTCAGGCGATCCAGGACGGGCTCGCTGCGAAGGCGTCCGGACAGGACGACGTGGCGACAGCCAAGCTGGGCCGCGCGGTGCAGCTCGCCAGCCAGGCGGGTAACGAGGAGATGACGACCCGCCTGCGGAAGGTGGTCGACATCGACGACGCCGACGCCGGCACCGTGCGACTCAAGAAGACGGCGTCGAAGCTCGACGAGATGTCACTCGACACGGCGTCGACCAAGACCAGCCGCGTGCGTCGATGAGCTCTGTCTGCCCCAACGGGCACACGTCCAGCGCCGACGACTACTGCGACGTCTGCGGCACACCCATCGCTGCAACTGCGGGCGAGCCAGCGGTCACCCCAGCGCCACCGGCACCGGCGTCGGAGGCGTCCGCAGAAGAGGCGGCCTCGACGCCGGTCGGGCCCAGACCCGCCGCAGCGGCAGCGTCGGCAGGCGGACCGCCGCCGGCAGGCGCACCGGCGTCGCCAGCCGAGTCGAGCGTCCCCGCGACAGGCGAGTCGGTCACCTGCCCCAACTGCTCGACCGAGAATGCCGCCGGCGCACTGTTCTGCGAGGCCTGCGGCTACGACTTCACGACCGGAGCCGTTCCGAGCGAGCCCGCCGCGAGCACCCCCGACGTGTCTGCGCCACTCGGCCCACCCCTGGCGGCCGACTGGGTAGCCGAGGCCTGGGTTGACCCGGACTGGTATGCCTCGCAAGAGGTCGAGGATCCCTGCCCGTCGCCCGGACTGCCGCGGCTGATCCCGTTGCGTAGCACGAGCGTTCTGCTGGGCCGGGTGTCGGTGAGCAGGAACACCCATCCCGAGATCGACCTGTCCAGCGATCCCGGCGTCAGTCGCAGGCACGCGCAATTGACCACCGACGGCACGCGCTGGTTCGTGGAGGACCTCGCCTCGTCCAATGGAACCTATGTGGGGCCAGCATCAGGACCGTTGCCGGACAAGGCAATCCCCGTCGGTCCGAAGACCGAGCTCGGCGACGACGACCGCCTGTACGTCGGCGCCTGGACCCGCGTGGTGATCCGCAGAGCGACGCACGAGGAGGTGGCCCAGCTCGCCTGAGGCGCGCCCACTTTGCGTGAGGCGTTGCCGAGCTCGCGGTGGGGCGCGTCCAGCAGCGGTGCGCGTTTCCAGCCCGGGCGCGGCTCAGACGTGCGGCGCATAGTCGACCCGGGCCTGTTCGATGGCCGCGACGTAGCCGGCTCGCTCGTATGCCGCCCGGTCGCCACCCGCAGGCACCGCGAGCCTGCCGCGGAACTCATCCAGCAACCCGACGTCCTTGCGCACCATCCAGCTGCGCAGGCCGTCGAGGAGCACCCCGGCATGGTCGACGCCATGGCGCAGCAGGGCGGACGCGGTCATCACGACATCAGCCCCGGCCAGGAGGTACTTCACGACGTCGTCCGACCGGTCCACGCCGGTCGTGCCCGCAAGGGACAGGGCCAGACGTCCGTGCAGGAGCGAGATCCAGGTGCGCGGGAGCTTCCCTTCCTCGCGCGCTGACAGGGCAAAGCCGGGCGCCGGGGCGATCCGCTCGATGTCGATGTCCGGCTGGAGGAACCGGTTGAACAGGACGAGGCCACTGGCTCCTGCTCCCGCGAGCCGAACGGCCAGGCTGCCGAAGGCGCTGTAGTGCGGACCCAGTTTGACCGCGACCGGGATGCCGACCTCATCGACGACCTGCTCGACGATCTCGATGCACTGGTCCTCGACGTCGCGCCCGGACGTGTGGAGGTCGCCCGCCACGCCGTAGATGTTGAGTTCGAGTGCCGCAGCACCGGCGTCTTCGATCAGCCGTGCGAACTCCACCCAGGACCCGAGGGTGGCGGCATTGAGGCTGGCGATCACCGGGACGTTGACCGCGTCTACGGCGCGGGCCACGAGGTTGAGGTAGCGGCCTGCCCCGCCCGGTGCTTCCACTGGAGCCGAGGGGAAGTACGACAGGGCCTCGCCGAAGGCCTCCTCGTGCGCCTCCATGAGGACGAGATCGCGCAGGTCCTCGCCGCGCAGCTGCTCCTCGAAGAGCGAGGGGAGGACGACCGCACCGACCCCGGCGTCGGCGAGCTGCCTCACTCCCTCGACCGTGGCCGAAAGCGGTGAGGCGGACGCCACGAGCGGGTTGTCCAGCCTGAGCCCCAGGTAGGTGGTGTGCAGGTCCATCACGTACTCCTTCGAGCGTCCGCGGCGAATCGACTGGCTCCCCGGGTGGCCATTTCCTCGTACACAGCCCAGCGCTGCGCCGCGGCCTCGCGCGCGAGCCCCAACAGGCGCTCGGCCTCCGCTGGATCGGTGTTGCGCAGCATGCGGTACCGCAGCTCGCGGTAGACATAGTCCGCAAGGTCGATCCGGGGCCGGGGCGAGTCCAGCATGAAGGCATTGCCACCCCGGGCACGCACCGTCGGGTCGAAGCGCATCAGCGGCCAGTGGCCGCTCGCGACCGCGCGGTGCTGCTGGTCGAGGCCCTGGCGCATGTCGATGCCGTGGGCGATGCAGTGGCTGTAGGCGATGATGAGCGACGGGCCGTCGTAGGCCTCCGCCTCCCGGAACGCCGTGAGCGTCTGCTGTGCGTCCGCCCCCATGGCCACCCGGGCCACGTACACGCTGCCGTAGGCGATCGCCTGGAGGGCGAGGTCCTTCTTGGGCACCGTCTTGCCGCCACTGGCGAACTTGGCGACGGCGCCGAGGGGAGTCGCCTTCGAGGACTGCCCCCCGGTGTTGGAGTAGACCTCGGTGTCCATGACCAGGACGTTGACGTCGCGGCCGCTGGCGAGCACGTGATCCAGGCCGCCCGCGCCGATGTCGTAGGCCCAGCCGTCTCCGCCCACGAGCCAGACACTGCGTCTCAACAGGTGGTCGACGACACTGCGGAGGTCCTCCACCTCGGGGCCCTCCAGCGCATCCAACCGCTCCGCGAGCTGGGCCAGGCGCGCCCGCTGCGCCGTGATCTCGAACTCGCGCACCTGGGGAGCGGTCAGGATGGCGTCCACCAGCTCGGCCCCCACCTCGTCGCGCAGCGACCCCAGGCGTTCGCGCGCCAGCGTGGTGTGGAGATCGGCGGCAAGGCGAAGGCCGAGGCCGAACTCGGCATTGTCCTCGAACAGCGAGTTCGACCAAGCGGGGCCCCGGCCGTCGCCGTTCTTGGTCCAGGGGGTGGTCGGGAGGTTGCCGCCGTAGATCGACGAGCACCCGGTGGCGTTGGCGACGGTGAGCCGCTCGCCGAACAGCTGGGTCAGCAGTTTGAGGTAGGGGGTCTCGCCACATCCGGCGCAGGCCCCGGAGAACTCGAAGAGCGGCTCGAGGAACTGCGTGCCGCGCACTGTGCCGAAGTCGACGTTGGCCCTGGTGTTGACCGGGATCGTCTCGAAGAAGGCCACGTGCCTCCGGGCAGGCTCGAACCGCGGCTCGGCGGGCTCGAGGTTGATGGCCTTGCGGCCGGGCTGCCCGAGCACGTCGACCGGGCAGGTCTCGACGCACAGACCGCAGCCGGTGCAGTCCTCGGCGTAGACCTCCAGGGTGAAGCGGGCGTCGGGCATGCCGACCGCGTTGAGCGGCGCCGAGGCGAAGTCCTCAGGGGCACCCTCGAGGCGTTCGGGTGGGTAGTAGCGCGACCGGATGACACTATGCGGGCAGACGAAGCTGCACGCCCCGCACTGGATGCACGTGTCCGGGTCCCACACCGCGACCAGCTCGCTGATCCGCCGCTTCTCGTATGCCGTGGTGCCGGTCGGGAAGGTCCCGTCCACCGGGAGCGCACTTACCGGGAGCTCGTCGCCCCGCCCGGCCATCATCGCGGCGGTCACCTCGCGGACGAACGCCGGCGCCTCGTCTGGAACGACAGCACGCAGGAGGCGCTCGGACGTGGGGGCATCGGGGACCTGGATCTCGTGGAGCGCCCCGAGCGCCCGGTCGACGGCCTCCTCGTTGCGGCGCACGATCTCGGCGCCCCTGCGTCCATACGTCCTGCGGATCGAGGCCTTGACCCGCTCGATGGCAACCGCCCGGGGGAGGACCCCGGAGATGCCGAAGAAGCAGGTCTGGAGGACCGTGTTGGTGCGGCCGGGCAGGCCGGCCTCGCGCGCCACGCTGGTGGCGTCCACGGCATACATGCGGAGCTTCTTGTCGATGATCTGCTGCTGGACCGGGCCAGGCAGCGCATTCCAGACCTCGTTCGGCGGATGGGGCGAGTTGAGCAGGAAGGTGGCTCCAGGCCGGGCGATGCCGAGCACGTCGAGTCGCTCCACGAGGGACGGCTCGTGGCAGCCGACGAAATCCGCCTTGGGCACGAGGTACGGCGCGTGGATCGGGTGCGGCCCGAACCGCAGGTGCGAGACGGTCACGCCGCCCGACTTCTTGGAGTCGTAGACGAAATAGGCCTGGGCGTGCGTCCCGGGGTCGGCGCCGAGGATCTTGATCGTGTTCTTGTTCGCACCGACGGTGCCGTCGGAGCCGAGGCCATAGAAGACCGCGCGGAGGGTGCCGAGCTCCTCGACGTCGAGTGAGGGATCCCACTCGAGGCTCGTCCGGGAGACATCGTCGTTGATCCCGATGGTGAAGGGGCTGCGCGGTCGCGCGGAGCCCAGCTCCGCCAAGACCCCAGCCACCATGCCCGGCGTGAACTCCTTGGAGGAGAGGCCGTATCGGCCGCCGATCACCGTGGGGAAGGTGGCCAGCCGCCCCGAGCCGTGCGCGCGGGCCAGCGCGCTGACGACGTCGAGGTAGAGGGGCTCCCCGGCCGAGCCGGGCTCCTTGGTCCGGTCCAGGACTGCGATCGCCCGGGTCGAGCCAGGAAGGGCGGTGAGCAGCTCCTCGGCGGGGAACGGCCGGTACAGCCTGACCTGTGCGACGCCCACCCTCTCTCCGTCCCGGACCAGGTGGGCAACCGTCTCGGCCGCGGTCTGGCCGCCGGAGCCCATGACCACGAGGACCCGTTCGGCCTCGGGGTGTCCGGCGTAGTCGACGAGGTGATATGCCCGGCCGGTGTGCGTGGCAAGCCGGTCCATGGCGGCCTGGACGACCCCCGGTGTGCGCTCGTAGAACGGGTTGACCGTCTCTCTGGCCTGGAAGTAGACGTCGGGGTTCTGGGCGGTCCCCCGCAGGACCGGCCGCTCGGGGGTGAGTGCGCGGGCCCGGTGGGCGCGGACGAGCGACTCGGGGATCATGGCCCGCAGCACGTCGTCGTCGAGGAGCTCGACGGTGTTGAGCTCGTGCGAGGTCCGGAAGCCGTCGAAGAAGTGCACGAACGGCACGCGGGTCTTCAGGGACGCCGCGTGCGCGACCAGAGCAAGGTCGTGGGCCTCCTGGACCGACGCCGACGCCAGCAGGGCGAACCCGGTCTGGCGCACCGCCATCACGTCGGAGTGGTCGCCGAAGATCGACAGGCCCTGCGCCGCCAGGGACCGCGCCGCCACGTGGAACACCGTCGGCGTGAGCTCGCCCGCGATCTTGTACATGTTCGGGATCATCAGCAGGAGGCCCTGGGAGGCGGTGAACGTTGTGCTCAGCGCCCCGCCCTGGAGTGCACCATGCATGGCGCCGGCAGCGCCGCCCTCGCTCTGCATCTCGATGATCGTGGGGACGGTGCCCCAGAGGTTCGGGCGGTGGTGGCTCGACCAGTCGTCCGCGAGCTCGGCCATGGTCGAGGACGGGGTGATCGGGTAGATCGCGCACAGCTCGCTCAGCCGGTAGGCGATGCTGGCCGCAGCTTCGTTGCCGTCGATCGTGGTGCGCACCTCAGCCCTCCTCTGGGACCATCTCGATGGCGTGCACCGGGCACTGCCGGTAGCACGACCCGCATCCGGTGCACGTGTCATAGTCGAAGCGGTACCGATGGCCCTTCCCCAGGCTGATCACCGAGTCCTCCGGGCACGCCCCGAGGCAGCCGTCGCACTCGAAGCAGTTGCCGCACGAAAGGCAGCGGGCCGCCTCGAACCGCGCCTCTTGGGCGCCCAGGCCCGCGACCACCTCATCGAAGGCCACGACCCGGGCGCGGGGGTCCAGCTCCACCTGGGTCCGCCGGCTGTGATCGCCGAAATACCAGGGGTTGAGCAGGTCGAAGGTGGCGAGCTCGTGCTTGGGCGGCCGTTCTGACGTCGTCTGCGCCAGATAAGCGTCGATGCTGCGAGCTGCCCGTTTGCCGTGTCCCACCCCGACCGTCACGGTGCGCTCGCTCGGCACCGCGTCGCCGCCGGCGAACACGCCGGGCGCGCCGGTCATGAGCGTCGCCGGCGACACCATCACCGTGTCGCCGTCGAACTCGACACCGGGAACGGTCCGCAGGAACCCCGTGTCGCTCTCCTGGCCGAGCGCCAGGATCACCGTGTCCGCGGCCAGGGTCTCGAACCGTCCCGTGGCGTGGGGTCGCCCGCTGTCGTCCAGTTCCTGCACCTCGACCGTGAGGTCGCCCTCGTCGAGCGAGGTGATCGTGCGCAGCCAGTTGATCCGAATGCCCTCGTCCTCGGCGTCGGCCGCCTCTTCCTCGTGTGCCGGCATCTGCTCGCGCGTGCGCCGGTAGACGATGATCGTGTCGTCGGCACCGATGCGGCGCGCCACCCGCGCGGCATCCATGGCCGTGTTGCCTCCCCCGTAGACCGCCACGCGGCCCGCGAGCGGTTCCTGCTCGCCGGTCTCGACCCCGCGCAGGAACGACACCGCATCGAGCACCCGGCTGGCGTCCTGGTTGGGGATGTCGATGCGTTTGGACAAGTGGGCGCCGACAGCCACGAAGACCGCGCCGAAGCCGCCGTCGGCCATCTCGGCCGCGAGGTCCGTGACCCGGTGGTCCTGTTCGAAGGTGACGCCCAGTCCCACGAGCCGCGCGATCTCCGCGTCGAGAACGTCGCGCGGGAGCCGGTACGCCGGGATGCCGTAGCGCATCATCCCTCCCGGCTTCGGGCCGCTGTCGCGAACGACGACCTCGTGTCCCCGCACCGCAAGGTGGTAGGCCGCGGAGAGCCCGCTCGGCCCGGAGCCGACAATCAGGACGCGCTGCCCGCTGCGCCGCTCGGGGCGCTCGAACGCCCAGCCCTGTGCGATCGCCTCGTCACCGAGGAAGCGCTCCACAGCATGGATCGACACCGCCTCGTCGAGTTCGCGCCGGTTGCAGACGGTTTCGCACGGGTGGTAGCAGACCCGCCCGTGGATGGCTGGGAACGGGTTGTCCCGGGTCAGCTGCCGCCAGGCCGCCTCGGCATCACCCTCCTTGATCAGCGCCAGCCAGGCCTGGATGTTCTCCCCGGCTGGGCACCCGGCGTTGCACGGCGGGAGGAGATCCACATAGACCGGCCGCCGCTCGCGCACTGGCCCACTGCGCGGGCGGCCCACGCCCAGTGGCGGGAGTGGGGTGAGGTCTCGCTGGCCGTCCATCGCACCATCCGTCCTCGGGGCCCGTGCACCCCGTCGCCTCTGCTTGGAGCCTAGGCACCCCCCGCGCCGCTGGTCGAGGACCATGGTCCCCTTCTGCCCCACCATTAACCGGGAGTATGCCGTGGCGCTGGCCCGGGCGGGCGCTGTTCCTGACCATCGCAGCCGGCCGCCATACTCCCTGCTGCGAGCAGAGGGTCAGAAGTCCCTTGCGCCTTAGGGGTTTCGCCATGACTGTTGGCCCGTGACTCGGGCAAATCGTGTCGTTGCGGTTGTCGTCGGGGTGGTGGTGGTCGTGGCGGTGGTCGCGGCGGTCTTCGCCTCCCGACGGCCGGTGGCCCAGTTCCAGCGCGGGACTCCGGAGTGGACCGTTCAGGCGTACATCGAGTCGCTGCTGAAGGGCGACACCGATGGGGCTGCGGCCTACCTGGCCTCCGACAGCGAGTGTGACGCGCAGGACCTCGATGAGGTCCGCATGGCCGACTCGACCCGGGTCGTCCTCGACGACAGCCGGGTCGAGGGCGACAGTGCGCGGGTCGCCGTCGAGGTGGCTATCTCCAGCGGGGGGCCCCTCGACGGTTCGGAGTACCGCGAAAGCCACACGTTCCGGCTGAGCCGCTCCGGCCAGGAGTGGCGGTTGACCGGGGTGCCCTGGCCGCTCTACGACTGTTCGGGAGGTCTGAAATGATCATTGGGATCCTACTTCTCGCAGGGCTGATCGCTTTGGTGGTGTTCGGTGTTCGCGCCGTGCAGAGGCGCGGGAGCGGGGCCGCCACACCCGACGGCCATGGGGTGCGGCGCTTCTTCCAGTACACGCTGCTCTACGCGATGCTCGTGGTCGCCGCGATCGGCCTCGCGGGCCTGCTGGAGCGCCTGTTCGACCGACGGGCCGTCGTCACGGCCGACGAGGCCGGTCTCGCGCTGAGCCTCGCCTTCACCCTGGTCGGGGTTCCGCTCTACGCGGGGCTGGCCGTGTGGTCGCGCCGCACCCTGGCCGCTGATCCGCGGGAGGCCAGGTCCATCGGCTGGGCCTTCTACGCCACGGCCGCCACCCTCACGTCGCTGGGTCTGGGCATGGCGGCCCTCGCCGGCGTGCTGTTCTGGGCGGTCGGCGACGAGGACTTCGGGGCAAGTGCGCTCGCCCAGCTGATCGTCTGGGGCGGCATCTGGGGCGTCCACTGGTGGGTCGACTCGCGAGTCACCCCCGCGCAGAACGCCCGGGTCCACCACCTGCTCGGCTCGGGGGCCGGCCTCGTGACGTCGGCCGTGGGCCTCGGGATGGTTCTGGGCGCCGCCCTTCAGACGCTGCTGGACCTGGGCGGGGAGCCGCTGGTCGAGGGGGGCGGCAACCCGATTCTCCGGGGTGCCGTCGTGCTCGTGGTAGGTGCACCGGTGTGGCTCGTCTACTGGATCTTGACGACTGCCCGCTCGAAGCGGGACCACCTGTGGTTGGGCTATGTCCTTCTCGTCGGTGTGGGAGGAGGCCTGGTCACGGCGATCGTTTCCGCGAGCCTGGCCCTCTATGACGTGCTCGTTTGGCTGATCGGCGAGCCCCGGGAGCAGACGGCCGCGGCCCACTTCCACGACGTGCCCTCAGCGGCGGCTGCCGCCCTGGTGGGCGTGCTCGTCTGGTGGTACCACCACTCGGTTCTGGAGGAGGAGGGCGAGCGGCGCCGAACCGAGGTGCGGCGGATCTACGAGTACCTGATGTCCGGGATCGCGCTGCTGGCCTCGGCGGCGGGGCTCGCAATCGGCCTCGTGGCGGTGATCGAGGCGACGACCGGGTCGACCGAGGTCGTCGCCCAGAGCCAGAGTGCGGTCAACACCCTGCTGGCTGCCGCGACCCTGGTGGTCGTGGGGGGCCCGGTGTGGGCCTTCTTCTGGACCCGCATCCAGCGTGCGGCCCGGGCAGCGCCGCAGGAGGAGCGGGCCTCGGCGACCCGCCGGATCTACGTGTTTGTCCTGCTTGGGCTCGGCGGGGTGGCCGCGGTGGTTTCGCTCCTGGTCGGCGTGTACCTCCTCTTCGAGGACATCATCAAGGGGGCTTTCGGGGCGGAGACGGTCCGCCGCATGCGCTGGGCCATCGGGGTTCTCGTCAGCACTGCCGCTGTCGCGGGATACCACTGGAGCGTCTATCGGCAGGACCGGGAGTATGCGCCGGTGCGAGCTCACGGACGCCGCTACGTTCTCCTGGTCGGGCCGGCGGACCCGGACCTGGTGCGCGGTGTCGGCCGCCGCACCGGCGCTCGGGTGGAGGCGTGGCGTCGCACCGATGACGGGGTCGCCCTGTGGACCGAGGAGCAGGTGGCCGCGGCCCTGGAGGGCACCACCGACGAGGACGTGCTGCTGCTCTCCGACGCGGGAGGCATCCGCGCGATCCCCATCGACCGGGCCTGAGGGCGGCTGGTCAAGACTGCGCCTGCCCCCCCTGCGCTCACGAGGGATGGTGGGGGCCGTGGCCAGCCAGGTGCCGGACCAGCCAGACCAGGGCACCGATCCCCAGGATGCCGAGGCCGGCCAGGACCGAGGACAGCGGGAGCATCGCCGCCACGACCAGGCAGCCAGCGAGCCCGAGCGCCGCCGTCAGGCGAGCCGACGAGCCGCCCAACGTCCACGCGCTGGCGTTGGCGATGCCGTAGTAGACCAGAACGCAGAACGATGAAAAGCCGATGGCCTGGCGCACATCCGCCACGGCGATGATCGCGCCGACGACCAGACCCACGGCCACCTCAGCGCGATGCGGCACGTGGTATGCCGGGTGGATGGCGGATAGCGAGTGGTGCAGGTACCCGTCGCGGGACATCGCCAGGACGGTGCGGGAGATGCCCAGGATGAGCGCCAGCAGCGAGCCGGTCGCGGCCACAGCCGCCCCAATCCGGATCACCGGTGCCGACCACGACCATCCGCTGATCTGTGCCGCGTCGGCGAGCGGCGTGGCCCGCCCGGCCAGCCAGGCCGAGCTCAGGGTTGCGAGCAGGGTTGCTGCGACGACGGCATACACGACCACGGTCGCAGCGAGGGCCAGCCGGATTGCTCGGGGGATGGTGCGCGCCGGGTTGCGGACCTCTTCCCCCAGGGTGGCGATGCGGGCATAGCCGGCGAAGGCGAAGAAGAGGAACCCCGCGCCCTGGAGCACGCCCGGCAGGCCCGGAGCCACAACGCCCTCTCCGGAGCTGTCGGACCGGGGCGGGGCCAGCAGGCAGGCAGCGGTGAACAGCGCCAGGACCAGGAGGACAACGGCCACGATCGCCCGCGTGGCCAGAGCGCTCTTGTGGATCCCCCGGTAGTTCAGTGCCGTGAGCGAGGCCACGGTGAGGAGGGCGAGCGGCAGCGCCCCACGTCCGGGCGACAGGTACGTGCCCACCGTCAGTGCCATCGCCGCAGCGCTGGCGGTCTTGCCTGCGACGAACGCCCAGCCGGCCCCGAAACCCCATGCCGCGCCTAGCCGCTCGCGCCCGTAGACATACGTGCCGCCCGACTCCGGGTACCTCGCCGCCAGTCGGGCTGAGGACATGGCGTTGGAGTAGGCGACCGCGCCGGCGACCGCGAGGGACCACAGGAGCGCGTCGCCAGCGGCGGCTGCCGCCGGCGAGAAGGCCACGAAGACACCAGCCCCGAGCATCGAGCCAAGGCCCATGACCACGGCGTCGCCGAGACCCAGCCGCCGCTCGAGGACCTCCATCGTCGCCCCTCTCGCGCCCTTCCTGGCCGCTGTCCCTGTCCGCGCAAGCGTAGGAGCAAGCGGCTTCGCTGCGCCTGCCGGCCGACCGGCATACCGTGAGGCCATGCGCATCACGAGCCTCGGCCATTCCTGCCTCCTCGTCGACATGGCGGACACGCGAATCCTCATCGACCCGGGCACGTTTTCACCCGGCACCGACGACCTGCGCGACCTCGACGCTGTGCTCGTCACCCACCAGCACCCTGACCACCTCGACGTCGAGCGGCTCCCCGCCCTCCTGGCCGCCAACGAGGGCGCGCGGCTGATCACCGACCCGGACTCGGCGCGGCTGCTGCGCGAGAAGGGCGTCAAGGCCGACGCGCAGGAAGGGTCCAGCGCAACCGTCGGACAGGTCACCGTCACGCCCGCGGGGGAGTTGCACGCCCTGATCCACGAGGAGATCCCGCGGGTCAGCAACATCGGCGTGCGGCTCGACGCAGACGGAGAGCCGAGCTTCTTCCACCCCGGCGACGCCCTCGACGCCGAGCCGGGCGAGATCGACGTGCTGGCGTTTCCGCTTGCGGCGCCGTGGTCGCGGGGGCGAGACATGACCGCATTCGTGCGCCGGTTCAACGCGCCCCATGCCATCCCGATCCACGACGCGCTGCTCAGTGACGTCGGACGTGCCCTCTACCTCGGCCATGCCGAGAACTTCGGCGGTCGCGACACCCAGATCCACGACCTGTCCGGAGGACGGTCGCACGACTTCGCCATCTAGCCAATGCGCCCCGACAGGGGCACATCGGCTAGACGGGGTTCCGGGCGGCGGTTCCCGCGCAGCGGTTTCGGGCGCGCACGGGCCTCTCCGGGCATGCCCGACCGTGCCGCCCTCTGCCGGTGTTAGCGTCACCTGCATGACCGAAGGGCAGACCGTGCCAGCCCTGCGGCTGAGAGGTCTGTCCAAGCGATTCGGCGACACGGTGGCCGTGCGGAGCATCGACCTGGACGTGCCGCGCGGTTCCTTCTACGGACTGGTAGGGCCCAACGGCGCCGGCAAGACCACGACGCTGTCCATGGCCACCGGCCTGCTTCGACCCGATCAGGGCACCTCGCACGTGCTCGGCGTCGACGTGTGGGCCGACCCGGTCCGGGCCAAGGGCCTCACCGGAATCCTGCCCGACGGCCTGCGGGTCTTCGACCGGCTCACCGGACTCCAGCTCATCACCTACGCCGGTCTGCTTCGGGGCCTGGAGCGGCGCGAGGTGGTGTCGCGCGCCCACGAGCTGCTGGCAGCCCTGGCGCTCGCCGATGCCGCCGACCAGCTGGTCATCGACTACTCGGCGGGCATGGCCAAGAAGATCGCGCTCGCCTGTGCGCTCGTGCACGCGCCGAGGGTTCTCGTTCTCGACGAGCCGTTCGAGGCCGTCGACCCGGTCTCCGCGCGCACGATCCGCGGGATCCTCGACGGCTTCGTGGGCAGCGGGGGCACCGTCGTCCTCTCCAGCCACGTCATGGACTTGGTCGAGCGCATCTGCACCGACGTCGCGATCCTGGCCCTGGGCGAGGTCAGGGTCAGCGGCCCCATTGACACCGTGCGGGACGGGATGCCACTGGAAGACCGCTTCCTCCACCTGGTCGGGGGCAACACCGAGGTCGAGGGGCTGGCGTGGTTGCGCACCTCCTCCGACTGAAGCTGCTGCTCTTGCGCAACAGCATCCGCCGCAGCCCGGCGGTGCTGGTGGGCATGGCCGTCGGCATCCTCTACGGCGGCATCTTCTTCCTGGCCGCCGAGGTGGTGCTGGTGTTGCTGCGGGCGGGCGCAGACCCGACGCCCAGCCGGATCGCCACCACCCTGGGTGGGGCTGCCCTGGCTGCCGCATGGGCGGTGGTCCCGGTCATGCTCTTCGGCGTCGACCCCACGCTGGACCCCGCCCGCTTCGCAACCCTCGCGGTACCCGAGCGCACTCTCGCCACGGGTCTGGCGGCGTCGGCCCTCGTCGGCCTGCCCGGCGCTGCCACCGTGGCGCTGGCCGCGACGACCCTCGTCACATGGTCCCGCTCATCGTCGGCCGTGGTGTTCGCGGCGCTGGGCGCGGCCTGCGGACTGGCCACGTGTGCCCTGCTCAGCCGCATCGTCACCGGCCTCCTGTCCGCCTCCCTGCAGACCCGC
This sequence comes from uncultured Actinomycetota bacterium, assembly GCA_963715025.1. GTDB lineage: Bacteria > Actinomycetota > Actinomycetes > Actinomycetales > Dermatophilaceae > DASSJT01. The sequence goes on along the minus strand of CAVQQQ010000002.1, from coordinate 965,443 downwards.
CGAGCGCGCGACACGGTCGCGGCACTGGGCGTGGGGGCGCTCTTGGTCTTGGTGCCCGGCGTCGCACTGGGGGCGAGCCGCACCATCGTGACGGCACATCTGGAGGGGATTGCCGGCGTCGTGGGCTGGACCCCGTTGGGCTGGGCGTGGGCCGCACCGGCCGACGCGGCCGAGGGGCGGTTCGACGCCGGCGTCGCCCGGATTGCCCTGGCGCTCGGACTGGTCGCGGTGCTGGGACTCGTGTGGCGGCAGGTCCTGCGCCGGGCCATGGAGGCGCCGCCGGCCTCGTCGGGCGGCTCGGGCCCAGGCGGACTCGGCCTGCTCGGACGTCTCCCCGCGACCGCCGCCGGGGCGATCGCGGCCCGCGCCCTGACCTACTGGCGTCGCGACCCCCGGTTCAACTTCCCAGGCTTCATGACGGCAGTGGTGCCCCTTGGGCTCGTCTTTGCCTGGCACTCGACGGGGTCGGCCCGCCTGCTCGCCGTCATGCCCGTCACCTCGGCCTATCTCATCGGCTGGGGGCCTCACAACGACGTGGGCTACGACTCGACCGCCTTCTGGATGCACCTCTCGGCCGGCGTCGACGGGCTGAGTGACCGGCTGGGGCGGCTTGCGCCCTCGGCTGCCCTTGCGGCGGCCTGCGTCCCCGGCTATGCGCTGCTCGGTGCGTCGCTCAGCGGCGACTGGTCCCTGCTGCCGGCCACCCTCGGCGCAGCCTCGGGTGTGCTCCTCGCGGGCCTCGCGGTCGCCAGCGTGGCGAGCGCGGTACTGCCCTATCCGACGCCCAAGCCGGGGGAGGGCCCCTTCGCGACCCGTCCCGGCGGTGCCGGTCTGACTGTCGCCGTCCAGACGGTCTGTGCGATGGCAGTGCTCCTGCTGTCGCTCCCGGTGCTCGTCCTGGGCCTCCTGGCCGAGCGCGGCAGCGCATGGGCGGCCTGGTCGGCGCTGGTGGTCGGCCCGCTTGTGGGCTCAGCCGCGTTGGCTGCCGGGCTGGTCGTGGGAGGCCGCGTTCTCGAACGCCGCGGTCCCGAACTCCTGCAACGCCTCGGGGCGATGCGCTAGCCGCCGGTGCCCGTGCGGCTAGCCAGAAGCCGGCCACCCGGGGCACGGCGCTCTTCGGGTCGGCGTCAGGTGCGGTGACGCGACGCGAGGTGGGCGGCCCCGATGATGCCGGCCCGGTTCTTGAGCGTGGCGGCGATGATCGGCGTGCGGAGGTGCAGGAGGGGCAGGAACTCGTCGGCGTTCTTGGAGACCCCACCTCCAACGACGAACAGCTCCGGCCAGAGCAGCGCCTCGAGGTGCGAGTAGTAGCGCTGGAGCCGAGCAGCCCACTGGGGGTAGCTGAGGCCCTCGAGGTCCTTCACCGACGAGGCCGCCCGGGTCTCGGCGTCATGGCCGTCGATCTCGAGGTGGCCGAGCTCGGAGTTGGGCACGAGCTCCCCGTCATAGATGAGGGCCGTGCCGATGCCGGTGCCCAGCGTGGTCAGGATGACCAGGCCGTCCTGCCCCTTGGCCGCGCCGTAGTGGAGCTCGCCCATCCCCGCCGCGTCGGCGTCGTTGACGACCACCACCGGGTGCTCGAGCGTGTCCTCCAACAGGGTCTGGGCATCGAAGTCGATCCACGACTTGTCGATGTTGGCGGCGGACCGGATGATGCCGTGGGTGACTACTCCGGGGATGGTCACGCCGATGGGGGAGTCGCCGCGCACGTCGTCGAAGTGGTCGACGATCTGGGCTATGACGGCGCACACTGCCTCCGGAGTGGCGCCCAGCGGCGTGACGATACGCAGCCGGTCGGCGGCGAAGTCGCCCTTGTCCAAGTCGACCGGCGCGCCCTTGATCCCGCTGCCGCCGACATCGATGCCCAGGGGAAGACCGTGCTTGGACGTCCGCTTGGACATCGGTGTCCACCTCTCTCTGACCCCCGGGCGCGGGTGCTACGGCAGGGTCAGGGTCTCGTTGCCGGTGTCGGTGATGAGGATCGTGTGCTCGAACTGCGCGGACCTGCGTCGGTCCTTGGTGACCACCGTCCAGCCGTCGTCCCACATCTCCCATTCATGGGTACCCAGGTTGAGCATGGGTTCGATGGTGAACGTCATGCCCGGCTCGATGATGGTGTCGTATGCCGGTGCCGCGTCGTAGTGGGGGATCACCAGCCCCGAGTGGAACGACGTGCCGATGCCGTGCCCGGTGAAGTCGCGGACGACGCCATAGCCGAACCGGCGCGCGTAGCTCTCGATCACCCGGCCGATGATGTTGACCTGGCGCCCGGGGAGGGCGGCCTTGATGCCGCGCAGCATCGCCTCCCGGGTGCGCCCGACGAGCAGTCGGGACTCCTCGTCGACGTCGCCGCACAGGTAGGTGGCGTCGGTGTCGCCGTGGACGCCTCCGACGTATGCAGTGATGTCGATGTTGACGATGTCCCCGTCCTCGAGCCGTCGGCTGTCCGGGATGCCGTGGCAGATGACCTCGTTGACCGACGTGCACAGCGACTTGGGGAACCCCTTGTAGCCGAGGGTGGAGGGGTAGGCGCCGTGGTCCAGCAGGTACTCGTGGCCGACGCGGTCGATCTCGTCCGTGGTGACTCCGGGCGCGATGACCGCCGCCGCCGCCGCCAGAGCCCGCGCCGCGATCCGGCCGGCCACGCGCATCTTCTCGATGGTCTCGGCGTCCTTGACGTCAGGCCCTGGGCGGTCCGCCGGCCCCGGGCGGTCGACGTACTCGGGGCGCTCGATCGTGGAGGGCACCGGTCGCCGCGGTCCGACCCGGCCAGGCTCAACACTTGCGTACGTCACCGGCATACGGTGGAGTCTAGGAGGAACCGCTGATCACGACAGGGAGGCCCTGATGGCGTACTGGTTCAACGTGGACACCCGGCAGGTCGAGACCGAGGACAACCGCAGCCAGGGCGACCACGTGATGGGACCCTATGCCACCGAGGCCGAGGCGGCCCGGGCGCTGGAGACCGCACGGGAGAAGACCGAGCAGTGGGACGCCGAGGACCGCGAGTGGGACGAAGGCGGGCCCAAGAGCGGTGGCAGGGACGACGACGACCTCGAGGACTGACCCGGGCCTTGCGAAGGCTCAGCCACGGCGGTGCACGCTGACGGCGTAGCGCGAGTCCGGGGTGAAGCGATCGCGGTCCCACGAGGCATATCGGTACGCCGGCGAGAAACCGGCGGCAGTGCAGGCGCGGTCGTAGGCGGCGAGCGTCGTCACCGGGACGCTCGGTGGCAGGTGCTCCGCGTCGAGGCCGAACCCAGCCACCAGCAGCCCCTCTGGCTGCACGTGTGCGGCAAGCCGCTCGAGAGCCTGGTTGAGCGTGCCGGGCGCGAGAAGCGGCACGACATTGCCGGCCAGGACCGCGATGTCGAAGGCCTGACTGCGCAGGTAGAGCTCGGTGATGTCCTGGTGCACGAAGTGGGCACCCGGGCCGCGTTCCCGGGCGACCTCGATCATGTCGAGGTCGGAGTCGACCCCGACGCACCGGTAGCCGAGCCGGGTGAGCTCGATCGCCACTCGCCCGGTGCCGCAGCCTGCGTCGAGGATCCGCGCCGGCGGCATGGCAAGGGAGGCGACGAAGCGGGCTTCACCGTGGATGTCGACTCCGGACTCCTCCAGGTCGTCGAACAGCTTCTGGTATGCCGCTGCGCCGCCGTGTCCGCTGGAGAGCTCGGTCCAGCGGGTGTGGGGATCGATGCCGCTGCTCACAGGTCAAGCGTAGGTCAGGCGGCTGACGCCACGGCGGCGCGGCGTCGCCGCTCGCGGACGGCGTGCTCGTCGGTGCGGTCGTCATAGCGCCAGAAGTCGCGCAGCCAAGCCGTCGTCGCGACGACGCCCAGCACGCAGAGCAGCCCGCCACTGGTGATCGACCTCCTGACGCCCCAGCGGTCGGCGACCAGCCCGGCGCGGGTCTGCCCGCCCAGCGGCCCGATCGAGTACGACAGCATCTCGATACCCGCCAGCCGCCCGCGCATCGCGTCGGGAATGGTCTGGTGCCAGATGGTGCCGCGGAAGATCCCGCTCACCATGTCGGCCGCACCGGCCAGGGCCAGTAGCGCCACCACCGCCCAGGCACTCGTGACGAGACCGACAGCACCGATCGCCGCACCCCAGGCGGCAGCGGCGAGGACCACCGCCCTGCCGTGGTTGTGCACCCGCGAGGTCCAGCCCGACGTGGCAGTGGCGGCCAGGCTGCCGACCGTGCCCGCCGAGTAGAGCAGGCCGAGCACCGCGGGCTGGCGCAGGACCTCGGTGGCCAGGGCCGGGTAGAGCACAGTGGGCATCGCCATGAACATCGCGATCATGTCGACCAGGTAGGTGCCGAGCAGGTCCCGCCGCCGGACGGCATACCTCACCCCCTCGGCCAGGCTGGCCAGGCTCGGCGGGGTCGAGCGGTCGAGTGCGGGGTACGGGCGCAGGACGCCGAACAGCACGGTCGCGACGACGAGGCCGCCGACGTCGACGGCGTAGCACGAGGCCACGCCCGTCGCCTGGATCAGAAGGCCGCCCAGGGCCGGTCCGGCGAGCACGCCCACCTGCGCCCCCAGGGAGGAGAGGGCGATTGCGGCGGGCAGCTGCTCGTGCCGGACCGTCCGCGGGATGAGCGCCTCGCGAGATGGGCGCTGCAGGGACTGGGCAGCGGAAAGGCAGGCGCCGAGGGCGTAGATCGCCCACACCTGGGGTTGGGGGAGGAGGGCATTCAGCAGCAAGCCGCCAGTGAGCAGAACCTGGGACCCGGCGCTGAGGGTGACCATGGTGCGCCGGTCGACATGGTCGGCCAGGGCTCCGCCCCACAGACCGAAGACAACCAGCGGGACCAGCTCGACCGCGCCGAGGAGGCCAACGGCGAAGTTGGAGCCGGTGAGCGCGTGGAGCTGGTACGGCAGCGCGACATAGCTGACCATGCCGCCGAGGTAGAACACCGAGCCGGCCCAGAACAAGAGCCGGAAGTCGCGCGACTCACGCAGGGGCGACGTGTCGACGCGCAGCCTGCGGAAGCGGTCGCGCCATGCGTTGGCCCCCTCGGACACGCGATCAGGGTGGCAGAGGGCGGCGCTGCGGGACGACCGAATTACGCCCCGCAGCGCCGAGAGTGGTCAAGCGGTCAGAAGGTGATGCCTCGCGCGGCGAACCGGTCCTTGACCAGTTGGGCAGCTGCCGCGCCTTCGTTGGCCATGGCCTTGTTGTAGGTGGCCTGTGCGGCGGCGGAGAAGGACGTGTCGGGCGCGTAGTCGAACTGGCTGTCGATCAGGGTGCGGTCCCAGTCGGCCGTCGTGAAGCCCAGGCCGGGGTAGGCCTTGCGGATCTCCCAGAGTGCCTGGCTCCAGATCTGGCCGTCGTGGTGCACCTCACCCGTCTTGTCAGCGATGGTGAAGTTGCGGTCGAACCGCCGGATGCAGTGCGGGACCGTGGTGGTGTACGACGTGGCGTCCCAGTCCATCGGGCACGACTCGTCGACGTTGACCGGCCAGCCGTACTGATGGTCGGCGGCGAGGCCGACCGACACGGCGAGGTAGTCGCCAAAGGCCTCTCCGATGGAGCCGGCCTCCTCGCTCGAGCCGAAGCCCGGCACCTGTGAGTCGTGCACCGCGTGGCCGTACTCGTGGACGATGACCTCAGCGTCTTCGGCGTCGTCGACGCCACCCTTGCCGAAGCGCAGGAGGTCGTGCTTGTCCCACGAGTAGGAGTTGTCGATGCCGTACTGGTCGATGCGGACGTCCTGGCTCTCCATGTTGACGGGGCGCAGCGTGCTGCCGAACCCCAGCGACTGGAGATACTCCTGAGCCTGGTTGACCCAGAAGTAGGCCATGACCTGCTCGAACCGGTCGTCGTGGCGCAGGTAGTTGAACGTGTTGGTGGTGCTGTATGCCGCGGGGCCGGTGTTGCCGCGCACGTTGGCCCAGGCGCCGACGAGGTATCCGGAGCCGTCGAGGTTGCGCAGCTGTACGGAGGCGTACTGGTTCAGCGGCACGGCGCTGTCGGAGTCGTTCTGGTCGGTCAGCGACTCATCGCCTGAGGACTGCACGGGGTTGACCATGAACACGGTCCCCGTGCCGGTCGCGTTCCCGCTGCCGGGCTTGGTCGCGGAAGCGGGGGATGCAGCGGCGACGATGGTCGCCAGAGATGCCCCCATCGCGAGAGCGGCGGCGTACTTCATCCGAGCACTGGTCACGGTGTCTCCCATTCATCATTCGGTTGGGCCGGTCGTCCACCGCGGAACTTACCGCGCTTTGGGCCGGTCGGGCGGATTCTTTCGGCGGCGGACCGGAGCGGCCCACGGCGGTCTCAGGACTCGAACGAGTGCTCGGCATCGGGGAATGCGCCCGAGGCGACGTCGGCGGCATACGCCCTCGCCGCCTCGCCCAGCTCGGTTCGCAGGTCCGCGTACTTCTTGACGAACCTCGGTGCCTTCCCCCCGCGCAGCCCGGCCATGTCCTGCCAGACCAGGACCTGCGCGTCGCAGTGCGGCCCGGCCCCGATCCCGATCGTCGGAATGGACAGCACCTCGGTGACCCGCGCCGCGAGCGGCGCCGGGACCATCTCCATGACCACGGCGAAGCAGCCGGCCTTCTCCAAGGCCCTCGCATCCTCGACGAGCCGGTCGGCTGCCGCCCCGCGGCCCTGCACCTTGTAGCCACCCAGGACGTGCTCGCTCTGCGGCGTGAAGCCGATGTGGCCCATCACCGGGATGCCCGCACGCACCAGCAGCTCGACCTCCGGCACCATCGGCTTGCCCCCCTCGAGCTTGACGGCATGCGCCATGCCTTCCTTCATGAACCGCGTAGCGGTGGCGAGAGCCTGCTGCGGACTGGCCTGATAGGAGCCGAACGGGAGGTCGGCCACGACCATGGCGCGCTTGGCCGAGGAGGTCACGGCGCGCACCAGCGGGACCAGGTGGTCGACGGTCACCGGAACCGTGGTCTCGAACCCGTAGACGTTGTTGCCGGCCGAGTCGCCCACGAGCAGGACCGGGATCCCAGCCTCGTCGAAGATCTCGGCGGAGTACATGTCGTAGGCCGTCAGCATGGCCCACTTCTCGCCCCGCTCCTTCATGGCCCGCAGGTGCGGGACCCGGATGCGGCGCTGGGGCGCCGCCTGCGCGCCGGTTCCGTAGGGTGCGGTGTTCTCGGGAGCGGGCGAGGGGACCGCTGGACTCTCCGTCATGGCCCGATCCTAGGTCGGCCCGGAGGTAGCCGGTGAGCTGCGCAGGGCTGTGTCGGACCTTTCCGGGTCAGGAGGACGCAAGCCGCAGCGAGCGGAAGCAGGCAACCGATACCCATCTCGGCTGACGGTACGTGAGGGAGGGGCCTCGGGGGAGCGATCCCCGGGCCCGTTCCGCGTTTCCCGGCACCAGCCGCTGCTCTCGTAGGCTCGAGCGGTGCACTACGACGACATCGTGATCGGGGCCGGCCACAACGGGCTGACCGCCGCCGCCTACCTGGCCCGCGCCGGCCGCCGCGTGCTGGTGCTGGAGCGCTCTGATCACCTCGGCGGCGCTGCCGTGTCCGCCCGCGTGTTCCCCGGCGTCGACGCCCGCCTCTCGCGCTACTCCTACCTCGTCTCGCTCCTGCCACGCCAGCTCCTCGAGGAGCTCGACCTCGACCTGCGGCTCGTGCGACGCCGCTTCTCGTCCTACACGCCGGCCCCAGGAGACCCCACCCGGGGACTGCTGGTCGACACGGCCGACCCCGCGGCAACCCGCGACTCGTTCGTGCGGACCACCGGCAGCGACCGCGACTTCCGGGCCTGGCAGGAGTTCTACCGACGGCTGGGCCGCCTCGCGGAGCGGGTGTTCCCCACCGTCCTGGACCCGCTGCGCTCGCGGGACGCGATGGCCGAGCTCGTCGGGGACCCGCAGCTGTGGGCCGCCCTCACCACGCGCCCGCTGGGCGAGCTGATCGAGCAGACCTTCGCGGACGACACGGTCCGCGGAGTCGTGGCCACGGATGCGCTCATCGGTACCTTCGCGGACCTGCACGACCCGTCGCTGCGCCAGAACACCTGCTTCCTGTACCACGTCATCGGCGGCGGCACCGGCGACTGGGACGTGCCAGTCGGCGGGATGGGCGCGGTGACCGACGCGCTGGCCCGTGCCGCCGCTTCGGCGGGCGCCGTGCTGCGCACCGGCTCGCCGGTCAAGGCGGTCGACCCCGTCGCCGGAGCAGTGGAGTGGGAGGGCGGCTCGGCCACGGCCGACCGGCTGTATGCCGCGTGCGCGCCCGCCGTGCTCAACGACCTGCTCGAGGCCGGTGGCCACGCACTGGTCGACACCGAGCCCGCGCCGGAGGGGTCGCAGCTGAAGGTCAACCTGCTCCTGACCCGACTGCCGCGCCTGAAGGACCACACGGTCGACCCGGCCAGCGCCTTCGCGGGCACCTTCCACGTCAACGAGGGCTACGCCCAGCTCCAGGACGCGTATGCCGGCGCAGCCGCCGGCAGGCTTGTCGCCAGGCCGCCCCTCGAGGTCTACTGCCACACCCTCTCCGACCCGAGCATCCTCGGCGCCGGCCTGGCCTCGCGGGGACTGCACACCCTCACCCTCTTCGGCCTCCACGTGCCCGCCCGGCTGTTCCGCTCCGGGCCCGACCACGTCCGCGCAGAGGTGCTCGAGGCCTCCCTCGGCTCCCTCGACTCGGTCCTGGCCGAGCCGATCCGCGACGTCCTCGCCCGGGACCCCGAGGGACGGCCCTGTCTGGAGGTCCGGTCTCCGGTCGACCTCGAGCACGACATTGCGCTGCCGGGGGGCAACATCTTCCACCGGTCGCTGCAGTGGCCCTGGGCCGAGCGGCAGGCAGAGGTGGGCACCTGGGGCGTCGAGACGGCATACCCCCGTCTGCTGCTCGCGGGCGCCGGCGCACGACGGGGCGGCGGCGTCTCCGGGATCGCCGGCCGCAGCGCGGCCCTCGCGGCGCTGGGAGCCCGCTGACCTGCGGGCGTAACAGCCCTGAAACACACCTAGGGCAGGATGCGGAGCATGGATCGCCAGCAGGAGTTCGTGCTCCGCACCATCGAGGAGCGGGACATCCGCTTCGTCCGCCTGTGGTTCACCGACGTGCTCGGGACGCTGAAATCAGTGGCGGTGGCGCCGGCCGAGCTGGAGGGCGCCTTCACCGAGGGCATCGGGTTCGACGGCTCGGCGATCGAGGGCTTCGCCCGGGTCTACGAGGCCGACATGCTGGCGATGCCCGACCCCACGACCTTCCAGGTGCTGCCCTGGCGCGGCGAGAAACCGGGCACTGCCCGGATGTTCTGCGACATCTCCCTGCCCGACGGCACCCCGAGCTTCGCCGACCCGCGCCAGGTGCTCCAGCGCGCGCTCGGCAGGGCGTCCGACCTCGGCTTCACCTTCTACACCCACCCCGAGATCGAGTTCTTCCTGCTCCAGCAGGGGTTCAGGCCCGGGGAGCGGCCCGAGCCGATCGACCACGCCGGCTACTTCGATCACGTGCCGCACGGCACCGGACACGACTTCCGGCGGGCCGCGATCACCATGCTCGAGTCCATGGGCATCTCGGTGGAGTTCAGCCACCACGAGGGCGCCCCGGGCCAGAACGAGATCGACCTGCGCTACGCCGATGCGCTCTCGACCGCCGACAACATCATGACCTTCCGCACGGTGATCAAGGAGGTGGCCCTCGAGCAGGGTGTCTTCGCCTCGTTCATGCCCAAGCCGTTCTCCGACTTCCCAGGGTCGGGCATGCACACCCATATGTCGCTGTTCGAGGGTGACTCCAACGCCTTCTACGAGGCGGGGGCGCCCTACCAGCTCTCGACCGTGGGGCGGCAGTTCATCGCCGGGCTGCTGCGCCACGGCGCGGAGATCACCGCCATCACCAACCAGTGGGTCAACTCCTACAAGCGGCTCTGGGGCGGGGGCGAGGCGCCGGCCCATCTCACGTGGGGCCACAACAACCGGTCGGCCATGGTGCGCGTGCCGATGTACAAGCCGGCCAAGGGCCAGAGCAGCCGGGTGGAGGTGCGCACCATCGACTCGGCCTGCAACCCCTACCTCTCCTTCGCGGTGCTCCTCGCCGCCGGGCTCAAGGGCATCGAGAAGGGCTACGAGCTCCCGGCCGAGACCGAGGACGACGTCTGGCGGCTCACCGACCCCGAGCGGCGCGCCCTGGGCATCGAGCCACTCCCCGGCTCGCTGTCGCAGGCGATCGAGGCCATGGAGCGGAGTGAGCTCGTGGCCGAGACGCTGGGCGAGCACGTGTTCGACTTCTTCCTGCGCAACAAGCGGGCCGAGTGGGACGACTACCGCGGCCAGGTCACGGCGTTCGAGCTCGAGCGCTACCTCCCCAGACTCTGAGCCCGGGCCGTTCCGCCCATCGCGCCCGGAGGCCGGCGAATGCATCGCCATTAGGGTGAAAGCGTGACAATCCCGCGGACGGCGACCCAGGGGGCAGCGCTCGCCAGGCTCGGCTTCGCGGATCCGGCTCGGGCTGGGCGCCTCCTGGCCGACCCGGCGCTGGCTGGTCTGGTCGACCCGCTCGACGACGTCTTCAGCGACGGCCTGCCGGACGCGCTCGGCCAGGTGGCCGACCCCGATCTTGCCCTGCTCGGCCTCGTCCGCCTGATGGAAGCCCTGCGCCGGCGCGAGCCCTCGGAGCGCGACGCCGCCGCGGACTCGGGGACGTCCTCCGACCCGGCCCAGCTGGTTGCTGCGCTGCGCCACCCCGGCCGCGCCCGCGACCGCATGTTGGCGGTGCTCGGTGCTTCCACGGCACTCGGCGACCACCTCGTAGCCCACCCCGACCAGTGGCGCAACGCCACCGAGGCGTCCGAGCGCTCGGTCGAGCAGCGCATCGAGCACCTCGTCGGCGCCGTGTCCGCGGCAGCCACGAACGGCCAGATGGAGCCCGAGGACGCGCTGCGCGTCGCCTACCGCCAGGAGCTGCTCGGCATCGCCGCGCTCGACCTGACCGCGAGTGACCCCCTGCAGTCCCTTCCCGCGACGGGCCAGTCGCTCGCCGACCTCGCGCAGGCAGCGCTTGAGGCGGCTCTGGTCATCGCCCAGGCGGAGGTCGGGGAGGAGTCCGCCGCGTGCCGGCTCGCGGTGATCGGCATGGGCAAGACCGGCGGCCGCGAGCTCAACTACGTCAGCGACGTCGACGTGATCTTCGTCGTGGAGCCCGCCGAGGGCGCCTCCGAGACCCACGCGATCGCAGTCGGCACTCGCCTGGCGACGCTGCTGATGCGCGCCTGCTCGGCATCGACCGCTCACGGCACCCTGTGGCCGGTCGACGCCGCCCTGCGGCCCGAGGGCAAGCACGGGCAGCTGGTGCGCACCATCCAGAGCCACCGCGCCTACTACGAGCGGTGGGCCAAGACCTGGGAGTTCCAAGCCCTGCTCAAGGCTCGCCACGTAGCAGGCGACCGCGAGCTGGGCGAGTCCTACCTCGCCGCCGTGACCCCTCTCGTCTGGCAGGCCGCCTCGCGCGAGCACTTCGTGGAGGACGTGCAGGCCATGCGTCGCCGGGTGGAGGAGCACGTCCCCGCCGGCGAGGCCGACCGGCAGCTCAAACTGGGGCCGGGCGGGCTGCGCGACGTCGAGTTCAGCGTCCAGCTGCTCCAGCTGGTGCACGGACGCACTGACGACTCGCTCCGTTCGGGCACCACGCTCGAGGCCCTCGCTGCCCTGGCCCGCGGCGGCTACGTCGGGCGAGATGACGCAGCGACCCTCGGCACGGCATACCGGCTGTTGCGCACCCTGGAGCACCGCATCCAGCTGTACCGGCTGCGTCGCACCCACCTCATGCCCACCGCCGACGCCGACCTGCGCCGGCTCGGCCGCGCCGTGGGCCACCGCACGGAGGCTGCGGCGGCCGTGGTCCAGCAGTGGCAGCGCGAGGCCCGCGAGGTCCGCAGGCTGCACGAGCGGCTCTTCTACCGGCCGCTGCTGAGCGCGGTCGCGAAGCTGAGCAGCAGCGAGGCGAGGCTCACGCCCGATGCGGCGCGCGAGCGGCTTGCGGCCCTGGGCTTCCACGACCCCGCGGGCGCCCTGCGCCACCTGGAGGCACTCACGGTCGGGGTGAGCCGCCGGTCGGCGATCCAGCGCACCCTGTTGCCGGTCATGCTCGGCTGGTTCGCCGACGAGGCCGATCCCGACGCCGGGCTGCTCGCGTTCCGGAAGATCAGCGAAGAGCTCGGGTCGACGCACTGGTACCTGCGGCTCCTGCGCGACGAGGGCACGGCGGCCGAGCACCTGGCCCACGTCCTGGCCCGGAGCCGCTATGCGGCCGACCTCCTCGTGGGAGCGGCCGAGTCGGTGCAGATCCTGGGCGACGAGTCGGGTTTCACACCGCGTGGCCGCGACGACATCGGCCGGCGCATGCGCGCGGCGGCCGGGCGCAAGAAGTCGCCCGAGGGCGCGATGAAGGCGGCCCGGGCCATCCGGCGGCAGGAGCTGTTCCGGATCGCGGTGGCCGACCTGCTCGGCCAGCTGGGGCTGGACGCGGTGGGAGCGGCGCTGACCGAGCTGATGGCAGCCCTCGTAGAGACCGCCCTCGAGGTCGCGACGCGCACCATCGAGCAGCGGCTGGGCGAGTCGCTCGGCACCGACCTGCTCGTGGTGGGCATGGGTCGGCTCGGGGGAGGGGAGCTCGGGTACGCCAGCGACGCCGACGTGATGTTCGTGCACGACCCGCGGCCCGGCGCCGGGGATGACACCCTGACCGAGGAGGAGGCCCAGCGCCGAGCGACCGACGTGGTCCAGGAGATGCGTCGACTCCTCGCCCTCCAGGGACCGGACGGCCAGGTCGGGCTCGACGCCGACCTGCGGCCGGAGGGCAAGAACGGCCCGCTCGTACGCTCGCTGGATTCCTACCGCACTTACTACGAGCGGTGGTCGCTCACCTGGGAGTCGCAGGCCCTCGTGCGCGCAGCACCGGTGGCCGGCGACCCCGGGCTCGCCGACCGGTTCACCCACCTCGTCAACCCGCTGCGCTGGCCGGAGGGCGGGCTGACGGCACAGCAGGTACGGGAGGTCCGCCGGCTCAAGGCCCGCATGGAGTCCGAGCGGCTGCCCCGGGGAGCCAACCCCCGCAACCACTTCAAACTCGGCCTGGGCGGCCTGAGCGACGTCGAGTGGACCGTTCAGCTGATCCAGCTGCGGCACGCCCACGAGGTGCCGACGCTGCGAACCACGGCGACGCTCCCGGCGCTTCAGGCGGCAGCCGACGCGGGACTGCTGCCCGACGCAGACGCGGTCGCGCTTCGGGAGGCGTGGATCATGGCCTCCCGGATGCGAAATTCGTCGGTGCTGTTCCGCGGAAGGCCGGTCGACAGCCTGCCCAGCGACACCCGCGATGCCGACGGGATCGGACGCATCATGGGGTTCGAGCCAGGATCGGGCCAGCAGCTCGCCGACCACTACCTCCGGGTCGCCCGCCGTGCGCGGGCAGCGGTCATGGCGAACTTCTATGACGCCACGTGACGGTATGCCGGGGGGTCGCCGCCCGGCATACCGGCCCGGCATGGGAGGTTCCCAGCGGCTGAGACCCTCCAAGGGCCCCGAGTGCCACCACCTAGACTTTTTGCATGCTCACCACCATCGACCTCCGGGGCCGGAGGCTGACCACGCGCGAGCTGCGCGCGGCGCTGCCCCGCGCCGAGCTCGGGGTGGAGGCTGCCGTCGAGGCCATCCGGCCGATCTGCGACGACGTTGCGCAGCGTGGGGCCGCTGCGCTCTACGACCTCGCCGAGCGCTTCGACGGCGTGCGGCCGAGCCGGCTTCGCGTCCCCGAGGCCGTGATCCAGGAGGCCCTCGAGCGCCTCGACCCGCCGGTGCGAGCCGCTCTCGAGGAGTCGATTCGCAGGGCATGCATCGTCCACCTCGAGCAGCGCCGCTCTGACACGCTGACCCGGGTGGTCGACGGCGGCACCGTCGCGGAGCGGTGGGTGCCCGTCGACCGGGTCGGCCTCTATGTTCCGGGCGGTCTCGCTGTCTACCCCTCCAGCGTCGTCATGAATGTCGTGCCTGCCCAGGCCGCCGAGGTCGCGTCGATCGCCGTTGCGAGCCCGCCCCAGCGCGACAACACGGGGCCCTTCGCCGGCTACCCGCACCCCACGATCCTGGCTGCCTGCGCGCTGCTGGGGGTCGGCGAGGTCTACGCGATGGGCGGCGCCCAGGCGATCGCGGCCTTCGCCCACGGGTTCGAGGACGGCGAGGTGCGGTGCGAGCCGGTGAGCCTGGTGACCGGACCCGGCAACGTGTACGTGGCCGCCGCCAAACGCCTGCTCAAGGGCCTCGTCGGCATCGACGCGGAGGCCGGGCCGACCGAGATCGCCGTGCTGGCCGACGCCAGCGCCGACCCCGAGATCGTGGCCGCCGACCTGATCAGCCAGGCCGAGCACGACCCGATGGCCGCAAGCGTCCTGGTGACCGACAGCCCCCACCTCGCGGGTGCGGTCGCCGAGGCCCTCGAGCGCCGTGTCGCGACGACAAAGCACACGGAGCGCGTGGCCACCGCACTGGGCGGGCCCCAGAGCGGTGTCGTCCTGGTCGACGACGTGGCCCAGGGACTCGACGTCGTCAATGCGTATGCCGCCGAGCACCTCGAGGTGATCACGCGCGATGCGGATGCCGTGGCCGCCCGGGTTCGCAACGCGGGCGCCGTCTTCGTTGGCCCCTACTCGCCCGTGAGCCTTGGCGACTACGCCGCGGGCTCCAACCACGTGCTTCCCACGGGAGGCTGTGCATGCCACAGCAGCGGGCTGTCGGTCCAGTCGTTCCTCCGCGGCATCCATGTCGTGCGCTACTCCGCGGACGCCCTCCGCGAGGTGGGAGGCCACGTGGTCACCCTGGCCAACGCCGAGGACCTCCCGGCCCATGGCGAGGCGGTCACCGCCCGCTTCGGCGGCGAGCTGTGACCCGCCTGCGGGATCTGCTGCGGCCCGACCTGCACGGCAAGACGGCCTACGGTGCGCCCCAGCTCGACGTCCCGGTGCGGTTGAACACCAACGAGAACTCCTACCCGATTCCCGACGTCGTCGTGCACGACATCGTCGCAGCAGTGGCCGCCGAGGCCGGGGGGCTCAACCGCTATCCCGACCGGGAGTTCACCGAATTGCGGCAGGCCCTCGCCGACTACCTGGCGAAGGGGTCCGGCGTGCCCATCACCGCCGAGCAGGTGTGGGCGGGCAACGGATCCAACGAGGTGCTCCAGCACATCCTCCAGGCCTTCGGCGGGCCGGGACGGACCGCGCTCGGCTTCACACCGGCATACTCCATGCACGCGATCATCAGCGAGACCGTGGGCACCACCTGGGTCGACGGTCTCCGCGGGATGGACCCGGCAGCACCGTTCGACCTCACAGCCTCATCGGCAGCCGAGCAGGTCGCGGCGCACCGGCCCCACGTGGTGTTCCTGTGCTCGCCCAACAACCCGACCGGCACCGCTCTCCGCCTGGACGTCGTCGAGGCGGTCTACGCCGCCGCGGAGCAGGGCATCGTCGTCGTCGACGAGGCGTACGAGGAGTTCGCGCGCGAGGGCACGCCCAGCGCCCTGACCCTCCTGGAGGGCCGGGAGCGACTCGTGGTCACGCGCACAATGAGCAAGGCCTTCGCCTTCGCAGGCGGCCGCCTCGGCTACCTGGCGGCGGCGCCGGAATTCACCGGGGCGCTGCGGCTGGTCCGGCTGCCCTACCACCTCTCGTCCCCGACGCAGGCCATCGCGCTCGCAGCGCTGCGGCACGCCCCGGAGATGCTGTCCACGGTGGCGGTGATCAAGGAGCAGCGCGACCGCATCGTCACCGAGCTCGCGGAGATGGGGCTGTCGCCCGTGCCCAGCGATGCGAACTTCGTGCTCTTCGGCGGTCTCGCCGACGCGCCCAGGACTTGGCAGGCGCTTCTCGACCGGGGCGTGCTCGTCCGCGACGTCGGCATCCCGCACTATCTTCGTGTCACCGCCGGCACACCGGCGGAGACCAGCGCGTTCCTCGAGGCCATCCGGCGCCTCGTCCCGGCCCACCTGCAGGAGCACAACGCATGAGCGGCAGCCAGCCGACCGACCGCATCGCCGCGCTGAGCCGCACGACCTCCGAGAGCGCAGTCGAGCTCGAGGTCAACCTCGACGGCACCGGCCAGGCCGAGGTGAGCACTGGCGTGCGCTTCTATGACCACATGCTGATCTCGCTGGCCAAGCACTCCCTGATCGACCTGCGGGTCAAGGCCGTCGGCGACCTCGACGTCGATGCCCACCACACGGTCGAGGACGTCGCCATCGTGCTGGGCGACGCACTGCGGCAGGCGCTCGGTGACAAGCGCGGCATCTCGCGCTTCGGCGACGCCACGGTGCCCCTCGACGAGGCGCTGGTCCAGGCTGTCGTCGACGTGGCCGGACGCCCGTATGCCGTCCACACCGGCGAGCCGGCGGGGCAGGAGTACGCCGTGATCGGCGGTACGTACGTCGGCTCGCTGACCAGGCACGTGTTCGAGACCATTGCCCACCACGCCGGCATCGCCCTCCACGTGCGGGTGCTCTCCGGCCGCGATCCCCACCACATCGTGGAGGCCCAGTTCAAGGCGCTCGCCCGGGCGCTGCGCGCTGCCGTGGCCCGTGATCCGCGGGTCGACGGCATCCCGAGCGCGAAGGGCAGCCTCTAGGACGTGACCGCACCGCAGCGACCGGCCAGCCGCGTGGGGCGTGAGGCGCCCGCCCAGGCCCTGCTGCTCGTGCGCGGTGACCAGGAATTCGTGGCCCGCTGGGCGGAACGGGGACTCGTGGCGGCACACACCGTCCCGCTGCGCGGCTGGACCGCGGTGCTGCCCGCCGAGGCAGCGTCGCGGGTGAGCGCGCCCTATAACGACGCGCGCGAGGTCCTGGCCGCGAGGCCACTGCCGTCGAAGCTTCGTCCCAGCATCGGCCTGTTCACGCTGCAGGGTCGCGCGGTCGTGACCGTCCAGCCCGCCGGGTGGAGAGCGGTCCAGCGCTGGCTGGTCTGGATGCCCGGCCAGGGGGTGGCACGCACGGCACGGCTGCCGCGGCTGCGCCCGGTCGACCTGGTGCGCGCCGCTGGGGCCGAGCACCGGCAGGCAGCGACTGCCCTGGTCCGGGTGCTGCGCGAGCGCCAGGGCCCGGCCGCCCTGTGGCTGGTCGACCTCATGCGCGTCCTCGGGCTTCCGGGCGAGCGCCTGCTGACCGGTGAGCACCGGCCGGGCGAGAGTCCCGGCGTCGCCCTGGTGGAGCCCAGCGCCGCGTCTCTCGCCAGGTTCGAGTCGATCCTGCGCGAGCAGGCCGAGCAACGGGCCGAGAGGGAGGAGGCTTGACATGACCACCGACGTGGTGGTGTTCGACTACGGCAGCGGCAATGTGCGGTCCGCCGTACGCGCCCTCGAGCGCGTGGGCGCGCGGGTGGAATTGACAGCCGACCGCGGCCGCGCCCTCGCCGCCGACGGCCTGTTCGTCCCGGGCGTCGGCAACTTCCACGCCTGCATGGCCGGGGTGCGCGCCGCCGACGGTCCGCGCACCATCGACACCCGGCTCGCGGGCGGCCGACCGGTGCTCGGCGTCTGCGTCGGTATGCAGGTCATGTTCGAGGGCTCGGAGGAGCCCAGCGCCAGCCCCGAGGAGGGATTGGGGGAGTGGCCGGGAACGGTGGCGCGGCTCAAGGCCGACATCGTGCCCCACATGGGCTGGTCGACCGTGTCTCCGCCGGCGGGGACGAAGCTGTTCGCCGACCTCGAGGGCGAGCGGTTCTACTTCGTCCACTCGTATGCCGTCCGGCACTGGAAGCTGCCCGAGCCCAGCGGCAACTTCTCGGGCGTCGCGCCGCTGGTCACGTGGGCGCACCACGGCGAGGACTTCGTCGCCGCGGTCGAGAACGGTCCGCTCTCGGCCACGCAGTTCCACCCCGAGAAGTCCGGCGATGCGGGCCTCCACCTCCTCGACAACTGGGTCCGAAGTCTGTGATCGCGAACCGCTCCGACCTCACCCCACCGCCTGGAGGGTGGGTCACACCAGCCGACCGGACGAAGAGGAGTCGAATGACCATGCCACCCCGCCTGCAACTGCTGCCAGCCGTCGACGTCGCCGGCGGGCAGGCCGTCCAGCTCGTCCAGGGCGTGGCGGGATCAGGAGGGCAGTTCGGCGACCCCTGGGAGGCCGCGAAGCGCTGGCAGGACCAGGGCGCCGAGTGGCTGCACCTGGTCGACCTCGACGCGGCGTTCGGCCGTGGCTCCAACGCCGCCCTGCTGGCCGAGATCGTCGGCCGGCTCGACATCCAGGTCGAGATGTCAGGTGGGATCCGCGACGCGGCAAGCCTGACCGCGGCGCTGGCGACGGGCTGTCGGAGGGTCAACCTGGGAACTGCCGCACTGGAAGATCCGGAGTGGACCGCAGGGGCGATCGCGGAACACGGCGATCGGGTCGCGGTCGGGCTCGATGTGCGCGGCACCACCCTCGCGGCCCGCGGCTGGACCCGCGAGGGCGGCGACCTGTGGCAGACCCTGGCCCGCCTCGACGCCGAGGGCTGCTCGCGCTACGTCGTCACCGACGTCAACAAGGACGGCATGCTGAAGGGGCCCAACCTCGACCTCCTGAGGGAGGTCTGCTCGCGCACCGATCGCCCGGTCGTCGCATCCGGGGGCATCTCGACCCTGCAGGACCTCGCCGCCCTCCGCGAGCTCGTGCCCCACGGGGTCGAGGGCGCGATCGTCGGCTCGGCCCTCTATCGCGGGTCCTTCACGCTGCCGGACGCGCTCCAGATCGCGGGGCAGCCGTGACGCAAGAGCGCGAGCCCCGCGACTCGGCCGGGCTGCCCTGGCGGGGGCGCGAGCTGGCCTCCACGGGATTCGACGGTGACGACGGAGGGGGCGATCCGGCCCTCGATGCGGCTCTGGAAACGGGGAGAGACGACGCGCTGATGGCCGCCGTGGCGGGCGCCCGGCTCCTGGTGCCCGTGGTGGCGGAGCCGGTCGTCGTCGACCCGGAAGGCCACCACCCCGTGGAGAAGGAGACGAGCATGGCCGTGGTGACCCTCATGGCCCCCGACGGCCAGCGTGCCCTCCCAGTGTTCACCAGCGTGGCGGCCCTGAGCGCCTGGAACCCTGCCGCGCGTCCAGTGCCGGTCTCCGCTCAGCGGGCAGCTCAAGCCGCCGTTTCCGAGGGCTGCGACGTCATGGTCGTCAACCTGGCCGGCCCGCGCACCCAGGCGCTCCGCCCGAGCATGGTGTGGGCGCTCGCCCAGCACCGGGAGTGGCTCGCGTCGCAGGACGACCCGGTCGTGGCCGAGGGCGTCCGCAAGGCTGTACTCAGCGAGGACTCGGTGACCTCGTACGGCCTGTCGGCTGGAAGCCAGCCAGGTGTGCTGGCGGTGAGCCTGACCCTGGTCCCGGGCCTGACCAAGCAGGAGGTCGAGGGTCTGGCAACGCGGGTGGGGGAGCGGTTGGCGACCGACGGCGAGCTGAGGGCGCGCATCGACGGCCTGGCGTTCACGATCCGCTGACCACCGAGCCGGTGAAGCGCGTCGGCCAGGCCGCACTTCACTGCTGCCGCGGTCATCAGGTGGACCGCCGCCGTCGTGATGATCTCGACCGCCGGCACCTCTGCGATGTCCCTTGCAGCCGAGCCGACGGCCTGGTCCGGAAGGACTGCGGCTTCGGGAGTCCGCCGGGAATTCGGTGGATTCGTGCACACGAATTCGGTGGATTCGTGCACACGCTGATAGCCTTGCAGATCGACCGGCCGCGCCTGTCGTGGGGCTCTCCGACCGGAGGGTCTCCCGAGAGGTGCGGTGTGCAAGAGAAGCCCACCGCTTCCACCCGCGTCGGCCATTGGCTGCCGGGTTCCTCGGGTCCGCGCGGCGCGTGTTCACGCACGTGCCCACGCGGCATACGGCCGTGCAGGCCCGGGACGGATCCGGTGAGGCTCCTCGCGCAGCGGCGGCGAGGGGCCTTCCTTCGCTGCTGCGGTCACCACATTGACCCTTACCTAAGGAGCAGCACATCAGCGAACCTCGCATCAACGAGCGCATTCGGGTCCCGGAAGTGCGCTTGGTTGGCCCCAATGGCGAGCAGGTTGGCATCGTGCGCGTCGAGGACGCGCTCCGTCTGGCAGCCGAGGCTGACCTCGACCTCGTCGAGGTGGCCCCGATGGCCAAGCCGCCGGTCGCCAAGCTCATGGACTTCGGCAAGTTCAAGTACGAAGCCGCCATGAAGGCGCGGGAAGCGCGCAAGAACCAGGTGAACACCGTCATCAAGGAGATCAAGCTCCGCCCGAAGATCGACCCGCACGACTATGGCACCAAGAAGGGCCACGTCGAGCGGTTCCTCAAGGGCGGCGACAAGGTCAAGGTGACGATCATGTTCCGCGGCCGCGAGCAGTCGCGTCCGGAACTCGGCTACCGCCTCCTCCAGAAACTGGCGGAGGACGTCATCGAACTGGGCACGGTCGAGTCCGCGCCCAAGCAGGACGGCCGCAACATGATCATGGTGCTCGCCCCCACCCGGAAGAAGTCCGAGGCCAAGGCCGAGCAGCGCCGGGCCCGACAGGCGGCCCATCCGGCCGAGGCGGGCGGTACGGCGGGGGAGCCCGCGACCGAGGCCGCCGCGCAGATGACGGAGCAGGCTGCCGAGCAGCGCGCCGAGTAGACGCTGCACCCAGACCACCTCACGAAGTAACCACTCGACGAAGGAGATCGGCTCCGATGCCGAAGAACAAGACGCACAGCGGCACCAAGAAGCGCTTCCGGGTCACCGGATCCGGCAAGGTGATGCGCCAGCAGGCCGGCCACGTGCACAAGTTCCACGAGAAGACGCCGCAGAAGGCTCGTCGCCTCAGCGGCGACGTCCTGGTCTCGCCCGCCGACGCCAAGCGGGTCAAGAGGCTTCTCGGCAAGTGATCCGGCCTCCGCGGCCAACCCCCACCGTCTTGAGGCCGGGTCTGATCCCCGGCTGAGCACGAACAAGCAAGGAGAACTCACGTGGCACGCGTGAAGCGGGCAGTCAATGCCCACAAGAAGCGCCGGGTCGTCCTCGAGCGCGCCAGCGGCTACCGCGGACAGCGGTCGCGCCTCTACCGCAAGGCCAAGGAGCAGGTCCAGCACTCGCTCGGCTACGCCTACCGCGACCGCCGCGCCAAGAAGGGCGACTTCCGCCGCCTCTGGATCCAGCGCATCAACGCTGCGGCCCGCGCCAACGGCATGACCTACAACCGCTTCATCCAGGGCCTGAAGGCTGCCGAGGTCGAGGTCGACCGCCGCATGCTCGCCGAGCTGGCCGTCAACGACGAGGCCGCGTTCGCCGCGCTGGTCGAGATCGCCAAGGCCAACGTGCCGGCGACCGCCGAGGCCGTCCCCGTCTGAGGAACACCGGCTCACCACGAGCGCCGGGACATGCCAACGCTGACCAATCCCCGATCCGATCGGGTCAAGGCGGTGCGGGCGCTGTCCCGGCGCTCGGCGCGTGTGCGGACCGCGCGGTTCCTCGCAGAGGGCCCGCAGGCGGTGCGCGAGGCGGTGCGCTGGGCGCCCGCCCAGGTCGCTGACCTGTATGCCACTGCAGACTCGGCGAGTCGGCACCAGGACATCCTGGCCGCGGCCCGAAGTGCAGGCCTCGCCGTCCACGAGGTGACCGACGACGTCCTCGCGGCCATGTGCGACACCCAGACCCCGCAGGGCCTGGCTGCTGTATGCCGGGTGGTCCAGCCGACCCTCGAGTCCGTCCTGTCCGCCAAGCCCCGGCTGCTTGTCGTCCTGACCCATGTCCGCGACCCCGGGAACGCCGGGACGGTTATCCGCGGTGCCGACGCGGCTGGTGCCGACGGGGTGCTCGTCAGCACGGCGTCCGTGGACGTGCACAGCCCAAAAGTGGTGAGGTCCACGGCTGGGTCCCTGTTCCACCTCCCCGTCGTGACGGAGGTCGAGCTCGGCGAGCTGGTCCCGGCCCTGCGCAGCGCCGGCATCCGGCTTCTGGCGGCTGACGGCTCCGGTGACCGCGTCCTGGGCGCCGTGGACCTGTCCCAGCCGCACGCGTGGGTCCTCGGCAACGAGGCCTGGGGGCTTCCAGATGAGGTGCGCGATGCGTGCGACGAAGTCGTTCGGGTGCCGATCTACGGCAAGGCCGAGTCGCTGAACCTCGCCATGGCGGCCACTGTCTGCCTCTATGCCTCGGCAATGGTGCAGCAGGATGGCTCCTTGGCGAAGCAGGGTGGCTAAGGTCCTTTCATGCACTTCCCGATGCCGTCGTACGACCAGCAGAAGGCGCAGCTGTTCTCCGAGCTGCTGCCGGACGGCGTCGTGTCGGTCGGGCCGGACGCCCGCGTCATCTACCTGAACTCCCGGGCCGAGCGCATCACCGGTCTCACCCGCTCCCAGCTGGTCGGCCAGGACGTGCGCGAGGCGCTCGAGCTGCACGACCGCGACGGGTCGCTGTGGTGGGAGAAGGCCGACCCCTGGCGGGGGCTCAACATCCGCTCCGGCCACCGCGAGAAGCTGCTCATGCTCGGCAACGGCCGGGAGGTCCTGGTCACGGCGAAGTACCACCGGGCAGCGCCCAACCAGCCGGTCCAGCGGGTGCTGATCGGCCTGCGCGACGCCGAGGCCCGGCATCGTGCCGAGGCTGACCACGCTGCCCTCATCTCGACCGTGGCCCACGAGCTGCGTTCGCCGCTGACCAGCGTGAAGGGGTTCTCGTCGACCCTGCTGCGCCGCTGGGAGCGTTTCACCGACGACCAGAAGCGGCTGATGATCGAGACCATCGAAGCCGACGCCGACCGGGTCACCCGGCTGATCACCGAGCTGCTGGACGTCTCCCGGCTCGACGCCGGCCGCCTCGCGATCCACCCCCGGCCGGTCGACCTCCGGGCGATCTTCGCCCAGCACGTCGAGCGCTCGGTCGCCAGCGGCCACCCGCGCGAGCGGTTCGCCGTCGACGTCGCCGACGACCTGCCCGAGGTGTGGGTCGACCCCGACCGGCTCGACCAGATCCTGGCCAACCTGATCGAGAACGCGCTGCGCCATGGCCGCGGCACCATCACCCTTGCGGGACGCAACGGCCACGAGCCCGAGCCGGCCGCGGACATCATTGTCAGCGACGAGGGCGAGGGCATCCCGCAGGCCAACCGGGTACTGGTCTTCACCCGGTTCTGGCAGGGCGGCCACCGGGGCAGCACCGGGCTGGGGCTCTACGTCGTGCGCGGGCTCGTGGAGGCCCACGGCGGCACGATCGCGGTCGAGGACGCACCCGGCGGCGGCGCCCAGATCCGGCTGACGCTGCCGAGCACCCCGCCAGAGCACCTCGCCTGACCCCGGCGCGGCGAGAGGCCTGCGCCGCGACGGACCCCTGCGCTCCGCTGCCAGCACCACCAAGCTCTGCCTGCGCCAGCAAGCTCTGCCTGCGCCAGCAAGCTCTGCCCGCGCCAGCAACGGGTATGCCGGGCACCCAGCTGGTGCCCGGCATACGCCAACTCCGATATGCGCTGACCTGCCGCGACGCAGCGAAGGCCGGGCGCCTGACCTGCAGAAACCACACTCAGCGTGTGGCGTTGTGCTGGTCGTGCTGGAACCCCCAAGGGGTCGGGTCAGTCACCGGCTCGCCCTCACAGCGCCGCCTGAGAATCCGAACACCGTGAGGGGGATGCGGCAGGTGATTTCCACGCCGCAGAGAGAGGAGGAGCCGCGAGACGACCATGCCCCCAGCACGCTGATCGACGTCGGGCACACGCTCATCGACGTAGGGCAGGTGTGACTCCCTCGGGATGCCCCTGATCAGCCCGGGATGCGCCCGCACCTGCCCTACGTCGAACAGTTGAATATTGCACGAAGTCACCCTGCGGTTGCCTCACCCGTAACGGGTGAACCCAACGAGGGCGGCCGCGAAACGCGGCAGGTGGCTCAGGGGTTCCCCTGAGCGGCCCCTGAGAGCGCCCCTGAATGGGGGTTTATCCCGATGTCAGGCGCGCAGGACTCTGGTTCGGTTGAGGCACCAACTCAAACGCACTGGGGGTTTGACATGAACAAACGGGCACCCTCGCCAGCCGGGCGGCTGGCGTGGCTCCCTGCGGGGCGGCGCAGCAAGTGGGTCGTCCTGGCTTTCTGGCTGGTGGTTGCCGGGTTCGCGTTCGGGCCGAGCTCGGGACTGACCGGAGCTCAGGACAACGACGCGGAGTCGTGGCTGCCGAGCGGCGCCGAGTCCACCAAGGTCATCGCAGCGAGCTCGGCGTTCCGCTCCAGCGACGAGATCCCGGCGGTCGTGGTCTACGAGCGCGCCGGCGGGCTGACCGCCCAGGACCAGACCGCTGTGACGGCGCAGGTGCAGCGGTTCAACGCGGTCGCAGGTGTCGACCGCGATGCCACTGGCCCGGTCCCGTCGTCCGACCATGAGGCGCTCCAGGTCTTCGTGCCGATCAACGTCGGCAGCGGGGGCTGGGAGACGCTGGCCACGACGGTCGACCAGCTGCGGGCCGTCGCCGACACCGCCCCGCCGGGCCTCTCGGTCCACTTCACCGGGCCGGGCGGCTATGCCGCCGACTCCTCTGAGGCTTTCTCGGGGATCGACGGCAAGCTCCTCTACTCGGCTCTGGCCGTGGTCATCCTGATCCTGCTGATCACCTACCGCAGCCCGGTGCTGTGGACCCTGCCGGTGGTCTCGGTGGTCATCGCGCTGACTGCGGCCCAGGCGGTTATCTACCTGCTGGCCACGCACGCCGACCTCACCGTCAACGCGCAGAGCGCGGGCATCCTGACCGTTCTCGTCTTCGGGGCCGGCACCGACTACGCCCTGCTGCTGGTGGCGCGCTACCGCGAGGAGCTGCGCCGCCACGAGGACCGCCACGAGGCCATGGCGTTCGCGCTGCACCGTTCCGGACCGGCGATCTTCGCCAGCGGTGCCACCGTCATCGCCGGCATGCTGTGCCTCCTCGCCGGCACCCTGAACTCGACCAAGGGTCTGGGGCCGGTCGCGGCCGTCGGCATCGCCGTCGGGCTCGGCGTGATGCTCACCCTGCTCCCGGCCTTGTTGGTGATCTTCGGGCGCTGGATGTTCTGGCCAGTGCGGCCCACGTTCGGGTCAGCCGACCACACCGAGACCGGTGTGTGGGCCCGGGCGGGCGCCAGGATCGCGAAGGCTCCCCGTCGCACGTGGGTCGTCACGAGCCTGGTCCTGGCCATTGCGGCCCTCGGGATCCTCCAGCTCAACGCGACCGGGCTCGCCAACAAGGACACCTACTACGGCCGACCCGACTCGGTGGTGGGCGAGGAGGTCGTGGCCAAGCACTACCCAGGTGGCGCGGGCTCGCCCGTCATGGTGATCGCCAACGCCGGCCAGGCCGGGGCTGTGAAGACGGCCATGACCGAGGTGCGGGGGATTGCCTCGGCCGCGGACCCGGTCCGGGTCGGCGACAAGGCCTACATCGAGGGAACGCTGACGGACGCGCCCGACAGCAATGCGGCGAGCGCGACGATCGACCGCGTGCGCACGGCCATCCACGCCGTGCCCGGAGCCGACGCCATAGCGGGAGGTGACACGGCCATCCGGCACGACAGTCTCGAGGCCTCCAAGGACGAGAACCGCACCGTGATCCCGCTGATCCTGCTCGTGGTGTTTCTGATCCTCGCCGTGCTGCTTCGGGCAATCGTGGCGCCAGTGGTGCTCATCGCCACCGTGGTGCTGTCGTTCGGGGCCGCCCTGGGGCTCAGCTCGGTCATCTTCCGCCAGGTGCTCGGCTTCGCCGGCGCGGACCCGTCCCTGCCGCTGTTCGCCTTCGTGTTCCTCGTGGCCCTCGGGATCGACTACAACATCTTCCTGATGACCCGCGTCCGCGAGGAGGCGCAGGCGGTCGGAACGCGCCAGGGCGCGCTCGTCGGCCTCGCCGCGACCGGGGGCGTCATCACCTCGGCCGGGCTGGTGCTGGCCGGCACCTTCGCGGTGCTCGGCACTCTGCCCCTGGTGACGTTCGCGGAGATCGGGATCGCCGTTGCCCTCGGCGTGCTGCTCGACACGCTGATCGTGCGGTCGGTGCTGGTCACGGCGATCAACCTCGACGCGGGCCGCTGGATGTGGTGGCCGAGCAAGCTGTGGTCGCGAGAGCCCTCCCGCGCCGAGCGGGCTCCCCAGGAGCACCCTCTCGAGGAGGTGCAGGTGGCCGCGCGCTGACGTGGCCCATCGAGAGGTATGCCGGGTGCGCACGCCGCGCGCCCGGCATACCGCGTCTTCGGTCGCCGTGGCGAGAATTGGGGCGGTCACACCGTCAGGGGCAAAAAGCAGTTGGGTCCTGTCGGTGGTCTATGACAGCCTGAAGGAATGCCCATGCCGATCGAGCGCTACCGCCGCGTCTTCGCCGTGCCCGCCCTCCGGCGAGCACTGCTTCTCGGCCTGCTCGTGCGCATGCCGATCTTCACCGGCTCGGT
Source organism: uncultured Actinomycetota bacterium (assembly GCA_963715025.1). Taxonomy (GTDB): domain Bacteria; phylum Actinomycetota; class Actinomycetes; order Actinomycetales; family Dermatophilaceae; genus DASSJT01. The sequence continues at coordinate 939,091 of CAVQQQ010000002.1, read as the reverse complement.
CATCCTGACGATCCACGTCGTCGCGACGCTGCACCGCAGCTACGGCGCGGCCGGGCTGCTGTCGGGCGCGGCGACGGTCGCCATTGCCGTGAGCGGGCCCTGGCGCGGGCGACTGCTCGACCGCATGGGGCTGCGCCGCGTGGTCGTGCCCTCGATCGTCGTGGCGGCGGCCTGCTGGTCGATCGCCCCGTTCGTCGGCTACTGGCCGCTTCTCGCGCTGGCCGCGCTGGCGGGGCTGTTCGTCATCCCGTCGTTCTCGATCATCCGGCAGGCCGTGCTGGCCGCCGTCCCTGACGAAGACCGCCGCACGGCGCTCTCCCTCGACGCGAGCATGGTCGAGCTGTCGTTCATGATCGGCCCGGCTGCAGGGGTCTGGGCGGCCACACGCTGGTCGACGTCGTGGGTGCTCTTCGGCGTCGAGATGCTTGGTGTCGCGGCCGGCATCCTGCTGTGGGTGGCCAATCCGCCGCTGCACGAGGAGGGCGGGGCACGCGAGGGCGCCGACGCGCAGGCTGCACGCCCTGCCGCGCTCGGCGTGGTTCCGTGGGCGGTTCCTCGCGGTCTGCACGGCCGCGGCTGCCACGACGGTGGTGCTCGGCGGCACCGACCTGGGCATCGTCGCCGCGCTTCGGTCTTTCGGGGCCCAGCCCAGCATCGGGATCGTCCTCGCACTCTGGGGCTTCGGGTCGCTGCTCGGCGGGCTGGTCTACGGCGGCCTGCACCGCTCGGTACCGGCGTTTGCGCTCCTCGGCGCTCTCGCGGTCGTCACCGTGCCCATGGCGCTGGCAGCAGGCGTGGCCTCGCTCGCCGTCCTCGGCTTCGTGGCCGGTCTGCTCTGTGCGCCGACCATCACCGCGACGGTCGAGGAGGTGAGCCGGGTGGTGCCGTCGGCGGCGCGCGGCGAGGCCATGGGCTGGCACGGCTCGTTCATGACAGCAGGGATGGCGCTGGGCGCCCCGGGCGCGGGCGTCGCGATCGACGCGTTCGGCTATGCGGGCGGCTTCGTCGCGGTCTCCCTGGTGGGCCTCACGGTGGCGGTGGTCGGGGCCGCGGCCACCCTGCGCCGGGCCAGCGAGCCCGGCATGGTCTCGACCGAGGTCTCGCCGGCCCCCGCCGAACTCCTCAGCTGAGGGGCCAGCCCACGGAACCTGGTTGCTGCAGGCCCGCGTGATGCGCCACGCTGGGGCCATGACCTCGCGCCAGCAGCGATTTACCGCGCCTTCGGGCGTGGCGAGCTGCCTGCGCTGAGGCGACCACCCGGCATACCTCATCGCACTCCTCCGGGCCCGAAGGCGACCACAGCCCGAGCCGGTCACTGTCGAGGTGCGCGCCCGCCCATAGACTCGGGGCCGCGCTGCGCGCCAAGGACACGGGTGGAAGCCCAAGAGGAAAAGGCATGTCTGGACCCAACAAGCAGTACGACCCCGTCGAGGTTGCCGCCCTTGACCCCGCTGCCGTGGATGCGGCGGTCAGGGCCGCCCTGGCTGCCGCAGAGGCCGCCGACTCCCTGGACGCCCTGAAGGCAGCCCGGCTCGCCCACCAGGGCGACAGGAGCCCGCTGGCCCTCGCCAACCGCGAGATCGGCGCACTCCCGCCCAGCGCCAAGGCCGAGGCCGGAAAGCGGGTCGGGCAGGCCCGGGCCGGGGTCGCCGAGGCGTTCACGCGGCGGCAGGCCGAGCTCGAGGCCGAGCGCGATGCTCGGATCCTGGTCGAGGAGACCCAGGACCTCACCGTGCGCGTGCCGCGGCGACCGCTCGGCGCCCGCCACCCGATCAGCCTGGTCACCGACCGGATCGAGGACATCTTCGTCGCGATGGGCTGGGAGATCGCCGAGGGGCCCGAGGTGGAGTCCGAGTGGCTCAACTTCGACGCCCTCAACCTCGGCGCCGACCACCCGGCCCGCCAGATGCAGGACACCTTCTTCATCGACCCGCCCGAGGCCGGCCTGGTCCTGCGCACCCACACCTCGCCGGTGCAGGTCCGCACCATGCTCGAGCGCGAGCTGCCGATCTACGTCCTGTGCCCCGGCAAGGTGTTCCGCACCGACGAGCTCGACGCCACCCACACCCCGGTGTTCCACCAGTTCGAGGGGCTGGTCGTCGACGAGGGCATCACCATGGCCCACCTGAAGGGCAGCCTCGACGCGTTCGTGGCGCGACTCTTCGGCGAGGGCACGGTGACCCGCCTGCGCCCGTCCTACTTCCCGTTCACCGAGCCGAGCGCCGAGATCGACTGCCGCTGCTGGGTCTGCGGCGGCTCCGACCCTGACTGCCGCCTCTGCGGCGGCACCGGCTGGATCGAGATGGGCGGCTGCGGCATGGTCAACCACGCCGTCCTGCGGGCCAGCGGCATCGACCCGGAGCGCTACACCGGTTTCGCCTTCGGCCTGGGCGTCGAGCGTTCGCTGATGCTCAGGCATGGAGTCGGCGACATGCACGACATCGTTGAGGGCGACGTGCGGTTCAGCAGGCAGTTCGGGATGGAGATCTGATGCGCGCGCCAGTGTCATGGCTGCGGGAGCTTGCCGACGTGCCCGCGGACGCCACGGGTGCCGAGGTCGCCGCGAGCCTGGTCCGCGTGGGCCTCGAGGAGGAGGCTCTGCACGGCGGGGACATCACCGGTCCGCTGGTCGTGGGGCGGGTCCTGGAGGTGACCCCCGAGCGCCAGAGGAACGGCAAGACCATCAACTGGTGCCATGTCGACGTGGGCACTGCCAACGGCACGGGCGAGCCCCAGGGGATCGTCTGCGGGGCCCACAACTTCGCGGCCGGCGACTACGTCGTGTGCGTCCTCCCCGGCGGGGTCCTGCCGGGCGGCTTGGAGGTCTCGGCCCGCAAAACCTACGGCCATGTCTCGGGCGGCATGATCTGCTCGGCCAAGGAACTGGGGGTCGGCGAGGACCACAGCGGGATCATCGTGCTGGCCGACCACCTCGCCGACCGGCCCGACGCGCTCGACGGCCTCAAGCCGGGCCAGGACGCGATCGAGCTGCTCGGGCTTGCCGAGGAGGTCGTAGAGGTCAACGTCACCCCGGACCGTGGTTACTGCTTCTCGATGCGCGGGATCGCCCGGGAGTACGCGCTCTCCACGGGGGTTGCCTTCCGCGACCCAGCTGACCCCGCGCGGCTGCCCACCGCTGCGCCCAACGACCGGGGGTATGCCGTCCGGCTGACTGACACTGCCCCGATCCACGGCCGTGCGGGGTGCGACCGCTACCTCGCACGCATCGTGAAGGGCGTCGACGTCGCCGCCGAGAGCCCGTCGTGGATGAAGACCAGGCTCACGCAGGTCGGCATGCGGCCGATCTCCCTTGCGGTCGATGTCACCAACTACGTCATGATGCTGCTCGGTCAGCCGCTGCACGCGTTCGACCTCGACACGCTGTCGGGTTCGATCGGCGTTCGGCGGGCGCGGCCGGGCGAGCGGCTCACAACGCTCGACGACGTCGACCGTGCCCTCGATCCCGAGGACCTGCTCATCGTCGACGGCAGCGACACCGCGCTGGCCATCGCCGGGGTCATGGGCGGCGAGACCTCCGAGGTGTCGGCCAGCACGACTAACGTCCTCATCGAGGCCGCCCACTTCGACCCCACGACGGTGGCCCGGTCCTCTCGGCGGCACCGGCTGACGACCGAGGCGAGCAAGCGCTTCGAGCGCGGTGTCGACCCTGATGTCACCGCGGCGGCTGCACAGCTGGCGGTGGATCTCCTGGTGCGGCTGGGCGGTGGGGTCGCCGACGACGGCGTCACCGACGTCGACGAGCGAGTCGGCCGCGAGCCGTTCGCCTTCGACGTCACGATGCCCTCGCGCTACATCGGCCAGCACTATCCGCGCGAGGAGGTCCTCGCAACCCTGGAGGCGATCGGCTGCCAGGTGTCGAGCGGCTCCGACCCGGAAGCCGACCTTGTGTGGGTGCTGCCCGCCTCGTGGCGTCCCGACCTGGCCGACGGTCCCGACCTCATCGAGGAAGTGGCCCGGGTGCGCGGCTATGACGCCATCCCCTCCGCGCTGCCGCAGGCGCCTGCCGGTCGTGGCCTCACGCATGGCCAGCGCACGCGCCGCCTGGTCGCGAGCACCCTGGCCCACCAGGGCCTGGTCGAGGTCCTGAGCTACCCGTTCGTGGCGCCCGCCCTGTTCGACCGGCTCGGCTATGCCGATGACGACACCCGGCGGCGTACCGTCAAGGTGGCGAACCCGCTGTCCGACGAGGCGCCGCTCATGCGCACGTCGGTGCTCGATACGCTCCTGGACACGCTGCGGCGCAACGTCGCCCGGGGCAACCGAGACGTGGCGGTCTTCGAGATGGGGCTGGTCACGGTGGGGCACAACAGCCTGCGGACCGCACCGGTTCCCGGCATCGAGTCGCGTCCCGATGACGCCACCCTGGCGCAGATCATGGCGGCCGTGCCCGCACAGCCGCGGCACGTGGCCTTCGCTGCTTCCGGTGACGCGGTGCCCGCGGGTCCCTGGGGGCCGGCGCGGCCGGTGGATGCCAGCGACGCCGTGGCCTGGGCGCGGGCGGTGGGCGCGGCCGTGGGCCTGCCACTGACTGTGGAGGCCGCCGACCGGGCGCCCTGGCACCCTGGCCGCTGTGCCCGGCTCGCCCTGGCGGACGGCACCGTGGTCGGCTACGCGGGAGAGCTGCACCCGAAGGTCGTCGCGGCACTCGACCTTGCGCCCCGCTCCGTGGCGGGCGAGCTCGACGTCGACGCCATCGTCGCGGCCAGCGGCGCGCCGGTGGAGGCTAAGCCCCTCTCGACCTTCCCCGTGGCCCACACCGACGTCGCCCTCGTCGTCGCGGAAGCCGTGCCCGCAGCCGCCGTGGAGGCGGCCCTGCAGGCAGGCGCCGGCCCGTCGCTCGAAGCCCTGGCGCTGTTTGACATCTACCGTGGCGAACAGGTCGGTCCGGGGCACAAGTCGCTGGCCTATCGCCTGTCCTTCCGGGCGCCCGACCGCACGCTCACGACCGACGAGGTGAGCGCCCTCCGCGACCAGGCGGTAGCGCGGGCGGCCGCCGAGACCGGAGCGATCCAGCGCTGAACCGGCCGCTCGCGACATGGCGGGCTCCTCCGGTCCATGGCCGGCCCACCGGCTGACCATGGACCGACAGCGTGAACCGCCGCGAGCTCAGCGATCGGTGACGAAGTGCCAGCCGAGCCACCACCAGGCGAGCACGAGCCCGAACTGCGCCGATCGCCGGCGCATCGCCCAGGTGAGCACCGTGCCCAAGGACGGCACCCGTCCCGGCGCGACCCGCGCCGCCGCCTCGAGCGCCAGCGCCGCAGCTGCGAGCAGGAGGTATGCCGCGTAGCTCACCTCTGCGGCGCTCATCGCTGCGCCGCCCAAGTACTCAGGCGCCGGAACAGCCACCAGCCCATCACCAGCCAGACCGCGAGGACCGCGGCCCGGGCTGCTTGGTTGTCGAGCCAGGGCTCGACCACGGTGCTGACCGTGGGATGGCTCGGGTTGTCCGTTCGGGCGTCGGGCTGGCTCAGGAAAGAGCCGAGCTCGACGAACCCCAGCAGGAGGCCCACCACCGGCCAGGCCAGCCAGGCGCGGCCAGGAATGGTGCCGTCGGCCAGCACGTGCTGCCCCTTTACCCGCTCTCGTGGTGCACCTGTGCGGGCGAGCGGCGGGGGCTTCCGGTCTTCCGGCGCAAGTGGCGCTGCTGGCGCGTTCGCGCCCGTGTCGGCGCCCGGCAAGGGCCGGCCCACCAGGGCCCAGAGCACGGCGAGACCAGGGGCCGCGAAGGCGATGTTCAGTTCGGGGGCGTCGCGGGGCAGCCGGCTGACCAGTACCCCGAAGCCGAGTGACGAGAGCACGATGACCGCTCGCGCCCAGCGCCCTGCCTCGAGTGGCCTGGGCACCGCGCCGAGGGCGGGGGACCGCCTGGCGTCCCACACCAGGAGTGCCGCCATGCCGAAGAACAGGACGATGTCGGCGGCGTAGCCGCGCGCGATGTGGACCATCCCCGCCACCACGATGAACAGCAGGGTCGGCTCGGTCAGGACTGCCGAACGGCGTGCCCCGCTGGCCGCCGGAACCTCGACCACGGCCGCGGGCTCAAGGGGATCGTCCACCCCTGAGACGCTACGCCGCCGAGGACCGGAACGCCCGATATCCGCAGGTGCGAGGACCGGCTGACATCGCCATCCCACGGCTCGCCAAACCGCTTCGCATATTCATCGACGGACTTGTATAGTCATGCGTCATGGTCTCAGTGGCGGTTGCTGGCGCGAGCGGGTATGCCGGGGGCGAGCTCGTGCGACTCCTGCTGGCCCACCCGGACGTCGCCATCGGTACCCTCACCGCATCCTCGAGCGCGGGGCAGCGGCTGGGCGCGGTCCACCCACACCTGACCCCGCTTGCCGACCGCGAGCTGGCCGACACCACGCCGGAGGCGCTCTCCGGTCACGACGTGGTGTTCCTGGCCCTGCCGCACGGCCACTCAGCCGCCCTCGCGGAACGCCTGCCCCATGACGCCGTGATGATCGACTGCGGCGCGGACTTCCGGCTCCGGGACGCCGGTGCATGGGGCAGGTTCTACGACACCCCGTATGCCGGCTCGTGGCCGTACGGCATGCCCGAGCTCCCGACGGCCGGCGGCCGACAGCGCGATGCCCTGACGGGGGCACGGCGCGTGGCCGTCCCCGGGTGTTACCCGACGGCCGTCAGTCTTGCGCTGGCACCGGGCCTGGCGGCCGGGGTCGTCGAGCCGCACGACATCACCGTTGTCGCAGCGTCAGGCACGTCCGGGGCCGGCAAGTCCCTCAAGCCCCACCTCCTCGGGGCGGAGGTGATGGGAGCGATGTCTCCCTACGGCGTCGGGGGCACTCACCGGCATACCCCTGAGATCGAGCAGAACCTGACCGCGGCCGCGGATGCGCCGGTCACGGTGTCGTTCACGCCCACCCTCGCACCCATGGCGCGGGGCATCCTCGCTACGTGCACCGCGCGCGTGGCAGCCGGCGCCACTGCGGCCAGCGTGCGCGAGGCGTGGGAGAAGGCCTACGACGACGAGCCGTTCGTACACCTGCTGCCCGAGGGGCAGTGGCCGACTACGGCCAGCGTCCTGGGGAGCAACACCGTGCACCTCCAGGTCGTGTTCGACGGGCGCGTGGGCCGGGTGGTGGCCATAGCGGCCGTCGACAACCTGACGAAGGGCACGGCCGGCGCAGCCGTGCAATGCATGAACCTCGCCCTGGGTCTCCCCGAGACAACGGGCCTACCGATGGCAGGAGTGGCACCGTGACCGACCTCAGGCTGCACCTGATGCAGTACGACGAGGACATCGCCGTGGCCAGGCTCGAGCCCGGCGAGTCCCCGCACTGGAACTGGCGGACTGGCCCACTCCAGTCGATCACGGCGACCAATAGCGAAACGTCGGTCATCTGCGCGCACGTCGAAATCCCCACCGGTGTCACCGTGCAGGGTCCCCTGCGCGGCTTCGAGATCGCCGGCCCCCTGGACTTCTCGATGGTCGGCGTCATGTCGGGACTGCTGGAGCCGGTGGCCCGCAAGGGCATCGCCATCCTGGCGATCTCGACCTACGACACCGACTGGATCCTGGTGAGGGCCGAGCAGGCCGAAGAGGCCGCCGTCGTCTGGCGGCGACATGGGCACACCGTGATGCCGGCCCGCCTCTCCGCAGGTGGCTCCTCGTGAGCGTCACCCACCCGCGGGGCTTTCGTGCGGCCGGCGTCACCGCCGGCCTCAAAGCGAGCGGAACCCCCGACCTCGCGCTCGTGGTCAACGACGGGCCCCAGCACGTGGCGGCGGCGGTGTTCACCAGCAACCGGGTCGAGGCTGCGCCGGTGACGTGGTCGCGCCAGGTGGTGGCCGACGGCCGGGTCGACGCCGTGGTCCTCAACTCCGGGGGCGCCAACGCATGCACTGGTGCCCCAGGGCTTCGCCGACACCCACGTCACGGCGGAGCGGGTCAGCGAGGTGCTCGGCATCTCGGCCGGCGATGTCGTCGTCTGCTCGACCGGGCTCATCGGGGAGCTGCTGCCGATGGACCGCCTGCTCTCCGGCGTGGACAAGGCGGCGACCGCACTCGACCCCTGCGGGGGCGATCAGGCAGCGGTCGCCATCATGACCACCGACACGGTGCCGAAGCAGGCCGTTGCGCAGCGAGGCGGCTGGTCCGTCGGCGGCATGGCCAAGGGAGCCGGAATGCTGGCACCCGCCCTCGCCACCATGCTCGTCGTCCTCACCACCGACGCGGCGGTAGAAGGCGACCTCGACGCTGTGCTGCGCCACGCGACCGAGCGGACCTTCGACCGGATCGACTCCGACGGATGCCAGTCCACCAACGACACCGTCGTGCTGCTGTCTTCGGGCGCATCGGGCGTCGCCGTGGCTCCCGGGGAGCTGTCCGATGCGATCACCGAGGTGTGCGCGAGCCTGTCGCGTCAGCTGATCGCGGACGCCGAGGGTGCCAACCACGACATCGCCATCGAGGTGCGGTCGGCGGCCACCGAGGCCGATGCGCTCGAGGTCGCCCGGTCGATCGCGCGCAACAACCTCTTCAAGTGCGCGGTGTTCGGCAACGACCCCAACTGGGGGCGGGTGCTCGCGGCCGTCGGGACCACCCGGGCTGCGTTCGACCCGCACCAGCTCGACGTGGTCATGAACGGCGTCCAGGTATGCCGGTCCGGCGGCTTGGGCGAGGACCGCGCGCTGGTCGACCTTTCGCCGAGGCAGGTCCACGTGGCGGTCGACCTGCACGCGGGTGACGCGAGCGCGACGGTGTGGACCAACGACCTGACGCACGACTACGTCCACGAGAACTCGGCGTACAGCACATGAGCGACTTGCCACAGCGCAGCGACGTGCCACAGCGCAGCCGCGTGCCACAGCGCAGCGCCATGCCACAGCACAACCAGACCCCCAGGGGCGCCATCGACGCCGCGGCGATCCGCGTCGCCCAGTCAAAGGCCAGCACCCTCGTGGAGGCGCTGCCCTGGCTCGAGCGGTTCAGGGGGGCCCTGGTCGTGGTCAAGTACGGCGGAAACGCCATGACCGATGACGCGCTCACCTCGGCATTCGCCCAGGACATCGTGTTCCTGCGGTATGCCGGGCTGCGCCCGGTGGTCGTGCACGGGGGCGGGCCGCAGATCGCCTCGATGCTGGACCGCCTTGGCCTGGTCAGCGAGTTCAGGGGCGGCCTGCGCGTGACCACACCCGAGGTCATGGAGGTGGTCCGCATGGTGCTCACCGGCCAGGTTGGCCGCGAGCTCGTCGGCCTCATCAACCAGCACGGACCGCTCGCGGTGGGCCTGTCGGGAGAGGATGCCGGACTGTTCGGGGCTCGCCGCAGAGGCGCGGTGGTGGGCGACGAGACCCACGACATCGGGCTGGTCGGCGACGTCGAGAGCGTGAACCCCTCAGCTGTTCAGGACATCCTCGACGCCGGCCGGATCCCGGTCGTCTCGACCGTCGCGCCCGACCTCGACGTCGAGGGTCAGGTCCTGAACGTCAATGCCGACACGGCTGCAGCGGCCCTCGCTGTTGCGCTGCATGCTCACAAGCTGGTGGTCCTGACCGACGTCGAGGGCGTCTACTCCGACTGGCCCGACCGGTCCTCGCTGCTGTCCCAGCTGTCCCTGAGCGGCGCCCGCGACCTGCTGACGCGCGTCGATGCCGGCATGATCCCCAAGCTGGAGGCGTGTGTGCGCGCGGTCGAGTCTGGCGTCGCGCAGGCGCACGTCATCGACGGGCGGCAGCCCCACTCCCTCCTGCTCGAGGTCTTCACCAGCGAGGGGATCGGGACGATGATCCTGCCCGACTCGGCTCTTCGCCCACCCGCCGGCTCGGCCCCAGGCTCCGGCTCGGACTCGGCCCCAGGCTCCGGCGCGGACTCGGCCCCAGGCTCCGGCGCGGACTGGAGCGCCGCCACGCCGGTTATTTCCGCCACCCCTCGCAGGGAGGTGCACCAGTGAGCCGCAGCAGCGACTATCTCGAGCGCTACGAGCGCTCTCTGCTGGGCGTGTTCGGCCGCCCCCAGCTGGTCCTGTCGCACGGCGACGGGTGCTACGTCTGGGACGTCGACGGCCGCCGCTACCTCGACCTCGTCGGCGGCATCGCCGTCAACGCCCTGGGCCACGGCCACCCCGCGCTCGTCGCCGCCGTTTCCAAACAGGCCGGGGAGGCCATCCACATCTCCAACTTCTTCACCTCGCCGGCGCAGATCGCCCTGGCCGAGCGGCTCCTCGACATAGCCGGTGCGCCCACAGGATCCGCCGTGTTCTTCGCGAACTCGGGCACCGAGGCCATCGAGGCAGCGATCAAGCTGAGCCGCCGTACCGGGCGCACCGGCCTGGTCGCGGCGGAGGGCGCCTTCCACGGCCGCACCACCGGCGCGCTCGCGCTGACCCACAAGCCCGCCTATCGCGAGCCATTCGAGCCGCTCATCCCCAAGGTGGTGCACCTGCCCTACGGCGACGAGGCCGCGCTGCGCTCCACCGTCACCAGCGACACGGCGGCCGTCGTCCTGGAGCCGGTGCAGGGCGAGGCCGGAGTCCTGAGCCCGGGGCCGGCATACCTCCGCCTGGCCCGGCAGGTAACCCGCGACGCTGGCGCGCTGCTCGTCCTCGACGAGGTCCAGACCGGCATCGGCCGCACCGGCACGTGGTTCGCCTTCCAGCAGGCTGGCATAGTGCCCGACGCGATCACCGTGGCCAAGGGGCTTGGCGGGGGAGTGCCGATCGGGGCGCTGGTCACATTCGGTCCGGAGGTCTCCGCGCTACTCACCGCCGGCCAGCACGGCACGACCTTCGGCGGCAACCCCCTCGCGTGCGCGGCGGGTCTCGCTGTCCTCGGCGCGATCGAGGACGAGGGCCTTATGGAGCGTGCCCGGCTCGTGGGGGATCACCTCGCCGCCGCGGTCCTGGGCCTCGACCACCCCCAGGTCACCGGAGTGCGCGGCCTGGGGCTCCTGCGCGCGATCCTCCTCGCCGACGCGATCGCCCCCGCGGTGGCGAGCGCAGCCCGCGAGGCCGGCTACATCGTCAACCCGGTCGCCCCGAGTGCGATCCGGGTCGCTCCGCCGCTGGTGCTCACCGCCGCCCAGGCCGACGACTTCGTGTCAGCGCTTCCCGGGATCCTCGAGGCCGCAACCGCTCAGGAGGTGCGGTCATGACGCCCGGTGCCGGGGTGCGCCGCCTCCCGCTCACCTGCTTCCTGCTCATCCGCTTCTTACTCAAGGCATCGCAGGAGGGTGCGCGATGACGATCGCCAACACGCGCACCGGCCGCCAGCAGCGCATCGTGGAGCTGCTGGGGCGCCACGCCGTGCGCTCCCAGGGCGAGCTGCTCGGGTTGCTGGCGCACGACGGCATCGAGGTCACGCAAGCCACCCTGTCCCGCGACCTGGTCGAGCTCGGCGCGGAGAAGGTGCGCATGGGCCGAGCCCTGGTCTACGCCGTGCCCGGCGAGGGCGGCGACCGCACGCCGCGTCCGGCCGCCGCGGCCGAGGAGGTGCAGACCCGCCTGCGCCAGCGCTGCGAGGAGCTGCTGGTCACCGCCGTGGCCTCGGGCAATCTCGTGGTCGTGCGCACTCCGCCCGGCGCCGCGAACTTCCTCGCCTCGGCGATCGACCATGGCGACCAGCCGGACATCGTCGGCACGATCGCCGGCGACGACACGATCATGGTGATCACGACCGGAGCGGCGGCGAGCAAGGCCGTCTGCGCCCGCCTCCTCGACCTCGCCGGCTCACGCGACTGACCACGCACAGGGGGCTTCGCCCCCGGTGTACCCCCAAACCCACTCCCCAAGACCTCAAACCAAACCCAGGAGACACCCGTGACTGACCCCGTCGTCCTCGCGTATTCCGGAGGGCTCGACACCTCCGTCGCCATCGGCTGGATCGCCGACGCCACCGGCAGGGAGGTGGTGGCCGTCGCCGTCGACGTGGGCCAGGGTGGCGAGGACCTCGAGGTCATCCGCCAGCGGGCGCTCCAGTGCGGCGCCGTGGAGGCGTACGTGGCAGACGCCCGCGAGGAGTTCGCCGAGGAGTACTGCCTGCCGGCCCTCAAGGCCAACGCCCTCTACATGGACCGCTACCCCCTGGTATCGGCCCTGTCCCGCCCGGTCATCGTCAAGCATCTCGTCCGGGCCGCCCGCGAGCACGGCGCCGCGGTCGTCGCCCACGGCTGCACCGGCAAGGGCAACGACCAGGTCCGCTTCGAGGCGGGCATCGCCGCGCTCGCCCCCGACCTGACCTGCCTCGCGCCGGTCCGCGACCTCGCGCTCACCCGCGAGAAGGCGATCACCTACGCCGAGGAGAAGAGCCTGCCGATCGAGACCACCAAGAAGAACCCCTACTCGATTGACCAGAACGTCTGGGGCCGAGCGGTCGAGACCGGGTTCCTTGAGGACATTTGGAACGGCCCGGTCGAGGACATCTACTCCTACACCAAGGACCCGGCCCGCCAGCACGAGCCCGACGAGGCCGTGATCACCTTCGAGGCAGGCGTCCCGCTCGCGATCGACGGCGAGAAGGTCACGATGCTGCAGGCGATCCAGCAGCTCAACGAGCGCGCCGGAAACGCGGGCGTCGGCCGCCTCGACCTGGTCGAGGACCGGCTCGTCGGCATCAAGAGCCGCGAGGTCTACGAGGCGCCTGGCGCGATCGCGCTGATCACGGCCCACCAAGAGCTGGAGAACGTCACGGTCGAGCGCGACTTCGCCCGGTTCAAGCGCCAGGTCGAGCAGCGCTGGGGCGAGCTCACCTACGACGGCCTGTGGTTCAGCCCGCTGAAGCACGCCCTCGACACGTTCGTCGAGGAATCACAGCGGTACGTCTCCGGCGATATCCGGATGACCCTGCATGGCGGCCGCGCGGTCGTCACCGGCCGTCGCTCCGAGGCGAGCCTTTACGACTTCAGCCTCGCCACCTACGACGAGGGCGACGCGTTCGACCAGTCGCTCGCGAAGGGCTTTGTCGACCTGTGGGCGCTGCCGAGCAAGATCGCCGCCGCGCGCGACGAGCGGCTCGCCCGTGGCTGACGAGGCAGGAGTAGCAGAGGGTATGCCGGGTGGCCCAGCCGCCGCCGAGCGGGTGAGCCTGTGGGGCGGCCGGTTCGCCGGCGGCCCGGCGGATGCGCTGGCCGCACTGTCGAAGTCGACCCAGTTCGACTGGCGGCTCGCCTCCTACGACCTTGCCGGGTCACGAGCGCATGCCCGGGTGCTGCACCGTGCAGGCCTGCTGGACGACCCCACCCTGGAGGCCATGCTCGACGCGCTCGAGCAGCTGCTCGCGGATGTGAGGTCCGGCGTGTTCGTGCCGGCGGAGGACGACGAGGACGTGCACACCGCCTTGGAGCGGGGACTCATCGAGCGGGCCGGAGCGGACGTGGGCGGCCGGCTCCGTGCCGGGCGCTCGCGCAACGACCAGGTGGCGACCCTGTTCCGGATGTATCTGCGCGACCATGCGCGCTCGGTCGCCGGCCTGGTGCTTGATGTCGTCGACGCCCTGGTCGGACAGTCGGAGCGGCATCTGGGCGTGGCGATGCCGGGGCGCACCCACCTCCAGCACGCCCAGCCGGTGCTGCTGAGCCACCACCTGCTCGCCCACGCGTGGGCCTTGGTCCGGGACGTGGATCGACTCCGCGACTGGGACCGCCGTGCCGCCGTGTCCCCCTACGGGTCGGGGGCGCTCGCCGGGAGCTCACTCGGCCTGGACCCGGAGGCGGTGGCCGCCGACCTCGGCTTCGCCGCGTCGGTCGAGAACTCGATCGACGGCACCGCCTCGCGCGACTTCGTGGCGGAGTTCGCGTTCGTGGCCGCCATGACGGCGGTCGACATTTCCCGCCTGGCCGAGGAGGTCGTGCTCTGGGCCACGAAGGAGTTCTCGTTCGTCACGCTCGACGACGCCTACTCGACCGGGTCGAGCATCATGCCGCAGAAGAAGAACCCCGACGTCGCCGAACTCGCCCGGGGCAAAGCCGGCCGACTGATCGGCGACCTGGCTGGCCTGCTGGCCACGCTGAAGGCGCTCCCGCTGGCCTACAACCGGGACCTCCAGGAGGACAAGGAGCCGGTCTTCGACGCGGTCGACACCCTCGAGGTGCTCCTGCCGGCCTTCGCCGGGATGGTGGCCACCCTGGTGTTCGACGCGGACCGCCTCCAGAGCCTGGCCCCGCAGGGCTTCTCGCTGGCGACCGACGTCGCCGAGTGGCTGGTCCGGGAGGGCGTGCCATTCCGGGTTGCACACGAGGTAGCGGGCTCGTGCGTGCGCGAGTGCGAGTCGCGCGGCATCGAGCTGGGGGACCTGACGGATGCGGAGCTGGCGGCCATCAGCCATCACCTGACATCAGGTGTGCGCGATGTGCTCTCGGTCGAGGGATCCCTGGCCTCGCGCAGCGCGAAGGGAGGAACCGCTCCCGTCCGGGTCGCCGAGCAGCTGGAGCACCTGAAGGAGGCGCTGGCTGACGCGAGGGGATGGTCGCACGCCTGGCCGGCCGTCCGCTGAGCTGCTCCCCACCATGCGCTGCGCCGGTGCTGCGGTCCGCTGGGTCGCTGGGTCCGCTGGGCCTATGCTGCGGTCCGCTTGGCCGCTGGATGCCGTGCGCAGAAGTGCTGTCCGCGCTGACGCGTCCAGGGGTGTGAGGCATCAAACTCGCAAACTTCAGCGGCGGCCCGCGAAATTGCCGTGGGGACGCGCTAGGGTCCGAGACCGGTGGGCATTCTGGCCCACAACACCTGCGTGTTTTCACCGTCCGAAGGGTTGGTGCCATGGGCGTCAGAGAAGACCTCACGACTGCGGCGGGCCATGTGGCGGGACTCCGCACAGCCGTGATGGCGCTGAGCGAGTCGATGGGGGACACGATCGACGTTGTGCGGCTGCGCGACGACGTCGTCCGGCTTGCCGACGATGTCGACCTGCTCGCCAAGGCTGCCGGCATCGGGTCCACGGACCGGGCTGGGGGACCGGGAGAGATCGTCTTCATCCCCGACGAGGACTATGACCCCGCCATGTGGGTCGACGCCGACGACGAGCTGGGCCCGCACGGAGACCTCAACCGTGGCTGACCTCGACCTCAACCAGGGCGTCTCCGCTCCTGGACGCGCGCGCATCGCAGCCCGTACCCTCCGCGAGGACCGCTGGTGGCTCCAGCCGCTCGTCACCTTCATCTGCTTCACCGCGTGGCTGCTCTACGGCATCATCCGCGCCGCCACGCAGAAGCACTACTTCGTGGCTGAGTACGGCTACCTCACGCCGTTCGCCTCGCCGTGCCTGTCGACCTCGTGCGAACCGGGCTCGGCGCACTTCGGCACGCCGTTCGGGGAGTGGCCGCCGCTGATCCCGTTCGCGGTGCTGACCCTACCGTTCCTGCTGCTCTTCCGGCTGACCTGCTACTACTACCGCAAGGCCTACTACCGCTCGTTCTGGCTCTCCCCGCCCGCGTGCGCCGTCGCCGAGCCGCACAAGTCCTACTCGGGCGAGACACGCTTCCCACTCATCGTGCAGAACGTCCACCGCTACTTCTTCTACGCAGCAATCATCGTCTCGCTCATCAACACTTGGGATGGCGTGCACGCCTTCCGGGGGGGTGACGGCGGTTTCGGCATCGGGCTGGGCACCGTCATCATCTGGGTCAACGTGGTGCTGCTGTGGTGCTACACCCTCGGCTGCCACAGCTGCCGCAACATCATCGGCGGCCGCTTGAACCATTTCAGCAGGCACCCGGTGCGCTACCGGATGTGGGGCTGGGTGTCCAAGCTCAACACGCGCCACATGCAGTTCGCATGGATCACCCTGGGCAGCCTCGTGGTCACCGACGCCTACATCGCGCTGGTCGACGCAGGCGTCTTCAACGACCTGCGGTTCATCAACTAGTGGCGACCGACTCGGGCCCGGTCGCCGTCCGCTCGGCGGCCGCCCGGCATACCGCATCCGGCAGCCCGCTCACCACCGGCATACCCACTAGCACGAGCACAGAGAACGCAGCGAAGGAGCTCACGTGACCGACCTCGAGAGGCACGAGTACGACGTCCTCGTCATCGGTGCCGGAGGCTCTGGCCTGCGCGCCGCCATCGAGGCGCGCGAGCAGGGCCTGCGAACGGCGATCATCTGCAAGTCGCTCTTCGGCAAGGCGCACACGGTCATGGCCGAGGGCGGCATCGCGGCATCGATGGGCAACGTCAACGACAACGACAACTGGCAGGTCCATTTCCGCGACACCATGCGAGGCGGCAAGTTCCTCAACAACCCGCGCATGGCCGAGCTGCACGCCAAGGAGGCACCGCAGCGCGTCTGGGAGCTGGAGACCTACGGCGCCCTCTTCGACCGCACACCCGACGGCAAGATCAGCCAGCGCAACTTCGGCGGCCACGAGTACCCACGGCTCGCACACGTCGGCGACCGCACCGGGCTGGAGCTGATCCGCACCCTTCAGCAGAAGATCGTCAGCCTCCAGCAGGAGGACCACCGCGAGACCGGGGACTATGAGAGCCGGCTGAAGGTGTTCGCCGAGCTCACCATCACCGACATCCTCAAGGGCGGCGTCGCCCCCGAGGCGCCCGTGGCCGGGGCCTTCGGGTACTGGCGCGAGTCCGGCCGCTTCGTCCTGTTCGAGGCCCCGGCGGTGATCCTGGCCACGGGTGGGATCGGCAAGTCCTTCAAGGTTACGAGCAACTCCTGGGAATACACCGGCGACGGCCACGCCCTGGCGCTGCGGGCCGGCGCGAGCCTCATCAACATGGAGTTCATCCAGTTCCACCCGACAGGGATGGTGTGGCCGCCCTCGGTGAAGGGCATCCTCGTCACCGAGTCGGTCCGGGGCGACGGAGGCGTCCTGACCAACTCCGAGGGCAAGCGGTTCATGTTCGACTACGTCCCGGACGTCTTCCGGGGCCAGTACGCCGACACGGAGGAAGAGGCGGACCGCTGGTACGACGACCCCGACAACAACAAGCGGCCGCCCGAGCTGCTGCCCCGTGACGAAGTGGCCAGAGCCATCAACAACGAGGTCAAGGAGGGCCGCGGGAGCCCCCACGGCGGGGTGTTCCTCGACGTGTCCACACGGCTGCCGGCCGAAGAGATCCGCCGCCGCCTGCCATCGATGCACCACCAGTTCAAGGAGCTGGCCGACGTCGACATCACGGCGGAGCCGATGGAGGTCGGGCCTACCTGCCACTACGTCATGGGCGGGGTCGAAGTCGACGCCGACACTGCAGGCACGTCGGTGCCGGGTCTGTTCGCCGCCGGCGAGGTGGCGGGCGGCATGCACGGATCCAACCGCCTGGGCGGCAACAGCCTCTCCGACCTCTTGGTCTTCGGGCGCCGGGCCGGCGCCGGGGCCGCCGAGTACGTGGGCGGGCTCGGCACGGCCAGGCCAGCCGTCGTGGACGTCGACATCGACACCGCGGCGGCGGTGGCGCTGGCGCCGTTCCGGGCTGAGGACGTCGCCGAGAATCCCTACACGCTCCACCAGGAGCTCCAGCAGAAGATGAACGACCTGGTCGGCATCATCCGGCGCGAGCACGAGATCCGCGAGGCCCTCGATGTCCTCGACGACCTCCACGCTCGCGCCGAGCGGGTCGGTGTGGAGGGCCATCGTCAGTTCAATCCGGGCTGGCACCTCGCGCTCGACCTGCGCAACATGCTGGCGGTATGCCGCTGCGTCGCGCTGGCCGCACTGGAGCGCACCGAGAGCCGGGGTGGGCACACCCGTGAGGACTTTCCGGCCATGGATCCGCAGTGGCGAGGCACCAATCTGGTATGCCGGCTGGTCGCCTCGGGCGGCGAAGGCGCACCCGGCGAGGGTGGCGCGCCGGTGGAACTACGCCACCAGCCGGTGCCGGAGATCCGGCTTGACCTGCTCGAGCTCTTCGAGCGCAGCGAGCTCTCCAAGTACCTCACGGAGAAGGAACTGGCCCGATTGGACGAGGGGAGTGCGCAATGAGCTACGAGGGCAAGTTCCGGGTGTGGCGAGGCGACGCCGACGGCGGTGACCTGCAGGACTACTCGGTCGAGGTCAACGAGGGCGAAGTCGTCCTCGACATCATCCACCGGCTGCAGGCGACCCAGGCGCCCGATCTGGCGGTGCGCTGGAACTGCAAGGCCGGCAAGTGCGGTTCCTGCAGCGCCGAGGTCAACGGCCATCCGCGGCTCATGTGCATGACCCGCATGAGCACGTTCGAGGAGGGCGAGACGATCACTGTCACCCCGCTGCGGACCTTCCCGGTGCAGCGGGACCTGGTGACCGACGTCTCCTTCAACTACCAGAAGGCCCGCGAGATCCCGGCGTTCGCCCCGCCCGCCGACCTGGCGCCCGGGGACTACCGGATGCAGCAGGTCGACGTCGAGCGCAGCCAGGAATTCCGCAAGTGCATCGAGTGCTACCTGTGCCAGAGCGTTTGTCACGTGGTGCGCGACCACGAGGACAACAAGGAGTCTTTCGCTGGTCCGCGCTTCCTCATGCGGATCGCGGAGCTCGACATGCACCCCCTCGACACTGCGGACCGTCGCCCCGCGGCGCGCCTGGAGCACGGCCTCGGACTGTGCAACATCACCAAGTGCTGCACGGAGGTGTGCCCCGAACACATCAAGATCACCGACAACGCTCTCATCCCACTCAAGGAGCGCGTCGTCGACCGTCATTACGACCCTGTCGTCTGGCTCGGGAACAAGATCCGCCGGCGCAACGCCTGACCTCCTGCCTGCCGCGCCGCCTACGATCTCCGCGTGACCGTCACCCGGCTCGAGCGCGCCTTCTTCGAGGAGGACGTCCTCGACGTCGCACCCTCACTCCTGGGCGCGCTCTTCACCCACGGCGGCATCACGGTTCGCCTCACGGAGGTCGAGGCGTATGCCGGTGACGTCGATCCGGGTTCGCACGCTTACCGCGGCCTCACCCCCCGCACGGAGGTGATGTTCGGCCACCCCGGCCACCTCTACGTCTACTTCACGTACGGGATGCACTGGTGCGCCAATGTGGTGTGTGGTCCCGAAGGGCAGGCCAGCGCGGTCCTGCTTCGGGCGGGCGAGGTGGTCGCAGGCCAGGCGGTCGTCGCCGCCCGGCGCGACGGGATCTCTCCCCGGGACTGGGCTCGCGGTCCTGCGCGCCTGGCCCGGACCCTGGGGCTGGGGCGCGAGCAGAACGGCCTGGACCTGTGCGCCGAGCCGGGGGAGAGCCGCATCGACCTGCCGGGGACCCGCCCGGCTCATGCGGCGATCCGAACCGGCCCGCGCGTCGGCGTCGCGGGCGCCGGGGGCGACGCCGCGGCATACCCCTGGCGCTTCTGGCTGGAAGGGGAGCCGACCGTGTCGGTGTACCGACCGGCGAAACCGCGTCGCCGCCCGCTGCGGGCATAGGGCAGGCTTGCCGCGTAGCCGAGCGGGCCTGCGTCTGTCGTCCCGACCGGCACGCCGAGACCGGGACGATCACCGGACCGCACAGCAGAACCGAAGGAGCATGACGACCGTGAGTACCATCCTCGACGAGCTGCAGTGGCGGGGGCTGGTGGCGCAGACCACCGACGAGGCCGCGCTGCGCCAGGCACTCGCCGACGGGCCGATCACGGCGTATTGCGGCTTCGACCCCACGGCTCCGTCGCTCCACTTCGGCAACCTCGTGCAGCTCATCGTCCTGCGTCACCTCCAGCGAGCCGGGCACAAGGTGATCTGCCTCGTGGGCGGGTCAACGGGCCTCATCGGAGACCCGCGGCCGACCGCCGAGCGCGTCCTGAAGACCAAGGAGCAGACGGCGGAGTGGGTGGCCAACATCCAGAAGCAGGTCCAGCCGTTCCTGGACTTCGACGGCAGCTCGGGAGTGGCGCACCCGGCGATCCTCGTCAACAACCTGGAGTGGACCGCCCCACTGTCGGCCCTCGACTTCCTGCGTGACCTCGGCAAGCACTTCCGGGTGAACCAGATGATCCGGAAAGAGGCGGTGGCGGCCAGGTTGCACAGCGATGAGGGGATCTCGTACACCGAGTTCAGCTACCAGATTCTCCAGGGACTCGACTACCTCGAGCTGTACCGGACCTACGGCTGCACGCTGCAGACCGGCGGCCAGGACCAGTGGGGCAACCTCACCGCCGGCGCCGACCTGATCCACAAGGTGGCGGGTGCTTCGGTCCACCTCCTGACCACGCCGCTGGTCACCGACTCGTCGGGCAACAAGTTCGGCAAGAGCGAGGGCAACGCCATCTGGCTGTCGGCAGACATGACCAGCCCGTACGCGTTCTACCAGTACTGGATCAACGTCGAGGATGCCTCGGTGGTGAAGCTGCTCAAGGTCTTCACCGACCGCACCGAGGAGCAGATCGCCGAGCTGGGGCGGTCGCTCGCCGAGAAGCCGTTCCTGCGCGAGGCGCAGCGTGCCCTGGCCGCGGACGTCACCACACTCGTCCACGGCGCCGAAGCGACGGCAGCGGTCCAGGCGGCCTCGGAAGCGCTCTTCGGCAAGGGCGACGTGCGCGCTCTCGACGCGCAGACGTTGTCGGATGCCACCGGGGAACTGCCCGGCGCGGCGGTGCAGGTCGGCACATCGGTGACCGAGGCACTGGTCGCGGTGGGCCTCGTGGACTCCCGCAAGGCCGCGCGGAGGGCCATCGGCGACGGTGGCGCCTCCCTGAACAACCTGAAGATCACCGATCCTGAGCGAGTGCTCGGGCCGGAGGACTTCCTGCACGGCCGGGTGGCCCTCCTCCGACGTGGGCGCAAGTCGCTCGCCGCTGCCCGCATGGCTCCGTGACTCCCGGGTGGTGCCCACCCGCCCGCGGCTGGCTGCCTGCGGCTCTGCAAGGCGCCTGGTCCGCTTGTGCAGCAAGGGGATCCAGCCGGTCACAGGACGTCAGGCGGCCGCCGGGATCGGATTTGTGTTTTGCGCAAGGCCTCGTCTAGTGTTCTCGACGTCAGCCCGACAGGGAGGAACGGACGCCACCGCGGTGAGGCGCAAGCCCCACACAAAGCAGGCCGGTCCCACGAGCTGACCCACCGAAGCAGCTGAGAAACCAGCGGCCTCCGGGGCTCCCGAGAGGGCGACCGGGAGCCGGCCGACGGCCTGCTACAGTGGATACACCGCAGAGAGCCAAGTGCGATCTGATCCAGCCGCTCAGAGAGCGGGTCATGGGTTTGACGCCCAAGAGGGATGCGGGTAAGTTAGTAGGGTTGCCCCAGCGCAAGGCTCACGGAGCCGAGCGATGGTGCGCGTCCGAACCTTGAGAACTCAACAGCGTGTCAAAAATCGATGCCAATAACCTCGTCTCGAGGTGGCGGCCAAGCGGGTCACATGGCCTGTACTGCAGCCACATCGAACGAAAATCCTTTGGTTGACAACGATCATCTAGCAATAGCTAGTTGTTCTTGCTCAGTCAGTGAAACAACCCTCTTGAGGGTCTAGTTTTTCTCGACTCCGGTCGAGAGCTAAACATCAACGGAGAGTTTGATCCTGGCTCAGGACGAACGCTGGCGGCGTGCTTAACACATGCAAGTCGAACGGTGACTCTCGGAGCTTGCTCCGGGATGATCAGTGGCGAACGGGTGAGTAACACGTGAGTAACCTGCCCCAGACTCTGGAATAACCCCGGGAAACCGGAGCTAATACCGGATACGAGACAGAGAGGCATCTCTACTGTCTGGAAAGTTTTTCGGTCTGGGATGGACTCGCGGCCTATCAGCTAGTTGGTGAGGTAACGGCTCACCAAGGCGACGACGGGTAGCCGGCCTGAGAGGGCGACCGGCCACACTGGGACTGAGACACGGCCCAGACTCCTACGGGAGGCAGCAGTGGGGAATATTGCACAATGGGCGAAAGCCTGATGCAGCGACGCCGCGTGAGGGATGACGGCCTTCGGGTTGTAAACCTCTTTCAGCAGGGAAGAAGCGCAAGTGACGGTACCTGCAGAAGAAGCACCGGCTAACTACGTGCCAGCAGCCGCGGTAATACGTAGGGTGCGAGCGTTGTCCGGAATTATTGGGCGTAAAGAGCTTGTAGGCGGTTTGTCGCGTCTGCTGTGAAAATCCGGGGCTCAACCCCGGACTTGCAGTGGGTACGGGCAGACTAGAGTGTGGTAGGGGAGACTGGAATTCCTGGTGTAGCGGTGAAATGCGCAGATATCAGGAGGAACACCGATGGCGAAGGCAGGTCTCTGGGCCATAACTGACGCTGAGAAGCGAAAGCATGGGGAGCGAACAGGATTAGATACCCTGGTAGTCCATGCCGTAAACGTTGGGCGCTAGGTGTGGGACTCATTCCACGAGTTCCGTGCCGCAGCTAACGCATTAAGTGCCCCGCCTGGGGAGTACGGCCGCAAGGCTAAAACTCAAAGGAATTGACGGGGGCCCGCACAAGCGGCGGAGCATGCGGATTAATTCGATGCAACGCGAAGAACCTTACCAAGGCTTGACATATACCGGAAACACCTAGAGATAGGTGCCCCGCAAGGTCGGTATACAGGTGGTGCATGGTTGTCGTCAGCTCGTGTCGTGAGATGTTGGGTTAAGTCCCGCAACGAGCGCAACCCTCGTTCTATGTTGCCAGCGCGTAATGGCGGGGACTCATAGGAGACTGCCGGGGTCAACTCGGAGGAAGGTGGGGATGACGTCAAATCATCATGCCCCTTATGTCTTGGGCTTCACGCATGCTACAATGGCCGGTACAAAGGGCTGCGAAACCGCAAGGTAGAGCGAATCCCAAAAAACCGGTCTCAGTTCGGATTGGGGTCTGCAACTCGACCCCATGAAGTCGGAGTCGCTAGTAATCGCAGATCAGCAACGCTGCGGTGAATACGTTCCCGGGCCTTGTACACACCGCCCGTCAAGTCACGAAAGTCGGTAACACCCGAAGCCGGTGGCCCAACCTTTATTGGAGGGAGCCGTCGAAGGTGGGACTGGCGATTGGGACTAAGTCGTAACAAGGTAGCCGTACCGGAAGGTGCGGCTGGATCACCTCCTTTCTAAGGAGCACTGGTCGCGCAAGCGATCCAGGCCCTGCTCTGTCAGCGAACGTCTGGCAGCAGGTGCTCAAGGGTGGAACATCGATTATTTGGCGCTGACATCAGCCCGCCTGGCTAGTACAAGTCGCAAGACAGTGGAACGCCGGCGAGAGGGTGGCAGTGCCTGACACGTTGTTGGGTCCTGAGGGCTCGGACGATACGTCTGAACCTGAAGGCCGGTTACCGGTCAGGACCCTCACCATGGACGAACCACCGGCTGAGCTGCCCAGGCAGACAGTCGGTAGGCGTCTGGTCGGTGAGGGGCCGCCCGTATTTTGAGAACTACACAGTGGACGCGAGCATCTTTGTGGCTCAAGTTTATAAGGGCACACGGTGGATGCCTTGGCACCAGGAACCGAAGAAGGACGTAGGAATCTGCGATAAGCCTCGGGGAGTCGATAACCAGACTGTGATCCGAGGATTTCCGAATGGGGAAACCCGGCTGGAGGCAAGTCCAGTCACTCTCGTCTGAACACATAGGGCGAGTGGAGGGAACGTGGGGAAGTGAAACATCTCAGTACCCACAGGAAGAGAAAGCAACCGCGATTCCGTGAGTAGTGGCGAGCGAAAGCGGAAGAGGCTAAACCGAGCATGTGTGATAGCTGTCAGGCGTTGCATGTTCGGGGTCGTGGGACTTTTCAGTCAGTGCTGACATGCTGGCATGGAGTCAAAAATTCGCGTTATAGTCGAAGGGCATTGAAAGGCCCGGCACAGAGGGTGCTACCCCCGTAGACGAAATGGCGCGAACTCCAGAGAAGTATCCCAAGTAGCACGGGGCCCGAGAAATCCCGTGTGAATCTGGCGGGACCACCCGCTAAGCCTAAATATTCCCTGGTGACCGATAGCGGACAAGTACCGTGAGGGAAAGGTGAAAAGTACCCCGGGAGGGGAGTGAAATAGATCCTGAAACCGTGTGCCTACAATCCGTCGGAGCCTCCTTGTGGGGTGACGGCGTGCCTTTTGAAGAATGAGCCTGCGAGTTAGTGCTCAGTGGCGAGGTTAACCCGTGTGGGGGAGCCGTAGCGAAAGCGAGTCCGAATAGGGCGAATTAGTCGCTGGGTCTAGACCCGAAGCGGAGTGATCTACCCATGGCCAGGTTGAAGCGACGGTAAGACGTCGTGGAGGACCGAACCCACTTAGGTTGAAAACTGAGGGGATGAGCTGTGGGTAGGGGTGAAAGGCCAATCAAACTCCGTGATAGCTGGTTCTCCCCGAAATGCATTTAGGTGCAGCGTCACGTGTTTCTTACCGGAGGTAGAGCTACTGGATAGCCAATGGGCCTCACCAGGTTACTGACGTTAGCCAAACTCCGAATGCCGGTAAGTGAGAGCGTGGCAGTGAGACTGCGGGGGATAAGCTCCGTAGTCGAGAGGGAAACAGCCCAGATCACCAGCTAAGGTCCCTAAGCGTGTGCTAAGTGGGAAAGGATGTGGAGTTGCATTGACAACCAGGAGGTTGGCTTAGAAGCAGCCACCCTTTAAAGAGTGCGTAATAGCTCACTGGTCAAGTGATTCCGCGCCGACAATGTAGCGGGGCTCAAGCACACCACCGAAGCTGTGGCATTGACACATTGCCCGGCCGCGACACCTACGGGTCCGCGGTCCAAGCGTGTTGATGGGTAGGGGAGCGTCGTGTGGCGAGTGAAGCGGCGGAGTGATCCAGCCGTGGACGCCACACGAGTGAGAATGCAGGCATGAGTAGCGAAAGACGGGTGAGAAACCCGTCCGCCGAATAACCAAGGGTTCCAGGGTCAAGCTAATCTGCCCTGGGTAAGTCGGGACCTAAGGCGAGGCCGACAGGCGTAGTCGATGGACATCCGGTTGATATTCCGGAACCGGCGAAGAACCGCCCATGACGAACCTTGTGATGCTAAGCGCCTGAAGGTTGATGACGTCTTCGGACTGATTCGACTGGAGCGCGCGACCCAATTTAGTAGTAGTCAAGCGATGGGGAGACGCAGGAAGGTAGCCTCCGCGTGGCGATGGTTGTCCACGTCCAAGGGTGTAGGGAGTGGTGTAGGCAAATCCGCACCACACATATCCTGAGACCTGATAGTGACCGCGAATGCGGGAAGCAGGGTGATCCTATGCTGCCGAGAAAATCCTCTAGCGAGGTTCAAGCCGCCCGTACCCCAAACCGACTCAGGTGGTTAGGTAGAGAATACCAAGGCGATCGAGTGAATCGTGGTTAAGGAACTCGGCAAAATGCCCCCGTAACTTCGGGAGAAGGGGGGCCCCGACCCTGAAGTGACTTGCTCACTAGGGTGAAGGGCCGCAGAGACCAGGGAGAAGCGACTGTTTACTAAAAACACAGGTCCGTGCGAAGTCGCAAGACGATGTATACGGACTGACGCCTGCCCGGTGCTGGAAGGTTAAGAGGACGGGTTAGGTCTTCGGGCCGAAGCTCAGAATTTAAGCCCCAGTAAACGGCGGTGGTAACTATAACCATCCTAAGGTAGCGAAATTCCTTGTCGGGTAAGTTCCGACCTGCACGAATGGCGTAACGACTTCTCCACTGTCTCAACCACGAACTCGGCGAAATTGCACTACGAGTAAAGATGCTCGTTACGCGCAGCAGGACGGAAAGACCCCGGGACCTTTACTACAGCTTGGTATTGGTGTTCGGTACGGCTTGTGTAGGATAGGTGGGAGACTGTGAAGCATGCACGCCAGTGTGTGTGGAGTCAACGTTGAAATACCACTCTGGTCGTTCTGGATATCTAACCTCGGTCCGTGATCCGGATCAGGGACAGTGCCTGGTGGGTAGTTTAACTGGGGCGGTTGCCTCCTAAAAGGTAACGGAGGCGCTCAAAGGTTCCCTCAGCCTGGTTGGCAATCAGGTGTCGAGTGTAAGTGCACAAGGGAGCTTGACTGTGAGACAGACATGTCGAGCAGGGACGAAAGTCGGAACTAGTGACCCGGCGGTGGCTTGTGGAAGCGCCGTCGCTCAACGGATAAAAGGTACCCCGGGGATAACAGGCTGATCTTGCCCAAGAGTCCATATCGACGGCATGGTTTGGCACCTCGATGTCGGCTCGTCGCATCCTGGGGCTGGAGTAGGTCCCAAGGGTTGGGCTGTTCGCCCATTAAAGCGGTACGCGAGCTGGGTTTAGAACGTCGTGAGACAGTTCGGTCCCTATCCGCTGTGCGCGTAGGAAACTTGAGAAGGGCTGTCCCTAGTACGAGAGGACCGGGATGGACGAACCTCTGGTGTGTCAGTTGTTCTGCCAAGAGCACTGCTGATTAGCTACGTTCGGAAGTGATAACCGCTGAAAGCATCTAAGCGGGAAGCACGCTTCAAGATGAGGTTTCCATGGGGTTTACCCCGAGAGGCTCCCAGCTAGACTACTGGGTTGATAGGCCAGACGTGGAAGTGCAGCAATGCATGTAGCTGACTGGTACTAATAAGCCGATAACTTGATACACACTCTTTAGAGTAGTTGCTCCGCGTCCACTGTGCAGTTCCCGAGATACGGTCGGGAACAACCAAAATCTCCATAGAGTTTCGGCTGCCATAGCGAAGGGGAAACGCCCGGTTCCATTCCGAACCCGGAAGCTAAGCCCTTCAGCGCCGATGGTACTGCACTGGTGACGGTGTGGGAGAGTAGGACGCAGCCGGACATACTTCATAAAGCGCCCATGTCGTCATCGACGGCATGGGCGCTTTATGGCGTCCCAGCGCGGAAAGCGCGTCCGCCCTCCCCCTGGCAGGACCAAGCACCTTCCTGGCCAGGGACGGCCGTGTGGCAATGCGTGAATGGAGCCGAAACTCCAGGCGTGCGGGTAGCCCTGGACGCCCGCGCGGCTCGAGGCGGGCCTATGCCGTCCGGCCCGGTCGGCTCCCGCCGTGTCTCTGGGTCGGCGCCGCTCTGCGGCCAGTGCGGGCCTGTCGTGCCCCGCTGGGCCTGACTTCGGTCATTCGGGTTAGTGCCTGAGCCACTACCGCTTGATCGCGTCGAGGATCGCTTGCTTGTGGGCGGGGATGGCGGGCGGGAAGGTCTGCACGGTGTCGTTGATCGCGATGGTCGCTGACCGCAGCGGCCGCAGCTGCCGGAGGAGGTTGCGGATCGCGAGCCCGGTGCGGTTCTGAACCTCGCGGCTGACGGCCAGGGCGGTGAACACGATGGTCAGGTGTGCCTCGATCGCGTCCTTGGTGTGGTGGAACATCGGCCGGGCCCGTAGGTCGGTCTTGGACATCCGGAAGGACTGCTCGACGTGCCACAGGTCGTGGTAGCTGGCGATCACCTCACCGGCGGGCATCGTCTCGACGCGGATGTTCGTGACGTACCCCTTCAGACCGACCAGCCGGCGTGCCCGGGCCAACGACGCCTCGTCCAGTGACCGGGCGCCGTTGGTGGTCTTGACGAACCGCGGAGCTCGGGCGGCCCGTTCTCCGGCCACGACCGCCTTGGCCCGATTCTCCTGCAGGGTGAGGGTGGTGTTGTCCCGCACCGCCCGTTTGGCCGAGTACGCCCATACCGCCCGCCACGAGCCTGGGTGCTCGGCCGGGTTCCACACCGGTTCGGCCTTGACCTTGGCGTTGTTCTCGATGGTGCGCTGGTTCTTGGGGGTGATGGTGTCGATGAGCTGCCCATCGGCGAAGGCGTCCCCGTGCCAGCGGAAGTGGCAGGCCAGGTCGACCGGGGCCTTGGTGACGCGGGATCCGACGATGAACCTCAGGTCCGCCTCGTCCAGCTCGCGCAGGTTGCCCGCGGACAACATCCCGGCATCGGCCACGACGACCATGTCGGCCAGGCCGTGCCGGGCCTGGAAGGCCTTGATAATCGGCACGATCGTGGTGGTCTCGGCCGTGTTGCCCTCGAAACAGCCGATCTCCAGGGGGAACCCGGCCCGGTCGACCAACAAGCCCACGACGACTTGAGGGTCGACGCGGCGTTCCTTGGAGTAGCCGACCTTGCGCAGGCCGTCTTCCTTCTCCGCCTCGAAGTACAGCGTGTTGGGTCGGTCCGGGGCGCGGTGGCGGCATTGCTGCTGCTCCGTTTCCCCGGACCGCCCGCCGAACCCGCCGTGCGCCTTTCAACGCAACGGGCTCTCCACGAGGTGATGCCGGTCAGGCGGCCAAGCCCGGGTCGTAGGGGTTGCGGATGCGGTTGCCGCGGAACAGGTATCGCCCGATCCGCACTTTCGTGGGGTCGAACAGGACCACGTCCGCGGTCGCGATGGTCTTCCACGAGCCGTCGGGACGGCGGAGCCATCGTTTGACCTTGCCCCAGTTCCAGCGGTGCTGCACGCGTTGCCAGGCCACGAACCGTCGCCAGGTGAAGTACCTGAGGAAGGAGAACCGTCGCCCGGCGATCGCGTGGCGGAAGTAGTACGTCCACCCGCGCAGCGCCGCGTTGACCTCGGTGATCACGTCCGCCAAAGGGCGTGGGGACCGGCGAGGGGTCAGGTTGCGGATGGTCTGCTTGATCTTCGCGAACGGCTTCTTCGCGATGGTTCCCTGGGCCGCCGGTGGTAGCGGGGCTCAGCGGGCTCCGTAGACTGCGGGCCAAGTCAACACCGTGAACAAGGAGTGCCTCGTGGCTGACGACAAGACCTCCCACGGCGGCGGAGACCGCGGATCTCGCGGCGGCCGTCGCGATGGACATGGAGGTCGTGAGAGAGGTCGTGAAGGAGGTCGTGAGGGGAGTGGTGAGAGAGGCCGGGGCCGCGCGCAGGGACCAGGCTCCTTCGGTGGCCCACGCGGCGCGGGTGCCGGAGGTCACAAAGGACCTCGAACGACCGCGCGTGACGGCGACGCGCCCCCGCGGGGCGTTCGTCCGTCCAGGGGCGGCGGGCCCGCGGGCGCGGATCGCGGAGGGCCGCGACTGGCGCCCAAGAATCCGCGTCTCCCGGAGCCGCGCATCGCCGAGGGCGTGACCGGCAGGGAGCTGGACCGAGAAGTGTTCCAGCAGCTGCGCACGCTCAGCAAGGAGAACGCCGAGGGGGTCGCCCAGCACCTCGTCATGGTCGCGGCTCTGCTCGAGGCCGACGAACTGGACGCAGCCATGGCGCACGCAGAGACTGCCGTGCGGCGCGCAGGGCGGGTCCCCGCAGCGCGTGAGGCTCTGGGCGTGGTCGCATACCGCCAGGGCGACTGGGCGCGGGCTCTGGGCGAGTTTCGCACCGTCCGGCGCCTGAGCGGCAGCTCACACCTGCTGCCTCTCATGGTTGACTGCGAGCGAGGACTGGGGCGCCCCGAGCGCGCCCTCGACCTCGCGTCGTCACCCGAGGCCAAGGACCTGTCCCCGGCCGAGCGCGTCGAGCTCGCCATCGTCGTGTCCGGGATCCGGCGTGATCTGGGCCAGAACGACGCCGCGGTTGTCGCACTTGAGACCCCGCAGCTGAGCAGCCGGGCACGGAAGCCGTGGAGCGCTCGACTGTTCTACGCATATGCCGAGGCGCTCCTGGCCAAGGGCGACGCCGCGTCCGCTCGGGACTGGTTCGCCAAGGCCGCCGACGCCGACGTCGACCTCGAGACCGACGCAGCAGAAAGGCTCGCCGAGCTCGACGGCGTCGTCCTCACCGACCTGCTCGAGGGTGCCCAGGCCGACGACACCCCCGTTGCAGAGCGACGGCAGCCGCGTGACCGCTGATCCCAGGTCACCGTTGGTGGAGCGCTACGACGCCGTGGTGTGCGACCTCGATGGGGTGGTCTACCGCGGCCCGGACCCTGTGCCGAACGCGATCGAGGTGCTCATCGGCCTGTCTCGCCCCGTTGTCTATGCGACCAACAACGCCTCTCGAACCCCGTCGGAGGTCGCGGCCCACCTTCGTGCCATGGGGCTTCCCGCGCGGCCCGAGGACGTCGTGACGAGCTCGATGGCTGGCGCTGCAGAGCTGGCGCGGATGGTGACCCCGGGCGCGCAGGTCCTGGCCGTAGGCGGCCCGGGCGTCGCGGCTGCGCTTCGCGACGTGCGCCTGTCGCCCGTGTCGAACGCCACGGATTCCGTGGCTGCCGTCCTCCAGGGCTACGGTGCGAACGTCTCGGCTGCGGACCTGGCGGAGGCGGCGTATGCCGTGGAGCGGGGCGCGCCGTGGATTGCCACTAACACCGACGCCACCCTTCCCACCGATCGGGGAACCGCTCCTGGCAATGGCACGCTGGTGGCCGCGGTAGCGGAAGCAGCGCAGACCTCACCCCGCGTCGTCGGCAAGCCGTTCACCCCGCTGTACCTCCTGTGCGCCTCCCGGCTGGGCGCGGAGCCAAGCCGAACCCTTGCTGTGGGAGATCGGCTCAACACCGACATCGCTGGCGCGGTGGCCGCCACGATGGACTCCCTGCTCGTGCTGACCGGTGTCGACACCCTCGTCAACGCGGCCCTTTCCCGGCCGTCCGAACGCCCGACCTGGGTCTCGACCGACCTGCGGGGGCTCCGGCAACCCCTGGAGAAACCACGCCGGGACGGCGAGTGGTGGGTCAGTGGCAGCGATGCCCGCAGGCTGCGAGACTCGGGCTGGGAAGCTCGTCGTGGCGATGCAGACGACGCGCTGAACGCAGGGTTGGCAGCCATCTACGACGGACTCGACTCGGGTGCTCTCCGTCCGGAGGCGGTGCCGCCGCTGGTGTCGGCACTGGGCCAGGCGCAGTAGCGTTGGTGCGTGGAGGGGCGGTCGCCCCGCGGCGCAAAGCAACAGGAGAGGGACATGGCCTTCGAAACCGTTCGAGCGTACGTCCAGTTGGCGTCAGGGCTGGGCGAGATCACGAGGGAGCGCGCATCCGCCGCTGCCCAGGAGCTCCTGTCCCTCGCAGGCCGGACCGACCTCTCCAAGGACAGGCTCGCGAAGCAGGTCAGCGGCCTGGCAGACGACCTGATGGCCGCCGCGGCGCAGAATCGCAAGAACCTCGTTGCGCTCGTGCGCAAGGAGATCGAGTCCGCTCTGGCGAGGGCAGACCTCGCGGGCCTGGCCGACCTCGATGCCGCGAGGGCGTCCCTGGCTCGGCTCAGCGCGCAGGTGGAGGAGCTGACCGCCACCCTCATGAGCTCTGCGAGCCGGCTCTCCAGCGCGGCTACCGGCGCAGCAGTTTCGGCGATGGGCTCTGCGGCGCAGGTAGCCGAGCCTCGCGGCGGTCCCGAGGTCGCCGTCGTGCCCGCCGTCACCGTGCCCGTGGAGAGCGGGGAGCCCGCTGCTGCCGCCGGTGCCCCAGCCAGGAAGGCGACGGCCAGGAAGGCGACGGCCCGGAAGGCGACGGCCCGGAAGGCGACGGCCCGGAAGGCGACGGCCCGGAAGGCGACGGCCCGGAAGGCGACGGCCCGGAAGGCGGCACCGGCAGGGCGTTCTTCGACGGCCACGAAGTCCACCGCCACGAAGTCGGCAGCTGCGACGAAGGCGACCGCAGAGAAGTCGACGGCCAAGAAGTCGACGGCCAAGAAGTCGACGACCAAGAAGTCGACGACCAAGAAGTCGACGGCGGATAAGTCGACGGGCACCAACACCAGCCAGGCGGCGAAGCAGACCTGATGACGCCCGACGACACCCCTTCGAGCGAGGTCCCGGACGAAGAGCACCGCGAACGATCTGCCGACGACGTCCCCATGACGGGCGACTCCAGCGTCGACGAGGCCCTGGCGCAGCTCGCCGCGGCCGACCCCGACGACCTCGACGCCCAGATCGAGGCAGGGGAGCGAGTTCACCAGACCCTGCGCTCCCGGCTCTCCGACCTGGGCGGATAGCGATTTCTGCGCAGCGCCTCGATGTCGAGCTGGTGCGGCGCGGCCTCGCCCGCTCCCGCGGCCATGCCCGAGAGCTCATCGAAGAGGGCACCGTCCGCATCGATGACGCCGTGGCGAGCAAGGCCTCGCACTCGGTCGATGAGACGACCAGCCTCTCCGTCGAAGCCGACCGGCCCCACTGGGTCAGTCGGGCGGCCGCGAAGCTCGTTGAGGCGTTCACCGCCTTTGGGCCGCGCGGCCTGACCGCGCGCGGACGGCGGTGCCTCGACGTCGGTGCCTCGACCGGTGGCTTCACCCAGGTCCTCCTCCACGAGGGTGCCCGCCAGGTCACGGCCCTCGACGTCGGCCACGGGCAGCTGGTGCCCCAGATCAGCAGCGATCCTCGGGTGGAAGAACGCAGTGGCACGACGATCCGCGGAGTCGCCGCCGAGCAGCTCGGCGGACGCTTCGACCTCGTCGTCGCGGACGTCAGCTTCATCTCCCTCACCCTCCTGCTGGGCACGCTTGCCGCGCTGGTCGAGCGCAGCGGGGACGTCGTCGTCCTCGTCAAGCCACAGTTCGAGGTCGGACGAGAGCGCCTCGGCAAGAACGGCGTCGTTCGCTCCGCTGCGGATCGCGCCTGGGCCATAACGGAGGTCGCGGCGGCCGCGATCGACGCCGGGCTGTTCCCGCGGGGCCTCGCCGCAAGCCCGCTGCTGGGCAGTGAGGGAAATGCCGAGTTCCTGCTCTGGCTGGGCACGGAACCCGCCGACGCCATGGCATGGGAGGCTCTGGTGAAGAGCGCAGACGATCTCTCCGTGAAAGGCGGCTCGTGATGTCCCAGCCCAGCACGACCCGACGCGTGCTGCTCGTCGCACACCCCAAGCGACAGGAGGCCCACGATCTCGCGGCGGGCGTGGTGGAACGGTTGTCCGCGGCGGGCATCGAGGTGGCCCTGCTCCCCGACGAGGCCGTCGCGATGGGTCTGGGGGGCAGCTCGGCGATCGCACTCGCCGACCCGGACGACCCCGCGGCCGGGTGTGAGCTGGTCTGCGTGCTGGGTGGCGACGGTACGATCCTGCGCGGGGCCGAACTCTCCCGCGGCACGAACGCCCCGCTCCTGGGCGTCAACCTGGGCCACGTCGGCTTCCTCGCCGAGGCGGAGCGCGAGGACCTCAGCGAAACCGTCGAACACATCGTGGCGCGCCGTTACT
Source organism: uncultured Actinomycetota bacterium (assembly GCA_963715025.1). Lineage (GTDB taxonomy): Bacteria > Actinomycetota > Actinomycetes > Actinomycetales > Dermatophilaceae > DASSJT01. Next base: position 906,272 of record CAVQQQ010000002.1, on the reverse strand, counting down.
CGGTGGAGGAGCGCCTGACCCTCGACGTCAATGCCATGGTCGACGGCGACCCGGTCTGTCGCACCTGGGCCCTCAACGAGGCGACCGTCGAAAAGGCCTCCCGCGAGCGCATGCTCGAGGTGACCATCGAGATCGACGGCCGGCCCCTGTCGACCTGGGGGTGCGACGGCGTGGTCATGGCCACACCGACCGGCTCCACGGCATACGCCTTCTCCGCCGGCGGCCCGGTGGTCTGGCCGGACGTCGAGGCAATGCTGCTCGTCCCGATCAGCGCCCATGCGCTGTTCGCGAGGCCCCTGGTGGTGGGCCCGTCCTCGCACCTCGCCGTGGAGGTCATCCCCGACACCCTGGGGAGCGGCGTGCTGTGGTGCGACGGCCGTCGTGCCGTCGACCTGCCGCCCGGTGCGCGTATCGAGGTGGTCCGCTCCGCGACTCCGGTGCGGCTGGCCCGCCTGACGAGCTCGCCGTTTACCGATCGTCTGGTGGCCAAGTTCGACCTCTCCATCCACGGCTGGAGGGGCAGCGCACGGCGGGAGCAGGCCGGCTCCTGAGCGGCCGGCCGTCGCCACGCCTGTGAGTTGCCGCCTGTGAGTTGAGGCAGGTGAGTTGCCGCCTGTGAGTTGTCACCGCCGTGTGAGTGGCGTGTGACAGTCTTTCCCCGTGCTTCAGGAGATTCGCATCCAGAACCTCGGGGTGATCGACGACGCCGTGCTGGAGCTCCACCCTGGCCTCAACGTCATCACCGGCGAGACCGGCGCGGGTAAGACCATGGTGGTCTCCGGGCTGGGGCTTCTGCTAGGAGCACGCGCCGACGCCGGGCTGGTCCGGGCGGGCGCTGGCGCGGCGACGGTCGAGGGAATCATCGACATCCCAGCTGACCACCCGGCCGCCCTGCGCGCCGCCGAGGCCGGTGCTGACGTCGACTCCGGTCTGATCCTGCTGCGCTCGGTGTCGGCAGAGGGGAGGTCCCGGGCCCATGTGGGTGGGCGCAGCGCGCCGATCGGCCTGCTGTCCGAGCTGGCCCAGGACCTCGTGGCGGTCCACGGACAGGCCGATCAGTGGCGACTACGTCAGGCCGATCAGCACCGCGAGGCGCTGGACGCCTTCGGGGGCGAGCCAGTGGCGGCCGCGCTGGCCGCCTACCAGGCTGTCTTCGACGAGCACGAGCGGGCGCTGCGCGAGTCGGCCGAACTGCGCGAGGCGGCGCGCGAGCGCGCCCGAGAGGTCGACGGCCTTCAGCTCGGCCTCGAGCAGATCGAGGCGCTCGACCCGCAGCCCGGTGAGGACGCCGACCTGCGCCTGGAGGACGAGCGGCTCAGCCATGCCGAGGAGTTGCGGCTCGGTGCGGAGTCAGCGCACCTGAGCCTGGCCGGAGGTGATGAGGCGTATGCCGGCGAGTCGCCGAGCGTCGTCGACCTCGTCTCGGCAGCTCGGTCGGCCCTTGCCCCGGTCGTCGACCGCGACCCCGCCCTGCGCGAGCTCGACCGTCGGCTGGCCGAGGTCGGATACCTCGTGGGCGACCTCGCCAGCGACCTGTCCGCCTACGCAGCCGGCGTCGAGCTCGACCCCGGCCGGCTGGCCTGGGTGCAGCAGCGCCGGTCCGACCTCGCCGGGCTGACCCGCAAATACGGGGACACCGTCGACGACGTCCTGGTCTGGGGGAGGGAGGCCGCTGCCCGGCTGTCTCTGCTGCTCACGGCCGACGACCGGCTCGAGGAGCTGGAAGCCGGCCTGCGGGAGCTCAGGCGACAGCTGGCCGATGATGCCGCCACGCTGACAGCGGCCCGCCACGCGGCTGCCTTGGACCTGGGCCACAGGGTCACCCGAGAGCTCGCCCACCTGGCGATGGGCAAGGCCCACGTCACCGTCGACGTGCGCCCGCGGGGAGATGGGGAGACCCCGGCATTTGCGCGCAGCGGCGCCGACGAGGTGGAGATCCAGCTGGCTGCCAATCCCGGCAGCCCCGCTCGAGGCATCACGCGTGCCGCATCGGGGGGTGAGCTGTCGCGAGTCATGCTCGCCCTCGAGGTGGTGACGGCCGACTCCGCAGGCACAGTGCCAACCTTCGTCTTCGACGAGGTGGACGCCGGAGTCGGCGGCAAGGCGGCCCTCGACGTGGGGGCCCGCCTGGCGGCATTGGCAAGGCATTCCCAGGTCCTCGTGGTGACGCACCTCGCCCAGGTCGCGGCCCACGCCGACCGTCACCTGGCCGTGAGCAAGACGAGCGACGGACACATCACCTCCAGCGGCATCGCAGTGCTCGAGGGTGAAGAGCGCGTGCGCGAGCTGGCGAGGATGATGGCCGGCCAGGAGTCCTCGGTGGCGCTGGAGCACGCGCGGGAGCTGCTGCGTGAGACGGCCGAAGCGGCGGCGCGGCTCTAGACCCTGATGTCCCGCACCAGGTGAGCCGGAGTTGGTGAGCGGGTAGCCCCCGCCAGCGTGGCACGATTGGTCCGATGTCCCTCAAGATCCCCCGCCAGCGAGCCCGAGGCCCCGAAACTCCCGGTGTCACGGGCACCGTGCGTGTCGACCCGCGCACCAAGCACCTCACCAAGCGGCTGCGCCCCGGCGAGATCGCCGTCATCGACCACCTCGACATCGACAAGGTGAGCGCCGAGGCGCTGCTCGCCTGCCGGCCCGCCGCCGTGGTCAATGCGGCGGCGTCGATCTCCGGCCGCTACCCCAACCTCGGCCCCGAGATCCTGGTCGAGGCCGGCGTCCCGCTGGTCGACAGCGTCGGCGAGGGAGTGATGACGGAGCTCGAAGACGGCCAAGAGGTCCGCATCGACGGCGGCGACGTGTGGTCGGGCGAAACGCTCGTGGCAACCGGCACGGCATACGACCTCGAGGCAGTGCGCGAAGCCATGGGCGAGGCGCGTGCGGGGCTCGCGGTCCAGCTGGAGGCATTCGCGGCCAACACCATGGAGTACCTGCGCAAGGAGCGCGAGCTGCTCCTGGATGGCGTCGGCATGCCGGACATCACGACCAGACTCGAGGGCCGCCACGCGCTGATCGTGGTGCGGGGGTACCACTACAAGCAAGATCTGCAGATCCTGCGGAGCTACATCCGCGAGTACCGGCCGGTGCTCATCGGCGTCGACGGAGGAGCCGACGCCTTGCTGGCGGCGGGTCACCGGCCCGACCTCATCGTGGGCGACATGGACTCGGTCTCCGACGACACGCTCCGCTGCGGTGCCGAAATCGTCGTCCACGCCTATCGCGACGGACGCGCCCCGGGGCTCGATCGAGTCCGCGCTCTGGGAGTGGAGCCGGTCGTCTTCCCGGCGACCGGCACCAGCGAGGACATCGCCATGCTGCTCGCCGACGACAAGGGGGCCAGCCTGATCGTGGCCGTCGGCTCGCATGCGACGCTCGAGGAGTTCCTCGACAAGGGCCGGGCCGGCATGGCCAGCACCTTCCTGACGCGGCTGCGGGTGGGCGGCAAACTGGTCGATGCCAAGGGCGTGAGCCGTCTCTACCGGTCGCGCATCTCCAACCTGTCCCTGTTCACCCTCCTGGCGGTCGGCCTGCTCGCCCTCGTCGCGGCGCTGATGTCGACCACTGGCGGTCGCACCATGCTCGGTCTTCTCGCGGCGCGGTGGGATGACCTCTGGTCCCAGATCGTAGGAATCTTCACGTGATCGACTTCCGCTACCACCTCGTCTCGATCGTCTCCGTCTTCCTCGCCCTCGCCGTGGGCATCGTGCTGGGCGCCGGTCCGCTCAAGGAGGATCTGGGGACGACGCTGACCCAGGAGGTGACCAAGCTGCGCGACGACAAGGCGGCGCTGCGCAGTGAGCTCGACGCATCCAACAAGGCAACCGAGGCACGCGATGCTTTCGCCGCCGCCGGCAACGGCGTCCTCCTGGCCGACCGCCTCGGCGGACGGACGGTGTCGCTCGTGGTTCTGCCGGGTGCCGACTCGGCCGTGGTCAAGTCGACGAGTGCCTCCCTCACCGATGCGGGCGCCGTCATCGGCTCGACCATCACGGTGAACGACTCCTGGACCGACCCCAAAGCCGACAAGCGGGCCGCGCGAGCGGCTCTGGGCAAGCAACTGGCCGAACAGCTGAAACTCGAGGCTTCCGACTCCGGCCAAGCGATCGACCGGGTCCTGGCGGCGGCCACCGTGGAGGCTGTCCCCTCGGGCTCGGGAGCCACCAACCTCGGGGGCAGCGTCGGCTCGGAGGCCGCGGCATCGGCCATCGAGGAACTGCGCAAGGCCGACCTGATCAGCGTCACCCCGGACAATGCTGGGCGCACGACCGCGGCGGTGGTGATCGGTGCCCCGGTGTCCAAGGGCGACCCCGCCGAGCAGAAGACCCGCGCCGAGGCGTATGCCGCGCTGGCCGCGGCCTTCGACAGCGCCAGTTCGGGCGCAGTCCTGGCGTCCAACGTGGGCTCGACGGTCACCCAAGGCGAGTCGATCGTGGCGGCAGTGCGGCGTGACACCGCCCTCTCCAAGGGCCTGTCGACCGTCGACGACGGCGGGGTGCCCATGGGCCAGGCCAGCATCGTGCTGGCCCTCGCGGAGCAGTATGCCGGTGGAGTCGGTCAGTACGGCCTGGCCGGCGACGCCGACAGCGCCTTCCCCAAACTGGACGGCACGAAGTGAGCCGCCGGGAGCGGCGGGGTGCCGTCAGCCTCGAAGCGCAAGAGCCGACACCCCGACATGCCGGAGCTGAGGACCGTCGCGGAGCCTCCGTGGCCGCCGTCTTCTCGGTGGGCACCCTCTCCGCGGCCTTCGCGGCCTCGGGGCTGCGCTCCCTGAGCGCAGATCCCCCTGGGGGTCGCGAGCGATGGACCAGGACCAACCATGCCGGACGCGAGGTGACACTCTTGGAGGGTCCGGCCTATGTCGCCGGAGCCCTCCCGGGGGCGCTCATGGGCGGCCCGGGCCCGGCTGTCGCCGTGGTTGCCGCCGGTGCCCTGGGTGCCCTCGACGACCTGACCGGCGACACCCAGAAGAAGGGGCTGAGGGGCCACCTTGGCGCGCTCGCACATGGAGAGGTGACCACCGGTGCCGTCAAGATCCTCGGCCTGGCCGCAACGGGGGTCGTGAGCGCCGCGCTGGTCGACCGGCGTCGGCGTGCGAACGGGACGAGTACCTCCGTCCTCGACACCCTCGTGGGCGGGGCCGTCATAGCCGGGTCGGCCAACCTGGTCAACCTGCTCGACCTGCGCCCCGGGCGCGCCCTCAAGGCGACCGTGCTCGCGGGCGCCCACGCCGGGATGCGCCGGCCGCGCTCCGTGGCGGGCGCGGCCGCGACTGGCGCCGCACTGGGCCTCCTCGCACCCGATCTCGCCGGCACGGCGATGCTCGGCGACACCGGCGCCAATGCCGCCGGGGCGCTGGTGGGAGCCGCGTTCGTCGAGCGCAGCGGCCGCATCGGCCGGCTCGCCGCCCTGGCCGGACTGGTCGGCCTGACCCTCGCGTCCGAGCGGGTCAGCTTCACCAAGGTCATCGAGTCGACGCCCGGCCTGCGCGAGCTCGACGCGCTGGGCCGCCCGGGGGCAGCCGGCGTCCGGTCGGGAGCGGGGTCCGGGCAGGGGTTGGGACAGACCTTCGGGCATGGACCGGTGCCGGGATCGCGGCCGGGGCCGGCCGAGGCCAGGGCCGGGCAGGCGAAACCCAGCGGCCAAGCATGATCCGTCGGGCATGAGCGCCAGGGGGGGCACGGCCGGGTCCATCGCCACCGCTGCCGGTCTGATCGCGGCGACCACGCTCCTGGCGCGGGTCGCCGGCTTCGCGCGCATCCTCGTGTTCGCCGACTTCGTGGGCCACCGCGGCGTCGGCAACGTTTACCAGAGCATCAACGCTCTGCCCAACGTCCTGTTCGAGGTGGCCGCCGGGGGTGTGCTCGCCGCGGTCGCGATCCCCCTTGTCGCGGGCCACCTTGGCGCGGGAAGCCCCGAGCGCGCCGAGCAGACCACCTCCGCGCTCCTCACCTGGGTGCTGGTGGTCCTCGTCCCCCTGGCCGCCCTGCTCGCCATCGCAGCCCCCCTGCTAGCGAGCTGGCTCCTCGAGGGGCAGGGTTCAGCAGCGGTCACAGCCGGCGAGCACATGCTGTGGATCTTCGCCCCCCAAGTCGTGCTCTACGGGGTGGGCATCGTCGTGACCGGGCACCTCCAGGCCCACCGCCGGTTCCTGGCCGCAGCGCTCGCGCCCCTGCTCTCCAGCCTCGTCGTCATTGCGACCTACCTGGTCTACCGGCCGCTGGCCGAGGGGGGCGTGGGTCCAGAGGAGGTGCCTGCCGGCGCGCAGTTCGTTCTGGCGGTCGGTACCACCCTGGGCGTGGCGGCGCTGAGCCTGCCCCTGCTCGTCCCCGCCTGGCGCACCGGGTGGCGCTACCGCCCCAGCCTCTCCTTCGCGCCTGGTGATACCCGCCGGGTCGGAGCGCTTGCGGTTACCGGTGTGCTCGCCCTCTTGGCCCAGCAGACGGCGGTGTTGGTGACCATCTGGCTGTCCAACCACCGCGGCGGAGACGGCACGTTCACCGTGTACCAGTACGTCCAGGCCGTCTACCTCCTGCCGTATGCCGTGTTCGCTGTCCCCGTTGCGACGTCAGCCTTTCCCGCGATCGCCCAGGCGGCAGGGGCCGGAACGCCACTCAGCGGCACGCTGAACCGGTCGCTGCGGGCGATCTTGGTGCTGACCGGGGCCGGTGCGGCCGTGCTGATCGCGGCAGCGCGACCGGTGGGGGCGTTCTTCGCGGGTCTGGACCGCACGCGCGGAGGGGGCGGGCAGGATGCGCTGGGCGGTCTGGCTGACAGCCTGGTTGCCTTCGCGCCGGGCCTCGTGGGCTTCGGTGTGGCTGCCCTTCTCACCCGCGCGCTCTATGTCCGCGGGCGGCCGATCGATGCTGCGGCGGCGATGGGCGTAGGGTGGCTTCTGGCCGCGGCGGTCCCGTTCGCCCTGCTTGCGGACGGGGCCGGCGCGGCCGCCACGCTCCGCGCTCTCGGGATTGGCTCGTCCCTCGGGATGACCACCGCCGCGGTTCTCCTGGCCCTGCTCGTGGCCCGGGCCTGGGGCTCAGGGGCCATGTCCGGGGCGCTCCGCACCACCGGGTCGGTCGTGGTGGGCATGGCACTCGCAGCGGCCTTTGGTGAGGCGGTCGCACACGTCGTCCAACCTGGCGGCATGCTTGGCACGGTGGTGGCCGGCGTGTCGGCTGGTGTCGTGGCCCTGCTGGTCTACGGCGGCACGCTGGCCCTCGCGGACCGGGACACCATGGCAGCGGCACTCCGCACGGGGCGCGCGGCGCGGGGCCGCGCCGCCAGGGGACGGGAGGCCTGATGCGCATCGCGCTGGTGCTCGGTACCTCGGCGGGAGGGGTGGGCCGCCACGTCCACGGGCTGGCCCGCGAGCTGGGGTCGCGAGGCCACGACATCGTCGTGGCCTCGCCTCGCCCGGCCGAAGACCAGTTCGGGTTCGAGGAGACCGGTGCCAGGTGGGTCCCGGTCCCCGTTACCGACCGTCCCCGCCCTGACCGCGACACCGCCGCCCTGGCCGCCCTCCGCTCGGTGGTCCGGGGGGCCGACGTGGTCCACGCGCACGGGCTGCGGGCAGGTTCACTGACCTGCCTCGCCGCGATAGGAAATGCGACCCCCGTCGTCGTGACGCTGCACAACGCGCCTCCTTCCGGCACGGCGACCGGACGCGTGTATGCCGTGCTCGAGCGCATCGTGGCGCGGCGGGCTACTGCGGTCCTGGGCGTCTCAGCGGACCTCCTGGCTCGCCAGCGCGACCTTGGGGCGCGCACGGCCGGCCTGGCCGTGATCCCAGCGCCGCGGGAACCCGTGGAGCTGACCGACCGGCATACCGTTCGAGCCTCGCTGGGCGTCGCCGACGGCACCTCGATGGCAGTCTGCGTCGCGCGCTTGGCGCCCCAGAAGGGCCTCGACCTGCTCCTCGACGCCGCCGCGCGCGTGCGGGACCTGCCGCTGGTGGTCGTCATCGCCGGGGAGGGGCCGGAGCGCGCGCACCTCGCCGAGCGCATCGCGGTGGAGAACCTGCCAGTGCGCCTGCTTGGCCACCGCACCGACATCCCCGATCTCTTGGCCGCCGCTGACGTGGTGGTCTCCAGCTCGGTCTGGGAGGGGCAGCCGATCAATCTCCAGGAGGCCCTGCTCGTCGGGGCAGCGATCGTGGCCACGGATGTGGGCGGCACGGCCACGGTCCTGGGTGACGCGGGCCTGCTCACCGCCCCGGGCGACGACAACGCGCTCGCCGCCGGCATTCGGCTGGTGGTGACGTACGGTTCCGAGCGCGACCGCCTGCGCTCGCACGCGTTCGAGCGGGCTGCCCAGCTGCCCGATGACGCCGCCGCTGTCGACGCCGCGCTTGCCGTCTACCAGCGCGTGCTCGTGAGGTCATGAAGTCGGCTTTCCGGGGTGCGGCAGCCCGGCGCGGCCGGTGCGTCTGGCGCGGGGTTCCGCCGAGATGACGTATTGTTGAAGTCCGTGGTGCAGACGAAACACATCTTCGTGACCGGAGGCGTCGCCTCATCGCTCGGCAAGGGCCTGACCGCCTCAAGCCTCGGACACCTGCTGCGAGCCCGAGGACTGCGGGTCACGATGCAGAAGCTGGATCCCTACCTCAACGTGGATCCCGGCACCATGAACCCGTTCCAGCACGGCGAGGTCTTCGTCACTGATGACGGCGCCGAGACCGACCTCGATATTGGACACTACGAGCGCTTCCTCGACGTCAACCTCGTCGGCACCGCCAACGTCACCACGGGGCAGGTCTACAGCCACGTCATCGCCAGGGAGCGCCGTGGCGAGTACCTCGGCGACACGGTCCAGGTCATCCCGCACATCACGAACGAGATCAAGGACCGGATGCGGGCCCAGGCCGCCGGCAGCCCCGGCGTCTCGCCCGCCGAGGCGCCCGACGTCATCATCACCGAGATAGGTGGCACGGTCGGCGACATCGAGTCGCTGCCGTTCCTCGAGGCGGCCCGCCAGGTCCGCCACGACGTCGGGCGGGACAACGTGTTCTTTCTTCACGTCTCGCTCGTGCCCTATCTGGCGCCCAGCGGCGAGCTGAAGACCAAGCCGACCCAGCACTCGGTCGCTGCCCTGCGCCAGGTCGGCATCCAGCCCGACGGACTCGTCCTGCGGGCCGACCGGGAGATCCCGCAGGCGATCAAGCGGAAGATCTCGCTGATGTGCGACGTCGACACCGAGGCCTGCGCAGCCGCGGTCGATGCGCCGAGCATCTACGACATCCCCAAGGTGCTCCATTCCGAGGGCCTCGACGCCTATGTCATCCGCCGGCTGGGCCTCAACTTCCGTGACGTCGACTGGCACGCCTGGGACGAGCTGTTGCGCCGGGTGCACAGCCCGGAGCACACCGTCGAGGTTGCGCTCGTGGGCAAGTACATCGACCTTCCCGATGCCTACCTCTCGGTCACCGAGGCCTTGCGCGCAGGTGGCTTCCACCACGACGCCCGGGTCAACATCCGCTGGGTCGCCAGTGACACCTGCCAGACCGAGACCGGAGCGCAGAAGGCGCTGGGCGGCGTCGACGCCGTCCTGGTTCCGGGCGGCTTCGGCGTCCGGGGCATCGAGGGGAAGGTGGGTGCGATCCGCTGGGCGCGCGAGCACCAGGTTCCCACGCTGGGCATCTGCCTCGGCCTGCAGTGCATGGTGATCGAGTTCGCCCGCAACGTGGCCGGAATCGAGGGCGCATCCTCCACCGAGTTCGACCCGCAGACGCCGGCGGCGGTGATCGCCACGATGGAGGAGCAGAAGGCTTTCGTCGAAGGCGATGGCGACATGGGCGGGACCATGCGCCTCGGGAGCTACCCGGCGCGGCTTTCGGAGGGCTCGGTCACTGCCGATGCGTACGGTGCCATTTCGGTTGACGAGCGCCACCGCCACCGCTACGAGGTCAACAACGCCTACCGCGCCCAGCTCGAGGCGGCCGGCCTGCGGATCTCCGGGGTGTCGCCCGACGGCGGGCTCGTCGAGTTCGTCGAGCTACCAGCAGCAACCCATCCCTATTTCGTGTCCACGCAGGCACACCCCGAGTTCAAGTCGCGTCCGCACCGAGCCCACCCTCTCTTCGCCGGGCTGATCGGCGCAGCGATCGAGCAGCAGCGGGCGTCCCGCCTGGTCGAGGTCGAGCGCCCGCGGACTAGCGTCGAGGCCGGTGTCTGACCAGGTGCGAGCCGGCGACCCAGTGCGAGCCGGCGACCGGTCGGCCCGCGATGCGGCACCAGCGGCCGATCCCGGGCACGCCGGTCCCGATCATCCCGAGCCTCCCGAGCCTCCCGAGCAGGCCGGTGACGGACTCACCGACCGGTTCGAGGATCTGCCCGTCCACAGCGCGGAGGTCGTCTACCAGGGACGGGTTTGGGATGTCGTGCGAGAGACCGTCGACCTGGGGCAGGCGGGCGAGGTCACGCGGGAGTTCGTCGACCACCCAGGCGCGGTGTCGGTAGCTGCCCTCGACGACCACGATCGCATCGTCCTGATCCAGCAATACCGGCACCCGGTCCGAACCCGCGAATGGGAGGTCCCGGCCGGCCTCCTCGACGTGGACGGCGAGCCGCCATGGGTCTGCGCTGCCCGAGAGCTGCACGAGGAGGCGGACTTGGTCGCCGACTCGTGGCACGTCCTGGCCGACTACTACAGTTCCCCGGGCGGGCTGAACGAGGCCATGCGCATCTACCTGGCACGGGGGCTCAGCCCGGTGCCCGAGGACGACCGGCACGCGCGACACGGAGAGGAAATGGGTATGCCGGTGCGCTGGGTCCCACTCGAAGTGGCTCGGGACGCCGTCCTCGCCGGCGCCCTGCACAACGCCACTGCCGTCATCGCAGTCCTCGCAGCTCACGCGGCACGAGAGCAGGACTGGACCACGCTGCGGCCCTTCGACACACCCTGGCCGCACCACCCGGCATACCGCTGACTGGTTTCGCGCCCGTGGAGTGGGCCGCCGGCTGCATCACCCGGCATACCGCTGGGTGGTTTGGCGGCCGTGGCGTCGCAACCGGACGCACCAACCGGCGTTTGGCTGAATAGAACTGGCCGCGCGGCGGCGCGAGGAGCTTGTGGTGGTTGTCGTGGCCGCAGCCCTGTCGACCAGGGCCGGCCACGCTGCGGTGTTCTCGCGACGGGCCTCGCAGGGCTGTCAGGTCGTGACCCGGTAGGTGTGGCCCGACTCGATCTCCTCGGCAATTGCCTCAACCCACCGCTTGGGCTGGGGCCAGTGACCAGCGGTCGTGAATTGCTGCTGCAAGGCAGCCATGACGGCGCTCTTGCTCTCGCCCAAGTGTTCACTGGCTACGGCGTCGATGACGGCCTGGAGCTCGTGGTTCACCGCCTGGTGGTGCTCCATCCGCTCTTCGTCGGTCTCGTATTCGTTGTCCGGCTGCATGGGATGCCCTGCCTTTCGACCCTCTCAGCGTGGCACCACGCAGCGCGCTTGGGAAGTCGGCCTGCCGGGCGCGGCACCCGCCCGTCCCGGTCGTTCCCCTCATGCTCGGGCACGTGCATCTGGCCCCGCATTTGGTGGGGACAAAAGTCTCTTCCCGAGCTGTTGGGGGGACACCTGAAAGCACCAAGCACGCCGCCCTGAGCGCGCCCGACAAGGACGCCGCACCAAGCACCCCCGACAAGGACGCCGTGATGGGCACCCGCACCAAGCGGCTGCGGGCCCCACCAGCGCTCGGCTAGCCCTGGCGTACCTCGTCAGCCGCTCGCGTTTTTGAATCGGTGATCCGTGACAGGACCAGGGCGTCTGCCCTGGTGTTCTCGAGCTGGAGGTAGCTGCGCAGAAGACCCTCGCGAAGGAAGCCCGCTCCCTCGAGGGTGCGCACGGAGGCGGCGTTGCCGGGGATGACATACGCCTCGACCCGGAAGATGTCCGGCCTCGCGAGCAGCCAGTCGGAGAGCAGCACCACCGCACGGCGCGCGAGAGCGGCGCCCCGGGCGCGCGGCGCGAGCCAATAGCCGATGCCCACCACCCCGGGCTGCAGTCGGTGCAGTGCCACGATGTTCCCGAGCGCCCGGTCATCATCTGGATCTGCGAGTACGAGGGAGAGACCTTGGCCGGACGCCTGACGCGACCACTGGCGGTGAATGTATGCCTCGACGGCGGCTGTGGTCGGGTCGGCCGGGACACTCGTGCCGGCGATGACGCACGGATCCTCCAGGGCAACCTCTGCGACGAGGTCGCCGTCGTCCAGCCGCCAGGGGCGGAGCCGGATCCTCTCGTCAGCGAGGGCCGGGTCGGGGTAGTCGAGAGGCATCCACCGACACTAGCCAGGCTCGCCCAGACTCAGCGCAGGACCGCCGGGTGAGTGAGGCTGCGACAAAGCGATGGACGTCTTCAGCCCGCTTGCGTCGTCTGTCTGGGTGCCAGCGGGGGTCGTGTCGGTGCAGGCACCCCTGAGCGGTGTCACTTCGCACCCTCTGGACGAGGTTCCGGTCAGCTGGCGGCGAACTCGATCCAGCCAGGGTGAAGCTGCTGGCCGGTGGGGCCGCGATAGGGCGCGTCGGCTTCGTCGGGCCAAGGGCTGGATTGACCGTCCCACAAGGCGGCCACCGCCGAGCCCGCTTCAGCGACCATGACGCGGGCGGCGTCGTGCGGCCGGGGGAGCGGCGGCGGGGGAGGGGAGTACTCCGGGCCGGTGATCAGGTTGCCTGCGCAATCCCGGAACTCCAGACCGTCGGGGGAGGTGGGGTCGCCGGACGCGCTGATGACGGCGGAGTGCACGGAGTCGTGGTGGAACGGACAGAGGCTTACGAGTCTGTCGTAATCGGTGGGGCCGCCATCGCACCAGTGGTCGACGTGGTGGTTCTCAACGAAGCCGACTGCAGTGCAGCCCGGGAAGCGACATCCGCGGTCTCGGTCCTCGACCAGGCGGCGCGTGCGCCGGGGGACGATGCGCATGGACCGGCCGACAGATACCGGCTTTCCGTCGGTCTCCCACACCGGCTGGAGCACTCCGTCGCAGGTGATCTTCTCGAGCAGATGGCGGGGGAGGGCCTGCCGGCCGTTGACCCAGGCACCGTCGGTGTCGAGGTGGATCAGCACGCGGTACTTGTCCAGACGCGACCTGGACTCGACCGCCGACAGAGACCGGTTGGCCATTTCGGCGATCGCATCGCCCATCGTCGCGTCGGTCTGGCCCGTCCGGAAGAGCGCGTCTTTGGCCTCGCGCACCGCCGCCTCGACCAGGGCACCGACGTCTGCCGGCGCGTCATAGACGAGACGGAACCGGCCGGCCTCGTGAGTCATCGACAGCGAAGCTGGTGCCCGGTCTCGAACCATGAGTTCGGGAGGACCTGCGAAAGCCGATGCCGTTGAACGCGTCTGGTCACAACCTTGCCCGGCTAACGGGCTGCGCGTTGGGCTCCCGTCAGACCCCTCCTCGCCACCCGGCTCGGGCGAGGCTGACTCGTCAGGGGCCGCATCGTGTGGCCCGGTCTGTGGGTCGAACGGGTAACGCGCCAGAAGGCGGCGGAGCTGTGGAACAGTCGCGTGGCGGGCGAAAGCCGTGACCTCGTCGGCTCGTGAGGCAGGCACCCGGCGGGCGACCTCTGTGGCCTGATCAAGGGACAACTGACCTTGCTGGAGCAAGGCGATCGCCGGCGCCACCTCGAGGCGGCGGCGCGCCAGACGCACGACGTCACGCGCATGGGCTGTGGACAGCCCGGCCCGCAGCACCAGCCAGTGCTCGGGCGACCGCACACCGCCTCCAGCCCACAGTCCGCCCTCCACCAACCGGACGGTCAGCGCGACCAAGTCGGCGTGGTCGCGGTTGAGGCGGCCCGCGACCACGGCCACCTCGGCGTGGAGGTCGTCACCGAGGTCCTCGAAATCCGGTGTCTGCTCTTTCGCCATACCTCAATCGTACAGACGTTCGAATGTGCGCCGATCAGTTATTCACAGCGGCTATCTCTGAGTACCGAGCGGGTTGGAGAGGCCACGCGGCGCCCAGCCGGGGAGGTCGCGACCGGGATGGCACCAGCGGCCCGGACCATCCGCCGGCATACGAGTGGACAAAGCGGTTCGTATGCCGCTCGCCGACCTCCGTAGGATGGGCGGGTTCGCCACACCCACCTCCCCGAAGGATGAGCATTCCCGTGCTTCGCACTCACGAGGCCGGCACCCTGCGTGCCGAGCACACCGGCCAGACCGTCACCCTCACCGGCTGGGTGGCCAGGCGGCGTGATCACGGCGGAGTGGCCTTCATCGACCTGCGCGACGGCAGCGGTGTCGCCCAGGTCGTCGCGCGCGACGAGGTGCTCGCCGAGGGGGGCGCCCATGACGTACGCAACGAGTACTGCGTCCGCATCATCGGCGAGGTGAGCCGACGTCCCGAAGGCAACGCCAACCCGGATCTGGCCACCGGCGAGATCGAGGTCGTGGCGACGCAGCTGGAGGTGCTCAACCCCAGTGAGGCGCTACCGTTCCAGATCGACGAGCGGGTGACCGTTGGCGAGGAGGCCCGGCTCAAGCACCGGTACCTCGACCTGCGCCGCCCGGGGGCAAGCAGCGCCGGGAGCGCCATCCGCCTGAGGTCCAAGGTCAACGCCGCAGCTCGCAAGGTGCTGGGCGAGCGGGACTTCGTCGAGATCGAGACGCCCACGCTGACCCGCTCCACCCCCGAGGGCGCCCGCGACTTCCTCGTGCCCGCGCGGCTCCGCCCGGGAAGCTGGTACGCCCTCCCGCAGAGTCCCCAGCTGTTCAAGCAGCTGCTCATGGTCGCCGGCTTGGAGCGCTATTACCAGATCGCCCGGTGCTACCGCGACGAGGACTTCCGCGCCGACCGGCAGCCTGAGTTCACCCAGCTCGACCTCGAGATGTCGTTCGTCGACCAGGACGACGTCATCGAGCTGTCCGAGGCGATCCTCAAGGAGATCTGGACGCTCATCGGCGTCGACCTGGAGACGCCCTTCCCCCGCATGACCTACAACGAGGCGATGGCGCGGTACGGCACTGACAAGCCGGACCTGCGCTTCGGCACCGAGCTGGTGGAGTGCACCGACTACTTCAAGGAAACGCCGTTCCGGGTCTTCCAGGCCGAGTACGTCGGCGCCGTGGTCATGCCTGGTGGTGCCAGCCAGCCGCGCAAGCAGCTCGACGCCTGGCAGGAATGGGCCAAGCAGCGCGGCGCCCGGGGTCTGGCCTATGTCCTGGTCCAGGAGGACGGTGAGCTCGGTGGCCCCGTCGCCAAGAACCTGTCCGAGGCCGAGAAGGCCGGACTCGCTGCGCACGTCGGCGCGCGGCCCGGCGACTGCGTCTTCTTCGCCGCCGGCACGACCAAGGCCAGCCGCACTCTGCTCGGCGCCGCACGCCTGGAGATCGGCCGCCGTTGCGGGCTGATCGACGAGGACGCCTGGTCGCTGCTGTGGGTGGTCGACGCGCCGATGTTCGAGCCGAGCGCGGAGGCCACCGCCTCTGGCGACGTGGCCTTGGGCTACAGCGCCTGGACCGCGGTGCACCACGCGTTCACCTCGCCGAAGACGGAGTTCGAGGACACCTTCGACACCGACCCCGGACCTGCGCTCGCCTACGCCTACGACATCGTCTGCAACGGCAACGAGATCGGCGGTGGCTCGATCCGTATCCACCGGCGCGACGTCCAAGAGCGCGTCTTCAAGGTCATGGGCATCTCCCACCGCGAGGCGCAGGAGAAGTTCGGGTTCCTGCTCGACGCCTTCCAGTACGGCGCCCCGCCGCACGGCGGCATCGCCTTCGGTTGGGACCGCATCGTGTCGCTCCTCGCCCACACCGAGTCGATCCGCGACGTCATCGCCTTCCCGAAGTCCGGCGGCGGCTTCGACCCGCTGACCGCCGCCCCCGCCCCGATCACCGCGGAGCAGCGCAAGGAGGCCGGCGTCGACGCCAAGCCCGCCGACGTCGAGTCCAGTGCGCCCGAGCGGGTCGCTGCCAGCTGACCGCCGGCCAGGAGCCAGTTGGCCAGCAAGCCCAACCGGCCAGCCGGCCAGCAAGCCCAACCGGCGAGCCGGCACAGCCGGCAAGCTGGCCAGCCGGGTCAGTGTGTATGCCGGTCGCGTGCCTCCGCGACCGGCATACCGCCGACTGCTCGCCATCCGGGCGCGAGCCGCTGCGCACGCACTCGGGCTCGCCCAGAGACTCAGGGTCCTCAGGAGCCCAGCGCGCGTGCGAGCAGCTCACCGCGGCTGCTGCTCGACGTCCGCGAGAACACCGACTTGAGGTGATCCTGCACAGTCAGCTCGGAGATGCCGAGCCGACGGGCCGCCTGGCGGGTGTCGGCTCCCGTCGCCAGCTGGCGGACCAGGTCGCGCTCGCGTGGGGTCATGCCGTGGGCCCGGACGAAGAGCTCGAGCCGGTCGGCGGCGCCGGCCTGTTCGTAGGCGACGGCAATGTCGCCGATGCCATCTCGGCTGGGCACGAGCCGGTCTGCCCGCAGGACCAGCCACTTTCCGTTGCCAAGGTGCACCCGCGCCAGAGGCCGGTGGCTGTCGACTCCGGCTTCGACCGCGAGCAGCTGCGCGGCCACGTTGAAGGCGCTCGCTGGAACTGGGTCCTGTCCCGCCGGAGTGGGGAGCAGCCGGCGAAGCCACTCGGAGGTCTGCGGCGTCCCGACGCGTGGCAAGAGGTCGGGCGACAGGACGAGGACGCCCGCGCCGGCATCGTGGGCGCCGGCCTGTTCGGGCGCCGTCGGCGGCCCCAGAGCGGGGAAGCCGCGCGCGGCGGCTGAGCGCAGCATGACGGCGATGGCAGGGGCAGCCTCCGCCACCGCAATGACTTCGTCGCCCGTGAACGGCCCAGAGTCCCGCCACAGGTCGAGGAAGCCCCAGCAGCCGTGCCGATCGGCGAAGACCGCCGACAGCACATCGACGACTCCGAGACCGCGCAGCAGGTCGCGCCACAGGAGACTCTGCTCGGGGGCGCCCTGGGTCGCCGCCTGCAGCGCTGCAGCGGGGCGAGCGGCAAGGTGCGTCCAGCGGTTCGTCTGGGTGAGGTACTTCAGGCGGATCAGCCTGGGCAGCGCCGAGAGGTCGGGAACCTCGGCGAGCGGTGAGCAGCCGACCTTCGTCTCGGGGTCCGTGAGCAAGAAGGCGTACCAGTCGTGGGGGACGACCCTGGCCAGGACGTCGAGCAGCCGGCGGCGCATCTCGCGCTCGCTGGGGGCGTCGGCGTCGAGATGGGCGACGGCATCGGCAATTCGGTGCGGCCGCAGGCGGCCCGGCATGGACCGAGGCTACGCCGTCCGCTCGCGTCGGTACCCCCCAGAGATCCGGGATGTCCCCCGGACGCCGGCGGCCCTAGCGTCGATGCGGAAGGCCATCCCGGCCCTTTCGACCGAGGAGGGGACATGCCCGCACTTCACATCGAACATGCCATCACCGACCTGGCCACGTGGCGAGCTGCCTTTGACCGCTTCGCGCCCCAGCGCGCTGCCGCCGGCGTGCTGGCCGAG
Source organism: uncultured Actinomycetota bacterium (assembly GCA_963715025.1). Lineage (GTDB taxonomy): Bacteria > Actinomycetota > Actinomycetes > Actinomycetales > Dermatophilaceae > DASSJT01. Next base: position 888,840 of record CAVQQQ010000002.1, on the reverse strand, counting down.
CGCCTCGCCCAGCCCGTGGACGACCGGCACTACATCGTGGTCGACCTCGACTTCTCGACGGTCCCGCAGGCCCAGAGCTTCCTGCAGTTCCTCCGAGGGCAGGTCTGGGCGAAGCGGGAGAACTCGCCCGGCCTTGCGGGCGAGCCGCACGCCTTGGTGGTCGCTGACATCGCGTGACGCTTCCTGAACCCAGATCGGGTATGCCGGTCCCCGCCAGCCAGGGTGCCGGCATACCGCCTGTCATGGGCGTGAGTCACAATCACCGGGTTGACGCGTTAGCCCGCACACACGGTGGAGGAAGGACCCTGACATGGCGACAGTCACGGACGTGTTGCTCGATTCCCTCGCGCGAGTCGAGGAGAGCGTCGGCACGGTGCTCGACGACCTCGGCGACGACGAGCTCGTGACCCGGCCCGCCCCGCGTGCCAACACGGTGGCCTGGCTGGTGTGGCACCTCACCCGCGTGATGGACGACCACCTCGCCGATGCGTTCGACCGCGACCAGGTGTGGATCGCCGACGGCTGGGTCAAGCGGTTCGGCCTGCCGTTCAGCGAGGGCGCAACCGGTTACGGCCAGTCCGCCGACGACGTCGGCCGGGTGCAGGTGAGCGGTGAGCTGCTGCGCGGCTACCACCGGGCGACCCAGAAGTTCGCAGCCGACCTGGTGCGCTCGGTCGGCGAAGAGCAGCTGGACGTCATCGTCGACCAGCGCTGGGATCCGCCCGTGACGCTCGCGGTTCGTCTGGTCAGCCTGATCAACGACGCGACCCAGCACGTCGGACAGGCCGCTTACGCCGCGGGGATCCTGCTTCGAGCCCGGGCGGCCGCGGGCGCGTGAGCCCTCGGCCGACCGCTCAGCAGCGCGTGCCCGGTGACGTCCTGGTGCACCTGCGCCGCGCCCGCGACCGGGCCGACCGCGACTACGCCGAGCCGCTGCTCCTCGAGCAGCTCGCCGCCGAGGCGGGGCTGTCGAAGTTCCACTTCCTGCGGCTCTTCCGGTCCGCCTATGGGGTGACCCCGGGGGAGTACGTCTCCCAGCGGCGAGTGGAGCGGGCGCAGGACCTTCTGCGCGCGACCAACCTCACGGTCACCGAGGTCTGCCACGCCGTGGGCTTTACCAGCCTAGGGTCGTTCAGTGCGCGGTTCCGAGCACTTGTCGGCGAAACCCCGTCGGCGTTCCAGAAGCGCTGGGCGGCGACTGGCGCTCCCCACATCCCCGGCTGCTTCGTCTTCATGTGGGGCCTGGCCGAGCGGGTGGACCGCAGCCCGCACGGCCAGGTCACGACGGATCAGCCGAGCCCGCGGTGCGCGCCTGACAGCAGCCGGCAGCTCCGCAATCGGGGAGAAGCCGGCGTCGACCTGCACCGCCTAGCGTTGTCGACATGATTACCAACGTCTCCATCGTCAGCGTCTTCGTGAAGGACGTCGACGAGTCCAAGAAGTTCTACACCGACGTCCTCGGGTTCCAGGAGAAGGACGACATCACTCTCGGCGACGGCTACCGCTGGTGCACCGTCGTCCACCCGAGCCAGCCGGAGCTCGCGGTCAACCTCGCGATCCCCGGGCCGCCGCACACCGACGAGCTCGTCCAGGCCATCCGCAGCTCTCAGGACAGCGGTGCCATGGCCGGGCTCGGGCTCAATGTCGACAACTGCCAGAAGACCTACGAGGAGCTGCTGGCCAAGGGAGTCGAGTTCCTCCAGCCGCCATCGCAGCGCCCCTACGGCACCGAGGCGCTGTGCCGCGACAACTCCGGCAACTGGCTCGTGCTCGTCGAGCCCGCCACCGAGCCATTCTCCGCCGCAGACTTCGCCTGAGCCATTCAGGTGGCCGGTCGTGCCCATGGAACAGGTGCGGCCGGCCCCTTCAGCCCTGGCGGGGGCTGGCAGCCCGGCTCCGCGCAGTCACCCATTCGCTCGCTCGACGAGCTCCGGCTCGGTCGTGGCGAGCCGGCGATGGGCGTCGGTGCGGCCACGCCGTTCGCCCCTGGGCACGCAGCCGTGCGCTTTGGCCAAGCCGAAGGGCGGCATGTTGCCGTAGAGCGACTCGATCGCATCGCGGCTCACGACGTAGGTCTCGTGGAAGATGCCCACGTCGCCTGTCGCGGCGGCCTTCTTGTTGAAAGCTCCCCAGGCCGGAGCGTGCTGGAATCGACTGTCGCGTGCGTATGCCCCCAGCTCCTCCGCGCTGCGCCAGTATTGCACGACGACGAAGGCCCGCCCACGCCACAGAAGCTCGGCGTTCAAGAGTCCGGCATCCGCCGACGAGAGCTCCTTGAGCATGCGGGGCATCGCGACGAGGGTCGGCCACCAGCTCCGGACCCGCCGCCAGCGGTTGACCCGCATGCCGATGACGAAGACCACGGTGTCCTCTGTCACCACGTCGGCGACGTACTGCCCTGCGTTGACCTGCTTCGGCGAGGCGTCCACTGCGCCCAGGTAGGAGCGTGGGACTTTGGTGCTGGGTTGCATATCGGTATCCTTAGATAGGTGGAATCTCTAGCAAGAGAGTGGAACTATCTAGTGCGAATGTCAAGGAGCAGGGGTGCGGATCTCTGAGCTGTCGGACCGTTCGGGCATCTCCACGGCGACGATCAAGTTCTATCTGCGCGAGGGTCTGCTCCATGGGGGCGCCAAGATCACCCCACGGCTTACGGACTACGACGAGTCCCACGTGCGGCGCCTCGGTCTGCTCCGGGTGCTGCGCGAGGTCGGCGGAGTCCCGATCGATCGGCTGAGGTCGCTCGTCGCGGTCGCGGAGTCCGAAGCGGCGAGCAGGCACGAGATGCTGGGCGCTGCAGCAGACGCGCTCGTCCCGACGCCGGCGCCCGCTGGCCCGGCGCGCGCCTCGAGTCGCCTGGTGGCTGACGAGGTCGTCGCGCAGGCAGGGTGGCACAACGTCCGCGCGAACGCCCCCGATCGCGAGAACCTCGCCGCGGTCCTCGAGACGATCGCGCGCTACGGCACCCACACCGACGACCCTGCGGAGCTCGCCGCCTACATCAGGTCGGCGGACCAGATTGCCCGTTACGAGATCGGGCATCTGGACGGCTGCAAGGACCGCGCTGGCCTGCTGGAGGAGATGGTGGTGGGGCAGGTTGTGTTCGGCCAGCTGCTGAACATCCTGCGCAGGTTGGCCGAGGAGCACCACAGCCTGGAACGATTCGGCGATGCGCCCGCAGACTAGGGCGCGACGTCGAAGTGGCAGCTTGACCAGGCGTGGATGTCGTCGTAGCCGAGCCCGCCATAAACCCGCCGCGCCACGTCGTTGTCGGAGTAGAGGCTGATCGTGCAGACGCCCGAGGTCCTGACTCCTTCCCTGGTGAGGTGTGCGGTGACCGCCAGCCCCAACCCCATGCCGCGGTGGCTGGGGTGCACCGTGATGCCGGACAGGATGGGGTAGCCGGCCTGGTTGGGCTCCTCGACCCCGCACGCGACGAGCTGCCCAGCGGCGTCGCGGGCGCCTACCCAACGCTGGCCGCCGGTGGCGAGCGGCCGGGCGTCGGTCCGCGGGTTGGCCCGGGACAGCAGTTGCGCGATCTTCGGAAGGTCACCTGCAGCGAGGGTGACCAGGCGCGACTCGGCGGGAGCCCTGGGAGGCGGCTGCACGGCATACATCCACTCCCAGTCGCTGACCGAGCCGGCGGGGAAGCTCCTGCCCACGGCCTCGAGCGTGCCCTTGCGGGTGGTGAAGCCGCGCAGGGGCAGGTCGGCGAGCCCAGCTCCCAGAGCTCGTGGGATCAGCTCGGCAAGCCCTTCCGACGTGCCGAGGCAGAGCAGGCCGAGACGTCCCGTGTGGGTACGCCGCGGAACCACCACGGCACCGGCGAGCTCGAAACCGGGGCCGGCCAGCCGGACCGGGACGTCGTAGCGCACGAACGCGCTGCCGCCGGTCGCCTCCAGAATCTCGCGGTGGCTCTCGAGGCGGCGCAAGGTCATTCGGTGATTCCGTACCTGGCGTGCCACTTCTTCAGCCGGGCGGGCGCCCACCAGTTCCAGCTGCCCAGCAGGGTCATCGTCGCGGGCACGAGGAGCATGCGCACCAGGGTCGCGTCGACGAGGACGGCAACAGCCAGGCCCACGCCCGTCTCCTTGATCACCAGCAGCTCGCCGGCGACGAACCCGGAGAAGACGATGACAACGAGCAGGGCCGCCGACGTGATGATCCGCCCGGAGCGCTGCAGTCCCTTGGTGACTGCCTCGTCGTTGGTGGCGCCCTGCTCGTGCAGCTCGACGATGCGAGCCAGCAGGAAGACCTCGTAGTCCATGGAGAGCCCGAACGCGAAAGCGATGATGAGGGGCGGAATCATCGACTCGAGGGCGCCCACGGAGCTGAAGTGGAGCAGACCCTCCAGGTGGGCGTCCTGGAAGACCCACACGAGTACGCCCAGCGTGGCCCCCAGCGACACGACGTTCAGCAGCAGCGCCTTGGCGGGCAGCACCACCGACCCGGTCATCAGGAACAGGAGCACGAAGGTGGCGACCACCACCAGACCCACTGCGACCGGCACCCGTGCGAACAGCGAGTCCGTGAAGTCCGAGAGGCCAGAGGCCTGGCCGACGACGAAGGACGGGAAGGGCGGCCGTTCGCTGCGGAGCTTGGCCGTCAGGTCCCGTGACGCGTCGCCCAGGCCGCCATCGCCGGTGTGCAGCCGCACGACCACGACGCCGTCCTTGAGGCGCATGGGGGGCTCGACGCGCTTCACGCCTGGCAGGGTGGCGGCGTGGGCCGCCCACGGGGCTACCTGCTGGATCGGCGCCCACGTCACCACGGACACCTCGGCCGAGCTGAGGTTCGGGTAGGAGGTGTCCAGCGTGTCGAACAGGACCCGCTGAGGCGCGTCCTTGGGGAGCAGCTCCTGCCCTGAGGAGGTGAGCCGGAGGTTGAGCACCGGCGCCGCTGCCACCATGAGGACGGCCAGGACGGCGACCACGATGGGGATCGGGTACCGGTGGACCCACCGCGCGAGCCGCGAGAACACCCCTTCCTCGGGCGCCATCTCGGTGCCACGGCGCAGCAGGCGGCGCCCGGAGAGGGCGCACAGGGGAGGGACCAGGGTCAGCGCCACCAGCATGGCGACAAGGACGACCGAGACACCTGCCGCGCCGATCGCGCGCAGGATCGAGGCCTCGAACACGAGCAGCCCGGCGAGCGAGATGGCCACAGTCAGGCCCGAGAAGATGATCGTGCGGCCGGCCCGGTCGAGGGTTCGCTCGGTGGCGGCGACGATCTGGGCCTTCGTGATCTCAGAGGCCGGCCGGCCCGCGGCTTGGGCTCTGAGCTCCTCGCGGAAGCGGCTGACCGTCAGGAGGCCATAGTCGATGCACAGGCCCAGGCCCAGGACAGTGACCACGTTGACGACGGTGGCATCGAGGTCCATCACCACGGAGAAGGCGAGCAGCGTGGCGAGGGCGCCACCGATCGAGGCAATGGCGCCCACGATCGGCAGGCCGGCGGCGATGAACCCACCGAACACCAGGACCATCACGATGAAGCTGAGCGGGAGGGCGACTCCCTCCCCGACCCGCAGGTCCTGCTCGACCTGGCTTGTGATGGCGTGGATCAGCTGCGAGACACCCCCCACGACGCTGTGGCCGCGGCCCAAGGACCGGTCGAGGTGGTCGAACTGCGCCAGCACCGCGCTCTCCGCCCGGGAGAGGTCGGCCTCGGAGAGGTCGGGTTTGTAGGTGACGACCGTGACGAAGCCCCGGGAGTCCAGGGAGCCGTCCTGGACAAATGCGGAGGCCGCGGTGCTCGTCGGGCCGCCCGGTACGGTGAAGGGATTTGCGACGCTCGCCACGCCCGGGATCGCGGCGATGGCGCGAGCCGTGTCAGCCGATGCCGTGGCGACCCGCTCGCTTCTCAGGTCGACGTCCCGGACGAGCATCATGACCGTGCTGTCGGCCGTGACCCCGCCTCGCGCGAGCAGGTCGCGGCCGTCGCGGTTCTCCCCGGCGACGGCCGGCTCGCCGCTGTGCAGGCGGTCGAACAGGGAGTTGCCCCCGAAGGCGCCGGTCGCAGCTCCGAAGGACGCCACGATCACCACCAGCCAGATTCCCACTGCCAGCCAGGGCCGGTGGGCGAGTCCCGCGCCGAGCCGCGCCAACGCCGAACGGCCGCGGGGCGCGGGCTCGTCGCTCATGCCGGATAGCCTGCCACTCGTGGGCACGGGTCCGAGCGACGACCTCTTCGCCTCCTCCGCCCAGGCTGGGGGCGACGCGGCGAACCCTGCCACACTCCCGCCGCTCGCTGTCCGAATGCGCCCACGGACGCTCGCCGAGGTCCGGGGTCAGGCGGATGTGCTGCGTCAGGGAAGCCCCCTGCGGAGGCTGATCGAGGGATCCTCAGGCGCCGCTGGGCCGCTCTCCGCGATCATCTGGGGGCCGCCGGGCACGGGCAAGACCACCCTCGCCCACCTCGTGGCGACGGCTGCGGGCCGCGAGTTCGTCCAGCTGTCCGCCGTTACCGCGGGGGTCAAGGACGTGCGCGCCGTGATGGACCGCGCGGCCCGAGTGCGCGACATGTTCGGCCGCCAGACGGTGCTGTTCCTCGACGAGATCCACCGGTTCACCAAGGCGCAGCAGGACGCCCTCCTGCCTGGTGTCGAGAACCGCCAGGTGATCCTCGTGGCCGCCACAACCGAGAACCCCTCCTTCTCGGTGATCGCACCCCTCCTGTCGCGGTCCATGCTGATCACCCTGGAGCCGCTGTCCGACGACGATGTCGCCGACGTGGTGGCTGCCGGCCTCGCGGACGAGCGCGGGCTCGCGGGCGAGTTCGACCTGGCCACCGACGCTGCTGCGCACGTGGTCCGGATGGCCGGGGGAGATGCTCGCCGGGCGCTGACGGCGCTCGAGGCGGCCGCCGGAGTGGCCCTCGACCGCCTGGCGCCCGGGTCCGACAGCGCCGGACCCCTGCCCATCACCCTGGCCGATGTGGAGCAGGCCGTCGCCCAGGCCGCGGTCCGCTACGACCGGGCCGGGGACCAGCACTACGACGTGGCTTCGGCGCTGATCAAGTCGATGCGCGGGTCGGACGTCGATGCCGCCCTGCACTACCTCGCGCGCATGCTCGAGGCCGGCGAGGACCCCCGCTTCATCGCCCGGCGGATCGTGATCGCGGCAAGCGAGGACGTCGGCATGGCCGACCCCACCGCGCTCCAGACCGCTGTGGCAGCAATGCATGCGGTCGCTCAGATCGGCATGCCCGAGGCGCGGATCATCCTCGCCCACGCGGTAGTCCACAACGCCCTCGCCCCGAAGTCCAACGCCGCCTACAGCGGCATCAACGACGCCATCGCCGACGTCCGGGCCGGCCGCGGTGGACCGGTTCCGGTACACCTCAGGGGCAGCGGGTATGCCGGGGCCTCACGTCTGGGGCACGGGGAGGGCTACGTCTACGCCCACGACGAGCCGGAGGGCGTCGCCCGTCAGCAGTACCTGCCGGACGACCTCGTGGATCAGGCCGATTACTACCGGCCCACGGATCGCGGGTTCGAGGAGCGACTTGGCCCGCGCTGGGCCTGGCTCCGAAGCAGAATCCGGGCAAGTGGTCGCGAATCCCCGCGGTAGGGTCTTTGCCATGGAATGGAGTCTGGGCGACATCGCGGGGCTACTGGCGGCCCTCGCGTTCGCGTACCTCGTCTTCCGGCTCGGCAGCGTCATCGGCAAGGCCGGGCGGGTCATCGACGAGACTCGGGTGTCCCTCCGCACCACCACGGACAACGTCCAGCCCACCCTGCAGGGCCTTACCGAGACGGTGTCGCTCACGAACGACCAGCTGACGCGCGTCGACGGCATCACAACCAGCGTCTCCGCCATGACCACGAATGCCAGCGCCCTGACCTCTCTGTTCGCCGCCACGCTCGGCTCGCCTCTGGTGAAGGTCGCGGCCTTCAGCTTCGGGGTGCGCGCGGCCATCGCAGGCTCGGGAGGCGCCCACCGACGCCGCCCTGGGAGCACCCGGTGAAGCGGCTCCTGGTGGCCGGCCTCGCGATGGCTGCCGGCTACGGTGTCTACCGCCTGGCGCGAGCCTGGGCGCCGGACGACCTCGCCGAGCGCGCCCACGACTTTGCCGCCGCGGTGCGCGAGGGCATGGCCCAGCGGGAGGCCGAGCTGCGCGAGGCCCTCGGCATGGAGGCTGGTGGCGCCTACACCGATGCCGACACGAGCGGGGCCGACCCGTTCGCGGTGCCTGCGCCGCTCGACTCCGCGGCCGCGCGAGCGCTGTTGGACGACCCGACGGGACCGCGAGCTCGGTAGGGGCTGGAGCGGCCCTCGACGGCCTGCGCAGCCCCGCCCCATCCGCCTGCCCGTACCATCGGCCGTGGCCGCAACACTGGCCGAGTCATGACCTAAGGACCCACACTCATGGAAACCGCCGAGATCAGGCGCCGCTGGCTCTCGTTCTTCGAGAGCAAGGGCCACACCGTCGTGCCCTCCGCGCCGCTCATCTACGACGACCCCAACCTGCTGTTCGTCAACGCCGGCATGGTGCCCTTCAAGCCCTACTTCCTGGGCCAGCAGACCGCTCAGTGGACCCGTGCCACGTCGGTGCAGAAGTGCGTTCGCACCGGGGACATCGACGAGGTCGGCAAGACCTCCCGGCACGCCACGTTCTTCCAGATGAACGGCAACTTCGCCTTCGGCGACTACTTCAAGGAAGGTGCCATCACACTCGCGTGGGAGCTGATCACCACCTCCCAGGACCAGGGCGGCTACGGTCTCGACCCCGAGAAGATCTGGCCGACGGTGTACGAAGGCGACGACGAGGCCTTCGACATCTGGAAGAACACCATCGGCATCCCTGCGGAGCGCATCACACGCCGCGGCAAGCTCGACAACTACTGGCACATGGGCGTTCCGGGTCCCGGCGGTCCCTGCAGCGAGATCTACCTCGACCGGGGGCCCGAGTACGGCCGCGACGGAGGCCCGTCCGTCGACGAGGACCGGTTCCTCGAGTTCTGGAACCTCGTCTTCATGCAGTACGAGCTGGGGACGGTCCGCGCCAAGGACGACTTCGACATCGCCGGTGAGCTGCCGAAGAAGAACATCGACACCGGCATGGGGCTCGAGCGGATGGCGACGCTGCTCCAGGGTGTCGACAACCTGTATGAGATCGACGAGGTCTACCCGGTGATCGACCGCGCTGCGGAGATGACCGGCAAGCAGTACGGCGCGCATTCGGGCCACGCGGCCACCGAGTCGCACCCCGACGATGTGCGGCTGCGGGTGGTCGCCGACCACGTGCGCTCCTCCCTGATGCTCATCGGCGACGGCGTGACCCCGGGCAACGAGGGCCGGGGCTACGTGGTGCGGCGGATGCTGCGCCGCGCGGTTCGGTCGATGCGCCTGCTCGGGTACGACGAGCCCAGCCTGCCCCACCTGCTGCCGGTGTCGCTGGAGCGCATGAAGAACTCCTACCCCGAGCTGGAGACCGGTTTCGGCCGGATCTCCCAGATCGCCTACGCCGAGGAGGAGGCCTTCCGCAGGACGCTCGCTGCCGGCACGACCATCCTCGACGTCGCGGTGGCCAAGGCCAAGGCCGAGGGCCGCACCCGGCTGGGCGGCGACCAGGCCTTCCAACTGCACGACACCTACGGATTCCCCATCGACCTGACCCTGGAGATGGCCGACGAGCAGGGGCTCGAGGTCGACCGTGAGGGCTTCCGTGCGCTCATGCACGAGCAGCGGGCCCGGGCCAAGGCCGATGCGAAGTCGAAGAAGGCCGGGTATGCCGGCACCGAGGTGTGGAAGGAGCTGCGCGCGCGGGGGGCGACCGACTTCCGCGCCTACGTCGAGCTGACCAGCGAGGCCAACGTCGTCGGCCTCGTGCGGGACGGCGAGCAGGTCCCCGAGCTCGAGCCCGGCCAGCGCGGCCAGGTTGTGCTCGACCGGACGCCGTTCTATGCCGAGTCTGGTGGGCAGATCGCCGACGAGGGCGTGATCACCGCAGATGGCGCCCACCTGAAGGTCGTCGACGTCCAGCGACCGGTCAAGGGCCTCATCGCGCACACGGTCGAAGTGCTGAGTGGCCCGGTCTGGCTGGGCCAGGTGGTCGAGGCCGAGGTCGATCCCGAGTGGCGTCGATCGGCCTGTCAGGCACACTCGGGCACCCACGTGATCCACGCGGCGCTCCGGCAGGTCCTGGGCCCGTCGGCACTGCAGTCCGGCTCGTACAACAAGCCCGGCTACCTCCGCCTCGACTTCGCCTGGAACCACGCACTCTCCCCCGAGACCCGCTCGGAGATCGAGGAGGTGGCCAACCTCGCGGTGCGCCAGGACCTCCCGGTGTCAGCCAGCTACATGACCCTGCCCGAGGCGCGCCAGATCGGTGCCCTGGCGCTGTTCGGTGAGACCTACGACGAGAAGGTCCGCGTGGTCGAGATCGGCGGTCCATGGTCCCGTGAGCTGTGCGGCGGCACGCATGTGCAGCACTCCTCCCAAGTGGGTGCCCTCACCATCACCGGCGAGTCTTCGGTCGGCTCGGGGGTGCGCCGTCTCGAGGCCTTTGTCGGCATCGATGCCCTCCGGTACCTCGCGAAGGAGCGGGCCCTGGTGGCCGAGCTCACCGAGCTGGTCAAGGTCCAGCCCGGGGAGCTGAAGGACCGGATCGGCGCCCTCTTGGCCCGAGTCAGGGACGCCGAGCGCGAACTCGAGCGGGTTCGGCAGGCGCAGGTCATGGCATCGGCGCGCGCTCTGGTGGAGTACGCCCGCGACATCAACGGCATCCGGCTCCTCACCCACGACGCGGGCCAGGGCGTGTCCGCCGACGACCTCCGCACCATGGCCCTCGACCTGCGCAGCCGCCTCGGCGACGCGAGCCCGTCCGTCGTGGCACTCGCATCGGTGGCCAAGGACCGCCCCGTGGTCGTCGTCGCGACCAACGCCCCTGCGCGCAGCCGCGCGGTGCGCGCGGGGGAGCTCGTCCGCCAGGCCGCCCAGGTCCTCGGCGGCGGCGGAGGCGGGAAGGACGACTTCGCGCAGGGCGGTGGCACCGACCCGGCCAGAGTCGGGGAGGCCCTGGGAGCCGTCGAGCAGGCCGTCCGGGGTATCCCGGGCTGAGGCAGTGCGACCCGGGGTAAGGGTAGGCGTGGATGTCGGCACCGTGCGAGTCGGCGTCGCGGTCAGCGACCCCGCGGGAGTTCTCGCGACCCCGCTGCGCACCCTGAGCCGCGATCCCCTCGACCAGCATGACCTCGCGGAGCTCACCGCCATCGTCCTGGACGCGGGGGCCATGGAAGTGGTCGTAGGTCTCCCGCGCACCCTGGCTGGGGACGAAGGCCATGCCGCCCAGGCGGCACGCAAGTATGCTCAGGAGATTGCGGCACGGGTGTCACCCGTTCCCGTGCGCCTCCACGACGAGCGGCTCACCACGGTTGACGCCCACCGCAGTCTCCGCGACAGCGGCGTGGCGGGCCGTCGCCAGCGGTCCAGGGTCGACCAGGCGGCAGCCGTCCTGATCCTCCAGGGCGCGCTCGACGTCGAACGGACGTCTGGGCGACCGCCTGGGCAGCTGGTCAGGCTCGACCGGCGCAAGCCGAGGACGAAGGACAGAGGTCGATGAGCGGGTCACACGGGTCCCATCTCGGACAGGCGATCTTCCATGAGGAGGAAGGCCGACGCGAGCTGACCCGTCGGGAGCGCCGCGAGCTGGAGCGCCGGCCCCAGCGGCGCCGTCGCCGTCAGCGCCGCCGGGGGCTCGTCCTGCTCGTGGCGGCCCTGGTCGTGGGCGCCGCGGCGTTCGGCGGGTACACCTTCGTCCGGCCGATCTACGACACGCTCACCGCGCCGAATGACTACGCCGGCCCGGGCAGCGGCAGCGTCCAGGTGGTCGTGAAACCGGGTGATGCCGGCAAGTCCATCGCGCGCACGCTGGTCGCCGCAGGCGTCGTGAAGACGGCCGACGCCTTCATCGAGGCGACCAACACCGACCCGCTCAGGGCGCAGTCGATCCAGCCCGGCACGTACACCCTGAAGAAGGGAATGCGGGCGCTCGACGCCTTCGCCCTCCTCCTCAACCCGGCCAACCGGTCGGTCCCCCGGGTGACCATTCCCGAGGGGCTGTGGGCGTCCGAGGTCTTCGATCGGCTGTCCAAGGCCACCGGGGTGCCCGTGGCCGACTACAAGGCGGCGGCCAGGGACAGCGAGGCGCTCGGCCTGCCCGCGGCCGCCAAGGGCAAGGTTGAGGGCTACCTCTTCCCCTCGAGCTACGAGTTCCCGGCCAACGCCAGCGCCGCGCAGCAGCTCCGCACCATGGTGCAGATGGGCCTCGACGAGATGCGGAAGCTCGGCATCAGCCCAGAGCGCATGCAGCGCACCCTGATCGTCGCGTCGATCGTCGAGGGCGAGGTCAGCGGCAAGGCCGACCGTGGCAAGGTGGCCCGGGTCATCGAGAACCGCCTGCGGCCCACCAACAACGTCACGTATGGCCTGCTCCAGATGGACTCGACGGTACATTACGCGGTCCAGAAGCGCGGCAAGGCCGGCACCAGCGACGCCGATCGCAACAGGGCCAGCCCCTACAACACCTACAAGGTCAAGGGCTTGCCGCCAGGGCCGATCAACAGCCCAGGCGCTGCCTCGCTCGAGGCCGCCGCGAACCCCAGGCCGGGACCCTGGCTCTTCTTCGTCACGGTCAACCCGCAGACCGGCGAGACGAAGTTCGCGACCACGCTGGCCGAACACGACCGCTACGCCCAGGAGTTCAACGCCTGGTGCGCCGCCCACCGCGACAAGTGCTGAGGGCGGGCGTCCTTGGCGCGCCGATCTCGCACTCGCTGTCGCCGGTCCTGCACCGCGCGGCCTACGCTGCGCTGTCCCTGGCCGAATGGGAGTACACGGCCCACGAGGTGCACGAGGACGAGCTCGCGGGCTTTGTCGCGGGCCTCGACGAGTCCTGGCGCGGGCTCAGCCTGACCATGCCGCTCAAGGAGGCCGCGTTCGCCGTTGCCGACGACGTCACGGAGGTGGCCGGCCTCACCGGAGCCATCAACACCCTGGTCCGGCGGCCGGACGGCACCTGGCTCGGGGACAACACCGACGTTCACGGCATCGAGGCGGCGCTCACCGGCGTGGCGCACGGGGGGAGCGCCACCATCCTCGGTTCGGGCGCCACTTCGCGTTCGGCGCTCCAGGCTCTGAGCCGCCTCGGGCTCCGGCGCGTGCGGGTCGCCGCCCGCACGCGCCCGCGGCGCGCGCGGGTCGGGTGCGTGGCAGAAGGGAGCCTCGAGGTCGTCTACGTGCCGCTCAGCGAGTGGCCCGCCGGAGGTGATCCGCTGGTGGTCAGCACCCTGCCGCCAGCGGGGGGAGCGGCTGCTGCCGCGTTCGTGCCTGCCTCCCGGGCGGGCGTGCTGCTGGATGTGGTGTATGCCGGGTGGCCGACCCCACTGGCAGCCGCTGCTCAGCGGGCGGGCATGCGAGTCGTTTCCGGCCTCGAGATGCTCGTGCACCAGGCGGCTGAGCAGGTGCGGCTGATGACCGGCCTCGAGCCCCCGGTCGAGGCGATGCTGGCGGCAGGCCGAGCCCGGCTGGGCCGGTGATCCGGCTCGCCGGGGGCGACGCGCCTGTCTGGGCGGTCGTGGTCCTGGCCCTGGCAGGGGCGGCACTCGGGTGGCATACGGGGCGGAGGCTCGCCACGCGGGGCTACCGGCTCGACGACGAGTCCACCCGACCGGCGCGGCAATGGGCGTGGTGGCCTGCGGTCGCCCTCGGCCTGCTGTGGGGCTTCCTGGCCTGGCGCATCGGTGACCTGGCGGCCTGGGCGGCCCTCCCGGCATACCTCTGCTTTGCCTGGCTTGCGGTCTGCCTCGCCTGGATCGACCTGGACGTCCACCGCCTCCCCGACGGGCTCGTCCTGCCCGGCTACCCAGCGCTGCTCGCGCTCCTCGCCGTTCCCACGGTGTCGGCGGGCGAGTGGGGGCGGGCGGTGGCCGCGCTGGCCTCCATGGCGGGCCTCTTCGCCCTCTTCTACGTGATGGCCTGGTTGTCGCCCGACGCCATGGGCTTCGGCGACGTGAAGCTCTCCGGCCTGATCGGTCTGGCCATGGGGTGGCTCAGCCCGTGGCTCGCAGTGAGCGCCGTGCTCGCGGCGTTCCTGATCGGGGGGGTGGTGGCGCTGCTCCTCGTGCTGCTGCGCCGCGTCGGGCTGCGCGGCCACATCGCCTATGGTCCGGCCCTGCTCATCGGGTCGTTCGTGGCACTGGCGCTGGACTTCCAGATGGTGACCGCGGCGGCCGTCGGCTGAGCGCCGCGTGGCAGGATCTCGGGCATGCTGCGTTGGCTGACCGCCGGTGAGTCCCACGGGCCGGCTCTGGTCGCGACGATCGAGGGCCTGCCCGCAGGCATCGAAGTCACCACGTCCGATGTGTCCGCTGCCCTCGCCCGCAGACGGCTCGGATTCGGCCGCGGCGCCCGCATGACGTTCGAGCAGGACGAGGTGGACTTCCTCGGTGGCGTCCGACACGGCGTCACGATGGGGTCTCCTGTGGCCATCCGCATCGGCAACAGCGAGTGGCCCAAGTGGCAGACGGTCATGAGCGGGGACCCGGTGTCCGAGGAGGCCTTCGCGGCTGCCGACGACGCCAACGCCCCCCAGGAGATCGGCCGGAACCGGCCGCTCACGCGCCCTCGGCCGGGTCACGCCGACCTCGTGGGCATGCAGAAGTACGGCTTCGACGACGCCCGGCCGGTGCTCGAGCGGGCCTCGGCGCGCGAGACGGCGGCCCGCGTCGCCTTGGGTGAGGTGGCGGCCCGGCTGCTGCGCCAGGCCTACGGCATCCGGGTCATCTCTCACACCGTCGCCATCGGGGCTGCTTCGGTCTCCGACGAGGCCCGCGTGCCGACCCCGGACCACGTCGACGTGCTCGACGCCGACCCGGTCCGGGCGCTCGACGGCTCGGGCTCGGCGGCGATGGTCGCCGAGGTCGAGGCGGCGCGCAAGGACGGGGACACCCTCGGCGGGGTCGTCGAGGTGTTGGCCTACGGGCTGCCGCCAGGCCTCGGCTCGCACGTCCACTGGGACCGCCGGCTCGATGCGCGGCTCGCAGGGGCGCTCATGAGCATCCAGGCGATCAAGGGCGTCGAGGTCGGTGACGGCTTCCGCACGGCCGCCCGCCGGGGCTCGGCTGCCCACGACGAGATGGAGCGTGACGAGGCCGGCACGATCCGACGGCGCACGGGCCGGGCCGGTGGCACGGAGGGAGGCATGTCGACCGGAGACGTGCTGCGGGTGCGGGCGGCAATGAAGCCGATCAGCACGGTGCCGCGCTCGCTCGACACGGTCGACGTGGCAGGTGCGGAGCCCGCGAAGGCCATCCACCAGCGATCGGACGTTTGCGCCGTGCCGGCTGCAGGCGTGGTCGCCGAGGCCATGGTGGCCTTGGTGCTGGCCGAGGCCTGCCTGGAGAAGTTCGGCGGCGACTCGGTCGCCGAGACCGCACGCAACCACGCGGCATACCTCGCCTCCATCCCCGAGGGGATGCGCACGTGGTGACCGGTTCCGAGGCGACCTCGCGCCCGCTCGTCGTCCTGATCGGGCCGCCGGGCGCCGGCAAGACGACGATCGGAGAGCTCCTCGCGGAGGCGCTCGGCGTGTCGTTCCACGACACGGACGCGGCCATCGAGGCGGCCGAGGGACGCCGCATCGCCGACATCTTCGTCGACGAAGGCGAGCCGTACTTCCGGGCGCTGGAGCGGGCCGAGGTCCTGCGTGTCCTCGAATCGCATCCCGGCGTGCTGGCCCTCGGCGGCGGCGCCCCGATCGAGGCAGCCGTGGGGGAGGCGCTGGGCGCGCACACAGTGATCTTCCTCGACGTCGGCATCGCGGACGCTGCCAAGCGGGTCGGCTTCGCGACCAGCCGCCCCCTGCTCATGGTGAACCCCCGGCAGCAGTGGACCGCGATGATGGGCAGTCGGCGCCCGGTCTACGAGGCCCTGGCGACCCACCGGGTGGACACGGCCGGACGGGATCCTGGGGAGATCGTCGACGAGATCCTCGGGCTGCTGGAGGCGCTGCAGTGAGCCCCGGGGCCGTCCGCGACGGCGTCCGCGAGGGGGCCGGCGTCGGGCCCACACGGATCAGCGTTGGCGGCGACTACGACGTGGTGGTCGGCACCGGTCTGCTCGCCGAGCTGCCGGGACTCATCGGCGACGGAGTCCAGCGGGTGCTGGTCATCCACCCGCATGCTCTCGCCGTGACGGGGGAGGCAGTGCGGGAAGACCTCGCCGCCCGTGGCTTCGAGGCGTATGCCGCTGAGGTGCCCGACGCGGAGGAGGCCAAGACCGCGCAGGTCGCCTCCTTCCTGTGGGGGGTCCTCGGCCAGGCCGGCTTAACCCGATCCGACGCGATCGTGGCGGTCGGCGGCGGCACCGTGACGGACCTGGGCGGGTTCGTCGCGGCCACCTGGCTGCGGGGCGTGCGGGTCGTCCACGTGCCCACGACACTCTTGGCGATGGTCGACGCGGCCGTGGGCGGCAAGACCGGCATCAACACGCCAGAGGGAAAGAACCTCGTGGGGGCCTTCCACCCCCCTGTGGGGGTCCTGTGCGACCTCGCCACCCTCGAGACGTTGCCCGAGCACGAGTTCGTCGCTGGTCTGGCCGAAGTGGTCAAGTGCGGCTTCATCGCCGACCCGGTCATCCTCGACGTGGTCGAGAGCGACCCAACAGGGGTGCGCCGCCCCGACGGGCAACACGTGCGCGAGCTCATCGAGCGCGCGATCCAGGTGAAGGCCGACGTCGTGGCCCAGGACCTCCGCGAGGCCTCGCTGCGGGAGATCCTCAACTACGGACACACGCTGGGGCACGCGATCGAGCAGGTTGAGCGCTACCAGTTCCGGCATGGCGCTGCGGTCAGCATCGGCATGGTCTACGCGGCGGAGCTCGCACGGCTGGCCGGCCGGCTGTCCGACGCCGAGGTCGAGCGGCACCGCGCGATCCTGTCCGCCGTCGGCTTGCCCGTGAGCTATCGCGGTGACCGGTGGCCCCAGCTGCTGGAGGCGATGAAGCGCGACAAGAAGTCCCGGGGCTCCCTGCTGCGGTTCGTCGTGCTCGACGCCATCGGCCGGCCATCCCGGCTCGAGGGTCCCGATCCCGCGCTGCTCCACGCGGCGTATGTCGAGATCAGCCGCGACATCGCCGGGCAGCCAGTACGGCTCTGCTGACGCCGTGGCACCCGGCTCGACCGCGCTCGATCGGCGCGCGGCGGCGGAGATCGAGTACGCCAATCGGTGGAGCAGGTCATGCCCTCGTGCAGGCAGACTGAGCACGCGACGCCGCCGTGCGTCGCCAGTGGGACACGACGACGCGCCCCACATGCGAGGAGGTCGAGATGGCAAACTACATCCTGCTCTACCGGGGGCCGGCCACGCCCATCGAGGACATGACACCCGAGCAGAACGACGCCCAGATGGCGGCGTGGAATGCCTGGATGGCGAAGGTCGGCGACGCGCTCACCGACCTCGGCAAACCGTTCGGCGCGCGCAGCGCGGTCGACGGCGAGGGAGCGACCGGGCCGGGTAGCGACCTCAACGGCTACACGCTGGTCACGGCCGACAGCCTGGACGCGGCCCGCGCGCTGTGCGACGGCCACCCGTTCCTCGCCGACGGTGGCAGCCAGTTCTGCGTCGAGATCTACGAGCTCGTCGACATCCCGATGTGAGCGGACGCGGCCCGGCGCCCCATGAACGGCCCGACGGTGCCCCGCGCACCATGGCCGTAGCCCGGGCCGGTCAGGTGCGCACAGGCAACCCTCAGCAGGGCCACAGACGCCGGCCGGCGCCCGAGGGCAGACTCCTGGTCATGACCGATGACCAGGCCGACACCAGCGCCAAGCGCACCTACGACCATGCCCCTGGCCGCCACGACCTCGGCCTCAAGGCAGACCTCGGCACGCTGCTGCACCGTCGCCAGGCACTCGGGCTGCTCGGCGGTGCCGGCCTCCTCGCGCTGGTCGGGTGCTCGTCGGACGACGTGGGCGGAGCCACGACGGGGGCCGCGGGAACGTCCTCGTCGACCACGTCGACAGGTACCGGGTCGTCGGCGTCGCCCGCGGGGAAGTCGCGAACCGGCGGCGGAGGTCCCTGACGAGACCGCCGGGCCGTACCCGGGCGACGGGTCCAACGGGGCCAACGCCCTGGACGAGTCCGGCATTGTGCGCCGGGACATCACGTCCAGCTTCGGCCCGTCGTCGACCCGGGCCACCGGCATACCGCTGACCGTCAACCTCACCGTCACCAGCGCCGCCAACGGCTACTCGGCCCTGTCCGGTGCTGCGGTGTACCTCTGGCACTGCGACATCAACGGGGAGTACTCGATGTACAGCCAGGGACTGGAGGACGAGAACTACCTGCGCGGCGTGCAGCCGACCAATGGGTCGGGGACGGC
The DNA here is from genome assembly GCA_963715025.1 of uncultured Actinomycetota bacterium. Lineage (GTDB taxonomy): Bacteria > Actinomycetota > Actinomycetes > Actinomycetales > Dermatophilaceae > DASSJT01. The sequence continues at coordinate 870,457 of CAVQQQ010000002.1, read as the reverse complement.
CACGTTTGCCAGCATCTTCCCTGGTGCCTATCCCGGACGCTGGCCGCACATCCACTTCGAGGTCTACCGGTCGGTGGGCGAGGCGACGAGCAGCGGTTCGATCGTCAAGACCTCGCAGATCGCCCTTCCTGAGGCTGCCTGCCGCGAGGCGTATGCCATCAGCGGCTACGCGCAGAGCCTCTCGAACCTGGCCGGAATGTCTCTGGCGACGGACAACGTCTTCGGCAACGACGGCGGCATCTACCAGCTGGCCACCATGACGGGCGAGCCGGGCTCGGGCTACGTGGCCAACCTGACTATCGGCGTCTGACCTCTCGGAGTGGCGGGCGCGGAGTGGCGGGCACGGAGTGGCGGGCGTGGCGCCCGCACCCGCGGGAAACGGGGCCTGGCACAGCAGCCGTTAGGATGGTCCGGTTCCGACCCCTTTGCGAGGGGACACGCGTGCGCCCTGGCGCACCCGGCATACGAACGCCTCTCCCAGAAAGCGACACCCAACGTGGCAACGACCAACGACCTGAAGAACGGCCTGGTGCTCAACCTCGAGGGCCAGCTGTGGTCTGTGGTGGAGTTCCAGCACGTCAAGCCCGGCAAGGGCCCGGCGTTCGTGCGCACCAAGCTCAAGAACGTCTTGTCGGGCAAGGTCGTCGACAAGACCTTCAACGCGGGTGTCAAGGTCGAGACCGCCAACGTCGACCGTCGCGACATGCAGTACCTCTACAAGGACGGCACCGACTTCGTCTTCATGGACGGCACGACCTACGACCAGATCCACATTCCGGAGGCCACGGTCGGCAGCGCCGCCGACTACCTGCTCGAGAACCAGAGCGCCCAGGTCGCGAGCCACGACGGCACCGTGCTCTATGTCGAGCTGCCCGCGTCGGTCGTCCTCGAGATCACCTACACCGAGCCCGGGCTTCAGGGCGACCGCTCCACCGGGGGCACCAAGCCGGCGACCCTGGAGACCGGTGCCCAGATCCAGGTCCCGCTGTTCCTCGAGACCGGTACCAAGGTCAAGGTCGACACGCGCGACGGGTCTTACCTCGGCCGGGTCAACTGACCTGACGTGGGCGCCCGATCCAAAGCCCGCAAACGCGCGATCGACCTGCTGTTCGAGGCCGAGCAGCGTGGGGTGAACGCCCGTGACCTCCTCGCGGAGCGGCTGGCGAAGCCGGTCACAGAGGCGCCTCTGAGCCAGTACACCGCCGACCTCGTCGAGGGGGTCGTCGCGCACTGGACCGACATCAACGAGCTGCTGTCCACCTACAGCCAGGGGTGGTCGCTCGAGCGGATGCCGAGCGTCGACCGGGCCATCCTGCGGCTGGGCGCCTTCGAGGTCCTCTATGGCGAGGGGGTTCCCGAGGGGGTCGCGATCGCCGAGGCGGTCGAGCTGGCCCGGACGCTGAGCACCGAGGACTCGCCGAAGTTCGTCAACGGCCTGCTCGCCCGGCTGGCCGAGGTCAAGCCGACCCTCGCCTAGCGCGTTCCCCTCCGGAGCGCGGGGGTCACTGCGGTCGCTCCTGGCGTGGGGCGCGGTCAGACCGTTGACAGTGCCGCGCGTGCCGCCGCCGCCGAGGCCGCGCGGTCCGCGGGCACGAGCCCCACGCGGGTCCGCCGGTCGAGCAGGTCGTCGACGTCGAGGGCGCCCTCGTGGGTCAGCCCGAACTGCAGCTCCGCATGCGTGACCGGCACTCCGGGGGCGATCCGCTCGCGGGACGAGGGACCGGCGGCCACCAAGGGCGCCTCCGTGCCGTAGCGGCGCACGAGCCGGGTCGGGGCGTCGACCCTGAGGAGCTCAGAGCGCGGCGCCGCGCCCACCAGCGGGAGGTATGCCGTCCGGCAGGATCGGCCGGACAGCCCCCGCAGCCGGACGGCGGCATCGACCGCGTCCTGCGCCATCCGGCGGTACGTCGTGAGCTTGCCACCCGTGACCGTGATCACACCCGAGGGCGCCGTAATCACGGTGTGCCGGCGGGACAGGTCTGCGGTGCGGCCCTCCGCCTCCAGCAGCGGCCGGAGCCCGGCATAGGCACCCACGACGTCAGCACGCGAGAGCGGCCGCTCGAAGGCGGTTCCGATGACCCCGAGCAGGAAGTCGACCTCGGCATCCGTGGGCACGGGCACGTCGGGGACCGGGCCGTCGACCAGTTCGTCGGTCACGCCGACGTAGACCAGCCCGTCCGGCTGGGGGAGGGCGAAGACGAACCGGGTGGACTCGCCCGGCACCGGAGCCATCACGGCAGCAGCGGGGGAGCCGAGCGACTGTCGACGCAGCACCAGGTGGGTACCACGGGAGGGCCGCAGCGAGATCCCCGGGACGAGGTCACCAGACCATACGCCCGCCGCATTGACCACCGCCCGGGACGAGATGGCCGCCACCGCACCGGTCAGCTCGTCGCGAACCGACACCCCCTCACCGCCTGCCACCAGCACCCGGGTTCGGGTGAGGATCCGGGCCCCGTGCGCGGCTGCCGTCCGCGCCAGTGCGACGACCAGCCGGGCATCGTCCTCCAGCTGACCGTCCCAGGACAGCAGCCCACCCCGGAGGCCCCCACGTCGGAGCCCTGGGACCAGGGCAAGCGTCTCGGTGTCACTCATCCGGCGCGGTCTCGGCAGCTCGTGGCGGGAGGTGCGTGCCGCGGCGCGCAGGACATCTCCAGCCCAAAGGGCGCCCAGGGCAGTCGACGCCTGGGCGCGGCTGACCGTCGGCAGCATGGGAATCAGCATTGGCAGGGGCCGGGTCAAGTGCGGCGCCGTGCGCGACATCAGGATGCCGCGCTCGATGGCGCTCTCGTAAGCCACCCCGAACTGGCCCTGGGCGAGGTACCTCAGCCCTCCATGGACCAGTTTGGAGCTCCACCGAGAGGTGCCGAAGGCGAGGTCGTGGGCGTCGACTCCCACGACGGACAGCCCTCGGGAGGCGGCGTCGAGTGCGACCCCGGCACCGGTCGCGCCGAGGCCGATGACGACCAGGTCGACCGTGCGCCCGTCGGTGGCCTCGGCCAGCTCGCGCGACCGCCGCGCGGCGTTGAGCGCGCTGTCACCGGGAAGCGCAGCGCCGCCAGCCGCCGACCTCTGCGACCTCATGGCGCCAGGTACCCCGAAAGAAGCGCCCGCAGCTCGTCGGCCAACTCCTCTTCGGTGGCGATATCGGCCATGGTCCCGGCCGAGATCGCGAAGCCGTGGGTCGCGAGCAGGACGGTCGCGGCGATGCGGCGTGGCGGGACCCCGCCTCGGACCGAGCGGGTTCGCTGGCCGGCGTCGATGGCCTGCTCCAGCCGGTCCAGGAGGCGTTCCTGGCTCCGTCCCTTGCGGTCGATCAGGTAGGTCAGCAGGACCTCGGGGTCGACCTCGATGATCCGGCGGAAGACGGCATTGGAGCGCATGAGCTGCGCGGCGGCCACCATCGCCCGGCTGATCCGCTCCGCGAGGTCGCCCTCGCCCGCGGTCAGGACTCCCGCCTCCTCGCCGACGCGGGTCCACTCGCGGGTCATGAGGTCGCCGATGAGGCTGCGCATGTCGGGCCACCGGCGGTAGATCGTCATGCGCGAGACGCCGGCGGTGCGCGCGATGTCGGTGAGGGTGGCGCGCTTCCAGCCCACGGCGAGCAGATGCGTGCGCGCCGCGTCGAGCAGCTCAGAGTCGGGGTCAGAGGTGTTACGAAGTGACACCATATGTCACACTGTATCGCATGGAGCATCCGCACGCGCCTCATCCGCACGCGCCTCAGACGCGCCAGCCTCCGATGCACTGGTCCCGATGGGGCGACCCCGGTCGGGCAACGGCTCTGCCCCCGTCCGCCGCGGCACTCGTCGAGGCCGTTTTCGGCACCAGCCCAGGGATGCCGACACCCTCGATCGACGAGGTGCGGCTGCCGGACGCACGTCTTCCGGAAGCCGCCAGCCAGGCGCTGGCGGCGGCCGTGGGAACCGCCCACGTCAGCGAGGCACGCGAGGCGCGGATCCGGCATACCCGCGGCAAGTCGACACCGGACCTGCTGCGGATGCGTGCCGGGGACGCCGAAGACGCGCCTGACGCGGTCGTCGAGCCCGGGAGCCACGACGAGGTCCTCGCGGCCCTCGGCGCGTGCGAGGAGCACGGCCTCGCGGTGGTTCCCTTCGGCGGCGGCACCTCGGTGGTCGGCGGCGTCTCCGCCCGCCGAGAGGGGTGGCGCGGAGTCGTCGCGCTAGACCTCCACCGCCTCGACCGCCTCGTGTCCCTGGACGCCACCTCACGCATCGCCACCCTCGGCGCGGGGCTCACCGGGCCAGCCGCGGAGGCCCTTCTGCGCGAGCATGGCTTCACCCTCGGCCACTACCCACAGTCGTTCGAGTACGCCACCATGGGTGGCTTCGCCGCCACCCGCTCCAGCGGCCAGGCCTCGGCCGGGTACGGGCGGTTTGATGCCATGGTCCAGGGTCTCCGGGTGGCGACGCCGAGGGGCAACCTCGCCCTGGGCAGGGCCCCGGCAAGCGCGGCGGGACCGGATCTGCGCCAGCTTGTGCTGGGTTCCGAGGGCGCCTTCGGCGTGATCACCGAGGTGACCGTGCGGGTCCGGCCGGTGCCGGCGAGATGCGTCTACGAGACGTGGCGCGTGGAGTCGTTCGCCGCGGGGACTGCCGTTCTGCGCGCGCTGGCCCAGGGTGGCGGGGAGCTGCCCACCGTGCTTCGCCTCTCCGACGAGGCGGAGACCGCCCTCAACCTCGCCAGCCCCGACAGCATCGGTGCCCCGGCCAGCGGCGGCTGCACCGTCGTGGTCGGCTACGAGGGCAGCGAGGACCGGGTAGCCGCCCTGCGCGAGGCGACGGCCGCCCGGCTCGCGGGCCTCGGCGCCCGACCGGAGGGCGAGAAGGGCGGTCAGGCCTGGGACCGGGGCCGGTTCCGGGCGCCCTACCTGCGCGACAGCCTGCTCGACGAGGGCGTGTTCGTCGAGACCCTCGAGACCGCGGCCTTCTGGTCGCGGATCGAGGAGGTGTATGCCGGAGTGCGGGCTGCCCTGTCAGCTCACCTCGGCGAGGGCGGGGCCTCGGTGGTCGTGCTGTGCCACATCTCGCACGTGTACGAGACGGGGGCCTCGCTCTATTTCACGGTGGCGGCCCGACCGGGGGATGACCCACTGGGCAGGTGGCGCGCGGCGAAGGCCGCGGCAACGGACGCCGTGGTCGAGCGAGGCGGGACCATCACCCACCACCACGCCGTCGGACGGGACCACCGCGAGTGGCTCTCCAGTGAGGTCGGGGACCTTGGCGTCGAGGTGCTCCGTGCGGTCAAGGCCAGGCTCGACCCCGCTGGGATCCTCAACCCCGGCGTGCTCATTCCCGGATCGCCCGACACGGTCCATCGAGGCGACGGGACGACAGCCTGAGCGGTCTGAGCGGGTCGGTGCCAGGCGCCCCACTGAGGGGCGGTAGGCTACTGATCGACCGACATCCTTTAACGACCTGTCCTGTGAGGCAGGGAAGGAGGTCCTGACGCCGATGCGTCCTGACTCTGCCGCGCCCGCCGAGGGCGCCCCCCTCGTTTCCGCCGCTCCGTTCGCGCGAGCCGTCATGTCCGAAGGCGACGTCGCCCGCGCCCTGCGGCGCGTCGCTCACGAGATCCTCGAGCGCAACAAGGGCGCCGAGGACCTCGTGCTGCTCGGCATCCCGAGCCGTGGCGTCGTCTTGGCGCAGCGCCTGGTCGAGCTCATCGAGGAGGTCGAAGGCACCCGGGTTGCCTCGGGAGCGCTCGATGTGACGATGCACCGCGACGACCTGCGCCGGCAGCCCACACGCAGCCCCATGCACACCTCGATCCCGGCCACGGGCATCGACGACAAGGTCGTGGTCCTCGTCGACGACGTCCTCTACTCGGGTCGCACCGTGCGCGCCGCGCTCGATGCCCTGTCCGATCTGGGCCGCCCCCGGGCCGTGCAGCTCGCCGTGCTGGTCGACCGCGGCCACCGGGAGCTCCCGATCCGCGCTGACTACGTGGGCAAGAACCTGCCCACGTCGAAGGCGGAGCGGGTCATGGTGCGCCTCGAGGGCTACGACCCCGAGGGCGACCTCGTGTCCATCAGCGGGGGTGAGCCGCGATGACGACCACAAGCCTGCCGACGAGTCGCGGCGTTGCGGCGCCGGTCCCGGCATCCCGGCGCCACCTGCTGTCGATCGCCGACCTCGACGCACGAGATATTCGCACACTGCTCGACACGGCTGCCGAGATGCACGACGTGCAGCATCGTGAGGTCAAGAAGCTGCCCACGTTGCGTGGCCGCACCGTGGTGAACCTCTTCTTCGAGGACTCCACCCGCACCCGCTCCTCCTTCGAGATTGCGGGGAAGTGGCTGTCGGCGGATGTGGTCAACATCTCCGGCAAAGGGTCCTCCGCCTCCAAGGGGGAATCCCTGCGCGACACCGTCTTGACCGTCGCGGCGATGGGGATTGATGCCCTCGTGATCCGGCACAGCGCCAGCGGGGCAGCCCACCAGGTCAGCCAGTGGATCGGGGCCCACGTCATCAATGCCGGCGACGGCACGCACGAGCACCCGACGCAGGCCCTGCTGGACGCGTACACGATGGAGCGGCGGCTCGGCGACCTGTCAGGTCGGCGGGTCGTGATCGTGGGCGACCTCGCCCACTCGCGGGTCGTCCGCTCCAACCTGCTCTGCCTCGCGCGCCTGGGCGCCCAGGTCACCCTCGTGGCGCCGCCCACGCTCATGCCGGCAGGCATCAGCAGCTGGGCGGAGCACGACGGCTTTGCCCTCAGCCACGACTTCGACGAGGCCCTCGCCAAGGCGGATGCCGTGATGATGCTCCGCGTCCAACGGGAGCGCATGAGCGGCGGCTACTTCCCGACGGCCCGCGAGTACACCATCGGCTACGGACTGACCCGCGAGCGCCTCGCGGCCCTGACAACCGCCAACCCCGACGCGGTCATCTGCCATCCCGGCCCGATGAACCGCGGACTCGAGATCGCGGCCGACGCCGCCGACGCCGCGCAGTCCCTGATCCTCGACCAGGTGTCGTCGGGTGTGGCGGTGCGCATGTCCGTGCTCTACCACCTGCTCTCGGGTGAGGAGACCGCATGAGCATCCTGACCGATGTGACCGCGCCGCCCGCCACGTCGACCGTGGTCAGGGGCGCCCGGCTGGCGGGCGGAGCGGCAGCCGACCTGCTCGTCGAGAACGGCGCCATCACGCATGTCGGGTCGGTGTCCGCACCCAAGGGCGCCACGGTCATCGACGCCGACGGCCTCGTGGCCCTTCCGGGGCTGGTCGACCTGCACACCCACCTGCGGGAGCCGGGCCGCGAGGATGCGGAGACGATTGCGTCAGGATCTGCGGCGGCCGCGGCGGGCGGCTACACGGCCGTGCTCGCGATGGCCAATACCACGCCGGCCACGGACACGGCGGAGGCGGCAGAGCGCATCTTGGACCTCGGGCGTGCTGCCGGCCTGGTCGACGTCCAGCCGGTCGGCGCCGTCACGATGGGCCTGGCTGGTGAGCAGCTCGCCGAACTCGGGCTCATGCACCGGTCGCGTGCCCGGGTCCGGGTGTTCTCCGACGACGGCAAGTGCGTCGCGGACAGTCGGGTCATGAGGAGGGCGCTGGAGTACGTCCGCGCCTTCGGCGGGGTGGTGTCGCAGCACGCCCAGGACCCGGCGCTCGCGCCCGCCACGGCGTGCTGCCATGAGGGCGAGCTGTCGGGACGCCTTGGGCTGCCGGGCTGGCCAGGAATCGCGGAGGAGACGATCGTCGCCCGGGACGTCATGCTGGCCCGATACACGGGCAGCCGCGTCCACGTCGCGCACGCGTCGACCGCCGGCACCGTCGAGGTGATCCGGTGGGCCAAGGCGCAAGGGATCGCAGTGACGGCCGAGGTAGCACCGCACCACCTGGTGCTCACGACCGACCTGCTCGCGGGCTACGACCCCGTCTTCAAGGTCAACCCCCCGCTGCGGCCGGCCGAGGACGTCGAGGCGCTCCGAACCGCGCTGGCCGACGGCACCATCGACGCCGTGGCCACTGACCATGCCCCGCACGCCCGACACGACAAGGAGCACGCCTTCGTCGATGCGGCGTTCGGCATGCTCGGCCTCGAGACGGCTCTGGCCGTGGTCAGCGACGCGCTCGTCGAGAGCGGACGGCTGGGGTGGGACGACGTCGCCCGCGTGATGTCCGAGGCCCCGGCGCGGATCGCCGGGCTCGAGGGCCACGGGCATGCACTTGACGTCGGTGCGCCGGCCAACCTCACGCTGGTCGACCCCGACGCCGAGGTGACCGTGGACCGGTCGGCGTCCGCCTCGTTGTCGCGCAACAACCCCTGGCACGGCCGGACGCTGCGCGGCGCCGTCCAGGTCACCATGCTCCGAGGCGCGCTCACCTACCAGAGGAGCGCCCAGTGACACGTCCGCAGGCCGTCGGGGTGCTCCTCATCGTGCTCGGGCTCGTCTACGCCGGGCTCTACTTGGCCTGGCAGCGCAAGCGCAGGCGGCATACCTCCGCGTCGGTGGCCGTCGCCTCCGGTCCCCGCCTCGACGCCGCTCCCGGCATCGTTTCCGGCACCCGGGGCGAGGACTCCGACCGCGAGCCCGGGATCCAGGTGGCGGCGACGGAGGCAGACTACGACGTCCGTGCCGAGGGCACCTACATCTCCACCACGACGGCCCTTTCGCACCACGAGCGGGTCACCGTGGAAGGCCTGGGCAACCGCTCCGCTGCTGTGCTCCTGGTGCACCGTGGCGACGCCGATCACCTCGTCGAGCTCCAGCGCGCCGGTGAGCAGGACGTGTTCATCGCCGCGGACCGGCTCAAGGCCTTCCGGCGCGACCGGGGCATGGCCGGCAAGTTCATGGGCACGCCTCGCCTGGCCGTTCTCACCTGGCGTGCCGACGACGGGACGCTCTACGAGACCGGCTTCCTGCCCCGCCATCGCGCCGACCTGGAGAAGATCGAGGCCGCCCTCTGGTGGCACACCGGCGCCCGCGAGGTGCAGGAGCCGGTCCACCCCTCCGAGCCGGGCCTGACCGCCGACCATGCGGGGGACCCGGCACCGGACCAGCAGCCCGGGTCCGACGCGGCGTCCGACGCGCCTCCATCTCACCCGAAGGACGAGATAGCGAGAGCGCCCGAGGACCCGACGGCGGACTCCGCGCGCGAAGAGGCGACCGCCGACACCTTCCACACCCAGAGCAAGAACGACGCATGAGCAGGAGCAGCGTCCTGATCGACCGGCCCCCGGCGGTGCTGGTTCTCGAGGACGGCCGGTCCTTCACCGGTGAGTCCTACGGCGCCATCGGCCAGACCGTGGGCGAGGCGGTCTTCTCGACCGGCATGACGGGCTACCAGGAGACCCTGACCGATCCGTCCTACCACCGCCAGGTCGTGGTCATGACCGCCCCGCACGTCGGCAATACGGGGGTGAACGACGAGGACGGCGAGTCGCGCCGGATCTGGGTAGCCGGCTACGTCGTGCGCGACCCGGCCCTGCGGCCGTCGAACTGGCGCAGCCGGCGCTCGCTCGAGGACGAACTGCGCGACCAGGGGGTCGTCGGCATCTGTGGGGTCGACACCCGTGCACTGACCCGCCACCTGCGCGAGCGCGGTGCCATGCGGGCCGGCATCTTCAGCGGAGACGCAGCGGGTATGCCGGTCGAGCAGCTCCGCGCGGTCGTCGCCTCCGCGCCACCCATGAAGGGGGCTGCACTGGCCGAGGAGGTCACCACAGCCGAGGCGTATGTGGTGCCCGCCGTGGGGGAGCGGCGGTTCATCGTGGCGGCGGTCGACCTGGGCATCAAGGCCATGACGCCGCAGCTGATGGCACAGCACGGGATCGAGGTGCACGTCCTCCCGGCGACCAGCACCTTCGACGACATCCGGGCTGTCGACCCCGACGGCGTGTTCTTCTCCAACGGTCCCGGCGACCCGGCGACCGCCGACCACGAGGTGAGCGTCCTGCGCGAGGTCCTCGATGCCCGCCTGCCGTTCTTCGGCATCTGTTTCGGCAACCAGCTCCTGGGCCGTGCCCTGGGCTTCGGTACCTACAAGCTGAAGTATGGCCACCGCGGGATCAACCAGCCGGTGATCGACAAGACCACCGGCAAGGTCGAGGTGACCGCCCACAACCATGGCTTCGCGGTGGACGCGCCCACCACCGGGGAGGTGCCGGCGCCCGCGGATGGCGACGGCACGGCATACGGGCGGGTGCGTGTGTCGCATGTGTGCCTCAACGACGACGTGGTCGAGGGACTGGAATGCCTTGACCTGCCTGCCTATTCGGTGCAGTACCACCCCGAGGCCGCGGCCGGGCCGCACGACGCGGCATACCTCTTCGACCGGTTCGCCGAGCTTATGGAGCGGCGAGGATGGCGCGAGGACACGAGCGACGAAGGAGCGAGGCCCGGAGCGGCGACGAGCGCGACCGTGGTGATGCAGCAGGAGGGTGGCCGCTGATGCCGCGCCGCGACGACATCACGAGCGTGCTGGTCATCGGCTCCGGGCCGATCGTGATCGGCCAGGCGTGCGAGTTCGACTACTCGGGTACCCAGGCGTGCCGCGTGCTGCGCGAGGAGGGCATCCGGGTCGTGCTGGTCAACTCGAACCCGGCCACGATCATGACCGACCCCGAGTTCGCCGACGCCACCTACGTGGAGCCGATCACCCCGGAGTTCGTCGAGCGGATCATCGAGAAGGAACGCCCCGACGCGGTGCTCGCCACGCTGGGGGGCCAGACGGCGCTCAACACGGCGATCGCACTGCACGACAACGGCGTCCTGGAGAAGTACAACTGCCCCCTGATCGGCGCCAGGGTCGAGGCGATCCAGCTCGGCGAGGACCGCCAGAAGTTCAAGGGCGTCGTCGAGCGGTGCGGCGCCGAGGTGGCCCGCTCGATCATCGCCCACACGATGGACGAGTGCCTCGCGGCCGCCGAGGAGCTCGGCTACCCGCTGGTCGTGCGGCCGTCCTTCACCATGGGCGGCCTGGGGTCCGGCTTCGCTCATGACGAGGACGACCTGCGCCGCATCGCCGGCGCGGGTCTGCACGCCAGCCCGACCACCGAGGTGCTCCTCGAGGAGTCGATCCTGGGGTGGAAGGAGTACGAGCTCGAGGTCATGCGCGACCACGCCGACAACGTCGTGGTCGTCTGCTCGATCGAGAACCTCGACCCCATGGGCGTCCACACCGGCGACTCGATCACGGTCGCGCCCGCCCTCACGCTGACCGATCGCGAGTACCAGCACCTGCGCGACCTCGGCATCGCGATCATCCGCGAGGTGGGCGTCGACACCGGCGGCTGCAACATCCAGTTCGCGGTCAACCCGCGCGATGGCCGGGTCATCGTCATCGAGATGAACCCGCGGGTGTCGCGGTCCTCCGCACTCGCCTCGAAGGCCACTGGCTTCCCGATCGCGAAGATCGCGGCGAAGATGGCGATCGGCTACACCCTCGACGAGGTCCCCAACGACATCACCCGCGAGACGCCCGCGTCGTTCGAGCCGACCCTCGACTACGTCGTCGTCAAGGTCCCGCGCTTCGCCTTCGAGAAGTTCCCCGCCGCCGACCCGACGCTGACGACCACCATGAAGTCCGTTGGCGAGGCGATGGCCATCGGCCGCAACTTCACCGAGGCACTCCAGAAGGCCCTGCGCTCACTGGAGCGCAAGGGCAGCTCCTTCCACTGGGACGGCGAGGCGCCCAGCCACGCGCACGCGCTCGAGCTGCTCGACCAGGCCCGCACGCCCACCGACGGCCGCATCGTCACCGCCCAGCAGGCGCTGCGCGGCGGGGTCAGCGTCGAGCGGGTCCACGACGCCACCGGTATCGATCCCTGGTTCCTCGACCAGGTGGCCCTGATCAATGAGGTGGCCGACCGCGTGGCCGCGGCCGACCAGCTCACGCCGACGCTGCTGCGGCTCGCCAAGCGGCACGGCTTGTCCGACCACCAGCTCGCCCAGCTGCGGTCCATGCCGGAGGCCGTCGTGCGCGGGGTGCGGCACGCCCTGGGGGTGCGGCCGGTCTACAAGACGGTCGACACGTGTGCGGCCGAGTTCGCCGCGCAGACGCCCTACCACTATTCCTCGTACGACGAGGAGACCGAGGTCGAGCCGCGGGATCGGCCTGCGGTCATCATCCTCGGCAGCGGCCCCAACCGGATCGGCCAGGGCGTCGAGTTCGACTACTCGTGTGTCCACGCCAGCTTCGCCCTCCGGGACGCGGGCTACGAGACCGTGATGGTCAACTGCAACCCGGAGACGGTGTCGACCGACTACGACACCAGCTCGCGCCTCTACTTCGAGCCGCTCACGCTCGAGGACGTGCTCGAGGTCGTGCACGCCGAGACCCGGGCCGGCCCGCTGGTCGGGGTGGTCGTGCAGCTTGGCGGCCAGACGCCGCTCGGCCTCGCGGACGCACTCAAGGCCGAGGGCGTGCCGATCGTCGGCACCTCGCCCGAGGCGATCGACCTCGCCGAGGACCGGGGCGCCTTCGGCCGAGTGCTCGCGGAGGCGGGCCTGCCCGCCCCCCGGCACGGAACGGCATACAGCGCCTCCGAGGCAGTGGAGGTGGCCCGGGAGATCGGGTACCCCGTGCTGGTCCGGCCCTCCTACGTCTTGGGCGGGCGTGGCATGGAGATCGTCTACGACGACGACACCCTGGGGGCCTACGTCACGCGAGCCACGGTCGCCTCGCCCGAGCACCCGGTGCTTGTCGACCGGTTCCTCGACGACGCCATCGAGATCGACGTCGACGCGATCTACGACGGTCACGACCTGTATCTCGGCGGGATCATGGAGCACATCGAGGAGGCCGGCATCCACTCCGGCGACTCGGCGTGCACCCTGCCGCCGGTCACCCTCGGCTCCGAGGAGCTCGACCGCGTGCGGGAGGCGACGCTGAAGCTTGCCCGAGGCATAGGAGTGCGGGGCCTCATGAACGTCCAGTTCGCGCTGGCCCAGGACGTCCTGTACGTGCTGGAGGCCAACCCCCGTGCCTCCCGCACGGTGCCGTTCGTGGCCAAGGCCACGGGCGTGCCGCTGGCCAACGCCGCGGCCCGGGTGATGCTCGGCGCGACGATCGCCCAGCTGCGCGACGAGGGGGTGCTCCCGGCCAACACCGACGGCGGGCGCATGCCGACCCACGCCGCGATGTCGGTCAAGGAGGCGATCCTGCCGTTCAAGCGGTTCCGCACCCGCACCGGTGAGGTGGTCGACAGCCTGCTCGGGCCCGAGATGCGCTCGACCGGCGAGGTCATGGGCATCGACGCCGACTTCGGCGCGGCCTTCGCCAAGAGCCAGCTCGGCTCGATCAGCGGGCTGCCCCGGTCCGGCAAGATCTTCGTCTCGGTCGCCAACCGCGACAAGCGGGCCATGATCTTCCCGGTCAAGCGCCTGGCTGACTTGGGGTTCGACCTCGTGGCCACTGTGGGAACCGCTGATGTGTTGCGCCGCAACGGGATTCGCGCCGAGGTCGTGCGTAAGCACAGAGAGCGCGCGCCGGGGGAGCGGTCCATCGTCGACCGCATCACTGCGGGCGACATCGGCATGGTGGTCAACACCCCCTCCGGCCCGAACGCTCGGGCTGACGGCTATGCGATCCGTGCGGCCACCACCGCTATGGACCGCCCCATCATCACGACCGTCCAACAGCTCGCGGCGGCCGTCCAGGGCATCGAGGCCCAGCTCCACGGCGAGCTGCGGGTCAAGTCGCTCCAGGACCACGCCCGCGACCTCGACCTCTACGCGCAGGGAGGCGTCCGGTGAGCTCGGCCGTCCCCTCGGGCCCGACGGTCGACCGCCGCATCGCGGAGCTGGACGGCGAGCTCATCGCCTCTCGTCGGGTGGGCGCCTACCACCACCTCACCTTCGCCGCGCCCGGCGTCGCGGAAACGGCCCGGCCCGGGCAGTTCGTCGCGCTCTCCGTCGGCGGCCCCACGTCGGCCCACCTGCTGCGGCGCTGCTTCTCGATCCACCGGGTCAGCCCCTCCGGAATGTACGGGGGCACGGTCGACGTCGTGGTCGCCGCCCACGGACCGGGCACCGAGTGGATCACCCGCATGCGTGCCCACGAGGAGACCAGCATCATCGGCCCCCTCGGGCGGCCCTTCCCCCTCCCGACTGAGCCGGTGGCCTGCGTGCTCGTCGGTGGTGGCTACGGCAGCGCCCCGCTCTTCTGGCTCGCCGAGGGCCTGCGCGAGCGTGGAAGCCACGTGGAGATGGTGCTGGGCGCCGCGTCCGAGTCGCGGCTGTTCGGCGTCGGCGAGGCCCGACGGAGCGCCGACGGTGTGACCGTGACGACCGACGACGGCTCGCTGGGACATCGAGGCTGGGTGTCAGACGTGCTGCCAGATGTCATCGAACGCTGCGGCGCTGCCGTCGTCTATGCCTGCGGGCCGATGGCGATGCTCCGGTCGGTGACCGAGGTGGCTGCGGCGCACGGTGCTGTCGCCCAGGTGGCCGTCGAGGAGGCCATGGCCTGCGGCGTCGGGGTGTGCATGACCTGCGTGCTGCCCGTGCGGGGCAAGGACGGACGCACCAAGATGGTGCGCTCGTGTGCCGAGGGGCCCGTGTTCCGTGGTGACCTCGTGCGGTGGGACGCGTTCCACGACGGGGTATGCCGCGTGCCTGAGGACACGGTCGGCGCACCCAGGGCGGGTGGGCACTGATGGGCCATGACGTGCGGGACGCAGCAGCCGACACCGCACTCAGCAGGGCGTCGGTGCGCGGGTCGGCGCCAAGCTCACCGCGGACGGCCCCGGCGATCGACCTGCGGGTCGACCTCGCCGGCGCGGTTCTTCCCAACCCGCTGATGACCGCCTCGGGATGCGCCGCCAACGGCCGGGAGCTGCACCGCTTCTTCGACGTGAGCAGGCTGGGCGCCTTCGTCACCAAGTCGGTGATGGCGGAGCCGCGCTCCGGGCGCGGCACACCGCGCATGGCCGAGACGCCCAGCGGCATGCTCAACTCGATCGGGCTGCAGGGGCCGGGAATCCGCGCCTTCGTCGAGGACGACCTTCCGTGGCTCAAATCGGCCAAGGCACGCGCCCTGGTGTCGATCGCCGGGTCAAGCAGCAGCGAATTCGCCAACGTGGCAGCGGTATTGCGCCATAGCGCTGCCTTCGACGCGGTTGTCGGAGTGGAAGTCAACATCTCCTGCCCCAACGTGGCCGACCGGGGGCTGGTGTTCGCCTGCGACCCCCTCTCGTCTGCCACGGTCATCGCCATGGTCCGCGAGCAGCTGCCCGACGAGGTGCCGGTGTTCGCCAAGCTGAGCCCGGACGTCACCGACATCGTGTCCATCGCCAAGGCCTGCATGGAGGCCGGCGCGAGTGGTCTCACGATGATCAACACCCTGCTCGGCATGGCCATCGACACCGACCTGCTGCGACCGCATCTCGGCGGCGTCACGGGAGGCCTGTCTGGTCCAGGCATCCGGCCGGTGGCCGTGCGCGCGATCTGGCAGGTCCACGCCGCAATGCGCCAGGGCGTGGTGCCCCCTGGCCCGATCATCGGCGTCGGGGGAGTCCGCACCGGCCGTGACGCCCTGGAGCTGGTGGCCGCGGGAGCGAGCGCGGTCCAGGTGGGGACCGCGACGTTCAACGACCCGCTCGCCCCGCTGCGGGTCGGTAGCGAGCTCGCCGACCTCCTGGTGGAGCGCGGATTCGACACGTTGGCGGGGGCTGTGGGCATCGCCCACGACCGGATGGTGTGAGCAGCAGTGTGTGAGGAGATCAGCTTGAGGAGCACGACTTGAGGGACCGGGACGTGAGGGGCGGGTCGTGACGAGCACAGGCATGGGAGGCGGCAGAACGACGGCCTTCGGACCGCGGCTCCGGGCGGCGACCGACGACTTCGGGCCGTTCTGCGTGGGCATCGACGCGCACCCGCAGCTGCTCCGGGACTGGGGTCTCCCGGTCGACGCCCACGGTCTCGAGTCCTTCGCCATGACGTGCGTCGAGGCCTTCGCTGGCCGGGTCGCGGTGGTCAAGCCGCAGTCGGCCTTCTTCGAGGCCCACGGCAGCGCCGGCGTCGCCGTCCTCGAGCGGGTGCTCGAGGGCTTCCGCGACACCGGCACGCTGTCGCTGCTCGACGTCAAGCGCGGTGACATCGGCTCCACCATGGCGGCGTACGCCCAGGCGTATCTCGGCAAGGAGTCAAGCCTGCGCGCCGACGCGATCACGGTCAGCCCCTATCTCGGCTACGAATCCCTGCGGCCGGCGCTCGACCTCGCCGAGGCCACCAGGCGAGGGGTCTTCGTCCTGGCCCTCACCTCGAATCCGGAGGGGCGGCAGGTGCAGCACGCCGGCGGCCCCGGCGGCTCCGTGGCAGCATCGATCGTCGCAGGCGTGGCGGCGGACAACGCCGCCGCGGCGGCTTCCGGCCGGCTCGGCAGCGTGGGCATGGTGGTCGGGGCGACGGTGGGCCGGGCGGTCGCGGAGCTCGGCCTCGATCTCGCCGCTGCCAACGCCCCTCTGCTCGCTCCGGGCATCGGCGCCCAGGGCGCCACCGTCGAGGACCTGCGCACAGTCTTCGGCACGGCGCTGCACAACGTGCTGCCCACCAGCAGCCGGGAGATCCTCGCCGCCGGACCCGACGTGACCGCCCTCCAGAGTGCTTGCGCCCGTGCGGTTTCCGCCCTTCTGCCGCTGGCTCGCCGTTAGGTGCCGCACCGCCTCCGGAGAACGGCCACCTCCCGACCGAAGCCGTTGCGCCCTCGGCGGGGTGTCGCTAAGTTCCCGCGTAGAGTGGCTTCTCGCCGCTGGGGCACCGAAAACGACACAGCGGCGCGCGAGCCTCTCCGATCCCCACCTGACGATCGACCGCCAAGGAGACCCAGACGTGGCGCTTCCCCCGCTGACCCCGGAGCAGAGGGCAGCCGCCCTGGAGAAGGCGGCGGTGGCGCGCCGTGAGCGGGCCGCGGTGAAGAACCGCCTCAAGTACTCCCACGGGTCGATCGCCGACGTGATCGCCGACGGCAAGGACAACGAGGTCATCGGCAAGATGAAGGTCTCCGCGCTCCTCGAGGCGATGCCGGGTGTCGGCCGGGTGCGCGCCCGCCAGATCATGCAGGAGGTCGGCATCTCCGAGAGCCGCCGCGTCCGCGGCCTCGGCGCCAACCAGATCTCAGCGCTGCTGTCGCGCTTCGACCAGGGGTGAGCTCCGCGCCGGTCGCACGCACCGAGCCGAGTGCACCGCCTGGCCCAAGCGCGACAGCGCCCCACCGCCTGGTCGTCCTGGCCGGGCCCACCGCGGTCGGAAAGGGCACCCTCGCGGCCTACGTCCGAGAGCACTTCCCCGACGTCTGGCTGTCGGTGTCGGCGACGACCCGCCGCCCCCGGCCCGGCGAAATCGACGGTGTGCATTACCACTTCGTGAGCGAGGCCGAGTTCGAGCGGATGCGCGAGGCCGGGGATCTGCTCGAGTGGGCCGTGGTGCATGGGCGGGCCAAGTACGGCACCCCGCGCCACCCCGTGGCCGAGGCACTCGCCCAGGGCCGCATGGCCATGCTGGAGATCGACCTCCAGGGGGCGCGCCAGGTCAAGGCCTCGATGCCGGAGGCGCTGTTCGTCTTCCTGGCCCCGCCGAGCTGGGACGAGCTGGTCCGCCGCCTGATCGGAAGGGGCACTGAGGACTCCGCCGAGCGCGCGGCCCGACTGGCCACCGCCCGGGTCGAGCTTGCGGCTGCCAGCGAGTTCGACGTCACCATCGTCAACGACGACGTTCGCCGCGCTGCGGAGGAACTCGTATCATTGATGGGATCCCACTAGCGAGACGAAACGAGATACCACTGTGTCCGGTACTCAGGCCAACCCGATCGGCATCACCAACCCGCCGATCGACGACCTCCTCGAGAAGGCCGACTCCAAGTACGCCCTGGTCATCTTCTCGGCCAAGCGCGCGCGGCAGATCAACGCCTACTACTCCCAGCTCCAGGAGGGCCTGCTCGAGTACGTCGGCCCGCTCGTCGAGTCCGAGGTCCACGAGAAGCCGATGTCCATCGCGCTGCGCGAGATCAACGAGGGGCTACTGACCTCCACGCCCACCGAGGGCTGATCCCTTGCGGATCGTCCTCGGTGTCAGCGGCGGCATTGCGGCCTACAAGGCCTGTCTGCTGCTGCGGCTGTTCACCGAGGACGGGCACGACGTCACCGTGGTGCCGACCGCCGCAGCCCTCAAGTTCGTTGGTGCGCCCACCTGGGCCGCGCTGTCCGGCAAGCCGGTCCAGACCGACGTGTGGACCAATGTGCACGAAGTGCCCCACGTGCGGCTGGGCCAGACCGCCGACCTCGTCGTCGTGGCGCCGGCCACTGCCGACCTGCTTGCCAAGGCGGCCACCGGCCAGGCCGACGACCTCCTGACCAACGTCCTGCTGACGGCCCGCTGCCCGGTCGTGATGGCGCCGGCGATGCACACCGAGATGTGGGAGCACGCGGCCACGCAGGCCAACGTCGTGGCCCTCACCGAGCGCGGCGTCCACATCATCCCGCCGGCGAGCGGGCGCCTCACCGGTGCCGATACCGGCCCAGGCCGGCTGCCCGAGCCCGAGGAGCTGTATGCCGTGTGCCGGCGCATCCTGGAGGGTCACCACGCCGCCCAGGCCGGCACCCAGGCCGGCACCCGGGCGCGCCGGCCTGCAGAAGCCGGCTCACCGGCATACCTGCCACTGGAGGGCCGACAGGTCGTGGTGAGTGCCGGTGGCACGCGCGAGCCCCTCGACCCGGTGCGCTTCCTCGGCAACCGCAGCTCGGGCAAGCAGGGCTACGCCCTCGCCCACGTGGCGGCGCGCCGGGGCGCCGACGTCACTCTGGTCACCGCCAACCCGTCCCTGGTGCCGCCACCGGGGGTCGAGGTCATCCCGGTGCAGACGGCGCTCGAGCTGCGCGATGCCGTCGTCAAGGCGGCGGTCGACTCCCACGTCGTCGTCATGGCTGCGGCCGTGGCCGACTTCCGCCCGGCTCACTACGAGGCGGCCAAGATCAAGAAGTCCCACGACTCGGCCCACCCGGAGGCCGCGCCCACCATCGAGCTCGTGCGCAACCCTGACATCCTCGCCGAGCTGGTGCGCGACCGGGGCGAGCAGGGCAGCCCGGTGATCGTCGGTTTCGCCGCCGAGACCGGCGATGCCAAGGGCACGGTCCTCGACCACGGCCGGGCCAAGCTCGAGCGCAAGGGATGTGACCTCCTGGTCGTCAACGAGGTCGGCACGGACAAGACGTTCGGCAAGGACGACAACACCGTGCACATCCTTCGCCAGGGCTCCAGCCGGGTCACGGACGCCGGCCCGGCCTCCAAGGAGGACATCGCCGCCGCAGTCTGGGACGCGGTGCAGGAGATCCTCTAGCCACCGTTACACTCGCGAGAAGTTCCTGCGGCGCCGGCTCGAGCCAGTTGAGGGCCGGCCCAGGGCCAGAGGGCCGCCGCAGCGCCAGCCAGCCGCCGCTGCCACAAAGGAGAGCCCAGGTGTCCGCACGCCTGTTCACGTCCGAGTCCGTCACCGAGGGTCACCCGGACAAGATCTGCGACCAGATCTCAGACTCGATCCTCGACGCGATGCTCGACCAGGACCCGCGCAGCCGGGTGGCCGTCGAGACCATGGTCACCACCGGGCTGGTCCACGTGGCGGGCGAGGTGACCACCGAGGGGTACGTCGACATCCCCTCGATCGTCCGCGAGACCGTGCTGGACATCGGCTACGACTCGTCCACGAAGGGGTTCGACGGCGCCTCCTGCGGAGTCGAGGTGTCGATCGGTCAGCAGAGCCCCGACATCGCCCAGGGCGTCGACACCGCGTACGAGAACCGCACCGGCGGCATCGACCCGCTCGACAAGCAGGGCGCCGGCGACCAGGGGCTCATGTTCGGCTACGCCTGTGACGACACCGCCGAGTACATGCCGCTGCCGATCTTCCTGGCCCACCGCCTGGCCGAGCGTCTGACCCTGGTCCGCAAGAGCGGCGAGGTGGCCTACCTGCGGCCCGACGGCAAGACCCAGGTCACGATCGGCTACGACGGTGACCGCGCGGTCAACCTCGACACGGTGGTGCTCTCGACCCAGCACGCCGCCGATGTCTCGCTGGAGGAGCTGCTGGCACCCGACATCACCGAGAAGGTCATCAAGCCGGTCCTGGCCGAGCTCGCCGACTCGGGCACCGTGCTCGACACCTCCAACTACCGCAGCCTGATCAACCCGACCGGCCGGTTCGAGATCGGCGGCCCGATGGGCGACGCCGGCCTCACCGGCCGCAAGATCATCGTCGACACCTATGGCGGCATGGCGCGCCACGGCGGCGGCGCCTTCTCCGGCAAGGACCCGTCGAAGGTCGACCGCTCCGCCGCGTACGCCATGCGCTGGGTGGCCAAGAACGTCGTCGCCGCCGGCCTGGCCCGGCGCTGCGAGGTTCAGGTCGCCTACGCCATCGGCAAGGCCCAGCCGGTCGGCCTCTACGTGGAGACCTTCGGCACCGAGGCCGCACCGATCGACGCCATCCAGAAGGCGATCTCCTCGGTGTTCGACCTGCGCCCGGCGGCCATCGTCGAGCACCTCGACCTGCTGCGCCCGATCTACAAGCCAACGGCCGCGTATGGCCACTTCGGCCGCACCGGCGAGGTTCGCGGTCAGGAGGGCTTCACCTGGGAGCGCCTCGACCGTGTGGACGACCTGAGGAGGGCCGTCGTCGGCTGACGCTAGATTCGCCCCTGTGGGCGAGTCGTCGGAGGGGGCCGAGCAGCTCGCGCTGATCCGGGCGCGGCTCTCGCAGCGGCCCTCCGCGCCGCCGGCCGAGGCCGTCGCGCCCACCAACCCGGTCGCGGAGGTCCTGGTCGACACGGGCCTCCCGCACCTGGACCGGCCCTTCGAGTACGCCGTTCCGGCAGACCTGGCCGCCGAGGCCCAGCCCGGGGTGCGGGTCAAGGTCCGCTTCGCCGGCCAGGACCTCGACGGCTACGTCGTGGAGCGGAAGACGACGGCGGAGCACGAGGGCCGGCTGGCGCCTATTCGCCGGGTCGTCTCCCCGGAGCCGGTCCTGACGCCGGCGGTGCTCGAGCTGGCCCACGAGCTGTCGCACCGCTACGCAGGCACCGTGGGCGACGTCCTGCGCCTGGCGATACCACCGCGGCACGCCCGGGCGGAGAAGGCCCTGGCAGCCCCGACGGAGGCGGCACCGCTCACCCCCGCACCCGAGGGATCCGCGTGGTCGGCCTATCCGGCGGGTGCCTCGTTCGTGGCCCGCGTCGCCGCGGGGGAGGCACCGGCCGCGTCCTGGCTCGCGGCCCCTGCAGCCGGCCACGCGGCACACGACTGGCCGGCCGCGCTGGCCCAGGCCGCCCAGGCGGCTGTCTCAGGCGGGCGGGGAGCAGTCGTGGTGGTGCCAGACCACCGCGACGTCGCACGGGTCGACGCCGCGCTCACCGAGGCCCTCGGTAAGGGCCAGCACGTGCGGCTCACCGCCGACCAGGGCCCGCAGGCGCGCTACACGTCGTGGCTGAAGGTGCTGCGGGGTCACGTGCCGGTCGTCGTCGGCACCCGCGCCGCCGCGTTCGCCCCGGTGCACGACCTCGGCCTCGTGGCCTGGTGGGACGATGGCGACGACCTGCTGGAGGAGCCGCGGGCGCCCTACCCGCACGTCCGGGAGGTCCTCCTCGCCCGGGCCCGCATCGAGGGTGCTGCCGTGCTCTCCGGGGGCTTTGCGCGTACGGCTGCGGTCGCGGATCTCGTCGACCGCGGGCAGCTCAAGGCCGTCGCGGCAGCGCACGGGTCGGTGCGCAGGTCCGCTCCGCGGGTGCAGGTGGCGGGAGAGGGCGCGGAGCTCGAGCGCGATCCGGCCGCCGCCAGCGCCCGACTGCCCTCGTTGGCCTGGCGAACGGCGCGCACTGCGCTCGAGTCGGGGCCCGTGCTCGTGCAGGTGCCGCGCCGCGGCTACCTCCCGGCCCTGGCCTGCCAGAGCTGCCGGCGCCCTGCCCGGTGCCGACACTGCCACGGGCCGCTCTCGAAGGCCTCCGCAGCCGCCGCGCCGGCCTGCCGCTGGTGTGGGCGCGACGCCGAGCCGTGGGCCTGCCCGCACTGCGGCGCCACCCGTCTGAGGTCCTCCGCCGTGGGTGCCCGGCGCACTGCCGAAGAGCTGGGCCGGGCCTTCCCGGGGGTGCCGGTCCACACGTCGCGGTCGGGCCAGGTCCTCGATGGGGTGGCGGCCACGCCATCTCTCGTGATCGCCACGCCCGGGGCGGAGCCGGTGGCCGACCGGGGCTATGCCGCGGTGCTGCTGCTCGATGCCTGGGCGCTGCTCGACCGGCCAGCACTCACCGCCGGGGAGGAGGCCCTGCGCCGATGGCTCGGGGCGGCGGCGCTGTGCCGGGGCGCTGCCGAGGGCGGAACGGTGGTGCTGTGCGGTTCGCCTGGTCATGTCACCGTGCCCGCCGTCGAGGCCCTGGTGCGGTGGGACCCGGCGTGGTTCTCCGAGCGCGAGCTCGCCGAGCGGCGTGAGCTCAACCTGCCGCCCTGTGTCAGGATGGCCGCGCTCTCCGGGCCTCGCCGCGCGCTCCAGGACGCGCTGGAGGTGCTCGAGCTGCCGTCGTCGGTGCGCACGCTCGGTCCGCTGCCGCTCGACCAGCCGACCTCGCGAGTCCTCCTGTCGGCGCCGCTGTCCGAGGGTCTCGACCTGGCGCGGCGCCTGGCCGCCCTGCGCGCCACGCGCAGCGCCCGCAAGGACCCTGACCCGGTCGCGATCCGCGTCGACCCTCCCGACATCGGCGCCTGAGCCGGTGCGGTCCGCCGGCGGACACCGTCGTGCCGCGCTACGGTCCCGACGGCGGCGCGGTCCTGACGTGCCGCGGTCCTGCTGTGGTCTGGCTCCTAGACTGTCGCGGTGTCCATCCAGAGCATCCGCCTGTTCGGCGACCCGGTCCTGCGCACCCCAGCGGAACCCGTTGTCGACTTCGACCGTGAGCTGCGCAACCTCGTGCGCGACCTCACCGAGACGATGCTCGACGCGCCGGGAGCCGGACTGGCGGCCCCACAGATCGGGGTAGGCCTGCGGGTGTTCACCTACAACGTCGACGGCATCGTGGGCCACCTGGTCAACCCCGACGTCACCCTGTCCGACGAGCAGCAGTGCGGACCCGAGGGCTGCCTGTCCTTTCCCGGGCTCACCTTCGACATCCGCCGCGCGCTGAGTGTGGTGGCGCGCGGGGTGAACATGTGGGGTGAGCCGGTCTTCCTGGAGGGCACCGACCTCCTGTCACGCTGCGTGCAGCACGAGACCGACCACCTCGACGGGATCCTCTTCATCGACCGGCTCGACCCCGAGCAGCGGAAGGCCG
Organism: uncultured Actinomycetota bacterium; assembly: GCA_963715025.1. Lineage (GTDB taxonomy): Bacteria > Actinomycetota > Actinomycetes > Actinomycetales > Dermatophilaceae > DASSJT01. The sequence goes on along the minus strand of CAVQQQ010000002.1, from coordinate 847,172 downwards.
CCATGCGGGCGGTCCGCGAGGCGGAGTGGGCCGGAGGGACGGTGCCCACGGTGAAGCTCAGCCCGCACAGCACCTTCGGCCGGGGAATGTGACCGTGCGGCTGGTGTTCGCGGGAACCCCCGAGACGGCTCTGCCCTCGCTCGACGCCCTGGTCGCCTCCCGCCACGAGGTCGTTGCCGTGGTGACTCGTCCCGATGCGCGGGCCGGCCGTGGCCGCGGACTGCTGCCGTCGCCAGTGCGCCGGCGCGCCGAGGAGCTGGGGATCGAGGCGCTCACGCCGGCCCGTCCCAGCGATCCGGACTTCCAGGCCCGGCTGCGGGAGCTGGCACCCGACGTCTGCCCGGTGGTCGCCTACGGAGCGCTGATCCCGCCGTCGGCCCTCGGCATACCGGTGCACGGCTGGGTCAACCTGCATTTCTCGCTGCTGCCCGCCTGGCGGGGAGCAGCCCCCGTCCAGCACGCCATCATGGCCGGTGACGAGGTGACCGGGGTGAGCACTTTCCTCATCGAGGCTGGGCTCGACACCGGCCCGGTATACGGGGTCATGACCGAGACGATCCGGCCAGCGGACACCGCCGGCGACCTGCTGGCCCGGCTTGCCGAGGGCGGCGCGGGGCTGCTCGTGGCCACCATCGACGGCATCGCCGACGGCACTCTGGTCCCCGTACCCCAGCCGTCGGAGGGCGTCTCGCTGGCGCCCAAGATCGAGGTCGCGGACGCCGAGATCGCCTGGTCCCGGTCGGCCGTGGCCGTCGAGCGCCGCATCCGCGGCTGTACCCCCGCCCCAGGCGCGTGGACCACCTTCCGGGGCGAGCGGCTCAAGCTCGGACCGGTCGGTATGCCGGAGGGCTCGGTCGGCGACGTGACCCCAGGTGAGCTGGTGGTCACCAAGGCGGAGGTGCTCGTGGGTACGTCCACCGCGCCGGTGCGGCTCGGCGAGGTACAGCCGCACGGCAAGAGGGCTATGCCGGCGGCCGACTGGGCGCGCGGCGTGCGGCTGGTCCAGGGCGAGGCGCTGGGGCGATGACCCGTCCCGCGCGGAGCTGGTCGCAGCAGAAGCCGAGTGAGCGGCGCCGCACGACCGACCCGGCACGGTTCGCGGCCTTCCGGGTCATGCGGGCGGTGGCCGACGGAGCCTACGCGAACCTGGAGCTCCCCAAGACACTGCGCGAGCGGAAGGTCCGGGGCCGCGACGCCGCCTTCGCCACGGAGCTCGCCTACGGGGCGATCCGGATGCAGGGCCTGTACGACCCGATCATCGCGTCCGCGGCCGGCCGCGCGCTCTCGGCCATCGATGGCGCGATCCTCGACGTCCTGCGGCTGGGGGCCCACCAGCTGCTGGGCATGAGGGTGCCCCCGCACGCAGCTGCCGACGAGACCGTCGGACTGGCCAGGCGAGTCGCAGGGGCAGGGGCCAGCGGGTTCGTGAACGCCGTGATGCGCCGGATCAGCGAGCGGTCCCTCGAGGAGTGGACGGCCGCGGTGCTGCCCGACGGCGACCTTGCTGCCCGTCTCGCTGTCGAGTACTCCCATCCCGAATGGGTGGTGAAGGCGCTCCGAGCGGCGCTCCTGGGCCACGGCGGCTCGACGCCCGACTCGGTGGACGCCGATCTCAGGGCGCTGTTGGCCAGCGACAATGCCCCGCCTCGGGTGAGCCTGGTGGCCCGGCCGGGACTCGCGACCGTTGACGAGCTCGTGAGCGCCGGGGCCGTGGCGAGCCCGCTGTCCCCGGTCGGCGCGACGCTATCGGGGGGTGACCCGGGAGCGATTCCCGCCGTGCGCGAGGGCCGCGCTGCCGTTCAGGACGAGGCCTCGCAGCTCCTCGCGATCGCCCTCGCGACCGCCGAGCTGGGCCCGGCAGCCGTCCCTGCTGAGGCGCCCGAGCGCTGGCTTGACTTGTGCGCCGGGCCAGGTGGCAAGGCCGGCCTCCTCGCCGGGCTGGCCATCGCCCGTGGTGCCGAGCTCGTCGCCAACGAGATCAGCCCACATCGAGCCGACCTGGTGCGACAGACCCTCCGGGCCGCGTCCGACCTGGCGACCGGGAAGGGCACGTCCGTGGAGGTGCGCACCGGAGACGGCCGCGACATCGGTGCGGAGCAGCCGGGCCGCTACCAGCGGGTGCTGGTCGACGCGCCATGCACCGGGCTCGGGGCGCTCCGGCGACGGCCTGAGGCGCGCTGGCGGCGTCAGCCAGGGGACCTCGCGGCGCTCGGCCAGCTGCAGCGCGCGCTGTTGGGCTCCGCCATCGACGCCACGGCGCCGGGTGGCGTCATCGGCTACGCGACCTGCAGCCCGCACCTGGGCGAGACCACCTTCGTGGTGCGAGACGTCCTGAAGCGGCGCAGCGACGTCGAGCAGATCGATGCCAGGCCGCTCTTCCGAACCGCGTCCGGCGAGCCCGTGGACCACCTCGGCGAGGGCCCCGCCGTCCAGCTGTGGCCCCACCTCCACGGCACCGACGCGATGTTCTTCGCCCTGCTGCGCAAGCGCCTCTGATGGTCCCGGGATCCCGGGATCCGGATGGGCCCGGGAGCTCCGGCTAGGGTGTCCGCCGTGCAGATCTCGCCCAGCATCCTGTCCGCCGACTTCGCGAACCTCGAGTCGGAGCTTCGGCGCGTCGGAAACGCCGACTGGGTGCACGTCGACGTCATGGACGGCCACTTCGTCCCCAACCTCACCATCGGTCTCCCCGTGGTCGAGGCCCTCGCGAAGGTCAGCCCCATCCCTCTCGACTGCCACCTGATGATCGACGACCCCGACCGCTGGGCCCCCAAGTACGCCGAGGCCGGCTCAGCGTCGGTCACGTTCCACATCGAGGCAGCCCGCGACCCCCGGCGACTGGCCAGAGACCTGCGGGCCATGGGGACGCGGGCGGGGATGGCGGTCAAGCCCAAGACGGCCTTCGCACCGTACGAAGAGCTGCTCCCAGAGCTCGACATGGTGCTGGTCATGACCGTGGAGCCGGGCTTCGGCGGACAGGCCTTCATGGCCGACCAGATGGCCAAGGTCGCCCAGGTGCGAGAGGCCGTGCGCAGGCATGGGGGCGAGATCTGGGTCCAGGTCGACGGGGGTGTGTCGGCGGAGACCATCGGGCAGTGCGCCGAGGCGGGAGCCGATGTGTTCGTGGCCGGCTCGGCCGTGTACGGAGCCGACGACGCAGCGGCGGCGATCGACGAGCTGCGGGCCTTGGCCACCCGACATACCCACTGACGTCCTGCGCGGCCAGCCGGCGTGAGGACCGTCACGCGGGAGGGGCCTCGGCAGCACCGACGGCCGGCTGGCATACTGACCCTGAGCGTGCTCCGGGGTCGGTGAAAATCCGAACCGGCGGTGACAGTCCGCGACCCGACCGCAGCCAGCGGCCGGTTGACCTGGTGGAACTCCAGGACCGACGGTGAAAGTCCGGATGGGAGGCAGCACGTTGCGGAACTGATGTCCCGCTCGAGCGGCGTTTCGGCGCCGCCCGCAGGCCAGTCTGGCCGCCTGCCATCGCAGGTCCCCCGGAGCTCCGACCGTTTGCGAGCACCAGGGCAGGACATGACCGTTCGAGGCAACCTCAGCGATCGGGCAGGAGAGTTCTCCTCGGCCGATGCCGCGCTGATGCAGCGTGCGCTGGAACTCGCGATTCGCGGTCCGGCCGCGGACGCCAACCCCCGCGTCGGCTGTGTCATCACCGATGTCCACGGCGCGGTCATCGGCGAGGGATGGCACCGCGGGGCTGGGACCCCGCACGCGGAGGCGGACGCCCTGAGGTCGGCGGGAACAGCGGCAGCCGGCGGGACGGCATACGTCACGCTCGAGCCGTGCAACCACACCGGCCGCACGCGTCCCTGTTCACTGGCACTGGTCGACGCGGGCCTCGCCCGCGTGGTGTTCGCCCAGACCGACCCCAACCCCGCTGCCGCCGGTGGTGCCGCGGTCCTGGCTGTGCGCGGCGTCGAGGTGGCCGGGGGCCTCCTCGCCGACGAGGCCGCCGCCGTCAACCGCACGTGGTCCTACCGCATGGTCTCCGGGCGCCCCTGGGTCACCTGGAAGCTGGCGACGAGTCTCGACGGTCGCACTGCCGCAGCGGATGGCACGAGCCAGTGGATCACCGGCGAACCCGCCCGCGCAGACGTGCACCGGCTGCGCTCCGACTGCGGCGCCATCGTGGTCGGCACCGGGACCGCCCTGATCGACAACCCCCGACTCACTGCGCGGCGCCCCGACGGGTCGCTCTACCCGCGCCAGCCCGTCCGCGTCGTCATGGGCCACCGGGAGCTGCCCGCCGACGCCGCGGTGTTCGACGATGCCGCCCCCACCCTGCACCTGCGCACCCGCAGCCCCCGCGAGGTCCTCCAGGTGCTGGGTGACCGCGAGGTCCACCGGGTATGGCTCGAGGGTGGGCCGACGGTCGCCGCCGCCTTCGTCAGCGAGGGACTGGTTGACGAGGTGATCGCCTACGTCGCCCCGATCCTGCTGGGCCGCGGACGCCAGGCCGTGACCGACCTCGGCATCACGACCCTGGCCGACGCGCTGCGCCTGCACCCGATTGACATGACCCTCGTGGGCGAGGACGTCCGCATCACTGCACTGGTCAAGGAGAGCCACTGATGTTCACCGGAATCGTCGAGGAGCTGGGCTGGGTGGCCGGCGTCGAGCACATCGAGGACTCGGCCCGCCTGTCCATCCGCGGCCCGCGGGTCACGTCCGACGCCCAGCACGGCGCCTCGATCGCGGTCAACGGCGTATGCCTCACCGTCGTGGAGCAGTCCGACTTCGAGTTCACCGCCGACGTCATGAAGGAGACCCTGGACCACACCAGCCTCGGCGCCCTCCAGGTCGGGGACCGAGTCAACCTCGAGCGGGCCATGCTGGCAGGCGGCAGGTACGGCGGGCACGTCGTGCAGGGCCATGTCGACGGGGTGGGCCAGATCCTCGAGCGCATCGCGGGCGCCCGCTGGGAACTCCTCCGGATCAGCCTCCCCGCGGCGCTGGCGCGCTACGTCGTCGAGAAGGGCTCGATCACCGTCGACGGCATCAGCCTGACCGTGGCCAGGCTCACCACGGACAGTTTCACGGTGTCGCTGATCCCAACCACCCTCGAGCTCACCACGCTGGGCGCGGCCGCAGTCGGGGACCCGGTCAACCTCGAAGTGGACGTGCTCGCGAAGTACATGGAGCGCCTCGCGGCGCCGTATCTCCCCCGGGGCCGGACCCCCCAGCCTGACGACCCCGAAGACCTCGAGGCCCCACCCGCTGCCCCCGCTGCACCCGTTGCATCCGACTCATCCACCACCGCAGAGGACGTCGCATGAACATCCTGAACTGGCTGTACGAGGCCCAGCTGACCATTGGCGGGCACCCCATCACCTGGCGCGAGATCATCGGCAACGGTTTCGGCTTCGCCTCGGCGATCGGTGGTATGCGCCGCCGTGTGTGGGCCTGGCCCGTGGGCATCGTCGGCAACATCCTCCTCTTCACGGTCTTCATCGCGGCCACGTTCGACGCCAACGCCCAACAGCCGCTCTTCGGGCAGGCGGGGCGGCAGGTCTTCTTCATCGTCACCAGCGTCTACGGCTGGTGGCGGTGGAGCGAGCACCGCAGGGCGCGTGGCGGAGACGCCCACGCCATCACTCCGCGGTGGGCCACGGCCCGGGAGCGAGGCGCCTACCTGCTTGCTGCGGCCGCAGGGGTGCTGGTCTTCCAGTGGGCCTTCACCCAGATCGGGGCCGGCTGGCCCGCGCCGCGCTGGTATTTCTGGTGTGACGCCTGGATCTTCGTCGGCTCCATGTTGGCCACCTATGCGATGGCCCGCGGCTGGAACGACTTCTGGCTCGCCTGGATCGCCGTCGACCTCGTTGGCGTGCCCCTGCTCTGGCACTCGCACTACTACCCGACCGCGATCCTGTTCGTCTTCTACGGCGCCCTGGTCGTGTGGGGCTTCATCGTGTGGCTGAGGGCGTCGCGCACCGAGGTCCCCGAGATCGAGGGGCAGTTCGAAGAGGCGACAGCATGACCGCGCTCGCGACCATCGGTGACGCCCTCGAGGCGCTCCGCGCCGGCCTGCCGGTCCTGGTCACCGATGATGAGGACCGCGAGAACGAGGGCGACGTCATCCTCGCGGGTCAGACCCTGACCCGCGAGTGGATGGCCTGGACCATTCGCCACACCTCCGGCTACATCTGCGCCCCGATGCCAGACGAGCTGGCCGACCGGCTGGGGCTGCCGCTGATGGTGACCGACAGCGAGGACCCGCTCCGCACGGCATACACGATCACGGTCGACGCGCGCGAGGGCGTGACCACCGGCATCAGCGCGGCAGACCGGGCCCACACGGTTCAGCTGCTCGCCGACCCGGACTCGGTTGCCGCCGACTTCATCCGCCCCGGGCACGTCGTGCCGCTGCGCGCCCGCGACGGCGGTGTTCTGGCCCGCCCCGGGCACACCGAGGCGGCGGTCGACCTCTGCCGGCTGGCGGGGCTGTCGCCGGTGGGCGCCATCGGCGAGCTCGTCAACGACGACGGCACGATGATGCGCCTGCCGGAGGTGCTCCGTCTTGGCGCCGCGCACGGGCTCCCAGTGATCACGATCGAGCAGCTCAGAGCCCATCGCCAGCGGTACGACCGCGTCCGGCGGCTCGCCGAGACCCGGCTGCCGACCGCGCATGGCGTCTTCCGGGTGACCGGCTACCGCGACGAGGTGACCGGCGACGAGCACCTCATGGTGCTGAGCCCCGTCGGCCTGGGCAGCGACACGCCCCTGGTGCGGGTCCACTCCGAGTGCCTGACCGGCGACGTGTTCGGCTCTCGGCGCTGCGACTGCGGTCCCCAGCTGCAGCGATCGCTCGAGCAGGTCGCCAGACGCGGGGGAGCGGTGCTGTACCTACGCGGGCACGAGGGCCGGGGCGTGGGCCTCGTGGACAAGCTGAGGGCGTATGCCGTGCAGGACACGGGTGTCGACACCGTCGACGCCCAGACCCAGCTCGGTCTGCCCGTCGATGCGCGGGACTATGCGCCGGCAGCAGCCATGCTGCACGATCACGGCATCGCTGCGGTGCGCCTCCTGACCAACAACCCCGACAAGGTCGCCGCGCTGCGCGACAACGGCATCGAAGTCGAGTCCGTCATCGCCCTGAGCCTGGCGCCCCTGGCCGAGAACGAGGCCTACCTGCGCACCAAGCGCGACCGGCTCGGCCACACCATCGTCCTGGACGAGCAGGGCGAGATCCGCAACCGGGCAACCGCGTGAGCGGCCACGGAGCGCCTGCGCTGACCGCCGACGGACGCGGGCTCCGTGTGGCGGTCGTCGCGGCCTCCTGGCACACCGAGGTGATGGACGGCCTGATCGCGGGGGCCGAGCGCGCCCTGGCGGAGGCTGGTGTGGTCGACCCCGGGCTGGTGCGGGTGCCGGGCACGGTCGAGCTGAGCGTGGCGTGCGTGCGCCTCGCACCGGCATACGACGCCCTCGTCGCCCTGGGCGTGGTCATCCGCGGGGGCACCCCTCACTTCGACTACGTCTGCTCGGGGGTGACCCAGGGACTCACCGACGTGAGCCTTCGCACTGGGATCCCGATCGGTTTCGGCGTGCTGACGTGCGACACCGAGGAGCAGGCGCTCGACCGGGCTGGGCTGCCGGGCTCGACCGAGGACAAGGGCCGCGAGGCGGCCATGGCGGCCGTGGCCACAGCGGTGACACTGGGCTCGCTCGCACCCCGTAGCCTTGTCACGTGAAGACGTTCGACGCGCTCTACGCCGAGCTGTCCGAGAAGGCGGTGACCCGGCCCGAGGGTTCGGGAACCGTCAGTGCCCTCGACGCCGGGGTCCACGCGATCGGCAAGAAGATCGTGGAGGAGGCGGCTGAGGTGTGGATGGCCGCCGAGCACGAGGGCAAGGCGCGCGCGGCCGAGGAGATCAGCCAGCTGCTGTACCACCTCCAGGTCCTCATGGTCGCCTCCGAGATCACGCTCGACGACGTCTACGCCCACCTCTGACACCGGGATCCCGCTCTGATGCTCCGAATCGCCGTCCCCAACAAGGGCTCCCTCGCCGAGCCCGCCGGCGAGATGCTCCGCGAGGCCGGGTACCGCATCCGCCGCGACCCCAAGGAGCTCGTCGTCTCCGACGCCGACAACAGCGTCGAGCTCTTCTACCTCCGGCCTCGCGACATAGCCGTCTACGTCGGGTCGGGAAAGATCGACTGCGGCATCACCGGCCGCGACCTCCTGCTCGACTCGGGCAGCGCCGCGATCGAGGTCATGAGCCTCGGTTTCGGGGGGTCGACCTTCCGGTATGCCGCACGGCCGGGTGAGGTGGCCAGCGTCGCCGACCTCTCAGGTCACCGGGTCGCGACCAGCTACTCCGGGCTGGTGGAGAAGCACCTCGCCGACCACGGAGTGGCGGCACAGGTGGTGCGACTCGACGGCGCTGTGGAGACTGCGATCACCCTCGGGGTGGCCGACATCATCGCCGACGTGGTCGAGACGGGCGCCACCCTGCGCAGCCAGGGCTTGGAGGTCTTCGGCGACGCCATCCTGCGCAGCGAGGCGGTGCTGATCCGGCGGGAGGGCTCCGAGGAGACGGCCGCGGTCGAGGTGCTGCGACGGCGGCTCGCCGGGGTCATCACGGCCCGCCACTACGTCATGCTCGACTACGACGTGCCGGTGTCCCTGGTCGAGCGGGCCTGCGCCATCACGCCCGGTCTGGAGTCCCCGACCGTGTCGCCCCTCCAGAACAAGACGTGGGCAGCCGTGCGGGCCATGGTGCCGCGGTCGCGCACCAACGCGATCATGGACGAGCTCTACGAGCTGGGCGCCCGGGCGATCCTGGTCACGGACATCGCCGCGTGCCGCCTCTGACAGGAGCCGGCATGGACACCAGGCCGCCCTCTGGAGGCCCCGGCGACGCCTTCGCGGTGTTCCGCCCGCGGCGGGGACGCATGGTCGCCCTGACCGGAGCCATCGTCGCGGTCTCGCTCTTCGCACTGATCGCCGTTTTGCTGCCCGGCCCGGGCGAGGGCGGCACATGGCGCGCCGCGGACCGTGTGTTCTTCGCCGCCTGTGGCCCTGCGATCGGGGCGATGCTGTGGCGCTACGCCACTATCCGAGCCGTTCCGACCCGCACCAGCCTGACCATCCGCAACCTCCTGCTCACCCGCGAGGTTCCCTGGGATGCGATCGTGAGCATCCAGTTCAGTGGCGGCGACCCGTGGGTGACGCTCGACCTCGACGACACGGACACGATCGCGGTGATGGCCATCCAGAAGGCCGACGGCCCCTGGGGGCGGCAGGAGGCCAGCCGACTTGCGGCGCTGGTCCAGGCGCTCGGGATCGGCGGCCCGGCCGGAGGATCCAGCCCGGCCGGGCCCGACGGCCCGGGCGGGCCCGACGGCCCGGGCGGCCTCGGCTGAACCGGCCGAGCGCCCCGGCTTCGGACGGTTTCCCTAACCTTTGCTAGCCCGGGTTGCTGCGCGAAGGTCAGGGTGCAACCTGTCCGCCGTCAGCCAACTCGTGCTAGCAGAGGTTGGCAAGGAGGGGCGGGCATACCATCGGCAGCGTGGCCGCAGCGGAACTCCCGCCTGACGAGCCCTCCAAGGAAGTGCGGGGGCTGGTCCTACGTCTGCTGGAACGGCTGGCGGACGTCGGTGCGCGGCCGACTGACTCGCACGACGAGCGGCTGCGCCAGGGCACGCTGATCTTCGCCTCGCTCCTGATCACGGTCCTCTCGGTGATCTGGGTGAGCACCTACTTCGCGTACGGCTACCCGCTCTCCGCCGCCATTCCGGCCGCGTACCAGGTCCTGAGCCTGGTCGGCCTCGTCGTCCTGGCCAGGACGCGGCGCTTCGAGGTGTTCCGCACCACGCAGCTCGTGGCCTTCCTGGTATTCCCGGCGTTGCTGCAGGCATCGCTGGGCGGATTCGTCGCCTCGAGTGGCATGATCCTGTGGGGCATCTTCACGCCCTTGGCAGCGCTCGCCTTGCTCGGCGTCCGGCGCTCGATCGGCTGGCTGGCAGCCCTCTTGGCGATGCTCGTCGCCCTCGCGCTCCTCGACCCATGGCTCTCGGCAGGGCCGGCCGCCCTTCCTCGGGGGTTCGTGGTCACCTTCTTCGTGCTCAACCTCACGGGGGTCACGATCAGCGCCTACGTAATGCTCGGCTACTTCGTCGCGCAGCGCCAGCGTGCCCACCAGGCGCTCGAGCGCGCGCACCGGGAGCTCGAGAGCGAGCGTGAGCGGTCCGAGCGGCTCCTGCTCAACGTGCTGCCGGGGCCCATCGCCGAACGGCTCAAGGCCGGGACGGGCGTGATCGCGGAGCACTACGACTCGGTGAGCGTGCTGTTCGCCGACCTGGTCGGCTTCACCGAGCGCTCGGCGGTCGATGGCGCCCGAAGAGCTGGTGTCCCTCCTCGACCGGATCTTCTCGGCCTTCGACCGGCTCGCGGACGCAGAGGGTTTGGAGAAGATCAAGACGATCGGCGACGCCTACATGGTGGCCGGCGGGCTCCCCGAACGCCGCCCGGACCACCTCGAAGCCGTCGCCCGGATGGGACTCGCGATGCGGGAGGTGCTCGCCTCGATCGCGAAGGAGACCGGGCGAGCCCTGGCTCACGCTCCGGATCGGGATCGACTCCGGGCCGGCCGTCGCGGGCGTGATCGGCCGCCGCAAGTTCATCTACGACCTGTGGGGGGACACGGTGAACATCGCCAGCCGGATGGAGTCCCACGGCGTGCCGGGGGAGATCCAGGTCACCGAACGAGTCGCCGCCGGACTCGTCGCACCGTTCGTCCTGCGGCCGCGCGGCACCATCGACGTCAAGGGCAAGGGCCTGATGACGACCTTCTTCCTCGACCGGGTCGGCTCCTCATCGTCGGCGCATGGTTCTCCGTCCCCGGCGGATTGGCCCGAGCCGGCCGAGGGGCCCGCGCCGCTAGCGGATCGGCTCTCGGCGCGGGTGGAGCCGGGTGGCGAGGACGAGCTGAACCAGCAGCACCCCCGCCAGGCACAGCCACACAGCACCGAACCCGCCTGAGACGTCGCGGATCGCGCCCGTGACCGCAGGGCCGGCCGACGCGAGCACGTAGCTGATCCCGAGCGCCATCGCGGACAGGCGTGCGCTGGCTCTTGCCGTGCCGGCATACCGGATGAGCAGGACCAGCCCGAGGGAGAAGCTGGCTCCCTGCCCGAACCCCAGCAGGCAGGCCCACACCCAGGGGGCCGCCGCCTCCGGAGCCAGCCACAGGCCGAGCTGGCCGCACAGCGCCGTCAGGGCGACCGGGACCAGCAGCCGGCGAAGGTCTGGCACGCGGTCGGCGTCGGCGGGCCCGAGGAGGCCGGACACCATCTGGCCCGCCGTGAACGCCGACAGGAGGTACCCCGCGGAGCGCGGCGCCACCCCTTGGCGACGTACGTGGGCGCCAGCCGCTGGAGAGGCCGAGGTCTGCGCCGATGGTCCTGACGAGAGGCGGCAGGCTCGCCATGAGGATCCGCAGGTTCACGGCCACGGCAACCATGGCCAGCACGAGCACCGTGGGGGAGGGGAGGCGAAGCCCCGGAGACTCGGCTGACATTGCCGCCCAGTCTGTCAGCCGTCGCCGGCGACCTCGGCGGCGGAGTGCGTGTCGGGCACCATCTGGCGGGCCTCCTCGTGGGAGAGACCGGTCAGCATGAGCAGATCCACGACCATCGACCTGGCCTGGGCGCGCATCACCTCGCTCGAGAGGCTGGCGTTCGGGTCGATGACCGCGCTCAGGTCACCGATCACCACGAGGCCCTTGCGGGCTTCCGTAGGCAGCCGCCGCTGACCCAGCTCCGCGCTGATCTCGTCGGTGGTGGTGGCCAGTGCGGTGAGGAGCGCGATGTAGGCCGTCGGAACGAACTCCTCGCGCCACGTGGCGATGGCGGCGCGGCGCACGAGCACGCGCAGGTTGCGGATTGCCCGGTCCAGCGGCTCCAGCAGGTCGTCGATCGCCTGCACACCCGGGAGGTGCCGGCGGCGCAGTGGGGAGAACCGCACGACCGCCATGCCCTCGGCCGCCGCGCTGCGCAGGCGGTCCAGCTTGGCCTCGGAGGCCCTGGCCCGGTTCAGGGCGGCGCTGGCCATGGCCGGATCGCGCTCGACCAGCGAGGCGGCGGTGTCGCGCAGGATGCCCGAGATCTCGGCGACCACCTGGGCCGCCTGGCGCCGCGGCCGCCGCACCGGCGCGGCGGGCGCCAGCATCGTGATCGCGAGGGCCAGCACCCCGCCGGTGACCGCGTCGAGCCATCGCGAGAACGCCTGGCCCGGTGCCGGGACGAGCGTCGTGACGATGGCGGACTGCACGCCCGCCTGGGTGGTCAGGAGCAATCCCGCGCCGAGCAGGGCCGCGAGGCTCATCGCGACGGTGACGACCAGCGCGAGCTGCCACACTCCCGTGCCGAAGTAGTGGACGAACAGGTCACCGATGAGCACACCCACGGCGACGCCCACCATGAGCTCGTACGCACGGCGCAGCCGCTGACCGTAGGACAAGCCCAGGCAGATGATGGCGGTGACCGGTGCGAAGAAGGGCAGCGGGTGGTCGAGCAACGACCGCGCCACCCACCACGCCAGAGCGGCCGCCACGCCGCACTGCAGGATGAAGAACGCCCGCTCGCGAAGCCGGGACAGCCGGGTGCGCATCGACGCGCGCGAGCGCTTGACGGCCCGCGGCCCGAGTTCGGCTCCGCGCCGCCGCCAGGCCCCGGGGTCCATGGCCCGATTATGGGCTAGCCGCTGCCGATGACGAGATCGGCCCGGGCCCTCGTTCGGTCCTGGTCGAACACGCTGCGCTCCTGCGCGGCCCAGCGGTCCCAGTGCGGCTCGAACCCTGGGTCTCGGCTGATTCCGCGCTCCCGGCGGGTGGACTCCTCCGCCTCGACCCACACCACCATGGCCGCAAAGTCGCCAGCCGGCCGCACGCTCGAGCCGGCGCCCTCCAGGACAAGGACGGGGGTGGCCGGAACCTCGACCTGCGGCCCCAGGCGGTCGCGGTGCCAGTCCCATCGCCGGTATGCCGCCCGCTCGCCTCGGGCGAGCGGCTCCAGCACGTCGCGGGTCACCAAGAGCACCGACTCGGCCAGGCCGTCCCAGCCGCGGTAGATGTCGTCCATGTGGACTACGGGCGCCAGCAGCGCCGCGCCGAGCTGTTCGGCGAGGGTGGTCTTGCCCGAGCCGCTCGGACCGTCGACCGCGATGACCTTGGTCTTCCCGCAGCGCGGCGCGGCCCGGGCGGCGAGAGCCGCGACGCGGGCCACGGTGTCCGCGCTGTGGCCGTCGGGCATGGGCGCCACCCTACGCAGGTAGCGTGCTGGCCGTGACCGTTGCCGTGCGCGTGATCCCGTGCCTGGACGTCGATGGCGGGCGGGTGGTCAAGGGGGTCAACTTCCAGAACCTGCGCGATGCCGGTGACCCGGTCGAGCTGGCCAAGTCGTACGGCGACCAAGGCGCCGACGAGCTCACCTTCCTGGACGTCACCGCCAGCAGCGGCAACCGGGAGACGACCTACGACGTCGTGCGGAGAACCGCCGAGCAGGTATTCATCCCACTGACCGTCGGCGGGGGAGTCCGATCGGTCGCCGACGTCGACCGGCTCCTTCGCTCCGGGGCCGACAAGGTGGGCGTCAACACGGCGGCCATCGCGCGCCCCGACCTCATCTCCGAGATCGCCGAGCGATTCGGAGCCCAGGTGCTCGTGCTCTCCGCCGATGTCCGCCGGCGCCGCGCCCCTGACGGTTCACCTCTGGCCGGTTTCGAGGTCACCACGCACGGTGGCCGCTCCGGCACGGGGATCGACGCGCTCGAGTGGTGCGCGACCGCGGCGGAGCGGGGAGCCGGGGAGATCCTGCTCAACTCCATCGACGCCGACGGCACCAAGGACGGGTTCGACCTCGAGCTCATCCGCGCGGTCCGGCACGAGGTGGGCATCCCCCTGATCGCCAGCGGGGGCGCTGGCGCCGTGGCTCACTTCGCGCCGGCGGTCCGCGCGGGTGCCGATGCGGTCCTGGCCGCGAGCGTCTTCCACTTCGGCGAGCTCAGCATTGGCGAGGTCAAGGCGGCGCTGCGGCAGGACGGCATACCGGTCCGCTGAACCCTGGTGGGGAGCGGGTCAGGCCAGGCCGAGCTCGCTGCCGAGCACCGCGTCGACGGCCTCGGGACGACCCGAGACGTCGACCTGGGCAACCCGTGCCCGCCCATAGGCGACGAGGGCCAGCTCCGAGGGGTGAGCGGTGATGGTGACGCTACCGGGGCCGGTCTCCTGCCGGGCGGTGACCCTGCCGTGTCCGGGCGCCACGAGCACCGCACCCGCTCGGGCCCGTCGGAACAGGATGGGGCCGAGGCGGCGCAGCACCCCCCAGAGGGCGCGCTCCAGGTCCTCCGGCACGGTCCGCTGGGGACCCACGGCCTGGGCGCGCAGCACGTCCTCGTGGTGGATGTAGAACTCCATGAGGTTGACCGCCTCGTCGACCGGCCCGAGGCTGGCCGGGGACCAGCGCGGCGGCCCGCTGCGCACCAGGCCGACGAGCTCGGGCCACGGTTTGGCGGCATAGGCGGCCATGCCGGCCTCGGTGCGCCCGGCGAGGAACCGGACCCAGATGCCGGGGGACAGGTCCGGCCGGCGGTCGCGGATGACCAGATGCGCAGCGAGGTCGGCTGTCGTCCACGGCGAGCACACAGTCGGTGCGCCGGGCCCGACCCGGTCGAACGTGTCGCACAGTGCCTGCCGCTCCCGCTGGGCCAGTCCGCTCACGCGCTCATCATGCCGGGTCCGCCGCGAGACCGCGTCGGCACCTCCTTCACCGCCCTGCGAAAACGGGTCCGGGAATGCCACCGCCGCGTGAGAGGGTTGACCTTCACCCCAGGACATTCCGTGAGAGCTCACGACAGGAGGCCACTGCATGCCCGCCGGCGCCCCCAGCTCACTGGCGCGCAGCCTCCGGATCGTCGCGATCGGGGTGCGCCTCGAGAAGCGGTGGTTCGCCCTGGCGGTGCTAGGCAGCACCATCTACGGCGTGATGACGGTGGCCACGGCATGGGCGGTCGGCCACGTGACGAAGGTCTACATCACACCGGCAGCCCAGCAGCACCGCGTGACGTCGGCCCAGCTGGCGGCGATCGGCGCGTGGGTCGCGGGGGCCGTCGTCGTGACGGTGGTGGGCGTGGTCCTGCGGCGCGTCGCCGCGGGCGTCACGATGTACAACGTCGGCGCGGAGTTCCGGCGGCGGGTCACCCGGCAGTACCTCCGGCTCCCGCTCTCGTGGCATCACCGACACCCGTCCGGTCAGCTGCTCTCCAACGCCAATGCCGACGTCGAGGCAACGTGGAACGTCTTCGCCCCGCTGCCGATGGCACTCGGCGTGCTGGTCATGCTCGCGACCGGCATCGTGCAGATGTTCAGGGTCGACGCCGTGATGGCCCTGGTGGGCCTGGCCGTGTTCCCTTTGCTCTTCCTCGCCAACGCCGTGTTCCAACGTGCGATGTCGCCGCGCGTCACACGCGCGCAGCAGCTGCGGGCCGAGGTGTCCGAGGTGGCCCACGAGAGCTTCGAGGCCGCCCTGCTGGTCAAAGCCATGGGCCGGGAGGACCGCGAGACCGATCGGTTCGATGTCGTCAGCCGCCAGCTCCAGAACGCCAACATCGGGGTCGGCCGCACCCGCGGCACCTTCGACCCGGTCATCGACGCCATACCCACACTGGGCACCCTCGCGGTGCTGGCCTTCGGCACGCAGCGTGTGGCCAGCGGCCACCTCACGCCCGCAGACGTCGTCCAGGTGGCCTACCTCATCTCGGTCCTGGCGTTCCCGGTGCGCGCACTCGGCTGGGTGCTGGGCGAGCTACCGCGCACGGTGGTCGGCTGGGAGCGCGTCAGCGCCGTCCTGGAGGCATCCGGGGAGATGGCCTTCGGAACCCGGTCGCTGCCCCGTCGTGCCGC
Organism: uncultured Actinomycetota bacterium; assembly: GCA_963715025.1. Taxonomy (GTDB): domain Bacteria; phylum Actinomycetota; class Actinomycetes; order Actinomycetales; family Dermatophilaceae; genus DASSJT01. The sequence goes on along the minus strand of CAVQQQ010000002.1, from coordinate 831,249 downwards.
CAGCCACCTCAGCCTCCGCGATGTCCATTACGCCTACGACAGCGTCGACGAGTCCGGGGCCGACATCCGGGTCCCTGCAATCCACGGAGCCACGATCGAGGTGGCCGCGAGCTCCACCGTGGCCCTGGTGGGTCCGACCGGGTCGGGGAAGTCGACGCTCGCTGGGCTGTCGATCCGGCTGGTCGACCCCGACAGCGGTCTCGTCGCCATCGACGGAATCAACCTGCGTGAGGTGCGGCACGGCGGGGTGTCCGAGGTCGCCGCGCTCGTCTCACAGCAGACGTTCCTCTTCGACGACACCGTCCGGGGCAACATCACCCTGGGGCAGGAGTTCTCCGACGCCGAGGTGTGGGCCGCCCTGAGGACGGCGCAGGCCGACGGGTTCGTTGCCAGCCTCGCAGAGGGCATCAGCACGCGGGTCGGGGAGCGCGGCGCGTCCCTGTCCGGGGGGCAGCGGCAGCGCATCGCGCTGGCCCGGGCCGTGATCCGCCAGCCGGGGCTCCTCGTCCTCGACGACGCCACGAGCGCGGTGGACCCAACGGTCGAGCAGGCCATCCTCGCGAGCCTCAGGGAGGCGAGTGCCGGCACCACGGTCCTCGTGGTCGCCTACCGCCTCGCGACGATCGGTCTGGCCGACGAGGTGGTTTACGTCGAACGGGGGAGGGTTGTCGACCGAGGCGCCCACGACGCGCTCATGGCCCGCACGCCCGGCTACCTGGACCTCGTCACGGCCTATGCGCGCGAGGCCGAGGAGCGCACCGCCGTGGCGGCCGGCGAGGAGCCGCGGCTGGGCGGCGAGCGAGAGGGTGCCCAGCCATGAGCACCGTGATCGAGGCGACCTCCGCCCTGTCGACCTGGCAGACCGTCAAACGCGGGCTGCGGCTCTCGCCGGAGATGCGCGCCGGGCTCGGCGTCACCCTGGTGCTGGCCCTGCTGACGACTGTCGGGCGGGTCGTCGTCCCCTTCGTCGTGCAGCAGACCACCGACCACGGGCTGCTGGCTGCCGGGGGCCCGGACCTCGCGCTGGTGTGGCGGACCGTTGCCCTTGGCGCTGCGGTCGTCGTCGTCACGGCTGTCTGCGCGTATGCCGTGAACGTCCGGCTGTTCCGCGCCTCGGAGGCCGGTCTCGGCACCCTGAGGGTCACGGCGTTCCGCCACATGCACGACCTCTCCATGCTCACCCAGAACACCGAGCGCCGAGGCTCGATGGTGGCGAGGGTGACCACCGACGTCGACACCATCTCGATGTTCCTCCAGTTCGGCGGCGTCATCCTGCTGGTCAGCCTGGCCCAGATCGTCGTCGCGACCACGCTCATGGTGCTCTACAGCCCCCTGCTGACCCTGGTCGTATGGGGTTGCTTCGTGCCGCTGATCATCGTGGTGCGCCGCTTCCAGGTGACCCTGGGCCGCGCCTATACCCAGGTGCGGGAGCGGATCGGCGACATGCTGGCCGCCATCTCCGAATCGGTTGTGGGTGCCGCAACGATCCGGGCCTACGGCGTCGAGGCACGCACGGCTGAGCGCATCGACGCTGCGGTCGAGGGACACCGGCGGGCGGCCGTCCGGGCACAGGTGCGCTCGGTCGTGGCCTTCTCGGCAGGGCAGCTGGTCGCCGGCCTCACGCTCGCAGTGGTGCTCGTGGTCGGCACCGTCATGCTGGCCGGCCAAGGGCTGAGCCTGGGCCGCCTCCTGGCCTTCGTCTTCCTGGTCAACCTCTTCACGCTGCCGGTCCAGCAGGCCACCGAGATCCTCAACGAGCTCCAGAACGCCGTGGCCGGCTGGCGGCGGGTCATCGGCGTCATCGACACACCCGCCGACGTGGCCGATCCCGGAGACGCGGGGCGCGTCCTGCCGCGTGGGCCCATCGAGGTGGAGTTCGACGACGTCGAGTTCGCCTACCCGGGCGGCCCGCCCGTCCTGCGCGACGCCAGCCTGGTCATCGCGCCCCGGTCGCGGGTGGCCATCGTCGGCGAGACCGGCTCGGGCAAGTCGACGCTGGCGAAACTGCTCACCCGGCTGATGGATCCATCGCGGGGAGTGGTGCGCGTCGACGGCGTCGACCTCCGGAAGGTCCGCTTCTCCAGCCTGCGGGACCGCATCGTGCTCGTCCCGCAGGAGGGCTTCCTCTTCGACGACACCCTGCTGCAGAACATCCGGTTCGGCCGACCGGAGGCAAGCGCCGACGACGTGCGCCTCGCCATGACCGAGCTCGGCCTCGACGGCTGGGTGGCGGGACTTCCGGCGGGGCTGGCCACCGAGGTCGGCCAGCGCGGCGAGTCGCTGTCGGCCGGGGAGCGCCAGCTCGTCGCCCTGGCCCGGGCCTACCTCGCCGATCCCGACCTGCTGGTCCTCGACGAGGCCACGTCCGCGGTCGACCCCGCCACGGAGGTGCGGCTGCAGCGCGCCCTGGAGGGGCTCACGCGAGGGCGCACCTCGGTCACGATCGCCCACCGCCTGTCGACCGCCGAGGCGGCAGACGGGGTCATCGTCATGGACGGCGGCCGGATTGTGGAGCGAGGGCACCACCGTGACCTCGTCGGCAACGGCGGCGTCTACAGCCGGCTCCACGCCTCGTGGGCGGCCCAGCAGCGGGGGACATGAGGCACGCGGGCCGACCGCATCGTGGTGCGCTGCGGTTGCCTCGGCAGCGCCACGGCAGAATGTCCGGGTGACACCCCCACCCTCCCTGGCCCCGGAGATCGCCACCAGGCTCAAACACGATCCCGCCGGGCTGGTCGCCGCCATCGTGCAGCAGCACGACACCGGTGAGGTCCTCATGCTCGGCTGGATGAACGACGAGGCGCTCCGACGAACGCTCACCGAGGGCCGCGTGACGTACTGGTCGCGCAGCCGCCAGGAGTTCTGGCGCAAGGGCGACACCTCCGGCCACGTCCAGGTGGTGCGCTCGGTCGCACTGGACTGCGACGGCGATGCCCTGCTTGTGCAGGTCGACCAGGTCGGCAGCGCGTGCCACACCGGCGACCGCACCTGCTTCGACGCAGGAGACCTCGGCGCGAGGCAGGGCTGCGGCCCGGGAGAGCCGAGCGATGGCTGAGACCGCCACCGACGTGTTCCCCGACCTCGCGTTCGGCGCCACGTGGCCCTCGCTCGAGGTGTTCCGGCTCCTGGCCCAGGACCGCCGGGTCATCCCGGTGGTCCGGCGGCTCATGGCCGACGCGGAGACGCCGGTGGGCGTCTACCGCAAGCTCGCCAGCAGTGCGCCCGGCACCTTTCTGCTGGAGTCGGCCGAGCACGGCGGTGTGTGGTCGCGCTACTCCATCGTGGGGGCGGCCTCCCGCGCCACGCTGACCGAACACGACGGTCAGGCCTATTGGATCGGCCAGCCGCCGGTCGGCGTGCCGACGAGCGGCAGCCCGGTCGACGCGCTGCGGGACACGGTGGCCGCGCTTGCGACCGAGCCGATCCCCGGGCTCCCGCCACTCACGGGCGGCATGGTGGGCGCGATCACCTACGACGCCGTCCGCCACTGGGAGCGCGTGCCACACGAGGCCGACGATGTCCTGGGCCTGCCCGAGATCTCCATGATGCTGGCGACCGACCTTGCCGTCCTCGACCACAGCGACGGGTCGCTGCTCCTGATCGCCAACGCGGTCAACTACGACGCCACCGACGAGCGGGTCGAGCAGGCCTGGGCTGACGCCGTGTCGCGCCTCGACTCCATGGCCACGGCGCTGGCCCAGCCGGCGGAGAGCACTGTTGCGGTGATCGACCAGCGTGCAAGCGCCGATGCCCTCGCCCAGGTCTCCAGCAACATGACGCCGCACGAGTACGAACAGCTCGTCGAGCGCGGCAAGGAGGACATCCGCGCCGGCGAGGTCTTCCAGGTGGTCCTGTCCCAGCGCTTCTCGGCGCCCTGCCCGGCCGATGCCCTCGACGTCTACCGCGTGCTGCGTGCGTCCAATCCCAGCCCGTACATGTACCTGTTCCGCTTCCCGGGACCGGACGGCACGGCATACGACGTGGTGGGCTCTTCGCCCGAGGCCCTGGTCAAGGTGACTGGCCGGCGTGCGATCACCCACCCCATCGCCGGCTCCAGGCCGAGGGGCAAGTCCCCCGAGGAGGACCAGCTGCTCGCCGAGGACCTGCTGGGGGATCCCAAAGAGCGCGCCGAACACGTCATGCTCGTCGACCTGGGGCGCAACGACCTCCAGCGGGTCAGCGGCGCAGGCACCGTCGACGTCGTCGAGTTCATGAACGTCCGCCACTACAGCCATGTCATCCACCTGGAGTCGACCGTGGTCGGCGACCTCACCGACCACGCCAGCGCCTACGACGCGCTGGTCGCGACGTTCCCCGCAGGCACGCTGTCCGGCGCCCCCAAGCCGCGCGCCATGGAGCTCATCGAGCGGTACGAGCCCAGCCGGCGGGGCCTCTACGGCGGAGTGGTGGGCTACCTCGACTTCCACGGCGACCTCGACATGGCGATCGCCATCCGTACCGCAGTCATCAAGGACGGCACGGCCCATGTGCAGGCCGGCGCCGGCATCGTGGCGGACTCAGTGCCGTCGTCCGAGCACCAGGAGTGCGCCAACAAGGCAGCCGCCGTGCTGCGGGCGGTAGCCGCCGCGGGCGCTCTCAGGACCGTCACGTGACGGCCTCAGGGGTGGGCGCCGCCCTGACCAGCAAACGTGGGGTGATCGGCCTGGCCGTCACGGGGGCCCTGCTCCTGGTCGCCTCGGCATCTCGGACCTGGGTGTCGGGCACGGTCGACGACGCCGTCCTCGGGGCGAGCCGCGTCACGGGCACCGGCAGCCAGCTGGCGCCAGGACTCGTCGCCATCGCCCTGGCCGCAGCGGCGGCGGCGCTCGCCGCCACCACGTCGGGCCGCCTGGTCCGGCGCATCTCGATCATCGTCCTGGCACTGGCGGCGCTGGGAGCGGGTGGACTCGTCGCGGTCGTCCTCGCCGACCCGGGTGGCCGGCTCGGGGGCGTGGCCGCGCGGAGCACCGGCCGCACCGGCTCGGTGGAGACCCACGCCTCGACCGGGGCCTGGCCGTGGCTGGCCCTGGCCGGAGCCATCCTCCTGTTCGCGGCCGCCGTTGCGGCCTGGGCCGGCGCCGGGCGCTGGCAGGGCCTCTCTGCTCGGTATGAGACGCCCGCGGTCGATGCGCTCGGGACGACGGCGCCCAGCGACCCGGCGCAGACCCGGGCGGGGTCACGCGGAGAGCGCGTCGCGACGGCGTGGGACAGCCTCGACGCTGGAGTCGACCCCACGGAGCACGGGGTGGCCGAGTCGCCGGAGCCAGATCGATGACCTGCCTCGATCCGAGCGGGGTCACCTGACACAATCAACCCAGACCCGCGTCCACAATGCAGCCAGCACCGCACACAGGAGACCTCACCGCATGGGAGAGCACCCGTCCGGCCACGCCGGAAAGCACGTCGCCCAGCTCGACCACGAGAGTCACGGCCACACCGTCGCGGCGTGGACCGCGGTGACGGTCATCCTGGTCGGCGCCCTCGTGATGTCTATTGCGGTCGTCGTAGCAAGCGTCCTGTGGTTCGTCGTCGGCGGCGTCGTGGTCCTCCTGGGCATCGTGGCGGGCAAGCTCTTGGCCATGGCCGGCTACGGGGAGGACAAGGGCACCGGACGAACGGAGCCGACCGCCGGCATCCGCTGAGCGGTCTGGTCGGCCGTGGGGCTCGCTGCCCGCCTCCGAACTCCGGCCCTCACCGCCGGGGCAGGAGCGGCCGTCGCCGCGGCGCTCCTCCTGCGCGACCCACACCAGCACGGCTCCTGGGGCTTCTGTCCCTTCTTGGCGCTCACCGGGCTCCCGTGCCCCGCCTGCGGCGGGCTGCGGGCGGCCAACGACCTGCTCCACGGCCGGGTAGAGGCCGCGCTCAGCAGCAACGCGTATGCCGTCCTGACGGCCTGTGTGATCGCGCTCGGCTGGGTGTTCTGGGCCATCGCCCGAGTCCGCGGCACGACTCCGGCCTGGAACCGGCATACCTCCCGGGCCGGCACCCTCTGGTTCGGCGGGCTGCTTTTGTTCGGCGCGCTGCGCCTGGTGCCCGCCCTCTCCGGGCTCCAGCCCTGACCGCAGACGGAGAGCGGTCGTCCTGGCCCGTCTCGCGGGCCTCCCCCATGGCGCCCCAGCAACCCGGTCTAGCCTTGGGCGCATGCCCACCGTCCTCGACGAGATCATCGCGGGCGTCCGCGACGATCTCGCTGTCCGAGAGTCCGCCGTGCCGCTCGCGGAGGTCCAGGCAGCCGCAGCCTCGGCTCCACAGGCCATCGACGCCGAGGCGGCGCTGCGCCGAGATGGACTGTCGCTCATCGCCGAGATCAAGCGGCGCAGCCCGTCCAAAGGCGCCCTGGCCGGCATCCCGGACCCGGCAGCACTGGCGGCGGAATACGCCGCCGGCGGCGCGGCCGCGGTCAGTGTCCTGACCGAGCAGCGGCACTTCGGCGGGTCGCTGGCCGACCTCGACGCTGTCCGGGCTGCGGTGCGCATCCCGGTGCTCCGGAAGGACTTCATCGTCAGCGACTACCAAGTCTGGGAAGCCCGGGCGCACGGAGCCGACCTGGTCCTGCTCATCGTGGCAGCGCTGGCGCAGGACCAGCTCGTCGCGCTCCAGTCGCTGGCCCGATCGCTCGGGATGACCGCGCTGGTCGAGGTCCACGACGACGCGGAGACTCGGCGCGCTGTGGCCGCCGGCGCCAGTGTGGTCGGGGTCAACGCGCGCAGCCTCACGACGCTCGACGTCGACACCGACACGTTCGGTCGCCTCGTGGACGACATTCCGCGCTCGTGCGTCAAGGTTGCCGAGTCGGGCATCGCCGGCGCAGCGGATGCCGCGCGTTTCGCGGCCGAGGGCGCTGACGCCGTGCTGGTCGGCGAGGCACTCGTCATCGGTGGCAACCCCCGTGCCGCGGCCCGCGAGCTCATCGCTGCAGGGGTTCCGGCGTGAGCGCGGCTGCGGCTGCCCCGGTTCCGGGCAGGTTCGGCGCGTTCGGCGGGCGCTACGTGCCGGAGGCCCTCATCCCCGCACTCGAGGAACTCGACGAGGCCCGGACCAAGGCGATGGTGGACCCGGCGTTCCTCGGCGAGCTCGACCGCCTGAACCGCACGTACACGGGCCGGCCGAGCATCATCACCGAGGTGCCGCGGTTCGCCGCCCACGCAGGCGGCGCGCGGGTCATCCTCAAACGCGAAGACCTCAACCACACGGGCTCGCACAAGATCAACAACGTCCTCGCCCAGGCGCTCCTCACACGGCGCATGGGCAAGTCACGCGTCATCGCCGAGACCGGCGCCGGCCAGCACGGGGTCGCGACGGCGACCGCGGCGGCCCTGCTGGGGCTGCAATGCCGGGTCTACATGGGGCGGGTCGATACCGAGCGCCAGGCCCTCAACGTCGCGCGGATGCGCATGCTGGGCGCCGAGGTCGTCCCGGTCAGCCACGGCAGCGCGACCCTCAAGGACGCCATCAACGAGGCGCTGCGCGACTGGGTGACCAACGTCGAGCACACCCACTACCTCCTCGGCACCGTCACCGGGCCGCACCCGTTCCCGGAGATGGTCCGCGATGTCCAGCGGATCATCGGCGTCGAGGCCCGCAGCCAGGTCCTCGACCTCGTCGGCCGCCTGCCCGACGCCGTGGTCGCCTGCGTCGGCGGCGGGTCCAACGCGATGGGCATCTTCCACCGCTTCATCGACGACCGCGACGTCCGGCTGATCGGCGTCGAGGCTGGTGGCGAGGGCATCGAGTCGGGCCGGCACGCAGCCCGTTTCGCGACCGCCGAGCCGGGCGTGCTCCACGGCACCTTCAGCTACCTCATGCAGGACGACGATGGCCAGACCATCGAGTCGCACTCGGTGTCGGCCGGGCTCGACTACCCCAGCGTCGGCCCCGAGCACTCGTTCCTGCGCGACTCGGGTCGCGCCGAGTACCGCTACGCCACTGACGAGCAGGCCATGCAGGCCTTCGACCTGCTGTGCAAGACCGAGGGGATCATCCCCGCCATCGAGTCGGCCCATGCCCTCGCCGGGGCGATCGAGATCGGCCGTGAGCTCGGTGAGGACGCACTCCTGCTGGTCAACCTCTCGGGCCGCGGCGACAAGGACGTCCACACGGCCGCACAGTGGTTCGGGCTCCTGGACGAGGAAGGGGGCACGTGGTGACGACCGCGCTCAGCATCGGCACCGGCGAAGTGCTGCAACAGTGCCGTGAGGAGGGCCGCGCCGCCCTGATCGGGTACCTGCCGGTGGGCTTTCCCGATGTCACGACGTCGGTGGCGGCGATGCGGGTCCTGGTGGAGTCGGGCGTCGACATCGTGGAGGTCGGCATCCCCTACACCGATCCGCTCATGGACGGCGCGGTCATCCAGCACGCCGCCTCGACCGCCCTCGAGCGAGGCGTGCGGGTCGACGATGTCTTCACCGCCACGGCTGCGGTGCGCGAGGCGGGTGCGCCGCCCATGGTGATGACCTACTGGAACCTCGTCCTGCACCGCGGGGTGCGTGCGTTCGCCGAGCGCCTCGCGGACGGCGGTGGCGCTGGCCTCATCACCCCTGACCTGATCCCCGACGAGGCAGCCGAGTGGATCGCCGTCAGCGACGCACTGGGGCTCGACCGCGCGTTCCTCGTCGCTCCGAGCTCCACTGACGAGCGGCTGGCCTGGGTCACCTCTCAGTGCCGGGGATTCGTCTACGCCGCCTCCACCATGGGCGTCACGGGTGCCAGGGCCACGGTGGGGGACTCGGCCCAGCGGTTGGTCACCCGAGCGCGCGCCGTGACGAGCCTGCCCATCTGCGTGGGCCTGGGCGTCTCCTCCCGCGAGCAGGCGGCGCAGGTCGCCGGGTTCGCCGACGGGGTCATCGTCGGGTCCGCGCTCGTCAAGACCCTCAGTGGCCCCGACCCCGACGAGAGCCTGACCGCGCTCGGCGCCCTGGCCACCGCGCTCGCGGCCGGCGTCCGCGAGGGGCGATAGCGATGGCCGCGGTCGGCAGCGCCACGACGTTAGACCCGGCCCGGATCCGGGACGGCATCGGGCTGGCCGCGCGCCTGCTCTTGGGCGGTGTCTTCCTGGTCGCCGGAGGGCTCAAGGTCGGTCACCCGGCAGTGTCGGCCCGCGCCGTGCAGGCGTACCAGATCCTGCCGTTCGACGTGGCCGCCTACGTCGGGTACGCGCTGCCGGTTCTGGAGGTCGTCCTGGGAACCCTGCTGGTCCTCGGCCTGTTCACGCGCCCGAGCGCGGTTGTCGGCGCCGTCCTCCTCGTGGTGTTCATGGCCGGGATCGTGTCGGTCTGGGCCCGTGGCCTGAGCATCGACTGCGGCTGCTTCGGCCAGGGCGGGACCGTGTCAGCCGGCAGCACCCGCTACGTCCGCGAGCTGCTGCGCGACAGCGGCCTGCTTGCCTGTGCCGTCTGGCTGGTGGCCCGCCCCGCCACCCTGTGGAGCCTCGACCGCCGGTGGTTCTCCTAGGCGCCGCTCAGCCACCCGGCATACCCTCGTCATCCCACCCAGCGAGGAACGACGTTCACCATCCCACCGACAAGAGGACGCACCGATGCCCCAGAACCGGACCGCCCGCGCCGCGAAGATCCAGGCCGCCGCGAAACCCCGTGGCGGGCCTAACAAGATCGTGGTCGCGACCGTCGTGGCTGTGCTTGCGATCGTCGCGGTGGTGGCCGCTGTCCTGATCAGCAGTGGGTCGAAGGAGAAGCAGGCCAGCTCTGGTGGCTCCGCCGTTCCCACCGGCGCCTCAGGCATGGGGGCCGGGATCGTCGCGAACTCAGGTGTCACCCTCGTCTCGGGCGCACCCACACTCGACGTCTACGAGGACTTCCAGTGCCCGGCCTGCGGGATGCTGGAGAAGTCCATGGGGTCGGATATTCGCGAGCTGGGCTCCAGCGGCCAGGTGAAGCTCGTCTACCACGTGCTGTCGTTCCTGGACGCCAACCTGGGCAACGACAGCTCGGTCCGGTCAGCCAACGCCGCTGCCTGTGCCGCCGACGCCGGTGTTTTCCAGGCCTACCACGACGCGGTCTTCGCCGGTCAGCCGCAGCAAGAGGGGACCGGCTACACCGACGACCAGCTCGTCTCCTTCGCCAAGCAGGCCGGGCTGAGCGGCGACCGGCTCACGACCTGGCAGACGTGCTACAGCGACCGGGCCCACAACCAGTACGTCGTCTCGGTCCAGGAGCAGTCCGGCCGCGACGGCATCACGGGGACGCCGACGCTCAAGCTCAACGGCACCACCCTCGACACGGCCTCGCTCAGCCCGGCCACCCTCGCCAGCGCTGTCAAGGCCGCGACCAAGTGACCAGCACGATTCCCAGTCCGACCGTCGGGCTCATCCACCTCGGCCCGCTCCCACTGCGGGCCTACGCCCTGTGCATCCTGGCGGGCATCGTACTGGCGGTGTGGATCGCGCAGCGGCGGCTGGAGGACCGAGGCGGAAAGCCCGGGCAGGCGCTGGACATCGCGCTGTATGCCGTGCCGCTGGGAATCCTCGGCGGCCGCATCTACCACGTCATCACCTCGCCCCAGGCGTACTTCGGCGAAGGCGGCCACCCGATCCGGGCGCTGTACATCTGGCAGGGCGGCCTCGGCATCTGGGGCGCCATCGCTCTCGGGGCGCTCGGGGCCTGGATCGGCTGCCGCAGGCAGGGCGTGTCGTTCCTCGACTTCGCCGATGCGGCGGCCCCCGGCGTCCTGGTCGCCCAGGCCCTGGGTCGCTGGGGGAACTGGTTCAACAACGAGCTCTATGGCGGCCGCACCGACCTGCCGTGGGGGCTGACGATCCACCAGTGGGACCAGGCCGCCGGGCGGGCGGTCACCGACGCCGCAGGCAACCCGGTGGTGCTCGGCACCTTCCACCCGACCTTCCTGTACGAGTCCATCTGGTGCCTCCTGGTGGCCCTCGGCCTCGTCCTGCTCGATCGGCGGGTCTCCCTCGCACGCGGCCAGGTGTTCGCCCTCTACATGAGCTCCTACTGCGTCGGGCGGGTGGTCTTCGAGTTCATGCGCACCGACGAAGCCAACCGGATCCTCGGCCTGCGGCTCAACGTCTGGACCTCGGTCATCGTGTTCGTGGGCGGCCTCGTCCTCTTCGTCTGGGCCGGTCGCAGGGCGGGACAGGAACCGCCCGCCATGGGAGAGGAGCCGCGGGCCGCGGAGGCGGAGCCATCGACGGCACCGGAGGGGGCACCCGGGGCCGAGCCGCCGGGGGCCGGTGGGGCGCCGCCGGGGGCCGGTGGGGCGGCCCAGACCGATCGTGTGGCCCTCGACACATCTCAGGATTCGAAATAAGTCCTTCCAGAATGTAGGACAGAAATCGCCTCGGCTATCCTGATTCGACCGTGGCCAGCGCCGTCCACGCCCTTTTCTGTGCGCACTTTGTCGCGTTTCGTCCGGCGTGCTCGCGCGCCCCACCTCAGTCAAGGACGGTGATCAACCAGTGTCCTCAGCGCGCTTCTCCGCCCAGCCGGCCGACACCGGCCTCTACCGCCGGGAGTTCGAGCACGACGCCTGTGGTGTGGCCCTCATCGCCACGATGCGAGGCAGCGCAGGACACGACATCGTCGACCACGCGCTCAACGCCCTGCGCAACTTGGAGCACCGCGGTGCCACCGGCGCCGACCCGACGGTAGGCGACGGCGCGGGGATTCTGACCCAGATCCCGGATGCTTTCCTCCGGTCAGCGGTCGACTTCGAGCTGCCAGTGGCAGGCGCGTATGCCGTGGGAACGGCTTTCCTGCCCACCGACGAGCAGGCGCGCGCCGAGGTCCGCGCGAGCATCGAGGCCATCGCGGCCGAGGAGGGCCTCCGCGTCCTGGGCTGGCGCGAGGTCCCCGTCGGTGCCGACCTCGTGGGGGAGGCAGCGCAGGCCTGCATGCCCCACTTCACCCAGCTGTTCGTGGCGGCTTCGGCTGGGCGCCTGGTCGGCGTCGGGCTCGACCGGCTGGCCTTCTGCCTGCGCAAGCGGGCGGAGCGCGAGACCGAGGTCTACTTCGCGTCGCTGTCCTGTCGCACGATCGTCTACAAGGGAATGCTGACCACCGGCCAGCTGGAGCCGTTCTTCCCCGATCTCTCCGACCCCCGCTTTGCCACCAAGCTCGCGCTCGTGCACTCGCGCTTCTCGACCAACACCTTCCCGTCGTGGCCGCTGGCGCACCCCTATCGGCTCATCGCCCACAACGGGGAGATCAACACGGTCAAGGGCAACCGCAACTGGATGCGGGCCCGCGAGAGCAAGATCGTCACCGACCTCATCCCCGGCGACCTCGAACGGCTGTTCCCCATCTGCACACCTGGGGCCTCCGACTCGGCGTCCTTCGATGAGGCCCTCGAGCTCCTCCACCTCGGCGGGCGGTCGCTTCCGCACGCGGTGCTGATGATGATCCCGGAGGCGTGGGAGAACAACCAGGAGATGGACCGGACGCGACGCGCCTTCTACGAGTTCCACTCCACGTTCATGGAGCCCTGGGACGGGCCCGCGTGCATCACCTTCACCGACGGCACGCTGATCGGCGCGGTGCTCGACCGCAACGGACTGCGCCCGGGGCGCTTCTGGGTCACCGACGACGGCCTGGTCGTCCTCGCCTCCGAGTCCGGGGTTCTCGACGTCGCCCCGGAGCACGTCATCCGCAAGGGCCGGCTGCAGCCCGGCCGCATGTTCCTCGTGGACACCGAGCACGGCCGGATCATCGAGGACGAGGAGATCAAGGGGAAGCTCGCCGCCCAGCACCCCTATGAGGAGTGGATGCACGCCGGGCTGCTCCACCTCGACGACCTGCCCGAGCGCGAGCACATCGTCCACACCGCAGCATCGGTCGCGAGGCGCCAGCAGACCTTTGGCTACACCAACGAAGAGCTGCGGATTCTGGTGGCGCCCATGGCACGCACTGGCGGTGAGGCCCTCGGGTCGATGGGCACTGACACGCCCATCGCGGTCCTCTCCGAGCGGCCGCGCCTCATCTTCGACTACTTCACCCAGCTCTTCGCCCAGGTCACGAACCCGCCGCTCGACGCCATCCGCGAGGAGCTGGTGACCTCGCTGGCGAGCATGATCGGCCCCGAGGGCAACGTGCTGTCGTCGTCGCCGTCACACGCCCGCCAAGTGGTTCTGCCGTTCCCTGTGATCGACAACGACGAGCTGGCCAAGATCGTCCACATCAACGCCGACGGGGACCTGCCCGGCTACGCGACTTTCGTGGTGCGAGGTCTCTATGACGTCTCCGGTGGTGAGGCCGCCATGCGGGCTCGCCTGCAAGAGATCTTCGACGAGGTCGACGAGGCCATCCACGCTGGTGCTCGCTTCGTCGTCCTCTCCGACCGCGACTCCGGCCGTGACCTCGCCCCGATCCCGTCGCTCCTGCTGACCTCGGCCGTGCACCACCACCTCATCCGCCGCAAGACGCGCACGCAGATGGGGCTCATCGTCGAGGCCGGCGACGTGCGCGAGGTGCACCACGTCGCGCTGCTCATCGGCTACGGTGCCGCGGTGGTCAATCCCTACCTGGCCATGGAGTCGGTCGAGGACCTGGTGCGGTCCGGCGCAATCACCGGGGTCACCTCCGAGAAGGCGGTCAAGAACCTCATCAAGGCGCTGGGCAAGGGCGTCCTGAAGGTGATGTCCAAGATGGGCATCTCGACCGTCGCCTCCTATCGGGGCGCGCAGGTCTTCGAGGCGATCGGGCTCTCCCAGGAGCTCGTCGACGAGTACTTCACGGGCACGGTGACCCAGCTCGGGGGCGTGGGCCTGGACGTCATCGCGGCTGAGACGGCGGCGCGCCACGCTGCCGCGTACCCCCTGGACGGGGTGCGCCAGCCCCACCGAAAGCTCGAGGTCGGCGGCGAGTACCAGTGGCGCCGGGAGGGAGAGCCCCACCTTTTCGACCCCGAGACCGTGTTCCGCCTCCAGCACTCGACGCGGACCCGCCGCTACGACGTCTTCAAGCAGTACACCCAGCGGGTCGACGAGCAGTCCGAGCGGCTCATGACCCTGCGCGGTCTGTTCGAGCTGGGCGGCAAGAGTGCCCGCCAGCCGGTGCCCATCGACGAGGTGGAGCCAGTCAGCGAGATCGTCAAGCGCTTCAACACCGGTGCCATGAGCTACGGATCGATCAGCCAGGAAGCCCACGAGACGCTCGCGGTAGCCATGAACCGGCTGGGCGGGCGCTCCAACACGGGAGAGGGCGGCGAGGACTTCGAGCGGCTGATGGACCCCGAGCGCCGGTCGGCCATCAAGCAGGTTGCCTCGGGCCGGTTCGGCGTCACCTCGGCCTACCTCACCAACGCAGACGACCTCCAGATCAAGATGGCCCAAGGGGCCAAGCCGGGGGAGGGCGGCCAGCTTCCGGGCCACAAGGTCTACCCGTGGGTGGCCAAGACTCGTCACTCGACACCAGGAGTGGGCCTGATCAGCCCGCCGCCCCACCACGACATCTACTCGATCGAGGACCTCGCGCAGCTCATCCACGACCTCAAGAACGCCAATCCCGAGGCTCGGATCCACGTCAAGCTGGTCAGCGAGATCGGCGTGGGCACCGTCGCCGCGGGGGTCAGCAAGGCACACTCCGACGTGGTGCTCATCTCGGGGCACGACGGCGGCACCGGCGCCTCCCCCCTGACCTCCCTCAAGCACGCCGGGGGACCCTGGGAGCTGGGGCTGGCCGAGACCCAGCAGACGCTGGTGCTCAACGGCCTTCGTGACCGGATCGTCGTCCAGGTCGACGGGCAGCTGAAGACTGGCCGCGACGTCGTGATCGCCGCCCTGCTCGGGGCGGAGGAGTTCGGGTTCGCGACCGCGCCGCTGGTTGTGAGCGGCTGCATCATGATGCGGGTCTGCCACCTAGACACCTGTCCGGTCGGGGTCGCCACCCAGAGCCCCGAGCTGCGGACGCGCTTCTCGGGCAGGCCCGAGTTCGTCGAGACGTTCTTCGAGTACATCGCCGAGGAGGTGCGCGAGCACCTCGCGGCGCTGGGCTTCCGCTCGATCGAGGAGGCCATCGGCCAGGTGTCGGCCCTCGACACGACCAAGGCGATCGTGCACTGGAAGGCATCGGGGCTCGACCTCACCCCCATCCTCACTGAGGTGCAGAGCCCCGACGGCTCGGCCCGCCGCAACACCACCGGCCAGGACCACGGACTCGAGAAGGCGCTCGACCATCAGCTGATCTCGATAGCGGTGGCCGCCATCAACGACCGGACGCCGGTGACCGGGCAGGTCGTGGTGCGCAACGTCAACCGCACCGTTGGCACCCTGCTGGGCCATGAGGTGACCAAGGCCCACCCCCTGGGCCTCGACGACGACACCATCGACCTCACGCTGATCGGATCGGCCGGCCAGTCCTTCGGTGCGTTCGTCCCCCGGGGAGTGACGCTGCGCCTCGTCGGCGACGCCAACGACTACGTCGGCAAGGGCCTGTCGGGCGGCCGGATCGTGATCCGGCCCGACGACAAGGCGCCGCTGAAGGCCGAGCAGAACGTCATCGCGGGCAACGTCATCGGCTACGGCGCCACCACCGGCGAGCTCTTCCTGCGGGGCAAGGTCGGCGAGCGGTTCTGCGTGCGCAACTCCGGCGCGACGGCGGTCGTCGAGGGCGTGGGCGACCACGGCTGCGAGTACATGACCGGCGGCACCGTTCTCGTGCTCGGCCCCACCGGTCGCAACTTCGCTGCCGGCATGTCCGGGGGAGTGGCCTATGTCCTCGATCTGGTCGAGGGCCAAGTCAACTCCGAGCTGGTCGACCTCGCGCCGCTGCGGCAGCAGGACGAGGTGGTCGTCCGAGCCTTGCTCGATCGGCACGTGGAGCTGACGGGCTCGACCGTGGCCCGTGGTCTCCTCGACCACTGGGTGGCTGCGCGCACGCGGATCACCCTGGTCCTTCCTCGCGACTACCAGCGGGTCCTCGACGTGCGGGCGGCCGCCGAGGTCGAGGGACTCGACCTCAATGGCACCGAGGTGTGGGAGCGGATCATGGAGGCCTCTCGTGGGTGACCCTCAGGGATTCTTGAAGTCGCGCGAGCGCGAGCTGCCGCAGCGCCGCCCCATTCCGGTGCGCATCCGCGACTGGAAGGAGGTTTACGAGGAGCAGGAGGTCGCCCAGCTGCAGCGCCAGGCGGGACGCTGCATGGACTGTGGCATCCCGTTCTGCCACTCCGGCTGCCCCCTCGGCAACCTGATCCCGGAGTGGAACGACCTGGCCTGGCGAGGTGACTGGCGTGAGGCCATCGAGCGTCTGCACGCCACCAACAACTTCCCGGAGTTCACCGGCCGGCTCTGCCCAGCGCCGTGCGAGACCGCCTGCGTCCTGGGCATCAACCAGCCCGCCGTGACCATCAAGCAGGTCGAGGTGACCACCATCGACCGCGCGTGGGCCTCGGGCGGCGTGCAGCCGCAGCCCCCCGAGCGCCTCACTGGCAAAACGGTGGCGGTGGTCGGCTCGGGCCCGGCCGGCCTCGCGGCAGCCCAACAGCTCACCCGCGCCGGCCACACGGTCGCGGTCTACGAGCGTGCCGACAGGCCTGGCGGGCTCCTGCGCTATGGCATCCCGGAGTTCAAGATGGAGAAGGCGGTGCTCGACCGCCGACTCGCCCAGATGGAGGCCGAGGGCACCCGCTTCCGCAGCGGTGTCAACGTCGGTGGCGATGTCACGGGCCGCCAGCTGCGCGACCGCTACGACGCCGTCGTCCTCGCCATCGGCGCGACGGTCCCACGGGACCTGCCCGTACCCGGGCGCGAGCTCGGCGGTGTCATGCAGGCCATGGACTTCCTGCCGCCGGCCAACCGGGTGGCCCTGGGCGAGTCGGTGGAAGGACAGGTCACGGCCGAGGGCAAGCACGTCATCGTCATCGGTGGTGGCGACACCGGAGCCGACTGCATCGGCACGGCTCACCGGCAAGGCGCCGCGTCCGTCACCAGCCTGGAGATCCTCCCCCAGCCCGGTCCGGAACGCGTGCCCGGGCAGCCGTGGCCCACGTACCCGATGATCTTCCGGATCGCTTCCGCGCACGAGGAGGGCGGTGAGCGCCTGTATGCCGTGAGCACCAGCGAGATCCTCGGCGACGCCGAGGGGAGGGTGCGGGCGATCCGCGTCACCGAGGTGCGGACGGGTGAGAAGGGCTTCGAGCCCATCGAGGGCACCGAGTGTGAGCTGCCGGCCCAGCTGGTGCTGCTGGCCATGGGCTTCCTCGGCCCGCAGGGCGAGGGTGTCGTCGAGCAGCTCGGGGTCGAGCGCGACGCGCGGTCCAACATCGTCCGCGACGCGGCATACATGTCCAGCGTCCCCGGCGTGTTCGTGGCTGGCGACGCGGGCCGCGGCCAGTCGCTGATCGTGTGGGCCATCGCGGAGGGCAGGGCGGCTGCCAACGGGGTCGACGCCTTCCTCACTGGAGCGGCCTCGTCGCTTCCGCGGCCGATCAAGCCGACCGACCGACCACTCGCGGTCTGACCGGACTGCGCGGGCCCCGGGGGCAGCTGCGCGGGTCCGCAGCTGCCCGCGTAACGGCGCGGAGCGGGCCCTTTGGCAGGTGGTCCGCAGTGCGAGACGTGTGATCAGGGCCACATCCCACCGATAGTGTTGGGGCTATGCGCCGCGCCAAGATCGTCTGCACTCTCGGACCTGCCACTTCCTCGCCGCGCCGGCTCCGAGAGCTCGTGGCCGCGGGCATGGACGTCGCCAGGCTGAACCTGTCCCACGGCTCCTACGACGACCACGAGAAGGTCTACAAGGAGGTCCGCGCGGCCAGCGACGAGCTCAGCCACGCGGTGGGGATCCTGGTCGACCTGCAGGGTCCGAAGATCCGCACCGGACGGTTCTCCGGTGGGCCCGTGGAACTCGCGGCAGGGGATGGGTTCACCATCACGTCGCGCGAAGTTGACGGCGACAAGAGCATCGTCAGCACGACCTACAAGGGACTCCCAGGAGACGTGCGCCCGGGCGACCGGCTGCTGATCGACGACGGCAAGGTCTCCCTCATCGCGCGAGAGGTCAATGACACTGACGTCGTGGCCGAGGTGGTCGAGGGTGGCACCGTCTCCAACAACAAGGGCATCAACCTGCCCGGCGTCGCCGTCAGCGTGCCCGCCCTCTCGGACAAGGACCGCGAGGACCTCCGCTGGGCTCTCGGCCTGCCCGCGGACATGATCGCTCTGTCGTTCGTGCGCAGCGCCAGCGACATCGACGAGGTCCACCAGATCATGGACGAGGCCGGTGTGCGGCTACCGGTCATCGCCAAGATCGAGAAGCCGCAGGCCGTCGACAACCTCTTCGAGATCATTCAGGCCTTCGACGGCGTGATGGTGGCCCGGGGCGACCTGGGCGTCGAGCTCCCGCTCGAGGAGGTGCCTCTCGTCCAGAAGCGCGCCGTGGAGCTGGCCCGACGGCAGGCCAAGCCCGTGATCGTGGCCACCCAGGTGCTCGAGTCGATGATCGAGAACTCCCGGCCGACCCGCGCCGAGGCCTCGGACGCCGCAAACGCCGTGCTCGACGGCGCCGACGCCCTGATGCTCTCGGGTGAGACCAGCGTCGGGGCCTACCCGATCGAGGCGGTTCGCACGATGGCCCGGATCATCGAGAACACCGAGGAGCACGGCCTTGATCGCATCCAGCCGCTCGGCACCCGACCGCACACCAAGGGCGGTGCGGTCACCGCGGCGGCGGCCGAGATCGGCGAGCTCCTCAGCGCCAAGTTCCTGATCACGTTCACGCAGTCCGGCGATTCGGCCCGTCGTCTGTCACGAATCCGGCCGCGGATCCCCATGCTGGCGTTCACGCCCATCCAGGCCACGCGTTCGCGCCTGGCTCTGGCGTGGGGCATCGAGACCTTCCTGGTGCCGATGGCCAAGCACACCGACCAGATGGCGCTGATGGTCGACGACACCCTCCTGGCCAACGGCCGCTGCAAGGAGGGTGATCTGGTGGTCATCGCGGCGGGGTCGCCTCCCGGCATCCCCGGGTCGACCAACGCCCTGCGCGTCCACCAGATCGGCGACGCCAAGAACCGCGTGGCGCCGGCCTACCAGGAGGCCTACCAGGAGCTCACCAGCGAGTAGGCGAGACGTGGGTGCCGCGCGGTCCGGCGCTCGACCGAGCGTGTTCCCGCATTGGCTCATGTGCCGAACCGGTTGCGGGGATGGACCCCGCGCCCCGCTATGCTGGCGGCCTCCACAGGCCGAAGTGGTGGAATGGCAGACACGGAGCACTCAAAATGCTTTGCCCGCAAGGGCGTGCGGGTTCAAGTCCCGCCTTCGGCACCGCGAGCCACCGGGCTGCGACCACTGTTGACGCGACAGCAAGGCGGAAACATGACTGAGACCGCACAGCCCACCGGGCGCCCCGCCGGTGAGCCGGCGGGGCGGCGCCGGGTCCTGGTGGCCGAGGACGAGGCGCTGATCCGCCTCGACCTGGCCGAGATGCTCGGCGAGGCCGGTTATGACGTCGTCGGCCAGGCGAGCAACGGTCAGCAGGCCGTCGAGATGGCCCAGCAGCTCCACCCGGACCTCGTCATCATGGACGTCAAGATGCCGGTGCTCGACGGCATCAGCGCAGCCGAGCAGATCGGCAAGGCCCGACTGTGCCCTGTCGTGATGCTGACTGCGTTCAGCCAGACCGAGCTGGTGGAGCGGGCTCGCGACGCTGGGGTGATGGCCTACATCGTCAAGCCCTTCACATCGGCCGAGATCACGCCCGCCATCGACATCGCGCTTTCCCGTTGGGGTGAGCTCAAGGCCCTGGAGCAGGAAGTCGCCGACCTCGGCGAGCGGCTCGAGACCCGCAAGGCGGTCGAGCGTGCCAAGGGCGTGCTGATGAAGAAGCTGAAGATCACCGAGGCAGAGGCCTTCCGCTGGATCCAGAAGACAGCCATGGACCGGCGCCTCGGCATGCGCGAGGTCGCTGAGGCCGTCATCACGGGTATGGACAAGGCCTGACCCTCCCGCGCTGCACCTGCGCGGGTCACCTCAGTGCGGTGACCAGCTGGGTCAGCAGCGGAGCCACGACCAGGGCCGGGAGTAGGTCCCCCACAGGGATCTCGCGGATGCGCAGGAGCCGCAAACCGATCCCCACCAGCATCAGGCCGCCTGTGGCGGTGAGGGCAGCGATGTGGGCATTCGGGAGTACCGAGCCGAGCACCACCCCTGCCACCGTGAGCAGCCCCTGCACGACCGCGACCGAGACCGCGGAGAGGAGGACTCCGATACCGAATGTGGAGGCGAAGGCCATCGCCGCGAAACCGTCGAGAACCGACTTCAGGGCCAGCTGGTCGATGCCCCGGCCGAGCCCGTCGGAGAGTGAGCCCAGGATGGTCAGCGGACCGACGCAGAACAGCAGCGACGCACTGAGCCATCCCTCGATGAAACGCTCGCGCGCCTCGTGAGCCGCGGCGTCCTCCGCTGGGCCCTCGGAGTCGTCGCGCGCCGGCCTAGAGGAGGAGGCCACGGTCGCCGTCGCGCGCCGGGCAGACCGTCGCGCAATGATGGTCTGGATCCGGCCGGCGAGGCCCTCGAGGCGGTCCTCGATGCGCAGGATCGAGCCGGCTATGCCGCCGACCAGCAAGGAGCCCAGCACGATCAACACAGGGGCGCCTCGCCCGGTCGCGTTGCTCAGGGCGGGATCTATGACGCTCATCGCAGACAGTCCGGCCATGAGCAGGGTCGCGAGGCCGAGCACATCGGTGACGACGTCGCGGGTGTGCCTCGGAAAGCGGTGCCCTACGGCCATGCCCAGCAGCGAGCCGACGGTGACGGTCGCGACATTGATGGCGGTTCCTAGGCCCGGGAAGTCGGCACTCACACGCGCAACCCTAAGGGGATCGGGCAGGCCTGCCGGGTCACCCCGAAGGCCGCCCTGCACTTTGGCCGATTCCCTTTCCGAACGCGGCTGCTCACCCCTAGAGTCAGGTTTCGGCAGGGGAAACGTCTGCCGCGGCCGGGGGAGTCGCCTGGTTTCGTCTGAAATGGAGGCACTCGTGTCACGTTCCCCGGTCATCGTCAAGCGGGTTGACGCCGACTCCCTCCAGTCCTTCACGGAGCTGTGGGTAGCCTCCCGTGTCGAGCAGGGAACCAGCATCGAGGTGGCGTCCCGCGCCGCGTCCGAGGGGCGTCTCGCCCATGCGCTCCAGCGTCCGGAGGTCCGCGCCTACCTCGCCACTGCCAATCAGGCATCCTTGGGGTTCGCGGTGATGTCCCACGCCCCCATCTCGTGCCTGTCGGAATCCCCCTGTGTGGCGATCGACCAGATCTACGTGGTTCCGAGCGCCCGCCACCATGGGGTTGCGCGGCACCTGCTGGCGGCAGTCACGGCATACGCCGAGAAGGTGGGCTCCGAGCAGATCGTGAGCTACGTCCCGGCACAGCTCCGGGACGCCAACCGGTTCTTCGCGCGCCTCGGCTTCAGCTCGACGTCGGTGCGCAGGATCACGTCCACAGCGCTGCTGCGACGCCGCCTGAGCAGCGGTGACCTGCCGCGCCACTCCCTCGACCAGGTGCTCATTCGCCGCCGATCCCTGAGGTCTCGCGCCGGGCTCAGGTGATCGATCCGGCCCGTCGCCAAACGGGGAGTGTGCCGCCCGTTCTTGGGTGTGGGTGGCTGGGCCTAGGCTTCGACGCGTGAGTCGACTCCTGCTGCTCGATGGCCACTCGCTCGCCTACCGCGCCTTCTTCGCACTGCCGGTCGAGAACTTCTCGACCAGCACGGGGCAGCACACCAATGCCGTCTATGGCTTCACGGCCATGCTGATCAATGTCCTTCGGGACGAAGACCCCACGCATGTCGCCGTCGCCTTCGACGTGTCGCGCCAGACCTTCCGCACCCAGGAGTACGCGGAATACAAGGCGGGGCGCTCGGCCACTCCCAGCGAGTTCCAGGGGCAGGTCGCGCTCCTGCGGGAAGTCCTCGATGCGCTCCGCATCCCTTATGTGGAGGTCGACGGCTTCGAGGCCGACGACGTGATCGCCACCCTCACCACGCGGGCGGTCGAGAAGGGCCTGGACGTCCTGATCTGCTCCGGCGACCGTGACGCGCTGCAGCTGGTGGGCGATCACGTCACACTGCTCTACCCGCGCAAGGGCGTCTCCGACCTGGCCCGCATGGACCCGGCAGCCGTGCTGGAGCGTTATGGCGTGCCGCCGGAGCGCTACAGCGACCTCGCGGCCCTGGTCGGGGAGTCCTCCGACAACCTTCCCGGCGTGCCCGGCGTCGGCCCCAAGACTGCCGCCAAGTGGCTCACCACCTACGGCGACCTGACCGGGCTGGTCGCGCACGTCGACGAGATCAAGGGCAAGGCCGGCGACTCGCTGCGGGAGCACCTCGAAGGCGTGCTGCGCAATCGCCGGCTCAACCAGCTCATCCGTGACCTCGAGCTTCCGGTGAGTGTCGACGACCTCGCGCGGCGCACCTGGGATCGCGAGCAGGTGCACACCGTGTTCGACGGACTCGAGTTCCGGGTGCTCCGCGATCGCCTCTTCTCCACCCTCGAGGCGGTCGAGGAGGAGGCCGAGGGTGGGTTCGACGTCGACGGCAACGTGCTGCTGCCCGAGGACGTCGCGGGGTGGCTGGAGCACCACGTTCCCGAGGGCTCCCCGGTCGGGGTCCACGTCCAGGGCACCTGGGGGCGGGGCACTGGCGACGCATCGGCGTTGGCCATCGCCACCCAGGCCGGCACCGCGGCATACATCGACCTCACCGCGCTGACTCCGGAAGGCGAGGCCGCGGTCGCGGCGTGGCTGGCCAGTCCCAAGCGACCCAAGGTGCTCCACGACGCCAAGGGGCCCCTGCAGGCGCTGGCGGCGCGCGGCCTCGAGCTTGAGGGCATCTCGACCGACACGGCCCTCGCCGCCTACTTGGTGCGCCCCGACCAGCGCTCCTATGACCTTGCCGACCTCGTGCTGCGGCACCTGGGCCGCGAGCTCAAGGCGGAGGCTGAGGCCGGCGGCCAGGGCATGCTCGACTTCGCCCAGGACGGCGATGCCGAAGCCGAGGACGCCATGGTACGGGCCAGCGCCGTCCTGGAGCTGGCCACCGCCCTGGAGGAGCAGCTGGCGTCCACCGGCGGCGATCGACTCGAGCAGGAGGTGGAGCTGCCTCTGGTGGGTGTGCTCGCCCGCATGGAGCGCACCGGCATCGCCGCCGACGTCGACGGGCTGACGTCGCTGGAAGCTGACTTCGCAGCCAAGGTCCGCGAAGCCCAGCAGGACGCCTACGACGCCATCGGCGGAGAGCAGATCAACCTCGGCTCGCCCAAGCAGCTTCAGGTCGTGCTTTTCGAGACTCTGGGCATGCCGAAGACCAAGCGCACGAAGACCGGGTACACGACGGACGCCGACGCGCTGACCGACCTGTACACCAAGACCGGCCACCCGTTCCTCGAGGCCCTGCTGCGACACCGCGACGCGGCGCGGCTGCGGGTCACGGTCGAGGGGCTGATCAAGTCGGTCTCCGAAGACGGCCGCATCCACACCACGTATCAGCAGACGATCGCGGCCACGGGCCGGCTGAGCTCGACCGACCCGAACTTGCAGAACATTCCGATCCGCACCGAGGAGGGGCGACGGATCCGCCAGGCGTTCATCGTGGGGAAGGGCTTCGAGTCGCTGATGTCCGCCGACTACAGCCAGATCGAGATGCGGATCATGGCGCACCTCTCCGGCGACGCCGGGCTGATCGAGGCGTTCAAGTCCGGCGAGGACCTCCACCGGTTCGTCGGCTCGCGCGTGTTCTCCGTGGCGCCCGAGGACGTCACCCTGCAGATGCGCAGCAAGATCAAGGCGATGTCCTATGGACTTGCCTACGGCCTGTCCGCCTTCGGCCTTTCCAAGCAGCTGACGATCTCGACCGAGGAGGCCAAGGGCCTCATGGACGAGTACTTCGCCCGGTTCGGCGGGGTGCGCGACTACCTCACCAACGTCGTGGCCCAGGCCAGGGGGACCGGCTACACCGAGACCATGCTGGGGCGTCGGCGCTATCTGCCCGACCTGACCAGCGACAACCGCCAGCGCCGCGAGATGGCCGAGCGGATGGCACTCAACGCGCCGATCCAGGGCTCAGCGGCCGACATCATCAAGGTAGCCATGCTCCGCGTCGAGCGAGCCCTCCACGAGGCCGGCGCACAGTCGCGGATGCTGCTTCAGGTCCACGACGAGCTGGTCCTCGAGGTCGCGGCCGGGGAGCGGGCGGAGGTGGAATCGATCGTCC
Organism: uncultured Actinomycetota bacterium; assembly: GCA_963715025.1. Taxonomy (GTDB): domain Bacteria; phylum Actinomycetota; class Actinomycetes; order Actinomycetales; family Dermatophilaceae; genus DASSJT01. Next base: position 807,082 of record CAVQQQ010000002.1, on the reverse strand, counting down.
GGCGCGAGATGGGCGGGGCCGTCGAGATGGACGTTCCGCTCGACGTGAGCGTTGGCGTAGGCAGGTCGTGGCATGACGCCGCACACTGATTGACAGAGCGGGGACCATTGTCACCACGTGGTTGGACCGCGTCCTAGAGTACGGCCCATGACTGCCTCGGCCGCCTCTGCTGACCCTGGCCGTCTGCACCTCCTGGGCTGGCTGCGCCACCACCCGTGGCAATGGCTGTGGCCTCTTGCGGTCGCCGTGGTGACCGTCGGGCTTCGCGCTCGCAGTCTCGAGGTTGACGCCCGGCCCGAGCTCTACCTGCGTCCGTGGCCGACTCTGCTCGCCAGCCTGTCCACCTGGCAGGAGAGCCCAACCCTGGGCCAGGCCAGCACCCGAGTGGGGCTCGCCCCGATCGCCGCGCTGAGCTCCCTGCTCCACCTGGTCGGTGTCCCGCCCTGGCTCGTGGTGCGGCTGATCCGCTGGGGGCTGCTGTGCGCGGCCGGCACAGGAGCGGCGGTGCTGGCGCGCGAGATCCTGGGCGAACCCGGCGGACGGCTCGCACCCCGACTTGCCGGGGCCGCCTACATGCTGAACCCCTACGTCGTCGTGGCCGGCGCCTCACTCCCGGTGATCTGGCCCTATGCCCTGCTTCCCTGGCAGCTCTGGACAGCCGTTCGGGGGATGCAGACACGGCTGTGGTGGCCATGGGCCCTTGCGTTCGCCGTGACCACCTTCGCCATGGCCGGCCAGAACGCCGGGGCCGTGCCCGCGCTCCAGCTCGTCGCCACCCCGGTGGTCGTGCTGTGGGCTGCCTGGCGGCACCGCGCCCCGTGGCGCCGAGTCGCGAAGTTCATCGCGACGGCCGGGGTGAGTTCGCTTCTGCTGTCAGCGTATTGGCTTCTCCCCACGGTGGCGACTCGTGGCGCGGACGTAGCCGCCTCGGGGGTCGGCAACCTGCTGGAGACCGCCACGGCCACGTCCTCGTACTCGGAGGTGCTCCGGGGCATGGGGCTGTGGTCCACCTATGGCCAGGATGACCGTGCGCTCTGGGACGCCTCGCGGGCGCCATACCTGACGTCGCCCTGGCTCGTGCTGGCGACGTTCCTCGTGCCGGTGCTCATGGTGGTGGCACTCCGGTGGGCACGACCGCGAGCGCGGTTCCTCGGTCTGACCCTGGTCGTAGTCACCGCGGTCCTGATGGTCGGTGCCCACCCATGGGCAAGCCCGTCGCCGGTGGGCTGGCTCTGGCGCGGTCTGCTCGAGGCCATCCCGGTCCTGCGCACGCTTGGCACGACCAACATGGCCGGTGCCGTCTTCGTGCTCGGCATCGCCCTCGCCCTTGCGGCTGCGGTCTCGGGACCTGGCTCTACCGTGGCGGGTATTGCCGCAGGCGCGGGGGGCCAGGCTGCTGGAGGTGCCGGTGGATGGGCAGTTGGAGGCATCGGCGGCCGGGCCGCCGGAAACGCGGACCGGCGGACCGCCGGCGTGCCGGCGGCGCAGGCGTCGGCGAGGTTCGCTGCCGTCGGATTCGTGGTCCTCGCCATAGCCGCCGAGCCCGGGTGGACCGGGGCAATGTTCAGCGGCGACGTCAACATCCCCGCCTATTGGCGGCAGGCCGCCTCCGACCTCGACCGCGAGGGCACCGGGGCCGTCTGGTTCCTTCCTGGGCAGACCAGCTCCAACTACCGCTGGAGCACACCGCGTCACGACGACATCGGCCCGAGCCTGTTCCACCGCTCCACCATCGTCCGCACCGCCGCGGCCGACACGTCGGTTGAGGGCGCCAACCTGCTCGCAGCGGTCGACCGCGACCTGCAGCAGGGAACCCTCGATCCCGACACACTGGTCACCGCCGCCCGGTATCTGGGTGTCACCAACATCGTGGTGCGCAACGATGTGGTCTGGGAGACCGCGGGCGGCGCCGACCCCGAGACCGTTGTCGACCAGGTCCTGCGGTCCCGAGGCCTCGGTGGGGCTGGCAGCTATGGCTCGCCGACCGAGCAGACTGGGGGGCTGGCCCCTCTCATGACGTTCAAGGTGCAGGCCGATGTGCTCGGCCCGCGCATCGTCGAGGCGGGTGACGACATCGTGGTGGCCGGCGACGGCGACGCCTTCCAGATGCTTACCAGCCGTGGCTTCCTGTCCTCGGGCCGACCGTTTCGCTACGTCGAGGGACTTTCCACCGATGCCATGGCGCGGATTCTCACGGGCGGCGCCCAAGTCGTCGTCACTGACACCAATCGACGGCGGGAGGCTGTCCCGCAGCGTCTGGGGGAAGACCACGGGCCGGTGCTGAGGGCCGATCAGGATCCGGTCTCCACGGAGAGCCTCGGCACCGCCGATGACCAGAGCATCCGCGTCGAATCCGGCTGGCAGACCTCCGTCGAACGAGTCACCGGAGCCCGGCGCGACATGCCGCAAGGGTCCGCTCGCAACGCCGTCGACGGTGACCCGGCAACCGTATGGTGGGCCGGCGACTTCGGCACCGCCGTCGATGCCCGGCTTGACATCAGCTTTCCCACACCGCAGACGATCGACAAGGTCGACATCAGCACCGCTCGGCGCGGCGCCACGGGTATCACGTCGCTGGTTGTCTCGGGCGGCGGCCGCAGCGTCACCGTGGCACCCGACAAGCACGGCCTTGCGCACGCCAGCCTCAGCGGAGTCGCCACCGCCGACATCAGCGTTCGCATCGCCGGCATCGCCGAGGGCGAGAACGGCAACGTGGGCATCGCGTCGATCGACGTGGACGGTGTCCCCACGCCAGGGATCGACGCGGTGCGCACGCCGGCCTCCAGGTCACTCCTGCAGGTCGGCCGCATCTATCCCAAGGGCCCGGCGCCTCTGGACGTCCTCCTGGAACGGCAGTCCGGGCGGGCCGGCATCACCTACGACGACGAGGAGCCCAACCTCAGCCGGGATGTCGTGCTGCCGTGGGGCAACACCTTCACGATTGTGGGCCACGCCCGCCTGAGCCAACCGATCCCGGAGCGAGCCCTCGACAGTCTCGAGGGTGACAGCAGCGGCATACAGGTCACGTCCTCGTCGCAGGCCTTCGACCTGCCGCGGCTGCGGGCATCCGAGGCCTTCGACGGAAACCCCTCCACCGCGTGGTCGCCGCGCGAACCCGCGCTGGGCCAGTCGTGGCACGTCAAGGGCATACGGCAGCGGGTCGGCTCGATCACCATCGCCCAGCCCACATCCGGCCGGCAGATCGACAGGGTCAGGGTCTCGGTCAACGGGGGCCCGGCCAGACCGGTCTCCCTCCGTCCCGGCACGACGGCGGTTCCGGTCAACACGACAGTCACCAGCCTGGACATCACCATCGCCGGGGCCGGTGCGAGCACCCTCGGCCGGGTCAGCCTGGTCGACGTCGGGATCGGGTCCGCCACGATCAGCCGCGGCGGGTCTCCAGCCTGCACCAAGGTCGCGACCCTCGACGGCAAGCCGGCGATGTTCGAGCTCGCTGCGCCGCTGCTCGGCTCGGTCGTGTCCCTGCGCCCCTGCCAGAACCAGAGCATGCGCCTCACCGCCGGCGTCCACCAGTGGCGTCCCGTGAAGGGGTTCGTGGTCGACGACCTGTGGTGGCAGGACACGGGAACGACAGTCCCCGAGCAGTCGCCTACAGCGCAGAGCCTCGACGCCGAGGATGCCGCGGTCGGTCCCGGCTGGTCGGGGCGCATCCCGGCGGTGACCCAGGACATGGTCGTGCTGAGCGGCCGGGGCTATGACCCCCGCTGGAACCTCTCAGTGAACGGCAGGTCGGCGGGCGAGCCGGAGCGGATCAACGGCTGGGAGGCCTCGTGGCTCGTGACGCCACAGCGCGCCGGGCCGGCTGACCTGGGCTTCGCGCCCCAGAAGCTCGTGTGGCTCGGTCTCGCGTTGAGCTTCGTGACCCTCGTCGGGATCCTGGTGGTCCTCTGGTGGGCCTGGCGCAATCGCCCCAGGGCCGCGATGGGAGAGCGGGCGGCCCGGCGGCTCGTGCTGGCCGAACAGCACGAGTACCTGGGCAAGCGCCGCAACCGCCGCGCCGGAGTGCCTCGCAGGCTGGCCGCGTGGAAGTCGGGGTGGCGTGCCTCACTCCTCGTGGTCGTGGCGTCCGGCCTCGTCCTTGGCTGGTTGGGCGCGCTCACTGCCGTGGTGGTACTCGCGCTGCGGCGGTTCGTCGGCGGCGGTGCCGTGTGGGTCTTCGGCCTAGCCGCGATCGCCCTGGCCCCGCTGGTCTGGGTCGCCGAGGTGTGGGGGCTCCTCGGCCAGGTCACGCCCGCGCTGGTGACCGAGGCGCCGGTCGCCCACTACGTGGCCGGCGCCGGCCTGCTGGCCCTGGTGGTATGGGCAGTTGACGACATCCTCGGCCAGTCGCGCGAGGGCCCGACCCCCGCATGACGGCGCCGCCTCTGACCGAGGCTCCGCTCGACTACGCCGCCTCTGACCGAGGCTCCGCCTGACTACGGCGCCATTGACCGAGGCTGCGTTCGACTGAGGCTCCCCCTGCTGGGCGGTAGCCGGGGTCAGGGGGCCTTGGCCCCGAGCGCGAGCGGCTCCCGGGGCTGGCGTGAGACCACGAGCCAGCCACCGAGCAGCGTGCCGAGGCCGGCCAGCATGAGCGTGACCAAGCTCGCAACATCGTGCACGATCACGACCGCGAGTCCGCCCAGCAGAGCAACCGAACCCCAGAGGGCCCACACGGCGCGGCGCCGCGACCGGGCCAACTCCTCCATCACGAGCGTCTGGATGCAGGCGAGCAGGGTGCCGGTCAGCGCGAATCGCCAGGCCAGAGGGCCCACGGATGCGTACTTGGCGCCGCCGATGAAGGCGATGACCAGGTCGTCGAGGAGGAGTGCGCCGACCGCGGCCAACCCGCCCAGGGCGGCTACTGCGGACAGCGCCTGCCAGCGCACTCGGCTGCCGTGACCCGCCGTGGCCATGCTCGGGAAGAGCACCACGATGACGAACTGGGGCAGGAAGAGGCAGGCCTTGGTGACGATGAGGCCGGCCGCGTAGGCTCCGGACGCGGCGGCAGGCAACAGCATGCGGGCGGCCAGGGCGTCGAGGTTGGAGAGGGTGAAGAACGCGGCGAGCGTGTGGGCGCTGTGGCCGACCTCGGCCGCGATTCCCGAGAGGGCCGTCTCGTCCTGACCGGCTGCCTCGGTTCCGGGCACACGCCGGCGGCGCAACAGCCAGCCCCCGACCGCTACCGGCAGCAGCGAGCCCAGGAAGATGCCGAGCATCGCGCCGACGGGATCCGGCCTCGCGACCACGAGCAGTCCTCCGATGCCGAGCCGCCCCAGGCCGTTGGACCCGTAGACGGCAGCCAGCGGGCCCCAGGCCTCCCGCCCTTGGAAGACCCCCGATATCGCCCCGGTCAGCGACATCGGCGCGAGCGAAGCGACCGCCAGCAGCGGCGCGACCCAGCCGGAGAGGTGGAAGGCCCAGTCGAGGGGGAGGGCAAGGGCGGCGGCGAGGCCGGTGAAGGCAGCACCGGCCCACAGCCCCGAGCGGATGACAGCCGCCGCGATGTCGTGGGCGTACTCAGGGTGCGCCGATACCCTTCGGGCCGCCGTCGCCTGCAGCCCACTGGCCACGACGTTGCCGATCAGCACCACCCCAAGCAGGGCTGCCACCGCCCCCAGATCGGAGGGGGCGAGCCGGTGGGCGGCCAGGATGGTGAACCCATACGCCCCGAGGTTGGACACCATCATGGCGATGGCGACAAGCGTGCCTCCGCGCAGCAGGGCCCGTGACCGTGGTCCACCGCGCCGCATGGCTAGATCGGCAGCCGCCGGAACACCGCCCGCGGGAGGTGGCGGAGACCCGACATCACCGGCCGCATGGCAGCCGGCACCCAGATGGTGCGCGAAGGGCCTCGCAACGCCCCCGCAATGGCCGCAGCCACGTCCCCGGCGTCGACCGCCAGGGGCGCCTCGGCCATTCCCTGCGTCATCCGGGTCCGGACGAATCCCGGCCGGACGACCAGAACCGTGACACCGGTGCCGAACAGCTCGTCGGCAAGCCCGGTGGCGAACGCATCGAGTCCCGCCTTGGTCGATCCATAGAGGTAGTTGCTGCGCCGAGGCCGCTCGCCGGCCACCGAGGAGAGCACGACGATGACCCCGTGGCCCTGCTGGCGCATGCGGCCGGCCATGGCGCTGATCGTCGAGACCCCGCCAGCGAAGTTGACGGTCACGACCGCCGCAGCCTCTCCGGGCCGACTCGTGGCGTCGGGCGCCGGCAGCACCCCGAAGGCCACGACGGCGACGTCCACGTCGCCGGCATCGAACACCGCGTCGACCAGTGCCTGGTGGCTCTCCAGGGCCGCGGCGTCGAAGTCCCGCACCTCGAGGGCAGCGGCAGGGGCGGCCGCCCGGGCCGCCTCGGCAGCATGGTCGCGCTGGGCGCTCGGCCGACCCGCCAGGACGAGCCGGTTGAGGCGCCCCCTGCGGGCGAGCATCTCGACGGTTGCCTGGGCGATGTCCGAGCTGGCGCCGAGCACGAGCAGCGACTGCGGTGAACCGAGAGCGTCTAGCACAGGAGCAACCTCCGCGACAGATCGGAGACGAACACGTGGTCTGGGTCGAGCTGCTCGCGCAGCTCCCGCCAGCGGTCGATGCCGGGGTACATCACCGGCACCAGCTCGGGGCGCATCCTGCTGTCCTTGGCCAGGTAGATGCGACCGCCGGCCGCGGCGACCAGCTCGTCGGCGGCGTCGAGCACCGGCCCAACGACGGCCCGGGCCGGAAGGTCGACGGCCAGGGTCCACCCCGCCTGGGGGAAGGAGAGCGGCGCCGACGAGCCGGCGCCGAAACGCTTGAGAACGGCGAGGTATGCCGGTGCACCGGCCCGCGCGAACAGGCGCAGCACCGAGCGCACCACCTCGGGGTCGGCAACGGCGAACTGGTACTGGACGAAGCCCGGGCGCCCGTACATCCGGTTCCAGCCGCCGATGGCATCCAGCGGGTGGAAGAAAGAGCGCACCGTCTGCTGCTCGCCCTCACAGTGGATCGGAGCGCGGTGGAAGTACGCCTCGTTGAACAGGCGCATGGCCGCTGGGGCCAGGAGCCCGCTCGGCGCCCAAGGCGGTGCCGGCAGAACCCGTCCGGTCGCATACGAGTCCAGCGCCAGGACGCGCGGCGGGAGCAGCCCGTCAACCACCACTGTGTGGTCACCGCCAGTGACCACGCCGCGGCCCAGGCCAGTGCCCCGCGCGAGGCAGTCCAGCCAGGCGACGGTGTAGTGGTGGCGTGCGTCGTCGGCCACCAGGGTGGCCATGGTGTCGTCGAGGTCGTGGGTACGACGGGTCTCGACGGTCAGCGAGGCGGACTCGATCGGGCGCATGGTCAGCCGCACCCGGGTCACGATGCCCGCCAGGCCCATGCCCCCGAGCACGGCGTCGAAGTGAGGGTCCTCTCTGCCCATGGTCTGGACCTCGCCGCGGCCGTCCACGACGTCGATCGAGCGGACGTGCGCCCCGATGCTTCCGTCGCGGTGGTGGTTCTTGCCGTGGACGTCCGCGGCCACGGCGCCCCCCAAGGTCACGTGGCGCGTGCCTGGCGTCACGGGGACGAACCAGCCCTGCGGGACCCCTGCCATGAGCAGGTCTTCGATCGAGGCGCCGGCTTCCAGGTCGACCTCACCGGTCTCGTGGTCGATCGGCCCGATGCGGTGCAGCTCGCCCGTCGCGACAATCCTGCCGCCGGCGTTGCCGGCTGCGTCCCCGTAGCTGCGGCCGAGCCCGCGGGCGAGGATGCCGCGCGATCCGGGGGAGGTGCCTCGCACCGCGTCGGCGATCGCGGCGACGGTCGACTCGTGGCTGACCTCGGCGGAGCTCGGCTGGGTGCGCCCCCAGCCGGTGAGCGTCATCCGCGAGCTCATCACAGGGCCACCGCGAGCGCGAAGCAGGCCAGCCAGAGGACGCCCAGGACCTGCAGGACGCGGTCTTTGAGCAGCACCTGCTCTGGCTCCTCTACCCGCCCCAGGTCGGCGTCGAGGGCATAGCGCAGGAGTGCGAGCACGAACGGCGCGACGCTGGCCGTCGCCCAGATGGTGCTGGTGCCGACTTCGAAGGCCCACAGGCAGTAGGCCGTGATCGTCACAGCGCCACAGATGCCGAGGACCAGGCGGAGGTAGGACGGGGGGTAGGCGTTGAGGCTCTTGCGGACCACAGGGGTGTCGGGCGTGGCCGCGGCCAGCTCCGAGAGCCGCTTCCCACTCACCATGAAGAGCGAGCCGAAGGCGGCGACGATGAGGAACCACCGCGAGAGCGGAATCCCGGTCGCTGGACCGCCGGCCACCGCGCGCAGGAGGAAGCCCGCCGAGACCAGGCCCAGCTCGAGCACGGGCTGGTTCTTCAGGTAGGCCGAGTAGGCAATGGTCAGCACCAGGTATGTGCCCACGACGGCACGAAGCTCCCAGGAGCCCGCCCAGGCCAGCGCCGCGAGCGCGAGCACCACACCCAGCAACAGCGCGGCCCAGCGAGGGACCGCCCCGGAGGCGACAGGTCGGCGGTGCTTGGTCGGGTGCCGGGCGTCGGCGTCAGCGTCCATCACGTCGTTGAAGGCGTAGGTCGCGCTGCTCGCCATGCAGAAGACCGCGAAGGTCCTCAGGGTGTTCACGAGGGTGGAGGCCTCGAAGAGGGTTCCGGCCGCGAGCGGCGCTGCGGCGACGAGGACGTTCTTGACCCACTGCTTGGGGCGCAGGAGGCGCAGCAGGCCGGTGATCACTCGCGAACACTACTCGCTGGTCTACAGTCCGCTTCAATGAATGCGCCGCCCGTGGGTCCCCCCGAGGTCCCCGCGCGGGGCCGTTGGGCGGTCCTCGCGGTGTGCCTGGCGCTGGCGGTTCTGGTCCTGGGTCCGGCGCTCGCGCCAGGGTATGTCCTCAGCCACGACATGGTCTTCGTCCCGAGGCTGCCGCTGACTCCGGAGCTGCTGGGGGTTACCTCGTCGGCACCCCGGGCCGTTCCGAGTGACGCGGTGGTGGCCGTGCTGTCCGTCGTGCTGCCCGGCCAGGTCGTCCAGAAGGTGGTGCTCCTCGGGATTCTGGCGCTGGCGGGACTGGGCGCGGCCAGATCGATTCCCGCCGGGCCCTGGGGGCAGGCGGCGGCGGCGGTGTTCTATGTCTGGAACCCCTACGTCGCGGAGCGCCTGGGAATCGGGCAGTGGGCGGTCCTCGTCGGCTACGCAGCGCTGCCCTGGGTGGCCAGAGCCGCCTTCATCTCGGGCCGTGGGCACGGCTGGCGTGGGCTAGCCGTCTCGGCCGGGCTGGGGAGCCTCGGCGGGGCGCCGGCCTGGCTGCTCGTGGTGCTGACGGCCGTCCCTGCGTACGCGGTCGGACAGTGGGGGAGCGGACTGCGCCGTGGCTGGCTATGGCTGCTAGCCCTGATGACCGCCCTTGCCATGCCCTGGGCGGTTCCAGCGCTGGCCAGGCCTGGGAGCCTCGGCGGCGACCGGGTCGGCGCCGGGGTGTTCGCCCCGCAGGCTGACACTCCGGGCGGGGTGCTCGTCAGCGCCCTGACCGGTGGGGGCATCTGGAACCGGGATGTCGTGCCGCCGGGCCGCGACTCCCTCCCCGCGCTGCTGGCCGCCCTCCTGATGGTGGTCATCGCGCTGGTCGGTGGCGCGGCGGCGGTCCGCGGCGCTGTTGGCTCGATCCGTGCTGGGCTCATGGCCGTGTTCCTCCCGGGTGGCCTGGCCCTGGCGAGCGTTCTGCTTCTACTGGTCCCTGGGATCGCCGGAGGGCTGGCGCAGATTCCTGGCGGGGCGCTGCTGCGCGATGCGAGTCGTCTCCTCGGACCATGGGTCGTGGCCCTCGCCGCGGGCTTCGGACTGGCGGTTGACCGCCTGTCCGCGCGGGTAGGCGAGGCGCCGCCGTCCCGGCGGAAAGGCATCGAGGCCTGGGCGCAGCCGATCCTCCCGGCCCTGCTCTCGCTCCTTCCCCTGGCCGCCCTGCCTGCCCTGGGATGGGGGCTCAGCGGCACCCTCAGACCGGTCGACTACCCCCGCGACTTCCCGGAGGTCGCGCGACGCATCGATTCCTCACCGCCTGGAGCAGTGGTCGTGCTGCCCTTCGAGAGCTATCGGACCTACTCGTGGAACCATCGCATCCCTTCGCTCGACCCGGTGCCGCGCTGGACGCGCAAGCCGGTCGTGGGCGCCGCCGACCTGATCGTTCGGCAGGCCGGAACCCCCGTGCGGGTCAGGGGCGAGGACCCCTTCGCTGACCGGGTCGCCATCGCGCTGTCATCGCCCGATCCGGCCCGCGCGCTGGCCGGGCTGGGCGTCCGGTGGGTCGTCGTCGACGTCCCGGGATACGCCGCGCCGCAGGGTCTCACGGCGGCGTATGCCGGGCCGGCCCTTCGGCTGTATGCCGTGCCGCGCGTCGGGCCCGCCGGGGCGGCGCCGATGGCGCCGTGGTCGCCATCCTTGCTGGTGGTGCTCGCCGCTGACCTGGTTGCAGGGGCGCTGTGGCTCGTGGTCGCAACACGGCGCATCCGACCTCCAGGGGCGGGGGCTGACGAGGCGGTCTCTGATACTCTCGGGTAGCCAAAAAGGGCGGGACATCCTCTCCCGCTTCCAGCCGGGAACAGGTCGAGGAGACCAATGCGCATCATCGTGACCGCAGTTGCCGCTGTGCTGTTGGGGCTCCTGGCGAGTTTCGGCATCTACCAGGCAGCTGAGCCGCCGGTGAAGCAGGCCACTACACCGCTCTACGACTATGGGGCCACGAACTAGCGAGGCGTTCGCGCCGCTGGCGCGGACCACGAAGGGGCCGGCGCGACCCGAGTCGCGCCGGCCCCTTCGTCATCCGCGGCTCAGGTGTCCGACAGCACCGTGTCGATGAGCCCGGCAAAGCTCTTGGAGGTCTGCTCCCAGGTGAAGTAGGCGGCGAACTCAGCGGCATTGCGGCCAAGCTGCTCGCGCAGCCGAGGCGTCGCCAGCAGCGTGCGGGTCAGCTCCACGAAGTGCTCGACGTCGTCCTCGTGCGCCAGGAGGCCGGTCTGTCCATCGTGGATCGACTCGGCCACCCCTCCAGCCCCCCGGAAAGCCACCGACGGGGTCTCGTGCAGTCCGGCCTCCACGACCACCAGGCCCCACCCCTCCTTGAGCGAAGGCACGAGGGATACCCAGCTGCTCGCATAAAGACGGTGCCGCTCTTCCGCGGACACGAAGCCGCGCATCTCGACGAGGTGGTGGAGCCCGCGCCGGTCGATCTCGTCGGCGAGTTGGGCCTCCCACCACCCGCGCCCAGCGATGACCAGCTTCAGCCCTGGGAACTCGGCCTGGAGCCGCTCGGCTGCTTCCAGGGCGATCTCGACCCGCTTGTGGGGGACCAGCCGACCGAGGACGAGGAGCTGGGGATGCGTGCTGCGCTGCACGTCGTGCGGCGGCGGCGGCAGTGCGCCATTGTGGATCACGGTCACCCTGTCCGGTGCGATGCCGAGCCCTGTCAGCTCGGAGCGGGTCAGCTCGGACACCGCGACGTAGGGTCTCCTGCGGTTGGCCCACGGCGCGACGCGGGACTCCAGGAACCAGCCGAGTTTGGCCGTGCGCCGACCGAAGACCACGGGCCACTGCTCGCGGTGGACGTGGTGGACCAGCACGATGTGCGGGGTGCGCGGCGCCCACAGCGCAGCGAGGTAGGGCATGCCGTTCTGCACCTCGACGATGACGTCCGGGCGCGCAACACCGCCGAACCGGACCGCCAGCGCGGCCTGCGGGTACACGCCCAGCCGGCCGCCCCGGCGCACGACGCGGACGCCACTGTCGCGGATCTCAGAGGCGCGCGAGCCGGCATACCGCGCGGTGAGGAGGGTGACGTCGTAGCCCTGGGCCTGGAGGCCGTCGGCCACGTGTTCGGCATACACTTCGGAGCCGCCCCCTTCGGGGTGGCGGGTGTCCCGCCAGTTCAGCAGCAGGACGCGGGGACGAAGCGTCTCTCTGGACTGGGCCATGGTGCGGATGCTCCACCTCTCCGTAGGGCAAACCGATACTGTACCGGCCGGTAGCCTTCCAGCGCACACTCGAGGACCACGTGATGACTGCCACGACCGAGGCGACGCTTGACCTCGCCCCGTCGGGGTCGCTACGCCGATCGGTGCAGCTGCTGAAGGCCTTCCGGCTCGAGCAGACCCGGCCAGGCGTGTTCTACGGGCTGCTGGCCCGCGACTCGGTCCGCGAGCTCCAGGCGTTCGCCCGGCTCCAGGGCGCCAGCGTGCTCGACGTCGGGGGCGGGCCCGGCTACTTCGCTGAGGCCTTCCGGGCGGCGGGCGCCCGTTACGCAGCCGTCGACGCCGACGCCGGTGAGCTGAGCGCCGCGGGGCAGCCCGCGCAGGGCACCGTCCTCGGCAGTGGCATGGCGCTCCCGATCGCGAGCCACAGCCTCGACGTCTGCTATTCGAGCAACGTCCTGGAACACGTGCCTGACCCCCGGCGCATGGCCGACGAGATGGTCCGGGTGACCAGGCCGGGGGGCACCGTGTTCCTCTCCTGGACCACCTGGTTCTCGCCATGGGGCGGTCACGAGACGTCGCCGTGGCACTACCTCGGTGGCCGGTACGCGGCCAACCGGTTCGCCCGCCGGTGGGGGAGACGCCCCAAGAATGACTTCGGGCGGAGCCTGTTCGCCACTCATGCGGGCGCGATGCTCGACTGGGCGCGCAGCCAGCCCGGCGCCGACCTGGTGGCCGCCTTCCCCCGCTACCACCCCCGGTGGGCTCGCTGGGTGGCCGGCATCCCCGCTGTCCGCGAGGTTGCCGTCTGGAACATGGTCCTCGTGATGCGCGTGCGGGATCCCGAGGGTGCCGATGGCGGCTGACAGCTCGATCTCCTCAAGCCGCCGCTTCCGCCTGGCCAGAGAGCGCTCCGACACCTTCATCTGGCGCCTGCGTCACGTCGTGGTCTGCCTGTTCCTGAGCGGATTCGCGATGGCGTCCGACCCTGGCCGCATGGTGGCGGACACCAAGCTCGACCTCATCCTGGACCCGGTCGGCTTCCTGGTCAGGGGCGTCCGGCTGTGGGATCCCATGGGAGCCGCCGGGCAGCTCCAGAACCAGGCCTACGGCTACCTGTTCCCGATGGGCCCGTTCTTCGCCGCCGGCCACGCGCTGGGGCTGCCCGAGTGGGTCGTGCAGCGGCTCTGGTGGGGCCTCGTTCTGTGCACCGCCTACACCGGCGTCGTGGTACTCGCCAGACGGCTCGGCGTCGAGTCGCACCTCCCGCGGATGGTCGGCGGCGTCGCCTTCGCGCTGTCTCCGCACGTGCTCAGCGTCCTCGGCCCGGTCTCCGCAGAGGCCTGGCCCATGGCTCTATCGGCCTGGGCGCTCGTGCCGCTGGTCGGCGTGAACGAGATCGGCAGTATTCGCCAGGCCGCCTTCCGCTCGGGGCTTGTCGTGCTGTGCATGGGGGGCATCAACGCGGTACTGACCCTGACCGCCCTGGTTCCCGCCGGAATCTGGCTGCTGACGCGGCGCCCCAGCGTCAGAGTCGTCCAGCTCGGCCTGGCCTGGGCGGCGGCGGTCGTGCTGGCCTCGCTGTGGTGGGTCGTCCCCCTCCTGCTGCTCGGGCGGTACAGCCCACCCTTCCTGGACTACATCGAGTCGGCCTCGGTCACGACGAGCACGACCAACCTGGTCGAGGTGCTACGGGGCACCCACGACTGGGTGGCCTACTTCCCGGGGTCCGGGTGGACGGCCGGCTTCCTGTTGCTGACCTCGTCCGTCCTGGTGCTCAACACCGCCCTCGTCACCGCAGGGGGGCTGGCCGGCCTGGTAGCCGTGCGCACGCCCCACCGTCCGTGGCTGGTGGCCTGCCTGCTCGCCGGGGTCGTCGGCCTGACGCTGGGGCATGTCGGCACGGTCGACGGGTTCGGGTCCGAGGCCATCCGGTCGCTGCTCGACGGGCCGCTCGCCCCGCTCCGCAATGTCCACAAGTTCGACGTCGCCATCCGTCTGCCACTGAGCCTGGGGCTGGTGCTGCTCGTGGACCGCGCGGAATGGGGGCGCAGCGAGGTCGAGCGCGGCGTGACCCGTGGTCTGGTGGCCGCCGCGGCGGTCTTTGCCGTGTTGGGGGCGGGGGTGCCCCTGGTTGCCGGGCGCGTTGCCCCGGCCGGGTCGTTCCTCGAGATCCCCGCGTACTGGAGGCAGGCGGCAGACTGGCTGGGGGACCAGGAGCCCCAGGGCCGGGCCCTCCTGGTGCCGGGATCCCGGTTCGCGGTCTATGACTGGGGAACCACCAACGACGAGCCCCTCCAGGCGCTCGCGACCTCGCCGTGGGACGTCCGCAACGCTGTGCCGCTCACCGAGCCCGGCCACATCCGCTGGCTCGACTCGGTCGAGGCTGACCTGGCCGCCGGCCGGGGGAGTGTGGGCCTGGCCAGATCCCTGGCCCGTGCGGGGTTCACGCACCTCGTGGTGCGCAACGATCTCGACGCCGGCAAGGTTGGTGCGACCCGAGCCGTCCGGGTCCACCAGGCACTCGCGACCTCGCCGGGGATCTCGAGGGTTGCGACCTTCGGCCCCGACGTCGGATCGCAAGGCGTCCCGACCCTGGTCTACGACCAGCACCTTCGGATCCCCTACCCCGCTGTCGAGGTCTACGCCGTGGACACCCCGGACGACCCTCGGATCAGCGGCATCCCACTCACCTCGGTGCGGCAGCTGGTCGGCGGGCCAGAGGTGCTGACGAGCATCCTGAGCAAGGGCTCGATGGTCGCCCACCCGACGGTGGTGGCGGGCCAGGACCAGCAGGCTGGCCTGCGGGACCTGCCGGTCATCCTCACGGACACACCACGCCGGCGCGAGGCCAACTTCGCCGCGGGGGTCAGCGGGTACTCGGCGACGCTCACGCCATTTGACCCGCTGCGCATAGACAAGCCGCAGCGCGACTACAGCGTCGCCCCAGGGGTGGCGGAGGCGGCCGCCAGGACGATCGGCGGGCGCCTCACGGCGTCGTCCTCGGCTTCCGAGCCTGGCGTCCGGGGCGGCTCGGATCCCGCGGCCATGCCCTTCTCCGCCGTTGACGGGGACCCCCAGACGGCGTGGCGCCCAAATCCTGCTGCTGATCCGGTCGGCTCATGGCTCCAAGTGGACTTCGACCGGAAGGTTGACCTGTCGGCACCGGTGCTCACACTCCTGCCCAACTCGAAGGTGGCTCGGGTGACGGTCTTCTCGGGGGGTTCGTCCGCGACGACACAGGTTGACGGCGCCACCCGGGTCGACGTGCGCACCCCGCACACCCGTGCACGGGACCTGCGGGTGCGCATCGACGCCCTCCTGCCCGGAGCCGATCCCGACTCTCCCGTGGGGATCGCAGAGTTGGCCGTGGGCGGCGGGGCGGACATCGAGCGGACCATCGACCTGCCGAGATCCCCGTCCCCAACCGCGCCGGAGCTCATCGCAATGACCACGTCCGGTCGCCGTGACGCCTGCACCTTCGTGGGCGAGCGGCCGCTGTGCGCGACCGGGCAGACCCGCCTCGGCGAGGACGCCGCAGGTCTGGACCGGTCGTTCGCCACCGCTGCCGGAAGCGACTACACCCTGACGGCCACGGCTGTCCCCAGGGCCGGCTCCTCGCTGGACCGCCTCGTCGCGACAGCCGTCGACCCCAAGGTGTCCGCCAAAGCGTCGAGCACGGCTGTGCCCGATCCGTATGGCTCAGCGCAATCGAGCGTCGACGGCGACCCGGGGACCGCGTGGATCGCCTCGCCCGACGACGCCGACCCGACGCTGCGCCTCGTCTGGCGCAGCCCACGAACGATCCACTCGCTCAAGCTCGTGCTGGATCGGTATGCCGCGGGCACCAGGCCCACGGAGGTCACGGTCGCCTCGAAGGCGGGCAGTCAGCGAGCTCCGGTCGCCGCTGACGGAACGGTCAGCCTGGACCCGGTCAAGACCAGCTCGCTGGAGCTCCATCTGCAGGCGCGCCAGCTCGCCAGCAGTTATGACCCGAGCACTCAGCAGCTGACGCATCTGGGCCTCGGCGTGAGTGAAGTGCTCATCCCCGGCGTGCACGGCCTCGCCAGCGCGGACGCGATGGAGGCGGAGCGTCAGCAGAGGGTGGCGCTCGAGTGCGGGACGACGCCTCCGGTCGTCATCGACGGCAGGGAGTACCGCACCGCCGCGACTCCCACCGTCGGCCAGCTGCGGCGCATGGACCCGGTGCCGCTGACATTCTGCGACGGTGCCGACGTCCACCTTGACAGCGGGAAGCACCGCGTCGTCCTGGCGAGCGACCGCCTGTGGGCGCCGAACGGCGTGGAGCTAGCCGCAATGGGTGGGACGGACGCCGGCGGGATCGGCGCGGGCGGGATCGGCGCGGCGCCGGCTGACAGCGCGGTGGACGTCGAGGTCCTCTCCTGGGGCCCGGTGAATCGCGCCGCGCGCCTGCCGGCGCGTTCGGAGCCGGTCCTGCTGACGGTCCGGGAGAACGCCAACCAGGGCTGGGAGGCGACGCTCGGAGGCAGACCCCTCGAGCGCGTCACCGTCGACGGATGGCAGCAGGGGTACGTCGTGCCCCCTGGCAGCGCCGGGGTCGTGAGGCTGTCGTTCGCGCCGGATCGAGGCATGGGAGTCGGCCTTGCCGTCAGCGGGGCCGGGCTGGTCGCGCTCTGGGCCGGCGCCCTGCTGCCGCCACGGAGGCGCCGGGAACCGGCGATCAGGCCCCTCGCGAGTCCCGGCCCGGCGCTCGCCGGGGCCGCCGTCGTCGTCCTGGCCGTGGTCGGCGGGCTCTCGGGGCTCGCTCTGGGGCTGGTCGGGGCAGCCGTGGTCGCCGCGGTGCGCCGCTGGGGACCAGGCGGCGACGTTGCGCTGGCGGTGGTCACCGCCGGCCTGTATGCCGTTGCCGGCCTTCTGCTCGCGGCGTCGCCCTGGGGGTCGTCGGCCTATCGAGCGGATGACCCGGTCAGTCAGTGGCTGTGCCTGCTGTCGTTGGCGGTGCTCGTGTTCTCAGTGGCCACATCGTCACGCGGCCGTCCGGAGGAAGGCTGAAGCGCGTTTGGACTACGGCGGGCCCGACTCGCTCGCCCGCCACCTCGAGGCTGACGCTGGCGACTCCGCGGTGGCGGTGGCCGGTGTCAACAGGCTCGAGGTCGCTCGAGTGCCGGCCGGGGGGCGCGTGCGCCGGTGGCCCGCGCGGATCAGGGGCCGCTCGAGGAACCGGAAGCTGACTGCGGCGAGGCCGATCGACGCGAGCGCCGTCAGCGGGAAGACCTGGATCACCTGGCCGTTGAACACGGCGTTGCCAAGGACTCGCATGACCGTGTCGAGCACCAGGAGGTGGTAGAGGAAGACGCCGTAGGAGATGGTGCCCAGGTAGACGCACACCCGGTTGCCGAGAAGCGCGGTCGTCACGGGCGAGCGGCCGAAGACGGCTGGCCAGGCGATGCTGCCGGCCAGCACGGCATACAGCACGTTCTTGGTGATCTCCTGGCCCGCCGTTCCTGCGCCGATGGCGCGCGGGCCCGCGAGCGGCGTGAGGGTCAGCAGCAGGGTGGCTGCCGCGAGCGACCAACAGGTGAGTGGGTGGCTGCCCAGGGTCTCGGCCCACTGCCATCGGCGCGTCGCACCTTCCGGGGCGGTGTCAAGATGCACGCGCAGGACCGCCATCGCGAGTCCTGCCGCGAACCAGATCAGAAAGCCGGGCAGCCAGAACGACCCCATATACGGCGCAAGCGGCGAGCCGGAGTGCAGGAACAGATACCAGGCCACTGACGTGAGCGATAGCGCGCCGCACAGCCACAGCAGGCCGGTCACCCGCCCGGAGCGCGAGCGTCGCAGCCACCAGAGGGCCCCGGCGCCCACCGCGGGCAGGGCGACGTAGAAGGCCACCTCGGTGCACAGGCTCCAGGTCTGCGTGAGGCCCTCACGGAGCCAGCCGGGGCGGTAGATCTGCAGCAGGAGCGCCTGGCGGACCCAGTCGGCCACCGTCGTCGTCCTGTTCTGCGGCAGGAGGAGGAGACACAGGGCCACGGCGAGCCAGTAAGCCGGAAGGATGCGCACGGCGCGGCGGATGAGGTAGGTGCGCAGGGACGGATTCGGGCGTCGCCGCACAGCAGACACCAGCCAGGGCCGGAACAACAGGAAGCCGGAGATCACGAAGAAGATCGCCACACCGCAGTCCATGCGGGCGAGGAACGCCGCACCGAACCCGCGCTCGTAGCGGCCGGTCCAATAGGCGGCATGGGTGAGCACAACCGCGGCCACCGCCACCGCACGGAGCCCATCGAGCCCCGGGAAGGCGCTGTGGTCGGCCCCGGAGTCCACTCGGCCGCTGCCCGGGCGGGCGCTCGCCGCGCTGCGGGCGCTCGCCGCGCTGCGGGCGCTCGCCGCGCTGCTGGCGCTCGCCGCGCTGCTGGCGCTCATGGCCGAGACCCTGCCACAGCCACGGGCACTCCCACCGTGACGTCGTCGGTGCAGAGACTGCCGCCCGCCCCCAAGACCTCCAGGCGGATCCGGTCGAACTTCCCGGAGGCGCTGACGTAGAACTCGCCGACGCCGGCCGTCAGGTTCACCGGCGTCGCCTTGTCGCCGATGGTGACGCGGGCCGGACCCGCCTGATGACTGAGGTAGCCGATGCGGACCGTCCAGTCCCAGGCGAGTGTCTTCTTGGCCAGGCGGATCTCGGCCGGCTGCCCCGGCTCGGCCAGCCAGCCACAGCCCGGAGTCGGTCCCTTCCGGGCGTTCAGGCCCGGCACGGCGGCGCGCTGGATGTGCCCGTCCTCGCCGACAACATAGAGCGCGCCGGATGCGGACTGGGTCGAGAGGCTCCGGGGAGCGTGGGGGAGCGGACGGAGGATGGTGCTGGTCTTGGCGTAGTGGCCGAGCAGCGGCCAGGCAACCGAGGCGGGGACGAAGGAGTCGACGACGACGATCCCCTCAGGCAGGTCGAGGAGGTCGGCGCGGGCGTTCTCGATGTAGGAGCGCGCCGGGTTGACCCGCCAGAAGCGGTCGTACGCGAGCGTGCTGAACACGCTGCTCGCGGTCAGCGCGCCGACCGCGAGCGCTGCCCAGGCACCACGGGAGAGGGTCGGCAGCGACTGCCGGAACTCGCGGTACTCCGGGCTTTCCAGCCACGACCAGCCCAGAGCCCGACGTTCGAGGCGCTGCGGCTCGGCGGCGCGCCAGCTGCCCGCGATGGGCACCAGGCCGAAGGCGAGCGCCAGGGCGATCACGATCGCCGTGTCGGTGACGTAACGGTATTCGTCGCCGATCAGCGGTCCGATGAAGGTGGCCCGGCTCAGGGCGAGAAGGGCCAGGTTGAGCAGGCAGCAGCCCAGGGCGGCTGCCCATCCGAACCAGGCTCGGCGGTGCACCAGGCAGGTGCCGCCCACCACGGCGGCCGCGATGACCAGCGCCAGCGCGCTTGCGAACCGGCCGGGGTCGGCCAGCGCACCGGCATACCCGATCTGCACCCAGTGCCAGGGGCCGCCGAGCATGCCAGGGACCACCGCGCGGGCGAACGACTCCATGACCAGCTGCACGATGCTTGCCCCCTGGGCCGGCTGGCGGGCCGGCGAGGGCACCGCGACGGCGTAGTAGACCACGTAGGGGAGTGACACGACGGCGTAGGCCGACCACACCCTCCAGTGGCCGACGACGAGGCCGCGGAGCCGGGTGAGGAAGGTGCCGCCGGCGAAGTAGGCAAGGTGGATTGCCGCCAGGAACGGCAGCACGAGCAGCGTCTTCTCCGAGAAGAGCAAGCCGCCCAGCAGCACCAGCGCACCCGCCAGGCCGGCGCGCACCCGTCCAGTGCGCAGGTAGCGCATGTGGCACAGCAGGACGCCGACCACCGCGAGCTGTTGGGGGAGCTGGTTCAGCGCGGCAGCCCACCAGAGGGCTGCGGGAAGGGTGATCGGCGAGAGCAGGAAGGCCGTGAAGGGCACGAGGATGAGCGGCGTGGAGCCGAAGACCCGGCGCAGCAGGACGTAGAAGAGCCAGCCCAAGCACGAGCTGGAGGAGCAAGCAGACGGCGACGACGGCGGGATAGCTGAGGGGGAGCAGGCGGGTCGTCGCCCAGGCCCACAGGAAGGAGCCGGGCATGACGTGGCTGTTGTAGGCCGTGAAGAGATACTCGGGGTCGAAGGCCTTGTACTCCATCGCCCGGCCGGTGAAGACGAAGTCGTCCAGGTAGAAGTAGCCGCGCAGGGAGACCCAGCCGCGGACGAGGACCTGCACCAGCAGGAGCAACAGGACCGCGCGCGCGACCCCCTCGCGGCTGGTCCGCCCGACGAGCCGTAGGGGAAGCGCCGTGCGCCGGCGTCCATCCTGGCGGCGGGAGCGGCGCGTCTCGGTGAGGTCAGCGGTCATTCGCGAGCGGGTTCAGCTGCGGGAGATGAGATAGCGGGTGAACACCCAGTGTCCCCCGTACATGGGCGCCTCCTGGGCCTCCACGACGCGGCCCCGCCCGGCGAGCGCGACGAGCACGTCCCGACCGGACATGGGGTACATGTCCATGGGCGCGGGGTAGCGGAGCACCCAGCGCTGAGCGAATCTCATGGCCCAGTGGGGAAGGACCGTGGCCAGGCGTCCCTTCAGGCTCGCATCGGGGCGGGTGGCCACCTGGACGGCGAGGGCTCCGCCGGGCCGCACGACCCTGACCAGCTCGCTGAGGTAGCGCCTGGCCTGGGCGGTCGGGATGTGCTGGAGCACCAGTGAGGAGTAGGCGAGGTCGAAGCTCTCGTCGGGCCAGGCCGCCAGGTCGGGGGCCTCGTTGAGGACGAACACGCAGGTGCCGGCGGGGTCTAGGGTTCGAGCCCGTGCGAGCATCGGCGCGGAGAAGTCGATCCCGGTCGCGCTGTCGAAGCGCCTGCGCAGCGCCTGGGTGAGGCGGCCCGCACCGCAGCCGAAGTCGACCGCCCGTCCGGGTGCTGGCCGTATCCCGAGTGCGCTCATGCGGTCCAGGACGCCGTCCACCTCGGCGCGGCCGGTGGCGAGGAACGTGTCGGCGTCCCAGGCTTCGTGGCGGCCCTCGGGCTTGACGAGGACGGCCCAGAGGGGGTCCTCCTCGCCCAGGCGGGTCCAGTCTCGGCGCGTGCGGTCGAGGTCCACGTCAGCCTTTCGTGTCGCCCTCGAGCAGGGCGATTCCAGGGATGCAGCGCATCGATTCTCAATCATCCGAACGGAGTGTGCGCAGGGCTACGCTACTTGCTGGTACTTTTCGGTCGCACATCACCCGCGCTGAGGAGAGGACATTCGTGTGAAGCGCAACCTGGGGCTGGTCCTGTTCGGGCTGGGTGTCCTCCTGCTGGTGCTCGCCCCTGTGATCCGCTTCGTGGTGGCCCCCCAGCTGGTGCGAGCGCCGCTGGACGTCGACGTCACCCTCCCGCACGCTGGCACCGACTTCCGCTATCTCTCGTCCACGGAGGGCCGGGTGGTGGTGCTTCCGCACGTCAGCGTGACTCGCCACATCCAGGGCGACGTCAAGAGCGGCAACCACGATGTGGCTGTCTACGAGCAGGCGCTGTGCCTCACGCGCGACGACAACGACGAGAAGCTGGGCTGCCTCGAGAACGACCCCCGCATCATCGCGAACTTCTACACGCGCTTCGCCTTCGACCGGGTCACCGCCCTTGCCGTGACCGGGAACAAGTGCGGCAGCAGCGGCAAGGAGAACTGCCAGCAGGCCGAGGACGGCGACACCGTCGTCCACCAGGGTCTGGGCATGACGTTCCCCATGTTCACGGAGAAGAAGACCTATCCATACTGGGACAGCCCCGCCCGGAAGGCCTACCCGATGCGCTACATCGACCAGGAGACCAAGGAGGGGCTGACCGTCTACAAGTTCCAGCAGGTCATCACCGACGCTCCCGCGATGACGGGCGGCGTGTTCCCGTCGCTGTACAGCAACACCCGCACCCTCTGGGTCGAGCCCAAGACGGGCGCCATCATCCACGGCCGTGAGGAGATCAACCAGCGACTCACCGGCCGCGCGAGCAACGACCCGGGGGCCGCAATGCGAGACCCGTCCTTGGCCGGCCTGACCGCCTTGCAGGGAACGCTGGAGTTCACTCCCGAGGCCGACCGGATCCAGGCCAAGATCGCCAAAGACGGCATCAAGTCCATCGACCTCATCCGGCTCTACCTGCCACTCGGCAGTCTGGTGCTCGGCTTGATCCTCGTGGTGGTCGGGCTCGTCCTGGCCCTCCCGCGGGGCGGTGAACCCCGCCGCTGACGCACGGCAAACGATCCAGGGCCTCGCGGGAGACTCCCGCGGCGCCCATGGGCGAGTCCCGCCGTTTGGCCAGGACATGGCCGCCGTCCCGCTCACCCAAGCCGAGTGGGCATGGCCGGCGCCCAGGGGGCGCGTGCCCGGCAGTGACGTGCGCCCGGCGGTCAGGGACGCGTGCCCGGCACCGGCTTGATGGCGCCAACCGTGACGTCGTTGGTGCACATCGAGCCTGCACTCAGCCCGCTGATGCGCACGTCCGCCATGGCGCCGGCGCCCATCACGAAGAGCTGGTGGAGTCCGGGGAGGATGTGGACCTTGGTGACGACGTCTCCTGCCGTCACGGTCGCGTCGGCGTCCTCGCTGGCGAGGTAGCCCACACGCACCCCCCAGCCCCACGGAAAGGTCGTTGCCGCGAGCGGCACCGTCACCGGTTCGCCCTCGACTCGGTAGCCACACCCGCTGACTGGTCCCGGCACGTTGGCGTAGCCGTCGATGTACGCGGCCCTCAGGTGACCGTTGTCGTCCAGGGTGAACAGGTGCTCGACAGCGTCGCCCTCGCGGAGGATCCGAGGACGTGGTCGCAGCGCAGGCAGGAAGGTCGCAGTGCTGACTGCCGCGCCCAGGGGCTCAGGGAGTGCGGTGCTGGGGAACGGCAGGTCGGCGATGGTCACCGGGTGGCCTGCGCGCTGGATGTCGGCCCGCAGGGTGTCGAAGAAGCGATGGGACTGCTCGTTTCGCCAGACCGTGTCGAAGCGGAGCGTCGAGGTCAGGGCGGCGACCGTCAGGCCAATGCACAGCGCAGTTGCGAGGAGCCGCTCGGAGGGCAGGATCCGAGTCAGCGGGTTGACCTCCCCTGGCGCCGGCGCCTGCCGCGGCCCTGGGCCCGGCACACCGGCGCGCGGACGCAGGTGCTGAACCTGTCCCTTCGCGAACCGACCGTGCAGCGGCAGGAAGGCGAGCGACCCGAATACCGCCACGATGAGGCAGACGTCGGTGCTGTACCGGTACTCACGGCCGATGAGCGGCCCCACGATGGAGGCCCTGGTGATCCCGAGCAACAGGGCGTTGGCGAGCCAGTATCCGGCAACGACGAACCACGCGAATGAAGCCCTGCTCATGCGCAGGACGGACACGGCAACTATCAGGGCTGCAGCCACCGCCGAGCCGGCCACGACCCCATCCGACGGGTCGGCGATGCCTCCGACGCCGAGCCTCAGCCAGTGGAACGGTCCTCCGAAGAGGGCGGGCAGGACTGCCTGGGCCAGCGCTGTGCCCAGAGTCTGGACCACGATCGTCGACCCTGCCGCGCCGGTGGTCGGCGCCTCGACGTGGACGGCGTAGAAGACCACATAGGGGACCAGCACGACGAGGTATGCCGCCCAGACGCGCCAGTTCTCGGTGAGGGCCCGCCGCAGGCGTCGCCCCGGAGGCCCGGCGGTGAACCAGAAGAGGGTCAGGAGCCCGACGCACGGGATGACGAGGAGGACCTTCTCGGAGAAGAGGAGGCCACCGAGAGCTGCGGCGGCGCCCAGCACGCCGTATCGGGTTGCGCCAGTGCGGTGGTAGGTCACCTGGCAGAGCAGGGCGGCGGCCATGGCGATCTGCCCCGGCAGCTGGTTGAGGGCCGCCGCCCACCACAGGAACGCAGGCAGCGTGATGGCTGAGAACAGGTAGAGGCTGAGGGGCACCAGGATCGCCGGTCGCCTGCCGAACATCGCCGCCAAGAGCTTGTAGACCAGGAGGCCCGCGACGGCCTGCAGGGCCAGGTCGGTGACCGCGACCAGGCGGTAATCCACGGGTGCGAGGTCGGTCAGCACGCGCGCCAGCAGGAAGCCACCGGGCATGAAGTGGCCGTTCCAGCCCTTGAGGAGGTATTCGGAACTCCACAGCGGGAGAGTGGCGGCGCGGCCCATGAACGAGAAGTCGTCGTACATGAACCAGCCGCCGAACTTGATGTATCCGCGCACAGCGGCCTGGACGGCGAGGAGGGTAACCGCGGCGACCAGCACGTAGCGCCCCGGCTTCGCGTTGAGCCAAGTCTTGAACGGCAGGTAGAGGGGTGCCTCGAGGTCCTCGTCCACGTCGGACGTCGCCGATTGCGTGTGGACCACGAACCGGGGCTCGGGCGAGTCCATAGGGACCTTTCTCGACGGTGGCGGTGCCGCGCATGCTACTCGTCGGCGCCCCCGCCCAACTCTCTGGCGGAGGGGAGGGGACGTCGTCAACCCGTAGTGCGCTGGTCCAGCGTGCTCACGAAGATGGCCGTGCCGGGCAGCAGGCGGCCACGCAGCGGCGACCAGCCGCCCCACACCTGGGTGTTGGACTCGGGCCACTCCGGCTCGACCAGGTCGACCAGCCGGAAGCCGGCCGCCGCCAGCTCCCGCACCCGGTCGCCGATGGTCCGGTGGTGCTCCACGTACGACGCCAGCCCGCCGGCTTCCTCGACATAGGGCGTCCGGTCGAAATACGACTGGGTGGCTGTCAGCCCGCCGGGGCCCGGGTCGTCGGGGAAGGCCCAGCGGATCGGGTGCGTCGTGGAGAAGACAAAGCGGCCCCCCGGGCGCAGCACCCGGGCTGCCTCGTTCATGAGCGCCGCCGAGTCGGCGACGAAGGGCACGGCGCCGTATGCCGTGAAGACGGCGTCGAAGACGCCGTCGCCGAATGGCAAGGCCAGTGCATCGCACTGGGCGAGCGGCACGGACCCGTGAACGCGGTTGAGCGCCCGTGCCTGCCTGAGCATCCCGGCGGACAGGTCGGTCGCGACCGGCCAGGCGGCCTGGGTCGCCAGCCATCTGGAGCACTGGGCCGCCCCGGCCCCGATCTCCAGGACCAGCCGTCCGCTCACGTCGCCGAGCAGGTGCAGCTGCGACTCGCGCCACCCCTCCGGACCCCACACGAAGTCGATGTCGCCAAGGAAGTCCCCGTGCTCGGCGTAGTAGTCCTCCGCCTCGGCATCCCACCACGAGCGGTTGGCCGAGGCCGTTTCGGGCTGAGCCGCTATCCGGCGGCTGACCTGCGAAAACTCGCTCACGGCATACCCCTCGGTGGTTTTGACCCGGGGCAAACCGGGCCAGTAGGATGGACGAGCACATCGGTGTGCGCGTCTCTGGGTGTCCAGCGGGGAGTTCCAGCATGGCTTTCCAGGGGCTTGCCTGCGCCCTGTGCACCGTTTTTCCGCCGCGGACCTCTGTCCACGACAACCTGTCCACCAACGAGTCACCAGTCCATTACGGAGTTCCTACTACATGACTGCCAGCACGGTCGACACGACCGCCCCTCAGATCGCTGTCAACGACATCGGATCCGAGGAGGACCTTCTCGCCGCTATCGACGAGACCATCAAGCACTTCAACGACGGCGACATTGTCGAAGGTCGCATCGTCAAAGTCGACCGGGACGAAGTCCTGCTCGACATCGGCTACAAGACCGAGGGTGTCATCCCCTCCCGCGAGCTCTCCATCAAGCACGACGTCGACCCCTCCGAGGTCGTTTCCGTAGGCGATGAGGTCGAGGCCCTGGTCCTCCAGAAGGAGGACAAGGAAGGCCGCCTGATCCTGTCCAAGAAGCGCGCGCAGTACGAGCGCGCCTGGGGCACGATCGAGAAGATCAAGGAGGAGGACGGCGTCGTCACGGGCACCGTCATCGAGGTCGTCAAGGGTGGTCTCATCCTCGACATCGGCCTCCGGGGCTTCCTGCCCGCATCGCTCGTCGAGATGCGTCGCGTCCGTGACCTCCAGCCCTACGTGGGCAAGGAGATCGAGGCGAAGATCATCGAGCTCGACAAGAACCGCAACAACGTGGTCCTGTCGCGCCGTGCCTGGCTCGAGCAGACCCAGTCCGAGGTCCGCACGACGTTCCTCAAGGAGCTCCAGAAGGGGCAGGTCCGCACCGGTGTCGTCAGCAGCATCGTCAACTTCGGTGCCTTCGTGGACCTCGGTGGTGTGGACGGTCTGGTCCACGTCTCCGAGCTGTCCTGGAAGCACATCGACCACCCGTCCGAGGTTGTCGAGGTCGGCGACGAGGTCACGGTGGAGGTGCTCGACGTCGACATGGACCGCGAGCGGGTCTCCCTGTCGCTGAAGGCGACGCAGGAGGACCCCTGGCAGCACTTCGCCCGCACCCACGCGATCGGCCAGGTCGTGCCGGGCAAGGTCACCAAGCTCGTCCCGTTCGGGGCATTCGTCCGGGTCGACGACGGCATCGAGGGTCTGGTCCACATCTCCGAGCTGGCCGAGCGCCACGTGGAGCTGCCGGAGCAGGTCGTCACCGTCGGCGCCGAGATCTTCGTCAAGGTCATCGACATCGACCTCGAGCGTCGCCGGATCTCGCTTTCGCTGAAGCAGGCCAATGACGACTCCGCCCCCGTGGCTGAGTTCGACCCGACGCTCTACGGCATGGCTGCTGAGTATGACGAGCAGGGCAACTACAAGTACCCCGAGGGCTTCGACCCCGAGACCAACGAGTGGCTGCCCGGTTTCGAGGCCCAGCGCGAGAAGTGGGAGAAGCAGTACGCCGATGCCCACGCCCGCTGGGAGGCCCACAAGGCCCAGGTCGAGGAGGCCACCCGCGCCGACGCCGAGGCCGCCTCGGGCGACGTGCCGGCGTCCTACTCCTCCGACTCGGGCGCGGCCCCCGCGTCCGTGCCGGAGGCCGAGGGCACGCTGGCGTCCGACGAGGCGCTGGCTGCGCTCCGCGAGAAGCTCACCGGCAACTGAGCCACAGCCTGCACCAGCAGGTATGCCGTGAGGCCCGGTCCCAGCGCGGACCGGGCCTCACGCTTTTCACCGGGCCTATTTGCGCGCTCGCCGGCCCTTCATCGGGCGACCCGATGACGGTGCGCTCCGCATGGCGTGGCACAGCGGGTGAAGGAGTTCCTTCTCGGGCGAAGGGCCCGGCAAAAAGACCCTTGACCGGTACAGCAGGTCTTGCTACTGTAGCGGTACAGCAAATCCGACACACCGAAGAAGGCCAGTCATGAACACGTTCCCCATCGCCGCCATTGTGGTCCGTGACGCCGCGGAGCGGGCCGTCAACAGCGCTCGCCCGGACGCCCCAACCGTGGTGGACCCCGTCCGTCCGCCGCGTGAGCCGCGGCTCGCCGGCACCCGTCGCGTCCTCGCCGGAGCCCTTCACCGGGCCGGCGACGTCGTCGCCCCGCCTGCCTGCAGTCCGGTTGTCTGAGACTGCCCGCGTAGTCTCGTCCCTCGAGCCAGAGAGGGACGAGACATGGGCAAGGTAACCCTGCAGACGATCGCCGACAAGGTCGGCGTGAGCCGGATGACGGTATCCAATGCGTTCTCCCGGCCCGACCAGCTGTCCGCCTCGCTGCGCGAGCGGATCCTGGCAGCAGCCCAGGAGCTGGGGTATGTCGGCCCCGACCCGAGTGCGCGGGCCCTGGCCCGCGGGAGCACCGGCGCGGTAGGCGTGCTCCTGACCGAAGCCGTCGACCATGCCTTCGCCGACGAGGTCGCCATGACGTTCTTGGGTGCCATCGCCACGGAACTGCGGCCTACTGGGCTCGCCCTGACCCTGTTGACCGCTTCCGAGACCGAGGGCCGCGTACCAGCGCGCGACGTCGCCATGGACGGGGCCCTGGTCTACTCCTGCGATCCTCACACTCCGGCGCTGGGATGGCTCACGAGACGAGGCCTGCCGCTGGTGTTCGTCGACCAGATCCAGGCACCCGGCATCCCCAGCATCAACGTCGACGACCGCGGAGGCGCCCGGGCTGCGGCGCAGCACCTGGTCGACCTGGGGCACCGCCGGATCGGCATCATCGTCTACGTCGTGGGCGGCGAGGTCGGCTTCGAGGAGGACCTCGCCGCCCAGCCCCTCGGCCACGCGATCCGCCAGCGCCTGCTGGGGTGGCAGGACGTGCTGGAGGCGAACGGCATCCATGCCCCCGTGGTGCGCGTGCCCGAGTCGGCCCACGATGCGGCCTCCGAGGGGGCGCGGCTGCTCCTCGACCTCGACGAGGCGCCGACGGCCATCCTCTGCTTCTCCGACGTCCTGGCGCAGGCGGTCGTGCATGCGGCTCAGGACGCGGGACTCCGGGTGCCCGACGACCTGTCGGTTGTCGGCTTCGACGACAGCCCCGTCGCCACGCGGATGCGGCCTACGCTGACCACGGTGCGGCAGGATTTCACCGAGAAGGGCCGGGCTGCGGCGAACGCCCTGACGGCGGCGATCGAGGCGCAGAGATCCGCGAGCAAAGCCCGGGCTCGGCACCTCGTCCTTCCGACGGAGCTCGTCGTGCGGGACAGCACCGCTCCGCCGCGGGCCTGAGGAAGCCCCCTGCCACGATCCGCAAGCCCGCACCCTCGGGCTGCGCCATGTCGCGCGCTCAGTGCAGGCGCACGCGCGGGTCCAGCTGCTGATGCCCTCGCTGAGGGCCGCGTACCCACCTGCAGGGAAGATCGCGTTGCCGCTCAGGGTCAGCCGGAAGTAGAGGAAGTACAGGAGCAGAAGGCCCAGCCGCGCGCCCGGTCGACCGCCGGGACTACGCCGGGCTCCCCATCACCGGCTGAGCAACGGACCGGGGGCTAGAGTGACGCCATGCTGCGCATCGGCCTCACGGGAGGGATCGGGTCAGGGAAATCCACTGTTGCACAGCGTTTTTCGACACTGGGCGCCATTGTGATCGATGCTGACACGATCGCCCGGGAGGTCGTGGAGCCCGGCACGCCGGGTCTGGCAGAGGTGATCGGGCGGTTCGGCAACGGCGTGCTCGCGGCCGACGGCAGCCTCGACCGAGCGGCGCTCGGCGCCATGGTGTTCGCCGACGCCGCCGCCCGCGCCGACCTCGAGGCCATCACCCATCCGCTGATCGCGCGGCGCACCGGCGAGCGGCTTGCCGCAGCTCCGCCCGACGGCATCCTGGTCCACGACGTGCCGCTCCTGGTGGAGAAGGAGATGGGTGCCGGTTACCACCTCGTGGTGGTCGTGGCTGCTGACCAGGCCACCCGCGTCGCCCGGCTGCGGAGCGAGCGGGGCATGACCGAGGAGGAGGCCCTGAGCCGCATCCGGGTCCAGGCGAGTGACGAGGAGCGCCTCGCCGCGGCGGATGTGCTGCTGCCCAACACGAGCACGCGCGAGGAGCTGGTGGCGAGCGTCGACCGGCTCTGGCAGGAGCGGCTGGTGCCCTTCGCGCACAACCTGGCACACGGCATACCCAGTCGTCGATCGGAGCGGCTCGACATCAGTGAACCGGATCCGAGCTGGCCCGCACAGGCCAACCGGATCCTGGCCCGGCTGCGCCTGGCCTTCGGGCCTGCGGCGGTAACCGCCGACCATGTCGGGAGCACCGCTGTGCCCGGGCTTGCCGCCAAGGACGTCATCGACGTCCAGGTCGGCGTGCTCTCCCTCGAGGCGGCCGACGAGCCCGGTCTGCTGGCGAGGCTTGCCGAGACGGGCTTCCCGCGCGCGGATGGGGTCTGGGCCGATGTCGACCGCGGGTCCGGCGGTGCGTGGCCCAAGCGGATGCACGGCGGCTGCGACCCCGGCCGCGTCGTCCAGGTCCACGTGCGCCAGGTGGGCAGCCCGGGGTGGCGGTGGGCGCTGCTGTTCCGCGACTGGATGAGGGCGGACGCCCAAGCACGCGAGGAGTATGCCGCTATGAAGCGCTCGCTCGCCGGTCGCCTCGCGACGACGAGCGAGTACGCGGAGGCGAAGGAGCCCTGGTTCGACGTGGCGGGGGAGCGGGCCGAGGACTGGGCATGGCGGTCGGGCTGGGAGGCTGCGGATGGCTGACGCGCGCAGGCCGCGGAGCGTCTACGGCGTGGGGGAGGAGCCCGACCCGCGCTTCTCGCTCGCCAACGAGCGCACGGCTCTCGCCTGGATGCGGACTGCTTTGGCGCTGGTGGGCGGCGGCGTGGCCGTCGTCTCGCTGTCCAGCCTGGGGGTCATGCCCCGGTGGTCGGCCCTGCTGGGCGCCGCGTCCTGCCTCGGTGGCGCTGCGCTGGCCGGCCGCGCGGTCAGTGGCTGGGCACACACCGAGCGCGCGCTGCGCGAGCATCGTCCGCTCCCCGGGCCCTGGGCCCTGGTCTGGCTGGCCAGCGGGGTCGTGCTGCTGGCGGTGCTCGTGCTGGTGCTGGCGCTCGTGGAGGTGGCCAAGCCATGACCTCGTTCCCCGGGCGCGAGGCCCTCCAGCCAGAGCGCACTGCCCTCGCGTGGCAGCGCACCGCACTGACCGCCCTGGCTCTCGTCCTGCCGATGGTCGTGGTCGCCGTGCGGCTGCGGATGTGGGGTCTGGCGGTGCTGGGCCTGGTGGCAGGGGTGATGGCGTGCATGCTGGTGCTCGGGGTGCACCGGAGGTCTGCCCAGCTGCACGACGACGACCGGGGCTACTCGCCCGTGGTCTCGATAGCCAGTGCCGCGGCGGTCACGGTCCTGGGCGGCGTCGGTGGCACTGTGCTCGGGGTGGCCCTCTGGCTCCGCTGACGCGGGTGTCAGGGCCGGGCCTTACCGTGGTGTCATGCGCCCCACCACCGAACTCAAGCGCACGGTCGCGCCCTTCCGCGTCGAGTCCGATTTCCAGCCCGCCGGCGACCAGCCCGCGGCAATCGCCGACCTGGCGCGAAGGATCAAGGCGGGCGAGAAGAACGTCGTGCTCCTCGGCGCGACGGGCACCGGCAAGTCGGCGACGACCGCGTGGCTGGTGGAGCAGGTCCAGCGGCCGACCCTCGTGATGGCGCCCAACAAGACGCTGGCGGCGCAGCTGGCCAACGAGTTCCGCGAGCTGCTCCCGGGCAACGCGGTGGAGTACTTCGTGTCCTACTACGACTACTACCAGCCCGAGGCCTACGTCCCCCAGACCGACACCTACATCGAGAAGGACTCCTCGATCAACGACGAGGTCGAGAGGCTCCGCCACAGCGCCACCAACTCGCTGCTGACCCGGCGGGACGTGATCGTGGTCGCCTCGGTGTCCTGCATCTACGGCCTGGGCACTCCACAGGAGTACGTCGACCGCATGGTGCCGCTGCGAGTCGGCGACGAGATCGACCGAGACGCGCTCCTGCTCAAGTTCGTGCAGATGCAGTACACCCGCAACGACCTGGCCTTCACACGGGGCACCTTCCGGGTCAGGGGCGACACCGTCGAGATCATCCCGGTCTACGAAGAGCTCGCGATCCGGATCGAGCTCTTCGGCGACGAGATCGAGCGCATCTACACCCTCCACCCGGTCAGCGGCGAGGTCATCCGCGAGGAGCAGGAGATGTATGTCTTCCCGGCGTCGCACTACGTCGCCGGTCCCGAGCGGATGGAGCGCGCCATCCGCGGCATCGAGAAGGAGCTCGAGGAGCAGCTGGCGCTGTTCGAGAAGCAGGGGAAGCTGCTCGAGGCGCAGCGGCTGCGCATGCGCACTACCTACGACATCGAGATGATGCGGCAGGTGGGATCCTGCTCGGGGATCGAGAACTACTCGATGCACATCGACGGGCGCTCCCGGGGATCGGCGCCCAACTGCCTGCTCGACTACTTCCCCGAGGACTTCCTGCTCGTCATCGACGAGTCCCACCAGACCGTGCCCCAGATCGGTGCCATGTACGAAGGCGACATGTCGCGCAAGCGCACTCTGGTCGACCACGGGTTCCGGCTGCCGAGCGCCATGGACAACCGTCCACTGAGGTGGGAGGAGTTCCTCGACCGCATCGGCCAGACCATGTACCTCTCGGCGACGCCCGGGGAGTACGAGCTGTCCAGGAGCAACGGGGTGGTCGAGCAGGTCATCCGCCCCACCGGCCTTGTCGACCCGGAGGTCGTCCTCAAGCCGACCAAGGGACAGATCGACGACCTGCTGCACGAGATCGGCGAGCGCAGCCGGCGCAACGAGCGGGTGCTGGTGACGACGCTGACCAAGAAGATGGCGGAGGACCTCACCGACTACCTGCTCGACAAGGGGGTCAGGGTCCGGTACCTGCACAGCGAGGTCGACACCCTGCGGCGCGTGGAGTTGCTGCGCGAGCTGCGGTTGGGCGAGTTCGACGTGCTGGTGGGCATCAACCTGCTGCGAGAGGGCCTCGACCTGCCCGAGGTGTCGCTCGTCAGCATCCTGGACGCCGACAAGGAGGGGTTCCTGCGCTCCTCGAGGTCGCTCATCCAGACCATCGGACGCGCAGCGCGCAACGTGTCGGGCCAGGTGCACATGTACGCCGACTCGGTGACGCCCTCGATGCAGGAGGCGATCGACGAGACCCAGCGTCGCCGGGAGAAGCAGATCGCCTACAACCTCGAGCGGGGCCTCGACCCCCAGCCGCTCCGCAAGCGGATCGCCGACATCACCGACCTGCTCCAGCGCGAGGACGCGGACACCGAGTCGCTGCTCGGCTCCGGGCGGGCCCAGAGCCGTGGCAAGGGCGCGGGTGGCAGGGGAGGCCGCGGCGCCCTCGTCGCCGACACGGCGATACCGGCCGACGCCGTCCGCAGCCTGCCCGCGAACGAGCTCGCCAACCTCATCCAGGAGCTCGCCGCGCAGATGCACCAGGCGGCTGGAGACCTGCACTTCGAGCTGGCGGCGCGGCTGCGCGACGAGATCTCGGACCTGAAGAAGGAGCTTCGCCAGATGTCGGCTGCCACGTCGTGAGCCCTGACGACAGTCCCCGCGAAGGCCCCGGTGAGAGCGGCCGGGCGTCGACCGGCCATGGGGCCCTCACCGCGGCCGATGTGCTGCACCACTGCCTCGGTAAGCCCGGCGCGTGGCAGGACCAGCCGTGGGAGGAGGATTTCGTCGCCAAGGTCGGCGACAAGATCTTCGCCTTCCTCGGCGCCCACGCCGTCGGCGTGAAGTGCGGCGCCCAGCGGGCCGAGGCAGACGAGTGGCTCCGCCAGTACCCCGACGACGCCCACGTCATGGCGTATATCGGCAGGTTCGGCTGGAACACGCTCGACATCGGGGGCGCCATCCCAGACGACGAAGTGCTCGAGGCGATCGACGCCTCCTACGAGCAGATCGTGGCCAAGCTGCCCAAAGCCCAGCGACCCTGAGCGCCGTCGGCGCCGCAGTCGGCGTGGGCGCCCCCGTCGGCGTGGGCGCCGCCGGTCCGCGTGGGGCGCCGCCGGTCGGCGTGGGCGCGGCCGTCGGCGGCGACCCCGCGACAGTCAGCACCCGCCACGGACCCTGAGTTGTGGCAGTGAGTGCCACTCTGGGAGGATGAGCGCACCGATCGGAGGGGAGTATCCCCGTCGCGGTTTCCTCGTCATCACGGTCTCCGGCGCTGCTGGCTGGCCCGGGGAGCCGGTCCGCCCGCGGGCGGGAGAGACCTCCGGACCATTCAATGTGTCCGGAAGGCTCCTCGCGTGAACGTTCCCACCTGGGTGTGGCTCGTGACCATCGGCGTTGCCGTGGTCTTCCTCGTCATCGATGTCTTCGTGATCGCACGACGGCCGCACGTCCCGACCACGGCCGAGGTGAGCAAGGCACTGATCTTCTACGTCGCGGCGGCCGTCGTGTTCGGCCTCGGCGTCTGGGTGACGTCGGGCGGTCAGTATGCGGGCGAGTACTTCGCCGGCTGGCTCACCGAGTACTCGCTGTCGGTCGACAACCTCTTCATCTTCCTGTTGATCATGGCGAAGTTCGCCGTCCCCGAGAAGCTCCAGCAGTCAGCCCTCCTCATCGGCATCGTCATCGCGATCGTCCTGCGCGGCGTCTTCATCGCCATCGGCGCTGCGGCCATCGAGAACTTCGCGTGGGTCTTCTACCTGTTCGGGGCGTTCCTCATCTACACCGCCGTGAAGCTGGCCCGCGAGGGCCAGACCGATGACGACGAATACCGGGAGAACCGCTTCATGCGCTTCATGGAGCGCCGGTTCCCCGCCACGCGCTCCTTCAACAGCACCAGGCTCTTCACCCGCGAGAACGGCAAGCGCCTCGCGACGCCGATGTTCTTCGTCATCCTGGCTCTAGGCACGACCGACCTGCTGTTCGCGCTCGACTCGATACCTGCGATCTACGGCCTCACCGATGAGCCCTACCTCGTCCTGACGGCCAACCTCTTCGCCCTCATGGGACTCCGGCAGCTCTACTTCCTCATCGGTGGACTGCTGAAGCGCCTGGTCTACCTCTCGATCGGCCTCTCCGTCCTGTTGGCCTTCATCGGGGTGAAGCTGCTCCTGCACGCCCTCCACACCAACGAGCTGCCCTTCATCAACGGCGGCGAAGCGGTCCCGGTACCGGAGATCCCGATCAGTGTGTCGCTCGGCGCCATCGTCGTCATCCTTGGCCTCACCACCGCAGCCAGCCTGTGGCGGGCTCGCCGCGTTGCCCGCATGGAGGCCGTCGGCTCATAGCCGACACCCGACCGCGCTCCCTGGTCACGGCATACGCCTAACCGCCCGCGTCCGCCGGGTCTGGCTGGTGGCCGCCGCGCCCAAGCACCATCGCACTGGCCGCGACCACGAGCAGGACGCCCAGCAGCTGGGTCGGCTGCAGCCGCTGCCCGAGGAGCAGCAACCCCGCCAGCGCTGCAACGGCAGGCTCCAGGCTGAGCAGGATGCCGAACACCGCGGGCCGCATCCGGCGCAGCGCCAGTAGCTCGAAGGAGTACGGCAGCACGGACGAGAGCAGCGCGATGCCGGCGCCCTTGGCGACGGCGGTCGAGGTCCACGAGTCAATGCTGCCGACGCCGAAGGGCAGCACCAGGAGCGTGGCCACGACCATCGCCAGAGCGAGTCCGTCCAGCTGCGCGAACGCCGCTCCGGTGCGGCCACTGAGGATGATGTATGCCGCCCAACACGCTCCCGCTGCAGCGGCCAGTGCCAGGCCGGTCCAGTCGAGCTGGGACAACGGAATGCTCAGAGCCTGCGAGATCAGAACGACGCCCGAGGCCGCCGCGGCGACGGCGACGAGATCCCGCGGACGCCGGGAGAGCACGGTGGCCAGGGTGAGCGGCCCGAGGAACTCGATGGTCACGGCGACACCAAGCGGAAGGTGCGCCAGCGACGCGTAGAACGAGAAGTTCATGAGGCCGAGGGCGAGGCCGAAGGCCACGACAGTGCGCCAGGCGCTGCCCCGGTGGCCCCGCAGCCGCGGCCGCGCCACGGCCAGCAGGATGACCGTCGCGAAGAGGAGCCGGAGCGTGACCGAGCCCGCCGCGCCGATCACCGGCACCAGGGTCGCGGCCAGCGCCCCGCCGAACTGCACGGAGACAACTCCGCCCAGAACCAGCACTGGCGCGGGCACGCTCGAGGGGCGCAGCACGGGCGTCAGGCTATGTCATGCGCAGCACGGGGATGTGGCGTCACCCGAGGCCCAGAGGTCTGGCACCGTCGCGCTGTCCAGGTCACCTACCAGCCCCGATCCCGCCATTCCGGCACGTGCGGCCGCTCCGCACCCAGGGTGGTATCGCCGCCGTGGCCCGGGTACACCCATGTGTCATCGGCGTAGACGTCGAAGACTCGGTGCTCCACGTCGTCGATCAGCGCTTCGAAGCTCTGGTACGGGTGGCGTGCTGTGGCGCCGACGCCGCCCGGGAACAGCGAGTCCCCCGTGAACAGGTGGGCGTGGCCCGACGGGTCGTCGTAGGCCAGGGCGACGGAACCGGGGGTGTGCCCACGCAGGTGGATGACGTCGAGCGAGATCGCGCCGAGCTCGATCCGGTCGCCGTGCCGCAGCCGTCGATCCGGAGCGACGGGGAGGGCCTCGGCATCGTCCTCGCCTGCCGCAGTAAGTGCCCCGGTGCGGCGCGCCACCTCGGCGAGCGCACGGACATGATCCCAGTGCTGGTGGGTCGTCACGATCTGGTCCAGCCCCGGCCCGCCCGCGTGGACCAGGGCGAGGCACTGGTCGGGGCGGTCGGCCGCATCGATCAGGAGCTGGCGCCCGGTGGCGCGGCAGGTCAGCAGGTACACGTTGTTCGACATCGTGGAGACGGCGAGCTTGCGGATGGTGAGGTGCTCGAGCGACCGGACAGCCGGTGGCCCCCCGGGTCGGACATTCCCGTCATATGTCACCAGCGCGAACCTCCAGAAGGATGAGGGAGCGTATCCCTTCACTCGTCTCCATAGTCCTAAATGACTATTGTCGCCGACTCCGCTGAACCCCATGGTTGAAGGGCCAGGCCACGGGGCTCGGAGGGGAGCAGACGGTCTGGCCCGTCAGGGACAGGTGGGCCGGCACATGACTGCCATCAGCGAGCATCCATTTACCCCTCCGCCCGGGGCGCGTGCGGGGGAGGTGGACCCGGTCCGCGCGCTCTGCCATGACCTCCGCCAGCCCCTGGCTGCGGTGCTCCTGCTCGCCCAGAACCCAGTGCGGGGGACGGGCGACGCCAGGCGCCGGCTGGCGCTCATCGCCGAGCAAGCGGCCTGGATCGCCACCGTCGTGGACCAGGTGCTGCTCGAGGCGCCAGGCCAGCACGTCACCTCGGTCGACGTCGCCGCCTGTGCCTCCGCGGCTGCGAATCGCGCCGGCGCCACCGCGACCCGGCCGATCAGCGTCCGGGCCTCGGGACCGGTGATCGCGTGGGCGCGCGAGGTCGCCCTCACCCGGGCTCTGGGGTGCCTGATCGACAATGCGGTCCGTGCGGCTGGCCCGGGGGCAGTGGCCGTCGACATCGTGGGGGCCGACGGCAGGGTCGAGGTCCTCGTCACCGACACCGGTCCCGGCCTCGGCGGCGTCCCCGAGCAGACCTCACTGGGACTCGCGATCACCCGGGCCCTCCTGGCGACCTGCGGGGGCAGCTTCACGCTTCGGAACGGGCCGTCTGGGGGAGCTGTCGCGCGGGTCGTCCTGAGCGCTGTCGAAAGGTGACTCGGGTGTCGGCGGACGGGTCACGCGGCCAGCCGAGCACTCGTCTGCGCATCGTGCTGTGTGACGACCACCGGCTCTTCCTGGACGCCCTCCGCCGGGCGCTGGAGGAGCTCGGACACCATGTGGTTGCCACGGCACCGACGCCACAGGAGGCGGTGTCCGCGGTGGCGCGCGAGCAGCCCGACTGCTGCCTGCTGGACCTTTCGTTCCCCGAGGGCTCTGGGATCGACGTGATCCCGGTCCTGCGTGCCACCTCGCCGGGCACCGCCGTGGTGGTGCTGTCGGGCGTCGACGACCCGCGCCTGGCCGAGGCGGCCGTCGAACGCGGGGCCGCCGGCTACCTTGCCAAGACGGGACCACTGCCAGCCATGGCCGCGGCTCTGGAGGCCGTTTCCCGCGGGGAGACGGTGGGGAAGGGGGCAGCGGCCAGGTCGTCCGCCGAGGTGGGCCACGCCACCGGTCCACTGTGGAAGCTCCGGTTCCTGACCGAACGGGAGTGGCAGGTCATGGGCTGCATCATGGACGGGCGCACAACCGACGAGATCGCCGCCATCCTCGGGGTGCGCCGCAGCACGGCACGGACCCACGTGCAGAACCTGCTAGCCAAGCTCGGTGTCCACACGCGCCTCCAAGCCGCGGCCCTCATGGCGGCGCATGGCTCCGCCGACGTCTGGCCGCCCCACCTGCGCCCAGAGGCCCTCACGCACATGGCGTATCGACCCTCCGACACCTGAGCGGTCCGGGCGCAGGGATGGACGGGGAGTCTGTGATCATGACCAGCACACCGCTGGCACCGATCCGGGTGGCCATCGTCGACGACCACCAGATCTTCAGCGACGCTCTGATGATGCGCCTCCAGGCCGAGCCAGATCTCCACGTCGTGGGCACGGCGGCCTCCCCGGGTGAAGCGCTTGCCCTGGTGGCGGGGCAGCACGTCGACGTCATCATCCTCGACCTCGTCCTGGGAGAGGCGGACGGGCTGAGCCTGTGCCGCGACCTTCGCCGCCGCGAGCCGGGCGCCGCCGTCATCGTGGTGACCGGGGCCGCGGATGCGCGCCGGCTTGCCGAGGCGGTGCGCGCCGGGGCGAGGGGCTGGGTTTCCAAGATGGACCCGGTCGAGCGCCTCAACATCGCGATCCGGGGCGTGGCTCGCGGCGAGAGCCACATACCGCCCGACCTGCTCACCCACCTCCTCGATGCCCTGGTGCATGGAGGCCTGCCCGGCGGCGGCGACCGGGATGGGCTCAGCCGGCTCTCGGACCGCGAGCGGGACGTGCTCGCCTGCCTTGCCGAGGGGCTTTCTCGGCGCGAGATTGGTGAGCGCCTGGGCGTATCGCCCAACACGGTGCGCACGCATGTCCAGAGCATCCTGCACAAGCTGGAGATCCATTCCGCACTGACCGCCGTGGCCATTGCCAGGCGGTCCGGAGCGCTGGCCGCCGAACTCCCCGGCGCGACGGGGGTGCCGGGGGCTACGCGCCCCGGGGAAGCTCCGGAACCCGCTCGCCGGTGACCCCCGAGGGCCTCCGCCGGGCGAGCCACAGCAGGACTCCGGTGCGCGTGCCGGTGACGGTGTCGCCCCCCTCGCCCACCGACCACGCGTCGCCCTCGTCGGTGCGGATCCGGACGGCGGGGGCCTTCGGGTGGCCCTGGAGCCGCGCGACAGCGTCCTCCAGCAGGGCCTGCACGAGGTCGGGCTCGACGTCGGGGAAGCCGAAACCCGTGGACAGGTCGACGTGGTGGATCACCACCTCGCGCAGCCGCAGGAAGGGAAGCTGCTGCGCTGCCACCTTCGTGCCGCCGCGCATCTCAACCACCGGGGCCGCGATCGGCCCATCCAGCTCCTCCAGCAGGCTGGCCACCCGCTCGCTCGCCGCCTCGAGGTCCGCGACGATCGCGTCCGGGGACCGTGCCGCACCCACGGCGATCTCGGCGTTGCGCCCGTCGGTGCCGCCCGGGTACATCTCTTCGCGATCCCCGGTGATGGCCCAGGTCACGAGTCGGCCGATCGCGTCGGCGTTGCGGGCGACGTGGGTGAGGACGTGCGCACGGCTCCAGCCGTCGCACAGCGAGTCGGCAGCGAGGTCGTCCAGACCTTTTGCGGTGGCGAGCAGCTCGGCGGTATGCCGGCCCAGCAGGACGCGGGCCCGGTCCGGTTCCATGGTGGTCCCGATGGTCATGCCACGACCGTACCCGGCGCCGCCTCACCGGGGTCTGCTGCCGCCTCGGCGCGCGCCACCGCGTAGGCCGCCCCGATGAGGGCGAGGTGCGAGAACGCCTGGGGGAAGTTGCCGGCCATCCGGTGGTTGTGCGGGTCGTACTCCTCCGAGACCAGACCCACGTCGTTGGAAACGGAGACCAGGCGGTCCATGAGAGCCCGCGCCTTGTCGAGCTGGCCGGTGACGGCATACGCCGACACCAGCCACCACGAGCAGGCGAGGAAGGGGTGCTCGTGGCCGGGAAGCCCGTCGACCCCCGAGTCGGTGCGGTACCGCAGCACGAACCCGTCGCGCATGAGGTCGCGCTCGATCGCCGCGATGGTGCCATGGACCCGTGGGTCCTCGGGAGGCAGGAACCCCACGAGCGGGATGACGAGCAGCGAGGCGTCGACCTCGGTGGTGTCGTAGTGCTGCGTGAACGTGTTCCTCTCGGCGTCGTAGCCGAGCTTGAGCACCTCCTCCCGCACCTGCTCCCGGAGCCTGCGCCAGTGCTCCACCGGGCCCGGCATCCCGTGCTCCTCACACGCCCGGATGCCCCGGTCGAAGGCGGCCCACACCATGATGCGGGAGTGGGTGAAATGGCGGACCGGCCCGCGGACCTCCCACAGCCCGTGGTCGGGCTCGTCCCAGTGCCGGGCGAGCTCGTCGACGAGGGCCACCTGGAGAGCCCAGGCCTGCCTCGCGTCAGGCAGTCCCTGACTCCGTGCCTCGTGGAGGGCGATCATGACCTCGCCCAGGACATCGGTCTGCTTCTGGTCGACAGCGCCGTTGCCGATTCGCACGGGGCGCGAGCCGGCGTAGCCGGGAAGGTGTCCCAGCTCGCGCTCGGGCAGCTCGCGGCTGCCGTCAACGGCATACATGATCTGCATGTCCTCGGGGTCACCTGCCAGCGCCCGCACCAGCCA
The DNA here is from genome assembly GCA_963715025.1 of uncultured Actinomycetota bacterium. Lineage (GTDB taxonomy): Bacteria > Actinomycetota > Actinomycetes > Actinomycetales > Dermatophilaceae > DASSJT01. The sequence goes on along the minus strand of CAVQQQ010000002.1, from coordinate 767,061 downwards.
GTTGCGCCAGAGGATTGCCACTCCCACGTACCCGGACATGAGCAGCGCCTCCAAGGTGAGCGAGGCATCGCGCAGCCAGCAGTAGCGGTAGTCCCAGTTGCGCTCGCCGCCGAAGTCCTCGGGAAGAGACGTCGTGGGAGCCGCGACGATCCCGCCGCGACGAGTATCGCTGAGCAGGCGCAGCACGAGGAGCGAGCGGACGACGGCGGTCCGATACGGGCCCTGGTAGGTGCAGCGGGCAGCCCAGGCCTCGGAGCGCTCCAGCGTCTCGTCGATGCGCGAGGTGACATTCAGGGGCGGCGGGATGGGCTTCCACGACGCGAACCAGGTCGTGGAGAAGTCCAGCACCTCGCCCGCGCGGACCTCGAACCGGTCGTGGTGGCGGCCCCTGCCGCCCACGGGGAGCCGGGTCCCGCGCAGCACGAGCTGGTCGGGGCCCGCGACGGCGGTGATGACCTCGGTGTCGAGCTCATGGCCGGGATGGTGCGCCACCCACGGGCGGACCAGCCCGTAGCTGAACCGGACGATCCACTCGTGCTCCATCTCGACCGTGCCACGCAGCCCCTCGACCCTGCGGATGACGTCGGCGCGGCCGTCGCCGAGCGGCATCAGGTCGGTGACCCGCACGGCTCCCGTGGCCGTCTCGTGGACCGTCTCGAGGATGAAGCTGTTGCCTCGGTAGGTGCGGCTGCTGGTCGCCTCGCCAACCGGCCCGATCAACCAGCGGCCGTTCTCGGGAGTGCCGAGCAGGGCTGTGAACAGGGAGGGCGAGTCGAACCGGGGGAGGCACATCCAGTCGATCGAGCCGCTCCTGCTCACCAGGGCGACGGTCTCGGTGTCGCCGATCACGGCGTAGTCCTCGATCGGTGTGGCCGGCTGGGCTTGCGGCGGGGTCATGGAGGCGACTGTATGCCGGTGGGCTGGCGGGGCCGCGCAGGCACCAGTAGGGCCGCAGTGTCCGCGATGTCGGTGGCGACGCCTAGCATTCTGTCCGTGACTCCTGTGCCCTCCCCTGCCCCCCGAGCCACCCATGACCACCTCGTGGTGAGGGGCGCCCGCGAGCACAACCTCAAGGACATCTCGGTCGAGCTGCCGCGTGACAGCCTCGTCGTCTTCACCGGACTGTCCGGATCGGGCAAGTCGTCCCTCGCCTTCGACACGATCTTCGCCGAGGGTCAGCGACGCTATGTGGAGTCGCTCTCGGCCTACGCCAGGCAGTTCCTCGGCCAGATGGACAAGCCCGACGTCGACTTCATCGAGGGCCTGTCGCCGGCGGTGTCGATCGACCAGAAGGCAACCAACCGCAACCCTCGCTCCACGGTGGGCACCATCACCGAGGTCTACGACTACCTCCGCCTCCTCTATGCGCGCGCCGGCCGTCCACACTGCCCGGTGTGCGGCGAGCCGATCACCCGCCAGAGCCCGCAGCAGATCGTCGACCGCTTGCTGGAGCTGCCCGAGCGCACGCGCTTCCAGGTCCTGGCGCCAGTCGTCCGGGCTCGCAAGGGGGAGTATGTCGACCTGTTCGCCGAGCTGCAGTCCAAGGGGTTCTCCCGGGCGCGGGTCGACGGCGAGGTGGTGTCGCTGGCCGAGCCGCCCAAGCTGGAGAAGCAGGTCAAGCACACCATCGACGTCGTCGTCGACCGCCTCGTCGCCAAGGGTGCCGACACGGGGGCCAAGCGCCGCCTGACCGACTCCGTCGAGACGGCTCTGGGGCTGGCGGGAGGAGTGCTGGTCGTCGAGTTCGTCGACCGCGAGTCCGACGACCCGGGGCGGGAGCGCCGCTTCTCCGAGAGGATGGCGTGCCCCAACGACCACCCGATCGCGATGGACGAAGTCGAGCCGCGGTCGTTTTCGTTCAACTCTCCCTTCGGCGCCTGTCCACGCTGCACCGGCCTGGGCACCGAGCTTGAGGTCGACCCCGAGCTGCTGGTGCCCGACGTGGACCTGTCGCTCGCCGATGGAGCCATCGCCCCGTGGGCTGCCGGGAGCGGGTCGGCCGAGTACTTCCAGCGGGTGATGACCGCACTGGCGCAGGACCTGAAGTTCTCCATGGACGTGCCCTGGCGACAGCTCCCGGACCGCGCCACCGATGCCCTGCTCTTCGGCGAGAACTACAGGGTCCACGTGCGCTACCGGAATCGCTATGGTCGCGAGCGGTCCTACACGACGGGGTTCGAAGGGGTGGTGCCGTTCGTCAAGCGGCGCCATGCGGAGACCGACTCCGACTGGAGCCGGGAGCGCTACGAGGGGTACATGCGCGAGGTGCCGTGCCCCGAGTGCGGCGGCGCGCGGCTCAAGCCCGAGTCGCTCGCGGTCCTGGTCGGCGGCCGGAGCATCTCCCAGGTCTGTGCCCTGGCCATCGCCGACTGTGCGAAGTTCCTCCAGGACGTCGACTTCACCGCACGCGAGCGGCAGATCGCCGAGCGCGTGATCCGCGAGATCGAGGCCCGGCTCGGTTTCCTCCTCGACGTCGGCCTCGACTACCTCTCCCTCGACCGGGCCGCCGGGACGCTCTCCGGAGGCGAGGCGCAGCGGATCCGGCTGGCCACCCAGATCGGCTCCGGCCTGGTAGGCGTGCTCTACGTCCTCGACGAGCCCAGCATCGGGCTCCACCAGCGTGACAACCACCGGCTGATCGAGACGCTGACCCGGCTGCGCGACCTCGGCAACACCTTGATCGTGGTCGAGCACGATGAGGACACCATCGCCACGGCCGACTGGGTCGTCGACATCGGTCCCGGGGCAGGCGAGCACGGTGGCCGGGTCGTCCATTCCGGCCCGGTGAGGGGCCTCCTGGAGCACCCCGACTCGCTGACCGGCAAATACCTCTCCGGCCGCCTCGAGATCCCGACCCCCGCGGTGCGCCGTCCCCGCGACACCGGGCGACAGGTGTCCGTGGTGGGTGCCCGGCAGCACAACCTCCAGGGGGTCGACGTGTCCTTCCCGCTGGGGACCCTGGTGGCCGTGACCGGCGTGTCCGGATCGGGCAAGTCGACCCTCATCAATGACATCCTCTTCAACGTGCTCGCCAACCGGCTCAACGGTGCGCGGCACGTGCCGGGGCGCCACAAGACCGTGACCGGACTCGAGCACCTGGACAAGGTGGTGCACGTCGACCAGAGCCCGATCGGCCGCACGCCCCGCTCCAATCCCGCCACCTACACCGGAGTGTTCGACAGCATCCGCAAGCTGTTCGCGGAAACCACCGAGGCCAAGATCCGCGGCTACATGCCTGGGCGTTTCTCGTTCAACGTCAAGGGCGGGCGGTGCGACGCGTGTTCCGGCGACGGCACGATCAAGATCGAGATGAACTTCCTGCCCGATGTCTACGTGCCCTGTGAGGTCTGCCACGGCGCGCGCTACAACCGGGAGACCCTGGAGGTGCACTTCAAGGGGAAGACCGTCGCCGACGTCCTCGACATGCCGATCGAGGAGGCCGCAGAGTTCTTCGCGGCCGTCCCCGCCATCGCGCGGCACATGAGGACGCTCAACGAAGTCGGCCTTGGCTACGTCCGCCTCGGCCAGCCGGCACCCACCCTCTCGGGTGGGGAGGCGCAGCGAGTCAAGCTGGCGAGCGAGCTCCAGAAGAGATCGACCGGCCGCACCATCTACGTCCTCGACGAGCCGACGACAGGCCTCCACTTCGAGGACATCCGCAAACTGCTCGGCGTCCTCCAGGGGCTGGTCGACAAGGGCAACACGGTCATCGTCATCGAGCACAACCTCGACGTGATCAAGAACGCGGACTGGATCGTCGACATGGGTCCCGAGGGCGGCAATGCCGGTGGGCGGGTGATCGCGGAGGGCACGCCCGAGCAGATTGCTGCCATCGAGGAGTCGCACACCGGTCGCTTCTTGGCGCCGATCCTCGACCGGAGCGCCCGCACGCTGCAGCGCAGGGCGGCTGCGGCGACGAGCGCGCCCGCCCGCCGAAGCTCCACGGCCTCGGCCTCCTCAACCGGCAAGACGTCGACCGGCGCGGTTCCGGCAGCCGGCGCGACCCGGAAACGCGCCTCGGGTGGTCCGGCCAAGAAGGCCACGGCTCAGCGGTCCCCCCGCAGGACGGCCTCCTAGCCACGGCCGACAGGCAACCCGCCGGCGCCGGGCCCTGTTACGTGTCCGCCTGCTCCAGCAGCTGGGCCAGGGACAGCGGTCGCCGCCCCGTCAGCGCCTCGACGTCGCCGCTGACGGTCGCGAGCTCGCCCCGCGCGATCGCGAGGTACGTGGTGATCCACGCCTGCATCTGCCATTCCGGCGGATCCCAGGTGGCCCGCGACACCCGTGCCTCCTCGACGGTCTCGTCGACGAACCGCACCGCATGCCCGAGGTGGTCGCCCAGGATGACACAGGCCTCGGTCATGGTCAGTGCCTCAGGCCCGGTCAGGTCGTAGGTGCGGTTCCGGTGCTCGCCGGGCGCCTTCAGCACCGCGACCGCGCTCCGGGCCACGTCGGCCCGGGCCACGGCAGCCACACGGCCGCTCCCGGCAGGCCCGCGCAGGATCCCATCGGGGCCGGCCATCAGCGGCAGGAAATCGAGGTAGATGCTGTCGCGCAGGAACGTCCACGCCATCCCCGAGCTGCGCAGGTGCTCCTCGGTTGCCCAGTGGTCCCGCGCCAGGGTGAAGGTGGCCGTTGGCGAGGCGCCGAGGAATGACGTGTAGACGATGTGCTCGACGCCGGCGGCGGCTGCCGAGTCGACGAAGGCCACGTGCTCTGCGAGGCGGTCCGGGCGCTCCGAGCCCGACACCATGAACAGCACCCGCGTGCCGGCCAGGGCCTCGGCCGCGTCGCCCCCGGCGTAGCCGCTGAACGGCCGCACTTCCGCCCCGCCCAGCGCAGGAGCCCGCGAGGGGTCGCGCACGAGGAGGCGCACCGGCATACCGGCATCCGCGCACAGCCGCGCGACCCTGCCACCCAGGGCTCCAGTGGAGCCTGTGAGGGCGATAGGGTCGCGGGCGTCCATGGCGGGCCCGGTGCGGCGCTCAGTCCTCGCCCAGATACGCCTTGCGGACATCGTCGCTGGCCAGGAGCTCCTTGCCCGAGCCAGACAGCACGATCTTGCCGACCTCGAGCACGTAGCCCTTGTTCGCGCGGTTGAGCGCGGCCTGGGCGTTCTGCTCGACAAGCAGGATCGTGGTGCCCTGGCTTTGCAGCGTGCTCACGGTGGTCATGATGCGCTTCATCATGATCGGGGACAGGCCCATCGAGGGCTCGTCGAGCATCAGCAGCTTCGGGCGGCTCATCATCGCGCGGCCCATGGCGAGCATCTGCTGCTCCCCGCCGGAGAAGGTGCCGGCCGGCTGCTTGGCCCGCTCGCCGAGGATCGGGAACAGCTCGTAGGCGGCCTGCAGGTCTTGGGCCACCTCGCTGTCGCGACGGGCAAACGCGCCGAGCATGAGGTTCTCCTCGACGGTCAGCCGGGGGAAGATCCGGCGCCCCTCCGGGGAGTGGGCCAGCCCGAGGGAGACGATGTCATGGGGAGGGGTCTCGTCGATCCGCTGGCCCATGAAGGAGATGCTTCCGCTCGTGGGCCGCAGCAGCCCGGAGATGGTGCGCAGCGTGGTGGTCTTCCCCGCCCCGTTGGTGCCGATGAGCGTGACCACCTCGCCCTCGTCGACGGTGAAGGAGATGCCCTTGACGGCCTTGATCTTCCCGTAGGAGACGACGAGGTCCCGGATCTCGAGCATGGCGCTCATCGGTCGCCCTCCTCGTCGGCTTCCTCACCAGAGCCGATGTAGGCCTCGATGACGCGGGGGTCCGACTGCACCTGGTCCGGCGTGCCTTCGACCAGCAGCTCACCGCGGACGAGGCACAGCACTCGGTCGCAGAGACTGAAGATGAACCGCATGTCGTGCTCGATCACCACGACGGCCGTCCCGCTGTCCCGGATCTTGAAGATCAGGTCGCTGGCCTGGCGGGTCTCGAGGGGGTTCATGCCGGCCGTCGGCTCGTCGAGAAGCAGCAGCTTGGGGTCCGTGGCAAGAGCCCGGGCAATCTCCAGCCGGCGCTGGTCGCCATAGGGCATGTTCCGGGCGAGCAGCTCGGTGGACTTGCCCAGGCCGACGAAGTCGAGCAGTTCCTGTGCGCGGGTGCGGGTGGCCTCCTCCTCGCGCCGGAACTTGGGCCCGCGAATGATCGACGTGAAGGCCGCCGAGGAGGTGCGGCAGTAGCGCCCGACCATGACGTTCTCCAGTGCCGTCATGTTGCCGAAGAGGCGGATGTTCTGGAACGTCCGCGCCATCCCCGCGATCGCCACGGCTCGTGGCTTGGGCGGGAGTTCGGTGCCGAGCAGCGTGACCCGCCCTCCGGTCGGCTTGTACATGCCGGTGAGGCAGTTGAAGAACGTGGTCTTGCCGGCTCCGTTCGGGCCGATGAGGCCGACGATCTCGCCCTCGTTGACCGTCATGGACACGTTGTTGACGGCCAGGAGGCCGCCGAACTGCATCACGACGCCCTCGGCCTGGAGGACCGGCTGGCCGGTGGTCGCAGGGGTGGACGCGGCCTGTTCGGTGACCGTCACTTCACGTCCTCCAGGCTCATGTCCGCAGACCCGACGTCTTCCAGGTGTTCACTCTCGACCAGATCGGCGAGGTGCTCGTCCTCCTCGTGGAACTCGAGCTGGCGCCGGCGGCTGGGGACGATGCCCTCGGGTCGGAACCTCATCATCAGCACCAGGAGGAGGCCGAACAGCATGAGTCGGTAGTCGTTGAAGCCGCGCAGCTTCTCGGGCAGCAGCTTCAGGATGGTGGCGCCCACGAGGACACCGCCCACCGTGCCCATGCCTCCGAGCACGATGGCCGCCAGCAGGAAGGCAGATTCGAGGAAGACGTACTGGTCCGGTGTGACCGAGCTGTCCTGATGCGCCTTGATCGTGCCGGCCAGGCCGGCAAGGAAGGCGCCCCCGGCAAAGGCCACCAGTTTCAGGCCGAAGACGTTGACGCCCATGGCCTCGGCGGCGCGCTCATCCTCGCGGATGGCCACCCAGCCACGGCCGATGCGACTGTTGTTGAGCCTGGTGAAGACCAGGATCACGAAGGCGACATAGACCAGCAGCACGAAGTAGTAGTTGGCGAAGCGGCCGAGGGTGACCCCGAACAACACGTGCGGCTGCCCGAAGTCGAACCCGCCGAGATGGAGGTCGGGGATGGCCGGTATGCCGTTGGGTCCGTTGGTGAGGTCTGGTCCGTTGTTGCCGTCGAGGTTGAACATCGACAGCCGGAACATCTCTCCGAAGGCGAGGGTCACGATCGCGAGGTAGTCGCCGGAGACGCGCAGGGTGGGCGAGCCGATGATGAGACCTGCGGTCGCCGCGGCCGCCGCGCCGATGGCCATCACGACGAGGAACGGAGGCTTCCAGTGGACAAAGGTGGCGAACGCGGACGTCGACAGCATGGCGCCGACGTACGCGCCGATGCCGAGGAAGGCGATGTACCCGAGGTCCAGGAGGCCGGCGAGGCCGACGACGATGTTGAGGCCCATCGCTGTGGACGCGAAGATCAGGATCTGGGTTGCGATCGACATGTTGGCGTCGGACCCGTTCTGGGTGAACGGGAACAGGAACGCCACCGCCAGCGCGGCCAGCATCAGCACCTGGCGGTGCTGCTGCGCGATGAAGCCGAAATAGGCACCCGCCCCTGAGGCGAGTACCGCCCCGACGAGACCGCCGAGCAGGATCAGGAAGCAGAAGAACGTGACGCCGTCCTCCAGGTTGAGGGCATACGCCGCGGAGAAGAGCACCACGGCCATGGCCACGACGACGAGGCCGATCTCCGCATAGCTGTTCAGCCGCGGCCAGGCGCGGACGTTGATGTCTCGCTCAGGGGCCAAGACGCCGCCGGCCCAGACCAGAACGGCACCGACCAGGGCGATCCAGCCTCCCTCGTTGATGTTGATGAGGCCACCGGCCTGGGTGGTCACCGCCACCAGGGCGATGACCACCACCAGCGTGGTGAACGTGCCGAGGTAGAGCAGACCGCGGCCGGGGTTGAGCCAGACGACCCCGCGCCGAGCGAGCATCGCGAGGGCCAGGGCCGCGACCCCGAGCACGATGGCAAACGCCTGGATGCCTGCGGGGTAGAAGCGGATCGAGATGTCGCCCAGGATGCGGTTGTCGAAGGACCACGACAGGAGTCCGCTGACCACGAGGAGCACGCCGCCGAGGACGGCGAGGGGGAAGGCCTTAGGGGCGTGGCGGGCGGACATCTTCTCGCGCCAGCCCTCCGCGACCTCCTCGAGGACCTCTTCGGGCCGTTCCTCGTGGACCACGGCGGGGTCGGGGTTTCGGGGTTCCCTGGTCATGCGCGGTCCACCACCCTGGCTCCGAGCAGGCCCTCAGGCCTGAAGACGAGGACGATGATCAGCAGGGCGAAGGCCCACACGTCCTTCCACGGCGTCCCGCCGAACTGTCCCGGGATGTACTGCGTCGCCATGGCCTCGACCAGGCCAAGAACGAGGCCGCCGAGGACGGCGCCCTGGATGTTGCCGATGCCGCCGAGCACTGCGGCCGTGAAGGCTTTGAGGCCGGCGAGGAAGCCCATCCTGAAGTTGATATTGCCGTTCTGGAGCCCCTGTGCGACGCCGGCGACGGCGGCCAGGACGGCACCGATGGCGAACGCGATGACGATGACGCGGTCGACGTTGATGCCCATCAGGCGCGCGGTGTCAGGATCCTGGGAGACAGCCTGCATGCCGCGACCCATCTTGGTGCGGCTGACGAAGTACCACAGCAGTGCCGCCGACACGATGAGGCAGCCGATGGTGAAGATCGCGGACCGCTGGATCGTGACGCCTCCGACGGTGAAGGCCGGGCCGGTCACGACGTCGATCTGGGGGAACGGGATGCGCTGCTTGGCGTCGGGGAGGTCGAGCGGGTTCCAGTCGCTGATGAACAGAGTCGGGTCGTTGTAGCCGACTCGGACGATCTCCTGGAGGAACACCGAGATGCCGATGGCGGTGATGAGCGGGGCCAGGCGCGGCGCGTGTCGGAGCGGGCGGTAGGCGATCCGCTCCATGAGGACCGCCGTGGTCACTGATGCGATCATGGCGCCGATGATCATGATGGGAAGCACCCAGACCGCCGTCTGACCGTTGAAAAGGACGAGCGAGGTGGTGAGTGCGCCGAAGGCACCGATCATGAAGACCTCGCCATGGGCGAAGTTGATCAACTGGACGATGCCGTAGACCACGGTGTAGCCGACAGCGATCAGGGCGTACAGCGAACCCAGGGTCAGCCCGTTGATGAGCTGCTGGGCGAAAATGTCCACGTCGACCTCCTGGGGTGGGGAGATGGTGAGAAACCTAGCGGCTGCCCGCCCGGGACGGCAGGGGTTGCGGGAATGCGTTTGGTGCCGTGCCCGCGGCACCAGCAGGTTGCGCCGGGACGCACAGCGGGGGCGGGCACAGCCCGCCCCCGCTGCTCAAGGGTTCGACTACTTGAACTCTTCGGTGTTGATCGGCGCCCAGGCGCCGGCCTTGACCTGGTAGACGGTCAGGACGCGCGAGGTGGTGTCGCCGTACTGGTCGAACGCGACCTTGCCCGTCGCGCCGTCGAACGAGATGCTGCTCATCGCGGCGACCGTGGCCTGGCGGGCCGAGGTCGCGTCCTTGGCGCTGGCCAGGGACACCTTCAGGGCGTTGATGATCGCGTTGGCGGCGTCGTACGAGTAGGCGCCGTAGGCCTCGTACGGGTCGGGGTAGTTGGCGGCCTTGTAGTCGTCGACGAACTTCTTCGCGGACGCCAGGGTCTCGACCGGCGCGCCGACCGAGGTGGCCAGGTCGCCAGTGGCGGTGGTGCCGGCCAGCTTGATGAACTCGCCGGAGTAGATGCCGTCGCCGCCCATGAGCGGGATGTTGAGGCCGGCGGCCTTCATCTGCTGCGAGAACGGCCCAGCCTGCGGGTACTCACCGCCGTAGTAGACGGCCTTCGGCGACTTCGGCTTGATCTTGGAGATCACCGCGTCGTACTTGTCCTCGTCGGGGTTGATCGTCTCCGCCGCCACGATGGTGCCGCCGAGCTTCTTGAACTCCTCGGTGAAGGCCTCGACCAGGCCCTGGCCGTACGTCTTCTTGTCGTGGACCGTGGCGACCGACTTGATGCCCGCCTTCTGGAACAGGTAGCGAGCTGCGAACGGACCCTGGACCGCGTCCGTCGTGCAGGTGCGGAAGTAGGTCGGGTAGGTCCGCTTCGGAGCGGTCTTGAAGTCCGCACCCTGGGTCAGGGTCGGGTTGGTGTTGGCCGGCGAGACCTGGGTGATGTTGGCCGCCGCAAGGACCGGCTGCACGCTCTGGGCGACGCTGGAGTTGAGGGTGCCGACGACACCGACCACGTCCTTGTCGCTCACGAGAGCGGTCGCAGCGTTCTTGCCCACGTCAGGCGTGGCCTGGTCGTCCTTGGCGACGACCTCGAGGGTCCATCCCGGGATGGTCTTGCTGTCGTTGGCCTGCTTCACCGCGAGCTCGACCGAATGCTGGATGCCCTTGCCGAGTGCCGACAGGTCACCCGACAGCGGGGCGATGACGCCAATCTTGGCAACCTTGTTGCCGCTGTCGCCGCTGGAGCCGCCGTTGTCGCCACGGGTACCACACCCGGCGAGCGCGAGCGAGGCCACCAACAGCGACGTGCCAACGGTTACCACGGAACGCTGAGGCACGATTCCTCCTGAAAACAATTTCTCTCCCGAGCACACGCTCGTCGGCTCACGTTTCCCGCGAGCAAGGGAACACTAGACCGAAGCCGCGCGCCTGTGCCCACCTCGCCTCAGGACGTGTCTAGGTCGTTATCTGCCGGTGACCTGCCGCACAGGCACCCCACAGGAGCAGACCGGCATACTGCGCAAACCACGACGACAACGGCAGGTGTATGCCGCCTGCTCGCCACGCGCTGGAGGGGCACTTCATGGACTCCGTCCACACCGACCGCCGCCACACGACTCCCGCAGAACCGGCCCTTGGCCGGGAGGCCAGAGCGGCCGCAGATCCGGCCGCGAGTCCGGGCGCCGGCCCCGTGGACGCCGTCTGCGCCGGCTCGCGATGCACGCGCCGCAGCGCGCTGATGGCGCTGGGCGCCGTGGGTCTCGCAGCGGGCATGGCCGCCTGCGCCTCCGGCGGCTCCGGCGGCTCCGGCGGCGACGGTGGCTCAGGGGGGTCGGGGGGCGGCGCGGTGCAGGCCGCCAGCGTCCCGGTCGGTGGCGGCACGGTGGTTGACAGCGCGAACGTGGTGGTGACCCAACCCAAGGCCGGGGAGTTCAAGGCGTTCTCGGCCGTGTGCACCCATGCCGGGTGCACCGTCGCCGACGTCTCGGGCGGCACGATCAACTGTCCCTGCCACGGGAGCCGGTTCGACATCGCGACCGGGGCCGTCGTGCAGGGGCCGGCGACCCGCCCCCTCGCGGGCAGGACAGCGACCCTGAGCGGCGGCACCGTCACGGTGTCCTGACCGGGCGTGTCGCCGTCGGCCGCCCCTCATAGGGTGGTGGTGTGGCTGACCCGTCGACCTACCGCCCGGCATCGGGGGAGATCCCCACCGACCCTGGCGTCTACCGGTTCCGTGACAAAGGTGGGCGCGTCATCTACGTCGGGAAGGCCAAGTCCCTGCGAGCCCGGCTGTCGTCCTACTTTCAGGACATTTCGGCACTGCACCCGCGGACGGCGACCATGGTCACCACCGGCGCCAGTGTGGAGTGGACCGTGGTCTCCACCGAGGTCGAGGCGCTCCAGCTGGAGTACTCCTGGATCAAGGAGTTCGACCCGCGCTTCAACGTCAAGTACCGCGACGACAAGTCCTACCCGTATCTCGCCGTCACCCTGGGCGAGGAGTTCCCACGCGCCCAGGTGATGCGCGGCGCGAAGCGCAAGGGCACGCGCTACTTCGGTCCGTACGCTCACGCCTGGGCTATCCGGGAGACGCTGGACCTCCTGCTGCGGGTGTTCCCCATGCGCACGTGCTCCTCGGGGGTGTTCCGCCGCGCGAGCCAGGTCGGCCGGCCGTGCCTGCTGGGCTACATCGACAAGTGCTCGGCCCCGTGCGTCGGCCGGGTGACGGCGGAGGAGCACCGGGCGATCGCCGAGGACTTCTGCGACTTCATGGGGGGTAACACCGCCAAGTTCGTGCGGCGGCTCGAGGTGAGCATGCGGGCGGCGGCGGCCGAGCTCGACTTCGAGCAGGCAGCGCGCCTGCGCGACGACATCGCCGCGCTCAACCGCGCCCTGGAGAAGTCGGTCGTGGTCCTCGGTGACGGCACCGACGCCGATGTCTTCGCCATCGCCGACGACGAGCTCGAGGCGGCGGTGCAGGTGTTCCACGTGCGCGGCGGCCGGGTGAGGGGCCAGCGGGGATGGGTTGCCGACAAGTCCGTGGAGGAGGGACTCGGGCTGCCCGAGGTGGTCGAGCACCTCCTCCAGCAGGTCTACGGCGGGGAGTCCAGCGACGGGGTTCCCCGCGAGGTGCTGGTCCCCGTGCTGCCGCCCGACGCCGAGGCGGTCATGGACTGGCTGAGCGGGCTCCGGGGCTCCCTGGTACACCTGCGGGTGCCGGTGCGCGGCGACAAGCGTGCTCTGATGGAGACGGTGCGGCGCAACGCCGAACAGGCCCTGGCGCGCCACAAGCTCACGCGCGCGGGCGACCTGACGGCCCGCAGCCAGGCGCTTCGCGAGCTCCAGGAGACGCTGGAACTGCCGGAGGCGCCGCTGCGGATCGAGTGCTTCGACGTCAGCCACGTGCAGGGCACGCAGGTGGTCGCGTCGATGGTCGTGTTCGAGGACGGCCTCGCGCGCAAGTCCGAGTACCGGCGGTTCATCGTGCGCGGCAACGACGAAGGCGCCACCGACGACACCGCAGCGATGCGAGAGGTCCTGACCCGGAGGTTCCAGCGCTACCTCGAGGAGCGCGTCGAGAGTGGCGACGTCGAGATCCGGCCCGACGCAGCCGACACCGACGACGGGCTCGCTGACCCAGGGGCGACTGGCGGCGCTGGCTACGGCCCGGGCGGCGGGCCGGTCGCGGAGCGGATCGACCCGGAGACGGGACGCCCTCGCAAGTTCGCCTACCCGCCAAACCTTGTCGTGGTCGACGGCGGGCTTCCGCAGGCCAACGCGGCCCAGGCCGCACTCGATGCCCTGGGCATCGACGACGTCGCGGTCGTCGGACTGGCCAAGCGCCTGGAGGAGGTGTGGCTGCCCCGGCAGGACTTCCCGGTCATCCTGCCGCGCAGCAGCGAGGGTCTCTACCTCCTCCAGCGGGTTCGCGACGAGGCCCACCGATTCGCCATTGCCTTCCACCGGCAGCGCCGGTCCAAGGCGATGACGGCAAGCCGCCTCGACGAGGTGCCCGGGCTCGGGGAGGTCCGCCGCAAGGCATTGCTCCGCCACTTCGGCTCGCTCAAGAAGATCCGCGCGGCGACGCCGGAGGAGCTCCAGGTCGTTGACGGTATTGGTCCTGCGCTTGCGGCTGCCATTGCGGCAGAGTTGTCTCAGCAGGCCCTCGCAGCGCCGGCCGTCAACCTGATGACCGGGGAAGTGCTCGACGACGAGCTCTCGAGCGATCCGCCGGCCGGCGGGGACTCCGTGTCCGAGGAGGCTGGAGCGTGACGGCAGGGCAGGAACCAGACATCCGCAAACCGGCGGAGTTCGTGATCCTGACCGGCATGAGCGGCGCCGGCCGGTCCACCGCGGCCAACGTCATGGAGGACAGCGGCTGGTACGTCGTGGACAACATCCCGCCCCACCTGCTGCTGCCCCTCGCGGAGCTGGCGGCCGCCCAGGAGCAGGTCGCCGAGCCCGCACACGAGTCGGAAAACCCGGTGCGCATTGCCGCGGTGGTCGACGTCCGGGCGAGGGGATTCTTCGGCAGCCTCCGGGGAGCCATGGCCAGCCTGCGCGACCGGGGCTGGGCGCCCAACCTGGTGTTCCTCGACGCCACCGACGAGGCCCTGGTGCGGCGCTTCGAGAGTGTCCGGCGGCCGCATCCTCTCCAGGGCGACGGCCTCCTGCTGGACGGCATCACTCGCGAGCGGGAGCTGCTGGGCGACCTGCGCTCCGAGGCCGACATCGTCATCGACACCTCGGGGCTCAACGTCCACCAGCTCGCCAAGAAGGTCGCGCCGGTGTTCTCCGGCCAGCGGGGACCGGCCCTCAGACTTGCCGTCATGTCGTTCGGGTTCAAGTACGGCATACCGCTTGACGCGGATTTCGTCTTCGACCTGAGGTTCCTGCCCAACCCCTACTGGATCCCCGAGCTGCGCGGCTTCACCGGCAAGGACCGGCCGGTTGCGGAGTTCGTCATGGCCCAGGAGGGCGCAGACGAGTTCGTGAAGCGCGTCGTCGACCTCATGGGACCGGTCGCCGCGGGCTACCGGCGGGAGGGGCGGCGCTACGCCACGCTGGCGGTGGGGTGCACGGGCGGCAAGCACCGCTCCGTGGCCATCTCGGAGGCCCTGGCCCATGCCCTGGCGACCGAGGAGGTCGCCACGTTCGTCGTCCACCGCGACCTCGGACAAGAGTGAGGCGGCCCGGGTGAGTGGGCCATCTGTCGTGGCCCTCGGCGGCGGCCACGGGCTCTCCGCCTCCTTGTCCGCCCTCCGACTGGTGTGCGAGGAGATCACCGCGGTGGTGACCGTCGCCGACAACGGCGGGTCGAGCGGGCGCCTGCGCGAGGAGTTCGACATCCTGCCGCCGGGGGACCTTCGCATGGCGCTCTCGGCGCTGTGCGACGACACCGAGTGGGGCCACACCTGGCGTGACGTCCTGCAGCACCGGTTCCGCGGCACCGGGCCGCTCGGCGGCCATGCCCTCGGCAACCTGCTGATCACGGCTCTGTGGGAGATCCACCCGGATCCGGTTGCCGGGTTGACCCTGGTGGGCCGCCTGCTGAACGCGCGGGGGCGGGTTCTGCCCATGGCCGCAGTGCCGCTGGAGATCCGGGCCGAGGTCGAGGGGGCCGATCCCGCCCACTCTGGCGCGGTGACGACGGTCCGCGGTCAGGCTGCCGTGGCCACGACCGCCGGTCGGGTGCGCTCGGTTGCCCTCGAGCCTCAGGACCCTCCCGCCTGTCGCGAGAGCGTGCTCGCGGTGCGCAGCGCCGACTGGGTGGTCCTCGGCCCTGGCTCGTGGTTCACATCGGTGATGCCACACCTACTGGTGCCCGCGCTGCGGCAGGGCCTGATCGAGACCCCGGCCCGGCGGGTCCTCACGCTCAACCTGGAGATGCACACCAACGAGACTGCCGGGTTCTCCGCGGAGGCCCACCTCGAGAGCCTGCGCAGCCACGTCCCGGAGTTCCGGCTCGACGTCGTGCTGGCGGACCCGAGTGTGGTCGGCAGCGAGGGTGAGCTGCGAGCGGCCGCGGAGCGGTGCGGCGCCCAGCTTGTGGTGGCCCCGGTATCCAAGCGAGGCGCTCCCGGGCAACACGACTCCCTGAGGCTGGCGGCTGCCTACCGTGACATTCTTGGGTGATGCGCACGGGGGCGCGATCGACGGGCAGCGCTGGGACGACGGGATGACAGGATGATTCGCATGGCGATGACGGCGAAGGTCAAGGACGAGCTCAGCAGGCTGGACGTGACCAAGCCTTGCTGCCGCAAGTCCGAGATGGCGGCGACACTCCGCTTCGCCGGCGGGCTGCACATCGTCGGCGGCCGGATCGTCGTTGAGGCCGAGCTCGACACGGCCAATGCGGCCCGGCGGCTGCGCCGCGACATCCACGACGTCTACGGCCACCACTCGGAGGTCATGGTGCTGGCCGCCGGGGGAATCCGAAAGGGCAGCCGCTACGTCGTCAGGGTGGTGCAGGACGGCGAGGCCCTGGCCCGGCAGACCGGTCTCATCGACGGCCGAGGGCGACCAGTTCGCGGTCTGCCCCCCAAGGTGGTCAGCGCCTCCGCGTGCGACTCGGAGGCCGCGTGGCGAGGTGCGTTTCTCGCTCACGGCTCGCTCACCGAGCCGGGTCGCTCGTCCGCACTGGAGGTGACCTGCCCGGGGCCCGAGGCAGCTCTTGCTCTCGTGGGCGCGGCGCGCCGCCTTGGCATCCAGGCCAAGGCGCGCGAGGTGCGGGGTGTCGACCGGGTGGTCATCCGCGACGGCGACGCCATCGGCGCCATGCTGACCCGCCTCGGCGCCCACGAGGCGGTCCTCGCGTGGGAGGAGCGGCGCATGCGCCGGGAGGTCCGGGCAACGGCCAACCGGCTGGCCAACTTCGACGACGCCAACCTGAGGCGCTCGGCCCGGGCGGCGGTCGCGGCCGGGGCTCGGGTCCAGCGGGCCCTGGAGATCCTCGGCGATGACGTGCCTGACCACCTTCGCGAAGCTGGCGCACTGCGGCTCGAGCACAAGCAGGCCTCGCTGGAGGAACTCGGCCAGCTCGCCGTGCCGGCGCTGACCAAGGACGCCGTCGCGGGGCGGATCCGCCGGCTCCTGGCGATGGCCGACAAGCGCGCCGCCGACCTCGGCATCCCCGGCACCGAGGCCAACCTCACCCCGGAGATGCTCGACGCCTGACCCGCTGCCCCACCTTTATCGGGTGACCCGACAAAGGGCAGCCCAAAGAGGGGCGACGCCGGTTACCGGACCGTACTCCGGACCGGGCTGCCACGGTCCGTGGGCACGCAATAGGCTGGGCGAAGCACATCTGCCGCGTGCGGCGGCAGGCATCGATCCCGGAAGGCACGGCAAACAGTGACTGTTCGCGTTGGCATCAATGGATTTGGCCGCATCGGCCGCAACTTCTTCCGCGCCGTGCACGCCTCCGGCGCCGACATCGAGATCGTGGCGGTGAACGACCTCACCGACAACGCGACTCTCGCCCACCTGCTGAAGTACGACTCGATCCTCGGACGCCTCGACGCGGAGGTTTCCTCCACCGAGGACGACATCTCCGTCAACGGCAAGTCCTTCAAGGTGTTCGCCGACCAGGACCCGGCCAACCTCACGTGGGGGGATGTCGGCGCCGACGTCGTCATCGAGTCGACCGGGTTCTTCACCGACGCCACCAAGGCCAAGGTCCATGTCGACAACGGCGCCAAGAAGGTCATCATCTCCGCACCGGCCAAGAACGAGGATGTCACCATCGTCATGGGCGTCAACGACGGCGACTACGACGCGGCGAAGCACACGTTGATCTCGAACGCCTCGTGCACGACGAACTGCCTCGCGCCCATGGCCAAGGTTCTCAACGACGAGTTCACGATCGTCAAGGGCCTCATGACGACGATCCACGCCTACACCGGCGACCAGAACCTCCAGGACGGCCCGCACCGGGACCTGCGCCGCGCTCGGGCCGCAGCCATCAACATCGTGCCGACCTCCACCGGTGCGGCCAAGGCGATCGGCTTGGTGCTCCCTGAGCTCAAGGGCAAGCTGGACGGCTTCGCGCTGCGGGTTCCCGTGCCCACCGGCTCGGCGACCGACCTCACCTTCGAGGCCTCGCGCGAGACAACGGTCGAGGAGGTCAACGCCGCGGTGAGGGCCGCGGCCGAAGGTCCGCTCAAGGGCATCCTCGTCTACACGGAGGACCCGATCGTGTCCACCGACATCGTCACCGACCCGGCCTCGTGCATCTTCGACGCCGGGCTGACCAAGGTGATCGGCAACCAGGTCAAGGTCGTCGGCTGGTACGACAACGAGTGGGGCTACTCCAACCGCCTCATCGACCTGACGTTGCTCGTCGGCTCGCACCTCTGAGGCGATCTGCCACATGAAGTCGATCGCCGACCTGGGCGACCTGCGCGGTAAGCGGGTTCTCGTCCGGTCCGACCTCAACGTGCCGCTCGATGGCCAGACCATCACCGACGACGGGCGGATCCGGGCCTCGGCGCCGACCATCCGGCGCCTGTCCGAGGCGGGCGCACGCGTCATAGTGTGCGCCCACCTCGGGCGGCCCAAGGGAGCGCCCGAGGCGAAGTACTCGCTCGCGCCCGTGGCCCAGCGTCTCGGCGAGGTGCTCGGCCGCGAGGTCGCCTTCGCCACCGACACGGTGGGGGCAAGCGCCCAGGCCGCGGTTGCGGCGGCTCAGGATGGCGACGTGGTCCTGCTGGAGAACCTCCGGTTCAACCCGGGGGAGACCGCCAAGACCGACGACGAGCGCGCCGAGTTCGCCCGGCAGCTCGCGGGGCTGGCCGACGCGTTCGTCTCTGACGGCTTCGGCGTGGTGCACCGCAAGCAGGCGAGCGTCTACGACGTGGCCCGCCTCCTGCCGGCGGCAGTGGGCGGGCTGGTGGAGGCCGAGGTGGGCGTGCTCAGGCGCCTCACCGAGAGCCCAGAGCGGCCGTATGCCGTGGTGCTGGGCGGCGCGAAAGTGTCCGACAAGCTCGGTGTCATCGACAGCCTGCTCAAGACCGCCGACCGCCTGCTCATCGGTGGCGGCATGGTCTTCACCTTCCTGGCCGCGCAGGACTACGAAGTCGGCACGAGCCTGCTCGAAGCCGACCAGATCGAGGCGGTCAAGGGCTACCTCGACCAGGCTCACCGGCGGGGGGTCGAGATCGTGCTCCCCGTCGACATCGTCGCGGCCACCGCGTTCGCGGCCGATGCCGATCCACGCATCTACCCAGCCGGTGCGATTCCGGCCGATCGCATGGGGCTCGACATCGGGCCCGAGTCCGGCTACTTCTTCGCCGAAAAGCTCAAGGACGCCAGGACCGTGTTCTGGAACGGCCCGATGGGGGCGTTCGAGATGGGGCCGTATGCCGCGGGCACGGATGCCGTCGCAGAGGCCCTCGTCGAGGCAACCGAGAAGGGCGCCCTGACTGTCGTCGGCGGAGGCGACTCCGCGGCGGCGGTGCGTGAGCTCGGCTATGACGACAGCCAGTTCGGGCACATCTCCACCGGCGGCGGCGCCAGTCTCGAGTACCTCGAGGGCAAGGAGCTCCCGGGCCTGAGCGTCCTGGAGGAGCAGGGCTGACCGCTGAACCCCCCGGCTGCGGCGGGGTCCCGCGGGACCCAGCCCAGCGGCATACCAGAAGGAGTCTGATGGCCGCCGCGACCACCGGCCGCACGCCACTGATGGCGGGCAACTGGAAGATGAACCTCGACCACCTCCAGGGCACCCACCTGGTCCAGAAGCTGGACTGGACCCTGCGCGACGCCCGCCACGACTTCGCCGCCGTCGAGGTGGCCGTGCTGCCGCCGTTCACGGACCTGCGCAGCGTGCAGACCCTGATCGAGGGCGACAAGCTGCACCTCACCTTCGGTGCCCAGGACCTGTCCCGGCACGACGCCGGCGCCTACACCGGTGAGGTCAGCGGCGCTTTCCTCGCCAAGCTCGGCTGCCGGTATGCCGTCGTGGGCCACAGCGAGCGGCGCGAGTACCACGCGGAGGACGACGCGGTGGTCAACGCCAAGCTGAAGGCGGCGTACCGGCATGGGCTGACCCCGATCTTCTGCGTGGGGGAGGGGCTCGACGTCCGCCAAGAGGGGCGCCACGTCGAGCACGTGCTGGCGCAGGTGGAGGCGGGGCTGGCCGGTATCCCGGTCGAGCAGGTCCGCACCATCGTGATCGCCTACGAGCCGGTCTGGGCGATCGGCACCGGGGAGGTGGCGACGCCCGAGGATGCTCAGGAGGTGTGCGCCGCGATCCGCACGAAACTGGCCGACCTCTACACGGGGGGCACCGCTGACGGCATCCGCATCCTCTACGGCGGCTCGGTCAAGGCCAACAACATCGCCGCGATCATGGCCCAGGAGGACGTCGACGGGGCGCTGGTCGGCGGCGCGTCGATCGTGGTCGATGAGTTCGCCTCCATCTGCCGCTACCGCGACCACATCACCGCTGCTGGCTGAGGGCGGCCACGCTCCTCGCCGGGGGAAGGTATTCTGGCCCGTGCTGCTGCGTGCAGCCTCGACGTCTAGACAGATTGGGTACTCGTGGAAGCCGTTCGTATCGGACTTCAGGTCCTGCTGGTCATCGGCAGCCTGTTCCTGACCCTGCTCATCCTGCTCCACAAGGGCAAGGGCGGCGGCCTCTCGGACATGTTCGGTGGCGGCATGTCCACGTCGCTGGGGTCGTCCTCAGTGGCCGAGCGCAACCTCGACCGGTTCACGGTGGCGGTGGCCATCATCTGGTTCACTTGCATCGTCGGCCTTGGCCTGATCGACCGCTTCTCGGCCTGAGTGCCGACTCCGAAAGGACTCCTGAACGATGGCTGGTGGCAACGCCATTCGTGGCAGCCGGGTCGGTGCCGGCCCCATGGGTGAAGCCGAGCGGGGCGATGCCGCGCCGCGCGTATTCGTCTCCTACTGGTGCTCCAACGGGCATGAGACCCGACCAAGTTTTGCCGAGGAGCCGGGTCTCGTCGTCCCCGAGCAGTGGGACTGCCCACGGTGCGGGTTCCCGGCCGGCCAGGACCAGACCAACCCGCCCGCTCCGCCCAAGGTCGAGCCCTACAAAACACACTTGGCCTATGTGAAGGAGCGCCGCTCCGATGCCGACGGCCAGGCCATCCTCGACGAGGCGCTGCAGTCCCTGCGTGACCGCGGCTTGATCCAGTAGGTTCGCGCCCCGACCCACAGGTCCGGTCGACTCCTGAAAGCGCGGGGATGTGCGCGCCCGGGCCCGGTCAGGGAGAGCTGATCCGCACCAGCGCCGGAGGCACGTGGCTGGCCGCCGGACGGTCGAGCAGCCACGTCGTCGACCGCGTGCCGCTCACCCCCGCGGCGGGTGCCTGAAGCCGGCCCGCGCCCGATAGGGCAAGACCCACGGCCCGGGCCTTGTCGGCGCCGGCAACCAGGAACCAGACCTCCCGTGCCGAGCACAGGGCAGGGAAGGTCAGGGAGATCCGGGTGGGTGGGGGTTTGGGGGCGCCGTGCACGCCGACCACCGCCTGCTCCTCCTCGTGGGCTGCGGGGTGCTCGGGGAACAGCGACGCCACGTGGGCGTCCGGGCCCACACCGAGCATGAGTACGTCGAACCGTGGCAGGTCGTGGCCCGGGGCTGCCCTCTGCGCCAGCTCAGCGGCATACCTCCGGGCCGCCGCCTCGACATCGAGACCGTCGGGGCCGTCGCTGGCGGGCATGGCATGGACGTGGTTAGGCGGCAGGGGGACCGCGTCGAGCAGGGCCCGGCGCGCCTGGGTCTCATTCCGTTCGGGGTCGCCCGAGGGGAGGAAGCGCTCGTCGCCCCACCACACGTGGAGCCTCGTCCAGTCGATGGCGTCGCGGGCCGGGCTTGCGGCCAGCGACGAGAGGATCGCGCTGCCCATGGACCCACCGGTGAGCACGATGTCGGCCTCCCCACGCGAAGCCTGCGTGTCGACGATGGCGGTCACGAGCCGGGCCGCGGCCGCGTCGGCCAGCAGCTGCCGGTCGCGGTGGATGACCACCACCAGCGGGCTGGTGCTCACGAGCTCGCGGCCTGGGCCGTGGCGTCGGAGTCGGGTACGCCTCGGCGGCGTCGGAGTGTGACCCCTCTGCGCGCTTCGCGGCGAGCTTCTTGGCCGCAGCCTTCTTGACCGTCGTCGTGTCGGGCGGGGGCGGCGGCGGCGAGGCCTCGACCATGGCACTGCTGGACTTGTGCGAACTGCGGCGCTGGATGGCCCGTGCCCGCCGCTCGGCTTCCTTCGCGGAGGGCGCCTCGCCCTCGGCGATGGCCTCGCTCGCCGTCTTGCTGCGCCCCTTGCTGAGGACCTTGGGGAGGCCCTTGATGATCGTGTCCCGGTAGACGTCGTCTGGATCGAGGCGGCGGAGTTCGTCGGCCAGGCACTCGGCCGTGTGGCGACGCGCCAGGGAGATCCTCCGGTCCGGCTGTCCGGGCTGGGTCAGGGTGGCGATGCTGCCCTCCGGGCGGACGAGGTCGACGTTGCCGCTCTTGCGCTCCAGCCGCACGCTCTGCATGCCGGTGCCGGCCCGGCTGCGGGCGCGGGTTACCGGGCACCGCAGGGTATTCGCCAGCCAGGCGGCCAGCAGGTCGGTGGAGGCCGAGTCGGTGCCACCCGTAACCGTGGCCGCCAGCACCGGCTCGTAGGGCGGCTGGTCGAGCGCCGCGGCGAGCAGTCCGCGCCAGAGGGTGATCCGCGTCCACGCCAGATCGGTATCGCCGGCTGCGTAGGTCTTCGCCCTCCGGCGGACCTCGGCGAGGGGCGAGGGGGCCTCGGCGGCATCGGTGATGCGCCGCTGGGCCATCGCGCCGATCGGGTCGACCGAGACGTCCGGCGGGGCTTCCTTGGGCCACCAGGCTACGACCGGCGAGTCGGGCAGCAGCAGCGGCGTGACCACGCTGCGGCCGTGGTCGATCAGGGGGCCGTAGAGGCGCAGGACGACCACCTCGCTCGCACCGGCATCGCCGCCGACGCGGATCTGCGCGTCGAGCCGCGCCGCTCCCCGCTTGTTGGCCAGGACAACAGTGATGATGCGGCACGGGTGCTGGTGGCTCGCGTCGTTGGCCGCCTCGATCGCGGTCTCGGCGTCGAGCTCGTTGACGACGATCACGAGCGTGAGCACACGGCCGAGCGCCATGGAGCCGACGTCCTCACGGAGCTGCACGAGCTTCTTGCTGACCGCGGCGGCGGTGGTGCTGGGCAGGTCGATGATCACGGCATCCTCCACGTGCGACCGTCACGCTTCATCATGTCGTCGGCGCTCGTGGGTCCCCAGCCGCCGGAGGGATACGGATCTGGCCGTCCGTTCTTGGCCCAGAACCTCTCCACCGGGTCGAGGATCCGCCAGGACAGCTCGACCTCCTCGTGGCGGGGAAAGAGCGGAGGGTCGCCGAGCAGGACGTCGAGGATGAGGCGCTCGTACGCCTCGGGGGAGGACTCGGTGAACGACCGGCCGTAGCCGAAGTCCATCGTGACGTCGCGGACCTCCATCTGGGCCCCGGGCACCTTCGCGCCGAACCGCATGGTGATGCCCTCGTCGGGCTGCACCCGGATGACGATGGCGTTCTGGCCGAGCTCCTCGGTGGCCGTGTCGGCGAACGGCAAGTGTGGGGCCCTCTTGAAGACCACGGCAATCTCCGTGACCCGCTTGCCGAGGCGCTTGCCGGTGCGCAGGTAGAAGGGGACGCTCGCCCAGCGGCGCGAGTCGATCAGGAGTTTCACCGCGGCAAACGTCTCGGTGGTGGACGTTGACTTCACGCCGTCCTCGTCGAGATATCCGGTGACCTGCTCGCCTCCCTGCCAGCCCGGGGCGTACTGGCCGCGGGCGGTGTACTTGCCGAGTTCGCGGGGCAGGCGCACGGCAGAGAGCACCTTCTCCTTCTCGGCCCGCAGGTGCTCGGCGTCGAAGGAGACCGGCTCCTCCATGGCGGTGAGCGCCAGAAGCTGGAGCAGGTGGTTCTGGATCACGTCGCGGGCTGCACCGATGCCGTCGTAATAGCCGGCGCGACCGCCGATGCCCATGTCCTCGGCCATGGTGATCTGGACGTGGTCGACGTAGTTGGCGTTCCAGACCGGCTCGAACATCTGGTTGGCGAAGCGCAGGGCCAGCATGTTCTGGACCGTTTCCTTGCCGAGGTAGTGGTCGATGCGAAACACCGAGTCGGGCGGGAAGACGCCCTCGACGACGGAGTTGAGCTCACGCGCGCTGGCCAGGTCGTGGCCGAAGGGCTTCTCGATCACGACCCGCCGCCAGGAGTTGCCCTCCGGCTTGCTCAGGCCGGACCGCTCGAGCTGCTCGCAGACGATGGAGAACAAGGCAGGCGGGATGGAGAGGTAGAAGGCCTGGTTGCCCCCCGTGCCCCGCTCGACTTCGAGCGCCTTGACGGTGTGGGCGAGCAGGTCGAAGGCGGCAGGGTCGTCGAAAACGCCTGGTACGAAACGGATTCCCTCGGAGAGATTGCGCCACACTTCCTCGCGGAACGGCGTGCGTGCGTGCTGCTTGACCGAGTCGTAGACGATCTTGCCGAAGTCCTGGTCGGCCCAGTCGCGACGGGCGAAGCCCACAAGCGAGAACCCCGGCGGGAGGAGGCCGCGGTTGGCCAGGTCGTAGACCGCTGGCATCAGCTTCTTGCGGGCCAGGTCGCCGGTCACACCGAATAGAACCAGGCCACACGGTCCCGCGATCCGCGGGAGCCGCTTGTCGCGCGCGTCGCGGAGTGGGTTGTTGCCCTGGCTGATTCGGCTCGGGCTCATCGAGATCCCTTCGACGAGAGCGCCGCTCGTACTTGGCCGAGGCCGGTGTCATGGTTCGTGAGATGGAGCTGCAGGACCGGCCGGCCGTGGTCGGCGAGCACCTGGGCGTCGCCACCGGCCTGCGCGACGATGAAGTCTCCGAAGGTGAAGTCGCGGCCGGGGATCGCCAGGTCTGCGCTGGGGTCCGAGGTGATCTGGACATAGACGCCGGTGGGCGGGCCACCCTTGTGGAACTGCCCCGTGGAGTGGAGGAAGCGCGGGCCCCAGCCGAAGGTCGTGGGCCGTCGGGCGGCCGCTGCCAGGGCGGCGCGGCACTGCTCGAGGTCGGAGTCGGCGTGGCGGTCGAGGTAGGCCATCACGGCGATGTACCCCTCGCCGTGGTCGCACTGGCCCATCAGTGCGCTGACCGCGTCGCCCAGTGTGGTGGAGCCGCCCAGCCAGTCGCCCCCGAGGGCCCTGACCTCGACGGCCCCGTCGGTGAAGGCGGGGTCCATCGATGCCGAGCCCCCGCCTTCGAGCAGGCCGCGGGCCGCCTTCTTGGCGCTCTCGACGTCGGGCTGGTCGAACGGGTTGATCCCGAGCAGGCGGCCCGCGACGGCGGTGGCGACCTCCCAGAGGAGGAACTGCGCGCCCAGCGTGCCGGACACCTCGACGACCGACCCGCTGCTGCCGCCGGCCCAGCTGCCGCGGGCTTCGCCTCCGCCGGACTCGCCCTCAACGCCGACCAGGCGTACGGCCGTGACGTCTCGGGCGCCCCACGAGAACTCCGGGGCGTCCTCGCCTTCCACCACGACAGGCAGGACGCCAGTGCCGTCCTTGCCGGTGCTCTCGGCGATGAGCTGCTCGGCCCAGTCGGGGAAGCCGGTAATGCCCGAGCCCGCATCGACGATGACCAGCTTGTCCCTCAGGGGCGACGTGCCCGCCATCGCAGCGCCCAGCCGAAGCCCGGGATTGGCCTCGTCGTCGGCACTGAGGAGGTCGGCAACCGACTCGGCGTCGTCGAGCAGCCGCTCGATGTCGGCACCGGCGAGCCCGGACGGCACCAGCCCGAACGCCGTGAGCGCACAGTAGCGGCCGCCGACATTGGGGTCGGCGTTGACCACCCGGTAGCCCGCCTGGCGCGACTGCTCCTCCAGGGGGCTGCCCGGATCGGTCACCACGACGATGCGCTCGGCTGCCCTGATGCCCGCATCCGCGAAAGCGCCCTCGAAGGCCCGGCGCTGCGAGTCCGTCTCGACGGTGGATCCTGACTTGCTGGACACCACCACCACGGTTCGGTCGAGGTCGACCAGGGCTTCCCGCACGACGTCGGGATGGGACGAGTCGAGCACGACCAGGTCGACGCCCTCGGTCCTGCAGATGACCTCGGGAGCCAGCGACGAGCCGCCCATGCCGCACAGGACGACACGGTCGACGCCGAGACTGCGTAGGTGGTCCCTCAGTGCGGCGATCTCACCCACCAGGGGTCGCGAGGCGTGAGGGAGGTTGACCCAGGACAGGCGGATGGCCGCCTCAGACTCGGCTGTCGGGCCCCAGAGCGCCGCATCCTGGTCGAAGAGTCTGCTCGCGAACCTGGAGTCCACGAGTCCGGGCACGGTCGTGGTGATGGCATCAGCGGCGGCCCCCGCCGCGACCACCCCCAGAGCGCTCACTTGGCGGCCTTCTCCAGGTCAGCCTGCACCTCGCTGAGCAGCTCCTCCCACGACTTCTCGAACTTGTCGACGCCCTCCTTCTCGAGCAGGGCCGTGACATCCGCGTAGGAGATGCCGAGACGCTCGAGGCTGTCGAGGACGTCCGTCGCGTCGTTGTACGCACCGGTCACGGTGTCGCCCCGGATCTGGCCATGGTCCGCGACGGCGTGCATGGTCTTCTCGGGCATGGTGTTGACTGTGTTGTGCGCGACCAGCTCCGTTACGTACATCGTGTCCGGGTATGCCGGGTCCTTGACTCCCGTGGAGGCCCACAGGGGGCGCTGGGGCCGGGCACCGTTCTGCTCGAGGGTCTGCCAGCGGGGGGTGCTGAAGACCTCTTCGAACGCCTGGTAGGCGAGTCGCGCGTTGGCAATCCCAGCCCTGCCACGCAGTGCTGCGGCCTGGGGAGTGCCGAGGGCGTCGAGACGCCTGTCGACCTCCGTGTCGACTCGCGAGACGAAGAAGCTGGCCACCGAGTGGATCGTCGACAGGTCCCGGCCCGCCTCGCGCGCCTGCTCGAGACCGGTCAGGAATGCATTCATGACCCCGCGGTAGCGGTCCAGGGAGAAGATCAGCGTCACGTTGACGCTGATGCCCTCGGACAGTGCCTGGGAGACGGCCGGCAGCCCCTCCACGGTTGCGGGGATCTTGACGAAGACGTTGGGGCGGTCCACCCCGCGCGCAAGCTCCATGGCCTGTTCCACGGTCTTGGCGGTCTCGTGGGCAAGCCGTGGGTCGACCTCGATCGAGACCCGGCCGTCGACACCGCCGGTGGAGTCGTGCACCGGGCGCAGGATGTCGCATGCGTTGCGGACGTCGTCGGTGGTGAGGCTGAAGACGGTCTCCTCGAGCGTGGCCCCTCGGGCGGCGAGCTCCTTCAGCTGGTCGTCGTAGGCGTCGCCCGTGGCCAGCGCTGCCTGGAAGATCGTGGGGTTGGTCGTCACGCCGACGACCCCCCATTGGTCGGCAAGCTCCTGGAGGTTCCCGGACTGGATGCGGATGCGGGACAGGTCGTCCAGCCACACCGACACGCCGTGGTCAGCCAGTGCGCGCAGTGCTGGGTTATCGGTCATCTCACTTTCCCTTCGCGTTCTTGAGGGACTTCTTAGCGGCGGCTACGACCGCCGACGCCGTGAAGCCGAACTCGCGGAACAGGGTCTTGTAGTCGGCGGAGGCGCCGTAATGGTCAATACCCACGATCTCGCCGGCATCCCCAACGATGTCCCGCCACCCCAGCGGCACCCCTGCCTCGACGCTGACCCGCGCACGCACCGCCTTCGGCAGGACCTTCTCCTGGTAGGCAGCAGTCTGGCGCTCGAACCACTCGCGGCAGGGCATAGAAACCACCCGGGTGGCGACGCCCTGCCGCTCCAGTGCCTCGCGTGCCTCCATGGCCAGGCCAACCTCGGAGCCGGTTGCCACGAGGATCAGCTCGGGAGTGCCGCTCGACGCCTCGGCCAGCACGTAGGCGCCTTTGGCCGTTCCGGCGACGCTCCCCACCTCGCTGCGGTCGAACACCGGCAGCGGTTGCCGCGAGAGGGCGATGCCGGCAGTGCGCGCGTTCTTGAGGATCGTCGCCCAGGCAACGGCGGTCTCGTTGGCGTCGGCGGGGCGCACCACGTCGAGCCCGGGCATGGCCCGCAGCGCGGCGAGCTGCTCGATCGGCTGGTGGGTGGGGCCGTCCTCACCGAGGCCGATCGAGTCGTGCGTCCACACGAACGTGACCGGGAGCTGCTGGAGCGCAGCGAGGCGCACCGCGGGGCGCATGTAGTCGGAGAAGACGAGGAACGTCCCGCCGTAGGGTCGGGTCAGTCCTTCGAGGGAGATCCCGTTGAGGATCATGCCCATGCCGTTCTCGCGGATGCCGAAGTGGAGCGTGCGGCCGTTGGGGCCTCCCCTCCACTCGCGCGTCTGCTTCGAGGTCGGGATGAACGACTCCGCACCCTCCATGGTCGTGTTGTTGGACTCGGCGAGGTCGGCGGAGCCTCCCCACAGCTCGGGCATGACCTCGCCCAGGGCGCCAAGGACCTTCCCGGATGCGGCGCGGGTGGCCATCCCCTTCTCCATGTCTGCGGGGAAGACGGGCAACGCTTCGTCCAGACCGGCGGGGACTTCGCCGGCGACGAGTCGATCCAGCAGCTCGGCGCGCTCGCGATTGGCCCTGCGCCAGGCCTTGTAGCCCTTGTCCCAGGCGGCATGCGCCTGCTTGCCGCGGGCCTTGACCTGCCTCGCGTGCGAGAGCACGGCGCGGTCCACCTCGAACGACTTCTTCGGGTCGAAGCCGAGCAGCTCCTTGGTGGCGGCCACTTCCTCGGCCCCGAGCGCCGACCCGTGGGCCTTGCCGGTGTTCTGCTTCGTGGGCGCCGGCCAGGCGATGATGGTGTGCAGCACGATCAGGGTCGGGCGGTTGCGTGACTTTCTGGCCCGCTCGCAGGCCGCCAGCAGGGCGTCCACGTCCTCGACGTACTCGGCGCCGTCGCCACCCTTGCGCCAGTCGACGTCGATGACCTGCCAGCCGTAGGCCTCGTAGCGCTTCCCGACGTCCTCGGAGAAGGAGATGTCGGTGTCGTCCTCGATGGAGATCTGGTTGGCGTCGTAGATGACCGTGAGGTTGCCGAGCTCCTGGTGGCCCGCAAGCGAGGACGCCTCTGACGAGACGCCCTCCATCATATCGCCGTCGGAGGCGAGCACCCAGATGTGGTGGTCGAAGGGACTCTCGCCGGGCTTGGCGCCGGGGTCGAGGAGTCCCCGCTGTCGCCGCTGGGCGAAGGCCATGCCCACCGCGGACGCGAAACCCGACCCGAGCGGGCCCGTGGTGATCTCGACGCCTTTGGTGTGGTGAACCTCCGGGTGTCCAGGAGTCTGCGATCCCCACGTGCGCAGGGCCTTGAGGTCACCCAGCTCGAGGCCGTAGCCCGAGAAGAAGAGCTGGATGTACTGCGTCAGGCTCGAGTGCCCACAGGAGAGCACGAACCGGTCGCGGCCGAGCCAGGTCGGGTCTGACGGGTCATGTGTCATCACCGTCTGGTAGAGGAGGTAGGCGGCCGGTGCCAGGCTCATCGCCGTGCCCGGATGCCCGTTGCCGGTCTTCTGCACCGCGTCGGCAGCCAGGACGCGGACCATGTCGACCGCTCTGACGTCGATGTCGGTCCAGCCCGCCCGCCGCGCGACGGGCTTCTTGAGCAAGGACGACCGCCTACGTGTGGTGGCGCTCCCGTCGGACGTGTTCCTCGACCCTGACCCCGCCGACTTCGTCGACGCGGCCGCCTTCTTGCTGGCGGTCTTGGGCGTGGTGCTGGTGTCGGTCGTCGTCACAACAGGCCTCTCTTGTCGCTTGCTGGCTGACCCGTGCCAGCCTAGTCCGCGACGTGACCTGCGTCGCAACGCCGACCGCTGCCGGAGACGGGCCCCCTGAGGGTTAGACTTCCTGCGATCGCCAGCCCCCGCACCAGCCCTGAAACCACCCTGAAGGACACCGTGGCCACTGCCGAGACGACCGCTCCGCTCGCGGCCTCGAAGACCCGGGACTGGCGCCGCACCGTCT
Organism: uncultured Actinomycetota bacterium; assembly: GCA_963715025.1. Classification (GTDB taxonomy): domain Bacteria; phylum Actinomycetota; class Actinomycetes; order Actinomycetales; family Dermatophilaceae; genus DASSJT01. The sequence goes on along the minus strand of CAVQQQ010000002.1, from coordinate 737,770 downwards.
CCGCCTACGTGGCCCTGACCAAGCCCCGCATCATCGAGCTGCTGCTGGTGACAACGGTTCCGGTCATGTTTCTGGCCGAGGGCGGCATACCCTCGCTGTGGCTCATCCTGGCGACCCTGGTCGGGGGCACGCTGAGCGCTGGGGCCGCCAACACGCTCAACTGCTACCTCGACCGCGACATCGACGCGGTCATGCACCGCACGAGCAGCCGGCCGCTGGTGACGGGGGAGGTCAGCCCGCGCAGCGCCCTGGGCTTCGGCATCGCGCTCGCCGTCATCTCCACGGCCTGGCTCGCAGTCCTGGTCAACCCCTTGTCTGCAGTCCTGGCCCTGGCGGCGCTGCTCTTCTATGTCCTCGTCTACACGATGCTCCTCAAGCGCCGCACCAGCCAGAACATCGTGTGGGGCGGTGCGGCAGGGTGTATGCCGGCGCTCATCGGCTGGTCGGCGGTCAAGAACGACGTGGGCTGGCCCGCGGTCATCCTCTTCCTCGTCATCTTCTTCTGGACCCCGCCTCACTACTGGCCGCTGTCGATGAAGTTCAGGGACGACTACGCCGCCGCGCACGTGCCCATGCTGCCGGTGGTGGAGCGGTCCGTTGTGGTGGCGCGGCAGGTCGTCGTCTACTCGTGGGTGATGGTGGCCACCTCGCTGCTCCTGGTGCCGGTGGCGCCCATGGGCTGGGTCTACCTCGTCGGCGCGGTGGTGTGCGGGGCACTGTTCGTGGCAGAGGCCCACCGGCTGCTCCGGGCGGCCAGGTCAGGGGCAGGTCCGGCGGTGCTGCGCCCGATGCGGCTGTTCCACTTCTCGATCACCTACGTCGCCATCCTGTTCCTCGCGGTCGCGGTCGACCCGCTGCTCTACCTCCCCATCGGCTGAGCCGGCACCTCTACAGCGGTCCGTCCGCGCCTTCATAGCGGATGCCCTGACGGTCCAGCGGAGCGCAGCGCCTCGACCCGTCAGGCCGGGACCAGGGATCAAGGTGGCCAAGAGGACCTTTGGCTCTGCGCTCTCCCTGCTCGAGGCGCTGTGCTGGGCTGTACAGGGCCTGCCCGGGCTGTACAGGGTGCCCGGGCTGTAGAGGGGTAGGTCCGGAGGAGCAAGCGATGGTTCACGCAGGAGACGGAGTCGTCACGCAGGCGTCACTCGAAGTAGGCGGTGCCCAGGCCCAGAACGGGCCGGGGGTGGCCATCACTGCCCGCGGCCTCACCAAGGACTACGGCCAGGGCCGGGGACTCTTCGACCTCGACCTCGACGTTGCGCGCCGGGAGGTCTTCGGCTTCATCGGCCCCAACGGGGCCGGCAAGACGACGACGATCCGGCTGCTCATGGGGCTGATCCGGCCCGACCGGGGTCACGCAACCCTGCTCGGCCTGGACGCCCAGCGGGACAACATTGCCGTGAAGCGGCGCGTGGGGTACCTGCCCGGTGAGCTGCCGCGGTTCCCTGGAATGGCCGCCGGCCAGGTGGTCGGCCTGCTGGCGGGGTTGCGCGGCGGTGTCGACCCCGAGCGCATCGCATCACTCGCCGACCGGTTCGACCTCGACCTGGCGCAGAAGTACGAGAAGCTCTCCCACGGGAACAAGCAGAAGGTCGGCCTGGTCCAGGCGTTCATGCACAGCCCCGACCTGCTGATCCTCGACGAGCCGACCATTGGTCTCGACCCGCTGATGCAGCGCGAGTTCCACCGCCTGGTCCAGGAGTCGGTCGCGGGCGGCGCCACGGTGCTGCTCTCCTCGCATGTCCTGGCCGAAGTCGAGAAGGCGTGCCACCGCATCGGTCTGATTCGCGGGGGCCGGCTGCTCCGGGCCGGGTCGCTCGAGGAACTGCGCGACGTGCGAGTGCACCGGGTCGAGGCCATCGCCCAGGGTCCCGTCGACCGGGCCGCTCTGGCGGCGATTCCGGGCGTGTCTGAGGTGGAGGCCGACCAAGGCGTGGTCAGGTGCACCGTGCGCGGGTCCGTGCGTCCGCTGCTGCGCTGGCTGGCGGACGCCGACATCGTCGAGCTCGACAGTCGCGAGCTCACGCTGGAGGAGGTGTTCCTCTCTGAGTTCGAACCAGCTCCGTGACCGTGGCCCCAGCCTGACGCTGGTCGCCGCCAGCCTGCGCGCTCACCGGGTGGGAACTGTGGCGTGGGTCTTGGCCGGTTCAGGCGTGATGTACGCGATGGCCATGGCTCTTGCGTCGGAGATGCAGCGGTTTCCGGGGGGTGGCGCGGCGTTCGCCGAGAGCCTGCGAGCGGGCATCGAGGCGGTGCGCCCGCTGCGCTGGCCGGCAGATCGCCTCGACACGCTGGGTGGCTACCTGACCTACCACAACCTCACCCTGTACACGCTGTCCCTCTGCATCTACGCCGGGGTTCAAGGGGCCCGCGCCGTGCGGCGCGCCGAGGAGGAGCACTCGATGGAGGAGATCCTCGCCGCTGGACGGCCCAGGCCGGCCATCGTGCGCGACCTGGCGATCGGCTTCTTCCTGTCGATGGTGCTCGTGACCCTCGGGCTCGGGACCGGGATCGCCCTGTCGATGTATGCCGGTGGCGAACCCAACGTGTCCGGCTCCTTCGTCACGGTGGCCGCCTCGGGGCTGGGCGCGATGATGGCCTACGCCGCCGGTGTCCTGGTGTCCCAGGCGGTGGGCAGCGCGCGGGTCGCGGCGGGTCTGACCTCCCTGCTCCTGGGCGTCCTCTACGTCGTCACGAACGTGTGGCAGGAGGTGGGTGTCCTCGGACTCCTGCGGTTCATCTCGCCGTTCTACTACGCCAACCTCTCGCGGGCCCTCGTCCCAGGGGAGGGGGCCGACCTGCGCTCCATGTTCGTCATGACGGCGTTCGCCGTGGCCCTTCTGGGCCTGGCCGCCTGGGCCTTCCAGGTCCGCGACTACGGTGCGGGCCTGGTGGTCCGCCAAGCCCGGCCGTCGCCACGGACCGAGGCCCGCGCACGCGTCCAGCGCCGGATGCTCCACGCGGTCTGGACCGAGAGCCTGCTCCGGGGCCGGGTGGGGCTGCTGGCCTGGTCCTTGTCCGCGGCGGCTTTCGCCGCCCTGATGGCCCTGCTGCTGCCCACGGTCATCGACGCCTGGGACGCGATCAAGTCGTACATGTCGTACATGGGGGTGGTCGGCGCGGACGTCGTCGGCACGCCGCAGGAGCAGTACCTCGCCCTTGCCGGGGAGATGATCACCCCGGTGGTCGCCGCGTTCACCATCGCGCAGGCATCCGGCTGGACGGCCGACCTCGCGCAGGGCCGCGTCGAGATGATCCTGTCCGCCCCCATGACGTGGTCACGCCTGGTCTACGAGCGACTGCTCGCCCTCGCGGTCGGCGTCCTGTGCATCACGACCGCCGGGCTCTCGGCCCTGGTGGTCGGCACGCTCGCAGTGGGCGAGGGCAGCGCGCTGAGTGCCTCCGGTCTCCTGCGGCTGGGAGCGGACTGCCTGCTGCTGGGCATCGCTCTGGGGGCGGTCGGCGCCGTGGCCGTGGCGGCCCTTCGGTCCGGCGCGGCGGTCACCGCTCTGGCCGTCTTCGTCGGAGCGTCCTATGTCCTCGGCCTCGTCGCGCCGTTGTTCGGGTGGCCCGAGTGGGTCGGCCGGCTGTCGGTCTTCTCCGCCTTCGGAAACCCGTACCTCGAGTGGCCGGCCGCCGGCGGTCTCGCAGTCCTGTTCCTCATGGCTGTCGGCGGCTCGGTGCTGGCGGCCGCGGTGGCAGAGCGGACGCCCAAGGTGGCGTGACAGGTCCGGCCGGCTCACGCAGCCCGTCGGCGGACGCAGCCGGTCGGCGTGCTCCAGTCGGGTGGCTTCGGAGCGCTCAGGCTGACGCCCTGAGCCGGACCATGCCTCGAACGACGGCCACCACCAGCAGTGAGGCCAGCAGCATGTGCACGAGCACAACGGCCCACGGCAGCCCGGTGAAGTACTGGGTATAGCCGACGACTCCCTGCGCGAGCGTGACGACGAGGACGGCCGCCCAGGCCCGTCCGGGTGCAGCGGAGGAGCCGGTCAGCCTGGCCGCCACCCAGACCGCGACCACCAGGCCGCAGAACAGCATGACGGCGTCGGCGTGCAGCCACGAGACGCTACGGGGGTCGAGCCCGAACCGGGCCGGCTCGTCGGCGTCGCCGGAATGCGGGCCGGAGCCGGTGACGACCGTCCCGAGGGCCAGCACCACCGCGGCGACCGCACACGTCGCCCAGGCGACCCGCTCCACGAGCGGGTGCACCGCCAGCGGGCGGGTCCCCGGGGGCTCGGGGGCGCGGAAGAGGAGGTACGCGGAAGCTGCCACCAGGGCCATGGACACGAGGAAGTGGGCGGCCACGGTGACCGGGTTGAGACCCGTGCGCACGGTGATTCCGCCGAGCACGGCCTGGACGCCGACACCGGCGACCACGACGACCGCCGGTACCAAGAGGTCGCGCCGCCGCGCGGCCCAGCGCCACACGGCATACACCGTCAACAGCGCCGCGATGCTGACCACGCTGGTGAGGGTGCGGTTCCCGAACTCGATGAACCGGTGGTAGCCCTCGGCCTGGTGCGGCACAGGCGTGTAGGAGCCGGGCACGCACTGGGGCCAGGACGGGCAGCCCAGCCCGCTCCCGGTGAGCCGCACGAGCCCGCCGGTCACGACGATGGTCACCTCGGCCACGAGGTTGGCGAGCAGGATGCCGCGCAGCCAGGACGTGGCGCTGCGAGCCCGCACCATGGCTGGCCGGGGAGGGGCGGCGGTCACCCCACGAGGGTACGGGTGCCACCAGCCGCCACGGACACCGGCAGGGGTTCCGCTGCGGGCCGGCCCAAGCGCGACGCACCGGTTCGCGCGTGGCGGCGGCGACGGCATACGGCCCAGTGCCACGGCCACCTCCAGCGGTAGTGGTTCCACAACGTCCTCCGCGACGAAGGCAGCGGTGCCCACGCGCGGACAGGTCGTTGCGGCGTATGCCGGCCGGCCGGCACACGAGTGGGGATGGCAGGTGGACGGGGTGGTGGACCGCTTCACCACGCTGGCGCGCGCTGTCGGCTGAGCGTCGGGAACGGGCGGGGTCAGTCGCCCCAGCGGAACCATCGACGCGCGGCGAAGGTGCCGCCCACTGCCCAGGCCGCCAGGACCGCCCACTGTGACAGGGGGAGGGTCGCGTGAGCCAGGGCTAGGCGGAGCCCGTCGCCGAGGGCGCCTGAGGGCAGCAGCCGAGCGATCGTGGCCAGCGCTTGGGGCAGCCGCGCCGTAGGCACCAGGACACCGAGACCCAACAGCAGCACCCAGACGAGGTTGGCCACCGCGAGCACCGCCTCGGCACGGAGCATGCCGGCCAGGACGAGGGCCAGTGCCACGAAGGCCCAGGTCCCCAGGACGGTCGTGACACAGGCAGCGGGTATGCCGGCCGGGCGAGGGTGCCATCCGAGGGCGAGTCCCAGAGCGGTGAGGGCGACGTACTGGACGCCGACGACTGCGACGACGGCGAGCGCCTTGCCGCCGAGGAGGCCACCCCGGCCCAGGGGGGTGCTGCCGAGGAGCCGCAGGACGCCGTAGCGGCGGTCGAAGCCGGTTGCGATGGCCTGGCCGGTGAACGCGGTCGAGATCACCGCCATGGCGAGAACGCCCGGGACTGCGAGGTCGATGCGCCGGCCCGGCCCGAGGGACGGCGCGCTCGAGGCGGCGAGCCCGCCGAGGGCGAGGGCGGGCAGGACCAGGGAGACGAGGAGCTGCTCGCCGTTGCGAAGCAGGGCCGAAGCCTCGAACCGCGCCTGCGCCAGGACGCGCTCCCGCGCTGGGGCAGCGGCGGTCATGACGCCACCCTGCGGGTCAGGGAGAAGTACAGGTCTTCAAGGGACTGGGTACGGGTCAGCTGCTCAGGCGTCCCCTCCGCCACGGTGCGGCCGTCGGCGACGATGACGATCCGGTCGGCAAGGCGCTGCGCTTCTTCGAAGGAGTGTGTGGTGAGGACCACGGCGGCGCCCCGTATGGCCTCGGAGCGTACGAGGTCCCACACGTCCAGGCGCGCATGCGGGTCGAGCCCGGCGCTCGGCTCGTCGAGGAAGACCACCTCGGGCCGGCCGATGAGGGCCGCCGCGAGGGCCACCCGCTGGCGCTGCCCACCGGACAGCCGTCGGATCGCGGTTCGGGCGAAGGCGTCGATGCCCAACGGCTTCGCCAGCTCGGGAACCGGCACCGGGCTGGCGTACATCGACGAGAGGTGGCGCAGGAGCGCGAGGGGCCGCGCGCCGTTGGGAAGGCCGCCGTCCTGCAGCATCACGCCCACCCGGGCCCGGTGGTCGGCCGACGCCCGCCAGGGCACGACGCCGAGCACTTCGGCTCGCCCGGCGTCGGGGTGGCGCAGGCCCTCGAGGCACTCGACCATGGTCGTCTTGCCCGCCCCGTTGGGCCCGAGCACCGCGGTGACCTCGCCCGTGGTGGCCTGCCAGGTGGCCCCGTCGACGGCCCGCACCTCGCCGAAGCGCTTGTGGAGGTCGCTCACGACGACGGCTGGGGGCACGAGGGCGAGTTTAGGTCCGCTGCCTACCTCAGGAACGCGCGGGCTGCGGTGGCTACCTAAGGCGCCCGGACGCAGACTCCGTTCCCACAAATACGGCACCTGCCTCATGTGCCCGCCTACCTCAGGAGCCGAGTCTTGAGGCATCGGAAAATCCATACAGGGAGGGCAAGATGTCGTTCTACTCAGACCCGCTGTTCGTCGCCGCCGAGGTCGCCTGGCGCCAGGAGAGCCTGGGCCGCGCCAACGCGGGCAACGGGCGACGCAGTCGCGTTCACCACAAGCACCTGCGGCTGCTGAACCGCCGCCCGGCGGCCGGACGCCACCAGGGCCACGCGGCCCGCGTCGCGTGACCGTGAGCCAGACCGCCACTGCGGACGGGCAGCGGCGGACGCAAAGCACACAGAACAACGCAGCATCGGCCGCGGCGGGCCTTCCCGGGCCCGCCGCGGCTTTCGTATTGCCGTGGGCAGCGTCGGACGTCACCGCCATAATCGGGGCCGTGGCCCTTGACACTGCTGCAGCCCCGCTGGTCGGGCGCGCCGATGAGCTCGAGCGCCTCGTCCTGGCCGCCGGGCTTGGCGACGACCTCGGGCATCGTCGAGCCGGAGGTCTCGTCGTGGTGTCCGGCGACGCGGGCATCGGCAAGTCGCGCCTGATCGCCGAGGTGGCCGCCCAGGCCACGGTCGACGGGTGGCTCGTCCTGGTCGGTCACTGTGTCGGTGAGGCTGGGACCGCTCTCCCGTACCTCCCGTTCGCCGAGATCCTGGGGAGGCTGTCCGCTGTCGAGCCCGAGACCGCCGACGACTTGGTGGCGGCACACCCTGACATCGCACGGCTCGTGCCCGGCCGGGCAGTCCCGGTCCACCCCGAGGGGGACGTCCTCGACCGTGCCGCTGTGTTCGAAGCAGTGCACTCGGCGCTGGATGACCTTGCCTCCCGCCAGCCGGTGCTGCTCGTGGTCGAGGACGTGCACTGGGCCGACCAGACTTCACGCGACCTCCTGACCCTGCTTTTCACCCGCGGCTTCTCGGGACCCGTCTCGCTCATTGCGTCCTACCGCAGCGACGACCTCCACCGGAAGCACCCGCTGCGGTCGACCCTCGCGATCTGGTCTCGCATCCCCGGTCTGCGCAGGCTCGACCTCGGGCCGCTGCAGGATGCCGATATCCGCCAGATCGTCACGACGTCATGCCCGGCCAACTTGAGCGAGGGTGTCCTCGCCTCAGTGGTCGACCGCGCCGAGGGCAATGCCTTCTTCGCCGAGGAGCTCGGGGCGGCGGCGGCCTTCGGCCAGGCCGGTGCCGGCGATGACCTCTCCCGGCTGCTCATGGTGCGCTTCGAGCAGCTCTCCGAGCCCGCGCAAGACGTCGTTCGGCTTGCGTCGGCGGCCGGGCGCCGCATCTCACACCCCCTGCTCGCGGCGGTCGCGGCGGCCGGACCAGGGTTGACCGAGCCGGAGCTCGACCGCTCGTTGAGGGAGGCGATCGAGAAACACGTCCTGGTGGCCACCGACCCCCAGGGCTACACCTTCCGCCATGCCCTCCTGGCCGAGACGGTCTACGAAGACCTCCTGCCCAGCGAGCGCAGTCGCACGCATGGCGTCTTTGCCCGCGTGCTGTCCGCCAACCGCATGCCGGGCACCGCAGCAGACCTCGCACGGCATGCGGGGGCTGCCGGTGACGCCGCGACGGCCCTGGCTGCGAGCGTCGAGGCGGGAGACGCTGCGATGACGGTCGGCGGCCCAGCCGAGGCCCTGTCCCACTATGACCGCGCGCTCGGCCTCGCCCCCGATGACGACGACCTGCTCGACGAGCTGGTGGTGAAGGCGTCCCAGGCGGCCATCGGCACGGGGCGGCTCGACCGCGCGGTGTCGCTCCTGAAGCAGCGGCTTCGCGAGCGGCACGACGACGCGAGTCCTGAGGGCAGGGCCCTGCTGCTCGCACACCTCGCGTCGACCGCCCGACTGACCGAGACCCCCATGGACCGCCTCGACCTCATCCGCGAGGCACTCGCGATCGTCCCGTGGGGCGTCGAGACCCCGCTGCACGCCCGGCTGCTCGCTGCCCACGCGGAGGCCCTGGCCGACCGGGGTCGCAACGAGAAGGCAGCCTCGGTGGCCCAGGAGGCAGCGGAATTCGCGGCGAGGCTGGGGCTGCGCGACCTCGGTGTCGAGATCGAGAGCCTGCGCGCACGTCTCGTCGAGCGGCAGGGACAACCCGAAGAGTCCCTGCAGCGACTTGAGCGGCTCATCCAGGACTGGGGCGACCGGACGGGTCTCCCGCTGCTGCGAGCCCTCCACCACCTCGCGTCTCTCCACCACCGTCAGGGCCGCCTTCCCGAGGCGCTGGTGGCATTTCGCGAGGCCACCTCGCGAGCCCGCGCCGTGGGCCTCCAATGGGCCCCCTTTGCGCACGACGCGCGCATGGTGGGGATCCTCGTGGCCCACCAGCTGGGCGAGTGGGAGATCGGCAAGGAGCTGGCCGACTTCTCCGACGAGCACCCGCCGGAGACGGCGGCCGTCGGCCTCCTGGCAGGCGGCCTCAACATTGACGCGGGGCGTGGCAACGCGGCCGCCGTGGCCCTTCTCGATCGGATCCACCGCACCTGGGGCGCCGACGGCTTCATCGTCGTGGCCGCGACCGGAGCCGCCATCGACCTCTACGGCGACGCCGGCGAGCTCGACCTGGCGTGGCAGGCGCACACCGAGGGTGTGACGTTCCTGCGGAATCTGTGGGAGGTGCCCGTCGCCCAGGCGGAAGTGCGCCTCGACGCGCTCCTCGTGGGGCAGTTCGCCACCGCGGCGCCCGGCGCCTCGACGTCCCGGCGCCGGGAACTCGTCGTGGCCGCTGAGCGGCTGGCCCAGTCGGCCGCGCTCGTGTGGCCGGACCTCTCGGCTGCCGAGGGACCCGGGCCCGAGGGCCGAGCCTGGATCGCGAGGCTTCGCGCCGAGGAGCTTCGACTGCGCTGGTCGGCGGGCATCAACGCCCCGTCGCTGGACGACCTCGTCGCGGCTTGGCGCGAGGCCGTTGACGCCATGCACGCCTATGGTCACGCGTTCGAGGAGGCCAGATCCCAGGCGCGTCTGGCGGCCGTGCTGCAGGCCGCGGGCCGCGAGGGCGACGACGAGCTCATCGCAGCCGCGAGCGCGACAGCGGCGCGGCTGGGCGCCGAGCCGCTGGCCCGGGAGCTGCGCGCGCTCCAGCCGGTCGCGAGAGGCAGCGTGTCGGGCACGGGAGCGGTGCGGAGTCCGGATGCGCTCACGCCCCGGGAGCGCGAGATCCTGGCGCTGCTCGGGCAGGGGCGCACCAACGGACAGATCGGCGCCCAGCTGTTCATCAGCACCAAGACGGCCAGCGTCCATGTCTCGAACATCCTGGCCAAGCTCGGGGTGGCGACCCGTGGGGAGGCCGTGGCAGAGGCGCGCCGCCGAGGACTGCTCGTGGGCTGAGGGCTGTGGTAAGGCTTGCCTTCCTTTCCCTTGGTCGGACTAATTACGTAACATAGATGTGTGTTTATTGCTGGCGCGCCTGAGGTGGGCACCCAGTCGCCGGAGTCGCGGCTGGAGTCGCGCACCCGCGACCGCGTGCTCAAGGCGATCAGCGAGCACGGGCCGATCCGGGCGATAACCCTGGCCGCACAGCTCGGCCTGACCCCGACGGCGGTCCGCCGCCACCTCGACAACCTCGTAGAGGATGGCCTGATCGAAGCCCGCGAGCAGGCGTCCGGCCACCGCGGCCGGGGCCGTCCCGCACGCTCCTACGTCATCAGCCCCGCCGGTCACCAGGCCCTCGTGTCCGACTACGACCACCTCGCCACCGAGGCGCTCCGGTTCCTCGAGCAGACCGGGGGGCCGGGTGCCGTGTCGGCGTTCGTCCAGCAGCGGATCGCCACCGCCGAGCAGCGGTATGCCGCCGAGCTGGCCGATGCGGGCGACTCGCCCCCTGAGCGCGCCGAGGCACTCGTCCGTGCGCTCACGCGCGACGGCTTCGCGGCGTCTGCGCGCCCCATGGGCGGATCTGAGCGGGACTCCCAGGGCACGTCGGAGCCGGCGCCGTCCGCGGTCGGCCCGCTCACCGGCATACAGCTGTGCCAGGGCCACTGCCCGGTCCAGCACGCCGCCCGGGAATTTCCGCAGTTCTGTGACGCTGAAACAGACGCCTTCTCCCGATTGCTAGGAGTCCACGTGCAGCGCCTGGCGACCCTCGCCCACGGCGACCACGTGTGCACCACGTTCGTCCCGGCTGTCCCTGCAGCCGCGATCACCACTGCCACTACCACGACCAAGGAAGGGTCCACGCGATGAGCACCCACATCGAAGAGCTCAACCCAGGCCTGAAGGACCTGGGGCGCTACGAGTACGGCTGGGCCGACTCGGATACCGCAGGCTCCTCGGCCCGGCGCGGCCTGAACGAGGAGGTCGTCCGTGACATATCGGCCCGCAAGGGCGAGCCGCAGTGGATGACCGACCTGCGGCTCAAGTCGCTGCGCCTCTTCAACAAGAAGCCGATGCCGACCTGGGGTTCCGACCTGACCGGGATCGACTTCCAGAACATCAAGTACTTCGTGAAGTCGACCGAGAAGCAGGCCACCTCCTGGGACGAGCTGCCCGAGGACATCAAGAACACCTATGACCGGCTCGGCATCCCGGAGGCGGAGAAGCAGCGCCTCATCGCCGGTGTCGCGGCCCAGTACGAGTCCGAGGTCGTCTACCACCAGATCCGCGAGGACCTGGAGGCGAAGGGCGTCATCTTCGTCGACACCGACAGTGGGCTGCGCGAGCACGAGGACCTGTTCCGCGAGTACTTCACGTCGGTGATCCCCGCCGGCGACAACAAGTTCGCCTCGCTCAACACCGCGGTCTGGTCGGGCGGCTCGTTCATCTACGTGCCGCCTGGCGTCCACGTCGACATCCCGCTGCAGGCCTACTTCCGGATCAACACCGAGAACATGGGCCAGTTCGAGCGCACGCTGATCATCGCCGACGAGGGCTCCTACGTGCACTACGTCGAGGGCTGCACGGCGCCGATCTACAAGTCCGACTCGCTGCACTCCGCGGTGGTCGAGATCGTGGTGAAGAAGAACGCCCGCGTGCGCTACACCACGATCCAGAACTGGTCGAACAACGTCTACAACCTCGTCACCAAGCGGGCCACCGCGGCCGAGGGCGCGACGATGGAGTGGGTCGACGGCAACATCGGCTCCAAGGTGACCATGAAGTACCCAGCCGTCTTCCTGCTCGGCGAGCACGCCAAGGGCGAGACCCTGTCGATCGCCTTCGCGGGCGAGGGGCAGCACCAGGACGCCGGCGCCAAGATGGTGCATGCCGCTCCGCACACCTCGTCGAGCATCGTCTCCAAGTCCGTCGCGCGCGGTGGTGGCCGCACCTCCTATCGCGGACTTGTCCAGATCCTGGAGGGCGCCCACCACAGCAAGTCGACGGTGCGCTGCGACGCGCTGCTGGTCGACACGATCAGCCGCTCCGACACCTATCCCTACGTCGACGTCCGCGAGGACGACGTGCAGATGGGCCACGAGGCGACTGTGTCGAAGATCGGCGACGACCAGCTCTTCTACCTCATGTCCCGCGGGCTGACCGAGGAGGAGGCCATGGCCATGATCGTGCGCGGCTTCATCGAGCCCATCGCGCGCGAGCTGCCCATGGAGTACGCCCTCGAGCTCAACCGCCTGATCGAGCTGCAGATGGAAGGAGCCGTTGGCTGATGAGCCTTCTGGCCGAGAAGCCCCAGCACGGCCGTGCGGGGCACGAGGACAGCGCTGCCGCGTTCGTTCCTGACCAGTCCCGCGCCGAGCGCAAGAGGTCGTATGCCGTAGACGACTTCGCGGTGCCCATGGGCCGCGAAGAGGACTGGCGGTTCACCCCGGTCGACCGCGTCGGGGCCCTCTTCCACGAGGCGACGACGGACGCGGAGCGGCTGACGGTGTCCGTCGAGGCGCCCGAGGGGGCCACCGTCGATCGCGTGGCCGCCCGCTCGGCCGGCGTGGGTATCCCGGCCGACCGCGCGTCGGCCGTCGCCTGGGCCGGCGAGCCGGAAGCCACCAGGGTCGCCATCCCAGCCGAGGTCGAGCTCTCGGAGCCGGTGCGCATCACGGTCTCCGCGAGCGGCCTGGCCCGCGTGAACGGCCACCTCGTGGTGGAGGCGGGCAACTTCGCCAAGGGCACGGTGGTGCTGACCCACCGCGGCTCTGCGGAGTGCGGCTCCAACGTGGAGATCAAGCTGGGCGACGGTGCTGACCTGACCTTCGTCACGGTGCAGGAGTGGGACGACGACACGATCCACCTGGCCCAGAACGACGCCCTGATCGGGCGTGACGCCAAGCTCAAGCACATCGCGGTGACCCTCGGCGGCAAGATCGTGCGTCTGGCCATGAATGCGCGCTACGCGGGCCCGGGTGGGTCGTTCGAGGGTCTGGGCGTCTACTTCGCCGACGCCGGCCAGCACCAGGAGCACCGCCTGTTCGTCGACCACGAAGCGCCCCACTGCACCTCCCGGGTTCAGTACAAGGGCGCCCTCCAGGGCGACTCGGCCCACACCGTGTGGGTCGGCGATGTGCTCATCCGCCACACCGCGGAGGGCACCGACACCTACGAGCTCAACCGCAACCTCGTGCTCACCGACGGGGCCCGTGCCGACTCGGTGCCCAACCTCGAGATCGAGACCGGCGAGATCATCGGCGCCGGTCACGCCTCGGCGACCGGTCGCTTCGATGACGAGCAGCTCTTCTACCTCCAGGCGCGGGGCATTCCCGAGGACCTAGCCCGCCGCCTCGTGGTGCGGGGCTTCTTTGCCGACATCGTGCAGCGGATCGGTGTTCCCGAGGTGACCGAGCACCTGATGGCGGCGATCGACGCGGAGCTCGGCGGCTTGAGCGGCCTGGAGACCACCGTGGCGGAGGGCGCTGCATGAGCGCTGTCCCCGAGAGCATCGACGACGACTTCGTCCGTGTGTGCCGCGTTGACGAGCTGCCCAGGGTGGGAGTGGCCGCGGCCAACATCTACGGGCAGGTCGTGGCCATCGTCCGGACCCAGGAGGGCGAGCTCTACGCCGTCGACGACACGTGCAGCCACGCCAACGTCTCGCTCTCTGAGGGCGAGCTCGAGGGGCACACGCTCGAGTGCTGGCTGCACGGCTCCCGCTTCGACATCCGCACGGGCGAGCCGTCCGGCCCGCCGGCCACCGTCCCCATCAGCGTCTATCCGGTGAAGGTCGAGGACGACGAGGTCTACGTCGGCACGACCCCCATCCACGACTGAGAGCCTGACCCCCCGAACAGATTGAGGAACCAGCACCCATGACCACTCTTGAGATCCGCAACCTGCAGGTGACCGTCGATGTCGAGGACGGCGTCAAGGAGATCCTCCGCGGCGTCGACCTCACCGTGAAGTCCGGCGAGACCCACGCCATCATGGGCCCCAACGGCTCTGGCAAGTCGACGCTGGCCTATTCCATCGCCGGCCATCCCAAGTACACCGTCACCGGCGGCACCGTCACCCTCGACGGTGAGGACGTGCTCGCCATGAAGGTCGACGAGCGCGCCCGCGCGGGCCTGTTCCTCGCGATGCAGTACCCGGTCGAGATCCCCGGCGTGACCGTCAGCAACTTCCTGCGCACGGCCAAGACGGCCGTCGAGGGCGAGGCACCCAAGCTCCGCGCGTGGGTGAAGGACGTCAAGGAGGCCATGGGCAACCTGCGCATGGACCCCGCCTTCGCCGAGCGCAACGTCAACGAGGGGTTCTCCGGCGGCGAGAAGAAGCGCCACGAGATCCTCCAGATGGAGCTGCTCAAGCCGAGGATCGCGATCCTCGACGAGACCGACTCCGGCCTCGACGTCGACGCCCTCAAGGTGGTCTCGGAGGGGGTCAACCGGGCCAAGGAGACGACCGACGTCGGCATCCTCCTGATCACGCACTACACGCGGATCCTGCGCTACATCCAGCCCGACTTCGTCCACGTCTTCATCGACGGCAAGATCGTCGAGGAGGGCGGCCCCGAGCTCGCCGAGCGGCTCGAGGACGAAGGCTACGACCGCTACCTCGCCACCGCCTGATCAGCCCTTCCCGGAGGCACCCATGACACCCAGCAGCCCCTTCAGCGACCGGGAGCTCGCCCGCATCCGGGCCGACTTCCCGATCCTGGGGCGCACGGTGCGCGGCGGGAAGCCGCTCGTCTACCTCGACTCGGCCGCTACCTCCCAGAAGCCTCGGCAGGTGCTCGACGCGGAGCGGGCGTTCTACGAGCAGCTGAACTCCGCCGTCCACCGGGGCGCCCACCAGCTCTCCGAGGAGGGCACCGAGGCCTACGAGTCCGCCCGGGCGCGGATCGCGGCCTTCATCGGGGCGCCTGCGCGCGAGGCCGTGTTCACCAAGAACGCTACCGAGGCACTCAACCTCGTGGCCTACGCCTTCTCCAACGCGGCGTTCGCGGGCGAGGCCGCAGCGCGGTTCAGGATCGGCCCGGGGCGACGAGATCCTGGTCACCGAGATGGAGCACCACGCCAACCTCGTGCCCTGGCAGGAGCTGGCGAGGCGCACCGGGGCGACGTTGCGCTGGGTTCCCATCACCGACGAGGGGCGACTCGACCTCTCCGGCCTCGACGCCCTCCTGACCGAGCGCACCAAGGTCTTCGCGTTCACCCACACCTCCAACGTGCTGGGCACGGTCACCCCGGTCCGCCGGCTGGCCGACGCGGCCCGAGCCGTTGGGGCGATCTCGGTGCTCGACGCCTGTCAGTCGGTGCCGCACCTCCCTGTCGACGTCGCCGACTCCGCGGCGGGGCTCGGCGTCGACTTCCTGGCCTTCTCCGGCCACAAGATGCTGGGGCCAATGGGCATCGGTGTGCTCTGGGGCCGCTTTGAGCTCCTCGAGCAGATGCCGCCGTTCCTCACCGGCGGATCCATGATCGAGACTGTCCGCATGGAGAGCAGCACGTATGCCGCCCCGCCCCAGCGGTTCGAGGCCGGGGTCCCGATGGCCGCGCAGGCGATCGGGCTGGCTGCGGCCGTGGACTACCTGACCGCACTCGGCATGGACCGCATCCACGCCCACGAGCAGGCCCTGACCGCACAGCTGCTCGCGGGCCTGGCCGACCGGCCCTGGATCCGGGTGCTCGGGCCCACCACGCTCGACAGCCGCGGCGGTGCTGTCGCCTTCGTGGTCGACGGCGTCCACGCCCACGACGTCGGCCAGATCCTCGACGACCAGGGTGTCGCCGTGCGGGTCGGCCACCACTGTGCCTGGCCGTTACACCGCCGGCTGGGCGTCACCGCCAGCGTGCGCGCGAGCGTCGCCGTCTACAACACCCCGGCCGAGCTCGACGCCCTCCTGGCGGCCCTCGACCGAGTGCCCGCGGTCTTCGGCGTGCCGACCGGCGACGATGCGGTGGTGGCCCGCTGATGGACCTCTACCAGGAGCTCATCCTCGAGCACTCCAAGCGTCCCCACCACGCCGGCCTGCGAGAGCCGTTCGACGCCGAGGTGCACCATGTCAACCCCACCTGCGGCGACGAGGTGACGCTTCGGATCCGGGTCGAGGACGGCGTGGTCCAGGACGTCTCCTACGACGCGCTGGGCTGCTCGATCTCCACCGCCTCCACGTCGGTCCTGGCCGACGAGGTGATCGGCCACCCCGTCGCCCAGGCTCTGGAGACGTTCGCCGCCATGCGCGCCATGCTCACCTCGAAGGGCTCGGATCCCGGCGACGAGGAACAGATCGGCGACGGCGTGGCGTTCGCAGGAGTGGCCCGCTACCCCGCACGCGTCAAGTGCGCACTGCTCGGGTGGAGCGCCTTCACTGACGCCCTCGCCCGCGCCGGCGAGGACATCTCTGCACCCGCCGCTGACGGGGCGGCCGCGACGACCGCCCCCCACGCCTGACCACCGCTGCAGCAAGGAGAGAGCTGATGAGCGACACCACCACCATCCAGACGCCGGCTAACGTCGCCGACGTCGAGGAGGCGATGCGCGACGTCGTCGACCCCGAGCTCGGCATCAACGTCGTCGACCTCGGCCTCGTCTACGGCATCACCGTCGACGCCCAGAACCACGCCGTCCTCGACATGACCCTCACGTCGGCGGCCTGCCCGCTCACCGACGTCATCGAGGACCAGACCCAGCAGGCGCTCGACGGCGTCGTGGCGTCGCACCGGATCAACTGGGTGTGGATGCCGCCGTGGGGGCCCGACAAGATCACCGAGGACGGCCGCGAGCAGCTGCGCGCCCTCGGCTTCAACATCTGACGTCCGACGCGCCACAGGTGAGCCGCGTCGTCGAGGTCGCGCCAGAGCGCCTCGAGCGCTGGCTGGAGGGCTTCGCCCGTCGCGACGACGGCGCCGCGCGCTTCGACATCGTGGCGCGGGAGGAGTTCCCCAACGACCCGCTGGGGCTGGTGCTCGTGCGCCGCGGCGGGTATGCCGTGGGCCTGGCCCGCGCGGGCCAGCTCGTCGCCCACAAGACCGGCACCCGCTACGTGCAGTCGCGCACGGCGGCAGGGGGCCAGTCGCAGCAGCGCTTCGCGAGGCGCCGCGGCAACCAAGCCGACGAGCTGGTGCGCGCGGTCGCCGACCATGCCCTGCGCAACCTACCGCCCGGCGTACCCGCTGGTCTCGTGGTGGGCGGGGACCGGGCTCTGGTGCGTGACGTCCTGGCCGATTCGCGGCTCTCCCACCTGGCCCGACTGCCGCGCCGGGAGTTCTATGACCTGCCCGATCCCAGGCTCGATGTGCTGGAGGAGGCACTGCGGCGAGGGCGTGCCGTGCGGATCACCTTGGCGGAGCGGGCCGAACAGCCGTGACCGGGGCGCGCCAGTGCTGCCTCACTCGACCGTTTCGACCGCGAAGGTGTCGCATGAGTTGAGGTCGCCCTGGTCAAAGCCCTGCATGAACCAGTGCTGTCGGGCCGCGGACGACCCATGGGTCCACGACTCGGTCGTGACCTGTCCCTGCGTCTTCTGCTGGATCCGGTCGTCGCCAACCGCCGAGGCTGCCGACAGGGCTGATTTGATGTCGTCCTGGGTCAGCGGCTTGAGGAAGGTGACGCCGTTGGCGTCCTTGGTCTCGGTGGCGTGCTTGGCCCAGACTCCGGCCAGACAGTCGGCCATGAGCTCAATCCGGACGCCGCCGCTCTGGGGCCCGCTGGGATCCTGTTGGGCGCGCCCGAGCAGGCCGAGCTCGTCCTGGATGTGGTGGCCGTACTCGTGAGCGACGACGTACTCCTGGGCCAGGGCCCCGGTGTCCGCGCCGAACTGCTTGCTGAGGATCTGGAAGAAGGAGGCGTCGATATAGACCTTCTTGTCAAGGGGGCAGTAGAACGGCCCGACCTGGTTGGACGCGGTGCCGCACTGCGACTGGGTGGCTCCGGAGTAGAGCACGGTCTTGGCCGGCGTGTACTGCTTGCCGTAGCGCGAGAGGTCCTCCGACCAGAAGGCCTGCACCGAGTTGACGGTGGCGATGACCCGGCACACGTCGTTCTTGTTGGCATCGGCGCCCGTCTTGCACTGGGCGAAGCTTCCGCTGCTCTGCGAGCCGCCCGGCTGCACCTGGCCGGGGTCGGTGCCCGAGGGGTTGGAGGGCACGTCGTTGGGGTTGATGCCGAGGAACATCATGATGACGAGCAGGATGAGGCCGCCAATGCCGCCGCCGACCACGAGTCCACCCGGACCGCGGCCTCCCGAGCCGCCCGACTCGACCTGCGAGGTGTCGATCTGGACGTTCTCGTTGAAACTCATGGGCGCCTCCGGGCTCTGGGGCGGATCCGGCCAGCGGATCTGCGCCCTTAGACTAGTCACGAGCACCTGTCCAGCGCGCGAACGAGGCCCGCGCCGCAGGAAGGTATCGGGGCGGTGGTACCCGCCCTCGATTCATGCCAACCCATCCGCGCTGAGCAGGCCTTCGGGAGTGACCTTCTGTGGTGGTTGACCGGTGATTGCTGCCACGGGTATCGAGCTCCGGGCCGGCTCCCGGCTGCTCCTCGACAACGCCACGTTCCGCATCGCGGCGGGGGACCGGATCGGCCTCGTTGGGCGCAACGGTGCCGGGAAGACCACCCTCACCAAGGTCCTCGCCGGGGTCACTCAGGCCGCGGCAGGGTCGGTGATGTCGTCCGGCGACGTCGGCTACCTGCCGCAGGACCCGCGCACCGGCGACCTGCACATCACCGCGCGTGACCGCGTGCTCTCGGCGCGCGGCCTCGACACGATCGTGCGCGACCTGCGCGCATCCGAGAAGCAGATGGCCAGCGCCGACGGCGACACCCAGGAGCGGGCGATGCGCAGGTACGCGCGGCTGGACGCCGAGTTCGCCAGCGCCGGGGGGTATGCCGCGGAGGCCGAGGCAGCCTCGATCGCCGGTGCCCTCGGACTGGAGGAGCGGGTGCTGGGCCAGGAGCTCGGCACGCTGTCCGGCGGGCAGCGCCGCCGCATCGAGCTGTCGCGGATCCTGTTCTCCGGCGCCTCGACACTGCTGCTGGACGAGCCGACCAACCACCTCGACGCCGACTCGGTCGTCTGGCTGCGCGACTACCTCAAGGCCTACCGCGGTGGCCTGGTGGTCATCTCCCACGACGTCGAGCTGCTCGAGGCGGTCGTCAACCGGGTGTTCCACCTCGACGCCAACCGGGCCGAGCTGGACGTCTACAACGTCGGCTGGAAGCCCTACCTGCTCCAGCGCGAGACCGACGAGCGGCGGCGCAAGCGGGAGCGCGCCAACGCGGAGAAGAAGGCATCGGCCCTGATGGCGCAGGCCGACAAGATGCGAGCCAAGGCGACCAAGGCCGTGGCCGCCCAGAACATGGCCCGGCGTGCCGAGCGGCTGCTCGCCGGCCTCGAGGGGGAGCGGGTCACCGACCGGGTGGCCAGGCTCCGGTTCCCCGAGCCCGCTCCCTGCGGGCGGACGCCGCTGCGGGCGAGCGGTCTGTCGCGGTCCTACGGGTCCCAGGAGGTCTTCACCGACGTCGATCTGGCGGTCGACCGGGGCTCCCGGGTGGTGGTGCTCGGCCTCAACGGCGCCGGCAAGACGACCCTGCTGCGCATGCTGTCGGGCATCGACCAGCCCGACACCGGGGAGGTCCAGCCGGGCCACGGCCTGAAGCTCGGCTACTACGCCCAGGAGCACGAGAACCTCGATGTCGAGCGCACTGTCCTGCAGAACATGAAGAGTGCCGCTCCGGACCTCGGCGAGACCGAGGTGCGCAAGGTCCTCGGCTCCTTCCTGTTCTCGGGGGACGACGTGGACAAGCCCGCCGGAGTCCTCTCCGGCGGTGAGAAGACCCGGCTCTCGCTGGCCCTGCTCGTCGTGTCGTCGGCCAACGTCCTGCTGCTCGACGAGCCCACCAACAACCTCGACCCGGCATCCCGCGAAGAGATCCTGGGAGCGCTGCGCACCTACAAGGGCGCCGTGGTGCTTGTGACCCACGACGAGGGCGCGGTCGAGGCCCTCGAGCCCGAGCGGATTCTCTTGCTGCCCGACGGCGTCGAGGACCTCTGGGGCCCGGACTACCGAGACCTGGTCGCCCTGGCCTGAGCGCCGGGTCGCCACCCACCTCATTCCCTGCCCGTCCAGTAGGCATTCCGCTCAGATAATGGAACGTTATGCAATCCATAAGCTATGCGGCACAATGGGTCCGTGACCCAGGCGCCAGCCCGACCGAGCCGCCCGACGCGAACTGCCGCCACCGGCGCGTGGTCGGACGGCGACCGCACTCCCCTCAACCACAACGAGGAGTTCAAGCAGGCCGACGACGGGCTCAACGTGCGGGCCCGGATCGAGCAGGTCTACGCAAAAGAGGGCTTCGCCTCGATCCCCGGTGACGACCTCCGGGGCCGGATGCGCTGGTGGGGCCTGTACACCCAGCGCAAGCCGGGCATCGATGGCGGCAAGACGGCCACGCTCGACCCCAGCGAGCTCGACGACGAGTACTTCATGCTGCGAGTGCGCAGCGACGGCGGCGCGCTGTCCAGCGTTCAGCTGCGGACTGTCGCCGGGATCAGCACGGAGTTCGCGCGCGACACCGCCGACATCTCCGACCGGCAGAACATCCAGCTGCACTGGATCCGCATCGAGGACGTGCCCGAGATCTGGCGCCGCCTCGAGGCTGTGGGCCTGACGACGGCCGAGGCCTGCGGCGACACCCCGCGCGTCATCCTCGGCTCACCGGTGGCCGGCATCGCCGCGGACGAGGTCGTCGACGGCACACCAGCCGTCCGCGCGATCCTCGAGCGCTACATCGGAAGCCCCGAGTTCTCCAACCTGCCCCGCAAGTTCAAGACCGCGGTCTCCGGCTCGCCGAGCCTGGACGTGGCCCACGAGGTCAACGACATCTCCTTCGTCGGCGTCGAGCACCCCGAGCTCGGCCCCGGCTTCGACGTCTGGGTCGGCGGCGGCCTCTCGACCAACCCCATGTTCGCCCAGCGCCTCGGCGCCTGGGTGCGCCTGGCGGACGTGCCCGAGGTCTGGAAGGGCGTCGTCTCGATCTTCCGCGACTACGGCTACCGACGCCTGCGCAACCGGGCCCGGCTCAAGTTCCTCATGGCCGACTGGGGCCCGGAGCGTTTCCGCGAGGTGCTGGAGCGCGAATACCTGGGGCGCTCGCTCGCCGACGGCCCGGCCCCAGCGGCCCCGTCCGACCACCGCCGCGACCACGTGGGCGTCCACCCGCAGAAGGACGGCCGGTTCTGGGTCGGCGTCGCCCCCGTGGCGGGCCGGGTCAGCGGCACCACGCTGTATGCCGTGGCGGAACTGGCCGAGCGCCACGGGTCCGGTCGGGTGAGGCTCACCGCCCAGCAGAAGCTGCTCGTCCTCGACATCCCTCAGACCGAGGTCGTGGTCCTCACGTCCGCGCTCGACGAGGCCGGCCTACCGAGCGCGCCGAGCGAGTGGCGGCGCGGCGTGCTGGCCTGCACCGGCATCGAGTTCTGCAAGCTGGCCCTGGTCGAGACCAAGGCGCGCGCCCGGACGGTGGTGGCTGAGCTCGAGCGGCGCCTGCCCGAGTTCGACGCGCCGTTCTCGATCCATGTCAACGGCTGCCCCAATGCCTGTGCCCGGACCCAGGTCGCGGACGTGGGCCTCAAGGGGATGGTGCAGACCGACGACGACGGCAACCTGGTGGAGGTCTTCCAGGTGCACCTGGGTGGAAGTCTCGGAACCGATCCCCAGCTGGCGCGCAAGACCCGCGCGCTGAAGATCCGAGCCGAGGACCTTCCGGACTACATCGAGCGCCTGGCCGGTCATTACCTCGGGCAGCGCCAGACGGGCGAGGCGTTTGCCGTGTGGGCCCGGCGCGCCGACGAGGACGACCTGCGATGAGTGACAGCCCCGGGGCGGGCGTCATCTACTACTGCCCGTTCTGCGCCGAGGAGGATCTGCGCCCGGTGGAGGAGCCCTCCGGGGCCTGGCTCTGCCGCGCCTGCGCCAGGGTCTTCACCGTCCGACTCACCACCGTCGACACCACCCAGATCCCCGGCCGCCTGCGCGAGGAAGCCGAGCTCCGGAGGGAGACCCAAGCATGAGCACCACCGCCACAACCGACGGGTTGAAAGCCCTTGCAGCAGAAGGCTCCCGGCACTTCGCCGAGCGTGAGTCGGAAGCCGGCGCCACGGCATACGACCATCGGGTCGAGCTGGCCCGCGAGGCCCTGCACTGGGCCGCGCAGACGTTCGGCGACCGGCTGACCATCGCCAGCAGCATGGGCGACGAGGTGCTCGTGCACCTGTCCGGCACGACCATCCCGGGTGCCGACGTGTTCTTCCTCGATACCGGCTACCACTTCGCCGAGACCCTCGGCACCCGCGACGCCTATGCCGCGATGCTGCCCGTGCAGATCCGCACCATCCTGCCGCTCCTCACGGTCGCCCAGCAGGACGCGGAGTACGGCGCCAAGCTGCACGATCGCGACCCCGACCGCTGCTGCGCGATGCGCAAGGTCGAGCCGCTCAACCGTGCCCTGGAGAACCACGACGCCTGGGTGACCGGCATGCGGCGCGAGGACGCGCCCACGCGCACGGACATCGCAGTCGTCGGGTGGGACGAGCGGCGCGGCATGGTCAAGCTCAACCCGCTCGCGGGCTGGACGCAGGACGACGTCGACCAGTACGTCGAGGAGCACGGCGTGTTCCTCAACCCCCTCCGCGAGGAGGGCTACGCCTCGATCGGGTGCGCCCCCTGCACCCGCTCCGTCGCGGCGGGCGAGGACGCCAGGGCCGGCCGCTGGGCCGGGAAGACCAAGACCGAATGCGGGCTGCACACATGACCACGACCCCGGCGAGGACTCAGGCCGCGACCGGCCCTGCGCTTCCAGCGCAGTTCACGCTCGACCACCTGGACCACCTCGAAGCGGAGTCGATCCACATCTTCCGCGAGGTGGCCGGCGAGTTCGAGCGTCCAGTGCTGCTGTTCTCCGGCGGCAAGGACTCCGTTGTCATGCTGCACCTCGCAGCCCGCGCGTTCGCGCCCGGCGGGATTCCGTTCTCGCTGCTGCACGTCGACACGGGGCACAACTTCCCCGAGGTGCTCGACTACCGCGACGAGACGGTGGCGCAGTTCGGGGTGCGCCTCGTCGTCGCCAAGGTGCAGGACTACCTCGACGACGGCCGCCTGCGCGAACGCCCCGACGGCACCAGGAACCCGCTGCAGACCGTGCCGCTGCTCGAAGCCATCGTCGACAACAAGTTCGACGCGGTGTTCGGCGGCGGGCGGCGCGACGAGGAGAAGGCGCGGGCCAAGGAGCGCGTGTTCTCGCTGCGCGACGCCTTCGGGGCGTGGGACCCGCGCCGCCAGCGGCCGGAGCTGTGGGACCTCTACAACGGGCGGCACGCGCCGGGCGAGCACGTCCGGGTGTTCCCGCTCTCCAACTGGACCGAGCTGGATATCTGGCGCTACATCGCCCGCGAGGGCATCGAGCTCCCGTCGCTCTACTACGCCCACGAGCGCGAGGTGTTCCGGCGCGACGGCATGTGGCTTTCCGTGGGGGAGTGGGGCCGCGCCAAGCCGTCCGAGACGGTCGAGCGGCGCACCGTGCGCTACCGCACAGTCGGTGACATGAGCTGCACCGGAGCCGTCGAGTCCGAGGCACGCAACGTCGAGTCGGTCATCGCCGAGGTGGCGACCACCCGGCTCACCGAGAGGGGCGCCACTCGTGCAGACGACCGTCTCTCGGAGGCAGCCATGGAGGACCGCAAGCGAGAGGGATACTTCTGATGACGACGGCACCAGACCTCCGGACTGACGTCACCGCACAACCGGCGAGCGCGGCGGCGTCCACCCGCGGTGAGGGGACCGAGTCCGCGCTCGACGCGGTGGCTGCGGTCACTGCGGGGTCGCGGCATGTCGGCCATGACCTGCTCCGCCTTGCCACGGCCGGCAGCGTCGACGACGGCAAGTCGACCCTGGTCGGCAGACTCCTCTATGACACCAAGTCGGTCCTGGCCGACCAGCTCGATGCCGTGGAGCGGGCCAGCCGCGACCGCGGCCTCGACGCCACCGACCTCGCCCTGCTGACCGACGGGCTGCGCGCCGAGCGCGAGCAGGGCATCACGATTGACGTGGCCTACCGCTACTTCTCGACTCCCACTCGGAGCTACGTCCTCGCCGACACGCCCGGCCACGTCCAGTACACGCGAAACATGGTCACGGGCGCCTCGACCGCCGAGCTGGCGCTCATCCTCGTCGACGCGCGCCACGGCGTGGTCGAGCAGACCCGGCGCCACCTGGCGGTGACTGGCCTGCTCGGGGTGCGGCATGTCGCGCTCGCGGTGAACAAGATGGACCTCGTCGACTGGGACGAGGGCGAGTATCGGCGCATCATGGACGAGTTCGAGTGCCTCGCGGCCAGGTTCGGGATCGACGACGTCGTCGCGGTGCCAGTCTCGGCGCTGTTCGGCGACAACATCGTCGACCGGTCCAGCCGGGCCGAGTGGTATGTCGGGCCGACGCTCCTCGAGCACCTCGAAGGGGTGCCCGTGGGCACCGACCCGCAGGCCCAGCCCCTGCGGGTGCCAGTCCAGTACGTCATCCGGCCCCGGACCGCCGAGCACCCCGACTACCGGGGGTATGCCGGACGGCTCACCTCGGGCGTGGTGCGCCCCGGCGACGAGGTGGTCGTCCTGCCCGGCGGCAGCCGCACGACGGTGGTCGGCATCGACCGCGCGGTCGCCGGCGGCGCGATCGAGCAGCTCGACGCGGCGTTCGCCCCGCAGTCCGTGGTGCTCCGACTGGCCCACGACATCGACATCTCCCGGGGCGACCTCATAGCGGCAGCAGACCGGCCGCCGCTTCTGGTGCGATCGCTCGCCGGCACCGTCGCGGTGCTGTCCGACCGCGTGCTGCGCACCCGTGACCGCGTGCTCCTGCGAGCCGGCACGCGCACGGTCCGCGCGATGGTGGAGGACGTCGTCGACCAGCTCGACATCGAGTCGATGGAGCAGCGTCCTGCGCCAGATGGCCTGGCGCTCAATGCGATCGGGCGCCTGCGGCTCCGGCTCGCCGAAGATGTCCCACTCGACGACTACCGCGACCTCCGGCGCACGGGCTCGTTCCTCCTCGTCGACGAGGCCGACGGCGCGACGCTTGCCGCGGGGATGGCGGAGGCGCCCGACCGGAGCGCCGGCGAGGGCATCTGATGACCCGGCCCGACTACGCGCTGTCCCTCGACCTCCACGGACGCCGGGTCGTGGTCGTCGGCGGCGGCCCGGTCGCGGCCCGTCGCGTGGCCGGTCTGGTCGAGGCGGGCGCCGTGGTGGAGGTGGTCAGCCCGTGGCTGGTCGAGGACCTGGCCGACCTCGCGGCTGCCCGCCAGATCACCTGGCAGCAGCGGGAGTACCTCGCTGGCGACCTCGTGACACCCGAGACCGCGTGGCTGGTCCACACAGCCACGGGAGACCCGGCCGTCGACGCCGCGGTCGCGCGTGAGGCCGAGGCGGCCAGGGTCTGGTGCGTCCGCGCCGACGATGCCGCGGCCTCGTCGGCCTGGACACCCGCCGTGGCCCGGGGCCGGGCCGGCACACCCGCTGAGGGTCTCGCGGTCGCGGTGACCGCTGGTGGCGACCCCCGCAGGGCGCGGGCGGTTCGGGACGCCGTCCAGGCGGCACTCGAGAGTGCGACGCTGCCGGTCCGCCGGGTCCGGGGGCGCGGGGTGCCCGGCGCGCGCCAGGGGGTTGGAGCGACCCGCCTCGGGCGGGTCTCCCTGGTGGGCGGTGGTCCCGGTGCCGACGACCTCATCACCGTCCGGGGGCGCGCGCTGCTCGCCGAGGCCGACGTGGTCGTAGCCGACCGGCTGGGGCCGCGCGGGCTCCTCGCCTCGCTGTCCCGCGAGGTCGAGGTCATCGACGTCGGCAAGGCCCCGGGTCACCACCCGGTCAGCCAGGGCCGGATCAACGAGCTGCTCGTCCACCACGCTGCCCAGGGAAAGCACGTGGTGCGGCTCAAGGGGGGCGACCCGTTCGTGCTCGGCCGCGGTGGCGAGGAGGCGCTGCACTGCGCCGCCCACGGCATCCCGGTCGAGGTCGTGCCGGGGGTGACCTCCGCGGTGTCGGTCCCGGCTGCTGCCGGAATCCCGGTCACGCACCGGGGCATCACGGCCAGTTTCGTCGTCGCCTCAGCCCACGAGGGTGCTGACTCGGTTCTCCGCGCAGCGGCCGAGGCCGCGCCGGACGCCACCCTCGTGCTGCTCATGGGCATCACCCGGCTGGCGGAGACCGCCGCGGCCCTGATCGCCTCCGGCCGCGAGCCGGCGACCCCGGTCGCCCTGGTCGAGCGGGGCTGGACGCCCCAGCAGCGGACCACGGTCACGACCCTCGCCGCCGCCTACGATGACGCGGTTCGCCACGGCGTGGGCGCTCCGGCCGTCGTGGTCGTCGGGGATGTGGTGCGGGTGCGTGACCAGGTCGGCGACCTGCGTGGCACGCGACCGAATACTCCGACCGAAGGCACGTTGACCGAAAGCACATCCACCGAAGGCACATTGACCGAAGGCACACTGACCGGATGACGGCATCCGGCGAGCGCGACATCGTCCTGCTGGCCCACGGCTCACCGGACGCTCGGCACCGACGGGGCGTGGAGGAACTGGCGGCCGGCGTGTGGCGGTTGGCGCCAACGCGGGGCGTCCACCCGGCATACCTCGACCACCACCCGCCGTCGCCCGTCGACGTGGCAGCCCAGGCAAGCCGGAGCCTCGCGGTGGTGCCCGTCCTGCTCACCCCCGCCTACCACGCTCGCGTCGACGTACCGCAGGCCGTGGCCGACATGGCACAGGTCACTACCCACAGCGTCCAGGCGAGCGCGCCGCTCGGGCCCGATCCGCTGCTGGTGGCGGCCGCCGCCGAGCTGCTCGGGCAGGCGGGCGTGCGGGCAGACCCCGGTACCGCTGTGGTGCTGTATGCCGCGGGCAGCTCGGACAGCGCTGCGGTTGCCTCGATCGAGGCAACGCTGAACCGGAGCGGACCGGTCGGGCCGTGGGGTCCATGGCGCGTTGCGGCGCTCGACGGTGGCCTGGCGCTGGACGTAGTCCTGTCGGGCCTCGACCGCCGGGTCAGCCGCGTCGTGGCCGTCGCCTTCATGGTCGCGGAGGGGATTCTGCGGGACCGCCAGGCGGCTCGGTGCGCTGCCGCCGGCGTGGAAATGGTCGACGGCGCCCTGAGCCGGACGGAGGCACTGGCCCGACTCGTGTTGCGCCGGGCCGACTTGGCCTCCTGACCACGGGGAATGCCGGCCCCGCCACCGCTGTTGGTGCCCCGTGAGAGGCTGGCAGGGGACAGGAGAGCACATGAGCATGCAGGGCTGGATGGCGATGCGCAGCATGACGCGCGACCGATCGGTGGCGCAGCGCAAACTCGCCCCCGGCACCGTACGCCGCGTCCTGGGCTACGCCTTGCCCTACCGACGGGACATCGGGCTGTTCCTCGTGCTCGTCGTGGTCGACTCGACCCTCGTCGTGGCGACACCGCTGCTGCTCAAGCGGCTCATCGACGACGGAGTCGTGCCTGGCAACCGCGACGTCGTGATCCGCCTGTCGCTGATCGTGGCGGCCATCGCCCTGGTCGGCGGAGTGCTCGGCCTGGTCGAGCGGTGGTTCTCGGCCCGCATCGGCGAGGGCTTCATCTACCGCCTGCGCACCGAGGTCTTCTCGCACGTGCTCCGGCAGCCGGTGGCCTTCTTCACCCGCGCCCAGACCGGGGCCCTGGTGACCCGGATCAACTCCGACGTCCTCGGCGCGCAGCAGGCGTTCACGACCGTGCTGTCGAGCGTGGTCAGCAATGCGCTCTCGCTCACGCTCATCATCGCGGCGATGATGACGCTCTCCTGGCAGCTCACCCTCGCCGCGCTGGCCATCGTGCCCTTCTTCCTGATCCCCGCGCGCCTCATGGGCCGCCGCCTCGCCGACCTGGCCCACCAGCAGATGAACCTCAACGCCGAGCTCGGCAGCCGCATGACCGAGCGGTTCAACGTCGCCGGCGCGCTCTTGGTCAAGCTGTTCGGCCAGCCCGAGCGCGAGGACCTCGAATACTCCGACCGCGCCGCGCGGGTCCGCGACGTGGGGGTGGTCATCGCGGTCAACCGTGCGGTGTTCTTCGTGGCGCTGACCCTGGTGGCCTCGCTGGCCACGGCCATGATCTATGGCTTCGGCGGTCTGATGGCCGTGAGCGGCAGCCTCACCGTCGGCACCCTGCTGGCGCTGACGGCCCTGCTCGCCCGGCTGTACGGGCCGCTGACCGCGTTCTCCAACGTCCGGGTCGACATCATGACCGCCCTCGTCTCCTTCGAGCGGGTCTTCGAGGTCCTCGACCTCAAGCCCCTGGTTGCCGAGTCGCCCACCGCGACGCCGCTTTCCCCCGGCGAGGCCACCGTGGAGCTGGAGCGCGTCGGCTTCCGCTACCCGTCGGCCGACGAGGTGTCCCTGCAGTCGCTCGAGGCCACAGTGACCGGCGACCGGCGGGGCAGCGGCCCGGTCCTGGAGGACATCTCCTTCCGGGCCGAGCCCGGCGAGCTGGTGGCGCTGGTGGGTCCCAGCGGAGCCGGCAAGACGACCATCACGAACCTCGTCGCCCGGCTCTACGACCCCACGGCCGGAACGGTGCGGATCAACGGCACCGACCTGCGCCTGGCAACCCTCGACTCCGTCCGCCAGACCGTGGGCGTGGTGACTCAGGAGGCCCACCTCTTCCACGACACGATCCGCGCCAACCTCGCCTATGCCCAGCCCGAGGCAACTGAGGCGCAGATGCGCGAGGCCCTCGCAGCTGCCCAGGTGCTGCCCCTGGTCGACTCCCTGCCCGAGGGCCTCGACACCGTCGTGGGCGACCGCGGCCACCGGCTCTCGGGGGGCGAGAAGCAGCGTCTGGCGATCGCCCGACTGCTGCTCAAGAGTCCCAGCCTCATCGTGCTCGACGAGGCGACCGCCCACCTCGACAGCGAGTCGGAGGTGGCGCTGCAGAAGGCGCTCGACACGGCTCTGTCAGGACGCACGGCGCTGGTCATCGCCCACCGCCTGTCGACAGTGCGCGGCGCCGACCAGATCCTGGTCGTCGAGGCGGGGCGCATCGTCGAGCGCGGCACCCACCAGCAGCTGCTGGCCCGGGGTGGGCTGTATGCCGATCTCTACACCACTCAATTTGCGTCGCAGAGCGTGGCCGTCTGAAGCCGCAGGGCCACCTGGGGTCCGCCTGGGGTCCGCCTGGGGTGCGCTGACGCCGAGCTCGTCCGGACGGGCCGGCTGTCGCTCAGAGCACACGCCACCCGGACGGGTCGGGTGCCGGCGGCGAAGTTACGCCGTCCGCATCGGTGAGCGGCCGCGCTCCGGCCACCAGACGGGCCAGCTCCCCGCCCGACCGCACCCCGGTCGGAAAGGCCGACCGCGCTGCCTGGCGGACCATCTCGTCGGTGTCCAGCGGGCCTGAGGACGCCGCGATAACGGCATTCCCGAACCTGCGGCCCTTCAGCACATCATGCGTGGCGACGAGCGCGACCTGGCCGAATGCCTGCACCGCGCCGGCCAGCACCCGCGCCGCGTGACGCAGTCCCGGCTCGTCGGCGGTGTTCAACAGGAGCAGACCGCGGGGCCGGAGGACTCGCGCGGCGTCCCGCAGGAACTCCACAGTGGTGAGCTCGGCCGGAACCTGTCCCCCGGCGAACGCGTCCACGACGACGACGTCGGCGCTGTCGTCGCGCAGGTGGCGGAGGCCCTCGCGCCCTCCCTCGGGGCGTACCCGCACCCGGTGCCTGCGCGCCAGTGGCAGCTCTCGCCGGACCCGCTCGGTGAGCGCCGCGTCGGGTTCGAGGACAACCTGTGGCGAACCCGGGCGGGTGTGCTCGAGCCACCGCGGCAGGGTGAGCCCGGCACCGCCGACGTGCGTGACCGCGAGCCGTGCTGGCGCCTCCGGCTGGGTGGCGGTGATGACTGCGGCCAGGTGCTGGACGTACTCGAAGGCGAGGTGTTCGGGGTCTGAGAGGTTCACGTACGACTGTGGGTAGCCGTTCAAGAGCACCGTGACGCCGCCACGCCCGTCGCGCAGGAACTCGACAGCATCCACGTTCTCAGCCTGCACCATGGCGCGCCTGAGGTGGCCTCAGGCGTCTTCCTCGTCCCAGATGCGCACCTTCTTCGGCTTGGGGGGCGCGGCTGCCACCTCGACCCCCGACAACCCACCCTCACGGGCCTCGCGGCGGACGCCGAAGAACACCAGCACGAAGCCCACCGGCATCGCGAGCCACCACTGGAAGGCATACGCCTGGTGCGGGCCCAGGTCGGTGTCCGGCTTCTCGAGGGCACGGGGGCGCGGGGGCGTCGAGCCATCGGCAAGGACTTCGCGCTGCAGTACGACGTAGCCTCCCAGCAGCGGCACCCCGACCTGGCGCTGAGCCTCGGCGACGTTGACGCTGGCCAGCTGGCCGGCTGGAGGGGTCCTCCCGAGGCTCGGCTCGCCCTGCCGGGCCCATCCGGTCACGGTGACGTCGCCCGAAGGGGTGGGCGGCACGTCGGGGAGGGCGGCCGCCCGTGCGGCATTGGGGACCCAGCCGCGGTCCACGAGCACCGCCTGCCCACTCGACAGGACCAGCGGTACGACCACCTCGTAGCCGTAGATGCCCTCCCACGGACGGTTGCGGACCAGGAGTGGTGACCCACCGGCATACCGGCCGGTGTCCTGGACGCGGGTCCAGTCGCGGGCGAGGGTGAGGGGCTCGGCTCCGAGCACCGACCGGAGCGGTTGCGCGGGCGCGGAGTAGTGGCTCTCGATCCGGTCGGCGCGGGCGTTCTTGGCCTCATAGCGGTGCCACTGCCACCGCCCGAGGTAGAACGCCGCCACGGCGAAGACCGCAGCGGCGGCCAGGGCGCCGAGCCAGCGTCTCGACAGCAAGACCCTGAGCACTGCCTCACGGTACCGGGCTTAGGCTGGGCTGATGACCAGCCTCCCCCTGCCTCGCCTGCGCCCCACGGCACCCGCGGGCACCCAGGGGCTTCCCGACCGGTTCGGGCGCGTGGCCCGCGACCTGCGCCTGTCGGTGACCGACCGCTGCAACCTGCGCTGCACCTACTGCATGCCCGCAGAGGGGCTGCCATGGCAGCCCAAGGACGAGATGCTCACCGACGACGAGATGGTGCGGCTGGTCGGCATCTTCGTGGGGCTTGGCGTCGAGCAGGTGCGGCTGACCGGCGGGGAGCCGCTGCTGCGCCGATCGCTCGTCGAGGTGGTGCGGCGCATCGCGGCCCTGCGGCCTCGACCGAAGATCGCCATGACGACCAACGGCGTAGGTCTCGACCGGCTCGCCGCGCCGCTGGCCGATGCCGGCCTCGACCGGGTCAATGTCAGCCTCGACACCGTCGACCCGGTGGAGTTCATGGCGATCACCCGGCGCGACCGCCTCGACGACGTCGAGGCGGGCCTCGCCGCTGCCGCCCGCGCCGGCCTGACCCCGGTCAAGGTCAACGCTGTCGCCATGCGCGGGATCAACGACCACTCCGTGGTCGACGTGCTCCAGTGGTGCCTCGAACGCGGCTACGAGCTCCGGTTCATCGAGCAGATGCCGCTCGATGCGCAGCACGGGTGGGACGGCGCCACCATGGTCACAGCCGGGGAGATCCGGGCCAGGCTTGGCGAGCGGTTCGCCCTGGAGCCGCTGCCGGAGGCCGATCGCGGGAGCGCGCCCGCAGAGCGGTTCCTGGTCGACGGCGGCCCCGCGACTGTGGGGATCATCGCGAGCGTGTCGGCGCCCTTCTGCGCGGCCTGCGACCGCACCCGCCTGACCGCCGACGGGCAGCTGCGCAACTGCCTGTTCGCGCGCGGCGAGACCGACCTGAGGACGCCTCTGCGCACGGGGGCGTCCGACGCCGAGATCGCCGCGCTGATCCAGGGCGAGATGTGGCGCAAGGCCCGGGGCCACGGCATCGGCACGCCCGGGTTCGCCCAGCCCGACCGTCCGATGTCGGCGATCGGCGGCTGACCCGAGAGCGATTCCGCCCCGCGGCTGAGGCCGGTCGCCAGTCCGCCCTGGCACTCAATCCGCTTGGGCTCAGCCGGCGCCGGCCGGGATCTCCTCCACGCGCACGGTGTCCTTCAGGAAGCCCCTCATCGCGAGGAACTCGCCAAGGGTGGTCCGGTGTTCGCCGCAGGCGAGCCACACCTTGCGGCGCTCCGGCGTGTGCAGCCGCGGGTTGTTCCAGAGCAGCGCCCAGTCAGCAGGCCGGCGGCAGCCCTTGGCGCTGCACGTCATGAGCTCGGGCACGGCCCTCGCCGGCTCACGGCTCGAGCGTCGGTGGGTCGTCCGACGACGGCGTGGCGGGACGGACCATGCCCGCTACCCGGGGCCGCACGGCGTTCGCCATCACGACGGCGACATAGGGCAGCACCACCGCGAACAGGGCGAACGACCCCCAGATCCACCAGGGGCGGCCGGAGGCACCCGTCCAGGCCGCGAGCAGGAAGCAGGCGGTGCGAATCCCCATGGTCACGAGGTACCGTCGGATCCGCGAGCGCTGCTCGTCGTGGAGCGACTGCGGTGCCGACGTCACCGACTGGACCTGCGGCTCGTGCCGGGCTGGCTTTCGCTCCACGTCACCAACCATAGGCCGACAGCCGAGCCCTGACCGAGCCAGGACCGCGGGGAGTGCTGGCCGGCGTCCCGAGCCCCGGGACGAGGCTGGTCCGCATCGGCCTACCCGCGAGTAGTCCACTAGCGTCTGTGCCACCAGACCCGCAGAGGCACGTGTATGCCGCGTGCTCGCCACGACAGGGAGGCCCATGTCCCAGCCGCGCAACGTCCTCGTCACCGGTGGCAACCGGGGGATCGGCCTGGCCATCGCCCGGTCCTTTGCCGAGTCCGGTGACCACGTGTGCGTGACCTACCGGTCGGGGGAGCCGCCAGAGGGCCTGGTCGGCGTCACGTGTGAGGTCACCGACACTGCCTCGGTCGACCAGGCGTTCGCGGCGGCCGAGGAGCGCCTCGGCGGTCCGATCGAGGTCCTGGTCGCCAACGCCGGTGTGACCCGCGACCAGCTGCTCATGCGCATGAGCGACGAGGAGTTCGACACCGTGGTCCAGACCAACCTGGCCGGTGCCTTCAAGTGCGCCCGCCGGGCCAGCAAGGGAATGATCCGGCTCCGCCGTGGGCGCATCGTGTTCATCTCGAGCGTGGTGGGCCTCTATGGATCGCCTGGCCAGGCCAACTACGCGGCGAGCAAGGCCGGTCTCGTAGGGATGGCCAGGTCGATCTCGCGCGAGCTCGGCGCCCGGGGCATCACCGCGAACGTCGTCGCGCCCGGCTTCGTCGAGACCGACATGACGGCTGCGCTCCCACCCGACCGCCGCGATGCCTACCAGCAGAGCATTCCCGCCGGACGGTTCGCCCAGCCGGAGGAAGTAGCGGCCGCCGTGCGGTTCGTCGCGTCCGACGAGGCGGCGTACATCACTGGGGCGATCATCCCCGTCGACGGCGGGCTCGGGATGGGCCACTGACAGCGGCACGGGCTCCGATCCAGACCACTTCTCCCGCGAAAGGTCCGAGATGCTTCTCGAGGGCAAGAAACTCCTGATCACAGGCGTCCTCATGGACTCCTCCATCGCCTTCCACGTGGCCCGGCTAGCCCAGGAGCAGGGCGCCGAGGTCGTGCTGACATCGTTCGGGCGCACCATGAAGATCACCCAGGCGATCGCCCGGCGACTGCCCAGCACCCCACCAGTGGTCGAGCTCGACGTCACCAACACCGAGCACCTCGACACGCTCGCCGAGCGCACCCGAGAGCACGTCGACGGCCTGGACGGTGTGCTCCACTCGATCGGGTTCGCACCGCAGGGCGCCTTCAACTTCCTCGAGGGCACCTGGGACGACGTCGCGACGGCGCTCCACGCCTCGGCGTACTCGCTGAAGGCCCTCGCTGTGGCCGCGCTGCCGCTCATGCCCCAGGGCGGCAGTGTCGTGGGGCTCACCTTCGATGCGAAGTTCGCCTGGCCGGTCTACGACTGGATGGGCGTCGCGAAGGCCGCGTTCGAGTCGACGAACCGCTACCTCGCCAGAGACCTGGGCCCCAAGGGAATCCGCTGCAACCTGGTCTCGGCCGGACCCATCCGCACCACCGCCGCGAAGTCGATCCCCGGCTTCGAGCAGTTCGAGCAGGTGTGGTCCGACCGTGCCCCCCTGGGGTGGGACATCAAGGACCCCGAGCCCGCCGCGCGCGCCTGTGTCGCACTGCTGAGCGACTGGTTCCCGGCTACGACGGGCGAGATCGTCCACGCTGACGGCGGCGTGCACGCCATGGGGCAGTAGGCGGCGGCGGGCAGGGGCCCCGCAGGAGCAGCCGGCGCCGCCGGACGCGCGTGTTGGCCGCGATCCCCTGCTCAGCCGGGTCTGTCCGCGCCCATTCCCCGCTCGACGTACTGGGTCAGCGGTTCAACGAGCCGGGTGAACTCGGTCGGGATGACGAACTTGGTCGACGGGCTGGCGCCGAGCGCTTTGAGCGCCTCGAGGTACTGCAGCGCCATGGTCTTCTGGTCCACCCCTGTTGCGGCCCGGAAGATCCGGGTGAGGGCCTCGCTGAAGCCCTCGGCGCGCAGGATTGCGGCCTGGCGGTCTCCCTCGGCCCTGAGGATCTCGGACTGCTTCTGGCCCTCGGCCACGTTGATCGCCGCTTGGCGGGCGCCCTCGGACTCGGTGATCACCGCCCGTCTGGTCCGTTCCGCCGAGAGCTGGCGGTTCATGGCGTCCTGGACGTCGCGCGGCGGCGTGATCTCGCGGATCTCAACAGTCGTCACCTTGCCGCCCCAGCGCTCGGTGACCTCGTCGAGCTTGACCCGGAGGACCTCGTTGATCTGCTCCCGCTTCGAGAGCACCTCGTCGAGGAGTATGTCGCCGATGACGGCTCGGAGGGTCGTCGACGCGATCCCCAGGAGCATGATGCCGAGTCGCTGCGGGGCCAAGACGCTCTTGAGCGGGTCGACGATCCGCCAGTAGACGAGGAAGTCGACGTTGATCGGGGCGTTGTCCCTGGTGATCGTCGTCTGGCTGGGGACCTCGGTGAGCGTCTCCCTGAGGTCGACCTTGACGGGGCGGTCGATCACCGGGATGAGGAACCTCAGACCCGGGTTGCGGACCATCGACTCGTTGGTGCGTCCGAGCCGGAAGACGACCATTTTCTCGTACTGCTGGACCACGCGGACCGAGAGGTAGATGACGACGATCGCGACCACGGCAAGGAAGGCTCCGATGGCGAGCGTGATGGCGACTTCCACGGTGGCTCCTCGGCTACGCGGTTCCGGCCGTGTCGTGAACGGCCGGCACGGGCTCGACGAGGACCGTCAGGCCGTCCGTCCCGACGACCCGCACCGACAACCCGCGGGGCAGCGTCTGGTCGTCGGGGGCTCGAGCGGTCCACTCCTCGCCCGCGGCATAGATCGACCCGACGGGCTGAAGCGGCCGGCGCACGAGACCGGTCGTGCCGATCTCGACGGCGGCCGGGTTGACGTCCGATGGGTCGGCCATGCGACGGGTCCGGATCGCCGCCGTCGAGATGAGGATGCCGAACCCGGCCGCGGCTGCGACGACGACGACGACAAGCGGCAGGGCGACCCGCACATCCGGCTGGAACGGGCCGCTCTCGGTGTAGAGCGCGGACGCGCCGAGCAGGAAGCAAACCACCCCGCCGACGGTGAGCAGACCGTGCGATGTCACCGTGGGCTCGAGGGCGAACATGAGGACCGCGATGCCGATGAGCACGAGGCCGCCGACGTTGAGCGGCAGGCTGCCGAACCCGATGAACGCGAGGACGATGGCGATCGCCCCGAGGAACCCCGTGGCGAAGTTCGGGCTCTGCACTTCGAAGAGGAGGCCGTAGAACCCGATCGCAAACAGGATCAGCGCGATGTTCGGGTCGGCGAGCAGGTGGAGGAAGCCCTGGAACGGATTGAGCGCCGCCTCGTGGATCGGCGCGCCCGCGAGGTGGAGCGTGACGGTGCGGCCGCCGATCTCGACGGTTCTCCCGTCCGCCTCCCGGACGACGTCCGCGACTGAGGACGCGATACCGTCGACCACCCCGAGCGAGACCGCCTCCCGCGCCGGCGACGAGCGGGCGTCCTTGACGGCCGCCACAGCCCAGTCGACGGGCCGGTGTCGTTCCTGGGCGATGGAGGTCACCCAGGCGATCGCGTCGTTGAGGACCTTCTTTCCCAGCGTGCCGGAGATCTCCTGGCCTGATGCGTCGATCGGCGAGGCGGCCCCGATCCTTGTCCCGGGCGCCATGAAGGCGAGGTTGGCCGACAGCGTGATGAACGTGCCCGCGCTGGCGGCATACCCGCCGGAGGGGGCGACCCAGACGATCACCGGGAGGCGCGCGTCGAGGATTTCCGAGACGATCTTCTGGGTCGACTCCAGGCTGCCACCCGGCGTGTTCAGCTTGACGACGACGGCGCTCGCCCGGGCGTTGGTGGCGCTGCGCAGGGCGCCCCGCAGGTACTCGGCCATGATGGGGTCGACAACACCCGTGGTCGGCAGGACCATGATGGCGCCCTTGGCGTCGGCGCCGCTCGCGGCCGGGGCGAGACCCACGAGTCCTGCGACCGAGAGCAGGGCCGCCATGATGGCTCGGCGGCGATTGAGAGGGTGGCTCACCCGACGACCTCCCTGGTCGTGGTTGCGCCCACGACCACCCCCTCATCGTACTGCCGATGGCCAGATCCGAAGCTCGGCGCGGGATGGGCCCGGCCCCGAGGAGCGCCGTGGAGCCCGCCGGGCTCCCACTAGGCTCGCGATCATGAGCGAGCTTCGGGCCGCGGCACCAGAACCGCCGGCAGTCGCTGTGAACGAAGTGCGGATCCTGGAGGGGCCAAACCTCTACTTCACGCGGCCGGCGGTCAAGGTCACGCTGTCCGCTCCCGGCTACCTCGCGAGCGAGACCGCTCCGCTGAAGGCGTTGGCAGCAGGCGTGGGCATGCGCCGGTCCTCGCCCGGGGCGCCCCACACCGACCAGCGTCAGCGCTTCACCATGCGACTGGTCGAGCGCGCCGTTCGGCTCCTCGCCCGCGGAAGCGGGATCTCCCGGCTGGGCGTGCGCGCCCGGGCCGGGCGCACGGTCGACGACATCGTGGTGGCGTTCGTGTGGCGCAGCCGGGGGAGGGGCCAGGCGCTGGGCGAGGTGCTGGAGGAAACGCTCTTCGCGTGGCTGCGTGGCGAAGACCCCGCTGCGGCCGCCCAAGCGGGCGCGCAGAAAGTCGTCTCTGCCCCGGCCGGAGCGAGGCCTAGCGTCATCACCCCGGCGATTCCCGTGGCCTCGGTGACCGGGACGAACGGCAAGACCACGACCACGCGGATGCTGGCACACATCGGCATGACGGCAGGCCTCACCACGGCGTGGAGCTCCACGGACGGCGTGGTGGCGCAGGGAGTCATGGTCGAGCCAGGCGACTACTCCGGGCCTGCCGGGGCACGTGCGGTCCTGGCGACCCCTGGCGTGCAGCTCGGCATTCTGGAGACCGCTCGCGGGGGGATGCTGCTGAAGGGTATGGGCGTCACCACCAACGATGTGAGCGTCGTCACCAACGTCTCTGCCGACCACCTGGGCCTCCAGGGCATCGACACCCTCGACCAGCTCGCTGAGGTCAAGGCGATCGTCACTCGGGCGACCAAGCCCGACGGCTGGGTGATCCTCAACGGCGACGACCCGAGGGTGTGGGCCATGCGAGTGGGCATCAAGGGCCGGCCCTGGGCGTTCTCGCTCGATCCCAACTCGCCGGCCCTGCGCGAGGCCCTGGATGTCGGCGGCCGGGGCATGACCATCCTCGACGACCGCATCGCCGTTCTGGAGTCAGGCAAGGACCCCGACCGGCTGGTGCGGATCCTGGACGTTCCGGCCACGATGTCCGGGTTGTCCCGGCACAACCTCGCCAACGCGTTGGCGGCCAGCGCCGCAGCCCTCGGCCTCGGGCTTCCCCGCGAGGCAGTGGTCGACGGGCTCAAGACCTTCTTGCCCGACGCGCACCTCAACCCTGGGCGCATGAACACGTACACCCTCCCGACCCAGCGCGGCACGGTCACGGTCATCCTTGACCTCGCCCACAACGAGGCGGGTCTGGATGCCCTCATGGACGTCGCGCACGGGCTGAAGGCGCCCGGTGCCCAAGTGCTCCTCGGGCTCGGCCTCGCCGGCGACCGCACCGACGAGCTCTTACAGCAGATCGGCGAGATGGCGGGACTGCGTGCCAACCGCATCGTCGCCGCCCATAAGGAGCACTACCTCCGGGGCCGGACCATGGAAGACCTCGACCGCCACCTGCGGATCGGCCTGGCCCGGGCCGGCATCGTCGATATCGATTCGTACGACACGGAGCTGGGCGGCCTGCTCGCCCTGGTCGACGCGGCGTCGGAGGGCGACGTGGTGGCCCTGATGTGCCACGCGGAGCGCCGGGAGGTGACCGCCTGGCTGGCCGATCACGGGGCCACAGCCGATGACCCCGAGGACATCCGGCGCAAAGTCATCGCGGCCCGGGGAGAGCACGAGCTCGAGGAGCAGATCGCCGAGCTGTGGGCAGTGGACGACGCAGGCGCGCGCCTCGATGCCCTGGCGAGGCTCGCGGGCGAGCGGCCCGAAGACCCCCGCCTCACCTACGAGCACGCCAGCGCCCTGGACGCCAGTGATGCGACTGCGGCGGCTATCCCGCTCTACCGCGCAGCGCTGGCTGCCGGACTCCGCGAGCCACACCGGCACTTGGCCCGCATCCAGCTCGCGTCCAGCCTCCGGGCTGAAGGACAGGCGAGCGAGGCCCTGGAACTGCTCGACGACGTAGCTCGGGAGCGACCCACGTCGGCTGCCGTCGCGGCGTTCCGCGCCCTCGCGCTCGCTGACGTGGGCCGACCGCGACAGGCGGTGTCCGAGCTGATCGAGAGCCTGCTCGCACACGCCCCCGAAGAGGACGCGCAGGACTACCGCCGCGCGCTCACGGCATACGCCAAGGGTCTGGCGGAGCGCGAGGCGAGCGCCGCGGGCTGACCAGGGGATCAGCCGGGCACCGGGACGGTCTGGCTCGTCTCCTGGGCCATGGCCTCGTCGCCCGCGGCCTGGGCTTCCTCGTGCAGCTGGGCAGGGTTGAGATCGGGGTCGCCCGGGGCGGCACCGCTGTGGGCACCGGCCTGCGCGTGGTTGGTCATCCGCTCGAGCTCCGCGACGACATCGGCGTGCTTGTCGACGCAGAGCACCACGATGTCACCGGGGTTGGCGCGGGCCATGCAGTGCCGGACCGCAGCCACCTCACTGAGCACCACCTCGACCTGCCGGCAGCGCACACCCTCCTGCCCGATCTGTGACCTCACTCCATCCGCCACCAGTTCTGCGGTCTCGCCGGCAGGCCGGCCGCGAAGCCGCTCGTCCTCGCGCACGACCACGACGTCGAAGTGTCGGGCCGCGATCGCGCCGAGCTCCCGCATGTCGTCGTCGCGCCGGTCGCCGGCGGTGGCGATCATGCCGATGCGGGACACCCTCCCGAGGTCGGACTGCCCCTCCCTGGTCTTGGCGTAGTTCTCCACGAACTCCCCGAGAACGCGCATGCCAGGAGCGTTGTGGCAGTAGTCGACGAAGACCTCGATGTTGTGGACGCTCACGAAATTCATGCGGCCGGGGGAGAGGTAGTACGTCGTCGAGAATGTGCGCAGGCCCTGTCGGATCTCGTGGAGTCCGGCCCCCGCCGCGAAAGCGGCCCCGGCAGCAGCCATGGCGTTGGCGACGTTGAACTTCGCCGTGCCGCCAAACGTCGCGGGCAGCAGGTGGGTCCACGCGAGCTGCATCGAGCGGCGGCCGTGCTTGATGACGATCATGTCGCCACGGTCGGTGGGCTCGAGCACGAGGGCGCGGCCCCCACGGCGGCACTGGCCGTCGATGAACTCGCGGACCTTGCTGCCGGGTGGCTCAAGGCTGAACCAGACGACGCCGCCGGAGCACCGCCGGCGCATCTTGCGGACGAGCGGGTCGTCGGCATTGAGCACTGCAAAGCCGTCCCGAGGGACTGCCTCGACGACCACGGCCTTGACGTCGGCCAGCTGCTCCAGAGTGTCGATTCCCTTGAGACCCAAGTGGTCTGGCGCCACGTTGGTGACGACGGCGACGTCGTTGCGGTCGTACCCCAGGCCCTCGCGGAGTATGCCGCCGCGCGCGACCTCCATGACTGCGAACTCCACGCGTGGGTTCTGCAGCACCATGCGGGCCGAGCGGGGGCCCGACGCGTCGGCCTTGATGACGAGGCGCTCGTCGATGACGATGCCGTCGCTGGAGGTCATCCCCACCTTCTTGCCGAGGCCCTTGAAGATGTGGGCGATCATGCGCGACGTCGTGGTCTTGCCGTTGGTGCCGGTCACGGCGACGATCGGGACGCGGCTGGGGGCTCCGGGGGGGAACAGGAGGTCGACGACCGGCTTCGCGATGAACTGCGGCTCGCCGACGGTGGGGTGGGTGTGCATCCGAAACCCGGGGGCCGCGTTGACCTCGCAGATCGCGCCTCCCGTCTCGCGCACCGGCGAGGCGATGTCGGGGCAGATGAAGTCGATGCC
Source organism: uncultured Actinomycetota bacterium (assembly GCA_963715025.1). Taxonomy (GTDB): domain Bacteria; phylum Actinomycetota; class Actinomycetes; order Actinomycetales; family Dermatophilaceae; genus DASSJT01. The sequence goes on along the minus strand of CAVQQQ010000002.1, from coordinate 697,266 downwards.
AGCGACGTCGAGCCCGATCATGCGGGCCGCCTCCTCGGCGATCTCGACGTTGTCCGGGTGGGCGTCGAAGGTACGGTCGACGGAGATACCGCCCGTGGACATGTTCCCCGTAAGGGCCAGTTTGACCATCTCGCCCGCCGGCGGGACGGCATCCATCTGGTAACCCTGGTCGCGCACCAACTGCACCGCACCGTCGTCGACCCGGATCCGGGTCAGGACCTTCTCGTGTCCCACGCCCCGGCGGGGGTCGGCGTTGGTGAGCTCCACCAGGTCCGCAACGGTTCGGCTGCCGTCTCCGACCACATGGGCGGGCACCCGCTCGGCGATCGCCTGCATCCTGCCGCCGACGATGAGGCACCGGTAGTCGCGCCCGGTGATGAACGACTCGACGATGACCCACCCGCGCCGGGACTCGCCGAGAGCCACGACAAACCCGTCGCGTACGGCCTGGTCGTCCTGGAGATCGAGGCACACGCCGCGCCCGTGGTTGCCGTCCAGCGGCTTGACGACTACGGGGTAGCCGATCCTGCGGGCTGCGGTCACCGCCGCGTCCGCGGTGCGCACCGTCTCCTGTCGCGGAACCGGGAGGCCCGCCGAGGCGAGCAGCTTGGTCGTCATGTCCTTGTCGCCGGCAAGGTCGACGGCGAGCGCCCCAGTCTTGGACGTCATGGTGGCCCGGATCCGCTGGGCGTGGACGCCCTGGCCCAGCTGGACGAGGGATGCACTGTTGAGCCGGATGTACGGAATGTCGCGGCTGATGGCCTCCTCGAGGATGGCCTGGGTGGAGGGGCCGAAGGCCGTGCGCTGGGCGCGGCGGAGGAAGGCATTGAGCTCCTCGGTGAAGTCGAAGCCTGCCTCGGGCTCGACGAGGTGGTTGACCAGGCGCACGGCCAGCCGCGAGGCGTCCAGGCCCACGCCTTCGTCGGTGAAGGCATAGATGACGTTGTAGCGGCCCGGCTGCCCCTTGACCATCCGCGTCTTGCCGCGCCGCTGTTCGTGCCCTGCCTCGTGCTGCAGTTGGAGGCAGAGGTGCTCGGTGACGTGCCCCAGCCAGGTACCCTCGCGCATCCGCCGGACGAAGCCACCCCTCACCCCGAGCGAGCAGGTGTGCTCCTCCAGTCCGGGCAGCAGTTCGAGCAACTGGTCGGTGAAGCCGTCCAGAGTGTCGGTGGGGTAGGCCTCGAGCACGCCGAGGTCGACCACGAGGTGGATGGCTGGTGCGTAGGACCAGACGTTGCCCCCGCGGTAGACGCGGGACTCCACGATCCGGAGCTCGGGTGCGGGGGGACCGGTGGGGACGGGCCGGTCTGCTGCCATGGGGGATCCTCTCGGGTGGAGGGGGCGTTGCGGGGGCTACGCCTTGGCGGTGGCGAGGGTCACCGCCGCATCGGGGTGCTTCTCGACGAAATCGACCAGCGTCATGGTCGTCAGGTCGAACGTAGCGCCAGCAGGCAGGGCATGCACGACCGCGCCAGATACCAGTAGCGGCGCCCCGCGCCGGGCGTCGGGCGCATCGCTGACGGCGGCCCTGCAGTCGATGACGAATGCGGTGCCGGCACCGTGGACGGTGAAGGCGGAGCGGTCTCGGACTTCGATCGCGGTGTTCTCGTCGATGCCGATCCCGATGAGGCTGGGCGAGCCGGCGCACATGGCCATCAGACGGCCATAGCGGGACCGCTGGCCGAAGTGCTGGTCGATGATGACGCCCCTGATCAGGCCCAGCCCAGCGGTCAGCTGGCTGGTTCGCTGGCGGGGCGTAACTCCCTCGTCGCCCAGGGAGATCATGAACTGGCTCATCACGGACGCGCCGGCCGAAGTGCCGCCGACGACGCAGCCGCGGTCGTGCGCTCGGTGGAGGGCCTCCTCCAGCGGTGTCCCCAGCAAGCACTGGCTGAGCTTCAGCTGGCTCCCGCCGGACAGGAAGATCCCGGTGGCGGCGTCGAGGGCGGCGATGTCCTCGGGACGGCCGGCTTCCGTGCGCGACCGCGGGTTCACGACGCTGACGCCGGTGGCACCCAGGCGCTCGAAGACGTCGGTGTATGCCGTGACGACCTCGCCCTGGAATGTCGACGCGGTGGGGATGACGGCGATGCGTGCCCTGCGGCCTCCTGCGAGCCTGACGAACCTACGCAGCACGACCGAGGCGCCGACGCGATCCTCCGCGCCGCCGACGATGAACAGGGTAGGGGAGCGCGGTCTTCGCGGAGACGTCCGTGGAGAGGGTCCTGCCATGGCGCCAGCCTAGGAGTTGGACGGGTCGAGGGCGGGAGCGGGCGTGGGTGTGCCGTCGGCCTCGTCGGCCTCCTCGATCTCCTCGCGGGTAATGCCGAGCAGGTACAGGACGGCGTCCAGGTAGGGCACCGTCACGGCGGTGTCAGCCTGCTCGCGGACGATGGGCTTGGCGTTGAAGGCCACTCCCAAACCGGCTGCGGCCAGCATGTCGAGGTCGTTGGCGCCGTCGCCGATCGCGACCGTGCGAGACATCGGCACCCCCGCCTCGCCCGCGAATCTGCGCAGCGCGGCGGCCTTGCCCGCCCGGTCGACGACCTCGCCCACGACGCGCCCGGTCAGGTAGCCGTCCACCACCTCGAGTCGGTTGGCGTGGGCATGGTCGATCCCGAGGTCCTTGGCCAAGCCGCCGACGATCTCGATGAAACCTCCCGACACGACTGCGACAGTGAAGCCGAGCCGCTTGAGGGTGCGCACCAGGGTCCGGGCTCCGGGGGTGAGCCGCACCTCCGCCCGGACCTCGGCCAGGATGCTCTCGGGCAGCCCGGCCAGCACCGCGACGCGCTGTCGCAGGCTCTCGGCGAAGTCGAGGCTGCCGCGCATCGCCGCCTCCGTGACGGCGGCCACCTCGGCCTGGCGGCCGGCCTTCGCGGCCAGGAGCTCGATGACCTCGTCCTGGATGAGGGTCGAGTCGACGTCCATAACGACCAGGCGCCGACCGCGGCGGGCCAGCCCGTTGGGGGCGACGGCGATGTCGACGCCGAGTTCGTGGGCCACCAGCGCCAGTTCGGACCGCAGCCGCGCGACGTCGGCTCCGGAGACGTCGAACTCCACAGTAGTGACGGGGTACCGCGACAGCCGTCGGATCCGGTCGATGTTGGCGCCGTGGGCGGCGATCCGCGAGGTGACGGCCGAGACGGCGCGAGCCGCCAGCGGCGCGCCGAGCACCACGACCGCTGCGCGGCCGGTGCGACGAGGGCGGCTGTCGCCGATCCCTCGCGTCACCGCGACCCCGACCCCGAGGGCCTGGCCCGCATGACCCACTGCGCGCTCGAGGGAATCGTCGTCGGTGTCGGTGAGGAGTATGCCCAGCGTGAGATGGCCTCGCACGACGACCTGCTCGAGGTCGAGGACCTCTGCGCCCACGGTGGCGATGGCATCGAAGAGGCCGCTGGTGACGCCGGGCCGGTCGTCGCCGGTGACGGTGACCAGCAGGGTTCGCTGGTCGCCCCGGGTGGGTTCGGACACGCCGTCAGGGTATCCGCGGTCTCGACTGGCAGACGCGGAGTCTCAGCATGCGAAGACTAGGCGCGGTCGCGGCGCCAGGCGACCAGGTCACGCAGGGGACCCAAGTCGTATGCCGGTCCGCTGATGCCGAGCGTGAACAACCGGGTGCCGACGGCATACAGCTCCTCGGCCCCCGCCGCGTAGTCCCTCACGTCCTCGGGGAACCGGCCCGGCTTGGGCGACACCCCGGCCGAGCGCTCGATCTCCGCGGGGTCGCGCCCGATGCGCCGACACCACTCGTCCAGCACAGCATGCTTTCGGGCGATCGTCGACGCGCCGCCGAACCCGTGCCAGATCGCCGCGTGCTCGGCGACGATCCGCAGCGTCTTGCGCTCCCCGCCGCCTCCGATCAGCACGGGGATGTCGCGGGTTGGAGCAGGGTTGAGCCGCTCCCACCGGGCCCGGATGCGGGGCAGGTCCCGGCGGAGCGCGTCGAGACGCCTTCCGGGCGTGCCGAATTCGTAGCCGTACTCGTCGAAGTCGCGCTCGAACCAGCCAGAGCCGATACCCAGCACCAGCCGGCCACCACTGATGTGGTCGACGGTTCGGGCCATGTCGGCGAGCAGGTCGGGATTGCGGTAGGCGTTGCAGGTCACCAGCGCGCCGATCTCGACGCGCTCGGTCGCCTCGGCCCACGCTCCGAGGACCGTCCAGCATTCGAAGTGCTTGCCGTCGGACTCGCCGTAGAGCGGGTAGAAGTGGTCCCACGTGAACACGAGGTCGGCGCCGGCCTCTTCCGCGGCCGCCACGGCGCGCCGGATGTCGTGGTACTCGGCGTGCTGGGGCTGCAGTTGCACGCCAATGCGGATCGGCCGCTCCCTCGTCACAGGGTGACCTCTTGCTCCTTGCCGACCACGGTGAGGCCGGACTCGGTGACCACGAAGCCGCGGGCCAGGTCGTGCTCGGGGTCGAAGCCGATCCGGGCACCCTCGGGGACGATGACGTTCTTGTCGATGATGGCCCGCTTGATCTGCGCATTGCGGCCGACCTGGACGCCGTCGAGCAGGACGCTGTCGTCAACGGTCGTGTAGCTGTGCACGTGCACCGCCGGTGAGAGAACGCTGTTGTCCACGCGGGCTCCGGAGATGACCACACCGGGTGAGACCGCGCTGTTGAGCGCCTCCCCGAACCGGCCCTGCACCCCGTGCACGAACTTCGCCGGCGGGTAGGGGCCGTAGTCGGTGTAGATCGGCCATTCGTAGTTGTACAGGTTGAACACCGGGTGGATCGACACCAGCTCCATATGCGCGTCGTAGTAGGAGTCGAGGGTGCCCACGTCACGCCAGTAGCCCAGGTCGCGCTCGGTGCCGCCGGGCATCACGTTGTCCTTGAAGTCGTAGGCGTAGGCGCTGTCCTGGCGCACGAACGCCGGCACGATGTCGCCGCCCATGTCGTGCTTGCTGCCCTCGAGGTCGTGGTCGCGGGTGACCGCGTCGACGAGAACATCGGAGTCGAAGACGTAGTTGCCCATCGAGGCCAGCACCTCGTCCGGCGAGTCGGGAAGCCCCTTGGCGTCCGTGGGCTTCTCCCGGAAGGCGGCGATCTTCCGCTGGTTCGCGGAGTCGACCTCGATCACACCGAGCTGGTCCGCCGTCGAGCGCGGCTGGCGGATGGCAGCCACGGTGACCCCAGCGCTGTTCTCGCGGTGCTGCTCGACCATCTGGGAGAAGTCCATGCGGTAGACGTGGTCCGCGCCGACGACCACAACGATCTCGGGACGCTCGTCCTTGATCGTGTTGAGGCTTTGGTAGATGGCGTCCGCGCTGCCGAGGTACCAGCTCTTGCCCATGCGCTGCTGCGCCGGCATGGGAGCGATGTAGTTGCCCAGCATGTTCGACATGCGCCAGGTCTTGGTCACGTGGCGGTCGAGGCTGTGCGACTTGTACTGGGTGAGGACCACCACCTTGAGGTAGCCCGAGTTCACGACGTTGCTCAGCGCGAAGTCGATCAGGCGGTAGATGCCGCCGAACGGGACAGCGGGCTTTGCGCGGTCCGCGGTCAAGGGCATGAGCCGCTTCCCCTCGCCACCAGCGAGGACGATGACGAGGACACGCGGATCCCGAGATCGGTATGCCATGAGGGCGACACTACGTAAGACGGGGCCTCCCGGCGACCGATCGGCAGGACTAGTGTCGACGCGTGCGCGTCGACATCCTCACCAAGGAGTACCCGCCGGCGATCTACGGGGGTGCCGGTGTCCATGTCGCAGAGCTGGTGCGTGCCCTGCGCGACCGCGGAGACGTCGACACCCGCGTGCGCTGTTTCGGTGACCCGCGGCAGGAGTCCGGCACCCAGGGGTATGCCGACCTCCCCGAGCTGCGCTCTGCCAACGCTGCACTGGCAACCCTCGGTGTCGACCTGACCATGGCCGCCGACTGCGGCGGTGCCGACATCGTCCACTCGCACACGTGGTACGCCAACTTCGCCGGGCACGCCGCCGCACTGCTGCACGGCGTGCCTCACGTCGTGACGGCGCACTCCCTGGAGCCCATGCGCCCGTGGAAGTCCGAGCAGCTGGGCGGCGGCTACCGCCTGTCCTCATTTGCCGAGCGCACGGCATACGAGTCCGCCGACGCCGTCATCGCGGTGAGCGAGGGTATGCGCGCCGACGTGCTTCGGAGCTACCCCTCGGTCGACCCCGAGGTGGTGAAGGTCGTGCACAACGGCATCGACGCGCAGCTGTGGCAGCGGCACCGCGACGACGACGTGGTCCGCGGGCACGGCGTCGACCCCGACCGTCCGGCCGTGATCTTCGTCGGACGGATCACGCGACAGAAGGGTCTTCCCTACCTCCTGCGGGCGGCCGCATCGCTGCCACCCGAGGTGCAGCTGGTCTTCTGCGCGGGTGCGCCTGACACGCCCGAGATCAAGGCGGAGGTGGAAGACCTCATCGCCGGCCTGCGCGCGACGCGGACGGGGGTCGTTTGGATCCCGGAGATGCTCCCGCGGCACGAGGTAGTCGCACTCCTCTCTGCCGCAACGGTTTTCGCCTGCCCGTCCATCTACGAGCCGCTGGGCATCGTCAACCTCGAGGCAATGGCCTGCGAGGTGCCCGTGGTCGCGACGGCCACAGGCGGCATTCCCGAGGTCGTTGTGCCGGGCGAGACCGGCTGGCTCGTGCCTATCGAGCAGGTGCCGGACGGCACCGGAACACCGGTCGACCCCGAGCGGTTCGTCGCCGACCTGGCCGACGCGCTGGGCGGCGCTGTGAGCGACCCCAGCCGGGCCGATCGCATGGGCCTGGCCGGCCGCAAGCGTGCCATCGACGCCTTCTCCTGGGCCACCATCGGCGATCAGACCATGCAGGTCTACCTCGACGTGCTCCGGCGCCGGTCGCTGGCCTAGCCGGCCGCCAGCCCACACCCCGCCACGTCGCCCGAGGCCGTGGGAAGGCGTCCTACCGAGCAGGCACCCAGCCGGCCAGCGCGGCACATGCCGCGCTGGCCGCATCGGCCAGGGCGTGCTCAGACCCACGCAGCAGCCGCTGAAGCACCTGCCGGCGCTGGGTCGAGGTGCTGGCGCTGAGGCTGTCGTCGGGCATGTCCAGGGCCACTCGCGCAACCGCCGATATCGCGCCCGCGAGTCGGATGACTCGGTCGGCCCGCGGGGGCAGACCCGGCGGCAGTCCCCAACGGCCCCCGGCCGCAGCCTGGGCCAGCTCCCGCCCCATGCGGTGGGCGAACGGCTGGTTGCCCAGGTGCTCCAGCTGGGTGGTCGCCTCGGCGACCAGCTGGCGCAGGGAGTGCTCCAGCTGGCTGGCGTCCAGCGCCTCGACCCGGTGCCGCGGCAGCGGGTCGCTGTCGTATGCCGTCCAGTCCACCCGGGTGCCGACGTCGAGCGACCTGCCGGGCGGCGCATGCCCGTCCGACCCCGCCGATGGAGCCGAGCCGAAGGTCGTCACCGTGGGCACGAGCATCCCGCCGAGGCCTGGGACGTAGACGCATTCGCCGGCGTCGGCCGCCGCGCCGATGGCATCCGGCCCGGCGGACGGCATACCGCCGAGGTCGCCGGGTGCCGGCAGGGCCACCAGGAGCGCGGACTCGCCCAGCCCGTGCCACAGGTCGAGGCGCCGCAGGTCGCCGGCGACGTGGTCAGCGTCCGGCAGCGCCCGACCGACGGTCCGCTCGAGGGCCGAGTCGCCCGCCCAGCCATCGGACCACGCGTGGGTCACCCAGAGGGCAAGACGCACGGATGCCGGAAGCTCGGGCATCTGACCATGCTAGGGGCGACACCAAGCGGTGGTGGGTCCAGGTGGCAGCACCTCGGTCAACTAGGGTTCGCCCATGAGCGATGTGCTTGCCTTCGCCGGCGTCAGCGTGGTCCGGGGCACGAGCACTCTCCTCGACGACATCGACTGGGAGGTCGAGGAGGGCCAGCGCTGGGTCGTCCTCGGCCCCAACGGCGCTGGCAAGACCACACTGCTCCAGGTCGCCGCCGGTCGCATGCACCCGACCCGCGGCGTCGCAGGGATCCTGGGCGAGGTGCTCGGCGCCGTCGACGTGTTCGAGCTGCGCCCCCGGATCGGACTGTCGTCCGTGGCCCTGGCCGACCGCATTCCCGGTGGCGAGGTGGTTCGAGACGTCGTGGTGACGGCGTCCTACGGGGTCGTGGGACGGTGGCGCGAGGAATACCAGGACCTCGACCACGGGCGCGCCCTCGAGCTGCTGCGCACCCTCGGCGCCGACGCCCTGGCCGGCCGTCGCTACGGCACGCTGTCCGAAGGGGAGCGGAAGCGGGTCCAGATCGCCCGAGCCCTCATGACCGATCCCGAGCTGATGCTCCTCGACGAGCCGGCTGCCGGGCTGGACCTGGCCGGACGAGAGGACCTCGTGCGCCGGCTCGGCGACCTGGCTGCTGACCTCGCCGCTCCCGCTCTCGTGCTGGTGACCCACCACGTCGAGGAGATCCCTGCGGCCTTCACCGACGTGCTGCTCCTCCGCGACGGGAGGGTGGTCGCGCAAGGCCCGATCGAGGTGGCCCTCACCGAGGAGAACCTGTCGAAGACCTTTGCGATGCCGCTCATTTTGGAGCGCCACGGAGACCGGTGGACGGCACGCGCCCGCCAGGAACCCCGATGAGGCCCTCCGCGTCGTAGATTCAGCACAGCATCCCGGCTCATGGCCACCTAAGCGGAACCCGAGCCAGGCAGTCATACACGGGCACTGAGCCCATCTGAGGCATCGCAGCCGCGGGCTGTGGACAACCTGGAGGAAGCGTCAATGGAGTGGTTCGGGGACAACACCTGGCTGGGGTGGGTCGGCCTCGCGCTCGTCCTCGCCGCCATCGAGGCGGCAACGGTCGACTTCGTCTTCGTGATGATGGCCGGGGGCGCGCTCGCTGCAGCGGTCGTGTCCGCGGCAGGGGGCAGCTTCGCGGCCCAGGTCATCGTCGCAGTGATCGTGGCAGCACTCCTGCTCTTCCTGGTTCGTCCCATTCTGAAGCGCCGGTTCATGGACTCCGAGGTCAGCCATCGGATCGGGGCCACTGGCCTGGTGGGTCGGGTCGCCCGCGTGCTCCAGACGGTCACGGAGACCGATGGCCGGGTCAAGCTGGCCGGGGAGACCTGGTCCGCACGCATCCCCGGTGGGGCTGCCGTGTGTCAGCCCGGGCAGGAAGTCCGGGTCATCGCCATCGAGGGGGCCACCGCGATCGTCGTCAGCGACGCGGCGGGTCAGGAAACGGAGTAAGTCGTGTCGTTCAATGCAGGGTTCATCGTCCTGTTCCTGCTCCTCATCTTTGCCACGGTCGTGCTCTTCCGCACGGTCCGGATCGTTCCCCAGCAGACGGCTCTGATCATCGAGCGGCTCGGCCGCTACTCGCGCACGCTCGAGGGGGGCATCCACTTCCTGGTGCCCTTCGTCGACAAGGTCCGCGCCAACATCGACCTCCGCGAGCAGGTCGTCTCGTTCCCGCCACAGTCGGTGATCACCTCGGACAACCTCGTCGTCAACATCGACACGGTCATCTACTACTCGGTGATCGACGCGAAGTCGGCGGTCTATGAGATTGCCAACTTCATCCAGGGCATCGAGCAGCTCACGGTGACCACGCTGCGTAACGTCATTGGCTCGCTCGACCTCGAGCAGACCCTGACCAGCCGCGACCAGATCAACGCCCAGCTCCGCGGAGTCCTCGACGACGCCACGGGCAAGTGGGGCATTCGCGCCAACCGCGTCGAGCTCAAGGCCATCGACCCGCCGATGTCGATCCAGGAGTCGATGGAGAAGCAGATGAAGGCCGAGCGAGACCGGCGCGCCGTCATCCTCATCGCGGAGGGCACCAAGCAGTCCAACATCCTTACCGCCGAGGGCGAGAAGCAGAGCCAGATCCTGCGCGCCGAGGGTTCGGCGCAGGCCCGCATCCTCGAGGCACAGGGCCAGGCCCGTGCCATCCAGCAGGTGTTCGACGCCATCCACCGCGGCAAACCCACGCAGAAGCTGCTCGCCTACCAGTACCTGCAGGTGCTGCCACAGATCGCGCGCGGGGACTCGAACAAGATGTGGATCATCCCCAGCGAGCTCACTGACGCTCTGCGCGGCATCGGCGGTGCCCTCGGCGCTGCTGAGAGGGGCCCCAGCCCCGATGGAGGCGACGAAGAGCCGTGGGTCGACCCGGGCCACGAGGCCGACGTGTTCGAGGGCACCACACTCGAGGACCCCAGGCGGGCCCTGGCCGAGGCGCACGGAATGGCCGGCAAGGCGAGCCAGGAAGCCACCGAGCACGCCCAGCCGGGTCCCCAGGTCCAGCCGCCGATCCTCCCCCCCGCGGGCTCCGTCCCGGAGCCGCCCGAGGGCGACCAGCAGCGCTGACAAAACGCACACCTGAGGGCACCGGGCCACCCCGCTAGGGTGGCCCGGTGTCTGCCGTCGAGGTCGCCTGCATTCTGCTTGCGGGCCTGGCCGCAGGCACCATCAACACGATCGTGGGGTCGGGCACCCTCATCACGTTCCCGACGTTGCTGTTCTTCGGCATCCCACCCGTGACGGCCAACGTCTCCAACACGATCGGCCTCGTCTTCGGCGGGATCACCGGGGTCCACGGCTACCGGCGCGAGCTCTCCGGGGCCCAGGACGCACTGCGCCGACTCATGCCCATGTCATTCCTCGGTGCGGTAGTCGGTGCGCTCTTGCTGCTCGTGCTGCCCGAGTCGGCCTTCAGCGCCATCGTCCCGGTGCTCATCCTGCTTGGCGTCGTCCTCGTCATCGCCGGCCCGCGCCTCCAGGCGCTGGCGGCCACCCGGCATACCGACCGGCCGGTGCCCTGGCACCAGTGGGCGATGATGGCCGGCGTGTTCCTCGCGGGCATCTACGGAGGCTATTTCGGTGCCGCTCAGGGAGTCCTGCTGATGGGCATCATGACGGCCCTGAGCGCCGAGCCGCTGCAGCGGCTGAACGGCTACAAGAACGTGCTCGGCACGGTCGTCAACGCCGTCGCCGCGATCACGTTCATGCTCGTCGCCTGGGGCACCATCAACTGGGCCGTCGCGGGGCTGGTCGGCGTGGGTGCCTTCGCCGGCGGGATCGTCGGGTCCACGGTCGGGCGCCGACTGCCCCCACTCGCCCTCCGCGGCCTCATCGTGCTGATCGGTGTGGTCGCGATCCTCAAGATCCTGGTGCTGGACTGACCACTCCGAGGCGCGTCGCCCGGGTCGTGGGTCCGCCCATGGGTTCGGGCCGCAAGGCCGTGTGCCTAGTCTGTGCGGGTGCCGACCCGAATCGAGAACCTCTCCGACGAGCGGCTGCTCGACTACGTCGGCCTCACCGACGTGGCCCTGCGTCGTCGCAGCGAGCCGGAGCGCGGGCTGTACATCGCCGAGTCGGAGAAGGTGATCCGTCGCGCACTCGCGGCGGGCCACCGGCCGCGTTCGTTCCTCATGTCCCAGCGGTGGCTCACCGACCTGCGTGACGTCGTCGAGGCAGCCGAGGCGAACGGCGTACCCGTCTTCGTCGGTGACCACGAAGTCATCCAGGCGCTCACCGGGTTCCACCTGCACCGCGGCGCGCTGGCGGCGATGCACCGCCCGGCATTGCCCGGTCTGGACAAGGTCCTGGCCAAGGCACACCGCGTCTTCGTCCTGGAAGACATCGTGGACCACACGAACGTCGGGGCTGTCTTCCGCAGCGCGGCCGCGCTCGGCGTGGGCGCAGTCCTCGTCACCCCCCGGTGTGCGGATCCGCTGTACCGCAGGGCGATTCGCGTATCGATGGGCACCGTCTTCCAAGTGCCGTGGACCCGCGTCGATCCCTGGCCGGGGGGGATCGACGCACTGCGGCGCGCCGGTTTCACGGTCGCGACGCTCGCCCTGTCCGAGTCGGCGACGAGCTTGGACGACCTGGCGGCGAATCCGCCCGACCGCCTGGCGCTCGTCCTCGGCACGGAGGGAGACGGGCTCTCGGCACACACCATCGAGGGCGCAGACCTGATGGTGACGATCCCGATGGCCGGGGGAGTGGACTCGCTCAACGTAGCGGCGGCCGGCGCCGTAGCAGCGTGGGCCTTGCGCTGGCCGCCCGGGGGGTGCTGAGCGGGGTGGCTCCCGGTGTCCTCGAGACCCGGTGTCCTCGAGTCCCGGTGTCCTCGAGTCCCGGTGTCCTCGAGTCCCGGTGTCCTCGAGAGCCACGGTCTCAGCGTCCCAGGGCCATCACGTTCCGGTGTTCTGCCACGTGGCGCTGATCACGCCACGCGCCAGCGTGTGGAACCCCGCGTTGAACGCGGCGACGGCCGCGCTCACCGAGTCGTCGATGCCGAGGTCCTCGGTGTCCAGCGCGTGCACGGCGAACAGGTAGCGGTGCGCCCGGTCGCCCTCGGGGGGCGCCGCGCCACCGAAGTCCTTGGTGCCGAAGTCGTTCACGACCTGGAAGGCACCCTCAGGCAGGAGGTCCCCGCCAGTGGCCCCCGCACCCTCCGGGAGCTCGTGCACCGATGCCGGGATGCCGAGCACGAGCCAGTGCCAGAACCCGCTCGGTGTTGGCGCGTCGGGGTCGAAGCAGGTGACGGCATACGACTTGGTGCCTTCAGGGGCGCCGTCCCACGCCAGGTGGGGTGAGACGTTGTCGCCGGAGATCCCCCAGCTGTTGTAGCAGTGCTGGGTGGGAAGGGTGTCGCCGTCGGAGAAGGAGCTGCTCCAGACCCGGAAGGAGGGCACCGGCGGGAGGTGGTCATAGGGGTTGGGTGCCAGGGCGCGTTCGAGACTCATGGCCTCGACCTTAGACACTCCGACTGCGCATGGGCGATCTCAGGACACGAGTCGCCGGAGAAGGTGCTGCAGCTCAGCGGCCGGGTCGGCGGTGAGGCCACCGTGCACCGGCCCCGGCTGGACGACGGTGCTGCGCGGCGCGCTGAGCCAGCCGAACCGGCGGCCCGCCGAGCCGAGGTGCGGAAGGCCACGACCAAGCTCGCCGCGGCAGATGCGACACACGGTGTCGAGCACGTCGTGGACTGAGGCCAGGTCGAGGTCCGGGGCCACTGCACGGAGCCGGGCCTCGTCGAGCCCGAAGGCGGCGTCGAGGAAGTCGGCGCTCTGGCTGTAGAGGACGATGCCCACGTTGAGGAACTCCTCGCGGTCCACGCGGGGAACGCAGCGCAGGGTGACGTACTGGTAGGGATGCAGGCTCATGCGGTGCCTCCGGGCAGCCAGGCCTTCGGGGTTGCGGCGCGGGCTGCGAGGTGGTCGCGGTAGGACTGGCGCACCGCCGCCGCATCGGGCAGGTCGTCGGTCGCCTCGAGCCACTCCCCGGGCACGGCCGCGAGAACGTCGTCGACCAGCTGATCGCTGAGCTGTGGCGCCATCCGCGCGTGGGCCTTGGCCGGGTTCTGCGCCACCTCGGCCAGCACGTGCTGAGAGGTGTCGAAGGGCTGGCGCGCGAATCGCTCGGGGTCTGGCGGCCGCCGTGGCCAGGAGTGGTGGAAGTACAGGGCGGCGCCGTGGTCGATGGCCCACGTGCGCCGGTGCCAGACCAGGAGGTTGGGGTTGGCCCAGGTGCGGTCGACGTTCGCGGTGAAGGCATCGAGCCAGAGGATGTCGGCGGCGGCGTCCGGCTCCGGAGGCCGCGAGCCGTCGTAGCCGAAGGACCCGGGAAGGAAGTCCACGCCGAGGTTGGAGCCCAGGCTGGCGTTGAGCAGGTCCTGGACCTCCTCGTCGGCCTCGTACCTTGCCATCGGCGCCTGGATGTCGATGTCGACCATCCGCGGCACCGGGATCGATAGGCGCCGGGCCAGCTCGCCCACGATCACCTCGGCGACCAGGACCTTGAGCCCCTGGCCCGCGCCGCGGAACTTCACCACGTAGATGCCGTCGTCGTCGGCCTCGACCAGCCCGGGCAGGGACCCGCCCTCGCGCAGCGGCGTGACGTAGCGGGTGGCTGTGACCTGGTCGAGCACGGCGCCAGCCTACGGGTGGCGCCGTGCGCTGCCGGGATGACACGAGTCAGGCGTCTCCGACGGTGACCGCCTCGGCCTCCACCTCCGAGCCGAGCCGGCCAGCCACGGCGCCGCCGCGCCACCGGAGAACCGGACGAAGCTGTATGCCGCGGAGGCCACCCCGCGCTCGACCGGGGCCACTTTCATGACGGTCTCGGTGATCAGCGTGTTGTTGATCCCGAGGAAGGCGCCGGCGAGGACCACGCCGCCGATCGGCACCGGCTTGTACTCGGTCCAGACGGCCATCGCGGCCAGGATCGCGGCGAACCCGAGAAGGGCGCCCACGATCGCGACCGTGGTGCCGACCCGCCGCTGGATCCACGGAGCGACGACGACCGAGGTCAGGGCGAGCAGCAGCCCCGAGCCGAAGAAGACCCATCCCACGCCGTGCGCGGAAAGGTCGAGCGGGAAGGGGCCCAGACGGTCTTGGGTTGGCGCCACATAGGGGCGTTCAGTCCTTTCGGTGGGAGCGTGCGGCCGGGGAGACTGCCCCGAGGATCCCGTCGATGACGCGCACCGCGTCTCTGAGGCGCCTGCGGTCCGAGGCGTCGAGGGTCTGCAGGAGGGGCTTGACGGCGTCCCGGCGTGCTTCCCGGGCCCGTTCGAGGGCGCGGTGACCAGACCTGGTCAAGCAGATCAGGCTGGCCCGCGAGTCTGCCGGATCGATCGAGCGCTCCAGCCATCCCTGCGACTCGAGCACTTGCACCTGGACGCTCATGGTCGGTTGGCTGCAGTGGTCGGCGGCGGCGAGCTCACCGATTCGCACCGGGCCGATCTCTTGGACCAGGGAGAGGAGCCGCGCCTGGGCCAGCGGCAGGTCGAGGGCGGCATGTCGGCTCGCCCACCGGGTGAGCAGCGCGGCAGCGCGCAGGAGTTCGCTGCCGAGGTCGTCACGTGCTGGGCCCGGTTCGGTCACGTCGAGGCAATTTACATAGCCAATCTATATAAATCCAAAGCCGTCGTCTCGATCGGCGAGGGAGCCGGTGGCACGATGAGGACATCCGGGCAGCAACGTGACGGGCACGCGAGGCATCCGCCGGAAACCAGCGACAGCGTGAGGAGACGAACCGTGAAGGCCATCAAAGTGGGAGACGTTGCGCCCGACTTCGAGCTGCCCGACCAGGCCGGAGCGGTCCACCGGCTCACCGAGGAGCTGAAGTCCGGACCCGTAGTCCTGTTCTTCTATCCGGCAGCGATGACGGCTGGCTGCACCAAGGAGGCGTGCCACTTCCGCGACCTCGCGTCCGAATTCGCCGGCGCGGGCGCACGGCGGCTGGGGATCAGCATGGACTCGGTCTCAAAGCAGGACGAGTTCGCCCAGGCGCATGACCTTGACTACCCGCTGCTCTCGGATACCGCTGGCTCGGTGGCCGAGGCCTACGGCGTGCGTCGCCGCCTGCTCGTTCCGCTGCGACGGACCACTTTTGTCATCGACCGTGACCGAGTCGTCCGGGAGGTCATCGCGAGCGAGCTGAACATGGACGTCCACGCGGACCGCGCCCTGCAGGCTCTGTCGGATCTGGCGGCAGGCTAGAAGGACCCCAGCGCCAGAACCGTCTCGAGGGTGTCGGCTTCCGCCGCCCGTTTGTCGTCGCGGTAGCGGAGGACCCGCGCAAAGCGAAGCGCCACCCCTCCCGGGTAGCGAGACGAGCGCTGCAGACCGTCGAACGCCACCTCGACCACCTGCTCGGGGCGCACCCAGACGATGTGGCCTTCCCTAGTGGTCTCCAGCGCCAGGAATCGCTCGGTCTGCCACTTGAGCATGGCGTCGGTCATCCCCTTGAACGTCTTGCCCAGCATCACGAAGCCCCCAGTCTCGGGATCCCGTGCACCGAGATGGATGTTGGACAGGAAGCCCCGCCGCCTGCCGCTGCCCCACTCGACCCCCAGCACGACCAGGTCGAGCGTGTGCCTGGGCTTCACCTTGACCCACCCGCTGCCACGTCGCCCCGCCGCGTAGGGGCTGCCCGCGGCCTTGACGACGACGCCCTCGTGGCCCCGCTCGACCACATCCGCGAAGAAGCCCCGAGCCTGCTCGGACCCTGTGGCGAGGATGCGCGGCACGATGGCACCGGATGGCACGAGCCGCTCGAGCTCGGCGAAGCGCTCCCGCGCCGGGAGATCGATGAGGTCGGTGCCATGGCTGTGGAGCACGTCGAAGAAGTACGCGGTGAGGGGGACCGCCCCGCGCAGCGCGTCAGGGTCGCTGGAGCTCGCCGTGCGCGCACCCGTCACCTGGAACGGCTCCGGGCGTCCGTCAGGCCGCAGCGCGATCGCCTCGCCGTCCAGCACGACCCGCTCGGCCCGGATGCCCTGGACGACCTCGACGATCTCTGGAAGGCGGTCGGTGATGTCCTCGAGACTGCGGGTGAAAAGGCGCACCTCGGCGCCGGTCTTGTGGGCTTGGAGGCGTATGCCGTCGAGCTTGCAGTCGAGGTAGGGCTGGTCTGCTCCCATGCCAGCGAGGGCGTCCTCGATCGAGGACGCTGATGCGGCCAGCATCGGCCGCACGGGCTGCCCGACCGCGAGCCCGATGGAGTTCAGGGCCGGTAGGCCGCCGGACCACGCCGCCCCCGCCACCGTGGCCGTGTGTCCCGAAAGCATCGCGGCCCGCCGGACCGCCTCCTCCGGCACCGCAAAGGCCTTGGCGATCGCTGACAGCATGACGCCGTCGAGTGCCCCTTGGCGCAGGGCGCCGGTCATCAGTGCGCGGAGGAAGTCCTGCTCGGGCGGGGTCGCAGCCTGGAACAGCGAGGTGACCAGCGCCAGGCGGACCCCTGCGGAACCGGTACCGGACGCGGCGGCGAGCCGGTCGAAGGTAGAGTCCACCTGAGCGACGGTGAGTGATGACTCTTCAGCCGCCTGTGGGAGTCCCGAAAGGCCCCGCCAGCCCACGCCCACGCGTCGCTGGGGGATCACCCCGGCGAGGTAGGACGCGACGATCCTCACGTCTTCGGAGGCGGACCGGAGCGCATCGGCCACCAGCTGCACCTTCGCCGATCGGGAGCGCGTCTGGGCCAGGGAGCGGGAGACGGAGACCACATCGGCAAGCAGCACAGGAGACATTCTGATATCGCCCGCTGACAGCAGTGGCACCGATGAGGCGACCGTGCCTTAAGGTTCGGTCGTTCGGACGCGAGAGGATGTGCCCGTGGAGTCCCGCATGCTCGCCGGTAGATACCGGCTGGACACCCTGCTTGGGCGGGGTGGCATGGCCGTGGTCTGGCGAGCCCTCGACGAACAGCTCGACCGCGAGGTAGCGGTGAAGGCCGTAGACCTCAGCGGGCCCGACAGCGACAAGGCCGCCGAGCGGTTCCGCAAGGAGGCCCGCACGACCGCCCGCCTCAACCACTCCAACATCGTCACCGTGTTCGACAGCGGTGTCGACGGGCAGACCGCGTACATCGTCATGGAGCTGCTCAGCGGGCCGACCCTGGCAGCCGAGCTCCTCGAACACGGGCCCATGGAGTTCGACGAGGTGCGCCGCATCGGCCAGCAGGTCTGCGCCGGCCTCGCTGCAGCGCACGAGGCCGGGGTCATCCACCGTGACATCAAGCCCGGCAACATCGCGTACACGGCCGACGGCACGGTGAAGGTCCTCGACTTCGGCATCACCCAGCTGGTCGACGAGGCCATGGGTCTGCAGTCGTCCACCGCACCCCAGACGGTCCTGGGCACTGCCGAGTACCTCTCGCCCGAGCAAGCCAGCGCCATGCCCATCGACGCGCGCGCCGACCTTTACGCCTTCGGGTGCGTCCTGGCTGCCCTCCTGACCGGCCAGCCCCCCTACGTCGGCGACACGTCGGTTTCCGTCCTCCTACAGCACACTCAGGCCCCGCTGCCCGACTTCGCCGCCCGACGCCCCGACATGCCTCGCGGCTTCGTCGAGCTGCTGCACGACCTGCTGGCCAAGGACCGATTCGACCGGCCCCGCACGGCCAAGGAAGTCCAGGCCCGACTCGCGGGTCTCAGCCTGTGGCCTCCGTCCGAGGAACCCCCACCCGGGCCCGACTTCCCAGCCGCGGCAGCGTCGCCCGTGCCTGTGCCTTCGGCCGCGACCCCAATGGTGCCGACCCCTGGGTCACCGAGCGCGGGCTCGCCGACCCAGGGGTCGCAGGCAATGGGAGCCGACTCTCGTATCCAGCCCGCTTCCGAAGCACCGCATTCCGCGACACCAGGCGTTCCGGCGGTTGCTCCGTCGCCCGGGCCAGCCGGCCGGGCCCAGGATGCGGCCGGTGATGCGGCCGGGGAGGCCTCAGCGGAGCCCGGCGCCGAGGCGGGCACGGAAGCGTCACCGGAGTCCGCCGAAACAGGCACGGAGGGCTCAGTGGGGCCCGGCGCCGTGGCCGAAGGGGAAGCCCCAGCAGGGTCCGCCGAAGCAGGCACGGAGGCGTCATCGGAGTCCGCCGGGGCAGGCACGGAGGCCTCAGCTGAGCCGGCCTCCGAAGCGGGCGAGCCGGAGTCGCAGGCGGGCCTGCGAACCCGCGAGCCGTGGATTCCCCCGCGACCCCCGTCGCGGATCACGGTGGGCCAACAGCACGGCTCGACGCAGGTCATCGCGGCGGCCTCCACCGGCGAGACGCGGGCCAGCCGTGCGGCCGCGCGCTCGAGCATCCGGCACAGCCTCGTGCTCTGGATCCTCGCGGCGGCCGCGGTGCTGCTCCTCGTCATCCTGTGGCTGGCGGGTCGCGACGGCTCAGCAGGGGCCAGCACCACCTCGGCAAACCCGCCCACCACGCCGACTGCGGCCACGTCGCGGTCCGCGACAACACCCAGCACCACTGCTGCGGCCGAGCAGGTCTCAAGCCCCGAGGAAGCCCTGGCACTGATGCGGCTCACGGTGAGCCAGACTCGCAAGGCCAGGGAGATCGATGCCCGCGCTGCGCTCGCGCTCAACCGACGGCTCGACGAGATCTCGGCGGCCCTGCGCGACACTCGCCCCGACCGTCGGCACGATCCCAGCCAACTCGTCAACGACCTGGCCAAGACCATCAACGAGCTGGCCGACCAGGGGCACATCACGTATGCCGGCCAGCAGCTTCTCGCCGACCCGTTCGCCAGCCTGCAGCGGCAGGTGCCGCCACCCAGCGCCTGAGACGTCACGCACCGCGAGGCCTGAATCCCTGTCTAGCCGGTAGATCAGCGGGTAGCGGTGGACATGGTGCATTCCCGAGATGGCACCCGTGAGAAGCCGCTCTCGCGCCGTGCGATCACGCTGTTGAATCACCATGTTGACCAGCGTGTCCCACTCGGGATGACGGCCCGGCGTCGTCGTCCATGAATCCCTGTTGGGCTTCGACCGACGGTCCCCGCTAACGTGCGGGCGTGGCGAGGATCGGCGTCGAACAGCGCATTCGGGCTGCTTGTCTGCGTCTTCCCGAGGTGAGCGAGCGGCCCAGCCACGGGTCGCCGGCCTTCTACGTGGGCAAGCAGTTCGTCATGCTGTGGCCGCACGGCCATCACGACCATGACTTCCCGCACCTATGGTGCGCGGCGCCGCAGGGCGCCCAGGAAGAGCTCATCGCAGCCTCGCCTGAGCGGTACTTCAAACCACCGTACGTCGGACGTCGCGGCTGGGTGGGCGTGCGGCTCGACGGCGAGGTGGACTGGGCAGAGGTCACGGAGCTGTGTGAAGACGCCTACCGGGCTGTCGCGCCGCTGCGTCTGATCGATGTCCTTGCTGGACCCGGTGGCTGAGCACAGTCTCGGCCACCCGCCTCCATGGTCGAGAGCTCCTGTCCCCTGGTCGCTCAAGAGGCAGGCCTCAGCGACGCGTTGGGAAAGGGTGGATCGAAAAGTAGAAGAGACCCCAGTAACCGGATGTCTGCGAGTGTCCGAGGGGGGACTTGAACCCCCACCCCCTACACGGGGACTAGCACCTCAAGCTAGCGCGTCTGCCTATTCCGCCACCCGGACAAGGGCGAGCCGCAATCACCGTGGGAAGTGGTTGCCGCGACCCGGAACGATAGCACGCTGGCGGGTCGATATCCGAAACGGTGCCCCGCCTAAGGTGGCCCCATGACACTCCCCAGCGAGCCCCGAACGGAGCCCGAGGACGAAGTCGTCCGCATCTGCCAGGAGCTCATTCGCATTGATACAAGCAACTTCGGCGACGGGTCCGGGCCGGGGGAGGCTGCCGCGGCGGACTACGTTGCTGGCTTGCTCCGCGAGGTCGGCCTGGAGCCGACCATCGTCGACAGCGCCCCGGGCCGCCGGAGTGTGGTCGTGAGGGTCCCCGGGGCCGATCCGGACCGAGGCGCCCTCTGCGTCCACGGTCACTTGGACGTCGTGCCCGCGAACGCCGCCGACTGGCAGGTGCCACCGTTCTCAGGGGAGGAGCGGGACGGCTGCGTGTGGGGCCGCGGCGCGGTGGACATGAAGGACATGGTGGCGATGATCCTCGTATGTGCGCGCGACCTCGCCCGCCGCGGCGAACGACCCCCCAGGGACATCGTGTTCGCGTTCTTCGCCGACGAGGAGGCCGGCGGCGTGCTCGGGTCGCACTATCTGGTCGACCACCACCCCGAGCTGTTCGACGGGGTCAGCGAGGCAGTCAGCGAGGTCGGGGGCTACAGCGTCACGATCCCTCGTCCGGAGGGAGGCGTCCGGCGGGCCTACCTCGTCCAGACCGCCGAGAAGGGCATCCTCTGGCTGCGGCTCCACGCGCGTGGTCGCGCCGGCCACGGGTCCGTGCCCAATCCAGAGAACTCCATCACCCTGCTCTCCGAGGCGCTGATGCGAATCACTTCCCATGCGTGGCCGCGGGAGTACATCGCGGCGGTCCGTGGCCTCCTGGACGGGCTCAGCGGTCTGACGGGTACGCCCTATGAAGATGACGACCTCGATGGCATCCTCGCTCACCTTGGCGGGGCTCAGGGCTTCGTGCGCGGCACCCTCCAGGACACGGCCAGCCCGACCATGCTCGATGCGGGGTACAAGCACAACGTGATCCCCCAGACGGCCACGGCAGCGCTCGACTGCCGGTTCCTCCCGGGCCACGAGGACAACCTGCTCGAGACCATCCGATCGCTCGCTGGCGCCCACGTCCAGGTGGAAGTCGTCCATCGCGACATCGCGCTCGACGCCCCCTTCGAGGGCCGCCTGGTCGACGCCATGACGGCCGCCCTGCGCGCGGAGGACCTCGACGCCGAGGTTCTGCCCTACTGCCTCTCCGGGGGCACCGACAACAAGGCCCTGAGCAGGCTGGGTATCACGGGGTATGGCTTCGCGCCGCTCCAGCTGCCGGCTGGCATCGACTTCGCTCCCATGTTCCACGGCGTGGACGAGCGCGTTCCGGTCGACGCCCTCCGCTTCGGGACCCGGGTGCTGCGGCGGTTCCTCGCCTCTTCGTGAGGCAGCAGGCATCGCGGCGAGGGGTGGTCCTGCGCCGCGTGCAGCGGCACGTCGCGGCGTCCCGGGCCGCGGTGCGTCGGCCGCGCGCTCAGACCCGCCGAGGGGCGCGGATGATCTTGCGCCGCAGCCACGTTCGCCGCATGCCGCCCATGTAGATGCGCGTGCGCTGCAGCTCCCAATGGCCGTACTCGGCGTGCTCCACCAGGGCCTGACGCACTTCGGCCCGGGACACCTCCCGGCCGAAGCTCAAAATTCGATACTCGTACTCCACCATCAGCACCATTTTTACCCCCGAACGGATACGGTCGAGGCATGAGCGCTGACCCGCGTGCCGCACTCTCCGCTCTCGTCGCGGCCTTCGAGAGACACCTCGAGGCATCCGCGTCGCGACGGGGGGAGGAGGACCCCACCGTCATCGCCGCCTACGAAGACCTCGCCGACGCGTTCGAGAACTACGACGACGCCCTTCTCGAGGCATATGGCGAGATGACACCCCTGGAGGTCTACAGCGGCGCCGACCTCGACGACGACGCCGAGGCCGACTTCGACGAACTCGACGAACTCGACGACCACAGCGACGAGGACGGCGACGACGCCGGCGTCTACTCGGGCTTCGACGACGGCGACTACGACGAGGACGAAGACTCCGACGACGAGGCCGCGGCCAGCCGCGTGACCCGCCACTAGTCCGGTTCGTCCGGCCAGGGCAGCACAGTCGGCGCCGAGGGCCGTGCGCAGTCCAGCATCGGTAGGGGATTGCGACGGACGGCGGCCCGTCTGGGCGTGAGCGCGTCAGGCCGAGACCTCTTCGAGGGCAGACACGATCTCGGCGGGCAGCACGAGGTCCTCGCTCGACAGCAGGGTGCGCAGCTGCGCCGTGGTGCGCACGCCGACGACGGGACTCGTAACGCCCGGCCGGTCGCGGACCCAGGCGAGGGCTACCTCCGCAGAGGTGACGCCCAGACCCCGGGCTGCGGTGACCAGACCCTCGACGATAGCGGCGCTGCGATGGTCGAGGAACCGGCCCGTGAAGCCGGGGAAATCCCGCGACGCAGCGCGGGAGTCAGCGGGTATGCCGTGGCGGTACTTCCCGGTGAGGACTCCACGCCCGAGGGGCGACCACGGCATCACACCAAATCCCAAAGCGCTTGCGGCACCGGCCAGCTCGTCCTCGGGACCGCGGTTGACGAGCGAGTACTCCACTTGGTTGGCAACCAGCGGGACTCGGACCTGCTGGAGCAGGGTCGCGGCCCTCGCCACCTGCCAGCCGGAGTAGTTGGACACCCCGACGTAGCGGGCTCGACCCGAGTCGGCCGCCCACTCCAGGGCCGAGAGGGTCTCCTCGAGCGGTGTGTCGTCGCTCCAGGTGTGGACCAGCCAGAGGTCTAGGTGGTCGGTGCGGAGCCGGGCTAGCGACTCCTCGAGCGAGCGCATCAGCGCACCGCGGGAGGTGTCGACGATCCGCTGGTCATCTCGCCGCTCGATGCCGGCCTTCGTGCACAGGACCACCTCGTCGCGGCCGACACCCGCCACGAGCTCACCGATCAGCTCCTCGCTGACCCCACCGGCATACCCATGTGCCGTGTCGACCAGGGTTCCGCCGGCCCCGAGGAACAGGCCCAGGTGCTCCCTTGCCATCTCGAGGTCGACCGTGCGGCCCCAGGTCATCGTGCCGAGCGCGAGCCGCGACACGGTCAGGCCGGACGTGCCCATGCGACGGCTCTGCATGGCACCGGAGGCTATCCCGACCGCGGTAGGCGGCCTCGGCGGCATGCCGGATACCCTCTGCCGCATGGACCTCGGCCTCAACCTCGGCTACTTCGGCCTGGGGATGGACGCGGACATGGTCGCGGCGGCGCAGGCGGCAGACCGGCTGGGGTATGCCGTGGTGTGGGTCGCAGAGGCGTACGGCTCGGATGCGCCCACCGTGCTCTCCTGGATCGGCGCCCAGACCGAACGCATCGACCTCGGCGCCGCCGTGATGCAGATTCCTGCCAGAACCCCCGCCATGACGGCAATGACCGCGGCCACCCTCGACAGCCTCTCGGGCGGGCGCTTCCGCCTCGGCCTGGGGGTGTCCGGGCCGCAGGTGAGCGAAGGCTGGCACGGGGTTCGCTTCGATGCGCCACTGGGCCGCACCCGCGAGTATGTGGACATCGTGCGCAGCGCGCTGCGGCGCGACACTGTGCGCTACGAGGGCAAGCACTACACGCTGCCGCTGCCAGAGGGTCCGGGCAAGGCACTCAAGCTGACCGTCCACCCCGTGCGCGAACGGATCCCCGTCTACCTCGCGGCCGTAGGCCCGAAGAACCTCGAGCTGGCCGGGGAGATCGCCGACGGGTGGCTGGCGATCTTCTTCAGCCCCGAGCGCTCCGGTGAGCTGATCGCGTCCGTGGCAGCCGGGGCGCGTCGGGCCGGCAGAGGCGTCGACGGCTCCAGTCCGCTGGCCGGGTTCGACGTGGTGGCCGGGGTGCCGGTCTGCATCACCGACGACCTCGAGAGCGCTCGAGCCGCGGTGGCGGGCTACACGGCTCTGTACGTCGGCGGCATGGGGTCGCGCGAGCAGAACTTCTACAACCGGCTGGCCTGCCGTCTCGGCTTCGAGAAGGAGGCCAAGGAGATCCAGGACCTCTACCTCGCACGACGCCACAGGGACGCCGCCGCCGCGGTGCCCATGGACCTCATCGACGCCACTGCGCTGATCGGCCCGCGGGAGCGCATCCGCGACCGGCTCGGTCGCTATGCCGAAGCAGGCGTGACGACCCTTAGCATCTCCCCGTTCGCCTCCTCGCGCGAGGAGCGCATCGCCGTTGTCCGCACCATGGCCGAACTCTTCGAGGAAGCAGGTCTTTCGTGACCCTGACGTATTTCGACTCCATCGTCCTTGGGATCGTGGAGGGTCTCACCGAATTCCTGCCGGTCTCGTCGACCGCACACCTCACCGTCACCGAGAAGCTCCTCGGCCTTCAGGTCAATGACCCGGCCGTGACCGCGTACACCGCGATCATCCAGCTGGGCGCCATCGGGGCCACGCTCATCTTCTTCGCCCGCAAGATCGTGCGGCTGGTGAGGGCATGGGCCTCCGGCTTGCGCAACCCGGGAGCCCGCGAGGGCGACTACCTGCTCGCCTGGGCGGTCATCGTCGGTTCGATTCCGGTAGGCGTCGTGGGCTTCGCGCTCAAGGACGTCATCGAGGGACCGCTGCGCAGCCTGTGGGTGGTGGCGGTGTCTGTCGTGCTCTGGAGCGGCGTGATGGTCTGGGCGGAGCGGCGCCACGATGTCCTGGCCAGGTTGGGGCGACAGCGCAGCGACGAGGAAGTCACCATCAAGGACGCGCTCGTCATCGGCCTCGTGCAGTGTTTCTCGCTGATCCCGGGGGTGTCGCGGTCGGGTGCCACGATCTCGGCGGGTCTGGCTCGGGGCATCGACCGCGTCAGCGCCACCGAGCTCTCCTTCTTCATGGCTATCCCCGCGCTGACCGCCGCCGGCGCCTTCGAGGCCGCCAAGACCGATCTCTCTGCATTTGGCGCGGGGCAGCTGATCCTGGGCATCGTGATCGCGTTCGTGGTCGCCTACGCGTCGATCGCCTGGCTGCTGCGGTTCGTCGCCAACAATTCGCTGCGCCCGTTCGTGTGGTACCGCGTGGGCGCCGGTCTGCTCCTGACCGCGGCCCTGGCGACCGGCCTACTCACGGCCACCTGATCACGGCCACCTGATCGCTGCGGCTCTACAGCCAGCCCGAGCGGCGGAAGGCGCGGTACAGCCCAGGAGCACGCGATGGCCATGAGCGCCAGCACGGCGGGGTAGCCCCAGGCCCACCGCAGTTCGGGCATGTGGTCGAAGTTCATGCCGTAGATGCCGGCGATCATGGTCGGGACCGCCGCGATGGCGACCCAGGCGGAGATCTTGCGCATGTCGCTGTTCTGCTGAACGGCCACCTGGGCGAGGTGGGCACTGAGCACGTCGGCCAACAGGCGGTCATAGGTCTCGACGTGGTCGATGACGGTCTGCAGGTGATCGGCGACGTCCCGGAAGCGCAGGCGCATCTCCTGGCTCGCCACCGGGCTGCGCGCCGAGCTGTGCAGGAGCACCAGGGGCGTGGCGAGGGGAACGGCAGCGCGCTTGAACTCCAGCACCTCGCGCTTGAGCCGGTAGATCGCCACCGAGTCCACGTGCCGGGTGCCGGCGAACACGGCCTCCTCGATCTCGTCGAGGTCGGTGGCCACCTCGGAGTCGATGCGCACGTAGTTGTCGACGATGCTGTCCATCACGGCGTGCAGCACGGCCATCGGGGCCCTCGGAGAGCAGTTCGGGGTTGGCCTCCAGTTGGTGGCGCACCCCGGCCAGCGGGTTGGCCTCGCCCCGGCGCACGGTCACGACGAACCGGTCGCCGACGAAGACCATCACCTCGCCGGTCTCGACGTCGGAGGTCTCCTCGAGGTAGCGAAGCGTCTTGAGCACCACGAAGGTGGTGTTGTCGAAGAGCTCGATCTTGGCGCGCTGGTTGCCCTTGACGGCGTCCTCGACGGCGAGCGGGTGCAGCTGGAGCTCGTCGTTGACGAGGTCGAACTCCTCGTCGGTGGGGTCCTTGAGGCCGATCCACAGGAAGCCGTTGCCGGACCGGTCGTCGCGCAGCCGGTCGAGCTCGTCGCTGAGGTCGCCACAGGGCAGCCGGCGGCCCTCGCGGTAGAGCGCCTGGTCCACGATCACGGGGCTACTCCACCACGTCCGCGGGCGGGTCGGCGAGCATCCCCGCCGTAGAGTGCCCCCATGCCCCTGTGCCTCCTGGTGCGACACGGACACTCGACCGCCAACGAGACAGGCACGCTGGCCGGGTGGACCGACGGCGTCGGCCTGAGCGAGCGCGGCCGCGACCAGGCCAAAGCCCTCGGCGCCCTGCTCGCCGACATCTCCGTCGTCCGGCTGGTGACGAGCCCGCTGCTGCGCTGCTGGCAGACGGCCGAGGCGATCGCCGAGGGACAGGCCAGCGATCCCGGCATCGCGGTCGACGAGGGTCTGGGGGAGTGCCGCTATGGCGCCTGGACCGGCCGGGCCTTGGAGGGCCTCGCGGACGAGCCGCTCTGGCGGACGGTCCAGGACGTGCCCAGCCAGGCGCGGTTCCCCGACTCCGAGGCGTATGCCGGTGAGTCACTTGCCGAGATGGCTCACCGCGTCGTCTCCGCGGTCCGCCGCATCGACGCCGAGGTCGTCGCGCAGCACGGTCCGGCCTCGGTCTGGGTCGCGGTCTCGCACGGTGACCCGATCAAGGCGGTGGTTGCCGAGGCGGCTGGCGCCCACCTCGACAGTTTCCAGCGGATTGCCGTCGATCCCGGGTCGGTGTCGGTCGTCGTCTACTCGACCCGCAGGCCCGCGGTCCTGGGGCTGAACCTCGTCGGCGGCGACCTGCGCCGGTTCACGCCCCGGCCCGAGGCGCCGCGGCTGGAGGGGCCCGGCGCGGAGGACCCTGAGGCCGGTCAGACGGGGCCGCTCCCGGGCGACGGCGTCGTGGGTGGAGGCCCAGGAGGGCCTCCGGCCGTGGCTTAGGCTTGGACTCATGGCGGTCCACGAGTTCGACCCACCGGAGCGGTTCGTGGCCGGCACCGTGGGGCCACCAGGGCACCGGACGTTCTTCCTGCAGGCAAGTGACGGGCGTCGTGTGACCACGGTGTCGCTGGAGAAGGTGCAGGTCAGTGTTTTGGCCGACCGCATCAACGACCTCCTCGACTCCCTTGCCGGGGGCGCAGGCAGCGATACCGCCGCGGCTGCGGCCGCTGACAACGCCCCGCTTGACACACCCATCGAGGACGAGTTCCGGGTCAACACGCTGAGTCTGGGGTGGGACCCCCAGCGTCACGTGCTGGTCATCGAGTGCCACGACCGCGATCCGGACGAGGGGGTGGCGCTCGAAGACCTCGAGGATGCCGGTCTGCCCCCCGAACCGCGCACCGTCCGCGTTGTGCTTCGGCCCGACCGCGCCCGCGCCTTCGCCCGCCGCTGCGCCGCGCTCGTCGCCGCTGGGCGACCTCCCTGCCCCTTCTGTGGCGGCCCGCTCGACCCCGAGGGACACATCTGCCCTCGGGCCAACGGCTACCGCCGCTAGCCATGTCGGCGGCTGACACCTCCAGCCTGCTGCTGGAGGGAGCCATCGAAGCCCATCGGCCGGCTCTCCGACGCCTCGAACGCCGCACTGCTCGTCCGGATCGGCCACGAGGCGGCCGGCGCCGTGGCGGTCTACAAACCGGTCTCCGGGGAGCGGCCACTGTGGGACTTCCCCGACGGGACGCTCGCCGAGCGCGAGGTCGCCGCTTACCTCATCTCGGAGGCCGGCGGCTGGGGGACCGTGCCCACGACAGTGCTCCGGCGGGGCCCCCTTGGCGTCGGATCCCTGCAGGAGTGGGTCGGATCCCTCGAGGAGCCGCCCGACCGCGTGGTTGACGTCTTCGCGCCCACTCAGATCCCTTCTGGGTGGCACGCCGTGCTGCGTGGGGAGGGACGCCGGGGCGAGCAACTCGTCGTGGCCCACGCCGACACCCCCGAGCTGCGCGCCGTCGCCGTCCTCGACGCCCTGCTCAACAACGCCGACCGCAAGGGCTCGCACCTGCTGGTGGCGGGGGAGCGCCTCTACGGGATAGACCACGGCCTGAGCCTGCACGAGGAGCCGAAGCTGCGAACCGTTCTTTGGGGCTGGGCCGGCGAGCCGATCGCGCCCGGAGACCAAGAGCGCGTGTCCGCCGTGGCCACGGCTCTCGCCGAGCCCGACTCGACACTGCGAACGCGGCTCGAGGACCTCCTCACGCCAGGCAGAGGTGACCGCGCTGGAAGCCCGATGCCGGGCGCTGCTGGAGCACCCGGCATACCCGCTGCCGTCGGGCACGTGGCCGGCCATCCCCTGGCCGCCAGTCTGAGACCCGGCCGTAGGCTTCCCCCGTGATCTCGTGGCCCCCGCCGTCCATCCCTGCTGTCCCTGGCACGGGGCTGCCGATGCGCCTGACCGACAGCGCAACGCACCAGCGGCGTCCGCTCGCCGCAGGACCTACAGCACGCCTCTACGTGTGCGGCATCACGCCCTACGATGCCACGCATATGGGCCATGCGGCCACGTACGTGACCTTTGACGTTCTCACCCGGGCCCTGCGCGACGCGGGCCACCAGGTGGACTACGTCCAGAACGTCACCGACATCGACGACCCGCTGCTGGAGCGGGCCGCCCACGACGGCGTCGCGTGGGAGGACCTGGCCGCCCGGCAGATCAGCCTCTTCCGCGAGGACATGACCGCCCTGGCCGTGATCCCGCCTGACCACTATGTCGGGGTCGTCGAGAGCATGGCATCGATCGGGCGCGCCGTGCGCACGCTGCTCGACCGGGGGCTGGCCTACCGGCTGCCGGCAGGCGACACGCCGGGCGAGGACGTCTACCTCGACCTCGCCCAGGAGCCGTCATTCGGAGCCGTGTCGTCCTGGACCCGAGAGCAGATGCTCGCGGTCTACGCGGAGCGCGGGGGAGACCCTGAGCGAGCCGGAAAGCGCGACCCGCTGGACCCGCTGCTGTGGCGGGCGCAGCGCGACGGGGAACCGGGCTGGGACGTCGAGGGCCTCTCGACCGGGCGCCCCGGCTGGCACATCGAGTGCACCGCCATCGCCCTCGACCTCCTCGGCAACAGCTTCGACGTGCAGGGCGGCGGCATGGACCTCCTGTTCCCCCACCACGAGATGAGCGCGGTCCAGGCGGTCGGCCTCACCGGCGAGCAGCCGTTCGCCCGCTTCTTCGTCCACCAGGCCATGGTGGGGTTCGAGGGCGAGAAGATGTCCAAGTCCCGGGGCAACCTGGTCCTGGTGTCGAAGCTGCGGGGCGACGGCGTCGACCCGATGGCGATCCGCGTGGCCCTGCTGGCCCACCACTACGCGACCGACTGGGAGTGGACCGACGCGGTTCTCAAGGAGGCGCAGGACCGGCTGGCCCTGTGGCGCGAGGCGCTCTCGGTCAACACCGCGCCCTCGTCGTCGCCGGTGCTGCAGGCGATCCGCGAGGCGGTCGCCGACGACCTCGACACCCCGCGGGCGCTGCGGGCGGTCGACCGCTGGGCGACCGACTGCCTGCGCGTGGGTGGGCCTGACGCCTCGGCGCCGGGGATCCTGGCCCGGGCGCTGGACGCGATCCTGGGCGTGCGCGTCTAGGCGAGCCGCGGCGACCTGTGACTGGTCGTCGTCCGTCTGGACGTCGTCCGTCTGATGGGCCCACGGCTGGGGGGCCCAGGTCCGGTGGGCCCACGTCTGGTCGGCCTACGTCTGTTCGTCCGTTCCGCGGCGGCGCAGGTAGCGCTCGAACTCCCGCGCGATCGCGTCGCCGCTCGCCTCTGGCAGCTCGGCCGTGTCCTGGGCCTCCTCGAGCGACTCCACGTACTCGGCCACTTCTTCGTCGGACTGCGCGAGCTCGTTCACTCCGCGCTCCCAGGCGCGGGCGTGCTCCGGGAGCTCGCCGTGGTCGATCGGCCCGTCGAGCAGCTCCTCAACGCGGGAGAGCAGCGCCAGGGTGGCTTTCGGGGAGGGCGAGTGCCCGGCGTAGTGGGGGATGGCTGCCCAGCACGAGATCGACTGGAGGCCGGCCTGGACGGCTGCGTCGGCGAGCACGCCGACGATGCCGGTGGGTCCCTCGTACTTGCTCTGCTCGAGGTCGAACCGGTGAATGACGTCAGGGTCGTCAGAGGTCGCGGTCACCGGGATCGGGCGGCTGTGGGCGACATCTGCCATCAGCGCGCCCAGGGTGTAGACCGCCGACACCCCTGCCTGCCGGGCGAACTCCAGGAGCTCGATGGTGAAGGCGCGCCACCGGAAGGACGGCTCGATGCCCTGGACGAGGACGACGTCACGTCCCAGGGACGTGCCCGTGGCCACCAGGACGCGCGTGGTGCGCCAGCTGATCCGCCGCCGGCCCCCGTCCTGGGTGACCCGCGGGCGGTTGACCTGGAAGTCGTAGTAGTCCTCGGGGTCCAGCGCGGCGATGGGCTCGGCGTCCCAGATCTCCACGAGGTGGTCGACCACCGCAGTGGCTGCCTCGCCGGCGTCGTTCCAGCCCTCGAAGGCCGCGATCATGATCGGGTCGTCAAGCTCCGGCAGGTCTTCGAGCTCGATCATGGGGTGCCTCCTCGGGGTGGGCGTGGTGTGCCACGAAGACCAGCCTACGGAATGCCCCTGAGCCCCGCCTCGGGCCCTGCGTAGACTCGCCGAAGCCCCCTCCTACCGCCGCGAAGGGCAGGATTCCCCCATGAGCAGCCGCTCCGATGCATTCCGCGCCGAGCTGGGCCAGCGTGTCCTGGTCGCCGACGGTGCCATGGGCACCATGCTGCAGGCGGCTGACCCGACGCTCGAGGACTTCCAAGGCTATGAGGGGTGCAACGAGATCCTCAACGTCACCCGGCCGGACATCGTCCGTTCCGTGCACGACGCCTACCTGGCGGTCGGCGTCGACGCCATCGAGACCAACACGTTCGGTGCCAACTACGCCAACCTTGGCGAGTACGACATCCCTGACCGGATCTTCGAGCTCGCCGAGGCCGGCGCCCGCATCGCGGCCGAGGCGGTCGAGGCGGCCGCGACCGTCTCGGCCGATGGGCGGCAGAGGTTCGTGCTCGGCTCGATGGGGCCTGGCACCAAGCTGCCCTCACTGGGACACGCGCCGTATGCCGTCCTGCGCGACGCCTACGCCGAGCAGGCCCGCGGCCTGGTGGCCGGGGGAGTGGACGCATTCCTGATCGAGACGTCGCAAGACCTGCTCCAGGCCAAGGCGGCCGTCGTGGGCGCCCACCGTGCCCTCGCCGATGCGGGGGAGGACCTGCCGATCCTCGTGCAGGTCACGGTCGAGACGACGGGCACCATGCTCCTGGGGTCCGAGATCGGTGCGGCGCTGACGGCGCTGGAGCCCCTGCGGATCGATGCCATCGGGCTGAACTGCGCGACGGGTCCGGCCGAGATGAGCGAGCATCTGCGACTCCTGTCGCGGCAGGCGCGTGTCCCCGTGACCTGCATGCCGAACGCCGGTCTCCCGATGCTGACCAAGGACGGGGCGCGCTACCCCCTGACGCCCGAGGAGCTTGCGCGGGCGCACACCAGGTTTGCCGACGAGTTCGGCCTGGCGCTGGTGGGCGGGTGCTGTGGGACCACCCCCGAGCACCTCCGCCTGGTCGTGGAGGCGGTCGGCGGCCACGCGGCTCCTGCACGGCGTGCCCGTCCTGAGCCGGGTGTCGCTTCGCTCTACCAGGCCGTGCCGTTCCGCCAGGATGCGTCGTTCCTCTCGATCGGCGAGCGCACGAACGCCAATGGGTCCAAGGCGTTCCGCGAGGCCATGCTCGAGGAGCGCTGGGATGCCTGTGTCGAGATCGCGCGCGAGCAGACCCGCGACGGCGCCCACCTGCTCGACGTCTGCGTCGACTACGTCGGTCGCGACGGGGTTGCCGACATGTCCCAGGTTGTCAGCCGACTGGCCACCTCCAGCACGCTGCCACTCGTGCTCGACTCGACCGAGCCCGCCGTGATCGAGGCCGGGCTGGAACAGCTCGGCGGCCGGGCCGTGGTCAACTCGGTCAACTTCGAGGACGGCGATGGCCCCGGCTCCCGCTACCAGCGGATGATGCAGCTGGTCCGCGAGCACGGCGCGGCGGTCGTAGCGCTGACCATCGACGAGGAGGGCCAGGCGCGGACCGCCGACAAGAAGGTTGCCATCGCCAGTCGCCTGATCGACCGGCTGACCGCTGACTGGGGCATGCGGGTCGAGGACATCGTCGTCGACTGCCTCACCTTCCCCATCGCCACAGGCCAGGAAGAGACCCGACGCGACGCCATCGAGACGATCGAGGCGATCCGCGAGCTGAAGCGCCGCTACCCCTCGGTGCAGACCACGCTCGGAGTGTCCAACGTGTCGTTCGGCCTCGCGCCGGCGGCCCGGATCGTGCTCAACTCGGTCTTCCTGCACGAGTGCGTCAAGGCGGGGCTC
Source organism: uncultured Actinomycetota bacterium (assembly GCA_963715025.1). Classification (GTDB taxonomy): domain Bacteria; phylum Actinomycetota; class Actinomycetes; order Actinomycetales; family Dermatophilaceae; genus DASSJT01. The sequence goes on along the minus strand of CAVQQQ010000002.1, from coordinate 664,991 downwards.
GACTCGGCGATCGTCCATGCCGCCAAGATCGTGCCGACCAACCGGATCCCTGACGAGCAGCGCGACACCGCGCTCGACCTGGTCTACGACCGCCGCCGCGACGGCTACGACCCGCTGGAACGGTTCCTCGAGATCTTCTCGGGCGTCGACGCCGCCTCGATGAAGGCCTCGCGCGCCGACGAGCTCGCCGCCCTCCCGCTCGACGAGCGTCTGGCTCGGCGCATCGTCGACGGCGAGCGCAAAGGGCTCGAAGACGACCTCCAGGCAGCGCTCGACACGGGTCGGGGGCCGCTCGACATCATCAACGACAACCTCCTGGCCGGCATGAAGACGGTCGGCGAGCTTTTCGGCAGAGGTGAGATGCAGCTGCCCTTCGTGCTCCAGTCGGCGGAGGTCATGAAGGCCGCGGTCGCCTTCCTCGAGCCGCACATCGAGGAGCAGCTCGGAGGCGGCACCCGCCGGTCCAAGGCGCGCATCGTCCTCGCGACGGTCAAGGGCGACGTCCATGACATCGGGAAGAACCTGGTCGACATCATCTTGTCGAACAACGGTTACGAGGTCGTCAACATCGGCATCAAGCAGCCGATCTCGGAGATCATCCGGGCGGCCGAGGAGAACGACGTCGACGCCATCGGGATGTCCGGGCTGCTCGTGAAGTCGACGGTCATCATGAAGGAGAACCTCGAGGAGCTGAACTCCCGGGGCCTTGCCGCGCGCTGGCCGGTGCTGCTTGGCGGTGCGGCACTGACCCGCGCCTACGTGGAGCACGACCTGGCTGAGATCTACCAGGGCGAGGTGCGGTATGCCCGCGACGCCTTCGACGGACTGCGCCTGATGGATGCCGTGGCCATGGCCAAGACCGACCCTGAGCTGTCCCTGTCCGACGCGCTGCCCGAGCTCCGCCAGCGCCGGGTGCGCCAGGTCGCCCAGCCGGACGACGACGGCGCCACCCGCGACACCACGCGGTCCGATGTGGCGAGCGACAACGCGATCCCCACGCCGCCGTTCTGGGGCACCCGCGTGGTCAAGGGCATCGCGTTGGCCGACTACACGGCATACCTCGACGAGCGAGCCACGTTCCTGGGCCAGTGGGGCCTGAAACCCAGCCGCGGCGCCGAGGGTCCCTCCTACGAGGAGCTGGTGGAGACCGAGGGTCATCCCCGCCTGCGGATGTGGCTCGATCGGATCAAGACCGAGGACCTCCTCGAGGCGGCCGTCGTGTACGGGTACTTCCCGTGCTACAGCGAGGGCAATGACGTCGTGGTGCTGGCTCATCGCGAAGCGGAGCGCGGTCGCGCCACGTTCGGGGAGGAGGTGTGTCGGTTCACGTTCCCCCGGCAGCGTCGCGACCGGCGGCTGTGCCTGGCGGACTTCTTCAAGAGCCGCGAGCGCTACGAGGCCGACGGGGTGCCAGACGTGTTGCCACTCCAGCTGGTGACGATGGGCTCCCGCGTCGCCCAGGCGACGGGGCAGATGTTCGCCGACAACGCCTACCGCGACTACCTCGAACTGCACGGCCTCTCGGTGCAGCTCACCGAGGCGCTGGCCGAGATGTGGCATGCCCGGGTGCGCGAGGAGCTGGGGTTCGGCGACGAGGACTCCCCCCAGCTGGAGGAGATCCTGCGCCAGCGCCACCGCGGCTCCCGCTACTCCTTCGGATACCCGGCCTGCCCCAACCTCGAGGATCGCGCCAAGCTCGTGGCCCTCCTGGATCCCGAGCGTATCGGTGTCTCGCTGTCGGAGGAACTCCAGCTCCACCCTGAGCAGTCAACGGATGCGCTGGTCGTGCACCACCCTGATGCCAAGTACTTCAACGCGGGCTGAGCGGGCCGATGACCTCCGACGACATCACAACCGCGCCTCCCGACCTGCGCGGCCGATCGCTGCCGGCTGCGGTGTTCTGGGACATGGACGGCACGTTGGTCGACACCGAGCCGTACTGGATCAGCGCCGAGCACGGTCTCGTCGAGGCGTACGGCGGCACGTGGAGCGAGGATTACGCCCACCAGCTCGTCGGCAATGACCTGATGGTGTCGGCGCATTTCATCCGCGAGCACGCACCCGTCGAGCTGGACGTGGTGCAGATCGTCGAGGAGCTCCTGCTCCGGGTCATCGACCAGGTCCGGGAGCACATGCCGTGGCGGCCGGGCGCCCGCGAGCTCCTGGACGACCTGCAGCGCTGGGGCGTGCCGAGTGCCCTGGTCACCATGTCCTGGCGGTCCCTCGCCGACGCCGTGGTCGACGCGCTCCCGCCGGGAACGTTCGCCGCGGTGATCACCGGTGACGAGGTCGAGCACGGAAAACCGCACCCCGAGCCCTACCTCGCCGCCGCCCGCGCCCTCGGCGTGGGGGTGAACGAGTGCGTCGCGCTCGAGGACTCGCCCACCGGGGTGCGCTCGGCGGCTGAGGCAGGGGTCCCGACCATCGCCGTGCCACACGTCGTCGCGGTCCCGCTCATCCGCGGCTCGGTCCAGGTGCCCAGCCTGCGCGGGCTGACGGCACACGACCTGCTGGACGTCGTCGCACCGCGGCCGACGTAGTCGTGGCCCGGCTCCACATGGTCGCCAGCCGGTTCGACCTAGTCGTCGGCCGGCTCGACCTCGCCGGAGCTGCGAGGATCCAGAGCGCGCTCGGCCGCACCCTCGGGCAGCGGGGGAGGGGTGCCGCCCCACGCAGGACACAGATGGCGGAAGTCGCACCAGTCGCACAGCCGTGAGGTGCGGGGGCGCCAGTCGCCCGTCATGGCCGCTCTCTCGATGGCCTGCCAGACCGCCTTGAGGTTGCGCTCCAGCCCGCGCAGGTCGGATTCGTCGGGGGCGTAGCGAACGACTTCGCCGTTGCCGAGGTAGACCAGCTGGAGCATCGCCGGGATGACTCCTCGGGTCCGCCACAGGACCAGCGCGTAGAACTTCATCTGGAACAGCGCCTTGCCCTCGAAGGTCTCCGAGGGGGAACGGCCGGTCTTGTAGTCAACGACGCGCAGGGCCCCATCGGGCGCGATGTCGAGACGGTCGACGTATCCGCGCAGCACGAGCCCCTCGATGTCGGTCTCGACGTAAAGCTCCCGCTCGGCCGGCTCCAGACGAGTGGGGTCCTCGAGGGTGAACCACGTCTCGAGAAGGGTCTTGGCCTCGGCATACCAGACCTCCTCGGAGAGGTGCTCGGCATCCTCGATCATGGCCGCCAGCTGGGGCTCGACCTCGACCAGCGCCTCCCACCGTGGCCGCAGGAGGGCGGCCGCCGCGGCGGGGGTGCGCTCGGCTGCAGGCAGCTCGAAGAGGTGTTCCAGCACCGCGTGGACGAGCGTGCCCCGCGCGGCCGCCGGGCTCGGCGGCGCGGTCAGCCGGTCGACCGCGCGGAACCTGTAGAGCAGCGGGCACTGCTTGAAGTCGGCGGCCCGGCTGGGCGACAGGGCGGGTGGCATGGTCCGACAATAGAAGGACCAGCCGACAGCCGGACCCAGCGCCACACCGGACACAGGGACACACCGGCACCCGCGGCCGGCCCCACGTCACCGTTCCATTAAGGTCACCGCATGTCCCCACCGATCCAAGCGCCTGAGCGCGCGCCCGGCCTACGCGTCGCCACGGTCTCTGGGGTACCCGTCTACGTGGGTGGCAGCTGGGCCGTCCTGGCCGCCCTCATCATCGGCCTCATCGGCCCGAACCTCGCCCACGACCGCCCCGACCTGGGGATCCTTGCCTACGGCGTCGCCGCTCTGTACGCGCTGCTCCTCCTGGTCGCGGTCCTCGTACATGAGGCTGCACACGCGGGCGCGGCGCGCGCCTTCGGCATGCCGGTACACCGTGTGGTCGCTGACCTCTGGGGCGGGCACACCGCCTTCGACGCCGCGCGGTCGACCCCCAAGACGTCGGCGGCAGTCGCGGCGGTCGGGCCGCTCGCGAACCTTGTGCTGGCCGGCCTGGCCCGCCTGCTCCTCCCTGCCGTTCCCGACGGCGTGCCCAACGGGCTCGTTGGGGCTTTCGCCCTGCTCAACGGCGCGCTGGCCTTGTTCAACCTGCTTCCCGGACTCCCGCTCGATGGCGGGCAACTGGTGGAGGCGGGTGTCTGGCAGGCGACGGGCAGCCGGGGGAGGGGCCGCGTAGCCGCGGGGTGGTGCGGCCGCGTCGTCACCGTCCTGGTTGTTGCCTGGTTCATCGTGCGGCCCCTCGCCGAGGGCAGCCAGGTGAACCTGGTCGACATCGCGTGGTGCTTCTTCATCGGGTCCTTCCTGTGGGCAGGCGCGACGTCGGCGATCCGCCATGGCCGGGCCATGCAGGTGATCGGGGCCGTGCGCATCGCCGACGTGCTGCGGCCGGCACTGGCGATGCGGCCGACGGCCACGGTCGCAGAGGCACTGGCCCAGCCCCTGGCCCCGGTCGTTCTCGACGAGCAGGGGGTGCCGGCTGGCGTGCTGGCACCCGCGGACGTCGCCCAGGTCCCGGCGGTCCAGCGCGCTGAGGCCACCGTCGGAAGTGTGTACCGCGCCCAGCCGGCGGGCTGGGTGGTCGAGGCTGACCCCTCGGACAGCATCCTGCCGGTCATCGCCGCGCTCCAGCGACTGGATGTGGGGGTCGTGGCCGTGACCCACGAGGGCCGCCTCGCTGGCGTGGTGACGGCGGCGGACGTCAACGCCGCCGTCGAGCACCACTAGACTCCGGCCCCATGACTGCCACGGGTGCCGAGCTGCGCCGCGGCCCCTTCCAGGCTGGCGAGCGGGTCCAGCTGACGGACCCCAAAGGCCGGTTGCACACGATCACCCTGCAGCCCGGTCGCCAGTTCCACACCCATCGCGGCTACCTCGAGCACGACGCCCTGATCGGCGCTCCCGACGGCTCCACGATCACGAATACGGCCGGCGTCGAGTACCTCGCACTGCGCCCGCTGCTGTCCGACTACGTGATGTCCATGCCCCGGGGTGCGGCTGTGGTCTACCCCAAGGATGCCGGCCAGATCGTGGCGATGGCCGACATCTTCCCCGGCGCCCGCGTGGTCGAGGCCGGCGTGGGCTCGGGCGCACTCTCAATGTCTCTCCTGCGTGCCATCGGCGAGCACGGCAGCCTCCACTCCTTCGAGCGACGCGAGGACTTCGCCGACATCGCGAAGGGCAATGCGCGGGCGTTCTTCGGGAGAGACCACCCCGCGTGGAGCGTCACCGTGGGCGACCTCGTGGAGGCGCTGCCGCGCGAGGTCCAGCCCGGCTCGGTCGACCGGGTCGTCCTCGACATGCTGGCGCCCTGGGAATGCCTCGACGTGGTCGCCGATGCCCTCGGCCCCGGGGGAGTCCTCATCTGCTACGTGGCGACCGCCACGCAGCTGTCCCGGGTCGCCGAGGCCATGCGCGACCACGGTGGCTTCACCGAGCCCACGGCCTGGGAGTCCCTCGTGCGGGGGTGGCACCTCGAGGGCCTCGCGGTGCGACCGGAGCACCGCATGCACGGGCACACCGGCTTCCTCATCACCACGCGTCGCCTGGCTCCCGGGGTCACGCCCCCGCTGCGCAAGCGCCGGCCCGCGAAAGGCGCCTACGGCGACGACGACGCAGCTGGTCAGCCAGATCCCGCAGCCACGAGCAGTTTCGGGCAGGACGCCGACTTCACCCCCGAGGACATCGGCGAGCGCGTCCCATCAGACAGGAAAGTCAGGAGGGTCAGGCGGACTGTGACCGAAACCGCCGTGAATCCTGGGTGATAGCGGGTTAGGGTCGATTACGGCCGCGCTAGCGGACGGTCCCTTCGACGCAAGGAGCCGAGATGACCGACCAGAACCGCCCCGCAGACGATTACGCCGACGACTCCCGCCAGCGGGAGCTCCTGGAACAGGAACTGGCAGCGCTCCGGGAGCGCCTCCACCAGGCCCCCGCGCGGTCCCGTGACCTGGAGACCCGGATCCTCCAGCTCCAGTCCAACCTCTCAACGGTCTCGGCCCAGAACGAAAGGCTCGTTCGCACGCTCAAGGAGGCCCGCGAGCAGATCGTCACGCTGAAGTCGGAGGTCGACCGGCTGGCCCAGCCACCGGCCGCCTACGGCGTCGTCCTCGAGTCCTACGACGACGCCACGGTCGACATCCTCACCGGCGGGCGGAAGATGCACGTCGCGGTCAGCCCGTCCGTCGACCCCTCCGACCTGTCGGTCGGGCGCGAGGTCATGCTCAACGAGGCGATGAACGTGGTGAGCGCCCACGGCTTCGAGCGCACCGGCGAGGTGGTCATGGTCAAGGAGCTCCTCGAGCCGGACCGGGTCCTGGTGGTGGCCCACGCCGACGAGGAGCGGGTATGCCGGCTGGCCGAATCCCTCGAGGGCGAGCCGATCCGGGTCGGCGACGCCCTGCTCCTGGAGTCGCGCACCAGCTTCGTTTACGAGCGGATCCCCAAGGCGGAGGTGGCCGAGCTGGTGCTCGAGGAGGTGCCCGACATCTCCTACGAGGACATCGGCGGCCTCGCCGGCCAGATCGAGGCGATCCGCGACGCGGTCGAGCTGCCCTACCTGCACCCCGACCTGTTCACCGAGCACAAGCTCAAGCCGCCGAAGGGCGTCCTGCTGTACGGCCCACCCGGCTGTGGCAAGACCATGATCGCCAAGGCTGTCGCCGCCTCGCTGGCCCGCAAGGTGGCCGAGAAGGAGGGCAAGCCCCTCGGCAAGTCTTTCTTCCTGAACATCAAAGGCCCCGAGCTCCTCAACAAGTACGTCGGCGAGACCGAGCGGCACATCCGGCTGATTTTCCAGCGCGCCAGGGAGAAGGCCTCCGGCGGCACGCCCGTCGTGGTGTTCTTCGATGAGATGGACAGCCTGTTCCGCACCCGTGGTTCGGGTGTCTCCTCCGACGTCGAGACCACGATCGTGCCGCAGTTGCTGTCCGAGATCGACGGCGTGGAGCGGTTGGAGAACGTCATCGTCATCGGTGCCTCCAACCGTGAGGACATGATCGACCCGGCGATCCTGCGTCCCGGCCGACTCGACGTGAAGATCAAGATCGAGCGCCCCGATGCCGAGGCGTCGCGGGACATCTTCAGCAAGTACCTCACCCCCGATCTCCCGCTGCACGCAGACGACGTCGCCGAGCACGGTGGGTCCATCGAGGAGACCGTCGAGGAGATGATCCAAGCGGTGGTGGAGCGCATGTACTCCGAGATCGAGGACAACCGGTTCCTCGAGGTCACGTACGCCAACGGCGACAAGGAAATCCTGTATTTCAAGGATTTCAACTCAGGCGCCATGATCCAGAACATCGTCGACCGCGCCAAGAAGACAGCGATCAAGGAGTTCCTCACCACCGGGCAGCATGGCATCCGGGTCGAGCACCTGCTGCGCAGCTGCGTCGATGAGTTCAAGGAGAACGAAGACCTCCCCAACACGACCAACCCCGATGACTGGGCCCGCATCTCGGGCAAGAAGGGCGAGCGGATCGTCTACATCCGCACCCTGATCTCCGGCAAGTCGGGGTCGGAGCCAGGCCGGTCCATCGACAACGTCGCCAACACGGGGCAGTACCTCTAGGCACCAAGCGACGAGCCACACACGGGGTATGCCGCCCGCTCACGCGAGCGTGCGGCATACCCCACGTCTGCTGGGCGGCTAGGCCTCGCTGCCCTCGTCCGGCTCCGGCGGCGTCTCCGACCCCTCTCGCTCGTCGCGGTCGGCCCACTCCAGCAGGGGCGAGATGTCGAAGACCGCGTCGTCGATGCCGGCGTGGAGGTCGCCCAGCCGCGCGAAGCGCTCCGGCATGGTGGCGATGGTGAAGTCCTGCGGATCGGCGTCCCTGACCTCCTGCCACGCGATGGGCGCCGAGACGGTGCCGCGGGGGTTGCCGCGCACGCTGTAAGCCGCGGCGATCGTGTGGTCGCGGGCATTCTGGTTGTAGTCGACGAACAGGTCGGTCGGCGCGCGGTCCCGTCGCCACCAGGTCGTCGTCACGTCGTCGGGGAGGCGCCGCTCCACCTCGCGGGCGAAGGCGAGCGCAGCCCGGCGGACCTGCTTGAACCCGTGGTCGGGCCGGATCCGCACGTAGATGTGCATCCCGCGGCCCCCGGACGTCTTCGGCCACCCGACCGCTCCCAGCTCGTCCAGGACCTCGTGGGACACCTCGGCGGCGCGCCGCACCGTGTCGAACGGGCACTTCGGCATCGGGTCGAGGTCGATGCGCCACTCGTCAGGCTTCTCGGTGTCGGCGCGGCGGGAGTTCCAGGGGTGGAACTCGACGGTGGACATCTGGACCGCCCAGATGACGCTGGCGAGCTCGGTCACGCACAGCTCGTCGGCGTGCAGGCCGAATCGCGGGAAGTGCAGGCGCACGGTCTCGACCCAGGGGGGAGCCCCCGCCGGGAGGCGCTTCTGGTGGACCTTCTGCCCGTCAACCCCCTTGGGGAAGCGGTGCAGCATGCAGGGCCGCTCCCGCAGCGCCCGGACGATGCCGTCGCCGACCGAGAGGTAGTAGTTGGCGAGGTCCAGCTTGGTCTCTCCCCGCTCGGAGAAGTAGACCCGGTCTGGATTGGACAGGCGAACCGTGCGGTCGCCGACCTCCAGCTCGACGGCTGGAGTTCCCTTGGCGCTAGCCATGGGCCGCCGACCGGGCCGAGACCGCCCGCCAGCCGAGCAGCAGAACGCCCAGCACGGCGGCGGCGACCACGACGAAGGCAGGCGCCGAGCCCTGGCCGGAGGCGGAACGCAGCAGCATGCCCACGACCACCGTGCAGAGCCACACGGGTATGCCGTGACGCGGGCTCAGCGGCCACGCCCGGAATGCGGCCCGCGCAGCACCCCACCCGACCGCCACTCCGGCGAGGAAGGGCCAGGCGGTCCTGGCGACGCCGAGGAGCGACATCGCCTCCGCATGGCTCGCCCGCCCAACGACGGCGAAGAGCACCACGGCCGCGACATCGAGGGCAAGTCCGATCGCGATGGCCCTGGTCAGGGGCGCCCGCAAGGCCGGAAGGACAGCGTCGCCGGCTGCGACGCGCGAAGGGTGCTGGCCCATTCAGTGGGCCCTGTCGAACAGCGAGCCCTGGGGCGGCGCATGCGTCGGGTCGACGCCGTCGAAGAGGATCGACACCGACTCGCCGGCGTGGATGCGTTTGATGGCCTCGGCGAACAGGCCTGCGACCGAGCGGACCTGAAGGGCAGGCCAGCCGGTCGGCGACGGGACGGTGTCGGTCGTCACGACTTGAGTCACCATCGGATGGTCGCGCAGCCGCTCGACCGCGCGGCCGGTGAAGAGCCCGTGGGTGCAGGCGACTGCCGCCTCGGTGCACCCCATCTCCTTGAGCCGGTCCAGCAGCTCCACGATGGAGCCGCCCGTGGCGATCTCGTCGTCCAGGACGATGGCGCGGCGCCCGTCGACATCGCCGACGATCGAGTCGATCACGACCCGGTCGTCGTCAAGCCTCCGCTTGCTGCCCGCCGCAACCGGCAGGCCCAGGAGGCGTGCGAACTGGGTCGCGGTCTTGGCGTTGCCCAGGTCAGGGGACACAACGATCGAGTTCGCGAGGTCGGTGCCGCGGAAATGGTCGGCGAGCACCCCGATCGCCGTCAGGTGGTCGACGGGAACGGAGAAGAAGCCGTGGACCTGCGGGGCATGCAGGGTCATGGTCAGCACGCGGTTGGCGCCCGCGGTCACCAGCATGTCGGCCACCAGGCGGCCGCCGAGGCTGATCCGGCTGGCGTCCTTCTTGTCGCTGCGCGCGTAGGCGTAGTGGGGGATGACCGCCGTGATCTGCGCTGCGGAGGCACCCTTGGCGGCGTCGATCATCAGCAGCAGCTCCATCAGCGACTCCTGCGTGGGAGGCACGAGGGGCTGGATGATGTAGACGTCGCGCTGCCGGCAGTTGGCCAGCAGCTGGGCCTGGAGGCAGTCATTGCTGAAGCGCGTCGTCTTGCTGGCCGCCAGAGGCACCCCGATCGCGCCGCAGATCCGCTCCGCGAGCTCGGGGTGGGCACTGCCAGTGAACACCACGATGTCGCGCATCCGGCACCCCTTCGCTAGCTGGTTCCCACGGGTGACTCCGACAGGGCAGGAGCTCGCACACCGAGCCTAGCGGGCGCGGCGCCCCGCGCCACAGGTCAGGGCCCGTCGCGGGCCGGTGGCCGGCCGGCCAAGCGCCCTCACCTAGGCTGACGGCATGACGGTGCGTCGGGTGATGGGGGTCGAGACGGAGTACGGCATCTCGGTGCCGGGCGACCCGACCGCAAACCCCATGCTCCTGTCCGGCCACGTGGTCAATGCGTACGCCTCTGCCCAGGGCATCCGGGCTGCCCGCGCCTCCTGGGACTACGCCGACGAAGCCCCGCTGCGCGACGCCCGGGGCTTCGAGATGGGACGCGCCTACGCCGATCCCAGCCAGCTCACCGACGAGGAGGACCCGACCCTCGCCAATGTCGTCCTCACGAACGGCGCCCGGCTGTATGTCGACCACGCCCACCCTGAGTACAGCTCGCCCGAGGTGACCAGCCCCCGCGCGGCGGTGGTCTGGGACCGGGCTGGCGAAATCATCATGCGCGAGGCCGTGCGGCGGCTGTCCGTGGTTCCTCCCGGCGTCAACCTCTACAAGAACAACACCGACGGCAAGGGCGCCTCGTACGGCACGCACGAGAACTACCTCATGAGCCGCGAGACGCCGTTCGCCGACATCGCGCGGCACCTGATTCCCTTCTTCGTGGCGCGCCAGGTCATGTGCGGGTCGGGGCGTGTGGGCATCGGACAAGACAGTGCTCGGGCCGGGTTCCAGATCAGCCAGCGCAGCGACTTCTTCGAGGTCGAGGTGGGGCTGGAGACAACCCTGAAGCGGCCGATCATCAACACTCGCGACGAGCCGCACGCCGTTGCCGACCTCTATCGCCGGCTGCACGTCATCATCGGCGACGCCAACCACTGCGACGTGGCCAACCTGCTCAAGCTGGGCACCACCTCGCTGGTGCTCGCCATGATCGAGGACCGGGCCATGGCGGCCGACCTCGCGGTCGTGCGGCCGGTGGCGACGCTCCAAGCCGTCTCCCACGATGCCGACCTCGTCCACCTCATCGAGCTCGCCGACGGCATGAAACTCACCGCCGTTGAACTGCTGTGGCGGTACCACGAGATGGCCTCCGACTACCTTGAGCGCCGCTACGCAGGCGAGCTCGACGACGACACGGCGGAGGTTATGCACTGGTGGGCCACGGTGCTCGACGAGCTCGGGCGTGGGCCCATCGAGGCGGCTCGCCACGTCGACTGGGCGGCGAAGCTCGCGGTCCTCCAGGGCTACCGCGACCGCGACGGGCTGGATTGGTCCGATCCGCGGCTGCGGGCGGTCGACATCCAGTGGTCCGATGTCCGGGCCGAGAAGGGGGTCTTCCACCGGCTGGAGGCGGCTGGGCGCTACGAGCGGCTGGTGGATGCCCAGGACGTCCTCCGGGCGGTTCACGAGCCACCTGAGGACACCCGCGCCTATTTCCGCGGCCAGTGCCTCGCCCGCTACCCGACCGAGGTGGCGGCCGCGTCCTGGGACTCGGTGATCTTCGACATCCCCGGCCACGCCAGCCTGCAGCGGGTGCCGATGCTGGAGCCCCTGCGTGGCACCCGCGACACCGTCGAGCCGCTCTTCGAGCGCAGCCGTGATGCCCGAACCCTGCTCGAGGAGCTGGCCTCCGCGGCGCAGTAGGCCGCGGTGGGGTTAGGGTCAGACAACGACCCAACTGAGCCCACGGAGGTCCGCCAATGCCAGGCCAGGAGCAGACTCGCCCCCAGCGTCGCGACGACGTCCCCGACGACGCGCCGGAGCCCACCCCGGCCTCGCCGGAGGCCAGCGCACGCAAGGAGAACCTCGACAGCGACATCGACAGCGTTCTCGACGAGATTGACGGCGTGCTCGAGTCCAATGCTGAGGAGTTCGTCCGCGGCTTCGTCCAGAAGGGCGGCCAGTGACCGCCGGACCTGAGGCAGGGCGTCTCCCCGCGGCATACCTCGCCCCGGGCTCGTCGTCCTTCACCGAGTTTCTCGGCGCCCATGCGCCGTTACTGCTGCCATCCAGGCGCGCCCTGCCCCCCGGCGGGGCGCTCGAGTCACCGCACGGCACGACCATCGTGGTGGCGGCCTACGACGGTGGCGTCGTCATGGCCGGAGACCGGCGCGCGACGATCGGCAACATCATCGCCAACCGCGACATGGAGAAGGTGTTCGCCGCGGACGAGTACTCCGTGGTCGGAATCGCCGGAACGGCGGGCATCGCCATCGAGCTGGTGAAGCTGTTCCAGGTGGAGCTGGAGCACTACGAGAAGATCGAGGGGGCCTTGATGTCCCTCGAGGGCAAGGCCAACCGCCTCGCGTCCATGATCCGGGCCAACCTCGGCATGGCGATGCAGGGATTGTCCGTCGTGCCCCTGTTCGCCGGCTTTGACCTCGACCTCGACCGGGGGCGCATCTTCTCCTACGACGTCACGGGCGGCTGCTACGAGGAGCGCGACCACCACAGCGTGGGCTCCGGGTCGCTCTTCGCCCGGGGCGCCCTGAAGAAGCTGTGGCGGCCCGGCATCGATGTCGGCACCGCGACGAGCGTGGTGGTGGAGGCGCTCTACGACGCCGCCGACGACGACTCGGCGACCGGTGGCCCGGACGTGGGACGCCGTATCTGGCCCACCGTGGCGGTCGTCGACACCGAGGGCGCCCGGTTCCTCTCCGACGACGAGCTGTCCGGCGTCGTCGACCGCATCCTCGCCGCACGCGACGGCAACCCCGGGGGTGCGCGATGACCAGCATGCCGTTCTACGTCTCGCCCGAGCAGCTGATGAAGGACCGGGCCGACTACGCGCGCAAGGGAATCGCGCGCGGTCGTTCGGTGGTGGTCCTCGGATATGACCGCGGCATCCTGTTCGTGGCGGAGAACCCATCGCGTGCCCTCCACAAGGTCTCCGAGATCTACGACCGGATCGCCTTCGCCGCTGTGGGCAAGTACAACGAGTTCGAGAATCTCCGGGTCGCCGGCGTGCGCTACGCCGACCTGCGGGGCTACTCCTACGACCGCTCGGACGTGACGGCGCGCGGGCTGGCCAACGCCTACGCCCAGACCCTGGGCACCGTGTTCACCCAGGAGAGCAAGCCCTACGAGGTCGAGATCGTGGTCGCCGAGGTGGGCGAGTCCGACGCCGACGACCAGATCTACCGGCTCACCTACGACGGTTCAGTCGCTGACGAGCACGGCTTGGTCGCGATGGGCGGGGCGGCCGATGTCATCGAGACTGCACTCCAGGAACGCTGGTCGGAGGGCCTCAGCCTGGCCGATGCCCTGGCGCTGGCCGTTGACGCCCTCGGCAAGGACCCGACCGGCGGCGGCGCCGACCGCACGCTCACCGCAGCGCAGCTCGAGGTCGCCGTCCTCGACCGCCAGCGACCTCGGCGCAAGTTCCGGCGCATTGGCGGGCGGCTGCTCGAGGCGCTGCTCAGCAAGGAGGACCCCACCGTCAACGCCCCTGACGTCGATGACGGGACACCCGGCCACCACGACCTGCTCACCGGTGATCCGACCGAGGCATCGAGGACACCCCGCGAGGAGACCACGAACCCACAGACCCAGCGGCCCGACACCCGCCAGGCGGACCGGGGCCAGGAGTAGCCCACCCGGCACCGAGCCGGCCGCGGGCGGCCTGACCTACCCTGCAGACAAATACTCGGTATGCCGTGGGGCAGGTCCAGGGGCCCGCTCCACGGCATCCGCCGACTGTGCCCTAGACCCGGCCCGGGCGCGGTCAGCTGCTGACCGGCGGCTGCGTGAAGCGCAGGTAGGGCTTGAGCTCCTGGACGTCGCCGAACCTCGTGCGGGCGTCCTGGGTCGACAGCGTCGGTGCGACGATGGCGCGCTCACCCTGACGCCAGTCTGCCGGTGTGGAGAACGGCCCGGAGTCGGTCAGCTGCAGGCTGTCGATGGCCCGGAGCACCTCGTCGAAGTTGCGCCCGGCGCTCTTGGGGTAGGTCAGCGTGAGGCGCACCTTGCCGGCCGGGTCGATCACGAACACCGACCGCACCGAGGAGGTGTCCCCCTCTCCCGGGTGGATCATGTCGTAGAGCTCGGCGACCTTCCGGTCCTGGTCGGCGATGAGCGGGTAGCTCACGGGGACGCCACCGTTGACGTCCTCGATGTCCGTCTTCCAGGCCTCGTGGTCCTCGATCGGGTCCACGGAGACCGCCAGGACCTTGGTATTGCGCTTGGCCCACTCGTCTTTCAGCTGTGCGACGCGGCCGAGCTCGGTCGTGCAGACCGGCGTGAAGTCGGCGGGGTGGCTGAACAGCACCGCCCAGCTGTCGCCCTTCCAGTCGAGGAAGGAGATCTCGCCCTCGGTGGTGTCGGCGGTGAAGTCAGGGGCGCTGTCGCCCAGGCGCAGGGTGCCCATAGCCGCGGGTCCTCTCACTAAGATTGGTAACAGGACGTTAGGTATTCCATAACGTCCTGAGCGATCATTCTGCTGAGAAGACCACATCGCGGGAGAGCCGGACCGAATGATGGACAGACTCTCCCGCGATGCGGGCCGCCGGGTATCCGCCGGACGGGACTATGCCTTGGCGTCTGCCTTCTCTGCCGCGTCGCCGGCCCCCTCAGCCGACGGCTCGCCCTCGGCGTCCTGGTCGAAGGGGCCGCCTTCCTGCGCGGCAGGTGCCGCCTCGGCCACCGGCTCTTGGCTCAGCGCCTCGCCGAGGGAGGTGCCGCCCAAGGTGGCGAGCATCTGGCGGACGTTGCTGAGCTGGGCGGTGATGCTGTCGCGCCGCGCCGTTGACGCCGCCAGCTCGCGCTCGGAGTCGCGGCGGATCCTCTCCGCCTGCTCCCGGGCCGAGGTCAGCATGGTGTCGGACTCGATCCTGGCCGAGGAGACCATCGCCTCGGACTCGCGCACGGCGTTGTCGCGGGTCGTGCGCGCTTCGTGCTCGAGGGTCTCGACGCGCTCCTGAACCTCGGAAAGGGCCTGCTCGTGGGCCGCCATCTGCGCGGCGAACTCCACCTGGGCCTGCTCACGACGGGCACTGAGCGTCGCCTCGAAGTCGGCCGCCGCTCCGGCAGCCTTGGCCCGCTGCTGCTCGTAGAGCGCCTCGCCCTCTTCGCGGCGCGCGGCGGCCTCGCGGTCGGCGTCCTCGAGGACCACGTCTGCCCGCTTGCGGGAGTCGTCGATGATCCGGACGCCCTCGGCGTCGGCCTTGGTGCGGACGTCCTCGGCGTAGCGCTCGGCATTGACCCGAGTCTTGTCGCTCTCGCGCTTGGCCTGGTCGCGGATCGCGTCGCCCTCGGCGATGGCGTTCTCGCGGATCTGGCCCGCCTCCTCCTCGACGAGCGTGAGGATGTTGCCGATGTGCTGGCCCAGGTCCGCGAAGGTCGGGGCGGAGGAGACGCGCTCGGACTCCTGCATACCCTTGAGGGTCTTGCCCTGCTTGTCGAGCTCCGACTGGGCTTTGTTGAGGGCGGTCTGGAGTTTGGTGACCTCCGCGGTGCGGTCGGCAGCCTCCTGGCGGGCCGCCTGGGCCTCCTGGGAGAGCTCTGCGTGCCGCTGGTCGACCTGCGCGGGGTCGTACCCGCGGATCACGGTGCGGAAGGCGCTGTTGTCAGTCATGGTGCTCACGGTGAACCTGTCTGTGCGGGGGATGGTGCAGGGGATTCGGATGGGGCAGGGGTGGGAATTTCGTCAAGGACAAAGGAGTCGAGCACGCCGGAGAGTGCGCCGAGCTGCCGGGTGATCTCGTTGCGTCGTTCGGCGAGCGCCGAGACCTCCGCCCGGGCTCGCTCCAGCATCGTACGGGCCTCCTCGCGTACCTTGTCGGCTTCGGCCCGAGCTTTCTTCGTCGATGTGGCCAGCTCGGCCCGTGCCTCGCGGTGCGCCTCGTGGGCCTCGCGCTGGAGGCGCTCGACGTCGGCCATCATGCGCTCGCGCACCATCGTGGCACCGCTCTCGGCCTCCTGGAGCATGCGCTGCGCGCGCTCGAGGGCCGAGTGCTCGGCCTCGCGGGCCGCCGCCAGAATGCCGTCAGCCTCGTGCTGCGCCTGGCCACGGATGCGGGTGGCGTCCTCCTCGGCGGCGGAGATCTCCTCGGTACCGATCTGGCGCTGGCGCTCGGCCTCGGCCCTGGCCTCCTCGACGATGCGCCTGGCCTCCTCGGCGGCCCTGTCGAACGTCGCCTCGAGCCGCTCCTGCGTGCGCTGGGTCTCGGCGTCCGCCTTCTGCTCGGCCTGCTCGCGGATGGCCCTGGCATCGGCCTCGGCCTCGGACCGGAGGGCGCGGGTGTCCGCCTCGGCCTGCTCCAGGATCCCTTTGAGCTCCTCGTCGATGGAGCGCTTGCGAGCCTCCGCCGCCGCGATCATGTCGGCGGCCTCCTCGTGTGACCTCGCCAGGAGCTTGGCCGCCCTCTCGCTGGCCTCGGTGCGGATGACGTCGCGCTCCGCCAGCGCCCGCTCGCGCAACTCTGAGGCCTCGGTGAGCATCCGGGCCACCTCCGCTTCGGCGTCGCGGCGGATCTGTAATGCCGACAGACGGACCTGCTCCTCGATCTCGGCCTGGAACTGGTGCATCTCCAGCGCCTGGGCGTCCTGGGCGGCCGCGAGCTGGGCGGCGCGGTCGGCGAGGGCCGCCTCGGCCTGATCCCGATGGGCGGCGGCGCCGGCCAGCGACGCCTCGTAGTCCCGGTGCGCGGCTGCCCGGATCGCCTCGGCGTCCGCGTCGGCCTGGGCCAACAGCTCGCGCGCCTCGGCGCGCGCGCTGGCGACTGCCTCTTCGCCGGCGCGCGTCGCGGCCTGGGCGATCACCGACGCTTGGTCGGCAGCCTGCGCGAGGATCGACTGCGCCTCCCAGCGCGCCTCCTCAAGCTTGCGCTCCGCCTGGGCGTGGACCTCCTTGGCGTCATCCAGACGCTGCGTGATGAGGTCGAACTGCGCCTGGACCTGGTCGCGCATGTGGGCTGCCTCGGCCCGAGCCCTCCTCATCTCGCGCTCGGCCGCCGTGCGCGCCTGCGCCATCTCGCGGTCGGCTTCGCTGCGGATCTGCTGCGCGTAGGCCTGGGCGCGCTCCAGCAGGGCATGGCTGTGCACAGCCATGCCGGGTGGCGGCGAAGGGGCCGGACGGCCCGGGGCGGAGGGGTCTGCGCCGGGCCGGGGCACTGGGACACGGCCGCCCCCAGGGGGTGGGTTCTGGGCTGGCGGCTCGGAACCCGCCTCAGCCGCATCCCAATCCACGTGCACATGATCGCAGACAAATGGCCCTGCCTTGAAGCCTGGTGGGCCAGTCGTGACCTTGTGGCAATGTGCACCTAGAGTTACGTCATGGAGCGGCGGATCTTCGGGATCGAGAACGAGTACGGGATCACGTGCACGTCCGATGGCCAGCGCAGCCTGACTCCCGACGAAGTGGCCCGCTACCTGTTCCGCAAGGTCGTCTCCTGGGGTCGTTCCAGCAACGTCTTCCTCTCCAACGGATCCCGCCTGTACCTCGACGTCGGCTCGCATCCCGAGTACGCCACGCCCGAGTGCGACGACGTGCGCTCGCTGGTCATCCACGACAAGGCCGGCGAGCGCATTGTCGAGGGGCTGGTCGCCGACGCCCAGGACCGCCTCGCCGAGGAGGGCGTCTCCGGGGAGATCTACGTCTTCAAGAACAACACCGACTCTGCGGGCAACTCCTACGGGTGCCATGAGAACTACCTCGTCGGCCGGGCGGGCGAGTTCCAGAAGATCTCCGACGTCCTCCTGCCCTTTCTGGTGAGCCGTCAGATCACCTGTGGCGCCGGAAAGGTCGTCACCTCCTCCAAGGGCGCGACCTACTGCGTGAGCCAGCGCGCCGACCACATCTGGGAGGGCGTCTCGTCGGCCACCACACGGTCACGGCCGATCATCAACACGCGTGACGAGCCCCACGCCGACGCCGAACGCTACCGCCGGCTGCACGTCATCGTCGGCGACTCCAACATGAGCGAGACCACCACGATGCTCAAGGTCGGCTCGGCGGACATCGTCCTGCGGATGATCGAGGAGGGGGTGGTCATGCGCGACCTCAGCCTCGAGAACCCGATCCGTGCCATCCGCGAGATGAGCCATGACATGACCGGCCGACGCACGGTCCGGCTGAGCAACGGCCGCGAGTATTCCGCCCTCCAGATCCAGGCGGAGTACCTCGAGCGAGCTCTCGCCTTCGCCGACAGCAACGGCCTGACCGAGCCGCAGCACAAGCAGGTGCTCGACCTCTGGCAGCGCAGCCTCGAGGCCGTGGAGACCCAGAACCTCTCCCTCGTCGAGACCGAGATCGACTGGGTGATCAAGTACCGGCTCATCGAGCGCTACGCGTCAAAGCATGGCCTGTCGCTCGAGCACCCCCGCATTGCGCAGCTCGACCTCGCGTACCACGACATCAACCGCAGACGCGGCCTCTTCTACCTGCTCCAGCGGCACGGACGAGCGGCCCGGGTCTGCACCGACGTCGAGGTGTTCGCGGCCAAGACGGTGCCGCCCCAGACCACCCGCGCGCGACTGCGGGGCGACTTCATCCGCGCGGCCCAGAAGCATCGTCGCGACTTCACCGTCGACTGGGTGCACTTGAAGCTCAACGACCAGGCACAGCGCACCGTGCTGTGCAAGGACCCGTTCGCCGCCGTCGATGCCCGGGTCGACCGCCTGATCGACGGGATGCGCGGCTGAACCCCAGCGGCTGCGTCGGGCGATGGATCGTGGCGACAGGTCGAGCGGTTAAGGTGGTCCGGATTCCGAGCACCCGATCTGAGGTATTTTCGTGCACAAACGACGTCTTCCGCTGCTGGCCGCTGCCCTGTTCCTGGGCGCCAGCGCACTGTCCGCCTGCGGTGGCAGCAGCACCAGCGGGTCCACGGACCCCCTGGCCGCCGTCACGGTCACTGGCGGAGATGCCAAGACCGCTCCCAAGGTCGCCGTCAAGCCGACGCCGCTCTCGGTGAAGGAGACGGCCACCAAGGTGATCCACCCGGGCTCGGGCGAGGAGCTGAAGGGCGACGAGATCGTGAGCCTCAACTTCGTCCTCCTGAACGGCAAGGACGGCTCGCAGATCGAGAGCACGTATGGCAAGGGCAGCGCCGGCGGGCTGAACCTCGCCAACCAGGGGCTGCTTCCGGGGCTGAAGAAGGGCCTCGCGAAGCAGCGGATCGGCTCGCAGATCCTGGTGGGCATCCCACCGAAGGACGGCTTCGGCACCAACGGCAACCCGCAGCTCAAGGTGGGCGGCACCGACACCCTCCTGTTCGTCATGGACCTCGTGAGCGCGACCAAGCCGCTGGCAACCGCCCAGGGAACCGCGGTCAAGCCGGCGGCGGGGCTGCCCGCGGTCAAGGTGGTCGAGGGTCAGCCTGCCGTCATCACCGTGCCGAAGAAGCCCGCCCCCAAGAAGACGGTCGCCCAGGTGCTGATCCAGGGCGCCGGTCCCGAGGTCAAGTCGGGCAGCACGATCCGCGTGAGCTACACCGGCGCGCTCTGGAAGAACGGCAAGGTATTCGACGCCAGCGCTCAGCACCCAGAGAAGTACTTCGAGACAGTGATCGGCCAGAAGCAGGTCATCAACGCCTGGGATGCCAAGCTGGTGGGCCAGAAGGTCGGCAGCCGCGTCCTCCTTGTCGTGCCGCCGGCCGACGGGTACGGCGCAGCCGGCCAGCCCTCGGCGGGCATCACCGGCACCGACACGCTCGTATTCGTCATCGACATCCTGGCCACGTACTGAGCCGCACCCCGCCGCAGCAACCCATTCCCCGCGAGAGGAAGCCGCCATGCCCTTCGACCCCTCCACCTCCAAGCCTGAGATCGACTTCCCGGGCGACGCGCCGCCGGCCGAGCTGGTCGTCGAGGACCTCAGCGTCGGCGACGGCGCCGAGGCGACCCCCGGCAGCACCGTGTCAACGCATTACGTCGGCGTCGCGCACTCCACCGGAGAGGAGTTCGACGCCTCGTGGAACCGCGGGGCGCCTCTCGACTTCCGGCTCGGCGTCGGCCAGGTCATCCGCGGCTGGGACGACGGCATTGCCGGCATGCGGGTCGGGGGCCGGCGGAAGCTGGTCATCCCGCCTCAGCTCGCCTACGGCGACCGGGGTGCCGGCCAGGCCATCAAGCCGGGGGAGACGCTCATCTTCGTCGTCGACCTGGTCGACGTCCGCTAGGACCGGGCGTCCCGGCGGCCACGGGCGAGACAGCACCCAGGACCGCCACTGCACCCCGGACTCTGGGCCCAGCCCCAGACTGTGCTGAACCGCCAGGACCGTGCGGCAGGACTGAACAAGGAGGAGCGCAACGGGTGCACCCCCATGGAAGACTGCCTCGGTCCGGTTTCGCATCGAGCCGGAAGGCGCGATGCGGGTTCCTGGCATCGTGTTCGTCTCCAGGACGTTGCTGCCCACCGAGCCAGGTGACAAGGCCTTGGAGCAGCTGGCGAACGTGGCCAGTCTCCCTGGGATCGTGCGCGCTGCATACGCCATGCCGGACATCCATTGGGGCTATGGCTTCCCCATCGGGGGTGTCGCAGCCACGGACGTCGATGCCGACGGTGTGATCTCACCCGGTGGTGTGGGGTTCGACATCTCCTGCGGAGTGCGACTGTTGGTCGCTGAGCACCTGGACCGCGATGAGCTCATGCCGCGGCTGCCGGCGGTCATGGAACGGCTCGACCACGAGATTCCCCGTGGCATGGGCCGGAAAGGCGTATGGCGGTTGCCGGACCGGGCCACTCTGCGGCGGGTGCTCGAGGGCGGGGCCCGGTACGCGGTGGAACAGGGCCACGGGGTTCAGCGAGACCTCGAGCGGTGCGAGGACCATGGAGCCCTCGGCGGCGCCGACTTGACCACGGTCAGCGACCGGGCACTTGAGCGCGGACTCGGCCAGGTCGGCAGCCTCGGCTCGGGCAACCACTTCCTTGAGGTCCAGACCGTCGACCGTCTGTTCGATGCGGATACCGCCCTGCGACTCGGCCTCAGGCTGGGATCGGTGTGCGTCATGATCCACTGCGGTTCGCGCGGCCTTGGGCACCAGATCTGCAGCGATCACGTCCACGCGATTGAGCAGGCAATGGGCCGGTACGGCATCCACGTCCCGGACCGTCAGCTCGCGTGTGCCCCAGTGGGCTCGCCGGAGGGGGAGGCCTATCTTGCCGCGATGACCGCGGCCGCGAACTACGGACGGGCCAACCGTCAGCTGCTCACCGAGGCAGTGCGTCGGGTACTGGCGGACGAAACCGGGAGCCGGCTGGACCTCGTCTACGACATCTCCCACAACCTGGCCAAGGTGGAGGTACACGACATCAACGGCCACCCCCGCCGCCTGTGCGTGCACCGCAAGGGCGCGACCCGGTCACTGCCCCCGCACCACCCCGACCTCCCGGATGAACTCGCGGACGTCGGTCAGCCGGTGCTGATTCCGGGCACCATGGGCACCGCATCGTACGTGCTGGCCGGCGTGGCCGGGAACCCCGCTTTCAACTCGACCGCCCACGGCGCGGGCCGGGTCCAGAGCCGCCACGCGGCCGCGCGCCACACCAGCGGAAAGGCGCTCAGGAACCAGCTGGAAGCCAGGGGCATCCTCGTCCGCGGAAGCTCGTGGCGCGGCCTCGCGGAGGAGACGCCTGAGGCCTACAAGGACATCGACACCGTTGCCGAGATCAGCGATCAGGCTGGCCTGGCCCGAAAGGTCGCCCGCGTGACCCCGGTCGGCGTGGTCAAGGGCTGAGCCGCAGCCGCGCGGCGTGCCGCCCGGCCGCGGCGGCGGCAACGAAGGCCGCCCGGTCCTGAGCCAGGCTTCGGCCCATGGTCGACAGCGGCACAGGGGAGTCTGCGAGCGCTTCGTCGAGCCCCTCGGTGCTGACCTCGACGAGGTTCAGCGTGCCGAGGGCGCTGTCCCGCAGGGCCTTGGCCTGTTCGGCGACCTGCTCGCCCAGCGGGCCCGACAGCATGGGCACCGGCACGTCAGCGTGCCCCAGAAGGACCTTTCCGTATGCCGTGAGGCTGTGGTGCGACACGCCGCGGTGCCTGGCCCGCTGGTCGCCCTCCGAGATGCGCAGCGCCGCGATGGGTCGGCCGCCGAGCGCGTGCGCCGCATTCAGGGCCTCCCCGGCGCCGACCCCGGAGAATCCCCAGCGGGTCCCGGTCCCCACGTTGCCCGGACCTTGCACCACCACCGTCACGTCCGCATCGACCACCAGGCGCGCCGCCAACAGCCCGGTCTGGACGGTGACGGCCTCGTGGTCGCCGCCGAAGGACTGGCCGACGGTGATGGTGGCCGCGAGCCAGCCGGCCGCCCTGAGCCCGGCGACGGTGCGGCTGAAGGCAGCCGGGAGGGCCCCACCGTCGGTCATGACATAGGCCACCCGGGCTTTCGGGGCCTCCGCCCGCAGACCCGCGACGACCGCCGGCAGCGCCGAGTGCAGGTCGGCTGCGACCACGGGCATCCCGCCCAGGTCGTCCGCATCGCGGAGCACCTCGTGGTGCGGGCTCTCCTGCTCGTCGACGGCCAGGAGCATCTGCTGCTGCGGCGTGTAGCGGGCCTTGACGATGTGGCCCGGCTGCGTCCGGGGGTCCGCGGGCAGTCGGTCCGGCACAGCCACGACGAACGCCAGGCCGCCGGTGCCGAGCCCGCGCAGCAGCGCCGAAGCGTTGAGGAGCACGCGGTCCCCCGGGCGAGCCTCACCCACGAGCGCCGTGTAGGCGAGGGCCTGGACGGAGGTCGGCTGGGTGGCGGCATCGCCCACGGAAGCCAGCCGGACGGCATACTCGACGGCTCCCGGCCACCGGCCCGTCTCGGCCTCGACCACTCCCTCGCGCCACTGCATCACCCGCGCAGGCTATCGGGCGGCCCGCCGACCGGCCCGGAGCGCGACCGCCTGCACGACGAGGCACCGGATCGGGTAGCGTCGCCGGGTACGCCGCGCGCGCCGTGGCAGCATCTCCACCCACACCCACCGTGCCAGGAGCGAGCCCATCATGAGCGGTCCGACGGGGCCCGCCGCCAAGACCGAGCGGCTGATGAACCTCGTCCTGTGCCTCCTCTACACCCGACGGCCCCTGCCCAAGTCCCGCATCCGCCAGATGGTGGAGGCCTACCAGAGGGCCGCCTCCGACGAGGCCTTCGACCGGATGTTCGAGCGCGACAAGGACGAGCTCCGCGAGCTCGGCATCCCGCTGGTCACCGAGGACCTCAACTCGATCTTCGACGACGAGCCCGGCTACCGCATCGACCAGCGCGAGTACGCGTTGCCCGACATCCACTTCGAGCCCGACGAGCTGGCCGTGCTCGGACTGGCGAGCCGCACCTGGGCCCAGGCGTCGCTGGCCGGCCCGGCTGCCGATGCCCTGCGCAAGCTGCGCGCGTCGGGCATCGAGCGCGACGCCGACTCTCTGATCGGCATCGAACCCCGGCTCGGAACCGTGGAACCCGCCTTCGAGGCCACCAAGAACGCCGTCCTCGACCGGGTCCCGGTCCGGTTCAGGTACCACACAGGAGGGTCCGCGGCGAGTACCGAGCGGCACATCCAGCCGTGGGGACTGGCGGCATGGCACGGGCGCTGGTACCTCACGGCCTACGACCTGGACCGTCGGGCCCCCCGGGTCTTTCGGCTCTCGCGCATCGACGGCCGGGTGGAGCGGGACGGACCGCCGGGCTCCTACGAGATCCCCGCTGGTCACAACGCCCGCGACATGATCCGGACGGAGGTGCCTGGGGGGGACCTCCAGCCGGCCGTGATCCGGGTCCGCCAGGGCGCAGGCCACATCCTGCGGCGCCGTGCCCGGACGGTGGGCCAGGTCGACGACACCTGGTCACTCATCGACGTCGACTACACCGACGCCGACAGCTTCGCCGACGAGCTTGCCGGCTACGGACCGGACATCGTGGTGGAACAGCCCCCAGATCTCGCCGACCTGGTGGTCCGGCGCTTCGAGGGCGTCCTTCGCGACCATGAGGTCCCGGAGGAAGGAGGGGTGCCTTGAGCACAGCGAGGCCGGCCACGGAGACGGCAACGGTGCGCCTCGCCCGTCTGCTGACCATGGTGCCGTGGCTGGTCAACCGCCCCGGTATCGACGTGGCAGAGGCGGCCGACGAACTCGGCGTGAGCGAGGCGCAGCTGGAGTCCGACCTCAACCTGCTGTTCATGTGCGGCTACGGGACGATGCCGGACGAGCTCATAGAGGTCGACCGCGAAGGCGGGCAGATCTTCATCCGCAACGCGGATACGATCTCCCGCCCGCTGCGGCTCGGGCGCGACGAGGCCCTCACGCTGATGGTCGGGCTGCGGGCGCTTGCCGCCGTGCCCGGGCTGACGGATCGCGATGCCGTCGACCGGGCCATGGCCAAGCTCGAGGAGGCGACTGGGGCGTCCGCTGATGCCTCCAGGCGCGTCGAGGTGTCCATCGAGGAGGGCGTGGCGGCCCAGACGCTTGCCACCGCGAGGGAGGCCCTCAAGCGGCACCGAAGGCTCCACCTCCGCTACCTCGTGCCGGCTCGCGACGAGACGACCGAGCGCGATGTCGACCCGATGCGAGTAGCCAGCATCGACGGCCGTTGGTACCTCGAGGGGTGGTGCCACCGGGCACAGGACACCCGCCTGTTCCGCCTGGACCGCATCGAGGAGATCACCCTCCTGGAGCAGGACGGGACCCCACCTCCCGACGCGGAACAGCGCGACCTGACGGCCGGCACGTTCGCCCCGCGCCCGGACGACCTCGTGGTAACCCTGCGACTGCGGCCAGGTGCGCTGTGGGTGAGCGACTACTACCCGGTGGAGAGCAGGCAGACGGAGGCCGACGGCAGCGAGACGGTCACCCTGAAGACGGCCGACACGGCCTGGCTGCGCCGGCTGGTGTGGCGGCTCGGCGGGCGGGCGGTGGTCATCGAGCCGACGTGGGTGGCGGCCGAGGTAGCCGAGGGTGCCCGGGCCGCCCTGTCTGCGTACCCCGCAGCCCGCAGGTGACCCCATGTGGTGGTGGCTCCTGCTGTGGTTGGTGCTCCTGGCGGCATCCGCGGGCTACCTGTTCCTCGCGGTTCGGCGGCTCTGGTGGCAGCTGCGGGAGCTCGGGAAGGAAGCCGAACGGGCCGCCGCGACCCTGCAGACCCTCGAGGCTGAGTCCCAGCAGCTCCAGGAGGCAGGTGCCACCGCGGCCCTCGAACTCAAGGTGCTCGCGATCTTCGACGACCCGGTCCGGCTGGAGCGGGAACGCGCGGCCATTCGCCAGGCGTTGGTGCAGAGGCGGCGTGCTGCCCGTGCTGCGCGATACCCCCGCTGGGCCCGCAGCGTAGACTGAAGGCCGACCTCCCCGCGAAAGGCAACGCCACTCATGTTCCGCAACATTGGTGCCCCAGAGATCCTCATCCTGGCGGTGCTGCTCATCGTCATTTTCGGCTTCAAGCGACTGCCCGATGCGGCCCGCAGCATCGGCCGCTCTGCCCGCGTTTTCAAGTCGGAGATGCAGGAGATGAAGAGCGAGGGCAAGCAGGGAGACACCATCAAGGGCGAGACGGTCCCGGGCGAGCCCGTCCCGGGTCAGACGGTCCCGGGTCAGACGGTCCCGGGTCGGACGGTCCCGGGTCAGGCTGTTAACGACAGCCCGGTCCAGGAGAACGCGCCCAAGACCGACAACCAGTCGGGCCCGGTTTCCTGACACCAGATCGCTGAGGTCCTGGCACCAGCATGCCCGCCCTTCGACGGCGCAAGCGTGATCCCGAAGGGCGCATGTCCCTTGGCGACCACCTGCGCGAGCTCCGCCGCCGCGTCCTGATCTCCGCCTCGGCGCTGCTCGTCGGCGCGGTCTGTGGCTGGCTGCTCTTCGACCCCGTCTACCAGCACCTGACGCAGCCACTCGCCAACATCGCGGCGGAACGCGGCGAGGGCGCCTTGATCGACCTCAACTACGCCGGGCTGACCGCCGCCTTCTCCCAGAGGCTGACCATTGCCATCTTCGTGGGCTGCATCCTCTCCAGCCCGGTCTGGCTCTACCAGGTGTGGGCCTTCATCGTGCCCGGGCTCACCAAGAAGGAGAAGCGGGTCTCGCTGGCCTTCATCGGGGCGACCATCCCCCTCTTCCTGGGCGGCTGCTACTTCGGCTACCAGACCCTGCCCAAGGCCGTTCAGATCCTGCTCGGCTTCACCCCGGAGGGGGCAGCCAACCTTCCCGAGGCCGCTCTCTACTTCTCCTTCGTCACCCGCTTCATCCTCGTGTTCGGGGTGGCCTTCCTGCTGCCGGTGTTCCTCGTCGCACTCAACGTCGCCCACGTGCTTCCTGCGCACGTCATGCGGCGCGGCTGGCGGCCGGCGGTTATTATCATCTTCGTCTTCGCGGCCGTGGCCACGCCGACCCCGGACCCGTTCACCATGTTCCTCCTCGCAACACCGCTCACCCTGCTCTACTTCACGGCCGTCGCCATCGCCACCGTGATCGACCGACGCCGCGCCCAAGACCGACCCGAGTGGATCGATCTGCCCGACGACCAGGCCTCCGCGCTGTAGCCTCCGCCCATGGGACGCCGAGTCGGCCTCGTGGTCAACCCGACCTCGGGCAAGAACCGGGGCGCCATCGTGGGTGCCGAGGTGGCCGCCCGGCTGGAGAGCGCCGGCCACGAGGTCGTGGACCTCTCCGGCCTGAGCGCCGCAAGCGCGGCCGAGAAGGCACGCGTCGCGATCGGCGAGGGCATCGACGTCCTCGCCGTGACGGGCGGCGACGGCATGGTCCACCTGGGTGTCAACCTGTGCGCGGGCACCGGTGTGCCGCTGGCCATCGTGGCCGCCGGCACCGGAAACGACTTCGCCGAGGCCCTGGGCCTACCGACGCAGGATCCGGCCAGCGCGGTCGACATCATCACCCGCGGCACCACCCGCATGGTCGACGCGGTGCGGAGCGTGACCCCGGCTGCCGGTGGGCAGTGGTTCGCCGGTGTGATGGGAGCCGGGTTCGACGCCGTGGTCAACGAGCGGGCCAACCGGTGGTCTTGGCCCAAGGGCCAGATGCGGTACAACCTCGCGATGCTGCGGGAGCTCCCGGTCTTCAGGCCGATTCCGTATGTCGTCGAGGTTGACGGGATACGCCACGAGGCCGAAGCCATGCTGGTCGCGGTGGGCAACGGGACCTCGTATGGCGGCGGCATGCGGGTGACGCCGGACGCCGTGCTCGACGACGGACTCGTCGACGTCCTGATCCTCCACCGGATCTCGGTGCCAGCCTTCCTGCGCGTCTTCCCGAAGGTCTACACCGGTGCCCACGTCAACCATCCGGCCGTGGAGATCATCCGCGGGCGCCGCGTTCGCCTCGAGGCCGCGGGAATCGTCGCCTACGCCGACGGCGAGAGGTTTGCGCCGCTGCCCCTGGAGCTCGAAGTGGTCCCGGGCGCCCTGACCGTCCTGACGTAGCCTGTGGGCATGTCCACTCCCGCCGAGCGGTTGGCGGCGGCAGCGCGCCGTGCGGCCTTCGAAGCTTCTGAACTCGGTGCCTTCGCCGGGCAGCTGGACTTCCCGCTCGACGACTTCCAGGTCGAGGCCTGCGAGGCGGTCGAGGAGGGCAAGGGCGTGCTCGTCGCGGCGCCGACCGGGGCGGGCAAGACCGTGGTGGGCGAGTTCGCTGTGCACCTGGCCCTCGCCACGGGGCGCAAGGCCTTCTACACGACGCCGATCAAAGCCCTCTCGAACCAGAAGTACACCGACCTCGTGCGGCGCCACGGCTCCGCCCGCGTCGGGCTGCTCACCGGCGACTCGTCGATCAACGGCGAGGCCCCGGTTGTCGTCATGACCACCGAGGTGCTGCGCAACATGATGTATGCCGGGTCGGTCACCCTGCGCGGCCTGGGGTACGTGGTCATGGACGAAGTCCACTACCTCGCAGACCGGTTCCGCGGTGCGGTGTGGGAGGAGGTCATCATCCACCTGCCGCAGGACGTCCAGGTCGTCTCCCTTTCGGCCACGGTCTCCAATGCCGAGGAGTTCGGGGCCTGGCTGGCCGAGGTCCGCGGCAACCACGCCGTGATCGTCACCGAGCACCGGCCGGTCCCGCTGTGGCAGCACATGCTGGTGGGCAACTCGATGTACGACCTGTTCGGCGACCAGGCGCCGGGGGACCGCAGCGTGATGGCATCGCGCCTGAACCCCGAACTCCTCGAGGCCATCCGCAGGGCCGAGCGTGGCGTGCCGGGGGAGGCCGGATTCCTATCGTCCCGAGGGCGCGGGGGGCGCCGGGGCGGCGGCCCGCCACGGGGGCCGGGCGGTGGTCCGGGCGGGCGCGGAATGGCGCGCGCCGGACGGCCGGGGGGCGGGGCCACGCGGGCGGAGCTCGTGCGCGAGCTCGACCGCGAGGGACTGCTGCCGGCGATCACGTTCATCTTCAGCCGGGTGGGCTGCGAGGCGGCCGTCGCGCAGCTCCTGGCCGCCGGCATACGCCTCATTCCCGAGCGGGAGGGCGATCGAATTCGCCGCCTGGTCGAGGAGCGCATCGCACCCCTGGCTGACGAAGACCTGGCGGTCCTCGGCTACTGGGACTTCATCGACGGTCTGAGCCGCGGGTTCGCAGCGCACCACGCGGGGATGCTGCCGCTCTTCCGGGAGATCGTCGAGGAGCTGTTCGCCGCCGCGCGAATCCGGGCGGTGTTCGCGACGGAGACCCTTGCCCTGGGCATCAACATGCCCGCGCGGACGGTCGTCCTCGAGAAGCTCGTGAAGTTCAACGGCGAGACCCATGCCGATATCACTCCGGCCGAGTACACCCAGCTCACCGGACGGGCCGGCCGCCGTGGCATCGACATCGAGGGGCATGCCCTGGTGCAGTGGAGTCGCGGACTGGACCCGCTGGCGGTCGCGGGCCTCGCCTCGACCCGCACCTACCCGCTGCGATCGAGCTTCCGGCCGACGTACAACATGGCGGTCAACCTGGTGGCACAGGTTGGCAGGGAGGTGGCCCGCGAGATCCTCGAGACGTCCTTCGCTCAGTTCCAGGCCGATCGCGCAGTCGTCGGCCTGGCCACGACCGTGCGCAGGAACGAGGATGTGCTCCAGGGCTATGCCGAGGCGATGGAGTGCCACCTCGGTGACTTCAGTGAGTATGCCGCCCTGCGCAACGACCTTGCCCAACTGGAGAAGGAGAGCGCCAAGAAGCGCTCCGCGAGCCGGCGCGCGGCCGCAGCGATCAGTCTCGAGACCCTGCGGGCCGGCGACGTCATCCGGATCCCTGCTGGCCGCCGCGCTGGCTACGCGGTGGTGGTTCAGCCCGGGCGGGGCCACAGGGGCGAGACCGCTTCGCCAACAGTGGTGACCGAGGACCGCCAGCTGCGGCGCCTCACCCTGGTCGACGTCCCCGAGCCGGTCGAGGCTCTGGCGCGGGTCAAGATTCCGTCGAGCTTCAACCCGAAGTCGCCCAAGTCCCGCCGGGACCTGGCCGCGTCGCTGCGAACCGCCGTGCCACACGAGCCGCCTGCGCGGCTTCGGGCAGCCGAGGCCGCGGCCGGCAGTGACGGGCGGGTTGAGGACCTTCGCCGCCGGCTCAAGGCGCATCCGTGTCACCAGTGTCCGGAGCGAGAGCAGCATGCCCGCTGGGCCGAGCGGTGGTGGCGTCTCAAGCGCGAGACCGTGGCGCTGCAGCGCAAGGTCGAGGGACGCACGAATTCGGTGGCCAAGACGTTCGACCGCATCTGCGCACTCCTGGTCGACTTGGGCTACCTCGACGAGGACGGTGCGGCGGTGACCGATCGAGGTCAGCGGCTGCGCCGCCTCTACACGGAGAAGGACCTCCTCGCGGCCGAGTGCCTGCGGGCCGGGACGTGGAGGCGACTGGACTCGGCATCTCTGGCCGCCTGCGTTTCGGCGCTGATCCATGAGCCCCGCGGCGAGGAGACCGAGCTCTCGCCTCGGATGCCGAACGACGACGTTGCTGAGGCCGTCAGGGAGATGGTGCGACTGTGGAGCACCCTCGAGGACCGCGAGCGCGAGGCGGGCCTGCCGCTGACCGCCAGCCCCGATGCGGGCATCGCGTGGATGGTGCACCGCTGGGCGAGCGGCCAGCGCCTCGATGCCGTCCTGCGCGGCCAGGACATCGCGGCGGGCGACTTCGTGCGGCGGTGCAAACAAGTGGTCGACCTTCTGGGCCAGATTGCGGATGCCGCGCCCGAGACTGAGCTGCGCCGGAACGCGCGCAAGGCAGTCGACGCGGTGCTACGGGGAGTCGTTGCTGCCGACCGCCTCGACTAGCGCGACCTGGTCTGACGACGGCGGCTGACGCCCGCCGCCGCTAAGGTCGGGCCATGCCCGAGCTTCCAGCCCCCAGCGGCCTCAAGGCCGACCTGCACCGCTACCTCCAGGACAGTCGCGACGGCGTCCTGCGGGCGCTCGATGGCGCCTCCGAATACGACATCAGGCGGCCGCTGACGACCAGCGGCACCAACCTCCTCGGGCTGGTGAAGCACCTGGCCGGCGTCGAGCTGGGCTACCTCGGCGCCTCGGCAGGGCGGCCCGGGCCGGTCCTCCCCTGGGACGAGGACGGCTCGGTCTGGGAGAACGGCGACATGTGGGCCAAGCCCGACGAGAGCCGCGACCACCTCATCGGGCTCTACCACGAGGCCTGGGCCCACAGTGACGCCTCGCTCGCGGCGCTGCCGCTCGACGCGCCGGCGGAGGTGGCCTGGTGGCCGGAGCACAAGCGGCACACCACGTTCGGCCACCTCCTGTGCCGGGTCACCGCCGAGACGGCCAGGCATGCAGGGCACGCCGACATCCTCCGCGAGGGTCTGGACGGGCAGGCCGGGCGCGACCACGACGACCTGGGTGACGCGCAGTGGTGGCGTGACTACGTCGCCGGCATCCAGGCGGCCGCGGACACCTTCCGGTGAGGCAGACGGCGGTCAGTCGATCTGCAGGGCCGAGAGCACGCGGTTGAACGGCCCGGTGAGCCCGAAATCGGAGGCCAGCCGGCTCATCAGGACAGGGTCGGCAACCGACCGGGGCATGGCGGCCTCGACCTCCGGGACGGGCGCGTCGTGCGCTACGCGAACGACCATCGGGGCGACGTCCAGGTAGGCCGCGGCAGCCTCGAGGCGGGCCCGCTGCGCACCCTTGAGGCGGGGATCTCCGTCCGCCAGGGCGGTCCGCAGGCCGGCTAGGTCGCCGAACTGCGCGATGAGCTGCGCCGCCGTCTTCTCGCCGATCCCGGCCACCCCGGGGAGCCCGTCACTGGCGTCGCCCCGCAGCACCGCCAGGTCGGCGTAAGCGCCGCCGGTGGCCACGGCATACTTCTCGGCCAGGAAAGCCTGGTCGACGAGGTCAGGTGCGCGCACGCCGCCACGCGCGGTATAGACCACGCGCACCCCAGCCGCGTCGTCGACGAGCTGGAACAGGTCGCGGTCGCCGGTGACGACGTCCACCAGCATGCGGCCGCCGGCTCGGTGGGCGAGCGTCCCGATCACGTCGTCGGCTTCGTACCCATCGGCCCCCAGCCGGCTGATACCCAGAGCAGCCAGGGCGTCGCGGATCAGGGGCACTTGCACGGCAAGGTCTTCGGGGGTCTCCTCCTCCGTGAGGCTCCCGTCGGCGAGCCGGTGGGTCTTATACGTGGGGATCGCGTCCACGCGGAACTGGGGGCGCCAGTCGTTGTCCCAGCAGGCCACGAGGTGGGTCGGCCGGAAGGCGGTGACGAGCGAGGCCACCATGTCGAGGAAGCCGCGCACCGCGTTCGTCGGCGGCTCGGCTGTGCTCTTGCGCTGATCTGGGACCCCGAAGAACGCCCGGAAGTACAGCGAGGCGGAGTCGAGCAGCATCAACCGTCCGGTGGTCATGGGCACATGGTGCCACCCGCCACCCACGCGGCTCAGTAGGGTGTTCCCGTGGAAGACCTGGACCGCCGGATCGTCGAGCTTTTGCGGCATGACGGCCGGATGAGCTATACCGACCTGGGCAAGGCCATGGGCCTGTCCACCTCCGCGGTGCACCAGAGGGTCCGGCGTCTTGAGGAGCGGGGTGTCATCCGTAGCTACGCAGCAATCGTCGACTACGAGTCGCTCGGCTTCCCGCTGACCGCGTTCATCTCCGTGACGCCGCTCGATCCCGCCGCGCCCGACGACATCCCCGAGCGGCTGCGGCCGATCACCGAGATCGAGGCCTGCCACTCGGTGGCGGGCGACGAGAACTACATCCTCAAGGTGCGGGTTGCCACGCCAGGTGCCCTCGAGGACCTCTTGGCGCGGATCCGGGCGGCGGCCAACGTCGCGTCGCGCACGACCGTGGTCCTCTCCACGCCCTGGGAGTAGCCCGTTCGGCGGAAACGCCCCAGGCGGGTCCGCGGCATGTCAGAATCCCCGAACCCCTTTCCTCGCGCCCGGGGCGGCCCGTACCCGGGACGAACCACCCGATCTGAGGTTCCGATGCACTTGGCACTACCCCCAGCCCTGCGCCACCCGCGGGGGGCGTCCTTCGCAGCGGTCCTGGCCACCGGTTTGGCCACTGGACTGGCGATGGGTATCGCGCCGGCCCAAGCCGACCCCGATTCCGGCAGGCATGACGCCCAGCTCACGCCACGCACCCGCTTCATCATGCAGCCGGACGGCTCCAGTGGCCTGTCCGTTGGGGGGAGGGCATCCCCAACATCGACTCGGTC
This sequence comes from uncultured Actinomycetota bacterium, assembly GCA_963715025.1. Classification (GTDB taxonomy): domain Bacteria; phylum Actinomycetota; class Actinomycetes; order Actinomycetales; family Dermatophilaceae; genus DASSJT01. The sequence continues at coordinate 632,444 of CAVQQQ010000002.1, read as the reverse complement.
AAGAGGACAATCGCCAGCTACTACGGCGACCCCGGGACCGGCATCGCGAACAAGACCGCCTCGCCGTACATCAGCGAGATGGACTCGATCCTGGACGCCGAGCGCACGAAGCTCGCCCCGGCATACCGCGCGGCCGTGGCGTCGGGCAAGGCGCCCGCGATCGTCCTTGACGCGGATGACACCACGCTCTGGACGTACGACATGGAAGTGGCGGACATGAAGTTCGTCTTCAACCCGACGCGTCAGGACTACTGGGTGCAGAACGCCCTGTTCCCCGCCACCCCCGGCATGGTCGACTTCGTCCGCGAGGCCCACGACATGGGCTTCGCCATCTTCGGGCTGACCGGCCGCAACGACGGCCAGAAGGCAGCCACCCTCACCAACCTGGCCAACGTCGGCTACACGGAGTTCAACGCGGACAACTTCTACACCAAGTGGGTGAGCGGCACGCCCAAGCCCGACTACATCACATGCGCGACCGCTTCGTGCACCACGGTCGAGTACAAGTCCGGCACCCGCAAGCACATCGAGTCCCTGGGCTTTGACATCGTGCTGAACGTCGGCGACCAGTGGTCGGACCTCCAGGGCGGGTATGCCGACCACTTCCTCAAGCTGCCAAACCCCACCTACTACCTCCCCTCGCCCGACCTGCCCGGTCTGGTGGAGCCGCAGCTGTCGCCGCGCACGAGCTTCACCATGGAGGCTGACGGGTCCAGTGGCCTCACCGAAGGCGGGGAGGGCATCCCCAACATCGACTCGGTCAAGAAGACGATCGCGGCCTACTACGGAGACACCGGCACCGGCCTCTCCAACAAGGTGAACTCGCCCTACATCACCGAGGTCACCGGCATCGCGGCGGCCCAGCGGCCCGACCTCGTGCGCCAATGCCAGGCGGACAGCGCGGCTGGGGAGCGCCCTGCCATCGTCTTCGACGCCGACGACACCACTTTGTGGACCTATGACATGGAGGTGGCGGACATGAAGTTCGTCTTCAACCCGACGCGCCAGGACTACTGGGTCCAGAACCGCCTGTTCCCCGCGACCCCCGGCATGGTCGACCTGGTCAACGCCGTCGGTGAGGCCGGCTGCACGGTGGTCGGCCTCACCGGCCGCAACACCAACCAGCGGACAGCCACCCTGGCCAACCTCGCGGACGTCGGCTACACGCAGTTCACCGACAGCAACTACTACACCAAGTGGGTGAGCGGCACCCCGATGCCCGACTACCTCGTGGGCTTCTGCCCCGCCACGGGGTCCTGCCCCACCATCCAGTACAAGTCGGGCACACGCGCTCACGTCGAGGGCCTGGGCTACACGATCATCGCCAACTTCGGCGACCAGTTCAGCGACCTCAAGGGCGGCTACGCCGACCGCGCGATGAAACTCCCCAACCCGACGTACTACCTGCCGTGACTGCCCCCTAGCGGCTGATCCGCGCGACTGAGCCCCCGGTGACCTGGAGCAGGTCCCGGGGGCTCAGTGCAATGTCCAGGCCGCGCTTGCCGCCTGAGACGTAGACCCGGTCGAAGCGCTCCGCGGTGGCATCCAGCACCGTCGGGAGGGCAGTCCGCTGGCCGACGGGGGAGATGCCGCCCAGCACATAGCCGGTGGCCCGCTCCGCCGCGCGCGGATCGGCCATCGAGGCTCGCTTGCTCATCAGCGCCGCGGCCAGCGCCTTGAGGTCGAGGCTGCGGTCGACGGGCACGATGCCGACACCGAGACCCCGATCGGTATGCACGAGAAGGGTTTTGAACACTTGCTGTGAAGGCACCCCGAGGGCTTCGGCTGCCTCCTGGCCGTATGACGTAGAGCGCGGGTCGTGCTCATAGGCGTGAACGGTGAACTCGATGCCGGCCCGAGCGAGGGCGGTGGTCGCAGGGGTGCTGCCGGAGTCGGTCTTGCGTGCCATGGGAGACAAGGTATGCCGCGGGGTCGGCCCCGCGGCATACCTCCCGTCTGGTGCTCAGGCCCTCAGACGAGGGCCGCGTCGCGCGCTGAGGCTGTCCGGCTCGCGGCCGCTGCCTCAGTAGCGCGCTCATGGCTTGCGACCCGGTCGCCCTGCTCGCGCCACCACTGCTGTCCGGATTCGGGCAGCGTGTAGATGGGGTCGTAGTAGACGTACTCGCGCGAGAGCGCCTCGGTGTCCTCGCCCTCGATCGAGGTCCGGTAGTTCTTGCGCCAGAACGACATTCCTCTCTCGGTGTCGTAGCTGTCGACCTGGTGGACCCAGCGCTTGCCGACGTAGGGGACGTCGCACACGATGCGTGGTGTCGCGAAGCCGGGCAGGTAGCCCATGATGCCGTGCTGGAGGTGCTGGGCCTCGGCGAGGGAGAGCCGCCAGTGCTCGCTGAACGGGATCATGTCGCACATGTAGAAGTAGTACGGCGTGATCGAGGCCTCGTCCTGGAGCGCGAAGCAGAGGTCGAGCAGCTGGTCGGTGCTGTCGTTCACCCCGCGCATGAGGACACCCTGGTTGCGCACGTCGCGGATCCCGGCCTCGAGCATCGCCTTCGCCGCCTTGGCGACCAGAGGAGTCATCGACGCGGCGTTGTTGACGTGGGTGTGAATCGCCAGGGAGACACCGCGGGTTCGGGCCTTGGCGGCGACGCGCCCTACACCCTCGACGACGTCGCCCTGGAGCCAGTGCTGCGGCAGGCCCATGAGCGCCTTGGTGGCCAGCCTGATGTCGCGGATGTTGTCGATGTCGAGCAGCTTGTCGAGGAAGCCCTCGAGGTTCTTCCACGGCATGTTGGCCACGTCCCCGCCGGAGACCACCACGTCACGGACGGCCGGCTTCTGCTGCAAGTAGCCGAGCATCGCGGTGTAGCGGTCGACCGGCTTGCCCTGCAGCTTGAGCTTGGCCACCTGCGGGGTCGAGTTGCCGACGAGGTCCATGCGGGTGCAGTGCCCGCAGTACTGGGGGCAGGTGGGGAGCAGCTCGGCCAGGACTTTGGTCGGGTACCGGTGGGTCAGGCCCTCCGCAACCCACATGTCGTGCTCGTGGAGGCTGTCGCGGGCAGAGAAGGGGTGCGAGGGCCAGTCGGCGCGGCGGTCGGTGAACACCGGGAGCATGTAGCGGCGCACCGGGTCGGCGTAGAAGGCCCGGGTGAACTCCTCGCCGGCTGCCGGCATCGGGTCGGCCGTGGCGGCAACCATAGTGTTGAGCATCTGCGGTGGGACGAGCATCGACATGGTCGCGCGCTCGGCCTGGTCGCGCTCGAGGTCGGCGTAGAAGCCGTCCGTCAGAAGGTCGCCCATCAGCTCGCGCAGCTGGCGCGTGTTCTTGACGCAATGGGCGCGCTGCCACTGGGCGTCGGCCCAGTCCTGCTCGCTCACGTGCCGCCAACCGGGGAACCGGGTCCAGTCCGGCTCGGTCAGCTCGCGCCGCAGATACGCGTAGGGCTGCTCGATCACCATGCTCATGGGTGGCAGGATACGCAATAGATTGCGCTGTGGTTGCATCGGGGCCGCAGGATTTCCGGCTTGAGTAGCTTTACAAGGGAGAATCTGTCTTGTTGTCACCGTCCTCACCTGTCGGCATGCATCGGGTGCTCGAGCCCGTCGGCGCCGCCCTGCCGCAGGCCGCCCTGCGCCTCGACAACCGCCCTGAGCTGTGGCCGGACGAGGTCCGGATCCGTGTGGAGACGCTCAACCTGGACGCCGCGTCCTACCGCCAGCTGGCCGAGTCCCACACGGGCGTAGACGGCATGGTTGACGGGTCAGCCATCCGGGCAGAGGTGCTGGCCATCATCGGGGAGCGCGGCAAGATGCAGAACCCCGTGACCGGGTCGGGCGGCATGCTCATCGGCACGGTGGACGAGGTGGGGTCCGAGAGCCGGCTCGGCCTGCGGGCCGGCGACCGCGTGGCCACGCTGGTCTCCCTGTCGCTCACGCCCCTGGCGATCACCGACGGGCTGGCGCGATGGGACGGGCGGTCTGAGCGGGTGCCTGCCGCCGGCCATGCGATCCTGTTCGGCCGCTCCATCGCAGCGGTGCTGCCGCAGGACCTCGACCCGGAACTGGCGCTGATGGTGATGGATGTCTGCGGCGCTCCCGCCCTCGTGGCCCGGGTGGTGCGGGAGTACGTCGCGAGGGGATCTGCTCCCTCCGTGCTCGTGCTCGGCGGGGCGGGGAAGTCCGGGTCTCTCGCCCTCGCCGCCGCACAGGACGCGGGCGCACGGCGCCGCCTGGCCGTGGTCCCGGTCGACCAGGAGGCGGCCCAGCTGCGGGGGACCGGCCTGGCCGACGAGGTCGTCGTCGCCGACGCGCGGAGTCCGCTGGGGCTCTCCCAGGCCGTGGCTGCGGCGGGGGGGCCCGCTGACATCACGGTCGTGTGCGTCGACGTCCCCGGGTGCGAGCAGCCGGCGATCCTGGCGACCGCCCAGGGCGGGACGGTCATCTACTTCTCGATGGCCACCAACTTCGCCGCAGCGGCGCTCGGTGCTGAGGGTCTTGCGGCCGACGTGCGCATGCTGGTGGGCAACGGGTACGTGCCGGGCCACGCGGACTACGCCCTGCACCTGATCAGGTCCCATCCCGAGGTGCGGAAACTGTTCGAGTCGCGCCTGGGCGAGTGAGCCAGAGCTTGGGTGAGCCAGAGCTTGGGTGAGCCAGACCGTGGGCGAGTGAGCCAGACCTTGGGCGAGTGAGCCTGGCCGCCGGCCGAGTGACGTCGGCCCGCCGGGCCTGTGCGGGCACGGGCCCGGCCGATGCCCTAGAGGGATTCGCGCAACCATGGTGGAGTGGGGCCTATGCCAGAGACACCCGTGTCTTACGACGCCGACGCCCTGCATGAGGACCTCAGGTGGTGGGCAGCGGCCAACTACCTCACCGTCGGGCAGATCTACCTGCGGGAGAACGCCCTCCTGAAGAAGCACCTGCGGCTGGAGCACATCAAGCCGCGGCTGCTGGGCCACTGGGGAACCAGCCCCGGCCTGTCCATGATCTACGCCCTCGTCAACCGGCTGATCCGGGAGACCGACACCGACTGGCTGTACATCACCGGGCCGGGCCACGGAGGCCCGGCCCTGGTCGCTGCGGCTTGGCTCGAGGGCACCTACAGCGAGGTCTACCCGCACATCGGGGACGACGCCGAGGGCGTTCGGGCCCTCTTCCGCCAGTTCTCGACGCCCGGCGGCGTCCCGAGCCATGTCAGCGTGCAGACGCCGGGCAGCATCCACGAGGGCGGCGAGCTCGGCTACGCGCTCGTGCACGCCGCGGGCGCCGCGTTCGACCACCCCGACCTCACGGTGGCGTGCGTCGTCGGTGACGGCGAGGCGGAGACCGGCCCGCTGTCAGCGTCGTGGCGGCTGCCGAACTTTCTCAACCCGCGCAGGGACGGAGCGGTGCTGCCGATCCTGCACCTCAACGGCTACAAGATCGCCGGACCCACCGTCCTCGGCCGCACGGCGGACGACGACGTGGAGGCGTATCTCCGCAGCCAGGGCTGGGATCCCGTGACCGTCTCCGGCGACGACCCCGCCGACGTCTTTCCGCGGTTCTACGCTGCGCTCAGCGAAGCGCATGGGCGCATCCGTGCGCTCCAGACGAGCGCGCGCGCCGCGGACGGGCCCAGCGAGGCCCGGTGCCACGAGTGGCCGGCGATCGTGCTCCGCACGCCCAAGGGGTGGACCGGTCCTGACGTCGTCGACGGGAAGCAGGTGCAGGGCACCAACCTCAGCCACCAGGTGCCGCTGTCCGGGCTGGCCGACAACCCCGAGCACCTGCGCATGCTCGAGGCCTGGATGCGGTCGTACCGTCCCGAGGAGCTGTTCGACGAGGACGGCCGGCTCGTGCCCGAGCTACGCGACCTGGCGCCCAAGGGTGACCGGCGGATGTCAGCCACCCCGTTCGCCAACGGAGGACGGGTCCGGACCGAGCTGCCCATGCCCGCGCTCGAGACCTACGAGGTGCCCCTACGGACCCCCGGCCAGGTTTCGTTCGAGAACACCAGGAGCACGGGCGACCTGCTGCGGGATCTGTATGCCGCGACCACGAGGCCGGATGGCGGCGGCAGTTTCCGTCTGTTCTCACCCGATGAGACGGCGAGCAACCGGCTCCAGTCGGTGTTCGAGGTGACTGACCGGTGCTTCATGGGACCCCTGAAGGCGACAGACGACAAGCTGGGCCCGGACGGGCGGGTCATGGAGGTGCTGAGCGAGCACCTCTGCCAGGGCTGGCTCGAGGGCTACCTGCTGAGCGGGCGGCACGGGATGTTCGCCACCTACGAGGCGTTCGCCATGGTCTCGGCCTCCATGGCGGTCCAGCACGTGAAGTGGCTGCAGCACGCACAGACCCTCCCGTGGCGGGCCTCGGTGTCGTCGCTGAACGTCCTGCTCACCTCGACGTGCTGGCGCAACGACCACAACGGCTTCTCCCACCAGGGGCCCGGCCTGATCGACTGCCTGCTGCCACTCGCCCCCGGGGTGGTCAGGGTGTGGCTGCCGCCGGACGCCAACACCGCCGTGTGGATCGCCGACCACTGCCTGCGCGGCACCGACCACGTCAATCTCATCGTCGTCGACAAGCAGAAGCACCTCCAGTACCTCACCCTGGATGAGGCGGCGATCGCCTGCTCGGCGGGGGTGTCGATCTGGGACTGGGCGAGCACGTGCCCTCCAGACGAGGAGCCCGACATCGTGCTGGCCTGCGCCGGGGACGTGCCCACCCAGGAGGCGCTCGCGGCGGCCGAACTGCTGCGTGACCACGTGCCCGACCTGAGGATCCGCTTCCTCAACGTCATCGACCTGATGACCCTCTACCCGGAGAACGACCACCCGAACGGCTTCTCGGACAGTCACTTCGAAGACCTGTTCACCGCCGACCGGCACGTCGTGTTCGCCTTCCACGGCTACCCGCGCGCGATCCACCAGCTGATCCACGGACGCACCGACCCGGGGCGGTTCCATGTCCGCGGCTTCAGCGAGCAGGGAACCACCACGACCCCGTTCGACATGGTGGTGCTCAACCGGATGAGCCGGTTCCACCTGGCCAAGGAGGTGCTGCGCCGGGCACACAACCGCCCGCCGGGCTGGCGCGAGCTCAGGGACCTCTGCGACCAACGGCTCGCCGAGCACGAGGGGTATGTCCGGGAGCACTTCGAGGACCTGCCCGATGTCGCCAACTGGACCTGGCGGAGCGCATGAGGCCATCGCTCGGCGTCGCGATCCGGAGGGCGCCGGAGGTGACTCACAGGTGACCCGGAGCGTCTACCTCGCCGGCACCGAGGCCCAGTCGGGCAAGTCCGCCGTCGCCATAGGGATCCTGGACCAGCTCAGCCGCAGGGCAGGGCGGGTCGGTGTGTTCCGTCCGATCGTGACCTCGCCGCAGCGGGACGAGCTGGTCGAGGTCCTGCTGGGCCAGCTGCCCGGCGGCCTGACGCCGGAGCGGGCGTGTGGCGTGTCCTACGATGAGCTGCACCGGGACCCGGAGCGGGCGATGTCCGTCATCGTGGACCGGTTCCACGACGTGTCCCGTGACCACGACACCGTCCTCGTCGTCGGGTCGGACTTCACCGACGTCGCCGTGCCGACCGAGTTCTCGGTCAACGCCCGGGTCGCCGCCAACCTGGGCTCGGGGATGCTTCTCGTGGTTCCCGCCCTCGACCGAGGCCCGGAGAGCGTCGCCACCACTGCGGAGATCGCGATCGCCGCGGCCCGGGAGAGTCACGCCCAGGTCATCGGCGTGGTCGCCAACCAGGTGCGCGGCCCGTTGCTGGACCAGACCGCCGACGCCCTCGGCGGACGGATCAGCCCGCTTCCCGGCGTGGCGCTGCCCGAGACGCCGCTGCTTCGGGCACCCACCGTTCGCGACCTCATCGACGCCTGTGAGGGCAGGCTGGTCCATGGCGATCCCTCGCTGCTCGGCCGGGAGTGCTTGGGCTTTGTCGTGGCCGCCATGACCATGCCACACGTGCTCGACCGGCTCATCGAGGGGGGAGTGGTCGTGGTCCCCAGCGACCGCGAGGAGGTCCTATTGGCAGCCCTGCTGGCACACCGCTCCATGACGTTCCCCTCCTTGTCCGGGATCGTCATGAACGGCGGGTTTCCGCTGTCGCCGCAGATCGAGCGGCTCATCGAGGGCCTCGACGTGCAGCTCCCCATCGTCGCCACTGACGCCGGGACCATGACAACGGCGACCCGGCTGGGGCGGGCACGCGGGCGGATCACCTCCAGCTCCCACCGCAAGCTCGAGACGGCGGTCGCGCTCGTGGAGCGGCGGATCGACGCCGAAACCCTCTTGGAGCCTCTGAACCTCCCCGGCGTCGAGGGCATCGTCACGCCGCTCATGTTCGAGCACCAGCTCATCGAGTGGGCCCGGGCGGCCGGTGCGCACATCGTGCTGCCGGAGGGCAGTGAGCGCCGGATCCTGCTGGCTGCCGACACGGTGCTCACCCGGGGCATCGCCAGGCTGACCCTGCTGGGCAACCCCGACGCGATCCGCGCCCAGGCGGCCCAGCTCGGCGTCGATGTGGGGGCTGCGCAGCTGGTCGACCCGCTCCAGAGCCGGTGGCGCGAGGACTTCGCACAGGAGTACGCCGCCTTGCGGGCCCACAAGGGCGTGACCCTTGACCAGGCCCGTGACCTGATCGTGGATCCGTCGTACTTCGGGACCATGATGGTCCACCAGGGCCTCGCGGACGGCATGGTGTCCGGGTCGGTGACGACCACGGCCCAGACCATCCGCCCAGCACTCGAGATCGTGCGCACCACACCCGGCGTCTCCGTCGTCTCCAGCGTCTTCCTCATGTGCCTCGCCGACCGGGTGCTGGTCTACGGAGACTGCGCGGTCGTGCCCGACCCGACCGCCGAGCAGCTCGCCGACATCGCCATCTCCTCGGCGGCCACAGCGCGACGGTTCGGGATTCAGCCCAAGGTGGCCATGCTCTCCTACTCCACGGGGGAGTCCGGAAGCGGCGCCGACGTCGACAAGGTGCGCACGGCGACCGCGCTGGTCCGCCAGCGCGAGCCGGAGCTCCTTGTCGAGGGTCCGATCCAGTACGACGCGGCGGTCGACCCCCGCGTCGCCTCGGCGAAGCTGGGCAGCAGCGCGGTCGCGGGCCACGCCACCGTGCTCGTCTTCCCAGACCTCAACACCGGGAACAACACCTACAAGGCGGTCCAGCGCAGTGCGTCCGCGGTCGCGATCGGGCCCATCCTCCAGGGCCTGAACCGCCCGGTGAACGACCTGTCCCGGGGTGCCCTCGTCCGCGACATCGTCAACACCATTGCGATCACGGCGATCCAGGCGGGCAAGTGATGGCCGGCGCCTCCCTGGTCCTGGTGGTCAACGCCGGCTCGTCCTCCCTGAAGTACCAGCTGCTCGACCCGACAGCCGGAGCCACCCAGGCGACCGGCATCGTCGAGCGCATCGGCGTCGACGGGCACCTGCGCCACACGGCCGGCTCCCGCACCCACGAGCAGGACGTTCCCTGTCCGGACCACGGGGCGGCACTCGACGCCGCCCTGGACGCCATGCGCCGCCACGGCCCCGGCTTCGACCCGGACTCCCTGCTCGCTGTCGGCCACCGGGTCGTCCACGGCGGCGAGCGGTTCAGCCAGCCCGTGGTCATCGACGACTCCGTGGTACACGCAGTGGAGGAGCTCGCCCCGCTCGCACCGCTCCACAACCCGGCCAACCTCAAGGGCATCGAGGCGACCACGCGCGCCTTCCCACGCATCCCGCAGGTGGCGGTCTTCGACACCGCGTTCCACCACACCGTGCCGCCGAGCGCCCACACCTACGCCGTGCCGCTCGAGTGGCGGGACAAGCACGGCGTGCGCCGCTACGGGTTCCACGGCACCTCTTTCGCCTACGTCTCGCGGCGCGCCGCCACCCTGCTCGGGCGGCCACCCGCGGACACCAACCTCGTGCTCCTCCACCTCGGCAACGGTGCCAGTGCCTGCGCCGTGCGCGGCGGCCGCAGCGTGGAGACGTCCATGGGCCTTTCCCCTCTCGAGGGGCTGGTCATGGGAACGCGCTCTGGTGACGTCGACCCCTCGCTGGGCGCCTACCTCTCGCGCGCCGCAGGCCTGGACCCGGGCGACTACGACGAGGCGCTGAACCGCAGGAGCGGCCTGAAAGGACTTACCGGCGACTCCGACTTCCGCGAGGTCCAGTCGCGGCGTGCCGGCGGCGACGCCGACGCGAGGCTGGCCTTCGAGGTCACCGTGCACCGTCTGCTCAAATACACCGGCGGGTATGCCGTGGTGCTGGGTCGGGTCGACGCGCTGGTCTTCACCGGGGGCATCGGGGAGAACAGCCCGGAGCTGAGGGCGGCGGTGGTCGAGGGCCTGGGCCTGCTGGGCGTGGAGCTGGACGATGAGGCCAACGCCCAAGGCGACCCCGAGCGGAAGGTGACGTCGTCACAGAGCCGCATTCCGGCATACGTCATCCCGACGAACGAGGAACTGGAGATCGCGCGGGCCTGCCTCGAAGTCCTCGGGGCTCCGGGCGGCGTCTAGGGTTGCTGCACGTGACCAGCCTGTACCGCGGCGGATTCGTCTATTCGCCGATCGACCCGTTCGCCAACGCGATGGTGGTCGACGACGCCACGGGCACCATCGCCTGGATCGGGGGAGACGACGCCGCGGCGGCGCATGCCGGCTCAGTCGACGAGGTCGTCGAGCTCGACGGCTCTCTGGTGACACCGGCGTTTGTCGACGCCCACGCCCATCTCTCCCAGACCGGTGCCGGACTGCGCGGCATCGACCTCGGCTCGGCGCAGACCCGCGACGACGTGCTCGTCCGGATCGAGTCCGGCGCACGGACCGGCGGCGGCCGCCCGCTCTACGCCCCCCATTGGGACGAGGGCGGCTGGCCCGAGCCGCGCCCGCACACCGCCCTCGAGCTGGACCGGGCCTCCTTCGGAGGAGTCGTCTACAGTCCGCGGGTCGACGGCCACTCCGCGGTCATCTCCTCGGCGCTCGCCGCCGCTAGCGGTGCAGCCGGCCTGCCCGGGTGGCTGGGCGACGGCCTCGTCACGCGTGAGGCCCACCACGCCGCCCGTGACGCGTTCACCTCGGCGGTGACCCCATCGCAGCGTCGGGACGACATCGACCTGGCGCTGCGGTCTGCGGCCGCCGCCGGGATCGGGCTGCTCCACGAGAACGGGGGTCCGCACCTGTCCTCGGCGGACGACTTCGCCGACGTCCTCGCCGCGGGTGAGCGTGGCGACGGACCGCAGACCCTCGGCTATTGGGCCGAGCTGGCTGCGGACGAGCAACAGGCCCGCGACCTGACCACGCTGCACGCGGCGCACGGCCTGGCCGGGGACCTCGACATCGATGGGTCGATCGGTTCCCGCACCGCTCACCTGCGCGCGCCGTACGCGGATGCGCCGGGGCAGATCGGAAACGCCTACCTGACCGTCGAGCAGGTGCGCGACCATGTCGCTGGCTGCTCGCTGGCCGGCATCCAGGCCGGTTTCCACGTGATCGGCGACGCAGGGGTCGACATCGCGATCGCGGGCTTCGAGGCTGCCGCTGCGCTGGTCGGCGCCGAGCGGGTCCGCCGCGCACGCCACCGACTGGAGCACGTGGAGATGGTCGCCGCCGACGGCGTGCGCCGGCTGGTGGCCCTCGGGGTGACTGCCAGCGTGCAGCCGGCCTTTGACGCGCTGTGGGGTGGGGGAGGGGGCATGTATGCCGTGCGGCTGGGGCCGGCTCGAGCCGAAGGCATGAACCCCTTCGCCACGATGCTGGCTGAGGGAATGACGGTAGCGCTCGGATCCGACTCTCCCGTAACGCCATTCGCGCCATGGGAGGCGATCCGCGCATGCGTCAACCATCACCAGAGCGGGCAGCGCATATCGGCCCGGTCGGCCTTCCTTGCCCATACGCGCGGGGCGTGGCGGGCAGCCGGCATCGACGGGCGCGGCTACCTCGACCTCGGCCTGCCGGCGACCTTCGCTGTCTGGCAGGTGGGCGACCTGGTGGTCCAGGCCCCGGACGACCGCATCCAGGCGTGGAGCACCGATCCAAGGTCGGGCACTCCCGGCCTCCCGGACCTGAGCCCGGGGGCGCCAGCGCCGGCGACCCTGCGCACTGTCGTCCGCGGCCGCACGGTCTTCGACGCGGGCGCGCTCGGCTCCTGACAGTCTTGTCGCCTCGCGGGGGGTTGTTGCCAGAAGATTTCCGGTGGCCGCCACCCGGTGCCGAAAATCCTCTGGCCCCGCTGCTAATCTCACGGAGTGTCTCCGCTTAGTACTCCTGTGCTGGACCTCGATCCAGCGATGGTCCGCCGCGCTCGAACCCTCGCTCTCAAGGCCGGCTCTCCCGTCGTGCGCATCGCCCAGAGCCACACCACGGTCTCCGTGGAGCGCGCGACCCTCCGCCTGGCCGGACTTTCCGGGGCCGACCACGACCTGGTGCCCTGGGTCAACCACCTGGTCAGCGCAGTGCGCGACCAGGTAGGGCTCGAGCACGGTGTGACCACACCGGTCTATGACGCCCTGCGGCGGGAGGAGGCGCCAGATCTCCTGACCATGGCTCAGAAGGCGGCCAGCGGCTCGATCTCCTTCCGCATCCCCGAGGGGCGGGACGCGACCCGAGCGAAGGCTGACGCGCGCCGGGCTGTAGCGCGCGGCATACGCACCATCGACCGGCAGCGGTCGACCCGGCAACGGCTGGTCAAGCGGCATGGCGACCCGGCGCAGCGGCCCTGGATCTACCTGATCGTTGCCACCGGCGACATCTACGAGGACATCCCGCAGGCGCAGGCGGCGGCGCGGGAGGGTGCCGACGTCATCGCCGTCATCCGCTCCACCGGACAGTCCCTGCTCGACTACGTGCCGGAGGGGGCCACGCGGGAGGGGTATGCCGGCACGTACGCCACGCAGGAGAACTTCCGGCTGATGAGGGCTGCCCTCGACGAGACGTCACGGGAGCTTGGGCGCTACATCCGGCTGACCAACTATGCGAGTGGGCTCTGCATGCCCGAGATCGCGACCCTCGCCGGACTCGAGCGGCTCGACATGATGCTCAACGACTCGATGTACGGCATCCTCTTCCGAGACATCAATCCGATCAGAACCTTTGTGGACCAACGGTTCTCACGACAAATCCACGCGCGAGCGGGCATCATCATCAACACTGGCGAGGACAACTACCTGACAACGGCCGACGCCATCGACGCGGCACACACGGTCACGGTCAGCCAGCTGCTCAACGAGTACTTCGCCAAGGAGGCCGGGCTGCAGGACTGGCAGCTCGGCCTGGGGCACGCGTTCGAGATCAACCCCGACCTCCCCGACAGCTTCCGCCTCGAGCTGGCCCACGCGCTGCTAGCCCGACAGCTGTTCCCCGACGCGCCGCTGAAGTGGATGCCGCCCACCAAGCACATGACGGGCGACATCTTCCGCGGCTACCTGCTCGACGGCTTCTTCAACCTCGTCGGCGCGATGACCGGTCAGGGCATCCTGCTGGTGGGCATGATGACCGAGGCCGTGGTGACTCCGTTCCTGTCCGACCGCGACCTGGCCCTGCAGAACGTGCGCTACGTCCTGAACGCCGCCGGCGGGCTGACCGAGGACTTCCACCCGCCGCGCGACGGCTTCGTCCAGACTCGCGCCAGGCAGGTGCTCTCCGAGGCGGTCGACCTGCTCGACGCCATCGTCCACGACTCCGATGCGGCGGGCGACCCACCGCTCCTTGCGGCGATCGCCGACGGCACATTTGGCCTCATGAAGCGGCCGCCCAACGCTGGCAAGGGACTCGAGGGCGTCGTCGCCAGGGCCAACGGCTACGACAACCCCGCCATCACGCTGCTCGAGACTGGGGAGACGCGATGACCGCGGCGACCAAGCCCGACCGACCAGACATCATCCGGCCCTACGGCGACACCACTGGCGATGGCATGGTCCAAGTGTCGTTCACGCTGCCGCTGCCGCACGACAAGAGGGCCGAGGGCGCTGCGCTACAGCTCGCGGCCAAGATGGGTCTGGATCCAGCTCTGTTGGTCCACGCGAAGGCCATGGGCCCGGAGTTCACCTTCTTCGTGGTCTACGGCAGTGCAACGCATTTGGTGGACCTGCGCCAGGTCCACATCGTGGAGCGCGACTACCCGCTGCTGTCCCCGAAGGAGGTCAACGCCGCCATCAAGAGCCGAATGCGCCGCAAGCTCACCGTGGTTGGCGCGTGCATTGGGACCGATGCGCACACGGTCGGAATCGACGCGATCCTCAACATCAAGGGGTTCGCCGGCGAGAAGGGTCTCGAGTACTACCGCGAGATCAAGGTCGTGAACCTCGGGGCGCAGGTGCTCGTGCCCGACTTGGTCGCCCGCGCACGGGCCGAGAAGGCTGATGCGGTGCTGGTGAGCCAGGTGGTGACCCAGCGAGACGCCCACATCCACAACACGCAGGCGATGTCGGCGGCCTTCCGGGAGTCGTACCCAGCCGGACATGTGCCGCTCCTCGTGGTGGGCGGCCCACGGTTCGAGGAGGGCTCGGCCCAGCGGCTGGGGGTCGACCGCATCTTCGGCCGGGGCACCACACCGGGTGAGGTGGCGAGCTACCTTGTGCATTCGCTGATCACGACGAAGGATGGGCGCCGATGACCCCGTCGCAGGAATCCGCCCGGGCCGGCTCCCAGGCGAGAGTAGGGATGTCTGTCGTGCACCGTCGCTACGTTCCGTTCAGCCACGCGCACTATGCGGGAAACCTTGTGGACGGAGCGTATTCGCTCGCGGCGTTCGGCGATGTGGCCACCGAGATGTGCATCCGCACGGACGGCGACGAGGGCCTGTTCGCCTCGTACTCCGACGTGCAGTTCAAGGCGCCGGTGCGGGCTGGCGACGTCATCGAGATCGAGGCGCGGCTCGTGCGAGTGGGCACGCGCAGCCGCGAGATGGAGTTCGAGGTGCGCGTCGTCGGGAGGGGTGCACCCGAGCGCGGCGAGTCCGCGGCCGAGGTGGTGGAGCCGCCGATCGTGGCCACGACGGCCACCGGAGTCGTGGTCGTGCCGGCTGCGGAGCGCGACCGCTGAGCGCAATTCCGGTAGGAACGACGGCGTGTCGCCCCGACACGCCGTGCACACGAGATTCCCGCTGCATGAAAGCCGCGCGACAGAAATGCCACTGACCTGCGCAAACGCGCATCTCCGCAGGTCAGGCCACGATTGACGACGTGCCACTGCTGAGTATCTTGGAAACCGGTTGTTCCCGGGGTAGCCCGCACCGCGGATCCGACCAGGGGGGCAGGCCAACCGCAGTCATCGGTGGCTAGCGCGCGCAGCCACCGGTCCCAGACCGTCGGGGAGGCCGCCCAGGGCGGCGCTCCACGGGCGGCACGAGAACGACAGCAGGGCCCGCGTGCTTAGTAGACAACAGCCACGCGCCGGCATCCGGCCGGCGCAGGGCTGGTCCCAACGGCAACGCGGGCCCTGCTGTGTCATACCGTGATGGGGTGTCAGACACCGCCGCAGGGCCACAGCCGGTGGCCTCAGCCTCGCTGCCGGGCGCCCTGCTTCCCTTCGGCATCCGGGTGGTGCTCGCCGCGCTCGGGGGAGTGGCGCTATTCCTGGCCTTCCCCGACGCCAACCTTCCGTGGTGCGCCCCTCTCGGCGTCGTGCTGATCTCCGTGGCCGTGCTGGGCACCGGAATGCCCCAGGCGTTCGTGATCGGACTGGTGGCTGGCCTGGCGTGCTTCGTGCCGGTCCTCTCTTGGTCCGGCATCTACGTGGGGGCCCTGCCCTGGCTCGCCCTGGCAACGACGGAAGCGGTCTACATCGCCCTCATGGCGATGGCGCAGTCGTGGCTGCAGGCGCCGTTCGTGCGGACCGGCCGTGCCCTGCCCGCCCTTGCGATCGTTCCCCTGTGCTGGGTGCTCCAGGAGACTGCGCGCAGTTCCACGCCTTTCGGCGGATTCCCTTGGGCACGACTGGCTTTCAGCCAGTCCGACAGCCCACTCGCGAGGTTTGCAGCGCTAGCGGGCGCCCCTGGCGTCACCCTGGCCGTCGCGCTCGTGGGCGCGCTCGCCCACGCAGCATTGATGTATGCCTGCCAGCGGCGAAGGCTGATGGCCGCAGTTCCCGTCCTGGGCCTGGTCGCAATTCCGGCTCTGGCGGCCGTGGTTGCCGTGCCCACCGACGGGGAGCGCGTGCCCGTCGCCATGGTGCAGGGAAACGTTCCCCACCCGGGGCTGGACTTCAACGCCGAGCGCCGCAAGGTCCTCGACAACCACGTGGCCGGAACGCTGAAGGTGGCAGCGAGCGGCGCCAGCCCCTCCTTGGTGATCTGGCCGGAGAACTCCTCCGACATCGACCCACTCCGCAATGCCGATGCCGGGCAGGAGATCCACGCCGCCGTGCGCGCCGTCGGCGCGCCGGTGCTGCTAGGAGCAGTGCTCGACGAGCCTGCACCCCGCATCTCCAACGCGTCTCTGCTCTATCGGCCCGGTGCTGATGCTCCCGAGCGCTACGTCAAGCAGCACCCCGTGCCCTTCGCCGAGTACATGCCGTACAGGTCCTTCTTCCGTGTCTTCAGCTCCAAGGTCGACCTGCTGCGCACCGACTTCGCGCCAGGGCACGCACCGGGGTCGTTCCGCATCCCCTGGGCCCGGGGGGCCTACTGGGCACTGCCCACGATCTGCTTCGAGGTGGCCTACGACGACCTCGTTCGCACGTCGGTGACGCTGCCCGGCCGCGCAAGCAGCCTGCTCGTCGTCCAGACCAACAACGCGACCTTCGGCTACACCGCCGAGTCCGAGCAGCAGTTCGCGATTTCGCGCATCCGAGCGATCGAGCACGGACGGTCGGTTGCCCATGTGTCGACCGTCGGCGTGAGCGCGCTGATCGCGCCGGATGGCAGCTACGGGGGCAAGACATCACTCTTCACACCCGAGCAGGTCGTCGGCATGGTGACGATCCGCTCAGCCCTCACGGTCAGCGACCGGATTGGTCGGCTCCCTGAGGTGGCCGTCGCGCTCATGGCCCTGGGGCTGGGAGTGGCCGGACGGCGCTTACGGCGAGGCGCTAAGGTCAGGCGGACTGTCAACAGGAACCCGGTCGAGAGGGAATCACTCGGTGTCTGAGCAGGCCAGGCCTCAGGACGAGGCTCCACGCGAGGCTATCGCGCGCGTCGCCGTGCTGATCCCCACGTACAACGAGCGGGAGAACCTGCCCCGGATCGTGGCACGGACACGTCGCGCGGTTCCCGAGGCGGACATCGTCGTCCTCGAGGACAACTCGCCGGACGGCACCGGCGCGGTGGCCGACGAGCTCGCTGCAGCGGATCCCCACGTTCGGGTCATCCACCGTCCCGGCAAGCAGGGCCTCGGCGCCGCCTACCTCGCTGGTTTCGTGTGGGCACTCGACGAGGGCTACGACGCCGTTGTGGAGATGGACGCCGATGGCTCCCACCAGCCCGAGCAGCTGCCCTCGCTGCTCAACGCCCTGTCCTCCGCCGATGTCGTCATCGGCTCCAGGTGGGTGCGCGGCGGGTCGGTGGTCAACTGGCCGCTGCACCGCAAGGCCCTCAGCGTTGGCGCGAATCTCTACACCAAGTTCCTGCTGGGCATGGACGTCCGCGACGCCACCGCTGGCTTCCGGGTCTACCGGGGGTCCGCCCTGAAGGCCATCGGCCTGGGCGACGTGGCATCGCAGGGCTACTGCTTCCAGGTCGACCTGACTCGCCGAGCCACCACTCGCGGGCTCCGGGTCGTGGAAGTGCCGATCACCTTCGTGGAGCGGGAGGTGGGCACCTCGAAGATGAGTGGCGACATCATGCGCGAGTCCCTCCAACTGATCACCTGGTGGGGTCTGGAACACCGGTCGAGACAGGCGCGGAACCTGCTGCGGAGGGAGCCGAAATGGCACCGACTGTAGGACGGACGCCGCGCGCGCGCCGCCGCCCCCGCTGGGTCGGGCTGCTGTTCATCGCTCTGCTGGTGGTTCCCCTGGCCGAGCTCGCGGTCATCATCGCCGTGGGCCGGGTCATCGGTGGCTGGCAGACCCTGCTGCTCCTGCTCATCGAGTCGGCGCTCGGCGCCTGGCTGGTGCGGCGGGAGGGCCTACGCACATGGCGCGCCCTGGCCGACGCGCTGCAGACGGGGCGGATGCCGAGCCGCGAGCTCGCGGACGCGGCGCTGGTGCTCGTCGGGGGCACCCTGCTGCTGACCCCGGGCTTCCTCACCGACGTGGTGGGGTTCTTTGCGATCCTGCCGCCGACGCGCCCGATTGCTCGGCGCGGACTGGAGGTGTTGGTGTCGCGCAGGCTCCTCCGGGGGTTCTGGGGCACGCCACCTGGAGGCGGACCGCCCGGGGGCGCCGGCGGTGCTGGGACGGACACGATCCAGGGTGAAGTCCTCTAGCGAACGCCCGGCCGCACCATACAAAGGCGTATGCCGTGCACCCGGCTCGGGTGCACGGCATACGCGCCGTTCTGTGTGTTAGGACCGCAGGAACCTCAGGCGCTGCGCTTCCTGCGCGGCTTCTCGCCGCGGGACTCGCGCAGGAGGGTCAGGCGCTCTTCGAGGAGCTCCTCGAGCTCCGGGATGGACCGGCGCTCCAGCAGCATGTCCCAGTGGGTGCGCTGGTGCTTCACCGGCCTGGCCTCCGGCTCAGGGCCGTCGACGAGCCGAGCCTCGGCGCCGCAGCGGCATTCCCAGGTCGCGGGAACCTCAGCCTCGACGGAGAAGGGCAGCTCGATGCGGTGCCCGTTAGGACACACATATGTCGTGATCTGACGCTCGCTCGGGACGACGTTCTCGGCTGACTCCATGCTGAAGGAACCGAGACGCGTTCCGCGCAGTGATCGCTCTGCCATGTGAGGGTCTCCCAACCTGCTGTGGTCACGCCGTACCGCGCTTCGCGGCTGTCACCGCGGGCTTTTTTGTCCAACGCGCTGCGCCCCGCGATTGTTCCGACGCGCGACACAAGCCCAAGGTTGTGTGAGGTGTCTCACAGCCAGGAATCGGGCGAGCCTCAGATGACGGCAGGAACCTCGTTTCCAGCGTCGAGGATGCCCTGCCGAACGTCCACCCGGCGTAGCAGCCAGCCACCGAGCACGAAGAAGACAACCAGGGCCAGGATGGCCCAGCGGTATGAATGGGTCCACTGGTGTACGAGCCCGAATGCGATCATGCCGAACCAGCTCGTGCCCCGCTCCATGGCCTGGTAGAAACTGAAGAACTCGGCCTCGCGGCTGCGGGGGATGAGCTGGCTGTACAGGGATCGGGTGAGCGCCTGGCTGCCGCCCAGAACCACGCCGATCAGCACAGCGAGCGCGAGGAAGGGCGCATAGGCCTTGGCCGGCACGAAGAACGCCAGCACCACGATGACGGTCCACAGCAGCAGGGACCAGAGCACGGCCTTCCACGCCCCGATCCGCCCAGCGATGCGCCCGAAAAGGAGCGCTCCGCCGAACGCCACGAACTGGACGAGCAGGATGGTCTGGATCAACTGGCTCTGGGAGAACTTCAGCTGCTCGGCCCCGTAGGTGCTCGATGCGGCGATGACGGTCTGGATGCCGTCGTTGAAGAAGAGGTAGGCCAGCAGGAACCGCAGGGTCTGGGGAAACTCCCGCAGCTCCGCGAAAGTGCTGGCCAGCTGCCGGAAGCTGCCGCCGACGATGCTCGCCCCCCTGGCCACCTCGAGCCGCTCGACGCCGCGCAGGTTCCACATGCCGATGACCGGGATCAGGGTGAAGGCGCCCCACCACAGTCCGGCGGAGGCGAGGCTGATCCGCGCTGCCATTCCCTCGCTGACCCCGAAGGTGTCGTGGGCGACGACGAGCACGAGGTTGAGGGCGAGGAGCAGGCCGCCACCCAGGTAGCCGAATGCCCAGCCGCGCGAGGAAACGGCATCCCTCTCGTCAGGCCCCGCGATGCGGCACAGGATCGAGTCGTAGACCACCAGCGAGGCGCCGAGGCAGATGCTCGCCAGGATCATGAGCCCCACCCCGAGCTGCCAGTTGTCGCCCGACACGAAGAACATCAGGGTCGCGGCGAGTGCGCCCACCCAGGCGAAGCCACCGAGCAGGCGACTCGGGCGCGGCGAGCGGTCGGCGATGGCCCCCACGAAGATGAGCAGGATCGCGGAGATGATGGTGGCGGCGGTCGAGGTGTAGAAGAACAGTGACCCGGGGTCGACGGGGATGCCCAGGATGTGCAGGTTGGTGTGACACGAGGCATCGGAGGGCAGCGTCGGGCAGGCGGCCTTCTTGGCAACGGAGGTTAGGTAGGGCCCCAGGATGACGGTGGCTGTGGTGGTGACGTAGGCCGAGTTCGCCCAGTCGTACCAGTACCAGGATCGGCGGTAACGCTCGTTCCCCCGGTGGGGAGCCGGAGCCGCGGCGAGATCGGTCGATGCCATGGGCGCAGCGTGGCACATCCCGACCGTCGCGGGGATGGGTATGGCACCGCAGGTTTCCGGTGTGTCGCGCCGGATCGCCTCAGCCAGCGAACTCCCAGTGCCACGGCTCGGGTAGAGGCCCCGTGGGCTCGGCCCAGTCAGGGTGGAACCAGCCGAACAGCGGTGCGTTGGCCTTCATCCACAGGTGCGCAGCCGTACCGAAGTTCTCGATGCCTCCGCAGAGGTCGACGGCCTTGCCCAGGCCGTGCTCACTGGTGCCAGGTGTGGCAGCCCACTTGCCCTTCTCGGCCTTGAGCGCGACCTGCTCGGCGTAGGTGCGGTAGGAGTCGGTGACACAGATGGGCTTGCCGGTGTCGCGGGCGTAGGCCTTGCTCATGGCGCTGAAGGCGGCCGCCGCGGCGGGGCGGAGGTACTCGCCCGGTGCGCCCCAGAGCGGGCACAGCGCGCTCATCGGAATGGCACCGTTGGGGTAGTCGGCTTCGTTGCCGGAGCACGGCTTGCCGGAGCCCGTCAGAAGCATGGCCGAAGACGACCGGAGCGCCTGCATCAAGGCCTCGTAGGCTGCCTTGGCCGCCTTGCTGTTCTGGCCCATGAGGATGCCGGCGATGGGACCAACCCGCTGCATCTGGTCGAGGTACAGCGCGCGAACCTTCAGCAGCTCCTTCTTCTGCGTCTCCAGGCCCGCGTCGAGCTTCTTCTTCGCCTGGTCAGCCGCGGCAGCGGCGTCACGGGACTGCTGCTGAGCCGCCACTGCCTGATCGGCCAGGGCCTTCTTGTCCTCAGCCGTCAGGCGCGTGCGCTGGAACGCGCGGACCCGCTCGTCGGTGAGGTAGGCAAGGTCGCCAGCGGCGTCGCTGGCCTGCGAGGCGTTCTGGACCATGGCGTCGAACAGGGTGACGCTCTCGGCCAGACCGCCGCCACCTGCATACGCGTGGTATGCCCAGTAGCCGAGCCGCCGGTGGTCTGCCTCGAGCTGGGACTTGAGCTGGTCGAACTCGAGCGTGGCCTCGGCGGCATCCTTGGCGGCCTGCTTCTCCAGTTCGCGGGCCCGGTTGTAGGCCTGCAGGAGCGCGTTGGACTTCTCGGAGTCCTTCTCCAGCTGCAGCATGGCCCGGGCCACGGTGGCATTGGTGCGCAGCAGCTCCTGCCGGAGCGCCTCGGCCTGCGCGATCTGCGACTGCAGCTGCGAGGGCGAGAGCGCCTGCTCGTCGGGGTGAACCGGCGGCGCCACCGTCGCCTTCGTCCCGGTGCTGCTCTTCGGGGAGCTGGTCGTGGTGGGCGCTGGGCTGGACGACGTCGACGTCGACGTTGGCACAGGCGACGTGGTCGAGGAGGTACTCGAAGGGTCGCTGGGCGGCGATGTGGTCGTCGTGGTCGCCGGGTCGGACGTCGTGCTCGACGTCGTGCTACTGCTGGGATCGGTCGTGGTGGTGGTGGGGTCGGTGGCTGAGGCCGGCCCAAGGCCGGTGAGCAACAGCACAGTGACAGCAACCGGCACAGTCGCCAGCCTGGCGCCTCGGCCGGCTCTGCCACGCAGCGACACGTATCTTCCTTCCTTCAACAAGCGGCAGCCCTCCCAACGGTACCGCTCGGCCGCTCCAGGAACCCCCTGAGCGTGCGACCTGGCTTCCGACTGTACAGCGGCACACCGGCACAGGAGGCCGGACGCCGGAGTCTGTGATGATTCCCGCATCACCAGCCCTTTCGGTCCAGTTTCTCCCTGTATGGGAGCCGCCGGGAGGGTCGATCAGAGGACCTTCTCCATCAGCAAGACTGACTTGCCCGGGCTTTCCAGCCGGTGGACCTCCCGGTATCCGCGGGCGGCGTGGAACGCCAGTGAGACGTCGTTCGGAGGGTCGATGTCGACTTCCAGGACCATCCGACCGTAGCGGGCAGCCACCAGTTCCAGCTCCCCGTAGGCGAGGGCCGCCAGCCCCTGACGGCGGAAGGCGTGGTCGATGGCGATGCGATCGAGGTAGTAGAAGTCCGAGCCGTACTCCTCGCTGAACCATCGGTAGTTCTCCGAGTCGTAGTCGGTGCCAGGGGCGAAGCACAGCACGAAGCCCGCGACAGCCCCCTCAACCTCGATCACGTCGGCGCGGTCGGCCCAGACGAGCAGCTGCCGTAGCCGCTCAGGACCCATGGGCGACAGCAGGTGCTCGCTGTCGGCGTTGAGCCGCAGCACGACCGCCTCGTCCTCCGGTCGGATCGGGCGCAGCCGTGGGGGAGCGGGGGAGGGGAGGCTGTCCACGGGCCGAGTCTGCCACCCGCGCACCGGCGTGCCACGGACGAGTGGCGCGCGGGCGGCATACCCCCCTGCCATGATCGGCTGCATGCCGGCAGCCGTGCAGCGCACCCCGGTCCGCTCCGACTACGTGGTCCTGGGCGGTGCCGCAGTCGCAGTTCTGCTGGCAGCGCTGACGCGCTACATCGACGCCGGCGACGTGCTCCCCTTCCTCTGCACGGCCGTGGCCGTGACCCTGCTTGCCTCCCTCGTGGGCCGCAGCGTCGAGCAGCTGGGCGACCGGTTCGGTCCCGGGGCGACGGGGGCCATGCAGTCGGCACTCGGAAACCTTCCCGAGCTCTTCATCGCGCTGTTCGCCCTCAAGGCCGGTCTGGTGGCCGTGGTGCAGGCGGCGCTGATCGGGTCGATCCTGGCCAACTTGCTGCTCGTCCTGGGGCTTGCCTTCGTGGTCGGTGGCCTCAAGCACGGAACACAGCGGCTGGACTCGGAACGGGCCCGCAGCATCATCGTCCTGATGGTCCTGTCCGTGGCGGCGATGGTGGCCCCATCGCTGGCCCACTACGTGCACACGCCGGCCGAGCCCCACGAGCGCACCCTGTCGCTCATCGTGTCGGCGCTGTTGCTGCTTTCGTGTCCGACTGGTTCGTCGTTGCCCTCGAGCCGGCGATGAAAGCACTGAGCATCTCCGAGGCCTTCGCGGGCCTGGTGGTAGTGGCCATCGCCGGCAACGCGATCGAGAACGTCGTTGGCATCCAGTTCGCCGCTGCCGGCCGGTCCGAGTACGCCTTCTCTGTGGTCATCAACTCGCCCATGCAGATCGCCCTGGTGCTCGGTCCGCTGCTGGTGATCCTGTCGCAGGTCTTCGGGTTCGCCACGCTGACACTCGTGTTCCCGCCCATGCTCGTGGTTTCTGTGGCCATTGCCGTGGTCATCGCGGCATTCATCACCTTCGACGGCGAGTCCAACTGGATCGAGGGCGCAGCCCTGGTGACGGTGTACGCCGTGATCGCTGCCGCTTTCTGGTGGGGCTGACCCTGAGTGGGCGGGTCGCTGTCCACACCCGGTTTCACTCTGGTCACGCGGTGCACAGGCGCGCACACGTGCGTGCCCACCGCGTCGTATGCCGGGAGGCTGGGCAGAGCGGAGCTCACCAAGGGAGGGCAGGCAGTGGGGGAGTCATCAGCAGTGTCGCCGTCGAACGAGTCGGTCAACGAGGTGCGGCTGACCGGGCGTGTCAGTGGGGCGCCCCAGGAGAAGGAGTTGCCCAGCGGTGACACGCTCGTGCAGCTCAGGGTGGTGGTGCCGCGAGCGGGGGAGACGCTTCGCAGGGGAGGGGCCAAGGTCGACACCGTGGACGTGACCTGCTGGTCGTCGCGGGCCAGGGCAGTGGCGCTCAGGCTCTCGGACGGCGATGCCATCGAGCTGAGCGGCGCCCTGAGGCGGAGGTTCTTCCGCGCTGGCGGCGCCGCGTCGAGCCGCTACGACGTCGAGGTCCACAGCATCAGGCTGCTGCGCTGATGTCTCGCCGCTGGGCGACGCCGTGCTGCTGTCGCGCGCGGACTACGAGGCGCTGGAGGAAGCAGCGCGCTTGCTGCGTGTACCGGCAAACGCCATGCGGCTGATCGAGAGTCTTCAGCAGGCCCTGGCCGGTGACCGCCAGGCCAGTACCCTCGTCGAGTGAGACTCGTCTCCACCACCAACGGGTGGGAGGACTACACCTACTGGCTCCAGGCCGATAGTCAAATGGTCAAGCGGATCAACCGGCTCATCGATGCCGTGTCAGATAACGCCGATAATCGACATTATGTCACTTTGCTCGATCAGATGAGTCAATCGCCGAATACGAGCACCTCCCCTTCGCGGGGATCGAATCCTGGCGTTGACCCGCACAAACGTGGCCACCAGCTGGTGGATGCGCTGTGCGCCTGCGATCGCCCGGCGAGCGTCCTCACCTGGAAGCTGTCGCCCAGGGTCCGGGCCGTGCTTGCCGCCATCGCCACCGGCGCCACTGCCCTCTGCCACGACGGCCTGGAGGAACCATGTCTCGTGTGGTTGAGGTAAAGAGCAACTGACAGATATTGACGTTTGTCATTCGATGGGGCATCGTTGGTGCCATGACCACCGAACGTCCGGTAGCCCAGGGCCAGAGGGGCGTGACCGTCCCGGTCAACCAGCCGCTGAGCACCGAGGCGATCCTCGACACCGCCGAAGAGGTGCTGCGGCGCTACGGCCCGGCGAAGGCGTCCGTGGTCGACGTCGCCCGCGCGCTCACCGTCAGCCACGGCAGCGTGTACCGGCACTTCCCGAGCAAGGCTGCCCTCCGCGACGCGGTCACCGAGCGTTGGTTGCAGCGGGTCTCAGCCCCGCTCGAGCAGGTGGTGCAGCGGCGCGGCAAGGCATCGACCCGGCTCCACGACTGGCTGGTGGTGTTGGCCACCACCAAGCAGGCCATGGCCACTGACGACCCCGAACTGTTTCAGACCTTCCACCAGCTCACCCTGGCCTCCCGTCAGGTGGTCGCAGCCCACGTGGACCACCTCGCCGACCAGGTCGCCCGCCTCGTTGCCGACGGGATGGCCGCCGGCGAATTCGCCCCGGGAAACCCCGCCGTGGTCGGCCGCGCGGTCCTGCACGCGACCGCCCGGTTCCACCACCCCGCCTTGGCCGGCGAATGGGGTGACCAGGCCATGCTGGCCCGCGAGCTCGAGGCCGTGTACTCGCTCCTCCTCCGCGGTCTCCTCAACCGCGAGTAACCCCCACCCACACCCACCGCAGATCAGAGACGGAACCTCATGGACATCGCAGATCGCGTCATCATCATCACCGGAGCCAGCTCCGGAATCGGCCTGGCGACCGCACGGCACCTGTCCACCCTGGGCGCGCGGCTCGTCCTGGCCGCACGCGACGGCGACACGCTCCGCACACTGGAGACCGAGCTGCCTGGGTCGGTGGCCTTTCCCACCGACGTGACCAAGCCCAAGGAGGCCGCCCGCCTTGTCGAGGAGACCCTCGCCCGGTTCGGGCAGATCGACGTGCTGGTCAACAACGCCGGCCGGGGCATGGCCAAGCCGGTCGAACACATTGACCTGGACGAGTACGCCCAACTGCTGGAGCTCAACGTTCTCGCCCCACTCAGGCTGATGCAGTTGGTCATCCCGCGCATGCGCGAACAAGGGGGAGGCCAGATCGTCAACATCAGCTCCCAGGCCTCGACCAAGTACATCCCCTTCATCGCCGGCTACGCCTCGACCAAGTCCGCCCTCAACAACCTGTCCCTGACCGCTCGCGAAGAACTCGCCAAGGACGGCATCACCGTCAGCATCGTCAAGCCCGGCATCGTCGACACCGACTTCGGCCAGAACACCCCCAGCCCCGAACCGAACGCCCTGCGCCGCGGCCCCGACGGCAACCTGCTGCCACACGTCATCGCCCCAACTGCCGTCGCCGCGGGGGTCGCCGCCGTCATCCGCACCGGGAACGCCGAACTCGACCTCCTCGAAACGTGAGCAGCGCCCAAGCGTCGATGCTGTTCACTGTGTTGGCATGCCGATGCGTGGGGCACCTGTCATTGGCCGACGCCCGAGCGCGAACTGACTCCTGCCCAAGCCGAGCCCTTCCTGGGCATCAACCGCAACTCGATCGGGCGCCTCGGGCGAACCCGCTCACGCCGCAGCCGTGCATGCGGCGGTCTTGATACGCAGGGGTGCAAGCAGTCCTGGCGGGCCAGATGATCCAGCACTCCCCTATTCGGCGGAGCCGCGGCCACTCCCTCGCCGACGGCCGACGTCGTCCTCGGCAGTGGGCTGGAGCTGGGCCACCGCCCGCAGGCGCTGGTGCCTGGTGGACATTGGCAGATGGCCTCGCCACTGGGTGACGAGGCCGTCCTGGTGAACTGCGTGGTGACGCCGGGCTTCGAGTTCGAGGACTTCTCGTTGGCCGACTAGGAGTCTGGTCCGCTCCCCCGCCGGTCAGCCCCGTGCTAGCAGCTGCTCGAACGGGGTGACGTCCCGGAACGGGTCGCGGAAGGCGGCTCCGGTGCGCCCGGAGAGCAGATCGGCGACCTCGTCAGCGGAGCGCTCCACGCGGGCAGCCAGGCTCGACCCCGCGCCATCGACTCCCCCGCTCCCCCAGTCCTCCGACGCGGCGTACACCGCGGTCGGAACCACGACCGCGCGCAGGTAGGCGAACAGCGGTCGCAGGGCGTGCTCGAGGGCCAAGGAGTGCCGCGCGGTGCCGCCGGTCGCCGCGATGAGGACCGGCTTGCCGGCCAGCGCGCCGTTCTCCAGCACGTCGAAGAACATCTTGAACAGGCCGCTGTAGGAGGCGCTGAAGATCGGCGTCACCACGATGAGGGCGTCGGCCTGCGCGACTGACTCCTGCACCCTCCGCAGAGGGCTCGGCGCGAAACCGGTCAGCAGGTTGTTGGCCAGATCGTGCGCATAGTCCCGGAGCTCGACCACGTCGAGCTCCACGTCATGCCCCACGTCATGGCGTCCGCCGTCCTCGGCCCTGCCCACCGCCCGGGACACCGCGGCGCCGAGCAGGTCGGCGAGCAGCCGGGTCGACGATGGCTGGCTGATGCCGGCGCTGATCGTCACCACTCGGTAGGTCGTCATCGGGTCACCCCAGTTGTCGCAAGAGCGGCCGTCTCGTCGACGTCGCGGACCGCGAGCAGAGAGGCGTGTGTGGGTGCGTCCGGCACATGGGCTGGCTTGCCGGCGTCGGCGATCCGCCGCAGCTCGGGAACCACCTCGCCGCCCAGGATCTCGAGCTGCTCGAGGACCGTCTTGACCGGCAGGCCCGCGTGATCCATGAGGAACAGCTGTCGCTGGTACGGCCCCACCTGGTCGGCCATCGCGCCGTAGCGCTCGATGACCTGCTGCGGGCTGCCGACCGTGAGCGGCGTCTCACGGCTGAAGTCCTCCAGCGACGGGCCGTGGCCGTAGACGGGCGCGTTGTCGAAGTACGGCCGGAACTCGCGCACTGCGTCCTGGGACCTGCGCCGCATGAAGACCTGCCCACCGAGGCCCACGATGGCTTGGTCGGCGGCACCGTGGCCATAGTGCTCGAAGCGGCGGCGGTACAGCTGCACCATCTGCTTCGTGTGCGACATCGGCCAGAAGATGTTGTTGTGGAAGAAGCCGTCGCCGTAGTAGGCGGCCTGCTCGGCAATCTCCGGGCTGCGGATCGAGCCGTGCCAGACAAACGGCGGTATGCCGTCCAGCGGGCGGGGCGTGGACGTGAAACCCTGCAGCGGCGTGCGGTACTCGCCCTGCCAGGTCACTGCCTCCTCCCGCCAGAGACGGTGCAGGAGGGCGTAGTTCTCGATGGCCAGCGGGATGCCGTCGCGGATGTCCTTGCCGAACCATGGATAGACCGGCCCGGTGTTGCCGCGACCCATCATCAGGTCCATGCGGCCGTCGGTCAGGTGCTGGAGGGTCGCGTAGTCCTCTGCGATGCGCACCGGGTCGGTCGTCGTGATGAGCGTCGTGGACGTCGAGAGGATGATCCGCTCGGTCTGGGCGGCGATGTAGGCGAGGGTCGTCGTCGGCGCCGACGGCACGAACGGAGGGTTGTGGTGCTGTCCCGTCGCGAACACGTCCAGGCCGACCTCCTCGGCCTTCTTCGCGATCTCGACCGTCGCCTTGATCCGCTCGTGCTCCGTGGGTGTGCGACCTGTGGTGGGATCGGTGGTCACGTCGCCGACCGTGAAGATGCCGAACTGCATGGAACCCCTCCGCTAGATAGTTGAATCGTAAATCACTCTATCGAACGCAGGCGTTCCCCCGGGCATTCCCGGGCATTCTCGGGCGATCCCCGGGTCAGGGGGCGTTACCGCCCCATGCACTACTCGAACGGCGAAGGGTCCCCCGACCCCTTCCGCAGGATCTGGGCATAGCCATCGGAGAAGTCCACGACCGTCGTCGGCTCCGACCCTGCCTCCCCGGAGTCGATGACCGCGTCCACCTGGTGGTCGAGCCGCTCCTTGATCTCCCAGCCGTCGGTCATGGGCTCCTCCTCCCCCGGCATCAGTAGAGTGCTCGAGACCATGGGCTCGCCCAGCTCGGCGAGCAGGGCCAGGGCGACCGGGTGGTCGGGGATGCGGACCCCGACGGTGCGCTTCTTGGGGTGCATGAGGCGGCGCGGCACCTCGGACGTGGCGGGCAGGATGAAGGTGTACCTGCCCGGTGTCGCCGCTTTGACCGCCCGGAAAACCGCGTTGTCGATGTGGACCAGTTGGCCGAGCTGGGCGAAGTCGCGGCACACGAGGGTGAAGTGGTGGCGCTCGTCGAGCCGACGGATCGCCAGGATCCTGGCCTTGCCCTCCTGATTTCCCAGCGTGCAGCCCAGGGCGAAGCAGCTGTCGGTCGGGTAGGCGATCAGACCGCCCTCGCGCAGGATGTCGACCACCTGGCGAATCGAGCGCGGCTGTGGGTCGTGCGGGTGCACATCGAAGTAGCGCGCCATGCCCTCAGCGTCCTCAGCTTTCGACCATCGTGACCGTCGCGCCACGCTGGACGGTGCGTGAGACGGTGCACAGGCGGTCGTGCGAGCGCGCGATGGCTCGCGGGAGCATGTCGCGGGCATCGTCGCCCTCTGGCCCGTCGGGGAAGCGCACCCTGAAAGTCACCTCGATGTCGTCCATGTGGTTGCCGGTCTCGTCGCGCAGCTTCTCACCGGACGCGGACACGTCGAACTGGGTGGGCTCGGCCCGCCTGCTGGTGATGAAGTCGACGTCGATGGCGCTGCACCCTGCGATCGAGGTCAGGAAGAGCTCCACCGGCGTGAAGCTGTCGTCCTTGCCACCGCCCAGGCGGATCGTGCCGCCCCGCACGTTTGTCACCTCGTACTCGCTGTGCCCCAGGCGACGCATCGAGATCGACCGCCGGCCCAGACCGGTACCACCGGTCTCCTGCGTCTGCCGTGCATCCTGCGACATCACGCGCCCCATTTCTCGCTCAGGGCGCGGATCACCTTGAAATCGCGCGCCGTCAGTGGTTGTCCAGCCATTCTCTCCAGCCTCGCTCCGGACAGCCTCGACCGGTTGAAGGCCAGCCCGTACTCCAGGAGGACCGCACCGGTGAGGGCCCGGGCCCGCTCGTCCGTGGCATCGTAGGACTCCATCTCGGCTCTCGAGTCTCCGCCGATGGGGCCCTTGGCCACGGCAATGTAGCGCCGGCCCTGCGGCGAGAGCAGCGGCGGGATGCCGTCCGCCTCCGTTTCGAGGGCGCGCACCTGCTGTGGCGTGCGCACCATGGCCGCCACGCTGAAACCAGCGAAAGCGGCCAGGCAATCCTCGAGGGCGGACTCCACCCGGGAGGGACTGCGCAGGGCGGTGCGGAGCCGAACGTTTCCGCTCTGGATGTGGGTCTCGACCTCCTCGAAGCCGCTGGCGTCCAGGGCCGCCCGCATGGCGTCCATCTTCACGAAGCGGCCGCCCACGTTGACCGCCCTCAGGAAGGCGACGTAGACCGGCATACCGGCATCCTGTCACCCGCCCCGTAGGGTGGCGACGTGAGCACCCAGCCAGCCCCGCCTGAGGGCAGGCTGGTCCTCCTGCGCCACGGCGAGACCGAGTGGTCGAGGGCGGGCCGTCATACCGGCCGCACCGACCTGCCCCTGACGCCCCGCGGCGAGCGCGTCGCGACCGCCGCCGCCGCACTGCTCGCCGACTTCGGCTTCGTTCTCGTCCTGACCTCGCCGCTCCAGCGGGCACGCCGCACCGCACAGCTGGCCGGGCTGGACGCCGAGGTGGACGGCGACCTGCTCGAGTGGGACTACGGGGCGTACGAAGGCCGCACCACCAAGGACATCCGGGACGAGGCAGGCTACGACTGGACGGTGTTCGCGAACGGCGTGCCTCCAGGGGACACGCCGGGCGAGACGGTCGAAGAGGTGGCCGGCCGGGCTTCTCGCGTGGTGAACCGGGTGCTTCCGGCCCTGGCCCGTGGCGACGTAGCGCTGGTCGGCCACGGCCACTGCCTGCGTGTGCTCACGGCCGTGTTCCTGCGCCAGGAGCCGAGACTGGGGGCCCAGATCCTCATGGACGCCGGCTCGGTCAGCGTGCTGGAGTTCGACCGCGAGCAGCCGGCCATCCGGGCCTGGAACCGCTCGCCGGACCTGCCCCGCGACTGAGGGGTATGCCGTGTGGTCACGCCAGTGCGAGGGCCGTTGCGCCGCACTGGACGCGGCCTAGGGCTGCGGCCAGGTGTGCACCGGCTGGTTGGTGTGCATGTGCTGGACGTAGGCCTCGAGCATCTGGCGCAGGGCCGTCGCGCGGTCCGCGCCCCGCTCCTCGAATCGCGCCACCGCCTCGGTCTGCCAGGTGGCCCCGTTGGCACCGCTCGTGCAGCGCCCCTCGATGACGCTGAGGAAGCGGTCGCGCACGGCCTGCGACACGCCCCAGTCCTCGAGGCCGCGGTGGGCCAGCGGGAGCAGGTGGCGCAAGACCAGCTCGTCGGCGCGGACCTCGCCGAAGCCCGGCCAGTAGAGGCGGGCGTCAATGCCCTCGCGAGCGCACGCGTGGAAGTTCTGCTCGGCGGCGGCGAAGCTCATCTTGGTCCAGACCGGTCGGTCCTCCGAGGCGAGCATCCGAATCACGCCGTAGTAGAACGCCGCGTTGGCCATGACGTCGACGATCGTGGGGCCGGCCGGGAGGACGCGGTTCTCGACCCGCAGGTGGGGCGTGCCGCCGACGATGTCGTAGATCGGCCGGTTCCAGCGGTAGATAGTGCCGTTGTGAAGCCGCAGCTCGGACAGGAGCGGCGCTTCGCCGGCCTCGAGCTTGGCGATGGGGTCCTCATCGGTGGTCTCGGGCAGAAGCGCCGGGAAGTAGCGCACGTTCTCCTCGAACAGGTCGAAGATCGAGGTGATCCACCGCTCGCCGAAGAAGACCCGCGGCCGCACGCCCTGGTTCTTGAGCTCGATGGACCGGGTGTCCGTGGCCTGACAGAACAGCTCGATCCGAGTCTCGGCGTGAAGCCGACGACCGAAGAAGAAGGGCGAGTTCGCGGCCAGCGCCAGCTGCGGTCCCGCGAGCGCCTGGGCGGCATTCCAGTGGGCGGCGAAGTCCTGCGGTGCGACCTGGAGGTGCAGCTGGACGGAGGTGCAGGCGGACTCGGGCGCGATGGTGTCGGAGTACGTGGCCAGGCGCTCGCCCGTCGGACCCTCGATGTCCAGGTAGATGTCCTCGCCGCGGGCGAAGAAGATCGAGTCGTTGAGCGCGGTGTAGCGGTTGTTGCTGCTGATCCACTCACCCGCGAAGTGCTCCGGCATGATCGTTGGGAGAATGCCGATCGGGACGATGTGCGAGCCGACCTCCTGGGCCAGCCGGTCGGCCCGGTTGAGCGAGTCGCGCAGATCCTGCTCCAGGTGCAGAGCCTCGTCCCCGGGCAGCGGCCGCGGGCGCACGTTGAGCTCGATGTTGTAGCGCGCAAGCTCGGTCTGGAAGTCGGGGTCGGCGATGCGCTCGAGCACCTCTGCGTTGGCGAACCGCGGCTGGTAGTCGGCATCGACGAGGTTGAGCTCGATCTCCAGTCCGGTCATCGGCCGCTCGAACTCGAACGAGCTCTGGGCCAGCATCCGCTCGAACACGTCGAGGTTCTGTCGCACCTTCTCGCGGTACCGCTGCCGCTGCTCGCGGGTGTAGCTCTGTGCGCTGACCTCCGTGCCCATGTGGCCTCCCAGTGCCGCATCGGAACCTCGGCTCCGACCCAACCACAGCGCCGGGGGCCATGCCACCCTGTTGGGCCAAGTGTCCGGCGACCGGACCGGGGCTGTGGGCTCACCAGCCGTCGGGGCGACACGGCATACAGCGTGGCGACCGCCTCCCGGCGTCTGTCACCCTGCCGCCATAGCGTGACATCGTGCGCTTCCTCCACACCTCCGACTGGCATCTCGGCCGGTCGTTCCACCAGGTGGGGCTGCTGGGCGCACAGGCGCGTTTCCTCGACCACCTGGTCGAGACCGTGCGTGAGGAGCGGGTCGATGCCGTGCTGGTGTCCGGCGACGTCTATGACCGGGCCATGCCCGCCCCCGACACCGTCGAGCTGCTGTCCGAGGCACTGACCCGGCTCGTCGACGCGGGCGCGCAGGTCGTCCTGTCCAGCGGAAACCACGACTCGGCGATCCGGCTGGGCTTTGTCTCCGAGCTCCTGGCGCGCGCTGGGCTGCACATCCGCTCGTCCATCGCGGGCGTCGGGCAGCCGGTTGTGATCGCGGGGGCTGCGGTCTACCCGCTCCCCTACCTCGAGCCATCGCTGGCCGCCGAGCCGCTGGCGGCCCCCGAGCGCACTCATGCCGCGGTGCTGCAGGCGGCCATGCTCCGGGTGACGGCCAGCCGTCACGAGCACGGTTTGCCCAGCGTCGTCATGTCGCACGCATTCGTGACCGGGGGCGCCACGAGCGACTCCGAACGCGACATCAGCGTTGGAGGTGTGAGTGCGGTGCACCCGAGGGTGTACGAGGGAGTCGACTATGTCGCGCTCGGCCATCTCCACGGACGCCAGGTGGTCGAGCCGTCGATGCGCTATTCCGGGTCTCCGCTCGCGCTGTCGTTCAGCGAGTGGGATCACCGGAAGGGCTCGTGGCTGGTCGACCTGACCGAGGCGGGGGTGGGGGTCGAGCAGGTAGAGGCGCCGGTAGAACGGCCACTGCGCCTGCTGCGCGGCGACCTCGATGACCTCCTGGCCGATCCGCGGCACGTCGACGCGGAGTCCGCGTGGTGCCAGGTGACGCTGACCGACCCGGTGCGGCCCCTGGGCGCCATGGACCGCATCCGCCGCCGCTTCCCGCACGCCCTGGTGCTTCAGTTCGACCCGCAGGGTGTGCCGGTCGACGTCAGCACGTATGCCGCGAAGCTCACCGCCCGCTCCGACGTCGAGGTCTGCTGCGACTTCCTGGCCCACGTTCGGGCGGGAGCCGGCCCAGGTGCCGACGAGCGCGCTGTGCTCGAGGCGGCTCTTGAGGCTGGCCGACTGGCCCGGGCCCAGCGCGACGACACCGGCCGCGTCGCGCGCGCTCCCGGTCGCGAGGGTGCGGCATGAGGCTGCACCGGCTGACCGTGTCGGCGTTCGGGCCCTTCGCTGCCCCGGTGGACATCGACTTCGACGACGTGTCGGAGCATGGGCTGTTCCTCATCCATGGCGCGACCGGCGCCGGGAAGACCAGCCTGCTCGACGCCGTGTGCTTTGCGCTGTACGCCGATGTGCCCGGTGCGCGGTCCGGTGCCAGGTCCCTGCGCAGCGACCACGCACCGCGAGACGCGGTGCCCCGCGTCTCGCTCGAGTTCACGTCGTCGGGCAGGCGCTTCATGATTGAGCGCTCGCCCGAGTTTCTCCGCCCCAAGAAGCGGGGCCAGGGGGAGACCCGCTCGCCCGCACGGGTGGTCCTGCACGAGCGGGTCGGCGGCGAGTGGGTGGGCAAGGACAGTCGGCCCGAAGATGTCGCTGCAGTGGTACACGAGAGCGTCGGCATGGGCCTGGCGCAGTTCAGCAAGGTCGTGATGCTTCCCCAGGGCGAGTTCGCGGCCTTCCTGAGGGCCACCGCAGAGGAGCGACGGCAGGTGCTGGAGCGCCTGTTCGACGTCCAGAGGTTCACCGACGTCGAGGACTGGCTGGCCGGCCAGCGCCGTGAGCTGGCTGGGAGGGTCGACGACCACCGCCGCGAGCTGGCCTCCGACCTCGATCGGCTCGCCGACCTGCTCGTGGAGGTTCCAAGCGCCGCCCTGCCCGTCGAGGTGGACGCCAGGCAGCCTGAGGCGATCCCCGAGGCGGTGGCGGCGGTGGTCGCCCGACTGTCCGACGTCGTGACGGCGACCATGGCCGCGAGCGAGGCGGCCCTGACCGCTGAGGCCGCGGCACTGCACGCCAACACCGAGGGCAACAGCATCGCGGCGCTCCAGGAGCGAGCCGAAACGGCCCGTTCCGGCCTTCGTGGGCTCGATGAGTCCACGACCCAGTACGAGGAAGCTGTGCGGAGAGTGACCTTGGGTCGTCGAGCCCTTCAGGTGTCGGGTCACCTCGACGTCCTGAGCCGCGCCATCGCCGCTCAGAGACTGGCAGAGCAGCGGCACACGGCCGCAATGCAGTCCGTCGAGCGCCTCGGGTTGGGTGCTCCGGATGGCAGCCTGGAGGGCCTCCTCATGGAGCTGGAGCAGCACGACGAGGCGATCCGGGAAGCCGGGCGGCTGCGCGCGGAGTCGGTGGCCGCATCGAAGCACCGCGCTCGGCTCCGCGACCAGATCCGGGCTGCGCAGCAAGAATCGCTGTCCCAAGCGGCGCTCCGCGCCCAGTCCGAGGCCGAGGCCGAGCGCCACCTCGGGCACTCCGAGCGGTGCCAGCGCGCTCTGGACGAGCTGCCGGGCCTGCGCCTGCGGGTCGACGAGACGCTGCGGCTGCACCGACTGCGGGTGGAGCACGGCGCCGCCCTCGACGAGATCGCACGGCTGCGGGATCGGCACGCCGATCTCAGGGAGGCCGAACAGGACACCCGCCAGAGCCTTCTCGATCTGAGGGAGGCCCGGCTCGCCGGGATGGCCGCCGAGCTCGCCGACGGTCTGGCCGAGGGCGATGCCTGCCCTGTGTGCGGCGCGACGTCGCACCCCCACCGGGCGCAGGCAACGAGCCGCGTCGCCTCCGACGACCTCCAGCTCGCCGAGGAGCGGTGGGACAGGGCTGCAGCGGCGCTCGAGCAGGCAGCACTGGCGCTAGCGGCCGCCGAGGCCGGCCAGAGGGCCCGCCAGCGGGATCTGGAAAGAGTCGGGGATGCCGAGACCCTGGCCAATGAGGTCAGGCGGGCCCGCGAAGCGCTCGAGACCTCGCAGCGCCTAGCCGACGAAGCGCCGTCGGCACATGCGGCCCTCCAAGGCGCCCGCGCGGGTCTGTCAGCGGCCGCGGCCGTGGACGACCTCCTGCGCGAGCGACGTGCTGGCGCCGAGGCAGCGCTGGCGGAGGCCGACCGCGCCACCGCCGAACGTGAGGCAGAGCTGGCCTCCCTGCTGCAGGCCCACGCAGCCGGGTGTCCGTGCGCGGGCGGTGGCTCATCGGCCGAGGTCGACACCGCATCCGCCGAGGAGCGACATCGAGTCGTGGCAGCCGC
Organism: uncultured Actinomycetota bacterium; assembly: GCA_963715025.1. Lineage (GTDB taxonomy): Bacteria > Actinomycetota > Actinomycetes > Actinomycetales > Dermatophilaceae > DASSJT01. Next base: position 596,792 of record CAVQQQ010000002.1, on the reverse strand, counting down.
GGTCCGGGCTGTCGTGGCCGCCGGTCAGGCACTGGACCGGGAGCGCGAGCTCGTCGCAGCCGCTCAGGATGGTGCGCGAGAAGCCCTGAACGCCAGCGGCTTCGACACTCCCGACGAAGCCGCTGCCGCCAGGCTCGACGGGCCGACCATGGCTGAGCTCGAGCGGCTGTGCGTCGAGCATGACCAAGCTCGCATTTCCTTCCAGGCGACCCTCGGCGACGCGGACGTCGCGGCGGCCGAGAATCTGCCGGCTCCGGACCTCGCGCGCCTCACGGCCGCCCTCCGTGAAGCCCAGGCCGCCCACGTGTCCTCGCGTTCCACGCAGGCCCTTGCCGAGCGCACCCTTCGCGACGTGTTGCGCCTCCGGGACCGCATCACGGCGCGATGTGCTGCATACCTCCCAGCTCTTCGCCGCAGCGCTCTCCTTCGCGACCTCGCCGACACTATGGCAGGCACCGGGCCCAACAACACCAGACGCATGCGGCTGTCGTCCTTCGTGCTCGCGGCCAGGCTCGAGAACGTCGCCCGGCTGGCCAACGAGCGGCTGGCGGTCATGGGCGAGGGCCGCTATCGGCTCCAGCACTCCGACGAGCTCGCCGCGAAGGGAGCCCGGAGCGGCCTCGGCCTCGAGGTCCTCGACCTGTGGACCGGTCAGGCGAGGGCGACGTCCACCCTGTCCGGCGGTGAGGCATTCATGGCCTCGCTCGCGCTGGCGCTTGGCCTGGCCGACGCCGTGCGCGAGGAGGCGGGCGGCTTCGATCTGCAGACGCTCTTCATCGACGAGGGGTTCGGGAGCCTCGACGACGAGAGCCTCGAGCAGGTCCTGGGCGTCCTCGACGAGCTGCGGGAGGGAGGCCGCGCCGTCGGCGTGGTCAGCCACGTCGCGGAACTCCGGTCCCGCATTGCCAGCCAGATCATGGTCCGCAAGACCGCCCGCGGTTCCTCGGTCTCGGTCCGAACCGACCGGGGCGCCGCCTAGCTCGTGCCTAGTTCCTAACTCCTGCCTAGTTCCTGGCTCCTGGCCCGCTGGCTGCGGCTCGGCTTCCCGGTGGTGGCGGGCCCCAGGCCGCGGCCGACCGCAGGCTCAGTGCTCGAACGCCTCCGGCGGGGGGCAGGCGCAGACCAAGTGGCGATCGCCGTAGGCGCCATCGATCCGGCCCACGGGCGGCCAGTACTTGTCCGCGGCATTGACACCCACCGGGAACGCAGCGTCGCCGCGCTCGTACGGGTACTCCCACTTGCCGGCCAGAGCGGCAGCCGTGTGCGGGGCGTTGCGCAGCATGCTGTCCGCGATCGGCACGGCTCCAGCCTCGATGTCGTCGATCTCTCGGCGGATCGCGATCATGGCGTCGCAGAACCGGTCGAGCTCGTAGGCGTCCTCGCTCTCGGTGGGCTCCACCATGAGGGTGCCCGCAACCGGGAAGGACATCGTCGGTGCGTGGAACCCGTAGTCGATCAGGCGCTTCGCGACGTCGTCGACCGTGACGCCGGTCGCCCGCGTGATGGCCCGCAGGTCGAGGATGCACTCGTGGGCGACGATGCCGTCGTGCCCGGAGTAGAGCACCGGATAGTGCTCGCGCAGTCGCGTGGCGATGTAGTTGGCGTTGAGCACGGCCACCTTGGTCGCGCGGGTCAGACCCGCGCCTCCCATCAGGCGGACGTACGCCCAGGTGATCGGCAGGATGCCCGCGGAGCCGTAGGGTGCTGCGGAGACCGGCCCCACACCCGTCGCCGGACCCGCCTCGGGTGCCAGGGGGTGGTTGGGCAGGAAGCCCGCGAGGTGCTCCCGCACCGCCACCGGCCCCACTCCGGGACCCCCTCCGCCATGCGGAATGCAGAAGGTCTTGTGCAGATTGAGGTGCGAGACATCGGCACCGAAGTCGCCCGGTCGCGCCAGGCCGACCAGCGCGTTGAGATTGGCGCCGTCGACATAGACCTGGCCGCCCGCCTCATGCACCAGCGCGCACAGGTCGGTGATGGTGCCCTCGAAGACCCCGTGGGTCGAGGGATAGGTGACCATGATCGCGGCGAGGTGGTCACGGTGCTCTGAGACCTTCTGCCGCAGGTCCTCCATGTCGATGTCCCCGCCCGGGGCGGTCTTCACGACGACAACCTTCATGCCGGCCATTGCCGCGCTGGCGGCATTCGTGCCGTGGGCGCTGGCCGGGATCAGGCACACGTTGCGGCCCGTGTCGCCGCGCGAGCGGTGGTATGCCGCGATCGCCAGAAGCCCCGAGAGCTCGCCCTGCGAACCTGCGTTGGGCTGGAGCGAGATCGCGTCGTACCCGGTGAGCTGGCACATCCACGCTCCCAGCTGGTCCACCAGCTCGCGGATGCCCTCGGTCTGGTCGGTGGGCGCGAACGGGTGCAGAGCCGAGACCTCGGGCCAGGTGATCGCGAGCATCTCCGTGGTGGCGTTGAGCTTCATCGTGCACGACCCCAGCGGGATCATCCCGCGGTCGAGCGCGAAGTCGCGGTCGGCCAGCCGACGCAGGTAGCGCAGCATGGAGGTCTCGCTGTGGTACGAGCCGAAAACCGGGTGCGTGAGGTAGTCGCTCTTCCGCGCCAATTCCTCGCTCCACTGCGGCTGAGCCACGGTCACCTCGACCTGGCTGCCCACCCCGAAGGCATCCAGGACCGCTTCCAGGTGGCGCGCGTCGGTCGTCTCGTCCGTGCTGATGGAGACCTGGTCGGCGTCGACCTGCCAGACGTTCACGCCACGCTCAACGGCCGCAGCAGTGACCTGGGCGGCCCGCCCGGGAACGATGGCGGTGATGGTGTCGAAGAACTGGGTGGTGGCCACGTCGACGCCGCCCGCGCGCAGGGCCTCCGAGAGCGCGACGGCGTGGGAGTGCGTGCGCAGGGCAATGGCCCGCAGGCCCTGCGGGCCGTGGTACACGGCATACATCGAGGCCATCACCGCGAGGAGCACCTGCGCCGTGCAGATGTTGCTGGTCGCCTTCTCGCGTCGGATGTGCTGCTCCCGGGTCTGCAGGGCGAGGCGGTATGCCGGTGCGCCGGCGGTGTCGACCGACACACCTACGAGGCGTCCCGGCAGCGACCGCTCGAGGCCCGCGCGCACACTCATGTAGCCGGCGTGCGGCCCTCCGAAGCCCAGCGGCACACCGAAGCGCTGGGTGGTGCCGACGGCGACGTCGGCACCCCACTCCCCCGGCGGGGTGGCGAGGGTCAGGGCCAGCAGGTCCGCGACAGCCGCGACCAGGGCCCCAGCCGTGTGTGCGGCGTCAGCGAGAGCGTGGTAGCCCCGCAGCTCGCCCTCGGCACCCGGGTACTGGACCACGACCCCGAAGACGTCCTGTCCCCCCGCAGCATCGCGGAGGGCCTCGACGGTGGTGACCTTGTCCAGGTCGGCGACCACGATCGTGATGCCCAGCGGCCTGGCGCGCGTCTGCATCACCGCGAGGGTCTGGGGAAACAGGTGCTGGTCAACCAGAAGCACCGCCTCGTGGGCGGCCTTGCTGGACCGGCGCATCAGGGTCATGGCCTCGGCAGCGGCGGTCGCCTCGTCCAGCAGCGACGCGCCTGCCGTGGGGAGGGCGGTCAGGTCGCTGACCATGGTCTGGAAGTTGAGCAGCGCCTCGAGCCGCCCCTGGGAGATCTCGGGCTGGTAGGGCGTGTAGGCGGTGTACCAGGCCGGGCTCTCGAGGACGTTGCGCTGGATGACCGCCGGCGTGATCGTGCCGTAGTAGCCCAGCCCGATCATCGGGGTCAGAACGCGGTTGCGCCCGAGCAGGGCGCGCAGCTCCTCCACGACGGATGTCTCCGAAGCGGCAGGCTCGATGTCGAGCGCCTCGGTCGCGCGGATGGCCGCAGGAAGGGCAGCGTCGGCCAGTGCTTCGAGGCTGGTCTGGCCGATGGTTGCCAGCATCCGGTCGATGTCGTCGTCGGAGGGGCCGATGTGGCGTGCGACGAACTCGGGAAGGGTGCTGCTGGACATGAGGCTCCTGACAGGTTCTGCGAGGGACGCCTCCCCATCTGTCGCTATGCGCTCCAGAGGTGCCTGATCCGTGTGGTCCTGGGTGCCTGAGAGGTTCCGGGGAGTTTGCCCCTTCGGCGCCCCGGCCGGCGCTGGCCGAGGTCTCTCCCACACGGGGTGTGCAGCACTCCCAGACTACCAGCAGGGTCCGTCTCCCCGGCGGAAGACGGACCCTCGCGGACCCTGCTGGGATGTGTCCGGAGTGTGGCTCAGGCGAGTCTTGCCCGCCGCCGGGCCAGCAGCTCGTCGCCCGGGTGCTCTGGCAGTTCCTCGGTGTCGGCGCGCTCGCTCGGCAGGTCCGACAGCTCGCCTTCCACCTCGCGCCACACGCGACCCAGGGCGATGCCGAACACCCCTTGACCCCCTTGAAGCAGGTCGATCACCTCGTCGTTCGAGGTGCACTCGTAAACCGTGGCGCCGTCGCTCATGAGGGTGATCTGAGCAAGGTCGTCGACCCCGCGCTCTCGCAGGTGGGTAATCGCAACGCGGATCTGCTGGAGGGAGACTCCCGTGTCGAGCAGGCGCTTGACCACCTTCAGGACGAGGATGTCGCGGAACCCGTAGAGGCGCTGCGTTCCAGAGCCGGTAGCGCCCCGCACCGAGGGCTCGACCAGACCGGTGCGGGCCCAGTAGTCGAGCTGCCGGTAGGTGATGCCAGCGGCCTTGCAGGCGGTCGGACCGCGGTAGCCCACGTCCTCGCGCAACTCCGGCAAGTCGTCGTCGAACAGCAGACCCTGCGCCGCGACCGGCACGGACGTGCGCGGCTGCGCCTCTCCGGTGGAGTTCACGCCCGCCTCCTGAAACTACATATTGAGAATTTCGCCAGTATCCATCGTCGACGCTATGGCCGCGCCACCCCCGACGTCAACGACCGCAGCCCCAAGGCTCCTGCGTGTCGCGAGCACGCGGCATACCCGGCCGGGGCGGCATGCCCTTCCCACGTCGCCGGTCAGGGCTGCTGTCCGGGCTCCTCGTCGCCGGCATTCCCGAAGTCTTCGGCAGACACGTGGTCGAGGAACTCCTTGAACTTCTCCACCTCGTCGTCCTCCTCGGGAGCCATCGCCACTCCGGCCTCCTCGATCAGGCCCTCGTCGGCCACGATCTCCGAGCCGGTGCGCAGGGCCAGGGCGATCGCATCGGAGGACCGGCAGTCGATGACCGTGCCGCCGTCGATGATGAGAGCCGCGTGGAAGACACCGTCGGTGAGAGCACGGATCTGCACCTGGGTGAGCCGGTGGCCGAGGTCCTCGATCACGGACTTCAGGAGGTCGTGGGTGAGCGGTCGCGGTGGCACCACGCCCTGCTGTGCGTAGGCAATGGCCGTGGCCTCGGCGGCACCGATCCAGATCGGCACATACCGCTCCCCATCGCGCTCCCGAAGCAGCACGATCGGCTGGTTGGTGGGCGTCTCGACTCGGACGCCGATGACGTCGAGGACCTTCACAGACCCACCGTACCCCGCGGGTGCCACGGCAACTATGCGAGTCGGCGGCCAGACTCGAGTTCGGCCTTCACGAGTGCCACATGGAGCGCAACGCAGAGCTTGAGGAGATCCGCTGCGGGGTCCGTGGCGCCGTGCACGCGTGCGGCTGCGACGGACTGGTCGGTCATGCGGCGGCTCGCCCCGCGGCGCAGCGGCCCCACCACCTGCTCGACCAGGCCGACCTCCCGGTCTGCGGCCGTGCGGAAGGGGCGCAGGTGCCGCGGCTCCAGACCATAGGCGGACATGGCCTGCACGGTGTGCGCGACGGTGAGCGCAGACTCGCCGTAGTGGCCGGTGGCGTCGGGGCGGAGCAGCCCGAAGCCCTCGAGGGCCTGCAGGGTGTCGGTGTCGGTGTCCGCCGCCTGGGCGAGCTCGTCCAGGGTCAGTCGGAGCGTGCTGGCGCGCGCCAGGGCTGCACCCGTGGGGAGGTCGTGGTCGGGCTTTGGCCGCGGCGGCTGCGCGCGGACCCCGGGTGCGCCCGGCGCCACCTCGCTCGGCTCAAGCCCTCGGTCGATGGCCTCGAGGGACTCCCGAATGACCCTCAGCGGCAGGAAGCGGTCGCGCTGGGCGGCGAGCACGTACCGCAGGCGATCGACGTCGTCGTCGGAGAAGGTGCGGTAGCCGGAGGCGGTGCGGGACGGTGTGACGAGGCCTTCGGATTCGAGGAACCTGATCTTGGAGATCGTGATGTCGGGGAACTCCGAACGCAGTGCGCGCAGGACAGCACCGATGGTCAGCGCGCGCAGGGGCGCCCGAGAGCTCACGACCTCAGCCGGTGCCGGGCTCAGTCTCGCTTGCCGGCGTAGAACACCAGCCGAAACTTCCCGATCTGCACCTCGTCACCCGTCTGCAGCGTGGCATCGTCGATGCGCTCGCGGTTGACGTAGGTGCCGTTCAGGCTCCCGACGTCATGCACGACGAAGGTGTCGCCCTGGCGGCGGAAGACCGCGTGCTTGCGAGACACCGTCACGTCGTCGAGGAAGATGTCGCTGTCGGGGTGGCGCCCTGAGGAGATCTCGTCGTCGTCGAGCAGGAAGCGGGCTCCCGTGTTGGGCCCTCGCAGCACGATCAGAAGGGCCGTTCCAGGCCGCAGCGCGTCGACCGTTGCCTGGTCGGCGCGGCTCAGGCTCGGCTCCGCCTCGGTGGGCACCTCGATCTGGTCGAGGTCACCAATGCCAGGCAGCCGCATGGTCGTGGGCTCGAGCGGACGCTCCTCCTGCGACTCGCTGTCCTGCTCACTCATCAGCGGATCTCTCCTTCAAGGCGGGCCGCGCTGCGCGCGCTGGTCGGAAACTAGCACCCTAGTTCACCTAGCCCGAGCCGCACAGGGGTTTGCCCCCTCGAAGCGGCCCGTCAGGGCCGACACGGCGGTCAGTCCAGCTGTTCCCGGTATGCCGTGTGGTCGAGCAGGCCGTCAAGCGCGGCCTCGTCGGTGACCCGCAGCTCGTACATCCAGCCCTCTCCGTAGGGATCGGTGTTCACAAGTTCTGGTGAGGCGTCGAGGGCCTCGTTGACCGCGGTGACCTCTCCGCTGAGCGGGGCGTAGATGTCGCTGACTGACTTGGTCGACTCGACCTCACCACAGGAATCGCCAGCCGTCACCGAGTCCCCGACCGCCGGCAGGCTGACGTAGACGACGTCGCCCAGGGCATCCTGGGCGTACGCGGTGATGCCGACGCGGACGGCGCCATCGCCGGCCCTGACCCATTCGTGCTCGGCGGTGTAGCGGAGGTCCTCCGGATACTCGAGGTCGCTCATGGTGCTCCTTCTCGTGTGGGTCAAGGGGCGTCGACTACTTCGCGCCAGCGGTCATGACGCCGTGGGGCTGGGCACCGGCTGAGCGTACTGAGGCGCGTGAACGGCATGCAATGCGGTGATGTCGACCTGTGTCTTCTCGGTGATGGTGGCGATGCCGTCCTTGCCGCGGACGGTATCGACGACACCCCCCGGGATCTTCATTGCCGAGGACAGCGTGGAACTGTCGCCGATGGCCAGGATGGTGTAGGGGCGTTCCAGCCGCCGCCCCGACAGCTCGATGCCGCCGTCAACGTCCGTGAAGTAACTGCTTGCAACCACCCGGACGTCGCCGATCTGGACCGCCTCGGCTCCGGCGTCGCGGAGTTCCTCCAGGGTATCGAGCAGCAGCGGGGCTTTGATCTGCCCCGACGGGTCGGCGATGGTCAGCTCAATGCCTTCACCCCGGGCGCGGCGGGTCCCGGCCAGGATGCCGAGGGTGTCGGCGCGTTCCTGGGCCGCCGCCAGAGCTTCGGAGCTCGTGCCGGTGCCGCTGATCAGGCGGTCGCGGGTGGACTCCAGCTCCCGGATCTCGTTGCCCAGACGCAGGTTGTCCTGGGTGAAGTCGTCGAGGATGCGGACGAGCTCGTCTTCGCGCAGGGACTCCAGTCCGGCATTCTGCGTCTGCTGCACCTGGGCGACCACCGCGAACCCCAGGCCGAGGGCCAGCACCGTGGCAAAGAGGTTGGCCCTGGTGAGCCGCGGCTTGCCCATCTGGGCCAGGACCGCCCAGCCGCTGCGGGGCGCCTTCTCCGCACCGGTCTCGCCATGGTCGATTTCCTCGCCCCCATCGCCTGGCAACCGCGCTTCCGGCTCGACCGCGGCAGCGGCCTCGGGTGCCCGGATTTCATGCAATAGGGCAGCAGCCTCCTCGGGCTGGGCCGCCTCGGGTTCAGGCTCAGCCACCTCGGGTTCAGGCTCCGCCCCCGCGGGTTCAGGCTCAGCAGGTTTGGCCTCCGGGGCCTCGGCCTGCGGCTCCGCGGGTTCCAATTGCGGCTCGGCAGCCTCGGCCTGTGCGATGTCCGGCTCCGGGCCCTCGGCCTCCGGGGCCTCGGCCTGCGGCTCCGCGGGTTCCTCTTCCGGCTCGGCAGCCGCTGCCTCCGCGACCTCAGGCTCCGCTGCCTCCGCGACCTCAGGCTCCGCCCCCGCGGGCTCCGAGGCCTGAGCGTCGGTGGTTTCCGGTTCCGGCTGGGCAGGCTCGGGTTCCGGCATGCCCGCTTCGGGCTCTGAGTCGAAGGCCTCGGTTAGCTCAGCGGGCTGGGCCTCGTGCTCCGGCAGTACGACCTCTGCCTCGCCCTCGCCGATCGGCTGGGTGACTTCGGGCTCGGCTGCCTGCTCCCCATGAGTCGTTTCAGGGGGCGGAGTGGAACGTCGCGTGCTCCGCCTCGGTCGAACCGGCCGGTTGCGGCGCTTGCGGGCGCTCATGCCTTCAGGAGGTGTCGGCGGATGGAGGCGACGTTGGAGAAGATCCGCACGCCCAGCACGACAATGACGCCGATCGACATCTGCGCACCAACGCCCAGCTGGTCACCAAGGAAGACGATGAGGGCCGCGATCACGACGTTGGTCAGGAAGGAGATCACGAAGACCTTGTCGTTGAAGATGCCGTCGAGCATGGCCCGCACGGCCCCGAAGACCGCATCAAGCGCGGCGATCACGGCGATCGGCAGGTACGGCTGCAGCCACAGAGGCACATGAGGATTGAGGATGAGCCCGATGACGATGCCGCCCACGAGGCCAAGTGTGGGGATCACGGTGACGTCTCCGTCCGAGTCGAGTCGCTGGTGGAGGGCTGAGGCTGCTGGGTCGAGCCGGTTGGGCTCGGGATCTCGGCCGACTGCACCGTGAGCGCGGTGGCCGCCGGAAGCACCATGTCCTTGCTGTCGGCGGACTCGACCCTGATCTGGAAGTTGTCCTGGAGAGAGCGAAGATACGCACCCCCGGATCCGCTCGCGAACGCGACGGGCATGGCCTTGGGGTCGCCGATGGCGCGAATCACGTAGGGCCGGACGAGCGGCCGGAAGTTCACCAGGATCGCATCGCCGGCGAAGCGAATGGCGGTCTTGGTGGTGAGGCGCTGGCCGTTGATCGACATCGCCTCGGCCCCGGCCTCCCACAGACTATTGGTCACGATCTGCAGATCTCTGGCCAGAACTCGCCCCTCGTCCTTCTGGGCTTGGGTGCGCGGGTCATTGTTGGATCCGGCCGGGTCGGACGACGGAGCGTCGTCGATGGTCAAGACGATTCCCGGGCCGTGGACCGCAACGGCCCCGGACTGCGCCTCGAGGGTGGCGAGCTCCGCGGCCCTCGCCTGGTCCTGACCGGCCAGCACCAGACGCTGATCGGCAGCCACCTCGGCCTGGAGGGCGCGCACTTGGCTTGCGCGTTCGTCGGACATCGCGCGCCTCAGGTTGATCTGCTTGATCAGGTCGGTGCGGGCCTTCGCCATCGAGGACTGGTCGCCCCGCAGTGTAGCCGCGGCGATGGCGAGGGTGAGTCCGACGACGAGCGCCGAGATGATGAGCAGGGGCGTGCGCGCGCCCGTAGCCGCCGGGAGTCCGGCCTTCCTGCGGCGCTCGGCCGCCGCTGCGTAGCTGGGGTCGAGCGGCTGTTCCATGATCGAGGTCAGCAGACTCATCGAGGCGTCGGGGCGTGGCGGAGTCTTCACTGTCACGTGCGCACCTCCTCGGCGAGCCGGATGTACTGACGCAGCTGGACGGCATACACGATGCCTGCCAGCCAGTAGAGGACTGTCCCCCACCACGCGAACGCCCACCCGATGGGAAGGGCCCACTGGGCAAACACGCTCTCCCCCTCCCCGAGCAGCAGCAGCGGGAAGGCGTAGAGGAGGTTGAAGGTTGCGGCCTTGCCGATGAAGTGGACCGGCATGCCGGTCAGACCGTACCGCTTCGCGATGAGCAGCACCACGGCCATGTAGGCCTCGCGGGCCAAGAGGATGGCAACCAGCCACCAGGGAATGATCGACCGCCAGGCCAGGCCCAGTAGGGTGCTCAGGATGTAAAGGCGGTCGGCCAGGGGGTCGAGCAGCTGTCCGATCCGCGAGATCAGCCCGAACCGCCGCGCGATCTTTCCGTCGAAGTAGTCGCTCAGCCCGGACAGGCTGAGGACCAGGAGTGCCAGCGCGTCCTGCCCGGCGAGGATGGCCCAGAGGAAAATCGGGACACCCACCAGCCGCAGCACCGACAGGACGTTGGGCAGGGTCAGGACACGATCAGTCGTGGGCGCGCCCACGCCAGTCGGGACCTGCTCGGATGCCACCCGTGAAGCCTATGTTGTGGGCTCGGCAGGGAGAGAAGCGGCTCGCAGTCGCGACCGACCAGTGAGATGGGGTATGCCGGACGGCGGGTGGCCGCTGTCAGGGCCAGTCGCCCGCCTTCTGATGGACCGCACCATCGACTTTCTCAGGCGGCTTCCTAGCCCTCTGACTCGATGACCGCACGCAGTTTCTCGAAGGAGTCGATCCAGCCGCCCTGGTGTAGGGCGAGCCGTTCTTCGGTCGCGAAGAAGCCCTGGGAGAGGCCGACCTCGGTATGGTCGCGTCCTGTTTGGAGAGACAGGGTGACGACCGTCTCCCGGTCATCAGGGGTGGGCTCCTCCCAACGGAAGGTGTAGACCAGGCGGCTCGGCGGCTCGATGGTGAGGAACTCACCCGCGAGGTGGAACAGGTCGCCGTCCGGTGGCTGCATGGAGAAGCGGTAGCCGCCGCCTACCCTGAGGTCGAGCTCGATCTCAGGTGTCGAGAATCCGCGTGGCCCCCACCACTTCGCCAACTCGACCGGCTCGGTCAGCATGCTGAAGACCCGTTCGCGCGGCGCGTCGAAGCCGCACGTCATCTCCAGGAGCAGTCCGCCAGATGGGACCGTCATGGGTTCCCTCCGATCAGGTGGCTGGTCATGTGGTTGATCGAACGTGTCGAAGGCTGGAGCGGCCGCGGGGACATTCAGGTCGGATCCGGTATCCCGCTGATCGCGTCGAGCACAGGGATGACTTCGGGCACGTTCGTCAGCGCGAGCACCGCCCGGATCGGGGCGTCCGCCGGGACCACGAGGCGCAGCTCCTGGCGGCTGCAGCTCAGCCGCTCGGCGAGGCGGAAGATCATCGCGATCCCGGCGCTGTCGAGGTAAGTGGTGTCGCTCAAGTCCACGACGACCGAACGCGCGTCATGGGTCACGGCGCGGCCGATGGCATCCATCACGTCGCGGGCGTTCGAGAGGTCGATCTCGCCGGTGACCCGCACCACCCGGACCTCATCGAGATCTCCGGCCTCGATCCGAGCCAGCTCACTCACCGCCGCCTCCAAACCGGACTCGCCGACGCATCTGGACTTCCGTCCCGCCGGAGACGCTGTCCACGTCGACCGAGTCCATGAAGGCGCGCATCAACTGCAGGCCCCATCCGCCACCCCGGTCAGTGGCGGGTCGCCACTGACCGTGGTCCCGCACGGATATCTCGACGGAGCCATCAGCGACTCGCGCTTCAACCTCCATGTCGCCCGGCGCAGTGCTGTAGGCATGCTGGACGACGTTCGCGCATGCCTCACCGCACGCAGTCAGGATCTCGTGCTCGTCGCTTGTGGCAACGTCGAACTCGCGTAGCCAGCGGCGCAGTGCTCCGCGCATCTGTGCAAGCATCCGCGGCTCCGCGGGCAGCCTGAGACTCAGCGGTCCGCCCGACAGGGACACAGGTCGCATCGCGAGGAGGGCGATGTCGTCGGCGACGTGGTTCTGCTCCAGCGGAGAGGCCAAGAGCCGGTCGCACAGCTCTTCGAGGTCGGACGGCGCGTTGGCGACTGCCTCCAGCCTCAGACGATTGAGGCCCTCGTTGATAGAGACTCCTCGACGTTCCACCAGCCCGTCCGTGTACAGCAGCAACGTCGCTCCTGACCACAGCTCCTGGCTCGCCTCGGTGAACTTGGCCTCCGCCGTCACTCCGACGGGAGGGGCCAGCCCGTCCCGCAAGTAGACGCTGCGTCCGTTGCCGAAGACCAGTGCCGGAGGATGTCCGGCGTTCACGAAGCGCAGCGTTCGGCTCGCCGGCTCGAAGACCAGGTACATCAGAGTCACCATTTCCGGCATGGGGAACTGCGACACGAGCTGGTGCACTCCGCGCATCACCGACACCGGCGAGGGGTCCTGCAACGCGTACGCCCGAAGCGCCATCCTGAGCTGGCCCATCGTGGCTGCGGCCTGGAGGCCGTGGCCTGCGACATCGCCGATGGCCAGCCCGATGAGCCCGCCCGGGAGCTGGACGACGTCGTACCAGTCGCCACCGACCCGCACGTCGGCCGTCGCCGGCACGTATCGCGCAGCGAGGTCCACCCCTGGTATCTCGGGTATCCGGTCTGGGAGCAGGCTTCGCTGCAGGGTCTCGGCGATCTGGTGCTCCCGTTGGGCGCGCGCCTCTTCGTGGCTCAGCTGTTCCTGTGCCTCGGACCGCTCCTGGATCTCCAGCTTCAGCTGAGCGTTCGCCGCGGACAGCTCCGCGGTCCGCAGCACGACCCGTTCCTCGAGGTCGGCTGCCGCGGCCTCGAGCGCGTTAGCGGCCCGAATCCGCTCGCTCACCAGCGCGGCGAGGAAGAGGGACGTCAGGGCAACGCACGCATTGAAGGCTTGAAGAGTGAACATCCGCTCGAAGAGCGATCCACGCTCGAACGGTCCGAGCTGGTGAGCAGCCGACCACGTCGCCACCAATGACGCGATCAGCGCCGCGGGTGCGGCACCTCGCAGCTGCAGGCGCCAAGCGGCCCAGCCCAGCACCGGGAGCGCCAAGAACAGAAGTTGGAGGTGGGAGAGCGCCGCCCACGTGACCACCGCCGAGGTCACGACCAGGACCGCCCCGGCCTCGACCCAGCGCGCCGCGGGCCAGATTCGCAGCTCCCAGAACAACGGGATGCACAACAAGAAGGGAGCGACGGCCAGTACCCCCATGGCATCGCCGGTCCACCACACCGCCCAGGCGCTGGGTAGCTGGTCCCAGGAAATCGCTCCGGACACGACGAGGGTCGCCGCCCCGATCGAGGCACTGATCAGCATGCTCGCCAAAGCGCCCAGAAACACGATGGCCAAGGCGTCTCGCTGGCGGTCAAGCTGTCGCCGGAACCCCACCCGGCCCAGGAGGGCTGCTGCCACAAGAGGGGCGAGCGTGTTGCCGGCCGCCGTGACTGCCGCCGGGAGTGGACCTGCGCTGATCGGCAGATTCACCGCGAAAGCTGCCAGGGCGATGCTGGGCCACATCGACCGGCCGGCGAGAAGGATGGCGGCCACGGCGACGCCGGTGGGTGGCCAGAGCGGCGTCACGTTGCGCTCGACCAGCGACAGACTCAACCCCAGCCGGGCGCCGAGATAGTAGGCACAGCCGACCAGGACAAGAGCACGGACATGCGCAAGCAGATGCGTCTCAGGGCGCAGTGACACAGCATCGGAGGTCATCGGCGTTCTTCCGCGACCGGTCATGGCGCCCTCCGGGATCGCGGCTGGCACCGCAACATGCGTGTGAGCGTAGAGCACCGCAGACGCTTCGCCGCCGGATTGCCATGACTGCTGACACAGCCGGTCCACCTGCGGCCCAGCCGACCTGCTGGCGTCATCGAGGGCGGCAGGAAGGGAACAAAGACGGGGCGTTGGGCTTGCTTCGGGACGGTGAGAGCGTTCGGACTCGCGGCGCTGGCCGACCCTGGCAGCGGGCGCTGCTGATCCGGTGTCAGGCCGCTTGGACGGTGTAGACGACGGTCTGGACGCGGATCATGCCGTCTTCGAAGATGAAGGTGTCCACGCCGTCTTCGATCTTGCGGCCGCCCCCAGTTGCCTTCCATTCGAGGTAAAGGACGTCCTCGGCGAACGTCTGATCGAGCTCCCACTGAGCCTGCGGCACGTCACTGAGCAGCTGGGTGAAGACCTGACGAGCCCCATCCTTGCCGCGGTACACCTGTTTCTGGACGATGAGGATCGCGTCATCGGAGTAGTCAGCGATGATCTCCTCGAGATTCTCTGCGCCGAGCGACTGGCCGTGGTGGGCGAACACTTCTTCGGGCGTTCTCGCTGCCATGAGATTCCTTTCTCGGGGGGCAAGCCGGGTACAGCGGCGTACCCGGCTCCACTTGGAGTCTGCTCCGCTCCATGAGTCTTGTCTGGCATTCGCCACCAATTGCGGGCCTCGGGTCCAGACTGAGGTGTCAGCTCTCACTTCTTCGGGAGGCGCGATGAAGGCGGTTCGCCTGCACCAGTACGAAGTTCGACCCGTATTTGAAGATGTACCGGAACCGGAGGTGGTAAGCCCCTTCGACGTCGTGGTACGAGTCGGCGGCGCCGGGCTGTGTCGCACTGACCTGCACATCATCGAGGGTCAGTGGGCTGCAAAGAGCAACGTCGCGCTCCCTTACACGCTGGGGCACGAGAACGCAGGGTGGGTCCATGCAGTCGGCCCGGCGGTGGAGCATGTGCAGCCGGGTGATGCGGTGATCCTGCATCCGATCATCACCTGCGGCTTCTGCCGAGCCTGTCGTGGGGGTGACGACGTGCACTGTGAGAGCCAGGCCTTCCCCGGAATCGACACCGACGGCGGCATGGCGGCGTTCATCAGGACGAGCGCGCGCTCGGTGGTCAAGCTTGGCGACGGCGTCGAGCCAGCTGCTGTTGCCGCGCTCGCCGATGCCGGCCTGACCGCCTACCACGCTGTCAAGAAAGCGGTGCGCTTGCTCTACCCGGGAAGCACGTGCATCGTCATCGGCGCCGGAGGACTCGGCCACATCGGCATCCAGTGCCTCCGGGCCATGAGCCCCACGCGGATCGTGGTGCTGGACCGGAACGAAGCCGCCCTGACACTCACCCGTCAGTGGGGCGCCGACGAGACCGTGGTCGCCGACGGATCACATCTGGAACGCGTGCTCGAGCTAACCGACGGCAAGGGAGCAGAAGTTGTTCTCGACTTCGTCGCCGAGGGCGGCGCCGAACGGGAGGCATGGGCCATGACGCGGCGCGCCGGCAGCGATTTCGTGATCGGCTACGGCGGCACGGTGCAGATACCGGCGATCGACGTGATCTCGACCGAACGCAACATCATCGGCAACCTCGTTGGCAGCTACAACGACCTTGCGGAGCTCATGGCCCTTGCCGCCTCGGGCCGGGTGGAGATGCTTACGCAGACCTATCCGCTCGACGCGGTCCAAGAGGCAATGGACGACCTCGACGCCGGGCGACTCCGTGGTCGAGGAATCCTGGTGCCATAGCCGTCGAGCTGGCCCTTCGCGGAGGCGTAGATGTCAGCCGATGCCTACGCCGTGTCCGGCGCCGGATGCGGGGAGCGTTTCCTTGGTGACGGGCCTTCCCTACGACAAAGGGAGAGGGCACGTGATGAATGGCCGAGCCCGCCCCGGGCGGGGTGGAGCGCGGTCCGGGACTAGCGCGGGGCCGGTGTCGACCACTCGGCCCGCAGGACCGAGTACAGGTAGCCGTCGTGGTAGGCACCGTTCCGCCACTGTGAGCCCCTGATCACGCCTTCGCGGCTGAAACCCGCCTTCTCGAGCGCCCGCTGCTCGGCGACGTTCTCAACATCGGTATGCGCCTCGACGCGGTTGGCCGTCGTGTGCCGGAACAGCAGATCCACGGCCAAGCCCTGGGCGATTGTCCCGAATCCGTGCCCGCGTGCGGCTCTGGTAAGCCAGATCCCGATCATCGGACATCGGGAACCCTGTGAAGGCCCCCACTGGACCCAGTGCCAGCCGACTGAGCCGATCACGCTCCCACCCAAGACGACTCCGAGGTGGCCGTCCTCGTCCACACGGCAGGGCGGCGGATCCTGGAAAGTGCGTGGCCCGAAGTCGTCGAACTCAGAATCCGGCGTCGCTGGATGCGCGAGTTCTCCAGCCCGCAACGGGCGCAGAGAGAGTTCATTCGGCGTCGGCTCCGGTCCTGATGAAGAAGCTTCCACACCCACCGCCTGCCCACGTCGGCCACTGGCCCGATCTTGCGGGCTCGCGGACGGCGAGTCAACCACCGAGGTCGTGCACCGCTCTCCCACGCCGCGTGGGACACGCCGCCGGTCATCTCCTACCCCCGCCTGTGGCTATTCTCTGGGACGCTTGCGACGCGACGCCCATCGGACGGCGCCTCGTCCAATCACGAAAGGCAATGACAATGGACTCAATCACGACCGACTTCGGGGAAGTCCTGCTGTGGAGCTTCTGGTTCTTCATCTGGATCGCCGCGCTGATGGTGTGGTTCCGCTGCCTCGTCGACCTGTTCGGCGACAGCTCGCTGAGCGGCTGGGGGAAGGCCGGTTGGGCGATCGTTCTCATCTTCGTGCCGTGGCTGGGTGCGCTGATCTACCTCATTGTCCGAGGCCGGAGCATGACCGGGCGGCAGATGGAGGCAGTCTCGCAGCAGCGGGCCGAGCAGGAGAAGTACATCAAGCAGGTCGCGAGCACCTCGCCGGCCCCGGCCGACCAGATCGCCAGTGCCAAGGGGCTGCTCGACTCCGGAGCCATCACCCAGGCCGAGTTCGACGCGCTCAAGGCCAAGGCGCTCGCCTGACCTCACCGGAGTGATCGGCACATACCGGGGAGGGGGAACCTCATGCCCAGGACGGAGCGAACCCGAGAGGCGTCGTTCGGCCATCCCGAGTAGCGCCCATGGCCGTCCTGGACCCTCGCCACCTCGCGGACTGAGCAGTCGTCCCCAAATCCGTACTCCGACGACGCAGACTGTCGTGTGCGCTCTGTCGGGTAGATAACCAAAGTGGAGATGTCGCCGTGACGCACGCCCTGCGTGCCGTCAGTAGGTCGCCACTAGGGCACTGTCGCCACTGTGTACAGATGCCATGCACCGGGTATGCCCTTCAGCTCGTGGGTCCCGCGGTCGTCGAACCCGATGCCCGACCCCACCACGAGATCGGTCAACGTGCCCGAGACCAGAACCTCGCTCGGTCGAGCCTCCGCCATGATCCGGGCGGCGAGATGGACGGCGATCCCGCCGATGTCACCATCGAGCAGTTCGATCTCCCCGGTATGGAGACCCGCGCGGATCTTCATACCCAATGAGCGGACCGAGTCCCGAATCCGGACTGCGCAGTGGGCGGCTCGTGCGGGCCCGTCGAAGGTCGCGAGGAACCCGTCCCCGGTCGTGGCGATCTCCCGTCCGCGAAAGGCTGCCAGGTGCCGACGGACGACCTCATTGTGAGCCGAGCGCAACTCCAACCAGCGAGTGTCCCCCAGTTGGGCGGCGAGGTCGGTTGAGCCCACGATGTCCGTGAACAGCACGGTGGCCAGCTCACGCTCGGTCGGTAGCTGCTGCCGCGCGCCGGTGAGGAACTCCTCCACTTGATCGAGCACGGCGTCACTCGCACCGGTGTAGAAGGGGTAGCAGTCCGCCCCCTCGAGTTCCACCAACCGCGCTCCTGGGATGTGCTGGGCCAGGTAGCGGCCGAAGGAGCGGCGGTAGTGCTGGTTTTCCCTTCGGTGCAGCACCAGGGTCGGGGCGGATATCGCGGGCAGGACGGAGCGCACGTCGATCTGCGTGACCCATCGGTACATCCGTGATGCTGCTCCGGGAGGCATCGACAGGCGTTGGTACCTGGTGAACCACTCCTCCGACCTCGCGTCGCCGACCAGGCTGGGGGCGGTCAAGCCGAGCATGCCGGCGTCCTGCCCCCAGTACGTCTCGTACCGGAGAAGGAGCTTCTGCCACGTCGGGTCAGGCATGCCGATCGGGTAATCGGGGGCGCGCCGCCACCGGGCGAACGTGTTCAGCAGGACGAGAGCGCGAACGCGTTCGGGGAAGGTGGCCGCCAGAAGCATGGCCATCGGACCGCCCTCGGTGTCACCGATCACGGCTGCCTGCCGGGAACCGGCGGCATCCAAGGCGACCCGCGCGTCGTCCATCCACTCCTCCAGGGTGGGCAACGAGGCGAGAGGCACAGGATCCGAGACCCCGGTCCCTCTCTTGTCGAAACAGATGACGCGACCGATCCGGGTGAGTCGGTGGAAGAAGTGGGCCAGCGACGGCTCCTCCCACATGGCGTCGAGGTTGGTTCCCCAATTGGTCACGAAGAGCAGGTCTTGTGGGCCACCGCCGAAGACCTGGTAGGCGACGTACCCACCCGCGGATCTCACGTATCTCGTCTCTGGTCGCACTCGCTCACTCCCGGCGTTCCACGAGTGCCCCAGCGTCCCGTCGCCCCTCTCGGGGCTGCACGGACGCCCGACACGTGCCACGGTGCAAGAACCCCACCCGGGCCACGAGGCTATCCCGAATCGACCGCGTCGTCCCGTGGATCAGCCCAAGCCCTGTCGAGGGGTGCGCGCATGCAGGTCATGACGGCAGCTAGGTCGACGCCGTACGTCGTGCAGGAGGTGGCGGCATACTCTGACAGCTGTATGCCGGCCCGCTCGGCCATGAGTTCGGCCCCGGTCGGGTGGCCGCGGACGGCTCAGGTGATGGCGACACACACCTCTACCAGGCCCTGCCACAGTTGCACATCAACTGGCGCATGAATGTCGCGCGCCACCCGGCACAGGACAGCCCGGGCAGCCCGCCGCGTGTGAGAGTTCCACTCAGATGAAAGATGCGGCCCTCCAGAGTCGTAGTCCGGGAAGGCCCCTCTCATCTTTCCGCAGGTCAGAGGTGGTGTCTCCGACCTGTGGATCAGTCGGGCTGACAGGATTTGAACCTGCGACCCCTTGACCCCCAGACAGAGGACTGACGTGCCCACGGCACGCCTCTGGTCCCTTTCTGTGCTCCCGTGTGGTGTACGACGGGGTGGGCTGGCGCAGTAGATCCCCGCTAATCCCAGCCCATCCCCTGCCCTTTGCACACACAACTGCACACAGGGCGACGCCGCTGTCACAACGCAGCGGCTGACGCGCTTTATGAAGCAGCCAAGCGCGTCGGCGTGCGGTCGACGACGCTCGGTGCGGCAGTCTGACCTCATGGATATTGTCACCAAGCAGTCCCACCGCGTCTTGGCGTACGTGGAAGCGCTCAATCGGCACGGCGTTAAGCCACACCCTTACTTGGTGAACCAGTTTGCGGAACAGCCAGATCAGCGGGTCGAGCGGGTCGGTGGGTTTCAAGCCATCACGCTCCTCGCCATGCTGGGCGAGCGCACCGTGCCCAAGGAGACCTTCACGGACTACATGGCGCGCCTTGGGTGGGTCACCGTCGTCAGTGAGCGAGTCGAACTATCGACCATCGGTCGTGCGCTTCTGAAAGCACTGAACGCGCCCGCCATCGAGGAGACGACCGCCGACGTGTTCGAGATAGTGCTCGATCCCAAGAATCCGTTCGCATACGCGCAGGCGCTCGGCGGCATGTCGTCCGTCAAGAACGCGCTATTGGTCGAACCGTGGTTCCGACTCGAACAGCTCATCGTCATGGCCGAATTCGACAACATCACAAGGGTGCTCATCGGAAGCAAGCTGAAGCCCGCCGAGTACGAGCTTCTAGCGACAGGTCTCGCGGCGCTGTCACGCGAGCGCAAGTTGGAGATCCGGAAGGCGCAGGATCTGCATGATCGCTATTTGATTCCAGCAGACGACGGCAACGTGCGGATGCTGGGCGTATCCCTGGGCGGCATCGGCAAGAGTGTCAGCACTATGACGACGCTGGGCGAGGTAGCCTCTCGGGCGCTGCGCGAAGCGCATGAAGAGCTCTGGCGCCGAGCCGAAGTGATCGAACCCAAGACGCCGCCGCAGCCGGTAGCGGGCAACTTGATTCCCTCCGCCGAGGAACCTGCGGGCGCTGCGCCAATGGCCCCGGCCAAGAAGACGGCCGCGAAGAAGTCGGCGCCAAGGCGCAACCGGGGAGATTGAGCCGGCAGATCCCGGCCAGCTCGCTTCACGGGCCCCCTGAGCGGACACAGCAAGGCCCCGGAAGTCTGAGGACTTCCGGGGCCTTCTCGGTGCCCACCCTAGACA
The DNA here is from genome assembly GCA_963715025.1 of uncultured Actinomycetota bacterium. Classification (GTDB taxonomy): domain Bacteria; phylum Actinomycetota; class Actinomycetes; order Actinomycetales; family Dermatophilaceae; genus DASSJT01. Next base: position 576,590 of record CAVQQQ010000002.1, on the reverse strand, counting down.
CGACTTCAGGCGGTATCCCCGACCGCCCCGTGCGACCGGACGAGGAGTCGCGGCTGCGGGCCGAGCTTCGACGGATTGCCCGCAGGCATCCGCGGTGGGGGTGGCGGATGGCGTATCGGCTGCTGCGCCGCGACACCACCAGTGCGTGGACCGGGGTGAACCACAAGCGGATCCAGCGGCTGTGGCGGCAGGAGGGACTGCGCCGACCGGCCCGGACCCGCAAGCGCCGCCGGGTGACCCCCGAGGGCCCGGAGCGACTGCGGGCCGAGCGCCCGAACCAGGTCTGGGCGCTGGACTTCCAGTTCGACGAGACCACCGACCGGCGGCGGCTGAAGTCGTTGCACGTCGTCGACGAGCACACCCGCGAGGCCCTGGCCATGCGGGTCGGGCGGACCTGCACCTCCGATGAGGTTGTCGACGTGCTCACCGACCTGGTCGCCGTCCGCGGCGCACCCGAGCACCTGCGGATGGACAACGGCCCGGAGATGATCGCCTGGGCACTGCGCGACTACTGCCGCACCGCCGGCACCCGCACCGCGTTCATCGAGCCCGGCTCGCCCTGGGAGAACCCGTTCGTCGAGTCCTTCAACAGCCGGGTCCGCGACGAGCTGTTCAACGTCGAGGAGTTCGCCACGCTGCCCCGAGGCCCAAGTCGTTGTCGAAGCCTGGCGGATCGAGTACAACACCTACCGACCCCACTCCTCCCTCGGAGACCTCACCCCGGCCGAGTACGCGGCCAGCTGGACCAGCACCACCCAACCAGCACTCTCATAGCGGCTGGACCACATCAGGGGGTCCCGTCAGCGTCCTGTTGTGCATGGCCGGATTCATTGACGCTGTAGTCATCCACTCGGCGACCTGGTTCGCCGCAACCTCGGCGTTCAACCAGGTGGAGAGGCGGTTTTGTCGTAGTCGTGCGACGCGCAAGAGCACAGGCCGACAGCTCGGTTGTCAAAGCCACGGCGCGCACCTGGTGACGGTTTCAGCAGTCAGTCAGTCGCGGCTCGAACGAATTCACTGCGTGCGCGGCTGCGGCCGACCCTCCGCTACCCGTCGAGGACCTCTCCTCGGTCAAGGACCACCAGGTCAGGGTCGTGGGGGTCGAGAGCCTGCAGGAGGCACTCAGTCTTCTCAGCGCGTAGTAACGGCAACGCACGCGACAGCCTGGGTGGTTACTACGCGCTCCTCGCACGCGCTATGGGCCGTCTTCCGCGTTGGGGCCCGGCGGCGTTGCCTGCAAGGGCCCAAGGCTCACCAGTTCTGACAGGCGGTGAATGACCTAGACCGGCTCGCCGGTCAGGTGGTTGCAGCCGTCTTGGCGACGGCGGGTCAAGTGGTCCGAAGACCACCGGCAACTCGGCCATATTCCGGCGAACCGGCGTTTCTGGGAGACCCGACTCGGGAGCCTCTCTCCCTTCGTTTCACTCTTTCAACCACGGTGCCGGTGTCCCAGGGCTGGATGGCCTGTCTGCAGTGTCGGAGGTCCTCGGTGCCGCAAGAACGGTCTTTTCGGGCACGGCGAGACGCACGATGTCGCGCCCGGGATGTCGGCGATGTCTCCGTGGCGCGGTGTCTTGTCGCTGGTCTCCCTGGGCACCAGCGTTCGCGGCTGAGCGGAGGACGGGGACTATCGGCACTGTCCGATCTGGACGCGTGCCCCTCACGATGGCGCCATGACCGGCGATGCGGTGGTAGTGGTCGACCTGAGGAAGACGTATGGCGACACGCATGCCGTTGATGGGGTTTCGTTCACGGTCGGTGAGGGCGAGGTGTTCGGGATCATCGGGCCCAACGGCGCGGGGAAGACGACGACTGTCGAATGCCTCGAAGGCCTGCGCACTCCGGACGGCGGAGTGGTCCAGGTTCTCGGTCTTGACCCGCAGCGGAAGGGGGACGCGCTCCGCGAGCTGATAGGTGCGCAACTGCAGGAGAGCGCGCTTCCTGCGCGGCTGCGAGTGGGCGAAGCGATGGCGTTGTTCGCCTCCTTCTATCGCCATCCGATGTCACCGCGGGCGCTGCTCGACGAGCTCGGACTCACGGACCGTGCGCGGATCGCCTGGGGGGACCTATCGGGCGGCCAGCGCCAGCGCCTGGCGATCGCCCTAGCGCTGGTGGGCGATCCCGATCTGGTGTTCTTCGATGAGCTGACGTCAGGTCTGGACCCGCAGGCCAGGCGAGCGACGTGGGACCTGGTCGACGGCGTACGGGACCGGGGCAAGACCATCGTGCTGACCACTCACTATATGGAGGAGGCTGCGCGGCTCTGCGACCGTGTCATGATCATGGACCACGGCGCGGTCGTGGCCCTCGATACGCCGGAGAATCTCGTCAAGTCGTTGGGCGTAGAACATCGGGTGACGTTCACCTCCGCCCGAATCGGCGGCGGTGTCCTCGCCGCCCTGCGGGCGCTGCCGACGGTCGCGGGCGTGGAGCGGTCCGGGGACCTCGTGATCGTCCATGGCGCATCCGACCGGTCCCTGACAGCGATCCTCGGCGTCCTCGAGCGGGCCGGGGTGACGTTCCACGACCTGCGCACGCAGGAGCCGTCCCTCGAGGATGTATACCTGGCCCTCACCGGGTCTCAGATGCGGGAGTAACGCAGATGGCGAGCACGGTCCGCGCGACTCGGGGCCTGATCCCGCTGGTCGTTGTGCAAGCGAAGCTTTACCTGCGAGAGCCAGTCGCGACCTTCTTCACGATCGCTTTCGCCACACTATTGCTGATCCTGTTCGGCCTGATCTACGGGAATGAACCGAACGACCTGTTCGGCGGACGAGGCTCCATGGATGTCACGGTGCCCGCCTACATCGCGATCGTCATCGTCACCGTCGGCCTCATCGGGATCCCCAGCCAGACAGCTACCAACCGTGAGCTCGGCGTGCTGCGCCGATACCGCGTGACACCGCTGCGGCCACTGACCTACCTCATTGCCGACGTGGCCACCTACTATCTGATGACTCTGGTCGGGACAGTCCTGCTCATCACGGTGGGTGCGCTAGCGTTCGGGGTGCATCTGAAGGGCAACGTCCTTGCTGTGCTCGCCGGCTTCACGCTCAGCGCACTCTCGTTCTTCGCGGTCGGTTACCTGCTCGCGAGCCTGGCGCCGTCAGCGCGGGTCGCCCAGACCGTCGGAATGGTGCTGGCGTACCCGATGATCTTCCTCTCGGGAGCCTCGCTCCCACTTGCGTTGCTCCCCTCCGGGCTCCGTCACGCAGCCACCTTCATGCCGCTCACCTACGTCGTGCAGCTCATGCAAGGGCTTTGGTTCGGTGAGCCGTGGGCCAGCCTCAGGGTCGACGTCGGCGTTCTTGGCGGCATTCTCGTCGTCTCCACTGCCGTCTCCACCCGCATCTTCCGCTGGCAGTAGCCACGTCCCAGGCAGCTACGAGGACCTGCTTGTCTCAGCAGTCGGTCGTAGAGGAACAGGAGGAGCACGGTCAGCACGCCGGGGACGCCTTACCTCGCCCACGGACCCTAGCTGGACCGGACGAGTTCGTGATCACGGCGCGCCCACTGGGCATCGAGCCAGGGGGTGAAAGCGTCGTCCTCGGGTATCTCCTGCCGTGCCACTCGAACGATCCTGACGCGGACCGGTTGGTCCAGCGGGATCTGGCGTGGTGCGTCGGCGAGCCGCTGCAGTGACTCGAGGCCGGTGTAGGTGACGAACACCAGGTCGGCATTGGGGGCGCCTTGGTCCAGCGCACCACGAACAGCCGCGGCCCGTTCGGCGGGGGTGCTTTGCGGTGGCCGGCCATCAGAGGGACCTCTTCCGTGACTTGGCGCCCGGACGGTGCCACTGGCATGGCATGCCAGGTGCGGCCACCTCAACCTTGCAGGGGCGCCCGTATTTGGTCGGCTGCCCGCACTCGTGGCGGGCACGGGTGAAGATCACTGGGGCGCCGGGCTGCGGTGACTGCCGGGCCGTTATCGCCGCGTCCCCGGTGAGCTGGTCGAGCGCGTCCCTGATCGGTTCGGCGGTGGCCGTGCCGATGAGCCGGTCACGGACCTGTGCGTGCGTCAGGTCCTCGCTATTGACCATGTGCAGGATCTTGGAGGCGATGAGGAACGGCTGCCGCTGTGCGGGGGGCAAACATTCCCGTATCCCGCGGGTGATTTCTCGCTGGGTCACGTGGTTCTCCTGGGTGGTGCCTCGCGCGCGCGTGCGCGCGACGTGAGGGAACGTTGCGTTCTGCAACCTTTTCCCCGATTGGCGTGGTGTATTTGTCCTGGGGACGCATCCCGTCAATTTGTGGGGCCGGGGCGTTCCCCTTTCCCCGTTCCCTAGGGAGAGGGGAACGGAGGAACGGGGGTTTACGCTGTTTCCCGGGGAGCGGTGGGGAACGCCCGGGGAACGGGGAACGGTCATGTCGAATTGGCTTCCTGCACGTATGGCCTGAGGAGTGAGTGAGGGGTCTCGTCGGACACGTAACCCTCCACCTGCAAGTGCGACAGAGCCTTGATGACGTACTCCCGCCTGCCTCCGATCAGGCCGATGATCTGCCGCTGCGACAGGGGCTTGCCTGCCTCTGTCATGACCTGTGCGACACGGGACATGAGCAGAGTCGGTTTCGAGTCCGCGGCTGTGCGTGCCACTGGTGCTTCCACTTGGACTTCTGAGAATTCGTCGGCGTGAGAGGTGAGCACGAGGTCACCGAACCAAGCCATGGCACCGGGCAGCGAGTGGCGGCGGAGCTGCCCTGGTCGGTCCTTGGCGATGCGGATGGTTGACTTGCCGGTAAGTCCGACCCCGAACGGTTTCCGGTTGTCGAGGACGAACGCGGCACCGTCGAGCCCGTTGAGCTTGTGCACGGCGCCGAGGGAGTACCGGCCTCGGTTGTCCGACGATTTGGTCACGTGGTCGAGCGAGACCGTGGCGCACCCGGCTTCCGCCAGTTTGCGGGGGAGCATGCGCCCGAACTTGGCTGCGTCGGCGTTGGAGAGTGGGTCCATGCCATGCAGGGTCATGGCCTCCGTTACACCGTCGATGACGGCCAGGGTCGGCGCGTACTCGTGCACTATCTCGGCAAGGTCGTACGCACCCACACCGGATGTGAGGGGTTCCTCTGGGCGGATGTAGTGGAACCGGCCGCGGATGCTTTCGGGATCCACACCGAGGGCGGCTAGGCGCCCGATGAGAGGGCCGGCATCGTCCTCAAAGTCGAGGTACACGACGTGGTTATGGGCCTTGATCTCGTCCTGTGATGCCGAGAGGACGAGCCACGTTTTACCGGCCTCGGACTCGGATGCAACGGTGTGCTGCTTGCCGCGGTAGAAGATGCCGTGTCCGTCGCTACGTCGGCCCACAGTGGCCTCTGGTGGTGTCCATGTGCCATCCAGGACGTTGGACACATCAACGGGCCGCCATGTGCGGTTGACGAGTGGGTTGCCATCCTGGTCGTAGTTGCCGGCGTCGTCGGATTCAGTCATCAGTCCCATCCCCGCGCCGCCTGCAGCACCGCGCGCTGCCAGTGAAGACCCTTGGCGGCGGCGTTGCACAGGGCTCGTGCCTCCATGTCGTGGGACAGGTCCGCCAGCCACTGGCGGGCGAGGTCTTCCGACGCGAGTAGCTGACCCTTGGCGAGGCCGGTGTCGAACCATGCCATGGCGATTCGGTAGTGGTCATCGAGCGTGCAGGCGCCGCCGGCCCCTTGATCCGTCGTCATGGGGCCCACCGGCTGACCTGCGACGAGGTCTCGTGTGCGTGCACTGTATGCACAGGTTCGCCGGTCACCGCGTCCAGAGTCGTCTAGGTTGTCGTATCCAACAGCTTGTCGGCTGGTGCTGCTAACCTCACTTCTGCCGCCTTCACCTGGGATGTGATCCTGACCCCCGTCGACAGCCTCGACGGGGGTCTCGCTTCTGCGCTCCATGTCACCCAGTGGCCTTCCGCTCGGCCTCGCCCTTTGTCATGCGGCAGGGCCACTGGTGGTCTCACCGAGCATCGCCAGCAGCTTTGCGACGGGCACCCGGATGGTGCGGCCGAACCTCAGCGCCGGAATGGTCCCGTTCGCCACGCCCTCATAGGCGGCGTTGCGGCTGATGCCGAGGATGTTGGCCGTGTCAGGCCAAACCGCCAGCGTCGTCTTGGCGCGCACTTCATCGAGGGTTGGCCTGTGTGGGCTCTCGCTCATGTACCTGGTTCCTCTCAGGTAGTGGCTAGTTGCCTAGAAAGCGTTGCACTGTGTCTCTCTCGCGGTTTGTATCCGTGGAAGTGACACCGACGATTGAGGAAGTCATCGGAGCGAACATTCGCGCTCTGCGAGGTGGCGCAGCTACGCGACCAAGCGGGAGGCGCAGCAGGAACGGAACAAGGCAGCCGTCAAGATCGACCGCGGCGCCTACGTCACCCCGAGCCGGGAGACGTTCGCCATCTACCTGCCGAAATGGGTGGAGCGGCACGCCGTGACCGGCCGCGGCCTGCGGCCCTCCACCCTGGAGAACTACCGCCGGTACATCAAGCAGGACATCGCGCCGTCCGCGCAGGGCGCGATGAGGTTGGGCGACATCCGCCGCCACCACATCAACGCCTTCATCCAGCAGCTCCTCAGCGAGGGGCGCGGCGCGGTGACCGTGCGCCGGATCGTCGCCGTGATCCAGGGCGCCCTCCGCGCCGCCGCGATCGAGCAATTGATCGAGGACAACCCCGCCACGCTGCTACTGTTGCCGGCCGTCGATGCTGAGCCGTTCACGCCGTGGAGCCGGACCAGATCGGGCAGCTCCTGGACGCCGCAGCGGAGCATCGGTTGGGTGCGTTCTTCGAGCTGGCGGCGTTCACTGGCCTACGGCGTGCCGAGCTCGTGGGGCTGCGGTGGTCCGACGTCGACGCGGCCCGAGGCGTGCTGCGGGTGCGCGCGTCCAAGACGGACGCGGGTATGCGGGTGCTGGATCTGGACGACCGGTCACTTGGCGCGCTCATGGCGTGGCGGCTGGCCCAGGACGCCGAACGGGACGAATGGGGGCCGGCATACGTTGACTCTGGTCACGTCTTCACCTACTAGGACGGGCGCCCACTCAAGCTCCAGTACGCCACTCGCCTGTTCGACAAGCTCCGCGCCCACGCCGGCCTACCGGCGATGACGCTGCACGGGCTGCGGCACATGCACGCGTCGCTGATGATCGCCTCCGGCACGAACCTTGCCGTGGTGAGCAAGCGCCTCGGGCACTCCAGCGTGCAGGTAACGGGCGACATGTACTCCCATCTGATCGGATCCGCGTCCCGCGATGCGGCCAACGCGGCGGCCGCTCTGGTGCCGTCGAAGAGGGCCACTGCACACACAGTGCACGCACATCAGGCCCCGGAACACGAGGAGGCGGCCCCAACATGATGCCGAGACCGCCTCTGACCTGCGGAAACGCTGGTCGGGTACTTCATTCCAGACATCTGCACTCCAGTCGCACGCGGTCCTGTCGATGTGGAGGAACAGATATCTGTTGCGCAATACTCACACAGCAGGATGGACTCCTACACATTTGCAGCACCTGCAGACGCACTCGAGGTCGCTGCCGATGACCAAAGCCCGATTGATCTGATCACCGACTTACCGCGATTGATTTCCACGATCTGACTGATCATTACCCGCCGTGGCTTCGTCACCTCGTAGCTTTACAATCACCCTGGTCGTCGTGGGACCTTTGCCGCCGAGCAACCCAACAAACGCTGGCAGGCTCTTCACACTGGCGCTGCTACTGAACAAGTCGAATCCTCAAATCTCGACATACTCTGACTCGCCTGGCCAGTCCTCGAATATCACGACCGCGTCTGACCCTTCAGCCTTTGCTGGGATCGCTCCAAGAGCGAGGTCGCCCGCGACTATGACGTCTCCCGGTACTGGGTCCAGCAGCTGGTCCGGCGGTATGCCGCGGAGGGTGAGGCCGCCTTCCACCTTCATTCCAGACGTCCGCACTCCAGCCCGCACGCGGTGCCGGTCGATGTGGAGGAACAGATCATCCGGCTGCGCAAGGAGCTCACCCGGCAGGGACTGGACGCCGGCGCGGACACGATCCGCAGCCACCTGGCCCGACGCACCCCGAGGTCGCTGCCCGATGACCGCAGCCCGGTAGATCCCGGACCACCGGACTTCACCGCGATCCCGGCGGTCTCCACGATCTGGCGGATCCTGACCCGCCGCGGCTTCGTCACCCCGCAGCCCCACAAGCGACCCCGGTCGTCGTGGCGGACCTTCGCCGCCGAGCAACCCAACGAACGCTGGCAGGCCGACACCACCCACTGGCGGCTGGCCGACGGCACCGAGGTGGAGATCCTCAACATCCTCGACGACCACTCCCGGCTCGCCCTGGCCAGCGTCCCCCGCCGCACCATCACCGGACCCGACGTCGTGCACGCCTTCCAAGACGCCTTCGTGCGCTGGGGAATCCCCGCCAGCGTGCTGACCGACAACGGCGCCGTCTTCACCGGTCTCCCCCGCCGCGGCGGCAGAGTCGCCCTCGAGGTCGAGCTCGGCCGGCTCGGTGTCCGCTTCGACCACTCCCGAGCCCACCACCCGCAAACCTGCGGCAAGGTGGAGAGATTCCAGCAGACCGAGAAGAAGTGGCTGGCCGCGCAACCGCCGGCCCGGACCACCGCCGGCCTGCACCGCCAGCTCTCTCGGTTCCGCCGCTACTACAACGAGATCCGACCCCACCGAGCCCTGGGTCGCAGCACCCCCTGGCAGGCCTACACCGCCCGGCCCAAGGCCACCGCCACCGGCCCCTACATCGACCCGCACTGGCGAGTCCGGCACGACAAGGTCGACAAGGCTGGCACCGTGACCCTGCGGCACAACAGCCGCTTGCACCACATCGGCATCGGCCGCGCCCTGGCCGGCACCAGGATCACCCTGCTCGTCGACGACCTCCACATCCGGATCATCGGCCGACACACCGGCGAACTGCTGCGCGAGCTCACCCTCGACCCGACCAGAGACTTCCAGCCCCGAGGCCTCCCACCCGGGCCCCCGCCCCAACCAGCCATCCACGGCGCCCGCAGTCGGCGTCAAGGCTGGCCGCAGGCCACCCGCAGGGCCCGGCCTTGACCCCGACGAGGACGACGTCACACTCGCCGGCGGAAGGGGCCGAAATGCAACGATGTCCCGAGACACCTGTCAACGGTGTCCCGAGACATCACACTGGTCGGGCTGACAGGATTTGAACCTGCGACCCCTTGACCCCCAGTCAAGTGCGCTACCAAACTGCGCCACAGCCCGTTGTTGACTTGTGTCCCACGGGACCCGCGGGAGCGAACGAAACCCTAGCGCACGGCATACCTGTGCTTGAAATCGGTATGCCGCGTGTTTGCCGCCTAGCGGCGGCGCTTCTCGCGGACCCGCACCGACACCTCGATGGGGGTTCCTTCGAAGCCGAACTCCTCGCGCAGGCGACGCTCGATGAACCGCCGATAGCCAGCCTCGAGGAATCCCGATGCGAACAGGACGAACCGAGGGGGCCGCGTGCCCGCTTGAGTGGCGAAGAGGATGCGCGGCTGCTTGCCGCCCCGGACCGGGTGGGGGTGTCCCGCAACGACTTCGCCGAGGAAGGCGTTGAGGCGGCCCGTCGGGACCCGGGCCTCCCATGACCTCAGCGCCAGCTCCAGGGCGGGAACCAGCTTCTCGAGGTGGCGGCCGGTGCGCGCCGACATGTTGACCCGTGGCGCCCACGGGATCTGCACGAGCTCACGCTCGATCTCGCGCTCGAGGTAGTAACGCCGCTCCTCGTCGAGGAGGTCCCACTTGTTGTAGGCGACGACGAGAGCGCGCCCTGCGTCGATGACCTGCTGCACGACCCGGATGTCCTGCTCGGTGATCGGGTGCTCGGCGTCGATGAGCACGACGGCGACTTCGGCTTTCTCCAGGGCAGTCTGGGTGCGTAGCGAGGCGTAGAAGTCGGCGCCCCGAGTCTGATGAACCCGTCTCCGGATGCCTGCCGTGTCGACGAAACGCCAGGTTCTGCCGCCCAGTTCGATCAGCTCGTCGACCGGGTCGCGCGTCGTTCCGGCGACGTCGTCGACCACCACTCGCTCCTGGCCGACGAGCTTGTTCAGCAGGCTCGACTTGCCGACGTTGGGGCGCCCGACGAGCGCTACCCGGCGCGGGCCGCCCCGCTCGTAGGCGCCTCCCAGCGCGGAGACGTCCGGCAGCACCTCGAGCACGGCGTCGAGCATGTCGCCACTCCCCCGCCCGTGGAGGGCAGACACCGGCCAGGGCTCCCCGAGACCGAGGTTCCAGAGCATGGCGGCGTCGGCTTCGGTCCGCTGGTCGTCGACCTTGTTGGCGACGAGGACGACCGGCTTGCCCGACCGCCGCAGCAGTTTCACCACAGCCTCGTCATCGTCGGTCGCACCGACCCTTGCGTCGACAACGAAGACCACGACGTCGGCGAGCTCGACCGCCACTTCCGCCTGCTCGGCCACCCGCAGGTGGAGGCCGGTCGCGCCGATCGCCCACCCACCGGTGTCGACGAGCGTGAAGCGCCGCCCGGACCATTCCGCGTCGTAGGCGACGCGGTCGCGGGTGACCCCCGGCACGTCCTCGACCACGGCCTCGCGGCGCCCCAGGATGCGGTTGACCAGCGTCGACTTGCCCACGTTGGGCCGGCCGACGACCGCCACGACCGGCACCGGCCCGCTGTCGCGGAGCTCGCCGTCGCCGAGCCCATCGTGATCGAGCAGGTCGCGGTCGCTGTCGCTGAGCTCGAAGTCCTCCAGGCCGGCACGCAGGGCGCGCTCGATGGCCACGTCGTCAGCCTGGGTTTCGCTCATGGGCTCCATTGTCCCGCATCGCGGGGGGTGGCTGGTTCACGCGCAGCGCGGCCCAGCGACACCCCCGTAGCGCTCCGCGGCCGCCGCGACAGGGCGGCCAGGGCGCCCTGGAGCTCCGGCGACGCCGCAGCGAGACGCGCCCGACCGGGTATGTGCCCTCGGGGAAGTTGCCCACGGCACCACCTGCATCCCGCGCGTGCAGCGCGTGCCGAGGGCCGTGCGGTCCCCGCGGGAGCGGTCCACGGGGATCTGCCCGAACAGCCGCAGGAACGGGCCAGCGGGCAAGGCGAAGATCTCCTTCTTCACCAGGAAGGTGACGCCGCCGGGGAGCGAGCGACAGGACCAGGGGCCCATCGACGAACCCGGCGTGGTGCGAGACCACCAGGGAGGGGCCACTGGACGGGACGTTGTCCCGGCCACTCACGCGGACGGCATACGCCGCGTGGAACAGACTCCACCCGACGCGCCGCGCCATCTCGGCCCGCCACGGTGCTGGCATCCCGAGGACTGGGCAGGTCATACCCCTGAGGGCGTCCGCTCGCGGACGATGTCGAGCACCGCTGCCACGCTCTGGTCGAAGTCAAGGTCGCTCGTATCGAGCAGCACGACACCGTCTCCGGCCGTCGTGAACTCCGAGACGGTGGAGTCGTCGCGGTCGCGGCGGACGATCTGGTCGCGGGTGGCCTCGACTGCGCTCTCCCCGGCGTGGCCGTGCAGCTCGGTCGACCGGCGTCGCAAGCGTGCCTCCTCGCTCGCGGTGAGGAGGATCCTCACGTCGGCGTCGGGGGCGACGACCGACGTGATGTCGCGTCCCTCCGCCACGACACCGCCGGTCGCCTGGGCGATCTGGGCCATCAGTTCCCGCTGGCGACGCTGCAGTTCGGGCCGGACCTCGGTGTTGGTGGCCACCACCGACACCTGCTGCGAGACGCGAGTGGTGCGAATGTCGGCAGTGATGTCGTGTCCGGCGACGGCGACGGTCGGCCCCACCGGGTCGGTGCCCATCGCCAGAGGCAGGTCGCGGGCCGCCCGAGCGACGGCGCCCCGGTCGGCGAGGTCGATCCCGCGCTCCAGGCACCACCAGGTAAGAGCGCGGTACATGGCGCCCGTGTCCAGGAAGCCCACGCCGAGCACCCGCGCTACGGCCCGGGAAACGCTGGACTTGCCAGACCCCGAGGGTCCGTCGATGGCAACGGTCAGAGGCGTGCTGCTCATTGGACAGAGCCTAGTGGGCTGTGGCGGCGGGTCCGGTCAGCCAGCCGGCCAGAACCGCCAGCGGTCGACTGCAACCTGGATGAATGGGCCGGTCAGGGGCACGTCGCGGTATTGCGGGTACTTGGCGGCGAGTGCCACCTCCCCGTCCGCTGTGCGCTCCGTGACGACGTGCGCGGTGCCGTCGACGCGCACCCACCAGAGCTGGCTCCAGTCCTCCTCGTAGTGGTCCACGAGCAGGCTCACCCGTGGGTCGGCCGCGATATTGGCGAGGCGCTGCAGCATGCGCGACCGCTTGGGCTTGCCGTCTACCCCGGTCCATACGGTGTCGCCCACGAGCGCGAACACGACCGGGACGAGGTGCGGCGCGCCTGTGTCCGTCACCGTGGCCAAGCGGGCCACCCGCGCCTCCGCGAACCGCTCCCGTGCCGCTGACGCATCCACTCCCCCACCGTATGCCGCAGGAACAAATGTCAACCGCAGTTGACACCGATTGAATGTCAACCTAGATTGACACCATGACCGATGTGGACAACCTGACCACAGCCGCGGCGGCCGCTGATCCCATGACCGGATTGCGGGCCGTGCGCGCCCTCCGGCGCCTGGTCGAGCGACTCGAGACTTCGCAGGTCCTGCGAGCCCGCGAGCTCGGCCACTCCTGGCAGGAGATCGCCGATGCGCTCGACGTCAGCCGCCAGGCCGTTCACAAGAAGTACGGACGCCGCTGAACAGCGGCCACTCAGGAAGGACGTCACATGTTCGAGCGATTCACCGCCCCAGCACGCGCCACCGTGCTGGCCGCGCGGCAGCTTGCGGAGGACGAGCACGACACGCACATCCGCCCCGACCACCTCATGCTCGCGCTGCTCGCGGATGACGACTCCCTTGCCGTGCAGGTGTTGGAAGGGGTCGGCGCGCCTCGAGAACGGGTGGTCGAGGCCCTCGTCCGTCGCCGGTCCGCCCTGGAGTCGGGACTGGGAGAAGACGACGTCCAGGCCCTTGCCGCCATCGGCATCGACGTGCCGGAGGTCCTGCGGCGGATCGAGGACAACCTCGGGGGCCTGCGACCTCCGCCCCACCGGGGTGCTCCCCGGTTCGCCCCCGGGAGCAAGAAGGCGCTGGAACTGGCCCTCCGCGAGGCGATCGCGCTGCACCACCGCGCCATCGGCTCCGAGCACATCCTGCTCGGGATCGTGCGTGGGGGCGATCCGGTTGTGGGCTCCGTGCTCGAGGAGCTGGGGGTCAGCGGCGCCGCGCTACGCCGCGCCGTGGCGGACGCGCACCGCGAGGCCGGCTGACCCCGGCTGGCAGCGGCGATCGCCGCAGTGGGGTCCAGCCGCGAGGGTGGCCACCGTGGTGCGCCGACCTCAACCGGCCCGCGGGCGGTCAGCCGTGGAGTTGCCAGCCGCGCGCCTGGAGCTCCTGCGCCAGTCGCTCGGCCACGCTCGGGAGGACCAGGACCTCGGCCAGCCCGAAGGGCTGTCCCAGACCGTGCTCGAGGCGCAGGTCCTCGAGGTTGACGCCGGCCTCCCCGATGTCGTGCAGCAGTCTCGCCAGCTCGCCCGGACGGTCGGGGATCAGCACCACGACGGCGCTGTATGCCGTGGGCGGCGCGCCGTGCTTGCCCGGGATTCGCGCGTGGCCGGCATTGCCGTGGGCGACCACCCGGGCGAGCACCTCACGTGCCCCGACCCCTTCACCCTCTGCCAGGGCGTCGAGTGCGCCGATCACCTCGGCGAGTTCCTTTCTCAGGTCGTCGAGCACATCACGCACGGCCGGAGCGTTGCCGACCAGGATCTGGGTCCACAGCTGCGGGTCGCTTGCGGCGATCCGAGTGACGTCGCGGATACCCTGCCCGGACAGCGCCACTGCCGGGTCGGTGAGCGTGCGCAGGCGGCTTGCTACCAGACTCGCTGCCAGTTGCGGCACATGGGACACGACCGCCACGGCGGCGTCGTGCTCCTGCGGGCTCATCGTGCTCACCGTGCCACCGGCCGCTGCCGCCATCTGGCGGACCAGTCGTAGCGCGCGGTCCGAGGACTCCGGCCCAGGCACGACAACCCAGGCGCGCCCGTCGAACAGGTCCCCTCGGGCGGCGACGGTTCCGGAGCGCTCGCGCCCCGCCATCGGGTGCGAGGCGGCATACCGGGTCAAGTCCGCTCCGCGGACCCGTACGTCCTCCAGAACAGTGACCTTGACCGAGGCCACGTCAGTGACCACGGCATCGGGCCAGGCAGCAAGCTCAGCCGCCACAACTGCTCCGGTGACGTCCGGCGGCACAGCGACGACCACCAGGTCAGGGGCCGGCTGCCCGGGCTCGGCGATCACGCCAGCACCGAGGTCGCGTGCGAGTGCCACCGCCGTCGGCGAGGGGTCGGCGAGGCTTACGAGATACCCGGCCCGCGACAGGGCGATGCCCAGGCTGGTGCCGATGAGCCCAGTGCCGACGATCCGGACGCGCAGAGTCACGACGCGAAGGCTACCGACGTCGTGCCGACGCGCGGGGTCAGAGTCCCGCAGCCGAGTACAGCTGGCCGACCTCGTCCTTGGTGAGGGAGCGGGTCCGCCCAGGCTTGATGTCGCCCAGCCGGACCGGACCAACCTGCGTCCGCACCAGCGTGATGACCGGGTGCCCCACGGCGTCCAGCAGTCGGCGAACGATGTGCTTGCGGCCCTCGTGCAGGACGACTTCCACCAGGGCCTTGCCGGGCCGGGAGTCGACGACGCGGAACGAGTCGACCGCCGCCGGGCCGTCGTCGAGTTCGACTCCCTCTCGCAGGCGCTTGCCCAGGTCGCGGGGCACTGGGCCGGGAATCTGCGCGAGATACGTCTTCGGGACGCCGTACCGAGGGTGTTGGAGGCGGTGGGCCAGGTCGCCGTCGTTCGTCAGGATGAGCAGGCCTTCGGTGTCCGCGTCGAGGCGGCCGACGTGGAAGAGCCGCTCGCGGCGGTTGCCCACGTAATCGCCGACAGACACGCGCCCCAGCTCGTCGCTCATCGTCGTGACCACACCGAGGGGCTTGTTGAAGGCCAGGTAGACCCTCGACTCGTCCAGCTGTACGCGGGTGCCGTCGACGTGCACCACCTGGCGCAGTGGGTCGATGCGCACGCCGAGCTCGGTCACGACCTGTCCGTCGACCTCGACCCGCCCCTGGGCGATGAGGTTCTCGCAGACCCGGCGGGATCCCACCCCGGCTGCCGCCAGCAGCTTCTGCAGGCGGACCCCCTCGGGGTCGTGGACGTCGACCGGGGATGGCCCCTGGGAGCGCTGCGGCAGCCTGGTCGGCTGGCTTTTCTTGGTCGTGCCAGAGGAGCCGTGCCGCGGCGCGCCGCCGCGTCGGGGGCGTCCGGACGAGCTGGGCCCACCAGCGCGCGCCTGCCCAGTGCTGCGCCGGCGCCCGGCGTCGCCGGACCTGGGTGGGGGTGGTGTCATGCGCGTCCCTGCTCTGCCAGCTCGTCGAGTACGTCTACTTCGGGGAGATACGGCGCCAGGGCGGGCAGCTCGTCGAGGCTGCCGAGCCCAAGGCGCTGGAGGAAGTAAGGGGTTGTTCCGTACAGGATCGCACTCGTCTCGCCCTCCGAGCCGACCTCCTCGATCAGACCACGGGCCATGAGGGTTCGGACCACGCTGTCGACGTTGACCCCGCGGACCGCGCTCACCCGGGAGCGCGAGATGGGCTGTCGGTAGGCGATGACGGCAAGGGTCTCCAGGGAGGCCTGGGTCAGCTTGGCCCGCTGCCCATCCATGAGGAACTTCTCGACGACCGGTGCGTAGTCGGGGCGGCTGTAGATGCGCCACCCGCCGGCGACGCTGCGAAGGGTGAAGCCCCGCTGGCTCTGGGCGTAGTCGGCCTCGAGCGCCTCAAGGTGCTGGCGGATATCGTCCAGGGGCAGCTCAAGCGCTGACGCCAGGGAAACCTCGGAGACCGGCTCATCGATCACCATGAGCACCGCCTCGATCGCGCTCCGTGCACCGCCCGGGAAGTCGTTGATGTCTAAGGCGACCTGCTCCTCCGCCACCACTGCGTCGGCCTGGTCGTCGGGTGACTCGCTCACGCATCCTCCCCGGTCCGGGACGCATCGGCGTCCCTGTCGTCGCCTTCGTCGAACTCGTCGCCCACGTCGATGTCGCCCTCGTCGGACCCGGTCCAGCGCACCGTGAGCTCGCCGAGCGCCTCGGCTTGCTCGAAGGCGATCGCCGAGGCCCCGTACAGCTCCAGCACCGCGAGGAACCGCGCCACGATGACGAG
This sequence comes from uncultured Actinomycetota bacterium, assembly GCA_963715025.1. Lineage (GTDB taxonomy): Bacteria > Actinomycetota > Actinomycetes > Actinomycetales > Dermatophilaceae > DASSJT01. The sequence goes on along the minus strand of CAVQQQ010000002.1, from coordinate 560,375 downwards.
GGTGCTGTCGGCATCGGCGACGAGCGATCGGAAGGAGCACACCCGGTCGCGGCGCAGGCGCGCCCCGACGAGCACCGCCTGCTCCCGCACGCTGACCGCCGGTGCGTGGAGGTGGTCCAGACCCACGGTCGGAGGAACCCGCGGGGTCATGGCCCGGGCTGCGACCATGGCGAGCTGTTCTGGGGTGACCCCCATGACCAGCTCGGGGAGCAGCCTGGCGAACTGGGGCTCGAGCCCGGCCTGTCGCGGGGTCATCCGCCCGGCTGCCGCCATGCGCTCGGCGAAGGAGCGGGCGATGTCCTTGAACGCGCGGTACTGCAGCAGCCGGGCGAAGAGCAGGTCGCGCGCCTCGATGAGGGCGAGATCGTCTTCGTCGTCGGGCCCGGTCTGCGGCAGGAGGCGCGAGGCCTTCAGGTCGAGCAGGGTTGCCGCCACCAGCAGAAACTCCGACGCCTGCCCGAGGTCCCACTCGCTCTCGGACGCCTCGGCCGCACGGATGTGGGCGACGAACTCGTCGGTCACCTGGGCGAGGGCGACCTCCGTGATGTCGAGCTTGTGTTTGGAAATCAGGCCCAGCAGCAGTTCGAAGGGACCGGAGAACACGTCGAGGTGGACCTCGAAAGCGTTCGTCGGCGCGCGCCGCGTCAGGACCCCCCCGGGCGTCATCGCGGGAGCGTCATGGTCGGGTGACGGCTCCGGAGCAGGAGCCAGTCGGGGTGAGTCCGCAGTCGAGTCGGGGGCACTGCCTTCCACGCCGCCGACCTGGGACTCCCCCTGGGGAAGCGTCGTGATCACCAGGTCAGGGTGCTCCGCCACGGGCAATCAGCTCCCGCGCCAACTGGCGGTAGGCGGCGGCCGCCCCGTGGGCCGACGCGTAGGTGGTGATCGGCTCGGCCGCCAGGGTGGCGTCCGGGAACTTGACGGTTCGGCTGATGACGGTGTCGAAGACCTGGTCGCCGAAGTGGTCGACCACGCTGGCCACGACCTCGCGGTTGTGCAGCGTGCGGATGTCGAACATCGTGGCGAGGATGCCGTCGATCTCCAGGCGGGGGTTGAGCCGGTCGATGATCTTGTTGATCGTGTCGACCAGGAGGGCCACGCCGCGCATGGCGAAGTACTCGGTCTCCAACGGGATGATCACGCCGTGCGCCGCGGTGAGCGCGTTGACCGTGAGCAGCCCCAGGGAGGGCTGACAGTCGATGAGCACGACGTCATAGTCGTCGAGGACGGGGCGCAGGGCGCGGGCCAGGATCTGCTCGCGGGCCACCTCGCCCACCAGCTGCACCTCGGCCGCGGACAGGTCGATGTTGGCGGGGATGACATGAAGGTCAGGCACCGACGTCTTCTGGATCGCGTCGCGGACGTCGTGCCCCTGCTCCACGATGAGGTTGTAGATCGTCAGGTCGAGCTCGTGGGCGGGGATCCCGAGCCCCACTGACAGGGCGCCCTGGGGGTCGAAGTCCAGCAGGAGGACCCGTCGTCCCAGCTCAGCGAGCGCGGCACCGAGGTTGATCGTGGTGGTGGTCTTGCCCACGCCGCCCTTCTGGTTGCACATCGCGATGATGCGGGCGGGACCGTGGCGGGTGAGCTCCGGGGGCTCGGGGAAGTGTGGGAGCGGGCGGCCGGTGGGTCCTACCTGCCCATTCGTGGCAGCCTCGGTGCCCGGCAGAATGGCGTGGGTCGTCTCCTTCGGCGCCTGGGTCACCTCGGTCTCCACAGGTCGTTCCGTTCCGCTCGTCGGTGAGCGAAGCTGCCGCGGCGGTCAGCCTCGCGCTGATCGCCCCGACCCTATCAGCGCGCACGCGGATGACTCTGCACATACACCTCGCGAAGTTGTTGTGCCGTCACCATGGTGTAGATCTGGGTCGTCGTCACCGAGGCGTGGCCCAGCAGTTCCTGCACCACCCGCACGTCGGCGCCACCTTCCAGCAGGTGCGTGGCGAACGAGTGCCGCAGTGTGTGCGGCGAGATGTGCCTGGTGAGCCCGGCCCGCTGCGCGCACTGCTGCACTACGGCCCACGCGCTCTGCCGCCCGAGACGCGCCCCCCGGCGGTTGAGGAACAGCGCTGGTGTGCCCTTCCCCCGCGCCGCGAGGACCGGTCGCGAACGTACGGCATACGTCTCGAGCGCCGCCAGGGCATACGACCCGATGGGGACCACGCGCTCCTTGCTGCCCTTGCCGAACAGCCGCAGCACCTCGCCCTCGGAGTCGACGTCGTCGACGTCGAGGCCGACGGCCTCCGAGATCCGCGCACCCGTCCCGTAGAGCACCTCCAGCAGAGCCCGGTCCCGCAAGGACACGGCGGTGTCGCCCACGGAGGCGGCCTCGAGCAGCTGCGCAACCTGCGCAATGGAGATCGCCTTGGGAAGGCGTGAGGGGATCGCCGGAGGGCTGACGTCGCGGGCCGGGTCCCCGGGGGTGTCGCCCTCCAGGGCGAGGAACCGGTGGAAGCCGCGGACGGCTACCAGCGTTCGGGCTGCGGAGGACGCCGCGAGGGGGGAATGGCCGGCGTCGCCCTCGCGCAGGCTGGCGAGGAAGGAGGTCACGTGCTGCTCGCCCACCTGGTCGGGTATCTCCAGTCCATGGGAGTGGAGGTATGCCGTGTAGCGCGCCAGGTCGCGGCGGTAGGACCCGAGTGTGTTGGCAGACATGCCGCGCTCGACCTCGAGGTGGGTGAGCCAGGAGCCGACAGCCTGCTCCAAGGGCGTGGGGGGCCGGGGGCTGCGCCCGGCCTCCTGTGGGGCGGTTGGGGTCAGGACAGCACCCGGTCGGTGTCGAGGTGTTCCATGCCGTGGGCCGCGGCGACCGGTCCGTTGGTGACGTGCCCGTCGAAGGTGTTCAGCCCCAGCGCCAGCGGCCGGTCCTCGGCCAGGGCCTGCCGCCAGCCCTTGTTCGCCAGCGCCACGGCATACGGCAGGGTCACGTTGGTCAGCGCGTAGGTGGAGGTGTGCGGCACCGCCCCGGGCATGTTCGCCACGCAGTAGAACACGCTGTTGTGGACCTGGTAGGTGGGGTCGGCGTGCGTGGTCGGACGGGAGTCCTCGAAGCACCCGCCCTGGTCGATCGAGATGTCCACCAGCACCGACCCGGGCTTCATCCGGGAGACCTGCTCGTTGCTGACGAGCTTGGGCGCCTTGGCACCGGCCACCAGGACGGCTCCGATCACGAGGTCCGCATCGGCGATCGCGCGGTCGATCTCGTAGGCGTTGGAGGCCACGGTCTGGCAGTGCCCCTGGTAGATCGCATCGGCGTGCCGCAGCTTGGCCATGTCGCGGTCGAGCAGCAGCACCTCCGCCTGCATGCCCAGGGCGATCGCCGCCGCGTTCATGCCGGACACCCCGGCACCGATCACGACCACCTTGGCGGCGTAGACGCCGGAGACCCCGCCCATCAGGATCCCCCGCCCGCCCTGGGCCCGCATCAGCGTGTGCGCCCCCACCTGCGGCGCCAGCCGGCCCGCGACCTCGCTCATCGGCGCCAGCAGCGGCAGCGACCGGTCGGGCAGCTCCACCGTCTCGTACGCGATCCCGGTCACCCGGCGGGCCGCCAGCTCCTCGGTCAAAGGCCGGTCGGCGGCCAGGTGCAGGTAGGTGAACAGCGTCTGCCCCTCCCGCATCCGGGGGTACTCCGAGGCGATCGGCTCCTTCACCTTCAGGATCAGCTCCCCGGTGCCCCACACGTCGTCAGCGCTGTCCAGGATCTTCGCGCCGGCCGCGACAAAATCCTCGTCCGCGATCGAGGAACCCACCCCCGCCTCGCGCTCCACGAACACCTCGTGCCCGTGCACCACCAGCTCGTGCACCCCGGCCGGTGTGATCGCCACCCGGTACTCGTTGTTCTTCACCTCGCGCGGGATACCGATCCTCATGCCCCTCAGCCCTTTCCGACCGCCTGGCAGACAGCACTGTCGTGCGGGATCGCAGGCGGCCAGCTGCCGGCCTGCTGCGCTGCGAGTCTAGTCCGACCCGTCTCCTCCCACGCTTGGCTTGTCTCGACCGACAGGATGTCCGCATGAAGCTCTACGCCGATCTCCCTGGCCGCCGCCTCGCCCAAATGCTCGCCGATGCCTTCGTCATCGCGTGGGCCGTCCTGTGGGTCTGGCTGGCCCGCCAGGTCCACGCCGCCACAATGCTTCTCGCAGCACCAGGTCATCAGCTGCAGGGTGCTGGGTCCGGCCTCCGAGGGCGGATGAACAGCGCCGGAGACGCCGTCGACAACATCCCCCTGATGCAGGACCGACTGGCCAATCCCCTGCGAAACGTGGCGGGGGTGGGCACGTCCATCGAGGATGCCGGCCGGCAGCTCGTCGACGCCGTGACCCGGCTCGCACTCGTCCTCGAGCTCGTGACGGCCTTGGTGCCCATTCTGGTCGTCACCTGTGTGTGGCTGTTCATGCGCGGACGATTCGTCCTCCGCGCAGCCGCGGCACAGCGACTCATCGACGAGGACGCCGACCTCGACCTCTTCGCCCTGCGCGCGCTCGCCCGCCAGCCGATGCGCAAGCTCGCCGGCATCACGACGGACCCCGCGGGGGCCTGGCGGCGCGGCGACACGGCCCTCGTTCGCGAGCTGGCACTCCTGGAGCTGCGCGACAGTGGACTGCGCCCACCACCGCGAGCCGCCTAGGGGAGCACCGGCCCACCTCAGAACGTCGTGGAACTGCGCCTATCGCAAGGTGACCAGCTGGGGCACGAGGTCTTCGGCGGGAGGCATCCAGGTCAGGGGGTCGGCGTCCACCTGATCGCCGGATCGGATGTCCTTGACCTGGTCTCCGCGATCTGGGCCACCCGGGAACCAGACGTACGGGATGCCGCGCCGGTCGGCATACCGGATCTGCTTGCCGAACTTGGCCGCGGCGGGGGCCACCTCGCAGGGCACACCGCGAGTCCGCAGCGCAGAGGCGATGGCCAGCGACGCCGCCCGACTGCCCTCGTCGTTCAGGGCGACAAGCACCGCCGCCGGCGTGGAGCGGCTCGCCGTGAGCCCGCGCCGGCCCACCAGGAGGCTGAGCAGCCGAGTGAGCCCGATGGAGATGCCCACCCCGGGGTATGTCGTGCGCCCGTCCGAAGCAAGGGCGTCATAGCGGCCACCCGAGCAGACCGAGCCGAACGACTCCTCCCCCACGATCTGGGTCTCGTAGACCGTGCCCGTGTAGTAATCGAGGCCGCGGGCGATCCGCAGGTCGGCTGCGAGTGCGCCCGGGGCGTGGTCGAGGCCGGTCTGGATCACCGCGGACAGGGCGTCGAGCCCTTCGTCGAGCACGGGGTGGGCGACACCCAGTTTCTTGACCTCGTCGACGAACGAGAGGTCCTCCGACCGGATCTCCGCCAGGGCCAGGCACTGGTCAGCCTGCACCCGGGTCGCGCCGGCCTCCACGAGCAGCGCGCCCACTTTCGCGGGCCCGATCTTGTCGAGCTTGTCGACGATGCGCAGGATTCCCACCACGTCGGTCAGGCCGATGCCCAGGTAGAAGCCCTCAGGGATCTTGCGGTTGTTGACCTGGATGCGGAAGTCCCCGACCGGGAGCTTGCGGAACACCTCCGCAATCACGAGCGGCAGCTCGGCCTCGTAGTGCGGCGACAGCTCGCCCGCGTCGACGACGTCGATGTCGCACTGCGTGAACTCCCGGAAGCGGCCTTCCTGCGGGCGCTCACCGCGCCACACCTTCTGGATCTGGTAGCGCTTGAACGGGAATGCCAGGTGTCCGGCGTTCTCCAGCACATAGCGGGCGAACGGAACGGTGAGGTCGAAGTGCAGGCCCAGGCGCGCGTCGGAGCCATCGTCGCCGCCCAGCCGAGTGACGCCGTAGATCTCCTTGTCGACGTCCTCCCCCGCACCCGTGAGCCGCTCGACCGGCTCGACCGCCCGGGTCTCGATCGAGGCGAAGCCGTGCAGCTCGAACGTGTCGCGGATGACGTCGAGGAAGTGCTGCTCGACGATGCGCTCTGCGGGGAGGAACTCGGGGAACCCCGAGATCGGGGTGACCCGGGCGGCGCGGGGCTGGCTCACGCGGCCAATCCTTGCAGGTAGGGGTTGGTGGCCCGCTCGCGCTCCATCGTCGTGGCCGGGCCGTGGCCGGGGAGCACCAGGGTCGTGTCGGGCAGCGGCAGGACCACGTCGCGCAGGGACGCGCGCATCGCCTCCCCCGACCCGCCGGGCAGGTCTGTGCGGCCGATCGACCCGGCGAACAGCACGTCGCCTGACACCACGGTGGTATCGAGCCCCGAGCCGGGCCCGATCGCGTCAGGAACCCCGGGAAGCCGGAACAGGACCGAGCCCTCGGTGTGGCCCGGAGCATGTGCCACCGTCACGTCCAGACCGGCCAGGGAGAGGGTGCTGCTGCCATGGATCTCCATCACGGTTGAGGGCTCCGCCCAGCTGGCCCTGCGGCCGAACTGCTCTTCGATCATGGCCAGGAGACCCGGGTCGACCGCGCTGAGGGGGTCGGTCAGGCGGTAGCGGTCGTCCTGGTGGATGTATGCCGCGGTGTCGCCGCCGCACAAGGGGGCCACTGAGTACATGTGGTCGATGTGCCCGTGCGTCAGGAGGACCGCGGCGGGTCGGAGCCGGTGCTGCTCCAGCACGTCCCTGACCCGGCCCTCGACGCCCACGCCGGGATCGATCACCACGCACTCTTCGCGCGCGCCCGGGGCGACGATGTAGCAGTTGGTGCCGAAGAGCGCGGCGGGAAACGCGATGGTGAGCACCCCGCGAGCCTATCGAGCGCCGCTTGGGTCACAGCACAGCCACGGTCGGTGACTCGGGTCCGAGGGCGGAGAGGACAGTCCCTAGACTTGCGCCGGCTGGCCCGAGGTCGGGGCCAAGGCGACAAGGTCGGAGGAACGGGTGACTCGGGAGCAGGAGCGGGCTCGCGCACGGCGGCGGTACGAGCGGCAGCAGGCGGCTGCCGCGGCGCGCCACGCCGAGCGGGAGCGCAACAAGAGGGTCGTCGTGGTGGTGGCGCTGGTCCTCGTCGTCGTTGCCGGTTTCGTGGGCCTGGCCAACGTCCTGGGCAAGAACGACTCCACCGGCAAGGCCGCGGGCGCGACCGCCTCCTCCACCGCCTCCTCCACCGCGTCGGTATCGTTGGCGGGCTGTGCCCCGCCGCCGACCGGCATCGGCACATCCGCGCAGCTGAAGCTCCCTGACAAGAAGGCGGTGGAGGGCAAGACCTACTCGGCCGTCATCACGACGAACTGCGGGGACATCACCGTGGAGCTCGACGGCATGAAGGCTCCTCAAGCTGTCGCGTCGTTCAAGAGCCTCGCGGCGAACCAGTACTGGCTCAACTCCGCGTGCCACCGGCTGACGACCCAGGGCATCTTCGTCCTGCAGTGCGGCGACCCCACGGGAACCGGCTCCGGCACTCCGGGGTACGGCTTCGGCGTGGAGAACGCCCCCGCGAACGGCAACTATCCCGCGGGCACACTCGCGATGGCCCGCACCAACGACTCGAAGAAGGGAAACGGCGGCCAGTTCTTCATCGTGTACAAGGACAGCACTCTGCCCACTGACACCGGTGGCTACACCATTTTCGGCAAGGTCACGGGTGGAATGGATATTGTCAAGAAGATCGCCGAAGCCGGAGTGCAGGGCGGCGCCACCGATGGTGCGCCAGCAGCTCCCATCAGCATCCTGCGGGTTGCTGTCACCGAGAAGAAGGCCTGAACCGTGAGCGACGAGAACGCACCGAAGCCCGCGCCCCCGAAGCCGAAGCCGGGTCCCGTGCCCACGCCGGCTGCGCTGCGCGCCACGGTCCACGCCCCGGTGCCTGCGGCCCCCGGCGCCGGCCCGTCGGAGTCCGCCCGCTTCGGCCGGGTCGACGAAGATGGCACGGTTTTCGTCAGGGAAGGCGATTCCGAGCGCGAGGTGGGGTCCTACCCGGGAGCCACCCCGGACGAGGCGCTCCAGTACTTCGCGCGCAAGTACGACGACCTCTACGCCTCAGCAGAGCTGCTGCACCAGCGGCTCACGTCGACCGACATTTCCAGCCGGGATGCGGCCGACGGCCTCGCGAAGCTGCGCGAGCACACCGCGGAGCCGAACGTCGTGGGCGACCTCGCGGCCCTGGCCGCGAAGGTGGAACAGATCGAGACCGCCCTGGCGGCCAAGCGAGAGGCCGAGGCGAACGAGCGAGCGGCGGCCCGCGAGGTCGCCCGCGCCGAGCGGGAGGCCATCGTTGCGGAGGCCGAGCAGATTGCTGGCCAGCCCGAGGAGAAGGTTCAGTGGAAGGCGAGCGGCGCCCGCATGCGCGAGCTGCTGGACCAGTGGAAGGCCCACCAGCGGGGGGCCGCCAAGCTCGACAAAGAGACCGAGAACGCCCTCTGGCAGCGGTTCAGCCGGGCCCGCAACTCCTTCGACAAGTCCCGCCGCGTTCACTTCGCGCAGCTGAGCAGCACCCAGTCTGAGGCGAAGGAGGCCAAGGAGGCGCTCGTCGCGGAAGCCGAAGCCCTGGCCACCAGCACCGACTGGGGCCCCACGGCTCGAGCATTCAAGCAGCTCATGGACCGCTGGCGGTCCGCCGGACGGGCCGCGCGGTCCGACGACGACGCCCTCTGGGAGCGGTTCAAGGCCGCCCAGGACGCCTTCTTCGCCGCGAAGGACCAGGTCGCCGCAGCTGAGGACGAGGAGTTCCGGGCCAACCTTGCGGTCAAGGAGAGCCTCCTGCGCGAAGCCGAGGCGATCCTCCCGGTCACCGACCTCGACCAGGCCAAGGCCCAGCTGCGGGTCATCCAGGAAAAGTGGGATGCCGCAGGCAAGGTGCCACGCGGCGACCTGGAGCGTATCGAGAAGAGCCTGCGCCGGGTCGAGTCCGCAGTGCGGGAGGCCGAGGAGAGGCGCTGGTCCAGCACCAATCCCGAGGTGGCCGCCCGGGCCAACAGCCTCGTGACCCAGCTCGAGGAGGCCATCGCCGGCCTCCGCGAGGACCTGGCCAGGGCCGAGGCCTCCGGGAATGCCCGCGACGTGGCCCAGGCGCGCGAGGCCCTTGAGGCTCGGGAGCAGTGGCTGGCCCAGGCGAGGGCCGGGCTCGACGAGTTCGGCGGCTGAGCGCCGCCCCCGCGGGGCAGGGCCAGCGGCGGCCGGCGACCCGGCATACGGCATGCCGCCTCAGTCGGACGTCGGAGACTTCCCGCCCGTGACGCGGTAGACATCGAACACCCCGTCGATCCGGCGCACGGCATTGATCACGTGGCCGAGGTGACCCGGATCGCCCATCTCGAAGGTGAACTTGGAGATGGCCACCCGGTCGCGCGAGGTCTGCACACTCGCCGACAGGATGTTGACGCTGTGCTCGGACAGCACCCGGGTCACGTCGGCGAGGAGCCGGTTTCGGTCAAGCGCCTCGACCTGCAGCTGCACGAGGAACACGCTCCCGGCCGAGGGCGCCCACTCGACGTCGATCATGCGGTCGGGCTGGGCCAGCAGCGACTCGGCGTTGGTGCAGTCGGCGCGATGGACTGACACGCCGTTGCCGCGGGTGACGAAGCCGATGATCGGGTCGCCCGGCACCGGGGTGCAGCAGCGTGCCAGCTTGATCCAGACGTCCGACATGCCTTTGACGACCACCCCGGGGTCGCCGGTGCGGCGGCGCATCTGGCGCGAGGGCGGCGTCGCCGCCTCGGCGAGGTCCTCGCTGGCGCTCTCCTCGCCGCCGATCGACGAGACCAGCCGCCCGACGACGTGCTGAGCCGAGATGTGCCCCTCGCCGACCGCGGCGTAGAGACCCTCGATGTCGGGGTAGCGCAGGTCGCTGGCCAGAGCGGTCAGGGCCTCCATGGACATCAGGCGCTGGAGGGGCAGGCCCTGCTTGCGCATGACCTTTGCGATCGAGTCCTTGCCGGTCTCGATCATCTCCTCGCGGCGCTCCTTGGAGAACCACTGCCGGATCTTGTTGCGGGCGCGCGGCGACTTGACGAACGTCAGCCAGTCGCGCGAGGGGCCCGCACCGTCAGCCTTCGAGGTGAGAACCTCCACGACGTCGCCGTTCTCCAGCTGGCTCTCCAGCGGCACCAGGCGGCCGTTGACCCGCCCGCCGATGCAGTGGTGGCCGACCTCGGTATGGACCGCGTAGGCGAAGTCGACCGGGGTCGATCCAGCCGGAAGAGCCACGACCTGGCCCTTCGGCGTGAACACGTAGACCTCGCGGGCGTTGATCTCGAAGCGCAGCGAGTCGAGGAACTCGCCCGGGTCGGCGGTCTCCTTCTGCCAGTCGAGCAGCTGCCGCAGCCAGGCCATGTCGTTGATCGGGCCGGCGTCGCCCTCCTTGGCGGGGGCTGCGCCACCCTTCGCGAGGGCGTCCTCTTTGTACTTCCAGTGTGCTGCCACGCCGTACTCAGCGCGGCGGTGCATGGTGTGGGTGCGGATCTGGATCTCGACCGGCTTGCCCTCCGGGCCGATGACCGTCGTGTGCAGCGACTGGTACATGTTGAACTTCGGCATCGCGATGTAGTCCTTGAACCGGCCGGGGACCGGGTTCCACCGCGCGTGGAGGGCACCGAGCGCGGCGTAGCAGTCGCGGACCGAGTCGACCAGAACGCGCACGGCCACGAGGTCGTAGATGTCCTCGAAGTCGCGTCCGCCGACGATCATCTTCTGGTAGACGGAGTAGTAGTGCTTCGGCCGGCCGGTGACCATCGCCTTGATCTTGGCCGCCTTCAGGTCGGCGCCCACCTGCTCGCGCACCCCGGCCAGGAACTCCTCGCGGGCTGGCGCACGCTCGGCGACGAGGCGCACGATCTCGTCGTAGACCTTCGGGTAGAGCGTCTGGAAGGACAGGTCCTCCAGTTCCCACTTGATCGTGTTCATGCCGAGGCGGTGGGCCAGCGGGGCATAGATCTCGAGGGTCTCGCGCGCCTTGCGCTGCGCGGACTCGCGGGAGACATAGCGCCACGTGCGGGCGTTGTGGAGCCGGTCGGCGAGCTTGATCACCAGCACCCGGATGTCGCGCGCCATGGCCACGACCATCTTGCGCACGGTCTCTGCCTGGGCCGCGTCGCCGTAGGTCACCTTGTCGAGCTTGGTCACGCCGTCGACCAGCATGGCGACTTCCTTGCCGAAGTCGGCCTCGAGCGCTGGGAGGCTGTAGGACGTGTCCTCGACCGTGTCATGGAGAAGGGCCGCGGCCAGGGTCGCCGGCGGCATGCCCAGCTCGGCCAGGATCGTGGTCACCGCGAGCGGGTGGGTGATGTATGCGTCGCCGCTCTTGCGCAGCTGGCCCTCGTGTGCCCGCTCGGCAACGGCATACGCGCGCTCGATGATCTCGAGATCGGCCTTGGGGTGGGTGAGGCGCACGCTCTGGAGCAGCGGCTCGAGAACCGGGGTACGCACCTGCCTGGGCCCAGAGAGGCGCGCCAGACGGGCCCGCGCCCGCCCCCGGGCAGACACCGACCCGCCCGCAGCAGGCTGCGGCGTGGCGATGTCCTCACTCATGCACAAAGCCTAGTTGATGGCGCCAAATCGCCTGTCGCCGTGCCCAGGGGGCCTGCGTCCGCTACACCGTCAGCAGCGTGTGCACGGCCCGGCTCCCGAGCCGCTGGCGACCCGGGAGGAAGGAGAGCTCGAGGATTGCCTCGAAACCCACCACCGTCCCCCCCGCGCGCTCGACCAGGTCCCAGGCAGCGGCCGCGGTGCCGCCCGTGGCGAGCACGTCGTCGACGAGCAGCACGCGCTTGCCGCCCTCGAAGCTGTCGGCGTGGACCTCGATGGTCGCGCTCCCGTACTCCAGGTCGTACGACACGCCGATGGTGTCCCCGGGGAGCTTGCCGGCCTTGCGGACGGGCACGAACCCGACGCCCAGCTCGTGGGCGATAGCGGCACCGAAGATGAAGCCTCGGGCCTCGATGCCCGCCACGAGGTCGATGGCCGGCCCCAACGAGCCAGTATGCCGGCCGGCCACGTCGCGGGTCACGGCACCGAAGGCCGCCCCGTCAGCCAGCAGCGGAGTGACGTCCTTGAACAGGATCCCCGGCTCGGGGAAGTCGGGGATGTCTCGCAGCCGCGACGCGACGAGCTCGCCGATGCCCTCACTCACGCTGCCTCCAGGCTCTGGCAGGTCCGGGGGTGCAGTGCCCGCCGGGTCGGCCGAATGGTGCGTCGGGCCACGGTTGCTGCTACCGGCGCGACTTCGGGTTCCGCTTGGGCTGGTTGCGCGGGCCGCGCGCGTAGGGATGCAGTTCGCGCTCCCGGGGTGCGGCTCCCCCGCGGCCGGCGGTGACAGGCTCGACGGCGGTCGGGCCCGCGGTCTCATCCCCAACATCGCCGTCGGCGACAGCCACGCCAGGCTCGGTCACGGCCACTGGCCCCCGCGGGGCGTTCTTGGCCTGGAACCGCGCGGCCTTCTTCGCCAGTTCGCGGATCGCCGGCTCGCTGCTGCGCAGCTGCACCAGAAGCGGGGTGGCGATGAAGATCGAGGAGTACGCGCCGACCCCGATCCCGACGAATAGCGCCAGTGCCAGATCCAGCAGGGTGCCGGGACCGAGGAGCGTGAAGCCCACGAACAGGATCGCCGCGATGGGCAGCAGGGCCACCACCGTGGTGTTGATCGAGCGCACCAGTGTCTGGTTGACCGCCAGGTTGGCCGCCTGCGCGTAGTTCATGCGGCCGTTGCCCAGCGCTTCGGTCGTGTTCTCGCGCACCTTGTCGAAGACCACCACGGTGTCGTAGAGCGAGTAGCCCAGAATCGTGAGGAATCCGATCATCGACGCGGGGGTGACCTCGAAGCCGAACAGGGCGTAGACCCCGACCGTGATGAGCAGGTCGTGGAGCAGCGCTACCAGGCCGGCGACAGCCATCTTCCAGGTCCGGAAGTAGATCGCCATCACGAGAGACACCAAGGCGAGGAAGACCAGCAGGGCCTTCAGCGCCTTCTGGCTGACGGAGGCGCCCCAGGATGGGCCGACGAACGACGCACTCACCTTGGTCTCGTCGGTGCTGAAGGCCTTGGACAGCGCGGTGCGCACGTCGGCCGACTGCCCCGCGCTGAGCTTCTCCGTCTGGATCCGTACCGTGTTGCTGCCGACCGTGGTGACCGAAGAGGGGATGCCGCTCTCCACGGACGACACGGCGTCCTTGGCCTTGCCCTCGTAGTTGTTGATGGCGCTCGCCGACACCTCGGACACGCGGAACTCGGAGCCGCCACGGAACTCGAGGCCGAAGACCAGGCCTTTCCAGATCAGGCCGATGGAAGCCAAGGCGAGGAAAGTGCCCGAGACGACGTACCACGTGCGCCGCTTGCCGACGAAGTCGATCGAGCGCTCTCCGGTGTAGAGCTCGTTGCCGACCCTGGCGAAGTTGAACATCAGGCTCTCCCCTCCGCCGCGGCGCGGCGGCTGTCGGCAATGGTCACCCGGCCGCGACCGGCATACCGGATCTTCGCCCCAAGTCGCTCCGGATCGAGGCCGGACCACCGGTGCCCGCCGCCGAAGAACTCAGTGCCGGCGAGCAGGGCCACCATCGGGTGGGTGAACAGCATGACCACGACCAGGTCGATCAGCGTCGTGAGGCCCAGGGTGAAGGCAAATCCTCGCACGTTGCTGGACGCCAGGACGTAGAGGATGCTCGCGGCGAGCAAGTTGACGCCGTCGGCGGCCAGGATGGTGCGCCGGGCGCGACCCCAGCCAGCCTCGACCGCGGCACGCAGGGGCCGCCCCTCTCGCACCTCATCGCGCACGCGTTCGAAGTACACGATGAACGAGTCGGCGGTGACGCCGATCGCGACGATCAGACCGGTGACCCCGGCCATGTCCAGGCGCAGGTTGTGCGACCAGCCCAGCAAGGTGATCGTCCCGTAGGTGAGGCTGGCGGCGATCATCAGCGACGCCACGGTGACCATCCCCAGGGCGTGGTACTGCAGCAGCGAGTAGAGGACGACCAGGAGGAGGCCGATCACGCCCGCCAGCAGTCCGAGACGGAGCTGCTCCCCACCGAGCGTGGGACTGATCTGGGCCCGCGTCTGGAGGTCGAACGACATCGGCAGGGCGCCGAACTTGAGCTGGTTGGCCAGCGCACGGGCGCTCTCGATCGAGAAGCCGCCGGTGATGCTCGCCCGGCCGTCGAGGATGGCCGACTGGAACGCGGGGGCCACGATGACCTGCGAGTCCAGGGTGGCCGCCAAGCGGTTCTGTGGGGCCGGCAGGCTGACCATCTTCGTGCTGTATCTCGCGTAGGCGTCCTTGCCCGCACCCTTCAGGGTCAACGCGATCTCGACGACGCTGGTCGGCTGCCCGGTCTGGCTCGTCTGGTATCCGGCCGAGGCGTCGCCGATCTGGTCGCCGCCCACGACGACCGGACCGAGGATGAACTTCTCGGCACCGGTGTCGTCGCACGTGACCAGCGGCTTCGCAGGATCGTCGACCAGATTGTCGAGCGCCCCTGGCTTGGTGCAGTCGAGAGAGGTGAACTGTGCCTCGAGGTCGGGCGTGATCCAGGCCAGGTCGGTGGCATCCTTGGGAGCCGCGGCTCCGGTGGGCGCGCTTGTCGAGGCGCTCGGGGCGGGCGTCGCGGTGGCCGTCGGCGGGGTGGTGGCGGCCAGGAGGGACTGCGGCAGCGCGCTCTTGCTGCTGGTGGTCGCGCTCGAGGTCGCCTTCGGAACCGTCGCCGTGCCGGTCGGCGACCCGGTGTTGGTGCCCGTCGCCGAGGAGGTCGGCGCGGGAGCTGGCGCGCCCGAGGCCGCGGCGAGGACCGGACGGAACTGCATCTGCGAGGACTTGCGGATCGCCTCCTCGGTGGCCCGGTCAGGCACGCCCGGCATGCTCACGATGATGTTGCGGCCGCCCTGGGTCGTCACCTCGGCGCCGGAGATCCCGTTGGAGTCCACGCGCTGCACGATGATGTCGCGGGCCTGGTCAAGCTGGGACTGGGTGACCGTCTGCTTTCCGACGAGGCGCGGCTCCAGCACCATCTGGGTGCCGCCCTCGAGGTCGAGTCCGAGCTTGGGCGTCAGGCTGCCGCTCCCCCAGGTCGACACGGCGAAGACGACCCCGTAGAGCCCAACGATCAGGGCGACCAGGACAGTGAGGGTGCGCAGCGGCTTGCGGTTGCGTGCTGAGATAGCCAACGTCTATGCCTTACTCGCCCGCGCCGGTAGGCGTCTGGGGCGTGGTGTTCTGCTTGATGCCGATGGCGCGCCGGTCGAACCGAAGGCGCGTCCCCGGGCTCACCTCGAGCGTAGCGACCGTGTCGTCGAGTTCGACGATCTTCCCGAAGAGACCCGACGTGGTGCACACGTCGTCGCCCACCGCCAGACTCCTCTGGATCTGGGCGGCCTCGCGCTGCCGCCGCCGCTGCGTCATCACCAGGAAGGCGATCAGCAGCACTGGCAGCGCGAGGATCAGGAGGTTGCCGAGGGCACCGGACGTCATGCGGTTGTTCCTAACGCTCTGGCCTGGAGCTGGGGCTCTGTGGGTTCAGGCCGCAGGGCGGCCCGTGCCGCACCCCGGATGAGGGGCACAGCACAGTGGCCCGGCCGCAGCCGGACCATCGCGTGAGTCTAGGCGACGCACCTGAGCGCGACCAACGCGGTCGCCGCATCTGCTCCGATCCGTGACCTTGCTCGGCGTATGCCGGGTGCCCGGCTGGACGCGTCAGCCGCCGAACCGGCTCGGGGGCTCGTCGAACGGCAGCGGCGTCAGGTCGGGGGCGGCCTGTGGCGGGGTGAGACCGAGGTGCTGCCACGCCATGCTGGTGGCGGCGCGTCCCCTCGGCGTGCGCACGACGAAACCCTCGCGCACCAGGAAGGGCTCGGCCACGGTCTCGACGGTGTCGGCCTCCTCGCCGACGGCGACGGCGAGAGTGCCCAGGCCCACCGGGCCGCCGCCGAACCGCCGGCAGAGCGCCTCGAGCACGGCGCGGTCGAGGCGGTCGAGGCCCCGCTGGTCGACGTCGAAGAGCTCCAGGGCGGCCTTTGCCGCCCCGAGGTCGACCCGAGACTGTCCGTGGACCTGGGCCCAGTCGCGGACCCGGCGCAGCAGGCGGTTCGCGATGCGAGGGGTGCCGCGCGAGCGCAGGGCGATCTCCTCGATGCCCCGGTCGTCGGCCGCGACCGACAGCAGGCGTGCGGACCGGTGCAGGATCGTGACCAGGTCCTCGGCGGCGTAGTAGTCGAGATGGGCCGTGAAGCCGAACCGGTCGCGCAGGGGTGCGGGGAGCAGGCCGGACCGCGTGGTGGCGCCGACCACCGTGAACGACGCCAGCTCGAGGGGGATCGCCGTCGCTCCAGGGCCCTTTCCGACGATCACGTCGACCCGGAAGTCCTCCATGGCCAGGTAGAGCATTTCCTCCGCGGCCCGTGACATGCGGTGGATCTCGTCCAGGAACAGCACCTCGCCCTCCATCAGGGAGGACAGCACCGCGGCCAGGTCGCCTGCGTGCTGGATCGCCGGACCGCTCGTCACCCGGAGGGGCCGCTCGAGCTCGTTGGCCACGATCATGGCGAGAGTGGTCTTGCCGAGCCCAGGGGGGCCGGACAGCAGCACGTGGTCGGGAGCAGTCCCCCTCCGACGGGCGGCTTCGAGCACCAGGCCGAGCTGGTCGCGCACCCGCGGCTGCCCCGGGAAGTCGTCGAGGCGACGCGGCCGCAGCGCAGCCTCGATGGTGCGCTCGTCGTCGCCCCCGCTGGGGTCGACGATGCGGGCGGTGGCGTCGATGGACGTGTCGTCGTAGACCTCGGAGTCGAACCCGGACGTCATGGCTACCGCCCCAACTCGCGCAGCGCCGCGCGGAGCAGCTCGGCGACCTTGGGCGTCTCACCGGCCCCAGGCGCGACCCGCTCGACGGCATCGGCAGCCTGCCGGGTTGACCAGCCCAGGCCCACGAGGGCATCGGTGACCTGCTCGCGCCAGATCGGGGCACCGGCCGTGGCGGGTGTGCCCCCGGCCGAACCGCCCACCGCGCCCATGCGGTCGCGGAGCTCCAGCACCATGCGCTCGGCGCCCTTGCGGCCGATACCCGGGACCTTGGTGAGAGCCACCACGTCGGAGCCGGAGATGGCCCGCCGAATATCATCCGGACCGAGCACCGACAGCATGGCCAGGGCCAGCCGGGGCCCGACGCCCGAGACAGTCTGGAGGGTCTCGAACATGTCGCGCTCGTCGGCTCCCGAGAAGCCGAAAAGGGTCAGCGCGTCCTCGCGGACGACCAGGGAGGTGGCCAGGGAGGCCTCGCTGCCGCGACGGCAGGCGGCCGCCGTGGCGGGAGTGGTGTGAACCAGCATCCCCACTCCCCCGACCTCGACGACGACCCGGTCGAGACCGGCGTGCTGAACGGGCCCGCGGACCGAGGCGATCACGGCGCACCTGCCCTCGTGCGGGCGGCGGAGGTCTGGCGGGATGCACCCTGCAGCCGCGCGCGCTCGCGGGCGGCGAGCTCGGCCAGCCGCAAGTCAGCTCCACCGCGCCACAGATGGCAGATCGCCAGCGCCAGCGCATCAGCAGCATCGGCCGGCCGGGGTGCGTTCTCGAGGTGCAGGATGCGCATGACCATGGCAGTCACCTGGGCCTTGTCGGCCCGCCCGGTGCCGGTGACGGCGGCCTTGACCTCCGTGGGCGTGTGCAGGCTGACCGGCAGCCCGCGCCGCGCGCCGGCCAGCATCGGGATCGCCGTCGCCTGGGCGGTCGCCATCACGGTGGCCACGTTGACGTCGGCGAAGACCCGTTCGATCGCGATCGCGTCGGGCCGGTGCCGGTCCAGCCACTGGTCGAGCTCGTCCTGGAGGCAGGCAAGGCGCTCCCCCGTCTCGGCGTCGGAAGACGTTCGCACGACGCCTACGGCCACGAGCCGTGCCCGGCCAGGCGTGCCCTCGACCACGCCAATGCCACAGCGGGTCAACCCCGGGTCAACGCCGAGAACGCGCACCTGCGATCGCTCCTCCGATAGCCGAGCGCCCGGAAGACGCCCATCTTGCCCGCAAGAAGGCCCATCCGAACACCTGTTCGGTTGAACGCTACACACCCCCGCGATGCGCGCGCTGCACCAACACGCCCACCCAGCAAAGCGAGCGGGAGGTATGCCGGCCACCCGGCATACCTCCCGCGTCTGGGCCCGAGCTGATCAGTCCTCGTCCTCCAGCTGGGCCAGCACGTCATCCGGGATGTCGCCGTTGGCGAACACGTCCTGCACGTCGTCGGAGTCCTCCAGGGCCTCGACGACGCGGATCATCCTGCGCGCGCCGTCGATGTCGAGGGGCACCTGGACGCTGGGCACCCACGAGGCCTCGGCGGAGTCGTAGTCGATGCCTGCCTCCTGGACCGCCTTGCGGACGGCGACGAAGTCGGACGCCTCGGAGATGATCTCGAAGGCGTCGCCGAGGTCGTTGACCTCCTCCGCGCCGGCATCGAGCACCACCTCGAGGATGTCGTCCTCGCCCTTGCCGTTCTTGGGGACGATGACCACGCCCTTGCGGTTGAAGATGTACGAGACGCTGCCCGGGTCGGCCAGCTGCCCGCCGTGGCGGGTGAGCGCCGTGCGCACCTCGGCAGCCGCCCGGTTGCGGTTGTCGGTGAGGCACTCGATGAGCAGCGCGACACCCCCCGGGGCGTAGCCCTCGTAGGTGATGGTCTGCCAGTCGGCGGCGCCTGCCTCCGCGCCCGAGCCGCGCTTGACCGCGCGGTCGATGTTGTCGTTGGGGACCGAGGACTTCTTGGCCTTCTGGATGGCGTCGTAGAGGGTCGGGTTGCCCGAGGGGTCACCGCCGCCGGTGCGCGCCGCGACCTCGATGTTCTTGATGAGCTTGGCGAAGAGCTTGCCGCGTTTGGCGTCGATGGCAGCCTTCTTGTGCTTCGTCGTGGCCCATTTGGAGTGGCCGCTCATCCCATGACTCCCAACCGAATGTCCTTCACGATCTCGACGTACACATCTGGACGAACAGGGCGTGGACGCGGTGGTCGCCGCTCACCTCGGGGTGGAAGGAGGTGGCGAGCAGCGAGCCCTGCCGAACCGCGACGATCCTACCCGCGGCCGGTCCCCCCTCCACGCGCGCGAGCACCTCTACGCCCTCTCCCACGTCCTCGACCCAGGGCGCCCTGATGAAGACGGCGCGCATCAGACCGTCGAGCCCCTCGAAGTGGATGTCCTCCTCGAACGAGTCGACCTGGCGCCCGAAGGCATTGCGGCGCACGGTGATGTCGATGCCGCCGAGGGTCTGCTGGTCGGGGGGCCCGTCCGCGATCCGGTCAGCCAGCATGATCATGCCCGCGCAGGAGCCGTAGACCGGCATGCCGTCCTTGATCCGAGCCCGGATCGGGTCGCAGAGGTCGAAGGCGCGGACCAGCTTGTCCATCGTCGTCGACTCGCCACCGGGGATGACGAGGGCGTCGGCATGCTCGAGCTCAGAGGGGCGGCGGACCGTGATCGCCTGTGCGCCAAGGCCGCCCAGCACCTGGACGTGCTCGCGGACATCGCCCTGGACCGCCAGGACGCCGATGATGGGGGTGCTGCTCACGATCGTTCAGCCTACGCGGCGCGGCGTCGCCGCCCAGGCGCCGGGGTGCGGGCGAGATCTCTCCGCCGGCCGGCTCAGGACCTCGCGTGCGCGGCCTGCCCGAGCTGCTGCGTTCCGATCACCCGCAGCAGGGCCAGGGCAGCCGCCTCGGGAGATGCCGGATCAGCGGAGTAGACGATCAGGGTCTGGTCGGTGTCGGGGATGTGGAGCGCATCGCAGTCGAGCTCCACCCTGCCGACCTCGGGGTGGTCGACCGCCTTCGGTGGCTGCGCCACTGGGATGACGCGGCCTCCTCCCAGAGCTGGGCGAACCTGGGACTGCGCCGCTGGAGCTCCGCCACGAGGCGCCGGGCCCCGGGATCGCCGGGGTACCGGGCCGCAGTCGTCCGGAGGTTCGCGACCGCCTGGGCATCGGTCTCCGCGCGCTCCTCGGGCGACATGCTGACGCGACCCCCGCCCCCGAGGAAGCGCTGCCAGACGATGTTCCGCTCGGGCAGGGGCAGCGCAGACCAGTCGCCCATGAGCGCGGCGGCCATGCCGTTCCACGCCAGCACGTCGCCTTGGCGCTCAGCAGCATCGTGGGCAGGTCGGTCATCCGGTCCATCAGTCGCTGGATGCTCGGACGCACTGCCAGGCTGATCTCGCCCGGCGTGCCCGGCGCGACATCGGCCAGGAGGAACAGTTCGGCCCGCTCGTCGTCCGAGAGCCGCAGGGCTCGGGCCAGGGCACAGAGCACCGACCGTGAGGGGTGCGGCCCCCGCGCCTGCTCCAGCCGCACGACGTAGTCGACGCTGACGCCGGCCAGTGCTGCCACCTCCTCGCGCCGCAGACCAGCCACGCGCCGGCGCGGCCCCGCGGGCAGGCCGACGTCCGCTGGGGAGGTTCGGGACCGGGCCCTTCGGAGCAGCTGGGCGAGCTCTGCGCGGTTCATCCCCCCACTATCCCCTGCCCGGCACGCCCCTGGTGATGGCCAGGGTGGGACGGCCAGTCCCATGCTCGGGGGGCACTGGATGGCGCCGAAGCCGGGAGCGAGGGTGGGCACATGACACCTGAACGAACACCACCCAACCGACCACGGCGCTTGTGACCGGCGCCAACAAGGGAATCGGGCTCGAGGTCGCCCGCCAGCTGGCCACCCTCGGGTGGACCGTGTGGCTGGGCTGCCGCGACGAAGCCCGGGGCGCCGCGGCAGCAGCGACCCTGGAAGACCTCCCCGGCATCGTCCGAGCCGTCCAGCTGGACGTGACCGACGCCGACTCCGTCGCGACGGCGGTCAAGGCCATCGGCGCGGCCGGGGGCTTGGACGTGCTGGTGAACAATGCCGGCATCAGCGGGCGGTGGCAGGAGCCCGAGGACACCGAGCCCGCCGACTTCCTGCCCGTCTTCGGGGTGAACCTGCTCGGTCCGGTGCGGATGGTCCACGCCTGCCTCCCGCTGCTGCGCGAGTCCCCGCAGCCCCGCATCGTCAACGTCTCCAGCGGCATGGGCTCCTTCGCCGTCACCACGGACAGCGAGCGCTTCGAGTCCACCCTCCACGGGCTGGTCTACCCCGCCTCGAAGGCTGCCCTGAACATGGTCACGAGCCAGTACGCCAAGGCGCTTCCCGGGATCCAGGTCGTAGCGGTCGACCCGGGCTACACACAGACCGACTTCAACGGGCGGCGCGGGACCCAGACCGTGCAGCAGGGAGCGGCTCCGGTCGTCGCAGCCGCGACGATGGACCCAGCGGCGCCCAGCGGCCAGCTCCTCGGCGCGGACGGCCTGCTCGGCTGGTAGCCGGGTGCGGTCCCCGAGCGCACCCGGCATACCAACAACGGGTATGCCGGGTGGCTGCTGCGTGCGTTTCCGCGAGTTACCAGCCCGCGCTCGGCGAGGCGGTCTGCTTAGGTGAACCCGCCGAGTCCCGGCAGGTCCGGGAGGCCCATGCCGCCGACGCCGCCGATGCTGCCACGGAAGTTGTAGGACCGCGGCTCACCCAGAATGCGTGCGCCGATGCCCCTCAGGGAGGCCACGAGACTGTCGAGGTACTGCTGCTCCCGGTAGTCGGGCCCCTCGGCCCACCCGGACATCCGGTCCAGCGTGAGGCGCAGGCCCAAGGCGCCCGTCACGTCGGTTTCGATCCAGAGGTCGAAGGGCGAGACCGGCTGGCTCACCTCGCCGCCCACGACGCTGGAACCGGGGACCGACCACACGGATACGCCCCAGCCCTTGGGCTGCCAGGACAGCGAGTCTCCGCCGATCCGAAGTGTGCCGATCGGGCTCCACGACTCGAAAAGGTCACGGCGGTCGACTTGGGCACGCCACTCGCCCATGAGGTGAGCCACGGCGTCCCCCTTGGCGCTCGGACTACCAGCCGCGCTCGGCGAGCCGGTGCGACTGCGGGATCTCGTCGACGTTGATGCCGACCATGGCTTGACCGAGGCCGCGCGAGACCTTGGCGATGACGTCGGGGTCGTCGAAGAAGGTCGTGGCCTTGACGATGGCCTCGGCGCGCTGGGCCGGGTTGCCGGACTTGAAGATGCCCGAGCCGACGAAGACGCCCTCGGCACCAAGTTGCATCATCATCGCGGCGTCGGCCGGGGTGGCGATGCCGCCGGCGGTGAAGAGCACGACGGGGAGCTTGCCGGCCTCGGCGACTTCCTTGACCAGCTCGTACGGCGCCTGTAGTTCCTTGGCGGCGACGTAGAGCTCGTCCCCCGGGAGGTTCTGCAGGCGGCGGATCTCCGCGCGAATCTGGCGCATATGGGTGGTCGCGTTGGAGACGTCGCCGGTGCCGGCCTCGCCCTTCGAGCGGATCATGGCTGCGCCCTCGGTGATGCGCCGCAGGGCCTCCCCCAGGTTGGTGGCGCCACACACGAAGGGCACGGTGAAGGCCCACTTGTCGATGTGGTTGGCGTAGTCGGCCGGCGTGAGGACCTCGGACTCGTCGACGTAGTCGACTCCGAGCGCCTGGAGCACCTGGGCCTCGACGAAGTGGCCGATGCGCGCCTTGGCCATGACCGGGATGGAGACCGCGCTGATGATGCCGTCGATCATGTCGGGGTCGGACATCCGAGAGACGCCTCCCTGGGCGCGGATGTCGGCGGGGACCCGCTCCAACGCCATGACGGCGACCGCGCCGGCGTCCTCGGCGATCTTGGCCTGATCGGGGGTGACGACATCCATGATCACGCCGCCCTTGAGCATCTCGGCCATGCCGCGCTTGACGCGGGACGTGCCGGTGGTGGGCTGGGTGGCGGGGGCGTCGGGGGCGGACATGCGGGGCCTACTTCCGTGCGTGTGCTGGGCTGCGCCGGGAAGGCCGGCGCGTCCCTCCCATGCTAGTTGCTGCGGCGACGTGGACAGACCATGGCCGGAGGCGCTAGGCCCGGACAGCCGCCGGCAGCTCGTCGTCGAACTCGACGGTCTGCGGCAGCTCGGCATGGCCTGCGAGCCGAAAGAGTCGCACGGAGGGCTTCCGCCGAACCTGCCGGACATCCGTGACCGCGTCGTTGTGGAACCGGCGGGCGAGCTGCACCCGGCGTCCGGCCGCCTCGACCCCCTGCAGCGCGGACTCCCCGACGCCGTCGGAGGACCGGAGCGCGTCGACGGCCTCCTGGGTCAGGGCGATCTGGAGCGCCTCGGAGAGCTCTGACTCGACGGCCTCTCGGCCGGCGAAGTGCTGTCCCTCCAAAAGATCCTCCCCCGCCCGCTCATTGGTGCGCTCCAGGGAGTCCGACGCCGCTCCGACCAGGAGCAGGGCCGTCGCCGGGTCGAGAATGCCGAGGTTTGCCAGCTCCAGGGTCGCCTCCGCCCGGCGGACAAGCTGGGCGTCGAGCGCCCAGAGCGCTCCCTCGACCCGGGAATGCAGCCGGTCGAGCCGGGCGGCACTGTAGGACAGGTACCAGGCCAGGCCGAGGAGCAGCGCCACGGCAACGATGACCCAGTTGATGGTGTCCACTTACCGGTCACCTCCTCGGCCTCGCCGCAGCCGGTTCCACAGTGTCGTGCTATCAGGGCCACCGCGACCATGGCCCATGGGGTGCATGACCGTCTCGTAGACCGCCATCACGTCCTCGGCCACCACCGACCAGTCGAACACGTCGGCCCGTTTCCGCCCGATCGCGGACAGCTCAGCCCGCCGACCGGGGTCGCGGAACAGGGCTTGGACGGTCTTGGCGAGGGCACCGCTGTCCTCGTTGGGGTAGGTCGCTCCCGCCCTGCCCCCGTCGAGCACGCGGACGAACGCCGGCAGGTCGCTGGCCACGACGGGAGCCCCCGCCGCCATTGCCTCGACCAGGACGATCCCGAAGCTCTCGCCGCCGGTGTGCGGTGCGACGTACAGGTCCGTGGACGCCAGGAGTGCGGCCTTGTCGGCATCGCTGATGCCGCCCAGGAACTCGGTCGCGCGAGCGGTCGCGGGGTCCAACTGGGCGCGCGCCGCCGCGGCGTCGCCCGGCCCCGCGACGAGGAGGCGGGCGCCGGGGTACTCCTCCAGGATCGCCGGCATGGCCGCCGCGATGACGGGCAGTCCCTTGCGCGGCTCGTCGATCCGTCCGAGAAAGGCCATCGTCGGCCGTTCTGGCGTGCCGGTCCACTCCGGCGAGGCCCCGGCGTCGGCGAAGGAGGAGACATAGACGCCATTGGGGATGACCACGGCATCGCCGCCGATGTGGGTGGTGACAGTGCGCCGCGCGTCCTCCGAGACCGCGATGCGACCGATGATCTTCTCCAGCGAGGGCCGCAGCAAGGGGTAGGCCGCCTGCATAGCGCGTGAGCGCAGGTTGGAGGCATGGAACGTGGCCACCACAGGCACATCCTCGACAGCCCACAGGGCCAACAGCGCGACGCTGGGAGAGACCGGCTCGTGCAGGTGGAGGACATCGAAGTTGCCGTTCTCGAGCCACCGGCCGACCCGAGACGCCGTGACCGGGCCGAAGTTCAGGCGGGCGACCGAGCCGTTGTAGCGCACCGGGACCGTCCGCCCACAGGAGGTAACGTAGGCGGGTAACGGCGTGTCGTCGTCGGCCGGCGCCAGCACCTGGGCCTCGTGGCCGTGGGCGTTGAAGTACTCGGCCAGGTCACGCACGTGGAACTGGACGCCACCGGGGACGTCGAAGGAGTAGGGGCAGACGATCCCGATCCTCATCGTCGGACTACCACGGGGTCGTCGACAAACACGCGCTGGAGCATGTGCCAATCCTCGGTGTGAGCTCGGATCGCGGTGCTGAGGACATCGGCACAGGCCTGGGTCATGGCCGTGGCCTTCTCGCGAGTGGTGCCGCCGGCGGGCACGTCCACGACGTCGTGGAAGGTCACGACCAGGCGATGCGACCGTCCGACCGGTTCGTAGTGCATGGACACGGGGATGAGCGGAGTGCGGGAGGCCAGGGCCAGGGCAGCCGGGCCTGCGGCCATGCGTGTCAGTTGGCCGCACAGGCTGACGCCGATGCCCCGGTCGGTGAGGTCGCGGTCCGCCAGCAGGGGCACGATGACCGGACCCGTGAGGTGGGCACGCAGCTCGGCGAAGACGTCACCACTTCCCGTCAGCGGCAGGATGGTCATGCCGAGCGATTCCCGGAAGGCCAGGAAGTCGGCGAACAGCTCCTCCGGCTTGAGGCGCTCAGCCACGGTGACCACGTGGCCGAGGGCGAGCTCGCTCCAGGCGCCGGCGAGGTCCCAGTTGCCGAGGTGGCCGAGGAAGCACACGACGGGACGGCCTGCGGCCAGGGACGAGCGGACGGGCCCGTCGTTGACGGACCGCACGCTCGACACGATCTCCTGGCGGCTGCGGTCGGGAAGCCGGAAGGCGTCGCAGTAGTAGCGCATGTAGGAGCGCATCCCCGCGAGCACGAGCGCGTCCAGGGCGGCCTCGTCGAGCTCCGGACGAACCCGGGCGTAGTTGGACCGCAGCCGCGCCACCCCGGCGCCGCCCCGGTGCACCGCAAGCTCGGCGATGGCGTCGAACAGGCTGTAGGCCGTGCGGGCCGGCAGGTGGCGGACCACGGACCAGCCGGCCCGGAACCCCCCGAGCGTGAGCAGGTCGCCGACGACGCTCACGCGGCGGCGTCGAGTGCCTGGCGGCGGACAGTGAGCATCCGCTGGAAGATGGTCACCAGGCTGGCGAGCGCCAAGAGCGCCAGGACCGCGGTGAGGAGGACTTCGGGCACGCCCAGGCCAACCAACCCGGTGGCGACCAGCACCGCCACCAGCCGGTCGGCCCGCTCGGCGATTCCGACGTTCGCGGTCATGCCCAGCCCCTCGGCCCGGGCCTTGGCGTACGACACGACGCTGCCGAGGATGAGGCAGGCCAGAGCGAGGGCGGCCATGAACGAGTCGTTGCCCTCGCCGGCATACCAGAGGACCAGCCCGCCGAAGATCGAGGCGTCGCCGATCCGGTCGAGCGTGGAGTCGAGGTAGGCGCCCCAGTTGCCGGTCCTCCCGGACAGGCGAGCCATCACGCCGTCGATCGTGTCGGAGAAGACGAAGGCGGTGACGACGATGGTGCCCCAGAAGAACTCGTGGCGTGGATAGAACGCCAGGGCTCCGACGCAGACGCCGATCGTGCCCGTGATCGTCACGATGTCGGGGCTGATCCCGAGGGCGAGGAAGAGGCGGGCCACGGGGGTGAACACCTTGGTGAAGAAGGCGCGTGCATATCGGTTCAGCATGGTGGGCTCAGACTACTGACGGGTGGGGCCTGCAGGTGGGAGGACGCATCCGCGGGGTGATGCCGCCCGGCAGGCGACGGCAGGTCATGGCTCGGCCGGGGATGGCCAGGACTCGACCAGGGACTGCCGCACGTCCTCCAGCAGCATCGGAAGGGCCTTGGTCTGGCCAACGATCGGCAGGAAGTTGGCATCGCCGCCCCAGCGCGGGACGACGTGCTGGTGGAGGTGGGCCGCGACCCCCGCGCCGGCCACCTCGCCCTGGTTGATGCCCAGGTTGAACCCGTGCGGCGCGGAGGCGGTATTCAGCGCGTGCACGCTGGCCTTGGTCAGGGCGGTGAACTCGGCGGTCTCGTCCTCGGTGAGGTCCACGTAGAGCGAGACGTGTCGGTAGGGGCACACGAGGATGTGGCCCGGGTTGTAGGGGAACAGGTTCATCACGACGTAGCAGTGCTCGCCGCGGTTGACGATCAGCCCCTCGGCGTCCGACTTGCCCGGAGCCGAGCAGAACGGGCAGCCGTCGCCGGCCTCCTCGGCCGGACGGTCGCCCCGGATGTAGGCCATCCGGTGCGGCGTCCAGAGACGCTCGAAGCCGTCGACGACTCCGGCGAACTCCTCCGCTCCCTCGATCCTGCTCATGAACCTGATCCTAGGGATGCAGCCCGAAATCCAGGTGACCGGCACCGGACCGGTCGACCAGACTCCACGACGTGGCGGAGGACGGCGGAACAGCACCGAGCAGCACGGCGACGATTCGCCGCGGCCACGTCGACGACGCCGAGGCCATCGCCTCGCTCTACCGGCGCGTGCGCCGCGAGTGCGTGCCCGACATGCCGCCTCTGGTCCACGATCGAGCCTCAGTGGGCTGGTGGGTGCGCACCCGGCTGCTGCACGACGCAGAGGTGTGGGTCGCCGAGACTCCCCAGGGCCTCGTAGGCGTCATGGCCCTCGTCCCGCCGGACTCCCTCGACCAGCTGTACGTCCTCCGCGCGGCCAGCCGCCAGGGTCTCGGCTCGCGCTTCCTCAGCGTCGCGCGACACCGTTTCCCGGAGGGCCTCCAGTGTTGGACCTTCCAGTCGAACACTGGTGCCCGCCGGTTCTACGAGCGCCACGGGTTCACCCCGGTCGAATGGACCGACGGCGACAACGACGAGGGCGCGCCCGACGTGCGCTACGTGTGGAGGCGGGGCGGCTGATCGCCGCCGCCGGCCGGGTATGCCGGCGGCGCAGGGTGCGCGGCCGGCATACGCCTGGGTGTGGTTCAGACCTGGGCGTGGGACTCCACGGCCCGGACCACCTCGGCGATGGCGTCCTCGATCGGCACGCCGTTCTTCTGCGAGCCGTCGCGGAAGCGGAAGGACACGGCGCCCTTGGCGCGGTCCTCCTCCCCCGCGATGAGCACGAACGGCACCTTGGACTTGCTGGCGTTGCGGATCTTCTTGGGGAACCGGTCGTCGCTGGCGTCGAGCTCGACGCGAATGCCCTTCTCCGTCAACTGGTCCAGCACGCCCCGGAGGTAGTCCTTGTACTCGTCGGCCACAGGGACGCCGAGCACCTGCACGGGCGACAGCCAGGGCGGGAAGGCGCCGGCGTAGTGCTCGACCAGGACACCCATGAACCGTTCGATCGAGCCGAACTTCGCCGAGTGGAGCATGACCGGCCGCTTGCGCGTGCCGTCAGCCGCCTGGAACTCCAGCTCGAAGCGCTCTGGCTGGTTGAAGTCGTACTGGATCGTCGACATCTGCCACGTGCGCCCGATGGCATCGCGCGTCTGCACCGAGATCTTGGGGCCGTAGTAAGCGGCGCCACCGGGATCGGGCACCAGCTCGAGACCCGATGCGGTCGCGACATCCTCCAGGATCCGGGTGGCCTCGGCCCACTCCTCGTGGGAGCCGATGAACTTGTCGGACGTGTCGTCACGGGTCGACAGCTCCAGGTAGAAGTCGTCGAGGCCGAAATCGCGCAGCAGCCCGAGCACGAAGTCGAGCAGCTTCTTGATCTCCGCCGGGGCCTGCTCGGGCGTGCAGTAGGTGTGGGAGTCGTCCTGCGTCATGCCCCGCACCCGGGTCAGCCCATGGACCACACCGGACTTCTCGAAGCGGTAGACCGACCCGAACTCGAACAGCCGCAGCGGCAGGTCGCGGTAGGAGCGGCCGCGGGCGCGGTAGATGAGGTTGTGCATCGGGCAGTTCATGGCCTTGAGGCGGTACTCGGCGCCCTCGAACTCCATCGGCGGGAACATCGTGTCGGCGTAGTAGGGCAGGTGCCCGGAGGTGTGGAACAGGCCGTCCTTGCTGATGTGCGGCGTGTTGACGAACTCGAAGCCCTCGTCGATGTGCCGCTGGCGGACGTACCCCTCCATCTCGCGGCGCAGGATGCCGCCCTTGGGGTGGAACACAGCCAGGCCGGAGCCCAGCTCCTCCGGGAAGGAGAACAGGTCCAGTTCGGCACCCAGCCTGCGGTGGTCGCGCCGCTCGGCCTCGGCGAGGCGTTCGAGATGGGCCTTCAGGTCGTCCCTGCTTGGCCACGCCGTGCCGTAGATGCGTTGAAGCTGCGGGTTCTTCTCGCTGCCCCGCCAGTACGCCGCGCCACTGCGCGTGAGCTTGAACGCGTTGCCCAGCACCTTGGTCGACGGCACGTGCGGCCCGCGGCACAGGTCGCCCCAGGCACGCTCGCCGTCGCGTCTGACGTTGTCGTAGATCGTGAGCTGGGTGCCGCCCACCTCCATGTCGGCCCCTTCGGCGGCCTCGCCGGCAGCGCCGCCCTTGAGGCCGATGAGCTCAACCTTGTAGGGCTCGTCCTTCAGCTCCACCGTGGCGTCGGCATCGCTGACCTCGCGCCGCACGAAGGTCTGGCCCTCGTTGACGATGCGCTGCATGACGCGCTCGAACTGCTTCAGGTCGTCAGGGGTGAACGGCTGGTCGACGTCGAAGTCGTAGTAGAACCCGTCGCGGATCGGCGGCCCGATGCCCAGCTTGGCGTCGGGGTGCACCTCCTGGACGGCCTGCGCCAGGACGTGGGCGGCGCTGTGCCGAAGCACCTGCAGCCCGTCCTCCTCCTGCACCGTCACCGGCTCGACGGCGTCGCCGTCGGCCAGCACGTGGGACAGGTCGCGCAGCTCGCCGTTGACCCTCGCCACGAGCACCGACCGGTCGTCGCCGAACAGGTCGGCGGCCGTAGTCTGCCCGGGCACCGATCGCTCGCTTCCAGCGACGTTGACGGTGATCTGGGCAGCCACGGGTTTTGCTCCTTGCGAGTGGGGTATGCCGTGCGGCCGAGTGTGCACGCGGCGCTCCCGATGCTATCGGCCCGTGCCGAGCCGCTGCGCGGCACTTATGCACAGGCCCTCGGCGTCGGGCCCCTGTCCGAGAGTGGGGACAGCCAGGGCAGACGGATCAGCCCGCTGTCGTTGGGGTGCTTTTGGACCTGGTCCTGAGCCCCGGTACGGCCCATTGCGCGACTGTAGTCTCGCCGAGTGCCCGGACCGCTGCCCCCGCTGCCCCCGGTGACCCCAGCGGGCGAGGTGCCGACCGATGGCGCCCCCGAGGCATTGGCGCCCAGGTCCTGGATCGCGCGTATGACGCTCGCGAGCGTCGGTCTGTGGGCTGGGTTCTTCGGGCCCATCCAAGTGCTGCTGGCACTGCAGGCGGCGGCGCTGACGCCATCCCACAAGGAGGCGACGCTGGGGCTGGTGACTGGCCTCGGCGCGGCGGTCTCCACGCTCGGCAATCCGCTCGCGGGCGCCTTCTCCGACCGGACGCGCTCCCGGTTCGGCCGCCGCCTGCCCTGGGTCGTGGGTGGCGCTCTGACCGGAGTCGTTGCCATGGTGATCCTGGCCTTCGCCAGCTCGGTCGCCATGGTGATCGCAGGGTGGTGCCTCGCGCAGGCCGGGCTGAACGCCATGCTCGCCGCCCTCCTGCGGCGGTACCCGACCTCGTGCCCGAACGCCAGCGCGGTCTGGTGAGCGGCTGGCTCGGTGTGGCCCAGACCCTGGGCATCGTGGTCGGGACCGGCATCGCGCCGCCTTCGGCGGAATCCGCGGCGGCTACCTCGCGCTCGCGGCCCTGGTCGTCGTCACCACCGTGCCTATGCGCTGCGCAGCCTGGACGTGCCGATGGGCCTCGCGGTGCGGGCGCCGGTCTCAGTGCTGGACTTCCTGCGCGGCTTCTGGATCAGCCCCTCCCGCCATCCGGACTTCGGCTGGGCGTGGGCTACGCGATTCCTGGTCAACGTCAGCAACGCCCTGGGCACGCTCTACCTGCTCTTCTACCTCTCTGACGCAGTCGGAGTCGCGGAGCCGGACCAAGCGGTCTTCGTCCTCACCGTGCTGTATGCCGTCGGACTCGTTGCGACCACGGTCGCCGCAGGTGCCTGGTCGGATCGCATCGGGCAGCGCCGCGTGTTCGTCGTCGTGTCCGGCGCCGTCATGGCCGCAGCCGCGGGAATTCTGGCCGTGTGGCCCACCTGGCCCGGGGCCATCACCGGCGCTCTCGTGCTCGGTGCCGGTTTCGGCGTCTACGCCTCGGTCGACTTCGCCCTGATCACCCAGGTGCTGCCGACCGCGGGCGACCATGCCCGCGACCTGGGCGTCATCAACATCGCCAACGCCCTTCCCCAGGTGCTCGCGCCAGCTCTGGCGGCACCGATCGTCCGCGCCTTCGCCGACCGCGCCGACGGCTACCGAGCCCTCTACGCCGTCGCGGCTGTCGTGGGACTGGTCGGCGCTCTCCTGGTGCGGCGGATCAGGTCGGTGCGCTGACCGGCATACCGCTGCTTGCCCGGCGCGATCAGCCGGCCTGGCCCGCCGGGGCATCCGGGTTGACCGGCGCGGCCGGGCGCGAAAGGCTCCGCACCATGGCGACCCTCCCCCGTGAGTTCCTTTTCGGCACCGCGACCGCTTCGTACCAGATCGAGGGCGCCGTCGACGAGGGCGGGCGCGGGCGAAGCGTCTGGGACGACTTCTGCGACCGTCCGGGTGTGATCCGGGACGGCTCGTCAGGAGCGGTGGCGTGCGACCACTACCACCGCTATGCCGAGGACATCAGCCTGATCCGGGACCTGGGCACCGACGCGTACCGGTTTTCCATCGCCTGGCCCCGGATCCAGCCCGACGGCACGGGGCAGCCCAATGCCGAGGGACTCGCCTTCTACGACCGGCTGGTCGACGGGCTGCTGGCGGCCGGCATCACCCCGGCCGCCACTCTGTTCCACTGGGACCTGCCATCTGCCCTGGAGGCCGGTGGCGGCTGGCTGGCGCGCGAGACCGCCCAGCGGTTCGGGGACTACGCGGGGATCATGGCCGAGCACCTCGGGGACCGCGTGGGCCTGTGGATGCCAGTCAACGAGCCCGTCGTGGTCACGCTTCTCGGCTACGCGACGGGAGTACACGCCCCCGGGAAGGCACTGATGTTCGACGCGCTGCCGGTGGCCCACCACTTGCTGCTCGGACACGGCCTGGCCGTGCACGCCCTGCGCGCCGCGGGAGCGACATCCGTGGGCACTGCCAACAACCACACCCCCGTGTGGGCAGGCTCTGAGGATGCTGCCGACCGCGCGGCAGCCGACCTCTACGACGTGCTGTACAACCGCCTCTTCGCCGACCCAGTGCTTCTCGGGTCCTACCCCAGCGGCCTCGGCGACGGCATGCCTGGGCCTGTGGCCGACGACCTGGAGATCATCCGCGCGCCGCTGGACTTCTACGGCTTCAACTACTACAGCCCGACGCGGGTGGGTGCCGTGGATGGTCCCGCGGCAGCGGCAGCCGGGGCTGCGGTCGCCCCCACCCCCGAGCTCGAGGGCACTCCGGCCCTGCCGTTCGCGATGCTGCCGATCGAGGGCTATCCCCGGACCAGTTTCGACTGGCCCGTGGTGCCCGAGGGCCTGCACGAGCAGCTGGTGATCCTGCGCGATCGATACGGCGACCGCCTGCCTCCCGTCTTCATCACCGAGAACGGCTGCGCGTATGCCGCTGGGCCGGGTCCCGATGGAAAGGTGCACGACCCGGAGCGCATCGCCTACCTGGAGGGCCACCTGGATGCCGTCGCCCGGGCGCGCGAGGACGGCGTCGACGTGCGCGGCTACTTCTGCTGGTCGCTCCTGGACAACTTCGAGTGGGCCGAGGGCTACACGCAGCGGTTCGGGCTGGTGCACGTGGACTATGACACGCTGGCGCGGACGCCCAAGGACTCGTTTGCCTGGTACGGGCAGACGATCCGGGACACCCGCGCGGGCGGCTAAACCGGTCGCGCGACGGCTGAACGAACGCCTACCGTCGGCGGGGTGGACCTCGTGATCGCCAGCCTTGCCGATCGCCCCGACCTGGCTCCGCTCATGTGGGCGTTCGAGGGTCTGTGGCCCAGGTTCATGCAGCAGGACCCGATCTCCGACCTGTTCTACGAGCACGCCGCCGATCGCTATGCCGCCTACACCCTGATCGCCTACGACCCGGCAGATCCGGCGCGACCGGTGGCCCGGTCGTGCTCGGTGCCGTTCGCCATGGGCGAGGACATCGAGCGGCCGGGCCTGCCCGACGACGGGTGGGACGGAGTGATCCGGTGGTCCTGGCTGGATGGTCTGTCCGGCCGCGAGCCCAGTCATGTCTCCGCGATCGAGGTCGCGATCCGGCCCGATCTCCGCGGGACCGGGCTGGCGGCGGTCATGCTGGAGGCAAAGCGCGCCAATGCGCGGCGACTCGGGTTCCACGACCTGTACGCACCGGTTCGGCCAAGCCGCAAGAGCGCGGAGCCGGACACACCCATGGCCGAGTACGTCCGCCGTGTGCGCGACGACGGGCTGCCGACGGACCCGTGGCTGCGCCTGCATGTGCGGGCTGGCGCTGAGCTCATCGGGGTCTGCCCCCGCGCCATGACCATCTCGGGCACCCTGGCCGAGTGGCGCGACTGGACCGGCCTGCCGTTCGACCACTCCGGCGACGTGGTCGTCCCAGAGGCCCTGGACCCGGTGCACTGCAGCGTCGAACACGACCACGCCGTGTACGTCGAGCCCGGCGTGTGGGTGCGCCACCGGCTCTAGGTCAGTAGCAGCACCAGGTGCTCGATGGCGGGATCCTTCGCCGACCTCAGACCGGCGACGACCCGCTGGTCGTCCTTGTGCTCGACCAGCTCCACGCGGCCGGGCAGCAGCACGGGTTTGCGGAACCACACCCGTGAGGTCGATGGCAGGCCGGTGCGGGGGCCGAGGGCCGCGAGCGTGCGCGCATACGTCCACATGCCGTGCGCGATGGCGCGCGGAAAACCCAGCATTCTGGCCGTGAGGGGGTGCAGGTGGATCGGGTTGATGTCGCCGCTCACGGAGCCGTACTCGCGTCCGAGGTCCTCGCGGAGGCGCCACACCGCGGACGGGGCGCCTTGGGGAAACCCGGGGGCCGAGTCACTTTGGGGCGCGTCGGGAGCGGAGGCATCGCGGTGGAGGTAGCTGCTGCGTCCGGTCCACACCGTCTCCCCCTGGGCCTCGACCGTCGTCACAAAGTCGACGAGCCGTCCCCTGCGGTGCGACCGGAGTGCCTCGGCCCGCACCGAGATGGTCAGGACGTCGTCCGCGAACAGGGCTTGGCGCAGGGTGATCCCGTTCTCGACGTGCACGAGACCCATCAGCGGCAGCGGGAAACCCTTGCCGGCCATCAGGGCCACCTGCAGCGGGAAACCGAGTACGTGGGGATACGTCGGTGGCAACCGGTCGCTGACGTCCCAACCGCAGAGGCGCTGGTACCGGGCAAGATGGTCGCGGTCGGCCTTGACGTCGGGGCGCTGCAGCGTCCGGGCGGGCAGAGCGGAGCCGGATCGGCCTCTTCCCGTCAGCGCACCTTTGAGCAGCAGAGGCGCCAATGCCGGTGTGGACGTGAATGTCTCGACGGCCACGTCAGGCGCCCAGGAAACTCTGGCCGCAGACGCGCACCACGTTGCCGGTCACTCCGCCGCTGGCGTCCTCAGCGAGCCAGGCGATCGTCTCGGCGACGTCGATCGGCAGGCCGCCCTGAGCCAGGGAGTTCACCCGACGCCCCACCTCCCGCGTGGCCAGCGGCACCTTGGCCGTCAGGTAGGTCTCGATGAACCCCGGCGCCACGGCGTTGACCGTGATGCCGCGCCCGGCGAGGGTGGGGTCGGCGCCCAGGTGCCGCACCATGCCAATGACGCCCGCCTTGGACGCGGCGTAGTTCGTCTGTCCCCGGTTTCCCGCGATTCCGGAGATGGACGACACGCAGACGACGTGCCCTCCGTCCCGGAGTCCGTCCGGGCCGAGGATCGCCTCGTTCATCCGCAAGATCGACAGCAGGTTGACGTCGATCACAGCGGCCCAGCGCGCAGCGTCGGTGTTGGCCAGCAGCTTGTCGCGGGTGATCCCGGCGTTGTGGACCACGATGTCGAGGCCGCCGTGCCGCGATGTCGCGTGGTGCAGGATCCGGGCGCCGGCGTCGCTCGCTGTGACGTCCAGCTGCAGGGCGGTTCCACCGACGGCGTTGGCCACCGCGGCCAGCGCTTCGCCAGCAGCCGGCACGTCAATGCAGATCACCGTGGCGCCGTCCCTGGCGAGCACCTCGGCGATCGCGGCACCGATCCCGCGGGCAGCGCCGGTCACCGCGGCCACCTTCCCGCCCAGAGGCGCGGCCCAGTCGGCAGGAGCGGGCGCCTGACCCGGACCCACGACCACGACCTGCCCGGATACATACGCCGAGCGGCCCGAGAGGAGGAAGCGCACGGTGGAGTCGATGTTGTCCTCACCACCGTCGCCCACGAGGACGAGGTTTGCTGTGCTCCCGGCCCGCAGCTCTTTGCCGATCGAGCGTGTGATTCCCTCGAGCGCACGCCTGGCGGCCGCCTGAGCCACCGCGCCGGCCTCCTCGGGTCGCCGTCCCAGGACGATCACCCGGCCACTGGGGCTCAGCTGTTTGAGCGCTGGGGCCACGATCGCGCGCAGCGATTCCAGGTCGGCGGGGTTGTCCACGGTCGACAGGTCCGCGACCACTGCCGCGATCGTGGACTCGGGCACACCCGTCTCGAGCGTCTCCAAGCCCGCTGCCTGCAGGAGCGAGCGGATTCGCCCGATCAGCGGCGCATCGCCATGCCCACCCACCACGACGGGCCCCGGCACCAGAGGCGACCCCACGGCATACCTGCGCAGTCGCGTTGGCCGCGGCAGCCCCAGCTGCCTGGCAACCCTCGCGCCCACAGGGCTGTTGACCAGCTGGGCGTAGGTGTCTGTCATCCCCGCTCCCTCAGGCCGCTTCGACGATGGCCATGACGCCCTGGCCGCCGGCCGCGCAGATCGAGATGAGGCCCCGCGATCCCGGTCCCTTCTCGTGGAGCATCTTCGCCAGCGAGGCCACGATGCGCCCACCTGTCGCCGCAAAGGGGTGACCCGCTGCCAGCGAGGAGCCGTTGACGTTGAGCCTGCTGCGGTCAAGGGGACCGAGCGGCGCGTCGAGGCCGAGCCGGCTCCTGCAGAAGTCCTCGTCCTCCCATGCCTTGAGGGTGGTGAGCACGGTGGAGGCGAAGGCCTCGTGGATCTCGACCAGGTCGAAGTCCTGCAGCTTCATGCCGTTGCGCTGGAGCAGCCGCGGCAGGGCATAGGCCGGCGCCATCAGGAGTCCCTCCTCGCCGTGGACGTAGTCCACAGCGGCGGTCTCGCCGTCGACGAGATACGCCAGTGGCTCGAGGCCGTGCTGCGCCGCCCAGTCCTCGGATCCGAACAGCACCACCGACGCACCGTCGGTGAGGGGCGTGGAGTTGCCGGCCGTCATGGTGGCGCCCTCGCCGCGGCCGAACACGGGCGTGAGCGTGGCGAGCTTCTCCAGGGAGGAGTTGGGGCGGAGGTTCTGGTCGCGCCTGAGGCCGAGGTAGGGCGTCATCAGGTCGTCGAAGAACCCGCGGTCGTAGGCCGCCGCCAGGTTCCGGTGGCTGAGCAGGGCCAGCTCGTCCTGGTCCTGCCGGCTGATGCCCCACGTGGCCGCGGTCTGGGCCATGTGCTCGCCCATCGACAGGCCGGTGCGGGGCTCGGAGTTGGCCGGGGTCTCGATGCCGATGTGCCCGGGGCGGATGCCGCCGAGCGCGCGAAGCTTCTGCGTGGCGGTCTTGCCCCGGTTGGCTCGCAGCAGCGTCTTGCGCAGCTTCTCGCTCACCGTGATCGGAGCGTCCGAGACCGAGTCGACCCCGCCTGCGATGGCCGAGTCGACCTGGCCCAGCTTGATCTTGTTGGTCACCAGAATCGCGGTCTCCAGACCGGTTCCGCAGGCCTGCTGGACGTCGTATGCCGGTGTGCTGGCCCCGAGGCTCGACCCCAGAACCGCCTCGCGCGTCAGGTTGAAGTCGCGGCTGTGCTTGATCACCGCCCCAGCGGCGACTTCGCCCAGTCGTTCCCCCGCGAGCCCGTAGCGGGCCACGAGCCCCTCGAGGGCTGCGGTGAGCATGTCCTGGTTGGAGGCCTCTGCGTACGGCCCGAACTGGCGGGCGAACGGGATACGGTTCCCCCCGAGGATGGCCGCACGGCGCTGAGTGGCACTGGCGGCCTGTGTGGACGACGTCACTCTCGACTACCCCTTCATCCGGCGCCCGGACACCGACTGCCAGCTGCAACGCGGGCGGCATAGGTGTCTGGCTTTACTGGATACGGACGGTAGCAGATACATGGAGTACCTGCTACCGTGCGTACCCGTGACGACAGCGGCCGACGGGCGCAGCACCCGCTGGGACGAACACCGCCAGTCTCGACGGCGTGAACTGGTCGAGTCGACCCTGCGCGCCATCCGGATCCACGGCGCGGGTGTCGGCATGGACGACGTAGCCGCCGTGGCGGGCACCTCGAAGACCGTGATCTACCGGCACTTCACCGATCGCGCCGGTCTCTACCAGGCGGTTGCCGAGCACGTCGACCGGACGATCTTGCATGACCTCGCCCAGGCAGTCGGCGACGAGACCGCCCTCGTGGGCGGTTCGTCCACGCAGGCGGCTCCCCGCGTCGACCCCCGGGCGGTCGTCGGCGCCGCGATCGACTCCTACCTTCGTCTCGTGGAGCGCGATCCGGAGGTCTACCGGTTCATTGTTGCGGCCCCCTTGCTCGAGCGGTCAGCGACTGCCTCGCCGAGCGGCTCGACCGAGGCGATGAGCGATCACGTGGCCGACCGGATCTCACGCCTGATCAGCGCCGCGCTCTCGGCCCGGGGGCGGCCGCCGGCGGCAGCGGCGGTCTGGGGACCGGCCGTGGTGGGCATGGTGCGGGCGGCGGCCGACCGGTGGCTGGCCAAGGGGGCAGGACCTTCGGGCATGGACCGGGCCTCCCTGACCGAACACCTCACCGACTTGGCGTGGGGCGGGCTGGCATCCGTCTGGCCGCCGCTCCCGAGATAGCCGTGTTCTCCACCGGTCGTCGGAGTGTGCCGGCTAGACGGCATACCTCTGACGTCGGCATCGCGTCTGCGGAGCCGTTTCGGCGCCGTGGCCGGGGGACGCTTACGGAGACTCCGCCCACGGCAGCGCTGTCCACGGGGTCGGTGGCAGGCCCTGCGTGAAGGGCTACACGGGCCCTTCGACGTCCAGCAGGATCGAGCCGTCCGGCGCGATGCCCCAGAACGGGTTGTGGGCGACCTCCCAGGGATGGCCGTCCGGATCGATGAAGACTCCGGAGTACCCGCCCCAGAACGTCTCAGCTCCGCGCCGGCCGATGACCCCTCCGGCCCGCTCGGCTTCCGCCAGGGCGGCGTCGACCCCCTCGGGCGAGCGCACGTTGTGGGCCAGGGTCACCCCGCCCCAGCCGCCGGAATCACTGACGGTGCTGTCTTCGGCAAGGAGCTGACGGCTCCACAACGCCAGCACCATGCAGCCGGCCTGGAAGAACACGACGTCGTCGCCGCCGGGTCTGGCCGTCGGCTGCCATCCCATGCCCTCGTAGAAACGGCGGGCACGGTCGAGGTCTGCCACACCGAGGGTGATCAAGCTGACTCGCTGCTCCATGGTGCCGAGGGTAGGCGCAACCGCCGACCGGTGGGGCTGGACCGTTCCGCGGGCGCTCCCGGGACGGGGCGCTGGCGGGCGCCGCCGGGGAGCTATGTGCCGATGCTCACTCCATCCTCACCTCGTCGCCGATCCGCACCAGACCAGGGGCTTCGACGTCGGCATAGACGCCTGCGCAGCTGCCGGCAGGTCCCACGACGCCGAGTTGGGCACCCCCAAGCCTGACCACCGTGCCGGCGAGGGCCCTCAGCTCCTCGGGCGAGGCATCGAGGACGAAGTTGGCCCGCACGCCCTCGGCCTGCTCGCGCGAGATCAGGTGGACCGGTGCCTTCTTGCGGCGGTCACCGGCCAAGCCCGCCTCCTCGACGTCGACTTGAGGCAGGGTGGTGCCCGGCTCGTCCTTCACGGGGTAGGTGTGGATCTCGATCACGCGCGCGGTCGACATGAGCACAGTGAAACACCCCTGAGCAGTGCGCGGGCGTTGGGACGACCGATGCCGGTGGAGTGCCAACCGATGGCAGACGTCGCGGTTCGTGCTGAGCTCGGCAGTCGGAAGGTGGGCGACCAGGTCATTGCCCGGCAGCATCGCCTCCGCGGGCCTTGGGAATGGCCCGCGGTCCGCCGACTCGCGTCGCCCAGCTGCGGCCTCCTGCCGCTTCCTGATGCTGTCACCCATCGCCCCCCATGCGCGCACGCCGACGACGGCACGCACGACGAATCTGAGGGGTGTTTCGCCCTGATCTGAGGGGCGGCGACGGATGTGGCTGAGGAGCGTCCAGCGGGACGGTGAACAGGTCAGATCGTCACCATCTCACCCAAGGACAACGCCATGAACACCACACAGAACCACCGTCGCTGGCTGGCAGCGGGAGCCATCGCCCTCCTCATGATCGGCTTCAGCGCCTTTCCGGCCTCCGCCCGCCAGGACCGGGGAAACGCAGAACAGAGCACCAGAGCGGTCACGCCCCATGAGGGACGCTGCGGCCTCGCCCGCGTCGGGACGCAGTACGTCAGGTGTGACAACCTGACTGGGAACGGGGTTGCTGCACCCGGATGGGTGCCTGAGCGGTGACTCGATCTGGCGCCCCGACGGGGGTGACCCTGGCCTTAGGGTCAGGGTCACCTCTGTGCCTTGCGTGAGGAATGGGCCATCTGGATGCCCACCCAGACGTGGGACGAGGGAACTGCCATCGAGCTGAACGGCCGTCAGGTGGGCCGGCACAGGCTGGGCCTGCTGGGCGGGAAAGAGCCGGCGGCTCCCTCGCGGGCCGACCGGATGTGTTGTGAGTCCCCCTGTGGGTATAGGCCGCCAGACGCCACCGTGCCTTGACTAAAACCTTCCCGAGGCCACGGTGGCGTCCCCATGTAGCGGCGCGCCAGTTTCCGTGCGATGCGAGACGCCTCGGTGCGCTGGCTCGCGCTCCGCATCCGCGGGCTGTGCCTGGACCCACGCTCGGTCGTGGTCCTACCGGTCCCGCTCCTTGGCGATGCCGCGCCTCGCGAAGAAAGCCATGACCAGGACGACGGCGTAGACCGCCGCCGCCACAGACACAACGATCACGATGGGCACCAACAGATCACCCCACCCCTTGTCGACGCCGGGACCGACGAAATCGAGGAAGACTCCAAGGACGAACAACACTCCCGCCAAGGCCGCCAGCCCGCCCGCAACGCTGACGAGGCACCCGAGCGGCCCGCCGTCCTCGGCCCTCGGCCCGAGGCCAGCAGTGGGAAACCTCTCCCGGAACTCGTCTGCGTCCATCCACGCGTCCTGGTTGGCGGCAGGGTCCTGCGTCCGCGATGCCCACAGGGCTGCCGCCAGGGTGGCGTAGTTGCGGTCCTGCACCGATCGCGGTGTGGACGGTGCGCCGCTGTGCGCGAGGGTCTCGGGGTCGGGGTCGAAGAGGTGGTCCATGGCGCCCGGCAGGTTGTTCCCGGGGCAGTTCATCCGCCTGAGCGTGTATCCGCCGCCGGGGGCGCGCATGATGATCGCGATCTCCACCGCGGCCGGGTTCAGCCGGCTGCGGCGCACCTTCACCACCTGGGCCACACCGTCATGCGACTGCAGGGCCCGCTCCATCTGCCCCCACGTCAGATACACACCATGAGAATGGCAGGCACAGCACATCTCCCCGACATATTCGGGCTCCAAAGCCGCGGCCGCGCCATGGATAGCGCCCACCCCTGCAGAGGATGGGACGGGCGCTGCCTTGGGACCATCTATCCGCACTTCATCTGCATCGGGCGCCATGAGAAACGCACCTCCTGCCACAAGCGCGCCGCGCCCATCGACGACGTCGAGACCTGGATCGAGAACGACTACGCAGGTATCCAACTCGACCCGGGCGCCGCCGGGGAGCTATGTGCCGATGCTCACCCCATCCTCACCTCATCGCCGATCCGCACCAGACCAGGGGCTTCGACGTCGGCATAGACGCCTGCGCAGCTGCCGGCAGGTCCCACGACGCCGAGTTGGGCACCCCCAAGCCTGACCACCGTGCCGGCGAGAGCCCTCAGCTCCTCGGGCGAGGCATCGAGGACGAAGTTGGCCCGCACGCCCTCGGCCTGCTCGCGCGAGATCAGGTGGACCGGTGCCTTCTTGCGGCGGTCACCGGCCAAGCCCGCCTCCTCCACGTCGACTTGAGGCAGGGTGGTGCCCGGCTCGTCCTTCACGGGGTAGGTGTGGATCTCGATCACGCGCGCGGTCGACATGAGGACAGTGAAACACCCCTGAGCAGTGCGGGGGCGTTGGGGGCAGTGAGGTAGTGGACGTGGCGTGATAGGCGGAACCGACCGAGCTCAACGGCCGGTACGTGGTCCGTTATTGGACAATCGCCAGTACGCGTCGTCCTCCTCTGCCGCAATCCCGGCCAGGTGGCGCTACGAGACACGGCCACTTGGCGCACGGCCTCATTGGGTGTGCAGCCGCGCGGCCACCGTCGAGGTCAGACGCCCAAACACGGCGCCGACCGACGCGCCCGCGATGACGTCACCGGGATAGTGCACACCCGTGTACACGCGTGAGAACGCCACGACCGCGGCCGCCGCACGCAGCGGCGCCCTGAGCTGGGGCAGGACGGCGCCGACCGCGACACCGAAGGCCGCCGCCGACGCCGAGTGACCGGAGGGGAACGAGGCCGACGACGGCATACGCACCCACCGCTTCTCGGGAACGCCCAGCTGCGTGCGGTGGGGGCGGCGACGCTCGCCGACCAGTTTCATCGGTTGGTTGACCACGAACGACGTCAGCCCGATCGCGGCCACCCCGGTCACGGCGGCGCGGCGCCCTTTGGCTCCGCCGAACATGGCCAACACTGCCGCGACGAGGAACCAGGGTTTGGAGAAGTTGGCGAAGTCGGATACGCGGCGCAGCGGCCCGTCGAGCCACGGTGTGGGCATCTCGGCCACGGCGCGGTACGCGTCGCGATCGATTCTGCCGAGTTGGCGGAGAACCCACACGACCCCTGACGGCCTGCCATTGCCGTACCGGGTGCTGAGACGGTCGGCGAGTCGCTCCTCGACCGGTCCCGGAGCGACCGGGCTGGTCATTCGGTCCCCGTCGGGCGGCCGATCGCCGTCCGCCACAGCGCGACGAGCGTGGGTTTGGCGGTGACCCGTACGGTGCGTTCGGCGGGCGACCGTCTCGGAGCCGACCGCGGCAGCCGGACCGTCACCGCGCCCGGCCGGATGACGAAACGTAGCGGTGGCTCGAGGACCAGGGCCTCCCCGTCGACGCCGATCTCCACTGGACCGGCCGATTGGACCTCGAACTCGGAGGTTGTCCACTCGTTCCAGCCGGCGAAGCGCCGAACCTGGCCTGCGGCTTCCAACGCGGCAAGCTTCTCGGCGTCGACCGCCGTCTCGACTCGCAGCGAGACGACCCCAAGGACGCCGCCGTCGATGCGCTCGCGGGTGCCTCCCCCGCGCAGGTGCGCCAGGTCGTACGGGTTGTTGGACACAAGCAGCAGCTGGCCGGGGACCGCCTCCTGGCCGGACGGGAGGGCGTAGTGCAGGTCGAGCGGCTTCGCCCCCGGCCCCAGCAGGTCCGGCAACATGGCAGCCGCGGTCTGCACTTTGGCATCCCGGTAGTCCGCCGACTGGACGACCTTCGCATACGCGCCCATCGATGCGTTGTTGACGAAGACCCGTCCGTTGATCTCGGCAAGGTCCACCGCGGCGTCGACGCCGTCGTCGTAGGCATCCAGCGCGCCAGGCACGTCGGCGCGGTCGAGACCCAGGTCAAGTGCGAAGTGGTTGCGCGTCCCCGCCGGGACGACGACGAAGGGTATGCCGTGTCGGCTGGCGACCGTGGCGACGATAGCCAGCGAGCCGTCTCCGCCAGCCATTCCCAGTAGGTCGGCACCGCGCGCGATGGCGTCCTCGGCCACCTGGCGCAGGTCGTCGCCCGGACGAAGAACGTATGGCTCGATGCCCCGCTGCCGACACAGGTCGACCAGCGCGAACTGCTCGACCTTCCCCCCGCCGGACCGGGGGTTCATCAGCAGGACGGGGTGACGCGCACGTGGCGCGCGCTCCGTGGCGCCGGTCGGCGGTGCCGAGCTCAGGGCGTAGCTCGCCGCGACCACTGACAGCGCGCCGAGGCCGAGCCCGACCACGAGGATGCGAACACTGCTGGCTCGCGATCATCACGACGACGAAGGTGACCAGCGCCACCACGGCGAGCACCGCAGCAACGACCCGGACCGTCCCGCGTCGGGAGATGACATACCAGGCGGCCACCACGGCGACGGCCAGCGAGACGACGCTGGCCAGCAGGACGTCCCAACGGTCGAGCGCCGAGACCACCAGGAACACCAGCGCCGCGGCGAGAGCCACGAGCGCAAGCGCCGCTGCCGCCCGGCGCATGGGACTGGGCCTGCCGACCGCAACCGTAGTCGTCACGTCTCCCCCTTCGGACCGCGCCAGCTAGCGCCAGTCTGCCGTACTGTACTCCGCGACAGCCTCATCGAGCGTCGGGAGGAAGTGCGCCGGGTCGATCGTGCGCGTGAGCTCGTACCGCTCGATCTTATCGCGCACCGGGTCCTTCATCTCCGCGAAGACCAGCGATACACCGCGCGCGTTGAGCCAGGCGTCCAGCTCCTGCAGCATGTCGGAGGCCGTTGTGTCGACATCGGTGACGGGCTCGGCGGCGACGATGAGCCAGCGAAGGTCTGGATGATCCTCAGCGATCTCCCGCACCGCCTCACTGAACATCCGCGCGTTCGCGAAGATCAAGGGCGCGTCGAAGCGGTAGACGACCAGACCGCGGCAGCAGCTCGGCGTCGGGGTAGCTCTCGGTGTCGTGCAGGCCCGCGATCCCCTCGCACCCGACCGAGCTCGGCCTGGTGCGGCCACCATGTGCGGCGGAAGACGTTGAGGATGGACAAGCCCACGGCGATGAGAATGCCGGGCAGCACGCCCAGGAGGGCCACGCCGAGCAGGGCGATGATCGACAGCGAGAACTCCATCCGGCGCTGACGCCACAGCCGACGCGTCCCGGCGACGTCGGCCAGCGACAGTGCGGCGGCGATGACGATCGCGCCCAAGGTCGGCTGTGGGACGTACTGCATCAGGGAGGTGGCGAAGACCAGGACCACGGTGATCACCCCGGCGCCGACGATGCCCGTCACCTGGGACCGGGAGCCGGCCTGCTCGGCGACCGCCGTGCGGGATCCGCTGGTGCTGACCGGAAAGCCCTGGAAGAACCCGGCTGCGATGTTGGCGGCACCGATGCCGATCATCTCCTGGTTGCCGCGGACCTGATCGCCCTTGCGAGCGGCGAACGCCGATGCCGTGGACATCGTGTCCGCGAGCGCGACGACGGCGATGGCGAGCGCCCCGACGAACAGCGGCGGCACGTCGTTCCAGCTGACTCCCGGGAGCGTGAACGGCGGGAAGCCCTGTGGAAGCACGCCGATCGTGTCGACGCCGTGCGCTTCCAGGTCGAACGTGTTGACCACGACGGCGGCCAACACCACGACGACGAGGACGCTCGGGATCTTGGGCAGCAGGCGATTCAGGAGCAGGATGCCGGCGAGCGAGCCGACCCCGAGCAGGGCGGCAGTCGTGTTGGCCTCGCCGTGCGCGAGCCCCGACACGAAGGCGCGCGCCTCGGCCACCAGGTCGTTGGCATCGACCGAGAACCCGAAGAGTTTGGCCAGCTGACCTACCACAATGGTCAGCGCCAGCCCGTTCATGTAGCCGATCTGGGTCGGCTTGGACAGCAGGTCCGCCACGAACCCGAACTGGGCCAGCCCGGCGACCACCATCACCACGCCGACGAGCACAGCCAGCAACGAGGCGAGCGCGACGGCACGAGCGGGGTCACCGCCGGCGAGCAGGAGAGGTGCG
Source organism: uncultured Actinomycetota bacterium (assembly GCA_963715025.1). Classification (GTDB taxonomy): domain Bacteria; phylum Actinomycetota; class Actinomycetes; order Actinomycetales; family Dermatophilaceae; genus DASSJT01. The sequence goes on along the minus strand of CAVQQQ010000002.1, from coordinate 515,979 downwards.
ATTGTCGCCGCGATCATCGGACCCAGGGAGGAGTCGGGACCAAGCACCAGAACACGGGACGGCCCGAAGACCGCGTAGCCGATCAGGCACAGGATCGATGTGTAGAGCCCGGTCACCGGCGGCAGCCCGGCCAGCTGGGCGTACGCCATCCCCTGCGGCACCAGCAGCGCCGACAGGACGAGTCCGGCGACGATATCCCTGGGCAACCACGCCCGCTGGTACGACCTGGCCAGCCCTAGACCAGGCACGTACTCCTGCCACCGAGGCGGTCCCACGTCGGGTCGGTCGGCGAGTGTGGCCATGGTGGTCAGCCGAACATCCGGGCAGGCTTCGAGAGGCAGCGTCCACCCTCGCCCGAGGGGGCTCCTTCATCATGTGGCCGAGTCATCAGTGGGAAGCCTACTGTGCGGCAGGCGTGTCAGCCCGGTGTTCGCAAGGTCCGCACCGCTCTCGACACATCGCCGGGTGCCCGCGGTCAGGAGCCATCCTCGTCGTGCCCCTCCTCGGCCTGTTCTGCCTCGAACGGATCGGCCGCCGCCCCCTCTGGGGCCTGTGCCTCAAGAGCTTTCTTGACCTCTTGGAGCGCCTGCCTTGCGTCCATGCCGATCGTGGGGTATCGAGGATCGATCTCGATCATTGCGTTGGCGATCACCGCAGCTGCAGCGATTCGCGCATACCATTTGCGGTCGGCGGGAATGACGTGCCACGGCGCCCACTCGGTGCTCGTGTTGGACAGCATCGCCGAGAATGCATCCTGGTAGTCGTCCCAGTACTCGCGCTCGCGGACGTCGGCCGACGAGAACTTCCAGTTGTGGTCGGGAAGGTCGATCCGCCGCAGGAAGCGAGTGCGCTGCTCCTCCTTCGAGAGGTTCAAGAAGAGCTTCACGATCTTGATGCCATTGTCGCTGAGGGTTCGCTCCCAGTCGTTGATCTCGCGGTAGCGCCGGTTCCACAGCCCCGGGCCCCGGGCGCCCCGCGGAAGTTTCTGACGATCGAGGAGCTCCGGGTGCACGCGCACGACGAGCACCTCCTCATACTGGGAGCGGTTGAAGATGCCGATTTCGCCGCGACCGGGCAAGCGCAGTCCGTAGCGCCACAGATAGTCGTGATCCAGCTCCTCGCTGGAGGGGACCTTGAAGCTGTGCACCGACACACCCTGAGGGTTGACCCCGGTCATGACGTGGCGGATGGTGCCGTCCTTTCCGCCGGAGTCGAGCGCCTGCAGCACCACCAGCACCCCGTGAGTGTGCTGCGCGTACAGCCGGGACTGGTACTCGGCCAGCAGCTCGACTCCCTGGGCCAGCAGCTTCCGACCTTCCTTCTTGGAACGGATCGTGCCTTTGAAGGCCGGATCGAAGTCCTCGGCCAGATGGACCTTCGAGCCCGGCTCGACGCGAAACGCCTCGATGAACTCGGCGATCCGCTGCTCGCGAGATGTCATCAGCTGCTCCCTACCGTCAGGGACGAGGGCGACTGTGGGGCCGGGGGGTGGCGAGATCCTTCAGTTGTTGAGCGTCACCCACGCTGGCCAGCGCCTCCATGGCATCTTGACACATGGTGCTCTGGCTGCGTGCGGATCGACGAGAAGCAAGGCCGACATCACCGATGATCCCCAGGACGAAGGCATCGTGGCGCACCTGTGCCCTTTGAGGACCTGCATCCCGGGTCTGCTCCGCTCGCCGTCCGCGCTTCAGACGGCTGATCGGCTGGCGACCGCGGCTGCGTTCGGTGGCCACAGCGCCGTACTCGAGCTCTGGTGGCGGCGAACCCGGGGTGCGGGGGGCCTAACCCTGAGGTGGGGTCCAGGCACGAGCCGGCGCGACAGCGTACTCCGGGCGCAGCGTCGTCGGCTTCCGCTGACGACGCCTCCTGATCACCTTGCCGAACTCGACGGCGATCGGGAGAAGCGCAGCCAGGCCCCCGCACGTGAGCCACTCGAGCGGAGTGAGCTCGACGGTGAGCAGCCCGCTCCGGAGCGTCGGGAGCTGGGTCGACAGGAAGAGCAAGGCAACGGGGATCAGGCCGATGGCCAGAGCCTTCGCGATCGGTGGTATCAGGCCGCTGGTCGGGTCGCGTCGGTTGACCAGCGCGTTGAACACGGTCCCCAAACCCATCACCACGAACGTCATCGTCATCGACACGGTGCCATGCTTGGTACTCGGCTCGTCCGGTCCCGCGACCAGGGGTGCCAACGCGGCGAGGAACAGCACGAGTGCATAGACGACCCACATGATCACGGCGCTCCGGTTCGTGATCGGGACGGCGGGGTCACGCGGAGGACGGTGCATGACGTCAGGGTCACCGGGGTCGACAGCGATGATGACGACACCGCTCGCTGTGGCGAAGAACAAGAGGAACAGCACCATGGACGGAGTCATCGCCACACCCTGGTTGATGCTGAACACGGTCGCGGCGAGGAAGAGGAAGACCAGCGACAGCAGTTGCGTCATCTGGTACCGCACGTACGAGACGACCTTGTCGTAGACGCGCCGCCCGATCTCCACGGCGTTGACGAGGGTGCCGAAGTTGTCGTCGGTGAGCACCATGCGCGCGGCCTGCTTGGTCACCTCGCTGCCGCTTCCCATCGCCACCCCGATGTCGGCCTGTTTGAGGGCAGCCGCATCGTTGACCGCGTCGCCGGTCATCGCGACGATCATGCCCTGCTCTTGCATTGCCCGGGCAAGCCGCAGCTTGTCCTGGGGCGTAACCCGCCCGAACACGTGCAGCTGGGGCAGCCGCTGCTTCAGCTGCTCGTCGGTGAGCGCCCGCAGCTCCGTGCCGCTGATCGCTCCCGGACCAAGCCCAAGGTCCTCGCCGATCGCCTGAGCGGTGACCGCATGGTCACCGGTGATCATCCGCACGTCGATGCCAGCCGTGAGCGCCGTCTTGACCGCGCTCTTGGCCTCCGCGCGCAGGGGGTCGATGATTCCTGCCATGCCGACGAACGACAGCCCCTGGGTCAAGGACATGGGATCGTCGGTCATCGTGGCCAGCTCGTCGTCAGCAATGAGGCGAGCCGCGAAGGCGAGGACGCGCAGGCCCTTCTGCCCCATCCTTGCGTTGGCCTCGTCTATGCCGTCCCGCGACTCCGTGATCGGGACCTGCGAGCCGCTCAGCGGTCCTCCCGCTTGGCTGCATCGCGCGACGACGACGTCAGGCGCACCCTTGACCAGCTCGATGACGTGCTCGACGCCGTCGACGTTCACCCGGTGGAACGTCGACATGAACTTGTACTCGGAATCGAACGGAACTTCGGACAGCCGCGGGTAGGCACGCCGTGTCTCGTCCGTGTCTACACCGAGCTTCGCGGCGAGCACTACCAGTGCCGCCTCGGTCGGGTCGCCGATCACCGACCCGTGGTCATCGACCACGGCGTCGCTGTCGAGGGCCAGCCCGAGGCCGAGACGGGTGAAGTCAGGGACGGGGACGCCGGCCACCGAACGGATCGCGCCGCTCTTGCGGTACCCCTCTCCGTCGACGGTGAACCACGACCCGCTCGCGTACAGCGTCGAGACCATCATCTGGTTCAACGTGAGCGTCCCCGTCTTGTCGGTGTTGATCGCGCTCGTCGCACCGAGAGTCTCGACATCGGTGAGGTTCTTCACCACTGCCTTCGCCTCGGCCAGCTGCTTTGCGCCGAGCGAGAGCAGGCCTGAGACGAACGCCGGCATGCCGGTCGGTATCGCCGAGATGGCCATTGCAGTGCCGAGCAGCAGCAGGTCCTTGCCCGGCATACCGCGGATCAAGCCAAACACCACGATGACCGCAACCGCTCCCCAGGCGACGATTCCCAAGACCTTCGTCAGCGAGTCCAACTCTCTCTGAAGCGGCGACCGGGTGCGCGTCACCGAGGTGAGCATCGTCGCGATCTGGCCCATCTGGGTCTGCATACCTGTCGCGGTGACCACGATGGTGCCTGTGCCGCGGGTCACCGAGGTGTTCTGGAACAGCATGTTGGTCCGGTCGCCCAGAGCAACGTCGGTGGAGGCCAATCTGCTTGCGTCCTTGGCGATCGGCGCGCTCTCTCCAGTGAGCGCCGCCTCCTGCGCTTCCAGCGTCGCGGACCGGACGATGCGTCCGTCGGCGGGCACGAGGTCGCCTGCCTCGACCTGGGCGATGTCGCCAGGAACCACCTGAGTGGCCGCGATCAGCATTACGTCGCCGTCGCGGACCACACGCGCTTGCGGTACCTGCATCTTGGCGAGGGCATCGACGCTCGCCCGCGCCGTCAGCTCCTGGCGGGTGCCCAGTCCGATGTTCAGCAGGATGAGCAGTGCAACGATGATTCCGGTCGAGAACTCCCCGATCAGCAGGCTCACGACGACGACGGCGACCAGCATGATGTTCATCGGGTCGCGCATCTGCAGAGACGCGATGACCCATATGGAGGGCGGCTTCTCCGCGGCGATTTCGTTCGGGCCGTACGACGAGAGCCGCCTCGCCGCCTCGGCCTCGGCAAGCCCCGAAGCGGCATCGGAGCCGGCCGCGGCGACGACCTCATCCGCCGCGAGCGCGTACGGCGGACCCTCGGCGCCGGTCGTTGAAGACGCTGTCATGCCGGTCTCGCTCACGGGTTGTCTCCCTCCACCTCGATCCATCAGCCGCCGTTCTGACGGTAGTACCTGCGTTGCCTCGCACCAGCGCCGCCGTGTCCTCGATCGACCAACGACGGCCACATGGAAGGGTTCAACGAGACCCCGCCCTATCTTGCAGGACCGGGGGTTCGACTATGAGACCTTCGGTGGGCCTGAGGGGCACGCTTCTCGAACCCTCAACCCCTGGAGGTGGCTGCCCTGGCCGCGGAAGTGATCGACGGGACCAGGGTCATCGGCCACAAGACTGCATCATCTCGACGGCTTCGTGACCCTGGCGGCTGGTCGACCGCCTCGATGAGCAGACTATCCACGAGTCAGTAGGAAATCAGTCGTTCGGCAGCGACGAACAGAACGATGGCCGAGCGTTATGGCATCAGCCTCAGCCGCGTGAAGAGCCTTCGGCCGATGACGTCCCACGGGTCGTATGACTCCGGGCGGCGCTGGTGCCGTGCGGGCCGTGGGCTGATCGGGCGTGATCGGTCCGACGGGCGGGGACGCCGGCGGAGCCAGAGGTGAAGATGATCCACGCGTCGTACCCGGCTGGGGATCGACCGGCTCGGCGGGTCTCGGATCGCCCCCGGCACACGGGCGTACGTCAGCACGTCGACCCCGTTGTCCAGGGCCGGGTGCTCGGCGCAGTCGCGGGCAGTCTCCCTGAAGATGTCAACCAGCGTCCTGGGCGGCGGCGCCCTGTCGCCACGCGGCAGGCTCACTGCGCGCCCCGCTGACCGGCCCCGGGTGGTGCCCGCTCACAAGCGCAGTATCCCGCGGACCGGCCAACCGCGGATGTGAATGGGCGGGAAGTCCCCAGGCCAGCCCCGAGCCGACACGGCACCGGGCCGGCTGCCATTCCGGTATGCCGCCGAGCCCGGACCGCCCCCCGTGGACCACAGCGTCCGACTCCGCCCCCGATCCAGATGAGATCATGGGCCATGAGCACTTCGCGGCAGGTCGAGTTCGAGCGGAGGTACGACGTCGACCGGGCCACGATCCTCCCCAGCTTGACGGAGGCTGACGGCGTGGCCTCGGTTCGCCAGCCTGTCGAGCACGAGTTCGAAGCGGTCTACTTCGACACCTCCGAGCTCGACCTGGCCCACCGGGGTATCACACTCCGTCGTCGGACGGGCGGCGCCAACGAAGGCTGGCACCTGAGGCTTCCCGATGGCAAGGACTCACGCGCCGAGCTACGCGCGCCGCTCGGGAGGGCGGTCAAGAGGGTGCCCGCCCGGCTGCTCTCTCCGGTGCGGGCGGTCGTGCGTAACCGGCCCCTCGTGCCGGTGGCCCGGGTCGTGACGCATCGCATGGAATACGCGCTGATCGGGGACGACTCTGCGGTCGTCGCCCATCTCTGCGACGACGACGTCCACGCCGAGCCCGTCCAAGGTTCCGACGAAGCGCATGACTGGCGGGAGTGGGACGTGGAGTTGGTCGATGGCACGGGCCCGCTGCTCGACGCGGTCGAGGCGCAACTCCTTGCTGCTGGAGCCGCACCGGCATCCGCATCATCCAAGTTGGCGCGCACTCTCGCCGACAGAGTGCCGAAGGCGCCGCGTCGGCCCTCTCGCAAGAGACTCGCCAAGGGCAGCGCCGGCCAACTGCTGGTGGCCCACCTGGCCGAGCACACCCGCCAGATGCATCAACAGGACGCTGGGGTGCGAGCCGACCGGCCCGATGCGGTCCACAAGCTGCGCATCGCCGCCCGGCGCCTGCGGTCGGCGCTGACCACCTACCGGCCGCTCATCGAGCCAGGCTTCTCCGATCCGCTGCGTGAGGAACTGCGCTGGCTGGGGCAGTCGCTCAGCGAGGCCAGGGACGCGCAGGTGCTACGGGAGCACCTGCTGGGCCTTGTGTCCTCCGAGCCGCCTGAACTGGTCCTTGGTGCTGTGGCCGAGCGCATCGACCACGAGCTGGGCAATGCCTACCGAGTCGGGCGGAAGGATGCCCTGATCGCGCTGGACAGCGAGAGATATTTCCGTCTTTTGGACGCTCTCGACGCCTTCGTACGGTCCGCACCCCTGGTGCCCGCGGCCGGTGCCTCCGCCATGACCGTGATTCCCCGGCTAATGCGGCGTGATGCGAAGCGACTGCGCCGCGCACTCAACGAAGTCGAGCGGGCCGGGGACGCGCAGCAGCGCGACCTGGCCCTCCATGAGGTCCGCAAGAAGGCCAAGCGGCTGCGATACGCGGCCGAGTCGGCAGTCCCCGTGTTCGGCAAGCAGGCGAAAACCCTGGCGGCCTCTGCAAAGAGAGTCCAGGAAGAGCTTGGACTGCACCAGGACGCCGTGGTGGCTCGCCAGAAACTGCGCGAGTACGGGGTGCAGGCGCACCTCAGCGGCGAGAATGGGTTCACCTTCGGTCGCCTGCACGCCCTCGAGCAGTGGCGCGCCGACCGGGCCGAAAGGGCGTTCAACGCGGAATGGGCGACGCTGCGCTGGGAAAAGCCCCAGAAATGGGCCCCGCGCTAGGGGCTGCACCCGCACAGGCCCTCGACCCAACTCGCCTCCGCCCGGCACGATCGGGTAGCAACACGGGCGCCTGATGGCTGCCGCGAGCCGTGGGCCGCCGGTTCAATAGGGGTAGCCGTCGCCACCAGCACCTGCTGGCGCTTCGGGCTTGGCCGCTACCTGGATATGTCAGGAACAGGCTGGCCGCCCTGCCCTGGCTGAACACCCGGAGTGCGGGAAAGAACAGGGCGACCACGCCGACGTTGAGGCCGCCGAGGACGGCCAGGTCCTGGTGGTCGACTGTGCCCGTCGTCCTGGGCATGGCACCGGGGACGCCCAGCGCGATGGTCGGGGCCGCTAACCGCACCGCGATGCCGCACAGCGTGTGGTTGCCGGTCCGAGGAAGAGCACGGCGAGAATGAGGAAGGCGGGCCAATGCCGACCTTTCCAAGGAAGCGTCCATGCTGACCTCCTTCAGGTACCTCTTCCTCCTGACTACCTCGGGGGCGGCACGCAGTGCGCTGGGCGGGACGGCCGGAGAAGCGCCCACGTCGCCGCTAACGTCGAGAACGGTGGGAGCAGGTGCCCCGGGAACTGCCGGCTCGACGCTCGTGGCGCATGGAGGCCCAGCGAAGGAGCCGCGCTGCGCGCCCTGCGCAACGATCATGCTGCGGCCGATCAGCGGCTACAGGAGCGGCTGGCGTATCACTGGTCGGTCCAGTCTTGAAGCGTTGACGCATCGAGGCCGTTGCGATTCATTGGGCACGGTCACTCAGCAACACACGGCAGTCAGCCACAAACTAGGCGGGACGATGGAGACGGACGACCGGACGCGGTCCACGGATGTGCCGCAGCCGCGGGTCCTCGCCGCCGGGACAGTGGCAACCGCGTGGCTGGTGGCGGTCGGGGTCGACCTGATGTTCAACGCCGGATTGTTCTCCCCGCTGTTCGACCAGGCCCGCGAGCCCAGCCTGCTGGACGACGCGACGCTGTTCCGGCGCATTCCAGTCGCTTACCTCGCCTTGCTGATGGGCGTTGTCGGACTGGCTTGGCTGCTGGACAGCACGGACCGGCGGGGGACTGGGCGAGGTCTAACGCTCGGGGCGATTGCCGGCGCCGTGACAGCGGCGCTGGGGGTCATCGCGCTGTGGACCGTGGTGGATATCACCGGGGGCTTCGTGGCTGCGGCAGTGGTCGTTCAGGTCACCCAGTTCGCCGCGGCCGGTGCCGTGCTGGGAGCGTACCGGGGCACCAGCAACCGCCGGCGGGTGACGCGTTGGGCGCTTGGCGTGACCGTGCTGGCGGTGGCGGCAGCCCTGCTCACGCAGAACCTCCTCAACGGCGTCGACTGAGTCGATTTCGAGCGCCGGCCGCGCTGCTTTTCTGTCGCACACAGATCGCGTGTGCTGCAAATGACGAAAGCCCCTGATCTGCGTACGCGGAGTTCAGGGCCGACGGCGTGGGCTGGGGCAACCTTCGAGAAGCTGGTCGACCGAGACATGGTCCAAGCAGACGTGACGATCGGGCTGGCGCTGATCCAGCCGGTCGGCGGCGTGGAGGCGTAGATGGCCCCGGCGTCAACATCAACCCGCCGCGCTCGGATTCGCCTGCGGCCGGGAGCGATGGCTGGAGAGCGTCCCTGTGGGGGGCGCGGAGACCCGACCAGCGCCCCGCACCATTTGGAGCCCCGGTATCCCTTCCCAGGGCTGTGGCCAGGCGAGAGCGACGAGGGGGCCCAGGAGGTTCGGGTTGCCGGCCGCCACGGCCTCATGGCCGGGTAGGTCGGCGCGGTCTGCCACGATTCGTGGTGTGAGTCCTGGCTCGCCGCCCTCCGCGAGGACAGCTGGCGGCTGTCGATGCCGAACAAGACCTGCGAGGGCCCGCCCTGCTCGCTGCGTGGGCGTCCGGTTCTGCGGCATGCCCTGCGCCGATGTTCGGACCTGGCCCGGTGCCTCCGCCCTGGCCAAGCTCCGCTAGCCGTCGGAGCTGGGTTCGGGAGTCTCGACCGCAACACCGTGTGCCACGCTGTTGCCGTTCTCGTCGATGCCGGCAACCGAGATCTCCGGTACCCGGTCCAGCTGGAAGCTCACGATCGGCCCACCGCCCTTGACCGGCGGATCCTTCGGTCCCGGAGGAAACGTCGCCATGAGCGAGCTCATGGACGTGTCCGGGATCCGCAGCGCGAAGAACCCACTGTCCACGACAGTCACGTCCGCGGATTCGCGGCTACGCGGGAACATGATGTGGATCCATTGGGCCCGGTCGGTGCCCACGCGACCGAACAGCAAGCCGCCGTCGGTGCCTGGCAGCACGGTGAACACGGCCTCGTCGGGCGCGGCCTCGCGATGCACGCAGGAACCGCCGGTCGGGCCGCTGCGCGGGTTGTGGTCGAAGTAGAAACAGAATCCGCCGCCGTCGGTTGGCGCGGCGTAGGCGACGTGATCGTCGATCACACCGATCCGGACCGCGCTCTGAGCATCGACCGAGCCGCCCATGCCGTTGAAGATCTGCTTCACCTGAGGCGTGGCGGAGTCGAAGACGCCTGCCGCGGTCGCGACAGCAGTCGTGCCGAGCGCGAGAGCGGTGATCGAGCCACCGATCATCAGGCGACGCCGTCCCGCGCGGCGGACGGGTCGGGACTCCACAGTGTGCGCGCGCGAAGGCGTCACCGTTCGCGCGGCGTCGACCTCGGTCAGTGCCGCCAGCAGGCGAGCCTCGAATCCTCTTGTGACGCCGATGTCTGGGGTCACGCTGATCCCTCCTGAGTGGTGTACCGATGTTGGGTATCGGAGCGCTTCGTCTCGGAGAGCGACGCACGCAGTCGGTTACGCGCGCGACTCACCCGAACCCGGGCCGCAACGGGACTGATGCCGAGCGCATGCGCGGCCTGCCCGGTGGTCAACTCGTCGACCGCGACCAGTTCGAGGATCTTGCGGTCCTGTTCGGGCAGAGCGTCCATCGCGAGGAAGGTCTGGCGGAGTCGCGCAGCGGCATCAATGCCTTCCTCGACCCGCGCGTAGTCATCGGGGTCGAGAAGAGCCCGACCAGACACGTGCTGCTCGGCGTGTGAAGACCGCGAACGATGCCTGCGCATCGAGCTGGCCACGTAGCCACCCACGCCGTAGAGCCAGCCGATCGCACGTCCACGGTTGGGATCGAACCCGTCGGCCGAGCTCAACACCTGACACCGCGACCGGGCTGGCATTGGTTCAGACGGGGGCAAGCCGTGCGTGAAGGTCACCGGGTCGCCGCGGCGGCCGGGAGCCAAGGTGTCCAGGGAGGTTCCCTCCTTTCTCCCGCGATGACACACCTGCGCACACGAAGAGGCCCCGCGCTCCTCCACTGGGGGGCCCCTCCCACAGGCTCTCGGCCTCGCGGGTAGGCCCGGTAACGCTCGGTCATGCCATTGCGACCCCGCACCTGCAGTGTCACCGCGTCCCGAGGGGCCAGCCCCACCGAGGTCAGCAGCACACCAAGCCAGTTCAGGCGCCGATACCAGCCGGCCGGAGGTCGGAAGCGCGAACGGGCAGAATAGTCCTGAGGCTTCACTCCACCCTCCCATGGGATCGCAGCCCCCCGCGGCAGCGCTTCGACCGTCCCAACCACCACCCGGGCCAGGCAGAGTCGAAGGTCTCCCGACAAAGTGCCTGCCGAGCAGGCCAGGCGGGCGCAGCGAGCCACTCCCTTACTGCGCACCCGCATCTGTCGCTTGCGGACCTTCTCCTGCACGCGGCAGCGACAATTCCGGTACACGCGCTGCACTCAGGTGGCGCCAGGACCTTCGGCCCTTGCAAACGACGGTGGCGTGCGGGGAGAGTCTGAAAGACCAAGCGAAACAACGGTTCCACGTACCGGATAACCGCCGACGACCGTCACAACCCGCGCAATGGCGATCAAACGCAGGAGGAGCGATCCATAGATGTCGGTCTTGAATCACCGCTCTGACTCTTGGCGATGATCGGCCGACAGCCCTGCCCGGCGATCACGGCACATCAGATCGTGTCGCACCGCGACCCCTTGTCGCGATGCATCGCCGAAAGGGGGCCTCACGATGCAAGACAACAGCGTTCGTCGACCCGCTCGACTGCTCCTGGCGGTCGCGCTGGCTCTGCTTGCGTCCGGGTGCAGCGGCCAGGCGGCCAAGACGGTGGCGACGCCCAGCCCCAGCATCACGACACCGTCGTCGACCGCGGCGGCACCGACCGCCAGCGCGCCGGGACCGCTGACCGCCGAGGAACTCGCCTGGCTGCATGCGATCACCAAGCTGCACAACAACATCGACAAGGTGCTCATGGCCGGAGGCTCCGTCACGATCACACCAAGTAAGCTGCGCGAGTGGGAAACGACGATGCGCAGCTGTAGCCGGGAGCTGGCTCGACTCGGTGCCCCAAGTGACCGACTCCAGCCGGTGCGTGTACTCGTCGCGAAAGCGTGCCAGCAGTACAACAAGGGAGCCGCATGCTATGAGGTGGCCGCCCGCAACCTCTACAGCGCCAGCAAGACGGTAGAACAGAAACTCAACTGCGGAACCAACGCCACCGGGGATGGCAGCAATCTCCTAGGCGAAGCAGTGGCCAAGGGCCAAGAGATCGAAAACGCGGCTGGATGAAGACCTCCCACGCGATGCGGCGCAAGGGTGTCGCCCGTTGATCTCGAACACCGAGCCCTCCGCCAAGTCCGGGGATTCGGGCTCCCATCCTTCCGCGAGCACATCGGCCCACCACTGCTCATGGGTGAGTCCGGTGTCCGGGTGCCAGTCCTTCAGGTCATAGCGCCACACGTCCCACGGTAGGGGGTAACGCTGACAGTGGCCCGATAGGGTGACGCGGCATGATGGCCGCGATCGCGCTGACCCTGCCGGTGCTCTCTGCCCTCGTAAGCATCGTCGCGGTCTCTACCCTCGCAAGCGTCGCCCTGTTCGTGAACTTCCGCCGCCAGGCGACGGCTGCGCAGGAGCAACGCCGTGCTGACGAGCGCGCCGACCGGTAGGCGCCTCATGGCAGCGCCCGCGACCCTTGAAGGTCGAGGGCGCTGCAAACTGCCCTCGGAGTGGAGGGCGCATGGCGTCTCGTCGCCCGGGTAGAGGCCATTGACGCGCCGTTTGCCTCCAACAGGGCGGGGCAGGCGGTGCCGTCCCCGTCCCCGTGGCACAGTGGACGGATGAGCGAGGAAGCAACCGGTAGCGGCGGCGCTGAGACGCCACCCGGGTTTGTGGAGATTGGGTCGGGAGGGGGGCTCACCTGCTCGACGTGCGGCAGCTACGTGTGGCGAGATGACCTCTCGTTGCAGGTGCACCGAGATTGGCACCAGGAGCTCGACGCCAAGACGCGGCCGCCGACCGCGGGAGCGAAGGCGGTGCCGTCCCCGTCCCCGTGGCACAGTGGACGGATGAGCGAGGAAGCGACCGGTAGCGGCGGCGCTGAGACGCCAGACGGGTTTGTGGAGATTGGGTCGGGAGGGGGGCTCACCTGCTCGACGTGCGGCAGCTACGTGTGGCGAGATGACCTCTCGTTGCAGGTGCACCGAGATTGGCACCAGGAGCTCGACGCCAAGACGCGGCCGCCGACCGCGGGAGCGAAGGACAGGGCACTAGGCAGTCACCTCCGATGAGCGCCGACGTGGCGAGTGCGTCCGGCACGTGTGGGGGGTGCTCTCTGCCCAGCGGCAACGCTCCTAACCTTCGTTGGTTTGGTGACCGTCCACGCTTCGGCACGACCGCCAACAGCGGCATGAGCGTGCGGTGGATTGTCGGATCGCGCGCGTACCGTTCGTGGAACAGGTGAGCCGCCCGCCGAAACGAAGCGGTCCGGGAAGGAGTCATGCGATGCCGCAGTACGTGCTGGTTATGGACGCCCACCCGATGGACCACATCCCCGACGAGGACATGCCGCACGTTGACAAGGCCGCGCACGCGGTCAGCCAGGAGGCCATCGACGCCGGCGTGTGGGTGTGCGGCAGCGGACTGGAAGACCAGAGGGCAAGCATCGTGGCCGCCGACGGGACGGTCACCGAGGGCCCACAGGTGACCGTCGGCGGACTCACGGTGATCGAGGTGCCCTCACGCGAGGAGGCGCACAAGTGGGCTGCCAAGTGGGCTACCGCGTGCCGCTGCGACCAGGAAATCTGGGAGCTCGGATTCGACCCCAAGATCGACGCGATGCTCCGTCAGGCAGACAGCCGAAGGTCACGTCCCGACGACGCCTAATGCCGCCCCAGAGCAGGAACGTGCCCTAGCGGGCGCATCACCCGCATATCAAGCAGATGCGGTAAGGCAATCGGCACCGTTACTCCTGTGCGCTGCGCGGTGGCGTCCGCAATCGACAGCGCCCCCGACCGCAAAGGGCCGGGGGCGCTTCGGCGCGGTTGTCAGTCCTCCTCGCCGCCCTCCGCGCACTCGCCCGCGTCGCCGCCGGGGAACAGGGTCCGGACGGCCGCGGTCAGCTCCGACGCCGGGAGGCCGAGCGCCTCGGCGACCCGGCCCAGGTCTGCCACGGTGAAGTGAAGGATGGGGAAGCCGTCCAACATGGACGCGTCCTCGAGCAGCTGGGCGGCTCGCTCTCGCAGCTCATGGCCGGCGGCCCGGCGACGACGGATCTGTTCTTCGGTAAGTTGCTTGTTCACGATCGGTTGCCTCTCGCATAGGTGATCGGTCCAGGCCTCGGCTCGGTGTTCGCGCACCGGCCGGGGCCGTTTTCTATCGCACACAGATCGCACACGCTGGGACGGCAAAGGCCCCTGATCTGCGTTCTCGCAGTTCAAGGGCCTAATCAGCAGCGTGGACGTGAAGGGACTCGAACCCCTGGCCTCTCGCGTGTGAAGCGAACGCTCTAACCAACTGAGCTACACGTCCAGTGCCCCTGCGGGCTGACGCAGAATACCCGCCCAGTCCCCGCGCGGGGAAATCGGCCGCCCGCCGGCGTTCCCACGGCCATCAGGGACCCAGCCCGGGGAGCCCGGTGAACCACGACTCCAGGGGGTCGGGCAGGTACGGAGGCACTCCGTAAAGCCAGAAGACGCCGTAGAAGAACGCCCCGACCAGGGCCGCGGTCATGAGGGCGAAGGCAGTCTTGACCCACAGCCGCTGCCGCTGCAACCAGTCGTTCCAGTTGTAGAGCTGGCGTCGCAGCCAGTGCAGCACGCTCTCGGCTCGGTCGAACTCGGAGGCCCAGACGATCAGCCCGAAGATCACGATCAGCCACCCGGGTCCCGGCAGGGGCACGAGGGCCAGACCGCCGACGACAAGGAGCAGGCCGAAGAAGAAGACCGCAATCCGGTAGGCGAGGCGAGTGTGGCTCCGGGCCCGGAGTTTGCGGCGCCAAGCCCAGTCGTCGTCTGAGTCTTGGGCGGCGGTGGGCCCGAGCCGCTCCGGGCGGGTCACGGGTCGAGCCTGTGCGCTGAGCGGTGGGCGAAGACCTCCGCAGCGCGCCGGGTCAGGGGGCCGGGAGCACTGAGGCTCCTGCCGTCCGTGGCGTGGATCGGCAGGACGTCCTTGGTAGATGAGGTGATGAACACCTCGTCGCATGTCTCCAGGACACTTAGCGGCAGGGTTTGCTCGTGAACTTCGATGCCGTCGTCGAGGCACCACTCAATGACCAGCTCCCTGGTCACGCCCGCAAGGCAGCCCGACTCCAATGGCGGTGTCAGGATCACCCCGTCCTGCACGACGAAGACGTTGCTGCCCGTGGCCTCGCAGAGCTCCCCGCGGGTGTTGCCGAACACCGCCTCGAGGGCTCCCCGCTCATGGGCATGGGCCAGTGCGACCACGTTGTCGGCGTACGAGGTGGTCTTGAGGCCTGCCGTCGCGGCCCGCTCGTTGCGCACCCACGGCACGACGACCACCGACGCGCTGGCCGGGGGGCGAGGCTGGGAGCCTGCGGTCACGATGTAGGTCAGCGGCGCTCCCGCGCGGTCCGAGCCCAGCGGTCCGACGCCGCCGGTGACCGTGTAGCGGAGCCTCCCGAACTCGATGGGCTCCGTGGCCGACAGAACCTCGGCGACTCCCTTCGCGATGTAGTCGTGGTCGGCCGGCCGCAGACCGAGCCCCGCAAGGGTCCGGTCCAGCCGCCGCGCGTGCCGAGACGGTGCGAACACCTGGCCGTCGACGACCTTGCATGTCTCGAATGCGCCGTCGCCGACGGTCACCCCGTGGTCGATCGCGGCAAGCGCCGGTTCGTCCGCCCCGACGAGGCGCCCGTTGACCCAGACCCGTATGTCGCTCATACAGTCACCCTCCCAGATGCCAGTCCGACCAGACGAGCCGCTTTCAGCTCGGTCTCGCGCCACTCCGCGGCCGGATCGGAGTCCCAGGTGATGCCGGCCCCGGCGCCGAAGCGCAGCCAGCGGGCACCGGTATCGTCCGTCTCCGCCCAGAACGTGCGGATGCCGACCGCGAGTTCCGCGCGTGGGCCACCGGGAGCCTCCGCGTCGACCCAGCCCACCGCCCCGCAGTACGGCCCACGTGGCACCGGCTCGAGGTCGGCGATGGCCCGCAGGGCGCTCGACTTCGGAGCCCCGGACACGCTGCCGGGCGGGAAGGCGGCGCCGAAGATCTCCGGCCACGACACCCCCGCCCGGAGCTGACCGGACACCTCCGAGACCAGGTGCACCAGCCCGGGATGCTGCTCGGCAGCACACAGGGCCTCGACTCGGACGGTGCCCGGACGGCATACGTGCGACAGGTCGTTGCGGACGAGGTCCACGATCATGACATTCTCGGCGTAGTCCTTGGGGAGCATCTCCCCCATCGTGACCGCCGTGCCCTTGATCGGCCGGGACGCGAGGCGGTCGCCCTCGCGCAGCAGGAATGCCTCCGGCGAGGCACAGACCACCTCGACGCCGGCGGAAGGCACCAGCACTGCGCTCGCGTGCGGTGCCGGGTTGCCCCGGTCGAGCAGCCTCGCCAGCGCAAACAGGTCGGCCGCCTGGGGCAGCGGGTGGGCGAGGAGGCGGCAGAGATTGACCTGGTAGACGGTACCGGCGGCGATCCGCTCGCGGATCTCGTCGACCCCACTGGTGTATGCCGTGTGCTCGAGGCTGGTCGTCCAAGCACCATCGACCGACCGCCAGGTCGGCGCCGGCTGTGGCGGGACCCGGGAAACGTCACCGAACCGGATGGCGGTCACCTCCCCCTCGAAGGTCGCCACCACCGCCCAGAAACCGTGCTCGAGCCCGGTCAGGTCGTGCCGAACCTCCTCGACTCCGCGGGCCGTCACCGGCCCGAAGATCGCGAGGTCCACGCGGCGAATCCTAGGCGCTCCGTACACTCCCGCATATGCCCGCGCCCACGGCCTTCCGCGCCCGCCTCCTCGCAGGAGCCGGCGTCCTGCTGCTAGCCACCGGCTGCAGCGGCGCCGCGGCCGGGAACGGCGCCGGGGACGCCGTCGCCGGGGCTCGGCCATCCCAGGGCGCGGGCACGAGCCACCCCACCCAGAGCCCGACCAGCGAGTCCACCGACACGGGCGATCCCGACGTGCTGACCATGGCGTTCGGCGGCGACGTCCACTTCGAGGACTACGTCGCGCCACTGGCCCGCGACCCCCACGGGCTTGACGCGCTCCAAACGTCGCTTGGCGCCGCCGACCTGTCCATGGTCAACCTCGAGACGGCGATCACCGGGCGCGGCACCAAGGTGCCCAAGGCCTTCAACTTCCGGGCACCTGCGTCGGCGCTGACCACCCTCGCCAATGCCGGCGTCGACGTCGTGACCATGGCCAACAACCATGGGGCCGACTACGGCCTGGTGGGGCTGAGGGACACCTTCGCGGCCAAGAAGACCAGTCCGATCCCGATCGTGGGGATCGGTGCCGACGCCGACGAGGCGTTCGCGCCGGCCACCTTGGAGGCCAAGGGCCTGCGCATCGCGGTTTTCGGGGGCGACCAGGTCTTCGAGCAGACTCTGGCGCAGTTCTCCGCGGGCGCGGCCTCCCCCGGTGTCGCCAGCACCGCTCCCGTGACCCGCATGGCCCGAGAGGTGCGCCGGGCCGCCAAGACCCATGACCTGGTGGTCGTCTACCTCCACTGGGGCATGGACTACCAGAAGTGTCCGGAGGCTGCGCAGGCGCGCACCGCCAGGGCGCTGGAAGAAGCCGGCGCAGACATCATCGTCGGCGGGCACTCGCACCGGATCAACGCCGCCGGGTGGCTCGGCCGCTCCTACGTCGCCTACGGCCTCGGCAACTTCGTCTGGTGGCGCAGCCACGAGCCGGACTCCCAGACCGGCATCCTCACCCTGTCCATCAGCGTGCCCGCCGCGAAGGCTGCCGCCACGGGCAGGTCTGTGGTGCGAGCCGCGGACTGGGCTCCGATGCTCATCGGGGCGGACGGCATACCCGCCGATCCTGGGCAGGCCGACCGGACGCGGCTGCACCGCCTGTGGGACCGGGCCCGGGCCTGCAGCAGCCTGGCGGGCAAGCCGTAGCGCAGCCGGCAGCAGGGCCCGTGTCCGCCTGCCGCTTTTGCGCGAGGCCTCGCGCGGGTAGCGGGAAGGCATGCCAAGCAAGCAGCTGCGCCCGAGAGGCGCCCGATGAGGATCAGCCAGACCGCCGACGTGTGGTGGAAGACGGCGGTCGTCTACTGTGCCGACGTCCAGACGTTCCTCGACAGCGACGGCGACGGACACGGTGACCTGGCCGGCATGGCCAGCCGGATCGACTACCTCGCCGACCTGGGCATCACCTGCCTCTGGCTGATGCCCTTCTACCCGAGTGCTGGTCGGGACGACGGCTATGACATCACCGACTACTACGGCGTCGACGGCCGGTACGGGAGCCACGGCGACTTCGTGGAGCTGGTGCGGACCGCGCACAACCGCGGCATCCGCGTCATCGTCGACTTCGTGATGAACCACACCTCCGAGAAGCACCCGTGGTTCAAGTCGGCGCGGTCGGGCAAGGACAGCCGGTTCCGGGACTACTACGTCTGGCGGGACACGACGCCGCCGGACACCTCCTCGCAGGTGGTCTTCCCGGGCGAGGAGGACAGCATCTGGGAGTTCGACGAGCGGACCGGCGAGTACTACCTCCACCACTTCTACAAGAGCCAGCCCGACCTCAACATCGGCAACCCCGAGGTTCGCAACGAGATCGCCAAGACGATGGGGTTCTGGCTGGAGCTCGGGCTTTCCGGCTTCCGCGTCGACGCCGTCCCGTTCATGTTCACCCCGGACAAGCTCCCCGACGCCGAACACGAGTTCGCCTTCGACCCCCACATGTACCTGAGGCACCTTCGCTCCTACCTGTCCCGGCGGGTCGGCGACGGCATCCTGCTGGGTGAGGTCAACGTCCCCCACGAGGAGCAGGCCAAGTTCTTCGGCGGAGAACAGGGCGGGGAGTTGACGATGCAGTTCGACTTCATCGGGATGCAGGCCTTCTACCTGGCCATGGCCCGGGGGGACGCGACACCCCTCGTCGAGGCGCTGCAGGCGCGGCCCAAGGTCGACCCCGACAGCCAGTGGGCGACCTTCCTGCGCAACCACGACGAGCTGACGCTCGACAAGCTCAGCGAGGAGGAGCGTGCCGAGGTGTTCGCGGCGTTCGGCCCGGAGCCTGAGATGCAGCTCTATGGCCGAGGCCTGCGGCGCCGGCTGCCGCCCATGCTGGGCGGCGACCAGCGGCGCATCCGCATGGCGTACTCGCTCCTGTTCTCCACCCCGGGCACTCCCGTGCTGTTCTACGGCGAGGAGATCGGGATGGGCGACAACCCCGACCTGCCGGAGCGCATGGCCGTCCGCACGCCGATGCAGTGGACGCCCGACGCGAACGGGGGGTTCTCGACCGCGCCGCCCCGCAAGCTCGCGCGGCCATTGCCGGGGGGTGCGTACGCCCCGCAGTACGTCAACGTGGCCGACCAGCGGAACGACCCGGAATCCCTGCTGTCCTTCATGCGCCAGCTGATCCACCGCTACCGGCAGTCGCCCGAGCTGGGGTGGGCGGAGTTCCAAACCCTCCAGCAGCCCCACGCCTCGGTGCTCGCGCACCTCAGCCGCTGCGACGAGTGGGCCATGGTGGCCGTGCACAACCTGGGCTCGGAACCCTGCACGGTGCCGCTGGACCTGTCGTGGACCGAGCCAGGCACCGTTCTCGTCGACCTGCTCCAGGAGGGGCGAACGGAGCTCGAGGAGGGCCACGTCGAGGTCAAGCTCGAGGGGTACGGCTACCGGTGGCTGCGCGTGTCCCTGCCGGGCGACCGACGGATTGCCTGACGGCCCGGCCGTTCCGGCCCGTTCCGGCGCAGAGGCGAGCGCGGCGGGAAGGGCGGCCGGCCGGCTGCCCGAGTCCCGAGCTGCAGGGGGCGTCAGCTGGGCAGGTCCACCACGTGCTTCGCGGCCGCGGCCGCAGCAGCCCGCAGCCTGGGGTCGGTGTTGGAGCTCGCCCCGCCGTCGGTGAAACCCGCCTCCGCGACCACGAGCACCGCGCCGTCCTGCAAGGAGGCGTACCCGGACCGCGGCATCTTCGTGGGAGCACCGGGGTAGGTCACGCCGTCACGCAGCAGGTCGTTGATGTTGCCCGTGCCGGTGCCGTCGATGACCACCCTGATGGCCGCGGCGTCGGAAGCGCTCCGCATCGTCGTGCGCGAGACGACGTACAGCACCGGCCTGCCGTCGACGACACCCGTCGCGAGGTATCGCTCGGCATGGCGGCAGGGCGTCTCGGAGAAGGCCTGCTGCACCTTGCCGCGGGAGTTGGCGCGGCAGTCGGTGACGGTGTCGCTCGCCTTCACCGTGTAGCCACCGGGGACTGAGGCCGTTGCAGAGGGCTTGGGCTTGGCGGCAGGCGGCTCGCCAGGGCCGGCGGCGACGAGCCACACCATGACCGCGACCATGACGGCCGCCGCGGCGGCCAGCGCCGCCACCACCCGTCGGTCGCGCAAGAGGCCCGGGACAGGGCGCTGACCGGTTGGACGCCCGCCGGAACCGCCGCGCCCGCTACTCCGGCTGCGGCGGGACCGCGCTCGAGTCCGGGTATGCCGGGTGGCCGGGGACCGCTGGAAGCTCGGCCGTGCGTTCGGTCGCGGTCTCGGCGGAGCGCTCGGCGGCGGGGGGCTGCGCGTCCGCGGGAACCGGCGTCGCTCCCCCACCGCCGGGAGGGACCGGGCTCGAGCCAGGAGTCGGTCCGTCGTCGTACGGGGCGCCGGACGAGGGTGTGGCCTCGCCCTGTGGCGCCTCGTCGCCCTCCGCGCTGCTGGGGACCGGCTGCTGCCTGCGTTCACTGGACCGGCGCACGAGTTCGGCGATTCGCGCAGCAGCTGCATCGGCCTCGGACTGGGGCCGGGCGCTGTCGGCCTCGTCGGGGCGGTTCCCGCTCACTCACGCTCCTGGTGCCGGCTTCTGGTGGTGAACCCAAGCATGCCGTTACGGGCGCCGCCATCCCAACTCGGGTGGCGGCACCCGCAATGCGGCTTCTTACCTCAGACGCCGGGTCCGACGCGCGGATTCCCCCGCAGTGACAGCGCGACAGTGACGAAGCCCGCAACGAGCAGCAGCGCCGCCACCAGCAGCACGATCCCGGCCGCGGTTCCGAGCGACGGGAAGGTCGCGCCGATCCGGACGTCGGTCTGAACGCCCGCGGATGCATCGGCATTCATCACGACGATCGTCCAATCGCCTGACTCCGCGACCCAGTCCAGCGTCTGCCGCCCGGCTCCGCTGGCATCGGCCACCCACACGTTGGCCGCCGAGGGGGACTGGGCGGGGGCGCCGCCGGGGACCTGCCGGTAGAGCGGCACGGTGTCGCGGCCCAGTCCCGTTCCGAATCGGCTGAGCACCGAGTGCTGGACCCCGCTCAGGTAGCCCGCGACATCGGCAGACCGCCCGATGCCCACGAACGCCGGCTGGCCGCCGGTCGGCGTGACCGTGATGCGGACCCTCCCCAGGAAGCGGTCAGCTGTGAACGGCCCCACTTCCGGGAACTGGAGCTGGGCCGTTTCGGACGACACGGCATAACCGCTGCTGCTGAGCGGTGCGGATGCGGTCATCAGCAGCCCGCTGCTGTCGCGTGCGGCCCGGTCGAAGGCCACGCCCACGACCCCCGCGACCGCTGCCGCCGTACCAGCGAGGACCAGGACACACCCGAGCACCAAGGCGGTGATCCGGCCCGCCGACCACCGACCAGTCGGCGGCTGAGGCACGCCCTGGGCTGGTCCTGGCATTCCCTCCCCGGGGGCGCCCTGCGTTGGCCGGGGGGCATCCGTGACCGGTGCCGTTGGAGGGCTGAGTGGTGTGCCGCCCGAGGACCGCAGCGCCACGCTGCCCGGGCCAGGGTCGTCAGGCCCCATGTCCAGCCGGAACGGCGGGTAGGTGTCGGTCATTAGTGCGCTGTAGGCCGCGACCCTGAGCACCCAGCGGTTGAGGCCGATGATCAGGTCGAACAGCGACCTGGGGTACCGGCCCGTGAAGAGAAGTGCGACGGCCGCGATCAGCACCAGGATGCCGATCAGCCCGGTGCCTGAGCGCCACTCCTGGTTACTGTCCCATCCCTGCGCGGTGAAGTAGGTCCCGCTGACGAGCAGCCCCACGATCAGGTAGTGCGGCACAGCCAGGAGCCACCACTTCACCAGGACGAGGCCTTGGGACAGGTGCTCCGGGTAGTCCACAGAGAACTTCGCCGGGTACTCCGGGACCTCGGCCAGGGAGAACGGCGGGTACTGGTCGGTGCCGAGCGCCCCGTAGGTGTAATAGGCGACGCGCCAGCTCCAGCGGAGGACGCCGACGTTGAAGTCGAAGATGCTGCGCGGGTAGCGGCCGGTGAACAGGATGGCCACCATCGCCACCACGCTCAGGACGATGAAGGCGAGCCACAGAAATGCCAGGACGAAGTAATGCGGCACCGCCAGAAGCCACTTGACCAGCCACAGCCAGCGGCTCAGATGCGGGTCCAGGGAGGCCCGGACATGTACAGGGGTCGTGGGTGTGCTCATGAGTGCTCCCAAGTCGTGGGTGTCCAGTCACCCACCAGCGTTGACGCTGCCCGAGCGGCTGTGCAGAGCCGTAAGTCCCGGTCCCCACGGCATCCTTCACGCGGAGACTTCCCGGACAGGGGGACGTATAGCCCTGTCGCCCCTCGCGCGTGGGCAGCCACGCTGTTCGTGACTTCGGCAGGGAGGTTGCAGATGGGGGTCAGGTCAGCGGCGGGTTTCGCTGCAGCAGCGGTAATGACTCTGGCGGGCTGCTTCGTCGGCGGGACGGGCGGCGGTGTAGCCGGATCGGGCTCGGTCACGGTCGAGGAGCGCTCGGTTCCCGCCTTCAGCGCCATCGAGGTGAGTCACGGCATCCGCCTCGAACTCGTGCAGGGAAAGCCGGCGCGCGTCGCGGTCCGGGCACAGGCCAACATCCAGAAGGTCGTCACCACAGAGGTCTCTGGAGGGACGCTGACTGTCGATGCAACGCGCAGCTACGTCACGTCCGATGGCGTCACGGTCAGCGTGACCGCCCCGGAGGTGCGCGACCTGAGGCTGTCAGGCGGTGCCCACGGCTCGGCGTCCAAGA
The DNA here is from genome assembly GCA_963715025.1 of uncultured Actinomycetota bacterium. GTDB lineage: Bacteria > Actinomycetota > Actinomycetes > Actinomycetales > Dermatophilaceae > DASSJT01. Next base: position 493,459 of record CAVQQQ010000002.1, on the reverse strand, counting down.
TCGACGTTCCGAGCCTCACCGTGAGTGTCAGCGGTGGGGCGATCCTCACCCTGTCCGGCAGGTCGAACGCGTTCGACCTCTCGGCCAGCGGCGGGGCCATCGTGGAGGCGGGCGACCTCGCCTCGACCGACGCCTCCGTCGACCTCTCGGGCGGTGTGAAGGCTACGGTCTCGGCGACGGGATCCGTCAAGGGACAGGCATCGGGCGGTGTGGTGCTGACGCTTCGCGGATCCCCGCAGGTCGTGGATGTCACCACATCGGGCGGCGCCGTGGTCACCCGCCCCTGAGTCGGCTCTGAGAGGCCGCCCTGAGGGGCGGCCTGAGAGGCGACCCTGGGTCCCGGGCCCACGGGTGCCAGCAGCCTTGGCCCTCGGGCGCCGGCAGCCGGGCCTCTGGGGGCGCAGTCTCTCTGCCCAGAACTACACCTCGTGGGTAACGGTCACTTACTCCCTGGGGCCGATGCTGCGCCGGCGTGCTCGTCCAAGACTGGGGACGACCCAGGAGGTGTCCAACCATGAAGATCAGCCTGAATGTCACGAACTACAGCTGGCCCGGCGGCGCGGGGGCGACGGCCCGGGCCCTGGGCGAGGTCGCGATGGCCGCCGACTCCGGCGGCCTCGACACCCTGTGGGTCAACGACCACCTGCTCCAGGCCGATCCACGCGCCCAGGGGGACCGGGACATGCTGGAGGCCTACACCGTGCTGGGCTTCCTTGCCGGCCAGACCAGCCGGATCGGGCTCGGCGCGATGGTCAGTGCCGTTACGTTCCGGGCGCCTGCGGTGCTGCTGAAGGCGGTCACGACCCTCGACGTGCTGAGCGGCGGCCGGGCGTGGCTCGGCATCGGCGCGGGCTACCAGCAGTCCGAGGCGGAGTGGATGGGCTTGGATCTGCCCCCCACAGTGGAGCGCTTCGAGCGCCTGGAGGAGACGCTGCGGCTTGGCGATCAGATGGCAGCGGGCGACGCGTCGCCCTTCGAGGGACGGCACTACCAGCTCGCCCGCCCGGAGAGCGTGCCACAGCCACTCCAGCGTCCCCGTGTGCGCGTTCTGATCGGCGGCGCAGGTGAGCAGAAGACGTTGCGGCTGGTCGCTCAGTACGCAGATGCCTGCAACCTCTTCGACATCCCTGACGGAGGCAAGACCCTGCGGCGCAAGCTGGGGGTTCTCCGCCGCCACTGCGAGGAGGTTCGGCGTCCGTACGACGACATCGAGAAGACGGTCAGCACCGCGGTCCGCCCTGGCGAGGCACCCGAGGAGCTCGCCGACCGCTGTGCGGCGCTCCACGACCTGGGCGTCGACCACGCTGTGGTCATCACCCAGGGGCCGTGGACGCCGGCAGCGGTCGGCGTCCTCGTCGACGCCGCGGCGATCGTCGGCGCCGGCGAGGAGGAGCTCAGGACGTGATCGTCAGCGTGTGCTGGCCAGCACTCGCCGCGCACGGTCACCTCCGTTCCGCGGTTGGTCTCGACGACCTCGTAGGTGTGCCGACGGCTCGGCCGTCCAGCACGACCGCCGACGGCTCGGTGCCACGGGGCAGCGTGTGACCGATGACGACGCGGTCAGCGACGCCTGCACTGACGTCGATCTCCGTGGTGTACGATCTGGCCAGAGTGCGTCGCCGAACACGTCCGCTGATCCATGGCCCAGCGAATGTCCGCACCACTGACCGAGGTCTGGCCCTGCGGCACCTGCGGCACGAACTCGACCGCTCCGTTGCCGAGGTCCGGCCGCACGCCGAGCCACTGGTGCACGACCGCCCAGGCCGTGCCGTAGTTGCCCCAGGCCTGCATGAACATCGAGCGGCACGTCCAGCAGCGGTCGATGTTCGCGCCCTGGTCCGGCGACGGGAAGATCTCCGGCATCGCGCCGGGCTGCTCGTCCGGCGTACCGCCCGTGGCGGGCTCGGAGAACATCGTCTCGGCGAGGGCGTGCGTGTAGCGCTGCTGCTGACCGGCGCCCAGGCGCCCGTAGTTGCCCTCGCCGACCGACTGGATCGAGGTCGTCAGGCCGAAGATGACCTTGCTCGCCCTGCCCGTCTGGCTCCGCCACCGCAGCCGGTGTGGAACAGCCCCGGGTTGAACGGCGGCGTGCCGCTGTAGCAGGCGTTCTCACGCCCGCCGAGCGCAGTGTTCGCCGTGGTCGAACGGAGCCAGCCCGGGAACCGTGTCGCCGTTGATCACGCAGCTCGGCCTCCATCGGGCGTCTGGCCGATCCAGTGCTTCTGGAAGGACTGGACGTCACCCGGGTCGTTCAGCGAGTCGGCGTACTGATCCGCCGCGCTCGATACCACCACGTCGTCGTCGAACCGCTGCCTGCAGCCTGCCGGGCCAGGTTGGTCGCCCACGCGTAGGTGTCGCCGTCGTGCTTCGACTTGCGCCATGTCGGCCAGGTCGTAGAGCCCGCGGATGAAGTAGACGGTGTTGTCCAGCTTCTCCGGGCCCATGCCGGTCCGCTCGACGTTGCCGAGCCCCTCGGGCCAGCCGTCGTGGTCGGCGTCGAGTGTGCGCGCGACGTAGCGCAGGTTGCGCACGGCGAAGTCGTACATCTCGTCGCGGAAGCGCGTTGTCGCCGGTCCAGCGCCACACCAGCGCCACCGCGCTGGGGAACTTGACCGTCTCGTCGGTGTTGAAGTCGTACGACGTCGAGCCGTCCGGGTTGGTGTGCCGCGAGTCGTGGCCGAACCAGATGGAGCCGTCCGCGACGGCCTCGTGCGCGACCACGCCCGGAGCCGTTCGTTGAGGATGTCGGAGATGTCCCGCAGCGCGCGCAGGTGGTCCTCGATGGCCGTCGAACTGGCCGACCGCAACGGCGGCGAAGGCCGTGTACTCCGCGTCGGTGCCGAAGATCCACGGGTAGTCCGGGAACCCGGCGCCGATCCAGGTGGCATTGGTGCACGGTGCCCAGCGGGGCTGGGAACTGCTTGCCCTGGTTGGTCCAGCGGATCTGCAGGTTCTCGGCGCTCTGCGTGAGATCGGCGAGGTTCTGCTTGCCCCACTCGACCGCGTCCTGCACCAGCGGGTCGCCCGGGCAGCGACAGCTTGCGTCATGTCGGCGAGCTGCTGCGCGGGAGGCCATCTTCTGGCGGCAAGCTGGGCGGCGGGATCCTGCAGCACCTGGCTCAGCTCCTGCTGCGCCGCCGTGCAGGCCCTGGTCGGAGCCGGCGACGGCCGAGCCACACCGTCTTGCTGCCGCCGGCGGGAGCGACACCGAGTAGGTCAGCTCACCGCCGGTGCCTCGCCCGAACGGGCCGTCGTCGCACGCGGACGGCTTGGGGTCGGCCGGTGCCCCCGGCTCGGTGCCCGTGCAGCGGTGTCCGGGCTGTGGGCCCCAGAACTGGTCGCCGATCGACGCCCGAGTCGGCGTTGCAGTGCGGTGCCGACCAGCGCCGCGTAGTGGTGGTCGGGCGCGCCGGGCAGGGCGCCGTCGTCGGTGAAGAGCAGACTGCTGGCCGTCGTAGCTGCCCTGGTCGGCGATGTTGTCGCTGGCGTTCGGGCGTGACTCCCGCCGAAGCCCCACGGGTACTGGCCCATCAGCTCCGAGTGCGCGTCGACAGTCAGCTTCGCGGTGCGTGCGTCGCCCGGGTTGGTGATCTTGAGGCCGAAGAGCGCGCCTCGCCGGCCGTCCGGCACGAAGTCCGTGCGCTCCACGTCCAGGCCAGCGGTCTCGGGCAGGTCGATAGCGCGTGTAGCCCCAGCCGCTGGTGAACTTGGTGGCCGGGCCGACCCACTGGTCGTCGAGCCCGAACCACACGCCGTCGACCAGCTTCAGCGGCGGCGTCCACACGCCACCCATCTCGCCGGTGATGTGCCACCCGTTGGCGTAGAACCGTCCGTCCTGGAAACCGATCGCGTACGCGCGGGTCCCTGCGGCGACTTCGCGGCGATCCTGCAGCCGGCTGGTTACCGACAGCTCGGAGCCCGAAGCCGCTGCTGCCTGGCCGGTGAGCGGCTGGGAGCTTGCGGACGACTGACCCCACACTGTCATGCCCATCACGGCGGCCGCCGACACTGCGGCGGCAAATCCCCGAGGCATGGCCTCTCCTTCCGGCGCTCGCCGGACCGGATGCCTTCCCAGGCGACAAGGCCGCTTCGGCCCTTCCCGGGAAACCGGTGGGGCAATGCGCGCCATTATGTGACAAATCCTGATAAACAGACCTGACAGGCTTAACACGGGCACCGATCCCCTGCAACCTGAGCGGCTGACACTCACCGCTACACACACCGCGGGCCGCTCCCTGCGCACGCCATGCGACACGCGTGCGCTTTCCCCGATGGACACACGGGCGGGCCGATCGGTGCTTAAGTGTCCCCATTGCGACAAGTGGAGGAGGCGGCCCATGGAACCGACTCGGCGGCTGTTCCTGGAAGGATTGCTCGGCGCGGCGGGTGCTGTGGCCCTCGCGGGGCTCGATCCCTTCCCCTCCCGGAGAGCGGTCGCCCTTCCCCAGCCCTCGACGGCGGGGACCACGCTCGACCGTGTGATCGTGCGCGGGGCTGCCGGAGCAGGTGGCTACGCGCCTTTGAAATACGGGCCTGGCGAGCCATTCCTGACCCGAGGGGAGCTGGCAGGGCTGTCGACCCACCAGTCAGGCAGCGGCAGGGTGATCGCCTCCTTCGCCCAGCTCACGGACATCCACGTGATGGATGTCCAGTCCCCCGCGCGCTTCGAGTTCTTCGATCCGTACGGCGCTTTCTTCTCCGACTTCGCCAGCGCCCACCGACCGCAGGAGCTCATGAGCGCGCAGGTCGGCGACGCCATGGTCGCCCAGCTGCGGCAGCTGGGGCGCGGCCCCGCCACTGGACGCCCGATCCAGTTCGCCGTCGTCACCGGCGACAACACGGACAACTGCCAGCACAACGAGCTGCGGTGGTACATCGACCTGCTCGACGGCAACACCGTGCGCCCTGACTCCGGTGATCCCACTCGCTACGAGGGCGTGATGGACGACGTTGCGCCGGATCCGTACTACTGGCACCCCGAGACGGGATTCGGCGACCCCTCCTCCCTCTATGGGTTCCCCACAGTGCCGGGGCTGCTCGACGCGGCCCGCGCCCCCTTCCAGGCGACCGGCATCGGTCTGCCCTGGTACACGGCATACGGCAACCACGACGGCCTCGTGCAGGGCAACGTCCCGCGCAGTCCCCTGCTCCAGTCCCTGGCGACCGGACCGGTCAAGCTGACCAGCCTGCCCCCCGAGATCCTCGCCAAGCCGCTCCAGGAGCAGGTGGCCTTCGTGGTGTCCCTGCTGCAACAGGACCCGGCAGCGATCCAACTCCAGCTGACGAAGGGGGGCCACCGCATCGTCACGCCTGACGCGGACCGGAGGATCGTCGACCGTGCCACCACGGTGGCGGAGCACTTCACCACTACTGGCACACCGGTCGGGCACGGCTTCACGGCCGACAACGTCAGCAGCGGCACGGCCTACTACACCTTCGACATCGGCCGGATGCGCGGCATCGTCCTCGACACGGTTGTCAGTGCAGGCGGGCCGGACGGCTCCCTGGACCCCGACCAGTTCGCGTGGCTCGAGGGAGAGCTGCAGGGCGCGAGCAGCTCGTGGCTCGCCGAGGACGGCAGCGTGGTGACCCGGTCCGGGCATGCGAACAAGTACGTAGCGGTGTTCAGCCACCACTCGGTCGGGTCGATGACCAACGTGCCACCAGGCAGCGGGCGGATCGGCGGCGCCGAGGTTGCTGCGCTGCTCCTGCGCTACCCCAACGCCATCTTGTGGGTCAACGGCCACACCCACCGCAACGAGGTGATTCCCCATGCACGCCCGGGCGGCTCGGCCGTCAGTGGGGGTTTCTGGGAGGTCAACACGGCGGCTCACATCGACTGGCCGCAGCAGTCACGGACTGTCGAGGTCGTCGACAACCTCGACGGCACGATGTCGATCTTCGCGACCATCGTCGACCACTCGGGTCCCATCGCGCGAAGCGGGCTGTCCACGACGTCGCTGGCCGGCCTGTCACGGGAGATCTCGGCCAACGACTGGCAGGAGCGCACCGACCGCCGCCGCGGCAGCGTCGAGGACCGCAACGTGGAGCTGCTGTTGCCGGCGCCGTTCCCCTCCGGGGCCCCGGTGAAGTCCTCGGCTGACCAGGTGCTCGCCCCGGTCGCGGGCTGACCCGCGGCCCAGCGACAGCAGGTCCCCTACGTTTGGAGGCATGGCGCACACCCCCGACCGCGCACCCCTCCACGCGTGGCTAGACGTCAGCGCGGGGGTGGCCGGCGACATGCTCCTCGGTGCCGTTCTCGATGCCGGCGCCCCGCTCCACGAGGTCCAGTCCGCCGTCGACGCGGTTCTCCCCGACAGCATTCGGATCAGCGCTGCCAGCGTGACCCGGGCGGGCCTGCGCGCCACCCAGGCCCTGGTCGAGCCACTGGCCGCCGACCACCCACACCGGCAGTGGGCGGAGGTTCAAGGCATGTTGCGCGCGGCGGCGCTGCCCGAGACGGTCAGGACCCAGGCCCTCGATGTCTTCGGCCGGCTCGCCGAGGCGGAGGCCCGCGTCCATGGCGTGACGCGTGACGAGGTCCACTTCCACGAGGTGGGCGCGTGGGACTCGATCGCCGACGTGGTCGGCGTCTGCGCCGGCCTGCACCTCCTCGGCGTCGACAGCGTCAGCGCCGGGCCCGTTGCCCTCGGGTCGGGTCGGGCCCACACGGCGCATGGCGACCTGGCAGTGCCCGTCCCCGCCGCCCTGGAGCTATCTCTCGGCTGGGAGGCCGACTCTCGCGGCATCGGCGAACTGGCCACTCCCACCGGTCTCGCGCTGGTCCGCACCCTCGCCGGCGCGTGCGAGCCGCTCCCCGCCCTGCGAATCGCCGGGATCGGTGTCGGTGCCGGTGCACGAGACTCCTCCGACCGGGCCAACATCGTCCGGGTCGTGCTGGGCACCGCGTCCGAGCGGCCGCCTGACGAGCGGATGTGGGTTGTGGCGGCGAACGTTGACGACCTCGACCCGCGGGTCTGGCCGGATGTCCTGGGCCGACTCCTCGACGCTGGCGCGGCCGATGCCTGGCTGACGCCGATCCTCATGAAGAAGGGACGCCCGGCTCACACCCTGTCGGTTCTCAGCGACGACGGGCACCGGGCGGTCGTGCGGGACCTCGTTCTGTCGCTCACGACCACCTTTGGACTTCGCGAGTATGCCGTCAATCGCTTTGCGCTGGAACGAGACTGGCGCTCGGTGCCGGTCCGGGGCGGCACGGTCCGGGTGAAGGTGTCCGTTGGGCCAGGTGGACGGATCCGTCATGCGACACCGGAGTTCGACGAAGCCGCTGCGCTGGCCGGGGAGCGCGGCGTGCCGGTCCGGATGGTGCTCGACGAAGCCTCCGCGGCCGCTGCCGCTGCGGGCATCACTCCCGGTGCGACGCTCGACCGGGGCTAGGGGCCCGGGTGACTGGCGGCGATCTGGGCCGCGAGGTGCCCGGCGCCGTACCCGTTGTCGATGTTCACCACCGCGACCCCGGGCGCGCAGCTGTTGAGCATGGTGAGCAACGGCGCGATCCCCTCGAAGGCCGCGCCGTACCCGATCGAGGTGGGGACCGCCACGACCGGGGCCGAAACGAGTCCGGCCACCACACTCGGCAGCGCGCCGTCCATGCCGGCCACGACGACAATGGCCCTCGCCGAGCGCAGCTGTTCGAGGCGCCCGAGGACCCGGTGCAGCCCGGCCACCCCCACGTCGACGACGAGCTCGGCGCGACGGCCCAGGTATCTGGCGGTCAAGAGCGCCTCCCGGGCCACCGGCAGGTCGGACGTGCCGGCCGCGATCACGAGCACCGCTCCCCCGGCTGGCTGGGGCGGCTCGGGGGGCCAGGCGAGCAGTCGCGCGTCCTCGGCGTACCGCGCATCCGGGAGGGTGGTCAGGACCGCTGTGGCGTGGGCCGGCGCCGCCCTCGTGAACAGGGTCCGCACGGCACGCCTCCCGACCTCGGCAGCGATGGCGGCGACCTGCGCGGGGGTTTTCCCCTCGCAGTAGACCGCTTCGGGGTATCCCCGCCGGGCGGTGCGATCCAGGTCGAGCTCGGCAATCCCCCGAAGGGCCTCCCCGGGCTCCCACCCGTCATCAGCCATGGCGGACACCCAGGAGCGAGAGCGTGAAGGCCCCGGACTGGATGCCGGCGAGGTCGACGGCGACGAACCGGAATCCGGCACTACGCACGGCCGCGTGGACTTGGGCTCTGAGGTCGGGCGACACGGCTCGCACCAGGTCGCCGACCCGCAGCTCGACTCGAGCCACGTCGCCGTGGTGGCGGACCCGGCAGTCGTCGAAGCCCAGTGCGTGCAGCGCTGCCTCGGCCGCCTCGACCTGCGCGAGCTTCTCCGGCGACACCTCCTGGAAGTGCGGGATCCGCGAGGCGAGGCAGGGTGCCGCAGGCTTGTCGGCAACCGGGAGGCCGAGCGCGCGGGCGATGCGGCGGACCGCCGCCTTGTCGACCCCAGCGTCGGCGAGCGGCCGCAGCACGCGGTGGTCGGATGCCGCGCGGGAGCCGGGGCGGTCCGGGCGCCGCGCGTCGTCGGCGTTCTCGCCATAGGCGATGGCGTCCAGCCCCTGCGCCTCCACCACGTCGTCGCCGATGCGAGTGAACAGCTCGTCCTTGCAGTGGAAGCACCGGTCGGGTCCGTTGGCACGGTATGCCGGGTTGTCGCCCTCCCAGGTGCGGACCTCGATGACCGGGGCGCCGATCCCGGCGGCCGCCCGGTGCGCGGCGATCCGCTCCGAATCCGCCAGGCTCGGTGAGACGCCCAGAATCGCGACCACGCGGGCGGCGCCGAGGGCCCGCACGGCGAGCGCCAGCAGCGTGGCCGAGTCGACCCCGCCCGAGTAGGCGACACCCAGCCTGCCGACGCCGGCAAGAGCCTCATGGACGGCCGCGACGCGTAGCGCATCGGCGCCGAACATGGCGTCCTCCTGCACGCGGCTCACCTCAGCTGGGTCTCCGACCGGTCCGACGACCATTCTGTGTGGAAGGTGCCCTCGCGATCGATTCGGTGATAGGTGTGCGCACCGAAGAGGTCGCGCAGGCCCTGCACCAGGGCGGCTGGCAGGCGCGCAGCGCGGACGGTGTCGTAGTAGGCCAGAGCGGCACTGAATCCTGGAACCGGGATGCCAGCGCCCACCGCTCTCGCCACGACAGTGCGCCAGGCGTCCTGCGCCGCGCCGAGGTCAGCAGCCACGCTGGGAGCCGCCAGCAGGGTCGGAAGGTGCTGTCCGGCATACTCCTGCCGGATCCGCTCCAGGAGACGGGCCCGGATGATGCAGCCGCCGCGCCAGATACGGGCGACCTCGCTGATGTCCACGTCCCAGCCGTAGGCCTCGCTCGCCGCGCGGATCTGATCCAGGCCTTGGGCGTAGGCCACGACCTTGGAGGCCCACAGGGCCGAGCGGACCGCGTCGACCAGTTCAGCCCGCCTGTCGTCCTCGAGTGATCCCGACGGTCCGGCGAGCGATCTCGCTGCCTGGCGCAGGCTCCGGTGGCCTGACGTGGAGCGGGCGAAGACGGACTCGGCGATGGTGTTGACCGGGACACCGAGTTCCAGGGCGATTTGGACGGTCCAGCGGCCGGTCCCCTTCTGCTCAGCCTCGTCACGGATCACCTCGACGAGCGGACGCCCCGTCGAGGGGTCGGTCTGGTCCAGCACCTCGGCTGTGATCCCGATGAGGAACGAATCGAGATCACCGGTGTTCCACTCCCGGAAGACGGCGGCCATCTCCGCGGCCGAGAGACCCGCCGCCCGCAGCAGGTCGTAGGACTCGGCGATGAACTGCATGTCGGCGTACTCGATGCCGTTGTGCACCATCTTCACGAAGTGGCCAGCGCCGTCGGGCCCCATGTAGGCGCAGCACGGCTCGCCGTTGACCTTGGCGGCGATGTCCTCGAGCAGTGGTGCCAGGGCGGCATACGACTCCCGCGAGCCCCCGGGCATGATGCTCGGTCCGTTGAGAGCGCCTTCCTCGCCGCCGGAGATTCCGGTGCCGACGAAGTGCAGGCCCAGTTCGCGAAGCGCTGCCTCGCGGCGCTGGGTGTGCTCGAAATGAGCATTCCCGCCGTCGACGACGATGTCGCCCGGTTCTAGGTGGGGCGTCAGCATGTCGATCGTCTGGTCGGTGGCGGCCCCTGCCTGGACCATGACGATGATGCGCCGCGGCCTCTCCAGGCTTGCCACGAAGTCGGCCACGGAGGCGGAGGGCACGAAGGACCCCTCCCCACCGTGGTCGGCGACAAGGCGGTCGGTCCGCGCCTGAGTCCGGTTGTAGAGGGCGACCGTGTGGCCGTGGCGGGCGAAGTTCCGGGCGAGGTTCCCGCCCATGACCGCAAGCCCCACGACTCCCACCTGAGCGGCAGCGGTGGCCATCTCGTCACACCCCTTCCACGGTGGGTGGGTACTTGAGGAAGACCGCGATGCCGATCAGGGTACACAGGCGGCCGACGGTGCTTGGTCCATCGCGGTCGTCCCTATTTGACGCACATACCCACCCGGGTAATATCATGGGTGATCCGGATACCCCATCGGGTATGACATAGACGGTCGGCGCGAGAGAGCGCGCCGCCCGATTGCTATGCCGCTGACGACCCGCCGCACGTGGGCCGCCGCTCCCCCAAGCAGCGCGCCCTCCGGTCGGGCCCCCACCCCTCCGGGGCCTGGCCGCCGCTGGGGACAGGGACCAGGACCCTGTCCCCAGCGGCCTCCCCGTCTGCCGCCTCGTCACGCACGGCTGCCACGCCCCGGTCCCATGCGGTCGCCGGCTCCAGCCGGCCGCTCGGCGCATCGTGCGCCCTCGGGTTCGAGCCGGGCCTGGATGTACGTATTGGTCATGGCATCACCCAGGGCCGACTCGATCTCACCCATCAGGTCGTGCCCGCGCTGCACCGACCAGTCGCCGGGAACAACGACATGGAATGACACGAGCTGGTCGCGGCCGACCTCACGAGTGCGTATGCCGTGGAAGGAGACCCCCCGCCGGCGGGCAAAGTGGGCAAGGACCTCGTCGAGCTGCGCTCGGTCCGCCGGTGGAATGGCGTGGTCCATGAGCCCTGCGACCGACCGACCGAGCAGCTGTACGCCGGTCACGATGATGTTGAGCCCCACCAGCAGCGCGACGATCGGGTCGAGCCGCACGAATCCGGTCAGCGACACCGCGACCACGCCGACGATCACGCCGACCGAGGTCCACACGTCGGTCAGGAGGTGCTTGCCGTCAGCGGTCAGCGCGAGGGAGCGGTGGTGGCGCCCGGCCCTAAGCAGAACCACTGCCACGACGCCGTTGATGACGCCGGCGACGCCCGAGACCGCAAGACCGGCTCCGACGTTGTCCAGCGCCCGGGGATGGATGAGCCGCTCGACCGACGTGGCGATGATGGCGGCCGCAGCGAGGAAGATCATCACGCCTTCGATCGACGCCGAGAAGTACTCGGCCTTCGCGTGGCCGAAGTTGTGCCCCTCGTCAGGGGGTCGAACCGCAATGCGCAGGGCCACGAGGGCAACCACCCCGGCGACAAGGTTGACGCTCGACTCCGCCGCGTCGGAGAGGAGTCCGACGGAGCCGGTCACCGCCCAGGCCACGGACTTCAGGGCCATGGTGGTCAGGGCGGCAGCGATCGACAGCCAGGCGAACCGGGTCAGCGACGATGTCGCCCCGATCGTTCCCCGACCGCCGCGGGCGCCGGCGTCGCCATTGGCCTCGGACAACACGTCCTCCCTCCGACTGGCGGCACCACTTCAAGCTCCCTGTCGTGAACACTAGGGGCGACGGGTCGCCACCGGTGGCCGCGGACGCCTCATCGAGGCGGGAGGGATCAATGGGCACCATCATGGGGCAACCGGACCCCTCGCTGCTCGAAGCCAGCGTGGTCGCCCAGCAGGTCGGGACGGATGTGAACCTCGGCCTGACCTCCGACGAAGCCGCCGCGCGCCTCGCGGTCGTCGGGCCCAACGAGATCACCGAGACCAGACCCCCGCCTGCGTGGCGGAGGTTCGCCGGCGAGTTCAACGACCCACTGATCTACCTGCTTTTCGCGGCAATCCTCATCTCCCTCGTGGCCTGGGTCGCGGAAGGGGCAACGGGGTGGCCGTTCGACGCCCTCGTCATTGCCGTGATCGTCGTGCTCAACGCCGTGCTGGGCTACGCCCAGCAGGCTCGCGCGGAGCATGCCGTCGAGGCCCTTCAGCGGATGAGCGCCATCTCCGCCACGGTGGTCCGAGACGGCGGGCAGGCCCGGATCCCGACGAGGGACCTCGTCCCGGGGGACGTCCTGCTCCTCGGCGAGGGGGACACGGTTGCGGCCGACGCTCGCCTGGTGTCCGCAGCCACACTGAAGGTGTCCGAGGCGTCGCTCACCGGTGAGAGCGAGGCAGTCCTCAAGGCCACGCATGCCCTCGCGGAGCCCTCCGCGCTCGGCGACCGGTTCAACATGGTCTTCAACGGGACCGCAGTGGCCCAGGGGGTTGGCCGTGCCGTGGTCACGGCAACGGGCATGTCCACTCAGATGGGCCAGATCGCCGACCTGCTGCATGCGACGCCCGAGGAGGCCACGCCACTGCAGCGCGAGATCGGCCGGGTTGGCCGGATGCTCGGGATCGCGGTGGTCGCCATCGCCGTGGTCGTGATCATCACGATCCTCGGCTTCTTCGGGGTCACGACCCTCGATGACGTCGTCACGGCGCTGCTCCTGGGGGTCTCGCTGGCCGTGGCGGCGGTGCCCGAGGGGCTGCCCGCCATCCTCTCTGTCGTCCTGGCGCTGGGCGTCCAGCGGATGGCGGCCCACCGCGCCATCGTCAAGAGCCTGACCTCGGTCGAGACCCTCGGCTCCGCGTCGGTGATCTGCACCGACAAGACGGGCACCCTGACGAAGGGGGAGATGACGGTCGGGAGAGTCGTCACGCTGGCGGGCGAGGTCGAGTTCTCCGGTGCCGGCTACCGGCCGGAGGGAGAGGTGACCCATAAGGGCCGTCCACTGGAACCGGATGGCGAGCTGTGGCGTGCCACGGCCCTCGTGCTGACCGGGGGCAGCCTCGCCAGTAACGCGTCCATTCGGGAGCTGGACGGCGACTGGACGGTCCAGGGCGACCCGACCGAGGCGGCCTTCCTGGTGGCCGAGGTCAAGCTGGGCACCCAGGAGCGCCGCGCCCAGCGCTTCCACCGCGTAGCCGAGATCCCCTTCACCTCCGAGCGCATGCTGATGACCAGTCTGTCCTCGGACGACGAACGCGGCGGAAACCTGGCCGTAGCCACCAAGGGCGCCCCCGACGTCCTGCTCGACCGATGCACTCGGGCGCAAGTCGGCGATGAGATTCTGGTCCTTGACCAAACCCTGAGGGGACGGCTCGCCACGGAGATCGAGCGCCTCTCGGGCGAAGCCTTCCGCACCTTGGGCGTCGCCTACCTGCGCCTGGACACCGCGGCGATGCCTGCCCTTGACGAGGCGCTGGAAGAGGACCTCGTGTATGCCGGGATGGTCGGCATCCTCGACCCACCGCGGCCCGAGGCCGCCGCGGCCATCGCAGATGCCAGGCGCGCGGGGATCCGGGTGGTGATGATCACCGGAGACCACCCTGCCACGGCGACGCGCATCGCCCGCGACCTGGGCTTCGAGGCGGGCGATGCGCAGGCAATCTCCGGCGTGCAGCTTGACCGGCTCGACGACCTCGAGTTCCGGAATGCGGTGCGTCACCACTCGGTCTACGCGCGCGTCTCCCCCGAGCACAAGCTGCGCATCGTCGACGCGCTCCAGGCCGACGGTGACGTCGTGGCCATGACCGGCGACGGTGTCAACGACGCCCCCGCCCTGAAGTCCGCCGACATCGGCATCGCGATGGGCCAGACGGGCACAGAGGTCACCAAAGAGGCGGCGAAGATGATCCTGGCAGATGACAACTTCGCCACCATCGTCCGCGCGGTCCGCGAAGGGCGCGGGATCTTCCTCAACATCAAGAAGTTCCTGCGCTATCTCCTCTCGTCCAACATGGGCGAGGTGACGACCGTCTTCCTGGGCATCGTCCTCGCCGGGGTGATCGGTCTTTCCCAGAGTCAGGACGGCATCGTCCTGCCCCTCCTCGCGACCCAGATCCTCTGGATCAATCTGCTCACGGACAGCGGACCGGCGCTGGCCATGGGCCTTGACCCAGAGACCGAAGACGTCATGAGCCGACCGCCCCGGGGTCTCAGGGACCGGGTGATCGACCGGCAGATGTGGGCCGGGGTGTTGCTCATCGGCCTGGTCATGGCCGTCGCCACGCTCGTGACCATCGACCTGTACCTGCCGGGTGGCCTCCTCGAGGGCACGCAGTCCCTGGACAACGCCCGCACGGCCGGTTTCACGGTGCTGGTGCTTGCCCAGCTGTTCAACGCGATCAGCGCGCGGTCAGAGACGCTGTCCGCCTTCCACAGGCTGTTCGCAAACCCCTGGCTCTGGGGGGCCATCGCGCTCTCGGCCGCGCTCCAGGTCGCGGTCGTCCAGTTCACGCCGCTCAACCACGCCTTCTCGACCGCGCCCCTCTCTCCGCAACAGTGGCTCGTGTGCACAGCGATGGCCAGCAGCGTCCTGTGGGCCGGCGAGCTTCGGAAGGTGGTTCTCCGGGCGACTTCGCGCGGATGAGCGGTTGTCGCGAGCCGCATACCCTCCCCGCTCGACCTCCCCCGGCAGGCGAGGTTGGGAAGTTCAGGAGGAAGTCCCAGCCGCCAGAGCGGCTCTGAGCCGCGTCGTGTCGGCGGCCGTCCATCCCGGCGGCGGGGCCACCGCCGCCCAGGCGTCGGCGAACATCTCCCGGTAGTTGTGGCCATGGCCCGCGGGCGCCTTCAGCGCGAACGGCAGGTCGGCGGTGACCTGCCAGAAGGTCACCACCGGGATCCAGAACATGGCCGGGGAGACGTCGCGTGCCTGCTTCTCGCCGAGCCAGTCCGGCCGGTCGAAGAGCAGACGCGGGCTCCAGAACACGATCGGGTCGGACCCATTCTGCAGGTACACCACGCTGGGCCGAACGGACGGGGTGGCGTTCGCGAGATCGGCCGAGACCGCAGCGAACCGCACGTATCGCCCGTGGTCGAGGACCGGCCGCCACTCTGGGCTTCCGGCGTCACGCTGCGCACGGAACTCGCTGTGCAGCGTGCTCGCGTTGGGCGGCCCCGCCCAGACCACCCCATCGGTACGGTGACGGATGTCCTCCAGGCCGCTGAAGGCCGCCTCGGCCCCGAAGGCGCCGAGGCTGGTGCCGCTCACGAGCAGCTTCGGCCGCCGATCGGCCGGAAGGGCGGCCCAGGCGTCGTACACCTGGTCGAACAGCTCCCGGCCGGCCGCCTGCGCCTTCTCATGGTCGCCCAGGAACGAGATCCAGCTCGGGAGGTACGAATACTGCATCGCCACGATCGCGGTGTCGCCCCGGTACATCAGCTCGACGGCATCGACGTTGTCGGCCTCAACCTGCCCGGTTCCCGTGGTTGTGACCACCACCAGGACCGACCGGTCGAAACCCCCCGCCCTGCGCAGCTCCCGCACCGCCAGGGCGGCCCGCTGGTGCGTGGTCGGCGCCGAATCCAGGCCCGCGTAGACGCGGACCGGGCTTCGGGTGAGCCGGCCGCCAAAGGCCGAAAGCTCGGTCCGGGTCGGCCCCCCCGACACGAAGTCGCGCCCCTGTCTTCCCAGCGTCTGCCAGGGCACCAGCGAGGCCGGGCTGCCCGAACGCCCCGGATCCGCAGGACGCACGACACCGGGATCCGTCGAGGTGTTGGTGAGGCGGAAGGTGGAGTTGGCCGACTCGACGATGATCCGCCAGATCAGGCCGTCGTTCACGGTCACCAGCATGGCGCCGATCAGGACGACGGCCATCGGCCGCGCGAGCCGCTGCGGGAAGTGCCGCGCAAGCCGCCGGGTGACCAGGCTGTCGAGCCACCGCAGGGCGCGAACCACAGCTATCCCGAAGACGACGATCCCCGAGGAGAGGAACAGGATGCGCACCCACGCATAGGAGTCCGGTGGCGGCTGCCCCATGAGCCGATGCAGCTCGTCCTGCCAGTTCTGTCCCAGCCAGAGGGTGACTGCGACCAGGGGGACCGCCACCGCGGCGAAGCCCAGCCACAGGCGGCGCATGACGGCAGGCGACGGCGTGCGTGCGATGACTGACCGGCCGATCCAAGCGGCGAAGACCCCCACGGCATACCCGAATCCACCGCTCAGCCCGGCGACGAGGGCCTGGAGCCACCAGTCGCGCGGCAGAAGCGACGGGGTGAACGAGGCACATCCGAACACCAGTGCCCCCACGGTGCCGGCGAGGCTGTACCTGGGCCAGTTCGGGCCCCAGCTGAGCCGCAGCCGCGAGTCGAGCCGCAGGCGCGACCCCACCCGAAGCCGTGTGACTGCGTCCTTGCCTCCCCCGCCGCTGTGGTCCACACCCTCATCCTGACAGCCCCGCGGCCCAGAACGCTGGGGCCACGGCCAAACTCCCGGGTCGCTGTGCTACGTGCCGAGCCTCCACGCCACGAGGGCGAACAGCACCCCGAGGGAGTTCGTCGCCCAGTGCATTCCCGCGCTGGCGATGACGCTGCCGCTGCGCCGGCGAAGCTCTCCCGCGACCGCGCCTCCGAGGGCGGTGAAGGCGACGGTGCCGACCACGGCCACCGCGGTGCGCCCGAGCCCGGACTGCGGCACAAGGCTGAGGAACGCCTGGTTGGCCGACGCGAAGCTCAGCGACGGGAAGACGTGCCATAGCCCGAACAGTGTTGACGAAAGGGCGAGCACCCGCCAGGTGCTCATGTGCCGTGACAGCATCCCCCACAGGACGGAGCGGAAGGCGACCTCTTCCAGCAGGACCGTGCCCACGGGGATGATCAAGAATGCGGTGAGTAGTGCCTTCGCCACACCTCCGTTGTAGCGCGCGTCGAGGAATGCCATGCGGGTCGCCGGAAGGAGGACGCCCACGCCATAAGCGGCTGCGACGACCAGGATCACGCCCCCGCCCCAGAGGGCACCGGCCTTCAGGTGGCGACGGCCGAGGCCCAGCTGGGCCCAGCTGAGGCCGCTGGCCCGGGCGAAAAGGATGAGGACGACGGCGACGGCGACGCTCAGCCACAGCCCGGCGAGCGGCAGCAGGTGCAAGGCGAGGTTTGTCGCGACGATCGCCGCCACGACCGCGGCCGAGGCGAGAAGAAAGCCCCACCGAGTCCTGCGCCTGCCGGCCACCGCGGGCGCCGAGGATGCAGTCAAGATCGAGGGGGGCATACCTCCATTATCCGGGAGGCCTCTCAAATGGCGAAATCGGTGGGGGTTCGCCCGCAGGACGTTTGGCTCTTGTTGCCGAGGTCCCTCGGACCCAGTCTGAAGTTGGACGGGCGCACACGCCGGTCCAGAGAGGAGAAGCAGGAGATGCAGTACGCACAGTCAAGGCCGTGGACGCGTCTCCAGGACTGGGTGAGCTTGGTGGCCGGTGGCTACCTTGCATTCTCCCCGTTGTGGCTTGACGTCGATACCAGGCCGACTTGGGCGATGGTCATCATCGGGGCGGCTGCTGCTGTCCTTGCCATCATCGCCCTGGCGATGCCGGGCGCATACATCGACGAGTGGATGACTGCCGCCGCTGGCGGCGTTGCCGTCGTGGCACCCTGGCTGTTCTCCTACACGGAGAACACCGGAGCGGCCTGGACATCATGGATTGTTGGCGGCGTCATCGTGGTGGCCTCGCTGGCAGCCATTCCCGCCAGCCGTCAGGTCTACCGCGAGCAGCACCACGTCGCATAACGCCACCGTGCTCCGCCAACGAGCGCGCCGATCGGGGTTCGCCCCGACCGGCGCACCCGCGCGTGCCCTCCCCAGGGCAACGCGTGCCCTAGGTCCCTAGGTGGCCCCACAGCAGGCTCGCACGCTGGTGTCATGACCGAGCAGCGCACCGCCCTGACCCAGACCACCGCTGACCCCGTAGCGTGGTTCGCAGACCTCTCGAGGGAGGACGTGCCTCGCGTTGGGGGCAAAGGCGCCAACCTCGGCGAGCTGACCCGAGCCGGCCTCCCGGTCCCTCCTGGGTTCGTGCTCGCTGCCGACGCCTATCTCGACGCCATGGACGCCGGTGGCGTCCGCGCCCGGCTCCAGGAGGTCGCGGCGGCTACGGACGTCGACTCGCCGCGCGCCCTGGAGGAGGCCGCCGGCGCCCTCCAGCATCTGGTCCGCGAGGCCGGGATGCCGGAACGGCTCCGGGAGGCGGTGGTTGCGGCATATGAGCGCCTTGGCGACCAGTCCAGCGTGGCGGTTCGCTCCTCTGCCACTGCCGAGGACACGGCCTCGACGTCGTTCGCCGGCATGAACGAGACCTTCACCAATATCCGCGGAGGGGCAGAGCTTGTCGACCGCATCGTGGACTGCTGGGCCTCGCTGTGGAGTCCTCGGGTGGTCGCATACCGGCGCACCCAAGGACTTGCGGACGAGCCCGCCATCGCCGTGATCGTCCAGGCCATGGTCGACTCCGAGGCGTCGGGCGTGATGTTCACGGCCGACCCCGCCACCGGTGACCGAGACACGATCGTGGTGGAGGCAGCGTACGGCCTGGGTGAGGTCGTGGTCGGGGGGCAGGTCGAGCCGGACACGTACGTCCTGGCCAAGGACGGTCCGAGGCTGGTGCGGGTCCATATCGGCACCAAGGCCGAGCAGGTGGTGCGCGGACCAGATGGCCGCGACGAGCGGCGGCCGGTGCCCAAGGAGCAGCAGGTATGCCGGGTGCTCGCCGACGAGACGCTGCTGGCCCTCGGGCGACTGGCCGTCGACATCGAGCGTCACTACGGATCGCCTCAGGACGTCGAGTTCGCGCTCGAGCACGGCCACACCTGGATCGTCCAGTCCCGGCCGATCACCACCCTCGGCAAAGCGCCCGGCCCCTCCGCGGGCTCCCCGGCGCCCGAGGGGGGCGGCGTCGGCACAATCCTGGTGAGCGGTCTCGCGGCAGCCCCCGGTCTGGCCGCAGGTCGGGTCCGGATCCTCCGGAGCACCGCAGACGGGCCGAGCCTTCGCCGCGGCGAGGTGCTGGTCGCCACCATGACCAACCCGGACTGGGTCCCGACCATGAGGCGGGCGGCGGCGCTGGTCACCGATGGTGGCGGGGTCACCTGCCACGCGGCCATCGTGGGCCGCGAACTGCACCTGCCGACCATCGTGGCCACGCGCACCGCGACGACGGTGCTACGGGACGGTGAGATGGTGACCGTCGACGGCACGAGCGGCGTGGTCCGGGCCGGGGACCACACGTCGCCTGCCGTTGTGCCGTCCGCCGGGGTCGGAACGGCGCAACCGGCCGCGCCGTCCCCTGCAGCTGCGCCGGCCGAGACCACCGGAACACTCCTCTACGTCAACTTGGCCATCGCCGACCACGCCGAGGAAGTTGCTGCCCTCCCGGTGGACGGCGTCGGCCTGTTGCGGGCCGAGTTCATGATCACCGACGCCCTCGACGGGGAGCACCCCAAGCACCTCTTGGCCACCGGCCGCCGGGAGGACTTCGTCACCCGGATGGCCACATCGGTCCAGAGGATCGCCCAGGCGTTCGCGCCACGGCCCGTCGTCTACCGCGCCGTGGACTTCCGGACCAACGAGTTCCGCGGCTTGAAGGGCGGTGACGAGTTCGAGCCCGTCGAGGCGAACCCGATGATCGGCTATCGGGGCTGTTACCGCTACATCCGCGACCCGGAACTGTTCGCCCTCGACCTCGACGTCATCGCGAGGGTCCGCGAGCAGACGCCGAACCTGCACCTCATGATCCCGTTCGTCCGCACCCGCTGGGAGCTCGAGGCCTGCCTCGAGGCGGTCGACGCGCATCCGCTGGGACGCCAGCGGGGTTTGCACCGGTGGGTCATGGCCGAGGTTCCGTCCGTGGTCTACCGGATCCCCGAGTACGCGGCCATGGGCATCGATGGCGTCTCGATCGGCTCGAACGACCTCACCCAGCTCATGCTCGGGGTCGACCGGGACTCCGAGATCTGCGCCGAGCTGTTCGACGAGTCCGACGAGGCCGTCGTGGACGCGATCCAGCGGATCATCCGGGCCTGCGCCGATGCTGGGCTCACGTCGTCCCTCTGCGGGCAGGCCCCGTCGAACCGGCCGGAGTTCGCCGAGGTCCTGGTGCGGGCGGGCATCACGTCCATCTCGGTCAACCCGGATGCCGTGCCGCAGGCCCGCCAGGCCATCGCGCGGGCCGAGCGGCGGATGCTCCTCAACCACGCACGCGTCGGTGGGGCATCCCGACCAGCGTGACGGCGAGCAGCCCAAGCGCGACGAGCTGGCTGAGCACCACCACCCAGACCAGCGAGGTCAGCGACCGGTCGTAGAGCCAGCCGGCGAGCGCGCCCCCGCCGATGGCCATGACGCCCTGGATCGCGGCGAACACGCCGTACGCCGTCGCCCTGCGACCGGCTTCGACAAGGTCGGCGACCAGCGCCTTGATCGTCGAGTCCTGGACACCGAAGGCGAAGCCCCACACCAGGATTCCGAGCACGACAACCCACAGCTGGCGTGCCAGGGCGAGGGCGGGCACAAGCGCGACCAGCACCGGCACGGCATACAGCACCTTGGTGCTCACGCGGTCGTAGAGCCAGCCGACGACGACCGCTGCCACGGCCTCGGCGAGCATGGCGGCGGCATAGATCACGGGCACGGTCGCAACGCCAACAAGATTCTCGACCGTGAGGTGGTAGCTGATGATGCCGAAGGTAATGAGCCCGCCCGTCGTGAGGCTCGCTGCCACGGCATACAGGAAGAACTCCCGGGGCAAGCCGACGCCGACGGCATCGGCGAGCCAGCCACGCGTGGGTTGCGAAGGCACCTGCGCCTCTTCGGCGGAGTCATCCGAGGCAGCCGAACCGTCGTAGACCGAGGGGTCGGGCACCCGGGCGCGGATCACCAGAAGGAGGATCATGGCCAGAACTCCGGGGACCGCCAGCGCGAGCATTCCAGCCCAGATGCCGCCCGCCGTCGCCACGACGGCGGCGACCAGGAGTGGGCCCGCGAAGGCGCCGGTCTGGTCCAGCGCCTTATGGGTCCCGAAGCCCCGACCGCGGCCCACGGCACCAGCGACGTGCGCGAGCAGCGCGGACTTGGACGGACTGCGGATCGCCTTGCCGGATCGCTCGAGCAGGATCAGGGCGATGGCCACCGCCAGGCCAGCGCCGCCAACGAACGGCGTCACCGCCAGAAGCGGCACGCTCACGATCGTCAGTCCATAGCCGATGATGGTCAGCCCCCAGTACTGGCCGGAGCGATCGGCCAAGGGGCCGAAGACCAGCCGCAGGAGCAGGGCCATGGCTTCGCCCGCACCGGTGACCGCACCGACCACGAGCGCACTGGCTCCCAGCGTGGCCAGCAACGGCCCGTAGAGTGAGCGGGCGCCCTCGTAGACCATGTCCGCAGCGAGGCTGACGAGCCCGAACATGACCACGACGCGCCAGGCACTCCAGCGCTTGGTGCCTGGCTGTCGCGGCCGATCGACGTCGAGCTTGGTCACGCTCCGACGCTATCCCCCCGAACCCATGGGTCCCGAACGGCGGCCGCCGATCTGCCTCGCCGCCAGCAGGCCCCAGGCCCGCCTCCTGTCTCCGGCCCGTTACGGGGCCAAAGGTCCCGTGACGAAGCCCGCACCTGTGGCGAGCGTGGAGACATGGCTACCCACGCTTCGCGTCTCGCTGGCGCTCTCAGGGGCGCTCGTCCTTCCCGTCCTGAGCTGAACTTCGACTTGGCTGTGGCCATCCGGCGCGCTCCGGAGGACGTGCTCGCGTTCCTGGCCGACATCCAGGACGCCGAGCCGGTTCCCCGCAACGCGCACGTGAGGATGGTCAAGGACCCCGCCGGCACCACCCGGGTCGGCACCCGCTGGCACGAGGACGTCAGGCTGGTGCCGGGATGGTGGATGAGGGTCGAAAGCGTGGTCACCGACGTGGGTCCGCGTCGTCTCGCCATGGACTTCAGCAGCACGTGGTTCACCGGCAGGCTCACCTACGAGGTCGAGCCTGGCGCAGGGGTGAGCGTGCTCCACCAGAGGGAGACGCTCGTCCCGCGCGAGCACGTGGGATGGCTGGGGCCGTGGATGGGACGGAAGCTGCGCCCTCGGCTGCAGCACCGGCTTCGGGAGATCAGGTGGCTGCTGGAGGCACCACTCCCCTCGTGACCGCCTGCCTCAGTGGCCGTGCGCCTTGAGCCAGTTCAGCACCGCCGTGGCGACGTCCTTCCAGCCGCCGTCGATGGTCAGGGAGTGGCCGCGGGACTCGTTGCGGGTGTCGACAGCGGCCTGCGAGTGCATCACGAAGTTCGCTGCGGCCGCCTGGAACAGCGGCCGCGCCGGCGACGGGATGGTCCACGCGTCGAACAGTGCGTCCGACTCCTCCTGGCTCACGGCGTTGCCGAACCCGAAGCGAAACTCCTTGTTGTCTTCAGTCGCCAGTGTGGTCGGTCGGTCGGCGCGGTGCCGCTGCTGCAGCCACGGGTCCCCGTCGTTGTGGTGACCCAACGCGTTCGCACGTGCCCGGCTCGTCGTGGTGTAACCGCGTGATGCGGTGGGTCCACTTGGCGCTCCTCCACGGATAGAGGTGCGGCGCCAGGAGCGGGGCCGAACCCCCGTGTTCCGGGGACAGCCGTTTCGCCCGGTTTCGTCGTCTGGTCACTGCGGACCCAGCAGGACTAGCCTTGGGCGCACGGCTCCTGCGCGGCAAGCGCCGGGTCGATTGGGGACGACGCGGGGAGGCTGGCATGGAGAAGGACTGGCTCGTCTTGGGCTGGAAGGTCCTGGTGCTTCGCGGGGTGCTGGGGATCGCCTTCGGGATTGTGGCGATCGCCTGGCCGATTTCGACGGCCACCGCGTTGGCGCTGCTCTGGGGCATCTGGGCCCTCGTCGAAGGCCTCGGCTCCCTGTGGCAGGCGTTTCAGCCCGGGGCAACCGGGCGGGTCTGGCTCGTGGTGATGGGAGTCATCGCCCTCGTCGCTGCGTTCTTCGCGATCTTCCATGCGGGTGCGACCGCCGTCGCCCTCACGTGGATTCTCGGCATCTGGCTGATCGTGCGCGGGATATTCGAGCTGGTCGGCGCATTCGCCAGCACGCTGCCCATGCCGCGCTGGCTCCTCGTGCTGGGTGGGCTGCTCTCCATCCTGGTGGGCGTGCTGTTCACGGCCAACCCGGGGGCGGGAGCCGTGGCCGTCGCGGTCTGGCTCGGCCTGATGGCGCTCATCTGGGGGATCGTCCTTGTCGCGACCGGCCTCATGTTTCGACAGGGGGCCAAGGCCAGCGCTGCTTCGGGCCGGGGACACACCCCCTCGGCCCCGCCCTCGCCGGCCTGACCGCGCTTGCGACCGACGGGTCGCCTCGCCGGTCCGTCGCGCCGAAGGCGCGGGCACCTGACACTTCGCTACCGAGCCCACGCTGCGGCTGCGCGCGAACGTCGGCACACGGCATACCCGACTGCCCTTGACCCCTCGGGTGGATTCTGGTCAACTGACTTAGTCATTTGACTAAGACCCTCAACCGACAGAGGGGTGCGGTATGGCGACAGCAACAGATCTTGCGCACCTCGGCACTGCGGCGGCCGGGGCGCCGGTCACGGCCCGCTCAGGCGCCGAGGATGCCCTCCTCGATGCAGCCGAGCGGCTGCTTGTGAACGTCGGGTACGCGGGCATCACCACGCGCCGGCTGGCGCAGGAGGCCGGGGTGAACCACGGTCTGGTCCACTACTACTTCGGCTCGATCGAGAACCTCATGGTTCGGGCGCTGGAACGGTTCACGGAGCGGCTCATCGTGAGGCAGCGCGAACTGTATGCGGCCGATGTGCCCTTCGCAGAGAAGTGGCGGACCGCGATGGCGTACCTCACGAGCCACGACCGAGGCTACGAAAAGGTCTGGCTCGAGCTGCAGGCCCTGTCGTGGAACAACACCGAGCTGCGCGAACGCCTGGCCCAGGTGAATGCCGAGTGGCGGTCAGTGCTCACCGAAGCCTTCGAGGCGCCACATCGGGAGCTCGGCGTGCCGGTGCCACTGGAGGCGCTCGTGTCCCTCGTCATGACCTTCAACCTCGGCATCATCGTCGAACGGCTCGGCGGCATCGAGACCGGCCACGCCGACCTGCTTGACTGGATCGACCGGTGGCTGTCGAAGTAAGCGCGCGGCCGCACGAGCAGTCCCGGGCCCGCTACCCCGACGTGACGGGCGAGGTCGAGCGTGATGGTGTGAGGCTGCACTTCGAGGTCTATGGCAGCGGCCAGCCGACCATCCTGCTCCTGCCGACGTGGTCGATCATCCACTCGCGGCACTGGAAGATGCAGATCCCTTACCTGGCCCGGCACTTCCGGGTGCTGACCTTCGACGGGCGGGGCAACGGCAGGTCTGACCGGCCGGAGAGCGGTTACGAAGAGCGCGAGTTCGCGGCCGATGCCCTAGCGGTCATGGACGCCACGGGAACGGATCGCGCAGTGATCGTCTCGCTGTCGCTCGGTGCCCTCCGGGCGCTGCTCCTCGCCGCCGAGCACCCGGAGCGCGTTGAGTCAGCGGTTTTCATCTGCCCATCGGTCCCGCTGGGCGAGCGGCTCAAGGGACGAACGCTGTATCCCTGGGCCGACGAGCTCGACACCGACGAGGGCTGGGCAAAGTACAACCGCCATTACTGGCTCAAGGACTACCCCGGCTTCCTCGAGTTCTTCTTCACCCAGATGTTCACCGAGCCCCACTCGACCAAGCCGATCGAGGACTGCGTCGGCTGGGGGCTGGAGACCACCCCCGAGACCCTGATCGCGACCATAGTCGACGACGACCTAGAGGACCGCGAGACCGTCCGCGGCCTGTGCCACCAGGTGCAGTGCCCCGTTCTCGTCGTCCAAGGCACCGACGACGCCATCACGGGTGCCGGCCGCGGAATCGGCCTGGCCGCGGAGACCGGAGGCACCCTCGTGCTGCTGGAAGGGTCCGGGCACGGCCCCCACGTCCGTGACGCCGTCAAGGTGAACCTCGTCCTGCGGGATTTCGTCGAAGGGGGCAACAGCGCAGGCGCCGTCTCGACGCTGCCCCGCCGCTGGGTCCGAGGCCGGACGCGCCGCAGGCGCGCGCTGTATGTCTCCTCCCCCATCGGTCTCGGGCACGCACAGCGCGATGTCGCGATCGCCGACGAGCTGCGGCGGCTGCACCCAGACCTCGAGATCGACTGGCTGGCCCAGGATCCGGTCACCAGGGTCCTGGAGTCCCATGGTGAGCGCATCCACCCTGCCAGCGCCTACTTGGCAAACGAGTCAACGCATATCGAGAGCGAGTCGGCGGAGCACGATCTCCACTGCTTCCAGGCGATTCGCCGCATGGACGAGATCCTGCTGGCCAACTTCATGGTGTTCCACGACCTCGTGCGGGACGAGGACTACGACCTGTGGATCGGGGACGAGGCGTGGGAGCTCGACTACTACCTGCACGAGAACCCGGAGCAGAAGCGGGCGGCATACGCCTGGCTGACCGACTTCGTGGGCTGGCTCCCAATGCCCGACGGAGGCGCCCGTGAGGCGTTCCTGACCGCCGACTACAACGCTGAGATGATCGAGCACATCGCGCGTTTCCCGCGCGTCCGCGACCGGGCCGTCTTCGTGGGCAACGCCGAGGACGTGGTTCCCGGGACCTTCGGGCCGGACCTCCCGCTCATCCGCGACTGGACCCGGCAGCACTACGAGTTCGCCGGCTATGTCACCGGCTTCGATCCACAGCGGCTCGGTGACCGTGGGGCTCTCGGCTACAGCGCAGACGAGCGCGTGTGCATCGTGACGGTCGGCGGGTCGGGGGTAGGTGCGCACCTGCTGAGACGCGTGATCGATGCCTTCCCGATGTCCAAGCAGCTGGTCCCTGACCTGCGGATGGTCGTCGTAGCCGGCCCCCGCATCGACCCTGCGACCCTGCCCCGACACGCGGGTCTCGATGTTCGGGCGTATGTCCCTGACCTCTATCGCCACCTGGCTGCTTGCGACCTGGCGGTGGTCCAGGGCGGTCTCACCACGGCCATGGAGCTGACCGCCGGTCAGCGCCCTTTTCTGTATTTCCCGCTGCGGCACCACTTCGAGCAGAACTTCCATGTACGTCACCGGCTCGAGCGCTACGGCGCCGGCCGCTGCATGGACTTCGACACCGCGGGTCCCGCCGAGATCGCGACCGCGATCGCAAGCGAGATCGGGCGCAACGTGGACTACCGCCCGGTCGAGACCGATGGAGCCCAGCGCGCGGCAGCCCTGATCGCCGACCTCCTGTGAAGGCCGAGCGGATCCACCTGTCAACGCATTGACGTATGCCGCACCGCTGCGGAGCAGCTGCCCACTCCGTGGGGGTTCGCGTCCGCAGTTGAACCAGCCGCCCAGCAGGCCCAGTGCCACCTCTTGTGGGCGCGCCGCCCAGACGTGCCCCGTCCCCAGGAGGTTCGACCATGAACGCGCAATCTGGATCATCTGCCTCGCAGCGGGCCTCGGAATGGCGACCACCGGACCCGCCCTAGCCGCCAACCCTCCCGGACCTCCCACTGCCCTCCAGAGCTGCCAGGACCTTGAGCCGAACACGCCCGGCCATTCGTCGAGCAGTCCGGGATCCCCGTTCAATGAAGCGGGGATCAACAGCGTCGATGGGGGCATCGGCGGACAGCACTACAACGAGACGTCGCAATACGACGTCGCGTGCTTCCAGGTGTCGATGCACTGACGGCACGCCTTCCGCGCCAGGGCCCACGCCCCGGCGCCGCGGCCATGCGCCCCGGCGCCTCCGCTTTCGCTGAGAAGACCCGGGCGCGCGGCCGGCGCCGGGTACCCTCGGGCAGGTGGGACTTCGACTGGTGCGGTCCAGCCGGCTCGGCGAGCTCGTGGCCTTCGGGCTGGTCGGCGGGGCCTGCCTGGTGATCGACGTCGTCATGTTCAACGTGCTCGCCTTCGCGGTAGGCCTGCTGCCGGAGCTCGCCAAGGGCCTCACCATGCTGGTGACCGGCACGCTGGCGTTCATCGGCCACCGCCAGGTGACCTTTCGCCACCGGCGGGGGCGAGGTGTGGCCCACGAGGTTCCCCTCTTCACCGTGGTGACCCTGTTCAGTCTGGCCGCCGGCCTGGCGCCCATCTGGCTGGTGCGAGCGGTGATGGGTCTGGACGGCCCGCTCTGGCTGAACGCCGCAAATATCGTCGGCATCGCGCTAGGCGCCGTCGCGCGCTACCTCGCCTACCGCCACGTGGTGTGGGGTGTCCCCCGTACCGCCGAGGACACGGGCGAAGCGACCGCGCCGATCGAGGCCGGTGTTCCACAGTCGTAGCGGCTACTGCCTCGTGGTTGCGGCAGATTCGTCGTTGCCCGCGGGCGGGTCACCAGCTCGGGCGCGGCGGGCCGCTCCAGGTGAAGCACGAACTGGTAGGCGAACAGGGTCGGGCGAAGCGAGACGGAGATGCGGTCGACCGCACGCATCAGGCGCGTCCCGGTCGAACCACCCTCCGCCGCCAGCACGTCGAAGGGCAGACCCACTTCGGTGTGGCGCCGGATCTCGAATCCGGCATTGGTCATCATCCGCGTGAGGCTCTTGCGGGTGAAGAACCGGTAATGGGTCTTGTCGAGGATCCCGCGCTGGTCATAGTCGAAGGCGCCGACCAGGCTGCGGACACGCGGATACCAGTGCCCGAAGTTCGGGACCGATACGATGAGCCGGCCGCCGGGCTCCATGACGTGCTTGATGTCCTCCAGCAGCCGCTCCGGCTGCCGCAGATGCTCGAGGACGTCAGCGGCGATCACCACGTCGAATCCGGTGCCGACCTCCGCCGGGATGCCGTCCTCCAGGTCGCCGACCGCGAACTCGTCCACGCGGTCCAGCGTCTGTGCGAAGGCTTCCCGGTCAACGCCGGTGACCCGGTGGCCCATGGCGCGAATCCGCTCCGACAGCAGGCCGCTCGAGCAGCCCAGATCGAGCACTTTTGACGGTGGAAGCCCGGCCAGGAATTCGAGGATGCGGCTGTGCGAGCTGCCCTCGCCTTCCTTGAGGGCGTAGTCCTGGTCGACGCTGCCGTAGTCACCACTGGTGAAGCCCATCTTCCCGAGCCGGTAGCGGATCACATCCTTGGACACGTCCCTCGCGTAACCGAGGCCATTGACATAGCAGACCTCGTCGCCGTAGTAGGTGGGGATCGGGACCTCGACGATGCGCTTTCCGCTGTCGATCAGCTGGATGATGATCTGCGTGTCGAAGTTGAAGCCGTCCGAATTGCGCTCGAACGGGATCGACTTCAGGGCCTTGGTCGAGTAGGCGCGGTAGCCCGAGTGCCACTCGCTGAGATTTGCCCCAGCGAGGGCGTTCTCGAACCGGGTGAGAACCTTGTTGCCGATGTACTTGTACATCGGCATCCCGCCCCGTCTCGCCGAGCCATCGGTCATCATCCGCGAACCGAAGACGGCGTCTGCCTCACCCCTGACCAGTGGCTCGACCATCGACTCGATGCATTCCGGGGCGTATTGCCCGTCGCCGTGGAGGAGCACCACAATGTCGAGCTCGTGCTCGATGGCCAGCCGGTAGCCGGACTTCTGATTCCCCCCGTAGCCAAGGTTCTTCTCGTGGCGGATCACCGTGATCGGCAGGTCGGGCGCGGCCTGCTGGTAGCCGAGCGCGACCAGGTGGGTCGCGTCGTGGCTGGCGTCGTCGCAGATGATGAGCTCGGCGACACGCTGGTGGAATTCCTGCGGGATGCGGTCCAGGACGCTTGCGAGCGTGGTCACGGCGTTGTAGGCGACGACGAGAATGCCGATGCGCGGCTCGGCCTGGCTCTCGGAGCTTGGGCTCTCGCTTGAGGTCACCACGGCAGCATAGACAACGGTGCGCTCCGATAGCCTCCCAGACATGACGCAGGGACCGGAGTTGCCGCGAATCCTGACGGACGAGCCGGTGGGCGAGGTCGACGCTTCTCAGGCGGACGAGCCGGTCGGCGAGGTCGCACCCACTGAGGCGGACGAACCGGCACCAGACCGCCCCCAGGTTGATGACCAGCGCACTCCGGGCCCCTGGATGGGTGTAACGGCTGACGGCGCGATCGCGCTGCTCACCTGGCTGGTCGGGACACCTCTTGCGGTCCTGCTCGTCCACCGCCTCGACCTCGACCCGTTCTCGGTCGCCGGGGTGGTGATGCCCGTGGCTGTCGGCGCCCTGGTCGGGGCAGTGGTCTTCGCACTCGTCCTGCGCCGCTACTCGGACAAGCTCATCGGACTCGCCATGGGGGTGTATGCCGCCTGGATCGGGCTCACGCTGGCCACGGCCCTTCACGGGACGCCTTACGGCTATGGGGTGCTCGGCGGCGACGCGGGACGTTTCGTCGCCATGGCCATGAAGTACATGTGGACCTGGCAGTCCGCGGACTCGTTCGCCCGGGACCTGCCGACCGAGTACC
Organism: uncultured Actinomycetota bacterium; assembly: GCA_963715025.1. Taxonomy (GTDB): domain Bacteria; phylum Actinomycetota; class Actinomycetes; order Actinomycetales; family Dermatophilaceae; genus DASSJT01. Next base: position 464,079 of record CAVQQQ010000002.1, on the reverse strand, counting down.
CACCCCTGTACCCCTGGATCATCGGCCATGTGGCGACGCTGGTCGACCGGCCCGCGTGGCAGCTCTTCGGCGAAGCGCAGATCGTGGTCATGTCAGGCGCTCTCGTCGTGGCCTACCTGATGTGGCGCCGGCTCGTTGGCCCCGCGGTTGCTTTCACGATCGTCGGGCTCGCGCCTGCAGTGTTCAACCAGCCCAGCAAGGACTACGAGTTCCTCGCGCTGTTGGTGTTCGCGCCGTGGGTGCTCGCGACCTTCGCCGGGTTACCGCGTGCCCGAGGAGGGATGCACTGGCTCCCCGCCGGACTGATCGGCGGGCTCCTGGTGCTCACGTACCAGGCGTGGCTGCTCTACTCGGCGCTCGGCCTCTTGCTGCTGATCGGCCTCACCCTCCGCGCCACGAGTCCACGGCGGCCATACCTGCTGCACCTCCTCGGTGTGGCCGTGACGGCGTTCGTCGTCGCGTCGTGGTACGTCGTCCCGTTCGTCACGACGCTGGTCACCCAGGGGGGCCAGCGGGTGAGCGACTTCTGGATGTCTCCGTCCATCGTGGACCGGCCCCTGGTGCTGCCGTTCATGCAGGCGACCCCCATAGCGGTCGTCGAACTCGTCGGCCTCCTCGGCATGATCTGGTATCGCCGCACTACCTGGTGGGCACAGCCCCTCCTGCTCATCGTCGTGGGCAACTACGCCTACCGCATCCTCTTCCTCCTCAAGACAGTGCAGGACAACCACACGGGATACCTGCAGTACACCGAGACGCTCGTCAGCATGACCCTCGTCACGGCGGGCGTGCTCACGACCTCCGAAGCGGCCCCGCGGCTCTGGTCACGCCTTGTCGCCCGACCACTCGGGCCCCCGGGCGCGCGATACGTCGCAACGTCCCGCGAGCGCGCAGTCGCCGTGACCGGCATCGTGGCCCTCGTCGTCTGGGCTGCCATGCAGGGCTGGCCGAACTGGGTTCCGGGGCCACGCGGACTCCGCGACTCCGCCCGTCCGGTGGGAGAGGTCAACCGCGGCACGGATGCGCACACCGAGCGTCTACCTGACGGCACGCTCACCCGGTTCGCGCCTCCCGAGCAGTACCTGCACTCCCTGTTCCCGACCAGCGACATCGAGCGGGCCGTCACTTCGGAGCTTGGTGCCCGGGCCAGGCCGGTCGTGCTGGCCTACGACCAGCGCCTCTTTGCCTTCCTGCCGTACTACGGCTACACGTCAACCGACCGCGTCTCAGCCAACACCCTCCTGCGCTGGGACGACCGCGCCGCCGAGATCAAGCGGCTTGCGGCGATCACGGATCCAGCCCAGTTCGCCGCGGCGTCTCGCAACACGGCCTTTGGGCCCATCGACGTCTTCGTCCTCCGGGCCACAGGAGCTCAATGGCGCTGGAAGTCCGTGTCCTTCTCCCCCGGGTCGTTCGAGGGCGGCGCCTTCTCCATCGAGCACCTGCCGGGCAACGCGGTGGTCGCGGTCAGAAAGAGCTGACGCAGGCGCACATCCCTCGGTCCCGGGGGGCTGATCCCCCCGCCGGCGGGGTATGCCGTGTGGTCCAGTCGAGCGCGGGGCGCCCGGGGACCTTCGCCCCTGACGATGTCTGGTCCGCGCTCCCACGCTGGTGCCATGAGCCGTGACCCCCCGGTCGAGCTCAGTGCGGCCGCAGCGGCATCGGCTCCGGCCTCCCTCGGGCTCACCGCCGAGGCGGCTGCGGAGCGGCTCGTCGCGGACGGCCCCAACGAGCTGCCCTCGGCCATGCCGCGCAACCTCCTGCAGCAGGCGTGGGAGGCGATCCGCCAGCCGATGCTCCTGCTCCTGCTCGGTGCCGGCAGTGTGAATTTCCTCATCGCCGAGCCCCTCGACGGCGCCATCCTGATGTCCTTCGTGGTCGTCGTCATCGGCATCTCGATCTATCAGGAGCACAAGACCGAGAACGCCCTCGCCGCCCTGCGGGACCTGTCGTCGCCCCGGGCGCTGGTCATCCGCGACGGCGCTCAGATCCGGATTGCGGGCCGCGACGTCGTGCGAGGCGACTGCGCGATCCTCGCCGAGGGCGATCGCGTGCCCGCCGACGCAGCCCTCGTGGAGTGCGTGAACTTCTCCGTCGACGAGTCCGCGCTGACCGGCGAGTCCGTGCCGGTCCGCAAGACGGCGATCGGGGGCAGTGCGGAGGCCACCCAGATGGGGAGGCCCGGAGGCGAAGCCACGCCCTGGGTGTTCTCCGGCACGCTGGTGGTCAAGGGCCGCGGACTGGCGCTGGTGAAACAGACCGGAGCCGGCACGGAGCTCGGCCGGATCGGGACAGCCCTGAAGTCCATCGAGCCGCAGCGCACCCCCCTCCAGCGCGAGGTCGACCGACTCGTCCGAGTCATCGCCGCTCTGGGCCTCGCGGCGGCAGCACTGGTCGTCACCCTCTACGGCCTGACGCGTGGCGACTGGCTCGAGGGCCTGCTGGCTGGGATCGCCGCGGCCATGGCCATGCTGCCCGAGGAGTTCCCCGTCGTGCTGACGGTCTTCCTCGCAGTCGGCGCGTGGCGCATGTCGCAGAGGCATGTCCTCACCAGGCGCTCAGCGGTGATCGAGACCCTCGGCTCGGCAACCGTGGTCTGTGTGGACAAGACCGGCACCCTCACCATGAACAGCATGACGGTCCAGCAGCTCATCGTCGGCGACGAGATCTGGAAGGTCGGGGAGGGCGCCCTGCCCGAGGCCTTCTACACGCTGGCTGAGTTCGCCGTCCTGGCCTCGCCGGTCGACCCGTTCGACCCGATGGACAAGGCGTTCAAAGCGATCGGTGACTCCTACCTGGCCGGCACCGAGCACCTCCACCCCGACTGGCAGCTGGTCCGGGAGTACCCGCTCTCGGAGAACCTGCTCGCGCTCGCCCACGCGTGGCTGCCGCCGGACAGCGACCGCTACATCATCGCTGCGAAGGGCGCGCCTGAGGCCATCGCGGACCTGTGCCACCTCAGCCCCGACGCCCTCGCCTCCCTGACCGCACAGATCGAGACCGCCACGTCCGGCGGCCAGCGGGTCCTCGCGGTCGCACGCGCCGCCATCGCCGCCGGCGATGCCCTCCCGGAGGACCAGCACGACTTCGCCTTCGAGTACCTCGGGCTCGCGGGCCTGCAGGACCCGGTCCGGCCGGGCGTCTCGGCCGCGGTGGCTGAGTGCGCCAGCGCCGGGGTCCGGACCGTCATGATCACCGGGGACTATCCGGGCACGGCCCTCGCGATCGCCCGCGAGATCGGCCTCGACCACGACGGCGGCGTCATCACCGGACCCGAGCTCGAGACGATGCCCGAGGACGTGCTGGCGGACCGCATCCGCACGGTCAGCGTGTTTGCGCGGATGGTCCCCGAGCAGAAACTTCGGCTGATCCGGGCGCTCAAGGCGAACCGCGAGATCGTGGGCATGACCGGCGACGGCGTCAACGACGCACCGGCGCTGCGGGCGGCTGACATCGGCATCGCGATGGGCGCGCGCGGGACCGACGTCGCACGCGAGTCTGCTGCCCTGGTGATCACCGACGACAACTTCACCTCCATCGCGGGGGGTGTCCGCCGGGGCCGCGGGATCTTCGACAACCTCCGAAAGGCGATGGCGTACATCATCGCCGTGCACGTCCCCATCGTCGGAATGTCCCTGATTCCGGTCTTTGTGGCCGACTGGCCCCTGGTGCTGCTCCCCGTGCAGATCGCCTTCCTCGAGCTGATCATCGACCCGGCCTGCTCCGTCGTCTTCGAGGCCGAGGAGATCGACCCCAGGATCATGGAGCAGCCGCCGAGGACAGTCGGCAAGCCGATGTTCGGCAGAAAGGTCCTGGCGATCGCGGTACTTCAGGGGCTGTCAGTGCTCGCCGCCGTCCTGGCCGTGTACCTCTGGAGCCTGCTGGGTGGTCGCCCGGACGAGGTGGTGCGCTCCATCACCTTCGCCACGCTCGTGCTCGCCAACCTCGCGCTGATCCTGGTCAACCGGTCGTGGCGACTGCCGATGTGGCGAGCGCTGCGAGAGCGCCGCAACCCCACTCTCCCGTGGATCGTCGGCGGCGCGCTCATCGTGCTGGTTGCGGTCCTCAGCCTCCAGTGGACCCGCGAGGCCTTCGATCTCGGGGCCATCGGCGCCACCGACTGGTTTGTGGCTGTCGTCGCTGGATTCGTCGGCGTCCTGTGGTTCGAGGTGTACAAAGGCGTTGTCGCCCGCAGGACGTCCGAGCGCGGATCACCGTCGTCCTAGGAAGGCGACCTGCCCGCCGCGCGACGGCACGGCATACAACCGGGTGCCTTTCCGCTATCGGATCGGTGACGGCGCAGCGCACCCCAGCGCTTACCCTCCGCCACCCCCATCCGACGGGGCCATTGGGTCTCCGGCTCCCGGAAGCTGCAGAGTGTGCGCGCCGCGCCGGGCCTTCGCCGCAAGATACCGGGCGTTGGCCGGCGAGAGGTGCACCGCTGTCGGCACGCGCTCGGCCACCGTGACGCCGAGTCGACCGAGCTGGGCCGCCTTGTCCGGGTTGTTGCTCAGCAGGGCCACGCGCTGCAGGCCCAGCGCGGCGATCATCTGGGCCGCGGCCGTGTAGTCGCGTCCATCCTCGGTGAAGCCCAGCGCGAGGTTGGCCTCGTAGGTGTCCAGACCGGCGTCCTGCAGCGCATAGGCGTCGAGCTTCGCGTAGAGACCGATGTCACGCCCCTCCTGCCTCAGGTAGAGGAGGTAGCCACCAGCCCGCGAGATCCGGGCCGCAGCCTCGCGCAGCTGTGGACCGCAGTCGCAGCGCTCGCTCCCGAGGACATCGCCTGTCAGGCACTCGCTGTGCAGCCGGACCAGCGGCGCCGTGCCATCGGCTCGGCTGGGCCTGGGCCTGCCAGCCCGGTCTCCCAACCCCAGGGCTACGTGCTCTCGGCCGTCGACCAGCCCGTCGAAGGTGAAGACGCGGGCCGTCGTGGTGAAGCCGTCGGCGAGGCGGAGCGGCAGCGTCACCTGAGTTCGGATCGTCGCCTTCGGAACCGTGCTCGCCATCGTGGGCGCTCCCGTCGTCAGTCGAGGCTGAATCGCGGCGAGAGCGCGTAGCGCAGCAGGACCACGTCGTCGATCCTGCGCACCTCGGCGAGTCGGGCCCGCCGGTCCGGGTTCCAGGGGAACGGGCCGTCACCGACGAACCGCCTAGCGCGCGAGTCGCCGACGAAGAAGGGCGCAACCACGAGCTGCAGCTCATCGGCGAGATCCTCGGCCAGGAACTGGGTGTGCACCGTGCCGCCACCCTCGACCATGAGGCGCCGGACGCCGCGGCCGTAGAGGTCGGCTCCGACGTGGCCCAGGTCGACCGGGTCGCCTCCGTCCACGACGGTCGCCACCGGCCCGAGCCGCTCCCGGGCCTCGACAACCGACTGGCTCGGGCAGTAGACGAGCTTCGGGACGGCCCCGGTGACGAAGAAGTCGGCGGCGGGGTCCAACTGCGCCCGGCGCGTCACCGTGACCTTGATGGGCGAGGGCGGCAGCCCCCTCGCGACCCGCTCGGCCTGCCTGGCCTGGTCTCGGACGAGAAGGCGCGGGTTGTCGTTGCGCACGGTGGCTGCCCCAACCAGGATGGCGTCGCAGCCGGCTCGCACCGCGTCGACGCGGTCGAGGTCGGCATCGTTGGAGAGCATGAGTCGCGCTCTCGAGGCGCTGTCGAGGTAGCCGTCGATCGACATGCCGCAGCTCAGCAGTGTGTAGGGACGCTCAGCCACGCTGCACTCCATCCAGGGCGCCCGGGGCCCTCGGCCGGATTCAAGTCGGGTCCGCCGCCTGTGGACTCCCGCGCAAGCCCGAGGCCAGCAGCAGGACTGCCCCCGGCAGGGTGGCGACCAGAACGAGCATGCCATAGACCACCGACACGCCAAGCCCCTCGCCGGTGCCCAGCCCGGCCGCACCGAAGACCCACGCTGCGGCGCCCTCCCGAGGTCCCCACCCCGCGAAGTTCACCGGGATGGCTGAAGCCACCTGGACGACGAGCGCCAACGGCAGGAGGCGAATCGGAGACGCCACCGATCCCGCCGCCCGGGCGGCGATGAGGAACGTCGCGGTGTGGCCCAGCACCACCAGACCTGAGGCGAGCACGATGCCCGGCGCTGCGCTCCACGCGAACCCGCCGGGGCGCGGGTCGGTGACACCGCATGCCGTCAGCGCTCGCCGATCCCGCCTCCGCCGCCGCAGGCTCCGAACCATGAGGATGGTGCCGACGGCCGCTGCCACCGCCGTGGCCCCGACGAGTGGCATGGCCAGGCCCGCCGGCGAGGGAAGGGTGAGCACGACGACCAGCGTCACCACGAGCTGCACGACCTGGCCAACCCCGCGCTCCCACGTCACGGCCTGAACGCTGCGCCCGAGGTTGCCGGCCAGGCGGCCCTGCCGTGCGGCCCGATGCACGTCGCCGAGAACGCCCCCGGGGAGCGTGGAGTTGAGGAACTGTGAGCGGTAGTACGCAGCCACTGCCGCCCGCATCGGGACAACCAGGCCGAGCCCCCGGGCGACCACGCTCCACCGCCAGGCACAGCACACCGTGGTCACGACGGCAATACCGGCCGCCGCGATTCGCCGAACCGACGTCGATTCCGCGCAGGCTCTCCAGCAGAGGTCCGGTGCCAGCCCGCCAGACCAGGGCACCGAGAATCGCGGCGGCTCCGAAGAGCCGCGACCACTTCCACCATGCCAGCGTGATAGCGGCATCCTTTCCTCGAGGCGGTGGCGTCCCGGCTGCCGGACCGCCACCGCACGCGTGAGGTTCTCGTCAGCGACACGGTTGCGACCACCCACCGGTTCACCGCCGCACCGGGGATCCACTCGGCCAGGCCAGGAGGTCCTGATGGTGCACGGTCACCGACAGCCGTCCGCTGGCCGCCTCGGCCAGGCGGCTCCGGAGGTATGCCGGCGCGACGCGCGCAAGAGCCGGCTCCTGCTCGCACGCGGCGCCGACCCACCCGGTGACCCATTCCTGCGCCAGCGAGGACTCGCCTGCGCCCAGGCGCCACGGGCTGGCCCGGACCTCGACGTGGTGGCCCATGCGGGTCAGGGCGGCGACCGCGGCACTCGCGGCGTCCGGACCGAGCAGACGCCGACCGCCCCGGCCGCGCCGCTGGTGCGCGTTGAACGCCTCGGCGAACTGGCGGTCCAGCGGATGCGCCGGGACGACGTCAACCCGCCCGATCACGGACAGGGTCAGCAGGATGGCGCAGCCGGCCAGGACACAACTCGCGACAAGGCGGTCCAGCTCCTTCTGGGTGAGGAGGTCGAGCAGGGCCGATGTCGTCACGAGGGATGCGTCGGCCAGCTCGCCAGCGGGCAGGCGCGTGACATCGCCTCGCCTCGCCTCGACGGTGACCGCGGACCCGCCGGCGTCGACAATGGGCGCCTTCGTGACCGCCTCGCTCAACAGATCCGCGTCCCAGTCGTGCAGGACCCAGTGCTGCGGGCCCGACAGCCGCGGGGCCAGCCAGCGCGCCATCGAGCCGGTGCCACAGGCCAGGTCGTGCACGACGGCCACTTCGCCGCCCGCCACGCGCTTCCGGATGGACTCCACGAGGTCGGGCGCCCGGGCCGCTGCGTCGGCGGCCTCCCGCAGACCCAGCCACGGGGCGCTGACCCGGACTCGCCCGAGTCTCACCACCTCAGCTCCTCGAGGACCTGGGAGATCCGCTGGGACGTGTGCGTCCAACGTGGCAGCCTCGCACGGCGCTCTGCGGCCGCACGCCGTAGGCGCTCACGCCGACTGGCATCGTCGAGCCAGCGCGACAGGCCATCCGCAAGCGCCGGAACGTCGCCCGAGGGCACCAGCAGCCCGGGTCGGCTCCCGTCCGGGCTGCGACCGAGGGCCTCCGGGATGCCACCAGCGCTCGTAGCGACCACGGGCAGACCATGGGCCAGAGCCTCGGTGACGACCATGCCGTACGTCTCCGTGCGCGAGGCGACGACAAGCGCATCGGCTTCGCAGTAGGCGGCGTCCAGGTCGCCGCCGACCAGTGGCCCACGGAAGCGCACCCGCTCCGTGATACCGAGCTGTCGAGCCTGGTGGCCGAGCCGGGTGACGAAGCCGGGATCGATGTCGAGTGCGCCGACACAGTCACACCTCCAGGTGCGGTCCTGCACCGTTGCGAGTGCCGCGAGCAGCACGTCGTGCCCCTTGACAGGTGTCACCGCCCCGACGCAGAGCAGCCGACCGCCGGCGGCCGTCCCGGTGGCGAGGCCAGCAGCGTCGACGCCGGGCTGCGCCACCTGGACCCGCCCCGGCTCCAGGGCGTAGTGCCGAAGCAGCCAGTCCCGCGACCACTGGCTGGTAGCGACGACGGACGCAGCGGCTGACAGCACGGCACGCTCGCGCGCCTGGGCTGTGCCAACGACGAGGCCGGACAGGGGATGGCCGAGAGGCATGTGCACGAGCACGACGAGCCGCAGCCGGCCAGTCTCCGGCACGAGCAGGTCTGGGACGGCGCACGCAACCAGACCGTCGATGACCATGGCAGCGCCGCTCGGCATCTCCGCCAGCAGCGCGCCGAGCGCCGTGCGGTCGTGCGCATCAGGCCGGGGCCACGGCCCCGCCACGGGGTGCCGGTGGACCTGCCACCCCAGGTCGACCAGTCCCTGGCCCAGCCTGCGATCGTAGGTGTTGCCTCCGCTCGGCCGAGCCGGATCGTCGACGCCACCGGGCACCACAAGGTGCACGGTCCTCACAGCGCGCGCTCGTAAGAGGCCCAGGCGATATGCGACTCCCGGAGGGTGACCTCGATCCCGTCCAGCCCGCGAGCCGAGTCGCCGAGCGCGCCGGCATGCACTCGGTCGGCGAGCCGGTCGGCAACCACCCGCGCCAGCGCTTCAGTCGTCGTGTTGATGCCCCGGAAGGCCGGCTCGTCGTCGAGGTTCCGGTAGCTCAGCTCCCCGACGACAGCATGCAGCTGCTCGGCAGCTCGCCCGATGTCGACGACGATGCCGTCGGCGTCGAGCGCGGCACGGCGGAACGTCGCGTCGACGACGTAGGTGGCGCCGTGGAGGCGCTGGGCCGGACCGAAGGCCTCGCCCGACAGGCTGTGGGCGATCATCATGTGGTCGCGGACGGTCACGCTGAACATCGGTCTACCTCTCCCCGTAGCTGATCATGTGACAGAGGCCCGGCTGTGTTCCCTCGGCCAGTGCGGCCAAGACCGCAGGAAGCTCCTCGAACGGCGACGAGCCGGTGAGGATCGCGTCGTATGCCGGGTCCCTGAGCAGTTCGAGCGCCAGAGCAATCCGGTCGCCGCTGCTTCGGCGCCCGCGCCGGGTTGCGGCAACGGTGCCCACCTGGCTCGCCCGGATTCCGAGGCGGCGCGAGTGGAATGCGCCACCGAGTGACAGGTGGACCTCGGTATCGCCGTACCAGCTGAGGTCGACAACGGTGCCCTCCGCGGCCAGCAGGTCCAGTGAAAGCTGGAGTCCGGCCGAAGTTGCGCTCGCATGCACGACGAGGTCGCGCCCGCCCACGGCATCAGTGGGCTGGGCGAAGTCGGCACCCAGCGCCGCCACCACATCGGCCCTGGCGCCGTCGACATCGACCACGGTGACCTGGACGCCGGGAATCCGTGCAAGCAGCCGCGCGACGCAGCATCCGATCATGCCGCCCCCGACCACAGAGACACGGTCGCCGATGAGCGGGGGGACATCCCAGAGGGCGTTGACGCCCGTCTCCACCGCACCCGCGAGCAGAGCGCGCTGGGGTGGCACCCCGTCCGGGACAGCGGTGACCGCCTCGGCGGGCACTACGTAGGCCGTCTGGTGCGGATAGAGGCAGAAGACAGTGCGGCCGAGCAGCGAAGGTGGCCCCTTCTCGACGACACCCACGCTGAGGTATCCATACTTGACCGGTCCTGGGAAGTCGCCCTCCTGGAACGGAGCCCGCATCACGGCATACTGATCCTGCGGCACACCGCCCCGGAACACGAGCGTCTCCGTGCCGCGGCTCACCCCCGAGACCAGGGTGCGCACCAGCACCTCCCCCGGTTCTGGATCCCGGACCACGCAGGGTCTGATCTCCCCGCTGCCAGGTTCACGCAACCAGAACGCCAGCGCATCGTGCGCCACAGGCCCACCCCTCTCGCGCCCGGGCTGAACCGGTGCGCTCTCTCGTCCGTATCACCTTTGTACCGGTAGAAACGGAGGCATTGTGCGCCCAGTTCACGCGGGCCCGCTTGGCGGGCTCCTCGGAGTGACGGTGCTGCTCGGCGCGCTGGCCGGCACCGGAGACCTCACCGCTCGCGGCTGGATGGTCGGCACCGCGTGCGGTGTTGTCTTGGCCGTTGCCCTGGCCCACGTCGCCGCGCGCCACGGCGCCGACCGGCTCGGCCCCGCCGACTGGGTCACGCTGACGCGGGCGGCTCTTACTGCCGGCGTGGCCGCTATTGCCGCGGATGCGTTCGGCCATCTGATCCACGTCGCGACTCTCGTGGGGCTCGCGACCGCGGCCCTGGTCCTGGATGGCGTCGACGGGTGGGTCGCGCGACGTACAGGCACGGCCTCGCCGCTGGGTGCTCGCTTCGACATGGAGGTGGACGCCTTCCTCATCCTGGTCCTGAGCGTGTTCGTCGCGCGGTCGATGGGAGCGGGGTGGGTGCTCGCGATCGGCGCGGCCCGCTATGCCTTCCTCGCGGCCGGCTGGGTCATCCCGTGGCTGACCGGACCGCTGCCTCCTCGGTTCTGGCGCAAGGTGGTCGCGGCGACCCAAGGCGTGGTCCTGACCTGCGCAGCCGCACAGGCGCTCCCGTCGGCTCTCTCGTATGCCGCTCTGGTGGCTTCCCTGGGACTGCTCGCCGAGTCGTTCGGGCGCGACGTGCGGACCCTGTGGAGGCAGCGGCGCGCCGCGGCCCCAGCGCAGGCCAACCGCAACGCCCTCGTGGCGGTCGGGGCCGAGGAGACACATGCCTGACACCCGGCCGGACTTCCCGCCCGACATCCGGCCTGACTTCCGGCCCGACAGCCGGCCTGACTTCCGGCCCGACACCCGGCGTCGGCAGTCCGGGACGATCCGATCCTCCGCGTCACGACTCACCACCGCGCTGGCCGGCATCATCGTGTGGGCCGCGCTCGTCGCCCCGGACCGAATCGATCTCCTGCAGCCCGTGGCACTGCTCCGGATCCCGCTGGAGGGGGTCGCGCTTGCGGCCCTGGTCCTCGTGCTGCCACGGAGGCCCGGGCGCGTCGTGGTGGCGGTCTCGGGGCTGGCCCTTGGCATCCTGACCATCGTCAGGGTCCTCGACTTCGGGTACATGGCGGCACTGCACCGTCCCTTCGACCCTGTGTCCGACGGCCCCTACCTCGGCTCCGCGGTCGGGGTGCTGAATGACTCGATAGGCGGCCCTGGCACCGCGGTCACCGTGGTCGCGGCAGGGGTGCTCTGCCTTGCCATCCTCGTCCTCGTGCCTCTGTCGGCGCTGCGCCTGGCTGGCCTGGTCTCACGCCGCCGCGAGCGTTCAGGTCAGATCGTGACCGCGCTCGGTGCGGCCTGGGTGCTCTTCGCCGTGGCCGGGCTGCAGGCCGGGCCGGCCGGTGGCTTTGCGGCGGCCGGCGCGTCGCGTCTCGCCTACGCCCACGTCCGCGACCTGGCCGACGGCATACGGGATCGGCAGGCCTTCGCAGCCACGGCCGCCCACGACCCCTTCGGCAGCACGCCCGGAGATGACCTCCTGACCGGCCTGCGGGGCAAGGACGTCATCATCGCGTTCGTCGAGAGCTACGGCCGGGTCGCGGTTCAGGGCTCGTCGGTGTCGGACCAGGTCAGCGCGACACTCGCCCGTGGGAACGCGCGGCTCCAGGCGGCTGGCTTCGAGTCGCGCAGCGCGTTCTTGGCCTCACCGACGTTCGGCGGCGTCAGCTGGCTGGCCCACTCGACCCTGCAGTCCGGGCTGTGGGTCGACGACCAGCAGCGATACGACGCCGTGGTCACGAGCAACCGGCTCACCCTGAGCGCCGCCTTCGGCCGCGCGGGCTGGCGGACCGTGGGGGTCGTGCCGTCCAACCGCAAGGACTGGTTGCCGGGAGCGGCCTTCTACCGCTACGACACCGTCTACGACGCCAGGAACATCGGGTATGCCGGTCCCGGGTTCGGCTATGCGGCCATGCCCGATCAGTTCACCCTGGCCGCATTCCAGCGTCGTGAGCTGGCACGTCCAGGCCACCGGCCGGTCATGGCTGAGCTCGACCTCGTGTCGAGCCACACACCATGGGCGCCGCTCCCCCGCTTGATCCCGTGGAGCCAGGTCGGCGACGGCTCCGTCTTCGACGGCATGCCCGCGCAAGGCGAGTCGGCACGCGATGTGTGGCGGACTTCGAGTCGCGTGCGTGCGGCATACGCCCAGTCCATCGCCTACTCGCTGGATGCTCTCGTCTCGTTCGTGGAGACCAGCCACGACGACAACCTCGTTCTCGTCGTGCTCGGCGACCACCAGCCGGCCACCATCGTGGCTGGGCAGGCTGCGGGCCATGACGTCCCGGTCTCGGTCATCGCCCATGACCCTGGCGTCCTCGACCGGATCTCAGGTTGGGGCTGGCAGGACGGGCTGCGGCCCGGCCCTGACGCGCCGGTTTGGCGGATGGACGCCTTCCGCGACCGCTTCCTCACCGCGTACGGTCCCAATAGCGTCACCAGCCCATCTGAACCGCTGGCCGCGTCGGCACGTGGTCACGGGTGAGAGCACGTCCCATCGAACGCCCAGCCGAATGGAGATCACCATGCGGATTCGCCTTCTGACTGCCGCCGGCGTGCTCGTCTCGGCCGCAGTCCACCTCAAGCTGTGGTTCGACGGGTTCCGCGACATCGACGTGATCGGCCCGTCCTTCATGTTCAACGCAGTCGCGGGCTTCGTCATCGCGGTCCTGCTGGTCACGTGGCGGCATTGGCTTCCGCTGTTCCTGGCCGTGGGGTTCGGTGCGTCCACCCTGGTCGCTTACCTCATCTCGGCCACCGTCGGGCTGTTCGGCGTCCACGAGGTCTGGACCGGCTGGACCGTGATCACGGCCGAGGTGGCGGAACTCGTCGCGATCATCGCCGGCGGCATAGGCCTGTGGCGGGAGGCCCCGCTGCGGTCTCGCGAGAGAAGCGCGTCGCGGCTTTAGCTGAGTGGGGCTCCAGTCGCCCGTTGTGCGCAGGTTTGTTCAGTCGAGGGCAGCGGTGGGGTTCGTGCGTTCACTGGCCGACCCCAGTCGCGAAGGCCCGGTCGGGATCTGGGACGCAAAGGACTCCACGATGTCCTGCCATCCCTTTTCCAGTGGACCCTTGAGCCCGGTCACGTGCACTGTGCCCTCGGCGACCTTCTCGAGACCCTTGCCCTGGAGCAGCTCGTCCATGATCGGGATGACTCGCTGCCATTTCGCCATCTCCTCCTCCGTAGGCATCTTCCCGGTCTTCTTGTCGGGCGTCGGTGTCGCGGCGGTGGTCAGGATCGCGTACTTGGTGCCCGCAGGCAGGATCAGCTTCTTGAGGAAGCGCCGCATGCCGCCAATGGGCTTGCCCATGCGCCCGGGCGAGCTGATCACATAAAGGTCCGCCGTCGGCAGCTCCGTCGGTCGCATTCGTTGGATGTGATGGACGTCGACCACCACGCCCCTGGTGTCCATCCGACGCTTGAACTCCTCGGCGACCATCGCGCCGTTGCCATATTTCGACGCGTGCAGATACTCGATCTTCATCTCATTCCCCTCTCTGTGGCTGCCGTGACGGCCAGCAACCACTAGCGCTCCTTGTGGTGCGCTTATGTCGCCTGCTGGTGCCCATGAAGCCGTAAGCCGGGCGGAGGGGTAAGAGGCGAAGGGCCCCATTTGACCTTCCGGCTGGGTGGTGCCGTTCCGTGCCCAGTGGCGCCCTCAGGCGAGGACTGCAGCGGGAGCCGGGAACTGAGTGCCGTTGACCACGTCGAGCTGTGCCGCTGTGTAGTGATACAGCGCTGTCAGCCGGCGTCGGTCCAGCCGCTCGCAGACCCAGTTCCAGTGCAGTGAGCACCAGTCACCCAGGCGAACCGAGCCGGCCAGGCCCAGTCCGTCCATGCGCACCACGACCTGTTCCTCCTGTGGCTCACCGAGCCGGAGGCGCCTGCCGTCCCATCGCAGGAGGCGCGAGCGGACCAGGGCCAGGGGCCCGCCCACGTCAACCACCTGTCCCCACCGCACCCGGCACCGGTCGAGAACATGCAGGGGCTCGTCCACCCGCCCCTCGCGCAGCAGCCCCAGCCAGGGATAGACCCCGAACACGTGGAACGAGTGGTGCGGTACGGCACCGGCGGGAACGGCGTCGACGAGCCGCGGCCAGGTGCGCCCCGCCCGAACCCGGAAACGGCTCTCCAATGAGTCCCCCATCAACCGGGTGCCCACGCGGTCGAGCAGGGGGTTGCCCACCCAGTACGCCTCGACGACCCGGGGGTCCAGCGGGTCGGCTATCCGGTTCGCGGCGGCGATGAGCTCGAGGTATGGCCACGCACCCTCGAAACCCCGCGCCAGTCGGCGCAGGTCGGGGTTGTCGACTCCCGCGGCAACCTGCTGGAGCAGCTGCTGCGAAGCGTCCGGGCCGCAGTAGCCCAGTGCGTTGGGCGGATAGGCGTACGCCGCGAAGCGGAGGGCTCCGCTGATGGCGGTCGGCGCGTCGCCCGCCCTCGGCATGCCTGTGGGCCTAACGGTCGCCATGACCGCTACTGCCGCCGCTCAACCCTGGCTTGCAAGGCCTCGGGGGGTGACCCGCGCCAGCCCAGCCAGACGGCTGCCGCCCCACCAGCCAACAGCGTTGCCAGCCACGAGACCTGGGGCGAAAGGGCGGTGCCGTTGGCAGCCGCGCTCAGCCCAGCCGTGATCGGGGCGGCCAGTACCAGGACGGCGGTCACATCGACCGCCTGGGCCTGGGCGAGGGCGGCGAACCAGGTCGCCACATAGGCAGCGAGAATCATCCCCGTGGCCAGCGCCCAGCCGAGCTGGGTTGGCGTCAGGGTCGCCAGATCCCCAAGCCGCCCGCGCATGACAAGCCAGGCCAAGAGGACGACGGATCCCAGCCCCATCCGGGCGATCCCGACCGTCCACGACGACAGTCCGTCAAGGAGCAGCTTGGCGATGATGACCTCCACCGCCCATAGCAGGGTCGCGGCAAGGATGAGCAGACCGGGCGTCCCGAACGACGACGGGAGCCCACCCGCGAGACCCACCTGGCCGACCACGAGGAGGCCGATGGCCACCCAGTGTGCCCATTGCAGCCGCTCCCCGAGGAACGGCAGCGCAAGCAGGGCGACCCAGATGAGCAGGGTCTTGTGGATGAACGCGGCCTGAGGCGACGACGCACGGGCCAGTCCCTCGAAGAAGAGCACGAAGGGGACGCTGCCGCCGATGATCCCGACCAGCGCGAGGCCCAGCCATTGGCGTGTGGTCAGCGGACGGGTGAGCCGCGCCCCACTTCGTGCACCTGTGGCCAGAACCGCCAGCAGAACAACCGCCGCCACGACGTTCTTGGCCGTCGTGTAGACGGTGGCGTCATGGAACGCCTTGACGCCGTAGCTGTTCAGAAACACCGAGAAGCCGCTGATCACAGCGGTGGCCAAAGCCAGGAGTATGCCGGTGCGTCGGGTCGTGTTCATGGCTCGACCTCCGTCGTCGTTGCGTTCGTGGACAGTCCCGCCGCGCCGGCTGCACGCAGGGCAGCGGCCTCGAGAGCCGCTTCGGGCGTGATCCGGCTGAGGGCGAAGCCGGAGTGGCAGACCACCCAGTCACCGATGGCCACCGGGTCTTCGAGGGTCAGCAGGGAAACCCTCGTCGTGCGACCCGCGCTGCGGACCAGGGCCGACTGCCCGGGTTCCAGCTCTACGACCTGGCCCAGGTCACCGAGGCACATGGGCCGTCCCGCTCCATGGAGCGACGCCGGCCACCGGGTGGCTGAGCATCTCGACGACAGTGTCCACAGCAGCCGCGACCGCGCCGGCCACGGCCGGCGAAAGGGGGCTCCCGTGGTCGAACTGCTCGGCTTCGATGCCCACCACGACCACCTGGCGGGGCAGCCGCCCCAGCGCCCTCGCCAGCTCGACGGCGGCCGGAAGGCCGAAGGCGTGGGTCCCACCGCTTCCGCCCCACGGGCTGCCTTCGACCAGCCGGGCGCCATTCGCACCCGTCTCGAGGACGTGAAGGGTGCCCGGCGGAGCGCCGGAGCGGACGGCGTCCACGACAACCACGGTCTCGAGGCCGGACCACAGCTCGATCAGGTCGGTCGGATCCTCATGTTCGATGACAACGACGCCGGGCAGGTCGAGCACCGCCACGGTTCGGGCGACAGCGGGCCCGACCGCGTCGTCACCCCGGTCGGTGCTGCCCAGCCCGACCACCATGATGGGCGGCCACCCGCTCTGGTCGCTTGGGCGCGTCATGCCCGGTCCAGGGTCAGGTCGAGGAAGTGTGTGGCGCACGAGATGCAGGGATCGTAGTTGCGGATCGCCTGCTCGCAGCGATGGAGGAGCGCATGGTCGTCCAGGTCGGACCACATCTGCACCATCGTCCGCAGGTCCGCCTCGACACTCGGCTGATTCTGCGACGTCGGCGGCACAATCTGCGCGTCCTGGATGATCCCGGCGTCATCGAGGACGTAGCGGTGGAAGAGCACTCCCCGGGGCGCCTCGCTGGCCCCAAACCCCTCCCCGCCGTGCGGCGGCACCGGCACGCTCGGCGCGGCGCTGTCGGTCCACCCGTCGATGATCCGAAGGGCCTCGGTGTAGGCCTCCACCAGCTCGACCGACCGCACGATGATCGAGCGGAACGGGTTCCGGCAGGTCGTGCCCAGCCCTGCCGCCTTCGCGGCATCCCGGGCCACCGGGGAGAGCCGGTCATGGTTCAGGGAGTAACGGGCGAGTGGGCCCACGACGTAGGGATCTTCGGCGTCGTCCAGGCGTGCGTGAAGTGCGTTGGAGTGGGCGACGTGGAACTCCGTGATGTGTTCGGTGAAATCGCGCACTGGGAAGGCGCCTCCGGAGGAGGTCACCACACTGCCGGCCTCGATCGGATAGCCCTGCTCAGGCCGCAGGGCAAGGTACTCGTACGGCTGCTCCATGTCGGGGAAGTCGAAGCCCGCGACGAGCTGGACGGTCTGGAGTGCCTCGTCCCGGGCCCGCTCCAGCCGTGACCGCAGAGCCCGCAGCTCCTGTCGCGTCGGCATCCGGTAGAAGCCGCCCACACGGACGTTGATCGGGTGGACCGACCGGCCCCCGACGGTGTCCATGAGGTCGTTGCCGGCCTTCTTCATGCGCAGGCCGCGCTCCACGATGTCCGGGTGGTCAGCGGCCATCTCGATGGCGCCGTCGTAGCCGAGGAAGTCCGGGGCGTGAAGCAGGAACACGTGCAGCGCATGGCTCTCGATCCACTCCCCGCAGTAGAGCAGCCGGCGGAGCAGCCTGATCTCGTCGGTGACCGTCACGCCACACGCGTCCTCGATCGCCCAGCAGGAGCTCATCTGGTACGCCACGGGGCAGATCCCGCAGATCCGCGCGGTGATGTCAGGCGGCTCGGTGTGGGCACGACCCCGGAGGAAGGCCTCATAGAACCGGGGCGGCTCATAGATGCGAAGCTGCACATCGGTCACGACGCCGTCGCGAAACTCGATGTGCATCGCCCCCTCCCCCTCGACCCGCGCGAGGGTGCCGACATGCATGACCCGGCCCCCGTCAGTCAGCTTGTGGCTCATGGCGTCCCCTCCGGGGTCTCCTCGCGCGCGGGCGGCGGCTCATGCCGCTCGCTCTCCAGCCGGAAGGCCTCGGACGCGGCGTTGAACGTGCGGAAGATGCGCACCACCTCGGGCTCGCTCATGCCGAGCTCGCTCAGGCGGTGGGCGATCGAGGCTGTGTTGGGGGTGTCCTGCGGCCCGAAGCAGCCGTAGCAGCCGCGGTCGAAGCTGGGGCACAGGGCGCCACAACCCGCCTGGGTGACCGGCCCGAGGCAGGGCGTGCCGTGCGCGACCGTGACGCAGACATTCCCGCGCCGCTTGCACTCGACGCAAACGCTGTGCGATGGGATGCGAGGGGCTCGCCCCTGGATCGCGGCGGCGAGAACCTCCAGCAGCTGGCGCTTGTTGATCGGGCAGCCCCGCAGCTCGAAGTCCACGGACACGTGGGCCGAGATGGGTGTGGATCGCGACAGCGTCGAGATGTACTCCGGGTGGGCATAGACGATCGAGCGGAACTCGGCCACGTCGCCGAAGTTGCGCAGCGCCTGGATGCCCCCTGCGGTGGCACAGGCCCCTATGGTGATGAGCCGGCGGGAGACGGCACGGACCTGCTGGATCCGCTCGACCTCTTCGGGGGTGGTCACCGACCCTTCCACGAGGGACACGTCGTAGGGACCCTCCACAACCGCACGCGTGGCTTCCGGGAAGTAGGCGATCTCGACCTCGCCGGCCAGAGGAATCAGCTCGTCCTCGCAGTTGAGCAGGGTGAGCTGGCAGCCATCGCATGACGCGAACTTCCACACAGCCAGGGTGGGGCGACCGCGCTGCGCGCCGGTGTCCTGTCTGCCCTGGCGGTGAGTGATGGTCATGGCTACAGCTCCGCTCGCGACATAAGGGGCTCCAGGCGGTCATACGTCAGGACCGGGCCGTCCGTGCACAGGAAGAACTCGCGCAGCTGGCAGTGCCCGCACAGCCCGACCCCACACTTCATGTTGCGCTCCATCGACAGGCGCAGCCGTTGCTTCGGGACGCCGCGCTCGGCAAGCGCCACCGCGGCATACCGCATCATGACCTCGGGACCACAGACCAGCGCGAGTGTTCTGCTGGGTTCGAACCCGCCCCTGGCGATGAGCTGGGTGACGAGCCCGACCCGCCCCCGCCAGGCGTGCTGTCCGTTGTCGACGGTCACCTGCACGTCGATGCCGTGTTCGCCGGCCCACCGCCGCAGGTCGTCGGCGAAGAGGATGTCCTCCGGCGTGCGGGCGCCGTAGAGGAGCAGGACTCTGCCGTAGTTCGCTCGCGCGGCACAGACCTCGAGGATGGCCGGACGCAAGGGGGCCAGCCCGATCCCGCCGGCGACGAACACGACATCGCCACCGCTTCCGGATGACACGTCCCAGCCGGTGCCGAACGGGCCGCGGATGCCGAGGACGCTGCCACCCTCGGCGTGGACCAGAGCCCGGGTGACGGCTCCCACGTCGCGAATCGTGTGTTCCAGCCGCCCCGGCACCGCCGGGTCGCCGCTGATGGAGATCGGCACCTCCCCTGCACCGAAGGCGTGCATCATCGTGAACTGCCCGGCCGCGAACGCCATGGGCTCGCCATCGATGGGCTCGAGCTCGAGCGTGTGGGTGTCGCGCGTGTCCTGCCGGCGCTGCCGCACCGCAAAGGGCCGCGGCAGAAAGGGGTCCACCACCGGATGAGTCGCCTCGCCCCGGCCCGTGAGCGCACCACCGCCGGCCTGCGCGGTCATGCCCGGATCCCGTACATGTCGAGCAGGCGGACCCGCGCCGAGTGCAGGCGGGCCGACATCACCTGGACCACCCGCTGCAGGAGCGCGTACCCGACCGCTGGGTCGGACTCGCATTTGCCCCGCAGGCAGGCCCCGTCGAACACGATGGCGCTCGTCTCCTCGGTGGCCCGGGCGTCGAACAGCCACCGGTTTGGCGGCACGAGCCAGGACCAGCCCACCACGTCGTCAGCGTGCGCGCTGTCGACCACGACCGCCGGGCCCGCCGGCGCGTGGACCTCGATGCTGACCCGCCCGTGCCGGAGGACGTAGAACGTGTCGGCCGGGTCCCCTTCATGGAAGAGGTACTCCCCGGGGCGGAAGTGGGCGTTGACCGCGCACCCGCTCAGGAGCGTGACGATGGGTTTGTCGAGCCCCGCGAAGAACGGGTGCTCGGGGAGGTACTGCTCGACGGTCTGCATGCCTCTCCTTCAGGCGTCCTGGGAGTCGGGATCGGGGCCGGCCTCCCCGGATGACAGCTGGGAGGCAGGCAGGTTCGACCCCGGCGCACCGCGCAGGGCGGCGGCCTCGGCGGTGATGTCGATGGCAGCCGGGCACCAGGTGACGCACCGACCGCACCCCACACAGCCCGAGGAGCCGAACTGGTCCTGCCACGAGGCGAGCTTGTGGGTCATCCACTGCCGGTAGCGCGACTTCGTGGACGCCCGGACCGTGCCCCCGTGGATGTAGGAGAAATCCGCGTTGAAGCACGAGTCCCAGACCCGGTGCCGGTCTGCCTCGCGCCCAGTGAGGTCGGAGACGTCCTCGACCGACGTGCAGAAGCAGGTCGGGCACACCATGGTGCAGTTCGTGCAGGACAGGCAGCGCGACGCGACGTCGTCCCACTGCGGGCTGTCGACGCTGGCGTAGAGGAGCTCCTTGATCCCGTCGGTGTCCAGCTGGCGCCCCATGCGCCGGGTGGCCTCCTCGGTGACGTATGCCGCTGCGTCCAGATCCGAGGCTGACGCAGGTCCCCCGTCGACCTCGGCGAGGACCTCGGCCCCGCGATCGCTGCCCACCTCGACCACGAACCGGTGTCCGCCCTCGAGCAGCTCGGTCAGTGAGAGGTCGAACGGCGCGCCGCGGCCTCGCTGGGGCTTCGGCCCGGTGCCCATCGAGACGCAGAAGCACGTGCCGCTCGGGTCGGAACAGGACACGGCGATGATGAAGGCGTCGGCTCTTCGCGCGGAATAGTGCGCGTCGGCAAAGCCACGGCTCGCCAGCACCGTGTCGTGGATGCCGACGGCGCTCAGGTCGCACGACCGAACGCCGAGCAGGGCGTACGGAGCCTCTCGATCGGTGGCGCCGTCGGTTGGGGCTGCGTCGGCGTCGACCTCGAATCCCTGCCCGTCTGCCGTTCGCCGGCCGCGCCAGAGCACCTCGTCGGTGGGGAAGAACACCGGCTTGGCGGACTGTGCACCCGCGGCGAAGCCGAACAGCGCCTCGTCATCGCGACGGCGAAGTCGGTAGTGGGCAGCCTCCTGCTCGTCGCCCCATCCTCGGGGCAGCTCGTCCACGCTGCTGATCGGCGCGTTGACGATGGCCCCGGAGCGGACCGTGGGCCCGATGACGGTGTAGCCGCGGCCGAGGAGGACGTCGATGAGGCTTTGCAGACCCCTGGCCTCGAGCAATCGCGTGTCCACCATGACGCCCCCTCCCGGTCAGTGCCCGAATGTGTCACTGTCAATCTAGGAACAAACGCCCGGCAATGAAGGCACTTTGCCCAGGGCGCAAGGATGCGTCGCGCCTCATGCGGCGTTGGGGGGCGGAAGGATCTGCAGCTCCCAGGCGCGCCGAACCGCCTCGTTGCGCCGCGCGACGCCCAGTTTGCGAAGGATGCTGCGCACATGGCTTCGGACGGTGTTCACCGAGACGAACATCGCCTCGGCGATCTCGTCGGTGGTCAGCAGCTCGGCAAGATGCCCGAGCACCTCCTCTTCCTTCTTGGTCAGCAGGCTCACCATGGGCCCCGGCTCAAGCCCCGGCTCGTGCCCTCCAACCGCTCCGTGATTGGCCCGGCCATCCGGGACGGCGCCCGCGCCGGGAGTGGCGGTCATCCGAAGCCAACCGTGACCGGTCGCGAGATGTCTGCTCTCGAGTAGGTCGCGAATGTCTTGTGGCGCTTCGAAGAACGGCCGCCGGAGGTGTTCGGGAGCCGCGAGCGTCAGGGCTCTCTTGAGACACACCTCGGCGAAGGCGGCATCACCCTCCCGAGTCGCCCGGGAGGCGTACACGAGCCACGTGCTGACGCGTACGGCCAACGGGTCCTCCGCGCCCTTCTCTGCGGAGCCCGCGGTCACCCCCGGCCGCTGCTCGGTCGAGTCAAGCCAGGCCCGGTGCAGCAGCTGGGAGCTCTCGACATGGGCACACCCGCCCACGCGCTCCACTGCGGCGACAGCGTCCTCGGTCTGGCCGAGCGCGAACAGGGCGCCCGCATCACCCACGACGAGAGAAAGATCGAGCCACCCCGTGACAGGGCCTTCGGCGGAGTCTCTGGCGGCGGCTCGCAGCTCTGCGCGAGCGAGCTGCAGACCGGCCTCCGTTTGCGGCAGCCGAGCCTCAAGCAGGGCCTCGACCTGTCGCAGCACCGTCGCGTCGTACGTTGGGGGCATCCCGTCGGCAGCCTTGGCCCTATGGAGCAGGTGTCGCGCCCCCGACACGTCGTACTCATCCACGCGCACCGAGGCAAGCGCCAGGACAGCCGCTCGGGGCTCCACGTCCCGCTTGGCGTCAGCCGCCGCGGAGAGGAGTCGGCCAGCGAGCGTGGTTGCCCGGCGGAGGTTCCCCGCTGACGCCTCCACCAGGGCGGCCATGCCCTGCAGCTGCGCGCGGACCTCCTTGAAGCGCGGCTCCTGCGCTGCCTCGATGCCCGCAGCCAGAGCGTCCCGAGCTGCTGAGAAGTGCCCCAGCCGGAGGAGCACCCTGCCCTTGCAACCGGCCAGGACGGCGTCAAGCGCCGACTGCGCGACCGGGTCGCGTGCGGGGTGGAGGGCAAGCACGCGGTCGCCGAGGAGGGCAGCATCCAGTCCGGCCTGCAGGTCGGGGCCCAGGCTCGCCGCCACCGCCTCCAGCACGGTGACAGCCCGTGCGCAGGCCTGCGTCGGATCGTGGTCGTGCGCCGTCCATCAGCATCCGTGCTGCGACGAGCTCCGACGATGCCCGTTGCAGGTCGAGCTCCGCCAGCGCGAATGCGGCGCGCGTTGCCGCGGCCTCAGCCCCCTCGATGTCCGCTGGCATTGCGGCCAGCGCTGATACAGGCGCGCTCTGCATCCGCGTGAGGAGGCGGGCGTAACAGTCACCCTCCACGAAGTACCGGGCGGCCGACGGCCAGGCCTGGCCTTTCACGGCATGGCGCACCGCCGCGAGCTGCCTCCCGTGCTGGGCGTACCAGTCGGCGGCCACGCTGTGAAGCACCGGTACCAGCGCGGCGTCTTCGTAGGACAGCTGGCTGCGCAGGAACTCGCGGAACAGCGACTGGTAGCGATAGCGGCCCTGCGTCCCCGGGACTGGCTCGATGAAGGAGCTCCCCCGTGCCATGAATTGAAGGACCCGAGAACCGGAGGATTGACCGGTCAGGGCCTCCACGATGCCGGGCTCGAGCTCGTCGACGACGGACGTGCGCAAGAGCAGTCGCCGGATCTCCGGCCGCTGCTTGGCCAACACCTCGCTGATGAGGTAGCTCGACACGTTCTCTGTGTCACCTCGGAATGCCCGAATGGCCGCTTTGATGTCAGATCCACCCGCCAGGCTCATCTCTGCGAACCTCAGCCCCGCCGGCCAGCCGCCCGTGCGTGCGTGCAGGAATCCCACGTCGGCCGGTGAGATGTCGAGTCCCGATCGTCGCATCAGCGCCGAGGCCTCCGAGGCGGTGAAGGCCAGGTCTGCCGCGCGGATCTCCGTGATCGCTCCGTTGAGCCGGTACCGGTGCAGGGGCAGCGGGGGGTCGGTGCGAGTGAGAAGGACCACGCGCAGTCGTCCCGCGGAGCGGGCCATGACGTGGTTCAGGCCATCGGCAAGCCCTGCGGGAAGCACGTATGCACCGCAGTCCAAAACCCAGACCACGGGTCTGGGTTGAGCAGCGATACAGCGGGATGCCTTCGCCAGCATCGACGAAGCGACGACATCCGATGACCTGGCCACCGGCACCTGCGAGCGATCCGCCCCTGCGCCCCGCAGTCGCACCAGGAGAGGGCCCCAGAAACTCACCGGCGAGGGCGTCTTCTCGTCCAGGCTCGTGTGCACGATCACGACCGGCTCCCCGTGCTGGGCGGCCCACATGTCGGCCAGCACTGTCTTGCCATAGCCGGCGGGTGCGCTTACCAGGGTGAGCGGCCCTCGCACCCCTTGGCGCAGGGCTTCCAGCAGGCGGCCCCGGACGATCAGGTTTGACCCAGCCACTTCTCTGGGCGGATCAGCCGGCTTGGGCTTGACCACACGTGCCGAACGCGCGCGAGGCGCCGTCATCGGGTCGACCACCTCGGCGCTCGAAGACTGTGGCCGCGACATCTGCCCTCCCCCTCGGTGATGGGCCGCCTCGAGACCGTAGTAGCTCGGCTTTCGAGACGTTGTCGAGTCTCAATCCACCATAGGGCCCCGGGCGCGGAAAGGGGGCGAAAGTCCCGCGTCGAGCAGGTGGCGGACGCTGGTCGGCGGGCAGATTGAACTCCCCTTTCCCATATGCGCGGTTTGGCACGCCCCAGGGGCGGGACGAGAGGTCCCCGATATGCGCGGTTTGGCACGCCCCAGGGGCGGGACGAGAGGTCGCCGACGCCCAGGCTCGCGCACCTGAGAAAAACCAGGTTCACCCCTAGGGGGTGACGCTGCTTGGCTCGCCTTTTGTGAAGGTTGATGCATCCGCTCCTGAACGGAGAGATCCATGGTCCAGCCGATGTACGAGATCCGAGTGGCAGGCGCCGTGGCCGAGGAGGACCTGGAGGACATGGGGGCAGTCAGGTTGTCGGTCGAACAGGTGAACACCGTTCTCTATGGCGTCGCCGACCAGTCCGCCCTCTACGGGCTACTCGAGCGCCTGCGATCACTCGGTGTCGACGTCATCGAGGTCCGACGCGTCCCCGAACCTTCCGGCGAGACCGTCCAGCCCGAACGCCTCGAGCCCGATGAGCCTGGGCCTGAACTGACGGAGGGTTGATGGCTGCTCATCCTCGCCCCGCTGGATGCTCGTACCAAGTCGCGCTGCCGGGCACGTTTGGACCGATGTACCATGCCGCCTTCGCGCGCATGGGAGTCCGACAAGTCACCAAGTCGAGCGTGTTTGTCCTCTCAGTTGCGACGGGAGAGGGCATCCCCGAGATTGCCGCGATGCTCCACGCGCGAGGACTCGTCATCCTCGACATTCGACGCTTGACCGAGGTTGCCGCCTGAGCTGCTCCTGACAGCTGCTGCCGGCATACCTGCACCGCCGCCGGCATACGTGAGTCAACTGCACTCCCCGGATGACTCTCCTCAGGCCGCGCGGGGCACGCTCCACGAGCTGGTCGGGCCAGGCGCCGCCCGGTCAGGCCACGGCGTGAGAGTCAGACGGCGTGAACGGGCTGATCTCCTCGTGGCCACCCCGGATGGCGAGGCAGGCGGACTCCGGTACCTCGTGCCATGCTCCGCGCAGGTCCCCGAGCGGTTCGGACACGACGAGCCGGGCGTCCTCGGACAGCTCGTGCAGCACCGGGTTGTCCGGGTACTGATGCCTCAGGGTGGTGACGTCGGTGCTGTGGAAGAGCGAACGGGAGCGACCCTCGCTCGAGTAGCGGAAGGCCCACGTGGTCTCGCCGTCGGTGGTGGCGACCGTCATCTGGATGGGGAACTCGACGCCGTGCCGCCGTCCCGTCTCCTCGACGAAGTGGACCGCCCGGGCAACGGCGCCCGGGGGGTCCTCGCCCAACCCGAAGGTCAGCGCCAGGAAGAACAGGGTCTCGGAGTCCGTCGAGCCCTCGATGTCGGGAAACAGCATCGGGTCGACGGCCACGAGAAGATCCCGCTTCACCACCCGGAAGTCCGTGATGGAGCCGTTGTGCATCCACAGCCAGGTGCCATGTCGGAACGGATGGCAGTTGGTCTGCTGCACGGGGGATCCGGTGGACGCGCGGATATGCGCGAAGACGCGACCCGAGGCTGCATGGGCGCAGAGCTCGCGCAGATTGCGGTCATTCCACGCCGGTTCGGTGCTGCGGAAGATGCCTGGGGTCTCCTGTGCGCCGTACCACCCGATGCCGAAACCGTCTCCATTGGTCGTCTCGGCGCCCAGCTGGGAGTGCTTGCTCTGCACCACGAGGGAGTTCTTGGGTTTGTAGATCAGCTCCTCCAGTCGCACAGGTGAACCGGAATACGCGAGCCAGCGGCACATGTCGGCCTCCTTTGTCCACCCCATGGCACACCAAAGTCCGCCGAGCCGCACCATCCACCGCGGGTGATGCCCACCCAACGTCGACACCGCAGGCTGCCGACCCGATCCCGTGAGTGGGTGAGCTGGGACGCCGGGGCCTCACA
Organism: uncultured Actinomycetota bacterium; assembly: GCA_963715025.1. GTDB lineage: Bacteria > Actinomycetota > Actinomycetes > Actinomycetales > Dermatophilaceae > DASSJT01. Next base: position 438,128 of record CAVQQQ010000002.1, on the reverse strand, counting down.
GAAGGATCCACGGCAGACCGCTTCTCACCCGCTGAGGATGACGTGAGGCAACACCCTCCTGCATAGCCTCGAATGGTCCCATCACGGAGCGGGAGCGTCCCAACATGTCTGAGGTACCGAACACATCTGGCGGGCCCTCCAGTTCCATCGACCCTGGTCTGGTCGAGCAGATGGCCACGTACCGGAGCACTCGTGACCAGATCGAGCGGAGCATCCTGCCCCTGGCGACGTCGGTCGACGGCTACTCGTTCGAGTTCCAGGCCTCCCTGCACCACCTTGCCTTCCGGCGTGGGGGGTACGTCCTCCTCGAAGCCGAGGGCCAGACCAGATTCGGCCAGATCATCGATCTGTCGGTTGACTCCGACGTCGCCAACGCCGTCGGGGCCGGCCCGAGCGTCCGAATCCGGCTGGCGAAGGGCTCCGGCATGATGCTGGACACCGACGGGACGCCATTCCACGACGCTGCGGTGCGGGTAGCGGAGCCTGGCGAGGTCGGGTCGTGGGTCATGCGGAGCCGGCCGGCCCAACGGGCTGGACTCACCATTGGAGAGCTGCTGTTGGCCCCGGGTGTGCCCGCCACGCTCGACAGTGGCGGGCTGGACCGACACACCTTCATGTGCGGGCAGTCAGGATCCGGAAAGACGTACTCGCTGGGCCTGCTCCTCGAGCGGGTGCTTGCCGAGACCAGCCTTCGGGTGGTCATCCTCGACCCCAACTCCGACTACATCGGCCTTCCCCGCCTCCGTGAAGGAGCGGACCAGCAGCTCGCAGAGCGGTACGCCCGGGTTCCCGAGCAGGTGGCCGTGTGGCGCAACGACCCCGCCGCCGATCATCCCCTGCGGATGCGATTCGCCGATCTTGACCCTGCGACCCAGGCGGCGATCCTCGGGCTCCACCCGACTCGTGACCGGGAGGAGTACTCCGTCCTCATGGACCTGCTCCGCCATCAGGAAGATGGCAAGCCGCTGATCGCGGGAGCTGACGAGTTGCTGCAGGCGAACACCGCGAGCGCCCGCCAGCTGGGGATTCGGGCCCGAAACCTCGGAACCCTGGATTGGAGTCTGTGGAGCCCCGAGCTCCCGTCGCTCGTCGCGGAACTGCGCACACCAAGCACACGGTGCACGGTCGTCGACCTGGGGTCCCTCGACACACTGCAGGAGCAGCGGGTCGTCGCGGAGGCCGTTCTGTCAACCCTGTGGGAGTCGCGCTACTCACGCCAGCCCTGCCTCATCGTGGTCGACGAGGCGCACAACATCTGCCCGGCCGAACCACCCGACGAGGTGAGCCGCCTGAGTTCGGATAAGGCGGTGCAGATCGCGGCCGAAGGGCGCAAGTTCGGGCTCTACCTCCTGACTTCCACGCAGCGCCCGCAGAAGGTCCACGAGAACATCGTGTCCCAGTGCGACAACCTGCTCTTGATGAGAATGAACTCCGAGGCAGACCTCGCCGACCTGAGCAGGCTGTTCTCCTTCGTGCCGCGAGGACTGATGGCCGGTGCCACGTCGTTCCGCCTCGGCCAGGCCCTGGTGGCGGGCAAGGTGCTCAGGCAGCCGGCATACGTCCAGATGGGGCAGCGCGTCTCGCAGGAGGGCGGCGCCGACATCCCGGCAGCGTGGGCGATCCCCGGAGGGTCCGCCTGATCATCGTCTTCCTGGCTCCAGTCGATCCGACAACCGCTGCACACGCGCTGCACACGGTGGCCGCGTGAGTTGAGCCGGGATGCGCCAGGTCGGGATGCGCAGCGCACCGGGCTCGGAACGCGATGCGCACCGAGCCCGGTGGGGTCTGCACCCCCGACGCCGTGGGTCAGGCCAGCGCCGTCGCGGTCAGGCCAGCGCCTTGGCCTTCAGGGCGTCGAACTCAGACTGCGAGATGGCTCCGGAGTCGAGCATGGTCTGGGCCTTCGCTATCTGGTCGACCGGCGTCGACTTCGCGGCGACGTCCCGGATGTAGGCGTCCTGTTGGCGTTTTGCCTCCTGCGCGCTGCGGATAGACCGATCGGCCATGCCCGACCCCCGAGCGATCAGGTAGACCAGTGAGGTCAGAAGCGGCAGGAAGATGAGGGCAACGATCCAGACAGCCTTCGCCCAGCCCGACGTGTCCGCGTCACGAAACAGGTCCGTGAGGATAGAGAACAGCACCATGAGGTAGGCCACGAACGCGAAGCTGATGAAGATGAACCACACAACGTCCCAGAACGACATGTCCAGGCTCCTTCCGTCACGAGGGGAAATCCCTCGTCCCTGAGTCTGCTGCTCGGTCCGCGCCGGCACCTCACCTGCTGCGGATGACTCCGCGCCGGTTCGGGTGTTTTGATCGGCAATCTCGCCCGCCTCGTGGCAGTGCAGGAAGTGCTGTAGGGCGTGGGCACTTCACCCAGGCGGGGTGATGTCTCGATGGCCCGTTGGCTGCAAGGTGGGTAGATCGCCATCAATCGACCACTCGGGAGTGACGCGAGATGAATGACACCGACGAGCTTGACTTCTTGCGTGCCCGGGTGTCCGAGCTCGAGGCCCAATTGTCGAAGGAAAGGGCGTCCGCTCGGGCCGGAAATCCCAGCGACAAGGCAGCTGATACCGCCGGCCCGGTTCGCCACTCGGCGTGGCGCGTGGCCTCGTCCGCCGTCGCCCTCGTCCTCGCTTGCCTGCTCACGCCGCTGTCCGTGATGGCCGTGTGGGCACACACTCAGATCTCGGACACCGAGCAGTACGTCCAGACGGTTGCCCCGTTGGCGGACGACCCAGCGGTACAGAGCGCGATCGCCGACGACGTCACCCGCGCCGTCCTCGAGTACCTCGATATCCAGGGAATCACCCAACAGGCGCTTCAGACCCTGGCGCAACAGGAGAACGTGCCGCCGCGAGTGGCTGCGGCGCTCCCCGGTCTGGCCGTCCCGATCGCGAGCGGCATCGAGAGCTTCACCCGTACCCAGGTCAACAACGTGATTGCCAGTCCCCAGTTCGCCGACGTCTGGGTCCAGGTCAACCGGATTGCCCACACACAGGTCGTCAAGCTTCTCGAGGGAACCCAGGGCGGAGCGGTGAGTGCCCAGGGGGACACCATCACACTGAACCTTGCCCCGATCATCGAACAGGTGAAGACGCGGCTGGTCGCCGAAGGCTTCACCGTGGCGAACAACATCCCGACCGTCGACCGATCGTTTGTTCTGGCGCAGTCGGAGGCCGTTACCAAGGCACAGGGCCTCTACCGGCTGCTCAACACTCTGGGAGTGTGGCTGCCGGTCATCACCCTGGCGCTGTTCGCCCTCGGTGTCTACCTTGCCCGTGACCGCCGGCGGGCCCTGCTCAAGGGCGCCTTGGGTGCCGTGGGCGCCCTGCTTGTTCTTGGAGTGGGACTCGCCATAGCACGCGTGGCCTACCTCGACGCCGTGCCGCCTGAGGTGTTGTCGCAGACGGCGGCCGGCAACGTGTTCGACACCATCGTGAGATTCCTGCGCAGCGGACTGCGCGCCGTTGCAGTGCTGGGGCTGGTCGTCGCCCTTGGCGCCTTCATGGCCGGTCCCTCCGCGGGTGCGACGCGGATCCGGTCCGGTCTGCAGCAGGGAATCGGCTCGCTGCGCGGCAGCGCCGAGGCGGCGGGCTGGCAGACCGGTCGCGTGGGTTCCTGGATCTATGCCCACAAGCGGGCACTGCGCGTCAGCGTCCTCATCGCGGGAGGTCTGGTCCTGATGTTCTGGACGCGGCCGACGGGCTGGGTGGTCGTGCTCACAGCCCTCATCGTCGTCCTGCTGCTGGGCGTCATCGAATTCCTGGGCCGCCCGCCGGTGCCATTGGTCACCGCGGGACCGCGCCCCGGTGATGCCTCACCAGACCAGCCGCCCTCGACCGACTCGAGCGGCGAGCCACTGGGTGGGGCACAAGAGACTGCTGGCGAGTCACCCCAGAGTGCTGCCGAGTCACCCGAGAGTGCCTCGCAGTCGCCCTCAGCGGGGAACAGGCTGCACGCGTCCGACACCTGACCCGCGCCTCGCTGACGCCCAGTGAGCCGGGCTGACCGGTCCCATGCGCACGTTCCCATGCGCACGTGACGGATCACCCCGGGGGGGTGAGGCAGCACCGCGGGTTTAGGCGTAGAACCAGAGAGTCAACAGAAACAGCACCGCGTCGAAGAGCGCGGGCGACAGACGGGAGGCCGTCATGGCAACCAGTACCCCCGCTCGGCACGAAGTGAGCACCGGCGCGGTCGGGGTGACTCTCTTCGCCGCGACCCTCATGATGATGACTGGCGCATTCCACGTCATCCAAGGCATCGTCGCCTTGGCGAACGACACGTTCTTCGTCTACGGCAAGGACTACGTCTTCAAGTTCGACGTCACGGGATGGGGATGGGCCCACATCATCCTCGGCGTCATCGTGGGCCTTGCGGGCTTCGCTCTGTTCCAGGGCGCGGTCTGGGCCAGGGTAGTCGCCGTGATCGTGGCCTGCATCAGCATCATCGCCAGTTTCCTGTGGATGCCGTACTACCCGATCTGGAGCCTCATGGTCGTGGCCTTCGACGTCTTCGTGATCTGGGCGGTCACCGCGCACGGCCGCGACATCGTTGCGGCGTCCGAACGGGAAGCCAGGCGCTGAGCAAACGCCGAGACAGGAGTGACAGTGACCACCACCAACAGCTCGACCGCCGTTCACGGCCCCATCGACTTCCTGCTTCTCGAGTTCCAGGCTGACCGGCTCACCGGCCGGGCGAGCGAGGCTTTGGCGGACCTGGTCGAGAAGGGAGTCATCCGCCTCTACGACCTGATGGTCATCAGCAAGGACCATGACGGCTCAGTCCAAGCCCTCGAGCTCACCGACCCAGCTGGGGGTGCTGGCACCTTCACCTACTTCGCAGGAGCCCGCTCGGGCCTGCTCGGGGACGATGACATGCGCCAGGCTGCCGACGCCATGGAGCCCGGCACCGTGGCCGCGCTGATCGTCTACGAGAACAGCTGGGCCATCCCCTTTGTTGCCGCTGCGCGCGACAGCGGAGGCGACGTGATCGCCAGCGCACGCATCCCGGCAACGGATGTCATGGATGCCCTGGCGGCACTCGAGGCCGCCGAATCCCCCACCACCTGAGGAGGACCGATAATGCCCGGACTACTGCGCGGAGTCGCTCGAACGGCCGTCGTGGCGGGCACCGCCACGGCGGTGAGCGGCCGCGTACAGCGCCGCCAAGCCGCGAAATACGCCGATCGGGATGCCGAGATCGCGGCTCAACGCGACCAGGCTTACGAACAGCAGACGGCTCCTCCTCCTCAGGCGGCTCCTCCAGGGCCGCCTCAGGCGGCTTCTCAAGCCGACGTGATCGAGCAGCTCAAGGGCCTGGGTGAGCTGAGAGCCCAGGGCATCCTCACCGACGAGGAGTTCGCAGCCCAGAAAGCGAAGATCCTGGGGGCCTGAGGCATCAGCCGTCAGGGAACCGTATGCCGGGGGTCCGCCGAAACGGGTTCGGCCACCCGGCATACGCCGGGTTGGGCCAGGACGGGACCTGGGTCGACCGCCCAGCCGACCTAGGTTGCGAGCGGCCAGTGGGGGTGAACCGGCGAGCGGCCCTGGAACGACAGGATCGCCGGGTTCTGGACCACCCCGTCACGGATCTCGATGGCACGCCTGACTGTGGGCTGCTCGTCCCAGGCGTCGGGGCCTGCGAGCACGGGGCGCAGGAACGGCAGGATCGCCTCGCTGATCTCCCAGGTCGCAGAGTCCCACAGGTGCGAGGGGCTGTGGTCGACCGCGTAGTACATCACGTCATCGCCGACGGCGAAGACCGGATCGGTGAACGTCGTCGGGCGCGCCCAGCTGAAGCCCATGCCCTCGTCGCACGAGACGTCGATGACCAGAGTGCCCCGCCTGACGCTCGGGAGGTCGTCCTCGGTCATGAAGACCGCAGGTGCGTCGGTGTCCTGCAGCACGCAGCTGACGATGATGTCGTGCTCGACCAGGAACGCGGCGAGGGGCACCGGCCCGTGCTCGGTGACCGCGTGGCTCATCCGCTCGGGGGTCTTGTCGTCGAAGTGGATGATCCGCGCGCTGTGGATCGGTGCCGCCACAGCGGCGGTCTGGCGGTGGGTGAGGACGTCGACCTCATAGACACCCAAGGCGTTCAGCGCCGTCACCGCACCCCGGGCAGTGGCGCCGAAGCCGATGACCACCGCGTTGCGCCGGCGCCCGTAGTCCCCCGTCGCCCCAGCGATCTGCAGGGCGTGGAGCACCGAGCAGTAGCCGGCCATCTCGTTGTTCTTGTGGAACACGTGCAGGTTGAACGAGCCGTCCCGGTTCCAGTGGTTCATCGCCTCGAAGGCGATCAGCGTGAGCCGCTTGTCGATAGCGAGCTGGGTGAGCTTCTCGTCCTGGACGCAGTGCGGCCAGCCCCAGAAGACCTGCCCGACCCGCATCTCGGCAAGGTCACTGAGCACCGGCTTCGGCTGGAGGACGACGTCACACTGCTCGACCAGCTCCTCCCGCGTGCGGAAGCCGGCGACCCATTCGGCGAGCTCGTCGTCCGACACGCTGAAGCGCTCCCCGTAGCCGTGCTCGAGGTACATCCGCTCGCGGATGTCTGGGGGAATCCTGGTGACGTGGTGGGGGTGGATGGCAAGCCGCCGCTCGTTCTCCTTCTGCGACCGCCCGACGACGCCGAGCGTCAAGCCATGTGGCTGAGTTCCTCCCGCTGCAGTCATGCCGAGCACCGTACCTTCCCCGTGGACCCCTGAGGCAGAGCTGTCCGGATCCGGAAGCCTGCTCCCCCACGTAGAAGGCGTCGTCGGGCCCATCCAGGGGCTTCCGTCATACGGCGGGGCCATGAATCAGTCCCCGAGCCCTCGGTGTGGTAGACCTCGCTCAGTCGATCCGGGCGAGAGCCGTCCCCTGGGTTGTCGCCTCGTCCTCGCCCACCAGCAATCGGATCGTGCCAGCGACCGGTGCCGGCACTTCTGCCGCCACCTTGTCGACCTGCACCTCGGCGAGCAGCTGTCCGGCGGACACCTGCTCGCCGTCCGCGACGAACCAGGTGGACACGACGCCCTCGGCGTTCGGGTCCTCCTTGGACATCTGGGGAAAGAGGACGTCGGTCATGGCCGTGGGACGGTCATGACCACGGGGGCGCCCATCATGCCCTGGTGACCCGATGCAGGGCGGCCTCGATCCGGTCGTGCCGGGGCAGGATCGTGTACTCCAGCGGGTGGGAGTAGGGCACCGGCACGTCGGGGTTGGCGACCCGTGCTACGGGTGCCCGGAGCATTGTGGGGTCGACATCGGTGACCGTGGCGGCGATCTCGCCGGTGAGCCCGAAGGACTGGTAGTCCTCGTCGACCACGACGAGCCGTCCCGTCTTGGAGACCGACTCCAGGATGGCCTCCCGGTCCAGCGGGACCAGCGAGCGCAGGTCGATGACCTCCACGTCGATCGTGCCGGCGACCTTCTCGGCCACGTCGAGAGCGTGGTGCACGGACAGCGAGAGTGTGACGAGCGTGACGTCCGAGCCCTCTCGGGCAACGCGGGCCTTGCCGATGGGCACCGTGTACTCCCCGTCAGGGACGTTGTCAGTGGCGCGGGGGTTCTTGGCCATCCAGGGCAGGCCCATCACCCCCTTGTGGAACATGTAGACGACCGGGTTGTCGTCCTGGATCGCCGAGGCCATCAGCCCCTTTGCGTCCGCTGGACTGCTGGGCACCACGACCTTCATGCCCGGGAGGTGTGCGAAGGTGCCCCAGAGGCATTGCGAGTGCTGCGCGCCGTCGGAGTAGCCTCCGCCGACGGCCGTCGTCAAGACCATGGGGACCCGGACGTTCCCACCGGACTCGAAGTGGATCTTGGCCATGTGGTTGTAGATCTGGTCAAGGCATACGCCCATGAAGTCCGCGAACATCAGCTCCGCAATGGGCCGCATGCCCTCGACGGCCGCGCCGGTGGCGAGCCCGATGAAGGCGGTCTCGGAGATCGGCGTGTCGATGATGCGTGTTGGGCCGAACTCGTCAAGGAGCCCGGCGGTGGAGCTGAAGATGCCGCCGTAGGCGCCGACGTCCTCGCCCAGGTACACCACCGATGGGTCGCGCCGCATCTCGATCGCGATGGCCTCGACCATCGCCTTGGCCGTGGTCAGCCGGTGGGTTCCGCCGATTTCGTGAGCCACTGTGGACTCGGTTGTCGTCATGGTTTTCTCCTTCCGGGCTCAGGCGAAGACGTACGCGCCGGCGTTCGCCGGGTCGGGGAGTGGGCTGTCCTTGGCGAACGCCACAGCGTCCTCGACGCGCTCGCTGGCCTCTTGCCGGATCTGGGCGCAGACGGTGTCGTCGAGCAGGCCCTCGACGCGCAGGCGCGTCTCGTAGGCGGGGATCGGGTCCCGGCTGGGCACGTCCTGGAGTTCAGGGCGGTAGCCCTGGGCATCCCCTTCGAAGTGGCCCAACAGCCGCAGTGTGTGCACCTCGATCAGCGATGGCCCCTCCCCCGCGCGGGCGCGGGCGACCGCGCGTCCAGCCGCGGCATACACCGCTTCCACGTCGTTGTCCTCGATCCGCTCGGCGGGTATGCCGTATGCCGCGCCGCGCAGCGCGTTGGAGGGGACCGCCGTCGAGGCCGACCGCGGCACCGAAATGCCCCAGTCGTTGTCCTCGACGACGAATACCACGGGCAGGTGCCAGAGCGCCGCGAGGTTGAGCGACTCGTGGAAGGCGCCCTGGTTGGCTGCGCCCTCGCCGGTCACGGCAACAGCGACACGGTCGGTGCCCTTGCGCTGGAATGCGAAGGCCTGCCCCAGAGCGGGTGGGTAGCCCTCGGCGATGATGCCGGAACAGGAGAAGTGCGTGTCGGGGTCGAAGAGATGCATGTGGCCGCCGCGCCCGCGGCCCAGACCGGTCTCCCGGCCGAAGATCTCCGCGGCCATCTTCCTCAGGTCCATGCCGTGCGCGATCGCGAAGTGGTGTGGCCGGTGCGTGGCTGTGACCGCGTCGTCGGCGCTCAGGTGAGCGCACACCCCCGCGGCAACCGGTTCCTGGCCGGAAGCGAGGTGCATCTCACCGGGAACCAGGCCCTTGCCGATGTCGAACCCAGGGCCCTTGTCAGCGTGGTACTCGCGCAGAATGGCCTCCTCGAAGGCGCGTGCGAGAACCATGGTTCGGTACAGCCCTCGTCTGGTTTCCGCGTCCAGTTGAGCGCTGGGCGTCTGCTGGGGGCGATCGGGTGCTGTCGTGCTCATAGCTGACCTCCTGCGGGTGTGATCTCACTCTGCGTCGCGGTCGGTCAGCGGACAAGGACGGAATCTTCAGATGGTGATACGAGTCACCCGGCCTGCGCCAGCGCGATCAGGTTCGCTGTGCGGCGCAGAGCCTCCGAGCGTTCGATCACCCGGCCGAGCTGCCCTGCCGGCACCGACACGGCAACTGCGGCGGTCAGGCTGCCCGACGGCACGGAGGCCGCGATGCAGGCCGTGCCGATGGCGTACTCCTCGTGGTCGAATGCGTAGGCGCGAGGGATCTGGAGCTGGCGCAGGAGGAGCCGTGGGTCCGTGATGGTGTGCGGAGTCAGGTCGGGCAGCGCCCTAGTGGCGAGGTAGTCCCGTCGGGAGGCGTCGTCGATGGAGGCCAGGACCGCCTTTCCGAGCGCCGTCGCGTGCGCGGCGTCGTCGAAGCCGACCCACAGGTCCACCCGGGGCGTCTCGGGGCTGTCGACCACCTCGGCGAGAACGATGCGGCCGCTTTCGTCAAGGACCGAGAGGTATGCCGCTGCCTGCAGCTCCTCGTGCAGGTGCGCCAGCAGGGGTCGGCACCGCGTGGCCCGGGCGAGAACCCCCTTCCGGGGAGAGCTCAGGGAAACCAGCCGCTCGCCGAGCACGTAGCCGCCGTCGTCGCGGGCGAGGTAGCGCTCGTGGACGAGCGTGCGGAGCAGGTGGTAGGCGGTCGGCAGCGGCAGCTCGGTACGGCGCGCGAGGGCCTTGGCCGGGAGCGGCCGGTCTGAGGCGCCGACGGCATCGAGCAGGCTCAGGGCGCGCTGCACCGACGCAATGAACGTCGGCTCAGCCACCATGGTGGACCTCCCAGCCACAGGCTAGGTCCGGAGCACGAGGCCGGACAACGGGCATTTGGTCCTGCGCGCGAGGTCATGGTCCGCGCGGTCGACCTGGGAGGGGTGTCCCTCGCGGACCTGCTGCGTCTAGGGTCTAGGTGTGCTCATCGCTGAGGATCTCCTACTCCTCCTCACGAATGACGACACCGGGAAGCTCGCGTCCAGCTCCAGTGAGGTCGACGTGGCGCTCGGCGGCGCGCTCCTCGTCGAGCTCGCCCTCATGCAGCGCGTGGACCTGGCCGGGCCCTCAGACCAGGTCCGAAAGGGCCGCCTGATCGTCAGGGACGCGAGTGCGACCTCTGACCCGCTGCTCGACGAGGCACTGGCCACGGTCGGCGCGCGACAAGGCAAGAAGCCGCAGAATGTCGTGACGGCTCTCGGCAAACATGTACGCACTCGCCTGTACGACCGCCTGACCGACCGGGGCCTCCTGCGCGCAGAGAGCGGGAGCATCCTCGGCGTCTTCCCGAGTCACCGATGGCCGGCTCAGGACGCCGCTCACGAGGAAGCCCTGCGCAATGACCTGGTAGCCGCGTTGCGGAATGCCTCCACGGATAGCGCGAGGACCGGCGCGCTCATCTCACTCCTGCTCGCGTTGAAGGCGGTACACAAGGTGGTCGACCCGGCCACCGCAGGGCTGTCCAAGCCGCAGCTTAACGACAGCGCCAAGCGGATCGCCGAGGGCGACTGGTCGTCCGATGCTGTGCGTCGAGCCATCGACGGCATGAATGCAGCCGTGATCGCGGCGACCACTTCGCCTGTGGTTTTCGGCCCCGGCTCGTAACGCCACGGACCACCAATAGGCCGCCGGGACCTTCGACTCTCACCCGGTTTTGGGGCCTGCATTCACGCTTGCCGCATGAGCCGTACGCACCGTGCCGATCTTGCTGCGTCTGCAGCCGAAGCAGCCGGGTGCCAGTGGAAGCCGGGGATGCCGGCCGGCACGCTCCGCATCGTCGGTGGGGACTCGCTGTGACGACAGTCTCGCTCCCCCGCCCTGTGGCGTTCGTCCTCGGCGGCGGTGGCAGTCTCGGCGCCATCCAAGTCGGCATGCTGCAGGCGCTCGCCGAGGCGGATTTCGTGCCCGATCTCGTGGTTGGCACCTCGGTGGGCTCGATCAACGGCCTGGTCGTGGCGCTCGACCCGGGCAGTGCCGCCCACCGCCTAAGCCACATCTGGCCACGGATCACTCGCCACATGGTTTTCCCCGGTGGTCCGCTGGCCTCGCTGCGGACCCTGCAGCGCGAGCGCAACCACCTCTTTCCCAACACGGGCCTGCGTGCGTTGATGTCGAGCTACCTGGGAGCGGTCCACACCTTCTCCGACCTCGCGCTGCCTCTCGGAGTGGTGACCACCGACGTGGCCACAGCGGCACCACACCTGGTCACCGAAGGCGACCTTCTGCCCGCTCTGCTGGCCAGCGCGGCCATCCCGGGCATCTTCCCACCCGTGCCGCTCGGCGATCGTCTGCTCTACGACGGCGGTGTCGTCGCCAACGTTCCGGTGACGCAGGCGCTGGCCATGGGCGCCCAGTCGCTCGTCGTCCTCGATACCGCCTTCCCGGGGCAAGTCCCGGCGCCACCGGCGACGCTCGCCGAGGCGCTCTTCTTCACCACGATGGTCACCATGCGGGTGCAGTCGGTCCTCGAGGCCCCGCTGGCTGCCGACCGGGTGCCGGTCGTCTACCTTCCGGGGCCGCAAGTCCACCGCGTCTCACCCCTGGAGTTCCAACACACCGGCATCCTGATCAAGGGGGGCTACATCGCTGCGAGAGATTTCCTGGCCGGCCTGGAGGTGAGCGGCCCGGGGCTGTATGGGCCTGGCAGCCCTCGGCAGACCACGGCGCCCGGCCCAGCGGGCTAGGTTCCGACTCCGCTTGGTCCTGAGTCCTGCGGCGATCCACGGTTCTCAACCGCATGCAGGCAGATTAGATGGCTCTTACCGCCGTTCGGGGGTGGTCCCGGCACAGCCGACGTCGGACATCCCCCAGCCCTCGTGCAATGAGGAATGTGCCGTCCTTGGCCAGGGTGGTCCAGTGGCCGTGAGTGGGGTCCCATCGACGCAGCATCCGCGGGTCGCACGCGACGCTCACCTCGTCGGAGGCTCCAGGGGCGACGTGGCTTCCCTGCCAACCCACGAGTCGAATGGGCTGATCCTGCTCCGACGGCTGGTAGTAGACCTGCACCACTTCACGTGAGTCGCGATTTCCCGTGTTGGTGAGACTGACCCTCACCGTGGCGCCCTGATCTGTCCACTCCAGCGAACCGGGTCCGTACTCCCAGGCGCCGTAGCCAAGGCCGTGACCAAACCAGAAGGCCGGCTCCGGTGCCAGCCCGGCCGCATGGCCGCGGTAGCCGATGAAGGCGCCCTCCGCGTAGACGAGCGCCCCGTCAACGGGCACGACGCTCCATGCAGGGGCACCCCCGTCCGACGAGGGGAAGGTGGTAACCAGCCGACCCGAGGGCTCGATGGTCCCCAACAGTGCCGCTGCCACCGCGTGACCGCCTTCCTGACCCGGAATCCCGGCCCAGAGAATGGCGTCAACCTCCGTCGCCCATGGCATGAGGACGGGTGTGGCCGCATTGACGACCACAACCGTCCGTCTTGCCGCCTTGGCCACCGCCGCGACCAGCGCATCCTGCTCCCCCGGCAGCGCCAGCGTCTCCTTGTCTGCCGCTTCCGTCTCCTGCTCCTCGGTGAGTCCAACAACCACCACGGCGATCTCGGCATCCGCCGCTGCCGCGACCGCTTCGCCGATGACCTCGTCGGCACTCCTCGGTGCTGGGCGAGCCACGACAGCGAAGCGGCCGAACCCGTCCACGAGCGGCCGTACCGTTGCCTCGAGGGTGACCAGCTGATCACTCTCGATCACGGTCGTCCAGCCCGGGGGCCGGAGGATCGCCTCGCCGACATCTCCCGAACCAAGGGCCAACTCGACGTCGTGGACCTTCTGGGCAACACGGATGGTCCAGCTCCCGGCGCCGATGACGCCAACCTGGCGCCGCCCTGATCCTCCGATTTCGGCGACGAGCCTTGCCGTCGCCGGGAACTCCTCGAGGTCGTCGTCGAAGCCGTAGGACACGGTGCTGCCTTCAACATGGCTGGTCGCCAAGACGTGGCCGTGAGCATTGAGGGCTGTGGCGCGTATGCCGGCCTGCCCGGTTTCAGGGTCCCTGACCATGTCGAGCGGCGCGGCCATCGCGCGCGTCCGGACTTCGACGCCATCGAGCGTCACCAGCCGCTCGCCGAGAACCGCGCCGAGGCCCTCGGCGACGCTGATCTGGTGCGGTGGCCTCACCTGCGCCGAACCACCTCCCATGTCGATGGTCTCGAGCGCGTGGCGGCCGATGAGGACCAGCCGATCCGCTCGACGCAGCGGGAGCACTCCGTCGTTCGCCAATACGGTCATGCCGCTGGCGGCGATGCGGACGAGCTGCTCGCGTCGAACCTCAGCGGTTGGCTCGGGGAGCGATCCTCGCCACGAGCGCGGCTGGTCCAGCGCGCCGACCCGGTCGGCCAGCCGCAGGAGCCGCCTGAGGTGCTCGTCGATGGTGTCCTCCCGCACGGCCCCGCTCCGCACCGCCGTCACGAGCGCATCACCCCAGGGCCCATCGGGGCCAGGCATCACGAGGTCGAGTCCTCCGTTGGCGGCGCCGGCAGCGGACTTGGTGGCGAACCAGTCGGACATGATCAGCCCGGTGTATCCCCACTCGCCCTTGACGATGCCGTTGATGATGTCGTCCTGCTCGGTCGCTGGCACGCCGTTGACGTCGTTGTACGCAGCCATGATCGACCATGGATCTGAATCCTCGACGGCCATCTCGAACGGCAAGAGATAGACCTCTCGCAGTGTCGACTCCTCGACCACGCTGTTGACGGTGTGGCGGTCGGTCTCGGACTCGTTCGCGACCAGGTGCTTCAAGCAGGCGCCAATTCCGTTGGCCTGCAGACCTCGCACATAGCTGGAGGCCAGACGGCCGGTCAGCAGGGGGTCCTCGGAGTAGGCCTCGAAGAGCCGACCGCCAAGGGGCGTGCGGTGCAGGTTGATGGTCGGTCCCAGCACCACATGGATGCGCTGGCGCTCAGCTTCCTCGGCCAGGATCTCTCCAACCTCGTACGCGATGTCCTCGTCCCACGAGGCGGAGATCAGCGTTGCGTTGGGGAGCAGAGCCACCTGCTCCCCGCCGATGAACGTCAGACCGCGCACCCCGGTGGGCCCGTCGGAGAAGGCCATCTCGTCCAGACCGATGTCCGGCTCGCCGTGGAGGGTGAACATCGTCGCGCCCGTGAGCAGACGGACCTTGCCCTCGAGGTCGAGCGCCCCGATTTTCGCGCTCAAGGTGGCGTCAGGCATGGCTGGCGTCCTCCAGCCCAGCGACAGATGCCGCGCCGCGATCAGTGCCGCAGAGAAACTCACCTCGACCTGAACCCACGGACTTCTGTGTGCCGTCCGGCAAGTGCACCTCCGCTTCCACGTCCTGGGGCACGTCGACGCGCAGGTGGAAGCGACCCTCGTCGTCCAGGATCCAGTCGGTCGCGATGGTGCCGTGCCGCGTTTCCAGAGCGGCCTTTGCCCAGCTGAGACCACCCCCCGGCATCGGGGCGATCCGCACCCGCGCATACCCAGGGGCCAGCGGCGCAATGCCGCCGATGGTCCGGTGCATCCAATCCGCCACGGCGCCAAGCGCGTAGTGGTTGAAGCTCGTCATCTCGCCCGGGTTGATCGTGCCGTCGGGAAGCACCGAGTCCCAGCGCTCCCAGACCGTGGTGGCACCCATCGTGACCGGATAGAGCCAGGAGGGGCACTCGCGCTCGAGCAGGAGCCGGTACGCCTCGTCGAGGTGTCCCGTGTGGGTCAGCGCGTCAGTGACGAAGGGCGTGCCAGCGAAGCCGGTGGAGATCCGGAAGCCGTTGTCGCGGGCCAGTTGCGCCAGGCGGTCGCCAGCACGCTGGCGGTCGGCGCCGTCGAGCAGGCCGAACTCGATGGCGAGGGCGTAGACGGTGGCGCAGTCGCTGTGGATGCGGCCGCCCCCGCTGACGTAGTGCTTCTGGAATGCCCCGCGCACACGTTTCGCCAGCTCCGCGAAGTAGCCGGCGTCATCCGGGTTCCCGAGGATCTCGGCGGTGTCTGCCACCTGGCGCAGGGTCCGGTAGTAGCACGCGGTGGCCACCACGCCGTTGTCGGCCCTGGCCTTGATCGGGTCGTCCGGCGGCGCCTGCGGGTCGAGCCAGTCCCCGAACTGGAACCCGGTGTCCCACAGGTCGGTGTCGGACAGGAGTCCCTCGACGCGGCGGGCGTGCGCCGTCATGGCCGGGTAGTGCCTCGCAAGGGCCTCCTGGTCGCCGTAGGCCTCCCACAGCGCCCACGGCACCCAGACCGCGGCGTCGCTCCAGATCGCAGTGCTCTCCGGTTTCGGGAACTGGGACGGGAAGTCGACGTACTTGAGGACGTCGGGGACCACGTACGGCACCAGGCCCTCGGTGTGGCGCTGCTCCAGGTCGACGTCGACGAGCCAGTTGCCGAGGAATCCGGAGACGTCATAGAGGTATGCCGCGGTGGGAGCAAAGGCGGCGATGTCGCCGGTCCAGCCCAGCCGCTCGTCCCGCTGCGGGCAGTCGGTCGGCACGTCGAGGAAGTTGCCCTTCATACCCCACACGACGTTGTGGTGGAGCTGGTTGAGCAGGTCGTCAGAGCACTCGAAGGTACCGGTGCGGCGCAGCTCGGAGTGGACCACGACGGCCTCGAGTGAGTCCTCGGTGAGCTCGCCGGGCCAGCCGGACACCTCGGCATACCGGAATCCGTGGAACGTCTTGGTGGGCTCGAAGGTGTCCACTCCCCCGCTGAGGAGGAACCGGTCGGTGGCCAGAGCAGACCGCAGCGGCCGCGTGCCGAGCTCGTCGTGCTCGAGCACCTCGGCATGGCGGATCGTGATCTCGGCTCCCGCGTCGCCCTGCACGGTGAAGCGAAGCCAGCCGACGAGGTTCTGGCCGAAGTCCACTAGCGTCGCGCCCGATGGCGAGGTCCACACCGCAACCGGGCGCAGGGTCTCCTGGCGGCGCACGGGTGGTCCGGAGTACGGCTGGAGGTGGCTGGCGTCGTGGTCGATCACGTGCACCCCAGTCCAGCCGGTGAGGACTGCGCTGGGCTGCGTCCAGTCGGTCGAGCCGAGGCGGGCGTCGATGGTCTGACCGTCGTAGAGGTCGTTGGCCGTGGTCGAGGAGGGACCCGCCTGCCACGTCTCGTCAGTGGCCACCACCTGGCGGTGGCCGTCGGCGAACTCGACTCGGAGCTCGGCGAGGGCGCCGAGCTCCGAGCCATAGAAGGCGCCCTGGCCGCTCCACCCGAGGCGGCCGCGGAACCAGCCATTGCCGAGCGCGAGGCCGAGCACCGACGTGTCGGCCAGCAGCTCCGCGACGTCATAGGTGGCGTACCGGAGCCGCCACTCGAAGCTGCTCCAGCCCGGGGTCAGCACGTCCCCGCTGACGGCAACACCGTTGACGGTCGGCTCCACGATCCCGTGGGCCGTGACGTGCAGCGTGGCAGAAGCCACCGCTCCATGATCATGGTCAAGGCTGAACTCCTTGCGAAGCAACGGCGCTCCGGCGAAGTCATCGTCGGGGGCGATCAGGTCGGCGGACCACGCGTGGGTCATGGCTGCCTTTCACATTCGGGTGGCTTTTGGGGAGGAGACGCCGGGCGCGCCCTGCGCGCGCCCGGCCATGTTGCGGTTGTCTCAGCCCTTGACGGCGCCGGAGGTCATGCCGGCGACGATCTTCCGGTTGAAGAAGATGAACAGGACCAGTGGCGGGATGGTGACGAGCACGATGTTCATGAAGAGCAGGTTGTACTGGGTGCTGAACTGGCTCAGAAAGTTGTACAGCGTGAGCTGCACGGTGGCGTTCTCGTCGCCGGGGAGGAAGTACAGCGGGTTGACGAAGTCGCTGAAGATGAAGACGGACGTCGTCAGGATCACCGTGATCGTGACGGGGCGCAGCAGCGGGAAGATCACCCGGAAGAACAGGGACAGCCCCGTGCACCCGTCGATCATGGCCGCCTCGTCGAGCTCTCGCGGGATCGCCGCGACGAACGCTCGGAAGAGCAGCACGGCGAAGGCCATCTGGAAGGCGACCTCGACGAGGATCAGCCCGGGCAGGGTCTTGAACAGGTGCAGCTGCTGCAGCACCCAAATCGTCGGCACGACCGCAGGTGGGATGATCAGACCGGAGAGCACGAGCATGTTCGCGATGTTCGCGACGCGGCCCGGCCGTCTCTGGATGACGTAGCCCACCATCGAGCACAGGACGACGAGGATCGCCACGGAGACCACGGTGAGGATGGTGCTGTTCTTGAACGCCACCAGCAGGATGCCGTCGCGGGCTGCGAAGACGTCCTTGATGTTCTGGACGATCGGCCACTCCGTGGGCAGGGAGAACGTCAGGTCCGACGCCTCGTTCTCGTTCTTGGACGCGGTGAGGAACATGAACAGGAAGGGGACGACGAAGACCACGAGGGCGACGATGATCGCCACCACCTCGAGGGTCGTACGGCGCAGAGCCCTCATGACTCCACCTCCTTGGAGTTGAAGTAGCGGAACAGCGGGAACACGATCAGCGACACGAGGACGAACAGGACGACGTTGCCCGCGGTGGCCAGGCCGAAGAAGCCCGCCTGGTACTGCTTGTAGATGACCGAGGCGATGACGTCACTGCTGAACCCCGGGCCGCCTCCGGTCATGGTCCAGATCAGGTCGAACGAGCGCAGGCCGCCGATGAGGGACAGCAGGATGACGGTGAAGGTCGCCGGGCGGGCCAGGGGAACCGTGACGTTCCTGAACTTCGTCCAGGCCCCGCCACCGTCGACGTCGACCGCTTCGTAGTAGTCCTTGGGGATGGCCAGGATGCCCGCGATGTAGATGAGCGTCGCCAGTCCCACCCCCTTCCAGACGTCGACGAGGGCGACCGAGAGCAGGGCCGTGCTGGGGTCTCCCAGCCAGTCCGGGGAGGTGATGCCCACCTTCGCCAGCACCGTCGACACGAGCCCGAAGTCCGGCTGGAGCAGGACGCTGAACGTGATGCCGACGGCGACCGTGCTGACCAGGACCGGGAAGAAGACGACCGAGCGCAGGAACCCGCGCGAGCGGATCGGCCCGGTGAGCAGGACCGCGAACAGCATGCCCAGCACCACCTTGAGGCCGCTGGTGACCACAGCGTAGATCAGCGTGTTCTTCAGGCCGCTGACCAGGGACTGCTCGGAGAAGAACTGCTTGAAGTTGTCCAGCCCGATGAACTGCGAGTCGAACAGCGTCCACCGGGTGAGCGAGTAGTAGAACGCGATCACCGTCGGCACGACGAAGATCAGGCCGTAGACGACGCCTGCGGGCGCGTAGAACCAGTACGAGTAGGTGTGCGCCATGAGCTTGCGCACGCCCCCCTCCGTCCTGGCCTGCTTCCGGGTGGCCCGGCCGGCCCCCGCGTCACCGCGGGGACCGGCCGAGGTGGCCTCCTGAGGCCGTGATTGGCTTACCATCCCGGCAGTCCTAGCTGCTTGGCCTGCTTGGTCACGTCCGCGTCGTACTGCGCTGCGCCATCCTGGGCCGAGGTCTGACCGGTGGCCACCGCGACGGTGATCTGCTCCAGCGATGGGCCCTTCACCGGGGAGAGGAACTCCAGCGCGGGGGTCGTGGCCTTGGCGTCGATGTAGGCCTGGAGGTCCTTGGCGACCTCGAGCGAATTGGCCGGCAGGGTGTAGCCCTTGACCAGGTAGGGACCGGTGGGCGGTGCCGCAGCGGTGTACGCCTCAGAGCCGGCGGGCGAGGCGACGAAGGCGATGAACTTCTTCGCTGCGTCGATGTGCTTGCTGGTCTTGGGGATGTACTGGCCACCCGGCTCCCACAGCGTCGTGCCGTTCGTGCTGGCGTCGTCACCGGGGATCCCGAAGTAGCCGATCTTGGCGGCCTGGGCGGCCGGCAGCGTGCCGACCGGGAAGGTGAGCAGCGGGTACTGGGCTGCCTTGCCGGAGGCCAGGAGCTTCATGCCCTGGTCGAAGGTGGTCGAGCCGGCGCTGCTGTTGAGCCAGCCCTTCTGCTTGGGCTCGGCCGACTTCTCGAAGCCCTTGACCGCTGCCGGGTCGGTCGCGTACTTCACCTTGTTGGCGGTGTAGTCCTTGGCGAAGTTCGGATTGGCCACGGCCACGTTGTGGTAGTCGCCCAGCACGAACAACTGGGAGGTCCAGGTGTCCTTGAAGCTGCCCACAACGGCGGTGATGCCCGCGGCCTTGATCTTGTCGCTGTTCGACTCGAACTCGGCCCAGCTCTTGGGCACCTGCAGTCCGAGCTTGGCGTAGACGTCCTTGTTGTAGAGGATGCCGCCACCCATGGCCGTGCCCCACGGGGCGCCATAGACCTTGCCGTTCTGCGTGACGGCGGGGAGGAACGATGGGTCGGTGTTCGCCAGGGCCGGGTCGCCCGTCAGGTCCACCAGCGTCTTCTCGGGGCTCAGCGCCTGGAGGAGGGAGCCGGAGTTGTACCAGAACACGTCCGACATGTCGCCGGTCGACAGCTTGGTCTTGACGATGTTGTCACCGTCCGAGCCGCCCGGACGGGTCTCGGTCTTGACCGTGATGTCGGGGTTGGCCTTCTCGAACGCCGCGATCACCGCCTTCGCGGGCTTGACCGTTGTCTCCGCGCTGTCGGTCAGCAGGGTGATCTCGGTCTTGCCGGAACTAGAGCCCGAGGAACTCGAGCAGGCGGCGAGCGGGATGAGTGCAGAGGCTGCGACCACTGCGATCGCAAACCTCGAGCCAGAACTCTTCATGGGGGAACCTCCACAACATTGGGGCGCGCATTCGCGTTGGTGTCACCGATTTTGAATCGCTTCATTCGGTCGCTTCAAGGTAGGGTCCGGCCATCCCGGTGTCAACACCTCTAGGGGTGTTTCTTTTCTACCCGTGCTCAGACTCAGCCCGTTTCCCCGCCTCGGGGCCCCAAGGAGAGGGTTGACCTCCACCCGGGCTTTGCGCTTTACTCAGGTCCAGTGAATGAAACGCTTCACATCGAAACAGGGCAAGGCTCGACTCACCATGACGGGATGACCATGACGACCTTTGCAGACATCACAGCGCAGCTCGGCGAACAGGCGATCGAGCTACCGTCGTGGGCGTTCGGCAACTCCGGCACCCGCTTCAAGGTCTTCACGACGCCAGGCACGCCCCGCACCGTGGAGGAAAAGCTCGCCGACGCAGCCAAGGTGCACGAGCTGACGGGGTTAGCCCCCTCGGTCGCGCTGCACATCCCGTGGGACCTGGTTGACGACTTCGACAAGCTGGGCCGCTTCGCCGCCAACCTCGGGGTCCGGCTCGGCACCGTCAACTCGAACACGTTCCAGGACGACGACTACAAGTCTGGCAGCCTGACCCATGTCGACGAACGGGTGCGGGCCAAAGCGATTGCCCACCACATCGAGTGCATCGACATCATGGACGTGACCGGCAGCCGCGACCTGAAGATCTGGCTGGCCGACGGGACGAACTATCCTGGGCAGGGCGACCTGCGCGATCGTCAAGACCGGCTCGCCGACTCGCTGCAGCAGGTCTACGCCCGCCTCGGTGAGCACCAGCGCCTCGTGCTGGAGTACAAGTTCTTCGAGCCGGCGTTCTACGCCACCGACGTCCCCGACTGGGGCACCTCCCTGGTCCAGTGCCTGGCCCTCGGCGACCGGGCCAAGGTGTGCCTGGACACCGGGCACCACGCCCCGGGGACGAACATCGAGTTCATCGTCATGCAGCTGCTGCGCCTGGGCCGGCTCGGCGCGTTCGACTTCAACTCCCGGTTCTACGCCGACGACGACCTCATCGTCGGCGCAGCGACCCGTTCCAGCTGTTCCGGATCCTGTACGAGGTCGTCCGCGGTGGCGGATACGGCAAGGACAGCGACGTCGCTTTCATGCTCGACCAGTGCCACAACGTCGAGGAGAAGATCCCGGGCCAGATCCGCTCGGTGCTGAACGTGCAGGAGATGACCGCCCGCGCCCTTCTGGTCGACCGCGCCGCGCTCCGCGAGGCCGAGCGCGCCGGGGACGTCCTGGGCGGCAACGGTGTGCTGATGGACGCGTTCTACACCGACGTGCGCGCTGACCTCGCCGATTGGCGCGCCTCGCGCGGGCTGGCCGCTGACCCGATGAAGGCGTACGCCGCGTCGGGATACCAGCAGCGCATCGTCGCCGACCGGGTCGGTGGCGCTCAAGCCGGCTGGGGCGCCTGACGGCCACCACACCGATCCGCCTTCGCTGATCCAACACAGCCGATCCCGACGCACCTGGACCAAGAGAGAGACCAGTCATGACAAATCCCGCAGTCGCGGACCTGATCGCCCGCTCCAACCGCCTGGGGGCTGACCCGCGGAACACCAACTACGCCGGCGGCAACACCTCTGCCAAGGGCACTGAGACCGATCCGGTCACCGGTGAGCCGGTCGACCTGGTGTGGGTCAAGGGCTCCGGCGGTGACCTCGGCACCTTGACCGAGCCAGGCCTCGCCATCCTCCGTCTCGACCGGGTCCGCTCCCTCGTCGACGTCTACCCCGGGGAGGACCGCGAGGACGAGATGGTCGCGGCCTTCGACTTCTGCCTGCACGGCCTGGGCGGCGCCGCGCCGTCGATCGACACCGCCATGCACGGCCTGGTCGACGCAACCCACGTCGACCATCTGCATCCGGACAGCGGGATCGCCGTCGCCGCCGCCAACGACGGGGAGCAGCTCACCAAACAGATTTTCGGCGACCAGGTCGTCTGGGTCCCGTGGCGCCGCCCCGGCTTCCAGCTCGGCCTGGACATCGCCGCGATCCAGAAGGCCAACCCGCCGGCGATCGGCACCATCCTCGGCGGCCACGGCGTGACCGCGTGGGGCGACTCCAGCGACGAGGCCGAGGCCAGCTCCCTGTGGATCATCCAGACCGCGCAGGCCTACCTCGACGAGCGCGGCAAGGCCGACCCGTTCGGCGCCGAGGTGGCCGGGTATGCCGCCCTCCCGGAGTCCGAGCGCCGCGCCAAGGCCGCGGCCCTCGCTCCCCACCTCCGGGCCATCGCCTCCCAGGACCAGCAAATGGTCGGCCACTTCAGCGACGCCGACGTGGTGCTCGAGTTCCTGGCCAGCGAGAAGCTCGGCTCGCTGGCCGAGCTCGGCACCTCCTGCCCCGACCACTTCCTGCGCACCAAGGTCAAACCCCTCGTCGTGGACCTCCCTGCCGACGCGACCGTCGACGAAACTGTCGCCCGCCTGCAGGATCTCCACACGGCATACCGCGAGGACTACCAGGCGTACTACGACAGGAACGCCGCCTCGAACTCCCCCGCGATCCGCGGCGCGGACCCGGCCATCGTCCTCCTGCCCGGTGTCGGCATGTTCTCCTACGGCAGGGACAAGCAGACCGCCCGGGTGGCCGGCGAGTTCTACGTCAACGCCATCAACGTCATGCGCGGTGCCGAGTCGGTCTCCACCTACGCCCCCATCGACGAGTCCGAGAAGTTCCGCATCGAGTACTGGGCCCTCGAGGAGGCCAAGCTCCAGCGGATGCCCAAGCCACGCTCCCACGCAGGCCGCATCGCCCTCGTCACCGGCGCGGCATCCGGTATCGGCAAGGCGATCGCCACCCGCCTGGCCGCCGAGGGCGCCTGCGTCGTCATCGCCGACCTGGACCTCGCCAAGGCCCAGGCCACCGCGCAGGAGATCGGCACAGCCGACGTCGCGGTCGGGGTCCAGGCCAACGTCACCGACACCGCCCAGGTCCAGGCCGCCATCGACGCGACCCTGCTGGCCTTCGGCGGGATCGACCTGCTGGTCAACAACGCCGGTCTGTCCATCTCCAAGCCGCTGCTGGAGACCACCGAGGCCGACTGGGACCTCCAGCACGACGTCATGGCCAAGGGCAGCTTCCTGATGGCCCAGGCCACGGCCGCCGCGATGATCGCCCAGGGACTGGGTGGCGACATCGTCTACATCTCCTCCAAGAACTCCGTCTTCGCCGGCCCGAACAACATCGCCTACTCAGCGGTCAAGGCCGACCAGGCCCACCAGGTGCGGCTGCTCGCCGCCGAGCTGGGCGAACACGGCATCAGGGTCAACGGGATCAACCCCGACGGCGTGGTCCGCGGCAGCGGCATCTTCGCCGGCGGCTGGGGCGCCAAGCGCGCCGAGGTGTACGGCGTCCCCGAGGAGGAGCTCGGCGCCTACTACGCGAAGCGCACCCTGCTAGGGCGTGAGGTGCTGCCGGAGCACGTCGCCAACGCCGCCGCGCTCATCACCTCCGACGAGTTCAGTCACACCACCGGCCTGCACATCCCCGTCGACTCCGGCGTCGCCAACGCCTTCCTCCGATAGTCCCGACAGCCCGGTACAGACATGACAGCGAGAGTGTTCGGCGCCATCGACATCGGCGCCTCCGGCGGCCGGGTCATGGTCGGCGTCGTCGACCCAGCCGCCGGTGGCCGGACGACACTGCGCACGGTCCACCGCTTCCCCAACGGCGCGACGATGCGCGACGGCCACCTGCGCTGGGACCTCACCGGGCTGTTCGCCGAGGTCCTGACCGGGCTGCGCGCGCTCGCCCGCGACTATCCCCAGGTCGAGTCCATCGGCATCGACACCTGGGCCATCGACTACGGCCTCCTGGACGCCGACGGGCGACTGCTCGCCGAACCGGTCTCCTACCGCGACAGCCGCACCGACGGTGTGGCCGCACGGGTGCATGCGCGCATCAGCCAAGACCGGCTCTACGCCGTGAACGGGCTGCAATTCCTGCCCTTCAATACGCTCTACCAACTCGAGGCCGAGAGGGACTCGCCGCTGTGGGGCAAAACCGCCCACGTCGTGCTGCTCCCGGACCTGCTCGCCTACTGGCTCACGGGGGAGCTGCGAACGGAAGTGACGAATGCCTCGACGACCGGCCTGCTCGACGCGCGGACCGGTACGTGGTCGGGAGGCCTTCTGCGCGACCTCGCCATCCCAGCCAGGCTGCTGCCTCCGCTCGAGCAGCCCGGCGAGATCCGCGGCGCTGTACTGCCAAAGGTCGTGGGCGAAACGGGCCTCCTCCCCGGAACGGTCGTCACGACGGTCGGGTCTCACGACACCGCGTCAGCTGTGGTGGCCGTGCCGGCAGACGACGAGCGCTTCGCCTACGTGTCCAGCGGCACGTGGTCCCTGGTCGGGCTGGAGCTCGACAAGCCGATCCTCACCGTCCAGAGCCAGCAGGCCAACTTCACGAACGAGGGCGGCGTCGACGGGCGCATCCGGTACCTGCGCAACGTCGGCGGGCTCTGGCTGCTGCAGGAGTCGCTGCGGGACTGGGATGCCCGTGGGCTGCTCCTGGACGCGGCCTCGCTCCTCGCCGAGGCGGAGACACGCCCGCGGGGCGGCCCCGTCATCGACGTGGACGACACGAGCCTCATCCCCCCGGGGAACATGCCCGCTCGCATCGCGGCGGCCGCCGTGATGCGAGGCCACAAGGAGCCATCGAGCCCCGCCGCTACGGTTCGGTGCATCATCGACTCGCTCGCGATGGCATACGCCGGCACTGTCGCGCAGGCGACGGACCTCGCCGGTCAGGACGCGGTCGTCATCCACATCGTCGGCGGCGGGTCCCAGAACAACCTGCTGTGCCAACTCACCGCCGACCTGTCCGGCCTCCCCGTTACAGCCGGACCTGTGGAGGCGACAGCGCTCGGCAACGTGCTCATCCAGGCTCGCGCCCACCGCGCAGCACCTGCCACGCTGGAGGAGATCCGTGCTGGTCTGGCCAGCACTCAGGACATTCGTCGGTTCACACCGTCGTGAGTGGCATAGCGGGAGGGCGTTCCCGACGCGCCGGCAGAACGCGGTACGTTGCCTCGACGAACGGAGCGCGCATGGCATCAGTGAGCATCAAGGACGTCGCGGCTCGAGCTGGCGTCTCACTCGGCACGGTCTCCAACGTGCTCAACCGCCCCAACGCAGTGCGTCCCACCACCCGGGCCCGTGTCGAGGCGGCCATCGCTGAGCTGGGTTTCGTCCCCAACGCCTCAGCCCGTCAGCTCGCCGCCGGACGCAGCCGCACGATCGCCTATCTGGTCCTCGACGCCTCGAACCCCTTCTTCAGTGATGTCGCTCGCGGGATCGAGGAGGTCGCCCGCACCAGCGGGCTGTCGCTGTTCATCTGCAACAGCGACCAGGACGCCGGCCGAGAGGACCAGTACCTCGAACAGATGGCCGAACTTCGCGTCCGAGGTGTCCTCATCACTGCCATGGACTACGCCAACCCGCGGCTGGCGAAACTCCGCCAACAGGGCGTCCCCGTCGTCCTGGTCGACCGTAGACCCGACGACTCCGAAGACTGGTGCACGGTAGGCGTGGACGACGTGACAGGTGGTGAGCTCGCGATCAGCCACCTCGTCGAGGCCGGACACCGCCGGCTGGCCCTCGTTGGCGGCCCCGCTGACATCCCCCAGGTCGCTGATCGCCACACGGGTGCTCTGAACGCCATGTCCGCGGCGGGTCTCGACCCCCATGACCTGGTGTGGATCCAGACGGAGGCGCTCACCATCTCGGAGGGACGCCGGGCGGGCGAGCGGCTGCTCGGACTACCCAAGCGACGTCGGCCGACAGGCGTCTTCTGCGCCAACGACTTGCTCGCCCTCGGGCTCCTGCAGCACCTGACCCAGCACGGGATCAAAGTGCCCGAGGACGTGGCGATCGTGGGGTACGACGACATCGAGTACGCCGCTGCCGCCGCGGTCCCGCTGACATCGGTCGCCCAACCGCGGCAGCTCCTCGGGCGAACCGCCGCCCGACTGCTTGCCGAGGAGAGCGCCAGCGGTGCCGAGCACCAGCACCAGCACGTTGTGTTTCCCCCGGAGCTCGTCGCCCGGGCATCCACCGCCGCCATCAGGACTGTCGCCTCATAAGGATCGCGCTCTCCGACCGGCGCACGAGGGGGCTCGGGCGGCGCGGCTGACGTCTTGTGTGGGGTCAAATCAGTCGAGCGCTGCTGCGACGAGCGCGCGGGCCGAGGCCTTGGCCACCTCTGGCGCATCAGGGCTTGCATCAAGGGCGCCGCTGGCGAGCCCGCCATCCAGGAGCAGAGTCAGGGAGCGCGCGAGCGACTCCGGGTCGTGGGCCCCGGCAGCCCTGGCCAGGTCACGCACCCAGGCCAGCACGGCGGCCTTGTGCGCGACAGTCCGGTCGTGAACGGACGTGCCCGGCTGGGACTCGGCTGCGGCGTTGATGAAGGCGCAGCCGCGGTAGCCCTCGCGGCGGCAGGCGCTCGACAGCGCGTCGAACATGCCGACGAGCTGGTCGGCTGGGCTGGGGCCGGCCGCCGCGGCCGCAGCCTTGAGCTGCCCGGTCCACACGCCGTCGACCTTGTCGAGGTAGGCCACGACGAGGTCGTCCTTCGCGGGAAAGTGCTTGTAGAAGGTCGCCTTGGCCACGCCGGCCTCGGCGATGATCAGGTCGATGCCCACGGCCCGGATGCCGCGTGCGTAGAACAGCGCGAAGGCCGTGTCGAGGATGCGCTCGCGCGCCGCGCTGGGCCGGGCCTGGGTGGCGGTGGACATGGGACTCCTTCGATGAGCAAGGTGGGAACCAGCATACCTTGCCGGTAGACAGATCTGTCTGTTAGCGTGGGCGCAGTAGTAGACAGATCTGTCTACTGCCAGCAACCTCACCAGGAGAACTCATGAAGATCGCCGTTCTCGGCACCGGCATGGTCGGCCAGGCCATCGCCGCCCGGCTGTCCGGTCTCGACCACGACGTCACCATCGGCACCCGCGACCCGCAGTCCACGCTCGCCCGCACCGAGCCGGACAGCATGGGCAACCCACCCTTCTCCGCGTGGGCTGCAGCCCACGCGGAGGTGCGTCTCGCCACGTTCGCCGATGCCGCGGCCGGCGCGGAGCTTGTCGTCAACGCGACGAGCGGGCAGGGCGCCATGCCGGCCCTCGAGCAGGCCGGCGCCGACAACCTCGCCGGAAAGGTGCTCATCGACATCTCGAATCCCCTCGACTTCTCTGCCGGCCTCCCCCCCACGCTGTTCGTCAAGGACACCGACTCGCTCGGCGAGCAGATCCAGCGGGCCTTCCCCCAGACCCGCGTGGTGAAGACCCTCAACACCCTCAACGCCAACCTCATGGTCAACCCGAGGGAGCTCGGAGCGGATTCGTCGGTCTTCGTGTCCGGCGACGACGCGGCTGCCAAGGCCACCGTCACCGAGCTCCTCCGGAGCTTCGGGCACACCGACGTCATCGACCTCGGCGACATCAGCACCGCCCGCGGCACCGAGATGCTGCTGTCGGTGTGGCTTCGGCTCATGGGCGCCCTCGGCACACCGGCGTTCAACTTCAAGATCGTCCGCTGACATGAGCCCCATGACCGGCAAGACCGTGCTGGTCACCGGCGGGACCGGCGGGATCGGGCTGGCCACGGCCACCGGTCTCGCCGGGCTCGGTGCCCGGGTCGGGATCGTCGGGCGCAACGCCGTCCGGGCCGAGGCGGCCGCCGAGCGCCTGCACAGGGCGGGCGGAGACGTCGACATCTTCACGGCCGATGTCTCGTCGCAGCGTGAGGTGCGCCGCCTCGCGGAGCAGGTGCAAGCGGCATACCCCCGCCTTGACGTCCTCGTGAACAACGTGGGCGGCTACTGGGCCACCCGGCACACGACCGAGGACGGCCTCGAGCGCACCTTCGCGGTGAACCACCTCGCGCCCTTCCTGCTGACGAACCTGCTGCTGGACCGGCTCCGCGCCAGCGCGCCGGCCCGGGTTGTCACGGTCTCGTCCGGTGCGCAGGCCATGGGCCACCTCGAGCTTCGACGACCTCCAGGGCGAGCGAGGCTACCGCGGTCAGCGGGCCTACAACCAGTCGAAGCTCGCCAACGTGATGTTCACCTACGAGCTCGCCCGGCGACTCCGCGGTACCGGTGTGACCGCGAACGCCCTCCACCCCGGCGTCGTCCGAACCGCCTTCGCACAAGAGGACCCGGGCCGCTGGATGGGTCTCATGGTGCCGATCGCCCGGCCGTTCCTGAAGAGCCCCCAGCAGGGCGCCGAGACCTCTATCTACCTCGCCTCCTCTCCCGAGGTCGAGGGCGTGACCGGCCAGTACTTCGCCAACAGAAGGGCCAGGAGATCGTCTCCCGCCTCCTACGACTCCGCAGCCGCCGCCCGGCTCTGGGACCTCTCCGCAGACCTCACCGGCCTCTCCTCACCCGACCCCGACCGGACGTGACGCTGCATCGGACGGAAAGCGCTCCGCCAGGAAGTCCTCCCAGGTCCGGCGGCCGACGGCGTGCCCGGGGCAGAGGTTGGCGCCCTGGCGGAATGCCCGGGCCGCCCTGCCCGGCTGCCGCATCGGCACGAGCAGGCGGTGTCGACCGGTGGCCCTGAGGTAGTCCCGGAGCAGGTCGGACATGCCGTAGACGCGTGGCCCACCCATCTCCGACACCAAACCAGCCGGCTCGCCCAGGGCGAGCTCAGCAAGGCGGGCGGCCACGTCCCGCGCGTCGATCGGCTGGATCCGGACGCCGGATGGAGCCGGCATTACGGGCAGTTTCGCCATCTGCTCCGCCACGTTTACGACGAAGTCGTGGAACTGCGTCGCCCGCAGCGTGGTGTACGGCAGGCCGGAGTCGGCCACGATCTGCTCGGCCATCCACTTGGACGCGAAATAGCCGAACATCGCGCGGTCGATGCCACTGACGACCGGGATCCGGTCAGCGCCGACAACCGAGATGTACACGATGTGCCGCGCACCGGCCTTGGACGCGGCCTTCACCATGTGATGGGCCTTGACCTCGTCGCCTTTCGCGGTGCCGGCGCAGTGCACGATGGTCTCGACACCCGCGACGGCAGCTTCGACTCCCTTCCCGGTTGCCAGGTCGCCGGTCACGAACTCGAGACCGTCCTCGGGCTCGCGGCTGCTCCGAGTGAGCACCCGAAGGTCGAGGCCGGCGTCCCGAAGCAGCGGCGCGACAAGGCGCCCCAGGGTGCCGGTACCGCCGGTGAGCAGGATGGGTGATGTCATGTCTGTTCCACTTTCGGTCTCGGCCGGGAACGCATCCCCCGGTCACATCGGGGCTGTTTCGTGGGTCTACTCCTATGACACCCCACGAGAAAGGAACGTGACCGGATGGACGAGCGCGACTGGCTGACAGCGCGCTTCGAGGAGCAACGGCGTCGGCTTCGAGCGGTGGCGTACCGCATGCTCGGCTCGGAGAGCGAGGCCGACGACGCAGTTCAAGAAGCCTGGCTTCGCCTCAACGGAGCTGACACCGACGAGGTGGAGAACCTGGCCGGGTGGTTGACGACAGTCGTGTCGCGTGTCTGTCTCAACGCCCTTCGCGCCCGCGAGAACCGGCGCGAACAGCCCCTCGAGGTGTAC
Organism: uncultured Actinomycetota bacterium; assembly: GCA_963715025.1. Taxonomy (GTDB): domain Bacteria; phylum Actinomycetota; class Actinomycetes; order Actinomycetales; family Dermatophilaceae; genus DASSJT01. The sequence continues at coordinate 408,665 of CAVQQQ010000002.1, read as the reverse complement.
GTGCCGGACCCGATCATCAGCCCTGAGGACGGGGTCGACCCAGAGCACGAGGCAATGCTCGCCGACTCGGTCGGTCTCGCGCTCATGGTCGTGCTCGACACGCTGTCGCCGGCCGAACGGCTTTCGTTCGTACTCCACGACATGTTCGCTGTGCCTTTCGACGACATCGCCCCGATGATCGAACGGACCCCCGTCGCGGCCAGACAGCTCGCGAGCCGCGCGCGACGACGGGTGCAGGGCCAGGCCCCCGCGCCCGACCCAGACGTCGCGCGGCAACGAGAAGTGGTCAACGCCTTCTTCGCGGCCGCCCGCGACGGAGACTTCGATGCGCTGGTCTCCGTCCTCGACCCCGAAGTCGTGCTGCGGGCCGATGGCGGCGTCGCTCGCGGCCGCCCGACCGTCGTCATCCACAGCGCCGGCGACGTGGCCTCCCAGGCGGTCCTCGCGACGAAGTTCGCTTCATTTGTACGACCGGCCCTGGTCAACGGTGCCGCCGGAGCCGTGGTCGTGGTGGCCGGCCGGGTGTTCTCGGTGATGGCGTTCACCGTCAGGAACGGGAGGATCGTCACGATCGAGGTGCTCTACGACCCCGAGCGTGTGGCCGACCTCGACGTCGCCTTCCTCGACGACTAGACGGTATGCCGTGTGACGGCGAGATCACGTGTGGACGCGAGGCTGCCGCCGGTGATACTCGGCCGCTGGCGGCCCATGTGCCCGACACTCGTCACAGGGCGAAACGCACGCCGGCCCACTCGTCGCTTCGGGCCCAAAGGTCTTGTCCGAGAGCGGAGTCCGCGGCATACGCGCTCATCTTGGCCGGGCCGATGGGGCCTCGGGACTCGCCGCGGTGCTGCGGACCGGTGTACGAGCCCGGATCGGCTTGGGTGGCCGCGAAGAGGGTCGACCGCGCCCCCGCCTCGGCCGACTGGAACAGGATACGGACGGCAACGGGTGCCACGCTCCGCACCAGCGGGCGGGCTCCCATGCCATCGCGCGACGCGACGAGATGGGTGGCCGAGACCCCGGGGTGGGCGGCCGTGGAGACCAGCGGCGAGCCGGCATCGGTCGCACGACGGTGCAATTCGCGGGCGAAGAGGAGGTTGGCGAGCTTGGACTGCGAGTACGCCTTCCGTGGGTTGTAGCCGGCACGCGGGTTCCCAAGCAGCACACCGCGATCCCCACCGAAGTGCGCGAGGGACGCCACAGTCACCACCCGTGGGCGGGCGCTGGTGAGCAGAGCGGGCAGGAGGCGTCCGGTGAGGGCGAAGTGGCCGAGGTGGTTCGTCCCGAACTGGAGCTCGAAACCGTCCGCGGTCTCCCGGTAGCGAGGCGGGGACATCACGCCGGCGTTGTTGACGAGCAGGTCGAGGGGCCCGGTCCACCGCTCCGCGAAGCCCTTGATCGACGCCTGCGAGGCGAGATCGAGGGCCTCGACCCGGGTTGAGCCGTGAATTGAGGCGGCCGCGTCGGCGGCCGCCTCGACATTGCGGCAAGCCAGCACGACGGTCGCGCCGCGGGCGGCGAGCTCGTGGGCCGTCACCAGCCCGATGCCCGAGTTGGCACCGCTGACGATCGCCGTCGTCCCCGTGAGATCGGGCATTGCGTTCACTGTCCATGACATCCCAGGAGGGTATGTCGCCCGGCTGTGCACAGCAGTAACCGCCGTCGTCGACGACGGCGAACCGGTGGCCTGGGAGCTATCCCCGGGCTGAACGTGTCGTGGCCGTTGCGGCGATTTGCCCGGGGGCGCCGGCGAGAAAGGCCGCCGACCCCAGCGCCGCCAGGAGGGCGACACCGACTGCGGACCCCCATCCCGGACGGACCGCATCGCCGAGCACGAGCAACCCGACCGCGGATGGCCCCAAGACCTCGGCGACCCACAACACCGCAGTCACCCGGCTGACAGCCGACAGGTCGGTCGGAGCTTCGGGAGAGGATGAGGCGGCCAGAACTGCCAGGGCCGCGACCGTGACGGCAATCGCAGCCAAGTCGACCCGCCGAAGTCGAACCCTGAGCAGCACCCGCGCGAGCAGCACGGTGACGGCGATCGAGCCAGCCAGCACCGACTGCACCACGTAGACCGGCAGGGTACGGAGGGCCACGAGCGAAGCCAGCCAGGCAACCAGGTCTGCCACGAGACCGGCCACGTAGGCGCGGTCTCGGAAGGTTCCGGCGAGACCTGGCGTGCGCTTGGCGCCGATGGACTGCAGCACAGATCCGAGCGCGTAGCCACACGCGGCGAACACAGCGCACGCCAACGCCGTCGGCGACTGCATCTCCAACGTCCTCGCGGTGCGGTGGGCACGGGCCGCCCACGGAGCCAAACCACCATCCTGACCAGGAGCCTCACGGTACCCCGCGGCGGTTCCGTGCCTGGCCGGACGCCCAGACCATCGCTTTGGCTATCGGACGATGTGCCCAGTCTGATCGGCGACGACTGGGGCTGGGCCGTACGCCACGTGGATCACGCCGTTGTCGTACCCCTGGTGCTCCTTGAGGGCGAGCCTGATCGCATCGACGTCGTCGTCCCACAGCCGCCGGCCCTGTCCAAGCGCAACTGGGTAGACGAAAAGGTGAAGGTCGTCGACAAGGCCCTCTTGGAGGAGCGCCCGGACAAGGGTGCCGCTGCCGGCGATATAGATGACGCCGTCGGTCTGCTCCTTCAGTGTGCGGATCGCGGCCGGGTCGTAGGCCCCCAGCAGGGTGGAGGGACCCCACTCAACGTTCGGCTCCCGCGAACCGACCACGTATTTGTGGGTGTTGTTGAAGAACGGAGCACCAGGGTCGTCCTCGACCGTGCGGGTGGACCACGCCGGCGCGAACATCTCGAACGTCGTACGCCCCAGCAGGATCGCCCTCGACGCGGCCGTGATCGAGCCGATGGCCTCACTCATCTTCGGATCGAACCCATAGTCGAAGGTCCATCTCGGGTTCTCGAACACTCCGTCGAGAGAGATGAACTCGTGCGCTGCGATGGTGCCCATGGCTTGACCTTCCTGTCATCGATCGGTGAATGAAACATCTTCCGAACCGCAACGTCTCGGAGCAGCTTCACGGCAGCCTTGCCGGCCCCGCAAGCGGTCTGGCCGGGCACCGGCGCGAACCCAACCATCCTGGAGACACCTCGGCCACCATCGCTTCGACGCCCGCCCGATCAGTGACAGCGTTTCACCAACCTGGAACCGGATGGATCCCTCGGGACCTTCGCCCCTGCGTCGAGGTTCGAAGGGCACCCCACCGTGGTGCGTGTGTGAGCGAAGTCAAGGCCATCCGGGCCGAGTTGCGCGGCACTTGGCCGACGGTGTGTGCGCGTTCCCGGGAGTTCCGTGCGCGGCTTCGCACGTCGGTGTCAGTCGGCTCAGTCCGTGGCATCCGCTAACGGAGTAAGGGGAAGTCATGCAGAAGATCCGAGAAGCCGCCGCCGAGTTCCTGGCGGCGAAGCGAGTGGCCGTCACTGGAGTGTCGCGGACGCCGGAGAACCACGGAGGCAACATCGTGTACAAACGGCTCCGCGACCGCGGCTACGAGGTATTCGCGGTCAATCCCAACGCTGACCAGGTCGAGGGCGACCACTGCTACCACGATCTCCGTTCCATCCCCGGTGGGGTTGAAGCGGTCGTGATCGCGACCAGGCCCGAAGCCGCGGAGGGGACGATGCGCGAGTGCGCTGAACTGGGCGTCAAGCACGTGTGGATGCACCGCCTCATGGGTGCCGGAAGCGTTTCGGAGGCGGCAACGGAGTACGGCCGACAGCAGGGGATCACGGTCATCGATGGAGGCTGCCCATTGATGTTCCCGCCGACCTCAGACGGCGGACACCAGGTGATGCGCTGGATGTCTACCCTTTCGGGCAAAACGCCTCGGCGGGTCTGACCAGAAGGGCGTGGGGGCTCGCCCGGCCCGGCTCCCAACGACGTGAAGACGCCTGCGGCGGTCTTCAGAAGCCGGTTGGCTGGCGGGGGGTGTACGGCTGTTCGAGGGACCGGACTTCCTCTTCGGAGAGCCGGATGTCCAGTGCGGCGACGGCGTCGGGCAGGTGGTGGGGCTTTGTGGCCCCCACGATCGGTGCGGCGACGACGGGGTTCTTGAGCACCCAGGCGAGGGCGATCTGCGCCATGGGCACGCCGCGGCTCTGCGCGGCCTGCTGCACCGCATCCGCGATGGGCTTGTCGGCGTCCGTGAAGAACGTCTGGCCGATCGGGTCGGTGTCGGCTCGGGCGGTTCGCGTTCCCCACGGCCGGGCGAGCCGTCCTTTGGCGAGCGGGCTCCAGGGAACGCTTCCCACCCCCTGGTCAGTCAGGAGGCCGAACATCTCGCGCTCTTCCTCTCGCTGCATGAGCCTCCTCGATGTGGGCCTGGCAGTTCGCGAAGATGCAGCACGCAGCCGACCTGCACGGCTGGAGCCGTTTCATCTCAATGCAGGACCAGTACAGGGTCCGAAGCTCATGCACCCCAGAGCGATCCGGCTCACTCTGAGTCCTGAGCTTCCCAGCCGTGTGTACTCCATGTCCTGCTCCGTTACGTGATCGGTTGCGGTTTGGTCGTGGCGGTATGCCGGGTCCGTGCGTGACCCCGTTGCGTGGCTCAGTCGGATCGCACCAGGCGGAGGGTGAGGGATGCGACGTGGCTGCCGACGACGGTCCCCACGATGCGCGGGCCGTGGCGGTCGTACTTGGCGTGATAGGCCGCGTCGATGGCTGCGTGCCCACCCGGCGGTGCGTCCTCGAAGGTCACGTCCCGCTCGATCCCGCTGGCCCGGATGCGGCCGGCGCGGCTGGCCTTGGCCCGCACGAACCATGGGTTGTCCGCTCCGTAGGCGGAGCGCACGTACAGGTCGTCGCCGACCCGGACCACCCAGATCGTCACGTACGGGCGCACTGTGCCGTCGCGGCGGCGTGAGGAGATGCGCAGCTCTTCGGTCTGGCCGATCATGGCCAGCTCTGCCTCGTTCCAGGAGGTCATGGACATTGCCTTTCGATCGGTCTGCACGATGCTGATCGTGTCCAGCATCAGTTGTCGAAGAGAGTCTTGGCGATCCCGATGGCGGACATCGCCTTGGGCCAGCCTGCGTAGAAAGCCATGTGGACGGTGACGAACACTCGCCGGCGTCCCAGGATGTCGCCGAGGCGGGCACCCAGTAGAAGCAGCCCCACGAAGACCAGCGTGTACGCGTCCTGCACCCATGACAGTCCCGTGGTCGAGTACCCCATCGCGGAGCCGATGCTGGGCAAACCGGTGAAGATGATCGAGTTGTCGAGCAGGATCATGAAGTAGCTGACAAGGATGATCGACAGGACCGCCACTGGGTGGGCGCGGTCCGCATCAGTGCGGTTTGGCTGGGTCATGGTCATAGTCGTTTCTTCTCAGTATTGGCGAATGCCGGAAGGGTCCAACGGACGTGGCAACGGCAACGGAACCGCTGTCCTGCCCGCAGCGGCAGGCCCTGTTGAGACAGGTACTTGCAGGGCCTCCCAGACCCTCCAATGCGCTCGTAGGCTCGACCGGTGGACAACCGCAGCGAGATTCGGCAGTTCCTGACAACCCGTCGGGCCAGGATCACCCCGCAGCAAGCGGGCATTCCGGCATACGGCGGGAACCGGCGCGTCTCCGGGCTGCGCCGCGAGGAAGTCGCGATTCTCGCCGGGGTCAGCGTCGACTACTACACCCGTGTGGAACGAGGCGCCCTCACCGGTGCGTCGGACAGCGTCCTTGAGGCTCTCGCCCGCGCGCTGCAGCTCGACGAGGCGGAGACCGCCCACCTGTTCGACCTGGCCCGGGCCGCCAACGCCAGCGGCAGGACCCGCCGCCGTATCGCACCCAGGCGGGTACGTGCGGGCGTGCAGCGGGTCCTCGACGTGATCAGCACTCCGGCCTGGGTTCGCAACGGCCGGGCCGACGTCGTGGCCACCAACAGCCTTGGTCGCGCGCTCTATGCACCTGTCCTCGACAGTCAGGCGCGGCCAGCGAACACCGCACGGTTCACCTTCCTGGACCCACGGTCGAAAGAGTTCTACGCCGACTGGGAGCGCACCGCCAGCGACATGGTCGCGGTCCTGCGTGCCGAGGCCGGGCGCAACCCGTACGACCGCGGTCTGACCGACCTCGTCGGTGAGCTGTCCACTCGTAGTGAGGAGTTCCGTACCAGGTGGGCAGCGCACAACGTGCTCTTCCACCGCACGGGGTCCAAGCAGCTGCACCACCCGGTCGTCGGCGACCTCGACCTGACCTATGAAGCCCTGGAGCTTCCCACCGATCCCGGACTGACCCTGCTGGTATACACGGCCGAACCCGACACGCCGACCCAGGACGCGCTCAACGTTCTCGCGAGCTGGGCCGCCACTCTCGAGCAGGAGCAGCGCGCCGAGTCGGAGGCCGCCAACGACGCGTCGTGACACTGCCGCGAGGAGATCCTGGGGCAGACGGCCCCAGTGACTGCGTCGACCCTCGTCCGGAGCGGGTGAGGCGTCCGCCCGGAGCCGGCTGTTAGCGTCAGGAGGCTTCTACTGCCAGACATGCGTGCCTGAAGGGGGCCTCAGATGACCGGAACGGACTCTGCTGGTCCCGGGAGCGCGGACGTGGGCCACGGCAGGAAGGCCCCGGGTGCGGGCGGGGTTCTGGCCGTCACCTGCCTGTCCACCCTCGTAGTAAACGCCAACACGTCCGCAGTAAGCATCCTCCTGCCGGCGATCAGTGAGGACACCGGCATGGATGTCTCGACCCTTCAGTGGGCCGTGACCGGCTACTCCCTCATGGGCGCCGCCGTCATCGTGACCTCAGGCTCGCTCGGCGATGTCTTCGGCCGCAAGCGCGTCTTCCAGCTCGGGCTGCTGCTTTTCGTGGCGTCCTGCATCCTGATCGCCCTGTCGTCCTCCGGCGGAGCGGTGATCGCCGGACGCGTCATCCAGGGCGCAGCGGGCGCGACGATCCTGGCGTGTGGGCTCAGCCTCCTCTCCGTGGCCAACACGGGTGAGGCACAGCTGCGCGCCGTGTCCCTCTGGGGTGCCGCAGCGGCGGTGGGTGCCGCCGCCGGACCCCTGCTGGGCGGCGTCCTGGTAGAGCTGACGGGCTGGCAGGGTCTCTTCTGGGTTGATGCGGCGGTCGCTGCCGTGTGCATGCTATTGACTGCTGCAACGGTGTCCGAATCGCGCGACCCCGAACGATCACGCTCGATCGACTACGCCGGCACGGTTCTCATCGCGCTGACGCTCGCGCCGCTCGTCTTGGCGATGAGCAAGGGAAGCGCCTGGGGCTGGGCGTCGGCTGCCACGCTCGGGTCGCTGGCCGTCGCGATCGTCTCCGGGTTCGCGTTCGTCGCGGTGGAGCGACGCGTGTCCGTTCCGATCCTCGACCTGGCGCTGCTGCGCAATCGGATCCTGGTCGGAGCCACGATCGCCATCCTCATTGGTGCCGGCACCATCAACGCGCTGATGTTCCTGCTCAGCCTCTACTTCCAGGACACGAACGCCCTGGGCTTCAGCCCACTGCAGGCGGGCCTGGCCACCCTTCCAGCCACAGCCGGCCTCGTCGCGATCGCACCGTTCGTACCTAAGCTCGCCGCGCGCTTCGGCGGTCGCCAGGTGATCGGTGTGGGGTTCCTGCTCACCGCCGTGGGGTTCGCGCTCATCGGCCTCGTCGACGCCGACTGGAGGTACGGGCTGTTCCTCCTGCCGCTCATTGCCGTGGCGGTGGGGATGGGCCTGTCCAACGGGCCGGCCTCGTCCGCCTCGACCGCCTGTGTCTCGGCGAACCAGGTCGGGGCGGCGTCCGGCGTCTCCAACATGGCCCGCTATGTCGGCGCGGCCGTGGCCACGGCTCTGGCCGCGACCATCTACGGCGCGGTCATCGCCGACCGGACCGCCGAAGGCCGGCCACCCTCCGACGCGCTGGCCTCAGGGCTGGCCGCGGCGTCGTGGGTCATGGCAGCGTTCAGCTTTGTGGGCTTCCTCATGGCCTTCGTCATGGCCCGTCACCGGGCGGCGCGCGGGACACTCCACGACGCGGCTGCTGCAGCGGCTGCCGGCACCCACACGCTCCCAACCTCTGCGACGCCCGTCGAAACCCCGACTGCCTAGGTGCCCGCGCGGCGCGACCATGCCAGGAGCCGCTGACGGTGAGGGTGGCGGTGTCTAGCCAGTCACCGCACCGACCCTGGGCCGCGGGTGAGGGACGAGTCAGAAAGACACTGGCGCCGTGTCGTAGAAGTTGTCGGGGTTGATCTGCCCGTTCAGGTCGACCCAGACGCTCGTGGCACCAGGTAGCACTGGTTCTTGGACGTTCGCATTCCCATTCCCAAAGGCGTCAGTCGTCAGCGTCCCATCGACCGTGTGGCAGTCTGCGTCGTCGGGGAGGATCTGGATCAACCTGATGTTGTAGGCGGTGTTGGGCAGTGCTCCCTTGAGCGCGACCGCCGCTACCAGTTTGTCTTTAGCGGGCTTGGTGACCACCGCAAACCCGAAGGGCTGGGTGCGCTCGGGAGGGATGACCGTGCTGTCACAGGTCCTGTTGGTTTGCGTGAGCGGCATCTTCTGGGCAGGTGTGGCCGCCGCGCCAGCCGACGGGACGCCGACCGCGAGAGCCGCCACGAAGGCTCCCGCCGATGTGGCAATGATCCGCGCGTGCCCGCTCCGAATGATTCGCGTCATGTTCTCGACTTCTTCCCCAATGGATGTGCGTCTCGTCACCGCTCCGCCGACCGAACTTGCGGGCAGAACCAGAACCATACTAAAGACCTTGGATCCATACTCATGGTTTCGCGGGCCATGGGAGATTTCCCTACTTCAACTCGGCTGCAAACATGCGAGTCGGATCAAAGACCAAGGCTCATGACCCTGAGCGCCTTACTGGATCCCGTTTGCGGACAGTCAATCGGCGTTGGCGAGCAGGACGGCCTGATCGTCCTTCTCCTGGCCCTGAGCACGTCGCACCAACGACACACTTCACGCAATCCGGCGGCTTGCAGCTGGGAAGCTGCTTGAACTGCCATGGAGTGGTGGCGCTCAAGTTGGATCTGGTAGCCGAACTGACGGTATGCCCCCAGACACGTCGCGCGTACCGTCGCCGGACTGGAAACCAACGAGCACGTGGCCAGCCGGGCGCAGAACCCGGGTGCCTCCGCGTAGATGCGCGCCTGGCCGGCGGGAGGTGTGTGGATGATCGAGTACCACAGCATCACGCCCGCGAACTGATCGTCGGGGTACGGGAGATCGGTCAGCGGCCCCACTGTGAACACCAGGTCGCCGTGATCACGTCGTGCCCGACGAGGTCACGAGCCGCATGATTGCACGCCAGAACTGCCACACGTCCTGCGGAACGGTCGCTCTTTGCCCGCATGAGCAGGACGTTCGCCCACGCTTTCTGTGCCGCATCGCATACGACCGCAGGTGGACGCCTTGCCGACATGACCGGAACGGATCTGGCCCACCGCGTTGAGGTCCCTGAGCGTGGCGGGTCGTGGAAGTGAAGTCTCCGGGGACATTCGCTCGGTGCTGTGCTAGTGCACTCGGGCTCGGGACTGGGATGCCGCTCGGCGAGTGGGGAACCCTTCCCCGGCTTCTTGATGCATTCCAGAAAGTGGAGGATAGTGCACAGCGTGCCCACGACCTCGGACTTCGAGCGGATGCTGCGCGGGGCCCCCCTCCGCGTGACCCGTCCGCGGCTAGCGGTGCTGGCCGCGGTGCACGCGCATCCGCACGCCGACACCGAGTCCATCATCGGTGCCGTGCGCGGGGAGCTTCCCGCGGTATCGCACCAGGCCGTTTACGACGTGCTGCGTGCGCTGACCGTTGCGAGGCTGGTGCGGCGCATCCAGCCGTCCGGCTCTGTGGCTCGCTACGAGTCGCGCGTCGGGGACAACCACCACCACGTCGTGTGCAGGTCGTGCGGTGTCATTGCCGACATCGACTGCGCCGTCGGCGCGACTCCGTGCCTGACCGCGTCCAACGACCTGGGCTTTTCGATCGACGAGGCCGAGGTCACCTACTGGGGCGTTTGCCCCGAGTGTGCCGCGGCACCAGCAGACAGCTGACAGAACGAGACATCACGAAGCGAGACATCAAGACAGGAGATGGACCGACGTGTCTGAACGCGGCAGCGAGAGTGAAAGCCCGGCAATCCCAGCCCCCACTCCGACCCCGGCTCGGCCCAGGACGAACCAGGACTGGTGGCCCAACCAGCTCAACCTCCAGGTTCTCCACCAGCATTCGCCGAGATCCAACCCGATGGACAAGGACTTCGACTACCCCGAGGACTTCAAGACCCTTGATGTCGAGGCGCTCAAGCGGGACATCCTCGACGTGATGACTACGTCGCAGGACTGGTGGCCGGCCGACTACGGCCACTACGGGCCGCTGTTCATCCGGATGAGCTGGCACGCGGCAGGCACCTATCGCATCGAGGACGGGCGTGGCGGCGCCGGTGACGGCGCCCAGCGCTTCGCCCCCCTGAACAGCTGGCCCGACAACGCAAACCTCGACAAGGCCCGCCGGTTGCTCTGGCCGGTCAAGCAGAAATACGGCCGGAAGGTCTCATGGGCCGACCTCCTGGTCCTCGCCGGCAATGTCGCCCTGGAGTCAATGGGCTTCAAGACCTTCGGCTTCGGCTTCGGGCGGGAGGACGTCTGGGAGCCTGAGGAGATCTTCTGGGGACCCGAGGACTCGTGGCTCGGAGACGAGCGCTACAGCGGCGACAGAGAGCTCACCGGCCCCTTCGGCGCCGTGCAGATGGGCCTGATCTACGTGAATCCGGAGGGCCCGAACGGGAGGCCGGACCCGCTCGCAGCGGCCCGGGACATCCGGGAGACCTTCCGTCGCATGGCGATGAACGACGAGGAGACCGTCGCGCTCATCGCCGGCGGTCACACGTTCGGCAAGACGCACGGGGCTGGCGACCCCAGTTTGGTTGGCCCTGAGCCCGAAGGCTGCCCCGTCGAGCATCAGGGGCTCGGCTGGAAGAGCTCCTTTGGGAGCGGCAAAGGCAAGGACACGATCACCAGCGGGCTCGAGGGCGCGTGGACGCCGACCCCGATCACGTGGGACAACAGCTTCTTCGAGACCCTGTTCGGCTACGAGTGGGAGCTCACCGAGAGCCCTGCCGGCGCCAAGCAGTGGAAACCCAAGGGCGGCGCCGGCGCGGACGCTGTGCCCGACCCCCACGACCCTTCGGTCAGGCACGCCCCGATGATGTTGACGACGGACCTCGCCCTGCGGCTCGACCCGATCTACGAGCCGATCTCGCGGCGGTTCATGGAGAACCCGGACGAGCTCGCGGTGGCGTTCGCCAAGGCGTGGTACAAGCTGCTGCACCGCGACATGGGCCCCGTCTCGCGCTACCTCGGCCCGTGGGTCCCCGAGCCGCAGCTATGGCAGGACCCCGTGCCCGCGGTGGACCACGAGCTAGTCACCGACGAGGACGTCGCCACCCTCAAGGCGAAGGTCCTCGAGTCCGGTCTCTCCATCTCCCGGCTGGTCTCGACTGCCTGGGCGTCGGCGGCAAGCTTCCGGGGCACCGACAAGCGTGGCGGGGCCAACGGGGCGCGGATCCGTCTCGAGCCGCAACGGAACTGGGCAGCCAACGACCCGGCCGAGCTGGCCATGGTCCTGCCGGCCCTGGAGCAGGTCCAGAACGACTTCAACGGCTCCCAGCCCGGCGGAGCGAAGGTCTCGCTGGCGGACCTCATCGTCCTGGCCGGGTGCGCGGCCGTGGAGCAGGCGGCGAAGGACGCGGGGTATGCCGTGACCGTCCCCTTCGCGCCGGGGCGCACGGACGCCTCCCAGGACCAGACCGACGTGGAGTCGTTCAGCGTCCTCGAACCGAGGGCAGACGGGTTCCGCAACTACCTGCGAGCCGGGGAGAAGCTCCCGCCGGAGACCCTGCTGCTGGACCGCGCAAACCTGTTGCGGCTAACCGCTCCTGAGATGACGGTCCTGGTCGGCGGGATGCGGGTCCTCAACGCCAACGTCGGGCGAACCCGGCACGGGGTCCTCACTGACCGGCCGGAGACGCTGACCAACGACTTCTTCGTGAACCTCCTCGACATGGGCACGGAGTGGAAGGCATCGGCGTCGGCGGAGAATGTCTTCGATGGGCGGGACCGCGCCACGGACGAGGTCAGGTGGAGCGCCACGGCGGTCGACCTCGTCTTCGGGGCCAACTCCCAGCTCCGGGCCATCGCGGAGGTCTACGGCAGTGAAGACGCGCAGGAGAAGTTCGTCCAGGACTTCGTCGCGGCGTGGATCAAGGTCATGAACCTCGACCGGTTCGACCTCGCCTGACTCGAAGTGGCCCCGGTCACCCAGGACGTGACCGGGGCCCTTGGGCGGCGGAGACCCACGCCGAGGGCGTACCCGGACCACCGCGTTCGGCACGCACCCACGTGGCCCCATTTAGGCCCGCCGACACCGCCGTGAACGCGGAGTACTTCGGTAGGCCGGGTGTCAACAAGGGCGAGCAGGCGGCCTTCCCGCAGGCCCGCGTCGTCGCGCTGGCCGAGTGCGGCACCCACGCGATGTTCGCCGCCAAGATCGGCGCCTACAGCCGGTCCGAGGGCAGCCTGGCCGAGTCGCTTGTGGAGCGAGTCGAACCGGGGATGCTGCTCCTGGCCGACCGCGGGTTCTTCTCCTATGCCCTGTGGCGCAAGGCGATCGGCACCGGGGCTGACCTGTTGTGGCGAGTCCGGACCGACCGGGCCGGCCCCAAGCCGACCCACGTGCGCGACCTTCCCGACGGGTCCTGGCTGGGCCACTTGCGACGATCCACGCCCGCCTCGGCACGTCGCCAGGAGCCGATGCTGGTCCGCGTGATCGACTACACCCTCGATGACGGACGCGAGAACCCAACCAGCTACCGGCTCTTCACCACCCTGCTCGACCCGGCCGCGGTCACTGCGGTCGATCTCGCCGCGGCCCGCGGTGGGAGATCGAGTTGGCCTTCCGGGCGCTTTCCCCCTCCAGCAACGGAGGGCAGCGGGCTCTAGGCGGCGTGGTGGCGGGCGCGGGAAGTGACTTGTCCGAAGTACCGGTGTGGGATGCGAGCCGCTCGCTCCTCGGTAGCACTGCGGAGCCGGACGATCGCCATGGGGTGCAGGGGCCGGCTGTCCAGCCGGACCGTCACCAGCCGAGAACTGCCGGGAGCGCCCCTCCGACCCCAGCGTGGACGGGGCGCAGCCGGAGGGGCGCTCGGCCAGCGACGCGGAGAAAGGGATTCGCCCTCCCTCCGCCGGGCGCCAGAATAGGCACTGCGGGAAGTCCCCGTTAGTGGCTTTGGTCCCCTAGGACCGCTCGCATGTCGGGTCGGCTGCCGGTCAAGGAGTCGTGATGTCAACCGCGCCCGCTGCCGTCCGTTTCGGGCGATTGGGCGAGGTAGGACACCCTGAGCGGTTCGGCAGCCGCGACCCTGGCCTCCCGCCGTTTGAGGGCGAAGCCCGCCGCTGGTCGTGCCAAGCGCCGTACTGGATCTGGCGACGCTCGACTCGTGGTGAGGCCTCTTGCCACAATGGGGACGTGTCCATTGAGCAGTGGTGGCCCACGTTGCAGCCATCGACCCGAGAGTGGCTGATTGCGAACAACGGTGATGCCGTCCCGGCCCCGATCGTCGAGGAGATCGCACAGGCTGGCGGCGCGATCACGTCCGAGGCATGGTGGGTTGGTCAGAACGGCCCATCCGGCTTCTATCTGTCAGATGCTGCGATCGACTGGATCGAGGAGATCGCGAACGGAGAAACGCCCCAAGCTCCGTAACGAGGGGACTGCCTTCACGTCGTGCCCTCACGTGCCGCCGACACAGTCGGAGAAACGTCTCTCGAGGGACGCGAAGGCCTCGTCCAGCGCCTGCTGCCCATGGGCGTTGCGCAACGCACCCAAGATGCTCACGGGCTGGTGCCGATGAGCGCGCAGTCCACCACCAGGGCCGCAGCAGTCTGGGCCCCAGGGCGCGTGGCCCTGGACGACGGTGTCACCGGCGATGCGTGCGCGGAGGGCTAGATGCAGCCTGTACGGCGTCGACGAGTGTCTTCTAGCGTGGGCCACGGTTGGCGGGGCGGCGCGATGAGCACTCAACCGGTCTTCTCGTCGGAGCCGGTTCGTGAACGCAGGTCCGGCGCGCCGCCCGCCAGCGATGAGATCGGGCGTCCGATGTCGTCACATGTCGTATTGCCGGCGCGTCCGGCAGGAAGGAGTCGTAGAGATGCCTAGGTATCAACCGACCTCGGAGCGGAACCTCGATGGCTATGGCGCGCCCCCGATCGATTGGACGCGCGTGGCAGAGGCGCTCGACTCCATGCTCACGCAGGCGCCCGACACCGGTGGCCCGAACCGTCACACGACCTGGTTGACGACGATCAATCCCGACGGCAGCCCGCACGTGATGCCCCTGGGTGTGAGCAACGTCAACGGCAGTTGGCACTTCACCTCGGGGCCGAGCACGCGCAAGTCACGCAACCTCGCCCGCGACCCTCGCTGCGTCGTCAGCATCGCCACGCACCCCTTCGATCTCATCGTCGAGGGCACCGCCGAGCGGGTAACCGACCAGGCCGAGCTGCATGCGGTAGCCGACCGATACGTCGCCGAGGGATGGCCCGCCAGCGTGGCCGGCGACGCATTGACTGCCGAGTTCAGCGCCCCGTCTGCGGGGCCGCCGCCGTGGTACGTCTACCGGGTCGTGCCCACGACGGTGTTCGCCTTAGGTACAGCTGAGCCGTACGGCGCCGCCCGGTTCGATGTCCAGCCTCAGCCGTGAGCGACGACGAAGCCCGGATCCGCAGCTTTGCGGCAGGGTGGCGCAGGCCGGCCGTAGCGTGGTGACGCTCGTCCGACTCTGCCGCTGAGATGTAAGTGCCTAGCGGGGACCATCTGGTCGCGCAGCCACTCAGAGACAGGCCCTGGCGCGAGCCCATGCCGGTCGACACCCGCGAGCGCAATCAGGACACGCGGCAGGCCCACCGACGGCGCCTGACCCTTCGGTTGGAACAGGAACGCGCTGCGGAATACGGAGCACGGATACGGTTGCGTAGTTGTGACCCCTGCTCAGAGGCCGTGAGATGCCAGGCTCGCTCCACGTCATAGGCTCGGTGGTGATCCCCGAGGCAGAGTTGTCCTGGCGCTTCTCCCGCTCGTCGGGACCGGGGGGTCAGGGCGTCAACACCACGGACTCGCGAGTCGAGTTGCTGTACGACGTCGCACACTCAACCGCTCTCAGCCCAGCTCTGCGGGCACGGGCATTGGAGCGTCTCGCTGGGCGACTCGTTGACGGCGTCCTCTCGGTCACAGCCTCGGAGCATCGGTCACAACTGCGCAACAGGGAGGCGGCGGAGAAACGCCTCGTGGAGGAGATCGCGGCAGCCATCGCCCCTCCCCCTCGGGCTCGGCGTCCTACACGGGCTACCCGGGCGTCCGTGGAACGGCGCATCGCGGGCAAGAAGCGGCGATCCGAAATCAAGCGTTTGCGGCGGTCCGACTGATTGCCCGGTTTTGCCAGCACCCGGCTGCGGCTGAACAACTGAACGACGGACCTCCGAGCTGTTCGCACCGCTGAGCCAGAGGCGCGTTAGAACCATCGCTGACAAGGTCGCCCAAGCTCCATGGTCCCGTAGAGGCGATGCGGGTCCACGCCGTTGGCGCGCAGCAGCGGCTCGGCGCGCTGAGCGACGCTGCCCTTCACCCCGAACCGTCCGAGAAGCTCCTGCACCGAGAGCGCCGACCAGGAGGTGCCGACGGTGTCGTTGGCCCGGCAGATCACCCATGCAACCGCGGCCGCACCGCGAGTTGGCGAGGCTTTGCGACGGAACGCTGCCGGGTCGCCGGCCGCGGCGCGGCTCAGGAATCGTCGCATGGCGGTGCGGTGCTCGACGTCCAGAATCTCGTCCGCACACTGGTCGCACGGGCCGGGACGGAGTACGTGTTCATACGGACGGTGACCTGGGCGTACCGGTCGACGCGGGGGATTGAACCAACGGCCTGTCTCGAACGGCTCGGCTGGCAGCGGCGCGAGGAGCGGCTGCTCGGTAGCGAAGTGCTCCCCGACCGTGCGGGCCCGGGACCCCATCCGACGCGCATCGTCGGCTTGATCCCAGGCGTCGACCATGGCGTTGAGCTCGGCGAAGGACTCGACCTCGGGGACGGGGACGAGGTGGTTGCGGCGGAACCAGCCGATCTGCCCCTCGACGCCGCCCTTCTCGTGCGCCCCCTGGATGCCGGGCTGACAGTAGAACGCCTCGATGCCGTAGTGCGAGCGGAACGCGGTCCACCTGTCGGCTTCGACCCGTTGCCGGCTGAACCCGATCACGTTGGCGACGGCGGCCTTGAGATTGTCGTAGCGGATCTTCCCGGTCGGCACCCCACCCAGCACATCGAAGGCGTAGGCGTGGCCCTCGAAGAACGCCTCCTGCCCAGACGAGGCGCTGATCCTGTGCACGGCCTTACCGGAGTAGGACAGTCGCAGGCTGAACAGCGCGCATGTGACCAGCTCGCCGCGCAGCCGGATCGCGACCTCACCGAAATCGACCTCGGCCTCCCGACCGGGCAAGTGCTCCTGAGGAATGAAGGCGTTCGCGGGTTCGCGTCCGGCCTCGATGCGGATCTCACGCCGGCGGGTGGCGACGTACTCCCGCACCATCCAGTACGACACCACCCCGACCGCGTCATGCTCGTCCAGTAGCCGGTCGAAGATCCGCTTCGCGGTGTGCCGCTGCTTCCGCGGGGCGTCGAGATCGTCGCGCAACCAGTCGTCGATCACCTCCACGTACGGATCCAGTCGGGATCCGCGCTTCGGTGGCGGCTTCCTGGCCTTTGGCCACGCCGACGCGAGCGCGGCAGCGACCGTGCGGTAGCCAACTCGGTGCTTCCGCTGGAGCGCTCGGTTCGACAGTCCAGCACGGGCGTCGCGCCGGATCGCCGAATAGAGCTCGACGCGGGAGCCTGCGGGTGACAACCCAGTTCACCGACACCGCTGGGTGCTCGAGATACGCCCCGGCCGATCGGCGATAAGCGCTCCGCGCGTCATGGAGGCTCGCGCCCGGCGAATCAGACAGGGCCGCGAGTCACCGTCCCAGAGGGCGGTACCGGAGGAGTACAACACCGTTTCCGAATCGGCGTTCATCGACGAGCTCGAGGTCGGCGCGGGCGTCGGTCGGTAAGGCCGGCTTTCCCCCACCAAGGACAGTGGGCCAGACGTACAGCTGGCACTCGTCAACCAGCCCGGCCTTGAATGCCTGGGACGCGAGGTTCGCACCCCCTACGGTGATATCGCTGCTGGCCGCGGCCTTCAGTTCGCGCACTGCGGTGGGGTCGAAGTGGCGTTCGATTCGGGTGTTGGCGGTCGACGCGGCGGTCAGCGTCGTGGAGTAGACGACCTTGTTCGCTGTCTGCCAGGCGGTCGCGAAGTCGGCCATGAGGTCGGACTGTGCCGCTAGCGTGGCGTCGGTCTCCCACGGGGCCATGGTTTCGTATAGGCGCCGCCCGTAAAGGAACGTGCCCGCGGATTGCACGAGGTCTGTGTAGGACCGGAACACCTCGGCGTCCACCGGGCCGAAGTCGAAGGCGCCACGCTCGTCCTCGATGTAGCCGTCCAGAGTCACATTGGTCACGTAGATCAGCTTGGTCATGCCACGACACCTTCACGATCGGCCGCGATCTGGGCACTTGTTAGCGTGGCGTCCAGCTTGGTAAACGCCTCGAGCCAACCCTGCTCGCTGGGGCCTGCCAGGTGCGGTGGGAGCCACTGGCGGATCTCGAGTCGCGTGCGTCCCTCGCCCTCGTCGTGGAACTCGAATCGGAATCTTGTTGCGAACGGCTCGAGGCCCTCCTGCAGTTGGCCGGCTACGTGCATGACGCCCTCAAGCAGTTCGCCGTCTGTGACGTCTGTGAGGTTGACGTAGATGTGAATGCGAAGGTCTGGCTCGTTGGCAGAGACCTCCGTCCACCGCTGATAGCCGCCGGGACGCACGTCGAAATCGATCTCCTCGCGCGGCAGCGAGTTGCCCATCGGGCCCCACCACTCCGCCAGGTGGTCCGGATCGGTGAAGGCTCGGTAGACGAGCTCACGTGGCGCGTCGAACACGCGCGAGATAGCGAGTTGCCGAGTTTCGGTTTCCATTAGAGCTCCTGGTTGTCCGGGACCTTGGGGTCGTTGGCCATCCGGTCCGTTGCGCGTTCGGCGGCCTGCACCGCGGCAAGGTGGGCATCGAGGCGGGTGAGGGAGGAGTCCCAGAAGCGCCGGTAGCGATCGATCCAGTCGGCCGCGTCGCGCAGTGGGGCGGCCTGGAGGCGGCTCCCGCGCCACTTGCCCGACCGTGTCCGCGAGATGAGCGCGGCGCGCTCGAGCACCTTCAGGTGTCGCGACACCGCCGGCATCGAGATGGGGAGGGGAGCGGTTAGCTCGGTGACGGTGGCGTCGTGTTCGGCCAGCTCGACGAGGATTGCCCGTCGAGTCGGGTCTGCGAGCGCTGAGAACACCGCGCTGAGCTGGTCAGTGCCGGCCATCCAAAGTCCCCTTTCATTTAACCAACATGTTAAATGAAACGCGACTCACGCTCTGCTGTCAAGGGAGGCGTTCACCGGGCCGATCAGTCGAGAAGAGGCGGGAGCCGAGGAGTACGGCACCCTGCGAGGGCGGCGCCCGCGGGCCCCAGCGGCGGATGATCGCCCGGGTGTCACCAGGCCAGATGGGTTCATCTCCAGCACGCCGCGACCGTCCTCGACTACTCAAGGTGGTGTCGACATTCACCAACATCGACAGACCGTCGAACGCCATTGGTGTCAGTTCTCACCTACAAGCGGTGCCGGACGATACCTCCGTAGCCACCCGTCCGACCACTCCGTGCGCTCAGGCACCGCGCCGCCTTCCGGGAGCAGCCGCAGCAGCCACTCGACCAATGGCCGGCACATCGGCCACGTGTCCGACTCCAGCGGTGGGTAGAGCCGCGAGCCGTGGTCGATGGCCCCCTCGATCACCGCCCGCGCGGCGGCTGCGTCAATCTGGGTCAGCGTCTGATCCGGGTCGGTGATCATCGTGGCCATCTTGTCGGCCAGCTCATGGAGCGGCTCGGGGACGACGAAGGCGTCCTTGACCACAGTGCCGAGGTTGTGGTCGACGTACACCAGCGCCGACAGGCTGTGTCCCGACGGAAGGGTGGCCCCGAAGAGGTAGTCGTCGCCGTCCCCGAGCACGTGCGTCATGAACCAGACTTCCGGCTCGACACGCGCCTGCTTCAGCCCATCCAACCAGTCGGGAATCGGCTGGCGGCGCATGGCCAGCTCCCGACTAATGCGCGCTGCCATCACCTCGTCGGACACCATCGCGCGCATGACCGCGAGCGCGGCCGTGGTCTCGGCGTATGACGTCCCGATGAACGACTCGACCAACTCGTCGAGGCTGGCCCGCCGCTCGTCGCGTGTGAACGGGTCACGGCGACGCGGATCGGTTACTTCGAGCAGACCACTGACCACAGCGAGCAGATTCAGCGCTTCGTCCGAGCGCAATGCGCTCCGCAAGCCCTGGAAGAGCGCCTGGTCCTGAGCATCGTCCACGTGCGAGGGACGCTCCTGTACCGACCTCAAGTGACGTCGCTGCGGCTGCCCCTCGCTGCTCCTGCCGTGCTTCTTCTTGCCCACCCGCAAGAGCCTATGAGGTCGTCGGCGAGCCGCTATCCCCGACAGGCGGGTGCCGGTCTGGGCGCCGCCCTCAGTGCCCGAGGTTCGCCCAAGTCGTGTTGCGTAACACTCAAGCTGCGCTCGTGGGACTTGAGAGGTAGAGCCATGGCGTCTACGCGCAACGCCTTCTGGAATGAGCTCGCCCGTGATTTGGGCGACCCGACGTTCCTGCGCGAGCTCGTTCTGGAGTCGATGGCGGATCGCCACGATCGACGCGATCGCGAAAGCGCTCGACGATGCTCGTGAGGCTGCCGGCCTGTCCAAGGCCGAGCGGGCCCTAGCCATCCAGGTCGAGGCGGCGACGATCCGTCGGCTCTTCGTGTCGACCAAGTCCAACCCGACGCTCAAGACGCTGACAGAAGTCGCCGCCGAGGTGGTGCGCGCTTGTGAAGGAGGTCGCAGCCTGCCCGCGGTTCGGCCCCGCCATGCCCAGTTGGGTCAGAAGGCCACCGGGGCGCCAGATGGACCAGCGGAACACGGTGCGCCCTGACCCAGGCCACGGCTAACATCTGAGCATGCGCTCAGATGAGAAGGTGGCCGGGTTGGACGCGTGCGCTGTTGCGTGCGTGCATCCAGAGAAGGTGCAGCTGGTGCGGGACGCGACGCTGCCCGAGGCGGAGCTGGTCAGGGCCGCCGGCATGTTCAAGCTGCTCGGCGACCCGACCCGTTCGCGGCTGCTGTACGCGCTGCTCGAGGCGGGCGAGCTGTGCGTGTGCGACCTTGCCGCCGCCACGGACACCCAGGAGGCCACGGTGTCACAGGCGCTGCGGATGCTGCGGGCCTCCGGGGTTGTGAGCGGCCGCCGGCAGGGTCGGCTGGTGTTTTACCGGCTCGCGGACGCCCACGTGCGGATGATGCTCTACCTGACCCGCGAGCACATCGGCCACGACCGCTCCCCAGCGGCCGTCGCGGTGACGCCGTGAGCGGAGGGCACCCCCACGGCAATGCCGGGGCGGCCCATCGGTGGCGGCTGCGGACCGCGTTCGTCCTAGTCGCCGGGTTCTTCGTCGTCGAAGTCGCCACCGGGCTTGTCTCCGGGTCGCTGGCCTTGCTCAGCGACGCCGGGCACATGGCCGCTGACGTCGTTGCGCTCGGCGCGGCGCTGGTTGCCACCCGCATCGCGGGCCGCCCGGACAGCACGGGGCGGCGCACGTTCGGGTCCTACCGGGCGGAGGTGTTCGCCTCCGGTCTGGCGGTCCTGCTCATGCTCGGCGTGTCCGTCTACATCGCCATCGAGG
Organism: uncultured Actinomycetota bacterium; assembly: GCA_963715025.1. Lineage (GTDB taxonomy): Bacteria > Actinomycetota > Actinomycetes > Actinomycetales > Dermatophilaceae > DASSJT01. The sequence goes on along the minus strand of CAVQQQ010000002.1, from coordinate 387,787 downwards.
CCATCGGCCGCATCGGCGGCACCCCGGCGGTCTCGTCCGGGCCCATGCTCCTGGTCGGCGCCATCGGGCTGGTGGTCAACATCGTGTGCCTGGTCCTGCTGCGCGGCGGCGCCGGGGAGTCCCTGAACGTCAAGGGCGCCTACCTCGAGGTCGTCGCCGACACCCTCGGCTCGGTCGGGGTCATCGCCGCGGGCGTCCTGGTCGCCACGACCGGCAGTGCCTGGTGGGACACCGGCATCGCGCTGGCGATCGCGGCCTTCGTCGCCGTGCGCGCCGTCATGCTGGGCCGGGAGGTGCTTGTCGTCCTGGGCCAGCACGCGCCCGCCGGGATGGACCCCGAGGAGGTGGCAGACGCGCTGGGTGCGGTGACCGGCGTCAGCGACGTCCACGACCTGCATGTGTGGACCCTGACCTCGGGCATGAACGTCGCCACCGCACACCTGGTCACCAGCCAGGGCACCGACGCCCACGGCGTCCTGGACCAGGCCAGGCAGGTCATGCGCACGACGTTCGGCGTCGAGCACGCCACCCTGCAGGTGGAGCCCGACACCCACAACGGCTGCAAAGAGGTCACGTGGTGACGGGAGCCGGGTCGGCACCCAGGCCCTGCTCTCCACCTAACGGCCCCATCGCCTTCGCCCAAATCGAGGGGGCGCGGCACCCGGACCATGCCAGCAGAAGCAGATCCCGACGTCCCGCTTTGGCGCGGTTCCAGGACGTCCGAGAGCAGGCCCAAGGGGCCGCTCTCGACGCCCCTCCCCTGTAGCCCACAGGGGAGGGGCGACCCGCTCAAGCGGCCACAGAGCCGCCAGAAGGCCCTTTGAGGGTCGTCTGTCGTGCCGGTGCGGCCTGGCCCATGCCGCGACGTCTCCCAAGCCTCCCGAACGCTCAGACCACCGACAGCGGCAGGGACCTGCCGACGAGGCTGCGTCGGACGACGGGCAACTGGGCGGCGATCCGACGGATCTCGACCGCCGAGGGGGCCGTGGGCGCTCCGACCATGGCAGGTACTCCCATGTCGCCGGAAGTCCGCAGCGGCAGGTCGAGGGGCACCTGGCCGAGCAGCGGCGCGGCGATGGCCTCGGCCAGCCGGGCCCCTCCGCCCTCGCCGAACAGAGGAGTGTGCTCTGCACAGTGGGGGCACACCAGCGTGGACATGTTCTCGACCACACCGGCGACCGGCATCCGGGCGTCACGAGCCATCCGACCGACTCTGGAGGCGACCGTTTGCGCGGCCAGCTGCGGGGTGGTGACTGCGAGCAGTTGCGCGTCGGGCAGCAGTTCGAGCAGCGACAGGGTGACGTCGCCGGTCCCCGGCGGGAGGTCGATGAGCAAGGTGTCAAGATCTCCCCAGTACACGTCGGTGAGGAATTGCTCGATGGCCTTGTGCAGCATCGGTCCGCGCCAGACCACCGGCTCGTCACCATCGACGAAGAAGCCGACCGACATCAAGGCCACGCCGTGTGCCTCAACGGGGAGCATCAGCCCTTTGAGCGCGACCGGCGCACGGCGCACCCCGAATAGCTGCGGCACGGACCAGCCCCAGACATCCGCGTCCAGCACACCCACCCGCTCGCCGTGTTGGGCCAGCGCCACCGCGAGGTTGGCTGTGATCGAGGACTTTCCGACGCCCCCCTTGCCGCTGGCCACGGCATACACGCGGGTCCTCGACTCCGGGCCGAAGGGGTGTGCGCCGCCCGGCCGGGCGCCGCGGAGCCGGCCGGCGAGCTGCATCCGCTCGCCCTCGCTCATCGCCCCGAGGGCGACCTCGACCCGGCCGACGCCAGGCACCTTGCCGACCGACTGGGTCACGTCGGCGGCCAAGGTCTCCTTCATCGGGCAGGACGGTGTCGTCAGCCGGACGGTGACCCGCACGGTGCCAGAGCGGTCCACCTCCACGTCGCCGATCATGCCCGCCTGGGCGAGCGGCAGGTGCAGTTCCGGGTCCTGGACGCCGGCCAGCGCGGCATGCACTGCGGCGAGGTCGACGTCGGCGCGGCGCCCTGACAGGAGACTCACGCCTGCTCCCCGGAGGCCTCGGCCGCTCCGCGCCCTGGATGTGCGCGAAAGGACCGCCGCTTGGGCTTCACGGGCCGCATCATGAACTCGGGGCGGCGCAGCCCCGACCGGCTCGGTCCCGGCCGGGTGTTGTCCATCCAGGCGCGGTAGACCTCGCGCGACCGCTTGGTGTCCACCACCACGTCGCCGTACCGGTCATCCTCGCGCGCATTCTCCAGGCGCACCTTCTGATGCCAGCAGTGCATCCCCGAGAGCGGGTCTGGGTGTACCGCGAACGCGAGATTCTGGTGCACGCCCGGGTCGTCCCAGTGGATCCGCTCGCTGTCGGGGTCCTCGCTCTTGAACGGCTTTACGCCCTCCTTGTAGCGCAGCCTCCATACCCCGTCGCCATCGTTGCTGAGATCCACCAGGCCCATCACCCAGCGGGAGCCGGCGTGCTCGGACGTGCGCCAGCGGCCCATGTGGTGGGAGAGTCCGACCACCCCGGGACGGATGGCCTCTGTTGACCACATCCGCGCGACGAAGTAGCCGATCTCGGTGTTGACCCGGACCAGGTCGCCGGTGCCGAATCCAAATCTGGTCGCGTCCACGCTGTTCATCCAGAGCGGGTGGGTATTGCTGATCTCGTTGAGGTACTTCGCGTTTCCCGACCGCGTATGGACCAGGGTCGGCAGGCGGAACGTCGGCATCAGCACCATTTCGCCGTTGTCATCGTTGATGGCCCTCCGGCTGATGTGCGATTCGATGTAGCCCGGGGTGGCGTACTCCTCCCAGCCGAAGTCGACCATGGTCTCGCTGAACAGCTCCAGTTTGCGCGACGGCGTCAGCCACCCGGCTGTCCGAGTGCCGTCCTCGTGGACAACCCCGACAGAACCCGCCTCGCCCACAAGGGGCGGGGTCGAGTCGAGGCTCACCGGCTTGCGCAGCACACCATTGCCGTCGGGGGTGGCACCCTCCACCTCGGCCTCGCTCAGGGGTCTCTCATCGAGCCGATACGAGTCCTTGGCAACCTCGAAAACGCCGTACTTCCTCATGTACTCCAAAGGCGTCAGCCCCTGGTCGGCGGCAGCCTCTGGGAGGCCGGGGACGCTGTTCTCGAAAACCCACCGGTAGTACTCGTCGACGGTCACCTTCTCCCCAGGACGGTAGGGCGACTCGAAGAACTTCCGGATGCCGAGGGACCCGTCGGGGTCAATGCGCCAGGAGAGCTCGAACCAGAACTCGTTCTCCTCCCACACCTCGCCCGGGTTCGACTCCCGGGTGTCGGACACCATATGGCCCATCTTCTCCAAGGCCACCCTCGTGACGGGCTGTCGGAAGCCGAGCCACTTGCCGGCGTACTGCTCGTAGGACTGGGTGTCGTGCCGCTCGGCGCTATGCCCCATGGGCAGCACGTAATCGGCGAACGTCGCGGTCTCCGACCACGTGGGGGTCAGGGCAACGTGACAGGCCACGAGCGACTCGTCGGTCAGCGCCTCCAGCCAGCTGAAGCCGTCGGGGTTGGTCCACACCGGGTTGTAGACCCGCGAGAAGTACATCGCCAGCTTCCCGCGCCCGTCCTTCAGCAGGTGCGGCAGGAGGATCGACATCTCGTTGGTCGAGAGCGGGAACTCGGCCGGCCAGAGCATCTCGTTCCACGACTCGTGCCCCTCGGGGACGTTCGGCCCGTGGGCGATGATCTTGTCCCAGCCGTTCGGGCTGGTTCCGCCCTTGGTGCCGACGCTGCCGGTCAGGACGTTGAGGAAGAACAGCGCGCGGGACACCTGCCACCCCCCGAGGTTCCCTGCGGTCGCAGCGCGCCAGACGTGGGCCGACAGGGCCGACCCGGCGCCGGCGACGATCCGGGCCAGCTCCTCGATCTGGGCCTGGGGCACCTGGGCCTGCTCCGCGGCATACGCGAAGGTGTAGTCGGCGTAGTCCGCGGCCAGCACGGTGAGAAACGCCTCGAAGTCCCCGGCCGCCTGCTCGGGGTGGCGGTTCTTCATGTACGTCGACCAGTTCACCCAGCGGCGCATGAAGGCGCGGTCCACCTGTCCAGTGCGCAGGAGGTATGCCGCCACGGCCAGAAGGATGGCGGCCTCGCTTCCCGGCCACGGGGCGATCCAGACGTCGGCGTGCGAGGCAGTGTTGGACAGCCGCGGGTCGAGCACCACGACCTTGGCGCCCCCACTGACCTTGCCCTCCATGATGCGCTGGGCGTGTGGGTTGAAGTAGTGCCCGGCCTCGAGGTGGCTCGAGATCAGCAGGATGACCTTGGCGTTGGCGTAGTCGGGGGACGGCCGGTCGTAACCGCCCCAGAGGGAGTAGCCGAGGCGAGCGCCGGCCGAGCAGATGTTGGTGTGGCTGTTGTGGCCGTCGACCCCCCAGGCCAAAAGGAACCGCTCCGCGAATCCGTCCTCCCCAGGCCTGCCGACGTGGTACATGACCTCGTCGCGGCGGTCCTCGACGATGGCTGTGCGGATTCGGGCGGCGATGTCGTCGAGCGCCTCATCCCAGGTCACCCGCTCCCAGTCCCCACCGCCGCGCTTTCCGGCTCGCCGCAGGGGGAAGAGGATCCGCTCGGGGTCGTTCAGCTGGTTGATGGTCGCCGGCCCCTTGGCGCAGTTGCGCCCGCGCGACCCGGGGTGGGCAGGGTTGCCCTCGAGCTTCTTGATCGACAGGTCGGACTTGTCGACGTAGGCCAGCAGGCCGCAGGCGGATTCGCAGTTGAAGCAGGTCGTGGGCACCAGCATGTACTCGTGGGGAACCTTCCGCGGGTGCGCCTTCGCGTCGTACTCGACGTGGTGGTCCCAGTCCGCCACGGGCGGGAAGTTCCGCAGGCGCTCATGCGAGCGCTCCCCGGGCAACGCTGGGGTGCTTCGCTCGCGGTCGGTTTCAGCGGTCATGGCGGGCAGGCCCTCCGGATCGGTGGTTCGCGGGGACTTGGTCATGAGAGCGGGACGTCCTGTCCTGCGCGGACGAAGACGCTCTCGTAGGCGACCAGGGCAGGCTGGACGAGGACGCCGGCCGCGAGGAGGGCGATCGGGCTGGTTCCGCCCCAGGCCAGGAGGCCCAGCACGCCGGCGATGACGGCTGGCAGCACCGCCCCGAGCCAGAAGGTCCGCGCGTACCGCCCGCGGGTGATGATGTGCGCGGCGACACCCGCCTGTCGGCTGGCGTGCCGCCCGGCATACTCCACGGTGAGCATCAGCAGGTGGAGCGCGACGGCGATGACGAAAGCGCGCGCGAGCAGGGCCGAGCCACTGCGAGACAGGTGACCGAAGGCACCGGCAACGGCGAGGGCGCCGCTGCCGACCATGCCCGCCTGGACGACGAGGTGCCAGAACAGCACCGGCGACTGCCACAGGTCGCGGCCCTCGGCCTGTCCGAAGAGGAATGCCGTGTACCCAGCCATCAGGGCGCCGGCGGGCACAGCCAGCCAGGCCAGCACCCTCATCAGCGGGCCCAGGTCGAATGCCGCGGCCAGCAGCCAGAGGACGGCGCCGCCGGAGAAGGCCGCGAGGACATAGGCCCCGAGGACCAGCCACGACGTCCAGTTGGACTTGAGGAAGATGTACAGGAACCGGTCGGGACGCTTGAGGTCCCAGACCAGCAGCGCGCCGGTCGTGGCCGCGCCGAAGAGCCCGAGCACCGGGGCGACGTAATCCCCGAGCAGACCGAGGCTGATCCCCATCAGGTAGGCGAGCCCGGCCAGAGCGATCGCACCGGCCCCGACCGACTTGGTCCACAAGTAGGTCGTGACCCGCCAGCCCCACGGCCGTGGGTGCGAGGTGTTGAGGGTCGTCCTCGCATGGGTGGTTGGATCGCCTGGGAGGTCCCCGGCGGTCGCGAGCCGCTGCGCGTCGGGACGTGCCCAGATGTAGGTGTCGTCGACAGGTGCGACCAGCGGGTCGAGCACAGCCCGGTCGGCGCCGAGATAGAACACGTTGGGCCCGGTGTTCTGCTCTGGAGACCGGACGGCGGTCTCGTGGGTGCTGACCAGCTTGGCGATGCCGCTGGTGGGGTCGTCGAGGTCGCCCACCCAGATCGAGTGGGTGGGGCAGACCACCACGCACGCCGGCTCCAGGTCATTGTCAACCCGGTGCGCGCACATATTGCACTTGGCCGCGGTGTGGGTGTCATCGTCGATGTAGATCGCGTCGTAGGGGCAGGCCTGCATGCAGCTCTTGCAGCCGATGCACCGCTCCTTGTCGAAGTCGACGATCCCGTCCTCCCGCTTGAACAGCGCCTGCGTCGGGCAGATCTTCACGCAGGGCGCGTCCGTGCAGTGGTTGCAGCGCATCACGCCGAAGGAGCGGGTGGTGTCAGGAAAGGAGCCTGTGTCGACGTACTTCACCCACGTCCGGAACTGGCCCACCGGCACCTCGTGCTCGGTCTTGCAGGCGACCGTGCATGCGTGGCAGCCGATACAAGTGCGCTGGTCGATGGCGAAGCCGTAGCGCACCCTTCAGCTCTTCCGGATGAGGTAGCGGAAAACCCCGTCTGCGCTGCTGGATTCCAGCAGCTCGTTGCCGGTGTCCTTGGCCCACGAAGGGATGTCGCTCTTCGACCCGCCGTCGGTCGCCTCGACCAGCATCACCTGGCCTGGCTGGAGGCTCTTCATGCCCCGCGAGGCGAGCAGAACCGGCATGGGGCACTTCTTGCCCTTGGCGTCGATCGTGACATCGACCAGATAGTCCACGGGTGCTCCTGGTTCCTGAGGAGGGTCAGATGAACAGGTTGATCTGGGAGCGGCTCATCGCCGACAGGGCCGTCGCCGCACCAACGGGCTCCCCAACGCCCTCGATGAGCTGATCGCTTCGCAGCCCGAGCAGCTCCATGGTCATCTCGCAGGGCCAGAGGTTGACCCCGAGATCTGTGCACATCTCCACGAGCTCCTTGGGCGAAGCGACCTTCTGGTCCCTCGCGAGCTTGTGCATCATCCATGCGCCTGCGCCCGCCATGTTCAGTTTGGACAGCTTCATGTGGCTGATCCCTGGGCGGTTCATTCCCGCCAGCGCCTTCGTCATCGCGTTGGTCCCGGTGATCCGGACCTCGTCACGAACGAGGGTAAACAGCCCCCAGAAGGTGAAGAAGATCGTGGTCTGCATGCCGTAGGCCGCGCCGGTGGACCCGAGGATCAGCGTCGGCCACATCCTGTCGAGGTCGCCCGACCATGCCACGATCGTCATGCTCTGGGGGGCTGCGTCTTCTGTATCCGACATGTGCGGACCTCTCTTCGCTCCATCGCGAGAAGGCTGTTGCCAAGGTGTGATGCAGCACATTACATTCGTTCATGCGCATACAACAAGACCCTTATATGGCCAACATCCAGCCAGCCAAAGTCCAACGGGAGTTCTGACCATGGCGAGCACGATCACAGCCGCGGAGCTGTTCAGGGAGCTTGAGGCGGGGACAGTCAGCGAGATTCTCGACATCCGCAACAAGGACGAGTTCGCCGCCAGCAAGGTGGAGGCCCATCGCCCAGTCCCCACCCGCAACGTCCCTGTGTACGAGGTCCTCGAGGACGCGGGCGAGCACGCACGCGCGACGCTCCCCGGCGCGGTCGTGATCTGCGGCCAGGGCAATGGCTCGGAGATGGTGGCCGAGGAGTTCGCGCAGTTGGGAGTCGAGACCCGCTCGCTCGAAGGGGGCACGGACGCATGGGCACGGCTCCTCGTGCCGGTCGAGATCCCCGACCTGCCCGGGGAGGTGCGCGCCTGGCAGTTCCAGCGGCCGTCCAAGGCGTGTCTGTCATACGTGGTCGGCGTGCCCGGAGCCCGCTGTGTGGTCGTGGACCCCACCCGGCACCCGCAGCCCTACCTCGACCTTGCCGCCGAGCACGACATGACCATCACCCACGTGATCGACACGCACGTGCACGCAGACCACATCAGCGGCGGACCCGCCCTGGCCGAGCGGCTGGCCGCCGAGTACCACCTTCCCCCGGAGGACGCTGGCGGCGTTGTGCCGTTTCCGAACCGGCCACTCAAGGACGGAGACGAGCTCGACCTCGGCTCGGCGGTCGTGCGCACGATGACCATGCACCTCCCTGGACACACCCCGGGGACGACTGCGTTCCTGGTCAGCGAGCGACTGCTGATCGTCGGCGACACCGTGTTCGTGCGCGGGCTGGGTCGGCCCGATCTCACCGGCCAGGCAGAGCAGCTGGCTCGGGACCTGTTCCGCAGTGTCCACGAGCGGCTGCGGCCCTTGGACCCGGCCACCGTCCTCGCCCCGGCACACTGGTCCAGCAGGGAGGAGGTCAACTCGCAGGGACTTGTCACCACGACCCTCGAGGACGTGTTCACGGCGACACTGCTCAATGAGAAGGCCATCGAACGGTTCGTCGAGGAGATCGTCAGCTCGCTTCCGGATGCTCCCCAGGTCTACGACACCATACGGCTGGTGAACGCCGGCCAGCTCGCACCGCCTGAGGATGAGATGGACGTCCTCGATGTAGGACGCAACCAGTGCGCCGCCTCGACCACCCTGCGATGACGAACGTTTCGGGCTCACGGCAATCGGGGCGCACCCCCTTGCACGAGGTCGGGGAGACCCCCGACTACCGCTTCACGCTGGCCAATGAGCGGACCTTCCTTGCCTGGGTCCGCACATCGCTGGCCATGACTGCCGCGGGGGTGGCGGTGGTGCAGTTCATGCCGGGCCCGCCGGCCATCCGGCTTGCGCTGGGGTTCATCCTGATCTCCTTCGGGGGGATCCTCGCCGCCGTCTCCTATGGGCATTGGGAGCGAAACGAGCGCGCGATGCGACTCGGCGAGCGGCTACCGCACTCCCAGGTGCCGCGCCTGACAGCGGGCGCCCTGGCTCTGGTGGCGCTGACGGCGCTGACGCTGACGATCATCAACCTTGTGAGGTGATCCCGTGCTCGCTCGGACGCTGGCATCGTGGGGCTCTGGTCGGCGTCCCGAGGCTCCCCTGGATCCCGGCCTCCAGGCCGAGCGCACCGCCATGGCCTGGCAGCGGACCGCGCTGGGCGTAGGGGGGCTGGGGGCCCTATTGCTCCACCAGGCGGGGAGCGTGCCGTTGAGGGCGTTCCCGGGCGCGCTCGGACTCGGCGTGGCGCTCGCGCTGCTGCTGGCAGCCGAGCGGCGCTACGAACGCACGCTCGCGCGGGTTGAGAGAAGTGAGTCGGCCACGAGCCGGCTGCTGGTCGGAACGGTCTCGGCGGCCACGACGCTTCTGTCAGTCTCGGCTCTCGTCCTCGTCGTTCTCAACGGCGGCTGAGACCGGACCACCACAGCGCATACACTGAGGGGCCGGCGCCACGGACGGACGGCATCGGGAGGAACGATGGACCAGGAGATCGCGGCTCAGCTGCAAGAGCTGCACGCGCGCGTCTGCAAGGCCATCGCAGACCCGAAGCGCCTGATGATCATCAACGAGCTCCGCGACCGCGAGCTCAGCGTCGGAGACCTGTGCGACGCCTTGGGAATCAGCCAGTCGAACGCCAGCCAGCACCTCGCCGTGCTTCGCGAGCGGGGGATCGTCTCCGCCAGTCGCGTGGGCACGAGTGTCTTCTACACGTTGCGCAGCCAGAAGATTGTTCAGGCGGTTGACCTGCTACGCGAGTTTCTGGCTGACGACCTAGCTGACCGCGGCCGGCTTAGCGGCGCGATCGGCGGTTGAGCTGCGTTTCGTGCGAGGCCGGTTGCCGAGCGATGGAGCCGAGTTCCCTTCGGCAGGCACGCTGACCACGGGCGCAGGCTGCGTCGCGGGACTGGATCAATAGGGCCGCGCCGGACTGGGGTCAGGCGAGTTCTTCGCTCCCCGCCGGCCCTGGCGGCGGTCGCCCAGTGTCCCAGTGAACATGCGGTGGCGCGGGCCGTCGCTGTAACCTCACGAACCCGAACGCGCCGGTGGCGCGCTGCAACCGGCCCTTGGGTCAGTGCCGGGCCGGCGGGTGTCGGCCGCGCGCGCCGGTCAGGGTGTCCAGATCGGCTCGCCGGGCTGCGCTCTGACCCGGCACTGCACGGGCGGCTCAGTGTGCTGGGTCGCGAGTTGGCATCGGCGTTGTGTATGCCGGGCTGCCGCCGACAGTGTGGCCGCGGGTTCGCGGGCCCAACGCACTCCCCTGCTTCCGCAGCAGTGCTTCAGCGGCTTAGCTCTCCGCTCCCGCAGCGGCTTGAGCCCGGTGAGGAAGCCACGCGGATGGTCCCCGTCGAAGTCCTCCACAACGTGGCCGTAGAGGGACGAAATCCCGCCTTGTGGCGCACATACGTCGAGCTCGGCAGCGGCGACCGCGCCGTCGTGGCTGCTGGGTGGGCCGGATGTGTCGTGAGTCCCCCGATGGGTATAGGCAGTCAGGCGCCACCGTGCTCTCGCGAATCACACCCCCGAGCGCACGGTGGTGTCCCCAACTCCGCTCAGGCAGCTTGGAGCCCAACTCCGTCTACGTGGGGGCGGCGTTGGTGCTTCCCTCCCGGATTCCATGGCCCGAATGGGCACAATCGCGAGCGGTCGCTGGAGCATACGGCCGGCCTCGCGCAGACTTGCGCGCCATGGGGGAAGACGGCTTCACGCTCGGACGGCGCCCGGCGCTCGATGGGCTTCGAGGCATCGCAGTCCTGCTCGTCATTATCGGACACGAGACCCGCAGCGTCACCGGCGCCGCTTGGGCCGGCGTCACGATCTTCTTCGTCCTCTCCGGATTCCTGATCACCCGACTCCTGCTCGAGGAACACCGCGAGACAGGTCGCATCGACAGGACCGCGTTCTACACCCGCAGAGCGCGACGGCTTCTGCCGGCTCTGGCGCTGCTGCTGCTCTACTTCGCCATGGCCGCCCTCACGGGCAAGTACCCGTGGCAGCCCATCGCGTTCGCAGTCACCTTCACCGCCAACCTCGCCGCAACATTCGGGGTCATCCTCGGCGGCCTTGGCCACACCTGGTCCCTGGCCCTCGAAGAGCAGTTCTACGCGCTCTGGCCGTTCGCACTGATCCCCCTGGCCCGCCACCGGCACGGCAGCAAGATCCTCATCATGGCGGCACTCGGGTCCGCGGCGCTGCGCATCGCCCTCATCCACGACGACCCCACCGGCCAGCTCTACGGCTTCCGCACAGACACCCGAGCCGACGCCATCATCATCGGCTGCCTGCTGGCCCTGAACATCGATCGGGTGCATCGCCTGCCCCGCCTGCCCCTGCTCGCGGCCGCCGCGGCTTTCATCGCCACCCTGTGCTGCCTCCTGAACGGCTGGACGGCAACCTCGTGGATCATCACCCCGGTCGCCCTCAGCGCGGCCGTCGTGATCGCGTGGGCCGTGCGGCCTGGCCCGGTGCCGGGCTCGCGAGCACTGGCCAACCCACCGCTGCGCGGAACCGGCCGCATCTCCTACGGCATGTACCTGTGGCAGGAGCCCATCATCGTCATGGCCACCGCCCTGCCACTGGTCGAGCGGGTCCCGGTGACGCTGGCCGCCACGTACGCGGCGGCCCTGGCGTCCTGGCTGATCGTGGAGCGGCCGTTCATGCGAAGCGCCGCCCGGCCCGTGCGGACCGCAGGACTTACGGTCCCGAGACAGCCCTTCACGGTGTCACCTCCAGCCGAGTGATGTCGAGGCCCTGACCGGATGCGCACCTAGTCACTCACCCCGAATCGAAGCCGAGCATGCCTTGGTCCTACCTCGCGGTCTGCGAATGGATGTTCCTGGGCCGAACAGGCGCCACTGACGAACGTATGCCGCCGACGTCCTGAGCGTGAGCACGGAATGGCTCGGAGGGTCCTTCGGGCGCCGCCACTGCGATCAAAGCCGCGCCCCACTGGGCGGACACGTACCGAGCCTGGGATCCTCGAGGTCGCGCGGTAGCGTTGTCTGCGGCACACACCTCGGACACGGTGGTGCAACGTGGAATGGGGATCGCGTGGCAGCTCCGCTGATTGCAACGAAGCTGTACGTCCCGCAACTGCGACGCGGTTTGGTGGCCCGCCCAAGACTCCTTGCGCGCCTGGGCGGTAGAGCCGACTCGAGACTTACGCTCGTGGCCGCCCCGGCCGGGTTCGGCAAGACGACGCTCTTGGCCGAGTGGCTTCACGAGGCATCCGCCGTGGACTGCTGCGTGGCGTGGATCTCGCTCGACCCCTCGGACAAGGAGCCTGGGGCGTTCTGGACATACGTCGCGACCGCGCTCCAGGCCGCGATACCCAGCGTTGGCTCGAGTGCGCTGGAGCTCCTCTCGTCCTCCCCAGTGCCGACCGACCTTGTGCTGACCACGCTGCTCAACGAGCTGGCCGCAGCACCCTGCGAGGTCTGGCTGGTGCTCGATGACTACCACATGGTCGACAGTCACGAGGTCGGCGAGGAAATGGCCTTCCTGCTCGAGCACCTTCCGTCACGCGTGCACGTCGTCGTCAGCACGCGCGCCGACCCCGATCTGCCCCTCTCTCGTTGGCGGGTGCGCGGAGATCTGGTCGAGATCCGTGCCGCCGACTTGCGTTTCACGTCCGACGAGGCCACTGCTTACCTGAACGAAGTGGCGGGACTGGACCTCGCCCCGGGTGACGTCGCTGTCCTGGAGGAGCGAACCGAGGGGTGGATTGCCGCGCTTCAGTTGGCCGCCCTCTCCCTCCAGGGGCACGACGACGTGAGCGGCTTCATCGCCCAATTCGCCGGGGAGGACCGATACCTCGTCGACTACCTGGTCGAGGAGGTGCTGCGGCATCAATCTGACCCGGTTCGCGGTTTCCTCCTGCAGTCATCGGTTCTTGACCGGCTCACGGGACCGCTCTGTGACGCCGTCACCGGCCGCGACGACGGGAGCGACATGCTCTTGGCCCTCGAGCGCGGCAACCTGTTCATCGTGCCTCTGGACGATCAGCGGAAGTGGTATCGCTACCACCACCTCTTCGCCGACGTGCTGCGGGCGCGGATGCTCGCCGAGCAGCCGGACGTGGTTCCGCTGCTGCACCAGCGCGCCAGCCAGTGGTACGAGCGCCACGATTTGGCAGAGGAGGCGGTCAGGCACGCATTGGCTGCGCGGGACTTCGACCGCGCGACCTACCTCATGGAGCTCGCTGTTCCGGCGATCCGACGCAACCGGCAGGAAGCCATCCTGCTCCGCTGGCTGAAGGCACTTCCCGACGACGCCGTCCGGCGCAGCCCGGTGCTCAGTGTCTTCTACGGGTACATGCTCATGGTGTCCGGCGACCTCGACGCGGTCGAGACCAGGCTCGACGACGCGGCACGCTCGCTGGCCGCCGTCCCAGACGGTTCTGCTCACCCGTGGGCCGACACTGGGGAGTTGCGCACGTTGCCGGCGACCATCGCCATCTACCGCGCCTCGCTCGCGCAAGCGAGGGGCGATGTGGCCGGCACGGTGGAGCACGCAAGGCGCGCCCTGGACCTGGCCGGTCCCGGCGACCATCTTGCGCGGGGCGGTGCGGCCGGGTTCCTCGGGCTGGCCGCGTGGGCGAAAGGGGATGTGGCTGCGGCGCTGGAGACGTTCACGCAGGCCGTGGCCAGTCTGCACGCGGCCGGCAACCTGGTCGACGAGCTGAGCGGCACGGTCGTGCTGGCTGACCTGTGGCTCGCGGCAGGTCGACCGGGCAAGGCCCGCCGGCTCTACGGGGGTGCGCTTCAGCGGGCCGAGGCTGCGGGTGAGCCCGTGGCGAGGGCAACAGCCGACCTGCACGCTGGGCTCAGTGAGATCGACTGTGAAGTCGGGGACCTCGACAGCGCCAAGCGACACCTCGAGAGGTCAGCGGCGCTCGGGGAGCGAGCTGCCATGGCCGAGAGCCGATACCGGTGGTTCGTGGCGATGGGACGGATCACTGAGGCTGAGGGCGACCCACAGGCAGCCATCAGCCTCCTGGACAAGGCGGAGCAGCTGTACCTGCCGGGGTTCTTCCCGGAGGTGCGGCCCATCGCGGCGATGAAGGCCCGTGTGTGGATCCGGCAGGGCGAAATGGCGCAGGCGGCTGACTGGGCTCGCGAACGAGGGCGTGTCATCGGCGGACGAGGTCAGCTACCTGCGAGAGTTCGACCACCTCACCCTCGTGCGGCTGCTCCTGGCCCAGCACCGCGCGCACCGGGATGCCGGCTCGGTCGACCAGGTCATGGACCTGTTGGACCGGCTGCACGAGGCGGCCCGGGCCTCTGGGCGTGCCGGAAGTCTCATCGAGATCCGCATGCTGCAGGCTCTGGCACAGGACGCGCATGGTGAGCGTCGGCAGGCTCTGGAGTGCCTTGCCCAAGCCTGGGCCCAGGCACCCGAACCCGAAGGCTACGCGCGGCTCTTCCTCGACGAAGGCGCCCCCATGGTGGAGCTGCTCCGTGGTGCCGAGCAACAGGACGACGCCGGCGACCACGCGCGTCGCCTGCTCAACCTCAGGGCAGACCGCGACAGCGAGGGCGCCGAGGCACGCCAGCACCAGGTGCCGTCGTCAGCGGAGTCGCTGAGCGACCGGGAGCTGCAGGTGCTGAAACTCCTCGACAGTGATCTGAGCGGGCCGCAGATCGCCCGCGAACTGTTCGTCTCCCACAACACGCTGCGCACCCACACCAAGCACATCTTCACCAAGCTCGACGTCACCAGCCGCCGGGCGGCGGTCCGCCGCGCCCGCGAACGCGGCCTGCTGTAGCCCTGCGGACGGCGCGTGACTGTCCCTGCGCCCAGATCACCCTGTCGGTCACATCGTTGGGTGACGCGCGGTCACCCAACCGCGACCTACGTTCGAGTCACTCCGAGGCACCCGCCACGGACCTCGACAGGGAGCCGGACATGACCATCACCACCACCAACCTGACCCGAGCAGCGGGCTTGTCCGCTGTCGTCGCGGGCCTGCTGTTCATCGCCGTCCAGATCAAGCACCCCCACCTGGACGTCACCTTCGTCACCACGACCGAATGGAAGATCCGCCAGACCATGAAGGTGCTCATGACCGTCCTGTCGCTCGTCGGCATCACCGGCATGTACCTGCGCCAGGTGAAGCAGACCGGAGCGCTCGGCCTGCTCGGGTACGCCCTGTTCGGCGCCGGCTACCTGGTCATGCTGAGCATCGAAGTCGTCGGTTTGGCCGTCCTCCCGTCGCTCGCTCACAGTGCACCCGGCTACGTCAATGACGTCCTCGCAGCGGCCACCGGAGGCACCGCGACCGGCGACATCGGCCTGATGCGGACCCTCAGCCTGCTCGCTGGCATCGGCTACATGGCCGGTGGCCTCATCTTCGGGATCGCACTCTTCCGCGCCAACGTCCTCGCCCGGTGGGCTGCAGCACTACTCGCCGCTGGCACCGTTGCAAGCATCGCGATCCCCGTGCTGCCGCAGGTAAACCAGAGGCTGTTCGCCATTCCCACCGGCGTCGCCATGGTCGGCCTCGGATACTCGTTGTGGCGCGAGCAGCGCACCACGGCCGCTCGGCCCATGCCCAGAAGCGCCAGCGCGCAACTCGACCCGGCCGGCGCCAAGTGACCGTCCACGCGCAAGCGGGCCCCACCCGGTCGACCCGGTCGATCGGGTGGGTGCCGTACGCGCTGGTCACCCTCAGCCTCATCCCCGCCATCTCCGGGACTTTGCGCCTGGTCGAGGTGTTCGGTGGACCGCACGTCATGCCAGACAACCCACGCATCGCGGCCTCACCGGTACCGGTGGTGGTGCACATCCTCAGCGTGATCCCGTACGCCATCCTCGGCGCGCTCCAGTTCTCCTCCCGGCTCCGCCGCCGCCGACCCGGATGGCACCGCGCGACCGGACGTGTCCTGGTCGGCCTGGGCTTGACGGTGGCGTTCTCAGGGGTGTGGATGACCCTCTTCTACCCCCGCCAGACCGGCACCGGCGAGCTGGCCTACGTGTTCCGGCTCACCGTGGGGTCGGCCATGGCCGCCAGCATCCTCCTGGGCTTCGCGGCGATCCGCCGCGGCGACGTCACCAACCATCAGGCGTGGATGACCCGCGCCTACGCCCTCGCCCTCGGCGCCGGGACCCAGGTGTTCACCCAAGGCATCGGGATCGCGGTCTTCGGCACGAGCGCGCTCTCGACCGACCTGAGCCTCGGCGCGGGCTGGGCCATCAACCTCGCCGTCGCCGAGTACGTCATCGGACGCGGCAGACGTCGAAACGCCAGCCGCCCATCCGGCGGCACGGCAGCGACGGTGGTCGCGCCATGACCCGGTCCCGCAGCCGAATGGTTCCCACCGGCTACCGAATCCGGGTCGACGGGCACCTGGACGCCCACTGGTCACCCTGGTTCGCCGGCCTCACACTGACCCCCGAAAGCGACGGCACCACCAGCCTGACCGGTGTCGTCGCGGACCAGGCGGAGCTGCACGGACTGCTCGCCAAGATCCGAGACCTCGGCGTCAGCCTGCTCTCCGTCGCGGTCATCGACCCCTCGGACAGCGTTGACCACCCGTCCAACTCCGACGGTGACGTCGCCGTGAGCCGTCCCACCTTTGACCCGCTCAGGCTTCTAGGTCGGACGCGACCAGTCGCGTACGACCCGGCCTCGAGGTTGTTGCAGGCGAGCGGCCGACGCATTGGCGGCGCCCCTGGACTCGGGGAGGCGACCGGCATACTGCCTCGCCTCACTCCACCAGCCGAAGCTCCTCCCGAGGCGGCCCATGCCTTCGCGACTGCCACGCGCACGCCAGGAGTCCGTTCCCCCACACACCCACACACAATGGCCATGCCGGGGGCCAACCGAGTCACGGGGCCACGCTGTTCGTGCCTTCATCAAGCAGCGGGTCAGGCGGGCAGAGCTTCGCTGAGTCGGGGGGCAGCGCCGCGTCGAGGGCGTCGAGGATGAGACTCAGCCCGAAGTCGAACTCGTCGCCGAAGTCGTACCCCGGTCGCAGGTAGTACTCGCCCACCATGTCGGCCATGTGTGGGTACTCGCCAGTGGCGAACTGCTCAACGATCGGGTCAGCCACATCGGTGACCGCCCCGGTGCCCTCGAAGGGCAGGCTGGCTTCCTGGAGCGCGAACCCGTACGTGTAGCTGTCGATCAACGCATACGCGTGAGCGGTCATCTCTCGGGAGAAGCCGGCCGCACGCAGGGTGCCGAGGACCACGTCGTGGTGTCGCAGGGTCGCCGGGCCGGGTGTGGGACGCGACTCCAGCAGCCCGATCGCCCAGCGGTGACGCCGCAGCACGCTGCGGGCAGAGTGTGCCCGTCGGCGCATCTCCGAGCGCCAGTCACCGCCGATGAACGGCAGCTCGATCTCACTGAAGACGATGTCGACGAGCCCGTCGAGAATCTCGTCCTTGTTGGCGACGTGGTAGTACACGGACATCGGTTTCACGCCGAGCTCCTGCGCGAGCGAGCGGATGGTCAACGAGCCGAGGCCGCCTGTGTCCGCGATCGCCACAGCGCTGCGGAGCACTCGGTCCTTGCTCAGCCGAGGCCGGGCCAGCCGGCCCATGCTTCCCGTGTCAGCCATCCACACTCCGATCAGTTCACTCGATACCTAGGACGATCGTACTATGTACGGTAGGCTCTTTCGTACATAGTACGAAGACCGTGGCGCCTGGCGCAGCCTTATGGCGGCTCCTGCCACACAAGCACCGGACGGGATCACCATGACGAACAGCACCCGGGAAACCTCCCCCGACCAGCAGCCGCATGGCGTTCCACCGGGCGCGCCGGCGCACCGTGCCGGATCAGCGGCCGATGTCCACGAGACCGAACAGCAGGCCGATAAGACGAGCCGCCGCACGGATGACGAAGCCCCGGACCGCATGATGCGGGCCATCGTCCAGAAGAGCTACGGCACCGCGGATGTCCTTCAGCCCGGGCGGATCCCCCGCCCTGAGATCGCCGAGAACGAGGTGCTCGTTCGGGTACACGCTGCCGGGCTGGACCGGGGCACCTGGCACATGATGGCAGGGCTCCCGCTCCTGCTGCGCGTCATCGGCTTCGGGTTCCGTCGGCCGAAGAACGGCGTGGCCGGCATAGACGTTGCCGGCACCGTCGTCGACGTGGGTTCGGCGGTGACCAGGTTTAGGGCGGGCGACGAGGTGTTCGGGATGAGCCGAGGCTCGTTCGCCGAGTACGCCGCAGCCCGCGAGGACAAGCTCGCCCGCAAGCCCGCGGGCCTGTCTTTCGAACAGGCGGCGGTCGTTCCGATCTCCGCGGGCACTGCCCTGCAGGCTCTGACCGACGCCGGACGGGTCGAGCCTGGCGAGAAGGTGTTGGTCGTCGGCGCCTCCGGTGGGGTCGGCAGCTATGCCGTGCAGCTGGCCAAGGCGTTCGGGGCCGAGGTCACGGGCGTGTGCAGCACCGGCAAGCTCGACCTGGTGAGGTCCCTCGGAGCCGACCACGTCGTCGACTACACCCGAGAGGACTTCGCCGACGGCGTCCACCACTACGACCTGGTCCTCGACATCGGCGGGAACACGCCACTGTCACGACTTCGTCGCGCCGTCACGCGCACCGGGACGCTGGTCATCGTCGGCGGCGAGGACGGCGGCAAGTGGACCGGGGGCTTCGGCCGCTCGCTGCGGGCGCCACTGCTCTCACCCTTCGTGGCCCAGCGGCTGACCATGCTGGCCAGCAAGGAACGCGCCAGCGACCTGGAGCGGCTCACCGTGCTCATCGAAGCCGGCAAGGTCACGCCAAGTATCGACCGCACCCACCCGCTGGAGCGCGTGCCGGACGCCATGCGCCACCTCGAGGCCGGCGAAGTCCGGGGAAAGGTCGCCATCATCGTCAGCGCGCCGTAGCCGCTCTGGCGTAGGGCGCCGGGAGCCGGCGCAAACGCCCCGACTGCTTGGACAGGCCACGAAGAGCTGATCGCGGACGAAGAAGGCGCCGCCACCACCACTCAAGCGATTCTCGACGTGGTTTCATCGGTCCGGAGCACAGGTCCGCTGGGCAGGTGATCGAGGGGCCGCAAAGCGCGGCAAACTCGTGCGGTGGCGACCTAAACTCGTGCGGTGGCGACCTCTAGCGGGGGCCCAACAGCCAAGGATCGGCACGTTCTCCGCGTCGTAGTCGACGTCGTCGGCGACCGGTCGTCCGTGACCTGTCTGGCCGAGCTGGCACGGGGTGAGCGCGACCTCCGTGAGCCAGCACCTGGCGGAGCTGCGCCCAGCGGATAACTCCGTGACCGTGGCGGCGCTCTCGGCGACGTTCGAGCGGGTCGTGCTCGAGTGCGTGGAGAACCATCGTTCCGCGGCGGCATCCGCACGCCTAGGGGAGATCCTGTGGGCCTCGGCACCGCGGTATGCGGCGCGCCACCGCTTGGCAAGGAGCTCGTCCGTCCACGGCGGACGACAAAGGGGAAAGGTCCACGGCGGACGGCAAAGTGGAAGGAGAGTACCCACTCCCTTCCACTTTCAACGTATAGCGCACCGGGGGGCTTGCGGCAAGACCCGGGTTGTGCCGCAGAATCGCCGGCGTAGGCCAGAACCTACGGAAATGGGGGTCGCAGAATGCGTGTGTTGTTGTCGACATGTGGGTCGCGCGGAGACGTCGAACCGATGGGACTCGCTGTGCGGTTGCGCGCGCAGGGCTCGGAGGTGCGGGTGTGCGCGCCGCCGGACTTCGCAGGGTGGCAGGCGGGTCGGAGCTGATGACGTGAACCCCCTGACCACCAGCGCGTTTGACCTCCCCGACCACCTCGCCCACAAGGCCGACCCGGCACTGATCGCCGGCGACGAGCAGCACTTCGCGGCCATCGCGGAGAGCCTCGAGCAGTCGATCGCCGACCTGTCCGACCGCCTCGATGCCCAGCGCAAGGCACCCGGCGGCAGGGGCCAAGCGGCAATGGACCGGGACCTGGAGATCCACCGGCTGACCGCTCGCCTGCGCGCCCTGCGTCGCTTCGGCTTGGACCTGTGCCTCGGGCACCTGGTCAGCGCAGACGACCCTGAGCCTGTGTACGTCGGACGACTCGGTCTCACCGACAGCTCGGGCCGTCGGCTCCTGCTCGACTGGCGCTCCCCGGCGGCAGAACCGTTCTTCGGAGCGACCCACGCCAACCCGATGGGTCTGGCCAGCCGCCGCAGGTATCGCTGGACCCGCGGCCGGGTCAGCGACTACTGGGACGAGGTGTTCACCGCGGACGCGATTCCAAGGACATGCCGCCGCGCTCGACGACCAGTCCGCCTTCATCGCCAGCCTGGGCAGCAACCGGTCGGCCCGGATGCGCGACGTGCTCGGCACCATCCAGGCCGATCAGGACGCCATCATCCGGGCGGGTGCCCGCGGCGCCCTCGTCGTCGACGGCGGTCCGGGCACGGGGAAGACGGTCGTCGCGCTGCACCGCACGGCATACCTGCTGTACTCCGACCCGCGCCTGGGGCACCGCCGGGGCGGGGTGCTGTTCGTCGGCCCGCACCAGCCCTATCTGGCCTACGTCTCCGACGTCCTGCCCAGCCTCGGGGAGGAGGGCGTGCAGACCTGCACGCTGCGGGACCTCGTGCCGGAGGGCGCCACCGCGAGGGTCGAGCACGACAACGACGTCGCCCGGCTCAAGGCGTCGGCGCGCCTGGTCACGGCGATCGAGACTGCCGTGAAGTTCTACGAGGACCCGCCGACCACGGGCATGACGGTCGCGACGCCGTGGGCCGACGTCTGGCTGGGCGCCGACGACTGGGCCGCCGCGCTCGACGCACCGGATCCGGGAACCCCGCACAACGAGGCCCGCGAGCAGGTATGGGACGAGCTGCTGACGATCCTCCTCGACAAACACGACGACGAGGACGTCGACGCCGACCTGCTCCGGGCGTCGCTCGTGCGCGACGAGGAACTGCAGACGACGTTCAACCGCGCCTGGCCGCTCATCGACGCGACCGACCTCGTCGGGGACCTCTGGTCGGTCCCTGCGTACCTGCGGATGTGCGCCCCGTGGCTCGAGCCCGACGAGGTCCGGATGCTCCAGCGGACCGACCCCCAGGACTGGACCGTGTCTGACCTGCCATTGCTGGATGCTGCGCGGCAGCGTCTCGGCGATCCGGACGCGCCCGGCAGGGCAGGGCGGCAGCGGGCAGCAGCCGCTGCCGAGCGCGAGCAGATGGCCGCGGTCATCGACGACCTCATCGCCGCGGACGACGACTTCGAGGGCGTGGTGACGATGCTGCGCCACCCGGACATCCGGGAGAACCTCGTCGACGATGCCGCCGTGCCCCGCACCGACCCAGACCTCCTCGCCGGCCCGTTCGCGCACGTCGTCGTCGACGAGGCGCAGGAGCTGACCGACGCAGAGTGGCAGATGGTGCTGCTCCGCTGCCCGTCGCGCAGTCTCACCATCGTCGGGGATCGCGCCCAGGCCAGGCACGGGTTCACGGAGTCGTGGCAGGAGCGGCTCAAGCGGATCGGGCTGGACCGGATCTCGCTGGCGTCCCTGGGCATCAACTACCGGACGCCCGTGGAGGTCATGGCCGAGGCCGAGCCGGTCATCCGGGGGGCGATCCCGGACGCCAACGTGCCGACCTCGGTCCGGAGCACCGGCGTCCGGGTGGTCCACGGCCGTGCGTCGGAGCTCGGCTCGATCCTCGAGACCTGGCGCGTGGAGCACGCCGACGGCATCGCCTGTGTCATCGGTGACCCCTCGTTCCGCGGGACGGGCCGCGTCCGCTCGCTGACCCCGGAGCTGGCGAAGGGGCTCGAGTTCGACCTGGTCGTCCTCATCGACCCAGAGGCGTTCGGCAAGGGCATCGAAGGAGCAGTCGACCGCTATGTAGCGATGACCCGAGCGACCCAGCGACTCGTCATCCTCACGGGTCCCTGACGTCGGCCAAGACCTCGTCCGCAGTCCTAGCCGGCCGGATCATGAGTGAGCGTGTGCTGGTCACGGAGGTAGTCAGTTAGGGCCATCAATCTCGAGGACCGCTGCGGTGGCAGTGATCCCGGCCACCCCGCTGCGCAACAGCTCGTGGTCGTCGGCCTGCAGCACCCGGATCACGGCGACGCCTCAGTTGTCTCGGGCACCGGCAGTCGCGCGGTGACCCGGAGGCCCCGGCTGGCATCGCCCGTGCCGACTGTGAGGGCCCCACCCAGCCCCGCACCCGCTCGGCCAGCCCAACGAGCCCAAAGCCGTTGCGGCCCAAGGTTGCTGCGCCCGGGCCGTCGTCGGCCACCTCCACCTCGACGGCCGACCCGAGAGCGCGGACGGCCACGCGCACCCGGGCTCCCGGCGCATATCGCGCGGAGTTCCCAAGACACTCCTGGACGATGCGGTATGCCGTGAGCGCCACCGGTGGGGGCACCTCGCCCACCGGTCCCTCGAGGTGCGTGGCCACGCGAACCCCGCCGCACCGCATACGGTCTGCCAGCTCGGGCACAGCCTCGATGCCATGAGGGGAGAAGTCCGGCGCCGGCCGGTCCGGCGCGGACAGCCGGGGCAGCAGCTCGTCGAGCTCGCGCGGGGTCCTGCAGCCACAGCATCTCGGCGGCCCCCGCCTGAAGGACGATGACGCCGATGGTGCCGGAGATCGCGTCGTGGAGCTCGCGCGCCACGGCCAGCCGGTCCGCACGCACGGCGGCAGACGCGGCCTCCGCGAGCGCATACTCGCGTGCCGCGGCATACGACTCTGCGGCGGTGCGGCTCCTCTCCCCCACCCGGAAGGCCGCAACCACCACCACAGGGGAGCAGTGAAGAAGCATGCAGCTGGATCACTTCGCTGTGGATCATGTCCACGGACGGCAGCCGCGACACCCGTGGACCGCGCGCGAGCCTGCCTTACCTGCATGGCGCTTCGGTCACCGTCCATGCCGGGGCCGTGCCGCATCGAACTCGGCGTTTTCGGGCGTTGCTGGCCGGGGTGACGGCGATCGGCTGCTGACCCCTGGGATCGCCGGGATCGTCATTGTCATGCCCCCTCCCTGTGTTCCTCCTTTACCGCGCTGGGTTGGGGGTGTCAGCCTGGACCGGTGGGGCCGAGGGTCAGGTACACCAGCACGCCCGCGGGACGCGTCGCCTACTCGGCGTCGGGCACCGGGCCGGCGCTGTTGTGCGATTCGGGCTGGATTACCCATCTGCGCGGGCAGTTGGAGCTGTGTTCCTTCGGCGACTTCGTCGAGCGGCTGGCGGAGCGGTTTACCGTGATCCGTTATGACAAGCCCGGGTGCGGGTTGTCCGATCGGGACGGGATAGATCTGTCGTTCGACGGGCAGGTGGCTGCGGCGCTGGCGGTCGCCGATGCGGCAGGTGCCCGCCGCTTCCGCCTGTTCGGGGCCTCGCAAGGGGGCCAACTCGCGGCCGCGATCGCGGCGAGGTACCCGGAGCGCGTCGAGGCGCTGGTGGTGTACGGGATGTGCGCCAGCGGCAGGGATCTGGCGCCGGCCGAAGTGAGGAACTCGGTCGTGGCGCTGGTGCGGGCCCATTGGGGCCTGGGACTGAAGGCACTGACCGAGGCTTTCGTCACCGATCCCACCGCTGAAGAGGTGGCGGCCTTCACCCGGTTCCAGCGGGCAAGCGCCTCGGCTGCGGTGGCCGCCCGGCTGCTGGAGGTCTACTACGACACCGACATCAGGGCCTTGCTTCCGGCGATCCGGGCGCGCACGGTGGTCTTGCACCGCGAGGCGGACATGGGCACCAGGTTCGAGCTGGGGCGGGAGGTCGCTGCGCTGACCCCGGGGGCGACGCTGATCCCGCTTCCGGGTTCCAGCCACCTGTTCTACCACGGCGACTGGCTCGCTGTCCTGGAGGCGATGCTCAGCTTCCTGTGTGAGCCCGCGAGGCCGGGGCCGCGGCTGACCGGCCGTGAGCTCGAGGTGGCCGAACTGGTCGCTAAGGGGCTGACCAATCAATCCGTCGCCAGGCGCTTGTCTGTCGCGCCGCGGACGGCCGAGGCGCACGTGGAGAACATCCGGCGCAAGCTGGGTGTGCGCTCCCGTGCCCAGATCGCGGCGTGGGTGACCGAGCAGCGGCTCGGGGGCTGAGCGGCTCGGTAGTTCGCCCGACGTCGGGACGGGACACGATCCTCCCAGCCGGGGGAACAGGGGATTTCGCCGGTAGTTCACCCGATGGCCGCCCGGCGCTGGGCGACCCTAGCGTCAAGGCATGTCACACGCCATGAAGCCAGCCGGCCCCCTGGTGGCCGAGCGCCGACAGCCGGCTAAGATGCCCGCGCTGATCATTCTGGTGTATGCGGCAGCCGTTTACCTGCTCTTCTGGGCGGTGCTCGGCTACGCGGTGGGCTTCTTCGCGGGCTTTGGCGTGCCTAAGGGCATCGACCAGGGGCCGCGCGCCCCAGTGCCGGTCGCGGTGGGCATCGACGTGCTGCTGCTGATGCTATTCGCGGTTCAGCACACCGTGATGGCCCGGCCGTGGTTCAAGCGCCGCTGGACACGGATGGTGCCGGGGCCTGCCGAACGGGCGAGTTTCGTCCTGGCCGCGAGCCTGGCGCTGGCGCTGCTGTTCTGGCTGTGGCGGCCGATCGGCGGGACCGCTTGGAACCTGTCGGGACCGGCCGCCGGCGCGCTCTGGGCCGCATATGCGGCTGGCTGGGCGGTGACCGTCAGTTCCACGTTCCTGATCAGCCATTTCGACCTGGTCGGGCTGCGGCAGGCCTGGCAGCATGCGCGACACGCCCGGTACACCCCGCCACCCTTCACCGAGCGCGGCCTATACAGGCGCATCCGGCATCCCCTGATGCTCGGCTTCCTGGTCGTCTTCTGGTCGGCGCCCACGATGACGGCCGGGCACCTGCTGTTCGCGGCCGCCGCGACCGGCTACATCCTGGCCGGCATCGCATTCGAGGAACATGACCTGACCCAGAGCCTGGGCGGCACCTACACCGCGTATCGGGCCCGCGTGCCCGCGCTGATCCCCCGCCCCTCGCTACGGCATCCTTCGCCTGAGCCTCAGCGGAGCGAAGAAGACGACAGGAAGCAGGCGACATGAAAGACCAGATAGCGGCCACCCCGGCGGCAGGACCAGCGCAGGCAGAAGGCCGCCGGGCTGCACTCGTCCGGATCGGCATGTTCGCGCCGCAGGGGCTGCTCGAGCAGGGCCCAGAGACTGCCCGCGCATTCCTGATGCAGGCCGAGAAGGAAGGCATCGACCACGTCTGCGAGGACGCCTTCGAGGCAGCCCACGACCAGCTGGCGGCTCGGGTGGACGCTCTCGCCCCCAACGTGGCGAAGGCGTCCTGAACCAACGTCAGCGGTCCGTGCCTGGCCGGTCCCGCGTGTTGACGCCGAGGTTGACATCGGTGGCCGACCGGAGGGAGCACGCAGCCCTCGTCGATGTGGCCCGAACGGGTGCGGCGCGCCAAGACCAGCGAAATGGCGGCGATGGCAGCCGCGATGCCAATCGCCCAGGGGCTGGCCAGCCAAGGACCGATTGCCCCGAGCGCTCCGACTGCGATCAGGCGGATCCGGCGCAGCCGACCACTATGAGTACGCCGGCTCCGGCACCCCAAGGCCAGCTCGTCGAGTCGGCTCTGGCCAGGGTCAGGGCGACTGGAGGGGAGGAGCGAGTTGGCCTGGTGACCAAGGGATATCGCACACGGATCGCACGCAGCAGGTGCCCATGTGGGAAGCTGCATGCCGGTAACCGACACTCTGGTCGTCTTCAGCTCGCGGCGGGCCCGTGGGGTGGGCTGGTTCTTCGGGACGGCCCACGACCTGCCTACTGCGGTATGCCGAGGCCTGCCTCGGCCGGGGGCGCCTCATCGGGGTGGGTGAAGGAGAACCAGGTGAGTATGCCGAAGAGCCAGACGGCGCCGAGCAAGAGCGTCAGCAAGAGGATGTGTAGCCATGGCGGCGGGGCGAGCCAGCCGAGGAGGAGGGCGACCAGGGCCGCCCCGGCCAGCGCCACCGACACCGAGCGGTAGACCGGTGCCAGGTCCCGCCAGTCGGCAAGCGATGTCGCGATGAGGACCAGGGCCAGGACGCCGACTGCCACCGACAGCGACAGCACCATGGGGGCGGGACGCGGAGCGTTGCCCCTCGACGCATGCTCGACCATGCTGACCATGACCGCACCGGTCGCGGCGATCGTCATCGTCACCGGGAGGTGGCCGACGAGCCACCGCGACAATGCTCCCCGCTCGGATCGCACCCGGCGAGCGCCCACCAGGTCGAAGTAGCTCCACCAGTACGCGAACCCGATCCCCAGCCCCAGGATGCCGGTGACGACGGCGATCGGCGATGCGGCCGGCATCCGCGATTCCGTTCACGACCCCGACGACCACCTCGCCAAGCACGATGATGGTGAACAGGTCGAACCGCTCGATCATCGACGCGCTCGCGTTGGTGCTGGTGTCCCTAGTCGCCCCGCTCCGCCAGTCCAAGAGGATGATGCCGGCGAGCCACCCGACGACGACGAGCGCCCACGCGGCCAAGCGCGCGCCGTCGGGCAGGAGCGCGCTGCGCCCCGACGACAGTGGCCGAGACAAGGACGCCGGCGATGTATGGCGTCGTCGAAGGACGGAACGCCGGGTCGTCCCGGAGGCGCACGGAGTACCACAGCCAGCCGAGGAGAAACAGGAACACGCTGTAGACGACGGCGAAGGCCGGGCCGTCGCCCGCAGTCGCCTCGCCGGTGAACACTGCGAGGAGCGCGAGGATGCCCATCTGGAGGAAGACGTAGGTACGAGTCCGCCCCTCGGCCCGGCCGTGGAGGTCGTGGTAGACGGCCCCGTTGATCCAGGCGAGCCAGATCAGCCCGAACACGACGGCGAACCGGCCCACCCCCACCCACGTCACGTCACCCGCGAGCTGGCGGGCCGCCTGGGAGACGACGACGACGTACACGAGGTCATAGAAGAGCTCGAGGAAACTGACCTCGCGTCCCTCGATGACGTCGCCGTGTGCCCTGGGCGGCTTCCAGAAGTGGCGTCGGAACGCCGCGGCCGACTGCCAGGAGAGGCGGGTGCTCGCCTGTCTGGCCGGCATACGCGCTCCTCATGTCGGCTCCCGATTCCAGGGAGGTCGTTACCCAGATGATGAAACCATTGACCTGAGCGTCAGGACAGGGGGCGTGGTGACCCGATGGGTGCTGGTTGCCGTGGAGTCCGGACTGCTCATCAGCCCGCTGGTGGTCAACCGGCAGGAATGGCTGCGGCCGGCATCGGGTTGGAACCCGCATGACGACCTGGGGATTCATCGGAAGCGGACACATCGGCAGCACCGTCGCCCGGCTGGCGGTGGACGCAGGACACGGCGTCGTCATGAGCAACAGCCGTGGCCCCGAGACGCTCGCCCACCTCGTCGGCGAGCTCGGCGACCGGGCGCGGGCAGCAACCACAGCGGAGGCCGCGCGCGCCGGTGACGTTGTTGTCGTCACGATCCCACTCGAGAGCTACCGCGACGTGCCGGTCGAGGACCTGGCGGCCAAGGTCGTCATCGACACCATGAACTACTACCCGCAGCGCGACGGCCACATCACCGTCCTCGACACCGGGACCACCACGTCGTCCGAGCTGCTCCAGGCGCACCTGCCGACGTCGCATGTCGTCAAGGGCTTCAACAACATCTTCTACCAGCACCTCGGCGAGCTGGGCCGCCCGTCCGGCTCCGACGATCGAAGCGCGCTCGCCATCGCCGGGGACGACGCCGACGCCAAGCAGCGTGTCACCAGGCTGTTGGACGAGATCGGCTATGACACCGTCGACCTGGGCCGGCTCTCCGAGGGCTGGCGCACTCAGCCCGGCACGCCGGCATACGGAATGATGTATGCCGCCGACGAGAGCGACTGGACAGCCGGCGCGCGCCGAGTGGGTCCTGTCGAGGTGGCGCAGCGTGCGGCGCAGGCGGAGCGCTCACAGCGCGGGGGTCGCCGAGGATGACCAGGCCCGTGCCAAGGCGGCCGACGGAGTCCGCCTGAGCGATGCGGAGAGGGCGCATGCGCCAGATCGTTGCTGCCGCCGTCTCTCCTATGCCTTCACTCGACATCCTGCAGGTGCCCTGCGAGGGGCCCGAAGCTCCCAACAAATCGGCCACCGAAGACTCTCAGCCCGACACGGGCGATGGCTCCCAGCGGGAGCCGACCGGCTTCTACGTGGTTGCCGTCCCACGAAGCCCACTGGCCCCGCACGCGGTCATCGTCAACGACGGGTTCCGCTACCCCAAGCGAAACGGGGCGACCACCCGCTATCTATCAGAGCCGGAGATCGCCGCGGCATACCGCGACAGGTTCGCAGGCGTCGAGGCGCAGGCGCGGCGCATCGAGCTCGTCGAGCGGGAGGCCGCAGAGCGTCTCGACAGGAGTAGATGGCCCTGGCTGCTCGTATCGCTCGTCCCAGACCTCCCGGGCTACCTCGACATCACCCACGCCGTCCAGCAGGAGTTCCACGAGCGGACCGTTGGGCACCCCACCCAGGAGATCCTCAGGGGATACGTGTCCACCTTTCACCAGGCCAGCGTGGGGCGGCGGCGTCTGCTGGCCGACGGTGCCAATCCCCCTGAGTTGAAAGCCTCCTGGGCATCTGCGGAATACCTCTCGGACGGCTCTGGAGCGTAGTCCCTCGTGCTGCCCGACCTTTCGCGAGACAGGTCGGAGTCGAGCGCCGAGGCAAGCGACGTTCATCATCAGCTAGTGGACGACGAAGCGATCGTCGTCGCGGTCCTGACCGGGCTGCATCGTCTCGCCTTGCACGCCCGGGACCGGGCGGCAGCCGGGGGGAATGCCGTCGTTCGCGCTCACCTCTTGCCAAGCGGCGTGCTGCCAGTGGAGATCGGCCATGCGCGCTTCTGGCCTCATGGCGACAGCCGCAGCAAGGTGGCGATGACGGAGCATGTTGACGCCGCCGAGACTGTCGCCTCGCTCGACGACCTGGCTGGGCCGGGCCCCGAGATGGTCAGCGTTGCCGCTCGGCTCGTCGACGAGGTCGGCCACGTCTTCGGCATCCCTGAGATGGGCCAGGTGACACGGGACGGCGGTGTTCGGATCTCCTATCGGAGACCGCAGTCGCGACCCTGGGTGCAGGCTTGGCCGATCAGCACGGCATTACCGTGATCGAGGGCGATCTGTGAGCGCCCGACCCGGGGCGCATGACAGCGCCCGCCCTTGCAGGGGATCGGGCAGGCGCTGGGGGGTGATTCGGGCGACGCTACCCCCTTTCGCCCCTCATCAGGCCGGTTTGGGTGGATTCGACCCGAACTGTGCACCGTCCGGGCCGGATGTGCCGTGCGTCGCCGCGTGGGTAGGCGTCTCGATGCGCCACCGTGCCCCCCGCTCCGAACCGAGGCACGGTGGCATCTCAAAGTTTGCGCCGCCTCCCATTGTCCTGTGTCAGTGATGCGCGGCAGATCTATGCCACCTGATGCGCGATGTCCGGAACGCACGGATCGCGGCATAGTAGCGGGTGTTCGTGCCGGTCGCTCCGGAGGGTGCGTCTGCGTGGAGGGCATGCCACATGAGCGGCAACGACGACGATGCGCGGACGACGATGCACTATTCGGTACAGGATGAACCGTCGAGGCGTTGATGAACGGTTTGTTCGGGGTGCCCCGCCTGGCGCATGGTCAGTTGCAGGCAGGTGTGCAGGTCCTCCGCCAAGATGCCGCCGAGGAACGATGCAGCCCGGTCCGGGCAGCTGTGCAGCGTCAGCGACGACGCGGCCCACGTCGTCAAGTCGGGCCCCTTTCCCTGGGTTGTCCAGACGCCCGCTGGAACCCAGGCGAGCGCCTGTGAGGAACCCGATACCGACAACGTGAAATCGACAGCGCCCTTGCGCATAGACAGCGGGTTCTTTCTGAAGTACCAGTGCATGCCGGAAGGCAGCTCGAAGCCCAGCACGTCCTGGGCCAACGGCGGTTCCGTGTCCGTCGTCGCAAGTCCACGAAACGGGACCTCATCAATGGTCTCGCCAGGTCGCACGCCTATCGAATCTGAACAACCCAATGAGACGTTCCGAACGCCGAAGGCGGTCGGCTTCGAGGTAGCCGCTGAACGTGGCGTGGGTGAACCCTCGACCGTCTGATCGGGGGCTCGGCCGGTGCAACCGGTTGCGACCACCATGACCGCCAGCGCCTTGCCGATACTCAGTCGAGGACCCATGGCATTTCGACACCTTCGCTGCTCATCGCTTACCTCGCGAATGTCATCATCCTCGAAGCTCGGCATGAATTGGGCCTTGGCTGAGGAACGCCAATCCGCAG
Source organism: uncultured Actinomycetota bacterium (assembly GCA_963715025.1). Classification (GTDB taxonomy): domain Bacteria; phylum Actinomycetota; class Actinomycetes; order Actinomycetales; family Dermatophilaceae; genus DASSJT01. The sequence continues at coordinate 357,777 of CAVQQQ010000002.1, read as the reverse complement.
GCGAAGCAGCACGCACCTCCTCCAACCGCGGCGAGCACCACATCATTGACCTTCGCGCCATGAGTGTGCGCGGCCGCCTTGACCGAACCGAGGTCGGCGCGCAGGAGCATCACCCTTTGCCGCTGGCCGATGGGTCGGTTCCACGACAGCGACGGCGCCCTGCCGAGCCGGGCAAGTGCCCACCCGTTGCGCGCCCGCGTCGTCACATAACTGGCACTGCCAGACAGCGCCGAGAGGACAGTGGTGGTCACATGTGCGGCCTTGCTGCTCCTCTCTTCCGGACCACCAGATGACACTCGCCCGTGAGGCTCCCTCTCGGCGCTTGATGGAGCCCCTGCGGGTGCCGCTGACCTCGGATTTCGCAGACTTCGGCAATGTCGTTAATGGCGCGGCCATCCTCGCCGGGGAATCCGGCATCGTCCCGACTGCGTCTTTCCAGCCGCGTGCCGCTTGGGATGTTCGATCTCGCACGAGCTCGTGCACGGCGCGTGTACCCGTGCGACGACGAGTCCGCGACCAATCAGATGGCGGGCGGGGCGGCTCTTGGCAGGCGATACCTCTCGCGCGACTCTGGACCTACGGAAGGGAGACGAGATGGAACGTTGGGAGTATAAGGTCGCGGATCTCACCAAGGTCGAGAAGGACATTGGCGAGCTGAACAGACTCGGGGCCGAAGGATGGGAAGTTGTCGGGATGGTGTCGACATGGGGAGCCGGAGTCCGGTTTGTCCATCCGATCGCTCTGCTCAAGCGACCCCTGACGCAAGGCTGAGCGCCCTGCGCTCGGCTGGCGGGCCGAAATGGATCGCGTGAACGACACTGCCCGCGATGAGGACTGAACTAAGAGCGGGCGACGTCGCCCAGGAACGCCCTACCTCGCCGCTGTGAGCGTGCCGTAATCGCGCGTGCTCGGGTACTCGCGCGGTGAGGCTCAGAATGTCGGCGTGGCCCACGTGTCAGGCATCCGCCGCCCGCCGTGGACGCCTTTCGCACGATCGGTTGGCGGTTTTCCGGGACCCGTTCGGCCACTGGCGGATGGTCGAATGAGCCCCGCGCAGGGGCTCTAGACACACGCGTGAGCGGGACCGACACCCCGTCACGCATTCAAATGCCGATTCCGATCGTTCGAGGACCAGCGAAGGTGCGTGTTATTCCGCGTGACGACTCCTGGCATTCCGAGAAACCACCAGGGGGTTGCCTGGGTCTGTCCTGACAGGGTCACCATGCCATTCGTTTTCGTCCGCCGCATGCCTCGATGTCCGCACATGCTTGAACCGCGCTGCGAGGTGCGTCATACCGCGGAGCGCCGCCCATGCTGTCGCCAGGAGAGGGACCAACGGCACTGGCCCGCCGCGCCAACAGCGCGCACGCTGGAAAGTGGAGGAATGGGAAGGAGGGGAGAGAGATGACACAGATCCAGATGAGGGAACAGACCTCCGTGGAACACCTTCCGCGGCTGTTCCGTAACCGTACCGTCGACTACACGCTCATGATCCTCGGCGCCATCGTCGCAGCGTTCGGTGCATACACCTACTTCGCACCGAGCAGCTGGGTGATCGCCGGCCTGAGCGCGGCCTGGTACCTCGGCAGCTTCATCGCCGGCGGCGTACTGCTCGCCGTTGGCCTCGGACTGCTGGGCACCAGCCTTCGTGACCGGTCCGGACAGTGGACCGCCTCCGCCATCACGAGCTTCGTGCTCAGCGCGCTCGCCCTGGCCGGAGCGGTGGTCGCTGCAGTCGTTCTGATCGTCTGATCGAACGATCCAGCGGTTCTCCATCACGACGAAGCCCCCGCTCTCCGCAGGGGCTTCGCCCGCTTCCTGACGGACATGTTGGACGACCGAGACTGCCAACTCTTGGTCCATGCCAAGTCTGGAGTAACTCCCCTCATAACGCCTGCGTCGCGGACGTTTGGTGTCGGGCGGCACTGTGGTTCAGGCACGCAACGCAACCAACGGTCACCACCGTGCGACAGCCTCATTCCGCGCCTAGCAGGGTGCACGGTCGAAACTTGCATGGCAAGGCGTCACACCCAGGACGGGCCTGCTGCACTGCCGCCAAGCAGTCTTTGACATGTGGCCCCGGCGTAGCTCCACTTGGATACGCCTCGCGACGGCGTGCGCTGCCCTGGTCGCACCCTGGTGCGCATGGTCCGCGCTCCATCGAGGACGGTATTGCTGACGAGTACGCCCGTGGTGCTCCAACTGGCGCGCCGTCCTGCAGACGCTCTGGCCACGGCCGCCGTCTGGGGCACGCCCGTCCTGATGGGCTTTCGGCCCGGTGCGGACGCGGCCTGGGGTGCCGGCCTGGTCCAGCGCCTTGAGCGCGGGTCTCCCGCGGTTCGGTCGTCTACGTCCGCCACTGGACGTACGTTGGCAACGCGCGCCTCGAACTCACCGCCGCCCGCAGGCCCCGGCTGGGTCGCGCGGTGTCGCGTTTGACCGCGGTCGTCGTCCATGAGCCCGCGGCGTCATGACGAGGTTTCCGCCAACTGGTCGGCGAAGTGCTCGGCGAACCTTTTGACGGCGTCCCATTCGGTGTAGACGTAGTCGCGGGACAGATCCTGCCCGAGGTGGCCGGGCTTGTCATGGGCGATCTTTTTCATCATGTGCCGCTTGATGAAGCCGTACCGCGTGTAGAGCAGGGCGCCGCCGAAAAGCGCGACCTTGTCGGGCCGCCAGCCGGTCTCCACCTCGAACTGGTCGACATATCCCTCGGCCTCCTGCGTGTCGCCGTAGGCGGCAAGGCTGACGGAGAAGAAGGCCGAGTGCAGCCGTGCCAAGGTGTCCAGGTTCTTCTGGACGAACTCCACCACGTGCTTGTCGTGCTTGCCCATGTGGATCGAGGCCCCGATGATCGCGGCGTCATAGCCGTCAGGGACGGAGTCCCCGAGGCTCTTGATGTCGACGAGATCCGCCTCATGGCCCTTGACACGCAAGACCTCGGCGATCACCTCGGCGATCTTGGCGGTCTGCCCTTCGGTTGTCCCATACGGGATGAGGATTCTGGACACGGGGCCTCCTTTGGGCTGTTTCTTACGCGTTCTGAGCGAGGAGGCAATGCTCGGCGGCTGCCCCTTCACACCGACACTGAGCCCTGCTAGTGTCGCGCGTCATTAATTGATTTACATGTGTGGGGTTGGGATGATGGGGCGTGCCGTCATCTGGGTTGCAGGTCAGCAGTGAGGATCGGGCCGCGCTGGAGTCGTGGTCTCGGTCGCGTTCGATCCGGGCCAGCCATGTGGAGCGGGCTCGGATCGTGCTGGCGGTCGCGGACGGGAGGGGCACTTCGGGCACGGCCCGTGAGGTCGGGGTGTCACGTCCGACGGTGATCAAGTGGCGCGACCGGTTCATCGAGCACGGGCTGGCTGGCCTGGACGACGAGCCACGCCCTGGGCGGCCCAAGCAGGTCGAGGACTCGGCGATCATTGCCGCGACCCTGGAGCCGCCGCCGCAGCGGCTGGCGGTGACGCACTGGTCCTCGCGGCTGCTCGGCTCCTATCTGGGGATCGGGGACGCGACCGTGGCCCGGGCCTGGCGCCGCTACCACGTGCAGCCGTGGCGGCGCGGGACGTTCAAGTTCTCCACCGATCCGCAGCTGGAGGCCAAGGTCAAGGACGTTGTCGGCCTGTACCTGGATCCGCCGGAGCAGGCGATCGTGCTGTGCGTGGACGAGAAGTCCCAGATCCAGGCGCTGAACCGGACCGCGCCGATCCTTCCATTGCGAGCGGGTCTGCCGGAGAAGGCCACCCATGACTACAAACGCAATGGCACCACGACCTTGTTCGCCGCCCTGGAGGTCGCGACCGGCACAGTGACCGACCAGTGCTACGACCGGCACGGCAAGGCCGAGTTCCTCGACTTCCTCAAGAAGGTCGCCAAGGCCTATCCCCGACGCCGGCTGCATGTGGTGCTGGACAACTACCACACCCACAAGCACGCCGAGATCCAAGCCTGGCTGGCCAAGAACCCCCGGGTCACCCTGCACTTCACCCCGACCTCCGGGTCCTGGCTCAACCTGGTCGAGGTCTTCTTCGGGATCATCACCCGCCAGGCGATCCGTCGCGGGTCCTTCGACAGCGTCGCCGAGCTCGTCACCGCGATACGGGCGTTCATCGACGGCTGGAACGACCGCAGCCATCCGTTCATCTGGACCAAGACCGCCGAGCAGATCCTGCCCCACGCCACCCGTAAACGAAACTCAGACGCGCGACACTAGTTCGCCGGTGAAGGGGCGAAGGTCCCCTCGCATCTAGCGGGGTCCACCACGGCGTGTGTGGGCGCTTGCCCTCACGGCATGAATCCTGGGTCGCCAACTGCCTCAACCAGTGGCCGGCGATGCCGGGCGTCCGACGGATACGGCGACCGCGACGACTGCGACTGCCGGGCGACGGCATCATTGTGCGACCACACGTGGTTGAAGTTGCGTTCGAGGCCAGCGTCCAACGCAGCGACCGCAGGTCCGCCCGAGCGAACAGTGTCTCGAGGGCCACGGCCGTTGTTGGCGCGAACGCCCTGATCCCTCGACGGCCTCTCGGGCTCCGAGCTCCTCGGCCAGCTCGATGGCGCTACGTCGAGCCGTCATCACGGCTGTGTCCGGGTCCGAGTCGACCTGCAGGTCGACGGGCAACTGGCGAGTCCACGGCCAGTCGGACCGACTCATAAGATGCGCGAACTCTCCAACGCGGCCTGTTCAGTGCTCCGAGGCGTTTCCACCCTGCGGCTTCAAGCCACCGACTCTGCGATGTTCCGGAGCCCTCGAGCCGAGCGGCTCGCTGCGGTTTTAGTGCCACGTCCGAAGCCGGGCGAGCTGCTCGAGCACCGTCCGCAGGACCGCCCTGGCCCGGTCGTCGTCCTCGAACCACAGCCAGTAGCTCGATCGCAGCGCCGAGGACGCCGTGATCGGGCTTAGGTGCCACGGGTCACCCATCGGGATGGTTCACCGTGGCAAGGCTGGAACCGAACTGCACACTCGTGCTGAGGTCGAGCTGTTGGTTGTTCTCCCGTCGTCAGTTTGATCCACGCGTTGGTCCGGCACCGTGGGCGTGGGTGGATGGCATCTGGGGTTTCCATCTTCGACGGGTCCCTGAGGGCGGAACGTGGCTGGTGATGCGCAAATCCAGGCCGAAGCTGTCCCCGAGCGATCGCTACCCCGTTCGCGCTACTCCTCGGAGAGCCGACCCACTTCGCCATGCAGCTCCGTCAGTTCCACAACCTGCGAAGGCGCATCGCGGCCGGGAAGTCCGAGCGTTACCGCGGCCGTGATGATGCCTGAACCGGGCCGCCAGGATGCCGGGCTGGCTATGCCGGATCAGCGAGCTTGTTCGTCCCGGTCAGCACGTCCTCCGACAGGATCCGTCGCACCTTCTCAGGCTCTTCGAAGATCGGACTGTGGGCCGAGTGGTCGAACGTGTAGAAACCCTTGACCGGTGCCTGGACCCTTTCGAAGTACTCATGCGCGAGGCTGAGGCAGCAGGTGTAGTCGTGTACCCCGTGGAGGAAGTAGAGGGGCAGGTCCACCTTCGGCACCTGCTCGGACAGGTCGGTGGCAAGTACCTGCTGCGCCCATCGCGGCATGACGCCGGTTGTGAACTTGCTGCGCCACAACCTCACCTTCTCCCCGACGGCGTACTGGCGACTCGTGATCGACGGCCAGAAGACGCCGGTGATCACGGAGTGCATGTCGTGCATCGTGCCGATACCGAGACGGTGCATCGCCTTGTCGCGCACCGAGAGATAGGCGTCCGGGGTCCCGTCCGCGATCGTCACCGGCGCGGCTTCGAGCTTTCGGAGCATCCGCAGGTCACCACGCTCCCGTAACCGCTCGACCATGTACTCCCACGCCATCCGCTCGGATTCGAGCTGCCGCACGATCTGGGACATGCCGACGTACGCGTGGAAGCGCTCCGGCGTCCGGGCCGCCGCCTGTAACCCGAAGAACGTTCCTCCCGAGTGCGCCATCAGGTACACCTTCTCCTGACCGAAGCGCTCCCGAAGGTAATCCGTTACAGCGAGGGTGTCGGCCAAGTGCTGCTCGAGGGTGATGTTCTCCGGCGGGTTCCCCGCGTTGTACGACAGGCCTGCCCCCCGGCGGTCCCACCAGGCGACCGTGAAGACCCTCTCGAGCCCGGTCGGGTAGCGCTCGGTGAAGAAGAACTCCGGCATGCCACCGTGGAGGTAAAGCAGCAGCGGGTTCGTCACGTCGGCGCTTTGAAGGAACATCCCTTGCCGCACGCCGTTGATGTCGACGTAGGTCTTCTCCGAGAGGCTGCCAGGCATCGGGTGACCGTCCTCATCGATCACGGGAAACGGCGCACCGCTGCTCCACAACCCTGTCCGACGCAGGAGCAGGCCACCGACCGCCGCGACGGATGCCACGTAGGTGATCTTGCGCAACACGCTCCGCTCGCCTCCTCTCGCCCCCGGCCGCATGCAGGAGTTGCACGCTCCAGTCGAGCATGGCAGAGAGGGCTCGCAGCTCGAAGTCATCCGCTCATGTCGGCCGCTGGTCGCACGCTCGCCTGGGCTCGATCGAGTCCTGTTTCCGGTACGGCCTTCACGCCGGGTTCGCAGGACGCACCGACAAACGGTGAGCATCGCGGGCGCCATAGTGGTGGGAGAAGCGCTCGTGTTTGCCGCCAACGGGTTCCGCTGCCCGCTGACCGAGCTTGCCGAACGCTATGGCGCGGAGCGCGGCTCGGTGACAGATATCTACCTGCCGAGATGGTTCGCGCAGAACATCCCGGCCATCCACACACCACTGCTCGCGCTGATGACGTACCTGCATGTGCGCAACCTGCGCAGGTCGCATCGCACTCCAGCTGCGGGGTAATTGGCTATACGTCCGCTGATCTCGAAACCGCGAGCCGACAGAACCGATCCTCAGGCTGGTCTGCCGATGTCCGCATCGGCCGCGGTGAGCGAAAGGCCCTCCACTTCGTTCGGGACCGGCGTCTCCTCACGGATGTGAGAATCGAGCTATGACTGGGGACCGGTTACAAGCCCGTTGGCTTGCCGTCACGGTCGCGTTCGCTGCAGCGGTGTACGCGCTGTGGCTCAGGTCCCGGGTCCTGACGTGGGGGGCGACCGGTGATGAGGTCGCCCGTGCCTATCCCGGGGATGAGCTCATCCCCGATCCCGACGACTGGGCCACGATGGCTGCGACCCTTCCGGTGCCCCCCGAGCGCGTGTGGCCATGGCTGGCCCAGATGGGAGGCGACCGCGGCGGCTGGTACAGCCGCGACTGGTTGGACAACAACGGAAAGCCGAGCGCGGACCGGATCGTGCCGGAGTGGCAGGACCTCAAAGTCGGCCAGCGGTTGTCCCGCGTCGCTACACCGGGCCAGGAACCGGGGTCGTTCACCGTGGTGACTGTGGAACCGAACCGGACACTGGTGCTGAGGTCGAGCTACGGGTTGTTCACCGGCCGTGACTTCGATCCGCGGCCCGGACCGGCACCCGGCCCTTGGGTTGACGGGATCTGGGGGTTCCATCTGCGACCCACCGGAGGAGGAACGCGGCTGGTCGCCCGGTCACGGAACCGAGGCGGTCCACACGTGATCACCCGCCCGTTCGCCTTCCTCCTCGGGGAGCCCATGCACTTCGCCATGCAGACCCGCCAGTTTCGCAACCTCACGCGTCGTGTCACCGCACACAAATGAGCATGGGGTCGGAGTCCGCCGACACATCCGGTGACTGGCGCGCTCAGCGGTGTGTAGTCGGTGCCGCCATCGTTGTCCAGGCGGATGGCGACCGGCCCGCCATCGACTTCGAGCATGAAGCAGGCGCGGTCCGCATCGACCCCGGCTTCGGACGGATATCTGGCTCCATGTCTGGCTCCGGACCCCGGCCCTACGGGTAGATGGCCCTCCCGCGCAACCATTGCGATGCGTCCGGCTTGATCGCCACGGATCTGCTGTGACCCGCCTCGTCCAGCGATGCTCACGCGGCCCGCGTCACTCCGGCTCCCCTTTGTTGTCAACCGGTGGTCTGTGGCGCCTTTCTTGGTGGGCTCTTCCGGAGGCTCCTGGCTGGTTGTAGCGTCGGTTGTGCGGGTCCGGGAAGTGGCTGATCCGAAGTGTCGATGTGCGGGGGCAGGTCGACCGCGCTGGATTCTTCAGACGCCCCGCAGTGCCCTCCCGGGCCCGTGCCAACAGGTTCAGCCCCGTTGGTGAGTTTCGCTGGTTCGGCGTCTGCGATCAGCTGTCGGTAGATGGCGTCGGAGATCCTCCGCTTCAGGCAGCGCAGCGCTTCGAGCTTGGTCTTGCCGGCGGCTTGTTTGCGCCGGTAGTAGGCGCGGCCCGGGGTGTCGAGGCGGATCTGGCTGATGGCGGCGATGTGGACCATGTGGTTCATCCGCCGGTTCCCGGCCCGGGAGAGCCGGTGGCGGTTCTGCTCGCCTGAGGAGGCATCCAGGGGAGCGGTGCCGGTCCAGGACGCGAACCTGTTGCGGTCGGCGAACCGGGCGATGTCGCCGACGTCGGCCAGGGTCCGGGCCGCGACCACGGGTCCGACGCCGGGCAGGTCCATCAGCCGTGAGCCGCGGGCCTTGACCAAGACTTTGAGCTCGGCGGTGGCCTTCTTCATCTTCGCCTCGACCGCCACCAGGTCGGCGAGCTCCTCAGCAGCGATCCTGCGCCGGGTCTTTCCGGCGATGTCACGCGGGCGCACGGTGGCGAGAATCGCCTTTGCCTGCAGGGCGGTGAGGTCCTTCTTCGCCTGGCCTGGGACCAGTTCAGCCAGCAATCGTTGGAGCCTGTTCACGGTTTGGACCCGGAGTCGGGTGAGCTCCTCGCGCCGGTCGCACAGCATCCGCAGCGCTTCGAGCTCACCGTCGGGGCGCAGGACGCGGAGTGTCGCGGTGCGGACCGCGACGATCGCGATCGAGTGGGCGTCACGGGCGTCGGTCTTGCGGTTGTGGCCGGTGTCGAAGAGCCGGACCCGGGCAGCCAGCTTGGCCGGCACGTCCACCACGTGCTCACCGGCCTCCAGGAGCCGCTGCGCCAGTGGGCGCCCGGCGCCGTTGCTTCCCTCGATCGCCCAGACCCGCTCGGGCCAGTTCTTCGCATACGTCCGCATCGCGGTGTAGCCGGCCTGGTCGGTGCTGAACCGACCCGAACCCAACAGCCTCTCGCGTCGATCGACGACCTCGATGGTGGCCGACAACTTGTGCGGATCGACCCCGATGATCACCTTCGCCATAGCGCTTCTCCTGGTTCACCTCATACCGATAGGAACGGCGAGGTGGGCAGTGCTACTACGAGCTGGGCAGTCCCCTTTCGAGCCACGCCTCGTCACGGTGCCCGACGGACTGCAGACCGGAAGAGAGCCACACCAGACCACAGGTGGGCAGCCGCGTGGAGAGCCTCCCGCCGGACACCTGGACCGAGTCTGGCCAGACACCGATCCTGCGAGGAAGTCTCTAGTAGCCGCGTCTGGACCACTGCCCCGCTGCGGGCCAGGCTGGGACACTTCGGTTGTGGACTCAACCACACGCCCGGTGAGCCCTTCAGTTGCTTCCTAGACGAAGGCCGCGACGTTGCCCAACGCGTAGGGACTAACGCGAGCCATTGACCTGTTCACTTGGGTGCACAGCCCTTGGCCCGCCGGAGAACGGCCGGGACGGTTCAGGCGAGAGGATCGCAATATGGCCCCTGAGAGTTCTTTTAATGAAGCCACCCGGGCCGCGTTCAACAAAAGTCAGGTGATCGATCTGACGACGACGGGCCGGCGGACCGGCCAACTGCGGCGCATCGAGATCGTCCTGCACAACGACCATGGCCAACTGTTCATTACCGGGATGCCCCGGGCTGACCGTACGCGTGACTGGATCTACAACATCGAGGCCGATCCCCACGTCGTTATTCACTTGAAGCAGGCGGTTGTCGCGGACGTGCCCGCGACGGCGCGAGTCGTCACCGACCCCAACGAACGCCGGCCCCTCATCGAGGCGGCCGCCAGGCGATGGGGTCGCACGGATGTTCCGGACATGCTCCGGCACAGCCCGCTCATCGTGCTTACCGTCGACCACCCCTCCGACCATCCGATCGGCTCGTAGCAGTTGGACATCGCACCAGACGAATCCTCGGTCACACCGTCGCGAGCGGCGATCATCGCAGTCGCATGGTCATGACGCGGGTGACGGCCGTCCGTTTCCGCGTCGACCTCCGGGGACCTGGCGTCCCTGTACAAGGACGTGGCCGGGGGGGTCATCCGCATTGAGACCACCGCCTGCGGGGGCGGGGGCGTGGGCAGCGGTTTCCTGATCGCTCCCAACCTGGTGGCGACCGTCGCCCATGTGGTCGTCGGCGCGGACAGCGTCGTGCTGCGCGACGGGACCATCAGCCGCACCGGCACCGTGGTCGGGCTGGACGCCGACCACGAGGTCGCCCTGGTCCGCACCAGCGGCCGATTCAACGGGCACATCTTCGAGCTGGCAGGGTGGCAGCCGGACGTCGGCGCCGACGTGGCCACGATCGGCTACCCGCTGGCCGGGCCCCGGTCCCTCTCGCGCGGCAGCGTGTCGGGCCTGGACCGGACCGGACGATTCGATGGCACCGCGCTGACGGGCCTGATCCAGACCGACACCGCGCTAAACCCCGGGAGCAGCGGCGGCCCACTGCTGGACCGGGACGGGCGAGTCGTCGGCCTGGTCGACGCCAAGGTCGAGGGCGCGGAGGGCATCGGGTATGCCGTCCCGGCCACGACCGCCGCCGAGCTGTTCGCCTCCTGGCGCGCCACCCCTGACCCTCCACCAGCCGCCACCGCAGGCTGCGGGGACCCGGTCGGACCAGAAGACGTGAAGACGACATAATCGCGCATGCCCTTGTACGCCACGAACGCCTGCTCACCCTCCGTCAGCAAGGGGTCGATCTGGTCGGATACCTGGCCGTAGTCGACCTGGCTGAGCTTGACGTAACTGGCGTTCTGGAAGTCGATCATGGGACGAAACCATACGCAGCGGCACACCTGCCCGTTGCGCGTTGACGTCTGCAATCGACAGCGCCCCCGACCGCGATGGCCGGGGGCGGCTTGGAAAGGTCCACGGCGCGGACCTTTCCCTTCAGTCTTGCTCTCCGTCGTCGAGGTTGGCGAGGGCCACCGCGACCCGATGCCGCTCCTGGCGTTCGCGTTCGAGAACGTCGGCCAGCGGCTCGGGCAGCATCTCGTGCAACCGCGAGCGCAAGCAGGTCGACCAGCGCACCCTGTCCGAGCGATTCCACCTCGGTCGCCCAGTGGCCCTGGTCGTCACGGCCGTCGACCTTCCAGATCGGGGCGATGGCTTACTGACCCGCTGCCGGGCGGCAGTGGGGGTCTGTCGGGAACTTCTTGAGCTGCTTCGCCAGCTCGACCGCCCTGACCGCGCAGCGCGACCAGCTTGGCCTCGGCCTCGGCGATCGCGGCCTCGACGTACTCCAGGTCGTTGTGCACGCTGGCGTAGGCACGGGCCCGCAGGATCTTCCTGCCCTTGTCGGTGTGCGCCCAGGCGCCCACGGCGGGCCCGACGAGCTCCCAGAACTTGGTCACGGCCGGGGAGCTCGCAAGAGGCCACGAGTTGGCGGCAGTGCCGTTGGCGCGCGTCAGCGGGGAGCGGTCATTGCTCTCGACGGTGCCGTCGTCGGCGATGGTCATGAAGGCGTTCACGCCGTAGGCCACCCGGTGGATCGTGATGGTCTCGGGCATCCCGTCCCAGCCGCCCTCAGGCTGCTGGCCGTGGCGGTTGTGCTCCCACTCGGTGCGGAGGCCGACCGTGTAGCCGTGCTCGTCATCATGGCCGTTGCACCACACCAGCAGGTCACCCCACGGGGTGGGCAGGCGACCGTACGTGGTCTTCTCGTAGGTCATGGCTTCCCCTTCCTCCTGGCTGTTCGGATGGTCGGGGTGGCGCGGCCACAGCGCGGTGACGGCGGTCACGAGGTCGTCGATGGAGATGCCCAGGTGGGCGGCGACGCGCTCGAGGTCGGAGCGCAGGACGCGCATCGCCGGATCGCCGTCGAGTCGGTGTGCCTGGTCGAGCAGGTCGGCGGCTCGGCGCCTCAGCTCCAGGGCCGCACGACGGCGACGGCGGGACTGTTCAGGGGTAGGTTGCTTGGTCACGGGATCTGCCTCCTTGGGTAGGCGGGTTCCTAGGCCCTGGTCGGTGCTCGCTACACCGGCCGGGGCCGTTTCTTATCGCACGCCAATCGCACGGCCATCCAAGCAGAAGGCCCCTGATCCGCGTTTCCGCAGGTCAGGGGCCTTGTCTGTGCGTGGGCGATACTGGGTTTGAACCAGTGACCTCTTCCGTGTCAAGGAAGCGCGCTACCACTGCGCCAATCGCCCTTGGGGTTTTGCTGTAGTCGAGGTGGAGACGGGATTTGAACCCGTGTACGCGGCTTTGCAGGCCGCTGCCTCGCCTCTCGGCCACTCCACCGTGAAGGCGGTCAAACCCTCCGAGCGGATGACCGGTCTCGAACCGGCGACCTCAACCTTGGCAAGGTTGCGCTCTACCAACTGAGCTACATCCGCGCTGCTTCCAGCGGTGTCATTCCCCGCTGTGCGTGCGGAGAGACATTAGCCGATCTCGCCGCCCTTCTCCAAACTGGCCGTCGGGGCCCGCCTTCGGCGACTTCGCGGCCTCAGCGACGGGCGCCTCACCCGACCGCTGGGACCCATCTGCCGACCCCTCAGGCGAGCCATCGGCCGACCGCACAGTCGACCGCGCGGCTGAACCGGCCATCGATCCATCGGCTGAGGTTTCGGCCCGGCCGCGGTCTGCGGGCTCCTCCGGCAGCGGCGTCAAGGGGCGCTTGCCCCGAGCGTATGCCGGTGGGTTGACCGGAGCGATGGGGCGCGGCTGCCCCTCGCGACGCCCGAAGAGGGCCCCTCGCAGCATCTCGCGCAGGTGGAACTCCTCAGCGGGCCACAGGTTGCGGATCGCGGCGTTCAGGGCGGCACCGATGAGGACCGCGATCGCCAGGGTGTAAAGCCAGATCAGCAGCACGATGGGCGCACTGAGCGGGCCGTAGATCGACGTGCCGTTCAGCGACTTCGCGATCGTGATGCGGACGACGAAAGACGCCAGGGCCCAGATCACGAGGGTCAGCCCGGCACCCGGAAGGTCGCGCAGCCAGGGGCTGCGGCGCGGTGTGGACACGTGGAAGAGCGTCGTGATGCTCATCACCGCGAGCAGGGTGACGACCGGCCAGTACAGCCAGCTCATGAAGTCGACCCGCTGGGGCAGGATCTGGCTGAGCCAGGTCGGGCCGATGAGCACCAGCGGGATCACGATGATGCCGATCAACAGCGACACCAGGTAGAGGGTGAAGCTCAGCGCCCGGGTCCGCACGATCCCGCGCAGCCCGGACTGCCCGTACATGATCGAGATCGTGTCGACGAAGACGTTCAGGGCCCGCGACCCCGACCACAGCGACAGCAGGAAGCCGACCGAGATCAGGTCGAAGCGCCCGCTCTTGAAGACGTCGTCCACGGTGGGCACCAGCAGGTCGGAGATGACCGGCGTGGTCAGGAACGTCTCTGCCCACGTCTGGATGCCGCGCGTGATGGCCTCGACCGTGTCCTCGCCCAGCCAGTGCCCTACGTAGCCGACGCCACCGAACAGTCCCAGGAGCAGGGGTGGCAGGGACAGCAGGGCGAAGAAGCCCGCCTCGGAGGCGAGTCCGGTCACGCGGTACCGCAGGCAGACCCGGATCGTCTCGAGCGACAGCCGGCCGACCGGCACCGCACCGGGGACGCCGGAGAGCAGCCGGCGAACCTCCGCCTTCACAGTCACCCCCCCACGGTATCGGCCCGACCGCCGCACTGGAGTCCCGGACACGAGGCTCTCGGCCTGCGAACAGCCAGAACACCACAGCCCACCAGCCGCTCGCGATGGGTCCTCGCCCACCCAGCGCCACGGCATACGCTGCCTGAGTGAGCACCCACGACGTGAAGAACCAGGTCTCTCCCTTCGTCGGCCACAGCCTGCTGGACACCGACACCGCCCTGCGTGAGTCCGTCGATCGCTGGGCCGACCCAGCCCGCTCCGGGGAGCTCGCCGAGCTTGGCAGGCGTGCCGGCGGCGCCCAGGCCCAGTCCTGGGCCGACCAGGCCGACCGGGTCACCCCTCTGCTGCGCAGCCATGCACCCACCGGCGAGCGAATCGACGAGGTCGAGTTCCACCCGGCGTGGCACGAGCTGATGACCGTGGCGGTCTCCCACGGCCTCACGGCCGAGCCGTGGATCCTGCCCGAAGGCAGCGGCGCCCACGCCCAGCGGGCGGCCGGGTTCATCATCTGGTCCCAGGCCGAAGCCGGCCACCTCTGCCCCATTTCGATGACGTATGCCGCTGTGCCGGCCCTGCGGAGAACGCCCGAGCTCGCGGATGCCTGGGTTCCCAAGCTCGCTTCCCGGACCTATGACTTCGGGCTGCGGCCGGTGGCCGGCAAGGCCGGGGCCATCGCCGGGATGGGCATGACCGAGAAGCAGGGCGGCTCGGATGTCCGTGCGAACACGACGCAGGCCACCGAGGTCAGCGGCGGCCCGCTGCAGGGCCGGACCTTCCGGCTCACTGGGCATAAGTGGTTCTGCTCGGCGCCGATGAGCGATGCCTTCCTCGTGCTTGCGCAGACCGATGCCGGCCTCGGCTGCTTCCTCGTGCCCAGGGTGCTGGACGACGGCACACGCAACACATTCGTCATCCAGCGGCTCAAGGACAAGCTCGGCAACCGCAGCAACGCCTCCTCGGAGGTCGAGTTCTCGGACACCTGGGGGGTGCTGGTCGGTGAGGAGGGCCGTGGCATCCGCACCATCCTCGACATGGTCGCGGCGACTCGGCTCGACTGCGTCCTCGGGTCCGCGGCCACGATGCGCCAGGCGCTGGCGCGGGCCGGGCACCATGCCCGCCACCGGAGTGCGTTCGGCGCGACCCTGGTCGACCAGCCGCTCATGCGCAACGTGCTGACTGACCTCGCGCTGGAGTCCGAGGCAGCCACCGTGCTGGCCATGCGCCTCGCGCACGCGGTCGACGAGGGGGACACCGACTTCTCGCGACTTGCGGTGGCGCTGGGCAAGTACTGGGTGTGCAAGCGGACGCCCCCCATGGTGGCCGAGGCTCTGGAGTGCCTCGGGGGCAACGGCTACGTCGAGGAGAACGGCCTGGCTCGGCTGTACCGGGAGGCGCCGCTCAACTCGATCTGGGAGGGGTCGGGCAACGTCAACGCCCTTGACGTGCTGCGGGCCCTGACCCGTGAGCCAGCCTCGCTCGCCGCGCTGACCAAGGAGCTTTCCACGGTACGGGGAGCTGATCGGCGCCTGGACGACGCCATCACGGCCACCGAGGACCTCGCCCACGAGGCCCTCGGCGAACGGGGCCAGCTCGTGGCCCGCTCGGTTGTCGAGCGTCTGGCCACCCTGCTCCAAGCCTCCCTGCTGGTCCGCCACTCCCCCACCGCGGTGGCCGACGCCTTCATCGCCAGCCGCATCGACGGCCGTCGCGGCCAGGCGTTCGGGACCCTGGACGCCGGTCTCGTGCTGTCGGCCAGTGCCGAGATCATCGAACGGGCGCTCCCTGCCTGAGCCCTTCGATGCGCGACCTGGACCGGTCCGGACCGGGCTACCTCGCGCCGTTGGTGGGACAGCCGGTGGGCGCTGCTCAGGTCGCGGCGAGCCGGGCCCTCTCCACCTCGACGTCGAAATCGGCCTCCGGCCACTGGGGATCCATCGCGCGCAGGTGTTCGAGCACCAGGTGCGAAACGGCAAGGCGGGCGTACCACTTCCGGTCCGCTGGTACGGCATACCACGGTGCTATGTCGGTGGAGCACTCGGTGAGCGCGTCCTGGTAGGCCGCCTGGTAGTCCATCCAGCGCTTGCGCTCGTCGACGTCGCCGGGATTCCACTTCCAGTGCTTGTCGGGCCGCTCGAGTCGCTGCATGAGCCGGGCCCTCTGCTCCTCCGGGGAGAGGTGGAGCATGACCTTGATCATGGTCGTGCCCGCCGCGGCGACCTCGTTCTCGAAGTCGTTGATGGCCGAGTAGCGGTGGCGCCAGACCTCCCGTGGCACGAGGTCGTGGACTCGGACGATCAGCACGTCCTCGTAGTGAGAGCGGTCGAAGACGCCGACCTCACCCGCGGCCGGGAGTCCCTTGCGGATCCGCCACAGGAAGTCATGCTGCTTCTCCTCGTCGGTCGGCGCCTTGAAGGCCGTGTACTTCACGCCCTGGGGGTCCATCGCCCCGACGACGTGGCGCATGATGCCGCCCTTCCCCGAGGTGTCCATGCCCTGCACGACGAGCAGCAGGGACCGATGGCCGTCGACCTTGGACTGGGCGTAGAGCCGCTCTTGGAGGTCGCTGATCCGCTTCGTGACGGCTCTGAGGGCCTTGGCGCCCGCCGACTTGCCACCCGAGAAGGCTGGGGTGGCACGAGGATCCAGGCCTGCCAGGCTGAAGCCTCTTCGTACCCTCAGGGACTCGGAGAACGGCGCGCTCCCAGCCGAACCCGCGCCTGCTCCAGCTGCGCCCGCGCCAGCCCCGCCTGTCTGCTTCCGTGACTTCTTCGCCATGGCGGCATCCTGTCATCGGCTGTCTCAAGGCGCCGGACGCTGCGCCTGCGGAGTGTCGGCCTCGTTCGCCAGGGCGACCAGCCGGGACAGAGCGCGGTAGTACTTCTTCCGGTAGCCGCCCCTGAGCAGCTCCGGCGCGAAGAGCCGGTCGAGCGACTGGCCACTGGCGAAGATGGGGACGTCGCCGTCGTAGAGCCGGTCGGCCAACACGACCAGGCGCAGGGCGACCATCTGGTCCGAGACCGTGCGCACCGACTGCCAGCCCACGGACGGGATGTGGTCAAGCAGGGCCCGGTAGCGGCTGGGGTGGACACGCTCGAGGTGGCGCGTGACGTCGACGAAGTGGTCGAGCGTGCCACTGGTACGGGCGGCGGCGTCCTCGACCTCATCGTCACTGAGGGGGAAAGGCGAGTGCTGCAGCCCCCGGTGTCGGTAGTCCTCGCCATCGATGGTGAGGACCTCGAACCGCGCAGACAGCGCCTGGATCTCGCGCAGGAAGTCCTCTGCGGCGAACCGGCCCTGGCCAAGGGCCTCGGGCAGGGTGTTCGAGGTGGCCGCGAGGCCTACGCCGGCCTCGGTCAGACGTGTCAGCAGCGTTGCCATGAGCACCGTGTCGCCGGGGTCGTCGAGCTCGAACTCGTCGATGCACACGAGGCGGAAATCCTGCAGTGATGCGACGGTCTGCTGGAACCCGAGAGCCCCGACGAGGTTCGTGTACTCCACGAAGGTTCCGAAGGCCTTGGGGGCCGGAGCCTCGTGCCAGAGGCTGGCCAGCAGGTGGGTCTTGCCGACGCCAAACCCGCCGTCGAGATAGACGCCCCGGGCAGCCACGGCGGCCCGTCGGCCGCGACGCCACCACCGACCCGAGTCCGGTGGTCCGAGGTCGGCAGCAAAGCGGCGCAGCCGCTCCGCGGCGACCGACTGCGAGGGGTGTCCAGGGTCGGGCTCGTAGTTCTCGAAACGCACGCCCTCGAAGCGGGGCGGCGGGACGAGCTCCCGGACCAGGCGCTCACGGTCCAGGTGCGGCTCCCGTGTGGTCAGCGAGGGAAGCCTTGGCACAAGACCGCAGCGTAGTGACTGGCAGACTCGGGCCATGCGCCTGCTGTTCAGCGAGGACCACCCCGACCTGCGCGACAGCGCGCTCGACGACGCGCGGCTGCGCGAGATGTACACCTTTCCGGACGCGCCGTGGCTGCGTGCCAACTTCGTCTCGACGCTGGACGGACGAGCTACCGGCCCCGACGGCCTGACGGACTCGATCAACACCCCGCCTGACAACAGGGTCTTCGCGCTCCAGCGGACGATGTGCGACGCAGTGGTGGTCGGCGCCGGCACGGCCCGTGCCGAGGGCTATCAGCAGGTGCGCCAGGACGGGACCACGCCACTGCTTGCTGTGGTGAGCAACGCGGCTCGGGTGCCGGCGGGTGTGCGGCGACCCAGGCCCGGGGCGGGCGCCGCCGTCCTCGTCACCTGTGCCGCAGCGGGCGAGGCGGCCCTGGCCCACGCCCGCGATCTCCTCGGGGATGACGCGGTCTGGGTCGTGGGCGATGCGACCGTCGGCCTGAAGGGGGCGCGGGCACGCCTCCACGCCGAGGGCTATGCGTCCCTGCTCTGCGAGGGCGGGCCGACGCTCTTCGCGAGCCTCCTCGTCGCGGACATCGTCGATGAACTGGCCCTGACCTGGGCCCCGAGGCTTCTCGCCGGCGACGGGCTGCGGATCGTGAACGGGCCGCAGATCGACACATCGTGGCGGCTGCACAGGATGCTCGAGGAGCAGTCGACCCTGCTCGGCCTTTGGCGGCGCGGGACCTAGGACGCACCGGCACCGCAGGCCGCCACCGGCACCACCACCGGCCGTCACCACCGGTCGCGCCGCCCGTGGCGCAGCTCAGTCGCTCACGAAGTCGGCGACCAGCCGCTCCCAGCGGAGCGGGTCGACGTTCCATTCCTTGCAGTGGCGAGCGATGTGCCACGGCACGAAGTCGACGAGGTCGGGGCGTGCTCGGGCCAGGGCCTGTGACGGGCCCACCGGCACGAACTCGTCGTCGAGGGAGTGGATCAGCAGGATCCGGTGGCGAAGCTCGTCGGCTCGGGCGACCCAGTCGGTGCGAGCGACGTCGACCGCCTCCTGGACGCCGACGAGGCGGCGAGCCTGCGGGTGGGCCATGAGCGCCCGACTGAGCACACCCACCGGCGCGGGCACCGAGTTGAGCCGGGCGTGGTGGGCGAGCACGTCGACCCAGTTGATCACCGGCGCGTCCATGACCACCCGGCTGACCCGCCGGCTCAGCTCAGACTGGTCGAGCATCTGGAGCACGATCGCGGCGCCCATGGACCAGCCGACGAGGATGAGCTCCCGGGCACCGTTGTCGACCGCGAACCGCGCAGCGCGGTCGATGTCGTGCCACTCCGAGAGCCCCAGGCCATACCGTCCGTCGGGGCCTGGAGGTGCATCGCCGTCGTTGCGGTAGGCCGGGACCAGGGCGGTGATGCCTGCGTCGTGCAGCGCCGGCAGGGCCCGCAGGCACTCCTCCCTGCGGGCCCCCCGGCCGTGCACCAGGATCGCCCACCGACCGGTGTCGTGGGCAGGAACGAGCCAGGCGGGCATGGGCCCGAGAGGGTTGCCCACCTCGACGTTGTAGGTTTCCAGCCCGAGCGACTGGTCGGGCGGGCTCCCGAAGTAGTACTGGTTCCACCGCGCCGGCCCAGGCCGCAACTCGCCGTAGTCGACCCCGCGCAGGACCCGGCGAACCTCACCACGGGGCCGGTCGCGCTCCACGATGCCGCCGACCCGAGCATGGCCTGCACCTTGGTCGAGCCAGAGCCCATAGCGGCCCGGAACCACGGTCTCGGGGGACTCGCCGAGGACCACGGTGTCGCCCTCCACCCGGAGGATCTCGGTGTCGTCTGGCCGCAGCTGGTCCGGTGTCAGGAACTTCCGCGCGAAGTAAGCGGCCGCGGCAAGGGTGGTGATCCCACCCAGCGCAGCCGCCGCGCCGGTGGCCACGACACCCCCTGCGACAACCCGGCGCGCGGTGGGCCGTGGGCTCACGCCCGACCGCCCTCGGCGGCAACGCCCGCAGCCCCGTCGGGAGCGGCCGCCGAGGCACCAGCAGCCAGCACGTCGCCCAGGTCGAAGGAGACCGGCTCGTCCAGCTGGGCGTAGGTGCACGACCTCGGGTCGCGGTCGGGGCGCCAACGCACGAACTGCGCCGTGTGCCGGAACCGCACTCCCTCCATGTGGTCGTAGCGCACCTCCACGACGCGCTCGGGGCGCAGCGGAGTGAACGACAGGTCCTTTCCGGTGTTCCAGCGGCTGTACTCCGAGTTGCGGGGGGTGCGCGTGCCCTCCTCCTGCTTGGCCCAGGCCCACGGGTGCTCGTCCCAATCGGCGACCAGCGGCTGCAGCTCGTCGAGCAGCTCGCGCCGCCGCACCATGGGGAAGGCCCCGATCACGCCGACGCTCATCAGCTCCCCGTCGTCGGTGTAGAGACCCAGCAGCAGGGACCCGATCGCGTCCGGCCCGCTCTTGTGGGCCCGGTAGCCCGCGACCACGCAGTCGGCCGTGCGCTCGTGCTTCACCTTGAACATGACTCGCTTGTCGGGCTCGTACGTGCCCGAGAGCGGCTTGGCGACCACCCCGTCGAGGCCGGCGCCCTCGAACTGCTGGAACCACTCCTGTGCAATCCCCCGGTCGTGAGTCGCGGGGGTGAGGTAGATGGGCGCCTCGGCCCCTGCCATGGCCTGCTCGAGCGCAGCCCGCCGCTCGGCGAAGGGGCGTTCCATCAGGTTGTCGTCACCGAGCGCGAGCAGGTCGAAGGCCACGAAGCTCGCCGGGGTCTCCTCACTGAGCTTCTTCACCCGGCTGGCTGCGGGATGGATGCGTTGCTGGAGGAGCTCGAAGTCGAGCCGGTCGCCGGTCGGCCCGATCAGCACGATCTCGCCGTCGACCACGCACTTCTCCGGGAGGCTCCGCTTCGCCGCCTCGACGATCTCCGGGAAGTAGCGCGTCATCGGCTTCTCGTTGCGGCTGCCGATCTCGACCTCTTCGCCCGAGCGGAAGATGATCGAGCGGAAGCCGTCCCATTTCGGCTCGAACAGGACATCACCCTCCGGCAGCGCCTTCACCGGCTTGGCCAGCATGGGCGCCACCGGTGGGAACACCGGCAGCCGCCAAGCCGCATCCCGCTCGGCCTTGGGCCCCAGGTAGTCGCTGTCGTCGCGGTCCTTGCGCTTCTTGCTCGGCTGCACCCGTGGCGGCTCCCCTGGCATCTTCGGGTAGTCGGGCGGGAACGGCATCTCCCCCAGCCCGCGCTCGGCGATGTCGCGCTCCCACAGGGCCAGCGCCGACCGGACGTCGCCGACCGCATCGTCGATCCCGGCCCATGCATCACCGCGATCGGCCACGAGCGCTGGCACCGTGCGCACCGTGAAGTCGCGCGGGCCAGCGTCGCGCAGCTCCTCCCATGTCACCGGCGTGGACACCGGGGCGCCGGCGAGCGGCCGCGGGCTGTAGGCGGAGGCGATGGTCCGGTCGCGGCAGGCCTGGTTGAAGTCGACGAAGACCTTCTCCCCGCGCTCCTCCTTCCACCACGCTGTGGTCACCAGGTCGGGCAGACGGCGCTCCAGCTCGCGGGCGATCCCGATGACCCCATGCCGGACGTCGAGGAACTCGTGGGTCGGCGCGACGCGAGAGTAGACGTGGACACCCCGGTTGCCGGATGTCTTGGCCCAGGCTGTGAGCCCAAGCTCGCCAAGCAGCTCGCGCAGGGCGTATGCCGCCTCGACCGCGTCTCGGAAGTCTCTGCCCGGTTGTGGGTCGAGGTCGATGCGCAGCTCGTCAGGGTTGTCGGTGTTGTCGGTGCGGACCGGCCAGGGATGAAAGGTCACGGTGTTCATCTGCACGGCCCAGACCGCCGTCGCCACCTCATCGACCACCAGCTGCGGGTGGCGTCGCCCGGACGGATAGGTGCACATCACGGTCCGGGCGTAGTCGGGCATGCCCTTCGGCGGGTTCTTGTTGTAGAACTCCTCGCCGTCGATGCCCTCCGGGAACCGCTGCAGGGTCACCGGCCGGTTGCCAAGCGCGCGCAGCAGCGGCTCCCCCACCGCCACGACGTATGCCGCCAGGTCACCCTTCGTGATGCCGTCGGCTGGCCACATGAGCCGGTCAGGGCTCGACACGCGCACCTCGCGGGTGGTGCCGTCTGGTCCGGGGACGTCGAGCATCAAGGGCGCGCCGCTCATGGCGGCAGCCTAGGCGGCAGGAGTGACGGCCGTCAGTCCAGCACGCCGATGGCGCGAGGCGCCGGGGTCTCCGAGGCGGCCGTGAGCCGGCTGACGTCGCGGATCGACTGGCGCAGCAGGTCGACCAGGCGACCGGGGGCGTCGTCGATGCACGCCGTCGCGATGCCTTGGACCGAGTACGCCACGATGTTCGGGGCGGTCTGCCGGCGGAACGTGCGCACGCTGGGCCGGGCGTCGCGCGCGAACTGGCGAGCCCACTTCTCCGCCTCGGGGGCCTGCGAAAGGGCAGCCTGCGTCTCGGCGGACACTGCGAACGGGTCGGACGCCACCAGCTCTGCATGCACCCGCTCGCAGGAGAGCAGCCCGACGGCGATGACGTTCTGACGCGAGGCGGAGGCGATCGGGAGTGCGCGACGACCGCACCGCAGGGCGATGGCCAGGTCGATGGCGATGTCGTCGCCGGTCAAGCCAACGACCGACGGCACGAGCGGCAGCAGCTGCGACCGGTCGGCGTCGCCGAGAGTGTCGTTGACCGCCCGTGCGAGCAGGGCCAGCAGCGGGTGGGTGCAGGAGGGATGGTCGGACCATCGCTCCCCGGCAAGGTAGGACGCCAGCTCCATGAAGCACGCACCCTTGCGCGGATTGCGGTGCCGACCGGCGGACAGCACAGGGACGAAGTCGGGCGCCATGTCGAGTGGGTGCGTCATCATCTGCTCCAATCATGCGCGGCGGCTGTGACCTCCACACAGCCCCTTCACAGCAGTGTGCGCCTCCGGTTCGCGCCGCGCTAGGTGGGACGCCGAGACGACTGCCGGGATGATGTGGTTGCAGACTTCTTACGGGTATGTCGGCGGGGAACGATCCGCCCCCAGCCGGCTGTTGCACGGGTGCACGCCACGGTGGCCGTGCAGGACGACGTATCGCAGGTCAGCATCGCGAGAGGAATCACCATGGACAGCAACCGCACCTACCCCGTCGCCAAGTCCGAGGCGGAGTGGCGCGAGCAGCTCAGCGCGGCGGAGTACCACGTGCTCCGGGAGGCTGGCACGGAGCGTGCCTTCGTGGGCGACTACACCGACACGAACACCCAGGGCGTATACGCGTGCCGGGCCTGCGGGGCCGAGCTCTTCACCAGCGGGACGAAGTTCGAGAGCCACTGCGGCTGGCCGTCGTTCTACGCCCCCCTGGCGGGCGACCGCGTCGAGTACATCGAGGACACCACCTTCGGTATGAAGCGGGTCGAGGTCCGCTGCGCCAACTGCGGATCGCACCTCGGCCACGTCTTCGAGGGTGAGGGCTACGGCACTCCTACCGACCAGCGGTACTGCATCAACTCCATCAGTCTCAAGCTCGACCCCTCCGATCGGTAACAGCCGCGGTGCGTCGAGAAGGGCTCGCCGCCGGCCTGAGGTGACCTTCTCCCCTGTCAGCGATCGCGTGCTTACCGTTTGACTGGATATGAGGTGACGCGATGCTGTCCGACCGGACCAAGGCAAGGATCGAGCACGAGTTCGACGCCCGCTCTGTGCGTGTTGGGGTGTGGCTCTACCGGCGCACTGGTGGTCGTCTCACGCGGCCCTGGCGCCGCCGCGCGCTGATCCTCACCACCACGGGACGCCGCTCGGGGCTGCCGCGCACGGTTCTGGTGCAGTTCTTCCCGGACGGTCAGGACATGCTCGTCGTCGCCGCCAACGGCGGAATGCCCCACGACCCCTTCTGGTACCTCAACCTGAAAGCCAACCCCAGCGCGCTCGTGGAGGTCGAGGGGCGGACCGTGCGGGTCCGTGCGCAGGAGTGCGGCGACGAAGAGGCGGCACGCCTCTGGCCGCGGGTCCTGGCCACGGCGCCCGACTACGAGAGGTATCGGCGCCGCACGACGAGGAGGATCCCCGTGCTTCGTCTGGTCCCCGACCGAGACTCCAACGATCAGCGACAGACAGCGGTGATCACCGGGGCCTCCTCTGGCATCGGCCGTGAGCTGGCACTCCTGGCGGTTCGCGACGGGTACGACGTGGTCCTGGTGGCGCGCCGGGCCGATCGGCTTCAGTCGCTGGCGCAGGAGTGCCGCGCTCGTGGGGCGTCCGCCAGCGCTGTCCCTGCGGATCTGATGACGTCGGCCGGGATGGACAAGGTCCTGGGGACACTGGCCGGCCTGAAGGTCGATGTCCTGGTCAACGACGCCGGCATCGGCGGACGCGGGCGTTTCGCCACCGAACGCGACATCACAGCCGACCTCGCCATGGTCCGACTCAACGTCGAAGCGGTCGTCGCGCTCACGGGCGCGGTGCTTCCCGGTATGGTCCAGCGCCGCCATGGCGCGATCCTCAATGTCGCATCCATCGCGGGGTATCTCCCCGGCCCCGGCCAAGCGGTCTACAACGCCAGCAAGGCCTTCGTCCGAGCCTTCAGCCTGGCCCTGGCCGAGGAAAGCCGGGGAACGGGTGTGTCGATCACCACCCTCTCTCCCGGGCCTGTGGACACCGAGTTCGCTGCCCGCGCCGGCAGGGGTCAAAGTCACCCGCGCCGTAGACCGCTCATGCCCGTGATGACGGCTGCCGACGTGGCCGAAGCTGGCTGGGAGGGCCTCCGTGCCGGTCGCTCCACCGTCGTCCCGGGGATGACGACGCGGATCGGCCTCCAGACCCTCCGGTTCATTCCCTGGCAGACCATCGCTCGAGCGACCGCTGAAAAGCCACGGTCGAAGCGCTGAACCTCGGGATGTACTCCCGACGGCAGGGAGCCCTTCCGGGGATCGTGGCGGCGGGCTGACGAGGCGCCATGGGACGGCGCCCGACGCGCTGCTCTCAGGCGTCCGCTCCCGACCTGGCCGCAATGCGGCGTCGGAATGCCGCCACCCGTGTTCGGTTCTGGCACGTCACGGAGCAGAAGCGGCGATGGCCGGCCGGCGACATGTCGATGTACACATCTGCGCAGCGCCGGCCCGCGCACACTCCCAGCCGATCGGCCGGCTGCCCGGCCAGCTGCGCGCGTAGTGCTACCGCCGCTGAAGCCAGGAGCGCCGACCGTGCGTCGTCGACCAGCCACATCCCCCGGGCGGATGGGCCGTCCTCGACCAGCGCGGGACGCACCGCGGTCTCCTCCAGCAGCTGACTGACCAGGCGGACCCGCTCCGGAAGGCCCTCGGCGGCGAACACCGGATGCAGCCGGTCCGCCGCTCCAGTCAGCGCCTGGTCAGAGACTCGCTCTGCGTCCGCGGACAGTCCCAACCGCCCGGCGAGGCCCTCCCGTGGCGGGTAAGGCCAATCCTGTTCTCCCGCCTCGAGCCGCGGGGTCCTGCCCCAGCCATTGACCAGCTCCACCAGTCCAGCCAGTGACATCTCCTCGATTCGCACCGTCACGCAAGAAGTGTAACGCGATGGACGAGGTTAACCCGTTGCAAACCGCGACATCGCGACGTAACGTATAAACGGCCTTGAAGACGTTACGGAGGTTGGCGATGCTCGACCTGGCGGTCTTGCCGAGTTTCCTCTTCGCGGTGGTGGTCATCACCGTTGCGCCCGGTCCTGACAATGCCTACATCGCCGCGGTGGCTGTCGACAGAGGCCCGCGCGCGGGTCTGATCTCAGCGGTCGGTATGGCGCTCGGGATGGTCGTGCATGTCACTGCCGCAGCCCTGGGGCTAGCAATGCTGTTGGCTTCGGTCCCCGTGGCGCTGACGGTCATTCGACTTGCGGGGGCCGCGTACCTCGCGTGGCTCGGCGTGACCACGCTGCTGTCGGCGAAACGCTCGGCCACAGCATCACGACGGCTGCCAGCTGGCGGTCGGCTGCTTGCCCGAGCAGTGCTGACCAATGTCACCAACCCGAAGGTGATTCTGTTCTTTGCCGCGTTCCTGCCGCAGTTCGTCCGCCCGGGACATGGCCCGACTGCCGTGCAGCTGCTCACGCTCGGCGTGGTGTTTCTCCTGGTGGGTCTGGTCATCGACAGCGTCGTCGGGATCGTGGCCGGCCGACTTCACGAGGCCGTCGCCCCCGGGGGAGCCGCGGCGACCACGCTCGGGGTCCTGGCCGGCTTGACCTTCTCTGTGCTCGCGGCGGTTCTGTCGTGGGAAGCACTCAGCGCCTGAGCCATCGGAGCTGACTGCCTCCCGACTCGGACGCATCGGCTGGATCCTGCGGTCTCGCACCGGCCTCGCCCGGCCGCGCCAGGGAGGGGGTGACGGTCCCAGCGTTCCCGTCGACCGTGACCCACTGGCCCGTGACCAGGCGATGGGTGGCATCACCCGTGCCGACCACGGCAGGGATGCCGTACTCCCTGGCCACGATGGAGGCATGGGCAGCCATAGTTCCACCATCGGTGACCACTGCGGTGGCTTTGGCGAACAGCGGGGTCCAGGCTGGTGCGGTGGAACGGGCGACGAGCACTTCGCCGGGCCGGAAGGTGTCGAAGTCGGCAGGGTCGGTGATCACTCGGGCCGGACCCGTGGCTCGCCCGGCGCTGGCCGGTTCGCCGATGATCGCGTCGTCAGCGAGGTGGCGGCCCCTCCGGGCCGTTTCGACTGCTCGGGCTATGGGGTTGCCGATGATCCGCGCCGGTTTGCCCAGCGTCAATGGGGCAGGGAGCCGACGCTGGTGCAGCCACCGCGCCTCGCGCTCTGCGGCAGCGTCGGAGATGGGCGTCGAGGCGCAGAGCTCGTCGCGGGTCAGGAAGAACACCTGCTCGGGGCGATCGAGCGAGCCCCGCGCGGCCAGGGCCTCCCCGAGCCGCAGGGCACAGGCTCGCAGCAGGGGCCACCCGAGGGTCAGCTCCCTGGCCTGCTCCTCGCGGATGACGGTGTAGCGGCGGGTCACCTCCAGGAGGCCGACGAACTCGGCTCGTGCGCGCGCTGTCGTCACTGCGGCAAGGCAGCGCGCCTCGGCGGACTCGCGCTCGACGGCGAGTCGCTCGCGTCGCGCAAGGGCCGCGTCACCGTCACCCGTCGTATCCGGCGGAGCCACCGGCATGATGGGCCAGTACCAGTCCGCGCTCAGGACGGCATGCCGCGGAACGCCGGTGTCGGCACCCGACAGCCCGCGCAGCAGCACCTGGACACCGTCGGCCAGCGGCCGCTCCTGCTCGGTCAGCGCCCTCAGGTGCACATGGGCGAACCGGGTCAGTCGAGCCTCGATCTTCCATGCCGACCCGCCGACGATCGCCAGGTACCAAAGCTGACGGCCGGCCGCCCGGCCGATCCCGTCCACAATGCCGAGCAGGTCCTGCCCCGTTGCTGTGCAGACACGCGCCTGTCCGTCCTCGACCAGCCGCGCATAGCGAGGCAGCTCGTCTTCCCGCCACCTGTCATAGAAACCGCCCAGGACCGCGCGATCGGCTGCCACCGGATCACGGCCGACCCGAACGAGCGCGTTGTAGAGGAGACGCACGATGCGACCTCGGCTGCCCAGCAGCGCTCGGAGAAGGAGCACGGGCGTGGGCACCGGCACGGCGTTGAAGTACCAGCCGTTGACCGCGGCATACCGGAACGGCACCACGGCGCCCACGCAGTCCCGCATACCGGCCAGATAGCCATCTTCGATGAGGGGCAGGAGCCAGTCGGCGAACAGTGGCGTCATCGGCTCGGGCAGCCACTCCCCCAGACGGAAGTTCCGCATCCACAGCCCCGGCCCGGGCACCGTCCATTCCACGGGCTCCGGCACTGCGGTCATGGGTCGGGCCTGGAGAAGGATGACACCGGTGCCGTTCTCGCGGGGTTCGATCGCCCACTCGATGTCCTGGGGGCCGCCGAGGAAGTCCTGCACGCGGTGAGCGAGCTCCGCCACGGCGGTGACCTGCTCAGCAGTGATGGCCCCCTCGCTGCACCGCCGGGCAGTGGCCGCCCCATCCCGCACGCTCCACTCATCTCCGATCGCGTCACCGCTGACCAGCCGCTCGCCCAGCCCGCGGACGGCGGTGACAAGGGTCTCGTTCCTGTCCCCCGTGACCGGGTTCGCCGTGAACGCGACACCGGCCGCGACCGCGGAAACCATCGGCTGGACCAGGACCGCCATCTCAGGTGTGCGCACGCCACCGTCTCCGCGTCCCCGCCGGTATGCCGCCACCCGCGGTGCTGCTGCGCCCTCCTGGCAGCGGTCGATGGCATCCACGACATCCTCGCGGGGGACGTTCAGGGCAGTCTCGTACTGGCCAGCCCACGACGCGTCCGGCAGGTCCTCGGCAGCGGCCGACGACCGGACGGCATACCCGGCTGTGCTGGCCACGTCCTCCTCCAGCGCTGCCCGGACGGCAGCCGCCCGCTGTGCAGCTGTCAGAGTCCACGCGGACGACGTGATCACCAGCCCGGGGACAACCGGGAACCCAGCGGCGCCCAGTCGGGCCAGCGTCGCTGCCTTGCCGCCGACCAGCGTCACGGGTCGGCCCGCCGCCTCGGTCAACCGGATGACCTGAGGGTGCTCGGTCGCCATCTCCTTCACCGCCTCATACAGCATTGCTATATGTAGCAACGCTACCCTTACATTGTCGCTACGACCAGCCCTGGAGTAGTATTGCTACACATGAGAGCGGAGGCGCTGAAGGGCCATTTGGACGGACTGCTCCTGGCTGCGCTGGAGCCCGGCCCGCTGCACGGATATGCGGTCATCGAGAGTCTTCGCGCTGGCAGCTCGGGTCATTTCGACCTGCCCACCGGAACCGTCTACCCGGCGCTGCACCGGCTTGAGGCGGCCGGTCTCGTACGCTCCGGGTGGTCCGTGGTGTCGGGTCGCCGCCGCCGCACCTATCGGCTCACCCAGGCCGGCCGCCGCGCCCTGGCGGGCCAGCGGACCGCCTGGGAGGAGTTCTCCGGGGCCGTCTCGGCCCTGCTGCAGGCGAAGCCGTGCGCCACTGCATGAGTCGCGAGCCAGCTGCCACGACACCCGTGGTGGTGGCCAGCTACCTGCGTGACGTCGAGGCGGGAATCCCTGGCTGGCGGCGCGGCCGCCGCCGGGCGCTGGCCGAGCTGGCCGACGGTCTGGAGGACGCCACCGGTCACTACCGCTGCAAGGGCCTAGCCCCCGAGGCCGCCGCTGCCCGTGCCGTCGAGGAGTGTGGGCCGCCGCAGCTGGTCGCCTCCGAATTCGCCACGGTGTTGGCCAACCAGCAGGCCCGCCGCACCGCGCTGACCCTGTTGCTCACCGGGCCGGTCATCGGAGTCCTCTGGCTCACCACGCTCGTTCCCGGGCGCACGCCGGACGCGCTGTTGCTGCGCGACCCAGCGCTGGGAGGGCTGGCCCTGGCAGCCGGTGTCGCCAGCCTGCTGACCGTGCTCGCCACTGGGCCCCGCCCGGGCTGGCTGCCCGCGGTGGCACTCAGCCCCCAGCGAACCGCAGCGGCCGCGTGCGCCGCGGCAGCGCTGTGCGACATCCTCGTGCTGACTACCGCCGCACTCTTGGCCGCAGGGCACCCCACGGGCTTTCCCCTCGCGCCAGGCATGGCCGCCGCGGGCGCGAGCCTCGTGCGGCTCCTGCTTGCCCAGCGTGTGGCACGCCGCGACCTGCGGCTGCAGCTGGCCACTCCCTGACGGCGAACTGCCGCCTCCCAGGCCGGTCGGCCGCGGCGAGAGCTCGCCTGCGGAAGCACCGGCTCGGACCCGGGCTGATGGCCGTTCCGCCGGCTCGATGGCCCAGTCGTCGGAGGAGGTCGCGAACGGTCGGACCCGCTAGCGCATCCGGCCGATCAGTTCGCCAACCTCGACCCGCGGGCCGGTGAAGAACGGCACTTCCTCGCGGACGTGCAGGCGCGCGCGGGATGCGCGCAGCTCGCGCATCAGGTCGACGATGCGGTGCAGCTCGTCGGCCTCGAAGGCCAGCACCCACTCGTAGTCGCCCAGGGCGAACGCCGCGATGGTGTTGGCCCGCACGTCGGGGTACTCCCGCGCCATCTGGCCGTGCTCGCGCAGCATGTCGCGGCGCTCGCCGTCCTCCAGCACGTACCAGTCGTAGGACCGCACGAACGGGTAGACGCAGAGGTACTTCTTGGGCTCCTCCCCCGCCAGGAACGCGGGGATGTGGCTCTTGTTGAACTCTGCAGGTCGGTGCAGAGCGGCCACTGACCACACCGGCTTCAGGTGCTGCCCGAGGCCGGTCTGCAGCAGGCGGTGGTAGGCGTCCTGCACCTGCTCGATCCGCTCGGCGTGCCACCAGATCATGAAGTCGGCATCCGCCCGCAGGGCTGCGACGTCGTAGACCCCGCGGATGGTCACGCCACCGGCCTCCAGGTCGGCGAACAGATCGGCCACCTCGGTCGCGAGCTTCTCCCGGTCCTCCCCCAGCGGCGACGCCACCGCGAACACCGACCACACGG
Organism: uncultured Actinomycetota bacterium; assembly: GCA_963715025.1. GTDB lineage: Bacteria > Actinomycetota > Actinomycetes > Actinomycetales > Dermatophilaceae > DASSJT01. The sequence continues at coordinate 327,698 of CAVQQQ010000002.1, read as the reverse complement.
CATACCGGATGCTGCTGTTGATCTGCTTGATCTGCTGGGCGTTGGGGTTGGACGTCATGCCGTCATTGTCGCGCCACCGAGGCGCGCCGCTGAAGGTGGGTCACCACGGCGGAAGCAGCCGCCTCCGCGGAGGCGATCACAGCCGGTATGCCGACGCCGGAGTAGGCAGCGCCGGCAAGTGCGAGCCCCGCGAGTGGTGCGACGCCCGAGCCAACCCGTTCGACCCGGGCAAGGTGGCCCACGGCGTACTGGGGGAGGCCGCCCCCCCAGCGCTGCACGTGGCTGTCGACCAGCCGCGGCAGCGGTTGGCCCAGCGCATGCCCCACCTCGGCGACCGCGATGGCGACCAGCTCGTCGTCGTCGCGCTGGAGGTCGGCCACCTCGCCCGCACGTCCGATCGAGGCGCGGAGGAAGACGGCCTCAGGGGTTGCCTCGCCGGCCCAGGCCCACTTGCGCGAGCTGAACGTGCTCGCCTTGATCGTCCGGCCGTCGACGGGCGGCACCAGGAATCCGGAGCTGGTGAATAGCGCCCTCGCGGAGCGGTCGACCGCTAGCGTCACGATGGCCATGGACGCGTACTCAACGGCCGCCAGGTCCGTTGCCGCCGTGGGCGCCACGCCGGAGAGCAGGCGTGCCGCGGCGGGCGCAGGAGTCGCCAGCACGACGGCATCGGCCACGATCGCCCTCGGAGCCGGGCGTGGCCCGGTGACGACCGACCAGGACCCATTGGCGAGCTGGTGCAGCTCACGGGCGATCACCCGGCTGCTGATCGTGCCGCCAAGGCCCTCGATGGCCCCGACCAGCAGGGCAGGGAGTCGGCCGACTCCTCCGGAGAGACCGGCGAAAACGGGCGTGGGGACGGCTTGAGCCGCCGCGGCAGCGGACTGTGCCCGAGCCGTCAGGCTGTCGCCACGGGAAGCGGCTTCCCACAGCGTCGGGACTGTGGCGTGCAGCGACAGGTCGCGCGACCGCCCGGCATACACGCCCCCGAGCAGCGGCTCGACGATGCGGTCGACCACGGCGGGGCCCAACCGGGCCGCCACGTACTCGCCGACGGACACGTCGCCGTTGCCCAGCGGAGCAGCCGACTGCTCGTCCAAGGCCCTGGCCACCTCGTCGGGGGTGAGGAGCCCAAGCGCGGATTCGGGCTGGCTGGGCACGCCCATGAGGGTGCCTGCGGGCAGGGTCTCCAGCCGGCCTCGGGACCAGACCAGCGGCGATGTGGTGTCGGGATGGACGACCAGATGTTCGGCCTCGAGGTCTGCCACCAGCCGCATCGCCTCGGGCCGCCGTGCCAGCATCGACTCGGCACCGACGTCGATCGGGACGCCCGCAACGGGCTCAAGCCGGAGCTTGCCACCGGGTCGGTCGCCTGCGTCGAGCACCGTGACCTGAGCGCTCGGCTGCGCCTGCAGGATCCGGTAGGCCGCTACGAGCCCGGCCAGGCCGCCGCCCAGGACGAGGACGCGTGACGGTTCCGTGCCCATATCCATGCCCAAACCCTCTCAGGAGCGTGACCGGATCGAGACAGCGAGGTGGGAACGTCTGGTCCTCCGGGCTCCGTCCCACTCGGAGAGCGAGCCCGCCGGGCAGCACGGACGCAGAGGGGTTTCAGACATGTCAAGGAGCATTTCTCGGCACATTTCTCGGGGCATTTCTGGGGGCAGGCCAACCGGGTCCGCGCGGAGGGTCCTGGGGGCGCTGGCCATCGGAGCGAGTCTGCTGGTAGGCGCGGCGGCCTGCGGGGCGGGCTCGGACAACAGCGCGTCGTCCGGGGCATCACGGGGCGAGGCGCCCAACAGCGCGCAGTCGCCCGGCGCCGCATCCGAGCGGAAGTCGGTGGCAGGCGCATCGGGTGCAGCGGGCGACGCCGCGAAGGTGGCTCCCGCGGTTCTCACTCCCTCGAGCCAGTACCTCGCGCGCCGCGCGCAGCTGTCCCTCAAGGTCAAGAACATCGCCCAGGCGGCAGCTGCGGTCCGGGCGGCGAGCACCGCCGCAGGGGGACTCATCCTCGCCGAGAACATCGGGGGGAGCAGCGGGCCGGTGCCGGTGGAGGGCAACCGGGTGACCGCCAACACCTATGGCGAGATCACGATCTCGGTTCCCGCCGATCGCCTCGACGCCTTCCTCGACGACGTGAGCCGTCTCGGCACGGTGATCTCGCGGCAGTCCTCCAGCGAGGACGTCAAACAGCAGTACGTCGACACGGACGCGCGACTGAAGACCATGCGGGCGAGCGTCGATCGGGTTCGGGCCCTGATGGCGCGGGCGACCGACATCGGGCAGATCGTCGCCCTGGAGTCGGAACTGGCCCGCCGGGAGGCTGACCTCGAGGCGCTGGAGTCCCAGATGGCTGCGCTGAAGGACAGCATCGCGCGCTCGCCGGTCCAGGTGAGCCTGACGACCGACCCGAGCGTGGTCGAGAAGGACGAAACGGGGTTCCTCGCGGGGCTGAAGCGCGGATGGTCGGCGTTCACGGCCTCGGCCTCAGCACTGGTGACCGTCATCGGTGCGCTCCTGCCCTTCGCGCTCCTCGCTGCCCTGGTGGCCTACCCGCTGACCCTCTGGCTGCGCCGCCGCCGCGCATCACGGACCCTCCCCTCGGCGCCGACCGCCACGCCGGCACCCGCGGCCGGCACCGGGGGCTCGCCGACCGCCTAGCTGTCGGTGCCCCGGATCGGGGAAGCATTCGCTGCGGGTGTCGGTTGCACCTCCCGTGGCCAAGCGTGTGATCCAGCTCGTTCTCTCGTGCGTCGTCCTGGGCGTCGGGGTCGCCGTCCTGCTCGACGCGTCGCTCGGCTCGGACGGCTACTCCACTCTCGTGAACGGGCTCACTGTGGCGACCGGTGTGCCGTTCGCCTTCGTCAACCTTGTCGTCGGCCTGATCCTCATCGCCCTGGCCTGGGGCCGCGGCACGCGCCCCGGCTTCGGCACGATCGTGCAGGCCGTCGTGGTCGGCGCGGTTGTCAGCGCGGCGCTGCCGCTGCTGCCCGGTCCCACGGATATGGCCACTCGGGTTCTCGAGCTCGGCGCGGCGTTCGGCCTGCTGACCGTCGGCGTCGCCGGCTACCTCGCCTCGCGCACCGGTGCCGGACCGGCGGAGGCAGCCGCGCTGTCCTTCGACCCACCGCTGAGCTTCCGATGGAGCTACAGCATCCTGCAGGTGGGCGGGGCGCTCATCGGCTGGTCGCTGGGCGCAGCCGTCGGGCCAGGCACGCTCGTGGTGGTCCTCTTCGTCGGTCCGGCTGTCGACTTCGTCTCACGGCGGCTCTTCGGACAGACCCGCGTCAGCGCCTAGCCCTGGCGATCCGCCAGCGAGGGCAAGGACCCGGTGGCCGCGAGCACTCGGCTCAGCGTCAGCGCGCCGATACCTCGTGGACGAGTTCCACGACCCGGGTCAGCACGTCGGGGTCGGTGTTCGGAAGGACCCCATGGCCGAGGTTGAAGATGTGTCCCGGTGCGGCCCGGCCCTCGTCGACGACCCTGCGCACATTCGCCTCCACCGCCTCCCAGGGCGCGAAGAGGAGGGCAGGGTCCAAGTTGCCCTGGACGGCATACCCGCTGCCCAGCCTGGCCACGGCATCGGTGAGTGACACTCGGTAGTCGACCCCCACGACATCGGCACCGGCCGCACCCATCGCCGCGAGCAGCTCACCGGTTCCGACGCCGAAGTGGATGCGCGGCACCCCGAGGTCGGCCACGGCGGCCAGCGCCGTCTCCGAGTGCTGCTGCACGAAACGCAGGTAGTCGGCGCGTGACAGCGCTCCGACCCAGGAGTCGAACAGCTGGATGGCGGACGCACCGGCCTGGGCCTGGACCCGCAGGAAGGCGCCGGAGATCTGCGCCAGGCGGGCGCACAGGTCATGCCACAGACCGGGGTCTCCGTGCATCAGGGCCTTGGTGTGCTCGTGGTGCTTGCTGGGGCCGCCCTCCACCAGGTAGGAGGCAAGGGTGAAGGGCGCGCCGGCGAATCCGATGAGCGGTCTGGCCCCCAGCTCGCCGACCAAGGTCTTCACGGCTTCCGCGACGTAGGGCACCTGGTCGGGGGTGAGCTCGGGCAGGCGGTCGAGGTCGGCGCGGCTGCGGATCGGCTCCGACACGACGGGCCCGACACCGGCCACGATGTCGAGGTCGACGCCGACAGCGGCCAGTGGGACCACGATGTCGGAGAAGAAGATGGCGGCATCGACGCCGTGGCGGCGCACCGGCTGCAGCGTGATCTCGGCGACGAGATCCGGCCTCTGGCAGGACTCGAGCATCCCGATGCCCTCGCGCACCCGGCGGTATTCCGGCAGGGAGCGCCCGGCCTGCCGCATGAACCACACCGGGGTGTGGTCCACAGGCCGGCGAAGCGCTGCGCGGACCAGGGTGCTCTGTGCGGGGCTGTCAGGTGTCACCGCTGAATCGTAGGCGAGCCGGGCCGGCCGCTTGGCGCCGCTCACGCGGCGATCGCGGCGGCGCCCAGCATCGACAGCACCACGCCGGCTTTCTGGATCCCGCGAAGCCGCTCGTGGAGTACTGTGCGCGCGAGCAGGACCGTGGCGACCGGGTAGAGCGAGGCGAGGACGCTGGCCACGGAGACCTGGCCCTGGCTCGACGCCACGGCGAAGAGGACGTTGGCGCCTAGGTCGCCCAGGCCGATGAGCGCCAGCATGGGCAGGTCGGGAAGGCCGACCCCGCCGGCGCTGCGCCGACGCAGCGCAGCGGCGGCGAAGGCAAGAACCGACGTGCACCGCATGCCCCAGAGCGTGTGCAGGGTCGAAACGCGGGCGCCACGGTCGAGGGCGAACAGCGCCACACCGAAGCCGACTGCCGCGATGGTCGCCAGGATGACCGGCCGGGCGGACACGGCGCCGCTCAGCTCCGGTCCCGAAGCGAGGGCCACCCCCGTGATGGCGACGGCCATGCCCACCCATGCCACGGGGGAGGGCCGGTCGCCGGTGGCGATGCCGAGCACGACGGGGACGGCCACGCCCAGCGAGGCGACCGGTGCCACGACCCCCATCGTGCCGGTGCTCAGAGCGGCGTAGAAGCAGACGAGGGCGCCCGCGCCAGCGCCGCCCGCCAGGACGCTCCACCCGATCCAGCCCGGGTCGCCGAGGTCGCCCTGCGACAGAACCACGAGGGACAGGGCAAGGAGGGCGATTCCCTGCGACCACCCGACGACGGCGGCGGCAGGCAGCCGGCGGGAGGTCAGCCCGGCCAGGAAGTCGGCCGTGCCCCATGCGGCCGAGGAGCCGAGGGCCAGGAGCGAGAGCACGCGGAAACGCTATCCCGGGACCGATGGGCGAGATGGCCGGCCCACCTGCTGGTACTTCGCCCGCGGACTCCGATCCGCGGGCCGGGTGCCCGGCGTGGCCTCCTCCCGATCGCGCGCGGGGCGATCTACCCTGCGAGGGTGGCTAGTCGTTCCCCGTCCGGTGGCCACTCACCGGAGTTCGCCCAGGCCCTGAAGGACCTGCGCGGTGCTCGCCTGCGTCCCGAGATCCGTCTGACCGAGGTTCCCGCCCCCCAGCGCATTGCCCCGTATGCCGTGGCCTTGACTGCCGACGTCGTCAGCACGGCCGGTGGCGAGGACGAGCTCGCCTCCGGCCGTTTCGTCCTGCTTCATGACCCGTCCGCGCCCGATCCCTGGGCCGGCGTGTGGCGAGCCGTGACGTTCGCCCGCGCCGAGCTGGAACCCGAACTCGCGTCAGACCCGATGCTGGGGGCAGTCGGCTGGGCCTGGCTGATCGATGCCCTCGACAGCCATCGGCTCGCCTACACCGCTGAAGCAGGCACCGTCACTCGCGTGGTCTCGGAGAGTTTCGCCGGTCTCGCAGATCGCCCCGCCGCAGTGGAGATGGAGGTGCGCGCCTCGTGGACGCCGCGGGGCGGCAACCTCGGCGACCACCTGCGCGCGTGGTCGGAGCTGCTGTGCACGATCGCCGGCCTGCCCCCGTTGCCTGAGGGCGTCATCGCACTTCCGGGGCAGCGCCGCTGAATGTCTGACCACGCCCCACCGGCCGAGACCTCGCCCGAGGACTCGGCTCCCCCCACGGACTCGGCTCCCCTAGCTGAAGACTCGACCTCGGCGACCGAGGACACAGCTCCTCGGCCGACACCGCTGGAGCACCCCTCAGACGGGGTGCCGCCAGTCGTTCAGGGCGAGCGGGTGCTCATGAGAGCCGCTGCGGCGATCGCACAGGGTGAGGGGCCGGTGGCCATCGACGCCGAGCGGGCGTCCGGTTACCGGTACGGCCAGAACGCGTATCTCGTGCAGCTGCGGCGGGAGGGGGCAGGGACGTGGCTGATCGATCCCATCGCGTGCCCGGACCTGTCCCCGGTCGGCGACGCCATCGGCGGCGCGGAGTGGATCCTGCACGCGGCCACCCAAGACCTCGCCTGCCTGGCCGACGTGGGGCTGCGCCCGAAGCAGCTCTTCGACACCGAGCTGGCGGCGCGGCTGCTTGGGATGCCGCGGGTCGGGCTGGCCGCCGTGGTGGAGCATTACCTAGGCCTCTCGCTGGCCAAGGAGCACTCGGCCGTCGACTGGTCCACGAGACCGCTACCCGAGCCCTGGCTGCGCTATGCCGCGCTCGACGTCGAGGTCCTGGTCGAGGTTCGGAATCTCATGGGCGTCGACCTTGCGGCGCAGGGCAAGGACGAGTGGGCCCGGCAGGAGTTCACGGCCCTGCTCGACTGGGAGCCGACGGTACGGGTCGACCCGTGGCGCCGCACCTCCGGACTGCACCGGGTGCGACATCGCCGGGGCGTCGCCATGGTGCGGGAGCTGTGGGAGGAGCGCGACCGGATTGCACGCGAACGCGACATCTCGCCGGGCCGCGTCCTGCCCGACGCCCTCGTCGTCGAGATCGCGATGGCGGCTCCGACGTCCGAGGACGACCTCCCCGCCGGCCACCGTGCGGTGCGTCGCTACCAGCGGCAATGGCTGGCCGCGGTCAAGCGAGCCGCCTCGCTGCCGGAGGCCGCGCTCCCGCCCAAGACGCTCCCCTCCGACGCCCCCCCACCACAGCGGTCCTGGGCGGAGAAGGACCCGGTGGCGGCGGCGCGGCTCACTGCCCTACGTGCCCAGCTGCTGGAGTTCGCCGAGACGCGCTCGGTGCCGGTGGAGAACGTGTGCAGCCCGGAGCCCCTGCGCCGTGTCGTGTGGACACCCCCTCCCAGCCCGACGCTGGAGTCGTTTGACGCCGCCCTGCTCGCGCTGGGCTGCCGGCAGTGGCAGCGCGACATCGTCGCGCCGATGCTCGTAGCCGCATTCGCCGCCAACCCCGCCTGAGCCGGCATGCGACGTGACGGCTCTCACGGCATACCGCTGCCCACGAGGGCATTACCGATTAGTAACATCAAGGAGGGGCCACGCCTGGCCCTACCCCAGACTCCGCACCAAGGGAGGCCACCGTGCCCCGCACCCTGCGTGAGGTCGTGTTCGTCGACGGCGTCCGGACGCCCTTCGGCAAGGCCGGGGAGAAGGGCATGTACGCCCAGACCCGCGCCGACGACCTCGTCATCAAGTGCATCCGAGAGCTGATGCGCCGACACCCGGAACTGCCGCCCGAGCGGGTCGAGGAAGTGGCGATTGCCGCCACCACCCAGATCGGCGACCAGGGCCTCACCCTCGGACGGCTGGCCGCCATGCTGTCCGGCCTGCCCAAGACCACACCCGGCTACTCGGTCGACCGCATGTGCGCCGGGGCCATGACCGCTGTGACGAACACCGCCTCGTCAATCGCCTTCGGCGCCTGTGACATCGCCATCGCCGGGGGCGTCGAGCACATGGGCCACCACCCCATGGGCGAGGGGGTCGACCCCAACCCCCGCATCGTGGCCGAGAAGCTCGTCGATCCCAGCGCGCTGGTCATGGGGTCGACGGCCGAGAATCTCCACGACCGGTTCCCGACCCTGACCAAGAACCGCTCAGACGCGTATGCCGTCAACTCGCAGGCGAAGCTGGCGCAGGCATACGTCGATGGCAAGATCCAGCCCGACCTGGTGCCAGTCGCGACCAGAAGCATCGAGAAGGGCTTCGGCCTCGCGCTGCGTGACGAGCCGCCCCGGCCTGGCACGACCATGGAGAGCCTGAAGGACCTGAACACGCCGTTCCGCTCGCACGGCTCGGTCACCGCGGGCAACAGCGCGGGCCTCAACGACGGCGCGACTGCGTGCATCCTGGCCTCGGAGGAGGCGGCCCGCGAGCTCGGGCTGCCGGCCAAGATGCGGCTCGTGTCCTACGGATTCGTCGGCGTGGAGCCCGAAGTCATGGGCATCGGCCCGGTTCCGGCGACCGAGAAGGCGCTCGCGAGCGCCGGCCTCACGATCGAGGACATCGGCCTGTTCGAGCTCAACGAGGCGTTCGCGGTGCAGGTGCTGGCCTTCCTGGACCACTTCGGGCTCGCCGACGACGACGAGCGCGTGAACCAGTACGGCGGGGCCATCGCTACCGGCCACCCGCTGGCCTCTTCGGGCGTGCGCCTCATGACCCAGCTCGCCCGCCAGTTCGAGGAGCACCCCGAGGTCCGCTACGGGCTCACGGCGATGTGCATCGGCATCGGCATGGGCGGAGCCGTGATCTGGGAGAACCCCCACCACGCCGACTACGGCAAGGAGTCCTGAGATGACTGCCACCACCGAAGCGCCGCAGGCCACCGACTTCCAGGAGGTCGTAACCCACACGCCGGTCCAGGACATCTCCCTGCCCGGCGGCGCCGGCACCCTCGCCCTGATCACACTCGACAACGGGTTCGACCACACCAAACCCAACACGTTCGGGCCCCAGACCATCTCCGGCCTGGAGATCACGGTCGACGCGCTACGGGCGCGCGCCGAGGCCGGTGAGATCCAGGCAGTCGGCATCACCGGCAAGCCGTTCATCTTCGCCGTCGGTGCCGACCTCAAGGCCATGGCCCAGGCCACCGTCCGCGAGCTCGCCGTCGGGGTCGCGAGAGCGGGCCACCGCGCGTTCTCGGCGATCATGGACCTACCCGTGCCGACCTTCGCCTTCGTCAACGGCGCCGCCATGGGCGGCGGCGTCGAGATCGCCCTCGCGGCCGACTATCGGTCCATCTCCTCCGGGGTTCCGGCGGTGGCCCTGCCGGAGTGCTTCCTCGGCTTGGTGCCGGGGTGGGGCGGCTGCTACCTCCTGCCCAACCTCGTCGGCCCCGCCAATGCGCTCAAGGTCATCATCGAGAACCCCCTGAACATGAACACGATGCTCAAGGGTCCGCAGGCCTTCGCGCTCGGTATGGCCGACGCCATGTTCGAGCCGGCCGACTTCCTGGAGGAGTCGCTCCTCTGGGCAGCCCGCGTCCTGACCGGTGCGGAGACGGTCGAGCGCACCGACGTCAGCCGTGAGGAGTCGGAGTGGGAGGCCGCACTCGGGGCCGCCAAGGCCCTGGCCGACCTCAAGACCGGCAAGCAGTCCCCCGCCCCCTACCGCGCCATCGAGCTGGTTCGCGGCGCCCGCACCGCCACCCGCGAGGCGGCCTTCGCCGCCGAGGACGAAGCCGTGGGCGACCTGGTCATGGGCGACGAGCTGCGGGCCGGCCTCTACGCCTTCGACCTGGTGCAGAAGCGGGCCAAGCGACCTGCCGGTGCTCCCGACAAGGCGCTGGCCCGGCCGGTCACGAAGGTCGGCATCGTGGGCGCCGGCCTGATGGCCTCGCAGCTGGCCCTGCTCTTCGCCCGCAGCCTGACCGTCCCTGTCGTCATGACCGACCTCGACCAGGAGCGGGTGGACAAGGGCGTGGGCTACGTCCACGGCGAGGTCGACAAGCTGCTCGCCAAGGGCCGGATCAGCCAGGACGCCGCAAATCGCCTCAAGGGCCTCGTCACCGGCTCGATCTCGAAGGACGGCTTCGCCGACGCAGAGTTCGTCGTCGAGGCCGTCTTCGAGCAGATGTCGGTCAAGAAGCAGGTGTGGGCCGACGTAGAGGCCATCGTCTCGCCCGAGTGCGTGCTCGCCTCCAACACCTCCTCGCTGTCCATCACCGAGATGGCGTCCGATCTCCAGCACCCCGAGCGGGTCGTCGGCTTCCACTTCTTCAACCCGGTCGCGGTGATGCCGCTCCTGGAGATCATCCCCGGCGCGAAGACCGACGACGCGGCGCTCGCCACGGCCTTCGCCACCGGCAAGGCCCTGAAGAAGACCACGGTCTTGGTCAAGGACTCCCCCTCCTTCATCGTCAACCGGCTGCTCGGCCGGTGGATGGGGGAAGTCGCCAAGGTTGTCGACGAAGGGACGCCGATCGAGGTCGCCGATGCTGCTTTCGCCGGACTCGCTCCGATGCCGCCGTTCATCCTGCTCGGTCTGGTCGGCCCGGCCATCGCCCTGCACAACAACGAGACCCTCGCGCGAGCCTTCCCGGACCGCTTCTACGTTTCCCCCGGCCTGCGGAAGATCGTCGAGGCCAAGAAGCCGGCCATCTATGTCTGGCCCGAGGGCAGGCCGGTGGTCGACCCCGAGGTCGCCGCATTGCTTCCCAAGCCCGACAGCCCGGTCGTCCTCACCCGGGAGGAGATCCGCGAGCGCGTTCTGTCGGTGATCGCAGACGAGGCGCGCCGGATGCTCGACGAGGGAGTCGCCCAGGCCCCGATGGACATCGACCTGGCCATGATCACCGGCGCCGGCTTCCAGTTGTGGAACGGTGGGATCACGCCGCTGCTCGACCGTACCGGGGTTGCCGAGAAGATGACCGGGCGCCGGTTCCTGCCCCAGGGCGTGGCCAGCGTTCCGGCCTGACGCGCACCTGAGCCGGCGGGCCGGCATACCCATCGAGTGGTATGCCGGCCCGCCGGCTTCTCGGTGGAGTTCACCCGCCGCTCACAGCAGCTGCGCCTCGATACCCCGGGGCTGGAAATCGGCGTACTCGCCCAGCGACCACCCCTGGCACGAGGTGCCTCGGGCGCCTGGCGGTAACCGACTGCTCGACCACGGTCGCTCGGTGCGCGTGCTCGCAGCACCCAGAGGGCACCAGCGCCTGGGAGGAGCGAGCGGTGCTGGTGGTCCGGGGCGATGCGCGACCCGTCAACGCTCCCGGCTGTGGTCGCCGAGTGCAGCGCAGTGGTCTCGGCTATGCACGGGAAGGACCCGGTCAAAGACGGCTCGCCGGAGACGATCGACCGTGATGGGAACGCGAACCTCGTCGCGGTCGCCGACGTGGCGGGGGCGTCGTGCGGTGGTCGAGCACGAGTCTCTTCGCGGCGCGGTCATCCACGTCGGCGGTCCCGAGAACCTCACCCTCAACCGGCTTGCAGACCGGGTCGCGTGTGAAGGGTGCGCATATCTCATATGTGAGTTACAGTCTTCGCCGTGAGCGACACCTACCTGACGCGCATCGGCGCCCTCATCCGCGACGCGCGGCGCCACAAGGCCATGACGCAGAGTGAGCTGGCCGAGCTGCTCGGGACGAGTCAGAGCGCCGTGGCCCGCATCGAGCAGGGCAAGCAGAATCTCAGTCTTGAAATGCTCGCCCGCATCGGCGAGAGCCTCGACTCGGAGTTCGTCTCGCTGGGCCACAGCGGCCCGCAGCACCTGCGGATCGTGGGCGGCCAGCACCTCTCCGGCTCGATCGACGTCAAGACCTCCAAGAACGCAGCCGTCGCCCTGCTGTGCGCCTCACTGCTCAACAAGGGGCGCACCACGCTGCGCAACCTGGCCCGGATCGAGGAGGTCAACCGCATCATCGAGGTGCTGATCTCCATCGGCGTGCGCACCCGGTGGCTTCCCGACAGCAGCGACCTGGAGATCATCCCGCCGGCCCAGCTCGACCTCGAGGCGATCGACGTGGAGGCGGCGCGGCGCACCCGCACCGTGATCATGTTCCTCGGCCCGCTCCTGCACGAGTTCGACACCTTCCACCTCCCGTATGCCGGTGGCTGCGACCTGGGCACGCGCACCGTCGAGCCCCACCTGTCTGCGCTGCGATCGTTCGGCCTCAGCGTGGTCGCAACCCAGGGCTTCTACGACGCCTCGGTCAACTCGGCCACCACCCCGAGCCGCCCGATCGTGCTGACTGAGCGCGGCGACACGGTGACCGAGAACGTCCTCCTCGCGGCCGCGCGCCACGACGGCGTCACGGTCATCCGCAACGCCAGCCCCAACTACATGGTCCAGGACCTCTGCTTCTTCCTCCAGGAGCTCGGCGTCGAGATCGAGGGCATCGGAACCACCACCCTCACCGTGCGCGGGCGCAGCGAGATCGACCGCGACGTCGAGTACTCCCCATCCGAGGACCCCATCGAGGCCATGAGCCTGCTGGCGGCGGCGGTGGTCACCGAGTCGTCGATCACGATCCGGAGGGTCCCGATCGAGTTCCTCGAGATCGAGCTGGCGACCCTCGACGGCATGGGCATGAAGTACGACCTCACCGACGAGTACCGCTCGGCCAACGGCCGCACCCGTCTTGTCGACCTGACGACGTTCCCGGGCCCGCTGCACGCGCCGATCGACAAGATCCACCCGATGCCGTTCCCGGGCCTCAACATCGACAATCTGCCCTTCTTCGCGCTGATCGCTGCGGTGGCCGAGGGCACCACCATGATCCACGACTGGGTCTACGAGAACCGCGCGATCTACCTGACCGAGCTCACCAAGGTGGGCGCGCGCGTGCAGCTGCTCGACCCGCACCGGGTCCTCATCGAGGGGCCGACGCCGAAGTGGCGCGCCGCCGAGGTGATCTGCCCGCCGGCACTGCGGCCGGGCGTCGTGGTGCTCCTCGCCATGCTCGCGGCCCCGGGCACCTCCGTGCTGCGCAACGTCTACGTCATCAACCGCGGCTACGAGGACCTGGCCGAGCGGCTCAACGCCCTCGGGGCAACGATCGAGACCTTCCGCGACATCTGACGCAGACGTCTGACCCCAGACATCTGTCGCAGACACTCTGTCGCAGACACGTGACGGCTCGCGAGCCGCCTCAGGCGGTGTGGCGTGGGAGCACACCTATCCGCCACAAGTGTGGTTAGCGGCACCGTCATGCCAGGCTGGCCGCGCTCCTAGCCTGCGGGGCATGACTTCTCCGTCGGGCCGTGGCGCCAGCGCACCGTCGACTGACCTGTCGGCCAAGACGGCCCTGGTCACCGGTGCTGGCAGCGGCATCGGCTGGGCTGTGGCGGAAGCCCTTGCCGCGCGGGGCGCCCTCGTGCACGCCGTAGACCGTGACGGCGCCGCTCTGGAACGGCTGGCCCAGGCCTGCGGCGAGCCGATCCGTCCCCGGGTCGTCGATCTCGCCGACCTGGCGGCCCTGGCCCACCTGCCGGGCGATGTCGACGTCCTCGTGAACAATGCCGGGGTGCAGCATGTGGCGCCGGTGCACGAGTTCCCCGTCGACCGGTTCGACCAGATCCTGCGGCTCATGCTGCACTCCCCCTTCCGCCTGATCCGCCAGTGCCTCCCGCATATGTATGCCGCGGGGTGGGGCCGCGTCGTCAACATCTCGAGCGTGCACGGACTCCGCGCCAGCGCGTTCAAGTCGGCGTACGTTGCCGCCAAGCACGGCCTCGAGGGCCTGAGCAAGGTGGTCGCCCTCGAGGGCGCCGAGCACGGCGTGACCAGCAACTGCGTCAACCCGGCCTACGTGCGAACACCGCTGGTGGAGAAGCAGATCCACGACCAGTCCGTCGTGCACCAGATGCCCGAGCAGGAGGTCGTCGAGCGGGTCATGCTCGCGCCCGCTGCGATCAAGCGGCTCATCGAGCCCGCCGAGGTCGCTGACCTGGTGCTGTTCCTGTGCAGCGACTCCGCGCAGTCGGTGACGGGGTCGTCGTTTGCCATGGACGGCGGCTGGACCGCCCACTGACCGGGCTGCACCGCTCACCGCCTCCCCACCTTCCCCGCTGCATCCCCACACCATCCGCCACACCTCCCGAGGCCGAGTGAGTGGTGTGCGCGTGCGCGCGGGCGCAGGCGAGCCGGCGCGCGCGTCAGCGTGGCAGGTCGTGGTGCTGCCGCCGCCGCAGGCGCTGGGCCGGTCCGGCCAGGAGGTTGCGGGCCGTGCCCCACATCCCGTGGCGGAACAGGAGCACGATGACCACGAAGATCGTCCCGGTGATGATGCCGATGCCGTTGAAGCCGGAGGACGCGAGGCGGTCCTCGAGGAGCACCACGAGCGCTGCGCCGACGGGACCACCCCAGAGCGTGCCGATGCCGCCGAGCACCGTGACGAGCACGACCTTGCCCGAGGTGGTCCAGGTCAGCTCTTGGAGCGAGGCGAACCCGTGGCTGATCGCGAACACCCCGCCCGCGAGCCCGGCGAGTCCGGCCGAGAGCACAAAGGCCATGATCTTGTAGCGCTCCACGTCGTACCCGAGGGCGCGAGCCCGCGCGGGGTTGTCGCGGATCGCGACCAGCACCCGGCCGAACGGCGAGTTGACCGCCCGCCATGCGATCCACGCGCCGACCAGGATGATCGGCAGCGCGGCGTAGTAGAAGTAGAACGAGTCGGACTCGACGAGCGAGACGCCGAAGAAGCTCTTGGGGATGCCCTGGAGGCCGTTCTCGCCCCCGGTCACCGAACGCCACTGGTTGGCGATGAAGAAGATCATCTGGGCGAAAGCCAGGGTCACCATGGCGAAGTAGATTCCGGTGCGCCGCACCGAGAGGTAGCCGATCGGGACCGCGAGGAGCATCGCCACCAGCGCACCGCCCAGCACGGCCACCGGGAACGGTAGACCCGAGTGGATCGCGATGAGGCCGGTCGTGTACGCCGAGGTGCCCCAGAATGCGGCGTGCCCGAAGGACAGCAGGCCGGTGTATCCCAGCAGCAGGTCGATCGAGATGGCGAACAGGCCCCAGGCCGCGATGTCCATCGCCACCGGTGGGTAGATGAACCACGGCAGCGCGAGCACCACCACCAAGGCGACGGCAAGGCCGACCCAGCGCAGGGAGCGTCCGCGGCCGGTGAGCAGCGCTGCGCTCGTGGGCAGGTCCACCCGGGCATGTGCCGTCAGCTGCTCGCTCACGCGACCTCCTCCCGTCCGAAGAGCCCTGAGGGCCGCACAAGGATCACCGCGGCCATCAGCACGAAGATCAGCACCTGTGAGAACTGCCCGGCGTAGCCCTGTCCGTAGGCCTCGACGAGACCGACGATGAACCCGGCGACGACCGCGCCGAGGATCGACCCGAGGCCGCCGATGACCACCACCGCGAACAGGATGATGATGAAGTTGCTGCCCATGTCGGCGGTGATCGCGCGGAACGGCGCCGCGAGGACGCCGGCGAGCCCCGCGAGGGCGATGCCGAACCCGAACACCGGTGTGACCCAGCGGCCCACGTTGATGCCCAGTGCGCGAGAGCGCTCGGCGTTCTCCGTGGACGCACGCACGATCATGCCGATCCGGGTCCGGGTGAGCAGCAGCCCCACGGCCAGGCAGATGGCGACCGAGAAGAGGGCGACGAACAGCTGGTAGCTCGACAGCGTCACCGACCCCAGCGCGATCCTGCCCTCCAGCCCGGCAGGCAGCTCGTAGGGCAGGCTGGAGACGCCGTACTCGCGCTTCACGATGTCGACGAGGATCAGAGTCAGCCCGAAGGTGAGCAGGAAGTTGTAGAGCGGGTCGAGCTGGAGGAGCCAGCGCACGAGCAGCCGCTCCATCAGCACGCCGAACCCGAACATGAGGACGGGGATCAGCGGGAGCGCCGCCCAGAAGCCCAGGCCCGCGGCGTCGAGGAGCACAGCGGTGCCCACCGCCCCGAGCATGTAGCACGCGCCGTGGCTGAAGTTCACGACGCCGAGGACCCCGAAGATCACGGCCAGGCCCAGCGCCGCGAGAGCGTAGAAGCCGCCCGCCGCGAGTCCTTGCAGCGTGTACTGGATGAACGAGCTCATGCTTCTCCTGGCGTCAGGTGCCCCGGTGGGGATCGGGGGTATGCCGGGTGGCGAGCACCCGGCATACCCCCTGGTCCGTGGCTGGGTCGGTCACATCTTGCAGTCGGGCGAGACGGTCGGGTTGAACGCCTCGGCGGCCGGGATGGTCTTGATGACCTCTTCGTAGTCCCAGTCCTCCTTGACCTGGTCCTTGCTCTTGACCTTCACGAGATAGGCGTCGTGCAGAACCCGGTGGTCGGCAGCGCGGACCTCGCCGTTGCGCAGGAAGATGTCGTTGATCTTCTTGCCCTCCAGCTGCTTGACCACGGCATCGGAGTTGTCGGTGCCGGCCGCCTGGACCGCCTCGAGGTAGTTGAGCGCCGCGGAGTAGTTGCCGGCATGGGCGAAGGACGGACGGCTGCCGGTCTTCTCCTTGAACTTGTCGGCCCACGCGCGGTTCTGGTCGTCGAAGTTCCAGTACCAGGCGTCAGTGAAGGTGGTGCCCTGGAACTGGTCCACGCCAAGGCTGTGGATATCGGTGATGAACATCAGCCCGACGGCAAGGGTCGTCTTGCCCTGGAGCCCGGCCTGGTTGTACTGCTTCACGAAGTTGACCAGGTCACCACCCGCGGCCATGATCCCAATCACGTTGGGCTTGCTCGATTCTGCCTTCGTGATGAACGTGGCGAAGTTGTCGTTGGGGAACGGCGTCGCGATCTTCTGCTGCACGGTGCCGCCAGCGTTCTCCACCGCCGTCGAGAACGACTTGGTCATGTCCTGGCCGAAGGCATAGTCGGGGTAGACGATCGACCACGACTTGCCGCCGTTGCCAACGGTCGCCGCGCCGGTGCCATGGGCCAGCATGTAGGTGTCGTAGGCCCAGTGGAAGGTGTACTTGTTGCACGACTTACCGGTGAGCGCGGTGGTGGCGGCGCCCACGTCGATGAAGAGCTTCTTCTTGGTCTTGGCCTGCGTGGCCACCGCGAGGGCAGCTGATGAGGTCGGCACGTCCAGAATGACGTCGGCCATCTGGCGGTCGTACATCTCCTGCGCCTTGGTGTTGGCGATGTCCGGTTTGTTCTGGTGGTCGGCCATGACGATCTCGATGTTCTTGGCCACGGCCTTGTCGCCGTACTTCGCCTTGTAGTCGGCGACGGCCATCTCGATCGCAACCTTGCTGTTCGGACCGGACAGGTCCTTGTACACGCCGGACTGGTCGTTGAGCAGACCGATGACGACCTTGTCGTCGCTGATCTTGCCCCCGCCAGAGCTGGGACCGCCGCCTCCACAGGCAGCAAGCACCAGGCTGCCAGCCACGGCGGCGGCCGCGAGGGCCAAGGACTTCGTGCGGTGCATGTCCCCTCCTGGGGTTTTGGTGTGGGTCTTTCGATGTTCCGGTCTCGAAACGGTTGGGATGGGTTGGTTGGGGCGGTGCGGGGACTGGATGAAGCGCCTAGATGCCGAGGTACTCGAGCAGCTCGGTGGTGCGTGCCTGGAAACGCTCGTTGTCGAGGGCCTCGACCACGCGCCCCTGGGCAAGCAGGTAATGGCGGTCTGCGACCGTCGAGGCGAAGGTGACGTTCTGCTCGACGAGGAGCACCGAAATGCCCTGGGCCTTGACCTGCCGGATGATGTCGCCGATGCGCTGGACGATCACAGGCGCCAGGCCCTCGCTCGGCTCGTCGAGCAGCAGCACCCGGGCGCCCATGCGCAGGACCCGGGCGATGGCGAGCATCTGCTGCTCGCCCCCGGAAAGCCTGGTGCCGGGGAAAGCGCGGCGCTCGTAGAGCACGGGGAAGACCTCGTGCACCTGCTCCAGGCTCCAGGCGGAGTCGCCCACCACGGGCGGCAGCAGGAGGTTCTCGGCAACGGTGAGGCTGGCATAGATGCCCCGGTCGTCGGGCACCCAGCCCAGGCCGCGGCGAGCGCGCTTGTCGGCGGACAGCCCGTCGAGGGGGCGACCCTCCAGGCAGAGGACACCCCTGACGCCGCGATGCAGACCCATGATGCAGCGCAGCAGGGTGGTCTTGCCGGCGCCATTACGCCCCACGAGCGTGACCACCTCGCCGGGGCCGACGCTGATCGACACATCGTCGAGCACACGGGCATCGCCGTACCAGGCGGACATGCCGCTGACGTCGAGGACGGGTGCGATCGCCCCGGTCCGCCCGGTGCTGTTGGCACGCACGGGGTCAGACCCGTTCTCAGACATGGGCTTGCCCCAGGTATGCCGTGATGACCCTCTCGTCGTCGCGGACCTGTGCGTAGGTCCCCTCCGCGAGGACTTGTCCCGACTGGAGCACGGTCACGGTGTCCGCGAGGGATCCCACGACATGCATGTTGTGGTCGACGAACACCACCGTGCGTCCACTCGACACCTTCCGGACCAGCTCGATGGTGCGGTCGACGTCCTCCAGGCCCATGCCGGCCGTGGGCTCGTCGAGCAGGAGCAGCCGGGGGTCCAGCGCGAGGGCGAGGGCCAGCTCGAGGGCCCGCTTCTGCCCGTAGGCGAGAGAGCCGGCGGCCTGGCCGGAGCGATCCGCGAGGCCCACCTGGTCGAGCAGTTGTAGGGCGGTGCGGCGAAAGCGGTCCAGGGAGCGCTGCGAGCTGCCAGAACCGCAGACCCAGGCCGGTGGGGGACGCCAGCGCCAGCTCGACGTGCTCGGTCGCGGTCATCTGGTCGAACAGGCTGGTGATCTGGAAGGACCGCGCGATCCCGAGGTGGGCGATCTGCTCGGGCTGGCGCCCGGTGATGTCCCGCCCCCGGTAGAGGATCTGGCCGGAGGTGGGGGTGAGGAAGCCAGTAAGGAGGTTGAACAGCGTCGTCTTCCCGGCACCGTTGGGGCCGACCAGAGCATGCACGGTCCCCTCGGCCACGCGCAGGTCGACGTCGGCGACCGCGCGGAAGCCACGGAACTCCTTCACGAGGGCTCGCGTCTCGAGTAGTGGCGTTTCGGGGCCGCGCGGCGGTGAGGCAGGTGAGGACATCCCTGCACCTCCTTGGGCGTGTGTGTTTCGCGGGGGTTGGGTAGGCGAGCGACCTCATCGGTGCCGAGAAACCTAGGGCAGCGGCGCAGGTCGTCACATGGCCCGCCACGCTATAACCGTGCTCAGGACATGTGGACTCGGCACATCCCCGGATCGGGCTCCGCGCCTATGATCTCCGCCATGACCCTGCACGAGCCGCCAGTGGAGGAACGTCCAGCGGCCCTCCTGCTCCGGCTGCTCGCGATGGGAGCGCCGGCGCAGCAGATCGCGACGGCTGCCGTCAGCCCCGAGCTGCGCGAGCTCGCGCTGCAGATCCACATGGCGTTCGACGTCCATCGGCGCCGTGAGCGCGAGCTCGAGGCGCTCGTGGAGACGGCGCGCGACCTCGCCTCCATGCGCGACCCCGCCGGCGTGCTCGACGCCATCGTCCGCCGCACCCGGGCGCTACTGGGCACCGACCTGTCCTACCTGACCCTGTTCGATCCCTCGGCCGGCGACACGTACATGAGGGCGACTGCTGGGTCGATCTCGGCCCGCTTCCAGACCGTGCGCCTGCCGCTCGGCGCGGGACTGGGTGGCCTCGTCGCCTCGACCCATCGGCCGTACTGGACACCCGACTACGCAGCTGATGACCGGTTCCGCCACACCTCGTCGATCGATGCGGCGGTGGGCGAGGAGGGGATCGTCGCCATCTGCGGAGCGCCTCTTCTCGTCGGGAACGAGTTCGTGGGGGTTCTCTTCGCCGCCGACCGCTCCGAGCGAGTGTTCCAGCCCGACGAGGTGGGGCTCCTCACGTCGCTCGCCGCCCTCGCTGCCGTGACCATCGTGCAGGTCCGGGCCTTGAGCGATGCCCAGAACGCCCTCGAGGCCCTCTCGGAGGCACACGCGACGGTTCGCCGCCACACCGAGGGGGTGGAGCGCGCCGCAGCGGCCCACGACCGCTTCGCTGAAGTGCTCCTCGCTCGGGGCGGGATCGACGACGTCACCCGGGCGCTGGGCGAGCTGCTGGGCGATTGGGTGCTCCTCGTGGGCGAGGACGGCGAGCAGCGCAGCGTCTTCGGCGCCCCTGCTCTCGGGCCGGACCAGCGCGCTCAAGGTGTTCAGGTGGCCGCCGGCGAGCCCGCGGGTCGACTGGTGAGCCTGAGCGACTTCCACGTGGTGGCCGTCCGGGCCGGCCACGACATCATGGGAACGCTGTTCGTCGGCGCAGGGTTCGACCTGACGCCAGACGCCGCTGACATCCGCACGATCGAGCGCGCCGCCGTGGTCTGCGCCCTCTTCCTGCTCTTCGAGCGGGATGTGGCCGAGTCCCAGCGGCAGGTGCTGGCCGACCTGATCAGCGACCTGATCGCGGCCCGGGGCGAGCGTGACGACCGGATCCGGGCGGCTCGTGGGCTTGGCCTGGCCCTGGACCACTCGTTCTGCGTTGCTGTGCTGCGCGGCCCGGTCAACACCCAGCGGCGAGCCCTGACGCTGTCGGCCCAGACCGTGCTGGGCAGCCAAGCCCTGGTGGGCGTGCATGACGGCGATGTCGTGGCCCTGATCCCCGGCGAGGAGCCGACCCGCCTCGCACAGTCGCTGCACTCCCGCCTGGCCCGCTCGGCGATGGTGACCGTGGCCGTGAGTGCTCCCGTGCGTGACGTCGATGCGGTGGCGTCGGCCTACGACGAGGCCCGCCGCACCCTCGCGGCGCTGCTGGCCCTTGGCCACGAGGGCACCGGGGCAGCAGCATCGGACCTCGGTTTCGCCGGGCTCATCGTCGGCACCGATCCCGATGTGACGGCCTATGTCCGCCGGGTGCTCGGCCCGGTGGTCGACTACGACGAGGCCCGGGGGACGGACCTGGTCGGGACGCTCGAGGCGTACTTCGCCGGGGGCGGGAGCCCGAGCCGGGCAGCGGTCGCCCTCCATGTCCACACCAACACGGTGGCGCAGCGGCTGGACCGGATCGGCAGCCTTCTCGGCGACGGATGGCAGGAGCCGGAGCCGGCACTCGAGCTCCAGCTCGCCCTGCGCATGCGCCGGCTGGTGGCCCATCCGCCGGAGGGCCGCTCCCGGTCTAGCCCGTTGTGACGAAGAACACGGACAAACCATCCAAAACGGCACCATTCGGCCAGATCTGGAGTGGGACTTTTGGACACTGAAACGAGACGAACTGTCCCTACCCTTGTAACCCACCGTCTTCGGACGGCAAACTCGCCCGCATGACCAAAGCGCGGGGGGCCCACGCTCCACTAGAGAATGGAGACCCCAGCGCCCAGGTTCCGACCCGTGCTGGTCGGCATCGGAGCGCACCCAGCAGCAGCCGGCACCGGGCCATCGTCCCGGTTGTGATCGCGATTGCGCTCCTGGCTGTGGCCAGTGCCGGATACGCCATCACGCGGGGGACGGGCGGCTCCGGCGACTGCAGCGGCAGCCGGATTGCCCTCCGCATCGTGGCCTCCCCCGAGATCGCGCCCGTCATGAAGCAGGCAGCCGCTGCATTCGACGGCGGCGGGGGCTCGACGGACGGCGGACAGTGCACAACATCCACCGTGACGGCACAGGACCCGACCAGTTTCGGGGAGTCCCTGCTCGACCAGCTCGACGCGGGCGGCGGCTCGAACGCCACCACCGTGTGGGTTCCAGACGCCAACCTGTGGCGTGCAACCCTCGCCCGGCGGCCCGAAATCGCCGCGTTGCTCCCCCATGCCGTCCCGGTGATTGCCTCCAGCCCCGTGGTGATCGCCGTCCCGCGGCCCATGGCCGTGGCTCTGGGCTGGCCCAACACCCAGCCCTCGTGGACGGATCTGCTGGCACTCGCCCGCGATCCCCGCGGCTGGGGGGCCAAGGGCCACGGCGAGTGGGGGCCGGTCCGGATCGCCTGGCGAGACCCGCTGACGAGCACCAGCGGGCTCGCCGCCACGACCAGCGTCTACGACCGGGTGTCCCGCGACGCCGAGGCAGTCGACGACGTTCGGCGCGAACTGCTCACCGCGCAGAGCTCGCTGACCACCCTCGGCGCGGATCCGGCGAAGACCCTGGCGCCCCTGCGCGACGCGGGTCTGTCCGCCACCGAGGCGCTGCGCCAGACTCCCATGATGCCCTGGACCGAGCGCGAGGTCCTGACCTTCAATGCCTCCAAGCCGGTCGTTCCCCTGGCGGCGGTCTACCCCCGCGACGGCACACTCAGCGAGGAGATCCCGCTCATCACGCTGAACGCCAAGTGGGTCAACGACGCACAGCGCAGCGCGGTCAACCGCTTCGCCGAGTTCCTCGTGCAGGGCCAGCCCGCCGCGGAGCTGCGCTCGGCGCACTGGCGGACGCTGCGCCTGGGTTCTGATGCCACACCTGCCCGCGGAGCGCTGTCCAGCGAGCCTGCCTACGTTCCCCCGGCACCAGATGCATCGACGGTAGCCCGCGTCCTGCAGAACTGGACCGCCCTGGACCGCCAGGGCAGCCTCCTGGTCGTCCTCGATGTCTCCGGGTCGATGAACGAGAAGGTCCCGGGCGCGGGCAACGCCACCCGCCTCGACCTGGCCAAGCAGGCGATCCTCGACTCCTTGCCCCTCTTCTCCGACCGCACCTCGGTCGGCATGTGGACCTTCTCCCGGAGCACCACGGGCGGCAGGGACTACGCGCAGGTCCTTGCGCTGGGCAAGCTGTCCCGCACGGTGGGGGGTATCTCTGCGCGGCAGTCGCTCCAGAACTCGGTCACCCAGCTGACGGCCAAGGGCGACACCGGCCTCTACGACACGGTGCTGGCCGCGGCAGCTGCCGCGAAGGCGAGCTGGCGGGTCGGCAACAACACCATCGTCCTGGTCAGCGACGGCAAGAACGAGGACCCCGGCAGCGTGAGCCTGGACGCCGTCGTGGCCGGCTTGAAGAAGCAGGCGGACCCGAAGCGCCCAGTGCGGATCATCAGCATCGCCCTCGGCGGCCAGGCCGACACGGCAGCGCTGCGCCGCATCTCCGAGACGACGTCCGGCGAGGCCTACGCCGCGCGCAAGGCCGAGGACCTCGAAGACGTGTTCCTGAGCGCGCTGACCAACTGAGCCGGACGCCACACGCGGCCTATGGGTGCCCAGGGATGGCTCGCAGCCAGGGAGCGGTCGGTGCCAGCGACGGCCCGCTGCGAGGCCGGACCGCAGCCACCGAGGGCTCAGTGCAGCGACGAGGCCAGACTGGTGGCGATGCCGTCTGCGGTGAGACCGATCTGCTCCATGACCTGACTGCGCGACCCATGCTCAAGAAACCGCTTGGGGATCCCGAAGCAGTGAACCGGGATGCCTACGTCGGCCCGCATCAGGGCCGCCGCGACCGCCGACCCGATGCCGCCATCGACCAGGTTGTCCTCGATCACGGCGACCGCCCCCGCCCGGCGCGCGGTGGCGACGACGTCCGGGCTGACCGGGAGCACCCAGCGCGGGTCGACTACCGCCACCGTGTGGCCCTGCGCCTCCAGCTTGGCCGCGACCGAAAGGGCCATCGACGCCATGGAGCCGACGGCGACGACCAGCAGGTCCACAGGGTCGGAGGCCGGCCCGTGCAGCAGGTCGAGCGACCCGATCCGGTCCACGGCGCCCAGCGGCTCGGCGACATCCCCCTTGGGGAAGCGCAGGACCGTCGGGCCATCGGAGACGTTGACCGCCTCACGCAGCTGGAGTCGCACCTGCGCGCCGTCGCGCGGAGCCGCGAGGCGCAGACCGGGGACCATGCCCAGCATGGTCATGTCCCACATGCCGTTGTGTGACGCGCCATCGCTGCCGGTGATCCCCGCGCGGTCGAGCACGAACGTCACACCGGCACGGTGCAGGGCGCAGTCCATCAGCACCTGGTCGAAGGCGCGGTTGAGGAAGGTCGCGTAGACGGCGACCACGGGATGAAGCCCGCCGAAGGCCAGACCCGAGGCCATGGTCACGGCGTGCTGCTCGGCGATCCCGACATCGAACACGCGGTCGGGATAGGCCGCGGCGAAGCCGTCGAGCCCGACCGGGATCAGCATCGCCGCCGTGATGGCCACGACGTCCTTGCGCTCGGCGCCGATCGCCACCATCTCGTCGTTGAACTCGTCGGTCCAGATCCGGCCTCCCGCCTCGAAGGGCAGGCCGGTCTCGGGGTTGATCACCCCGACGGCGTGGAACTGGTCGGCCTCGTCGTTGCGCGCTGGGTCGTACCCCCGGCCCTTCTGGGTGAGGACATGAACCAGCACGGGCCCCCCGAAGGTCCTCGCGCGCCGCAGGGCCTGCTCGATCGCCTGCTCGTCGTGCCCGTCGATCGGCCCGATGTACTTGAGCCCGAGGTCCTCGAACATCCCCTGTGGGGCGACGATGTCCTTGATCCCCTTCTTCACCCCGTGCAGGGTCTCGTACATCGCGCCGCCGACCACCGGCGTCCGCGACAGGGTCTGTTTACCCCACTCGAGGAACCGCTCGTAGCCCCGGGTCGTGCGCAGGGTCGCTAGGTGCTCGGCCAGCCCGCCGATGGTCGGTGCGTAGGAGCGCTCGTTGTCGTTGACGACGATGACCAGCGGCAGGTCCTTGTCGACGGCGATGTTGTTGATGGCCTCCCAGGCCATACCGCCGGTCAGTGCTCCGTCGCCGATGACCGCGACGGTATGCCGGTTGCGCTCGCCCCGCACGCGGCGCGCCTTGGCGATGCCGTCGGCCCAGGACAGAGCCGTCGAGGCATGGGAGTTCTCGACCACATCGTGCTCGGACTCGGCGCGGCTCGGGTAGCCCGAAAGGCCGCCCTGCTTCTTGAGCCGGCTGAAGTCCCGACGGCCGGTGAGGATCTTGTGGACGTACGACTGGTGGCCGGTGTCGAAGACGATCGTGTCGCGGGGCGAGTCGAAGACCCGGTGGAGCGCCAGCGTGAGCTCGACGACCCCGAGGTTGGGGCCCAGGTGACCACCTGTCTTGGCCACCTCTCGCACCAGGAAGTCTCGGATCTCCTGAGCCAGGGTTGGCAGCCGGTCCGCCGGCAGGGCCTTGAGGTCCTGGGGACTGCTGATCGTCTCGAGCACACCCACGTGAGCCTGCGTCCTTCCGTTTCTGGTGCCATGCGTCTGCCGGTCGCGCCCGCTACCCCGATCCGGCATCCGCGAGTCTATGCGCTCATCCTTGCCGTCCCGAAGGTCGCGGACTTCTCCCCCTCCTGTGTGCCGGGCCGTCGCCGTCATCAGGGTTCTCCCCAGACCTCGTCTCACCCACCCGGCCAGCCACTATTGTGGACATATGTTCGAATCGACCGCGCACGGTCCGCCCCCCGAGGGAGGTGGCCTCGATGGAGCCGCGTGAGCGCCGCATCGCGCCACCCGTGCCGCGGTCGCTGCCCCGGGCACGCGGTCGACAGCCCGCCGCGACTCCTGGAGGGCCTGCGCCGCCGGGATGGCCTGCGCCCGTGCCGCCGCCGGAGGTGGCCGGCTGGCAGGTCCCAGCGGTGTCCTGGCTGCTCGACCACTGCCCGGCCGATTACCGCGCGTATGCCGGGTGGCGCCGATACCCAGTTGCCCTCGCCTGGATCGCAACTCGCCACATCGAGGCCCAGCTCGTGGCCATGCGCCAGGCCTACCGCGAGGCGCGGGTAGAGCTCGAGGACCACGTGGCCGCCGAGGGAGTGGCCCAGGTGATGGCCGACATCGAGGCCGAGGGCGTCCGCCTCCTGGCAGCGCGGCGCAGCGCGGGCCTGGTCTACGAGGCGCTGCAGGGCAAGCGCTACGTGCCGAGGCTCTGAGTCCACGGCTCATGCGGCACGAGTTGGTATGCCGGACAAGCGCTTTCGGCGACCGGTCACCCGCCGCACCAGTCTGGCCGTGCGTCGCCTTGATCGCGCCACGAATGCCGGCCGCGGCCCGGCCCCACCGGCTGGGGCTGCGCGGGCCCGGTCACCTGATGGGCGACCGGGCCCGGAGCCGCGGTTCAGGTGTGCCGGCTGGCCGGCATACCCTTTGCTGGCGTCAGCCGGCGACCAGCGACCGCAGGACGTACTGGAGGATGCCGCCGTTGCGGTAGTAGTCAGCCTCGCCAGGGGTGTCGATGCGTACCACCGCCTCGAACTCGACCGGATCGCCCGACTCCCTGGTGGCTGTGACCCGGACCGTCTTGGGCGTCCTGCCCTCGCTGAGCGCAGTGACACCTGCGATGTCGAAGGTCTCGGTGCCGTCCAGGCCGAGGGACTCTGCGGTCTGGCCGGCGGGGTATTGCAGCGGCAGCACGCCCATGCCGATGAGGTTGGAGCGGTGGATGCGCTCGTAGCTCTCGGCGATGACCGCCTTCACGCCCAGCAGGCTGGTGCCCTTCGCCGCCCAGTCGCGGGAGGAGCCCGAGCCGTACTCCTTGCCCGCGAGGATGACGAGCGGGACGCCGGCCTCCTGGTAGGCCATCGAGGCGTCGTAGATCGTCGTCTGTTCCCCGCCGTCCAGGAAGTTGCGGGTGAAGCCACCCTCGACGCCGTCGAGGAGCTGGTTCTTCAAGCGGATGTTGGCGAAGGTGCCCCGGATCATGACCTCGTGGTTGCCCCGCCGGGAGCCGTAGGAGTTGAAGTCCTTGCGCTCGACGCCGTGCTCGGCGAGGTACTTGCCGGCCGGGCTGTCGGCCTTGATCGAACCCGCCGGGCTGATGTGGTCGGTGGTCACCGAGTCACCGAGCTTGGCGAGCACGCGCGCGCCGCTGATGTCCTCGACGGGGGCGGGCTCGGTGCGCATGCCCTCGAAGTACGGCGGCTTGCGCACGTAGGTGGAGTCGACGTCCCAGGCGAAGGTGTCGCCCTCGGGCGTCGGCAGCGACTGCCAGCGCTCGTCGCCGGCGAACACGTCGGCGTAGTCCTTGGTGAACATCTCCTTGCTGATCGCGCTGGCGATGGTGCGCTCGACGTCCTCGGGGCCGGGCCAGATGTCCTTGAGGAAGACGTCGTGGCCAGTGGTGTCCTTGCCCAGCGGTTCGCTTTCGAAGTCGAAGTCCATCGTGCCGGCCAGCGCGTAGGCGATCACCAGAGGCGGCGAGGCCAGGTAGTTCATCTTGACGTCGGGATTGATGCGGCCCTCGAAGTTGCGGTTGCCCGACAGGACCGACACCACGGCGAGGTCGTTGTCGTTGATGGCCTTGGAGATCTCGTCGCTGAGCGGGCCCGAGTTGCCGATGCACGTGGTGCAGCCATAGCCCACCAGGTGGAAGCCCAGCTTCTCGAGGTAGGGCCACATGCCGGCCTTCTCGTAGTAGTCGGAGACCACCTTGGACCCGGGCGCCATCGAGGTCTTGACCCACGGCGCCACCGCGAGGCCCTTGTCGACGGCGTTCTTGGCGAGCATGGCCGCGGCCATCATCACGGACGGGTTCGAGGTGTTGGTGCAGGAGGTGATCGAGGCGATCGACACGATGCCATGGTCGATCTCGAAGGTGTTGCCCTCCGCCGTGGTGACGCTGACCTTGTGGGAGGGCCGGGCGGCACCGTCGCCTTCGTCAGCGGGCTTGGCGCCGCCGTTGTACCCCTCCGAGGCGCCGCCCGCTGCCGGGTCGCTCGCCGGGAAGGACGACGCCGCCCCGGCGTCGCCCTCGTGGTGAGCGACATAGGTCGGGAGCACCTTGCGGAAGGACTCCTTGGCGTCGGTCAGCGCGATGCGGTCCTGGGGACGCTTCGGCCCGGCGATGGACGGGACGACGGTGGAGAGATCCAGCTCGAGCTTCTCGGAGAACCGCGGCTCGGGCTGGTCGGGCCCCGCCACGAGCCACATGCCCTGCTCCTTGGCGTACGCCTCGACGAGCGCCACAGACTCCGCCGATCGCCCGGTGAGGCGCAGGTACTCAAGGGTGACGTCGTCAATCGGGAAGATCGCGCAGGTCGAGCCGAACTCCGGGCTCATGTTGCCGATCGTGGCGCGGTTGGCCAGCGGCACCGCGGAGACTCCCTCGCCGTAGAACTCGACGAACTTCCCGACCACGCCGTGCTTGCGCAGCATCTCGGTGATCGTCAGCACAACGTCTGTGGCCGTCGCGCCCGGCGGGATGGAGCCGGAGAGCTTGAAACCGACCACGCGCGGGATCAGCATCGACACCGGCTGGCCGAGCATCGCAGCCTCCGCCTCGATGCCGCCCACGCCCCAGCCGAGCACGCCCAGGCCGTTGACCATAGTGGTGTGCGAGTCGGTGCCGACGCAGGTGTCGGGGTAGGCCACGCCGTCGCGGACCATGATCGTGCGGGCCAGGTGCTCGATGTTGACCTGGTGGACGATGCCGGTGCCCGGGGGCACCACCTTGAAGTCGTCGAAGGCGGTCTGTCCCCAGCGGAGGAACTTGTAGCGCTCGTTGTTGCGCTGGTACTCGATCTCGACGTTCCGCTCGAAGGCGTCGGGACGCCCGAAGACGTCGATGATCACCGAGTGGTCGATGACCAGCTCGGCGGGCGCGAGCGGGTTGATCCTGGCCGCGTCGCCGCCCAGCTCGGCGACCGCCTCGCGCATCGTGGCCAGGTCGACGACGCAGGGGACCCCGGTGAAGTCCTGCATGATCACGCGCGCGGGAGTGAACTGGATCTCGGTGTCGGGCTCGGCGGTCTCGTCCCAGCTGCCCAGTGCGCGAATGTGGTCGGCCGTGATGTTGGCGCCGTCCTCGGTGCGGAGCAGGTTCTCCAGGAGCACCTTGAGGCTGTACGGGAGGGTCTCGCTGCCCTCGACGGAACTCAGTCGGTAGATCTCGTAGGACCGGTCACCCACAGTGAGATCGCCGTGAGCATTGAAGCTGTTCGCGCTGGCCACAGCCGGCTCCTTCCGCGCATTTCGGATTTATCTTGACGTCAAGATATCTAACCACAGGGATGGCGCCCCTGTCGATCCTCGTCCATAGGGTTGCGCAGGCCAAACGGAGGTGCTCCACGCGCCCCCGGACTAGAACAGCGGCGGAACGAAGGTCTGCTCGTGCATGGGCGGCCGCACGTAGGGCAGCTGCCGCATCGTCGGCAGCTCAACGACATCCGGAGCTACGTCCTCGTAGTCGAACTGGGCCAGCAGGTGGCTGATGCAGTTGAGCCGCGCCGCTCGCTTGTCGTCGGACGGGACGACGTACCACGGCGCCTGCTTGATGTCGGTGAACTGGAATGTCGTGTCCTTCGCCATCGAGTAGCGCACGTACAGCTCGTGCTCGGCGAGGTCCATGTCGGTGAGCTTCCATCGCTTGAGGGGCTCGGCGTTTCGTGCCTCGAACCGTCGCCGCTGTTCCTCGAAGCTGACCGAGAACCAGTACTTGAGAACCACGGTTCCCGACCGCACGAGCATGCGCTCGAACTCGGGGCACGAGCGCAGGAACTCCTGGTGCTCCTCCTCCGTGCAGAAGCCCATCACCCACTCGACATTGCTGCGGTTGTACCAGCTACGGTCGAACAGGACCATCTCACCCGCGGCCGGCAGGTGCTCTACGTAGCGCTGGAAGTACCACTGCGAGCGCTCGCGCTCAGTCGGCTTGGGCAGGGCGGCGACCCGCACCGTTCGGGGACTCGTCCGCTCGGTGATCCGCTTGATGACCCCACCCTTGCCCGCCGATCCGCGCCCCTCGAAGATCACGAGCACCTTCAGGCCCTGGCTCTGGATCCAGTACTGCAGCAGCACCAGCTGCTCCTGGAGCCTCACGATCTCGGTCTCGTAGGGCGCTGCCTTCAGCCGGCCGGATTTGGAGTACCTGCCTCCCCGCTCACCCACGTCGATGTGCAGGTCGTTGGCTCCCTCCGGGAGCACGATTCCCTGTGTCATGCCAGCCCACCCATCCGGCCGGTTCCCGGCCTAGGACCGTATCGTCCTGCTCGCCTCGGCCCTGATCAAGGTGTGAACAGTGCCACGCACTCGACGTGGTGCGTCATGGGGAAGGCGTCGAACGCGCGCAGCGAGTCGAGGTTGTAGCCGGCGTCGCGCAGGTAGGCAGTGTCACGGGCCAGGGCGGCCGGGTCACACGCAACATAGACCAGGCGCTGCGGAGCCAGGGCGGCCAGGCCCGCGACCACCCGGCGACCCGCTCCCGACCGCGGGGGGTCGAGCACCGCAAGGTCTGCGGACACGCGCTGGTGCGCGAGGGAGCCGAGGGTCCGCTCCACCCGGCCAGCCCGGGTCTCCGCCCAGGGCCATGGCGCGAGGTTCCCGACTGCGCACTGCATGGCCACGTGGTCGGACTCGACGGCAAGGACCGAGCCTTCCGGGCCCACCGACTCGGCGAGCGCCGCCGCGAACAGGCCCACACCGGCATACAGGTCGAGCACCCGCTGCCCGGGCTCGGGGGCGAGCAGGGCAAGCATCGCCGCCACGAACGTGCCGGCCGCACCCGGGTGGACTTGCCAGAAGCCGCGTGCGGAGACATCGAACTCTGCCGACCACTCCCCCGCAGCCACCCGCTCGCGCACCAGGGGTGCCTCCTCGTCACCGCTCGGGAGCGGGACCAGCACGGGCCCTTCACTCGCGCTCGGGGCCACCACGTCGACGCCGACGTCGGGCCTCCAGTCGGTCCGGAAGACGCCGCTGGCGTTGACCGAGTCCACGGCGATGGGGCACCGCTCGAGCGGTACGACGTCGTGGGAGCGGTGCTTGCGGAGGCCCACGACACCGCTCTCGTCGACGGCGAACTCCACCCGCGTGCGCCAGCTCAGGCCATGGCGATCGCCCGGCACCGGCTCCACGAGCACGTCGACATCGAGGCCTGCAAGCCGCGCGAACTGTTCCCGGATGACATCGCCCTTCAGGCGCCGCTGAGCCGCCAGCAGGACGTGCTGGAAGTCGCAGCCCCCGCAGCGTCCCGGCCCGGACCAGGGGCAGGGTGGCGTGACCCGCTCGGCCGCAGGCTCCAGGATCTCGATGGCGTCGCCGCGCACGTATCTGTCGCCAGGGCGCCCCTCGGTGACCACGACGCGGACCAGCTCGCCCGGCAGGGCGTGGCGGACGAACACCACGCGACCCTGGTGGCGAGCGACGAAGTGCCCGCCATGGGCCACCGACCCGACCCGCAGGACGACCTCGTCGCCCGGCTCGAGGCCGACCGGCGCGTCCCCCGGCCGGGCCGGGTGCGGTCGGTCAGGCACCGCCGCGCCGGATCGACCCGACAACGGGCCCATCGAACCGCTCCTCCTGGCCCTCGGAGCTGCGCAGCTGCCACGGGACACTGGCCACCATCACCCCCGGCGTGAAGAGCAGGCGCCCCTTGAGCCGCAGGGCACTCTGGTTGTGGAGCAGCTGCTCCCACCACCGGCCGAGTACGTATTCCGGGATGTAGACGACGACGACGTCGCGGGGGTGCCCGCTGCGGAGTGACTTGACGTACGAGACCACCGGCCGGGTGATCTCGCGGTAGGGCGAGTCCAGCGCCTTCAGCGGCACCGGGATGTTGCGGCGGTCCCACTCCGCCTGGAGCGCCTTGGTCTCGTCGGGCTCGACGTTGACGGTGATCGCCTCGAGCTTCGAGGGCCGCGTGGCGCGTGCGTAGGCGAGCGCGCGCAGGGTCGGTTTGTGGATCTTGGACACCAGCACGATGGCGTGGACGCGCGAGGGCAGCAGCTGGGCGTCGACGTCGTCCTCCGAGACGCTGAGCTCCTGACGCACGCGGTCATAATGGCGGTGGATGCCGAGCATCATGAAGAAGAGCACGACCATGGCGGCAATGGCGTACCCGGCACCGTGGACAAACTTCGTCGCGAGCACCACGAGGAGCACTATCGCGGACATCGTGGCGCCGATGGCATTGATCACCCGGCTCCGCATCATGCGCGTGCGCGCGGCCGGGTCGCGCTCGACTGACAGGTGGCGGTTCCAGTGCCGGATCATGCCGGTCTGGCTCAGGGTGAACGACACGAAGACGCCGACGATGTACAGCTGGATCAGCTTGGTGACCTCGGCGCTGTAGATGATGATCAGGAAGCTTGCGGCGCTGGCGAGGATCAGGATGCCGTTGGAGAAGGCCAACCGGTCGCCTCGGGTGTGGAGCTGGCGAGGCAGGTAGCCGTCCTTGGCCAGGATCGAGCCCAGCACTGGGAAGCCGTTGAATGCCGTGTTGGCCGCGAGGATCAGGATCACCCCGGTCACGATCGACACCAGCAGCACGCCTGGGGAGAACTCGTTGAAGACGGCATGGGCGACCTGCCCCATGATCGTCTCCTGGACGTACTCGTCGCCTACGGGGTTGCCGTCGCTCAGGAGCTGGGTGGCGGGGTTCTCCGCGTACTTCACGCCGGTCCAGCGGGCCAGCGTGACCATCGACATCAGCATCGTGATGGAGACGACGCCCATCAGCAGCAGGGTTGTGGCAGCGTTGCGGCTCTTGGGCTTCTCGAAGGCCGGCACGCCGTTGGAGATCGCCTCCACACCAGTGAGCGCGGCGCACCCGGAGGAGAAGGCGCGCAGCATGAGGAAGGCCATCGCCACCGAGCCGAGCGCCTCGTAACCGCGCTCCGGCGCCAGGGCCAGGTGGGCGCTCTCCGCCGCAGGCAGGGAGCCGAAGAACTGCCGGTAGAAGCCCACGAGCGCCATGCCGAGGACGCTGACCATGAACGCGTACGTCGGGATGGCGAACGCCTTTCCCGACTCGCGCACGCCGCGCAGGTTCATCGCCGTGAGGAGGGCAACCAGGGTCACGGCCACCAGCACCTCGTGGCCGCGCATGAACGGCATGGCCGCAGCGGCGTTCTGGACACCGGAGGAGATCGACACCGCCACCGTGAGCACGTAGTCGACGAGCAGCGCGCTGGCCACCGTGAGCCCTGCCTTGGGGCCGAGGTTGGTGCTCGCGACCTCGTAGTCGCCCCCGCCGGAGGGGTAGGCGTGGACATTCTGGCGGTAGGAGGCCACCACCACCAGCATGACCCCGACGACGCAGAGGGCGATCTGCCACGAGTGGGTCAGGGCCAGCGAGCCCCCGGCCAGGCCCAGGGTCAGGAAGATCTCGTCGGGGGCGTACGCCACGGACGAGAGCGCGTCGCTGGCGAAGACCGGCAGGGCGAGCCGCTTGGGCAGGAGCGTCTCGCCGAGGCGGTCCGAGCGCATGGCCGCCCCGACCACCACCCGCTTGAGGATCCGTGACGATGTGGGCACGACGACACTCTAGGACCGGCCGCCCTGCCCGGCTCACCGGTCGGACCGCCACATGCGCAGCCCGAGTTGGGCTCGGTGTAGCGTCGGCGGCGTGCACTTCGTGATCATGGGCTGCGGCCGCGTCGGGGCCTCGCTGGCCCGAGCCCTCGAGCGGGCTGGCCACGATGTCGCGATCATCGACCAGGACGAGACGGCGTTCCGGCGTCTCGGCTCCGCGTTCGAGGGTCGACGGGTCCAGGGCATCGGCTTCGACCGCGACACCCTTACCGAGGCCGGCGTCGACAAGGCCTATGCCTTGGCCGCCGTCTCCTCCGGTGACAACTCCAACATCCTTGCCGCGCGCGTCGCGCGCGAGACCTTCGGCGTCGAGCACGTCGTGGCCCGGATCTACGACCCCGGCCGCGCAGAGGTGTACCAGCGGCTCGGGATCCCCACCGTCGCCACGGTGAAGTGGACCTCCGACCAGATGCTTCGGCGCCTGCTGCCGCAGGGGCACGTCCCCGAGTTCACCGACCCTTCGGGCAAGGTCGTCATGGCAGAGGTGCCCGCCGCTGCGTCGTGGATCGGCCGCCGGCTCACCCAGGTCGAGGACGTCACCGGCGCCCGCGTGGCGTACCTCACTCGCCTTGGTGAGGGTCAGCTGCCGATGCCCGACTCCGTCTTTCAGGAGGGTGACCTGCTCCACCTCACCGTGGCCCGGGAGGCTCTGGCCACAGTCGAGCGCATCCTCGACAGTCCACCACCGGCGGAGTGACCGGGCCGTTCCCGGCACTGGAAGGATTCACCCATGCGAGTTGTCATCGCCGGCGCCGGCAGTGTGGGCCGCTCGATTGCGCGAGAACTGCTGCACAACGGCCACCAGGTCCTGCTCATCGACCGCGACGCCCACGATGTCCAGGTCACCCGGGTTCCGGAGGCCAACTGGCTCCTCGCCGACGCGTGTGAGATCAGCTCCCTCCAGGAGGCCGGGCTGGCCGACTGCGACGTCGTGGTGGCGGCGACCGGCGACGACAAGGCGAACCTCGTCGTCTCCCTGCTCGCCAAGACCGAGTTCGGAGTCCCCCGAACCGTTGCCCGGGTCAACAACCCCAAGAACGAGTGGATGTTCGACGAGGCCTGGGGCGTCGACGTGGCGGTGTCGACACCGCGGCTCATGACCGCTCTCGTCGAGGAGGCGGTCAGCGTCGGCGACCTGGTCCGGATCTTCCAGTTCCAGCAGGGTGAGGCGACCATGGTGGAGCTCACACTGCCCCCCGATAGCCCGTATGCCGGGTCGCGGGTGGGCGACGTGCCCTTCCCCGGCGAGACGGTCCTGGTTGGCATCATCCGGGAGGACCACCCGATCGCGCCGAGCCGCGACGACTCCCTCGAGCCCCACGACGAGCTGCTGTTCCTGACCACGCCCGACGTCGAGGACGAGCTGGAGTCGATGCTCAGCCCCTCGGCGCGCATTCCGCGCGTCGGCGAGGGCTGACCCGAGGCTTCTGGGCTCAGCCGGAGTCGGGTTCGGTCTTCCGGACCCCGCGCTCCCCCGGGCCGGGCTGCGCCGACTCGCCGTAGCCCCGCTCGTCGTGGGCCACTTCGCGGGCCAGGTGCTCCTGGCGCGTGACATCGCTGTCCGCGGTCGCGACGGTCTGGGGGGTCTGACCACGCACCAGGAGCCAGCCCATCACCGCCAGGGCGGCCGCCCAGGCGGGCCAGCTCAGACCCACCTTCGCGACACCGAGCAGCGGGACGTTGCCCGCGAGGTACAGCGGGAGCATGACCGCCACGCGCACGGCATAAAGCCCGACGAGCACCAGGGTCAGGCGCTGGCACACGCGCACCATGGCCGGGTCGCGGCGCCATCCGAAGGGGTCCTCCGCAGCCCTGGGGTCACCGGCTCCGACCATGAAGCCGATCGCCGGCCAGCGCACCGCGACGGAGAGCAGCGAGCCGATCCCCCACCCGATGCTGGCCAGGATCCCGGGGAGGAAGGCGTCCTCGGCCCGCCCACTGCGGAGGGCGAAGAATGCGGCGATCGCAGTGGCGAACACCGCCGAGAAGACGTGCTGGAGGCCCTGCCGCTGGACGATGCGAAGCCCCGCGAGCAGCAGGGCGAGGGCGCCCGCGGCGACCACTGCGTCGCGGACGTCCTTTGTGGCCGACCACACCGCGACGAAGGCAATGGTCGGAAGCGCCATCTCGAGCGAGCCGCGCCAGCCACCCAGGGCAGTCGTCAGTCGGTGCCGGATGACCTCCTCGACCGTCGGCAGGTACGTGGACGCGCCGGGTGTCCGCTCAGTGCCCACGGGACGGGAGGATCTCGTAGGCCGGGTTGAAGATCGTCGGGACGCCCTTGACGAAGGTGACGCGGCCCCGGGCCTTCAGGAAGGTGCCAGGCTGGATGCCGCCGATGGAGCGGCGGCCGAGCCAGACCAGGTTGAGGCTCTTGCTCCCGTCGTAGAGGTCGACCACCAGCGCGGGCACGCTCTTCTTGGGCGGCAGGGTGACAGCGCGCACCGAGCCACAGACGCTGGCCATCTCGCGGTCGGCGAGGTTCTTGATCGGGGTTCCACCCTGCGCGGTGGCATCCTCGATCAGCTCGTCGGCCTCCATCTCCGCGACGGTCTTGCTCAGCCGCTCACCCAACCGGGACAGGGCCGACCGCCTGCCACCCTGGGCCATCGGAGCTCCCATCACCGCACCTCCGTGATCTCGGGTCCGCGCTCGAAGGGGCTGAGGTCATCCTGGCCCGGCGCTGGCGCCGAGGGCCGGATGTGGTCGGGCAGGGTCAATGGCAGCACCTCGCGTGGTGCCATGGGCTCCGGTCCGCGGACCACCACGACACGCTGCAGGACGTCCATCAGGGGTGCCGCGGCGTCGTCCTCGATGGCCGCGCGACCCGAGAGCACGGCCCGCAGGAACCACCGGGGTCCGTCGACGCCGATGAACCGCGCAGGGGCGAAGACCGTGCGACCGTCGGGCCCGGCGGACGGCATCCGCGTGAGCAGCTCGGTTCCGATCGGGCCCTCGGCCTCCTCGGCGGTTCCGCCGCGCGTCGCGATCGACTGGGCAAGCTCGTCCCGCACGTCATCCCAGATCCCGGCCGTCCGCGGCGCGGCGAACGCCTGCATCTGCAGCGCGGACTCGCCGATCACGGCCGTGGCCCCCACCAGCTGGCCGCTCTCCTCGTCGACCTCGAGCCGCAGCTCCATGCCGGGGACGCCCGTGATCCACAGCGAGCCGAGGTCGAGGCGGCCGTTGAGGCTCTCGACGTCCTCGCGATCGAACGGCCCCCGCGCGGCGACGTCATCGAGAACCCGCTCGCCCTCGGGAGTGGCTGCCTCGACGCCCGGGTCGGAGACCGTCGGCGCGCCAAAGGCCTCGTCGACCTCGGGATCGGACGATGTCTCGGTGCTGCGGCTCTCGCCCCTCCTGCCGTGCCGTGCGTCCTGCTCTGGGCGGCCGCGTCGGAAGATGCTCACTGCGTTTCCTTGCTCATGGATGCTGCGGTTGTCGGCGGAGCCGGGTGGCCGAAACCACCACTGGACCCATGTCCAGTGTCCCCCCGCTCGCTGTCCGGAAGCGACTCGGTCGCGAAGAACGCCACAGTCGCCACCTCCTGGAGCAGCAGCTGGGCGATGCGGTCGCCGGGGTGGATCGTGAAGGGCTCCCGCGGGTCGAGGTTGACCAGGTTGACGAGGATCTCACCGCGGTAGCCCGAGTCGATGGTGCCGGGGGCGTTGACCATGCTGATGCCGTGGCGCGCCGCCAGGCCCGACCGCGGGTGGACCAGGCCGACCCACCCCGGTGGGATCGCCAGGGCGATGCCGGTGGGCACCAGGGCCCGCTCCCCGGGGTCGAGCGTGATCTCCGCGACCGCGTGCAGATCGGCGCCCGCGTCGCCGCTCTTGGCGTATGCCGGGAGCCTGGCCTGGGCGTGAAGCAGGCGGACCCCGACGGCCAGGCCGGGCCCAGGGTGCTCGCCGGAAGCGCTTCGGCGCGCGACGCCCAAAGAGATAGGGTCAGTCACGACGACTGACCCTATCCCGGTGGCCGGTCATCACCGGCGTGGGAGCCCACCTCAGGCTGCGCACTCCCGGCACACCATGACGCCGCCCTTCTCGCTGGCGAGCTGGCTGCGGTGGTGGACCAGGAAGCAGCGCGAGCAGGTGAACTCGTCGGCCTGGCGAGGCAGCACCCGGACCGACAGCTCCTCACCGGAGAGGTCGGCACCCGGGAGCTCGAAGCCCTCGGCCTGCTCGGTCTCGTCAACGTCGACACTGGAAGCGCGCTTGTCGACCCGCCGAGACTTCAACTCCTCGATGGAGTCCTCGGACAGCTCCTCATCCGTCTTCCGTGGCGCGTCGTAATCAGTGGCCATCTGTGCTGTCGCTCTCCCTAGTCTCGTTCCGTTGGGGAGGGTGCGCCTCCGGTCGGTTCGCTGCCCAGCCACAACAACGCATCTCCAGGCGATTTTGTGCCCCGTGCGCGCGAGATTGTGCCCCATCCCGGGGCTCGCCGCATACACATCCCTCATTGCGACACGAATCTGCTCGTTTTGACCCCGTATTCACCGTCCCTGACGTGCCTCGATGTGCCGATCCGGCTGCGAGGCCCTAGAGTCCACTGATACCCCGGAGCCGGCGACACACCCCGAATCGAGGTGCCGCATGAACGAGATGAGACTCCAACTGCAAGCTCGCGCGCGGGAGGCCCTTGCCTCCCTCCATCACGCACGGGAGACCGACGACTCGTTCCTGGTGACAGTTCGCATCACGGAGCTGGAAGGGCTGCGTCGGCTCGCACACGAGCACGGCCTCCGCATCCCCGAGCTGGCCAGGCTTCCGGCTGCTTAGCCGGCCGACGCCCTGGTCGGATCAGCCCGGCGCCCCGGCCGCCCGGAGCGGGCCGGCCTTCTGCGCCGCCGCCCGCACCAGACGCTGGAGCTGCGGCAGGAGGCGCGGCCCCCCGGCGACCACCATGTCGCTGCTGGGCGGCTCGCCGTCGAGCCCGGTCAGCGAGCCACCGGCCTCGCTGACCACGAGCCATGCCGCAGCGAGGTCCCAGGCATTGAGCCCGCGCTCGAAGTAGAGGTCGAGGCGGCCGTCGGCGACGTGGCAGAGGTCGAGCGCGGCACTGCCGATGCGGCGGATGTCCCGTATGTCGGCAATCACCCGGAGCAGCACCTCGGCCTGCCATGCCCGCACCTGCGGCTCGTAGGCGAACCCGGTGCCGACCAGGGCCAACTCGAGTGCAGAGGGCTCCTCCAGAACGAGCTGGTGGCGACCGCCGTCGGACGCGACCCGCCAGGCGCCGCCGCCCTCCCGGGCGTGAAAGAGCTCACCGGCGATGGGGTCGACGACGGCCCCGGCCACGGGACGCCAGCCGCCGACCACTGCAGGGTCGCCAACCACGGCAGCCAGCGATACGGCATACGCCGGGATCCCATAGAGGTAGTTGACCGTGCCGTCGATGGGGTCGACCACCCAGGTAATGCCCGAGGAGCCGCCCCGGCCCCCCTCCTCCTCGCCGTAGAAGGCGTCGTGCGGCCGGGTCGCCGCGAGGCGCTCGCGAAGGAGATCCTGACACCGCTGGTCCATCTCGGTGACCACGTCCGTGGCTGTGCTCTTCGTGCGCGAGACGCCGAGGTTCCGCGGGCGGTCTGCGACGACGAAGCGACCGGCCTCGAGGGCCAGGTCGATGGCAATCTGCTCGAGCTCCTGGGGTGACACGCCCTCAGGCAGGACGAGGGCCGGCCCGTCGTCGGCCATCAGTCGCTCCCGCACAGCGCCGGCGTCGCCTGGCGCAGGTTGGGGCAGCACCCAGGCTCGCAGCGTGCCGGCCGGACATCGGAACCGGGCCACACCGCGTGCGGAACGGCCACCCCTCGCACCTCGGCTGCGCGCTCGAGGAGGAGGTCGACGAGCCCGGACACGAACTCGTGGTCAGTGCCCACGGTGGGCACGCGGACGAGTTCGAGACCCAGGCGCTCAGCAGTCTCCGCCGCCTCGGTGTCGAGGTCGTAGACCACCTCCATGTGGTCGGAGACGAAGCCGATGGGCGCCAGGACCACCGTCGTCGCCCCCTCGGCCGCCAGCTGCTCGAGGCGGTCGTTGACGTCTGGCTCCAGCCAGGACTGGGCGGGAGGTCCCGAGCGCGAGCAGAAGACCAGCTCACCGGTGAGCGTCACGTCGAGGGTTGCACTCACCTCGTCGGCGATGGCCGCGGCCAGTCGGGCATGCTGGGCCGAGTAGAGGCTGCCCTCGCTGTCGCCCGGCCCGGAGGTCTCGTCCATGGCCGTCGGGATCGAGTGGGTGACGAAGAGCAGCCGAAGGGCGTCTCCCGCCCCACGGTGCTTGCGGACCGCTTCGGTGACCAGCCTCGTGTTGACGCGGGCGAAAGAGGGGTGGTGGGCGTAGGGACGGATCTTGTCGACCTGGATGGTGATCCCCTGGTCGGAGACCTCCTCGACCGCCGCGGCGAGGTCCTCGCGGTACTGGCGACACGACGAGTAGGAGGAATAGGCGCTCGTCACGATGGTGAGCACTCTCCGCAAACCCCGCTCCGACGCCTCCCGCAGGGCATCGGCGGTGAAGGGCGCGAAGTTGCGGTTGCCCCACAGGACGGGCGCGTCGATCTCGCGCCGCTCCAGCTCGGCGCTCAGAGCGGACCTGAGGGCCCGGTTCTGGTCGTTGATCGGGCTGCGGCCGCCGAACCGGTAGTAGTGCTCGCCGACCTGCGCGAGCCGCTCGTCGGGAATGCCCTTTCCAGCCGTCACCCGGCGCAGGAACGGAAGAACGTCATCGGGCTTCTCGGGCCCGCCGAAGGACAGGAGCAGGACGCTGTCGAAGGGTGCGAGGGGTCCGTCGGGGGCGTCGGTCACGTCTGGTCTCCGGTGCGCAGGGGGGTCGGGGCGTTCAGGTCGAGCATGACAGCGAGGACCCGAATGGCGAACACGAGGCCCGCACAGCCCCAGATGACAAGGGTGGTCATGGCGTCCCAGCCGTGGGCCAGCGCAAGGAGGGCGGACCCGAAAAGGGCAGGCACGGCATACAGCTCTCTGCGGAGCACCTCGGGGACCTGCCCGGCCAGCACATCCCGCAGGACACCGCCGCCCACTGCCGTGATGCCCCCGATCAGAACCGCCGCGACCGGCGCGACGCCCACGCCCAGAGCTTTCAGCGTCCCTCCGACGGCGAACGCGCCGAGCCCAGCGGCGTCGAGCACTCGCACGAGCCGGGAGATCCGCGAGACCCCCGGATGGAAGAGGAACGTGACACAGCCTGCGAGCGCCGCAGCGGACAGCAGCCGCCAGTCGGAGAGGCCGACCGGCGGTGTCTGACCGATGAGCACGTCGCGGATGACTCCCCCGCCGAGGCCGGCCACAGCCGCGAGCACCAGGACGCCGAACAAGTCGAGGCGCCTCTTCACCGCGACCAGGCCACCGGACAGCGCGAACACGAAGACGCCCACGACGTCGAGGGCGAGCTGCAAGGTGGCCGTGTGAGTCAGCATGGTCAGGTCAAACGTACTCGTGCGGCGTGGTGTCCTTTGCCCACGCGGGGCTAGGTGGCAGAGTCGGGTGAAGCGAGTGAACGGGAGACGGACGATGCAAGACCTGCGACTCGTCGGCGTCCACGAGGATGGCGAGCATTTGCTGCTGTCCGACGGCAGCGGCGACGGCTACCGCCTTCCCCTCGACGAGCCCCTGCGCGCCGCGGCCCTGCGCGACCGGCCCCGCCTGGGCCAGCTCCAGATCGAGATCGAAGGCGGCCTGCGCCCCAGAGACGTGCAGGCCATGATCCGCACCGGCATGTCCG
Source organism: uncultured Actinomycetota bacterium (assembly GCA_963715025.1). Classification (GTDB taxonomy): domain Bacteria; phylum Actinomycetota; class Actinomycetes; order Actinomycetales; family Dermatophilaceae; genus DASSJT01. Next base: position 287,073 of record CAVQQQ010000002.1, on the reverse strand, counting down.
CCGACGAAGTCGCTCACCGGTCCGGCTGGCCTCTCGACAAGGTCCGGCGCTACGAGAGTCCCATCCTCGCGGAGCGGGCCTATGTTGCCGCTCGCGCCCAGGACGTCACGCTCCGCACGCGAGGCGGCGGCGGAGTGGCCGCAACGCTCGCCTCCCGGGTCCGGCAGCGGCTGAGCGGTCGTGGCGTCGACCCGACCGCGGCGAGCTGGGATGCCGGGCGGGGCGACGACGGCCAGTGGACTGTGACCCTGACCTTCCCCGCGGGTGGTCGGGAGCGGATCGCGTCGTGGCACTTCGACCCCACGGCCCGCACCGTGGCGGCCCGCAACGACGAGGCACGCTGGCTGAGCGAGGACGACTCGGGCGGTGGGAACCCGATCCCCGCCCCACACCTGGTCACCGCGCACGCTGGCTCTGCTGGGGTCTACGACGTCGAGGCCGAGGGCGGTCTGCGGCCGAGCCGTTCGCGCGATGACCATGACGGGAGCCCCATCGACCTGATGGCCGCCATGCGCGAACACAGCGCCGCAGGTCGGCGGCGCAGTGCCGCTCGCAGGCGTACCAGCCCACCGGCGCGCACCTCCCTCGACAGCTCGCCACGGTCGGACGCGCTGCCCCTGGATGAGATGTCGTACGACCCGGAGACCATGCCGCCGCCACCGGCCGCCGCTGGTCCCCATCCAGCGGACTCGAGGGCGCCGCCGACGCCGACCGGGCTGCCGACTCCCGGGCCGCCACGTCTCGCACGCCCGGTCCCAGCGCCACGAAGCCCGACCGCGAGGATGCCCCCGGTGCTGCCGGAGGTGCTGGGCCGGCAGCACCGGCGGGGCGCGAGCGCAAGGTGGCGGCGCGACGGAGTGGTCGCCCGAGCGTCCCGAGCTGGGACGACATCATGTTCGGTGCGCCGCGCCGCGACTGAGCGCACCCAGGGAGTCCCGCTCGGCTGGGACACCACAGATCGCAACCACGCGACTCTCAAGAGCTGTCAGGCACATCAAGGGACAGCCCGTCTGTTTGCTGAGTGACAGGGACGAGTGGTTTCAGTCGGCTGGTATGCGCCGGTCCGCTACCTCCTCCAGCAATGGGGCTTTGTCCGAAGCACCGGCTTGCTCGTCGTCATACGCTGTTGAACGAAGGAGGCGATGGGGTTGGGGAGCAGCGCAGGCGTGATGGCATCCGCCTTGCGAAGGAGCGCCTTGGTCGTGTTCACAGCTGCCCTCGGTGCCATGGTTCTGGCGGGCTGCGGTGGCAGCGTCCCATCAGGTGACCACGGCGCTGATCGCAGGACGAACTATCGCACGGACGAGGAGGCAAACCGCCGGGCCATGGAGGCGCTTGAGTTGGTGGGGCGTTCTCTCGAGGACAGCGGCGATCCCACCTTCGGAGGCGCCTGGATCGACAGTTCTGGTGTGATATTCGCCGTTGTGAGCCACCCAAGCCGGAACGTGGAGGCAGCGATCTCGACGGTGAAGCAGGAGGTCCCGGTTGAGGTGCGAATGGTGTCCTATTCACTCGCCCAACTACTGCGCCGCACGCAGGAGATTTCCGCGGACGAGCCAGCGTGGTCGAAGAAGGGGCTGAGTATCACTGCCGTCGGACCTGACATTCCTCGCAATCGAGTGGTGGTCACCTTCTCCACCGCCGAGATACCCACCGGACTACGGAACACCTTCCTTCAGACCTATGGACCGGAGGTCACCATTGGGCCGCCCGGCACAGCGGTGGGGAGCTGAAGAGGCAACCCCCGACTGGGCGTGCCGGTTGCGTCAGGCGGGCGGAACCGGGCAGGCGTCGAGGTCGAACGGGAGGGTGTCCGGCGAGGTGGCCGAGGCGCGGGCTGCCTGGCTGTTCATCCGCCGCATGAAGTGGCGACGGCACAGCACCTCGTACTCCACTGTTGCGACGGTTCCCCCCGCGACGTCTCCCACGACCACCTGTTCGCCCTCGACGACCATGATCCCATCGAGGATGCGTGCGTTGTGCGTCGCGCGACTTCCGCACCAGCACAGTGCCTCGACCTGGAGCACCTGCACCCGGTCGGCCAGCTCGATCAGCCGGCGCGAGCCGGGGAACAGCTGCGTCCGGAAGTCGGCGGTGATACCGAACGAGTAGACGTCGACGGCCATTTCATCGACCAGCCGGGCGAGCTGCTCCACCTGCTCGGCGGTGTAGAACTGCGCCTCGTCGCAGATCAGGTAGTCCACTCTGCGGCCTGCGGTCGCCTGGTCCACGACGAACTCCCAGAAGTCCAGGTCGTCGTGAACCTCGTGCGCCATGGTCGACAGGCCCAGCCGGGAGGAGAGGATGGACTCCCCCGCCCGGTCGAGCTTGGTGAAGATCAGGCCCTCGCGCCCCCGCGCGCGGTGATTGTGGTCCATCTGGAGGGCAAGGGTCGACTTGCCGCAGTCCATCGTCCCGGAGAAGAAGACCAGTTCCGCCACGAGGCGACAGCCTAAGCGGTATGCCGTGGCGGCACGTGGATGAGGGGGACTGCCGTCTCGTCCTGGGTCAGCGACCCGTGGAGTCCCAGCAGAGCGAGCAACTGGGGGCGCAATCTGCGACTGTCGACGATGGCGAAGTTGTCGCACATCGCCACGATGACGTCTCCAATCCGAGGGAGGTTTCGAGGCGCGAGGGCTCCGAACCAGCCCTCCGCAACGGCCTGGTCGCGACTGCGGATCCAGGCCCGCTCCTCGACCCGGGCACGCCAGGTCGCGAGGACGTCCTCGACCGCACCGGGCTCGCAGTACAGCTGGAGGGCGCGTGGCTCGCCACCGATGTGGCGCACCCCGGCATCGAGCTCGGTGTCGTGAGCCACGTCGATCCGCAGGGCGTGCGGGGAGTCGACCATGCCGTGGTCGGCCGTGACCGTCACAGCCGTGTCGGCGGGAACGGACTCCACCAGCCGCCGCAGCTCTGCGTCGATGGCCCCGAGCTCCTCGCCCCACTCCCACGAGGCAACCCCGTTGACGTGTCCCACCTTGTCGAGGTCACCCCAGTAGAGGTACACGAGTGAGCGGGGCGCCTCCAGGAGCGCCGCCAGCGTTGCGGTGACTCGATCAGCGAGGCTCTCGGCCGCCCGGAACTGGCCCCCGCGAAGGGCCGCATTGGTCAATCCGGACCCGTCGAAGAAGCGAGGTCCCACCCGGGTCACGGCAACGCCCGCCTCGGCGATGCGCTGGAAGACCGTCTCCTCGGGCTGCCAGGTGAAGGGGTCGGGTCCGTTCTCCCAGGACAGCTCGTTGACCAGGCGGTCCTCGCCCGGGACCAGTACCTCATAGCCCAGCAGCCCGTGCGTGCCTGGCGGGAGACCCGTGCCAAAAGTGCCCATCGACGTGGCCGTCGTCGAGGGAAAGCCCGCGGTGAGGCGCTGGGCCGAGGGCAGCAGCGCCCGCAGGAACGGCGCGTGGCCACCACGGCGCCGCAGCTGCTCGTAGCCAAGGCCGTCGACCAGGACGACGACGGCGCGACGGGCCGGTGCGAGCCCTAGGAACGCGCTTGCCTTCTCCGAATGGACACCCAGGCTCGCCGCCACGGCGGGCATCACTGCGGCGAGACCGCCGGAGTCGTACCGAGGTCTCACCAGACCGTGGTGAGGCATGCCGTTAGCGGCCGATGCTGGCAGACAGGTCCCGGGCGAAGCGGAGGGCACTGGCCAAGGCCTCCTCGCCGTCGGCATCAGCGCTGATCCGCAGCGATATGTCGTCGGAGGCAACCGTGCCCTCATATCCGTGGTCGGCGTCGCAGTTCGGGTCCGAGCACATGGCGGGAAGCAGGTCGAGCCGGCTCACCGCACCCCAGCCCAGGGTCAGGGTGAGCTCTCGGCCCAAGCTGCCCGGCTGGTAGGTGCTCGGCGTGGGGACGACGTGCGTCATCATCACCCCGCGGACCGCTCCGAGGGGGATGCCCTCGGTCGTCGCGGTCGCCAGCTCTTCCTGCCCTCCGGGCTCGTCGGGGTGGTCGTCGGCATGCGCAATGACCAGCCGGGTCGGCGTCAGGACCAGGACGGTGATGTGGCGGCGCACGACGTCCTGGTCAAAGGTCGTCTCCTGGTGGACCAGGTGGGATCGGACCTGCTCCCCCGCAAGCGCGGCATCAACGACGTCGGCGACCAAGGCGGGGTAATAGCCGGCCCTCTCGATGGCCCGCGTCAGCTCGTCTGGGAGCGATGCTGCGGACGGGACTCGGGACGCGCGCGATGGTGCCATGCGCGCCATTGTGCCGCAGCACCCGCCGGCGCTCTCGCCAGCGCGAGCTGCGGGGGGAAACCCTCCCCCCGCGTGGCCGGGGTCAGGTGAGTGAGCGCCGACCTGGGTCGGTGCGCCGGGGTGGGGGCTGCAGAACGGCCTCCGCGCCCAGAACGTCGACGCCGCCGGGGTGGGCGTTGACCGGGTTGAGGGAGAGGCGCGCCACCTCGGGAAGGTCATCGGCAAGCGCTGAGATCCGCGCGATGAGGTCGCCGAGAGCTGCTCGGTGCACGGGCGCGGCGCCTCGATGCCCGTGCAGGAGCGGACTCGCCTTGACCGACGAGATCAGCTCGGACACGTCGACGTCGGTCAGGGGCGGGATCCGGAAGCCGATATCGTCCAGGAGCTCGGTGGGCGGTCCCGCGACGCTGAAACTCACCACCGGCCCGAAGAGCGGGTCCTCGTCACTGCCCACGACACAGGCCACGCCCGGCGTCGCCATGCGCTGCACGGCAAAGCTGTTGGCGGCGACCGGCGCGAGCCGCTCACTCAGTCCCGCGAAGGCGTCTCTGAGCATGCTCGGGTTGGCCAGGTCGACCCGGATGCCGCTGAGCCCCGGAGAGTGGCGCAGCAGTGGCGAGGTGGACTTCAGCACGACTGGGTAGCCGAGCTGGTCCGCTGCCTCCAGGGCGTCGGCCTGCGTGCCCACATCGATACTCGGCCAGAGGCTGACGCCGTAGCACCCGAGTAGTTCGGTGACCTCGCTCGCCCGCAGCGGGCGCCCCTCCGGGGCATCGGCGAGGATGCCGTGGACGAGGGCTTCGGCTCCGCGCCGGTGGATGCCTGCCGGTGCGACTGGCATGCCCTTGTCCTTGCTGCGCCATTCGGCGTAGCGGGTCGCGGCCGCAAGGGCCCGCACCGCGTCCTCGGGCATGGAGTAGAGCGGGATGGCCCTAGCCTGCCCCAGACCGCCCGTGCCCCCGACGGCAGACGAGCCGTTGTCGACCCCACGCATTCCGAGAAAGGTTGCGACGCAGGGCTTCTCAGCGCTGGCCGACGCCTCGCGCACCGCCGCAGCGACGTCCTCGTCGCGGGTGGCGAGCGGTGGGATGAAGCAGGCGATGACGCTGTCGACTTTCGGGTCGGCGAACGCGGCCTCCACCGCCACGCGGAACTCGCTCCCGCTCGCCTCCGCGTGCACCGACACCGGCCCGTGTCCGATCTCCAGTCCCCAGCTGACACATGAGTCGGCGGAGAGCGCCGAGAGCGCGTCCGAGTTGGTCACGATCCCCACCCGGCCGCCCGCGGGGAGTGGCTGGTGCACGACCAGCTGGGCGACGTCGAAGAGTTGGTGCACGTTCTCGACCCGGATCACACCCGCCTGCCGCAGCATCGCCTCGAAGGCCTCGGGGCGCGCCTTCGTGGGCCGGACGCGGTGACCGGGCGGGACGCCGTACTCCGAGAGTCCGGACTTGACGACGATGATGGGCTTGCTGCTCGCGAGGTGGCGGGCGATGCGTGAGAACTTGCGAGGATTGCCCATGGACTCGAGGTAGAGGCCCACGGCGTAGGTGTTGTCGTCGTCGATCCAGTACTGCATGAAGTCATTGCCCGACACGTCGACGCGGTTGCCGGCGGAGGCAAAGACCGACACGCCGAGATTGCGTCGCGCCGCGGACGCCAGGACGGCAATGCCCAGCGCACCGCTCTGGGCGAACAGGCCGAGGTGGCCGGGCGGCGGCAGGCTGGGGGCCAGCGAGGCGTTGAGGCGGACCGAGTCGCTGGTGTTGATCACGCCGAACGAGTTGGGCCCAACCACCCGCATGCCGGCTCGCCGGGCCCGCTTCAGCAGCTTGGACTGCAGCTTTGCGCCCTCTGGTCCCGCCTCGGCGAACCCCGCCGAGACCACGAGGAGCGATCGCACCCCTGCCTTTCCGCAGTCGCGGACGACGTCGAGGATCGACTCGGCGGGGACGGCGAGGACGGCGAGGTCGACGTGGTCGGGGATGTCGCTCACCTTGGCGTGCGCCTGGAGGCCGAGAATCTCGAGCGCCTCGGAGTTGACGGCATAGACGGCGCCCTTGAAGCCTTCAGCCAGGATGTGCTTCAGGACTTGGTGCCCGATCGAGTCCTCGCGGCGGCTGGCTCCCACCACGGCCACCGACGAGGGGAACAGCAGGGTCTGCATGCTGATCGACTCGGCGCGGTGCTCGCGAGCCAGGCGCACCGCCTGCGACTGCTCGGTCGGCTCGATGTCAAAGCTGACCGTGACCACGCCGTCCTCGATCTTGCGCTTCACCTCGTAGCCGGCCTCGCTGAACACCCCCAGCATCTTGCGGTTGTGCGGCAGCACGTCGGCGATGAACCGGGCGATGCCCTCCTCCTGGGCAATCGCCGCGAGGTGCTCGAGCATCACCGAGCCGATGCCCCGGCCCTGGTAGCGGTCGCTGATGTTGAAGGCGACCTCAGCCGTCGAGTCGTCGACCCGGTCGTAGCGACCCACGCCGATGATGTCGGACTCGATCGTCGCGACCAGGGCGACCCGGTCGTGGTAGTCGACGTGGGTGAACCGCTCGAGGTCGCGTTCGCTCAAGCGCTTCAAGGGCGCGAAGAAGCGCATGTAGATCGACTCCTCCGACTGCCCGGCGTGGAAGCGCTGCAGAGCGTCAGCGTCAGAGGGCCGGATCGGCCGGATGTGGGCCACCGACCCGTCGCGCAGCACCACGTCGGCCTCCCACTGCACCGGGTAGCCGGGCGGGAGGGCATCTGTCATGCCAGAAGCATGTCACGGGCAGCGGCCAGCGATGGGGCAGGTCAACGCCGTTCGCCTGCTCGGTGCGCCCGGTCCCCCACCGACACACGACCGGTCCTCAGGGGCGAAGGTCCACTTCTCCGAAGGAGACTCCTCGGTCGTTGCTGAGGAAGTACCGGCCTACGGCGCCGTCGAGCGCGTAGACGATCGGGCCTCCCGCTGCACCTGCCCAGCCCCAGCCGTCGGTCTTGCGGGACACTCGCGCTTCATGCCACGTGGCGCCACCGTCCTCGCTGGTCAGCAGGCTGGCCCCGCGGCCCGTGACGCTCGACGGCGCCGACCCACCCGCTGCCGGCAGTCCGCCGGGAATGGCGACGAGGTGGTCGCGGTCCGATGCGGTGACCCAGACACCGGCCTCTGAGGCGGCCCCCAGGCCGCCGACACTGCGCCGATGCCAGGACTGCCCTCGGTCAGCCGACGCTGACACGGCATACGCATGGGTGGTGCTGGCCGCGGCGGCACAGACGGCGAACAGGGCTCCTCTGTCGCGAGCCGTCGCAACGGCCCACACATCGCGTTTCGGATCACAGTCGGTCGGCCGCACCACGGGGCCGGGTGTCCCGGTGAGGCGCACCGGCGTCGCCGGGGCGGCCGAAGCGCCAGCCCCGGTCTGCGCATTGAGGTAGGCGTCCTTGCCGTCCATGACGATCCACGCGGAGCGCACCGAGGAGGGCAGGACGGGAACCGGCACGACGTGCGCGGCCGAGTCGCCCACCGTGGCAGTCAGCACGGCGAGCCCGCTGCAGCCGGGCGTTCCGGTGGGGGCGGGGGTGGCGGTTTGGCCCTGCATGCCAGCCTGGCCCGGCGTGCCGGCCTGGCAGGTCCGGGCGGTGACCAGCCACACCGTGTTGCCGTCGGTCTCGAGCGAGAGGACCAGGGCATCCCCCACGTCGAAACCGCGCCAGCTGCGGCCGCCATCGACGGTCTGCCGCGTCGCGCTCCCAAAGGCGTAGCCGACCTTCGCATTGGCGAAACGGATCCCCGTGAGCTGGCCCGCCCGCGTGGGGTTCTGGCTCAGGCCCGGGCTGGTGAGGTCGGTGAAGGACGCGCGGGTGGACCAGGTGCGCCCGTCGTCGGAGGATCCCACGACCGCGGTGCACGGCCCGGCCGGGCATTCCGCCGAACCCAGCCCGAAGATCTTCCCGCCTCCCCCGTTGCTCATGGAGACCATGGCGAAGGACACCGGGACGCGAAGGGCGCCGGTCCCCCCTGGGGGCCCGCTCTGGGTCGCCGGGGTCGTCGGCGAGACGGTCGAGGAACGCGCCGGGGGCGAGGAGGAGAGCACCACGGTCCGGCTGCTCGGGCTCGCGCTCGGGGACCGGGCGGCCTGGCTGCCCTGGAAGGCCAGCCCGGCCCCGGCGGCGACCACCAGCGCCGCCGCGGCGCTGGCTACGTAGGCGGGCCAGCGGCGGGCGCCGCTCCGACCGGCCCGGACGATCGCCTGCCAATGCACCTCGTCACCCGGCAGGTCCTCGATGGCCGCCCGCTGGCGCGCGAACAGTGCGTCGACCTTGTGGCCGCGCAGGTCGTCATCACCCCCGGCACCCGGTCGGGGTTGTCCCTGCCGCCCTCCTGGCCGGGTCATCGCGACTCCTCCAACAGCTCGGCCATCCGGCGGCGGGCGTCGAACAAGTCTCGCTTCACAGCGCCCTCGGACTTGCCCAGCTGGGCGGCGACCACGGCCACCGGAAGGTCGGCGAAATAGTGCAGGAGCACGCAGACGCGGAGCCGGTCGGGCAGGGCAAGGACCGCCTGGCGCACGGTGATGACGGTCGCCTGGTCGGGGCCGGTCCAGTGCTCGTCTCTGCCGGCTTGGTGCTTCGCGTATGCCGTGGCCTCCCGCCCGCGCCGGCGCCAGTGGTCACGAACCAGGTTCGCCGTGACGGTGTAGAGCCAGGCCCTCGGCTCGTCGATGCTGTCGAACTGTCGGACCAGCCGGATGAAGGCCTCCGTGGCCAGGTCGTGTGCGATGTCGGGGTCGCCGACGAGGTGTGCTGTCCACCCTGCGAGCCGGCCGAACTGGGCGTCGTAGACGGCGCGCATCGCCTGCTCGCGACCCACGTGCTCGCCGGTGTACTCCTCGACATGACCCAGCGTGCGCATCCTCCAGCCCTCTGCCGTGCGCGGAAGCGCGGTGACTGCGGCCATGACCCTCTGACGCCGCACGCGCGGATCGGGTTGGGGCTGACCTGGTCGCCCCGGCCGCGCGCCCCACCATCATGCACCGGCACACTGACGCCGTGGAGTTCGCCGAGACGGTCCGCCGCCGACGCATGGTGCGGCGCTTCGACCCCGACCGTGCCGTTCCTGTCGCTGCCGTGCAACGCTGCCTCGAGGCCGCAGTCCGGGCTCCCAGCGCCGGGTATTCACAGGGCTGGGACTTCCTGGTCCTGTGCGAGGCTGGTGGGCGGGAGCAGTTTTGGTCGCTGTCCACGCCGCCGGAGCAGCTGGCCCATGCTGATGCCTGGCTCGTGGGCGTGACCGCAGCCCCGGTGCTCATCCTCTGCCTGTCGGATCCCGACGCCTACCTGGACCGCTATGCCGAGCCCGACAAGGGCTGGACGGATCGCAGCCTCGACCACTGGCCGGTCCCCTACTGGGACGTCGACACCGGGATGGCCGCCCTGCTCGTGCTGCTGGCGGCTGTTGACCAGTCGCTCGGCGCACTGTTCTTCGGGGTGACGGCCGACCGGCATACCACCGTCTTGGAGGGTTTCGGGGTGCCGCGAAGCCGGCGGCTCGTCGGCGTGGTCGCACTCGGCCACGAGGCCCCCGAAGGGCGCGGGTCGCGCGGCTCTGCGGCGCGGCGCCCCCGCCGCACACCGGCCGAGGTGACCCACTGGGGCAGGTTCGGCGCGTCGGGTGCTGGGCCCTCGGAGGGGTGGGCGAAGATGGGGTGCTGATCCCGAGCACGACCAGGAGTTGCCCCGCCCCATGGCCCGCCGCACCCGCACCCGCACCCCCGCGCCAGCCCCGCCCGACGACTTCGTCGAGCGCATCGTCGACATCGACGTCGGTGAGGAGATCCAGGGAGCCTTCCTGGAGTACGCCTACTCGGTCATCTACTCCCGCGCCCTGCCGGACGCGCGTGACGGCCTGAAGCCGGTCCAGCGGCGCATCCTCTACGCGATGACCGAGCTGGGACTGCGGCCGGACCGGCCGCACGTGAAGTCCTCGCGCGTCGTCGGCGAGGTCATGGGCAAGTACCACCCGCATGGCGACAGCGCGATCTACGACGCGCTGGTGCGCATGGCCCAGCCGTTCACCATGCGCCTGCCGCTGGTCGATGGCCACGGCAACTTCGGCTCGCTCGACGACGGCCCGGCTGCATCGCGCTACACCGAGGCGCGGCTGGCACCGGCCGCCCTCCTGATGACGACCGGCCTCGATGAAGACACGGTCGACTTCATCCCCAACTACGACGACCAGCTGGTCCAGCCCTCGGTGCTGCCGGCCGCCTTTCCCAACCTGCTGGTCAATGGCAGCAGCGGCATCGCCGTGGGCATGGCGACCAACATGGCCCCCCACAACCTTGTCGAGGTCATCGGCGCGGCTCGGCACCTGATCGCCCATCCCACCTGCTCCCTCGACGACCTGATGAAGTTCGTGCCGGGTCCCGACCTGCCCGCAGGGGGCCGCATCGTCGGTCTGGAGGGCATCCGGGACGCCTACCTGACTGGCCGTGGGTCGTTCCGCACCCGGGCCACCGCCCGTGTGGACAAGATCACGCCCCGGCGCTCGGGGATCGTCGTGACCGAGCTGCCCTACCTCGTCGGGCCTGAGAAGGTCATCGAGAAGATCCGCGACCTCGTGCAGGCCAAGAAGGTCCAGGGCATCAGCGACCTCAAGGACCTCACCGACCGCAAGCACGGGCTGCGTCTCGTCATCGAGATCAAGAACGGCTTCAACCCCGAGGCCGTGCTCGAGCAGCTCTACCGCCTCACACCGCTCGAGGACTCCTTCTCGATCAACAGCGTCGCCCTGGTCGACGGGCAGCCTCGCACGATGGGCCTCAAGGAGCTGCTGCGCGTCTACGTCGACTTCCGCACCGATGTCGTGCGGCGTCGCAGTGAGTTCCGGCTGGGCAAGCGCCGTGAGCGACTGCACCTTGTCGAGGGGCTCTTGATCGCCATTCTCGACATCGACGAGGTGATCCAGGTTATCCGCTCCTCCGACGACGCCGTCATCGCAAAGGCACGCCTGATGGACGTCTTCGACCTCTCCGATCCCCAGGCGACGTACATCCTCGACCTGCAGCTGAGGCGCCTGACGAAGTTCTCGCGGATCGAGCTGGAGAACGAGAAGTCTGAGCTCGAGCGGCAGATCGAGGAGCTCGAGGCGATCCTCGGCGACGAGAAGCTGCTCCTGAAGATGGTCTCCACCGAGCTCGCCGAGGTGGCCAAGACCCACGGCACACCCCGGCGCACCGTGCTCCTCGAGTCGGCGGGCACGCCGGCCACGGCGACCACGCCCCTGGAGGTTGCCGACGATCCCTGCTGGGTGTTGCTGTCCTCGACCGGGCTCATGGCGCGCACCACCAATGACGCCCCTGTGCCGGTGGAGGGAGCGCGCAGCAAGCACGATGCGGTCATCGCCGCGGTCCGCACGACGGCCCGCGGCGAGGTCGGCCTCGTCACGTCGCGCGCGCGCATGGTGCGGCTGTCGGCGCTCGAGCTGCCCATGGTGCCGCCCACCGCCGGGCCGCCGAACCTGTCCGGCGGCGCGCCGCTGGCGGCCTACGTCGACCTCGCTCGCCGGGGAGCAGCCGCTCACCCTTGCCTCGGTCGCCGCCGACTCCCCGGGGGTCGCGCTTGGCACCGCCGCCGGCGTGGTCAAGCGGGTCAACCCCGACTACCCGGGCAATCGGTCGGACTGGGAGATGATCGCGCTGAAGGAGGGCGACGAGGTCGTCGGTGCTGCCGAAATGCACTCTGGCAGCGAGGACCTCGTCTTCATCACCTCGGATGCCCAGCTGCTGCGCTTCCCTGCGAGCTCGGTGCGCCCGCAGGGCCGCTCGGCGGGCGGCATGGCGGGCATCCGGCTGGGCCAAGGTGCGCGAGCGGTGTTCTTCGGCGCGGTCGACCCAAGCCACGACTCCGTCGTCGTCACCTCCAGCGGCTCGTCTGCTGCGCTGCCGGGGACTCAGGCCGGATCGCTCAAGGTGACGCCGTATGCCGAGTACCCGGCCAAGGGTCGTGGCACCGGCGGTGTCCGGTGCCACCGCTTCCTCAAGGGCGAGGACACGCTGGTGCTGGCCTGGGCGGGCAGCACGCCAGCGCGAGCTTCCGGTGCCAACGGGGTGCCCCTTGACCTGCCGGCGGCCACCGGCCGACGGGACGGTTCGGGCACCCCTGCGGCCGCCGTTATAGCGCGCATCGGCGGTTTTGCGGCTACTGTGCGTTAAGTCATAAGCGCGTTACGAGATCGTTACCGGTGGTTCGGCGCCAGCCGTTGCAGGGTCATGTGAAACCGCTTTTACTGGCTCTGGTTCCTTCAATGCCGAAGGCGGAGGCCGTTCGGCTCGACCCTGATTGGAGGCGGGCAAGATATGGCCCACCAGTTCAGCAAGCGCCGCAGACTGGCCGTATGCGCCGGGATTGCTGCCGCATCGCTCATTGCCGCCGCGTGCGGCGGCGGTGACAACAACTCCTCCAGCAACGCCACCGCGGGCGCGAGCGCCCGTGGTCCGATCACGTTCGTGACCGGGAAGGACAACTCCAACGTCTGGGCCCCCGACCATCGAGAAGTGGAACTCGGCCCACCCCAACGAGAAGGTCACGCTCAAGGAGCAGTCCGACCAGGCCGACCAGCAGCACGACGACATCGTGCAGCACATGCAGGCCAAGGACGTCAGCTACGACATCGTGACGGTCGACGTCATCTGGACCGCGGAGTGGGCCGCCAAGGGCTGGCTGGTCCCCCTCAAGGACAAGTTCGCGCTCGACACCTCGAAGCTGCTGAAGGCCCCGGTCGACGCGGCCACCTACAACGGCACGCTGTACGCCGCCCCGTTCGCCAGCGACGGCGGCCTGCTCTACTACCGCAAGGACCTCGTCCCCACCCCGCCGAAGACGCTCGACGAGATGTGGTCGATGTGCTCCATCGCCAAGAAGAACGGCATCGCGTGCTACGCGGGCCAGTTCACCAAGTACGAGGGCCTGACCTGTAACGCCACCGAGGCCATCAACACCTTCGGCGGCAAGGTCGTCGACGCCGCAGGGCAAGTCCACGGTCAACAGCCCGGAGTCGCAAGAAGGGCCTGCAGATGCTCGCCGACCACTACAAGAACGGCGACATCCCCAAGGAGGCGATCACCTTCCAGGAGGAGCAGAGTCGCGCCGCCTTCCAGAGTCGGCAAGCTGCTGTTCCTGCGCAACTGGCCGTACGTCTACAACCTGGCCAAGACCGACGCCTCGTCCAAGGTCAAGGACAAGTTCGCCGTGGCGCCTCTGCCGGGTGTGTCCGGTCCTGGCGCCTCGACCCTCGGCGGTCACAGCGAGGCCATCAGCGTCTACTCCAAGTACAAGGCAACCGCCTTCGACTTCCTGAAGTTCATCGAGGCCGATGAGCAGCAGAAGTTCTTCATGGAGAAGGGGTCGCTGGCTCCGGTCGTGGAGAGCATCTACAGCGACGCGGCCCTCGTCGCCAAGTACCCGTACCTGCCGACGCTGCTGACGTCGATCAAGAACGCCATCCCGCGTCCCGGTCACGCCGTTCTACCCCGCCGTGACCACGGCCATCCAGGACAACTCCTACGCCGCGATCAAGGGCGAGAAGTCCGTAGACCAGGCGATCACCGACATGGATGCGGCCATCAAGTCCGCCAGCCGGAGGCTGATCCACCCATCGGCAGCGGCGGTGCGGAGCCCGGAGCCTCGCTCAGGATCCCTACCGCCGCTGCCGACAGCCGCACGTCCCGACTGTCACTGAGCACGTGGGCAAGGAGGCCCCCATGAGCGCCGTAGCAGAAGCACCGGGCAAAGCGCCCACCCCCAAGGTCGCCGAAGAGCCGCGGCCTCAATGCTGGCCAGGGCCGAAGGGCAATGCTCCTCGTCGCCCCCACGCTGATCATGCTGGCCGTCGTCATCCTCTATCCGCTGATCAAGGCCGTCATCATGTCCTTCCAGAAGGACGCCGGCCTCGACCCGGCTACCGGCCTGTTCGTGGAAGGTGGCTACGCCGGCCTCGACAACTACAAGCACTGGCTGCTCCAGCAGTGCGCCCAAACCGGCGGCGGCACCGCGCCCTGTCCCCCGGGCAACATCGGCTCGCAGTTCTATGACGCCTTCTGGGTGACCCTCTTCTTCACGGTTGTGACAGTGTCCGTCGAGGTAGTCCTGGGGCTGTGGTTCGCGACGATCATGAACCGCACCTTCAGGGGCCGCGGCCTCGTTCGCGCGGCCATCCTGGTCCCTTGGGCCATTCCCACCGCAGTCACCGCCAAGCTCTGGTTCTTCATCTTCGCCTACGCTGGCATCGCCAACAAACTGCTCGGCGTGGTCGGCATCAGCCCGATCCTGTGGACCGGTGACGCCTGGCCAGCCCGGTTCGCGGTGATCATTGCGGACGTGTGGAAGACCACCCCGTTCATGGCCCTGCTCATCCTCGCAGGCCTCCAGATCATCGGCTCCGACGTCTACGAGGCGGCGCAGATCGACGGCGCCACCAAGTGGCAGACCTTCCTGCGCATCACCTTGCCGATGATCAAGGTGCCGCTGATGGTGGCCGTGCTGTTCCGCACCCTCGACGTTCTCCGCATCTTCGACCTGCCCTACATCCTGACCCAGGGCGGTGGTGGCACGGGCCACGCTACGACGACGCTGTCGATTCTGGTCATCAAGCAGATCAGAGCGGGCTTCAACAGCGCTTCGGCCCTGTCGACCATCGTCTTCCTGCTGATCGCTTTCACGGCTTTCCTGTTCATCAAGTTCGGCGGCGCCGACGTCGTCCAGCGGCCGCCCACGAGCAAGAAGAAGAAGGCCGATGAGGCAGAAACCCCGGCACCCGCACCTGCTGCGGCCAGCACGAGCTCGAGGTGATCTGAGATGACGACCACTGCCACCGCAGGCACAGACGGCTCCCCGCGGCGCCGGCGAGCCACTCGAGGTTCACCAGCGGAGCAATCGCGGAGCTGTCATCCGCGGCTACCTCGGGCTGACCCTCATCGTCGTCTGGGGCCTCGCCCCGTTCTACTGGATGGTCGTGACGGCGTTCCGGGATGTCGGCTACACGTTCGACACCACCCCCTGGCCGACCCATGTCACGCTCGACAACTTCAAGACCGCGTTCTCCACCGACCGCGGCAACCACTTCGCGCAGGCGCTGGTCAACAGCGTCATCATCGGCGTGGTCACGACGGCCGTGGCCATGCTGGTGGGTGTCTTCGCCGCCTACGCCCTGGCCAGGCTGAACTTCCCGGCCAAGTTCCTCGTGTTGGGGTTCATCCTCGGGGCCTCGATGTTCCCGGGCGTCGCCTTGGTCTCGCCGCTGTTCCAGCTCTTCTCCTCGATCGGCTGGCTGAACGGGTACAACTACCAGGCCCTGATCATCCCCGACATCTCCTTCGCGCTACCGCTGACGGTCTATACCCTGACCGCGTTCTTCAGCGAGATGCCCTGGGAGCTGGAGGAGTCCGCCCGCATGGACGGCTGCACGCCCGGTCAGGCATTCCGGAAGATCATGCTCCCGCTCGCGGCGCCCGGCCTGTTCACCACCGCGATCCTCGCCTTCATCAGCAGCTGGAACGAGTTCCTCCTGGCGGCCCAGTTCTCGACGTCGAAGACGCAGCCCGTGACCGTTGCGATTGCCTTCTTCACCGGAGCCCAACCGCACCAGGAGCCCTACACGGCGGTCATGGCAGCCGGCACGATCGTCACGGTGCCCCTGATCATCATGGTGCTGTTCTTCCAGCGGGCCATCGTCTCCGGTCTCACGGCTGGAGGTGTCAAGGGCTGACCGGCCCTGCCGGAACCCACTCACCATGGGACTTTTCAACCCCGGCTCCGGAACCGGCGGTCCCCGCGCTCGTGCGCAGCGGCTGGACATGGCCATAGGCATCCTCGGGTTCTTCACCCTGATGGCCTTCATCCAGACGGTGGTGCGCGAGGTGCGGGGCGGTTCGGCCGTCGCCGAGGCACTCATTCTCGCCGGCCTGTGCGCACTGCTGTGGTGGGCCATCCGGGCGCGGCGCCGAATCGATGTCTAGGGGCAGCGGTGAGCACGATCTCGGACGTCGCACGCGCCGCGGGCGTCTCCGTCGCGACCGTGTCACGCGCCCTGCGGGGTCTGGACCGGGTCAGCCCCGAGACACGTGACCGGGTTGCCCAAGCAGCCCGCGAGCTGAACTATGTCGCCTCGCCGACGGCGACCTCGCTAGCCTCCGGGCGGACCCGCATCGTGGGCGTGGCGGCACCCTTTCTCACCCGCTGGTTCTTCGCGACCCTCGTGAGCAGCATCGAGAAGGCGCTTCGAGCCGAAGGTCACCACGTGCTGCTCCTCGACCTCGAGGACGGCTCGGACGAGGGCCGGATGCCGCTGAGCCGGTCCATGCTCTGGAAGCGGGTCGACGGGCTGATCGCGCTCAACATCCCCTTCACCGACCAGGAGCGCGCGCTTCTGGACCGGATGGGCCTGCCGGTCGTGACTGTGGGCAACCGGCTGCCGGGCTGGCCCAGCGTGCGGATCGATGACGTGCAGGCGACCCGGATCGCGGTGGGCCACCTGATCGAGCTCGGCCACACGGAGCTCGGCTATGTGGGCGCGGTGCCCCGGGCGTTCGCCCACCTGCAGACCCCGAAGGAGCGACTCTTGACGTTCCGGAAGGTGCTGGCCGAGCAGGGGCTCACCCCCCGTCCCGAGTGGCTTCTCAAGTCGGACTGGACGGCCGAAGGCGCCTCCCGCGACGCAGACCAGCTCTTCTTGTCCGGTGACCTGCCGACCGGGATCGTCGCCGGTTCGGACGAGATGGCGATCGGCGTCCTCAGCGCGGCGCAACGGCATGGTGTCCGCATCCCTGGTGACGTGTCGCTCGTGGGCATCGACGACTTCGCGCTCTCGGCGGTGCTCGGGCTGACCACCGTGCGACAGGACGTGGCGGTGCAGGGTCGGGCGGCCGGGGAGACCCTGCTCGGCCTCCTGGCCGGCGACACCGTCGACCCGGACACCGACATCATCCTGCCCACTGAGCTCGTGGTCAGGTCGACGACGGGCCCGCCGCGCCACCCCTGACCCGCCGCCACCCCTGGCACGCCGCCACGCCTGGCAGGCCGCCGCCGCGAGGAACGCTCAAGCGTCGATACGCTCACGGTCGAGCACAGCCGCACTGCCCACGATGAAGTCCTTGCGGGGTGCGACGTCATTGCCCATGAGCAGCTCGAACATGCGCTCGGCCGCCTCGGCGTCGCGCAGGGTGACGCGGCGCAGGGTTCGGTGACGCGGGTCCATCGTGGTGTCGGCCAGCTGGTCGGCATCCATCTCGCCGAGACCCTTGTAGCGCTGGGGCGGCATTTTGACGCGCTTGCCGCGCTTCTCGAGTGCCGCGCGCGTCTTGCGCATCTCGGCTTCGTTGTAGGTGTAGATGAAGTCGTTCTTCTTGCCGCCCCCGTTGATGACCTCCAGGCGGTGGAGTGGGGGCATGGCGGCATAGACGCGCCCGGCCTCGACGAGCGGCCGCATGTATCGGAAGAACAAGGTGAGCAGCAGTGTCCTGATGTGAGCCCCATCGACATCGGCGTCGCTCATGATGATGACCTTGCCGTAGCGGGCCGCGTCGAGGTCGAAGCTGCGCCCCGATCCCGCACCGATCACCTGGATGATGGCTGCGCACTCGGTGTTCTTGAGCATGTCGGCAATCGAGGCCTTCTGCACGTTGAGGATCTTGCCGCGAATGGGCAGCAGTGCTTGGTGGTCACTCGAGCGGGCCAGCTTGGCGGTGCCGAGGGCGCTGTCGCCCTCGACGATGAACAGCTCTGACTTCTCGACATCGGTGCTGCGGCAGTCTGCCAGCTTGGCCGGAAGGGACGAGGTCTCCAGGGCATTCTTGCGCCGCTGCGTCTCCTTGTGCAGCCGGGCGCTGATCCGCGACTTCATCTCGGCGACGACCTTCTCGAGCAGGAGCGCGGACTGCGCCTTGTCGCCCCGCTTCGTCGAGGTCAGCCGTGCGGTCAGCTCCTTCTCCAGCACGCGAGCCACGATCGCCCGGACCGCGGCTGTGCCGAGGACCTCTTTGGTCTGGCCCTCGAACTGCGGCTCAGCCAGCCGGACCGTCACCACTGCCGTCAGGCCCGCGAGGATGTCGTCCTTCTCGACCTTGTCGGGCCCGACCTTGAGCCGGCGGGCGTTGACCTCGAGCTGCTTCCGGAACACCTTCAGGAGAGCCTGGTCGAAACCCGCCATGTGGGTGCCCCCTTTGGGGGTGGCGATGATGTTGACGAACGACACCACCTTGGCGTCATAGCCGGTGCCCCAGCGCAGGGCGATGTCGACCCCGCACTCGCGCTCCACCTCCTGCGGCGCCATGTGCCCGCGGTCGTCCAGGACCGGCACGGTCTCGGTGAAGGTGCCCGATCCCTGTAGGCGCCAGACGTCGGTTACCGCCTGGTCAGGCGCGAGGAACTCGCAGAACTCGCTGATGCCCCCGTCGTGGACGAACGTCTCCTCGTGGGGCCCGTCCTGCCCCGGGGTGCCGGGCCGGCCGCGCTCGTCGCGCAGGACGATGGTCAGCCCCGGGATCAGGAACGAGGTCTGGCGCGCCCGCGCGACCAGGCCGTCATAGTCGAAGTCGGCATCCTTGAGGAAGATCTGGCGGTCCGCCCAGTAGCGGATCCGGGTGCCGGTGACGCCCTTGCGAGCCCGCCCCACAACCGTGAGCTCGCTGTTGTTGGTGTACGGCACGAAGTCGTGGTTGGGGTCTTTGACGCCCTCGGCACCCGCGACGTCGGAGAACACGCCAGGCTCGCCCCGCCGGAAGCTCATGGCGTAGGTGCGGCCGTCGCGGTCGACCTCGACGTCGAGGCGGCTGGACAGAGCGTTGACGACCGAGGCGCCGACGCCGTGGAGACCTCCTGACGCGGTATACGAGCCGCCGCCGAACTTTCCGCCGGCGTGCAGCTTGGTGAAGACCACCTCCACGCCCGTTAGCCCGGTGCGCGGCTCGATGTCGACCGGGATCCCGCGGGCATCGTCGCGGACCTCCACCGAGCCGTCGGCCATGAGCACGACGTCGATCCGGTCGCCGTGGCCGGCCAGTGCCTCGTCGACGGCGTTGTCGATGATCTCCCAGAGGCAGTGCATGAGCCCGCGGGTGTCGGTGGACCCGATGTACATGCCGGGTCGCTTGCGCACCGCCTCCAGACCCTCCAGGACCTGCAGGTGGTGCGCCGTGTAGTCCTGGGCCGACTTGGTCGTCGCGGCCTTCTTCGCCGCAGTGCTCTTGGTGGCGACAGCAGCCACAGGTGTCCCTTCTCCATGCCGTACTCCGCGCGGCAGCATGGCCCGTCCGGCCACGGCTCCTGCCGTGCCTGCAGGTTATCCCGGGTGGCAGACACCCCTGCGCAGGCTCGCCCGCCCAGGACACACCGACCCGGTGGGGTCCGAGCTGACGGTATGCCGGACGCGGAGCAGGCAACCAGACTCGCTCCGCGCCGGCCCGCCCGGGGTGCGCCTCGGAGCTCCGACGGTCACGGTGCGGCAACAGTTGGGCACCGGATGGGCATGAGTGAGCCCAGAATGCGGCCCAATGCCGGATGGGAAGGAATCGACGTGCTTGACTGTTGCTACCGGCGCCGGAGGAAGCCGATCCCAGAGCGACCCACCCGGCGCAGGGCGTCCTAGCCGACACCCGAGACGAGAGGAAGGCTGACGTGACCACTGCACTGGCACCCACCCTGAGCGCGGCTGACCGCTGCGACCGCTGCGGCTCCCAGGCCTACGTGCGCGCCCGCCTTCACACCGGTGGCGAACTGCTGTTCTGCGCCCACCACGGGCGACAGCACCTGCCGAAGCTGCGGCAGCACGCTGAGATCGACGACGAGACCATGCGGCTCATCGAGACATCCGCGATCACGCCTGACGACGAGCGCTGATCGCCCACAGGCCTGCCGGCGCGATGCTGACACGTCATACAGCAGCACCGTGCTGACATGGCGAACGCGGAATTCGTGACTTCCGGCGTGCTTCCAGAGGGCACGGCCGTCTGGATCCCCGCCGTGATGATCGCGGTGGGGATCCTCGGCATCGTGATCCCCGTACTGCCCGGGCTGATCCTGGCTCTGGCCGGCGTCTTCCTGTGGGCTTACGACACCGGCACACGCACGTCATGGGCGGTGTTCGCCGCCTGTGCGGTGCTCTACGCGGTCGGCGTCGCGCTGCAGTACGCCGTCCCGGGACGGCGGCTGCGCCGGTCGGGCGTTGGCACCCTCACCCTCGTGCTGGCGGTGGCCCTGGGCATCGTCGGCTTCTTCGTCATACCCCTGGTTGGCGGGCCAGCGGGGTTCGTGCTGGGGATCTACCTCGTGGAGCATGCGCGCTCGCGCAGCGCTCAGGCGGCCTGGGTGTCCACCGTGGCCGCTCTCAAGGCGGTCATGGTCAGCATGGGGATAGAACTGCTCGCGGGGCTCGCGATCGCGACGACCTGGACGCTCGCTGTCATCCTGACCTGATCGGGCAGCCGGCCCCGCACAGAGCCCGAGGCGGGAACCCAGCATTCGTGCCAGCGGGCAGCGCGCTGTGCAGGGCTGAGAAACGCACATGCCGGGCCGGCTGGCTCAGCAAGGGGCGTGGGAGAACCCATCGGTCATGGCGGCGGGGCACTCAGCCGGAGAGGCCGGAGCTCACCAGTCGTTCCGGCGGCGCTCCCAGCGCTCTTCCATACGCTGCATGAAGGTCCCGCTGCGTGGCGCTCGCGCCCCGCGCCGGCCAGGCTTGCCCTTGGGCGCCCGTTTCGCGCTGCCATCGGCTCGGACCGCGGCGAGTGCTGCCCTGCGCCGGGGGGGTGTGACAGCGAACACCACGCTGGCCACCATCAGCGCAAAGCCGACCGCGCCCACCCACAGGTTGGAGATGGTGACGCCCACGAGCACGAGTGCGAGCCCAGCGAGGGTCCCTATGCCACCGATGATGTAGCGGCGCCGCGCGGCGGCCGCTGATCTATCACCCTTCATGTGCGAGGCGAACTTGGGGTCCTCTGCATACAGCGCCTGCTCCATCTGCTCGAGCAGCTGCTGTTCGTGCTCCGAGAGCGGCACGGCGACCTCCTGATGTTGCGTAGCCCTCGCCCATGCTAGAACGCGCAGCGGGCGAGTTTGGTTGCCTCTCCACGTCCCAGTACCCGGTGACGGCTGGTTATCTCAGGATATGTCTCCCCGCGGCGATCTGGAAGGCGAACGCGAGTCCAGCAGGGTGGCGGGCAGCACACTTCCTGCCCCGAACCGGGCGCTGGCGCGATCGACCGCCCGATCGGCATCCCTCCAGCCATGCTCCGGCTCGTCGAGCATGCCCTGAATCGGGGCCCGGTCGCTGTCGACCAGCTGCTCCATGCGGACCCCGACCAGCCGGATACGCACCCGCTGGAGGCCCAACGCGTCGTAGAGCGCCAGTGCAGTGTCGTAGATGTCACGGCTCACGTCGGTGGGGTCGCGGAGGGTGCGGCTGCGGGTAATGGTGGTGAAGTCGGAGAACCGCACCTTGATCGACACGGTGCGGCCCATGAGGCCAGCCGCGCGGACGCGTGCCGCCGTGCGGTCGCTGAGCTTGAGCAGCTGGCGGTGGATGTATGCCGGGTCGTCAACATCGTGGTTGAAGGTCTCGTCGGAGCCGATGCTGCGCTCTCGGCGCAGTGGCTCGACGATGCGCGGGTCGCGGCCCCAGGCAAGCTCGTGGAGGTGGACGCCGGTCTCCCCGAGCGCACGGCGCAGGGTCTCGACAGGGGTGTGGGCGATGTCGGCGACGGTCACCAGGCCAAGTCGGGCCAGCACCTCCTCCGTGCGGTCGCCGACCCCCCAGAGTGCGCCGACCGGCAGCTGTTGGACGAAGGCCACCAGCTCGCCGCGGGGAACCACGACCATGCCGTCCGGCTTGGCGAGCCCCGAGGCGAGCTTGGCCACGAACTTGGTGGGCGCCACCCCTACCGAGCACGTGACGCCCTGCTCGTCGGCGATCGTGTCTCGGATCTGCTGTCCGATGACCGACGGAGGGCCGAGGAGGCGCACGGCGCTGGCGACGTCGAGGAAGGCCTCGTCGAGCGACAGTGGCTCGACGAAGGGGGTGATCGACTCGAAGGTGGCCATGACCGCGGCGGAGATCCGGGAGTAGAGCCGGTGGTCTGGGGCGACGATGGTCGCCTGCGGGCACAGCCGGCGAGCGCGCGCCATCGGCATGGCCGAGGTCACCCCGAACGCACGCGCCTCATAGGTCGCCGAGAGAACCACGCCGCGGTTGCCGCCACCGCCGATGATGACCGGCGTGCCGACCAGCTCGGGTCGCGACAGCAGAGAAGCCGAGGCGTAGAAGGCGTCCATGTCAACGTGCAGGATCGTGCAGCCGCTGTCGTCGGGCGGCGCCGTGTCGTCACGCTGCGGGAGGGCGAACTGCCTGCGGCTCACGGCTGCCCCCAGGTGCTCGCGCTCACCGCCCGCTCCGGCTCAGTCGCGGCGGGCGACCAGGTGGAGCGCCGCTCCGAGCTGGCCCAGAAAGGGGAAGCCGGGGTGTGCCGCGGCCGCCCGCTCCAGGTCGAGGAGCGCGGCGCGGTGGGTGTCGGAGTCGACCAGGGCGGAGGGAACGAGGTCGCTGAACAGCCGCACGCCGTGCGACTCGGCCACGGTGAAACCCGCACGCTCGACCAGGTCGGTGAGCGAGACGGCGTCGAATCGGCGCGGGAGGGGGTCGCCGTCGCCCCACCGCCCGTCTTCGCTCTGGAGGGCGCGTGCAGCCTGGCCGAAGTGACCGGCCAGAGCCTTGGCGAAGACGACCGCCAGCCGCTGGGCAGCCACGAGGCTGAGGTAGCCGCCGGGAACCAGCGCCTCTGCGACGCGCCCCAGGGCGGCTGCAGGGTCGTCGACCACCTCGAGCGTGCCGTGGCAGCAGACCAGGTCGACCGGCCGGTCGCCCACCAGGGCGGGAAGGGAGTCGGCGTCGCCCTGGACCGCTTCGATGCGGCTCTCGACACCGCACTCGGCGGCCCGTCGGCGCAGCGAGGCCAGCGCATCAGGGCTGGGGTCGACCACGGTGACCTGATGGCCTGCCTCGGCCAGGGGCACCGCCATCCCGCCGGTGCCACCCCCCAGGTCGAGCACCCGCAACGGCCGGCCCAACTCCTGCTGACGGCGGTGGGCAAGGTCGCGGACCACGGCCCACACCGCCGAGGTGCGCAGCGCGGTGTCGACGCTGCCGCGGCGAGTCCAGCGGCGGTCGTCAGCCACGGAAGTCCTCCTTCAGGCTCTGGTGTTTCCACCCTAGTGCCCCGAGCTTCCCGGACTGGCGTGCCACAGCTTGCGGGGCGGCGCACCCGAGCCGGGGATGGAACGCTCGGGCGCGGAGCGGTCGGGTGGCCGCTCGTGAAGCGCCCTCCCGCTCGAGAGCGCATCCCCGCGCAGGAGCGCCCGGCCGTCTCTGACGCTGTCTCCAGGCGGCCTGGTGTCGGCATAGGGCGACTGCTTGAACCCGGAGGCGTGGATGAGCACGCGGTGACCGCCCGCCAGGGCTTGGGCGGCGCGCTCCTCCCCCGCCCTGGCCTCGTCCTGCGCCCGCTGCTCGGACTCGTCGATCGCCCGCAGCACTGCCTCGAGCCCGCCCACGGTCCAGGCCTCCCATAGCCGGGACAGCTCCCAGGCACCGGTCGCGCGCAGCGAGATGCCGCGGGACCCGGTGCGCCGGACCACTCCGCGAACCAGCAGCATCCACGAGTGGAAGACCGTGGCGGCGTAAGGCCCCTGAACATCCTCGAAGAAAGTCGCGTCGACCGGGCCGGTGGAGTCGTCCAGGGTCAGGAAGACCACCCGCCTCCCGGAGCGGATAGGCGGGGTCTGGGTGGCCACCTTCACCCCGCAGGCCCACACCGTGGACCTGCTGCGCGCGGACAGCAGGTCTTTGCTGCGGGTCACACCCAGCGCCTGAAGGAGCGGGGCGTAGAAGTCGATGACGTGCCCGCTCGCATCCAGGCCAAGCACCTCGAGCTCGGCCCGAACCCGCTCCGGACCGGTCATCTCAGGCAGGCCGGCCCCGGCGGTGAGCTCGGGGCTGTCGCCGAGGTCGAGCGCGAGCTGGGCGGGCTGCCCCCCGGCAGGGGCGGCAGGCAGGGCAGCCTGTGACTGCGCGGCTGCCAGGGCACGCACCTCATCGCGGTCTGCGGAGCCTTCGCCCGGCATACCTTGTGGCGGTGACTGCGCGCGCAGGCGCCTTGAAGCCGCGGACGCAGAGGGAACCGCGCGCCTGCCCGCACTGGCCACGGCCCTCGTGTAGTGGTCGAGCTCCGCGACATGGAGCAGCAAGTCGCGGCGGGTCACCCGCCCGCGCCGGCCAAGCCCGGTCATCGAGCCCATGCCGTAGAGGGAGTCGAACCCCCCAGCGATGACCAGCCGCTCCACGACAGGACGGGAGACCCGGGCGCGATTCCAGAAGTCGGCGAGGGAGAAGTACGGCTGACCGGCGATGATCCTGGACACCTCCGCCTCGCTGATGCCCTTGACGTCGGCGAGGGAGAGCCGGATGCCGTAGGCACTCCCGTCGGGCAGGTCGGGCGCGAGCGGACAGCCCCGTGCCGCGTCGGGCTCGAGGAGCGCAGCCTGGCCTGGCCTGCCGTAGGGGAGGTTCCCCGCGCCGTCAGGGGGCGGGCCGGCTGCGGGATCGACCCGCTCGACCCGATAGGTGGCATCGGAGGTGTTGACGTCGAGCCCGAGGACGGCGATGCCCAGCGAGCGGGCATCGTCGAGGATGAGCCGCTTGGGGTACATGCCCGGGTCGTGGGTGAGCACGCCGGCCAGGAAGGCGGCCGGGTGGTGAGCCTTGAGCCACGCCGAGTGGTAGGTCGGCAGGGCGAAGGCGGCGGCATGGGCCTTGCAGAAGCCGAAGGAGGCGAAGGACTTGAGCACCTCCCAGATCCGGTCGAGGTCGGCGGGCGTGTAGCCCCGGGCTGCTGCCGCCGGCCGCCACCAGGCCTCGATCTCGTCCTGCCCGCGAGGTGTGCCCATGGCCCGGCGGACCTCGTCGGCCTCGGCGAGGGAGACCCCCGTGGTCTCGGCGACCATCTTGAGGACCTGCTCGTGGAAGACCACGACCCCCTCGGTCTCGGCCAGCGCTGGGACCAGGGTCGGGTGGAGGTGCTCGGGCTGGCGCCAGCCGTGCCGGCGCTCGAGGAAGGGGGTGATCATGTCCGACTTCACCGGGCCCGGCCGGAACAGCGAGATGTCGATGATGAGGTCCTCGAAGCGCTCGGGACCGAACTTCCCGATGAGCTCGCGCTGGCCCGGGCTCTCGATCTGGAAGCAGCCCAGGGTGTGGGAGGTGCGGATCATCCGGAAGGTGGTCTCGTCGTCGAGGGGGACCTGCTGCTGGTCGTCGAGGTCGATGGAGGTGTCGTCGACGCGCTGGACCTCCTGGACGGCATGGGCCATCGCCGACTGCATGCGGATGCCGAGGACATCGAGCTTGAGCAGGCCGAGCGTCTCGACGTCGTCCTTGTCGAACTGGCTCATCGGGAAACCCAGCCAGCTCGCCTCGACCGGGGTGCGGTCGAGCAGCCCGGTGTTGGACATGACGACCCCGCAGGGGTGCAGGGCGATGTGCCGCGGGAGACCGTCGAGCTGCTCGACGAGGTCGAACAGGGTCTGCAGCCGAGGCGCGTCGAGGCCACGGAGGCGCAGCTCGGGCAGCTCGGCGATGGCGCTGCGGGCGTCCTTGGCGCGGATGTGCGGGAAGGCCTTGGCGATCTCGTCGATCTCGATGGGAGGCAGCCCCAGCGCGGCGCCCACGTCGCGGATGGCGTGGCGCACCTTGTAGGTGTCCATCATCGAGACG
Organism: uncultured Actinomycetota bacterium; assembly: GCA_963715025.1. Taxonomy (GTDB): domain Bacteria; phylum Actinomycetota; class Actinomycetes; order Actinomycetales; family Dermatophilaceae; genus DASSJT01. The sequence continues at coordinate 261,066 of CAVQQQ010000002.1, read as the reverse complement.
CAGGTCACCCGCGAGCCGGTGAACCGCTCGAGGATGGCCTCGTAGATCTCGGTGCGGCGCGCCGACTCGACGTCGATGTCGATGTCGGGGAGCTCGGCGCGCAGGGGTGAGCAGAAGCGCTCCATCAGCAGGTCGTAGCGGATCGGGTCGACCCCGCTGATGCCGAGCAGGTAGTTGATGAGCGAGCCGGCGCCGGAGCCGCGGGCCGCCACGCGGACCCCGTGGTCGCGGATCAGGTCGACCACGCGCGCCACGGTCATGAAATAGGTGGGGTAGCCCAGCTCGGCAACCACCTTCAGCTCCTCCTCGAGCCGCAGGTCGATCGCCAGGAGCTCGCGGTCGCTGGCGCCCGGGTAGCGGCGGCCGACCGCCGTGCGGCAGCAGTGCTCGAGCACCGACTGGGGGTCGACCCCCCGCGGGATGCCGAGCGCCTCGGGCTCGGGCAGATGGACCGCGCCGATGCCGAGGTCTCGACGCGGGTGCTGGGCGCAGGCGAGCGCCAGGGCGAGGGTGTCTCGCACGAGCCGCTCGGCCCGGGCCCGGTCACCGGTCACAGCGGCCGCGATGGCGTGCATGTCGGGCGTGCTGGCCAGGTGGCCGGCGTCGGTCACCCGGTCGAGGTGCCGCGTGTCGAGCGGAACCAGCCTGCGGGCGGCGTCGAGGACGTCGACGGTGCGGGCCCCGTCGCGGTCGGCATGGCGGACGGCGGCGCTGAGGACGGCCGGCACGCCCGCCTCGTCAGCCAGGCCCAGCAGCCGGGCCGCGTGGGCTCGCGAGCCCGGGGTGCCCGCGGGGCCCCCGTGGCAGACCACCTCGACGGCCACCGATCCCGGGAGCAGCTGCTGCCAGGCCGCCAGGAGTGTGCGCGCGCGCTCGGTGCGGCGGTGGAGAAGGGCCCGGCCCACGTCGGAGTCGGGCCCAAGCAGAACCACCAGCGGGCTGGGCGGCACCAGCCGACCCCCGTCGAGGGCGGACGGCTGCCCAGCCTCGGCCAGCACCCCCGGAGAGCTGATCGGCTCTCCGCGCTCGCCGCGCAGGTGGGTGGCGGTGACCAGGCGGCACAGCGCCGCCCACCCCGTGGCATGGGGTACGCCGGCACTGGCCCCCCTGGCCAGGACGGTGACCCGCGGCAGGCGCGGGTCTTTGACGGCCCCGCCGCGCGCCGGGCTGCGGCGGGCGGGACGGGCTGCTGCGGGTGGCGCGCCCAGTGCCCTGAGTCTCTGGGCCGTTTCCGACGAGCCGTCTGGCCAGGTGTCCAGATCCCCGAGGACAGGCCCCGATGCTCTCCGCGATGGCTCGAGGGATGGCCCCAGGGTCGGTGTGGAGAGACCACGCGGTGGAGAGGAGTCCATCGCGAGGTCGACGCCCAGCGCGGGCTGGACCCCCGCCTCGGTGCAGGCCTGGACGAACCGGACGGCGCCGTAGAGCCCATCGCGATCGGTCAGAGCCAAGACGGGCTGGCCGTGCTGGGCTGCGCGCTCCACCAGCGCCGCTGGGGTCGAGGCGCCGTAGCGCATCGAGAACCCCGACGCGACGTGCAGATGGGCGAAGTCACCGGTCACGTCCGCACCGTCGGGATGAGGAGGTCGCCGTGGCCGGTATGGCGCGGCAGCCCGAGCATGGAGGCCACGAGCTCGGCGAACGTCTCGGCCTGGCGGAGCAGGTCGTCGGCCTCGCGGGTCGACACCACGGCGCTGCCCTGGGCGACGCTCTCACGGCGGGCCGTGGAGTGGGCGAAGAAGTCGGCCCACTCCCCCAGCTCTGGCGCCACCACCGCCACGAGGCTCCACAGGTCGCCGGGGCGGCCGGTGGCGCCCCGGCTCTCGGGCTGCCCTCGCCGGCGGTGGGCCGGCCCGCTGCGCGCCGCCACCAGAGCGGCACCGGCACGAAGTGCTCCGAGCTGGGCCTGCAGATAGCGCTCGGCAATGTCGTGGGTCTGGCAGGCTTCCAAAAGGCTTCCGCGCGACCGCTCCAGCATGTCGAGGGTCGAGGCAGCGCACTTGTGCATTTCTGGCTCCTCAGTCCTGGGCCCGCAGCAGGAACCAGTGGCCGGATCCGCCATCGAACCCGAGGTCATAGACCCCGAGCGAGGCCGTCTGCCCCGGGCTCGCGGCTACCCGCCACACTTGCCGCTCGTGGCTCGGCTGCCCTTCGCCCCACGCCTCGCCAGAGTCTTCGCCCGAAGGTTCGCCGGATCCGGCCGCCCGGGACGCGCCAGGCCTGGGTCCAACGGCGTGTCCAAGGGCGTGTCCAAGGGCATCGGCCTGGCCGTCGAAGCTGCCGCCCTCGAGGGCGTCGCGCCACCAGGCGCGGCGCTCCTGCCAGTGGTCGAGAACTTCCTGCACGACGTAGAGGCGGCCACGCCACAGGAAGGCATCGGGAGTGACCTGCGCCGGTGCGTCTGCCTCGCCCCCGGCGCGACTCGCCCGGACCTCGATCGGCTCCTCGTAGCGGCGAACCATGGCTGCGAGTCCTTTCTCGAGGTGGTGGCAGATGTGCAGGGTGTGCAGTGGGTGTGCAGTGGTGTGCAGGTGTGGCTCTGGCCCGCTGACAGGCGGGGTCGAGGCGTCTGATGCAGGCCAGAGCCACGGTCGAAGGGGTGCAGCAGCCCCCTGAGGCGCGGCCTCCCGGAGCACTGGGTGGTGCCCCTGGAAATGCGCCAGCCGCTGACCTCCCTCGGCATCGAACATCTGTCAGACATCTGCCGGAGCATCAGTTCGAACATATGTTCGATATCTCGACTGTACACCCCAGCCCTGGCCGGCCGTCAAGATTCACATCAACACCCCGAAATCCTCAACGAGCCGTCCCGGACTCAATACGCTTCCGCCATGAGCACGCCGGGGGACGACCCTCTCGCGAAGGACCTCAGTTCCCATCCGGGAGTCGCCCGCGTGCTTGAGATCCTTGCCCTGCATCACATCCGCACCGAGGTCCGCTACCTCCCCGAGGCTGTGCGCACCGCCGCGGCCGCCGCCGCTGTCCTGGGCGTCACCCCGGCCGAGATCGCCAACTCGCTGGTCTTCCGGGCTACCTCCCAGACGGGTGAGGTCACCCCCCTGCTCATCCTCTCCTCCGGAGGCCACCGCGTCGACGTGGACAAGGTCGCCGACCTGACCGAGATCGTGCACATCGAGCAAGCCGATCCCGAATTCGTGCTCGCCACAACCGGTTTCGCCATCGGCGGCGTGGCCCCCGTCGGCCATCCCCAGCCGATCCGCACCATCGTCGACGTCTCCCTCAGCCGCTATGACACGGTCTGGGCGGCGGCCGGCCACAGCCACTCCGTCTTCTCGACGACCTACGACGAACTGCTCCGCATCACCGGCGGCCAGCCCATGGAAGTCACCTGACCGATTGCCCGGAGGCCCGCTGACCCAACGCGCGTATTCAAGGTGAGAGAAGCGGACTCGAGAATGAGGGAAGAATGATCGCCATGACGGAGCCCACAGCGACGCCCAGACGGCCGGTCGAGTGCTGGCTCACCGACATGGACGGCGTGCTCGTCCACGAAGAGCACGCCATCGACGGCGCTCCCGAGTTCATCCAGGCGCTGATCGACACCGGCCGGCGTTTCCAGGTGCTCACCAACAACTCGATCTTCACGCCCAGGGACCTGCGCGCACGGCTGGCCGCCAGCGGCATCGACGTGCCGGAGGACGCCATCTGGACCTCGGCCCTGGCCACCGCAAAGTTCCTCGCGGACCAGAAACCCGGGGGCACGGCATACGTCGTCGGCGAATCCGGCCTCACCACGGCCCTCCACGACGTGGGCTACATCATGACCGAGCGCAGCCCCGACTACGTCGTCCTGGGCGAGACGCGCACCTACTCCTTCGAGGCCATCACCAAGGCGATCCGGCTCATCGACGCCGGCTCGATCTTCATCGCCACCAACCCCGACCCCTCGGGGCCCTCCCCGTGGGGCAAGCTGCCCGCGACCGGGAGCGTCGCGGCCCTGATCAGCACCGCGACCGGCCGCCGGCCCTATTACGTCGGCAAGCCCAACCCGCTCATGATGCGCAGCGCGCTCAACCGGATCGACGCCCACTCCGAGACCACGGTCATGGTAGGCGACCGGATGGACACCGACATCGTGAGCGGACTGGAGGCCGGACTGCGGACCGTGCTCGTGCTCACCGGGTCGACCCGGCCGGAGCAGGTGGAGTCCTTCCCCTATCGACCCACCCGGACTGTCGACTCGGTCGCCGACCTGGTCGCAGCGGTCCGAGAGCTCGCGCCCTCAGTCGCGCCCTCAGTCGCGCGCTGAACCGCGCCGGACGGAGACCGCGGACGACCGGGCTGTCAGCCCAGCGGCATACGGATGGCGATCAGACGGTGGCGGAGCTGGAGAACGACGGGGCCAGCCCCAGGTTGTGGAAGACCTCGAGGGTGGCGGTCGATCGGTTCATGGTGATGAAGTGCAGGCCTGGCGCGCCCTCGGCAAGCATGCGCTGGGCGAGCTCGGTCGCGATCTGAACCCCCACCTCGCGCACTGCAGCGGGGTCGTCGTCGACCGCCTGCAGCCGGCTGACGACGGCCTCCGGGAGCGGTGTGCCCATGAGCTCGGACATGCGGGCGATCTGCTTGACATTGGTGACCGGCATCAGGCCCGGCGTGATCGGCAGGTCACGCAGGGCCGCGACCCGATCGCGCAGTCGCAGGTAGGTGTCGGCGTCGAACACCATCTGGGTCACCGCGAAGTCGGCGCCCGCATCGGCCTTGCGCACCAGTACCTCGACGTCGTGGGCGAGATCGGCGGACTCCGGGTGCACGTCGGGGAAGGCAGCGACGCCCACCGTGAAGTCGCCGAGCCCCTTGACCAGCCTGACGAGGTGCTCGGCATGGTCGAGGCCCTCCGGGTGGGCCACCCATGGCCCCCCGACCTTGCCCGGTGGGTCACCCCGCAAGGCGAGGACATTGCGGACTCCGGCGGCAGCGTACTGGCCGATGACCTGGCGCAGCTGGGCGACCGAGGCGTTGACGCAGGTGAGGTGCGCCAAGGGGGTCAGGGTGGTCTCTCGCGCGATCCGCTCGGTGACCCGCACCGTACGGTCCTGGGTCGAGCCGCCGGCACCGTAGGTCACCGAGACGAAACTGGGCCGAACCTGCTCCAGCCGCCGGATCGCATCCCACAGCTGCGCCTCGGCCGCGTCGTCCTTGGGCGGGAAGAACTCAAAACTGACCGAGACGCTGTCGTCGGACAGCATCTGGGGAATGGATCGAGTCACGTGCTCCGGCCTGGGCATGCGCGACGGGCGGCCGAGTGCCATGCCCCGAGCGTAGTTCAGCGCCCACCCCGTAGGCTCTGTGCGCACACGTGGTGAGACGCGCCCAGAGCTCACCGAGGTGCCGGCGAGGGCGTGGCCTCGGCGGTGGGAAGCCCAGGGAGGCACAGGCATGGCGGACCCGCTCGACGCTGCCTCGCTGCGTGCCCGCGTGCAGGAGCGCGTCGACCTGCTGCTCCACGACCAGGCCCAGGTGCTGGCCGAGGTCGGACCCGCGGCCAGCGACCTGCTGACAGTGATCCGCGCGCTGCTTTCGGGCGGCAAGCGGCTGCGGGCGGCGTTCCTCTACTGGGGCGCCCGCGCTGCCGGCGAGCCCGACTCCCCCGCCCTCATCACGCTGGCCACCAGCATGGAGCTCTTCCAGGCTGCCGCGCTCATCCATGACGACGTCATGGATGACAGCGACACCCGCCGAGGTATGCCGTCCGCCCACCGCTCGCTCGCAGCGCTCCACGAGGGTGAGGGCTGGCACGGTGACGCCGGGCGGTTCGGGGTGGCCGGGGCCATCCTCGCCGGCAACCTGTGCCTCAACTGGACCGAGGAGCTCTACTCGACGTGTGGCCTGGGTGCCGAGCAGCTGGCGCGGTCGCGACCGGTCTTCGACCGAATGCGCACCCAGCTGATGGGCGGCCAGTACCTCGACGTGGTCGAGTCGGCGCGCCCCTGGGCCGCCCTCACCACCGCGGAGCGTCTCGAACGGGCTCACCAGGTGATCCGCTACAAGAGCGCGAAATACACCATCGAGCACCCGCTGCTCATCGGCGCCACTGCCGGTGGGGCCACTCCGGACGACCTGGAGGCCCTGTCGCGCTATGGCCTCGACCTCGGCCACGCCTTCCAGCTGCGCGACGACCTGCTGGGGGTCTTCGGCGACCCGGTCGCCACGGGCAAGCCGGCAGGCGACGACCTGCGCGAGGGCAAGCGCACTGTGCTCATCGCACACGCGCTCGAGGGCGCCGACCCCACCGACGCGGCAGTCCTGGGGGGACTCCTCGGCCGGGCGGACCTCGGGCCGGAGCAGGTGGTGCAGCTGCGCGGCATCATCACCAGGGCTGGGGCGGTTGACGCCGTCGAGTCCGAGATCGGCCAGCTGGCCGGCGGGGCGCGCCTCGCCCTCAAGTCGACGGCACAGCTCGATCCGACAGCACTCGACGTGCTCGACCAGCTGATCGACACCGCTACCGCGCGCGCCGCCTGACCCGGGCGCCAGCGACGTGGGACGCAGCAACGCCGAGGGCGCGGCTGCGATCCCTAGAAGGCCTGCTCCATCGCGCGGCGCCGCACCTCGGTCTTGAAGCCACCGATGATCGCGTCTATGGGAGCGCCGTCGACGGGCAGTGTCGGGTCCGGGGTGAACAGCCAGCGCACGGCCTCCTCGTCGCTCATCCCGCCGTCACTGAGCACCGTGAACGTGCCCCGCAGCGCCGCCAGGGGACCTTCGGCGCCGAGGAACTTTTCCGGCACCATGAGGATGCTCCGGTCGCCGACGCGCAGAGCCAGCAGCTCGCGGTCCTCCACCATGCGGCGCACTGCCGAGAGGGGCGCACCCAGGCGCTCGGCCACGTCAGGTATCGGCAGCCATGACTCCACAAGCTCGTCGAGGGCCGGCTCGGCCAGTGGGTCGTCCGACGGCGGGGTGCTCACGGTGCACAGCCTGCCATTGACGGCGCCCCGGCCGCGCCGCAGTTGGTCCGCAGGTAAGGGGGCCGCCGCGCTGAGGTCCCACGAGTCTGCCCGGTTGCCCAGTATGGTCGAATCACATCAGTAACAGGGGCCCCACCAGAACCACATTGCCAGTCGGTCCCCGATCACGCGCAAGCACCCGAAGCAAGGAAGCGACGCAGCCATGGCACCGCTCATTGCCGCACCCCTCGCCGTCCAGCCCGCATCGACACCACCTGCCGTCGTTCGGCCGCACCGGGCCGCGCCGTACGGCTGGACCCGGCACGCCGTCAGGCCCGGCGACACCGTCGCCGCTCTGGCCCTGTCGTCCCGAACCACCGCTGCGGCGATCATTGCCAAGAACCGGCTCCGCAACGGCGGGCACGCGATCCTGCCCGGCCAGTCCCTGTGGCTGCCGCGGACCGGCCCGGCGCCGGCGGCAACCGCGCGACAGCCTGCAGCATCGGTCCTCGCGCTCTACCTCGTGCGGAGCGGCGACACACTGTCTGCCGTTGCGGAGCGCAGCGGCTCGAGCGTTGCGCGCATCGTGAAGCTGAACCGGCTCACAACGACGGTGATCCATGCCGGCCAGCGACTGCGGGTCCCGGCGAAGCCTCGCGCCACGGCCCGCAGGGCCACTCGGCGTCCCACCGCGGCATACGTGGTCCGTGCCGGCGACACGCTCACCGCGATCGCACAGCGCACCAGGACCCCGCTGCGAGCGGTGCTTGCCCTCAACCGCCTGTCCGTGCGCGCGCGCATCCACCCCGGGCAACGCGTCCGCGTGTTCGCACCCCCGGCGGCGACCCGGCCACCTGCGACCCGCTACACCGTGAGGTCGGGGGACACGCTCAGTGGCATCGCGCGCGACCGGGCGACGACCACCGCACGGCTGCTCAAGCTCAACCGCCTTCCCGATCCCAACCACCTCAGGGTGGGACAGAGTCTGGTCGTACCTCAGCCCGTGGGACGAAAGGCCTTCAGCAGCAACACTTTCGCGGGTCGTACCTATAGCGCGAAGGTGGTCGCGGCTGCGGCCGCCAACCGGGCGGCGCTGGCACGCCGGCCAGTGCCGACTCGGGCCCAGACGAAGGGCATGATCGTCGCAACGGCGAGGCGGCATGGCGTCGATCCCCGTCTGGTCCTCGCGGTCGCCTGGCAAGAGTCCGGGTGGAACCAGCGCCAGGTGTCGGTCGCCAACGCCATCGGCACGATGCAGGTCATCCCCTCCTCGGGCCACTGGGCCTCGGAGATGGCTGACCGCCGGCTCAACCTCCTGAGCACCCGGGACAACATCACGGCCGGTGTCGTGATCCTGCGGGCCCTCACGCGGTCGGCCGACTCGATGGACCAGGCCATCGCTGGCTATTACCAGGGACTGGCATCGGTTCAGGAGCACGGGATGTACCCCGACACGCGCCAGTACGTGAGGGCTGTCAAGGCACACCGCGCCCGGATGTGACCGTCGCGGGAGGCCCGATCGAGCGCCCATCCGAGCACGTTGCCTGGACTGCCTGAGCAGATGACACCAAGGCGTGATGCCCACCACGGCAGGCCGAGCACGGGATTGCTCGCGATTCTTCGTAGAATCTCATGGTGTCCTCCGCTGTGAACGACTCCCTGGTCGGCCGTGAGCTCGACGCGCGCTACCGCGTGCTGTCGCATCTGGCCGACGGCGGGATGGCAACCGTCTACCTTGCGCTGGACACCCGGCTCGACCGCGAGATCGCCCTGAAGGTGATGCGGCCGCACCTGGCCGACGACGACGCGTTCGTCAGCCGGTTCCGCCGCGAGGCGCGCTCCGCCGCCCGGCTCTCCCACCCCAACGTCGTCGCCGTCTTCGACCAGGGTGAGGACGCCGGGCAGGTGTTCCTCGCGATGGAGTACGTCCCCGGCCACACGCTCCGCCAGGTCCTTGCCGACGAGGGCGCGCTCACCCCGCGCGCTGCACTCGACATCCTCGACTCGATGCTCCAGGCCCTGGCCGCAGCACACCGCGCCGGCATCGTCCACCGGGACGTCAAGCCGGAGAACGTCATCCTGCGCGAAGACGGCGTGGTCAAGGTGGCCGACTTCGGCCTCGCGCGCGCGGTCACGAGCCAGACCAGCACGACCTCGACCGGCCTGATCCTCGGCACCGTCGCCTACCTGTCGCCGGAGCAGGTCGAGCGCAGCATCGCCGACGTCCGCAGCGACGTCTACGCCGCAGGCCTCGTGCTGTACGAGATGCTCACCGGGGAGAAGGCGTTCACCGGCGAGACACCGATCCAGATCGCCTACCAGCACGTGCACGGCTCCGTGCCCACCCCGTCCAGCCGGATCCCGTGGCTGCCGCCTGCCCTCGATGCGCTGGTCGCGTCTGCGACGGCGCGTGACCCCGACCTGCGGCCGGCCGACGCCGACGCCTACCTCGACCAAGTCCGACGCACTCGGGCGCAGCTGACGGCCACGGAGCTCGATCGGCGTCCGCCGGCACACCCCAATGGCAGCCGCATCGCCACGGGCGAGCTGAGCCGCACTGCCGCGTTTCCCCTCGGGCACCAGCCCTCCGACGCCGTTCAGGTGGCAGCGGCGTCTGTCGCCGCTCCGTCCCGGCAGTCGCGGCGACAGCCACAGCAACCCGGGTGGCCCACACGGACCGCGGCGTTCCTCGCCGGCCCCGGCCGCTGGCCGGCGATCGGCGTGGGCGTGCTCCTGCTGGGAGGCCTGCTGGCCTGGTTCTTCCTGGCCGGCCCGGGGGCCTCGACGCTCGTCCCGAACGTGGTCGGCAAGCCCGCCGCCGTGGCGAAGACCCAGCTCGAGGCCGCCCACCTGCGCGTCGACCCGGCCCAAGCCTTCAACGAGAAGGTGCCCAAGGGCACGGTCATCTCGACCGATCCGGCTGGCGGCAGGGAAGTGGGCCGCCGCACCACGGTCACCATGACCGTGTCGCTGGGCCCGGAGAGGTATGCCGTCCCCTCCCTGATCGGCCACTCCCCGGCTGAGGCCGAGGCGACGCTGAAGCAGGCCAAGCTGGCCCTGGGCTCGGTGACCGAGGACTACAGCGAAAGGGTCACCGTCGGCCTGGTGATGGCGACCAACCCCGGGGAGGGCAAGCTCGTCAAGCCTGGCACCACCGTGGACCTCGTCGTGAGCAAGGGCCGCGAGCCCATCGAGGTCCAAGACTTCACGGGCAAGCCAGCAGACCAGGCGATTGCCTGGATCACCGACTCCGGGCTCAAGGTCAACGCGCAGGACCAGGAGTGGAGCGACTCCGTGCCCAAGGGCAGCGTGATCAGCCAGGACCCCAGCTCCGGCATCCGCTACCGCGGTGACACGGTCACCCTGGTGGTGTCCAAGGGACCGCAGGTCGTCGCGGTGCCCAACGTCGTGAGCAAGAACGAGAACGAAGCGAAGCAGATCCTGGAGCAGGCCGGTTTCAAGGTGAAGATCGAGCGCTTCATGGGCGGCATATTCGGAACGGTCCGCAGCCAGGACCCGCCGGGCGACAGCCAGCAGCCACAGGGCACCACCATCACCCTCATCATTGTCTAGCGGCCCCGGCACCCTCCGCCGGCGCGCGCAGGGGATGAGCCACCAGGGGTTGGCCACGCTGCTCCTGCTCGGTGTCACGACCGTGTGGGGCTCGACGTTCTTCCTGATCCACGACCTTGTCGCCCATGTCCCGACCCCCGACTTCCTGGCCGTGCGGTTCGGCATCGCCGCCGTGGTCATGGGGGCGCTGTTCTGGCGCCAGACCCGCGCGCTCACCCGCCGCGGGCTTCGCGTGGGCGTGGTACTCGGTGTCCTCTACGGCGCGGCCCAGCTGCTCCAGACCACTGGGCTCGAGCACACCGACGCGTCCGTGTCGGGCTTCATCACCGGCACGTATGTCGTCCTGACCCCGGTCTTCGCGGCGGCGCTGCTCAGGGAGCACATCGCGGCCAGCACGTGGGCAGCCGTCGCCCTGGCGACCCTCGGCCTCGCGGTCCTGTCCCTGCGCGGATTCACGATCGGCGTCGGCGAGTCGCTGACCCTGGCCGCAGCGGCCCTCTACGCGCTCCACATCGTGGGCCTGGGCCGGTTCAGCACTCCCGAGTCGGCCACCGGGCTGGCGACGGTGCAGACGATCGTCATCGCCGCCATCTGCACCGTGGATGCCCTCCCAGGCGGAGTCACGCTCCCCTCGACGGGGGGCCAGTGGGCCAGCCTGCTCTACATGGCCCTGGTTGCCGGAGCTCTGGCCGTCTGGGCGCAGACCTGGGCCCAGTCACACCTGAGCGCCACCCGCGCGGCCATCGTGATGACGATGGAGCCCGTCTTCGCGGCGTTCTTCGCGGTGCTCTTCGGCGGCGAGAACATCACCGCCCGCATGCTGCTCGGCGGCGGCCTGGTGCTGTCGGCCATGTACCTTGCCGAACTGCGCGGCAGGACCCGCGACCCCGACGCGAGCGCCGCTCAGAGCCCGCCGTCAGAACTCCTGCATCACGAGGCCTGAGGACCAGAGCCCAGCAGGTCGGCGAGCACCTCGATGGCCGCATCTGTCCCGGCGTCGTCCACGTCGAGGTGCCAGACCAGGCGCACGCTGGTGCGGCTCACGGCATACACCCGGATCCCGCGCGCCAGCGCGGCGGCGCAGAACGCCTGCGGTGACCACCCAGCAGCCGCCACGTCGGCGATCAGGATGTTGGTCTCGACCAGGGCCGGGTCGCACACACTCGGTGCCACCCCGGAGAGAGCCTCAGCACAGCGCCTGGCGCGTGCGTGATCGTCGGCCAGCCGCGCGATGTGGTGGTCGACGGCGTGGATCCCTGCGGCGGCAAGGATGCCAACCTGCCGCATGCCTCCGCCGAAGCGCTTGCGCCAGATGCGGGCCTCCTGCATCGCCCGCGCCGACCCGACCAGCAGCGATCCCACGGGTGCTCCCAGGCCCTTGCTCAGGCACACGCTGACGGTGTCGAATTCTCGCCCGTAGTCGGCCAGCGGCACTCCGGTGGCGACGTGGGCGTTCCACAGCCGCGCCCCGTCGAGGTGCATCGCGACCCCTCGCCCCGACGTCTCGCGGCGCAGCGCGCGGATCGCCTCGATCGGCTGGACGGTGCCGCCGCCGAAGTTGTGGGTGTTCTCGACCACGACCAGTGCCGTGTTGACCTGGTAGGCGCCTCCGTCCGTGACCATGAGGGCCAGCGGCTGCGCGGGGTCCAGAAGCCCGCGCTGCGCGATCCATGACCTCGAGCTGATCCCTGACAGCACAGCTGCCGCTCCCAGCTCGGCCCGAAGGACGTGGGCGAGGGAGTCGGCGATGAGCTCCTGGCCGAGCCCGACGTGCAGCCGCACTCCTAGCTGGTTGGCCATCGAGCCGCTGGGCGTGAACAGCGCGTCCTCGTGGCCGAGCAGCTCGGCGACCCGGCCCTCCAGGGCGCGGACGGTGGGGTCTTCGCCGAAGACGTCGTCGCCGACCTCGGCGGTCGCCATCGCCTCACGCATTGCCGCGGTGGGGCGCGTCAGGGTGTCGGACAGCAGGTCTGCGCGCAGCGCGGTCACGGTGCCGTCGACCACGCGTCAGTCCCTGCTCAGCATCTCGGCGACGAGGAACGCGAGTTCCAGGCTCTGCTGGTGGTTGAGCCGTGGGTCGCAGACGCTCTCGTACCGTTTGTTGAGGTCGGCGTCGAGGATCTTCTCTGCCCCGCCCAGGCACTCGGTCACGTCGTTGCCGGTGAGCTCCACGTGGATGCCCCCGGGCACGGTGCCGAGGCCCTGGTGCACCTCGAAGAAGCCGCGCACCTCCTCGACCACGTCATCGAAGTCACGCGTCTTGTAGCCCGAGGCCGACTCGAAGGTGTTGCCGTGCATGGGATCGCAGATCCAGGTGACCTGGGCTCCCGACGCCGTGACCTTCTCGACAAGCTCCGGCAACGCATCGCGCACGGTCTGCGCGCCCATTCGCGTGATGAAGCTGAGCCGCCCCGGCTCGCGATGTGGGTCGACCCGGTCGATCAGGCGCAGGACCTCGTCGGGGTGGGCCCTGCCCGACAGCTTGACGCCGACCGGGTTGCGCACCCGGGAGACGAAGTCGATGTGGGCGCCGTCGAGGTCGCGAGTGCGCTCGCCGATCCAGATGAAGTGGCCTGACGTGTCGTAGAGCTCGCCGCTGCGGCTGTCGATGCGGGTCAGCGGCCGCTCGTAGTCGAGCAGCAGCGCCTCGTGGGCGGAGAAGAACTCCGTGGTCTTCATCGCCTCGAAGTCAGCACCACACGCTTGCATGAACTTCATCGCCTTGTCGATGTCGCGGGCCAGCCGCTCGTAGCGGGCGTTGGCCGCGTTGGCGATGAAGCCGCGGTTCCAGTCGTGGACGTGGCGCAGGTCGGCGAACCCACCGTGGGTGAAGGCCCGGACGAGGTTCAGCGTCGCACTGCTGGCGTGGTAGGCCCGGACCAGGCGGCTCGGGTCAGGCATGCGCGCGTCGGCGGTGAAGTCGAAGTCGTTGACCATGTCGCCGCGGTAGGCCGGCAGCGTGACTCCCTCACGGGTCTCGCTGCCGCTGCTGCGGGGCTTGGCGTATTGCCCCGCCATGCGGCCCACCTTCACCACCGGCACCGAGGCGCCGTAGGTCAGGACCGCGGCCATCTGCAAGATCGTCTTGACCCGGTCGCGGATGTTGTCGGCCGTGGCCGCGGCGAAGGTCTCGGCACAGTCGCCGCCCTGGAGGACGAAGGCTTCCCCGTGCGCCGCGGCGGCCATGCGGATGCGCAGTACGTCGCACTCCCCGGCGAACACCAGGGGCGGGTAGCTCGCCAGCGTCTCCACGGCCACGGCGAGCGCGTCGTGGTCGGGCCAGTCCGGCTGCTGCGCAGCCGGCAGACTGGCGCCAGCGGCGAGGCTGGCGAGGGCGCCTTCGTGCAGGCTTGTACTGGGGCTGGTCACCGGTCAAGGATATGGCGGCCCACAAGCGCGTTTGCTGCCAGCCCGTATGCCGGTCAGCCGGCAGGCGGTTCGGCCTCCAGCCCTCGCGCAAGGGCAAAGCGCACGAGCTGGACCCGGTTGTGCAGCTGGAGCTTGCCGAGCGTGTTCTGGACGTGGTTCTGGACGGTGCGGTGCGACAGGACCAGCTCGGCGGCGATCTCCTTGTAGGACAGCCCGGTTGCCACGAGGCGGAGGATCTCCGTCTCGCGCTGCGTGAGCTCGGGGATGGGCCGGCCCTGTTCCGCCGCAGCGGACTTGTCAGTCGAGAGGCGCTGGTACTCCCCCAGCACCAGACCCGCCAGCCCCGGCGTGAAGACCGCCTCCCCGCGCGAGGTCGCCAGCACGGCCGCGATGATGTCGGCGCTCGAGGCCGACTTGACGAGGTAGCCGGTCGCCCCGGCCTTGACCGCGTCCAGGACGTCCTGAGGTTCGCCGCTCGCCGACAGGATCAGGGTGCGCGTCGCAAGGTCGCCGATCGAGGCGCAGACCTGGTCGCCCCTCAGCCCCGGCAGGTTGAGGTCGAGCACGAGGACGTCGGGCACGGTTGCCCGGGCCCGGCGCACCGCCGCGGGACCGTCGGCGGCGGTGGCCACCACGAGAAGGCCGGCTGCCTCCAGGTCACGGGTCAGCGCATCGAGCCAGAGCGGGTGGTCGTCGGCAACGAGGACGGTGATCCGCCCCGAAGCGGGCTCAGCCGTCTCGCCAAGGACGGTTGGCGGGGTGGGTTCGGGTCGGGGCTCGGATAGGGGCTCGGCGAGGGGCCAGGCCATCTGCTCCGGGCGGTCTGCTGCCGTCGGCTGGGTCATGGCTCTCCTGCGAGCATGGGGTCACGCGACGGTCGGAGGTCGCACGGGACCTTCATGCGCACGGTGGTGCCGGTACCGGGCCGCGAGGTGATGGTGCAGTCGCCGCCGATGTCACGCAGGCGGGCTCGGATGCTCGAGCCGATGCCGAGGCGGCCCTCGCGGGCCGCGTCGTCCAGGCGACCCTGCGGCATACCGCTGCCGTTGTCCCGCACGGTGACCATCACCTCGCCAGGTGCACCCTCGACCAGCACCCAGGCGTGGGCATCGGGCCCGGCGTGCCGGGCGACGTTGTCGAGCGCTGCCCCGACTGCTGCGGCAAGCTCCTGGTCGGCCCGCGCGGGGAGCAAGACCGGTTCGGCAGGCGCGGACACATGCACCCGCGCGCCCTCGAGGAGACCCACCGTGTGGCGCACATCCCTGGTCGCATCGTCGCCGTCGAGCGCGTCGCTCGCAAGGGACACCAGCTGACGCAGAGTGCGCTCCTGCTCCCCCGCCAGCTGTCCGAGCTCCGCAGCCGGCCCGCCGAGCTCCGCCCCCCGCCGGTGGATGAGGGCCAGGGCCTGAAGGACCCCGTCATGCACGGCGCGCGCCAGGCGCTCCCGCTCGCGCACCCGCTCTTGGGCGGCCAGAGCGCTAGCCAACTGGTGGTGACCCTCCCTCGCGAGGTCGAGGCTGTAGCCGATCAGCCCACCCGCCAGAACAAGCAGCACAATGTTGTGCATCGTCGAGGCGCTCAGGTGTCCGCTGGCCTCGACCGCGTCGACCACCCCGATGACGGCTGCCGCCGTCAGGCCGCCCCGCCACCCGGCGATCACCGCGGCGCAGAGCACTCCCGCGGCGGGCCAGATGCTCGGAAGGGTCGGGGTCCCGGCCCGGACCGCATCGAGGCCATCGGCCGGAAGGGACGCGAGGATGGCAGCCGACGCGAGCCCGACCTCGCAGGCCACCAGCACGCGCGAGCGGGTGCGGACGAAGGGCATGGCCAGACTCCAGGCCGCCAGAACGACGAGCACCGCTGCGGCCACCCAGGGCCGGGCCATCTCGTCGTGGCGCTGCCACACGAGGAAGGCGGCGTAGGCGACCGCCAGCGGTCGGAAGACCTCGATCCCCCGCCACATGGCGTCGGAGATCGCCGGCCCGGGAGGGACGGGAGCCTGCATCGTCGCGCCATCACCGCGCCGCAAGCCGGCTGCCGCGCCGTCCCCGCTCCGCGGGCGCCGCGCGGCCCACACCCTCGCCACGGGCTGTCAGCTGGCCGCGCGCTGACCGGAGGTCGGGTCGCCTTCGGGCTCGTCGCCTTCGGGCTCGTCTCCCTCGGGCTCGTCGCCCTGGCGCTCGTCGTCCTCGAGCAGGTCTGCCCCGGCGATGAAAGGCTGGTCGTCGGCCGCGTCCAACGCCTCTTCCAGCTCTCGAGCCGCGGACCCTGGCTTGGCCGCCTCCTGCAGTTCGCGGGCCCGGGACCTCGCCGCGAGGAGGATGCGGTCCTTCATCGACTTCGCGTAGATGTCGACGTACTCCTGGCCGGACAGCTTCATGAGCTCGTAC
Source organism: uncultured Actinomycetota bacterium (assembly GCA_963715025.1). Taxonomy (GTDB): domain Bacteria; phylum Actinomycetota; class Actinomycetes; order Actinomycetales; family Dermatophilaceae; genus DASSJT01. Next base: position 244,823 of record CAVQQQ010000002.1, on the reverse strand, counting down.
ATGATCTCGTCGGTGATGGAGCGCAGGACGTAGCGGTCGCCCTCCATGCCCTCGTAGCGCGAGAAGTCCAGCGGGATGCCGATCCTGATGCCGATGCGCATGATCTTCGGAAGCTTGCGCCCGGTGGGCTGGGCCTTGTCGGTGCCGATCATGGCCACCGGGATGACGGGGACACCTGCCTCCAGGGCCATCCGGGCGATTCCGGTCTTTCCCTTGTAGAGGCGCCCGTCGGGTGATCGGGTGCCCTCGGGGTAGATGCCCAGGATCTCGCCGCGGCGCAGCACCCGCAGGCCCGACCGGAGGGCGGCATCGCCCGCCTTGCCCCCGGATCGGTCGACCGGCAGCTGCCCGATGCCCTTGAAGAAGGCAGCCGTCAGGCGGCCCTTGAGCCCCTGCCCCGTGAAGTAGTCGGACTTCGCCAGGAAGGTCATGCGCCGGGGCACGACGAGAGGCAGGAAGACCGAGTCCGAGAAGGAGAGGTGATTGCTGGCGAAGATGGCGGCGCCCTCTTCCGGGATGTTCTCGGAACCCTCGACCCACGGCCGGAACAGCAGTTTGAGGATCGGGCCAAGAACCACCGTCTTGAGGACCCAGTAGAACACGCGCACCTCCTGCGATCTGTTGCACTCTACGGCACTGCGCCCGGCAGGGTCTTGCCTGCGAGTGTCCCCCGGACGCGTGCCACCGGCCACTCGAGGGACAGTCCCCGTGACCACCGCGACCGAAGGGGCGCGCTGGTCTGCCGCACGCCCGAGGTGATCCCCGTGCGCCGGGCCACGCCTGCCGACGGGATAGTGCGCTGACGCGGGTGGGTGACTACGCTCGTCAGTGACAGCACACGCCATCCGGCGGGTGCCGCAAGAAGGGAGCACCTGGGCGGCCAGGCGCTCACGTCGAGACTCGAGGGACCGTGGCTGACGAAAACGTCGACGAGGTCTTCGCCGAGATCATCGCCCACTGGGATGACTCGGGCGACGCAGAGTCCCCGCGCCACGACGCAGCAGCCCGAACCCAGGCCGAGGATGTCGGCCGATCTGTGGTCGCCGATGCCGCCGCGGCCGGCCGCTCCGCCCAGCCTGACGCCGAGGAGACGCCTGCTGAGGCCCCCTGGCCCGTCTGGCGCGGCGCCCTGGTGCCCATCGACGAAGCCCTCGAGCGGGCTGAGCTGGCTTCCGCGGACGCCGAAGACGCCCACTTCGAGCCCGGTCCGCTGGCCCCCCTTCCGCCCACCGAGGACCTCCACTTCTGGGGCATCGTCGTGGGGCTGGTCGCCGGACCCCTGCTGTTGTTGTGGCTGGTCATCGTCCGGCCCGACGTCAGCGGCTGGTGGACGGTGGCAGCAGTGGCCCTCACCGTGGGCGGCTTCGCACTCCTGGTGCTTCGCCAGCCGGCCACACGCGACGCCGACGACCCCGACAACGGGGCTCGCATCTAGCGCAGGCCGCCTTGTCCCGCGGCGCGCGGGCGCAGCTCGACGTCGACCCAGACCGGGCGGTGGTCGCTGGCAGCGACCAGGTCGTCGACGGACAGGTCCACGTCCTGGTGCGGGCGCACCACCAGGTCCGGAGAGCCGAAGACGACGTCGAGCAGGGATCGGGGGCTGCGGGCCGGGAAGGTCGGCGCGGTGGGTGAGATCAGCCGCAGGGACGAGGCGACGAGCTGCCATGCCCGACCCTGCTCGCCCTCGTTGAGGTCGCCTGCGAGCAGAACCGGCAGCCCACCGGAAACGCTGGTCAGCACCTGCGCGGCGTGGTGCTGTCGCTCCACCTCGTCGAGGCTCAGGTGGACGCTGGCCACGACCACCGGTTCGCAACCAGGGGGCGCGACCCGGGCCACGGCATACCCCCTTGTGCGCTGGAGCCGGGCAACCCGCAGGCGGTAGTGGCGGGACTCGGAGGCCTGCACCCGCAGCGAGGTGAAGATCGTCGTGCCACCGCTGCCCCGGTGGCGCCCCGACCAGTACATGCCGCACCGGGCCGCGAACGACGCCACGCGGGAGGTCGAGAACAGCCGGCGCGGCACTTCCTGGAGGCACAGGATGTCCGGGTCGATCGCCCGGATCACCCTGACCGCAGCAGCGAGGTCGTCCTTGAAGTCGCGCAGGTTGTACGAGGTCACGCGGACCGTGGTCACGGAGCCGCCTCAGTGGCCTGACTGACAACGCCCGAGGCCAGTCGCACACCCTCACGGGCGAGGTCGGCCGCGCCGATGAGCCCCGCCTCGTTGCCCAGGCGTGCGGCGACGATGGCCGCTGCGGGCCGGTAGCCACGGCCGGTCAGCTGCCGTCCGAAGGACTCGCGGGCCGGCTCCAGCAGGAGATCGCCCGCCGCGCTCACGCCGCCTCCGATGACGAAAGTGCCGGGGTCAAAGGCAGCGGCCAGGTTGGCGATGCCGATCCCGAGCCAGCGCCCGATCTCGCCGAGCAGCTCGACCGCCGTGGGATCGCCTTCCCGCGCCGCCTCGGTGATCATCGGCCCGGTCAGCCGCTGGGGGTCGCCCTCCGCGCGGGCCAGCAGGTCGGTCGCCACTGGGCTGTTGGCCATCACCAGCGTGCGCGCCTCGCGGACCAGAGCGTTACCTGAGGCGTACTGCTCCCAGCACCCTCGGTTGCCGCACTCGCAGCGGTGGCCGCCGGGAACGACCTGCATATGGCCGAACTCCCCAGCGATGCCGAACTTGCCGCGAACGACCTCCCCGCCCATGAGGATTCCGCCGCCGATCCCCGTGCCCAGAGTGACCATCATCAGGTGCGACTCACCTTGCGCGGCACCAAACTTCCACTCTGCCCACGCGGCCGCATTCGCGTCGTTGTCGACGAACACTGGCACCGGAATGCGCCGCTGCAGGGCGTCGCGCAGGGGCTCCTGGCGCCAGGACAGGTGCGGTGCGAAGACGACCGTGGCGCGGTCGGCGGCCACGAAGCCAGCAGCGCCAATGCCGACGGCGATCACCCGGTCGCGGTCGACTGCGGCGAGCAGTTCGTCCACGACTTCGACGATGGTTCCCTCCACGACGTCCGGGCTGATGGAGCGGTGCGGTGTGTCGCGGCGGGCCCGGACGACGATGCTGCCCGATTCGTCGAGAACGCCACCCGCCACCTTCGTGCCGCCGATGTCGATGCCGATGGACAGTGCCGCGCCAGATCCCCCGGAGTCCTCGGAGGCTGCCCGGCTCGGATCGCGGCTGCCGGTCATCGCGCGCCAGCCGCGAGGGCCAGGTCGGCTACTCCGATCATGCCTGCATCGTTGCCGAGCTGGGCCAGCTGAAGCTCTGGCGCAGGCCGGTGACCGCGGCCGATCAGGTTGCGGGAGAAGGCCTCTCGAGTCGGGGCCAGCAGCAGCTCGCCGGCCTCGGCAACGCCTCCCCCGACAACGAAGAGCGCCGGGTCCAGGATTGCGCCGACGGAGGCGATGCCCTCGCCCAGCCACACGCCCAAGTCGGCGAGCAGCTCCACGGCCGCGGGATCGCCGCGTCGCGCCGCCTCGGTGACGTGCACTCCGCTCAGGGCGGCCGGGTCGTCGCCGCACAGCTCTGCCATCGCGGCGGCGTGTGGACTGTGCGCAGCGACCAGCTCACGGGCCTCGCGCACCAGCGCGCTCCCCGAGGCGTACTGCTCCCAGCAACCCTTGTTGCCGCAGCCGCACCGGCGGCCGTCGGGCACGACTCGCATGTGCCCCAGTTCGCCACCGATGCCGAACGCACCGCGAAGGAGTCTCGAGTCCACGACGGCACCGCCGCCGACTCCGGTGCCAACGCTGACCAGGACCATGTCGTCGACGTCCCGCGCCGCACCGAAGCGGAACTCCCCCCATGCCGCTGCGTTGGCGTCGTTCTCGATCACGACCGGCACGTCGAGCAGTGCTTCCAGCCGCTTCTTGAGGGGCTCGTCGCGCCAGGCGAGGTTGGGGGCGAACAGGACCGTCGACCCGCTGCGGTCGATGAAACCGGCACAAGCGACTCCGACACCCCCTACCGCGCCACCTGGAGCGACGGCAGCCAGCTCACGCACCAGCGCAGCGGACTCATGCGCGATGGCGGGGGGGCTCTGGGCTGGGGTGTCGCGCTTGACGTGCGCGAGGACCCTGCCGGAGCGGTCGACCAAGCCGCCGGCGATCTTGGTGCCACCGATGTCGAGGCCGATCGCGGGAAGGCCAAGGGCGGCATCAGGGGACGTCATCACCGTGAATCTGCCCCTCGGCCGCCCGCACTGGCGTCCTCGTCCAGGACCGGGATGTCCTCGACGGCTCGTCCGGGTGCTGGCGGAGCCTCCTCGGCGGGAGACCCGGCGCGGGCCTGCTCCGCGAGGGTGCGCAGCCCGACCAGGGCAGCGCTCGCCACCTCGACGAGCCGGTCCAGGGTCTCCGGCCTGAGGGTGCTCAGGAGGCCCACGCCCTGGCACACCGGGCACACGCGACAGACCGCCGCCACAGCCGGGGAAGCCACGCCCAGGACCGGCGCCCCGCAGTGGGCGCAGGTCTCGCGGTGGTGGGCGTGCTCGCCCGGATCGGCGCCATCGGCGTCCTCGGCTCGGTTCGGCCCGGGGCGTGCTCCCGGCCCGTTCCCTGCCGCGCCCGCTTCGCCGCCCGGCTCGCCGCCCGGGTGGGTGGTCGGCTCGCCTGCCTCGGCTTCGGAGGACGGCGCCGTGTGGGCCCAGCCACCGAGGGCCTCGATCAGGCGGGCCGCCTCGTCGGCCACGGTTCCAACCGGCTTACGAGGCACGGGGGGATCATCCACGGGGCCAGACCTCCTCATCAGGGGCGAAGCGAACTCGCAGCTGCGACCGGCGCACCGAGGCGCCGGTGACAATGCATCGTTGCAGGGCGGCCGGAAGGGTCAAGACCCGGCGGTGGTCCCCGACCACGATCAGCAGGTCGTCGCCACGCCGCTGGAGGCCGACCTCCGCCGAGCTCACGAACGGGAGCGACAGCGTCAGCACAAAGTCCTCCCCTTCACGCGACACCTGAAGTCCCGAGTCCTGGGGGCGGTCAAGGAGGCTAGCCCTGGTGAAGGGCCCGGGCTGCATGGCAACTGCCATGGCGGCCAGCGCCTGCGGTCCGACCGGCTCCCCGGGAAGATAGGGGGCAGTCACCACCGGTATGCCGTGGAAGGACTGCCGGACCTCCTCCAGTCCACGCTTCTGGGCGGTGTTCCACGCCGCGCGCCACGCGTCGCCCTGGCCCGCGTCTCGCTTTGCACCTCCCCTCGCGGCAGCACTGGGTGCCCCGTCGGCCGGGGGGAACACCCGGTTGACCACCACGCCGTCGACGGTGAAGCCGAACAGGCTGAGCGACGTCCAGGTGCGCCGGGACTCGGCGATCACCACGCGCTCAGGAGTCAGGACAAGCCGCACCGACGTCTGCTCCCCGGCCAGGATCCGATGGACCTCGCGCAGGTGCGAGTGCCAGCCGCGGACCACCTCGACGACCTCCGGTTCAGGGATCGGCACGCCTGCCGCCGCAGCGGCCGCCGGGCGAAGGGTCCTGATGAGCGCCCGCTGGCCGGGCACGAGCCGCTGCAGGTGCCAGGCGAGGGCTTCGGGGAGAGCCAGCAGGCGCAGCGTCTCGGCGGTCGGAGCACAGTCGACGATCACCAGGTCCCACTCCTCCGAGCCCACCTGGTGACGCAGCTCCAGGAGCGCCGCGATCTCACCGGCGCCCGGCAGCGCAGTGAGCTCCTCGGCGACCACGGCGTCGATGCCGACGACCTCGAGCACGGACAACAGATAGGACTGCACGACCCGCCAGGAGTCGTCCAGGGCCGTGGCCGGGCCGATCTGCTGGGCGGCCAGGCCCTCGACGCCCTCCACGGCGACGGGTTTGCCGTCAGCGCCGAGCTCCACGCCCAGGGCGTCGCCGAGGGAGTGGGCAGGGTCGGTCGACATCACCAGCGTCCGGAGTCCCAGACCCGCCGCGGCCACCGCAGTCGCCGCGGCCGTCGTCGTCTTCCCGACGCCGCCCTTGCCTGTGTAGAGGATGACCCGCATGGTCTCTCAGCCCTGTCGGCTGGGGGGTCGGCTGGCCGCGCTCAGCCCTCGACCCGCTTCTTCAGCTCCTTGAGCGCGGTGTCGATGATGACCTTCTCCGCCTTGCGCTTCAGCATGCCGAGCATCGGGATCTTCACGTCGACGGTCAGCCGGTAGGTGACGATGGTGCCCAAGCCCGTCGACTGGAGGATGTAGGAGCCGGTCATCTCCTTCAGCACCGTTGCGCTGACCAGCGACCACGAGACCATGCCGGTGCCGTCCTCCTGGACGTCCCATTCGTAGTCCAGCACATAGGTGTCCTTGATGACTCCCGCGTCGAGGGTGTACTCGACCTGGTCGACCCAGCCGTCGCCCTCCTCGCTCAACACGGTGACCTGCTTCACCTCGGCCGCCCAGAGCGGGTAGCTCTCGACGTCGGCGATCACGTCGAGCACCTCGGCGGGGCCAGCATCGATGCCGATGCTGGATTCGGTGCGGTCAGCCATGGCCCGAAGGTTACAACGGGCGCCGCTCCACCGTGTCCTTGAGATGGTGGACCCAGGCCTTCCAGCGCAGCACGTGCCGGCGCTGCAGGTCCGCAGGTGCACCCGGCATACCCACTCCCCTCATGTAGTGGTGGACGATGGCGCCGTCCCACCAGGGCTCGATCCACACCTCCATGTCCCCCTCCACCTGGCCGGTCACCGTCCATCGCCACCCCTTGTCGCCGCGGTCGCGGGCAACGGCGAGACGCAGGTGTGGCCACAGGGATGCCCAGACCTCGGGCCCGCCGAGGGCCTCGCGGATGGTGGTGGGCGCAGCGCGCACGAACGTGTCGTCGACGACGTCAACGCGCATGGGAAATCTCACGTCCTGGTCGCACTCGTGACATCGTCCTCGGCAGATCGTTGGGCCGGCAAAGACTGCGTGGGTATGCCGTGTGGTCCTCTGGCACGGCCAGCTCCGGCGGGTGCTCGCGCAGCCTGGCCCGCTGGCGCACTCGGCCCGGCCCTGCCGGCGGCAGCGTACCCCTGAGTATCGTTCTACGCGGGAGTGGTCGGCCTCCCCACCGGCAGAAGGAGTCCCCGTGCACGAAAGCGTCATGCCCGCCCTGATCGAGCCTCGGCTGGAGGGCTCCCTGGCGGACCTGCCGGCCCGCAACGCCGAGCGCAACCCCGCAGGCGTCGCCCTCTCGCGGCGATCCGGAAGCGGGTGGGCGGACCTCACGGCCGCGGACTTCGCCACCGACGTGCGCGCGGTCGCGAAGGGTCTGCTCGCGAGGGGGGTCGCGGCGGGTGACCGGGTGGCCATCATGGCCCGCACGCGCTACGAGTGGACGCTGGTCGACTTCGCCGCCTGGACCGCGGGCGCGGTGGTGGTTCCGATCTACGAGACCTCGTCGACCGAGCAGGTCGAGTGGATCCTCCAGGACTCCGGCGCCACCGCGATCATCGTCGAGACCGCGGCCCACGAAGCGACCGTCGAGGCGGCGCGGCCGGCCCTTCGAGCGCTCGCGAGCATCTGGCAGATCGACGCCGGCGCGATCGACGAGCTGAGGGTCGCCGGGTCCGCCGTGTCCGACGAGCAGCTGGACTCCACCCGCGCCGGGATCGACCGCTCCACGCTCGCGACGATCATCTACACCTCGGGCACCACAGGCCGACCCAAAGGCTGCGAGCTCACCCACGGCAACTTCCTCAGCCTGGCCGAGAATGCCGCCGAGCATCTGGCTACGGTGGTGCGAGCCGAGGGCGCGGCGACGCTGCTCTTCCTCCCCCTCGCCCATGTGTTCGCCAGGTTCATCGAGGTCCTGTGCGTAGCCGCCGGGGCGCGGCTGGGCCACAGCGCCGACATCAAGAACATCCTCGAGGACTTCGCGTCCTTCAAACCCACGTTCTTCCTGTCCGTGCCCCGCGTCTTCGAGAAGATCTTCAACTCCGCCGAGGCCCGGGCGACGGCCGACGGCAAGGGCAGGGTCTTCGCGACGGCGACCGCGACCGCCATTGCCTACTCCGAGTCCCTCGACGCCAATAGGACCTCCATCGTCCTGCGGCTGAAGCACGCGATCTTCGACCGGCTGGTCTACGCGAAGCTGCGCGCCGCCATGGGCGGGGAGGTCCAGTACGCCGTCTCCGGTGGCGCGCCGCTCGGCACCCGACTGGGGCACTACTTCCGCGGCATCGGGGTGACCATCCTGGAGGGCTACGGCCTCACCGAGACCACGGCCCCGGCGACGGTCAACGTGCCGGGGCGGGTCAAGGTCGGCACCGTGGGCGCCCCGCTGCCGGGCGTGACCGTGCGCATCGCCGACGATGGGGAGATCCTCATCAAGGGGATCAACGTCTTCATCGGCTACCACAACAACCCGGCTGCCACGGCCGATGCGATCCACGACGGCTGGTTCCACACCGGCGACCTCGGCGAGCTGGACGCCGACGGCTATCTCAGGATCACCGGGCGCAAGAAGGAGATCCTGGTGACGGCCGGTGGCAAGAACGTCGCACCGGCCGTTCTGGAGGACCGGCTGCGCGCGCACCCGATCGTCTCCCAGTGCATCGTCGTCGGCGACCAGAAGCCCTTCATCGGCGCGCTGATCACCCTCGACCCGGAGATGCTCCCGATGTGGGCACGCGCCAACGGCATGGACGGGGTCACCCTCGCCAGCGCCCGCACCGACGAGCGCATCCTGGCCGAGCTGCAGCGGGCAGTCGACGAGGCCAACCTGGCCGTCAGCAAGGCCGAGTCGATCCGCAAATTCGTGGTGCTCGACACGGACTTCACCGAGGAGAGCGGCCACCTGACGCCCTCGCTGAAGCTGCGGCGCAACATCGTGATGCGCGACTACGCCGACGAGGTCGAGGCGCTCTACAGCAGCTGACCCGGGTCGGGTGGCCTGCGCGCCGCAGCACCCCACTACCGTCTACCTGTGCCCCGCCCTCGCCCGATGCGGCTTCCACGGAACCGCCGCGACGTCCCCATCCAGGCCATCGCACTAGGAGTGGCCTGGCTGGCGTACTTCGGGGTCCTCCAGTGGAGCGTGGTCCGATTCCGGGTCGCGATCGTCCTGACCCTCACCGCCTGTGCCGTGTTGCTCGCGATGTGGCTGGCAACCCGCGCCAGGGTGGCTCCCACCCCGTGGGTCGCGGGCCTGGTCCTCGTGGGCTCGGCCGGATGCACGCTCTATGTGCCACTGTTCAGCTACCTCCGCGGAGATGCGCTGACCGCAGCGATCACCACCCTTACAGCCGGGTCGACGCTCGCCGCGGGGCTGCTGGTGGCTGGCGGCCGCCCGCTGGGCAGCGTCGCAGTGCGACGGTGGTCGCGCCTCGCCATCGGCGTGGCGTGCCTGGCGTATGCCGTGACGGTCGCCATCGCGGTTCTCGGCGACCCCGCGCCGCGGATCGACGTGTGGGTCACCCTCCAGCAGGCCAGCGACGCGCTGGCGCGCGGCGAGAACTTCTACGCCATGACCTGGACGGGCAGCCCCGGCATCCAGGACGCCTTCACCTATCTCCCCTGGGCCGCCGTCCTGCTGGCTCCCGGACGCTGGCTTGCCGGCGACGTGCGCTGGGCCCTCGGCATCTGGATGTTTGCGGCTGCTGCCGCCTTCTGGCGACTCTCGGTGCCAGGGCGGTCTCCGGTCCCCGCCCCCGCGGCGGTCCGGCACGCCACGGCCGCGTCGTCAGGTCCGGCTCAGCAGCCGGGCACCCTCTGCCACCCGGTTTGGCTCGGGTCGGTGGCTGCGTGCTGGCTGCTGCTGGCTCCAGGCACGCTGACGCAGATCGACCAGGCCTGGACCGAGCCGCTGCTCCTCGCCGGTCTCGGCTGGTGGGCGGTCTTGGTTGCCCGGGGGCGCGCCTGGTGGGCCGTGATCCCGCTTGCGCTGGCCTGTGCGAGCAAGCAGCACCTCGTGCTGCTGCTGCTCGTCGTTATGCTGTGGCGGCCCTTCGGGGTCCGCCGCGCGGTCGCCACCGGTGCCCTCACCGGCATACTGATCGCCCCCTGGTTCCTCGCCAGCCCGGCCGACTTCGTGCACGACACCGTGACCCTTCTGGTGGGCTTCCACCCGATCCGGTTCGCGAACACGTGGTACCTGCTGGCGCTCAACCGGTTTGACGTCACGCTGCCGTTCTGGGCGACCGGCCTGGTCGTCCTCGGCACTCTGGTCGGCTCCGCCTGGTTGGTGTGGCGGCGCCAACCCCCGCTGGCGGAGCTGTTGCGGTGGCTTGCCCTGGTGCTGCTGGCGGCGAACCTCGTCAACAAACAGGCCTTCTACAACCAGTACTGGCTGTCGGGTGCCCTCGTCGCCCTCTCCCTGGCCGCACCGGCAGGCGTCACCGCGCGAGGGTCACGAGATACGAGCGCCACCGCGCAGTGAACGCCGCACGCGAGGTATCGAGCATTCGGGTGAAGGCCCGGTCGGTGCGAGCTTCGACCTGCGCCGCGGACACCTGCTCGCCCGTGTTGGGGCCCGCGGCAGCGCGGTAGAACGACACCAGCCGGCGCTCGCCCCAGCGGTCTGCGATGAGACACATGGCCAGCCAGGCACCGTTGTAGCTCGGTGCGATCGTGCTGCGCGAAGGGTCGAACGCGCTGTCCCCTGGAAGTGCGGCTGGAACCCTACCGGCGCGGACCTGTTTCAGGAGGTCGGCCGCGACGACTTGGCGCGTGAGCCCGACCGGCCGGTAGCCGACGTAGTCGGCGAAGCCCTCCGAGAGCCAGGTCGGGACCTGGCCTCCGGCGGACGCGCGGACGGCGACATGGGTGGCCTCGTGGCTCAGGACGACCTGGCGCCCGGCGGGGCGCAGGCGGGCGAAGGCTCCGGGGTTGACCACGATGCGATCGGCGAGCGAGAGCCCGGACTCTGGCGACTGGGGTCCGTCGGTGACGGCAGCCACCTGACCCAGGTCGCTCTGCTCGACGGCCAGCTGGTCCTGTGCCTCGGACGTGGTGCTTGGCGCGACGACTACCAGGCGACGCGGCCACGCGACGGTCCAGACTGTCGCAACATCCCTGATTGCCTGTCGCCCCAGGCGCAGGTAGGCGCGCAGGCTCGCATCGGGGACGTTCCCCGCAACCAGCACCCCCCCGTCGGACACGACACGCAGGCCGGGGAGGTCCCACAGCTGCTGCTGAGTGCCGCCGTCGCGGTCGTCGGCCAGTCTCCAGACTCCGTCCCGGTGGATCACCGTGAAGTAGGACTCGTAACTGCGCTTGCCGGAGTCGTAGCCCCTGAGGGAATAGCTGCCGGGGACTCTCGCCACCCAGGCGTCAGCGCCAAGCACGGCGAGGCGCCGGGCGGACAGTTCAGGTGCGGGCTCGGCGACGCCGTAGGAGAAGGTCCTGACGGGCAGGCGACCGAGCGCGCTGAACGCGGCCAGCTGGCGGCGCCCGAATGCCGATCCCGGGTCGTCAAGAGTGGCCGCGAAGCGCTCCCGGTCGTGGCCGAGCACAGCGGCTGCGCGCTCTCGAAGCAGTCCCCGAAGCGCCTCGTCGCGGGTGTCGTCACGTCCGGTCTGGGCCGTGGCAGCCGAAGACGCCACCTGACCGGGCGCGACGGCCGTGCTCGACCCCGTGCACCCTGCCAGAACGAGCAGAGCAGCCGCGGCCGCAGCACGAGCGGCGAGCCAGCGACGCGGGGCCCGGACCGCCGTAGACACCCCGCCATCGTAGGCGGCTGCTCGGCGCGGACGTTGCGCCTGCCCAATGTCACACGTCGCGCCTGCCCAATGTCACACGTTGTGCCTGCGGTGTGTCAGACGTTGCGCCCGCGTGCGTCAAACGACGCGCGTCCCCGCGGCTGGTCCGCCTGCCGAGGACTCAGCAGGCGGGACGGGCCCGTGCTCACCCGGCCGCCGTGGAGCGTCCCTCGCGCTCGGAGCGGGCGCGGGCTCTGGAAGCCGTCTCGGCGCTCACCAGGCCGGCCGACACGAGCCGGGTCACCGCGAGGCGCTCCGCGGCATCCAGCGGCAGGTCAGCGGCGGGCGTCGCCAGCAGTGCCGTGACCATGCAGTCGTCGCAGCGCAGGCCGCGCGCCGGACACGTGTCGCAGTCGACGACCATCTCGAGCCCGCGGTGTCCGCCAGGCGGCCGGGTGGAGCGGCTGTAGTCGGTCACGGTGGGTCACCCCTTCCTTCTTGTGCCACAACGCTAGGGGCGACCACTGACACTGCCCAGCACAGGCGCCGACACCACCCGCGCCGACCAACCGCGCCACCCCCGAGCGCCGGCCCGGCTGCCGCGCCAGCGAGCCTTCATGGCCCTGTCGGCCTCCCGGCATACCGTCGGGCCATGCACGCGGTCCAGGGCACGCTCGACGACCTGGGCACACTCCTGTCCGAGGTGACCTTCGTCGTCGTCGACCTCGAGACCACGGGTGGGAGCGCCACGGAGTCGCAGATCACCGAGATCGGCGCAGTGAAGGTGCGCGGCGGCGAGGTGCTGGGCGAGTTCCAGACCCTGGTCAACCCGCATGAGCCGATTCCTGCGTTCATCCAGGTCCTCACCGGCATCACCGATGCCATGGTCGCCGATGCGCCACGCATCGAGCAGGCGCTACCGGCGTTCCTCGAGTTCTCCGCCGGGGCCGTGCTCGTGGCCCACAACGCCGGCTTCGACATCTCCTTCCTCAAGGCCGCGGCCCTCGCGACCGGACACGAGTGGCCGCGGCCAACCGTGCTCGACACCGTCCACCTCGCCCGTCAGCTCGTGACGCGCGACGATGCGCCCAACCACCGGCTGGCGTCCCTGGCCCTGCTGTTCGGGTCGCAGACGACGCCCGACCACCGCGCCCTGCACGACGCGAGGGCGACGGTCGACGTCCTGCACGGGCTGATCGAACGCATCGGGTCGCTGGGCGTCCACTCACTGGAAGAGCTCGCCAGCTACACCTCCCGGGTGTCCTCCGCCCAAAGACGCAAGCGCTACCTCGCCGAGGGGCTGCCTAGTGCGCCGGGGGTCTACCTGTTCAAGGACGGCAGAGGCCGAGTGCTCTACATCGGCACCTCGGTCAACATCCGCTCCCGGGTCCGCTCCTACTTCACCGCCTCGGAGCACCGCTCCCGCATGGGGCAGATGGTCCGGCTTGCCGAGTCGGTCACCCCTGTCGTGTGCGCGACGGCCCTCGAGGCCGAAGTGCGCGAGCTGCGCCTCATCGCCAAGCACAAGCCCCCATACAACCGGCGCTCGACGCGTCCGGAGCGGGTCCTATGGGTCAAGCTCACGGTCGAGGTCTTCCCGAGGCTGAGCATCGTGCGGCGAGTCCGGCCCGATGGCGCGCGTTATATCGGGCCCTTCACCTCCCGCGCGTCGGCTGAGGCGGCTGTCGCGGCCGTCCACGAGGTCGTGCCGCTGCGCCGGTGCCTCCAGCGGCTCTCCCCTGACCGTCCCACCAGCGCCTGCGCGCTGGCGGAGATGGGCCGGTGCGGGGCGCCGTGCACGGGTGCCCAGAGTGTCGCCGACTATGCAGGGGTGGTCGAGCAGGCTGTCCGGGCGCTGGCCGGCGACTCCCGCGAAGTGCTCAGCGCGCTGCATGGGCGCCTGGGGGCGCTCGCAGCCCAGCAGCGGTTCGAGGATGCCGGGTCACTTCGTGACCGCGTGATGGCCCTGGTCCGCGGGATGGCCCGCAGCCAGCGCCTTGCGCCGCTGGCGGCGAGCCCGCAGCTGGTCGCAGCGCGGCGGGCACCCCTGGGCGGCTGGGAGCTCGTCTGCGTGCGCCACGGCCGGCTCACGGGCGCCTCCGTGACGCCGCGGGGTGCCGATCCCATGCCGTATGTCGAGGCTCTCAAGGCCAGCGCCGAAGTCGTCGAGCCGCCGCCCGTGCCCTGCCCGGCCGCTACGCCCGAAGAGACCGAGAAGATCCTGCGCTGGCTCGAGAGCCCCGGCGTGCGCATCGTCGAGCTCGACGGCCTGTGGACCTGCCCGGTGGGTGGTGCTGCCGCTGCACGGGAGCGCCTCGAGCCGCTGGCGGTCTCCGCACGCCAGACTGCTCCCTTCGTGGTCGCGTGACTGCGAGGCGCATGAGCCCGAGGCGTGGCGGTGGTGCGGCGCCATTGTGCCCTGCCCCTTGACTAGGCTGACCGCGTGATCACAGCCATCGTCCTGATCAACGCCGAGGTCAACCGCATCCCCGAGGTGGCAGAGGAGATCGCCGAGCTGTCAGGCGTCAGCGAGGTCTACTCCGTCGCTGGCGATGCCGACCTCATCGCCATGGTGCGCGTCCGCGCCCACGAGGAGCTCGCCGACGTCATCGCAGACCGGCTGAACAAGGTCGCCGGCGTCCTCGGCACGTCGACGCACATCGCGTTCCGCACCTATTCACAGCACGACCTGGAGTCGGCGTTCAGCCTCGGCCTGGACGAGTGAGCTGCCCGCGAGTAGGTCCGGGCGCGACTGACGGCTCGGCGGGCGCCGAACGAGGGTCCACCGCGACGGGTGACTCCCACACGCCCTAGGGACGCGGTGACTGAGTCGCCTTGACCCAGCGCCGGAGCTGTTCGGCGCCCGCCCCGCTGTCGATGGCCTGATCGGCGCGGTCCATCCCCGCTCGGACGATGCGGTGCAGGCCGTCCTGGTCGAGGGGCGTGCTCGGATCGGCACCGTCGGCCGGGCCTGCGGTGGCCACCGCGAGCGCCATTCCAGCGTTGAGCACCACGGCGTCGCGGACCGCAGACCGCTCCCCGTCGAGCAGCCGGCGCGCTACATCGGCGTTGTGCGCGGCATCCCCACCCCTGAGAGCTTCAACCGGACTGAGTGCCAGGCCGAGATGGGTGGGATCCAGCGACAGCTCCGTCACCCGTCCATCACGCACCCACCACACGGTCGAGGTCGTGGCGGTGGTGAGCTCGTCGAGGCCGTCGTCACCACGGAACACGGCGGCGTCGGTGCCGCGGCTCGCGAACACGCCGGCCATGATCGGGGCCATTCGTGCGTCGGCCACGCCGATGGCGGCGTAGGGAGGCTGGGCCGGGTTGGTGAGCGGGCCGAGGAAGTTGAACGCCGTGCCGATGCCCAGGTCGCGCCGCGCCTCCGCGGCGTGACGCATGGCGGGGTGGAACGCCTGCGCAAAGCAGAACGTGATGCCCGCCTCACCCGCGACCCGAACCACGTCCCTGGGCTCCAGGGCCAGGTTGACGCCAAGGGCCTCGAGGACGTCGGCCGACCCGGAAGAAGAGGAGGCGGCGCGGTTCCCGTGTTTGACCACCGCGACGCCGCAGGCAGCGACCACCACGGCGGCCATCGTCGAGATGTTCACGGTGTGTGCCCGATCGCCCCCGGTGCCGACGATGTCGATGCCCGGCCCGGCGATCTCGATCCGGTTTGCGTGGGCCAGCATGACGTCCGCGAGAGCGCGCATCTCGCCCACCGACTCGCCCTTGGCGCGAAGGGCGACCAGGAAGGCCGCGAGCTGCACGGGAGACGCCTCGCCGCTCATGGCCCGGTCCATGGCCCACGCCGCCCAGTCGTGCGTGAGGTCGTGCCCGGCGAGCAGCGACGTGTAGATGTCGGGCCATGTGGGTGCCGTGGCATCGGTCGGCATGGACGTACCTCCTGGCGATCCGGCTGGGACCAGGACTAAGCGGAGGCCCGTGGCGCCCGACCGAGCTCCGCTACAGCCTCCGCCACGGCGATTGGGTCGAGCGGGTGCGGCACCGCCAGGTCGGCGAGCGACCAGGCCGCAAGCCAGGAGTCCTGGGGTCGCCCGGTGAGCACAAGCACTGGCGGGCAGTTGAAGATCTCGTTCTTGAGCTGGCGGCACAGTCCCAGACCACCGTTGGGCGCCGCCTCGCCGTCGAGCACGAGCACGTCGAAGTGACCTGCCTCGACGGCCTCGATCACTGCAGGCGCGGTTGCGCACTCGCGCCATGAGGTCACCTCGACGTCACGCGCCGGTCGCCGCCCCACAGCAGCCCGGACCGCGTCGCGAGTCGTCACGTCGTCGCTGTAGAGGAGCACCGAGATGTCGCGCGGGGCGGCGGCAGGCCCCGGGGCCCCCGCGGATGCGACGTGCGCGTGGGAAGCGGTCATGGGCCTGATGGTACCGGTGGGACAAATCAGACGTGATCTAGGCCATCGGGGGGTCGGGGCAACACAGGGGCCCCCATTGACGCAATAATGGCGCCGTGGCGACAGCAACGGCAGTTCACCCTGACTCCTCAAGCCCCGCCGCGGGCCTCGTCGGACACGGTCCGGCGAGCCGCCCGAACATGGTTTCGGTGGGCACGATCGTGTGGCTCTCCAGTGAGCTGATGTTCTTCGCGGGCCTGTTCGCGATGTACTTCACGATCAGGTCGCTGGAGCCGGGGCTGTGGCAGCAGCGCACTTCGTTGCTGAACATCCCCTTCGCCACGGCCAACACCTTGGTGCTGGTCGTTTCCTCGGTCTGGTGCCAGATCGGTGTCTACAAGGCCGAGCACGGCCAGGCGTCGCGCACGGGGCGCCTGTTCCAGATCGGCACGTGGGGCATGCGCGAGTGGTACGTCGTCACCTACACCTTCGGCGCCATCTTTGTCTCTGGCCAGGTCTACGAGTACGCCAGCCTGGTCCACGACGGCGTCACGCTCTCGTCCGACCCCTACGGCTCCATCTTCTACCTCGCCACCGGGTTCCACGCCATGCACGTCTCCGGTGGCCTGCTGGCCTTCCTCCTCATCATCGGTCGCACCTTCACCACGCGCCACTACAGTCACCACCAGGCGATCGGCGCCGTGGTCACGTCCTATTACTGGCACTTCGTCGATGTGGTCTGGATCGCCCTCTTCGCGACCATCTACCTGCTGAAGTAGACCTACGTCCGGACGACGCATGCGCACACCGACCTCGACCTCTGCCAACGACAGGAAGACACTGTGAACGCCTTGGCCGCCCGCCGCCGCCACCCAGCAGCAGTCGTCCTGCTGCTCCTCCTCGGACTGCTCGCAACCGGGGCAGCCTACGCCGCGGTTGCTCCCACCCAGGCCAAGGCCGCGACCGTGAGCACCGCCTCTGTGGAGGAGGGCAAGAAGCTCTTCCTCGCCAACTGCGCGTCCTGCCACGGCCTGCAGGCGCAGGGCACAGCGTCCGGTCCCTCCGTCGTCGGAGTGGGCGCGGCGGCGGTGGACTTCCAGATGGGGACCGGGCGTATGCCGCTCGCCGGGCCCGCGGTGCAGGCCCCGCGGGGCAAGGACGTCAAGTTCAGCGACGAGCAGATCGCCGATGTGGCGGCCTACGTGGCCTCGCTCTCCCCGGGCCCGGCGGTGCCGGACGAGCAGTACATCAAGGGCGACGGCGACCCCGCCAAGGGCGGCGAGCTGTTCCGCGTCAACTGCGCCATGTGCCACAACTTCGCCGGCTCGGGCGGAGCCCTCACCCGGGGCAAGTACGCGCAGTCGCTCCGCAACGTCACGGGGAAGCACATCTATGAGGCCATGGTCACCGGACCTCAGTCGATGCCCGTGTTCAACGACTCCAACATCTCGCCGCAGAGCAAGAACGACATCATCGCCTTCCTGCACGCGATCGACAAGCAGGAGAATCCCGGTGGCATGGCCTTGGGCAACATGGGCCCGGTCTCCGAAGGCCTCTTCGCCTGGGTCTTCGGGCTTGGCATCCTGGTGGCATGTGCGGTGTGGCTGGGTTCCAAGGCCGCGTGATGCCCGTGTCCGCCACGACCTGGACGCAGGGTGAGGCCCTGCGCAACACCACGACAGGACCGATCACACGATGAGCGAGTCGATGAACCCCCATGGCACGACCTCCGAGCAGCTCGGCCCAGCCCATGAGTCCGACGTCGTGACCGAGCACGGCAGCGCGGCCGTGCGACTCGACGAGGGCCACATCCACGGCGACGGCGGACTGCCCCAGCGCTTCGAGAACCCGGGGATGCCGCCCCACATCCCGCGCAACGCCGACCTCGACGAGAGGGCGGCTCGGCGGGCGGAGAAGCAGATCGCCACCCTGTTCGGACTCTCGATCCTCGGCACGCTGATCTTCCTGGTGGCCTACTTCGCGATCGACACCCACACACAGGTGTTCATCCCGGGCCTGGGCAAGGGCAACCTGAGCAACCTCGTGCTCGGCACGTCGCTCGGCGTGAGCCTGCTGGGCATCGGTCTCGGGGCCGTCCACTGGGCCAAGACGCTCATGTCCGACACTGAGTCGGTCGAGATGCGCCACCCCATGCGCTCCTCAGACGCCGACCGCCAGGGCGTGGTCGACGTCGTCGTCCAGGGCGGTGACGAAGCGCAGCTCGGCCGCCGGCCGCTGATCAAGTACACGCTCGGTGGCGCTCTCGGCCTGTTCTCCTTGCCGCTGCTCGTCCAGGTCGTGGGCAGCCTCGGCCCCATGCCGGGGAACGATCTGTCGGTGACCTACTGGAACGGCCCCGAGGACGAGAACGGCAACCGCGTCTTCGCCCACCCGCGCCTCGTGCGCGACCCCGAGAACACGCCCATCAAGGCGACGGACGTCACCATCGGGTCGGTGTTCCACGTGCTCCCGCAAGGGCTGCTGGACGAGAAGGAGCACGTCCTGGAGGAGAAGGCCAAGGCCGCCGTGCTCCTCATGCGCCTCAACCCCAGCGACATCAAGTCCGCGAAGCAGCGCGACTGGGGCTATGCGGGCATCGTGGCCTACTCCAAGATCTGCACCCACGTCGGCTGCCCGGTCGGACTGTACGAGCAGCAGACCCACCACCTGCTGTGCCCGTGCCACCAGTCGACGTTCGATGTGACCGAGGACTGCAAGGTCATCTTCGGCCCGGCCCACCGGCCGCTGCCGCAGCTGAAGATCAGTGTTGACGCCGAGGGCTACCTCGTCGCCGACCAGCCGTTCCGCGAGGCGGTCGGCCCGAGCTTCTGGGAGCGTGGATGAGCACCGCACAATCCGCACAGGACGCCCGCCGCCTGCGCGACGGCGACACGGCACCGGCCGCCCCCGTGCCGGCTCCGCTCAAGGCCGTCGGCGGGGTGTCGGGATGGCTCGACGACCGCCTCAGCGCGGCCGGGCCGGTCAAGTACCTGCTGAAGAAGATCTTTCCCGACCACTGGACGTTCATGCTCGGCGAGATCGCGATGTACTCGCTCTTCGTCTGCCTGCTGTCCGGTGTGTTCCTCACGTTCTGGTTCGTCCCGAGCGCCGGGCAGGTGGTCTACCAGGGCTCCCACATCCCCCTTCGTGGCGTCACCATGTCCGAGGCCTACGCCTCCACGCTCGACATCTCCTTCGACGTGCGCGGTGGGCTGATCATTCGCCAGATCCACCACTGGTCGGCCCTGATGTTCATCGTGGGCCTCTCGGTGCACATGCTGCGGGTGTTCTTCACCGGCGCGTTCCGCAAGCCCCGCGAGATCAACTGGGTGATCGGCACCACGCTGTCGCTGCTGGCGATCACCGAGGGCTTCCTCGGCTACTCGCTGCCCGACGACCTGCTCTCGGGCACCGGCATCCGCGCCATGGAGGGTTTCGTCCAGTCCGCGCCCGTGATCGGCTCCTACCTGGCCTACATGATCTTCGACGGTCCCTTCCCGGGCGAGGCGATCATCCCGCGCCTCTACTCCGTACACGTGCTGCTCCTGCCCGCAATCCTGGTGACCCTCTTCACGGTCCACATCGTCCTGGTGGCGGTGCACAAGCACACCCAGTACCCCGGACCGGGCAAGACCAACGACAACGTCGTCGGCTATCCCGTGATGCCCGTGTATGCCGCTAAGGCCGGCGGCTTCTTCTTCATCGTGTTCGGTGTCACCGCACTCATGTCGGCACTGGTCACGATCAACCCGATCTGGGCCTATGGACCCTACGACCCCTCGCCGGTGACCGCCGGCTCGCAGCCCGACTGGTACATGGGCTTTGCCGACGGCGCCCTGCGCTTGCTGCCGGGGTGGCTGGAGTTCACCGCCTTCGGCTTCACCTTCAGCTTCAACGTCGCCATCGGTGCGCTGATGCTGATCCCGGTGATGTACACCCTTATGGGGCTGTATCCGTTCCTGGAGCGGTGGGTCACGGGTGACAAGCGCGAGCACCACCTCTTGGACCGGCCGCGCAACAACCCGACCCGCACCGGTCTGGGCTTCGCGGCGCTGACCTTCTACGGCGTGCTCATGTTCGCAGCCGGCAACGACATCATCGCCATCAAGCTGGGCATGTCGATCAACGACATCACGCACATCCTGCGCCTGCTCATCTTCGTCGGGCCTCCGATCGCCTTCTGGGTGGCCAAGCGAATCTGCCTGAGCCTGCAGCGCCGCGACCGCGACCTCGTCCTGCACGGACGTGAGACCGGCCGCATCGTGCGCACCGCCGACGGCAAGTTCTTCGAGGCCCACGAGCCGCTCGACCCGTTCACCCGCTGGAAGATCGTCGAGCACGAGCAGTACCAGCCGCTCCGGCTCACCTCATCGGTCGACGGCCACGGCGTCGCCCGCCGCGGGGCCGCCAAAGAGCGGCTCCGGGCGAGGCTCTCCAGGTTCTACTTCAACGACCGCGTCGAGCCGGTCTCGCCAGCGGAGCTCGAGGCCGCCCACCACGACGGGCTGGGCCACGAGGCGATCGAGCCCGCGGGTGGGCGCGAGGAGCTGGAGTCCTCCAGGAAGCCCTGACCCACCCGGCCCCCGGGTCTGACCCACCCGGCCCCCGGGTCGCTCAGACCGCAGAGGTATACCGTCGGCACCAGCCGGTGCCGACGGCATACCTCTGTCTGCGGGAGGGTCGCCCCGCCAACGTTGCCAGTTCCCTGACCGATGCCTGACCGGCCGCTGAGGACCCAATCCCGCGGATCACTCCCCGAGCAGGCGGGTCAAGGTCTCCTCGGCCATGGCCGGCGGTTCCTGGAGCTCGACCACCTTGGTCCTGCCCCGCTGTCCGCTCACGAGGCGCACCTGCGCCGGGCGCACCCCGAAGGCCTTGGCCACGGCGGCCAGCACCGCGGCATTCGCCGCACCATCAACGGCACGTGCGGTCACGGCCACGACCAAAGCCGCAGGGTAGTCGGGCGGCTCCCCATAGCGACCGCCCACCCGCGTCCTGCTGGCACCCGGCCGCACTCTCACCGTGATCCGCACGCGACCCATCCTCCCAGCGCATCTGGCAGGCTGGGGCAGTGGAGCCGCTGCGCGACGAGGAGTTCGAGGATGCGGTGGGCGACGCCCTTGACTCGGTCCCGCCGGAGCTCATGGCTCTGCTGGACAACGTCGTCTTCATGGTCGAGCCAGAGCCCCCGGAGGATGACCCTGACCTCCTCGGCGTCTATGAGGGCACGCCGCTGACCGAGCGCGATGACTCCTGGGCCATGGGGTCTCTCCCGGACCGCATCGTGTTCTTCAGCGGGCCGTTGACCCGCATGTGTGAGGACCGCGAGGAGCTCCTGGAGGAGATCGCTGTGACCGTCGTGCACGAGATCGCTCACCACTTCGGAATCGACGACGCACGACTCCACGCGCTCGGCTGGGGCTAGCTCCGCTGGGAGTGGGGCAGCCAGGATCGGCGTCAGCCGGTCAGGACAGGGCGCTCTGCTGCTGCCACCCCGCGAAGGAGTACTGCCAGACGCCGATGCCCTCGGCCGGCTGGAAGACGCGTGATGAGCCAGTGAACTTCACAACGTCGCCCACCCTGGAGTTGTCGAACATCCACTTGGCGTTGGCGGGCGACATGTTGGTGCACCCGTGGGAGACGTTCTGACTCCCCTGTGCGCTCACCGACCAGGGCGCCGAGTGGATGTACTCGCCGGTCCAGGTCAGGCGCAGGTTGGAGTTGGTCTCGACCCGGTAGTAGTCAGGGCTGCCCTTGGGAATGCCGACCGTGGTCGAGTCCATGATGACCTTCCCCTCCTTGCGGATGATGACCTTGATGCCGGATCGGGTCTCGGTCTTGGGGCCCGGCTTGCCGGTGCTCACGGGGATCGTGCGGATCACCGAGCCGTTGCGCGTGACCGTCATCAGGTGGGTCTTGATGTTGACCGAGCTGATCATCGCGGAGCCGACGGTGAAGCCACCCTGGTCGTCGTTGGCAACCCATTTCCCGTCGCCTGTTTGGACGCCGGTCAGAGGCGCATCAACAGTGACCCTGGTGCCCGGCTTCCAATAGGTCCTCGGGCGCCACATCAGCTGTCGGCTGTCCAGCCAGCCCCAGGCACCCTCCTGCTGGGGCGTGGAGGTCACCTTCACGCGCTTCTCCACCTCGGCGCGGAACTCAGGAGTGGTGACGGCGGTGTCGAACTGGATACTCACCGGCATCCCGACCCCCACGGTCTGGCCGCTGTAGACGATCCCATAGGTGGCGGTGATGAGTGGCTTCAGCGTGCGGAAGGTCGACGTTGTGACGGCGTCCTTGCCACCCTCACCGGGAGCGTGCACGGTCACCGTGTAGCGCGCGTCGGGCCTCAGGTTGCGCTCGCTCACCCAGGTGCCCGACCCGTCATCGGCGAGGTCGACCTTCTTGCCCTGGTCGTCGACCGCCTCGGCAGCGGTGATGTCTCCGCCGGTGGCTTTGACGGTCACCGTGGTGGAGGGCAGGACGTCCGAGGACCCGTCGGCCGGAGTGATCGACACGTGGGCCGCCGCGGCCGCCGATGCCGGTGTCCTGGCAGCACCTGCCGGGGGCGCAACGCCATCACCGCCCTGACACCCGGTCAGGACGGCGATAGCGGCCAGGACCGCCACGGTGAAGGGCGCGCTGAAGCGCCTACTGGTCGGACTGCCGATCACGAGTCGAGCCACCCCTGCTTGCTGAGTCACAAACGCGGTGCGGCGGCCGCTGACGTCGCCGTCGCGTGGCCGGACCGCACCGTGCACGATGCCCTCGGGATGGGCACTGCGACAGTGTACGAGGAATACCTGTGGACCCGGGGGAACGGCGGCGCCGGTTCGCGCGAGCCGGCGCCGCCGGGTCGCGCGAACGGGTCAGAGGGCGTGCTCGCCCCGGAAGTACTCGAAGGTCCACCCGACGATCGCCACGATGCCCATGGTCGCGCCGATGATGAACAGCCACCAGCCGATCGCCAGGCCCAGGAAGCAGATCGCCGCCGAGATCCCCAGCGGGAGCGGCCACCACGAGTGGGGGCTGAAGAAGCCGTACTCGCCCTCCTGCTCCGAGATCAGGGCGAGCGGGTTGTCCTCGGGCCGCTGCGGCAGCCGACGTCCCGTGAACCACAGGTAGTAGGCAATCATCGCGCCGAGCAGCCCGCACAGCGCAAGGGCCACCGGCCCGACCGGCTCGTTCCAGTGCGTGGCGAGGCCGTAGATGACCGCCACCACGGCGAAGAACGCGGCGATGATCACGAAGAGTCGGTATTCAACCTTCACGGGTTCAGCGCTCCTCGGAGTCTTCCGGCGTGCGACGGGCGTCGTCGCCTCCCCAGGCATGGCCGCCGAGGTCAGCGGTGCCCAGGACCTCGACCACCGTGCCTACGTCGGGCCGCGGCCCCTCGGGCGGTGCTGCCTCCGGGTGATGAAGGTCGAAGGCCGGCCGCTCGGAGCGGATCCGCGGAATCGTGTCGAAGTTGTGGCGTGGCGGCGGGCAGGAGGTCGCCCACTCCAGGGAGGCGCCCCAGCCCCAGGGGTCGTCGCTCTCGACGAGAGGGGCCGTGCGCCAGGTTTTCCACACGTTGTAGAGGAACGGCAGGGTCGAGGCGCCCAGGATGAACGCGCCGACGCTCGATACCTGGTTGGCCAGGGTGAACCCATCTTCGGGCAGGTAGTCGGCATACCGCCGGGGCATGCCGTCCACGCCAAGCCAGTGCTGGATCAGGAATGTGGTGTGGAAGCCGATGAACAGCATCCAGAAGTGCACCTTGCCCAAGGTCTCGTCAAGCATCCGCCCGGTCAGCTTGGGCCACCAGAAGTAGAAGCCGCCGAACATCGCGAACACCACGGTGCCGAACACGACGTAGTGGAAATGGGCCACCACGAAGTAGGAGTCGGACAGGTGGAAGTCCAAGGCGGGGCTGGACAGGATGATGCCGGTCAGCCCGCCGAACAGGAACGTCACCAAGAAGCCCAGGGCCCACAGCATCGGGGTCTCGAAACTGAGCGAGCCGCCCCACATGGTGCCGATCCAGTTGAAGAACTTGGCCCCGGTGGGCACGGCTATCAGCATGGTCATGACGGCGAAGAACGGCAGCAGCACCTGGCCCGTGGCGTACATGTGGTGCGCCCAGACGCTCACCGACAGGGCGGCGATCGCGATGGTCGCGAAAACCATGGTCTTGTAGCCGAACAGCGGCTTGCGCGAGAACACCGGCAGGATCTCGGAGATGATCCCGAAGAAGGGCAGCGCGATGATGTAGACCTCCGGGTGGCCGAAGAACCAGAACAGGTGCTGCCACAGCATCGCCCCGCCGTTGTTGGGGTCGAAGATGTGCGCGCCCAACTTGCGGTCGGCGCCCAGGGCCAGCAGGGCCGCCGCCAGGACCGGGAAGGCCATCAGCACCATGATGGATGTCACCAGGACGGTCCAGGTGAACAGGGGCATCCGGAACATGGTCATGCCCGGGGCGCGCATGCACATGATCGTGGTGATGAAGTTGACCGCGCCCAGAATCGTGCCGAACCCAGCCAAGGCGAGGCCGAACACCCACAGGTCGCCGCCCAGGCCAGGCGAGTACGACGCGTCGGAGAGTGGCGCGTAGGCGAACCAGCCGAAGGCCGCCGCGCCGCTCGGGGTGAGGAAGCCCGCCGAGGCGATCAGCCCCCCGAACACGTACATCCAGTACGCCAGCATGTTCAGCCGCGGGAACGCCACGTCGGGCGCGCCGATCTGCAGGGGCATCAGGGCGTTGGCAAAGCCCGCGAACAGGGGGGTGGCGAACAGCAGCAGCATGATCGTGCCGTGCATGGTGAACAGCTGGTTGTACTGCTCGGGGTTGTCGACCACCTGCAGCCCCGGCTCGAAGAGCTCGGCGCGGATGAGGAGGGCCATCAGGCCCCCCAGCATGAAGAAGAGGAACGAGCTGATGAAGTAGAGGTTGCCGATGAGCTTGTGGTCGGTCGTGGTGATCCACTTGACGACGGTCGCGCCCTTGGAGATCCGCCGCTTGGAGGAGACGGGAACGAAGAGGGTCCTGTCGGTTGCCGTAGCCATGGTCAGTTGCCTCCGATGGTCGGCAGGAGGTGGTCGTCCCGGTTGAGGATGTGCGTGCGGTTGAGGCCGTTGTCGAGCTGGCCGGTGTTGCCGCGGGCACGCAGGTCGGCGAGGTGCTGGTCGTAGGTCGCCTGGTCGACGACCTTGACGTTGAACAGCATTCGCGAGTGGTAGGCGCCGCACAGCTCAGCGCACTTGCCGGCGAAGTCGCCCATTTCCTTGGTCTCGACCTGGAACCGGTTGACCCGCCCGGGGATCATGTCGAGCTTCTGGAGGAAGGCCGGCACCCAGAAGGAGTGGATGACGTCGCGGGCGGTCAGCACGAACTGGACACGCTTGTTGACCGGCAGGTAGAGCGTGGGAAGAGTCTCCTCGACACCAGGCTTGCCGGTGAGCTGGGCCTGCGTGCCGGACTCGTAGGTGTTGGCGTCGACGTAGTTGAAGTCCCAGCTCCACTGCTTGGCCACCACGTTGATGGTCACGTCCGGCTTGGCCGAGTTGTCGAGCAGCGCCGACTCGTCGCGGGCGGTGTAGAAGAACAGCACCGCGATCATGAACACCGGCACGACGGTGTAGAGGATCTCGATCGGCACGTTGTAGCGCAGCTGGACCGGCAAGCCGGTCTCGTCCTTGCGCCTGCGGTAGACCACGATGCACCAGGCCGTGAGGCCCCAGACGACCACGCCGACGAAGAGCGCTGCCAGCCAGGCGCCGATCCAGAGGGTGCGAACACGATCGGCCCCGTCGGTGACGCCGTGGGGGAGGTATCCATTGGAGATGTCCCCCTGCGCCCCGGCCAAGCCACAGGCGCTCAGCGTGAGCGCGGCGGCGGCCAGGACCAGGCCCAGGGCTGCGGTCCGACGCGCGTTCGGGCGGGACGCTGGGTGGTCGTGCAGACGCAACGGTGCACCTTCTTCATCAGTGGGCCGGCGGACGGACCAAACCCTACTCCAGACCCGCCCTTGGCAAGGTCCAGGGTGGAGTTAACGTCAGGTGTGGCGTATCCGACACCAGAGGCCCCCGCGACGGCCCCTCCGGACCCCCTCCGGGCGCGTGCGATCCTGGACGCGGCGGCCACCCCTTTGCACCCCCGGGCGCGTGAGACGCTCCTGGCCGCAGTCGACGCGGGATGGGCCGATCCGCGGCGGCTCTACGCCGAGGCCCGAGCGGCCCGACGCCTGCTCGACCAGGCCCGCGAGACGATCGCCGCAGGCCTCGGCTGCCGCCCGGCGGAGCTGTCGTTCCACCCCGGCGGACCGGCCGCCGTGCGGGCAGCTCTGGACGGGCTCTCGTATGCCGGCCGGCGGCGGGGTGCGCGGATCGTCGCCAGCGCGGTCGAGCACTCCGCGGTCCTCACCTATGCACGCGAGCGCGCCGCCCGCGGCGACGACGCCTCGCTCTCGGCGGAGGTACCGGTCGACCGCGAGGGACGCGTCGACATGGGTGGTCTCCGCGACCTGGTGGCGTGCGATGGCACAGTCCTGGCCGCGGTTCAGTGGGCCAACGGCGAGGTCGGCACGGTCCAGCCCGTCGCGGAGGCCCACGAGGTCTGCCGTTCCGCCGGCATTCCCCTGCTCGTGGACGCCCAGGCGAGCCTGGGCCGCATGGAGGGCCCACCGGCATACGACGTTCTTGCCGGCGACGCCGCGTCGTGGGGCGGGCCGGGTGGGGTTGGTGTGATGGTGGTGCCGGAGCGGATGCGGTTCCGGCTTCCGGGGCCTCGCAGCGAGGAGGAACACGGCCATGCACCGTCGGCGCCCTGGGTGCCGTTGGCCCTCGCGGCAGCCGAGGCGTGGCAGCAGACGGAGGCGGTGCGCGCGGCCGACGCTGCCGGGGCGTCGCGGCTGGTCGCCCGGGTGCGCGAGTGCGCCGGCGGCATCCCCGAGGTGGAAGTGGTGGGCGACCCTGACCTCCGGCTCCCCCACGTCGTCACCTTCTCGGTGCTCTACGCCGACGGCGAGGCCTTGGTGCACGAGCTCGACCGCCGCGGCTTCGCCGTGGCCTCGGGCTCAGCGTGCACGGCGAGCACCCTCGAGCCGAGTCACGTCCTCGCGGCGATGGGCGTGCTCACCCATGGCAACCTCCGGCTGACCCTCCCGCTGGAGTCGGTGTCGCCCTCGCGCGCCGACGACGTCGAGCGCCTCTGCGCCGCTCTCCCGTCGGTCGTCGGCTCGGTGCGGGCCCAGCTCGGGGCCGGCGGCCTCACCGGCGGAGCGTGATGGGAAAGGGCCAGCCCATGCGCATCGAGGTGGACGCCCGCGGGCTCCGGTGCCCGCTTCCGGTCATCCGGCTCGCCCAGGCCGCCCGCCACGCCGCCCCCGGGACGGAGATCCTCGTCCGCTCGACCGACCCGGCCGCCCGTGCCGACATCCCTGCATGGTGCCGGCTGCGTGGCCAGACCCTCGTCGAGGTCCACGAGGAGGACGGCCACGTGGTGCACCTGGTTCGGCTCAGCCCGGCAGACTGAAGTCGACCTGCGGGGCCTCGAGCGCCGTGGCGAGCAGCCCGGCATACGTCTGCCGCGGCACCTCGACCACTCCGAGGGACGCGAGGTGAGGTGTCGACCACTGGACGTCGATGAGCCGCCGCGGGTCGCCGTCCGTCGCGAACCGCTCCACCAGGGCCATCAGGGCGACCTTCGAGGCATCGGTGGCACGGTGGAACATCGACTCGCCCGCGAAGAGCCCGCCAATGGCGAGTCCGTAGAGGCCCCCGGCGAGCTCCCGCCCCCGCCACACCTCGATGCTGTGGGCCCAGCCCATCTCGTGCAGCGCGAGGTATGCACTCGCGATGTCGCGGGTGATCCAGCGGCCCTCCCGGCGCCGGTCCGCGCAGCCCGCCACGACATCGGCGAACGCGGTGTCGGCGGTCACGTGGAAGCGCCGCACGGAGCGGCGCAGCGACCGGCTGACCCGCAGGCCGCCCGGGAGCAGGACGCCCCGGGGGTCCGGCGACCACCAGCCCAGGGGCCGGGCGCCGTGCCTGCCGAGGCCCATGGGAAACAGCCCGGCCCGGTACGCGCCGAGCAGCGTGCCGGGTTCTAGGTCGGCCCCTACCGCGACGAGGTCCTCCCCCGGCCGGGCCCCCTCCAGGGAGAGGGCCCAGCTGCTCGGCTCCGGCTCGATCAGGGACGCTGGCACGTGATGTGGGGAGCGATGTCGCTGGCCGACTCCTCGCCGTAGCTCTTCCCGAGGCGGGCGAGGAAGGCGTCGGTGGTGAGGTGGTACTCCTGGGTTCCGATGGTCTCGATGACGTAGGTCGCCAGCATGGAGCCCAGCTCGGCGCAGCGCCGGTGGTCCAGACCCGCGGCGAGACCGGTGAGGAAGCCGGCGCGGAATGCGTCCCCCACGCCGGTGGGATCGGCCCGGTGGACCTCCCGGGCCGCCGGCACCTCGATGGGCTCCTCGCCGGCCGTCTCCACGACCGCGCCGTGCTTCCCCCTCGTCGTTACCCGCGTGCGGACCCGCGAGGCGATCTCCTCCGAGGTCCACCCGGTCTTCTGCTCGGTGAGCCGGGCTTCGTACTCGTTGGTGAACAAGTAGTCCGCGCCGTCGATCAGCTGGCGGATGAACGGTCCATCGGCGAACGCGAGCTGCTGGGAGGGGTCCGCGACGAAGCGGATCCCCCGGGTGCGGCACTCCTGGGTGTGGCGCAGCATGGCCTCCGGGTCGTTGGCGCCGATCAGGACGAGATCTAGCCCGCCCACCCGCTGGTCGATGGGCCCGAGCTCGATGGCGCGGGCCTCGGCCATGGCGCCTGCGTAGAACGTGGCGATCTGAGCCATCTCCTGGTCCGTGGTGCAGACGAACCGCGCCGTGTGCCGCGTCTCAGAGACGTGGACTGACTGGCAGTCGACACCGTGGCGCTCGAGCCAGCTCCGGTAATCCTGAAAGTCCTCCCCCACCGCACCCACGAGCACCGGTCGCTGGCCCAGGTAGGCCATGCCGAAGGCGATGTTGGCTGCCACGCCGCCCCGACGGATCTCGAGGTCCTCGGCGAGGAAGGACAGGGACAGCTTGTCCAGCTCCTCGACGACCAGCGAGTCGGAGAACCGGCCCTGGAACGTCATGAGGTGGTCGGTGGCGATGGACCCGGTGATGGCGATCTGCACGCCGAAAACCTACCGCCCCACTGGGGTCGTGCGAAGTCTGCGACTACCCGGCGGTAACGGTGCGGCGGCCGCTCGAGCACGCCTACCGTGGAGGACATGAGCACACCCGCAACGGCCCCCTCACCGCGGGACGGATTCGACACCGGCAGCGTCTCGGAGCTGGCCGACGACTGCCAGGACGTGCACATCGACGTCCATGAGCCGCGGCCCGAGCCGGGCGGGCACCACGACATCGCCGTGCCCGAGCAGGCGCAGGACCTCATCGAGGGCATGAGCAGCTACGGCAGCTGACGCGCGGCCGCGCCCAAGGTGCGCCGCGCCTGACCCGCCTACCGCAGCCGGGCCGCTCGGCCCGCCCCAGCCAGCCAGTGCTGCAGTCCATGCCAGTGGCCCCCGACCGTTCGGTCGGGGGCCACTCATTCAAGCGGGTATGCCGGTCGGCCGGCTCAGCTGAGCCTGCCGCGCCGACGGACCTGCCCGCTCAGCTGAAGCTGTCGCCGCAGGCGCAGGAACTGCCGGCGTTGGGGTTGTCGATCGTGAAGCCCTGCTTTTCGATGGTGTCGGCGAAGTCGATCGTCGCACCCTCCAGGTACGGGGCGCTCATGCGATCGACGACGACCTCGACGCCGCCGAAGTCGCGCATGAGGTCACCGTCGAGGGTGCGCTCGTCGAAGTAGAGCTGGTAGATGAGGCCGGAACAGCCACCGGGCTGGACACCGACGCGCAGACGCAGGTCGTCGCGGCCCTCCTGCTCGAGCAGGGACTTGACCTTGCCGGCGGCGATGTCGGTGAGGACGACGCCGTGGGCAGCCTCGACCGTGGTCTCGGCCTCCGGGGTGGCCTTCGTCTCGTCCTGAACACTCATGTGGATGCGTTCCTTTGCTGAGGGTCGTGCACGGTGTGCGGGCCGTCGGCCAGCACCAGCTGGTCTTTCCGGCCAACCAATGCCGGTTGGCTTTTGTTCCCGGGCCTGGGTGTGGCTGCGTACCCGTCGTACTCAGGATACGTCGTGATCAGCGTGAGGGTGACCAGGTGGCCGCCACCCGCGCCGCGCGCGCCGTGAGGGTACCCACGGGATCGGCGTGGGCAGCCTGCACCTCGGCCGCCCCACTGGCGACTGCGTAGGTGCCGCTCAGCCCGAGCTCCATGGCCTCCCGCCGGCCGACCATGGTCTGGCCCGCGATGAGCACAGCGGGGGTTCCCGTCTCGAGGGCCACCGCGGCCACCCCCGCCACCACCTTGCCGTGCAGGCTCTGCCAGTCGAAGCACCCCTCGCCGGTCACCACCAGGTCGGCCGCCTCGACGAGGGCGCGGAACCCCACCGCCTCGAGCACCTCGTGGACCCCCGGCACGCGGTGGCCACCAAGGAGCAGTAGCCCGTACCCGAGCCCCCCGGCCGCGCCCGCGCCCGGCTCGCGGTCCGGACGTCGATGGTCACCCGTGAGGAGGTCAGCGCTCTGCGGCAGGGTGCGGCGCGCAACCTCCGCGAACCGCCCGAGTGCCCGCTCCAGGTCCTGGGCCAGCTCCGGCGAGGCGCCCTTCTGCGGCGCGTAGACGGCACTTGCGCCCTGCAGTCCCAGCAACGGGTTGTCAACATCGGTCGCGAGCACGATCTCGGTGCCGGCCAGCCGCCCCCGCACCGCGGGCAGCCCCGCAAGCGCGTCGTCGGTGAGGTCGCAGAGGGCCAGACCACCCCGGGCCAGGTCCTCCGTCGAGCCGGCCCCAAGGGCGGCCAGCATGCCAGCGCCGGCGTCGTTGGTGCCGCTGCCGCCCAGCCCCACGACGATGCGGTCGACGCCCTCGGCAAGCGCGGCGCGCAGGAGCTGGCCGACCCCATAGCTGCTCGTGATGGCTGGATTGCGCTCGTCGGCACCGAGCAGGTGCAGCCCCGCGGCGTGGGCCGACTCGACGTATGCCGTGCGCTTGCCCTCGTCGGTGCGCACCAGAAACGCGGCGGGCACGTCGCGGCCCAGCGGGTCGGCGACGGTCACCATAACCGTCTCCACCCGGTCAGCGGGCAGGGCACGGCTGAGCACGTCCAGGAAGCCGGGTCCGCCGTCCGACAGGGGAAGGAGGGTAACCAAGTCGTGGGGGGCCGACTGGCGCCAGCCGGCCGCCATGGCCTCGGCGGCCTGGGCCGCGGTCAGGGTGCCGGCAAAGCTGTCGGGCGCGATGACGACGTGCACCCGCACATGGTGGCATCTCGACGAATCTCCCGGGGTGCCTGCGCCGGTCAGCGTCCGGGCCAGCGCCCGGTCAGGGTCCAATGCCGGGCAGGCTGTTCGCCGGCCATCGAAGCGCTCTCGGGAGCTCGGCCGCCCAGAGTGACTCGCGGTGCCCACCCGTCTTGACGATCAGGGTGGTGACTGAGAGCGGACGCCGCACGGTCCTGAGGAACGCCGCCGTGGAGGGAACGGACAGGCACAGCGACCGGTCTCGAAGCCCTTCAGGCGTTCGCGAGCGACTTCCAGTCCAGGATCCGCTCGGCGATCAGTGCCGCTCGGGCATGGTTGTCGCGTCCGTCCAGGACGGCGAGGTCGTCGGCCTCGGCGCGCAAGTAGACGCCCGATGTCCGGGCGTTGAGGGTGGGATCGGCGTCCGACCGGGTGGTCCAGTATCCGGAGGCGCGGTCCTCGGTCTCGAGCTTGATCTCGCCGGTGCCGTAGATCGCCGGTGCGTTCGGGTGGCGCGGGCGCTCGCCCTTCCAGACGTAGAAGATGCCACCCGAGTCCTTCATCTCCTTGGCCGCCTCGCTCCAGTAGCGGGCGGACAGGGTGCCGTCCTCCTGCCAGGCGCGACCGTTCACCTCCAGCATGCGGTCGCGATCCCGTGAGATCCGCAGCAGGCTCACCGCAGAAGGCTCCAGGTTGCTTCGCTCGGTCATCGAGAACTGCCACCACAGCCCTTCGATCCGGGAGAGACCGCCGATCGTCCTCGATCGCCTTGCGCAACTTCTGGTTGACGGCCTTGACCTCGGCGACCCTGGTCGCATCGCCGTACCGGACGCAGGTCAGGCCAAGTAGATCGGTCGGGAGCTTCGCGCCGTTCGCGTGCAGGATGAAGGTTCGCTCCATGCCGAGGACTCCTCCGAAGAGTCCGGCCTCGAAGACGACGTTGTCACGCGGGGAGGCCTGGCCGGCAGCTGCTGCATCGGCGTCGGGTGTGGCCGCCTCGGCGCTGGTCCAGTCGTCCTGGGCGAAGACGAACGCCGCGAAGTCGACCTCGCGGGTCAGCTCGACCAGGCGCCCGAGGGTGGTGGTACCAGGATTGAATGTCGCCGTCCACGGCTCGACGTCCGCTATGTCCTCGAGCCCGCGGGTCAGCGCCTGGAGCAGCTTCGCCTGCTTGCCCGACGAACCCAAGAAGATGCGGGGCTTGGCCATCGGTCCTCCCACTTCAGGTCGACGGTGCTCTGCCGGTCGCAGCGTATCGAAGCAGTCCCAGGCGGGTGGGTGCCGGGGCAGCGCCGCGGCTGGGAGGGCGAGATCGGCGCGGATCGCGTGGCAGGTCTGGCGGGCGATGTATCGCTTCACGCAGCGGATCGCTTCTCGCTTGGACAGGCCCTCGGCCTGGCGTCGTTTGACGTAGGTCTGGGTCTCGGGGCAGTAGCGCATCAGGCTGAGGGTGATCAGATACAGGGCTCGCGCCGCGGTGAGCCGCGCGACGGCGCCGCTTCCGCCGAAGCGGCTTCGGGGCCAGCCGGACGCCAGGACCACGAACGTGATGAATGCCGCCGGCGGGACGCCACCTCAGTCCTGGCTGGACGGGAGGGTGCATGCCGGCGGGCGGCCGCTGGCCGCCCGGTCAAGCCACACGGCATACGATCACTGAGTGAGCACCGCACCGCACACCGTGTCGGACGCACCGAGGAATGCCCCGCTCCCCCTGCTCGTCCTCGGGCACGGGCGCGACCTCGCCACCGAGCGCGGGGTCGAGTGTCCGGGCGACCTGCCTGCGCCATCCGATCCCGGACTCGTAGAGCGCGCTCGCGCGGCGAAGGCTGCGCTCGGGGATTCGGTCTTCGTCCTCGGGCACCATTACCAGCGCGACGAGGTGATCGAGTTCGCCGATGTCACGGGCGACTCGTTCAAGCTGGCCAAGGACGCGGCCGCACGGCCCGATGCGCCCCATATCGTGTTCTGCGGCGTGCACTTCATGGCCGAGTCGGCGGACATCCTGACATCCGACGACCAGACCGTGATCCTGCCTGACCTGGCTGCCGGATGCTCGATGGCGGACATGGCCGCTATAGCCCAGGTCGAGGACGCGTGGGACGACCTGGCGGACGCCGACATCTCCGACGTCGTGCCGGTGACCTACATGAACTCCTCGGCCGCCATCAAGGCCTTCACGGGCCGCCACGGCGGGACGGTGTGCACGTCGTCCAACGCGAAGACTGCCCTGCGCTGGGCGCTCGCGCGGCACGGGCAGGGCACCAAGGTGCTCTTCCTCCCCGACCAGCACCTCGGCCGCAACACTTACGTGCGCGAGCTCGGCGGCTCGCTCGACGACTGCGTGGTGTTCGACCCGCACCGGCCGCTGGGCGGCCTCACCCCGCAGCAGCTGCGCGATGCGCGCATGATCCTCTGGCGGGGGCATTGCTCGGTGCACGGCCGGTTCACCCTCGATGCCGTGGAGCAGGCTCGGCGCGAGATCCCCGGCGTGAAGGTGATCGTGCACCCGGAGTGCCGCTACGAGGTGGTTGAGGCGGCCGACGAGGTCGGCTCGACCGAGAAGATCATCAAGACCGTCGCAGCCGCTCCGGATGGCACTTCCTGGGTGGTGGGCACCGAGCTCAACCTCGTGCGACGTCTCGCCGAGCAGTTTCCCCGACAGAGCATCGCCTTCCTCGAGAAGAATGTCTGCTACTGCTCGACCATGAACCGCATCGACCTCCCGCACCTGGTGTGGGCGCTCGAGTCGCTGGTCGCGGGACGTGTGGTCAACCCGATCCGGGTCGACACGGAGGTGGCGCACTGGGCCCGGGTGGCGCTCGACCAGATGCTCGCGCTGCCGGGCGAGACGAGCAGGGACTGACCGGCGCCCAGCGGCCATGGCGACCGTTGACGACGTCCGTCCCCTTGCCCTGGGCCTTGAGCGCTCGTATGAGGCATTCGTGCGCGGTCGACGGAAGTTCCGCGTCGGCCGCATCGTCTACGTCGCCTTCTCCAGGGACGAGTCCGTCATGGGCTTCGCGTTTCCCAAGGTGGAGCGCGAGGCGCTGGTTGCCAGCGACCCGGGGAAGTTCGCCATGCCGGACGAGTCAGACCTGAGGTACCACTGGGTCCATGCCCGCCTGGCGGCGCTGGACCCGGCCGAGGCTCGCGAGCTCGTCGTCGACGCCTGGCGGATGTGCGTACCGAAGAAGCTCTCGGACACCTGGGACGCGGAACACCCCAACGGACCGGGCTGAGGCTCGCCGAGGGGAGCCGGGTGGCGGCTCCGCCCCGCGGCTCAGGCGGAGTGGCCGAGCAGCAGCGAGGCTCCGAGCCCCAGGCCGCCGAGTGTGACGGCGAAGAACAACAGCACCCAGACCAGGGCCGGCATGACCGTGATGCGCGCGAGCTGGTCGGCGTCGGATGCGGCGCCGCGCCCCCGCGCCCGCTCGACCTGGAGGCTCCACACCGCGCGGGGGGCGGCCAGCATCAGGAACCAGGTGAGCGCATGCGCTGCCACCGACTGCGCACCCGGGCTCAGCCACCAGTTCGCTGCGCCGAGGGCGATCCCGAACGCGAGCACAACCCACAGGCCATACAGGTTGCGGATCTGGAGCAGCATCCACACCAGCACCACGAGGACTCCCCACAGGACCGCCGCCGCATGCCCGGTGCCGAGCACCCACGCGGCACCGAGCCCCACCACGGCCGGGCCGGCGTAGCCGGCGAAGAACGTCGCCACCATGCCGGCACCCCTCGGGCGCCCCTTGGAGACGGTGAGCCCGGAGCTGTCCGAGTGAAGGCGTATGCCGGCCAGACGCCGCCCGCACAGCAGCGCGACCACCCCGTGGGCGCCTTCGTGCACCAGGGTCACGATGTGCCGGCTGACCTGCCAGGCCGCAGGCCACGCAGCTGCCAGCAGCGCGACGGCACCGGTGATGAGCACGGTGCCGCGGTCGGGGACCGGCGACGCCGCAGTCACCCGTGCCCACAGGTCGACGAGGAGAGCGCTCAGGGGGCCAGCTCCTCGACGGACATGGTGAAGCCCTGGGCGCGCAGGCGCTCGACCAGCGCCATTCCCATGGCCGTCGCCGGGGTCAGTACGCCTGCGCGATCCGGCAGGCTGGCCTCGTCCTCGGCCAGGCAGAGAGCCGACTCTCCGAGCATGGGGATCGTGGCGGCATACCCAGGGTCACCCTGCGCGCCCACCACAGCCAGGTAGCGGCGACCGGAGGAGGTGTGGGCGCGGATCTCCATGCGGAACCAGCCCGATCGGCGGGCTTTGTCACCGGGCCCCTCGCCCGGTGAGGGCAGCAGTCGGTTGGCCAGGGGGCGGATCAGCGGATTCGCCAAGGCAGCCATGCCCAGGCCCAGACCGGTGGTCACGAGCACTGCCCGGCGCCGCCCACGGGCGCCCTTTCCGAACGCGACGGCCTCGCGGTAGCGGAAGGCGGTGCCGTACGCGTGGCCCAGGAGGGCATTGCTGCGCCGCACGATCCGGGTGTTGAACGTGGCCATGACGAAAGGGCCCGCCCACTGGCCCGACTCCGCGTCGTAGAAGACCTTCGTGATGTCGCGCTGCCCCGGCAGCGGCGTGTCGGCAGCGCGGTCCGGGCTGAGGGCATACGGGTCGAAGAGCGTCTTCTTGAGGGCTGGCTGGGCGGCAACGGCCTCGAGCTGGGCACGGGAGGAGTCGATGGTGCCGCCGCTGAGGCCGCCCCTCGCACGGGCCAGGAGCATCGTGTCGAGCAGCTCGCCCGCGCCATCGGCCACCGCTCGCTCGTGGAGCATGAGCACCCCCAGGTCGGAGGGGATCGAGTCGTAGCCGCAGGCCGTCACGAGGCGCGCCCCGCTGGCCCGGGCCGCCTCGTCACACGTGTCGATGGCCTGGCGCACGAAGAGCGTCTCACCCGTGAGGTCCGCGTAATGGGTCCCATGCTTGGCGCAGGCGCGGGCGAGCGGCAGGCCGTAGCGGAGGTACGGCCCGACCGTCGTGACCACAACGCGGGTCGAGGCCGCAAGGTCCTCGAGCGCGGCGTCGTCCGCCGCGTCGGCAACGACCACCGGCCAGGCGGCGGCCCGGGGCCCGAGCTCGGCGCGCACCTCCTCCAGCCGCTTCTTGGAGCGGCCGGCCAGCGCGAGCCGCAGGCCCTCGGGCGAGTGCACTGCAAGGTACTCGGCCAGGAGCCGGCCGACGTACCCCGTGGCGCCGTAGATGACGATGTCGTGAGTCCGCGCGCCAGGCATGGAGGCAACCTACCTGTTGCTGACCCCGGCCCTAGGAGCCCAGGGCGCCGAGCCTGGCCAGCAGCACGGCCTCGGCAACGCACACCTTCTCGAACTCGCCCAGGTGCAGGGACTCGTTGGCGCCGTGGGCGCGCGTGTCCGGGTCCTCGACCCCAGTGATCAGGATGCCGGCCTCCGGGAAGCGCTCGGCGAAGGCCGCGACGAACGGGATGGACCCGCCCACGCCGATGTCGACCGGCTCGACGCCCCAGGCATCGGTGAACGCCGCTCGGGCCTGGTCGTACACCGGGCCGCTCGCGTCGGCGTCGAAGCCCGCGCCCTGGTCGTCGAGGCGGACTTCGACCTTCGCTCCCCACGGAACGTGCGTCTCCAGGTGGCGCTGCACGGCGGCATACGCCTCCATCGGCACCTCGTCGGGCGCGAGGCGAATGGACACCTTCGCGCTCGCGGTGGCCACCAGCGTGTTGGAGGACTTCGCGACCGAGGGCGCGTCGATGCCGATCACCGTGGCGGTCGGCTTGGCCCAGATGCGGTCGAGCAGCGAACCGGTGCCGATGACCTCGACACCGTCAAGGAGCCCGGACTCCTCGCGCAGCCGCGCCTCGTCGAAGTCGAGGTCACCTGCCTTGCCGGACTTCAGGCCTTCGACGGCGACGTCGCCGGCATCGTCGTGGAGGGTGGCGAGCAGGCGGACGAGTGTGGTGATGGCGTCGGGAATGGCTCCGCCGTACATGCCGGAGTGGATGCCGTGGTCGAGGGTCCTGACGGTCACGACCACCCGGATCAGGCCGCGCAGCGTCGTGGTGAGGGCCGGCTTGCCGAGGGCCCAGTTGCTGGAGTCGGCGAGCACGATCGCGTCGGCCCGCAGTCTGTCTCCGTGTCGCTCCAGGATCGTCGCCAGGGAGTCGGACCCGATCTCCTCCTCGCCCTCGACGAAGACCGTCACGCCGATGGGCAGGTCGCCGCGGTGGGCGCGAATGGCCGCTAGGTGGGCCATGATGCCGGCCTTGTCGTCGGCGGCACCTCTGCCGTACAGGCGGCCATCGCGCTCGGTCGGCTCGAACGGCGGACTGTCCCAGTCGGCATCGTCACCGGGCGGCTGCACGTCGTGGTGCGCGTAAAGCATCACCGTCGGCGCGCCCTCCGGCCCGTCGATGTGGCCGATGACCGCCGGGCGACCGCCCTCGCGGACGATCTCCACCTCCAGGCCCTCGGCACGCAGCAGCCCGGCCGTGGCGTCGGCGCTCGCCTCGACCTGCGCCTGGTCGAAGGCGTCGAGGCTCACGCTCGGGATCCGGGTCAAGGCCTCGAGGTCGGTGCGGATGGATGGCATCAGGCCAGCCACGCGGTCGCGGATGGCATCGATCTGGTCTGGGGTCAGGACGTCGTGAGTCACGAGGGCGAGCCTAGGCCAGGCCAGTGCTAGGGAGCGGTTCCGTCGAAACCGGCCCCACGGCATACAGTTGGCAGGTGTTCGGACGCAGCAAGACCCAGAACGAGGCGGTCGACGACGCCGCCACGCAGCAGGCACCCCGTGAGGGCGCCAAGAACCGCCCCACGCCCAAGCGTCGCGACCAGGAGGCCGCGCGCAAGCGACCCCTGGTCGTCGCCGATCGCAAGCAGGCGCGTCAGACCGACCGGCTCAAGCGCCGAGAGTCCTCGGTCAAGATGCGCCAGGCGATGGCGACGGGCGACGAGAGGTACCTCCCGGCCCGCGACAAGGGTCCGGTTCGGCGCTACATCCGCGACTACGTCGACGCGCGTTGGAGCATCGGCGAGTTCATGCTGCCGGTGATGCTGGTGGTTCTGGCACTGTCGTTCGTGCGCCAGTCTTGGGCCCTGATGATCGTGTTCCTGATGGTCTACGGGCTGCTGCTCGTCGCGGTCGTCGACTCGGCCCTGATGTGGCGACGGCTCAGGAAGCGGCTGGTCGCCAAGTTCGGGGAGGGTCCTGACCTGCGCGGTGGAGCGTGGTATGCCGTGATGCGCGCCTTCCAGTTGCGCCGCTCGCGGGCCCCCAAGCCGCAGGTCGCCCGGGGCGCCTACCCCTCCTAGGCGGCTCGCCGGGGTTGGTGCGCCGTGGATGACCGGTTCGCTCCCGCTGCGACCACTTGGGTCGCGCGGCTCGGGCTGCTCCGCAACGTCGTGCGCCAGGAGGTCGTCCGGCGGCAGCTGCTGGGGCTCGTCGGGCCACCGGGCCGGGCCATCGACGTCGGCGCCGGACAGGGAACCCAGGCCCTCGCCCTGGCCTCGGCGGGGTGGATGGTCGATGCGGCCGAGCCGGACCCGGGCATGCGCGCCACGCTTGAGGCTGCCCTCGCCACCGCACCCAGCGAGGTCCAAGCCCGTGTGGCAGTTCTCGACGCCGGCCTCGATGATCTCGGCGAGGTCGAGCCGGCCTACGACCTCGTCCTGTGTCACGGCGTCCTGATGTATCTCGACTCGTCTGATGCCGCCATCCTCAGCCTGGCCCGGCTTGCGGCTGCGGGCGGTGCCGTGTCGATCGTTGCCCGTAACGCCCCGGCCATCGCGTG
The DNA here is from genome assembly GCA_963715025.1 of uncultured Actinomycetota bacterium. Lineage (GTDB taxonomy): Bacteria > Actinomycetota > Actinomycetes > Actinomycetales > Dermatophilaceae > DASSJT01. Next base: position 205,760 of record CAVQQQ010000002.1, on the reverse strand, counting down.
GCGACCCGCTCTGCGGGGCGATTGGGCCGCCGTTCAGGCGATGCTGGCCGAGCTCGCCTCCGCTGCCTCTGAGCGCAGGGATCCCCGCTATCGCAACGAGATCGGCGTCAGTGCGCGGGCCGACCGCGTCGAGCACGTCTCAGCCCGGCTCGCTGCCGCGGGCCTGACCCGGAGTACGTGGTTCGGCGTGCGTGTGGCGACGGACGGCGTCGACGTGGACACACCGATCCCCTCTGACCCGGGCGAGCTGGCGTCGCTCCTCGACGCCGAGGAGGCGCTGGGCCGAACCGACCCCTACCGCTGGCTGGCCACGCTCTTCCACGTCATCGCGTGGCGCGACGAGGCGGCTAGGTGAGCAGGTCGCCGAATCCGCGCGGGTCGCGGGTCATGGCGTAGGTCGCGAGGTACATGCGGGCGATCTCGCCGGTGCTGTCGAAGACCACCTCCAGCCGCTCCCCCAGCTCGCGACCCTCGGCGACCCGCCAGGTCGTCCCATCGAGCTGTTCGTAGCGGGCGTCGTCGGCACTGGAGCCCACGATGCGCGACCACAGCCGACCCTCCCGGACCTCGAAGACGAACTCGGTGCCCTCCGACCACCACGGTCCCAGAAGTGGGGCCAGGTCGGGCTGCGGCTCTTCGGGAACCCACGGCTCCACCGACTCGGGAAGGGCGTCGAGGACCGTCGTCACGAGCCGGCCGGCGAGCGCCATGGGTGCCGACCCGGCGGTGCTGTTGGAGAAGACCACAGCGCCGACTCCGGTTTGCCGGTGCACGCGCAGGCCGGTGACGAAGCCGGGCATGCCGCCACTGTGGCCCACGAGGATCCGCTCGCCGATACGACCGGCCATGAAGCCCAGGCCGTGGGCGCCGGTCCAGGTGTCGTCGCGCATGATCACCGGCCGGCACATCTCGTCGAGGGTCTCGGCGCGCAGCACCTTCTCGTCGGGATCAGCGATGAAGGCCGCATAACGCGCTAGGTCGGCCACGGAGGTCCACAGCCCACCGACCGACGCCGTGGCGTCGAGGGCGAGGCGGGGCTCGGGTCTGGCCGTTCCGGCATACGGGTGGACGTGGTAGCCCAAGGCGGCACGGAAGTCGTCAGGAGTCGTGCTCGTGGACCCCATACCCAGCGGGGCGAGAACGCGCTCCCGCACGACCGCCTCCCACGGCTGGCCGGTGAGCGCCTCGATGATGTCCCCGAGCAGGGCGTACGCGAGGTTCGAGTAGTGCCAGGCGCGCTGCGGGTCGAGCACCGCCTCGGCCTGCTCGAGGCCCGCGATCAGCTCCTCCCTGGTCGGTGCCGCGAGGGACTCCCAGATCCGCCCGACTGGCTCCCGCTGCAGTCCACTCGAGTGCGAGAGGAGATCGCGGATCTGGAGCTCGCTGTGCTTCGTCTCGGGAAGGAATCGGCCGAGGCGGTCTCGCAGGCCGAGCAGGCCCTCGTCGCGCAGCTGCAGCACGACGACCGCCACGAAGGTCTTGGTCACCGAGCCCATGAGGTACTGGGTGTTGTTGTCCGGAGGCGTTGGCGGGGCGAGCCGCGCCTGGCCGACGTGGGCTGACCAGACCAGCCCACCCCCTCGCACCAGACCGGCGCTCACACCAGGTGACTTCCACTCCCGCTGTGACTCGGCCACCGCCGTGTCGAGGTCGGCCGTCACGGTCGTCGGCAGGTGGGCGGCCACGGGCGTCACTCCGCGGCGCGCAGGCTCATCGGCCCGTAGACCTCGACACCCTCCTCGAAGAGGGTGACCGAGTCGACTCCGGCTGCTGCGAGCTCACGCCACGCCTCCCCCAGCCAGCTCTCGGCCTCGGACTGTGACGGAAAGGCGGACCTCACGAGCGGCTCACCCTCGATCGGCCGTCCCTCGCCGTCGAAGTACTCCCATGTCCATGCAGCGCTCATGGCGGCAACCCTAGGACAGGGTGCCCCAACCCTGGGTCCGCATGGCCTGCGGCACCAACGCGGGGCTACCGGCGTGAGGGCGGTCAGCGCCGTAGGGTGTTGCCACAGATCCGCCGACGGCGGGTCACGATGCGGAGGTCGAGCTGGCAACAGGGCTAGTGGACACGGAGGCAGGAGGCGGATCATGACGACGACGCTCGTGCTCGGTGGCGTGCGCAGCGGCAAGAGCCGTCACGCCGAGGCCCTGCTGAGCGAAGCCGACAACGTGACCTACGTGGCTCCCGGAGCAACGACCGCCGACGAGGGCGACGCCGAGTGGGAGCGGCGCCAACAGGCGCAGCTCGCGCAGCGCAACGAGTCCTGGATCACCGTGGAGTCGGTCGATATCTCCGCCTCGATCAGGCAGGCCCCGGGCGCCGTCATCGTCGACTGCCTCGGCGCCTGGCTGACCCGGCTGCTCGACGAGCTCGGGGGCTGGGAGGATCCTGTGGGCATCGAGGGATGGCTAGCCAAGGCCCGCGCGGACCTGCAGTCGGCCCTCACCGACGTCGACCGCGACGTGATCCTCATCTCCAGCGAGGTCGGCCTCGGCGTCGGTCCGACCTCACCGGCCGGTCGGGTCTTTCGCGACCAGCTGGGAGTGCTCAACGCCGACGTGGGGGCTGCCTGTGACCAGGTGCACCTGGTCGTTGCGGGCCGGGTTCTCGACCTGAGCCAGCTGCCAGTGGTCGGCGGCTGAGCGGGTCGCTCAGGCCTCCCGCACTGTCACCTCGACGAACGGTGGCTTCACGACCCTCGCGGGCACCTCGCGACCCCGTACGTCGATGACCACGTCGTCGCCGAGGGCGACACTCCGGTCGAGCAGAGCCAGTGCGATGCCCTGTTTGAGAGTCGGAGAGAAGGTTCCCGAGGTGACCTCGCCCACAGATGTGCCAGCTGCGTCCGCCACGGTGCAGTGGGACCGCGGGATGCCCCGGCCCGTCACCAGCAGACCGCGCATGAGCCGGCTGGTCTTCGCGGCTCGCTCGGCGACGAGCGCTTCCTTCCCCCAGAACTGCGGCTTGTCCCAGCCGACGGCCCAGGCCGCCCCGGCCATCACCGGGGTGATGTCGCGGCTGAGGTCGTTCCCGTGAAGGGGGTATCCCATCTCGGTGCGCAGGGTGTCGCGCGCGCCCAGCCCGCACGGCAGCCCTCCGAACGGCTCCGCGGCCTCGAGAAGCGCGTCCCAGAGGGTCGGGGCGGCGCCCCACGGTGGCACGAGCTCGTAGCCACGCTCCCCGGTGTAGCCGGTCCGGCATACGACCACCGGCTGACCCTGCCACTCCGACTCCACGAACGACATGTACTCGTGTCCAGCAGGGAGCCCTAGAGCCTCGAGGACCTCGTCACTCCGGGTTCCCTGAACCGCGATGACGCCATAGCGGTCGTGCAGGTTCTCGACCTCGATCCCCCGGGGGGCCTGGGCCGCGAGAAGCTCGACGACGGTGGCCGTGTTCGCCGCGTTGGGGATGAGGAAGACGTCGTCATCGCTGCGCAGGTAGGCGATCAGGTCGTCGACAACGCCCCCTTGCTCGTCACAGCACATCGTGTACTGCGCCTTGCCCACCTGGATGCGGCCGAGGTCGTTGGTGAGGCAGGAATTCACGTATGCCGCGGCGCCGGGTCCGCGCACTGTCGCCTTGCCGAGGTGGGAGACATCGAAGACGCCAACCGTGGTGCGCACGGCGCTGTGCTCCCTGACGACACCGCCGCCGGGGTATTCGATCGGCATCTCCCAGCCGCCGAAGTCGGCCATCTTGGCGCCGAGCGCGACATGGCGGTCATGCAGCGGCGAGGTCTTGAGCGCGGCATCGGTCATGGGCCGAACCGTACCGCCCCGCAGGCGTGACCGGCCGAGGGCACCGCGCGGCTATCCTGCCCGGTGGCCACTGTCCCGCGGCCACACCCGGCCTCCCCACATCCATCCTGAGAGGGACCCTCTGCCGTGACCACCCTGAGCTTGACCGAACGCCCCGCTCACGAGCTCGCCGTCGACGCGGTGGTCCTCGGAGCCGTCGAGACGCCCGGCGGGGCGGTGCTCGCCGCAGGCCATGGACTCCCCCGGCGCGTCGCGGCTCACGTCGGGGCCAGCCTGGAGGTGCTCCGCGCCAAGGGCACGCTGGACGACGTCGTGAAGATCGCGGCCGTCCCCGGGGTGACGGCGTCCCTGGTCATTGTCACCGGACTCGGCCAGGGCACCGGTCGCACGACAGGTTTCGAGACCGGCGCCCTCCGGCGTGCCGCGGGTGCCGCGCTGCGCTCCGCTGACGGCGTCGCCAAGGCCGCGCTGGCGCTCCCAGCTGGCGACGCCGCGCGGGTGGGCGCCATCGCCGAAGGTGCCGCCCTGGGGGCTTACCGCTTCCGGCCGCTCACGTCCTCTCGTGCCGAGGACACCGCGGAGCCAACCCTGACCGTGGTGACCTCTGGGGCGCGCAGCAGGTCCATGCGTGCCGCTGCCAGCCGGGCCGAGGTGCTGGCGCGGGCCGCCTGCTACGCCCGCGACCTCGTCAACACGCCCCCCAACAAGCTCTTCCCCCAGTCCTTCGTGGAGTCGGTGAAGAAGCGGACGGCGGAGTCGGCTGCCAAGCTGACAGTGAGGGTGATGGACGAGTCCGCGCTCGCCAAGGGCGGCTTCGGCGGGATCGTCGGCGTGGGCCAGGGCTCGGCACACCCGCCCCGCATCGTGACCCTGTCCTATGCGCCGGCCCGGGCCGGCGCCTCCGTCGCCCTGGTCGGGAAGGGCATCACGTTCGACTCGGGCGGCCTCAACATCAAGTCCGCGAGCGGAATGCTGACCATGAAGTCGGACATGGCCGGGGCGGCGGCGGTCGCCGGCGCCGTTTTCGCCGCCGCCGAGCTCGGACTCCCCGTGGCCGTGACCGGCTACCTGTGCCTCGCCGAGAACATGCCGGGCGGCTCCGCGCAGCGACCGGGAGACGTCGTCACCATGCGCAACGGCAGGACGGTCGAGATCCTGGACACCGATGCCGAGGGTCGCATGGTCCTCGGCGACGGCATGTGCCTGGCCAGCGAGAAGCGGCCCGACGCGCTGGTCGACATCGCGACACTCACCGGGGCACAGATCACTGCCCTCGGCACCCGGCTCGCCGGGGTCATGGCCAACGACGACGTGTTCCGCGACCGAGTATGTGCAGCCGCGGACGCAGCCGGGGAGGCCGTCTGGCCCATGCCGCTGCCCGAGGACCTCCGCAAGGGTCTCGACTCCAACGTGGCCGATATCGCGCACAAGGCCGACCGCGACGGCGGGATGCTGACCGCGGGGCTCTTCCTGCGCGAGTTCGTGGGAGCTTCCGAGTCGGGCAGCCCGATCCCCTGGGCACACCTTGACATCGCCGGCCCCGCCTACAACGAGAAGTCTGCCTACGGCTACACCCCGAAGGGCGGCACGGGGTACGGCGTCTCCACCCTGCTCACGCTCGTCGAGGGATTTGCCGGCTGACCGGCAGACCGCCTCGGGAGTGGACCGGCCTTGCCGGCGAGCCGCGGCGCCCACTCGCCTCGGGCAGCGGGAGGGGCCCGCCAGCATGCTGGCGGGCCCCTCCCTGGCTGTCACCCGCTCTTGCGGCGGAACATCTGCTGGACCTTGGCCGGTCCATGGGCATCGTGCACCTTGGATGCCTCGCCCTCGGTGGCCGTCGACCGTCCGCCGCGGGCCTGTTTGCGTTCGAGCGCCTCGCGGAACTTCTGCTTCACGTCCTCGCCAGGCGAGGGGTGGGAGCCGCTGCTCTTGGCTGACATCTCGGTCCTCCTTCAGGGGTGTCCGGCCACCACTCTCGCAGCCCGGCGGGACCGACACCAGCGCTTAACCCGGGGTCGGCCCGCTCGAGGGTCAGCCCCGTCGGCGCTGGCGTGCGTTCCAGTCGCGCATCCGCTGCGGGTAGCCGGTCTGGTTGACGTCGTAGACCGGGACGTCCAGGGAGCGGGCAAGGTCGAAGGCCCGCTGCCGCGAGGGCACGGCTCGCCGGGTCCATTCGCCGTCGTGGGCGATCAGGATGACGGTCGTCGAAGTGACTGAGGTGGGGGGCTCGACATAGGCCTCGACCCCCCGACGGGTGGAGACGAAACTGCGCAGGTGGGCGCGCACAGCTTTCTCGTCGATGGACATGCCCGGACCATCGGTACGTGCCGCGAACCGGCCGCCCGCCTTGCCGCCGGTGCGGCGACGACTCCACCACGCCATGGTCCCACTCTAGGGCCAGGGCCTGAGGGACCTCTGGGAGTTGCCTGACAGCGGGCCGCCCGCCGCACAGGTCTCACGAGGCTGCTGGAGGCCGTTTCGCGGACGCGCCCTGCTTGCGTCCCGGGTCACGAACAGTGACAAGATGCACTGTGAGGTGCCCGGCCCCGGCACGACCTGCTGCGCTGGATGCCTCGCGAGAGCCCAGTCACTGCGCAACACGCAAGGGAGCGACCCGATGTCGGCAGATGCCGAGGAGAACTTCGATCTCGTGATCTTGGGCGGAGGCAGCGGCGGCTATGCCTGCGCGCTCCGCGCCGCCCAGCTCGGACTCCGCGTCGCACTTGTCGAGAAGGACCTGCTCGGAGGCACCTGCCTGCACGTGGGGTGCATTCCCACCAAGGCTCTCCTGCACGCGGCCGAAGTGGCGGACTCGGCCCGGGACGGTGCCTCGATCGGGATCAAGACGACGTTCGAGTCGGTCGACATGTCCGGGGTCAACTCCTACAAGAAGGGCGTGGTCGATCGCCTGTACCGGGGCCTCCAGGGGCTCGTCAAGGCCAAGGCGATCGAGTACATCGAGGGCGAGGGGCGGCTCGTCGCCAGCGACACCGTCGACGTGGGCGGACGTCGGGTCAGGGGCCGCTATGTCGTGTTGGCGACTGGTTCGACGCCCAAGACCCTGCCCGGCCTTGAAATCGGCGGCCGGATCATGACGAGCGAGCAGGCGCTCCAGCTCGAGTTCGTCCCCCCGCGCGTCGTGGTCCTGGGCGGCGGCGTCATTGGCGTGGAGTTCGCGTCGGTGTTCCGCTCATTCGGCTCCGAGGTGACGATCGTCGAGGCCCTGCCGCGACTGGTACCTGCCGAGGATGAGGCAGTCTCGAAGCAGCTCGAGCGGGCCTTCCGCCGGCGCAAGATCGCGTTCAAGACCGGCGCCTCCTTCAGCGGCGCGGTCCAGACCGGCGACACGGTGACGGTGTCGCTCGAGGGCGGGGAAACCCTCGAGGCCGACATGCTGCTCGTGGCCATCGGCCGCGGGCCCGTGACAGCGGGGCTCGGGTACGACGAGGCCGGGGTGGCGATGGATCGGGGTTTCGTCCTCGCCGACGAGCGCTGCCGCACCAATGTGGAGGGGGTCTACGCCGTTGGCGACATCGTCCCGGGTCTGCAGCTCGCCCACCGTGGCTTCGCTCAGGGCATCTTCGTCGCCGAGGACATCGCCGGGCTCGCTCCGGCGCCGATCGACGAGCTCGGCATCCCCCGCGTGACGTACTGCGACCCCGAGATCGCCTCGGTCGGTCTGACCGAGGCCCAGGCCCAGGAGAAGTACACCGAGGTGGAGACCGCCGAGTACAACCTGGGCGGCAACGGCAAGTCGCAGATCCTGAAGACGCAGGGCTTCGTCAAGCTGGTCCGCGAGAAGGACGGGCCTGTCGTCGGCGTCCACATGATCGGCGCACGCATGGGCGAGCAGGTAGGAGAGGCGCAGCTCATCTACAACTGGGAGGCGCTGCCCTCCGACGTGGCCGGGCTGATCCATGCCCACCCGACCCAGAACGAAGCGCTCGGAGAGGCGCACCTTGCCCTGGCGGGCAAACCCCTCCACGCTCACACCTGAGCGAGCAGACTGAGCACACCACCGACCGACGACACGCACCACCAGCGCGACACAGGAAAAGGAGAGCACCGCTCATGTCAGAACGCGTGACCATGCCGGCTCTGGGCGAGTCCGTCACCGAGGGCACCGTGACCCGCTGGCTGAAGAACGTCGGCGACACCGTGGCGGTTGACGAGCCATTGCTGGAGGTGTCGACGGACAAGGTGGACACCGAGATCCCGTCACCCGTGGCAGGCGTGCTTCAGGAGATCCTCGTCCAGGAGGACGACACCGTGCCCGTGGGTGCCGACCTCGCGGTCATCGGCGACGGTGGCACCAGTGCCGGCGGCGAGGGGGGCGAGGCTGCCCAGTCGGCTCCCACCGAGTCCCAGCCCGAAGCCCAGCCCGAAGCCCAGCCCCAAGCCGAGCCCGAGGCCCAGCCGGCACAGGATGCGGCTCCAGCACAGGCCGAGGCTCCGGCACCGGAGACGCCCTCCACCGAGCAGCCCGAGACCCCGGCGACCTCCGAGCCGGAGCGCGCGTCCGAGGCTCAGGCATCCCCCGAGCCCGCCACCGGGTCGGCGGGCGAGCCGGTCAAGATGCCGGCCCTGGGCGAGTCGGTCACCGAGGGCACGGTGACCCGGTGGCTGAAGAAGGAAGGCGACGAGGTCGCCGTCGACGAGCCTCTCCTCGAGGTCTCGACCGACAAGGTCGACACGGAGATCCCCTCGCCGGTAGCGGGCACGCTGACCAAGATCTTGGTCCAGGAGGACGACACCGTGCCCGTGGGCGCCGACCTCGCGATCGTGGGCCGCAGTGGCGCTGCTCCGGCGGCTGGCGCTGGGGCGCCGGCCGCTGAGGCGCCGGCTACTCGAGAGCCCGCGCCGGCTGCGCCCCAGGCACCAGAGGAGCCTGCCGCAGCCCCCGCACCGGCCCCACCAGCCGCCCCCGCACCTGCCGCTGCCGCGCCAGAACCGGCTGCACCGGCTCCCTCCGCGCCCGCTGCACCCCCGCCCGCTGCACCCCCGCCCGCGCCAGCGGAGCCCACGGCCCGAGCCGCGGCAGCACCTGCGGCCCAGGCTCCCGCGGCGCCGCCGGCCCCGGCCGCCGCACCGGGCGACGCGGCGGCATACGTCACCCCGCTGGTCCGCAAGCTGGCCGCCGACAACAACGTCGACCTCGCCAGCCTGACGGGCACCGGTGTGGGCGGGCGGATCCGCAAACAGGACGTCCTCGACGCGGCCAAGGCGGCGCAGGAGGCGGAGGCCGCACCCGCTGCCGCCCCCGCCGGCCCTCCCGCGGCGCAGGCACCTGCCCCGGCGGGCGCCGCAGCCGCCTCTGCCGCTGTCGACAGTTCCAAGCGCGGGACCACGGAGAAGATGTCGCGCCTGCGGCGGATGATCGCTACGCGCATGGTCGAGTCCCTCCAGGTCTCCGCGCAGCTGACCACGGTGATCGAGGTGGACGTCACCAAGATCGCCCGCCTCCGTACGCGGGCCAAGGCCGACTTCGAGCGGCGCGAGGGCACCAAGCTGAGCTTCCTCCCCTTCTTCGCCCTCGCCGCCATCGAGGCGCTGAAGACCCACCCCAACGTGAACGCGAGCGTCGAGGGCGACCAGGTCACGTACCACGGCGCGGAGAACCTCGGCATCGCGGTCGACACCGAGAAGGGACTCATCGTCCCGGTCATCAAGAACGCCGGAGACCTCAACATCGCCGGCCTGGCCCGGGCGATCGCCGACCTGGCCGAGCGCACCCGCAGCAACAAGATCATGCCCGACGACCTGTCCGGCGGGACGTTCACGCTGACCAACACCGGCAGCCGCGGGGCGCTGTTCGACACCCCGATCATCAACCAGCCCCAGGTGGCCATCCTCGGCACCGGCGCCGTGGTCAAGCGGCCGATCGTCGTCACCGACAAGGACGGCGGTGAGACCATTGCCATCCGCTCGATGGCCTACCTGGCACTCACCTACGACCACCGCATCGTCGACGGGGCAGACGCCGCGCGCTTCCTCACCACGATGAAGACGCGTCTCGAGGAGGGCGCTTTCGAGGCCTCTCTGGGTCTCGGGGCAGGCTGAGCGCGGGCACCATGGCACAGCGCGTCGCCATCTCCGGGGCCTCGGGCATGATCGGCGGCGCGCTGTCGTCGTTCCTAACTGCGCGAGGCGACGAGGTCCTGCACCTCGTGCGGCGCCAGGAGCGCACGCCGGCCGAGATCCGCTGGGACCCCGCCACTCGCACCCTCGACCCGGCGCGACTGCGCGGTCTCGACGCCGTGGTCAACCTGTCCGGCGTCAACGTCGGCGCCAAGCGCTGGAGCGAGTCCTTCCGACACGAGATCTTCGCTTCCCGGGTCGACAGCACCGCAACCCTGGCCTTCGCTCTGGCCTCCTGTGGCACGCCGGTGCGCCTCGTCAACGCCTCTGCCGTCGGCTACTACGGTGATCGAGGTGAGGAGTTCCTCACCGAGGCCAGCGAGGCCGGCGAGGGCTTTCTCGCCGACGTCGTGCGCGGCTGGGAGGCTGCCGCGGAGCCGGCTCGGCAGGCCGGCCTGCCCGTCGCCTTCTCGCGCAGCGGCCTGGTCTTCGGGCCGCACGGCGGCGCGCTCCCGCCGCTGCTCCGTCTGGCGCGGTTCGGCTTGGCCGGCCCACTCGGCAGTGGACGCCAGTGGTGGCCGTGGATCAGCCTGACCGACGAGGTGCGCGCCCTGGCCCACCTCGTTGACCACCCCGACGTCGTCGGCCCGGTCAACATCGTGGGGCCGGCTCCCGCGCGCCAGAAGGACGTTGCTACCGAACTCGGCCGCCAGCTCCACCGCCCAGCCATCCTGCCGGCGCCGGGGCCGGCACTGCGCCTCGCCGCAGGCGGTATTGCCGAGGACATCCTCGCCAGCCTGAGGGTCGAACCAGTCCGCTTGCGGGAGAGCGGTTTCCAGCACGAGCACGACACGCTGGCCCGGGCCATCAGCTGGGTGCTGTCGCAGCTCTGACCTCGTCCACCAGCCACCGTCGCCCGACCCAGCGGAGGCGGAACTGCACCGGTGCCGCGGGCCGAGCGGCAACGTGGGTGACCCTCCTGTCAACCGCAACGTCGTATGCCGTCGAGTCCACGCGTCCGACCACGCGGGCGGTCGTCTGGGTCGCATCTTCAAGCCGCGCCGACACGACGCGGAAGGCCACCCCGGCGTAGGTTGCACCACTCAGGCCGGCCCGCTCCAGCAGCTCTCGGTCGTGAGCCAGCGCCACAGAGTTGGGGGCGTCGCAGGCGAGCAGCAGCCGCACATCGCCTGCGTTCCACGCCCGGGCCCTCAGTTGCGACAGGGCGTTGACCACCGCGACCGGGTCGGCGGTTACGCGGCCATGATCGGCCAGCACGTCCTCAGGCGCCGCAGGCGCGCCCCGAGCCGGCACCCTCGCCTGGGCAGACTCGGCAGACTCGGCAGACGCCAGCCGTTGCCAGCCGAGTGCGGAGGTGAGTGCTGCCAGCAGCATGCCCACGGCGGCCCACCGCCCGAGCTGCGCCGCGCTGGGCAGTCGTCGGGAGTGGCTCCTGCTACCGCTCGAGGTGCCGCTCCGGGTGTCGCTCCGGGTGTCGCTCCTGGTGCCCGTTCTGGCGCCGCTCGACGCGCCGCTCGGAGTCGCTCGCCAGCTCCTCCTCCGCAGCCAGACGTGTGGACCCCGCGGTCGTGTGGCAGCCGCCTCACGATCGTCCCCGTCCATCGCCGCAGCGCGGATGCGACGCGTGAGCAGGGCGACGTCGTCATCGGCCGTGACCAGTCGGATCGGCTCGGCCGGTGCGCAATCGAAGAAGCTGAGCGCGGCCTCGCCGGCCGTGGGCCGGGCCCTCGGGTCGCCGGACAGGCAGGCCACCACCAGCTGCCGAGCTGCCTCGGCCAAGCCCGGCACCTCCGCGTCGAGACTCGTCCTGAGGGCGGCCACGGCCGGCGGGGTGCCCGTCAGACACGTCCAGGCCAGGGCGCCGAGCGAGTAGACGTCGCTGGGCGGTGTGGCATGGGCCCCCAGCTCCACCTCCGGCGCGGTGAAGCCGATGGTGCCGAAGACACCGCCTTCCCGGTCCCCTACGGCCCGGGCGACACCGAGATCGGAAAGCGACGGACGGCCAGACCGATCGAACAGCACGTTACCCGGGCTGACGTCACCATGGACTACACCGCCCGCGTGGAGGCTGGCCAGCGCGCGAGCCATGGGTGAGACCACCGTGATCGTCTCCCCCAGGCTCAGGTGACCGCGCGCATGCAGCACGTCCGCAAGGGAGCCACCCTCCATCAAGTCCATCACCATGGCGATCGCAGGGGTCGGAGCCGCCACGGCGACGGCCTCGTGACACCGCACCACGTGGTCGGAGACGTGCGCCTGCATCAGCCCGATTTCCACCGCTACCTGGTCGGCCTCCGCCCGAAGGGTCCCGAGCGCCGCATCCGGCACCGGCACGATCTTCAGCGCCACCCCCCGACCGTCGCTGTCGCGGCGGGCACGCCACACGCGGCCACCACCACTGGCCCCGATCGGCTCCAGGAGTATGTAGCCCGGAACTGACGGCACGTCCATGGCGTCAGCCTGCCGGGAACCGGCAGGCTGACGGCCGGGTTGTCCACAGCCCGCCGGAGGAACCGACGATGCTCAGATCCGTGGCTGCCCTGGCGTGGCCACCTCGACGACCCGACCCTCGGCGGCGCTCATTCGGGCGGCGTCGATGACCGCGAGCGTGTGGACCGCATCGCGGGGATCCACGGGCATGGCACGCTGCGGATCCGCGGTGCCCAGGGCCGCAACGACACCCCGGTAGAAGTCCACCTGACTGCTGGCAGCGCGCCGCGCCGGGATCCGCTCCTCGCCGCGATAGATCCAGCCCGCGTGCCCCGGCTCGTCGTTGTCGAGATCCGGGAAGATGTTGGGCTCGTGCTCGAAAGCGCTGAGCAGGAAGGCGCCGCGGCTGCCCAGCACCCGCAGCCGGGGCCCGGGGGCCGCGACCACCGATGACGCGCTCAGGTGGGAGGTCGCCCCTGACACGTGTCGGCAGGCGAGGAACGCGTCGTCTTCGGCGACGGTCGTCCGTGATTCGACCTCGGCGAAGACCGACTGCACCTCGCCGAGCAGGGCGACCGCTGCGTCGACGAGATGGCTGTGGAGATCGAGCATGATGCCGCCACCCTCGCTCGCAGGCACCTGCTCGCGCCACCGCTGCTTCGGGACCGGACGCCAGCGCTCCCAGCGCAGCTCGGCCCGGTAGACCTCGCCGATGTCACCGGATCTCGCCACCTCGACCATCGTCGTGTGCTCGGCATCGAACCGACGGTTCTGGAACACGGTCAGCGGGATCCCCGCGCTGGCTGCCGCGTCGACCACGCGCAGCGCCTCAGTGGCGTCGACGGCCAGCGGCTTGTCCACCACCAGCGGGACACCGGCCTGCACCACGCGGAGGGCCTGCTCGGCATGGGCGCCACTCGGCGAGGCCAGCACCACGACGTCGAGGTCAGCCACACCCAGCATGGCCGTCAGGTCGTCGACGACAGCCGCGGCGGGGTTCTCGACTGCCGCGCGCTGTCGACGCTGCGGGTCGGCGGTCTGCACCGCTGCGATCTCGACCCCCGCCTCGCGCATCAGGGGAGCGTGGATGTCACGACCCGCGAAGCCATAGCCCACCAGACCTGCTCGCACCATGACCCCGAACCTAGATGGCACCGAACGGCTTTCGCCACCTCGGGCGTAGGGTGTTGCCATGCGATTCGAGCACCTCGGGTTCGACCCCGACTTCGTCGACTACCTCGTTGCCTGGGATCGCCAGCGCGCGGTGCACGAGGCGGTCGCCGGGGGAGACGAGCCCGACACCGTGCTCCTGCTGGAGCACCAGGCGGTCTACACGGCCGGCAAGCGGACCGAACCCCATGAGCGCCCCCTCGACGGCACCCCCGTTATCGACGTGGACCGGGGCGGCAAGATCACGTGGCACGGACCAGGCCAGCTGGTGGGCTATCCCATCGTCAGGCTGCCCTCCCCGGTCGACGTGGTGGCCCACGTGCGCCGCCTCGAGGAAGTGATGAACCGCATCTGCCGCGAGTTCGGTGTCGAGACCACGCGCGTCGAGGGACGCAGCGGCATCTGGGTCACCGCCGACGACCGTGGCCCCGACCGCAAGCTCGGCGCCATCGGCATCCGAGTCAGCCGTGATGTCACCATGCACGGCTTCGCGCTCAACTGCGACAACGACCTCGGCTGGGCCGACGTCATCATCCCCTGTGGCATTCCGGATGCGGGGGTATCCTCCATCAGCAGGGAGCGCGGTGAGCGTGTCACCGTCGCCGATGTGCTCCCCTATGCCGAGAAGCAACTCGCCGACATTCTCGGCTGACCGAAAAGGCGGAAGCCATGGCGTACCAGACCTCCGTCACCATCGACGCGCCGATCGGCAAGGTGTGGGCCGTGCTCGCCGACGTCGCCTCGTGGCCAGCCTGGACACCAACCGTCACCAGTGTTCGCGCCCTGTCCGGTTCGCCCCAGGTGGGCGCTGACTTTCAGCTCGAGCAGCCGAGACTCGCCAAGGCGGTGTGGGAGATCGCCGTCTGGGAGCCGCCCACCCGCTTCGACTGGGTCACCAAGAGCATGGGCGTGGTGACCGAGGGCACGCATGACCTCGCCGAGGACGGCGACCGCACCGTGGTCACCCTCGCGGTCTCGCACTCCGGAGGACTCGCGCCCCTGATCCGGCTTTTCTACGGCCGGCTCACCCGCCGATACATGGCCACCGAGGCGGCGAGCCTCAAGGCCCGGTGCGAGTCGGCTGGCTGAGTCTTCGAGCTCGTCATCGAATGCCGTGACCCCGCGCGGCTGTGCGCTCTGGGACCACATCGGGTATGCCGTACCGCCGGCTGCCGCTGTCCACATCACGCCAGGCCAGGCCAGGCCACGCCGCGCCACGACCAACCCTTACCGCTGCTTCCGACACCGCGGGACGAAGGCCTCTGGTCGGCAGCGGCCCGCCCGCATGGGATGAAGGTGGCTGCTCACCAAGGAGGCCGCCATGACAACTCTCACTCCGTCAGCCAAGAGCACAGCCCACCAGCCGGAAGATGCCTCCCGCCTGACCCGGTGGTCGCTTTGGATGCTGCCCACGTTCATCGCGGCCTACCTCGCGACGTCGTTCATCGGGCTCTATCTGATCTTCCCGCTGCTCGGCCTCAGTGAGGGCGACATCTTGCTGTTCGCCCGCAACGTCGCCGGCTGGGCAGTCGCGATCGCGTTCTGGCTGCTCCTGGGCGCGGCGCCAGTTGCCGGCGTTGTCTTTGCGGTGAAGGCCCTGCGGCGCGGCGGTCGCGTCGGCGCCTGGGTGGGTCTCGTCGTGAACGCGGCTCTCGTCCTCGTGGTGGCCTACACGCTCTTCGACGAGATCCGGATGACCTACTTCCCCCAGGTGACCTTCCCATTCCCCAGCTGACCGCTGGAGCGCCGGGCCATGGGGATAGCTCGACGGAGCCCGGGCGTAGTCTTGAAGAGCGCCCGGTGACCATCCGGGCGAACGCGTGCACCCGGCATACCGGCTTGGGCTGTGCACCACACGTGAAGGCAAGGGAGTCCTCGTGACCGTCGCCCCCGAAGGCCGCAGGCTGCTGCGCGTCGAGGCGCGCAACGCCGAGACGCCGATCGAGCGCAAGCCGCCGTGGATCCGCACGACAGCGAAGATGGGTCCGGAATACACGCAGCTGCACTCGATGGTGAAGTCCGAGGGCCTCCACACGGTGTGCCAGGAGGCCGGCTGCCCCAACATCTTCGAGTGCTGGGAAGACCGCGAGGCCACCTTCCTGATCGGCGGCGACATCTGCACCCGGCGCTGCGACTTCTGCGACATCGCGACGGGTCGTCCGCTCCCCCTCGACCGCGACGAGCCGCGCCGGGTCGCCGAGTCGGTCAAGCAGATGGGCCTGCGCTACTCGACCGTCACCGGAGTGGCGCGCGATGACCAGCCCGACGGCGCGGCCTGGCTCTATGCGGAGACCATCCGGCAGATCCACGCCCACAACCCCAACACCGGTGTCGAGATCCTGCCCCCTGACTTCGGAGCCAAGCCGGATCTGGTCGGCCAGGTCTTCGATGCCCGCCCGGAGGTGTTCGCCCACAACCTGGAGACCGTGCCGCGCATCTTCCGCAGCATTCGCCCGGCGTTCACCTACGAGAAGTCCCTCAAGGTGCTGTCGATGGCGCGGGAGGCAGGGCTGGTGACGAAGTCGAACCTCATCCTCGGCATGGGCGAGGAGGACCACGAGATCGAGCAGGCCATCGCCGACCTCCACGACGCCGGCTGCGACATCCTCACCGTCACGCAGTACCTCCGGCCGTCGAAGCTGCATCACCCCATCGACCGCTGGGTCAAGCCCGAGGAGTTCGTGCACTGGAGCCGGGTCGCCGAGGACATGGGCTTCAAGGGGGTCATGGCGGGCCCGCTTGTGCGCAGTTCCTACCGGGCAGGTCGCCTCTGGGCCACCGCGATGACGGAGTGGGACCGGGAGATCCCCCCGCACCTGAAGCATCTCGCCGACGCAGCTCACGCCCCGGCGCGCCAGGAGGCCGCGTCGCTGGTGGCCGCGATGAGTCCCTCGATGGATGCGATGGCCTGACGACCCGTATCCTGACGGCTATGGCCCGCAAGGATAAGCAGCAGTCGACCGTGCCCTCTGGCACCCCCGAGGAGAAGCAGGGGCGGCTTGCCCAGATGCGCCAGGTGTTCACCGCCTCGCGTCGGCTGGACCCTCTCATCGGCTGGTACATGCTGCTCGCCGCCGTGGCCACGCTGGCCGTGGTCATCGGCATCGGGGCCCTCGTGGGCCACTGGCTCTACGCCACGGTCCTGGCCGTGCCCCTGGCCCTGATCGCGGCGTTGCTCGTCCTGAGCCGCAGGGCCGAGCGCGCGGCATACGGATCGATCGAAGGGCAGCCGGGAGCCACCGGCGCGGCTCTCGGCGGTCTGCGCCGCGGCTGGTACTACTCCCAAGAGCCCGTTGCGGCCGATGCCCAGCGCGCCGGTGACCTCTCCACTGCCGCCATGGTCTTCCGCGCCGTGGGCCGGCCGGGCATCGTGCTGCTCGGGGAGGGTCCTGAGGCGCGCGCCCGCAAGCTCCTCGCCTCCGAGCGCAAGAGGGTCGAGCGTGTGGCCCCGAACGTACCGGTGACGACCCTGCTCGTCGGCGAGGGCGAAGGCTATGTCTCCGTGCGCAAGGTGGCCCGGAAGCTGACCCGGATGAAGCCGGTGCTGACCAAGGAGGAGCTCTCCGTGGTCAACAAGCGGCTGAAGTCGCTCGGCGGCATCCGCCTGGGCGTGCCCGCTGGCATGGACCCGACGAAGGCGCGGGTCGACCGGCGGGCGATGCGCGGCCGCTGACCCTGGGCTCGCCCGCGGGCCTGCTAACCCGTGACGGACGACAGCTCGGCCTCGACCGCGTCACAGAACCGGTCGAGCGCACCGCCGTCGACGCGCAGAAACAGGTCCGGCTCGATCAGCTCGAGCTCCATCAGAGTGGTCCGACCCTCGTGGTCGAGGAGGTCCACGCGTGCATAGGTGAGCCGACCGGGCACCTGGACCATCGCCGCCACGGCGACCTCCAGCTCTGTGCTGGTGGGAACGTGGGGCAGCTCGGACCCGCCGTGCAGGGCCTGCACCCGGTAGTCCCCGGGCTTGGGCACCTTGCGCACCGCGTGCGAGTAGGCGCCCCCGAAGAAGAACAGCGAGGTCTCACCCGCCTCGATGCCCACAGCGTACGGCTGCACGATCACGTCCCCCGTGCGCGCCAGGCTGAGGGCATGGGCCTGGGTATCCGGCGAGGAGGCCAGTCCGCGGTGGGCGAAGCGCGCCCCGCCGTCGACCGCAGGCTTGACCACCAGGTCGTGCCACTGGGTGGACGCCACCCGTTCGGCGGCATCATGAGTTCCGCCAGGGATCTCCAGCGCCGGCAGCACTGGGATGCCGGCAGCGCCCAGCTCGGTGAGGTAGCGCTTGTGCGAGTTCCAGCGGATCACGTTGGGAGGGTTCACGATTCGCGTCACCGACCCGAGGTCGTCGACCCAGGCGAGGAACTGCTCCAGCCGGTCGAAGTAATCCCAGGTCGAGCGCACGACCACCAGGTCGTATGCCGGCCAATCCAGATTCCGGTCCCAGACGACCACGTCAACGGCATACCCTCGTCGCCGCAGCTCGGCTGCCACGAGCGGGTCCTCGATGTCGATGTCAACTGGCAGGTGCGCGGTGGCGATGGCGATGCGGGCGGTCACCAGCACATGCTCGCAGGGGCGGGCGGAGCAGGTGACGAAAGAGCGTCCAGACCACTTGTGCTCGGGTAAGTCGCGATATAACGTGAATGGAAGAACGCGATATAGCGTAAGTATGCCGGAGGCGCGGGAAGCGCACCGGCCCGAGACTCGGAGGTGGCACGTGCCGGACGCCCAGGAGTGGAAGATCCGAGAGCCCCGCATCCTTGATGTGGGCGGTGAGGCAGAGCAGGTCCGCAAACTGCTCGTAGCGGTGGTCGGGGGGCGGGTCGACGTCGTGACCCACAGTGACTCCCCCGCGGCCCGCGTGGAGGTGTCGGGGATCGAGGGCGAGCCGCTCAAGGTCCGGTGGGACGGGTCCAAGCTGTCGATCACGCATGGCCAGGACTCCGACAACGGCATCGTGGACAAGGTCGTCCGGATGGTCGGCACTCTGGACCGCAACAAGGTGGTGCTCAGCGTCTCGATTCCCGAGGGCGCCGAGTGCAGCGTCAACACGGTGAGCGCCAGTGGCCTGGTTGCCGGCGTGCGGGCCCGGACCAGGGTGAACACCGTCTCGGGCTCCCTGGCCCTCGACGACATCGCGGGCACCGTCGACGTCAACACCGTGAGCGGAGACGTCGAGTGCCGCAGCATCAGAGGTCCACTGCACGTCAACTCGGTGTCGGGTTCGGTCACCGCCCAGCAGAGCGACCTCCCGGAGGTGTCCATCCACACGGTGAGCGGCGACATCGCCCTCGACATGGTCAACGGCCGGGCCAGCGTCACCTCCAACTCGGTGTCCGGCGAGGTGACCGTCCGTGCGCCACACGACGGGTACGACGTCGCGGCCAACACAGCCTCTGGCCAGGTCGTCGTTGACGGGCACGAGGTGCGCCGGGGATCGCGGCCGCCCGGCGGACGGCTCACCGAGGGCGATGGTGGGCTGAAGCTCAAGGCCACCTCCGTCTCGGGCAGCATCGTCGTACTGCGCTCCACGAGCACACCGGCCGACCAGGGCACCGAGGCGGTGTGACGTGAGCCCCGTCTTCGCCCACGGACAGCTTCGCCTCTACCTGCTTGCCCTGCTCAATGAGGGACCCCGACATGGCTATGAGGTCATCCAGGACCTCGAGCAGCGGTTCAACCGTCTCTACTCCCCCAGCGCCGGCACGGTGTACCCACGCCTGGCCAAACTCGAGGAAGAGGGCCTGGTCGAGCGGGTCGACGACGGCCGCAAGGCGGTCTATCGCATCACCGAGGCTGGTCGGGAAGAGGTACGCCGGCGCCAGGACGAACTGGCGAGCCTCGAGAGCGACCTTGACCACTCGGTGCGTGAGCTCGCCGAGGACGTTCGCGGGCGCGTGCGCGACCAGGCGAAGGACCTGCGCGCCGAGCTGAAGCAGGCTGCCCAGGAGGCGCGTCGGACCGCAACACCGGTCGGCGGCTTCACGAGCACGGCCCGGCCGGGGGGTGGCTCCGGCCTGGTGCGCGACCTCGAGATCGCGGCCAATGACCTGCGGCAGGAGGCGCGCCAGGCGTGGAGGCGGCACGGGCTGAGCGCCGAGCAGACCCGCGAGGTCATCGACATCCTCACCGACGCGTCGGCGCGGATCCGTGACGTGGTCCGGCGCCGCTGACGATCAGCTCGCCCGACTGATGGCCCGACGCGCCACCGGCGCGTCGGGCCGTCAGCGGTCGGGAGGGCGCTGCGCCCTCAGCGGCGGACGATCAGCGTGCCCGCCGCCTTGTCGTGGAGTCCCCGTCCGTCGCGGTCCCAGAACATCGCCGGCAGGAAGAGGCACAGCAGGAGGGTCCGCAGCGCCACCTGCGCCGGGTTGAGGGCGCGCGGCGCGAGCGACCGGACCCGAAGCCCGACGATGCGGTGACCGATCGTGTATCCCAGCGTCGACACGAGCAGCAGGTTCTCGAGCGCGAAAAGCCCGAGCGGGACGAAGGAGTGGGTGCCAGCCTGGCCAAAGGGAACGTGGAACAGCCCGTACGCGATGAACTGGCAGAGGGTCCAGTCGATCAGGGCGGCGACGAGACGTCGCCCGAACCGGCCGATCGATCCCGAGCCTTCACGTGGGAGACCCAGGTGTTCCCCTGGGTAGCCGCTGGACGGCATACGCGATCCTGGGCCTTCGAGCCACGAGCCGATATCCTGCCGATCCACCACGGGGGACACTCTATGCGCCCGCTTTCTGGGCGGATGTCTCGGCTCCTGAGACAGGTGGATCCGCGTAACACGCAGGAAACATTTGGGTCATTGACGGGAAATGCGAGGCGATTAGCCTCGCATCGACCCACCGGGCGGCGATGCGTGCCCGGCCCCCCTATAGGAGGTTGGATGTTCAGCACCGCTGACGACGTCCTGAAGTTCATCAAAGACGAGGACGTCAAGTTCGTCGACGTGCGCTTCTGCGACCTGCCCGGCATCATGCAGCACTTCAACGTGCCGGCCGCCAACGTCGAGGCAGACTTCTTCAAGAACGGCGTGATGTTTGACGGCTCGTCGATTCGTGGGTTCCAGGCGATCCACGAGTCCGACATGAAGCTGATCCCGGATCCGACGAGCGCCTATGTGGATCCGTTCCGCAAGGAGAAGACGCTCATCATGAACTTCTCCGTCGTCGACCCGTTCACCGGCGAGGAGTACAGCCGGGACCCGCGCAACATCGCGGCGAAGGCCGAGGCCTACCTGAAGTCGACGGGCATCGCTGACACTGCGTACTTCGGCCCCGAGGCTGAGTTCTACATCTTCGACGATGTGCGCTTCGAGACCAAGCAGAACGCGTCCTACTACTTCATCGACTCGGTCGAGGCCGCCTGGAACTCCGGCCGCGAGGAGGAGGGCGGCAACCGCGGCTACAAGACCCGCTACAAGGGTGGCTATTTCCCGGTACCGCCGGTCGACCACTTCGCGGACATGCGCGACCAGATGACGCTCGCCCTCACCGCGGCCGGCCTCGAGGTCGAGCGCGCCCACCACGAGGTGGGCACGGCGGGGCAGCAGGAGATCAACTACAAGTTCAACACCCTGAAGCAGGCGGGCGACGATGTCCTGAAATTCAAGTACATCGTCAAGAACGTCGCGTGGCACAACGGCCAGACCGTCACCTTCATGCCGAAGCCGATCTTCGGGGACAACGGATCCGGGATGCACTCACACCAGTCGCTGTGGAAGGACGGCGAGCCGCTCTTCTATGACGAGCGCGGCTACGGCGGTCTGTCGGACCTCGCGCGCTGGTACATCGGCGGCCTGCTCAGGCACGCGCCATCTGTGCTGGCGTTCACCAACCCGACGGTCAACTCCTACCACCGCCTGGTCCCCGGCTACGAGGCGCCGGTCAACCTGGTGTATTCGGCGCGCAACCGCTCCGCCTGCGTCCGCATCCCGATCACGGGAGACAGCCCGAAGGCGAAGCGCATCGAGTTCCGCGTCCCCGATCCGTCGGCCAACCCGTACCTGGCCTTCTCGGCCATGCTGATGGCGGGCCTCGACGGCATCAAGAACCGCATTGAGCCCCCGGAGCCGGTGGACAAGGATCTCTACGAGCTGCCCCCCGAGGAGCACGAGGCCATCGCGCAAGTTCCCGGCTCGCTGCCCGAGGTGCTCGATGCGCTGGAGGCCGATCACGACTTCCTCCTTGAGGGCGACGTGTTCACGAAGGACCTGATCGAGACATGGGTCGACTGGAAGCGCAAGAACGAGGTCGACCCGGTCCGCTTCCGCCCGCACCCGCACGAGTTCGAGATGTACTTCGACATCTGACAAGCAGGGTTCTCCGACCTGCGCCTAGTCGCCTGAAATGGCGGCTGACCTGCGAAAACGTCTTCGGACGTCTCGCAGTGTCAGCCGCCATTTCTCGTTGTCATGTGTAATGAATGTGTAACAGCACATGGCTCTCGGCACACTGGCCGGATGACTTCGTGGGACGAGAAGTGGTGGGCCAGGGCGTGACCCATCCTGTATACGACCACCCGCGACGAGAGGAATACGCCGACCGTCGCCAGCGGTCTGGTGGTCGCCCCGGAGAAGGCCACGCAGACCGCGGTTCGCGTGTTCGCCTGGGCGCACGGCACGACCGGGTTCGCGTCCGGGTGCGCGCCATCGGTGCTCAAGGGCGGCCTCGGCGGCGGAGCCATGTACCTGCGGGACAAGGTCGTCGCCCAGGGGTGGGTCATGGTCGCCACGGACTACGTCGGCCTCGGCACCGAAGGCCCCCAGCCATACCTGATCGGTCAGGGCGCAGGTCGGTCGGTCCTCGACGCCATCCGCGCCTCCCACCAACTCAAGGTCGTCAAGCTCGCGCAGGACACCGTCGTGTGGGGTCACTCTCAAGGAGGACACGCCGCTGCGCCAGGGCGAGATCTTCGGCCTCTCCCCCAAGGACGTGCACTTCGTGCGTGGCCGCGTCGAGATGCGTCGCCAGGTCAAGCTCATCAACGATTACCGACAGGTATCCGGGCCGCCCAACGCCAGCCAGCGACGAGCGGACGCGCAGGCCGTTGACGAGGAGCTCGGTGTAACACATGTGTACCAACCGGGGAAGCCCCCGAATCGCCTCAGGTCACAGGCGGATTGAACTAAGTACGGTCCGGGATGTGCCTTGGTCCTGTGCTGCGAACTACCGCACCTCTGCGCGATCGTCCTCGTGCTGACGGCGCCATGCCCACGTCACGAGCCATGCGGCAGTTTCATGACGACGGACCCGGTGGGTCTTGGCCGGCGGCGTACTCCTGCATCGCGACCTCTCCGGCAGCCCACGCTGTCATCACTGGGTCGATGATGCGCCACGACTCCTCGGCCTCGTCGCCGCGGATGAACAGCATGGGGTCGCTCCGGAGCATGCTCAGGATCAGGTTGCCGTACGCCGGGAACCGGGGCGCGGTGGAGCGGGCTTCGAGCTGACGGGTCTCTCCGGTGCGTTCTGGGCCGTTGAGCGTCGTGGACAGGGCCACGTATGGGTCGGTGAGTCCTAACCTGAGAACGTTCGGCTCGACGCCGGGCCACTGGTCGAGCAGGTAGCCAGGCACGGGACGGAAGTGAATGGCAATCTCGGCGCCATCCTGCGCGAGGGCCTTGCCCGATCGGAGGGTGAAGGGGACGCCGGCCCACCGGGGGCTGTTCACGTGGAGGGTCAGCGATGCATAGGTCTCGGTGTTGCGGCTGGGGTCGACGCCAGGCTCGTTGACGTACGACGGCACGTGCCGAGTGCCGATGGCTCCCTCGGTGTAGCGGGCGCGGATGGTGTCGGCGTGCATGCGTTCCGGTCTAGGCGTGGCGACGGAGCGGAGGGCTTCGACCCGAACGTCGCGGAAGGAGTGCGCGTCGACCCGGGCGGGCTGTTCCATGAGGACGAGCGCCAGGGCCTCCATGAGGTGGTTCTGGACCATGTCCTTCATCGCTCCAGCGGTGTCGTAGTAGCCGGCCCGGCCTTCGAGGGTCAGGCTCTCCAACCAGCTGATGTCGACGCTCTCGATGTTGGTGGAGTTCCAGATCGGTTCGAAGACGCGGTTGAGGAACCGGAGGGTGACGACACGGCGGACGAGTTCGTTTGAGAGGAAGTGGTCGATGCGGAAGATCGTTGGCTCCGGCAGCCGGAGGCGGATGATCTCGTTGAGGTGTTGGGCGGAGGCGAGGTCGGTGCCGAACGGCTTCTCGATCGCCACTGCGTCGGTCGAGCGGAGCTTGGCCGCGGCCAGGGACTGCAGCACCGGTTCGAAAAGGAACGGTGGCAGCGCGAGATAGACGAGCGTGTCCGGGCGGTCCTCGCCGATCAGCGCGCTGACGTCTCGCGGCTCGGAAACATCACAGGGCTGGAACGTGAGTCTCCTGACCAGGGCGTCGCGGGCCGCGGCTGAGACCGGTGCGTGCTTCTCCAGCTGGGTGGCGATGTGCTGGCGGAAGTCGGCGGTGGACCACTCGACGTTCGAGGCACCGACAATGGTGAGCGCGGGTGGCAGGAGGTCGGCCTCGGCGATCTGGGCGACGGCGGGGAGCAGGAGCCGGCTCGTGAGGTCGCCGGAGGCGCCCAGGAGAACGATTCGCTCGATCATGAGGTGTTCTCTTTCTGGAGTTGTGCGTTGGAGTCAGCCGGGCCGGGTGGCAGTTCGGCGAGCCGCGGGGAGGGCTCGCCTGTGACGCCAGGGCGGCAGCGGAAGATCGCGCCGGCGAGGGGCTGGTCGGCGCGTTCGTCGCAGTCGGTCCAGGAGGTCGTGATGTAGAGATCGCCACCGTCTGGGCCGCCGAAGGTGATGGAGGTGGGGTTGCTGGTGGGGACCTGGACGGTGCCGTCGAGCGCGCCGTCTGGTCGGTAGCGGTGAACGGCTCCGGCCCGTCCGAGCGCGACCCAGAGCATGCCGTCGTCGTCGACCGTCATGCCGTCGGGCCACACCTGCGCGTCGGTGAAGTCCAGGAACCGTCGCCGCCCGGACACGACCCCGGTCTCCGGGGCGAGGTCGAACGCGTCGACGACGTAGAGGGCGGTGTCAGCCAGGTAGAGGCGCCCTCGAGTCTCGTCCAGGGCTGGCCCGTTGGAGATGGTCAGAGTGTCGACCACGCGGGTGACCTGGCCGCCCCCGACGAGATAGAGAGCAGCATTGCGTGGTCTCTTGTCGAAGGCCATCGTGCCGACCCATGCCCGGCCGCGGCTGTCGACCTTGACATCGTTGGCCCGGTTCTCGGGCCGGTGCTGCTCGATGGGCACCCGGAGGTCGGTCGCCCCGGTGCGGCGGTCCAGAAGAGCAAGCCCCTCCGGGGTGGCGATCACGGGCTCCCCAGCCGGGGTGAGGACAACGCCGCCCGGCTGGCCGGGCGTGGACCAGGAGGTGTCGTTGCTCGAGACCGGGTCGAACGCGTGCACTCGCTCACCGCTGATGTCGACCCACCACAGGCGGGCGGTGCCGGCGTCCCAGAGTGGCCCCTCTGCGTGCTGGGCGCGAAGGTCCAGCGCGACCTCGACCGGTGTGTCACCCATGACCGGCACCTCGTCTCGACACCGATCTCAGACGTGTTGGAGGGCGCCGGGGTACTGGGCCAGCTCGTCCTCCGCGTGGCTCACCATCGGCATGCCGCCCTTGCCGACGGTCAGTGATGTCCGGTGGTAGCCGTGGTAGGTCATCATGCCGCCAGAGAGGAAGGCGACGTCGTCGAAGCCGTTCTGCTTGAGGACGCAGTAGGCGATGTAGCTGCGGAAGCCGGACCGGCAGTAGGTGTACACAGGCATGTTCCGTGGGACCTCGTCGAGCCGCTGACGGAGCTCGGTGTACGGGATGAGGACCGCCTCGGGGATGTGCCAGGCGTCGTACTCCGCCGGCGTGCGCGTGTCGAGGATCGTCACCTTGTCGGCGCAGTCCGGGTACTCCTCTGGGTACCAGAGGTCGATGTCGCCGCGTAGCAGGTTGGCTCCGAGGAAGCCGGCCATGTTGAGCGGGTCCTTCGCCGAGCCGTAGGGCGGGGCGTAGGCGAGCTCGAGGTGCTCGAGGTCGTAGACCATCATGCCGGCGCGCAGGGCGACCGCCAGCACGTCGACCCGCTTGTCGACGCCGTCCCAGCCGAGGACCTGTCCGCCCAGGAGCCGGCCGTCATCGGGGGCGAAGAGGACCTTGAGGAACAGCGGTGCGGTGCCCGGGTAGTAGGCGGCGTGGCCGTTGTGGTGGTCGTACACCATGCGGTACTCGACGCCAGCGGCGCGGAGCTCGGTCTCGGTCATGCCGGTGCCTCCGGCGGTCATGTCGAAGACCTTGACGACGGTGATGATGCGGTCCGTGTCGGGGATGTTGCGCAGCACATCCACCCGCGGGTCATCCGCACCCGGGATCGGCGGCCGGACCGGTTCGGCCCCCAGGCACAGCACCAGCTTGTCGTAGGACTCCCGGTACGTCCGCCCCTGCGCGAGGTCGCGCACCTCGACCTCCTTGGCATCGCGGTCGATGCCGACCACGTCCTGCCCGGTCCGCACATCCAGCGCCAGGGCCCTGGCGAGGCTCTCCGGGGTCTGCAGCAGCAGGCTGTCCCGGTCAGGGATGGCCCCACCGATGTGGTACGGCAGACCGCAGTTGGCGAACGACACGTAGTGGTCTCGCTCCAGGATCACGATCTCGGCCGACTCGTCAAGTCGCCGCAGCCGTGCCCCAGTCGACGCACCCGCTGCAACTCCTCCCACGATCACTGTCTTCATCGTTGCTTCCCTCCTCGCAAAGCGGCCTCGCCGTGCCTCCTCCTTGGTACGTGTCGCGACACCCTTGGCGCATCACCCGTCAGGGACGAGCCGGATGACCGCCCCATCGACGGACTCAGCCTGCGGCTCCCGGAACCGCGGTGGCCTCTCTTGAAGGACGCCGCTTCATCGCTGGGGTCTCCCTGGGCGGCGGGGATAGTGGTCAGGTGTCAACGGCGGCTGAAAACTGATCGGGTTTCGACGGTCGAATTCTGACCGGGTGGTCTGGTTGTAGTGGTTCTTCGGGGGTGGCCGCGGGGACGCGGCCGAGGTCTCGGTCTTTGAGGCGGTAGGAGTCGCCGCGGAGGTTGATGACGTCGACGATCCAGTCCTGGCTCCCAGGGGTGGGTGGCTTGGCGTTCCACAAACCAGAAGGTCATCGTCTCCAACGTGTCGACTATCTCGCCGCGGCCGTGGACGCTGACCCTCTGGCCAAGAATCCTTGCAGGGCAACTTCGGTGAGAAGGCCCGCAGATCCGAGGAAAGGTCGTCCCGTGGCACCGTGATCGCTTGTTCCGAGTCCGTTGGCGTCTCCCTGAGAAGTACGCGATCGTCACGACGTTGGCGGCAGGTCTCGGGCTTCGCCACGGGGAGGTGTTCGGCCTGTCTCCTGACGACGTGGACTTCCTGCGCGGGAAGGTAGAGGTCCGTCGCATGTCGAGCTCTTCGCCGGCAACCGGCAGGTTTTGGCGCTTCCCAAGGGTCCGAAGACAAGGACGGTGCCTGTTCTCGTCACACGGTCCCTCTCCCAGGCTGGGTGAGGACCTCTCGGGGGTTTGAGTCAGCCCAAGTCCATCCCCTCCACGGAGGCCAGCGGCTGGATGTCCGGGAGGCGCATCATCCGGAAGGAGTTGACGAGTCCGATCAGGCCGGCGATGACTGGCACGAGCAGCGCTACCTGCAGCGCTCGGTCCCGGGCGACGTCGTTGATCCTCAGGATCTCGGTCTGGATCTGCTCGGGTTCTTGGGTGAGGAGCGCAGTCAGCTGGGTGTCGCTCATCACCTGGGCGTCGTCCTCGAGCACCTGAGCGACCTGGTCCTGCTTGTCCGAGGGCAGGACAGTGCTCGACTCGGCGAGGCTGGTGAACGACGCAGACAGAGCGGCCAACATGAGGCCGCCGGCCACTGCCAGGCCGAACGAGAGTCCGAACGAACCTGCTGCGGAGTTGACCCCCGCCGCCTCACTGACCCGCTCCTCCTCGATGGGAGCCAATGTGTAGTTGTTGAGCTGGGAGACCAGCAGGCCCAGCCCGGTGCCTGCGATGAGCAGGGGGATCACGAGAGCGCGGCCGAAGTCGGCCCGGGGCACGAGCGGGATGAGCAGGAGCATGCCGATCGTGACCAGCAGGAAGCCCATCCGGATGATGCTGCTCGGGCGTCGGCCCTTTGCCCTCCGGCCGGCGAGAATGGCGATCACGAACATGCTCAACGACATG
Source organism: uncultured Actinomycetota bacterium (assembly GCA_963715025.1). Classification (GTDB taxonomy): domain Bacteria; phylum Actinomycetota; class Actinomycetes; order Actinomycetales; family Dermatophilaceae; genus DASSJT01. The sequence goes on along the minus strand of CAVQQQ010000002.1, from coordinate 178,100 downwards.
GGCGCGAGGCACAGACCCGCCTGCATCGCGTTGTACTCCAGTTTGAGCTGGAGAAAGATCGGCAGCACGATCATCACGCCGCCCAGAGTGATCTGCTGCAGCATCTGCTGGGTGATTCCGAGTCGGAAGTGGGGGAACCGGAACAAATCGGGGTCCAGCAGCGTCAGCTTGCCCTTGCGCTTGCGGTTCACCAGCCAATATGCCAACCCGGCGAGACCGGCGAGGCCGAGCGCGATCAGTGCTCCGACAGACTCGCCACCCTCCTGCCACACGAGGATGCCCAGGACCACGCCGCCCATGCCGACGACGGACAGTGCGGCGCCGACGAGATCTATCCGTCGTTCGCCGGTGTAGCGCACGTCACGGACCAGGCCGACGTTGGCGAGCACGACTGCGATGATCACCACCTCGAGGCCGAAACCCACGCGCCACGACAGGAACGTGGTCACGAACCCGCCGAGCAGAGGACCGATCGCTGCCGCGATCGCCATGGCGGCGCCAACCAGCGCGTAGGTCTTCTTCTGGGCCGCGCCTTCGAAGTTCCCGTGGATCAGGGACTGCATGGCTGGCAACAGCAGCGAAGCACCGATTCCGCCGGTGAGAGCCCAGAAGACGATGATGGTGGCCAGGTTCTGGGCCACCGTCATCGCAAGCGCACCGATGCCGTACCCGATCAGGCCCAGGATGTAGGCCCTCTTCCGGCCGATAAGATCACCGACCTTGCTGCTGATCAGGATGAAGGCGGCCGAGACCAGTGCCTCCAGGGCGATCGCCGACTGGACCCCGCTCACAGTGGTGTCCAGGTCCTCGACCACCGCGGAGATCGAGACGTTCATCAGCGATGTGTCCACGACGAGGACGAACATCGCCATGGCCAGCAGCAGGCTCAAGCGTGAACTACCCGAGTGTCCCACCGAAGCGGCCGACTCTGACTCTTGGCTCACAGCAGACCTCTCGATCGAACGGACCTGAGCCATCTTCTCGCAGGCGCGCCACAATCACACCACCCAAGTGGCTCGGCGCGCCGCGAGTCACGGCCGCCGGCGACGGTACCGGTGGTCGCGCGAGGATCAGACATGCGGCTGCGGTTCGGCTGGCGGCAAGACCGCCTCGAGCTCGACGGCCACCTGGTCGAGGTCGCGGCGAATCGTCTCCTCGGTGCCGGTCTCGACCATCGTCTGCAGGCGAGCGCGAGACGACCGGACGGCGTCGCGCAGGGCACGCGCCCGGTCACCGTCCGCGGGGTCGGGTGCCGAGGACTCGAGTACCGTCAGCCGATCCTCCACGGCGGAGACCCGGGCCTCGCCACCGACGGCCCACCCTCCCGCAACGGCCTCGCGCGTTCCGGCGTCACGCAACTCCGGAACGAGCACGCGCGCGAACCACGCCACCTCTCCCTCGCTCGCCGCAAGCTCCGCACGCCACGCGCTACGCCGCCGCGCTCGGACCACTTGCGGGATCGCCACGGCGGCGCCGATGACGACCAGGGCCAGGAGCCACCAGACCCATCCGGGCACACCCGAAGACGCCGCCGAGGTCGCCTCCGGCGCCGCAGTCGCCGTGGACGAGGGACTGGGAGTCGAGGTCGCTGAAGCCGTGGGCGAAGGAGCCGCCGAGGCCGTGGGCGTCCGAGTCGCTGAGGTGGAGGAGGTCGAGGGTCGCTGGCTGGTGCTCGAACTTGCGCTCTCCGATTGCGATGACGATGACGAGGAAGCTGAGGACGTCGGTGTCGATGATTCGGATGCTGATGTACTCGACTCCCGCCCGCCGAGTGATCGCGTCGGGCTGGATTGACTCGCGGTCCGGCTCGGCGTCGCGCTCACCGAGCCCGAGAGGGTGGTCGAGGGCAGTTCGACGGAGCCCTCCCCGCCGCAGGCGGTCAACAGGACGGCGGCGAACGCGATCACGGCCGCTCGCTGCCCAGGCCCCCGCGCAACGCCGCGGTCTTGCCCCTGGTCTTGGTTCACTCCGACCTCCCGACTCGACCCCCGGGCGAGCGGCGGTCTGCTCCCCGAGCGGGCTGAGCCTCACGCTAGGGGAAGGCAGCCGTCGTCCGGATCGTCCGCCGCAGATGATCTCCGTGACGCTAGGGATCGCCGTATGCCGCAGCGCAGTTCACGCTCTCCTCGCCGTCGCGTGCGCCATGATGAAGGCGACCCCGTGTAGGAGCAGAACGGAGGACGGATGGACACCACCTCCACCCGCCGCGGTGGCCACTCAACCCATTCGCCTCTGGGTGCGTGCGATGAGCACTCGGGACGATGATGGGACGCCCCGATGACTGACCGAGGCAACACCTACAAGACCCTTGACTTGGCGCTCCGCATCGGCGAGATGCTGCTCTCGTCGGGGGCGGGTGCAGCGGACGTCACAGCGACCATGCTGACTGTCACCCAGGCTTGCGGTGTACGCCGGGTCTCTGCCGATCTGACGTTCACCGAGCTGACGCTGCGCCATCAGCCCAGCATCGAGGAGCCGGCCGCCATCCAGACCCGGCGGCTCAACCGCCGCGAAATCGACTACCAGCACCTGACATTGGTCGACAAACTCGTTGCGGACCTGGCGTCCGGCACGATCACCCGTGACGAAGCTCGCGAACAGGTGGCAAAGATCGTCTCCTCGGGTCACCAGCGCAACCGGTGGGCGGTGACGTTGGGCTTCGGCGTGATGGGCGCTGGGCTCGCCCTGACGCTGGGCGGTGGACCGGTGGTCAGCGGGCTTGCCTTCCTCGCCGCCGCTGCGATCGACCGGCTGCAGCACGTCATGGTGCCGCGCCGGATCCCCTCGTTCTACCAGCAGGCGGCCTGCGGGTTGCTGGCCACCCTGGTCGCAGTTGGTGCGGTTGCGCTGCACCTACAGGTGGACCCGTCCCGGGTCGTGACCGCTTGCATCATCATGCTGCTGGCAGGGATCGGCTTCATGGGAGCGATGCAGGACGCACTGACGGGCTTCCCGCTCACCGCAGGCGCCCGACTGCTCGATGCGGTCCTGGCCACCACGGGAGTCATCGCGGGCGTCAGCGGCGGCCTGACCGTGGGCGCGCTATTCGGGGTCGATCTCGGCGATCTAGTACCTGGGGCAACAGCGTGGTCGCAGGCATCGGTGATCGTCGCCGGGGCGGCCGTTGCCGCAGCCGCGTTCGCGTGGGCGAACTACGCGCCCCTGAGGTCACTCCTGGCAGTCGCGGTGGTCGCCGCGCTGGGACAGGCGGTGTCGTTGGCGGTCGAGCGGCTCGCTTTGGGCAGTACCTGGGCCGCGGCGGCCGCGGCGGTAACGATCGGAGCGGCCTGTTACACCGCGGCGGGCCGAATCCGGGTTCCTCCCCTGGTCGTGGTCGTCCCGGCCGTGGTGCCACTCCTTCCCGGACTGGCCATATACCAAGGGCTGGCACTCCTCGCGCAGAACCAGGACGGTGTGCTCGCGATCGCCGCGGCCGGCGCGACTGCGATCGCGCTGGCCTCCGGTGTCATTCTCGGGCAGTACCTGTCCCAACCGCTGAGGCGCGAGGCGCGATGGCTCGAGACCCGGCTCTCCGGACCGCGCATGATCGGGCCGTTGAGGCGGCCCCGGCGCCGGTGACGACCCGTCCCGCCTTCGCGACAGGCGATGCTTGGCGGCCACCCGGCATACCTGTCGTGCCTCTGCCTGCGCGCGCGGCCCGGTGATCGGCCCAGAATCCCCAGCGACCCTCTCACCCCGTGAACGTGATCCATCTCACTCCTCGGGATCAGCCCCACAGCTGGAACAAAAGGCGGGCAACTGGGACCTCGCTCGCTCAATTCCGGGTCCGGCGGGGCTACGGTGATGGACACGGGCGAAGAGCCCGTGACGGTAGTCGAGGGCCGGCAGCTGGTCCTCCTCCGCCGCCATGAGTGCGACAGGAAGTGAGTCGAGCCATGGAGGGCAAAGCGCAGCCGGACAGCATCGTCGTGGGCGTCGATGGCTCTGCCGTGGGCAACTTGGCTCTCGACTGGGCTGCGGCGCAGGCGTCCGTTCGGCGTCATCCCATCCACCTCGTCCATGCCTTCACCCCTGACCTCCCCTCGTTCGAGTTCGGCGCCGGGCTCAGCGTCGAGGCCATCCGGGAGGGCGGCAGGCGGCTGCTCGCCCTGGCCCGCGACCGGGTGCACCGCGTCGATCCCGGGCTCCAGGTCACGGGTGTGTGCACCTCTGGGTATGCCGCCGCCGCGCTGATCCGCGCCTCCCGGCACGCCGAGTTCGTGGTCATCGGCGCGCACGGCAACGGCGCGTTCAGCACCGCAGCCCTGGGCTCCGTTGCGATGCAAGTGACGACGCACGCGTACTGTCCCGCAGTCGTCGTCAAGCACAGCGATGCCAGCCACCAGCCGTATGGCCGGGTCGTCGTGGGCGTAGACGGCTCAGCCCACTCCCTGCAGGCACTCGCCTACGCGTTCGGCCAGGCAGCGACCCGGTCCGCGGAGCTGTTGGTGATCCACGCCTGGGAGGCGCGGGGCCAGGACGACCCCACGCTGGGGTCTTCCGACTGGCCGGAGTACGAGCGCGCCCAGCACGCCCGCGTCGAGCGCGCCCTGACCCACCAGGAGCGCCACTACCCGCACGTCAAGGTGGTGCAGCAGGTGCGCCGTGGACGGGCCGTGCCGACCCTTGTGGACGCAGCGAGGAGTGCCGACCTAGCGGTCGTCGGCAGCCGTGGCCTCGGCGGCTTCCCGGGCCTGCGGATCGGGTCGGTGTGCCACGGCGTGCTGAACCGGGCGCCGTGTCCGGTCGTGGTCACCCGCGACCGCGACGAGGACTGACGCGCGCCGGCTCAGGGGCGGACCGTGGAGCCGAGACCCACCTGGTCCAGGAGGAAGGCCCACTCCCAGGCTGTCTGCTCCCAGGCGCTGTAGCGCCCGCTGCGACCGCCGTGCCCGGCGACCATCTCGGTGCGCAGGAGCACGGGCCGCTCGAGGTCCGGGGGCAGACTGGCCCGCAGACGAGCCACCCACTTGGCCGGCTCGGTGAAGAACACCCGCGTGTCATTGAGGCTGGTCGTTGCCAGGATGCTCGGGTAGCGATGCCCGGTGGTGTCGCCGATGTTCTCGTAGGGCGTGTAGCTCTTCATGTACGCGTAGACCTGCGGGTCCTCGAGCGGGTTTCCCCACTCCTCCCACTCACCCACGGTCAGGGGCAGGTCCGGGCGGAGGATGGTGGTCAGGGCGTCGACGAAGGGCACGGCGGCGTGGACCGCACGGAAGCGCTCGGGCGCCATGTTGACCGCTGCGCCGATCAGCAGCCCACCCGCCGAGCCGCCCTCAGCGACAAGCCGATCCGGGTCGACCCACCCGCTCACAACTAGGTGGTCCGCGCAGGCGATGAAGTCGGTGAAGGTGTTCTTCTTGTGCAGCAGCTTCCCCTCTTCGTACCATGCGCGCCCGAGCTCCCCGCCCCCGCGCACATGCGCCAGGGCGAACACCATGCCACGCTCCAGCAGGGACAGCCGCGCCACCGAGAAATACGGGTCACTCGAGATCTCATATGAGCCGTATGCCGTGAGGAAGCCTGGGCTGGAACCGTCAGGCTGGGTGCCCCGAAGGAAGACGAGCGACATGGGGACCCGGGTCCCGTCGGGGGCGGTCGCCCACTCACGACGCTGCTCGAAGGCGGTGGGGTCGTAGCCACCCAGAACGGGCTGGCGCTTCAGCAGCGTGAGCGAACCGGTTGCCACGTCACAGTCGAAGACCGTCTTGGGTGTGACGAGCGATTCGAAGACCAGCTGGATCGTCGTCTGCCCGGGCTCAGGGTTGTCGCCGGTCCCGACGGAGTAGAGCGGCTCGTCGAAGGGCAGGTCCCGAGGCTTCCCGAAGCCTGTGTCGCCCTCCTGGGAGCGGGGGAGGATACGCAGCCCGGTCAGCCCGTCGTGGCGCAGCGACAGCACGGCGTAGTCATCGAACGCATCGATTCCGAGGAAGCGCTCACCGGCGGCTGCCTCCAGCACGGGCTGCCACTGCTCGGGCGAGGTCGCGTCGAGCGGAGCCCAAGCCAGGTCGAAGTCCTTGTTGTGCTCGTTGTGGAGGATCAGGAGCCGGTCGGCCGCCGGCTCGACGTCGTACTCGACACCGTCACGCCGGGGCGCGACGACGCGGAAGTCGCCGGTCGGGTCGGCGGCATCCAGGATGCGCGCCTCGCTGGTGGTGCGGGAGCCGATGCCGATGATGATCCATCGGTCGTCCCGAGAGGCTCCCAGTCCCATCCAAAAGCGTTCGTCGGTCTCTTCGTAGACCAACACGTCGTCGTCGACCGGGCCTCCGATCCGGTGGCGCCAGATCTGGTGGGGACGCCAGGCATCGTCGACCCGGGTGTAGAAGATCCACTCGCCGTCGAGGGAGAACTCGCATCCATAGCCGATTCCGGTGACGACGTCGTCCAGCACGTCGCCGGAGGCGATGTCTTTCACGGTCATCGCAAATCGCTCGTCGCCCTCGATGTCGGTCGCAAAGGCGAGTCGCGCGTGGTCCGGGCTGACCGTGAAGGCTCCCAGAGCGAAGAACTCGTGTCCCTCGGCCGCCTCGTTGCCGTCGAGGAGCACCTGCTGGCCGGCCACGGCAGCCTCGCCCTCCGGTGCCGGCCGGACCGGGTGGAGGTAGCGCGGCGCCCGGCAGTGCACGGCATACTGCCGGCCCTCTACCGTCCGCGTGTAGTACCACCACGGCCCGCTCGCGACCGGGACGCTGAGGTCGGTCTCGAGCACACGCGATTTGATCTCCTGGAAGATGCTCTCCCGCAGCGGCGCGAGACCAGCCGTAACCGCCTCGGCATAAGCGTTCTCAGCCCCGAGGTAGTCCACGACCTGGGGGTCGGTCTTGTCGCGCAGCCATTCGTACGGGTCGACCACGCGGTCTCCGTGGTGCTCCCGGACGAAGTCCACCGCCTTGGCGATCGGAGGGCGGGGCATGGTGTCTTCGACGCTGCTCACCCCGGCACCCTATGACGACTCAGCCGAACCACTCAGGAGCGGGCACGGAGCGGGACGAGGTGGCGCGCCGGGAGCCCGCCTGGACCGCCGGCAATCGGCACCGACTCGCCATCACGGCTCAGCCTGCCAGACAGCGGGGACCCAGGATGACCTTGAGGTCCCCGAAGAGGGCCTCGGAGGCGGTCACGCGGTAGCTGTCGTCGAGCCGCATGACCACCGATCGGCCCGGCTGGCTCAGCCTGAGGTGCACCTCCGTGGCGCCCGGGTGGGCCGTGAGGACCGACTTCAGCTGCTCGATCTTCCCGGCTGTGGCCCGACCGGTTTCCATGGTCACGACGATCGGCCCGCGCGGGCCCTCGGCGACGTCCGGCAGGGTGAGGTCCTGGGCGTAGATCGAAACCGCGTCGTCGCGTCGGTTGACCCGCCCGCGCACGACCACGACCAGGTCCTGGGTCAGCATCGTGGACACGGTCATGTAGGACGAGGGGAAGAACAGGCATTCGACAGCACCCTCGAGGTCTTCGACGGTGGCGATGGCCCACAGGTCGCCCTTCTTGGTGCGCTTGATCTGCAGGCCGGTGATGAGCCCGGCGATCGTCACGGTGCTGCCATCGGGCTTCCCGTCGTCACCGGTGAGCGCGGCTATAGAGGTGTCGGCGTGCTGTGACAGCAGGTGCTCGATGCCGAAGAGCGGGTGGTCGGACACGTAGAGGCCGAGCATCTCCCGCTCGAAGGTCAGGAGCGCCTGTTTGTCCCATTCGGCGCCTGGGATCGGCGGCAGGGCGACGATGGCGATCGCCGATGCCCCGTCGTCGGCGAACCCGGCGAACAGCGAGTCCTGTCCGATGGCCTCCTGGCGCTTCTCGTCGACCAGAGCGTCGACGTAGCGCTCGTGCACCTGCACGAGGCCCATCCGGGTGTGCTGCAGGTCGTCGAAGGCCCCGGCCTTGATGAGCGACTCGATCGTCCGCTTGTTGCAGACGACGGCCGGGCACTTGCGCAGGAAGTCCTCGAACGAGGCGAAGCGTCCCTTCTCGGTTCGCGCCTGCACGATGGCCTCGACGACGTTGCGCCCGACGTTGCGGATCGCCTCCATCCCGAAGCGGATGTCGGTGCCGACGGCGGCGAACTGCGCGACCGACTCGTTGACGTCGGGCGGGAGCACCTTGATGCCCATCCGGCGGCACTCGTTGAGGTAGAGGGCCGACTTGTCCTTGTCGTCGCGGACGCTGGTGAGCAGGGCCGCCATGTACTCGGCCGGGTAGTTGGCCTTGAGGTAGGCCGTCCAGTAGGAGATCAGGCCGTAGGCGGCGGTGTGGGCCTTGTTGAAGGCGTAGTCGGAGAACGGGACGAGGATGTCCCAGAGCTTCCGGATGGCCGCGTCGGAGTAGCCGTTGGCCTTCATGCCCTCGCTGAACGGCACGAACTCGGCGTCGAGGACCTCCTTCTTCTTCTTCCCCATGGCGCGGCGGAGCAGGTCGGCCTTGCCGAGCGTGTAGCCGGCGACCTTCTGGGCGATCTGCTGGACCTGCTCCTGGTAGACGATCAGGCCATAGGTGGTGTCGAGGATCTCGGCAAGGGGCTCGGCGAGCTCGGGGTGGATCGGCTCGATCTGCTGCCTGCCGGTCTTGCGGTAGGCGTAGTTGGTGTGGGAGTTGGCCCCCATCGGGCCCGGGCGGTAGAGCGCGAGCGCCGCGGAGATGTCCTCGAAGTTGTCGGGCTGCATCTGGCGCAGCAGAGTGCGCATGCCGCCGCCATCGAGCTGGAAGATGCCCAGGGTGTCGCCGTGCTGGAGCAGTTTGTAGGCGGCCTCGTTGGTGGTGTCCTTGGAGAGCGCGTCGAGGTCGATCTCCTCGCCGCGGTTGGCGCGGATGTTGTCGATGGCGTCGTCGATGATCGTGAGGTTGCGCAGGCCGAGGAAGTCCATCTTGACCAGGCCGAGCGCCTCGCAGCTCGGGTAGTCGAACTGGGTGATGATCTGCCCGTCCTGCTCGCGGCGCATGATCGGGATGAGGTCCAGCAAGGGCTCGCTGGACATGATCACGCCCGCCGCATGGACGCCCCACTGGCGCTTGAGGCCCTCCAGTCCCAGGGCGGTGCGCACGACCTCCTGGGCCTGGGGATCCTCGTCGTGCACCTGGCGGAAGTCGGCGGCCTCGGCATAGCGGGGGTGGCCAGGGTCGAAGATCCCCGAGAGCGGAATGTCCTTGCCCATGATGGCCGGGGGCATCGCCTTCGTGAGCTTCTCCCCCATCGCGAACGGGTGCCCCATGACGCGTGCAGCGTCCTTGACGGCCTGCTTGGCCTTGATGGTGCCGTAGGTGACGATCTGGGCGACGCGCTCCTCGCCGTACTTGTCGGTCACGTACTTGATGACCTCGCCCCGGCGGCGCTCGTCGAAGTCGACGTCGAAGTCGGGCAGGGACGGGCGCTCGGGGTTGAGGAACCGCTCGAAGATCAGGCCGTGGGGAATGGGGTCGAGGTCGGTGATCTTCATGGCGTAGGCGCACATCGAGCCTGCGCCAGAGCCGCGGCCAGGGCCCACGCGGATGCCGTTGTCCTTGGCCCAGTTGATGAAGTCGGCGACGACCAGGAAGTAGCCGGGGTAGCCCTTCCCGATGATGACGTCGCATTCGTACTCGGCCTGGCGCCGGGCGTAGTCAGGCACCCCCTCCGGGAAGCGCTCGCGCAGCCCCCGCTCGACCTCCTTGACGAACCACGAGGACTCGTCCTCGCCGGCCGGCACGGGGAACCGGGGCATGTAGCGGCCCTCGCCCTCGGCGAAGGAGACCTCGCACATCTCGGCGATCCGCAGGGTGTTGTCGCAGGCCTCCGGCAGCTCGCGCCACGTGTGCCGCATCTCCTGCGCCGACTTGAGGTAGAAGTCGTCGGCGTCGAGCTTGAACCGGCCGGGGTCCATCAGGGTCGAGCCGGACTGCACGCACAGGAGCGCCCCGTGCGCCGTCGCGTCCTCGGGCTTGGTGTAGTGGAGGTCGTTGGTCGCCACCAGGGGGAGGTTGAGCTCGCGGGAAAGCCGCAGGAGGTCCTTCTGCACCTGCCGCTCGATGCCCAGCCCGTGGTCCATCAGCTCGCAGAAGAAGTTCTCCGGCCCGAAGATGTCGCGAAAGTCGGATGCCGCCTGCAGGGCCTCTTGCCACTGCCCCAGCCGAAGGCGGGTCTGGATCTCCCCCGACGGGCATCCGGTCGTGGCCACGAGGCCCTGGCCGTAGGTCTGGAGCAGCTCGCGGTCCATGCGCGGCTTGAAGTAGTAGCCCTCGAGGCTGGCGAGGGAGGTCATGCGGAACAGGTTGTGCATGCCGTTGTTGTTGCGCGCCAGCAGCGTCATGTGGGTATAGGCGCCCGACCCGGACACGTCGTCGCGCCCGCCGTCGCCGTATTTCACGCGGGTCTTGTCGGTGCGGTGGGTGCCCGGGGTGAGGTAGGCCTCCACGCCGATGATCGGCTTCACCCCGTATTTGCGCGCCTTGGACCAGAACTCATAGGCCCCGAAGACGTAGCCGTGGTCGGTCGTGGCGAGGGCCGGCATACCCATCTCGGCGGCCTTCTGGAACAGCTCGTCGATGCGGGCGGCACCATCGAGCATGGAGTACTCGGTGTGCACGTGCAGGTGGACGAAACTGTCACTCGGGGCGGTCTGGGCAGGCATCGGGATGAGTCTAAGTCTGTCCACCGACCGACCCCGGCGTGTCGCGGCCCGTGTCGCGGACCGGCATACTCCATCGCTTCGGATCGCCATGCAAACAGCCGCTTGTCCCCGTGTGCGTCCCGCCGCCCCGGCGGACGTTTATCGGGTGACCCGAGAAAGTCTGGTGGTATGCCGGGGAGCCGGCCCACCGGCATACCGGCAGTCTTGGGCGGAGGTCACCACCCCTGGAGCCGGTCGAGCGCTCTCTGCAGGTCCTCGGGGTACTGGCTCTCGAAGGTGACCCACTCCCCCGACCCGGGGTGCTCGAACCCCAGGCCCACCGCGTGCAGCCACTGCCGCTCCAGACCGAGGCGAGCGGCGAGCTTCGGGTCGGCGCCATAGGTGAGGTCGCCGCAGATGGGGTGTCGGATAGCCGCGAGGTGGACCCGGATCTGGTGGGTGCGCCCGGTCTCGATGTGGACCTCGAGCAGCGCCGCGTGGCGGAACGCCTCGATCAGCTCGTAGTGGGTCACGGCATGCTTGCCCGACTCCATGACGGCGAACTTGTAGTCGTGGCCGGGATGGCGTCCGATCGGGGCGTCGATGGTGCCCACCAGTGGATCGGGAAGCCCCTGCACGAGGGTGTGGTAGGTCTTGTCGACCTTCCGGGTCTTGAACGCCCGCTTGAGCACCGAGTAGGCCCGCTCGCTCTTGCACACCACCATCAGGCCGGAGGTCCCCACGTCGAGCCGGCTGACGATGCCCCGGCGCTCGCTGGCGCCCGAGGTGGAGATCCGGTAGCCGGCCGCTGCGAGGCCGCCCAGGACGGTCGGGCCGGTCCAGCCGACGCTCGGGTGCGCCGCAACACCGGCGGGTTTGTCCACGACGACGATGTCGGCGTCGTCGTGGACGATGCTCATGCCCGGGACCGGCTCGGCCACGACCTGCAGAGTGAGGCTCCCTCCCGGCTTGGGCAGGGCGACCTCGAGCAGGTCGCCGGCGCTGACGCGGTCGGACTTGCCCGCGGGCCGGTGATTGACATGCACGTCGCCGGCCATCGCCAGGTCGGCGGCCTTGGTCCGGGAGACGCCGAAGAGCCGCGCCAGGGCGGCGTCGACCCGCTCGCCCTCGAGGCCGTCAGGCACCAGGAGGGTGCGCGCGCCGGTCACGCGGTCTTCCCCGAGCGGCCAGTTTCCGGACCCGTGGACATCGGGCTGCCTTGTGTGCCGACGGTCGGATCCCCGGGATCGTCGGTGCCCTGCGCTCGGTCTTCGTGACGGCCCTGGTGCGGGCGCGATCCGTCCACGCCCAGGCCGCGCATGGCGAGAGCCGCGATGAACACCGCGGCCCCGACGATCGCGATGTCGGCAACGTTCCCGATGAACCAGCCGAAGTAGTCGATGAAGTCGACCACGTGGCCCCGTCCCGGCCCGGGCGGACGCACCAGCCGGTCGACCAGGTTGCCGAGTGAGCCGCCGAGCAGCAGTCCGAGCGCCAACGCCCAGGCCAGACTGCCCAGTCGGCGGGCAGTCACCACGGTGAAGACCATGACCGCGCAGGCGATCAGGGTGAGCGCCCAGGTGGCGCCGTGTCCGATGGAGAAGGCGGCACCGGCATTGCGGATGAGGTTCAGCCGGATCGCTGACCCGACCAGGTTGATCGGCTCCCCCGGCACCAGGCTGTGCAGGGCCCATGACTTTGCGGCCTGGTCGATCGCTAGCGTTGCGACGGCCACGACGGCGAGGGTGGTGAACAGCGTGCGGCGCGGCCTCGGCTGGTGTGCCGGCCGCGCATCGACGTCCTGCGCGGCGATCAGCGGCGCTCCTGCTTCGTTTTGCATGTCACGCATAGGGTCGCACGAGGAGCGGCCTGGAGGCGAAGTTTGCCGATCGGGTTGCCGCAGGACTCGCAGATGCCGTACGTGCCGTCGTTCAGGCGTTCGAGGGCGTGAAGGTTCTGGATCAGCAGATGGCGGGCGTTGTCGGCCACGGCGATCTCCTGCTCGCGCTCGAAAGTCTTCGCTCCGGCGTCGGCCTGGTCGTCGCCTGCGCCGTCGCCTGCATCTCGCATCAGGTCGACGAGGTCGGACTCGGCCACCGAGATCTCCGCCTTGAGGCGCTCCACCTCGGTCTCGATCTCACTGCGGACCGCAGCCAGCTCGTCCGGGGTCCACGGCGACTCGTCGTCGCGAACCCGCAGTGCCGATGCGGCCTGCTTGGCCGTGCGGATGGCGGCGGCAGCAGCCGGGGCTGTCTTCCTGGCCGGAGCGGCGTTGGCGGGGGCGGCCTTCTTCGCGGGCGTGGCGGCCTTCTTCGCGGCCGGCGCGGCCTTCTTCGCGGGCGTGGCGGCCTTCTTCGCGGGCGTGGCCTTCTTCGCGGGCGTGGCCCTCTTCGCGGGCGTGGCCTTCTTGGCCGGGGCGGCTGGCGCGGTCTTCCTCGCGGCCGGCGCAGCCTTACCGGCAGAAGCCGCGGCGGAGGTCTTCGTAGCGGGCGCGCTGGGCGCCGTCTTGTGCTGCACCGTTCTCTTTTCTGTTGCTTTTCTTGCGGACCCGGATGGTGATGCTGCCGTCGATTTCGCTGCGGTCTTCTGCGTTTTCCCCGAGGTGGCTCCCTTTGTCGCGGAAGCGGTCTTGGCGGGCGGGCTCTGGCCAGCCGCGGTCTTGCCGGCAGCCGTGCTCTTGCCAGTCGCGGTCTTGGCGGCCGGGCGCGGGCTCGCTGCGCTGGCACCTGGGGTCGCGCGGCCGCGGGCTGCGGTTCCGGACGCCTTCTTCGCCGCGCTCGTGACTGCCGAGCGGGCGGCCGCGGCGACGCGTTGCGCGACCCCACGCGGCGTGCGGCCGCTGGACTGCTGGCTCGGCGCAGCCTTCGGAGCAGCCGAGGGCGAAGGCGGCTTCGGCTCCGCCGATGATGTCTTCTTCGCTGCCATGGCCACTCGCCCTCTCGACGTCCCTCGGTGAACGCACTCAGGTGCGCCAGAGAATAAGCGCACCTCAGGCCTATTCAAAGTCCAAAACGCAATAATCGATTCCCGCACGCCCGGCTCGGGCCCACGCGAAGCCGAAGGGGCGCCCGCTCCGCGGCGGGCACCCCTTCGTGGCGCTGTGGTGACAGTCGATACGCGCGGCCCTCAGACCTTCTGGCCCTTGGGCTCTTCCACGCTGCTGTGGTCGAGCTCCTGGAGCTGTCCCTCGATGTAGCTGCGCAGCCTCGCGCGGTAGTCCTTCTCGAACGTGCGCAGCTCCTCGATCTTGCGCTCCAGCATCGAGCGCTCGCGGCCGAGCTCCTCAAGGATCTGGGCCTTCCTCTGCTGCGCCTCGTGCAGCATGCCCGTGGAACGCTCGCGGGCCTCGGTGATCATCTGTTCGTGGCGCTCGGTGGCCTCGGCGATCAGCTGGTCGTGGCGGTTCTGGCCAGCCCCGAGCAGCTGGTCGTGACGCGCCTGCGCGGTGGCCATGAGCTCGTCGTGACGGCCCTGGGCCTCCGCCAGGAGGTCCCGATGACGGCTCTCGCCCTCGGCAATGAGCGCATCGCGCTTCTGAATGCCCTCGCTGACGTGCTCGTCGTGCAGTCGCTGGGCCAGCGCGATGACGCCCGCGGCGCTTCCGCCGCCCGCCACCGCGGCCATCTCGGCCGTATTGGTCTCGACGCCCTGCGAGCGGAGGTTGGTGGCCTGGGCGCGCGCGTCGGTCAGGTCGCGCTGCGCGGCCTGGTGCTCGGCGCGGACGGCCTCGGCGTCGCGTCGGGCCATCTCGGCGTCGCGACGAGCCATCTCGGCGCGCTGGCGCGCCTCGCTCTCGGCTGCCTCGGCGCGCTTGCTCGCCTCCCGCTCGGCGCTCTCTGCGTTGGCCTTGGCCCGGGCGATGCGCTCTGCAGCCTCGCGCTCGACCTCCTCCGCGCGCGACGTGACCGTGGCGATCCGCTCGTCGGCATCGCGGGTGGCCTTCTCAAGATCGCCCTGGGCAAGGACCGCCTGGCGCTGGCGCTCCTGCTCGAGCTCTCGGGCCGCGGCCTCACGGGCCTGCTTCTCGTCGTTCAGCAGACGCTGGAGGTCGTAGTTGCGTCGCTCGAGATCCTGGTGCTTGGCCTGGAGCGCCTTCAGCTCCGCGGTGTCGATGCCGGGGGCCGAGATGGGCATCGGCGACATGCCGCGACCCTGGCGGCAGTCGTTCAGCTGGCCGCGCAGGTCTTCGCCGTCCTTGGTCAGACGGCGCATCTCCGCGACGACCTCGTCCAGGAAGTCGTCGACCTCCCGCTCGTCGTACCCGCGCCGGAACTGGGTTTGGGTGAATGTCTTGTTCAGGACATCCTCAGGGGAGAGCGCCATTGGTCACCTCGAAATGAGAGCTCGTTGAGTGCGTCGTCGCTACAGCATCCCAGATCATCCGGGAATGGGCATAACCCTAGATGATCTGGAGGAGCACCGAGACAAGGAGCATGAGAACCAGGAAGGCGAGGTCGAGCTGGACCGACCCAAGACGCAGCGGGGGCAGCACTCGGCGCAGGGCTTTGAGGGGCGGATCGGTGATCGTATAAACCCCTTCCGCGATGACAAGCATCACGCCGCGCGGGCGCCAGTCACGGGAGAACGCCTGGACCCAGTCCAGGACCAGACGCCCGATCAAGACGATGAGGAACAGGAACAGGGCGAAGTTCACGACCTGGCGGACGACGTTGAATCCCATGCTGAGAGCGTCGGGGAGCAGTCTGTGAGTCGGCTGTGAGGGTCAGCTCTGGTTGAACAGGGTGCGGCCGACGGGCGCCGCAGCAGCGCCCTCCTCGGCTGCGACCTCGACGTGCTCCGGGGACAGCAGGAAGACCTTCGACGTGACCCGCTCGATCGAGCCATGCAGTCCGAAGACGAGCCCGGCGGCGAAGTCGACGAGGCGCTTGGCATCCGCGTCGTCCATGTCGGTGAGGTTCATGATCACTGGCGTGCCCTCGCGGAAGTTCTCTCCGATGTTCTTGGCCTCGTTGTAGGTGCGGGGGTGGATCGTCGTGATGCGGTTGAGGGCGCCGACCTCCACGTCTCGCACGACGCGGGCCACCGGGGTGCGCTGGGGCAGGTGAGCTACCTCGGCCTGGCGCTCGTGGTGGTGCTGCTCTGGGGGCGACTCGTCGTAGTCGTCGTAGTCGTATCCCTCATAGCGCTCGTCCTCCTCGGCGAGGCCGAGGTAGACCATCGTCTTGCGCAGCGCGCCAGCCATGAGATTCCTCCATGCGTCTGCTTCAGACCCTGCTCCCTGCCTGGCCTGCTTCCGTTCCGTGATTGAAGTTACTCGTGTGACGTGCGGGAACCGAGGATTGCGGTGCCGACACGCAGGTGTGTCGCACCATGCTCGATGGCCTGCTCGAGGTCGCTGCTCATCCCGGCCGAGATCCAGTCTGCCCCCGGATGGCTCTCCCGGATGCCGGCTGCCACCTCCCTGAGGCGGGCGAAAGCGGGTGCTGGGTCGGCCCCGAGAGGCGCGACCGCCATGACGCCGCGCAGGCGCAGGCGGCTCGACCGGGCAATCGCGTCAGCGAGCTCGCGCGCGGCCTCCGTGGAGGTCCCGCCCCGGCCCGGCTCGTGGTCGAGGCCGACTTGGACCAGCGCGTCGACCCGGCGTCCCGCGGCCGCGAGCCCCTTCTCCAGCGCCCCTACGAGCTTGGTGCGGTCGATCGACTGGACCACGTCGGCATACCGCGCGACCAGCGCAGCCTTGTTCGACTGGAGCTGGCCGATGAAGTGCACCGAGATCTGGTCGCGGTGCCTCATCTCAAGGACTTTCCGCGCAGCCTCCTGGGCCCGGTTCTCCCCGATGTTGGTAACCCCCAGGTCGACGAGCAGGTCCGCATCCGACGCCGGGAAGAACTTGGTCACCACCACCAGCGTGATGTCCTCCGGCGATCGGCCCGCGCGATCGCACGCCTTCGCGATCCTGGCTCGGACCCGGTCGAGCCCAGCCTCCAGCTCATCCCTGCGCGTCATTGGCGCCTCAGCAACACCACGCCGGCGGTGCGGCCGGTCTGGCCGTCGCGACGGTGAGAGAAGAGCCGCTCGTCCTCGCGGGTGCACCCGGCGACCCAGGCGACGGCGACGCCCTCGTCATGGAGCTGTGCGACCACGCCGGCCGCGACATCGATGGCAGGAGTGCCCGTCCATGACACGGTGCGCGACTCGGGTGACACGTCGGACGCAGCCTCGCGCATCTCCGTGGGCACCTCGTAGCAGCGCCCACACACCGACGGCCCCACCACCGCCTCGATGTCCCGGGCCCCCAGGTCGCGCATCACCCTCAGGGCGGCCGGGACCACGCCGGAGACCATTCCGGGGCGCCCGGCGTGCACCGCGGCCACCACGCCGCGCTGGCGATCGGCGAGCAGGACCGGGGCGCAGTCGGCGACCAGCACGGCCAGGGCCAACCCCGGAGCCGCAGTCACCAGGGCGTCCGCCGCCGGTGGGGAGCCTCCCGACCAGGGACCCTCCGCGACCGTTACCCCAGAGCCATGGCACTGGTCCATGAACAGGAGGCGGTCGGGATCGATGGAGAGCGAGGCCGCCAGAGCGGCGCGGTTCGCGACCACGTGATCGGCCGAATCTCCCACGTGGCCGCCGAGGTTGAGCCCCTCAAAAGGCCCGTGGCTGACCCCACCCCGTCTCTGCGTGAACCCCCGGTCGAGGACCTCGTCCTGCTCGCGCCAGAAGAACACGGCCAAACGCTATCGCCCTGCACAAGCCAGACCTGGCGCTGCCCTCGCCAGGGGGACGAGGGCAGCGATGGCGCGGTGCCGCTACTTGAGGAAATCCGGCACGTCGAGGTCGTCCCCCTCGTCGAAGGTCACGGTGCGCGGAGGGTGCTGCGCCGCGGCTGCCACACGGTCGGCTTCGTGCCGCACCGCGCCCCCGCCGTCATTCGACGCGGGTTGCGGGCCACGAGAGTCGGCCCCGTGTGCGACCGGTGAGCTGGTCGACGGGACCGCCTGGTGGTTGTTCTCGTGGACGGGGGGAATGGCAGACCCGGCCGAGACCGGTGCTCCCGCCGGGCGGTGTACCGAGTTGTGGTTGACCTGCGGCGGTCGCGTCGAGCCCTGGATCGTGCCGAGAGCTCGCTCGTCGTTGCGCCGGATGGGCGCGCCGCCGTCGAAGCCCGCTGCGATCACGGTGACCCGGACCTCGTCGCCCAGCGCGTCGTCGATCACGGCACCGAAGATGATGTTGGCCTCGGGGTGGGCGGCCTCCTGGACCAGCTTGGCCGCCTCGTTGATCTCGAACAGGCCCAGGTCGCTGCCGCCCTGGATTGACAGCAGGACGCCATGGGCGCCGTCGATGCTCGCCTCGAGCAGCGGGCTGGAGATGGCCAGTTCGGCAGCCTGGACCGCGCGGTCCTCGCCGCGGGACGAACCGATGCCCATCAACGCTGACCCGGCCCCCTGCATCACCGACTTGACGTCGGCGAAGTCGAGGTTGATGAGGCCCGGGGTGGTAATCAGGTCGGTGATGCCTTGGACGCCGGACAGCAGCACCTGGTCGGCACTTCGGAAAGCGTCGAGCATGCTCACCGCGCGGTCGCTGATCGAGAGCAGGCGGTCGTTGGGGATCACGATCAGGGTGTCGACCTCCTCGCGGAGGCCGCCGATGCCCGACTCGGCCTGATTGGCGCGACGCCGACCCTCGAAGGTGAACGGGCGGGTGACCACCCCGATGGTGAGGGCCCCCAGCGACTTGGCGATCTTGGCCACGACCGGGGCGCCCCCGGTGCCGGTGCCACCACCCTCGCCGGCGGTCACGAACACCATGTCGGCGCCCTTGAGCACCTCTTCGATCTCCTCGGAGTGGTCGTCGGCTGCCCTGCGCCCGACCTCAGGGTCTGCGCCGGCGCCGAGTCCGCGGGTCAGCTCCCGGCCAACATCGAGCTTCACGTCGGCGTCGCTCATCAGGAGGGCTTGGGCATCGGTGTTGATGGCAATGAACTCGACGCCCTTGAGACCCACCTCGATCATGCGGTTGATGGCATTGACGCCGCCCCCGCCGATGCCGACGACCTTGATGACGGCCAGATAATTCTGCGGTGCTGCCACGATGGTTGGCCTCTCCAGGATGCAAACGGTCAATCTCTGTGCCGACAGGTGCCACGCTGCCCGCGAATCCCCAACCAGCAAAGCCTCAACCTGTGCTAAAGGGTTACAGTTACGTCACCTTCTGCCGGCACCGACGGTATGCGGTTAGGAACCCTCAGGCAAACCTGCGCCGGGCGTGTCGCCGCCTTATCTCCACACGGCCCCCGCGCCATGTTCGGACCCTCCACTCGGCCGGTCAGCCAGTGTTGTGAAGCTCGCCAGGGCACAGCCGGTATGCCGGTCAGCCGCGCTCCTGGGGTCCCCAAGCGCAAGCAGGCACAGGCGGTGCGGCTACCGCGTAACCGGCGTGTCCGGGGCACTCACGTCGATCTGGTGAGGGCGCTTCGGCAGCAGCGCGGCGACAATCCGGGCCTTGAGGGCCGCGTCGTCGGCACCACCCCAGACCACTGTGGTCTTGCCCAGCCGGAACTCCACGAGGTCTGCGCTGCTGACGACGACATCACTGGCGCCGGCGCGCAGATCAGCCGGAAGTGCGTCCATCGCGCTCAGGGCGGCACGGAGCGCGTCGGCAGTGAGCGCCTGGTCGGACTGCGCCGTGGCGAGAGGCACGCCGCGGGGAACGGCCGAGACCGTCGCGTAGGCCACGCCCGATGCGTCCACAACTTGAAGTCGACCCTGAGAGTTGCGGACGGCAAGGGCGGGGGTTCGAGGGACGGCTTGGATCACGATGGTGTGCGGCCAGTGACGCTCCACGGTGGCAGCGGCGATGGGCAGCCGCGAGGCCACGCGCCGACGGACCGCGCCGGTGTCGATCAGGGCGAGCGGCGCGCCCACTGGCACGGCTGCGGACTGCAAGACCGCCGTGGCCTCCGCGCCCGTCACCCCGCGGACCTCCACCTGCTGTGCGGTCAGGAGGGTGCTGAAGAAGACGGCCCAAACCGCGGTGGAACCGAGGGCCGCCACCCCCAGGAGCCACGCCGCAATGCGCCAGGGGCGACGCCGGGCGCGCACTGCCCGGTCGCGGAACCGCACTGGCGCGGATGCGACCCCGGTCGGTCGGGCCCGCCGTGCCGGCGCGGCCCTGCGGGACCTGCCCGCCCGCTCGCCCAGGCGCGGCGCCCTGGCCATCAGCCGACGACCTCGGCCGCGAGGACCCGCAGGATCGCGGGTCCGAGCGCCGTCACATCGCCGGCACCCACGGTCAGCACGAGGTCGCCCTCGTGGGCACGTGCCGCAACGAGTCCTGGGACCTGGTCAGGGGCCGTGCCGACAACGAGGTCCAGATCCGGACGCAGCGAGCGCAGTGGCTGGGCGATGAGGTCACTGGTCACGCCGGGCATCGGGTCCTCGCGAGCGCCGTAGACGTCCATCAGCACCACGACGTCGGCGGGCGCGAGTGCCTCGGCGAAGGACTCGGCGAAGTCGCGGGTGCGCGAGAACAGGTGGGGCTGGAAGACGACGAGGAGCCTGCCCTCTCCCACGAGGTCGGCCGCGGTCTGCACCACTGCCGCCACCTTCCCCGGGTTGTGGGCGTAGTCGTCGACAACCGTGACGCCTCGGGTAATGCCCTTGAGCTCGAAGCGCCGTCGCGTCCCGGTGAAGACGCCCAGCCCTTCGAGCACGTCGTCGGGGTCCTGGCCCAGGCCGTGGACGGCCGCGGTGTAGGCCGCGGCGGCGTTGAGCAGGTTGTGCCCGCCGGGGGTGCCGATGCGCAGGTCTCGGACCGCCGCGCCGTCACGCAGTCGTGCGGCCGCACTCAGACCATCGGAGACACCTGCCTCGAGCCGGAGGTCGGCCCCGCCGTCGAAACCGTAGGTCAGAACCCGGATCCCATCGGCGCGCGATCGCTCGGCGAGCCGTTGGGACCCGGCGTCGTCGTGGCACGCGACGAGCAGGCCGCCGGGCTCGACCGAGTGAGCGAAGTCGGCATAGGCCTGCTCCACGCGTCCCAAGGTGCCGTAGAAGTCGAGGTGGTCGGGCTGCACGTTGGTCACGACGGCCACCCGGGGCCGGTACACCAGGAACGACCCGTCGCTCTCGTCAGCCTCCACGACGAACATGCCGCCGCTCCCCCAACCCGCGTTGGTGCCGGCGGCGGCGAGCTCACCGCCGATGGCGAACGACGGGTCGGCCCCGCTGTGCTGCAGCGCCACGGTCAGCATTGCGGTCGTGGTCGTCTTGCCGTTGGCTCCGGCCACCGCCGCGCGGACCGAGTCCTGCATCGTCGCCGCGAGCGCCTGTGCCCGGTGGAGGACCCGCACTCCGGCTGAGCGCGCCGCAGCCAGCTCGACGTTGTCCTCCCGGACCGCCGAGGAGACGACGACGGTGTCCGCATCCGACACTTGACGCGGGTCGTGTCCCACCCACACCTGGGCACCCTCGCGCCGCAGGGCCTCGAGCAGCACCGAATCCCTTGCGTCGGAACCGCTCACGCGCACACCACGGGCCAGCATGATTCGCGCAACCGCGGACATCCCGGCGCCACCGATGGCGATGAAGTGCACGGCGCCCAGTTCGCCCAGGCCGGGAATCGGCGCGCGGAAGTCGAACCGCGAGTTCACCCCCTCCACGGCTATGCCTTCCGCGCCGCGGACCCGCTGGCCCAGGCCGCGTCGACCAGGTCGGCCAGCCTCTCGTCGCCGTCGCGCTGCCCGACCAGCGCCGCCCCCTCGGCCATCGCGTGCAGCGCGTCGCGGTCGCGCATCAGCGGGATGAGCTCGACGTCGATCCAGGCCGGGGTCAGGGCAGCGTCATCAACCAGTCGACCTCCCCCCGCAGCCACCACGTCGGCCGCGTTGAAGCGCTGCTCGCCGTTGCCGACCGGCAGCGGAACGTAGATCGCAGGCAGCCCCACGGCGGTGAGCTCGCAGACCGTGTTGGCGCCGGCACGCGCCACGACGAGATCGGCAGCCGAGTACGCGAGGTCCATGCGGTCGGCGTACGGGACGGTCACGTACGGTGCGCCGTGCGGGTTCGGCTCAGACGCGAACTCCTTGCCCAGACCAGTGATGTGGAGCACTTGGATGCCCGCCGACGTCAGGGCGTCGACCCGCTCCCCAAACGCCGTGTTGAGGCGCTGGGCGCCCAGGGAGCCCCCGGTGACCAGCACGGTGGGCCACTGCCCATCGAGGCCGAAGTGGGACAGGGCCTCCGCGCGCCACGCCGGACGGTCCAGCGTCGCGATCTCGCGGCGAAGCGGCATACCGACCAGGTGGCCGCCGCGCAGGCGAGTGCTGGCGAACGTGGTGCCGACGAAAGGGGTGAACCGCGCCCCCAGTCGGTTCGCGACGCCGGCCCGGGCGTTCTGCTCGTGGACGACGATGGGGATGTGGCGCCGGCGCGCGGCGAGGTATGCCGGCGGCGACACGTAGCCGCCGAAGCCCACCACGACCTCCGCCCCGCTCTCGTCGATCGCGCGGCCCGCGGCAGCCACCGCTCCCCGGAGACTGGCCGGCAGCCGGAGCAGGTCGAGGTTGGGGCGCCGCGGCAGGGGCACCCGGGGAATAGTCCGCAGCGGGTAGCCCCGGGCAGGGACCAGGCGGGCCTCCAGGCCCTGCTCCGTTCCGAGCGCCGTCACTGCTATCTGTGGGTACCGCCTGCGCAGGCAGTCCGCCAGTGCCAGCAGCGGGCTGACGTGGCCTGCCGAGCCACCGCCCGCCAGGACCACGGATGCGGGGGAGGCGCTCACCGCCGCCTCCCGCGGCGCGCGGGCAGGATGGCGAGGGAGCGACGCACCATGCTCGGACGCGCCGCGAGGACCTCCGCGCATCCGGGCTCGTGGCGCGCGAACGAGAGCAGGATGCCCAGGGCGAACATGGTGGTGATCAGGGAAGACCCTCCAGACGAAACCAATGGAAGCGGGACGCCGATGACAGGGAGGAGCCCGATGACGGCTCCGATGTTGACCATGGCCTGCACCACGATCCAGCACATGATCCCCGCGGTCGCGAGGCGGACGAACAAGTCGGTCGAGCGCACTACGAGGCGGTAGCAGGCGAGAGCCAGAACACAGAACACGGCCAGGATGACCAGAGTGCCGGGCACGCCCAGCTCCTCGCCGACGATGGCGAAGATGAAGTCATTGTGCGGCTCGGAGAGCCACTGCCATTTCTCGCGGCTCGCGCCGAGGCCGACACCCCACCAGCCCCCGTCGGCGAGGGCATACATACCGTGCATGGGCTGGCGGCAGACGCCGTAATAAAGCTGCTCGTCGTTGGGCCGGCACTGGGATCGGTTCAGCCACACGTCGATCCGGCCCAGCCGGTTGGTGCTCGAGACCACGAAGTAGGCCGCCACGGCCGCAAACGCCGCCCCTGTCATCGCGAACCAGCGCGTTGGCACCCCCGCCGCGAAGAGCACACCGCCGACGATCGCCGCCATCACGATCACCGTGCCGAGGTCATGACCGAGCAGGACGAGCCAGATCGCCGCTGCGGCGAGCGGGAGCAGGTAGGGCACCACCACGTGCCAGAAGTGCCCGAGGTGCCGGCGCTTCGCGGTGAGGACCGCGCCCCCGCTCAGAGCCAGGCCAACCTTGGCCACCTCCGAGGGCTGCATGCTGAACGGGCCGATCGCGATCCAGTTGGTGTTGCCGTTGACGGTCTCGCCCAGCCCGGTGAACACCAGCAGCTGCAGGGCCATCGCAACGACGAGGCTCGGCACCGCGGCTCGCCTCCAGACCGAGACCGACATCCGCGACGCGCCGAGGAGCGCCACCAGGCCGAATCCGGCGAACTCGAGCTGGCTGAGGAAGATGGTGTACGAGGAGTCCGTCTCGACGTACGACGAGATGGCCGACGCCGAGAGCACCATGACGAGGCCGATCAGCACCAGGACCCCCGTCGCGCTGAGCAGCACGTAGTACGTCGCTACCGGCGAGTCGAGCCGGGCCAGCCATGAGGACAGGCCCGGGGAGCGGCCTTGGGTGGCTCCGCGGCGGCCCTTCGGCTCGGCCTTCTGGCGCGCGGTCTTGCGGGGAGTGGCAGCAGCGCTGCTCATGGCCTCCCGCCTACTCCCCCTGGCGGGCTGCGTGCCTCGCCACGGCCTCCGCGAACGCGTCGCCGCGTGCACCGTAGTTGTCGAACATGTCCATGGACGCCGCCGCCGGCGCGAGGAGCACCACGTCGCCGGCCCGCGCCAGCGTCGCCGCCTGCGCCACGACCTCGTCCATGGCTCCAGTGTCGGTGGTCTCGACCTCCACCACCGGGACATCCGGCGCGTGTCGGGCGAGGGCCTGCGCGATCTGGGAGCGGTCGGCGCCAAGCAGGACTGCGGCACGGAGCCTCCCCGCCACGGCTTCCACGAGTCCGTCGACCTGCGCGCCCTTGAGGAGTCCGCCGGCGACCCACACGACCGAGTCGTAGGCGCTCAGGGAGGCCTGTGCGGCATGCGGGTTGGTGGCCTTGGAGTCGTCGACGAAGCGCACGCCGCCGACGGTCGCCACGTCGGCGATCCGGTGCGGGTCGGGCCGAAAGGCCCGCAGGCCGTCCCGGACAGCGACCAGCTCCACGCCACTGGCGCGGGCGAGCGCTGCCGCCGCCAGCGCGTTGGCCACGTAGTGGGGGGGAAGGGTGGGGGCGTCGCCCTGCAGGTCGGCCAGCGTGCCCATCTCTCCCGCCGAGGTGCGGCGCTGCTCGACGAATGCCCGGTCGGCCAGGACGTCGTCGACCACGCCGACCATGGACGGCGCAGGAATGCCCAGGGTGAAACCGATGGCACGGCAGCCCTCCTGGACCTCGGCGTCCATGACCAGCTGCTCGGTGCGGGGGTCCTCGACGTTGTAGACGCAGGCCACCTCGGTGTTCTCGTAGACCCTTCCCTTGTCGCGCGCGTATTCCTCGAGGGTGCCGTGCCAGTCGACGTGGTCGGGCGCAACGTTGAGACATGCGGAGGCGAGCGGTGCGAGCGAGGAGGACCAGTGCAGCTGGAAGCTCGACAGCTCCACCGCAATGACGTCATAGGGGTCGGGGTGGAGCACCGCCTCGAGGATGGGCGTCCCGACGTTGCCGGCGCTGGTGGCCCGCAGCCCGGCGGCCTGCAGGATTGACGCGAGCATCTTCACGGTCGTCGTCTTGCCGTTGGTGCCGGTCACGGTGATCCAGGGGGCGGCATGCTCCGACGCGCGCATGCGCCAGGCCAGCTCCACCTCGCCCCAGATCGGTATGCCGGCCTGGGCCGCCTCGGCGAGCAGCGGCTGGTGGGGCGGCCACCCCGGTGAGGTGACGACGAGGTCGAAGACCTCACCGGCCGGCATACCAGCCACGTGCTCGGGACCCAGCCGCACGTCGACGCCGAGGATGTCGAGAATCCGGGCCCGCTCCCCGAGCACGGGCTTGGCGACCGGGTCGGCACCGTCGACGCCGACCACGACAGCGCCGCGCTCCACGAGGGCGTCCGCCGCGGCGAAGCCGCTGACGCCGAGGCCGGTCACGAGGACCCGCAGGCCGCGCCAGTCGGCGTCGCGGTGAGTCAGGGAGTCGAGCCGGCTCATACGGCGCCCACGACCCACTCGGCATAGAAGACGCCCAGGCCGAGCGCCACGAACAGGCCTGCGATGATCCAGAACCGGATCACGATCGTGACCTCGTTCCACCCGAGCAGCTCGAAGTGGTGCTGGAGCGGAGCCATCCGGAACACCCGTTTGCCGGTCATCTTGAACGAGCCGACCTGGATGATCACCGAGAGGGTGATCATCACGAACAGGCCGCCCAGGATGATGATCAGCAGCTCGGTGCGGGTGGTGATCGCGAGTCCGGCGAGCGCGCCGCCAAGGGCGAGCGACCCGGTGTCACCCATGAAGATCTTGGCCGGCGAGGCGTTCCACCACAGGAACCCGAAGCAGGCACCCATGCCGCAGGCGGCGACCACCGCCAGGTCGTGGGCGTCGCGCACTTCGTAGCATTTGACGCCCGGGGTGCTCTGGCAGTTCTGGTTGAACTGCCAGATGCCGATCAGGACGTAGGAGGCGAACACCATCACCGACGCGCCAGTCGCGAGGCCGTCGAGGCCGTCGGTGAGGTTCACGCCGTTCGAGGTGCCGGCGATCATGATGTTGGCCCAGATCACGAACAGGATCAGGCCGAGCAGTGTGCCGGCGAACGCGAGGTCGAGCTTGGTGTCGCGGACGAACGAGATCTGGGTCGAGGCCGGAGTCCGGAACGCGTGGTTGGGGAACTGCAGCGCCAGCACGGCGAAGATCACCGCCACGAGGGTCTGCCCGGCGAGCTTCTCCCGCGACCGCAGGCCCAGGCTGCGCTGCTTGCTGATCTTGATGTAGTCGTCGAGGAAGCCGACCAGCCCCAGCCCGGACATGAGGAAGAGCACCAGGAGTCCGCTGATCGTGGGCGGCTGCAGGGTGAGCACGTGGGCCATCGCGTATGCCGTGAGGCTGGCCGCGATGATGACCGCACCTCCCATGGTGGGTGTGCCGCGCTTGGTGTGGTGGCTGGTGGGGCCGTCGTCACGGATGAACTGGCCATAGCCGCGCCGGACGAGGAACTTGATGAACATCGGGGTCCCCAGCAATGCGACCACCAGTGCGAACACGGCGGCCAGCAGCACTGCCTTCACGAAGGATCCTCGCTTCCATCACCGACTGCGTCCTGGCTGCTGGCCTGGCCGGCCTCCGGACCGGTGCCGGCGAACCGCTCTCCGAGCCACCGTAGTCCCGCGTCGCGGCTCGATTTGAACAACACGACGTCGCCGGATTCGACTTCTTCGGACAGCAGATCGTAGGCCGCGTCGGCGTCTGGCACCCACACCGCCTCCTGTCCCCAGGAGCCCTCGTGCTGGGCGCCCCTCGCCATCGGGCGGGCGGTCTCCCCCACGACGACCAGCCGGGAGATGTTGAGGCGCACAGCGAGCCGCCCGATCGCGTCGTGCTCCATGGCCGAGTCGTCGCCCAGCTCGAGCATGGACCCCAGAACCGCCCAGGTGCGCCGGTCGCGCCCCTGCCCGCGCCCCATCGCGGCGAGGGCTTTGAGGGAGGCTCGCATGGAGTCGGGGTTGGCGTTGTAGGCGTCGTTGACGACGGTGACGCCGTCGGCGCGCTCGGTGACCTCCATGCGCCAGCGACTGGCGGGGCGGGCCTGCGCCAGGGCGGAGGCGATCGCGCCGAGGCCCATGCCGCACTCGAGGGCTGCCGCGATCACGGCGAGGGCATTGCCGACGTGGTGCTCTCCGTGCAGCGGGAGCTCGACGAGGACGTCCCCCGCAGGCGTGAGCGCCCGGAACGTCGGCCGGCCGGAGGGGTCGAGGCTGGTCTCCTCGGCGCGCACGGAGGCGTCGTCAGCGGTCCCGACCAGCACGACCCGCGCCGCCGTGCGGGCGGCCATCGCCGCCACGGCGGGGTCGTCGGCGTTGAGGATGGCGACGCCACTCTCGGGAAGTGCGGCCACCAGCTCTCCCTTGGCCCGCGCGATCGCCTCGCGGGACCCGAACTCGCCCACGTGCGCGCTCCCGACGTTGAGAACGACGCCGATCTCGGGCGGGGCGATCTCGGTGAGGTAGGCGATGTGCCCGGCCCCCCGCGCCCCCATCTCCACGACCAGGAACCGCGTGGTCGGGGTCACGCGGCAGACGGTGAGGGGCACCCCGACCTCGGAGTTGAGCGAGCCCACGGGGACCACCGTTTCGCCCTCCACGGCCAGGACGCTGCCGAGCAGGTCCTTCGTGCTCGTCTTGCCCGATGACCCCGTGATTCCGATGACGCGCAGGCCCGGGCTGCGGTCGACGACGGCGCGGGCCAGCGCGGCGAAGGCGTCCTGGACGTCGTCGACCACGACACAGGGCAGCTCGTCGACCTCCCGGGTCGTGAGCGCTGCGACAGCTCCCGCCTCGCGGGCATCACCGACGAACTTGTGGCCGTCCAGCGATTCCCCGATGCGGGCGATGTACAGACCGTGCGGTCCCGCCTCGCGGGAGTCGGTCACGACCGGGCCCTCGACGACGATGGCGTGCGCGGTGACTTCGTCGACACCTGCTAGGCGCCCGTCAGTGATGTCGGCAATCTCCTTCAGGGACAGAGGAATCAATCGGGTGAACCTTTGCTTGCGAAGATGTGGTGCAGGGCTTGGCGCAGCTCGTCGCGGTCGTCGAACGGGTGGATGGTGCCGGCGACCTCCTGCCCTGTCTCGTGCCCCTTGCCTACAACGGCCACGGTGCTGCCGGGGCCCGCAGCTACGGCCGCTGCCACGGCCTCCCTGATGGCCTGCGCCCGCGACCCCACGTCGTGGAGCACAGCCTGCGTGCCGGCCGCAGCGGCGCCGGCAAGCACCGCTGCGCGGATGCGAGCCGGGTCCTCGGTGCGCGGGTTGTCGTCGGTGACGAAGACTACGTCGGCGCCTCTGGCCGCGGCAGCGCCCATGTCGGCGCGTTTGCCGCGGTCCCGGTCGCCGCCTGCTCCGAGGACCACGACGAGGGCCCCGGCAGTTGCAGGGCGGAGCGCAGCAAGGGCCGCAGCGACGGCGTCGGGGGTGTGGGCATAGTCGACGACGGCGAGCGGCGTGTCGCCCTGGGCCAGGGCGCCGAGGTTCACCCGCTCCATGCGCCCGGGGACGTGCGGGTCGGTGAGCACCGCGCGAGCGGCCTCCTGGGGCGCCACCCCGCTCTGGAGGAGCGCCACCGCGGCGAGCGCCGTGTTCACCCGGTTGAAGTCGCCGGGAAGGGCCGAGCGGAGTGGGAGCGACACGCCTGCACCGCTCAGGGTGAAGGCGGCCGGTTCGCCCGCCACCGGCTCGACCCGCCAGTCGGCCGGAACACCCGGGTCGGATGCCAACGTGGTGACCGGGATCCCGGCGCGCGCGACCAGCTCCCGGCCCCAGACGTCGTCGACGCAGACGACGCCTCTCCGGGCCCGCTGGGGCGTGAAGAGGCTGGCCTTGGCATCGAAGTACTCGCGCATCGTGCCGTGGTAGTCGAGGTGGTCCTGGGAGAGGTTCGTGAACAGGACGATGTCGTAGACCACTCCGTCGACCCGGTGCTGGTCGAGTGCGTGGCTCGAGACCTCCATGACGCAGACGTCGGTGCCGCGCTGGTCCATCACCGCGAGGAGGGCATGGAGCTCGGTCGCCTCGGGCGTCGTGCGGACACTCTGGACGCGCTCGTCGCCGATCCGGGTCTCCACCGTGCCGATCAGGCCGGTATGCCGGTGCAGCGCCTCGAGTGCAGATGCGATCAGGTACGCGGTGGTGGTCTTCCCGTTGGTGCCGGTGATCCCGAACAGGGTCAGCCGCAGGCTGTCGGTGCCGTACACCAGGGCAGCAGCCGAGCCCAGCACGGCCCGGGGGTCCTCGACCACGAGGGTCGGCACCGTGACCTCGGCCTCGGCCAGGATGGCCTGGCCCCTTGAGTCGGTGAGGGCGGCCACGGCCCCGGACTCGACGGCATCCCGCGCGTAGCTGGCACCGTGCGCATTCGCACCCGGCAGACCGGCATACAGATCACCGGGCTGCACCTCGCGCGAGTTGAGGGTCACGCCCGTCACGACGACCTCGGAGGTGGGGGTAGCGGCGCCCACGCGCCGGGCAATCGCGGACAGCGGGGTGGTGGGAGCGGGCTGCGGTCGGGGTGTGGCCACGAGGAGCGAGGCTACCCGCCCGAGCCGCCGCGCCGGTCACGGATCACCTTCGGGTCGTCCGCCGCCGGTGGTCCGTCGAGCTTGAGGGTGACCCGAGTCGGCTTGCCCGACGTGGGTGGGATCTGCAGGGCCTGGAGTGCGTAGGTCGTGACGTCGCGGAACACCGGCGCCGCGACCTGGCCACCGTAGTAGCCCTTGACCGGGCGCTGCAGGGTGACCGCCACGACGATCTCGGGATTGTCGGCAGGAGCGAAGCCGATGAAACTCGCGGTCTTGCCCGAGTAGCCGCCGACCCTCGCGTCGTAACGGTCGGCGGTGCCGGTCTTGCCCGCGATCCGGTAGCCGGCGACCTTGGCCTGCGGTGCGGTGCCCTCGCTGCTGACGACACCCTCGAGCATGCGCCGCAGTTCCTGCGCGACCGTCGGCGAGACCACACGGACGCCGCTCGGCTGGTCGGACGGCTGGAATGTCCCCTCGTCGTCGGCCACGCTCTCGACGATGCGCGGTGGGATGCGGACGCCGTTGTTGGCGATGGTCTGGTAGACCCCTGCTGCCTGGATGGCCGTCAGGGAGAGCCCCTGGCCGAACAGCACGGTGTAGCGCTGCGACCCGCTCCACTTGGCGTGCGGCGCGAGCAGGCCCGGGCTCTCCCCCGGGAAGCCCATGCCGCTGGTCGAGCCGATCCCGAACTTGCGGAAGTAGCCCTCGAGCTTCTGTGGGCTCACGCGCTCACCCGCGAGGATCGTGCCGAGGTTGCTCGACTGGGCGAGAACACCCGAGAAGGTGAGGTATTCGGTGGGGTGGTTGTGGGAGTCGTGGAAGGTCCGGTCGGACCGGTGCAGGGTGTTGGGGACGACGACCGGGGTCGCTGGGGTGACGACACCCTCTTCCAGAGCTGCGGCGGCGGTCATCACCTTGCCGGTCGACCCCGGCTCGTAGACATCGTTGAAAGCCAGGTTCGTGAGGCGGCCTCCTGCCTGGCCCGGGTTGTTGGAGTCGAAAGTCGGGTAGGACGCGACGGCCAGCAGCTTGCCCGTCTTCACGCTCTGGACCACCACCGAGCCCGAGAGTGCCTGGGTCTCGATCACCTTCTGCGCCAAGGCATTCTGCGCATACCACTGGAGGTCGGAGTTGATGGTGAGCTTGACGTCGTGGCCTGGGACCGCGGGGGTGATCTCCTGCTGGCCGCTGGGTATCACGCGACCGTTGGGCGCCGTCTCCACGGCCTCGTGACCGGCCTTGCCCTTCAGGGTGCGGTCGAGCATCACCTCGAGCCCACCCCCTGGCGCCCCCGAGTCCTGCATGAAGCCGACCAGCGAGGCGGCGTCCATGGGCTGGGGGTACGACCGGGTGCTGGTGGTGCGCTCGCTGTAGATGCCGGGAATGCCCAGCTCGCTGATCTTGCGCCAGGTGAGGGGCGTGACACTCTTCGCAACGATGCGATATCGCGCCTTGCCGGTCAGCATCGGGGTGAGGGCATCTGGGGACATGCCGAGGAGGGGGGCCAGGTCAGCCACCGCGCCGGCGACCCCCACCTTGGTCCGCGTGTTGTCGACCGTCTTCTGGTACTCGGGCACGGCCGTCTGATCGGCCACCACCTGCCGACGCTCGAGGCTTGCGGCCAGCACCTTGCCGTTGGCGTCGAGGATCCGGCCGCGCAGAGCGGGGATCTCCTCGGTCTGTGTGCGCTCGGAGAGAGCGCTCGCAGCCGTCGCCGCCGCGTCGAAGCCCTGGAGGCGCAGCAGCTGGGCGCCGAAGATGCTGAAGACAAACACGATTGCCACCGTCAAGGCCCGCATCCGCCGCTTGGGACTTCCCGTCCGGATGGCTCGGTGACGTCGTGGTGCACGGGGCGGCGGGGCGGACCGCCTCGCGCGGCGGTTGGGGGTGGTCGGCGTCAGCTGAGAGCCATCAGTGGGGCGGCCGGTGCCGGCGCTGCCGTTCGCAGGGTGCCCGGCGCGGGGACGCCCGGTGTCGGCGCGCGCACGTGCAGATCGGGCGGGTCCAGGGTGGGCGCTCGCAGGGCGGGCGCTCGCAGGGCGGCCTGTGCCCCGACGGTCATCCCGGGCGATCCGCACTGCCGGGGCATCGGTCCGGTCGATGGGACCAGGGACCGTTCGAGCAGTTGCGGGAACAGACGCCCTACGAGGGTTCGCTGCGCCGGACGACTTCCGCGTGGCCGCTGGCGCCGGCGGCTTCCGACCAGCCGCAGGGGCGGACTGCCTCGACGTGGCCGCTGGTGCCGGCGGCTTCCGACCAGCCGCGGGGGCGGGCGGCTTTCGGCCCGTGGCTTCGGCGGGCGGCTTCCGTCCCGTCCCCGGGGCGGGCGGCTTCCGTGCCGTGGCCTGGGCTGGCGGCTTCCGTCCCTTCCCAGGTGCGGGCGGCTTCCGCGTCGCCGGATTGGCGCTGCCCGCGGCAGGGACCGGCTTCGGCACCGACGACCGCGGAGCGACCTGCTGAGATCGTGCCGCGCCGGTGGCGCGACGGCTCTGGGACGACGGCGAGTCGGCGGGCCGCCGGGCGACAGGCGCGGCCGACTGCCGGCGCGGGCTGCGCTTGCCGTGCCCCTGGGTCACGGTGCTCCCCTCTCAGCGGAATGCTCCTGGTGGCCGGTCTCTGCTCGTGCTCGGCTGGGATGGACAGTGGACTGGGCTGGGTGCGGTCTTTGGTGCCCTCCCTCACCCGACAGGCGGAGTCGTGGGTTGGGGACTGGTCGTGGTGCTCGGCGCAGCAGTCGATGACGCCGTGCGGGTGGGACTTGGGGGCTGCGTGACCGTCGTCCTGGTCGTCGTTGTCCTCGTCTTGGCGTCGACCGTTGTGACCGTGGTGACGACCTCGCCGTTGGCGCGGACGGAGACGACGGTCGTCGTCGTGAGGTTCCCCTCCTTCACGACGGTCTTCTTCGGTGCCGGGGTGGTCGGCTGTGCCTGACGCACCGGGACTGGCGCTGTGACAACGGCGAAGCCGGGATCTCGCTCGGCCGTCTTGGCGACGCCGAGGATCTTCCCGTCGCTCAGCCGCAGGAAGGCTGCGGAGTCGGCCGGCACCATGCCGAGCGCGCGGGCCTGCCGCGCCAGTTGGGCCGGCGCCCGCTGGGCGTCGATCGCCTGGGTCAGTGCCTCCTGTGTGTCGTCGAGCTCCCCAGACCGGGCCTGGAGGTCGTGGAGCACGAAGGATCCCTGGGCCAGGGAGGTATTGAGCATGAGGACCGCCAGCAGGCCCCCGGCCAGCAGCGTGACGCACAGCGCCGCGAAGAGCCCGCCGCGCGGCTCCCCAGCTGCGCCGGGCACGACGCGCAGCCGCTGGGCGGGACTCTCGCGGCGGACGGGAGCGCGCGCGGCAACCCTTGCGGTGGCGCTGGTCTGGCTCATCGCTGCTCCTTCCGCTTGCGGGTCCGCTCCGCGGCCCGCAGGCGGGCCGAGGCAGACCGCGGGTTCGCGGACTTCTCGTCGTCGCTGGGCTCCTCTGCCCCGCGAGTGAGCAGGCGGAGGTATGCCGTGTGCTCGGGCAGCTCCACCGGCAGGCCTTCGGGGGCGCTGCTCCGGGCTCCTGCCGCGAAGACCCGTTTGGTGATGCGGTCCTCGAGCGAGTGGTAGCTGAGCACCGCGATGCGACCACCCACGCGAAGCGAGTCGACGGCGGCGGGAAGGGCGGACTCCCACGCGCGGAGCTCGGCGTTGACCTCAATGCGCAGGGCCTGGAACGTGCGCTTGGCGGGGTGTCCTCCGCTCCTCTGGGACGCTGCGGGAATCACCCGGCGGAGCAGCTCGACCAGCCGGCCGGACGTCGTGAACGGCGCGTCGGCACGTTCGCGGACGATCGCAGCGGCCACCCTGCGCGCGAAGCGCTCCTCCCCGTACAGGCGGAGGATGCGCTCGAGGTCGTGGGCGTCGTAGGTGTTGAGGACGTCTGCAGCGGTCGCTCCCGATCCCTGGTCCATGCGCATGTCCAGGGGCGCATCGTGGGCGTAGGCGAAGCCCCGGTCCACTTCGTCGAGCTGCAGCGACGACACGCCGAGGTCGAAGAGCACCGCCGAGGCCTCGGCAATGCCCGCCTCGGCCAGAGCAGCCGGCATCTCGTCGTAGACGGCGTGGATGAGGGTGATGCGATCGCCAAACGGAGCGAGGCGCTCGCCGGCCAGCTCGAGGGCCTCCCGATCGCGGTCGATCCCAAGTCCGCGGGCCTGCGGGCAGGCGAGAAGCATGGCCTCCATGTGGCCGCCCATCCCGAGCGTGCCGTCGACGTACACCGACCCGGGCTCCTGAAGAGCCGGGGCGAGCAACTCGAGAACGCGCTCGCGCATGACCGGCACGTGGCGGTCTGCGGCCGTTCCCCGAGGGCTCATGCGCGTCTTTCCGATCCGTTGGTGCGGGCTGCGTCTGGCGGGCCGTGTCGTATCGCTGTGCGTCGTTTGCGAGTGCGCTGCGTGCGGTCCGTGCGGTCGGCTCCTGGAGGTCCTGGTGTCAGGTCCCCATCCGCCCTGCTGCCCGACGCGGGGGAAGTCGCGCCGGGTGGCGAGCGGCTGGAGACCTGGCACCAGGAGTGCCAGCGGCCGAAGTCGTGCCTGTCGTTCTTTGGCGGTGCGGAGCCGCGTGCTGGTCGGGGCCACCAGGTCGCGGCGGTGCTCGTGGTAGGGCAATCCGGCTCCTCGTCAGAGCAGCCCAGGAATCACCTCCTCGGCCTGGTCTGCGTAGGCCTGCTCAGTGCTCTCCAGGTAGGACGTCCACGCGGATGTGTCCCAGACCTCGACGCGAGCGCCGGCGCCGATGACGGTGCAGTCCCGCTCGAGGCCGGCGTACTTGCGCAGGCTGACGGGAATGGTGACTCGTCCCTGCCTGTCGGGGATCTCATCGGACGCGCCGGACAGGAAGACGCGCATGTAGTCGCGCGCCGCCCGGCTCGTGGTGGGTGCGCCTCGCATCTGCTCGGCCACCTTCACGAACTCGTCCATGGGAAAGACATAGAGGCATCGCTCCTGACCACGCGTGACGACCAGGCCGCCGGCGAGGCGGTCTCGGAACTTGGCCGGCAGGAAGAGCCGGCCCTTGTCATCCAGTCGGGGGTTGTGGGTTCCCAAGAACACGTGCGGCTCACCTCCCGAAGTCCTCTCGTGGTCCTCTCCTGCCCTCCGTGGGGCCCCACCTTACTCCACTTTCCACCACCCAGGACACGGATTGGCCATCTGACGTCGAGGCCAGCTGGCATTCCTGCTGGTCAGGCGCGTGGAGATGGGTGGAGGAGGCTGCGCCACACGCGCCGCCGTCGAGCGTGCCGCGAACTGGCCGCGCCGCTATAACTCCCGTCGGAGGCGGCTCCCCCAGCCCTCGCAGGGACCTCAGCGGCCGGCGAAGGTCACAGGTTCGCCACCGGGGGTGTCGGCCGTGGAGGGAAGTGGGGGAAGATCAAGCGATCAGGCTGGAGTGGAAGGGTGGCTCAATGTCGAGCGCAGCGGAGGAACGACGGGTGGACACAGGCATGGGGGCAGAAGCGGACGGGCCATCGACACCACGGTCGAGCGGTCCGATGAGCGACGCCGAGTCGCGACGCAACCTCGAACTGGTGGGGCAGGTCAGCACTGCGCTGGCGCGCGCAATGAACAGTGTCATCGAGGGAAAGCCGGACGTCGTCCGCACCGCCATCACCGTCCTGCTGGCCGAGGGCCACCTCCTCATCGAGGATGTTCCGGGAGTCGGCAAGACCATGCTGGCCAAGACCCTGGCCCGGTCGATCGACTGCTCCGTCCGACGGGTGCAGTTCACCCCCGACCTGCTGCCCAGCGACATCACCGGGGTCAGCGTCTTCAACCAGGACGTGCGCGACTTCGAGTTCCGCCCGGGTGCGATCTTCGCCAACGTGGTCGTGGGCGACGAGATCAACCGGGCATCGCCCAAGACTCAGTCGGCCCTCCTGGAATCGATGGAAGAGGGACAGGTCACCGTTGACGGGCAGACCTACGAGCTGCCCCATCCCTTCATCGTCATGGCCACGCAGAACCCCATCGAGATGGAGGGCACGTATCCCCTGCCCGAGGCCCAGCGGGACCGCTTCATGGCTCGGATCTCCATTGGCTATCCGTCGGTGCGCAGCGAGGTTGACATGCTCGACTCGCACGGGCAGCGCTCGCCGCTCGACGAGCTTCAGCCGGTCACCGACGCCGCGACAGTCGGGCGCATGATCGCCGCCGTGCGTGGCACGTTCGCGAGCCCCGCCATCAGGCAGTACGTCGTCGATCTCGCGACGGCAACGCGCCAGAGCCCCGCCCTTCGCCTCGGTGCCTCACCGCGCGCCACCCTGCACCTGCTGCGGGCAGCTCGGGCACACGCCGCCCTGGCCGGGCGCGACCACGTGCTCCCGGACGACGTTCAGACCGTGGTGGTCCCCGTGCTGGCCCACCGGCTCATCCTCACCGGGGAGGCACATCTGGCCAGGCGCACGGCGGCCTCGATCCTGGAAGATCTCATGCGGCGCGTCATGGTGCCTGCGCCGGGTCGCTGAGGCAGGCCATGCGCAGACTGCGCGACGTCCTCACCACCCGCGGCCGGTCCTTCGTCGCCGCCGGGGCAACCCTGGCCGGCTCCGGTCTGGTGCTGGGTTTCTCCGACCTCACCCGCTGCGGTGTGCTGCTCGTGTCGCTGCCAGTGATCTCCGGCCTGATGATGCGCAGGCACTCCCTGCGTCTGTCGCTCGAGCGCTCCCCGCGCCCGAGCCGGGTCAGCATCGACGAGCCGGCCATCGTCACCGTGGGCATCGAGAACCGCGCAGCCGCCAAGACCCCGCTGCTCTTGGCCGAGGAGCAGCTCGACTACGCCCTGGGCGACCGTCCGCGTTTTGTCGTGCCGCCCCTGAGGAGCGGCGAGCACTGCTCCGTGACCTACACGGTGCGCTCCCACGTCCGGGGGAGGCACCGGCTCGGGCCCCTCGGCGTCCGGCTCCGCGACCCGTTCGGCCTGACCTCGCGGGTCGGCGCTGTCAGCGGGAGCGGCGAGCTGATCGTCCTGCCACGCATCGAGCCGCTCGGGTCGGGCCGTCCTCCGGGCAACGGCATCGGCGCCGAGGGCGCAATCCCCCACATGGTTGCGCTCCACGGCGAGGACGACGTGTCCGTTCGCGAGTACCGCGACGGCGACGACCTGCGCCGCATCCACTGGCGAGCCACGGCCCGCACCGGCAACCTCATGGTTCGCCAGGAGGACCGCCCTGCGCGCCGTCGCGCCGTCATCCTCCTCGACTCGCGCGCGAGCGCACACCGGGGCGCGGGACGCACGAGCTCATTCGAGTGGAGCGTGACAGCGGCCGCCTCCATCTCCGCACACCTGCTCCAGCAGAGGTATGCCGTGCATCTCGCCACCGCGGAGACCGCCGAGGACTCGCAGGTGGCGGCTCCTCTCGAATACGAGCAGATGCTCGACGTCCTGGCCGTCGCGCAGATGGGCCGCGACCAGGACCTGAGCGAGGTGCTCCACAGTGCCCACCCGGTGACCGGCGGCGGAGGGCTCGTCGTCGCAATCCTCGCAGGCCTCACCGGTGACCAGGCGCGTCAGGTCGCCGCATTGCGGCAGCCAGGCGGGGTTGGTTTGGCGATGATCCTCGACGCGAACACGTTCAACGGCGGGCGCTCCCAGGGCGACGACGTGTCCGAGGAAACCCAGGCGGCCGCGCACGTCCTCCACAACGCCGGGTGGTCCGCGCTCGGCGTCCCGGCCGGGCAAAGCGTCGCAGACGTGTGGGGTTCCCTTTCCTCCAGTGCGACACCGGCAGGTGTGCGATGAGCCGGATCCGCGTCGGCGACACCCTTCTCGCCGCGCTCGCCATGGTTTCGGTCACCTGGCCGATCGTGACGCTGTTCGCACCGGCCACTTGGGTGCGGCCCACCCTGGTCATGGTTGCTGTCGTCGCCGTGGCGGGCCTGGCCGGTCGCGCCCTCTTCGCTCGCAGCGGGTCGGTCGCGGCGTTCCAGGTCGGCGCCACCGTCCTTGGCGCATCCTGGATGTTCGGGCGCGGCCATCTCTGGCACGGCCTTCCCTGGCTGGACACCGTCATGGCGTTCAACAACCTGCTCTACCAGGCCCGCCTGACCGTCCAGTCGTTCTCGGCGCCCGCGCCGACCAGCCGTGGGGTCATCCTCGGGATCGGCCTCTTGGTAGCGCTCTTCGCGATTGCGGTGGACTACCTCGCGGTGACCCGCCGCTCACCGGCCCTGGCCGGCCTGCCGCTCCTCACGGCATACCTCATTTCGGCCGCCAACACCGGCGACGCGCTGTCGCTGCGCTACTTCGTCGTGCCTGCCGCCCTGTGGCTGGTCATGGTGGGCCGCCAAGGCGTCGGCATGCTGCGCCGGTGGGGCACGTCCACCCCACTCATGTCGGGGGGCCGGTCGGGCGATGCCGACGGAACGCTGGCCTTCGCGAGCACCGGGCGCCTTCTGGGCGCTGCAGGGCTGGTCCTCGCCGTGTCACTGCCCATGGTGCTCCCTCACATGCCCACCTACTTCGTCGCGGACGGCCTCGGCCAGTCGCAGAACGGGTCTGGCTTCTCGGCCGACGACATCGCCGTGGGGGGCACGGTGGACATCGCCAAGAACCTCAAGTCCCAGTCCCAGAGGCCGGTGCTGAGGTACACCACAACCGACGCCATCCCACCTCCCCTGCGGGTTGAGGTGCTGACCGACTTCGCCGACGGTGAGTGGCGGACCCGCCGGATGCGCACCGAGCTGAAAGCCGACCCGAGCATCCCGGACCCGCCGGGCTACGTCGAGGGGGCAGCCACCCGGCAGCGGCTGACCGTGAGCGAAAACCGGGTCGCGCCGCCACAGCTGGCCGCGCCGTACCCGATTCGTTCCGCGGACGTCGACGGAGCCAGATGGGGCGTCAACGCGAACTTCAGCCCCCGAATCGCCAGCAAGGTCGACTCCTACCAGGTGACCTACCTCAACCCGAACCCGCCGGCCGCCGTCCTGAACCAGCCGCTCACCGCACTGGCATCCGAGGTGGAGTTCCGGGACGAGCTCAACGTCGACCCGGACTCGGCCAAGGTTGTCGGCGACCTCGCCAAGTCCATCGTGCCCGATGGTGCCTCACGACTCGATGCGGCCCGGCGGATCCAGGCCTACCTGCGCGGCGCCGAATACACCTACAGCCTCACCCTGGCCGAGCCAGTCGCAGCGGTCGACGGAAAGCGTGTGGGACAGGACCCGATCTCGCAGTTCCTAGCCACCAAGCAGGGTTACTGCGTGCAGTTCGCGACTGCCATGGTCATGATGGCTCGCTCCCTCGGGATCCCGGCCCGGCTGGCGACGGGCTTCATGCCCGGAACGGCCGACCGGGGCCACTACACCGTCCGGGCTGCCGACATGCATGCCTGGCCCGAGCTCTACTTCGAGGGCGCCGGATGGCTGCGCTTCGAGCCGACGCCAGCGGCGCGAGCTGCAACGGTGCCGCCGTGGTCACAGCGCCAGACCGAGACGCCCAACACCACAGCCACGACCGTCACCCCGAGTACCGGCGCGACCTCCACCCGTACCGGACCAGCAGGGCGCCAAGACCCGGGCCAGACATCCGACTCGCAGGGCACCGCGAGCGGCAACCTCCTGACCCGAGGGTTGAACGCCCTGCGGTCGCTCCCGTGGACGACGTGGCTCCTCATCACCCTCGTTCTCGCGGTGCTCGGCGCCCTGTCGGTTCCCGCCGCGGCGCGGGCGCGCCACCGCCGTGCCCTCCTGGAGGCTGCAGACTCCGCGGAGAGGGTCGAGGTCGAGTGGCAGTCCATGGTGCGCCGGATCGCCGACCTCGGCGTAAGCCCACCGGTCGGCAGCACCCCCCGGCAGGCCGGTCAGTACCTGCGCCACCAGGGCTACCTCACCGGCGAGGACGCCGACGCTCTCGGACGCATGGTTGCGACACTTGAGCGGTCACGCTACGCCCCGCCCGGCGATCCTCTCCCCGACATCGCCCCCGATTCGCAGGCCGTCGTACACGCCGTGAGCACCTCGCGCCGCCGCAAGGACCGGTTGCGCGCGGCATGGCTGCCGCAGGATGGCATGAGCCAATGGCGGGATGGGTGGTATGCCGTGACCTCAGCTCCCGCGCGTTTGATCGCCTGGCTGCGGACCCGCCTGGAGCGGCGCCACTGAAGTCGCGTCCGGGCTTCCCACCTGCGCATCCCAGAGGATGACACGACAGATGCTGCTGCCCTTCACCGTGGACACCGCCAGGCTCTTCCTGCACATCGTTGCCGCCACCGTGTGGGTCGGCGGCCAGATCACCCTGGCCGTCCTCGTGCCCACACTTCGTCGGGTAGCCCCGGACGCTCCCCGGGCTGCGGCGCGCCGGTTCAACAAGGTCGCGTGGCCGGCCTTCGGGCTCCTCGTCCTCACGGGGATCTGGAACGTCGTCGCCGACTCCGACGAGGAGCATGGTGAGGGCTACGGTACGACGCTCGTGGCGAAGGTCGCCGTCGTCGCCCTCTCGGGCGCAGCGGCCCTCCTCCACTCCCGCGCCAAGGGCACGACTGCCCTCGCCGCCTGGGGCGCGGTCTCCGGGCTCACGGCCCTGCTGGCCGTTGCCCTCGGAGTGGTACTCGCCGGCTGAGACTGCCCGCAGGCTCGGGAGTCGCGACCGCCTCTGCGGCCGCACCGCCATCGTCCGCGACACTGTGGCTGTCCTCACGATGGAGGACCATCAGCAACCAGAAGGAGACCCGGGCCCATGAGCACCGGCGGAGCCACTGCCCAGCAGCACCCAGTTGTCGTCGCCGAGCTGGAGCGGCGCGCCGCGAGCGCGCAGCTGCGCCTCGCGGATCGGATCACCGCGTTCGCCGGATCGATGACCTTCGTCTACATCCACGCCGGCCTCTTCGGCGTGTGGATGCTCGTGTTCGAGCACAGCCCGTGGCCCACCCTCACGCTGATCGTCTCGCTGGAGGCGATCTTCCTGTCGACCTTCGTCATGATCGGCCAGAACCGGCAGGCCGCGTTCGCGGCGGCCAAGGCCCAGCACGATTTCGTCGAGTCGGAGCTCGAGCTCAAGACGAACACCGAGCTCACGCGCCAGATCCACCTGCTCACGACCGAACTGCACCGCCGCGTCATGGGGGATTAGCCGCAGCCTGTCACGGGGCCTTCAGCTCCACTCACGCCCCTTCCGCCGGCCCGGAAATGGCCAGGACCAATTGCGCGTGTCCGTCAACGTGGACAGCATGGAGTCCAGCAGTCCCCTGCTGGCATAAGCCGCGGGCCAGCGTTCATCTCATCGTTCAACTCATCCTGGAGGGCACATGACGGATCAGTCGGCAGCGTCGGTCTACGCAGCGCGCCTCGAGGTCGACTACCCGGACCAGCACAACCGGGTGACGACCCTTTTCCGGGTGGTCCTGATCATTCCGATCGGGATCGTCCTTACCGCGCTCACGGCGGGACCCACCGAGAGGGTCTACGACCAGAGCGGCCATCTCGTGCGCACTTCGAGCGGTGGCGTGGCCGCGGGCCTTTTCGTCGCCACTCTGCTGATGATCGTCTTCAGGCAGCGCTACCCGCGCTGGTGGTTCGACTTCGCGCTGGAGGTCGCTCGGTTCGGCGCCCGCTTCTTGGCCTACCTCGTCCTGCTCACCGACCAGTACCCCTCCACGGTCGAAGAGCAGAGCGTCCATCTCCAGGTCGACTACCCCGACGTCGAACGGGACCTGAACCGCTGGATGCCGCTGGTGAAGTGGCTGCTCGCAATCCCGCACGTCCTGGTCCTCATCGTGCTGTCCGTGGGCGCCTTCTTCGCCGTCGTCGTGGCATGGTTCGCGATCCTGCTCACCGGACGCTACCCACGGGGGCTGTTCGATTTCGTGGTCGGCGTCGGCCGCTGGTGGCTGCGCGTCCAGGCGTACGCGATCCTTCTCGTCACGGACCGCTACCCGCCCTTCTCCCTCACGTGAGCCCCCCAGGAGACGGCATACGGCATACCCCCGCACACCCGTGCTGCTCGCAGGCTGCTAGCGGTTCACGTTGGGGACCAGACTCCGGCGAAGCGCGGAGAGGAGAGGGCGCAGGCCGACGCGATCAGCC
The DNA here is from genome assembly GCA_963715025.1 of uncultured Actinomycetota bacterium. Taxonomy (GTDB): domain Bacteria; phylum Actinomycetota; class Actinomycetes; order Actinomycetales; family Dermatophilaceae; genus DASSJT01. The sequence goes on along the minus strand of CAVQQQ010000002.1, from coordinate 136,835 downwards.
GCTCGCAAGAAGACGGGGTGTCTCAGCTTCACGACTGCAACCGGCATCAGGTCGCGGCGGAGCCATGCGCTCGAACTGATCGGGTTGGCGCGATTGAGGTCGCTCGGGATGTCATTGTTGCCCTTGATGAAGGCCACGATGTTGTGGCGGGCGCGGAGCTCAACGATCGACAGGTCCAGGGGGTTGGCCTGATAGTTTGGGATCTTGAACTCCGCGTGGTTCAGGCCGTCAAGCCGAGACTTGACCATGGACATGCTGGTGCCCCGGGCAGAGCGGCGAAACCGGCCCCCCCACAGGGGCCAGTACGACGTCGCGAGATCCTCGATCACGTAGATGCCATCGGAGGCGAGTGTCGGGAACAGGATCTCGAAGCTTCGGTTCGTCAATGCCGGGATGTGGCTGGCGTCATCGATGATCACGTCGAAGGGCCCCTGTTCCTCCACCAGCCTGAGAAGAAGTGCCTCGTCGGTCTGGCTTCCCTGGACAATCGAGATTCGATCCTCCGTCACGCCTGACTTATCGAAAACGTCGAGCCCCCAGATCTGGGCTCGCGGGAAGTACTCCTTCCACATCCGCAGTGACGCGCCACCGAACGCGGCATCCTCCGGGCGCTCGAAACCGCCGACTCCGAGCTCGAGGATCTTGAGCGCCTCCTCGCGCCGCGCCAAGAAGAGTCCTTCGTAGAAGGGGCCGTACCCGTGTTCAGCCTTGTCCGATCCGTGGCGCCGTGCCAACGCGGTCAAGTCCGGGTCCATGGCGTCTTCCCTCCCCGTGATCTCGCTCAAGCCCCTGGTGGCGGCATACGGCGACGACGGAATGCCGATCCTAGCTTCGATTCGCCGACGCCCAGGCGACGGCAGCCGCCCGCTCGGGTGTGGAGGTCGGCCTCAGCGGATGTCGACCCGACGTTGACGCCGCAGGAGGCAAGGGCCATTTCCGACGAGCCGCTGCGAGTCGCCGACTTCGCCGATTTGCCCAAGACGCAGGCCCGGCGGGAGTAGCCTCTCCACCTGCACCACCTAGGCAGCGCCCGTCCCTATCCCCTGCTTGGGGGGCGGGTGCTGTGACGTCACGACGCCACCGCACGCACGGGGGTGTCAGGCACGGTGGCGCCATGCGTTCTCTATACCCGGAAATGGGTCACGACACCCTCGGGCCGCCGGACAGGGACGGCGGGTAGGTCGATCCGCAGGGCCATCCGCACCTCGCCCTGCCCGGACGTTCGGCATGTCGGCGACACCCGAGCGATCCCCTCCATTCGCGTTGACGCAGACGGACAGGACTTGAGGAAACAGCCCACCCCGCGCCTGGCACCCACCTGCCGTTCAGGGCTGCCGTGACCAGATCGTTCCGGTGTCCGGCCGGATCGGGCCTCGCGCGACGGCCGTTCTGAGGGTGAGTCTGGACCCATGAACACTGCACTGATCGTCATTGACGTCCAGGAGTCATTCCGCCAGCGCGAGGCCTGGGCGCACATCGACACCCCGGACATCGCGGAAAAGATCGCCCGCCTCGTCGACCACGCCCGCTCCGCCCGGAATGAGGTGGTCTGGGTCCTGCACGCCGAACCGGGATCCGGCGACGTGTTCGACCCCGAGCTGGGCCACGTGAGGCTGCTGCCCGGGCTCAAACCTGAGCCCGGTGAGCCTACGGTCACCAAGACGAGCCACAACGCCTTCACCACCACCAACCTCGCGCAGCTGCTGGTCGAGCGTCGCGTGACCGAAGTCGTCATCACCGGCATCCGCACCGAGCAGTGCTGCGAGACCACGGCCCGCGTGGCGAGTGACCTCGGCTACGACGTGCGCTTCGTCCTGGACGCGACGGCGACCGACCCGCTGCCCCTGTGGGACGGCTCCGGCACGCTCACTCCGGCGCAGGTCAAGGAGCGCACGGCCTCGGCGCTGCACGGCCGGTTCGCCGACGTAGTCACTATCGAGCAAGTGATGGCATCCTGACCAGATCATGAGTAGAACCAGCCCGCGGACCGTGCTGTTCGTCCTGACACCGGGCGTGCACCTGCTCGACCTTGCCGGCCCGGCCCAGGTGTTCTCGGCGGCCGGTGACCACGGGGGCCACTACCACCTGTCGTACGTCGCGGATACGCCGGTTGTGCGCAGCCACCAGGGCCTGGACCTGTCCGTGGACACGTCATGGCCGCCGCTGTCGCCCCGGGACTACGTCGTGGTCCCGGGATGGCGGGTCGGGCTCGGTGGGTCCGGGCGGCGCCAGCTTCCGCGTGCGCTCCGTGACGCCGTGGTGGCCCACCATAACGCCGGCGGACACGTCGCGAGCGTGTGCGCTGGCGCCTTCGCGCTGGCCGCCGCCGGTCTGCTCGACGGGCGCAGAGGCGCCACGCACCAGGACTTGCAGGACGAGCTCGCCCGGGAGCACCCGCGCGTGACTGTCGTGCGCGACGTGCTGCACGTCAGTGACGGACGCGTGCACACCTCCGCCGGCGTCGCGAGCGGCATCGACCTGGCCCTTCACCTCGTGGCGTTGGACCACGGGCCGGGGGTGGCCGCCCGGACTGCCCGAGCGCTCGTGCTGGCGGTTCGCCGCAACGGCGGCGAGCCACAGGTGAGCGCGATGCTGCGCCACCGGGACCACCTCGCCGACCTGGTGCACCGGGCCCAGGACGTCATCGACGAGCGGTATGCCGAGTCCCTCACCCTGTCCGCGCTGGCGACGGCGCTCGGCGTCAGCCCGCGCTCGCTGACTCGAGCCTTCACCGCTGCGACCGGGCTGACGCCGCTGAAGTACCAGCAGATCCTGCGCCTGGAGCGGGCCGAGGCGTTAGCGCAGCAGGGGTGGCCACAGGAGCCCGCCGCGCGGGCAGTGGGCTTTACCGACGCCCGGATGCTGCGCCGGTTGCGCGCTGGCGCCTGACCGGCGTCAGGCGGCGAGGGCGCAGAGCGCGCTGCCGCGGGAGGGTCATGACGGTGCACGGGACGGGGTTGCCATCGTGAACCACCCTGGGGCCACCGCACTGCTGACGCGCCCCTGTGTGACACCACGCTGCGAGGACACCTGTGCGTGCTCCTCGGTGCGAGGTCACTCTCGGCGGCGACTAGTTCCATCGAGCTTGAATCGGATCTTGGCCCAAGGCTCGGTTCAGGTGGGTGGGGTGGTCGCTCTCATGCGCGGCTGTCCCCGTGCGTCGGGTGACTCTCATCTGGCATGTGCTGCCCCGGCCACCGCCTGGTCGCGAGGCTGAAGAAGGGAAAGCTCTGCTGGTAGCAGCGGTGTCCTCCGACCGTTGGCCACGTCCAGCTCAGTCGGGTCAGAAGTCCCATGGGCGAGGACAGTCTGCCGGTCGATCGGCATGGACCCACAAACGCTTCGTCACGATCGAGGCCATGGCCGCGGGCCAGACCGTCCTCGGCGTTGCTCGGCCTGGAGGTGCGGCGTCGTCCGCGTGTGACGGTGGCAGATCTTCAACCAAGGGCTCCTTGGGCACGGCACGGCCGGGGACGAGCGGGTGTCTCTCAGAGATCGGGACTGGGTTGCGCGAGTGGTGGCGGGGCGATGCGGTGCGCGATCGCGGCCGCCTCGAGCCGGTTCGGCGCTTCGAGCTTCCGCAGGATATGTGAGACGTGGACGCTGGCGGTCTTGACGCTGATGGTGAGGGCTGCCGCGATCTCGCGGTCTGTGTAGCCGCGGGCGACGAGCCTGAGAACCTCTCCCTCGCGTGGTGTCAGGCCCAGAGTCTTCTCGAGACCCCGTTTTCGATCTGATTGCTCGAGGTCCTGCGGCGCCAGATCGAGCCGCGAGCGCTGGGCGAGCAGTTCGATCTCCCGCAGGAGTGGATTCGCTCCCATCCGGGCTGCGACGGCATGCGCCTCTCTGAGCGGCACACCGGCCTCGGCGCGGGCGACGCCCGCCGTGACGAGCGCCTCGGCTTCGCGCCAGCGGCAGTAGGCGGCGAGGGGAGGCCGCTGGAGTTGCTCCCATGCCGCTGCGGCTTCCGACCACAGTTCGGGGCGTGGGGTGCCTTGGGCGCGGTCGTACTCGGCCTCGGCCAGGGCAAGCCAGCCGCCGGTGTTCGGTGTGACCGCTGCGGCCATCCTCGCAGCGCGTCGAGCGACGGCGATGAGGCTCCGTGATCGAGCGAGCCAGCTGCGGGCGGCGTCCATGTCGCGGCGGGCTCGCGCGAGCGCTGCCAGCTCTGCATGTGCGCGTAGCCCCTTCGCGCAGAACCAAACGCGCAGCTGCGCGGATGGTCGGGAGCGCGCTCTCGCCAGCCCGTCATGCACCGCCTGGTCGGCCTCCGTCCACCGTCGCTCCCACAGGGCCAGCTCGGCGAGGTAGACGTCGTAGACCCCCAGCCCGTGGTCCTCGCGTAGCGTGGCGCGCGCGTCCCTGAGATGTGACCGCGCGGTGTCGAAGTCGCCTCGCCAGAGCTCGAGGTCCGCGCGGTCCATGAAGAGCATGTAAGGGAAATTCGCCGTGATGTTGCGGAGCGCGGCCGCACTCGCTATGTCGGCCTCGTCCCACGACCCGATCGCGATCAGGGCCTCAATGTAGTTCGCAACGAGCAGCGTTCGGTCGATTTCGTACCCTCGGGCAACCTCCAGCCCTCTTTGTCCGACCCGTGCCGACTCCCGCGGCTCTACCCAGCATGGTCAGCACGTCGGTAAGCGATACGTACGCGTTCAGGAGCGCGAGGGGATCACCTCCGTCACCGGCGAGCTCGAGACCCCGCCAGAGATGACCGACGCCCTCGTCGGCGCGGCCTAGGTAGGCGAGGTCCCTGCCGAGGTCGAGGAGCGCCCGGATCTCCACCCCTCGCGCACCGATCGCACGCGCGAGGGCGAGCGCCTTCTCACAGACCGGAAGCGACTCATCGAAGCGCCAGGCGAGCGTCAACCCGTGTGCAAGCGCCGCCAGAGCCTGCGCGCGGTCCGCCGACGGCGGCTGTGCCGGCACGAGTTCGACCGCGCGCTCGAATGCCGCAAGCGCAGCACCGGTCCTGCCGCTTTCGTGGAGGTATTGGCCGAGGCGGTCATAGAGGCGCGCGACCCGCAGCGAGTCACCCTGCTCGATCAGATCGATCGCGATGTGGGTGAGCTCGACCGCGCGTGGCGCCGCCCCCGTCTGGCTGGCGAGCTCGGCGGCCCAGGAGCTGAGCCGGGCGAGGTCGAGCCCCGCGAGCGCGGGCGCGTCCGGCACGGCGCCCCACAGTGCGAGCGCTCGCTCGAGGTGCACGTGAGCCTCCGCCAAGCCAAAGACCGCCTGCGCGTGGCGGGCGGCCTCGACTGAGGCGACGAGCGCCTCTGCCGTGCGGCCCGCCGCCGCCCAGTGTGGTGCCAGCTCGGCTGCTCCCGCCGCTCCGCTGGCTGCGAGCTCCTCGGCAAGCCGCGCGTGCAGATCCTCCCGCTCCCCGGGGAGGATCGTGGTGTAGATCGCCTCGGCCAGCAGCGCATGGCGGAACCGGAAGTTGCCGGTCCCCGGCTCGGAGACCAGGACGCCCTGCTCCACCGACTGGCGGAGTGAGGCGCGCAGCTCATTCTCCGTCAGCCGCGCCGTGGCGTGCAGCAGCGGGTACCCGACTTCACGCCCGGCCGCAGCAGACAGACGCAACACGTCCTGCGTCGAGGGGTTGAGGCGGACCACGCGCTGCAGAAGGAGATCGCGCAGGCCAGGAGGGAGTTCCTCACCGTGTTGCGCGACGGCGAGGAGCTCCTCGGCGAAGAAGGGGTTGCCCTCCGAGCGGGCCATGATCGTGTCAGCCACGGCCGGCGGCACGGGGGCGTCGGAGTGTGCCGCGAGCAGTGCTGTCAGCTCGTTGCGCCCGAGCGGACCGAGCTCGAGAACGAGCGCCGAGCCGGAGCGCCGAACTCCGTCCGCAAGCCTCCACATGCGCTGGGCCGACGAGGGCTCATCTGGTCGATACGTCGCGACAAGGAGAACCGGGCGGTCGTCGAGGTTGTTCGCGAGGAAGACGACGAGATCGAGCGTTGAGGTATCGGCCCAGTGCAGATCCTCGAGCACGAGCATTACCGGTGCAGCGACTGCCCGCTCGGTGAGCAGGGCGAGCGTGTTCTCGAAGGCTCGCAGCTGCGAGCCAGGAGTCTGCCCGTCGACCTGCCAAGGCTGCCCAAGCGGACGCATAGCCTCGACAAACGGCTGGTACGGCAGTTCGGTGCCGACGAGATCGATCGAGCGCCCGAGGAGAGTCTCGAACCCCGCGACACGGGCACGTCTGCCCAGTTCGGCTGCGAGCCGGGTCTTGCCGATGCCGGCTTCTCCCGCGACGAGGACGGTCGCGCCGCTTCCGGCGCGCGTCGCATCGAGCGCGCGCTCGAGCTCCCTGAGCTCTGGTGCCCGTCCGACGAATGCGTCACTCCCGCGAGCTGCCATTCCGGCCAGTATCGCGCAGCAACCTGCGGCGGGGAGGACGCCAGTGAGGACCCAAACCTCTGAAGATACGTAGGGCCGAACCCCAGAGATAAGGCTCCCCTCCCGATGCCCTCCAGTTCCCTCACACCCATGATCGACTCCATACGACGGGCCAAGGAGGAGAGACATGACAGCGATTGCACGAAACGAGCAGCGGACCGGGCCGATGAAGGTTCACGCGGTGCGGGGCGGCGGCGGACTACTGCTGCACGTCCGCGAGTGGGGCAAGGCGGACGGACCACCGATCCTCTTCATCCACGGCTGGTCTCAGAACCATCTCTGCTGGGCGAAGCAGTACGAGAGTACGCTCGCTGACGAATTTCGACTCGTCGCCTACGACCTCCGTGGTCACGGCATGTCCGAGGCACCGCTCGAGCCCGAGCACTACACCGACGGCAAGCTCTGGGCCGACGACGTGGCGGCCATCATCGCCGAGCTGCAACTCGACCGGCCGGTGCTCGTGGGCTGGTCATACGGGAGTTTCGTGATCTGCGACTACGTGCGCGAACACGGCCAGGATCGGATAGCTGCGATCAACTTCGTCGAGGGCGCGGTCAAGCTGGGCGAGGCGGCCTTCGGCACGCTGATCGGTCCCGGCTTCGTCGACAACTTCGTGGACGCAACCGTGGACGACTTGCCGACGAACATCCGGGCCATGCGCTCCTTCGTCCGAGCGTGCGTCGTCAAGCCTGTGTCGGACGACGAGCTTGAGTCAGCCGTGTGCTGGAACGTTGTGGTTCCGGCGTCGATCCGTGCCAATCTCGCATCCCGCACGATCGACGACGACGACGTGCTCCGTGCCATCGAAGTGCCGTTGCTCGTCACCCAGGGCCGAGCGGACTCGGTGGTCCTACCACTGATGGCCGAACATGTCCTTGCCACCTGCCCAACCGCCGAGGCCTCCTGGTACGAGGGTGTCGGTCACGTACCGCACCTGGAGGAGCCCGAGCGGTTCAACCGCGAACTCGCGGAGCTGACCCGCCGCGTTCAAACCTGACCCGCACCGCCAGCTGGGGTCGAAAGAGGAGCGACCATCTTTCCGCAAGCCTCTTTGACAGCCCGATTTGGGAGGCGACCAAGAAACGCCTTAGGAACCGCCGCATCCCCACCGCCCTCGGAGGCAAGAACGACATGGTCTGGCGTTCTGCGCCCGCAGCGGCCGGTCCGGATGCATTTGGCCATCAGGTTGAGACCAGCCAGTGTGTTGCGGTGGTGGGTCATTCTCAGGGCGCAATGTTCAGCCAGACGTCGGCCGTTGCGTTGCCGCGAATGGCGTGCAGGTCCCAGCATCCGGGCTGGGTGAACAGGTAGCCGGCGCCCCATTCCTGACCGGGGCGGCGATAGGAGCTGCTGAGATGCGCGGTAGGTCCCCACTGGAGCGGATGGGTTCGTCCATCGGGCGCGATGCTGGTCAGGCGCAGCCCGCCGGAGCCGGTGATTCTCCAGACGATCTTCACCTGCTCGTTGACCCGCAATGGGTTGTCCGGTCCGTCGGCCATGATCAGCCCCCATAGCTGAACTTCGCTGCTGCTGCCCTCGACCTCGGGGAAGCCTGCGCCGCGATGGATGGGGGACGGGGGCGTGCAGCCTGGTTGGCCGAGCGTGGTGGTCTTCTCGGGAGTGGTCGGGGTTGACGGCATGACCGGCGTGGCGGTTGACGGCGCCGGGGCGGGTGAGGTGTGCGTGCTGGTGCAAGCCGCCAGCATCAGCACGCCGGCGCAGACCAGGAAGGGCCGCATCATGACGATTGAATCGTCTCGCCGCAGGTGCCAGACCGACAACCAACGCGGGACCTGACCGATTGAGAACCCAGGTCTGGCCCCCGCCGGGGCGTCCCGTCTGCCTGAGGTGCAGCTGCGGCTGAGCGGGCGCGTCAGCGCAGCCGTCGGTGCGTCGAGCCGCATCAGGCAGGCCGCGCTGATTCCGGCCGCACCGTCCGGAGCTTCGGCTCTGCGTCAGACCCGGCATCCCCAGCGCCACTCGCGGCTTGGGTCGGTCATTCGCCCACACGGCGGCATGAGCCTAGAGTCCGCGCCAGGCCTATGCAGGAGATCGGGCCGCCCGACAGAATCAGGCCGTGGGCATCACCGTCGCGGTCACCGGTCCGACGGGTGAGGTCGGCATCTCGGCCCTCGAAGCCCTGGAGCGGGAAGCCGCTGTGGACCGCATCCTCGGTATGGCGCGCAGACCCTTCGACCCAGCAGCGCGCGGCTGGACCAAGACCGAGTACCGGCAGGGCGACATCCTCGACCCGGTGGCCGTGGACGCCCTCGTGTACGACGCTGACGTTGTCGTCCACCTCGCGTTCCTCATCATGGGTTCGCGACGCGAGAGCGGGCGGACCAACCTGGCCGGCGCGAGGAATGTCTTCGACGCGACCGTGGCGGCCGACCGTCCCCGGCGCCTGGTCTACACGTCGTCCGTCGCCGCATACGGCTATCACCGCGACAACCCTGCGCCGCTGACTGAGGAGGTGCCGACGCGCGGCGCGCGCGAGCACTACTACTCGCAGCAGAAGGCTGACTGCGAGGCGCTGCTCAGGGAGGTCACGGTCGACTCGGGGCTGGAGGTCTACGTGCTGCGTCCGTGCATCGTCGCCGGGCCGAAGGCCACAGCCCTTGCCGACTCGATGCCGTGGAACCTGATCCCCGAACCGCTGGCTGGCTGGTCCCGGACAGCCGGCCGCATCCTGCCGGTGCTGCGACCTCTGTTCCCTGACCCCGGGATCCAGCTCCAGCTCGTCCACCACGACGACGTGGCCGAGGCGATCGCGGCCGCGACGCTGGGCCGCGGATCGCCCGGTGCCTACAACCTCGCGGCCGACGGCGAGGTGACCCTTGGCGACGTCGCGCGTGCCGTGGGTGGGCGCGGTGTCCGGGTGCCGCACGCCTTGGCCATCGTCGCCTCGCAGATGCTGGCCCGAATGCCGTGGACGCCGGCGCTGGCTGAGTGGGTCCACACGGCTCGGACGTCGGTGGTCATGGACACCAGCAAAGCTAAGCGCGAGCTCGGCTGGCAACCCGTCCACACGAGCGCGCAGACCCTGCAGGACATGGCCGCGGCCCTCTGAGGGCAGTCGGTGCGCCCGTCCCCTGCCCGATCCCGCGGACGTGAGCGGCACCGCTGGAGTGGGTTCCTGTCATAGCAGGCGCGAGGGGCCGGACGTACTCGGCTGAGGAGTGCTCGAGGACGCTGTCGATCAGGCAGGTGCGATAGAAGCCGGCGACGACCGACATCCGTCAGGACGCGCTCAACGGCTTGGAATCGGCGCACTTCCTGAAGCCGGCAGACGCAGGACTCGACGTGGGTCGGGTTCCTGCCAGCGGGTCGAGCCCGTGCAGCCCACCCCAGACGAGATGACCCCGCAGGTCGGAATCGGCGGGATCCGGGCTGCCCATTGCACCGCGCCGGGTACCGGCGACCGACGCAAGTCAGCGATCACGGCCTTGGTGATGCGGACGTCATGACGGATCGCGTTGATGACGAGCGTGCTGGCTGCGGTCGGCGGCCGCGTCGAGTTTGCCGACGAGCCCCTCGGCACGGACGGCGGAGAGGGCGGCACTGATGTGGTTCACCCAGATCGGCGTGAACTTTCTCCCATTTTCCGGCTGAGCGCCTGTCGGCTCGTCGACGTGCTACTTGATGGTGCCGCGCACAGAGCGTCGGCCGCAGATCCGGAAGGACAATCACCATGACTAGCAGCAGGAAACGCCGCCTGGCCCGCGGCATAGGCGCCGCCCTCGCGGCGGCCGCTTCGACCGCGACACTCGCCGTCAGCGGGGCGTCGGCGAACAGCGATGTCACGCCACCGGCGGGAATCACGCTACCGGCCGACTCCTCCCAAGCGCCCGCCGTCCTCGTCGCGAGCCTGGAGGGCCGCAACGAGGTGGGAGCGGGCGCTCCGGATGGGCAGGCCCTGGAGCTCATCGGCATCAAGGGCAACACGCTCACGTACTCCGTGGCCTGGCGCGGTATCGGCACACCGACCGAGGCGGACATCCACGCCGCAGCTCGAGGCGTGGACGGCCCCGTCGTCGTGCCGCTCTTCACGACGCCGCGCCCGGCCGGTGGCTTCGCCTCTGGCAGCGTCACCGTCGCCGACCCGACCCTGCTTGACGCGTTGCGCTCGGACCCGAGTGGCTTCTACGCCGACCTGCACACCACGGACTTCCCGAATGGCGCGGTGCGTGCACAGTTCCACGGGCTCAACCATGCGGTCAGCACGAGCGGAGTGGCCGCACTGCAGGAGTCGGTGGTCCTCGGCAGCCAGATCTACGCCTGCACCCTGCAGCTCGACGGCTCGTTCGCCTTCACCCAGCACGACGTCGAAGCGCACCTCACCGGCGGCATCCACCACACCTTCGTGCAGCCGCTCGCCGGAACGCCGCAGTGGCAGGCACCCGACGGCAGCGCGGTCAGCGGCAAGCTCGTCAGCAAGAACGCCAACGGCGCCGGCAACATCGCCGAGCTGAACCTCGACGCCACGCAGATCGGCACGTCGACCGGCCTGCTGGCGAACGTCGTCGAGGTGCTGCGCCTCAACACCGTCGGCGGTGTCGCCCCGACCGGCTCCTGCGACCCGCAGGCCACTCCGATTGTCAACGTCCCCTACCAGGCCGACTACCTCTTCATCAACGGCTGAGTACCTCGACCTGGAGAAGTCGTCGCGTGCCCATTCTGACGTGGCGGTTGTTGATCGGCTGGATGGCCTCGACCCCTTGGGCTGGAAGGGGTCGAGGCCATCGTCTTTCACACCGCAGGCGACCAGCCGTCGTTGTCGGACTCGATCCTGCCGGCCGAATTGGCGTGGGTGGGTTGGCTGCTCGAGACGTGCCCGCCTGCGGCGTCGAGGACCTCCGCGGCGGTGGCACAGCAATCGCTGTCTGAGTGGGTGGCGCAGCACAACACCAACCGACCGTAGGCGGGCGGGGGCACCGGTCGACAGGAGCCGCCGCCCTTAGCCTCGATCCACCGATGGTTTCAGGTGTTGAGCGTGCCGTAACGACGAGATGCCCTGCCGTGCTGGGAGATTGGGACTTGCGACAGTTCCGAACCACCCACCCGGAAGGGCATCTCTGAGGTGCAACTCTCTCACACCCTCGCAGCGACCACGGCGGTCTTCGATGACCCGAACCTGATCTCCTGGGCGGGGCTGGTGCTGGCGCTGGCAGACTCGGCCGGCTTGCGGGAGCTGGCGCAGGAGCGGTTGAGCGTGCCGACGGACAAGGGCGCCAACGCCGGGTTGAAGGTGGCCTCCCTGGTCGCCGGGATGGTCGCCGGCGCGGACAGCATCGATGACCTGGCCCTGCTGCGGCACGGCGGGATGAACCGGGTCTTCGACCGGGCGTACGCGCCCTCGACGCTGGGCTCGTTCCTACGTGCGTTCACCTTCGGGCACGTGCGCCAGCTGGACGCGGTCGCCTCCCGGTTCCTGACCGCCCTCGGGACGCGGGGCGCCGCTGCTGCCGGCCGGGCCTGGGCGGCATGTGCTGGTCGACGTCGACGACACGATCATCGGGTGCACGGGTACGCCAAGCACGGCGCCGGCTTCGGCTACACCCGGGTGCGCGGGTTGAACGCCCTGCTGGCCACCGCCACCACACCAGGTTCGGCACCGGTGATCGTGGCGCAGCGGCTGCGCAAGGGCTCGGCCGCCTCCCCGCGCGGCGCCGCACGGCTGGTCGCCGACGCCTCGGCCACGGTGCGCGCCATGACCACGGCCACGCCGCTGGTCCGGGCCGACTCGGCCTACTACGGCCACGCCACCGTGGCCGCCGCGCTGCGGGCCGGGGCGCAGGTGTCGGTCACCGTTCTCACGCGGCATCCGCGCTTTAGCGCGTCCTCCGTCATCGGGAATGCCCCGGCACCGTCTCGGCCTACGCCGAGCGGTCAGAAGGTCAGAACTTGGTCGGCCTCCACCGACCAGTCCGCGAGTTCGTCGATGTTGGACCGTGGCGCCTCCTCGATGAGGTGCTCCTTGGTCAGCCCGCGTGCGTCCAGGCAGGTACCGCAGCAAGCGACCTGCCCTCCGTGACGTGTGAAGGTCGTCAACATCCGGTCAAGCGCGTAGTACCCGTCAGGGGTCTTCTGCCCGGCGACGGCGCATGTGACCCCGTCCCCCCATCAGGAACACGCGCGGCTCGACGTCGTCACGTTTGGTAAGGGCCACGGCGAGTCGTAGGGCGTTGAACGTCCTATCCGACCCGTAAGCAGGCCCATTGACGATGAGCAGCACCTTCATGGTCACGAGTACACGGCCAGGCTCACGATGCGGAACAGGGCGTTAGGTCCCAACTCTGTCGGTGCAAGCGCGGGAAGCCGACGCGGTGCCACAGTCAGGCGGCGCCGGCTTGGATAGGCACCCCGGCGATGCGCCATTCTAGGATGCCGTCGGTGGCGCGGCGTGCGCGACGGCCGTGGGCCTTGAGCAGCCGGACTGCGTCGTGCGCCAACACGCAGTAAGCGCCGCGGCAATAGGCGACGACCTCACGGTCGGCGGGCAGCTAGCTTCCGGCTTTCGGGAACACCCGGATCTGGACCGAATCTGGCCAAAACGGATGCTGAGCCGAGTCTCTTTGTAGCCGCCCTCTGCCCAGCCGAAACCCAGAAGAGGCCATCGATCACCTGGTCAGAACAGCACGACACGGCGCGTCTGTGCGAGCAGTTCCGAACGAGGTCCTAGGGAGCCTAGGCGGCGTATCGTCGTGGCGAGAGAAGGTGTCCCATCACGAACCAGAGCCAGGACAGACCGTCCACCGGGCCGACCCGTCGATGGCTGGTCGGCTTGGATCCGTTCTTCGAGGCTGGCAGGAGGGGCGAGCGCGCACACTCCTGGGACGTCGAGGACGAGTTGACGGCGGTCGCCTTCCTCGGCGATGTGACGATCGACCTCAGGCATGTAAAGAGCGCTCCGGGCGTCGTCGTGATCAACGCGTATGCAGTTTGGCGGGATGTGGATGTCGTTGTGCCGGAGGGAACGCGCGTTGAGCTCTTCGGTGGAGTCTTCAAAGGTGACCTGGTAAATGAGGTACCCGCCGTCCCCGAGGATCACGGTGATCGGGTTGTCCGGATTCACGGTCACACGGTGCTCGGCGATGTCACTGTGCGCACGGTCCTCGGTGGCTGAGCAGCTGCTCGTGTCCACCACCGGCCCCATGTCACCACCAAGCCCACTGTGCAGATACGCCACCTCCGCGCTGGCCGCCGGCAGACCAGAAGCGTCCTTCTGACGAGCCGGGCTATCGCACCGTCGTGCTCGTCGGGATGGGGTGCTCGCGCCATGTCGCGGCTCGCGCCGCGATCCAGATAGCCCCCAGCGTGGATCGGCCGGGCAGAGAGTCAGTCCAGGTAGTCGCGCACCACGGACGCATGAACGCTGTGCCTCTGAGCATCACAAACCCGCAGGTCAGGAGCGCTGTGGGGCGAAATATCTTGGAATGAGAAAGCAGCCCCGGCCGGTAGTGAGACAACCGAGCCGGGGCCTAGGAATCCGCCTTACCTAAGGAGGCAAATCCCATGACCCGAAACCCTACGCCCGAGCAGTCCCGAAGGCGCCGCCATGCGACCTTCGAGCTCCGCCAGCGGCCCGCGCTGCTGTTGTAGGACGCACAGATGTTCGACAACTACGTTGCGCCTCGCGTGACCGTGCCGTATCTGCATGCCCGAAGTCGCCGCTGCAGATCCCAACAGTCAGTATGTTTCCAAAGAGGTCAATTCTGACCGACGCAGATCAACTCACGAGGGGCGGCTCGAGGACGTGGACGTCTTCAAGATTCACGAGCAGCTGATCGAGGACTACCGCTGCTTCACCTCTGGCTCAATCGAGGTCCGCGACCGACGGATCCAGGCGCACGTCGAGCAGCGGCTCAGGGAGGGCCAGCAGTGGCCCGATCCTTGGTTGAGCCTCACCCCAGTCTTGAGAGCGGAGGCAGCATCTCTGAGCTCGTCGCCCAAGGCCTGCTCTCTGCAGAGTGCGAGCGCGTCTTTCGCGTCAAAACCCACAAGGACGATCCCGGCACAGCACCCTTAACGCTCCACCGCCATCAGCGCGAAGCGGTCGAGGTTGCGAGGAGCGGAAAGTCCTACGTCCTGACCACCGGCACTGGCTCGGGCAAGTCTCTGGCCTACATCGTCCCGATCGTGGACAGCGTTCTCCGTGAGCGCCTGGGCAAGGGCGGGCAGCGCACTCCGGGTGTGAAGGCGATTGTGGTCTACCCCATGAATGCGCTCGCCAACTCCCAAGTCTACGAGCTCAGGAAATTCCTTGAGTTCGGCTACCCGCCCGGTGCGCCGCCGGTCCGGTTCGCCCGCTACACCGGACAGGAGGAGGAGGACACGCGCAAGCAGATCCTCGCCGACCCGCCCGACATCCTCCTGACCAACTACGTCATGCTTGAGCTCGTCCTTACCCGACCGGACGAGCGAAGACATCTGATCCGAGCCGCACAGGACCTACGCTTCCTCGTCCTGGACGAGCTGCACACATACCGTGGTCGTCAGGGCGCGGACGTCGCCCTACTTATCCGGCGCCTGCGCGACGTGTGCGCGTCGCCGGACCTTCAGGTCATTGGCACCTCCGCCACGATGGCCTCCGGCGGCACCTCGGAGGAGCAGAAGAGCACGGTGGCGGAGGTCGCCTCCCGCCTCTTCGGCTCAGAGGTCACCCCCCAGCGCGTCATCGGCGAAACCCTCAACCGCGCCACAACGCAGACCGGGATGTCGGAGGCGCACCTCCGCGACTCGATCGCCGCAGCCCTGGGGCGCACCGGCATCGCGGACTACGAGCAGCTGGCCCACAATCCACTGGCCCAGTGGATCGAAGAGACCTTCGGCCTGGATATCGAGCACGCCACTGGTCGCCTGGTCCGCAGTAGGCCCACCAGTGTCACGACCGCCGCCGCCCAGCTCGCGGAGCTCTCCGGTACGACCCCCGTGGACGCTTCACAGGCAATCCGTCGGACCCTGATGCTCGGCTCCCAGACCAAGGATCCCCTCAGTGGTCGGCCGCTGTTCGCCTTCCGGCTTCATCAGTTCCTTTCCAAGGGTGACACTGTCTACGTCTCCTTGGAACCGGAGTCCTCCCGGTACATCACGAGCACCTATCAACAGCGGGTCCCGGGCCAGCCGGACAAGAGCCTGCTGCCGCTAGGCTTCTGCCGCGAGTGCGGGCAGGACTACCTCGTCGTCTCCAGGGTCAACCGACAGGGCCAGACCACGTTCGTCCCCCGTCAGGACGCTGATGCCTCGGGCGGCGACAGCGTGACGGGCTACATCTATGTCTCCGAGGATCTGCCCTGGCCGGCCAACCCCATCGCGGAGAGCCGACTGCCGGACCACTGGCTCGCTACAAGCGACAGCGGCGAGACCACAGTCCTTCCCAACAAGGCGAAGTACCTCCCCGAGGAGATCTGGCTTTCCCCCGATGGCACGCTGGCCCATGATCGAGACGGCCTGCAGTGCTGGTTCGTCTCCACTCCCTTCGCCTTCTGCATGCGCTGCCGGGTGTCGTACGAGCAGGTCCGCGGCAACGACTACGCCAAACTCGCGACCCTCGACCGTGAGGGCCGCTCCTCGGCTGTGACCGTAGTTAGCGCCAGCATTGTCCGCTCCCTGAAGGCGCTCGCGCCGGAAGAATCGGGCGCCGAGGCGCGGAAACTGCTGACGTTTGTGGACAACCGGCAGGACGCGTCGCTCCAGGCAGGGCACTTCAACGACTTCGTCCAGGTCGCCCAGCTCCGAGGGGGTCTCTACCGGGCCATGAGCGAGTCTCCGGTCGGAATCACCCACGAGGTTCTGGCACAGCGGGTGACAGAGGCGCTGCGCCTGACGATGCACGACGTTGCGGCGAACCCCCTGGCGAAGTTCTCGGCGCGAGACCAAGCCTTCCGCGCGCTGCGACAGGGGGTCGAGTACCGCCTCTACGCCGACCTGCAGCGGGGCTTCCGCATCACCATGCCCAACCTCGAGCAGACCGGCCTGCTCCGCGTCGAGTACGTGGACCTGCCCGAGATCGCCCGCGATCACGAGTCCTGGGCAGAATGCCTTCCCGTACTGCGGGAGGCAGACCCGGCGCTCCGCGAGGAACTGTCTGGCATCCTGCTCGACGAGCTGCGGCGCGTCCTCGCCGTGGACGTCGACTGCCTGACCGAAATCGGCTTCGAGCGCATTCAGCGCGAGTCGCGCCAACACCTTGCCGGACCATGGTCGCTGCCCGAAGGCGAGCGCGTCGCCGACACGGGCACCGCATACGCCCGGCCCGGACGGCCAGGGCGTCCAAGGGGCGACCAGCCGGTGCGGCCTGCGCAGCGCCGGGCCGACCTCCGCCCTTGGCGGTTCCGACGTGTCGCGGTTTGGCCAGGTGGCCACGTGGCCTGGACGCTGGCGAACCCCGAACACCACGACCTCAGGTGAGGTCAAGTCCAAAGCCCACTCGGCGCCTTTCGGCCTTTCGCTTTCAAAGCCCGTATTAGAGGTGAGATAAGCACCCGATCGCGACCCGACCCGGGTCTCGCGTCCCGTGCCGCGAACGGCGTATGGTCCGGACCATGACAGATCAGCCGCAGACAGGGCAAGCTCCCCGGGCGCCGCGCCAAGGGCCTGACCCTGAACTCGGTTTCCTTGTCCACCTTGCGAACTCCTCCGGCTTCGGCGCCGACGTCTTGCTCACCTTGAGCGGGTTGGTGGTGGGCGGCCAGCTGACCAGCGGCGACGCCCATTTCAGTGGCCTAGCCGAGAGTGTGGAAGCGGGGAACGGCGAGAAGGCAGTCCTTGATGCTGTGGCGGACGCGTTCCGGGACGTGGCGAAGGACTACCGGGAGACTTACTCGCGCAGACAGGCTGACCCCGGCCCCGGGATCGCGTTCATCCACTTGAAGCACGCCTACATCGTGGGCCCGGGGGGCGGGCCGATGTCGGTGGGTCCTTGGCGCGGCAGATTGTCCGAGGTGACTGCCTGGTCCCTCGGGAAGGTCAGGAGCTGAGACTGATCACAATTGGCGGGCGCGAATCATCTTCCGCGTTCCTCTGGTGGTCGCCTCTCAACCCGACCGCACGTCGACCCCAGACCGAGCCGGCGGAACAGGCACAGGGACGGTCGAGGCAGTCCTGGGCTCCGAACCCGATCGCGGAGCACCCGCCTGTGGAGGGGCCGGGTCAGGGGTGGCCGCAGGGCGTCGCGCACCGACGCGCAGCGCCCTTGACGCGGGCCGGAGCAGGCGATCATGGCGCGGCGGGTTCGCAGCCGGGAAGGTGACCTCTCCCCACGCGCGTTGGGGTCCGTCATTTTTCGGCTCCGGGGAGTGCTTTCCCTGTCCTGTCCCGTCCCGGTGTTACGCGTAACAAGCGGCGTAACTGTGCCTGATGCTGCGTGTTGGCAGCGCTGCGGATCGCACAGTGAGTGATCCCCGGCATCGTGGGCGCGTTTGCGCCGCATCCTGTGCTTCGACGCCTCAGTGTTCCTACGGACCCCAGGTGGCGGCACGTGCTCATGGATGCGCGGCAGAATGAGGACGCGCTCGCGGCGGTCCTCGTGCACGAGGCCCAGCAGCGCCAGCCGCTCTAGGGCCTGCTGCGGGTCGTTGAGCTGGGCCACCAGTGCGGCTAGGGCCTTGCTCTTGGGCAGGCGCCCATCCCCGTACCGGCCCCGGGAGCACGCCTCCACGATGCAGACGTAAGCCCATCGCGCCTCGAATGGCGCCTGGTCCCACTCGGGCCAGTCGGTGAAGTCGTCGGAGTAGCGCAGCCAACTCACGACGCACCGCCTTCGTGTACCCACGCTTGCGCGTGTCTGTCGTCGGCGGCGCTTACATTGGGGGCAGTCGCCTTGGCCGGAGACTCGGGAGCCGCCCCTCGAGGGCGGCCTCCGTCATTCACGGCGCTCAGCACCCTGCGGGCGGCCTGTGGCCAGATCCTCGACCTCAGAGACATCGATCCCCGCGGCCTCGGCAGACTCCGCGACCTCACGCCTCAGTTTCCGGGCCTCGGCGGACTTCGCGGCCAGGCGTAGGTAGAACGCCTTCCGCAGGTGCGCCGCCGCGACCGGGTCGCCGCCGGCCTCGGTCAGCCACTTTTCCTCGAGCCGGGCTCGCGCCGGGGCGGTGCGCGCGGTGCGGTTCGCAGTCTTCGCCCACCCCTCGTTGGCCGCCGCGGCCCGCAGCAGGTTCTTCTTGTTCACAGGACACGCTCCATCCGAACGTTGAACCCTGCTGGGGAGTCGCCGGGGAGCGTGTTTGGGGGCCTCGCTGCGTTACCCGTGGTGTGGTTGTGGAACCGAAGTCAGCACAGCGTCAGGCGTGCAGGTCCAGCCACGACACACGCTCGGTGTCCTCGGCGACAAACCGGCGCATGCTGGCGTCCAGGACCTCCTGGGTGACGACCCGGGAGGGCTTCGGGGCACGGTGGCGCCGGCGGTTGCATACGAGCTTCTTGCGCCCCTTGCCAGACGAGGCACCCAGGCCGGCGTTGGCGGGGTCGACGTCGACCACCGATGCTGCCAGCCGCTGCGGCCGATGGACGGGGGCGGAGACGGTCAGGGTGCCGCCGCGGTCGCCGTTCTCCGGCACGACCGTCCCGAGGATCTCCGCGCGAGTCCCGGACCACGACAGCAGCGCCACGTCCCGGTGGCGTCGCGGACAGGTGATGGTGACGGTCATACCCGGTCGCCTCGCCTCAAGTGCTGCGCCGCAGCCTTGGCGCGAGCGTCGGCGGCTTCCGCCGTCACAACTCCCCCAGATTCAGGCGGCGGGCCTCCTCAGCCGCCCGAGCGCTGGCCTGCGCCTTGGTGTACCGCATCAGCATGTCGGGTCTCGTCCAGCCGGCCACGGCCATGAGCCCACCCTCGGAGCCACCGGCGGCGAGCCAGCGGTGGGCGGCGGTGTGCCGCATCCGGTGGGGGTGGAACCCGTCGATGCCGGCGGCCTGTGCGCGGGCCTTGAGCGCCGCGTGCAGGGCGTAGTAGGTGAAGCCCTTGCCCCTGTCGCCCAGCCACAGCGCGGGGCTGGCGGCGAGCCGGTGGTGGGTGCGCAGGCGCAGGTAGCGGTCGAGCGCGAGCGCGGTGTGCGGGCCGAACGGGACCACTCGGCCCTTGCCGCCCTTGCCCCGGCGGATGGTGGCCGTTCCGGCGGTCGCGTCGATGTCGGCGAACTCCAAGGCGACGACCTCGCCCGCCCTGGCCCCGGTCTCGAGCATCAGCCGCAGGATGGCCTCGTCGCGGCGGTAGCGCAGGGCCTCGGCCGGGGTGGCACCCTTGGGCGGGGTGCAGGCCTTGAGCAGTGCCCGCAGGTCGTCGTCGGTCAGCGGCTCGACCACGTGGGTGTCTAGCTTGGGCGCCTTGATGCCGAGGAACGGGTCGGCGGGTATCTCGCCCTCCTCGGCGAGCCAGGCGGTGAACCGGCGCACCGCAAGCTGGCGGGCGCGGGCCGTGGCCGGCTGCGCTCCCCCGTCGAGGAGGTCGGTGACCCATGCCCTCAGGCTGGCCCGCTCGAGGGGCTCGGCGGGCTTGGCGTCGCACCATGCCAGGTAGAGCCGCACCCCGTCGGCGTACGACTTGACCGTCATCTCCGACTTGCGGTCGGCGCGCAGCGACAGCAGCCACGACGGCAGCAGCAGGGGCAGGCTTGGTGCCGCGACGCGTCTAGCCATGGACCTGCGCATGTGCGTCGGCAAGCGGGGCGAGCGACTCACGCCCAGCGTGCGCAAGCGCGGTCTCTTGCCCAACACCGGCCGGGCTGTGGGCGACCAGCACCGGGCGCGAGGACTGGTGGCCGGCCCGGTGGGCCATGAAGTCGCCACGATGCACCCGGGCGCTGCGGACGACGACCTCGGCGTCCCAGTACTCAGCCTGGGCCCTGCCGGTGCGCCCCAGCTCCTTGACGGCCCGGCGCACAGACTCCAGCTCAGTGCGGGTCGGGTCCGGACCTGCGAGGCGGGCGGCCAGCTCGGGCACTGTCAGCCACCCGTGCTCTGGCCTGCCGTCCTCGGCTAGCGCGACAAGGACGGCGCGCTGGACGCGACCCGGGTCTGTGTTCATACCGCGCACCCTACACTGATATCTGTACTAAGAGCGCTGTGCCGTGCTAGCGTGTTGCCTCGTCAGGCCCCAAGAATGGCCTTTCACCTGCGGAAACGCCAGAACTGTGGGATAGATTCTCAGTCCAGATAGTCGCGCAGTACCTGGGAGCGCGACGGGTGGCGAAGCTTGCTCATCGTCTTGGACTCGATCTGGCGGATCCGCTCACGCGTTACGCCGTAGACCTTGCCGATCTCGTCCAGGGTCTTGGGCTGCCCGTCGGTGAGGCCGAACCGCATGGAGACCACCCCCGCCTCCCGCTCGGACAGGGTGTCGAGCACCGAGTGGAGCTGCTCCTGCAGCAGCGTGAAGCTCACGGCGTCGGCGGGCACCACCGCCTCGGAGTCCTCGATAAGGTCCCCGAACTCGGAGTCGCCGTCCTCGCCCAGCGGCGTGTGCAGCGAAATCGGCTCGCGGCCGTACTTCTGGACCTCGACGACCTTCTCGGGTGTCATGTCGAGCTCCCGGGCCAGCTCCTCCGGCGTGGGCTCACGCCCGAGGTCCTGGAGCATCTGGCGCTGCACACGGGCCAGTTTGTTGATGACCTCGACCATGTGCACGGGGATGCGGATGGTGCGAGCCTGGTCGGCCATCGCGCGGGTGATGGCCTGGCGGATCCACCACGTCGCGTAGGTGGAGAACTTGTAGCCCTTGGTGTAGTCGAACTTCTCAACCGCACGGATCAACCCGAGGTTGCCCTCCTGGATGAGGTCGAGGAAGAGCATTCCGCGGCCGGTGTAGCGCTTGGCCAGCGAGACGACGAGGCGCAGGTTGGCCTCCAGCAGGTGGTTCTTGGCCTTCTTGCCGTCCTGGGCGATCCACCACAGCTCGCGCTTGAGCTTCATGTCCATCTTGTCGCCCGAGTTCAGCCGCTCCTCCGCAAAAAGCCCGGCCTCGATCCTCTTGGCGAGCTCGACCTCCTGCTCGGCGTTGAGCAGGGCGACCTTGCCGATCTGCTTGAGGTAGTCCTTGACCGGGTCGGCCGTGGCACCGGCGGTGACGACCTGCTGGACCGGGGCGTCGTCCTCATCGTCGTCGCGCAGGACGAAGCCGGCGCTCTCGGACTCCTCGCCCTCCTCGCGGACCGCGCCTTCCTCGTCGGTCTCGACCTCCAGCTCGGGATCCTTGAGGTCGGCGACGTCAACGTCGACGTCCTCGAGCGCCTCCTCGAGGTCCTCCGGCTCGGCTGCATCGCCGCTCGCGACAACCTCGGAGGCAGCGGCCTTCTTGGCGGTCGCCTTCCGGGCAGCGGTCGCCTTCTTCGCCGGCGAGGCCGGGGACTTCGCCGCTGGGACGACGGCATCTGCCGCGACGCGAGTCGTGGTCGCCTTCTTGGCGGCAGTCTTCTTCGCGGCAGGCTTCGCCGGCCCATCGGCCTTCCCGCCCTTCGCTGGCGAGGCGCTGGCGGCAGACGCCGCAGAGTCCGTGGCCGCGGCTGCCTGCTTGGCGACTGGCTGTGACTTTGCCGCCGCGCTAGGCGCGGTGCTGCTCGCAGCCTTGGCCGCCGTGGTCTTCGCGACCGGCTTCTTGGCCCCGGACTTGACCGTCGCGGTGGTCTTGGCACGCGTGTCGGCCGACGCGGCAACGGCACGCCCGGAGGGGTCGTCGACGGTCACCTCGATGCCCTGGTCACCGATGGCTCGCAAGACGGTCTTCCATCGGCCCGGCGCGACGCCCGCGGCCTCGAGGGCCACGCCCAAGGCCTGACCCGTCACCGAGCCGGAGGTGCCGCCTTTTCGCACAAGTTCCTGGAGCGCGGGATGAGAGAACTCGGCAGGGAGCGAACGGGAGGACTGGTGAGCAGGCGACTTGGACACTGGCGACACGTACTACCTTTCGTCGCGGGGCGCTGCAGGGCACATCAGCCGTACGCGCAGGCGCGTCGACGTGTGGTGCTTTGGGGGTATTCCGGTGCGGGCCCGGCCCTGGACTCCTCCGCCCGGCCGACCTCGTCTAGACATTATAAAACGCGGAAGGGTAACGACGTGAATTCCCGCGACAAGCACCCATGGGGGCGCCGGACGCCGACGTCAGATCTGCGCCTTGACCGCCATCACCGGGCACGAGGCATCGAGCAGAATCCGCTGGGCGTTCGAGCCCAGGATGAGCTTCCCGACGGGGGTGCGGCGACGCAGACCGATAACGATGAAGTCGGCATTGACCTCGTTCGCAACGGAGATCAAGTCTTCCGCCGGCTCGTTCCCGCGGATCAACTGCCGCACCTCGTGCTCGATCCCCACCGAGTCGAGCTGAGCCTGCACCTTGACCAGTTCCCGCTCGAAGGACTGTGCCTCTTCCTGGTCGAAGTCCTTGCCCCCGCGGTGTGAATTGATCACCACGAGGTTGGTCTTGCGGAGCAGGCACTCGTCCGCTGCACGACGGAGCGCCGCCTGGCCCTCCTTGGTTGGAACGTAGCCCACAACGATCGCCACTGGAACCTCCTTGTCCTGGATCGGGCCTGGGTGATCGCCTCGTGCGGGCGCAGCCCGGCCGACCGGAGCCGACGCTACCGGAAAAGCCATGCCGCGGATCAATGCGACGACACTGCGTCTCGCACGAGTCGGCTGATCTGGTCGATCTCGATGAGGAAGCCGTCATGGCCGTGGGCCGAAGCGATGACGGTGAAACTCGCGGGCCCGCTGGCGGCCCGGACGATCTCCTCCGACAGCCGGGCGGGGTAAAGCCGGTCTGAGTCCACAGCCGCCACCACGAGATCGCCTCGGAATGGTGCGAGCGCCGCGGCCACCCCACCCCGGCCCCGGCCGATGTCGTGGGAGCTCATCGCCTCGGTGAGGGTGATGTAGGAGTTGGCATCGAAGCGCCCGGCGATCTTGCCGGCGTGGTGGTCGAGGTAGCTCTCGATGGCGAAGCGCCCTCCGCCCCCGAGCCTCCGCAGCGAATCCTGCTCCCGGCGGCCGAACCGGTCGTGCAGTTCCGGCTCGCTTCGGTAAGTGACGTGGGCGATCCGGCGTGCGATTCCCAGCCCCTCCTCCGGCCCCACGGCCTGCTCGTAGTAGTCCCCACCATTGAAGCGGGGGTCGTTGCGAATCGCCAGCAGCTGTGGCTGGCACCAGGCGATCTGCTCTGCCGTCGCGTATGCGGTGGAGGCCAGGACGATGGCCGTCCGCACGCGGTCTGGGTGGGTGGCCGCCCACTCCAGCGAGCGCATGCCGCCCATCGACCCTCCGATCACCGCTCGCCACTGCCGGATGCCGAGAAGCTCGGTGAGGCGGAACTCGACCTCCACCTGGTCACGCACCGTGACGAACGGGAAGCTGCTCCCCCACCGACGACCAGCGGGGCCGAGCGATGCCGGGCCGGTCGTCCCCTGGCAGCCGCCCAAGACATTGGCGGCCACGACGAAGTGGCGGTCAGTGTTGAGCGGCCGGCCCGGCCCAATCAGGCCGTCCCACCAGCCGGGCGTGGGGTGCGCCGGTCCCGCGGGGCCGGACACATGGCTGTCGCCGGTGAGGGCGTGCTCCACCAAGATGGCATTGTCAGCCGTGGCGTTGAGGGTCCCCCACGTCTCGTAGGCCACCGTTACCCCCGCCATGCTTCCGCCCGCCTCCAGACTCAGCGGCCCCACGTCGGCGAACCTGCGGTGGCCCGGGTCGGAGCCCTCGCGCCACGCCCCGCTGGGGAAGTGAGTGTCCGTGGTGACCGTCATCACATCGGCTCCTGATTACTCGCGCTTGCCGCCTGCCACGCGCCGACGACCGGGTCATCACCCGGGGCACCCCACCGCGAGGAGGGTTGCCGTCCAGCCAGCCGGGGCTTCGCGCTGGAGCTCATAACCTGTCCAGAACTATACGGTGGCAGTGCCTCGGCCCAGGGACCTCGTCCGCAGTCCGGACCGCCCCGAGGCCTCGGTCAGGCCCCAGCCCGGCTGTCAGCCGTGCCGGGCCGTAGCGCAAGGTCGAGCATGCGCATCAACAGGTGGGCCAGCCGGTAGTCGGGGTCAAGGTCTAGAGCCCGGTCGAGGGCGGTGCGCGCCGCCGCACCATCACCCCGCCACCACGTGAAATTGGCCAGCAGGGTGAGCATGGCCGGAAGGTCTGCCGGAGGTGTAGCCCGACACAGCCACCGGAGGCGGGACTCGAATCGCTGCGCAGCCACGTACGAGTCAGTGCCGTCGGGCTCTCTCGGAACGGAGGGCCGATCGCGCGCGGCGGTTCGATCGCGCGCGGCGGTTCGATCCCACGCAGGAACGGGAAGCGTCCGTGTCACCGCCTCGCCGAGCGGCCCTGGGAGTATGTCCAGCGGCAGGGCGCCCGGACAGATCCAGGCGATCAGGGCGTCACGGAAGTGAACGTCGCGCAGTGACACCGCCAGCATGGCGAGTTCCTTGTTGGAGAGACCCTCAAGGGGTGGCCTTCCGGCACCTACGTCGCAGACCATCGCCCACACGTCTAAGGCCCGCTCGGCCACCTCCTCTGCAGACGTCAGCACCACCTCGGCTCCGCCGCTGGACGACCCTCGCCGCTTTGCCTTGGAGCGTTTCGGACTCGGGGCCAGGCGCCGGCACTCGCGCGCCACGGCCGCCTGAACGCCCGGGTCGGGGGCAAGCTGTCCATCGAGGGCCTCGCGGCTGGGGAGGGCCGATCGCTCCATGCCGACGAAATCGGCCACGGCAGGGACCTCATGGGGTGCGGGCAAGAGCGTGCCCTCGGCTGGGCAACACCCCTCATCGCACCACGGTGCGAACCACCGCCCTGCGCGGACGACCAGGACGTCCCGAACGCTGACATCGGCTCCCTCGCACGACTCGCGCAGGGCGATCAGAAGCGGGCCCGACGCGCCCTCGACGTGTTCATAGCCCACGAGGAAGACACCATCGGGCCTGTGCCTCAGAAGCGGAGCAAGCAGCACGTCCACGGCCCAAGGGACTTCCTGAGGCTCGGGAAGGTCGAGTCTCTGGATGAACACCACCGTGCGGCCGCTCATGGCGACCACCACCACGGCGTTGTCCGGGTGGTACCCGAGCTGGAAGGGCAGCGCCGCGAGGAGATCGACGGGTCCGCGTAGCGAGATCGTGGTCATGCCATGAGCCTGCTGGCGGTCCGCGCCCACGGGCAGGCGGCCACCCAAGCCTGTGGACGACGTGGCAGCTGATGCTGGGCCGCCCGCCCTCCTGTGGATCGCCACGCTTCTGTTGAGATGGAAGCTGGGGACGCCGATCACCGTCCGGCCGACACGAACCACATCGATCCCGGCTTACAGGGCGGGCAGACGCCACGTTGACCGTGGCGCACGATCGACGGCGGCGCTCAGTCGACAGCGGCGCTCAGTCGACGGCGGCGCACGATCGACGGCGGCGCTCAGTCGACGACGCGACCTGGCACGATCTGACCCGCGCTGCCTGGCATGGCCTGCCCCGCGCTGCCGTTGCCGTGTGCCCGGCCAGCGCCTGGAGCACTACTGCCAGTGCTGTCCCAGACCTGCGTCGGCCCTACCCCGCGCTCCCACTCCAGGAACGACTCGGTCTCCCGGATCAGGGTCGCGGCGATCCAGCTCACCACCATGGCGTCGTCGGCCAGCCCGAACACGGTGAGCAGGCCCTCGGGCATCAGGTCGATCGGGGACACCACGTAGCCGACGGCCGCAGCGAGCATTGCCAGGCGGCCCAAGCTGATACCGGTGTATTCACCGGAGCGGGTTGCGTGCACCATTCGTGGCACCGCTGATGCCCGCTCCAGCACCGATGGGGATCCCGGTCTCGTGGCGATCCGCAGGGCCGTCGCGAAGTTCCGGAAGACGTTCAGGCGCCGGTAAAGGGCCATGGGGGATCACTCTCCTGTCATGCCCGCGGTCGCAGGCAGTCCGCTGACATCCAACGAGTCTCGCCCAGAGGGGATTCCCAGCCCAGGGCGCCCGTAATCGAAAACCGCCCCACACCCCGGCCCACCACTGGCCACAGCCTGCTTATGCAGCGCGGTTGCGGGGCGGGAACTCGTGTCTGGCGCTGTCGGCGATCCGCTTCAGCAGGTAGACGTCCAGACCGGCGCCGACGAAGCCGCCCACTACGGGCACGGCCTTCCCGAAACGGCTGAAAGTCTGGCGTCCCACCGTCGTGAGCAGGCGGAAGGCAACGGCCTTGTTGACCACCAGGAGAATCGGGCCGGGCAGCCGCTGAACCGCGAGGTCGGACAGCCGGCCGGTCTTGACGACCCCAGCCTTCCGCAGCAGGTCGTCTGCCTCCGCGTCGATGAGAGTGAGCAGGACCGCCGAGCGGATCTCCGGCTGTCTGATGTCGTAGCCCCGGACCGAGGCGATGCTCGCGACCATTCGCGTTGCCAGAGCGTAGAACTCCAGCACGTTGGCCGGCAGTGAGATCGGCATCATGATGAAGCCGCCCATGGTGGTCACGAAACCGCCGGCCGCCGCCAGCTTCAGGTGGCTGCGCACGATCGCGTCGACCGCCTGCTCGGCATCGGGACGCTCCGCGCGGGCCACGTCGGCCACCCTCTGCGCCGAGTCGAAGTGGCCCTTGCCGTCCATGCCGATATCCAGGAGGTTCTCGATCATCCCGGCCGCAGCACCACCGAACAGCCCCGGGTCGGGCTTCTCCTCCCGCGCCTGCTCGAGCGCCCTCGTGGTCTGCTCGACCGCGTCGAGGGTCCTCGCAGTATCGTCGTTGCCCAAGCCCAGGAGGCCCACGCTGATCCTTCCGTCGTTGGAGTGACTGCGCACCCATCCTGCCACGGGCCCGGTTGGACCTCCCGTCTATCGTTGGCAGCATGACCAACCGCAGCGACGAGCGCATCTCCCAGTACGTCCACCCGGAGCGGCTCGTCACGACCGATTGGCTGGCCGAGCAGATCGAGGCGGGAGCCGCGGGCCCCGGCACGCAAGTCGCGATCCTCGAGTCCGACGAGGACGTCCTGCTCTATGACACCGGCCACATCCCGGGCTCGTTCAAGCTCGACTGGCACCAAGACCTCAACGACCCCCTGACCCGCGACTATGTCGACGGTGAGCAGTTCGCCCGGGTCATGTCTGCGCGCGGCATCGACCGTGACACCACCGTGGTCCTCTACGGCGACAAGAACAACTGGTGGGCGGCCTACGCTCTCTGGGTCATGAGCCTGTTCGGGCACGAGGACGTCAAGCTCCTCGACGGCGGGCGCGCCAAGTGGGCCGCCGAGGGTCGCGAGATGACGCGCGAGACCACGAAAGCGAACCCCACGGCATACCCAGTCGTCGAGCGGGACGACAGTCAGATCCGCGCCTTCAGAGACGACGTGCTGGCCCACCTGGGCCAGCAGCCGCTCGTGGATGTCCGCTCCCCCGGTGAGTACTCCGGCGAGCTCCTGCACATGCCTGACTACCCGCAGGAGGGAGCCATGCGTGGCGGCCACATCCCGGGGGCAAGGAGTGTGCCGTGGGCCCGCGCCGCCAACGAGGACGGCACGTTCAAGTCGCGCGCCGAGCTGGAGGACATCTACCTGCGGGAGCAGGGACTCGACCCCCACACGGCAACCATCGCCTACTGCCGCATCGGCGAGCGGTCATCGCACACATGGTTCGTGCTTACCTACCTGCTTGGCTTCGACATGGTGCGCAACTACGACGGGTCGTGGACCGAGTGGGGCAACTCAGTGCGCGCTCCCATAGAGCGTTGACGCAGGACTCTGGTGAGGAATGTCCTTGAGCGGTAATGGAAATAGCGGCATGTCGGCAATGCCGCCAAGCCTGGCCGAGATCGCCGACGACTTCGCCAGTGCCTCGCCACAGGAGCGGCTCCAGCTCCTGCTGGAGTTCAGTGACGAGCTGCCGGAGCTGCCGGAGAGGTATGCCGGCCAGCCGGGCAAGCTGGAACAGGTCCACGAGTGCCAGTCGCCGCTGTTCCTCCTGGTCGAGGTCGGCGACCAGCCCGCCGACGAGCCCGGACGGCGGATCGTGAACCTCCACTTCCAGGCGCCGCCCGAGGCGCCGACCACGCGGGGCTTCGCCGGCATCCTGCACGAGGGCCTCGACGGACTGACTGTCGACGAGGTTCTAAATACCCCCGACGACGCGCCGCTGCGCTTCTCGCTTGCCGAGGTCGTCTCCCCCCTTCGGCTTCGCGGGATGGTCGCGATGCTGAGCCGGATCAAACGGCAGACGGCCCTCAAGTCCGGCCTTGCTGTGTCGTCCCCATGAAGCGACAGGGGCATCCACGACGGCCGTAAGCGGCGTCGGTGCTCATGGGTAGCGTGCCCTCGTGAGCCCTGAGCGAATCGCCGTGGCCTTCGGCCACGGCCTCGGTGCGCTCTGGTCGCCCGAGACCGCGATGACCGGCAGCCAGGCGGAGATCGTCGACCGGGTCCGCCGGCTCGGTCTAAGAGGCCCCCGCTGGATCTGGTGGTCCGCCGCGGAGGGAGCGCGGCCACTGGTGGCCGCCGGGCTGGCCATAGCGCGCTGCTGGGACATCGCCGAGGCACACCGACTCGAGCACGGTGGCTGGCTCGCCGACCCTGGCCGCTCCTGGGCGGCGGTTCACGGCCTCTCGGAGGCCACGCTGCCGGCGCCGCCATCGGGCGACCTCTTCGAGCTCGCCGCTGCCAGAGACGCTGCGCTCCGCGACGACGAGCTCATCGCCGCGGACGGCCACCTCCGCGCGGATGCCGTCAGTGGTGACTGGCAGCGGACGCCCGAGCGGCTGCTCCTGTGGGCGCGCACGGCATACGACGTGGCGACCCGGCAGCATGGCGCCCTGCGGTCGACCGGTCCTCGGGCGGTGACCACCGCCCACTCCGAGTCAGTGGCTGCCCTCCTGTGCGAAGAGCTCGCCCGAGACGGTCTCCCGATCGACCGGCCGGCCGCCGAGAGGCTGATCGCCGAGGCTGCCGGCCCCCGGACCAGCTCGGAGGCAGAGGCGGTGGGCGTGCGGCGCGACCGCGACCGGCTCGTGCTGCGGCATACCCCGGGTCTTGGGGGTGACCTGCGCCACCCGGCCCAGGTACGCGAGCTGCTGGCGAACGTCGGCATCGTGGTGCCCAACACGCGCAAGTGGGTGCTCGAGCCCTATCGCGAGACGCACCCCGTGGTCGAGGCGCTGCTGCTGTGGCGGAAGGCCGAGCGCATCGCAACCACGTACGGCTATACCTGGCTGGACTCCCACGTGGGGCTCGACGACCGACTGCGCGGTGGCTGGACCGCATGTGACGGAGGCGCCGGACGCATGACCGCCCAGAACGGCCTCCACAACCTCCCCGCGGCGCTGCGGCCAGCCGTGGCCGCGCACCCGGGCTATGTCTTCGTGCGTGCCGACCTCGGCCAGATCGAGCCGCGGGTGCTGGCGGCGGTCTCCGGAGATCGGCGCTTTGCCGCCGCCACCCAGGCCGACGACCTGTACGCCCCGGTTGCGGCTGCGCTGGGTGTCGAGCGGGCCGTGGCCAAGGTCGCGGTGCTCGCGGCGATGTACGGGCAGCGCAGCGGGGCTGCCGGAGAGGCGCTGAAGGGGCTCGAGCGCGCCTACCCGGTGGCCATGGACTTCCTCGACGGCGCGTATGCCGTGGGGCTGGCGGGCGGGTCCCTGCGCACCTTCGGCGGGCGTCTGATCCGTAGCGGCAGCGTGCTGGCGGAGGGGGATGCAAGCACCCAGGCCGCCAGGGATGCGGCCCGCGGCCGGTTCGTGCGCAACGCGGTCATCCAGGGCGCTGCGGCGGAGCTCTTCAAGGCTTGGGCGGCCACCGTGCGTGCGGCCATCACACACACGGGCGCAGCGATCGTCCTGTGCCTGCACGACGAGCTCCTGGTCCACTCCCCGGTCGAGCATGCCGAGGAGGTGCGAGGTCACGTGGTGACCGCGCTCGAGGACAGCGCTCGCCGCTGGAGCGGGTCGAGCGACGTCCGCTTCGTGGCGGACGCGTCGATCGTCTCGCGCTGGTCAGACGCCAAGCCCTGACACTCCGGTGAGTCGAGGTACCGGGCCGGCGGTGCGAGCTCGATGGCTCAGCTCAGTTCGGCGAGCGCCGTCGCTCAGACCCGCTCAGTGCAGCCAGCGCCGGTCAGCACATCGACCCAGCGTCACCAGGCTCAGTGCTGTGCGCCGCCATCGGTGTCGTCGTCGGAAACGGTCCGCAGGAACTCCTCGAACTCTGCGCCGATCTCCTCCGCCGAGGGGATCTCGCTGACCCCGGTGGCCAGCAGGCTGGGCCGCTGCATCCCCTCGATGAACTGGTCGTACTGCCGCTCCAGGGCGTGGACCACCTGGGCCACCTCGTCGGATCCGTCGACCTCGCGTGCGATCTCCGCGCGGTTGATGCCGGCCGCGGCGACGAGGGCGTCGTTGGGAAGGTTGAGACCCGTGTGGTCGACGATGGCGTTGAGCGCAGCAACGGCACCGTCGGGGAACTCGGCCTGCGCGAGGTAGTGCGGCACGTGGATGGCGAAGCCGATCGCATCGTGACCAGCCTCGCCGAGGCGCAGCTCGAGCAGGGCGCTGAGGCTGGCGGGCACCTGGACTCGCCCGAACAGCGGGCTGTCCTCACCAAGAAGCCGAGGATTGGTTGCATGGCGGCTCATGCCTACCGGGCGGGTGTGCGGAACCGCCATGGGGATGCCATGCGCCGAGACGGTGAGGGTGATCCCGAGGTCACCGATGATCTCGCGGATCGCCTCGACTACCCGCTCCCACTGGTAGTCCGGCTCGCTTCCTGCGAGCAGGTAGTAGGCCGTGCCGTCACGGTCGGCCAGCCGGTAGAGCAAGAGCGCTGGGTCATCGTAGGAAGCCCAGCGGTTCGCGTCGAACACCATGGCGGGCCGGCGGCCGCGGTAGTCCATGAGCTGGTCGACGTCGAAGGACGCCACGACCGTCGTCTCGCCCGAGGCGAGGAGGTGCTCGGTCAGCAGCCGCTGCGTGTGGCCCGCGTCGATGAACCCGCCGAGCGACACGATGAGCGCTCCCCCGCGATCCCCGGCTGGCCGCGCCAAGGCGCCGCCATCGGATTCGTAGTGGTAGAGCTCGGATGGGTTGAGCACAACGGCGCCTTTCCTGCGGGGCCGACCGCACGCGGCCCGGATGTCTGCAATCAGTCGCAACAGCGGTCTGCTGCGCATTTACCTAGTCAACGCCAGCCGGTGCCGAGTTGATTCCGGACTGCCAGCGCAGATTCCGGACTGCCAGCGCAGAAAATCCCTCTTGCTTTTGGGGCGGAGTGTGGGGTAGACATGAAACGGAACAGTTTCGTTTCATCGATGCAGGCCCCTCGACGACCGGCCCAGGCTACGGGCCGATCCCCGAAGGGACCGATAGTTTGGCCCAGACCGGCCCCTGCTAGGAAGGAGGCAGCGATGTCACCACTCGAAGCGGCAGCTGCAGCCGTCCGAACGCGGCCTCGCGTCGAGGGGCAGCGGGAGGAGGAGATTCTGCGCGCGGCTCTTGGCGTGCTGGGCGAGGTGGGCTACGACCGGCTCACCTTCGACTTGGTCGCTACGGAGGCCAAGGCCTCCAAGGCGACGCTCTACCGGCGCTGGCCCCACAAGCGCGACCTCGTGGTCGACGCCGTGGGCCTGCTCATCGGCTGCCCCGCCGAGGACGACCCCAACACCGGCTCACTCCGCGAGGACCTCCTCGCGCAGGCGTGTGCCGATGGAGGTCTCGTCGACCCCCGGCTGGTTGCCGCCTGGGGCGCCCTCCTGCCCATCCTCCACCGCGATCCCGAGCTCCTGACCGGGATCCAAGCGCGGTTCGTCGCGCCCAAGACGGCGGCGGCACGGCAGGTTTTCGCCCACGCTCAGAGGCGCGGTGAGATCGGCAAGGAGGCCGATCTCGACACCCTGCTCATGATCCTGCCGGCCATGTGCTTCCACGAGGCGCTCATGACCGGGCGACGCCCTGGACGGGAGCGCGTCACGCAGCTGCTGGACTCGGTGGTCCTGCCGGCCTGCGCGGCCACTGTGGCCGACTAGGCGCTCTCCCCCGCACCACCTTCTCGGGACGGCGCCGTCCCGCAATCCCGACGTGCCGTTACCGCGGTCCGCCATGCCCTGAATCACCCATGTCACCACCTTGAGAGGGGAACCCATGTCCTCAAGCACCCTTGAGGAGATCCGCGATCCCGCGGACTTCACATCGCACGACGCACCACCACGCAACCTCGGGCTTGCGCTCATCCTCATCTGCGCGGCCCAGCTCATGATCGTTCTTGACGCGACGATCGTGAACATCGCACTCCCCCACCTGCAGGCAGACCTGGGGTTCTCCCAGGCGAACCTGCAGTGGGTGGTCACGATCTACACACTCGCCTTCGGCGGCGTCCTGCTCCTGGGCGGGCGCCTCGGCGACCTCTACGGCAGGCGCCGGCTGTTCCTCAGCGGCGTGCTGCTCTTCGCTCTCGCGTCGCTGGCTGGCGGCCTAGCCACCAACGAGACCATGATGCTGGCCGCGCGTGCCCTCCAGGGCCTGGGCGGAGCGCTGGCCGCGCCCAACGCCCTGGCGCTGATCACCACGACCTTCCCCGCCGGGAAGGAGCGCAACCGGGCCATGGGTGTGTTCGCCGCAATGTCCGGCGCCGGCGCCGCGATCGGCCTCATCCTCGGTGGTGCCCTGACCGAGGTCGACTGGCGATGGAACTTTTTCATCAATGTCCCCATCGGCATCGTGGTGGCTGCGATGGCACCGCGTGT
The DNA here is from genome assembly GCA_963715025.1 of uncultured Actinomycetota bacterium. Taxonomy (GTDB): domain Bacteria; phylum Actinomycetota; class Actinomycetes; order Actinomycetales; family Dermatophilaceae; genus DASSJT01. The sequence continues at coordinate 103,756 of CAVQQQ010000002.1, read as the reverse complement.
GCTCACCGAGTCCGACGGCGGCACGGGTGGCCTCGATATTCCCGGCGCCGTCACGTCCGTCGCGGGCCTGGCCTCGCTGGTCTACGGGCTCACCCACGCGGCGACGACCTCCTGGTCCGACGCGTGGACCGTGACCTACCTCGGCATCGGGGTGGCGCTGCTGCTCGCGTTCGCGGTCATCGAGCGGACCACCACACACCCGCTGCTGCCCCTGCGGATCCCCGCCAACCGGACTCGCGGGACAGCGTTCGTCGTGATGCTCATCGTGGGGGCGGCTCTGTTCGCGATGTTCTTCTTCCTCGGCCAGTACATCCAGAACGTCCTGGGGTACTCGTCGATGAAGACCGGCCTCGCGTTCCTGCCCTTCTCCTTCGGCATCGTCGCATCCGCACAGCTCGCGTCGGCGCTCATGTCGAGGGTCGACCCGCGGTGGACGGCAGGAGCCGGTGCGCTCCTGGCCATGACCGGCATGTGGGGCTTCTCGAGACTCGGCGTCGACAGCACCTACGCCGCCGACCTCCTGCCCTGGATCGTTGTCCTCGCCTTCGGCATGGGCCTGATCTTCGTCCCGATGACGCTGACTGCCGTGCACGGCGTGGAGCACGAGGACTCCTCCGTGGCCTCCGCGGTGCTCAACACGATGCAGCAGATCGGCGGCACCCTGGGTCTGGCCACGCTCAGCACGGTCTTCGTGAGCGCTCTCAAGAACAAGGCAGCTGAGCTGGCCACTGCCGCCCAGGCGAGCGTCCCGCCGGGGGCTCCCGGCCCGAGCGCACAGCAGATGGCCGCAGCCAAGAAGGCGATCGAGACCCAGGCGTGGACGTACGGGGCCAGCCAGGCCTACGTCGTGGCCGCGGTCATGATGGCGGTGGCCGCGCTGATCACCTTCGTGTTCCTCAACGTGAAGCACCGCGAGCTGGCCCACGACGGGGCGGAGCCGGTGCACGACGAGGCAGAGCCGTTGCCTGTCGGCTGATCCAGCCGGCCAGGGCGGGGCCCCCGGGACGATCCCGGAGGCCCCGTCCTGTGCCTGTCCCCGGGAACCAGGCCCACCGGCATACATCGGGGGTATGCCGGTGAGCCGGCACGGAGGGGATGCCTCCCCTCACACCTCGACGGCCGCAATGGCCCTGAGGATGCGCTTCTCCGAGACGGGGTACGCCGTGCCGAGGCGGTTCGCGAACAGGCTCACCCGGAGCTCCTCGACCATCCAGCCGATCGCCTCGATGTCGGGGCGGTGTGCTGCACTGGGCCGGCTGCGGGGCAGGGAGTCGAGCAGGTCGGCATAGGCCTCCTCGACCCGGTCGACCGTCTCCTGCACGGCGGCGTCCCGACTCGGCGACTCGACGGCCCGGTCGATGCGCACCAGCATGGCCCGCAGGTACCGCTGCACCTCGGGCAGCCGTGCGAGCCCCGTATCGGCCACGAATCCCGGACGGATGAGGCTCTCCCACTGCGCCCGCAGGTCCGCCGCCGTCGACGCGAGAGCAGGAGCGTCGAGCCTCGGCAAGGCCCGCTGCACCTCGGCGGAGAGCGCGAGCACCGGCTCCACTGCGTCGACGACCTGGAGCACCCGGGCCGCGACGTGGGTCCGCACCGCTGTCAGCACGTCGGCGAAGGCGTCGGCATCGCGCACATCTCCCGCGGTCCGCTCGGCCACGATGGCGTCGACGGCACAGGCGAGGCAGTCCTCGAGCAGGGCGGGGACGCTCCCGTGGGGGTTCTGGCCGAGGGCGAGCTTCTGGGCGTTCGTGAGCCTGGCCAGGACGCGCTTCCACGGCGCCGACGTGTTCAGAAGCAGGAGCCTCCGCACACCCCGCTGAGTGGCTGCTCGAGCCTCGCCCGCGTCGGGCAGGACCCGGAGGGCCACGCTGCTGCGCTGGTCGACCAGAGCTGGGAAGCCCCGCACCGTGTGCTTGCCGGATCGCCCCTCGAAGGTCTCCGGGAGCGCGCCGAAGTCCCAGGCCGTGATGCCGTCGCGCTCGATGGAGGCGCTGGCCCGGGACATGCCCTGCTGCAGCGAGCCGGCAAGCTCGTCCCGCAGCCGCCCCAGGTCCTTGCCCTGTCCGACCGGGCGGCGCCTCTCGTCCTCGACGCTGAAGGTGATGCGCAGATGGTCGGGCACCCGCTCCACGTCGAACTCCTCGGTGCCGAACCGGACCCCGGTTCGCTCGCGCAGGGCCCGCCCCAGCTCTTCGACCAGGCTGCCGCGCTCCGGGTCGACTAGGGCGAGGGCCGCGGCCGCGTGGTCAGGGGCTGGCACGAAGTGAGTGCGCGTCGCCTTGGGCAGCGACCGGATGAGAGCGGTCGCCAGCTCCTGGCGCAGGCCAGGGACCTGCCAGTCGAAGCCCCGGTCGGACACCCGGTTGAGCAGAGCGAGCGGTATGTGCACGGTGACGCCATCCGCTGCGGAGCCCGGCGAGAACTGGTAGGTCAGGGCCAGCTGCAGCCCGTCTTGGCGCCACACCCGCGGGTAGTCGCGCGCCGACACCTCCTCCGCCGAGTCGCGGGTGAGCACGTCCTCGGTGAACCTCAGCAGGTCGGGCGTGTCCCGCCGGGCCGTCTTCCACCAGGTGTCGAAATGGCGCTGGGAGTACACGTCGGCGGGAATCCGCTTGTCGTAGAACGAGAAGAGCACCTCGTCGTCGACGATCAGGTCGCGCCGCCGGGCCCGCGCCTCGAGCTCGCCAAGCCGTCGCAGCAGCTGCTGGTTGGACCGCCAGAACTCGTGCCGGGTCTCCCACTCCCCCTCGACCAGCGCGTGCCGGATGAACAGGTCCCGCGACTCCTCGGGATTGATCCGGCCGTACTGCACCGTGCGGCCGGCGACGAGTGGGACGCCGTACAGCGTGACCCGCTCGGTGGCCAGTGCGGCACCCTGCTTCAGCGACCACCGGGGCTCGCTGTAGCTGCGCTTCACCAGGTGCGGCGCAGCCCGCTCGGCCCAGAGAGGGTCGATGCGGGCGTTGGTGCGGGCCCACAGGCGGCTGGTCTCGACCAGCTCGGCCGCCATGACGAAGTCGGGCTGGCGCCGGAAGAGGGTCGAGCCGGGCGAGATCGCGAACCGCGCGCCCCGGGCCCCCAGGTAGTCGCGCTTCACCTCGTCGCGCAGCCCGATGTGGGACAGGAGTCCGGCCAGCACGGCCTGGTGGATGCGGTCCCAGTCGGGCTCGTCCTCGCCCGTCGAGGTCGACTGGTCGGGGTTGAGCCCCTGTTGCCGGCACGCCTGCCGCAGTTGGCTGTGCAGGTCCTGCCACTCGCGCACGCGCAGGTAGTGCAGGAACTCGCTCTTGCACATGCGGCGGAAAGCGCTGCTGCTCAGTGCCTTCTGCTGCTGCCGGAGGTAGCGCCACAGGTTGTGCAGCGTGGCGAAGTCGCTGTGCTGGTCGCGGAACCGTGCGTGGGCCTGGTCCGCCTGCTGCTGCTTCTCGACCGGCCGCTCGCGGGGGTCCTGCATCGAGAGGGCCGCCACGATGACCAGGACCTCGCGGGTGCAGCCAAGCCGGTCGGCCTCCAGGAGCATGCGGCCCAGGCGGGGGTCCACCGGCAGGCGGGCGAGGGAGCGACCGTATGCCGTGAGCCTGCGTCCGCGACCGCGTGCGCCCCCGCGCCCAGCACGGCCGGAGCCGGGGGGACGCTCACTGCCGGCACCTTCGGCACCGTCGGAGCCGTCGCCCGCCACGGGGGTCTCCTGGGGCCCGGGCTTCTGTGGTGAAGCCGACTGGCCGGTATACCCCGTCTGGGTGGCAGGCTCGAAGGCCTGGAGCTCCTCCAGGAGCCGTATGCCGTCGGCGACCTGCCGCGAGTCCGGCGCGTCGACGAAGGGGAAGCGGGCGATGTCACCGAGCCCCAGCGCCGTCATCTGGAGGATGACGGCCGCGAGACTGGTGCGCTGGATCTCCGGCTCGGTGAACTCAGGCCGAGCCTCGTAGTCGGCCGCGGAGTACAGGCGAATGCAGATGCCGTCGGCCACCCGGCCGCAGCGGCCGGCGCGCTGCTGGGCACTGGCCTGTGAGATCGGCTCGATGGGCAGGCGCTGGACCTTGGTGCGCTGGCTGTAGCGGGAGATGCGCGCGGTGCCGGCATCGACGACGTAGCGGATGCCCGGGACGGTGAGCGAGGTCTCGGCGACGTTGGTGGCGAGCACGACCCGGCGGCCGGAGTGGCGGCCGAAGACGCGATGCTGCTCGGCTGCGGACAGGCGCGCGAACAACGGCAGCACCTCGGTCTGCGGGAGTGCCATCCCCGCAAGGGCGTCTGCCGTATCGCGGATCTCGCGCTCGCCGGAGAGGAAGACGAGGATGTCCTCCCCCGCCCCGTCGCGGCCGGACCGCTCGGTCCACAGCTCTTCTACTGCCTCGCAGATGCCGGTGACCTGGTCGCGGTCGTCGTCGGGCCGCTCTGGATCGGAGAGGGGCCGGTAGCGGACCTCGACCGGGTAGGTGCGGCCGGACACCTCGACGATCGGGGCAGGCGTGCCGTCGGGCGCCGCGAAGTGCTCCGCGAATCGCTCAGGGTCGATGGTGGCGCTGGTGACGATGACCTTGAGGTCAGGGCGGCGCGGTAGAAGCTGCTTGAGGTAGCCGAGGATGAAGTCGATGTTGAGACTGCGCTCGTGGGCCTCGTCGATGATGATCGTGTCGTAGCGGCGCAGGTCGCGATCACGCTGCATCTCGTTGAGCAGGATGCCGTCGGTCATGACCTTGACCAGCGTCTGGTCTCCGGAGTGGTCGGTGAAGCGCACCTGGTAGCCGATCGCGCCTCCGAGCTCCACCTGGAGCTCCTCGGCGATGCGCTCGGCGACCGAGCGCGCGGCAATGCGGCGAGGCTGGGTGTGGCCGATCTGGCCAGTCTGGCCGCGCCCCACCTCGAGGCAGATCTTGGGTATCTGGGTGGTCTTGCCCGACCCGGTCTCGCCGGCAATGACGACGACCTGGTGCGCCCGGATGGCCTCGGCGATCTCGTCGCGGCGCTCGACGACCGGAAGGTGCTCGGGGTAGTGCAGGTCGGGCAACGGGACCTTGCGCCGGTGCGGGACCGCTCGCGGGGGGCTGGTGCGTGCGCGGCTCGGCGAGCGGCGTCGGCCCCGACCTCGCCCGTTCCTGCTCTGGGCAGCCGAGGGCTGCGGAGAGTTCGGGGCGGACATGCGGTCAGCATACGGTCGGCGCCCAGGGCGATCGCGGGGCGTTTTCGAGTGCTCGGCACCGCGCGAGTGCTCAGCGCGGGATGCCAGGGGACGCCGACTGGCATGGCAGCGCGGCGTCGGCCGCCGGCGTCTCCGACGGGCTCGGCGAAGGCGGGATGGGCTCGCTGGGGGCCACTGCGCTCAGGGTCGTGAGCTGGCCGGCGCGCGTGCACCCCTGGTCGGCGATCCGCAGGCCCACGGAGGCCTTGACGGGCCAGCGCGCCATCCGGCCGGCGCTGGCGACGCGGCCAAGGTCGTCGGCCGCCTCCTGGGCGATGCGGAACTCGGCGCTGGTGAGCACCGTCTCCCGGGCCCACGCACCCATCAGCGGGCGGTCGCGGAACTGGGCCAAGGTCCGCGGGGCCGACACGGACTTGATGGCCGGAGCCGCAGTGGCGCCTGCACGGGCGAGACCCATCGCCTTGAGGCCCCGCCCGATCGGAGCGACCGAGAGCAGACCCGCGTTGACGCCGATGGACTTCCACGATCCGTCGTCGTAGACGGCCTTGACCGCGGATCGAAGGAGAGTGCTGGCGACCCCGCCGGCGAGTGCCAGGCCCTGGGCGCCCTCGCCGACGCCGGGCACCCACCAGAACTGGCCTGCGCGCATCGACACTCCGTCGGCGAGGCGCGCCGTACCGGTAGCCAGGTCATAGGCGAAGGAGTCGTCCAGGGCATCGTGGGAGGCCCTGAACAGGCGCGCGGCGCAGCACTGGTCGGCCTCGTCGAACGCCGCCACGGCTGCCGCATGTCGGCGCTCGGCATCGTGGATCCTCAGGACGCACGCCAGGCGGTTCGCCATCAGGCGGTCGACGGACGACAGGTCGCCGCTTGCCCGTGCTCGGACTAGCTCTGCGTCCAGCCGGTCGAGTTCGCGGAGCTGGTCGCCGTGGTCGTCGATGGCACGGTCGCAGAGCCGCTGGGCAGCCCGCAGCCCCGGTGCGAACTCGGCCAGGGCGCCAGCCGCCTGCGCGAAGCGCTCGGCGACGCTGCACAGGAGGGTCGGCATCGCCCGCACCCTCTCGGCGAAGGCCGACCCGGCAGGTCCGGTCCACTCGGCCGAGGTCGAGAGGACGGTGAGCACGTCGTTGGCCCGGTGGAAGCGCAAGGCCATGACCCTGAGCTGAACCGCCTTGCCCTCGACAGCGTCCGGATCGCCGGTGATGGGCTCGAGGCCTGGGATCACGGCCCTGCAACCCCCGCAAGCCGCTCCACGGCCGCCTCGGTGGAGATGTACGCAGCCCCTGCCGTCCGTGCCGACTCGCCCAGCCGGTCGAGGTGGGCGCAGATCTCGTGGCGCCTCAGCTCCCAGTCGGACAGCACAGCGTCGAGAGCGCCGCCCGCCGACCCCCTGCCCATGGCGCTCCGCTGGTCGGCCGTGGCTCGGTGTTGGCTCAGGTAGTGGCTCAGCTGCAGCAGTGACTCCCCCAGCGCCGCGACGTCGTCAGCGTCTACCCTCATCGCAGTCATGCCCTGCAGCGTAGGAAGAACCGCGGATCGGGCCGAGTCGTTTTCCACACCCGCATGGTCCCGGGTACGGACCGCCCGGGACCATGCGAAAGGGTCAGGCCTCCTTGGCCGCGATGAAGCCCTGCTCCAGGTCGGCCAGGATGTCGTCGATGTGCTCGATCCCGACGGCGAGCCGCACCAGTCCGGGAGTGACGCCCGCTGATCGCTGCTCCTCCTCGGAGAGCTGGCTGTGCGTCGTGGAGGCCGGGTGGATCACCAGGGATCGCACATCGCCGATGTTGGCCACGTGCGAGTGCAGCTTCAGGGCGTTGACGAATCGGCGCCCCGCCTCGATGCCGCCCTTGATCTCGAAGGCCAGCACGGCGCCAGCACCGCGAGGCGCGTATTTGCGGGCCAGGCCGTTCCACGGGGAGCTGGGCAGGCCGGCATACGCCACCGACTCCACCTCGTCGCGCGCCTCGAGCCAGTGGGCGACCCGCAGTGCGTTGTCGACGTGGCGCTCGATCCGCAAGCTCAGCGTCTCGAGGCCCTGCGCGATCAGGAAGGCGTTGAACGGCGCCACAGCCGGCCCGAGGTCGCGCAGCAGCTGGACCCGTGCCTTGAGGATGAACGCGAGGTTGGCACCCAGCGCGCTGCCGACGCCGAGGTCCGGTCCGTAGCGCAGGCCGTGGTAGCTCGGGTCGGGCTCGTTGAAGTTGGGGAACTTCGCCGGGTCCTCGGCGTAGTCGAACCGACCGCTGTCGACGATCACCCCCGCGATCGAGGTGCCGTGTCCCCCAAGGTATTTGGTCGCAGAGTGCACCACTACGTCCGCACCCCACTCCAGCGGGCGGATCAAGTAGGGCGTCGCAACCGTGTTGTCGACGATCAGCGGCACTCCCGCCCCGTGGGCCACCCCCGCGACCCCCTCGATGTCGAGCAGGTCCTGCTTGGGGTTGGAGATGGTCTCGCCGAAGAACGCCTTGGTGTTGGGGCGCACGGCTGCCCGCCACGACTCGAGGTCGTCGGGGTTCTCGACGAAGGTCACCTCGATGCCGTACTTCGGCAGCGTGTAGTGCAGCAGGTTGTAGGTGCCGCCGTAGAGGGACGGGCTGGCGACCACGTGGTCGCCCGCCTCGGCGAGGTTGAGGATCGCGATGGTCTCGGCGGCCTGCCCGGAGCTCACCAACAGGGCACCCACACCGCCCTCCAGCGAGGCGAGACGCTGCTCGACCGCATCCTGCGTCGGATTCATGATCCGGGTGTAGATGTTGCCGAATTCCTTGAGGGCAAACAGATTTGCGGCGTGGTCGGTGTCCTTGAACACGTACGACGTCGTCTGGTAGATCGGCAGTGCGCGGGCGCCGGTCGCGGCGTCGGGCTCCTGCCCGACGTGGACCTGGCGGGTCTCGAACGACCAGTTGGGTGCCTGCTCGGCCATGGTGGTTCCCTTTCAGTTCGTGCCCCGCTCCGGAGCAGAAGTCGTATGCCGGCCCGCCGCGACAGTGGGAATGGGCACCGCCGCCGACGGTGCGGGAAACGCATCTGAGAAAGGATTCCCGCGCTTGCGGGGCGTCCTGCTGCACAGGACCACCCGCCAGGTCCTCACCCGGGGCACCCCACCGCGGAGGAGGGTTGCCGGCCAGCAAGCCGGGGCTGAACGCTGGCACTCATGACCTACCTGTGAATGCTAGTCAGTGCGCCCCCGCCGGATATCCCCGTCTCCCATCGTGGACCGGCGCGGCACGATGGGAGACTGCCTCTCGTCCGGACTATCTCGCCCGTGGTCAGATTGGCACATGACTTTCCACGCGGATGAGTACCAGGCAGCGGGCGGTCGCTACGAGGCTGGGATGCCCTACCGGCGGGTCGGCCGCTGGGGCCTCGACCTGCCGGCCATTTCGCTCGGCCTGTGGCACAACTTCGGCGACGACGTGCCCCTGGAGCGCCAGCAGGCGATCCTGCGCCGGGCGTTCGACCTGGGGATCACCCATTTCGACCTCGCCAACAACTACGGGCCGCCCTACGGGTCAGCCGAGCGGAACTTCGGGTCGATCCTCAGGCGCGACTTCACGGCATACCGCGACGAGCTGATCATCTCGACCAAGGCGGGCTGGGACATGTGGCCCGGCCCGTACGGGCAGGGCGGCGGCTCGCGCAAATACGTCCTGGCCTCCCTCGACCAGTCGCTCGGGCGCATGGGGCTCGACTACGTCGACATCTTCTACAGCCACCGCTTCGACGAGACGACGCCGCTCGAGGAAACCCTCGGCGCGCTGGATTCGGCGGTGCGCCAGGGGAAGGCGCTCTACGTGGGCATCTCCTCATACTCGGGGCGGCGCACGCAGGAGGCCATCGACATCCTGCGCGACCTGGGCACGCCGCTGCTGATCCACCAGCCGTCGTACTCGATGCTCAACCGCTGGATCGAGGAAGACCTGCTGGACGTGCTCGGTACCCACGGCGTTGGCTGTATCGCCTTCTCGCCTCTGGCCCAAGGAATGCTGACCGACAAGTACCTCAAGGGAATTCCCGAGGGGTCACGCGCGGCGCAGGGCAAGAGCCTCGACCCGAAGATGCTCACGGAGGAGTCGCTCAAGCACGTTCGCGCGCTCAACCGGATGGCCAAGGCGCGCGGACAGTCGCTCGCGCAGATGGCCCTCGCGTGGGCTCTGCGCGATCCCCGCGTCACCTCTGTGCTGGTTGGCGCCTCGAGTGTCGCGCAGCTGGAGGCCAACGTGACCGCAACGGCGAATCTCGCCTTCGACGACGCTGAGCTCCGCAAGATCGACCGGTATGCCGTGGACGCCGGCATCGACCTGTGGCGCGAGGTGGCGACGGCATGATCGGCGCACCGACATCGGCTTCCGGAATGTCCGGCGGCCGCCCAGGGTTGGGGCGGTTATGAGTATCATCGGCGAATACGCACCAAGTCCTCGAGATTGGGTCCGCGAGCAGGTCGAGAAGATCGAGGAGACCGGCACGACCCGCTCGGTTCACATCATGAACCGGCCCGTGGTCATGATGACCATGCGCGGGGCCGCGACCGGGCTGATCCGCAAGGTGCCGGCCATGCGCATCGAGCGAGATGGCGTGTATGCCGTCGTGGCGAGCCAGGGAGGGGCCCCTACGCACCCCAAGTGGTACGCCAACCTGAAGGCCGATCCCGACATCCTGCTCCAGGACGACAGGGAGACCTGGCCCGTCCGGGCGCGCGAGCTCGCCGACGCCGAGCGCGCGCAGTGGTGGCCGGTGTGCGTCGAGGCCTTCCCCCCGTACGCGGATTACCAGGCGAAGACCGAGCGGGTGATCCCGGTCTTTCTGCTCGAGCCGCGCTAGCCGCGCGGCACGTGCCCCTGCGGCGGCACGTCTCGGCCGCGGCAGCAGGTACTGGCGCCCGCGAAAACGACTGCCGCCGAACCCCCTGCCATCCCTGCCGCGCTCGCCACGCCGCAGGCTGCGCGACCTCCTACACGGGCTCGCGCACGGGTCGGTTGCGGCGCAGCCAGAGCAGTCCGAGGACCGGGAGCACCAGCGGGACGTAGCCGTAGCCCGACCCGAAGTGCGACCACACCGTCTTGTCGGGGAACGCGCTCGGGATCAGATAGGAGGCCAGCCCCACGGTCAACACCCCGGCGAGCTCGACAGAGCAGGCGACGAGCGCGACCCGGAACGACGTGCGACCGCCCCTGGCGAGTGCCACCGTGGCCACGATGTAGATGAGCGCGGCGACGGCGGACAGGACGTAGGCGACGGGGGCGCGGTCGAAGTACTCCACGATCTGCAGCACCGACCGGCCGGTCGCCGCCAGGGCCATCAGCGCGTACAGGAAGACCAGGACGCGACCGGGCCCACGGCCCAACGCTGACAGCTGTGTCTGCTCAGACATGGGCCCCCCATATCTGGACCAGACGCGCGGTCATGACGGCGACGGCGAAGACTCCGCCGACGATGACACCCATGGCCCAGCGGGTCTTCTCCTTCAGCGCGAGGAAGACCACAGCCGGCGGGATCACCGGGAGGGTCAGGGCGTATGCCGCGAACGTCGCCTGCTCGGCGCCGCCGCCGCTGACGCCGCCGACATGGAAGAGGGCGACCACCGCCTGCACGAGCAGGCCCAGCTCCAGGACGGCCGCCACGCCCAGGAGCCAGTCGTCGAAGGGGCGGTTCCGCAACAGGTAGAAGAGCGCGACCAGCGCCATGGCGGCAGATGCAGCGAAGACCACGATGGTCACCGGCGTGAGCACGGCGGCAGCCTACGCGAGCATGCGAGCGCTGCCGTTGCCGCCCTACCGCATTGCCGCGCTCCCTGGATCAGGACGTGGTCAGGGACCCCGGGTCGTCCGGAACGTCGACGGCCTTGGCGCGCAGCACCTTCATGGGGATCAGCTCGAGGGCGCGCTCATGGGTGCTCGCCAGGACCACAGGGGCCGCGACCCCTTCCTCGTAGGACTCCAGCCAGCGCGAGGCGACGACGCACCACCGGTCGCCGGGTACCAGTCCCGGGAATCGGTAGAGGGGCATGGGCGAGACGAGGTCGTTGCCAAGCGTGCGCTGATGGTCGAGGAACTCGCGCGTCATCACGGCGCACACGGTGTGACTGCCGATGTCCTCAGGCCCGGTCGAGCAGCAGCCATCGCGAAAGAACCCGGTGATCGGGTCGGTTCCGCACTCCTCGAGCGTGCCGCCGAGGACGTTGTGCTCAGCCAACGGGGCGTTCGAAGGTGATCAGCAGGCCCTCGACACCGCCGGGTCCCACGCGGCCCTTGACCTCCGTGGCGGTGATGTCCTTCACCTGCCAGCCCTCGCGGGCGTTCTCGTTGAGGATGTCCTCCAGCTTCTCGGCCGACAGGGCGCCGCCCATCATCCGTTCCCGGACTTGCACTACGCGGTACTCGAATCGCATGGCACCGAGCCTAGCCACGAACGGTCGGCGCGGTCGGCCGTTTGTGGTCAACGTGGCGCGGCGAGCGCGTCCCTGAGCCGGCCGGCATACGCCTCCATCTCATGCTCAGAGGCGTATTTCGTTCTGGGCCAGAAGAACCCGCGCAGCCCGTCGCCCTTCGTCCGCGGCACAACGTGGACATGGAGGTGGGGCACGCTCTGGCTGACGACGTTGTTCATGGCCACGAACGAGCCTCTGGCACCCAGACCGTCCCTGACGGCGGCGGCCAGGCGCTGGGCCGCCTCCATGAGCGGCTCCATCAGGCCCAGTGGGAGGTCGGTCAGGGTCTCGACGTGGCTGCGGGGGATCAGCAGCACGTGTCCTTTGAAGACCGGTCGGCGGTCGAGGAAGGCGACGACATCTGGCTCGTCGATGACCAGCTCTGCGGCCACGCTGCCCGCCGCGATCTGGCAGAAGCGGCAGTCCGCGTGAGTGTCCTCAGCCATCGCGGCGCGTCCGGCGGGCGGTGCGGGTCACAAGGGGAGGCTAGCCACTCCTCCCGGTCGGCGCTGGGTAACGGCGCACCCCGAAAGCGGCCGTCTCAAGGCAGCGTGGCGCGCACCCTGGGGTCGAGCAGGGCCCGGGCGGCACACGCCAGCACGCCGTCGTGGCAGAGCGTGGGCGCCTGAAGGAGGAAGGCGTCGCGCTCGGGCCACTCGACCCGCTCCACGCCGGCTCGGGACGCGAGGGCCGCGTCGAGCTCCAGCGGCGCGCCCTGGTCGTCGTAGTGTGCGCGCGCCTGGTCACTCAGCATGACCATCCAGTGGAACCGGCCCGGCACGTCGTCGGTTTCGGCCTCCTCGTCGCCGAGTGGACGGGTCCCGAGGCTCCCCGAAGCGACCAGGTCGCCCACGGTGACCGGGAGGGTGTCGGGATCGGGCAATCCGGCACGCAAGGGAATCACGAGGTCCGAGAGCTCGTCCACGTGCTCGGAGCACGTGCACTCGCCCCGCCGCCGGGGCGTCCAGGCGCGCCTGAAGCGCCGGCGGAACAGGTCGCGTACCCCCACGATGAGACGCAACCAGCCCGGCGACCATCGGCCAAGGTCCCCTGCGGGATTCTGGCTGTTCGGATGAGTGGCCACTGGACGGAAGGTCGAGGCGCACTACTCTGGAACCCAGTCCGGCGCCCCCGGGCGCCGCGCCCCGCGCCGCGGCTCACCGCCACGGCGCCGCGGCTCACTGAGGAGGGGTCATGCCGATCATCTCGAGGGGTTTCACCGGGCGTCGCAGCGACGAGGCGGCCAACCTGCCCCCGGGTCAGTACCTGACGCATGACTTCCCGGTCCTCTCGGCCGGTCCGACGCCTCGGATCCCGCTCGACCAGTGGGAATTCACCATCACCACGGAGCTAGGCACCGAGCACCGCTGGTCCTGGCCAGAGCTGCAGGCGCTGCCGCCCGACGAGCCGACGGTCGACCTCCACTGCGTGACCAAGTGGTCGAAGCTCCATACGGACTGGAAGGGCGTCTCGCTCGACGTCCTCATGCGCGATGTGGAGAGCACCGCCGACTACGCGCTGGTCACGTCGTACGGCGGGTACACCACGAACCTGCCGCTCGAGGACCTGCTCGACGGCCGGGCCTGGGTGGCCTACGAGTACGACGGCGAGCCCCTGCGCTCGGAGCACGGCGGCCCGGCCCGGCTGCTCGTTCCCCACCTGTACCTCTGGAAGTCCGCCAAGTGGGTCCGCGGCATCCAGCTGCTGACCGAGGACGAGCCCGGCTTCTGGGAGACCGCCGGCTACCACAACTACGGCGACCCGTGGCGCGAGCAGCGCTACTGGGGCGACTGACCGGCATACCTGCTCCCTGTGATGAAGCGCATTGTCTGGAAGGTCGCCACCCTGGTCGAGCGGCGCCCCGAGACCAAGACCGCCGACACCCTGGTGTTCGATGTCCCCGACTGGCCGGGCCACCTGCCGGGACAGCATGTCGACGTGCGCCTCACTGCCGAGGACGGCTACAGCACCCAGCGCAGCTACTCCCTCGCCGCGCCGTTCCGGGGCAACCGGGTCGAGCTCACAATCCAGCGAGTCCCGGGGGGCGAGGTCTCGCCCTACCTGGGCGAGGTGCTCCAGGCAGGCGACCAGGTTGAGCTGCGCGGTCCCGTGGGCGGCTGGTTCGTCTGGCGCCCGAGCGCTACCGAGCCTGTGCTGCTGGTCGCCGGCGGCTCGGGGGTGGTGCCGCACATGGCGATGATCCGGGCGCGCCGGGAGGCCTCCAGCCGGGCTCCGTTCCGCCTGATCTACTCGGTGCGGGCGCCCGAGGAGATGTTCTACGCCGACGAGCTGCGGCGGCCGGAGCCGGGACTCGACGTGACTTTGCTCTTCACCCGATCGGCTCCGCAGGGGGTGCGGCGGCCGCCGGGACGGCTCGACGTGGCCGATGTCAGCACCGCCGCGTGGCCGGCCGACTTCGAGCCGGATTGCTTCGTGTGCGGTCCGACCGGCTTCGTCGAGGCGGTGGCCGACATCCTGCAGGCGCTGGGGCATGATCCCCGGCGGATCAAGACCGAGCGGTTCGGGCCGACAGGAGGCTGACATGGGCGGATCAGACACCGATTCCTACGTCGACGGCAGCGTGCTCGCGGGCCCGCTGTCCGAGATATTCGCGGTCGACCTCACCACCGCTGTCAGCCAGTGCACGGGCTGTGGCCGGGTGGGGGAGGTGGCGCAACTGCGCGTCTACGCCAGCGACGCCGGGTACGTCGCCCGGTGCCCCGGCTGCGAGCAGGTGGTCATGCGGGTCGTGCGGACGCCAACGCACGTGTGGCTCGATGTGCGGGGATCGGTCGCGCTGCGGTTCCCAGTCGCGTAATTCAACGGGAGGTATGCCGGGCGCGCGCCCGTTGCCTGACGCGCGCCACGCTGCTGAACGCCCTCCATGCCGCCCGCGGCCCGGCAAACCCCACGACGTCGACGCGTGCCGGTCAGTAGCCTGAGCCATACCCGCCCGACGGCTCTGGGGGCGACGTGGTGGGTGCTGCCGTTCCTGCGGCGGTGACCGCATGCCAGGTGAAGGATTTGCCAACGAAGGCGTCCGTGAAGTTGTTCCCCTTCGCCTGCCCCTTGGACGTGTCGAGCTTGAACGTGTAGAGGGGGTGGCCGTTGTACGTGATCTGCGTCTTGCCGTCACCGCGCTGGATCGTGGCGACCGTCTCCGTCAGGCCACCGGCGACCTTTGGGGTGGCATTGCCCGTAACGCTGAGCGGTGTCCAGAAGCCGAGGCACTCCCCGGTGCAGTTGATCGTGCTGGCGGTCTCCCCGTCGGCGAAATAGAGCGTCTTGCCGGTGGAGTCGACAAGGATCGGACCAACCCCGGCGCTCGTGCTGGTCGCAATCTGAGCCCCCGTGGAGCCGCTCCCGCCGCCACTGCCAGTGCCGCTGGACCCGCCGCCACAGGCGGCGGTGACGGCGGCAAGCAGAGTGATCCCGGCGAACTCAGAGAACCGTGCGATCTTCATAACTGTTCGTACGCCTTTGCAGCCCGGTCCGGTTCAAGGGACACCGGATATGAACCGTTTCGCGCCGCGTGGCGTAGTTCTCAGGGTGTCGGAATTTCCACACCGGGAGGACGAGGTCCTTCGGAATCTCTATGCGGCCCATCAGCGGCCGCTGCTGAGCTATGTGACCCGAATGGTCAACGGTGATCATTTCGCGGCCGAGGAAATCGTGCAGGACTCCCTCGTACGCGCCTGGCAGTACGGTGATCGCCTCCGGCCCGAGCAGGCACGCGGGTGGCTCTACACGGTCGCGCACAACCTGGTGATATCGCGCTACCGGCGCCAGACGCATCGCGCGCCCGAGGTGCCCTACGAGGTGGAGCGGGACCTGCCGCCAGCCCAGGACGAGCTGGACCGCGCGGTTGAGAAGTGGCAGATGCTCGAGGCTCTTCGCTCACTGAGCCCGCAGCACCGCCGAGTTCTGTTCGAGCTGTACTACGTGCGGCTCTCGGTCGCCGAGGCCGCGGCCGTACTGGCGATTCCCGCGGGAACGGTGAAGTCCCGTGCGTATTACGCGTTGCGCGCACTGCGCGCCGTGCTGGAGGAACGAGGAGTGATCGAACGATGATCTGCCCCGAGACTGTCGCACTCGGTTCCTACCTGCTCGACGCGATCGATGCTGACGAGCGCGTCCACGTCGAACGCCATCTCACGCTCTGCCAGACCTGCCGTGATGAACTGGCCAGCCTCGCTCCTCTGCCGGGAATGCTCTCCCGGCTGACCGTCGGCGACGTCGTCGAGATCATGAGCGACCCCGCTGCAAATACGTTGGGCACTGCGAATGCGGCCAAGCCGCCGGGCCCTGGCCCGGACACAGCAGTTCTGTCGGCCGCGAGGATTGGACAGCGCGCCCGACGCCAGTGGCTGCGTGTCGCCGTGGCCGCGACCGCTGCTGTGGTGGCGACCGTCCTGGTTGTGGGCGGGGTCCGGACCGTTGACGAGCACGGCAGCTCATCGGTTCCGACCAGCGCAGGGGTCGCTCTCTCGGCCACCGATCCGGTGACCAGGGTGAGCGCCACCGCCTTGCTGAACGCACGGCAGTGGGGCACCGAGGTGACGCTGCGACTCAGCGGGCTCCCGCCCGGTGAGACGTGTCACCTTGTCATCCACACCCGCAACGGCGGCATCGAGACCAGCGGCACCTGGACGACGTCGTACACGGGCGCCGTCGCCGTGCCTGTGCCAACGTCAGTGGCTCCGTCCGACATCGGAAGCCTCGACGTCGTCACGGCTGATCGTCACGTCCTCGTGCACCTGCCACGAACTGCTTAAGCGCCCTCACGCACGGCTTGGCAGGAAGCTCCGCAAATGCACGGACCTGGATCCACGAGCACGACCGCGGGGCCGACCGACACGCGGACCCGACCAATCGAGTTGTTCCTCCGGCTCGTCATCGTTGCGGGGCTTGCCATCGACGCGTACGTCCACTTCGCGATCGCCTCGGACTATGACGTGATTTCCGGCGCGATCGAGCTGGAAGGCGCCGTCGCCATCCGGACGCCAACGCATGTATGTCTCGATGTGTGGGGATCGGGGCGGTTCCCGGTCGCGTAATTCAACGGGAGGTGTGCTGGGTGCGCGCCTGTTGCTGAACGCGCGCCACGTTGCTGAGGGCCCTCCACGCCGCCCACCTGTGGGCCCGGCCCTTCCCGCCCACTCGCGACGGAGACATCCGCCTGCCGGTTCGCAACGAACTCGGGTTGGCGGCACCTCTGACCGCCGCCGTGGGAGGAGATGGGCATGCGCATTCGGCCACCGGCGCTGCCCTATGGCCTCGCCCTCCCGGCCGGCCGCGCCCTGGCTGAGCCTGCGGGCCACGCGGGACCGGAACGACGCGAGCTCCTGCTGAGGGGATCGCACTGCCGAGTGCCACGCCGACTGACAGGGACGGGCTATCAACAGGGGACTGCCCGTCCCTGTCTCGCGGTTTGGCGCGGTCACGCTGGCGGCGAAGCGCGGCCACAACCAGCGTCCCGCCACCAGACATTGGCCGGCGTGAAGGCAACACGCAAGGTCCAGAGCCGCTCACCCGCCCAAATCATCGGCGGATCGCGCCTTGGAGCGAAAGGCCATGGGCAGGCCCCGGGCATGTGGCCAGTGCATCGAGTCGGTCACCTGCAGGTGGCCGTGCGGCTGGGTGCTGTTGCCGGAGTTCCCGCACTCGCCGAGCTGGTCACCGGCGGTGACCGCCTCACCGGCAGCGACGCGCACCGTCCGCGGCCGCAGGTGAGCCGTCAGGACGAACGGGCCGCCGGGGCCAAGCGCGATCACCACATGATTGCCGGCTAGGGCTGCCACACCTGCCCGAACCCGCTGGACTTGACCGAGCGCGCTCAGCGACCCTCACTCCATGCTCTGCCCCGGACCGGTCTCCGGGGTTTGGCTAGGGTCCGGCGACCGGGCATCTCCGAACCAATGCGGGGGGATCGCCCGACCCGCTTGTCATCCCATCCTCGCGGGCATCTCGAACACGAACCACGCGAGCGCCACACAGTTTGCAATGACGGTGCCCCAGAAGATGGTTCGGAACGGCTGCTTCGTCGTCTTGTGCCGGAAAGCCCGTCGTGCGACCAGGGCGCCCGGCCAGCCACCCAGCACGGCGACAGCATGAAGGTTGGCCTCTGGGATACGCCGCGCGCCCCGCACCGCCGCCGACTTGTCGGAGCCATACATCGCGAACACCACCACGCTGGACACGACATAGGGAGCCAGCAGCAGTGGGGAGGCCTGGTCCAGTGCCACGAGGCCCATCAGGAGCGCAAAGAACAGCGTCACGACCACGAGCGCCATGGGTAGTCCGCGAGTGACCGTCCGCCTGGACCGACTGGGAACCAGGTACAGCACGTCGGAGGCGCGCGGCCTGTTCCGCTCGTCGCGGCCCTCGCTGTACGTGACGAGGTCGTTTGGGGCAGGCCGTCGCCCACGGGGGAATGCGCTTACGTGAACGAAGACGCGCGGTCCCCCGGCGACCGGGGTGATGAAGCCGAAGCCCCTGTCTTCGTTCCAGTCCGCCAATATGCCCTGCTGGCGCATCGCACTCCCCTCTGATCACCTGGTGGCCGATCTGGCCGATCCCTCACCGCAAGATATCCGCCTGGTTCCGCTAGACCTTGGCCTGTACCGGCACGCACGTCACCGACAGCCGAGGGCCTGGCCCGCACCACCATGCGCCTGAAATGACATCGCCTTGGCGGACTCGAGAATGGCGTCTCAGCCCGAGTGATCCACGTTGCGGACGCCGTCAATGTGGCGATTTTGCAGCACGCCTATAGCGCTGTCACACCCGCTAGGAAGTGATGACCTGGGCCTCGTCGACATAGCGGCAGAGGGCATTCACCGCGCGTAACTGCTCCGGCGTGTGGACCTCGGCGTCCATCAGCGCCGGACTGCCAACGATGATGCTCAGCGCTTTGGCGCGGGAGACCGCCACGTTGAGCCGATGCACGTCGAAGAGAAAGCCGACCCCGCGCGGCGCCAGCGCGGCACTCGAGCTGGCCATGGAGTAGATGACCACCGCGGCCTGCTGACCCTGGAACTTGTCGACCGTCCCCACGGGAATCCCGGCCGGGAGGCCGTTCTGGAGCATGGCTACCTGGGCGTTGAACGGAGCTACGACGAGTATGTCGGTCTCCGTGAATGGCCGAACCCGCTGGTCACAGTCGGTCCACGTGCGCGTCAGCAGGTCCTTGACCAGCGTCGCCACAGCCTCGACTTCCTCGGGGCTGGCGGTGTCGCACCCCTCGTGCTCCACCGGCACCCAGCGAAGGCCCGAACCCGCCAGAGATCCATCGCCGGAAACGGTCTGGCGGTCGCGCCCGCCGGCCGACTGCAGACGTCCTTCGTAGGCGAGCTCAGAGACGAACTCGGTCACCGTGGGGTGCATCCGCCACGTCGTGCCGAGAAAGACACCGCGGTCCGCGGGCACCGTGTCGTGGTCGCCGATGAGGTGCTGTAGCGCAGACACCCCCGCCCCGAAGGGATGGGTGGCCTGCGTAGGCTGGGTGAGCTGCTGTGGATCGCCGAGTAGCACGAGCGACCGCGCGGCGGGGGCCACCGCGACGGCGTTAGCGAGCGAGAACTGGCCGGCCTCGTCGATGACCAGCACGTCGACCGACTCCCGCATGTCCTGCCTCGCCCACAGCCAGGCCGTGCCGCCGACCAGATTGACTCGTCCGCTGCCGAGCTCGACGCGCGCCACATCGTTGGAGGTGGTGACCTCCACCGTGCCTCCAGGCAGGGTGGCCTGCCCCTCGTTCGCCTTCTGGAGGGCCGGGCGGTCAACCTCGTCGAGCACGTGGCGAATGACGGCGTGGGACTGCGCGGTGACGCCGACGCGCTTCCCCGCATCGAGCAGGGCACGGATGAGGCGCGCCGCGGCATACGTCTTGCCCGTGCCCGGCGGCCCCTGAACGGCGAGAACCTGGCCGGAGAGTGACAGGCCCGCCCGGACCACGACGTCAACCGGCTGTTCACCCGGCAATGGCGCGAGGGACTTGGCAGGCGGGACGATGCCAGCCAGCAGCCGGGCAGCCATGCCGTCGCCGGACGCGAGAACCGACTGGCCGGTGGCGGCGATCGACTCGCGCAGGACCTTGTCGACGATCGGACCGGGTGGCCCGAAACCCCGCGGCAGCACCGGCACTCGGCTATTGCCCATGGAGAGGTCTATCCAGCCCGCCACGGCATCCACCGCGACGACCTTCCCCACGTTCTCGTGGGTATCGACATCGGTCACGTACTTCTCCCGGGGCACCTTGCAGTCCTGGGGCGGGAAGGGGAATCGCCACACCGTCGACCGTGCGACCGAACCCCGACGCTCCGGAGCTTCGGGGGCGCCGATCGGAGTGGGGTCGTCGACGAGCTCGGCGGTGTCCAGATCGGTGTAGCGGAAGAAGTCCCACCAGCCCGGCCGGGCCTCGCGCCGGTGCCAGCCCACGCACCCCGCGAGCAGCTCGTGGCCGGCGTCGACGAGGCGCTCGGCCAGCTCGGCTTCGCCCCTCTCCTCGTCGGAGATCTCCTTCAGCTCCGGTGGCAGCGGGCGCCTCAGCACGTGCCCATGAGCCCCGAGCTCGGCCCTGCGCTCCTCCAGCCAGGCATGCAGGTCGTGCGTCGAGCGCACGTCGTCCCGGTTGTAGGACGCGATGGCGTCGAGAATCGTCGGGTCGCGCTCAACCAGCCAACGCTCGTATTCCACGACGGACGTCATGGCGTCCGCCACCTCGGTGTCGTGGGAGCGGGTCTGCCCCCAATAGAAGTCCTCCAGCTTCTTGATCGAGTACGAGCCCTTGCTGATGCGAACGCCCTGTCTCACCACGGCATACAGGTCCACCAGCCGCTCGCCGCGCAGGAGCTGGTCGAGCTCCGCCTCCCTGGTGCCGTGTTGACCGGTGAGGCGCTGCAGCGCCGTCCGCTCATAAGCGGCGTAGTGGTAGATGTGCATGCCGGGGTCTGCATCCCAGCGCCGCAACAGCTCGTCGACAAGGTCCTCGGTGAGCTGCTTCTCCTCGGCGGCGCTGTGAGCCCAGAAGGAGGTGAACGTGCCGCTGCGATCCCACAATCCGGCGAGGTATTCACGACCGCGCCCGTCCTCTGCCCACGGGTCGCCCTCGAAGTCGAGGTAGACGTCGCCTGGACTTGGCTCGGGCAGGCGCTGCAGCCCCCGACCTGCCTCGGGGGTCAGCAGCCGAAAGCCGGGCTTGCCCGTGCGTCGTTCCTCCACCTGCAGCTGCGCCTGCTGGTGCAGGCGAGCCGCCGCAGTCGTGCTCACGATGGAGCCGATGTCCTCGATCGCCGCGTCAGCAAGCTGCTGCACAGTGTGGATCCCATTGTCTCGCAAGGCCTCCCGCAGGTGCCCTCGCATTCCGGCCACGAGGACGAGGTCGTCGTTGGCCTCCCATTCGGCCTCGCAGCGAGCCTGCCAGCGGCACTGCGAGCATTGCGGACTCGGCACCGGCTCGGTCGGAAGCGGGTGGCTGATGGCCTGCTGAAGGGCCGCGCGGCGCCGCCGTGCGTATGGGGCGACGTCGATGAGCCGCCAGGGATGTTCCTGCTTGTCGCCCGTGACCACGACGAGGTATGCCGGTGGGACGCCTTGCAGATCCTCCAGCCGCTCCGCGTAGGTCGCCATCTGGAGTAGAGCGGGCACCTTGAGCCGGCGGGCGAGCTTGGTGTCGGCGATGTCATAGGACCACTCCCCCAAGGCCGACGGGCGTGAGGTCTTGACGAGGAAGTCGGCGTGGCCGACCCAGGAGCCGTCGAACAGCGTTGCCTGGTAGACGACGTCGACGCCGGCGCGCATGGCCTCCAGGGTCGCGGCCTCCGCCGCCTGCCGGTCGTTGCCGAATCCGTCGATCTCGACGATGGCCAGCCCCCGGCTGCGCAGGACTTCGAGGTAGTCGCGCTCGTGGGTCAGGCCCTTGGCGAAGACGAGGTTGAGGGCGTCGTCGGCTGCCTTGGCACCGAGCGAGGCGGCCGGCGAGTCGAGGGCCTGGAGGTCGAGAGTCGTGATGTGGGCGCAGGCGACGTGCTTGGTGAGGTCTGTGGGGCTGAGGACCACTCTGCCGTCGAGGCGCTGCATGAGTTGATCGTGTCACCGCCGTCCGACAGCCCTGCGTCGCCCCGCCGGGCTCACGCCGAGGTCACGCCAACCACGGCCTCAGTTGCCGTACAGGCGCGCGGTCGCCGTCTTGACCTGTAGCGGGATGGGCGCTCCCGTGATCGTGACGTTTCCCGGGATGTCGAGCCACGGCCCGCCTCCCACGCGGAACTGACCCGTGTATGCGGCCTGGGCGTAGACGTCGAACGTGCCCGCTTGCCGATAGGTCTTGACCACGTCGCCAGTCGGGTAGGGGCCGCCGGTGCTAGTCGTCGGGCCCAGAGTCGTCCCGTCCCCGAAGTGGTAGGTGACCGCCTTCAGCGATGGCCGGATGTCAACCCGGAAGCCCAGCATCCGGGCCGGGTCGACCGCATCCACCTCGCCGGGCTGGTATCCGGTCTGCGGCCAGCTGAGCTGGTAGAAGGTCTCGAGGTTGACGAGTGTGACGTTTCCTTTGGGCTGGATCACCAGTTCGGGCAGGGCGAACTTCGTGTCGTGGAAGGCGGCCAGGATCTGCGCCATGCCCAGGGTCGCCTTCCCGGGCACCAGCTCGGGGAAGCAGGTTGTGCCGACCTTGTCCCACGGTGCCGGACTAGGCACCGGCACCGGGTCGACCTGACGCCGATAGAGAGTTACGAGCGGCCCCTGCCCTTCCTCCGGCGTGTTGCCCGCGCACGCAAGGAACGCGATCGCGCAGTAGACATCGCGGTTCGGCGAGTCGGGTGTGACCCCTGGGCAGCCGATGGCCGAGATGTACTCGTACTTGATCGGATCAGGCGCCCCGTCCAGCGTGTATCCCATTGAGAGATTCGCGAGCTGCGTCTTGCTCAGCGTCGCCGTCATGCGAGCCCCATCGTGCGTTGTCTCCCCGATTCGCACCAGCGAACGCAGGCCCAACCGAGCAGCGGTCAGACGCCGATCAACGCCAATAGACTGGCGGTACCGTTCAGCCTGCGATGCCGAAGTACCCGCCATGTTCCCTCCTTCCAGACGAGCGCGAACGTACGCCTCGCGGACAGTCGAGGATCTGTCGAGACCGTGTTGCCCCGTTGGTCAACAATGTTCACGCGGTTCTGGATCATGGTGCCGCGCACGTACTGCTGGCCCTCGGTGCCGCCGGTGATGGCTCTGAGATGCTCAAGCGCAATCGGCGTTGCCGCATACTTCCTGCCACCCTTGACGAGATAGGTGGCTGTCCTCTCAAGGGCTTGGCACGAAAGGCAACCCGCATCGCCAAGCGCATCAACGACGCCCGCTTGCGGGCGTGGTCCAGGCGTAGTTGACTCGGTCGATGAAGTAGCGGACGAAGGCGACCGCACCTTCCGGGGTGTGGGCCCGTGCCGCGGCAGGGATCTCGCCCACCGCAGGCATGCTCGGCGTGGTGGTTGGGGTCGAAGAGGTCGCTGTGGTTGTGCGGACCGGAGGGATCTCGTCTCCGCTGGAACACCCTGCGACTGCGAGAGCGGCTGCCGCCAGAACTGGCAGGACTGCCCCGGTTCGCCGATCCACGCATCCTCCCATTGGATCGCGAGGGCGCCCGATGACCCTCGCTTGACCGCGGATCAGTGTAGATGCGTTCGGGTGGTTCGCCAGTCGAACCATCCACAAGTCTCGCCATCTGGATCGGTTCCCACGCATCACAACCGATCTGCCGCATGGCGCACCCAGAACCCAGAACCCAGACCACTAAGCGGCATATGGCTGAGCGGCCGTTGCTTTCCCAGACTGCTGTAGGTGATGCCGCCAGCGAAAGGTGTTGCCGCGACGCCACGCCCCCCGACTCGAGCCGCCCTCCACGCAGTCGAGCGCCCCAGCGTCGCTGGGGCGCTCGACGGATCTACCCGGCCGTCAGCCGGCGGCGGGCTCCGGCGACGACACCCGCACGGGTGTCACCTCATGAGGCTGCGCACCCTCGCGGTGGCCATGCCGCTCCCACCAGCGCCGCATCGGCGCAGGCGCGTACCAGTTGGCCCGGCCCAGCAGCCGCATGGTCGCCGGCACGAGGAGCGCCCGCACCACCGTGGCGTCCAGCAGCACCGCGACCAGCATGCCAACGCCGATCATCTTGATGAAAACGATTCCGCTGGTTGCGAATCCGCCGATCACGATGGCCAACAGCAGTGCCGCACTGGTGATGATCCGGCCGCTGCGCTGCAGCCCCGCCGCCACCGAATGGGTGTTGTCGCCAGTGCGGTCCCACTCCTCGCGAACCCGGCTGAGCAGGAACACCTCGTAGTCCATCGACAGCCCAAAAAGGATGGCCAGCATCAGAATCGGCTGAGTGACATCGAGGTAGCCGGGCGAGGTGAATCCCAAGAGACCCGAGAGGTGCCCCTCCTGGAAGACCCACGTCACGACACCGAACGACGCGGCGATCGACACCGCATTCATCACGATCGCCTTGAGCGGCAGCACCACCGAGCCGAACGCCACGAAGAGCAGCACCAGCATCACCGCCGCTACCGAAAGCGCCATCCATGGCAGGTGGCTGCCGATGGAGTCGATCAGGTCGACCGCGTTCGCCGTTGGCCCGCCCACGAGTGCGGAGACCCCATCACCCGGGCTCACCGACCGCATCTCCTTCACCAGCTCCTGCGACGCTGCCGTCTGGCTGTTGCCAGACCAGGTCGCCTGCACCAGCGAGACCGGCTCGCCTCCAACGGTTTTGGTGTCAATCGGCTGGACCGCACGCATAGCGTCCAGCGACGACAGACGTGAGACGTATGCCGTGAGCTCGCCCTGGTCGGCGCCGCGGACCACGATGTTGGCCGAGGACGTCTCGCCGCCGAACCTCGCCGCCTGGAACTCGGCCGCGACCCGGCTCGGCGCATCCGTAGGCAGGACTCGCTCGTCCACACTCCCCCAGCCAGCGCTCAGGAACGGCGACGCAAGGGCGAGAAGCGCGACAGTGATGGCGCCCAGGTAGACGACCGGCCGCCTCATGACGCTGTGCGCCACTCGAGCCCATGCACCATGGGCGGTCTCGACCGGCGTGCTCGCCTCGGCGCGGCGGTCGCGGCGGCGACCCCACGGCATACGGCCGAAGTCGACGCGCGGACCCAGCACCGCAAGCAGAGCCGGCAGCACGGTCAGCGCGGCCGCCATCGCCACCAGCACCGCCGCCATTCCGCCGTACCCCATCGAGCGCAGGAAGTTCTGCGGGAAGAGCATCAGGCTCGCCAGCGATGCGGCCACGATCAGGCCGGAGAACAAGACGGTGCGGCCGGCGGTCGCCATCGTGCGGGCAAGCGCGGCGTTGACCGAGGCTCGAGCAGCGTCCGGCTGCTGCGCCAGCTCCTCCCGGAACCGGCTCACCACGAACAGCGCGTAGTCGATGGCGAGCCCCATGCCGAGCAGCGTGATGACGTTGATCGAGAAGATCGACACCTCGGTGACGGTGGTGATCAGGCGGACCACCGCGAAGGCGCCGAACACCGCCACGCCGCCGACCAGGGTCGGCATCAGTGCGGCGGCAAGGCTGCCGAAGATGATCAGGCTCAGCAGGAACACCACGGGCATGGAGAGGGACTCGGCCCGGGCGATGTCCTCGGAAACCTGCGAGTTCACGTCGCCGAACACCGCCCACTGGCCGGCGACGTTCGTGGTGAGGCCTGGGGCCCGAAGATGACTGAAGACCTGGTCTCGGGACTCGGCCTTGTCAGCCTGCTGCTCTCCGGCGAGGGTGACCAGCACCCGTGTCGCGTGCTGGTCCTGGCTGACCAGCCCCGGCGCCTGCGTGTCGTACCAGCTGATCGTGCGCTGGACCCCTTCTCTGGGCAGGCCGGCGATGGTGCTCGTCACCGCCTCCTTGAACGCCGGATCGGTCACCTTCAGGGTCGGGCTGGAGTAGATCGCCACGAAGTCGGCCTCACGGCCGCCGAAGGTCGCCTGCTCGACAGCCAGCTCCCGGGCCGACTGGCTCTTGGGGTCTTCGAAGCCCCCGTTGCTGAGGCTGCCGAAGACGCCAACCCCGTAGATCGCCGCGGCGATGACCACCGCTATCCCACCGATGAAGACCGCCCAGGCGCGGCCCCCGACGAATCGTCCCCATGTGTACATGGCTCTCGCTTTCGTGACTGCTCATAACCACCGTTTACACTGTTTACAGTGAAGGGTGTAAACTCAGTTGTCAAGGGTTTATACGGAACACTGGGCCGGAGGCGCCGGACCGGGAGGGAGATGGAATGACGGCAGCGGCCACGCCCACACGTCGCGAGCGGCAGCGCCAGGCGACCTTCGACGAGATCGTCGAGGTATCCCGCAGGCTGATGCAGTCCTCCCCTGACGACCTGTCGCTGCGGGCCATCGCGGCGGAGATGGGCATGACGGCACCGGCTCTGTACCGGTACGTCGACAGCTATGCCGAACTGCTTCTCCTGGTCGCGCGTTCGATCTTCAGCGACGTCGTCGACGCCATGACTGCGGCCCGCGACGCCCACCCGGCAGACGATCCCGCCGCGCAGATCGTCGCGGCCTCCACCGCATTCCGCGCCTGGGCACTCTCGCACCCGACCGAGTTCCGCATGGTGTTCGCGACCCCGGTCCCGGACGAGGCGCGCGACGTGCCTGGCGCACCGCGCGACCCCATCACCGCTGTTCTCGCCCCGTGCGCGGCGGACAACGGAGCCCATCAGTTCGCTGCGTTCTTCAGCGAGATCTTCGGCCGCCTCTGGGCGAAGTACCACTTCCACGTCCCCACGGACGGTGAGCTCGACCCGGCCGTCCTCGAGGTGCTGCAGGAGGCGGTGAAGCCCGCCGAGGTCACCGACGGCTTCGGCGAGGTGACGCCCGGAATGATCTGGACCTTCGAGCGCGCCTGGGCCCGGCTCTACGGCATCGTGACGCTCGAAGTCTTCGGGCACGTCCACCCCGGGTTCACCGAGTCGGGCGCCCTCTTTGCCTCGACCCTTCTGGAGATCGGCACCGAGCTGGGGCTGGCGGCAGAATGGGAGCGGTTGCGGCCGATCGTCCGGGCCGGTCCCACCTTCTGACGCATTCCGAGCGGGCCGGTCGCGACAGCGCGGAACGAGATCACCGGGCCGCTACCGCGGGAGCAAGTCACCCGGGCCATCGGGTGCTGCTGCCGAGCCGCAGGCGGTTCCGCGAACCCGAAGCGCCCTGCAGGGCGCGGTGTTGCCGGGTCCGCGGGACAATGGTCTCCCGCGGACCGAAGGAGGAACGATGAGCGAGTCCAGTTTTGACGTCCCTCTTGCCGACCCCGAGGAGCTCCTGGAGCGCCAGGACGAGGACGCGACGCCAGCGGAGGGCGAGCCCCTCCCCGAGGAGGAGCCGGACTTCTCTCGCGACGCGGCCAACGAGGCCGACCTGCTCGAGCAGTCAGTGCCGGTCGAGGAGACCGAGGACTATCCCTACGGACCCGCGGACGAGTAAACCCGCGGCCACGCAAGGCTCGCCTCAGACCACCCTATCCGTCGCCGGCCATGGCCAGCGTCAGGCCACCGCTCCGTCTTTGGGCGGGATCAGGGGCGCAGGCCCTTGGCGACCAGCCACGGGTAGGGGTTCACCGGTCCCCCTGCGCGGGGGTGGATCTCCAGGTGGAGGTGGGGACCGGTCGAGTGACCGGTGCTCCCGACCCTGCCGACCATTTGGCCAGCAGCCACCCGCTGCCCCTGGCGGACCGAGATGGAGCTCATGTGGCCGTAGTAGGAGACCGTGCCATCGGTATAGCGGATCTCGACCTTGTTGCCATAACCGCTCTGCTGGCCCGCGAAGGTGACGGTACCGGCGTGCATGGCGACCAGCCGCGTGCCGACAGGGGCGGCGAAGTCGATGCCCGCGTGCAGGCGTCCCCAGCGCGGGCCGTAGTTGGAACTCAGGCGGTAGTGGGCAACGGGGAGCACCCAGCGGTTGGCCCGGGCCGCCGCGGCCTCCTTGGCCGACTTGGCAGCGGCCGTGCGCGCTTGGCTCGCCTGGCGCTCCTGGTCTCGCGCGGCCCGCTGCGCGTAGGCCTGACGGTCCACCAGGTCGGACCGCAGGGCCGACTGCTGGCGCGCCTCGAGTGCCTGCGCCGAGGCGCTCAGGGCGTGGGCTCGGGAGGTCGACCCCTCCGTGAGGGTGTGGGCCGCAGCCGCACCGGTGGCGGTTGCGACGAGGACGGCGGCAGCCGCGCCAGGCAGTACGACCTGGGACTTGAGGGTGTCCAGGGACAGCGAACGCGGCAAGGCGCGGCACAGGGAACGGCGCCGCCGCCCTTCGATATGTCGGCCGCGATACGGGTCGCGCCGGGGCGGGGTGGAACTCATGAGGTACTTCCTTGCAGGGGACAAAGCAGGCGTGCGGGGGGACGCACAAAGGTCACGAGCGTAACGTGATCTATCCGTTACCTGAAATCCTCGGCGCCTGCTGTGCGCCGCCTCACACAGTGGACTCGCTGTCCGTCCGCGGCCCACCGACCCGACCTTGTGC
Organism: uncultured Actinomycetota bacterium; assembly: GCA_963715025.1. Classification (GTDB taxonomy): domain Bacteria; phylum Actinomycetota; class Actinomycetes; order Actinomycetales; family Dermatophilaceae; genus DASSJT01. The sequence continues at coordinate 75,653 of CAVQQQ010000002.1, read as the reverse complement.
CGCGCTCAGGCCCGCTCAACCAGAGCGAACGGCCCGGCCGACATCGCGGAGCGGGTGTCGTCCGGGGATGGTTTAGTTCCGGCCATGGCAGATGAGCAAACCGGCCGGGCGGTCCTGTGGGTGCGGCCGTTCGACGCCTCGTTGCACCGCCCGCGCACCAAGGGCGCCCAAGGCCTGTGCTCCTGGCTGTGCGCCGAACCCGCGATGTTCTCGGTCCGGGTGCGCGAGGTGAACGGAGGCGAGACGACCTTCGCCCTCTGCGACCACCACCGCGCCCGGGTCGAGGAGGTCTATTCGGCTGCCCCAGACTGACCATCGTGGCCCGGGCCAGGTGAGCTGTGAGCACTTGGTATGCCGTGAGCAGCCCCGCGTACCATCTCGCCTCTGTCTTGGGCCGCTTTGTCCTGGGCCGCCTTGTATTGGGCCGCTTAGTCTTGGGCCGCTTTGCCTTGCGGCCGCGCGCCACCGCGTTACTCCCGTCCGCGCCATCATGGGCGAGTGGCAGTGCACCCGAGCCGGGACGGCCGGCCGCGCGCCGCTGACTGGGCCGTGGCCGTGGTGGCGGTGCTGCTGCATCTGGCGCCAGTCCGGGTCGGCCAGGCCGATGTCGGCCTGGACGGACCGTTGCTGGCCGCCCTCTCCCCCGTCCTCGCCCTTGGAACCGGTCTCCCGCTTGCCTGGCGGCGGGGGCATCCGCGCCCAGTGGCTGGCTGCGTGCTGGCGTCCTACGCGAGCCTGGCGGCCATCGAGGGGCTCGTGCCGGCCTGGTCGGCCTGGGTCCTGATCTGGTCGCTGGCCACATCTGGGGCCGACCGGCGCACCGCCCTGCGGCTCAGCGCGGCGGCCGCATCGACGACCGTCGCGATCCTGGCCATGACTGCATTGCTGACCCACGAGTCGGGTGGTCTGGCACTGCTGATCGGCGTGACGGCGGTTGTTGCCCTCGCCGCGCTCCTCCTCCGCACCGAGCGCGGCAGGGTGGCCGAGGCCGGACGGCGGGCGGCCATCGAGGAGCGACTGCGGATCGCTCGAGACCTGCATGACCTCGTGGGCCACGGGCTCAGCGCAGTGGCGGTCCAGTCGAGCACCGCCAGGCTGGCGCTGCAGGCTGGCGAGACGGGCACGGCGCAGCGGGCTCTGGCGGCCGTCGAGTCGAGCAGCCGTACGGCCATCAGCGAGATGCGCCAGCTGCTCGACGTTCTGGCCGACGCGGAGGGCGCACCCGAGCACCGGCCGCCCTCACCAGGAGTGCGCGACGTCGCGGCCCTGGTCGAGAACGTGCGGGCGGCAGGCGTGGCGGTCGCCATGGAGCGCACCGGCAACTGGGATGACGCCGCCCCCAGCGTCCAGCTGTGCGCCTACCGGGTGGTCCAGGAGGGACTGACCAACGCGATCAAGCACTCCCCCGACGCCGCCGTGGCGGTGCGCCTGGCAGCGTCTGACGATACTGGCCTGGTCCGGGTGCAATCGCTGGGTGCCGTGGCGCCCGAGAACGCCGAGGGGCAGGGCCGCGGGCTCGACGGTCTCCGCACCCGCGTTGCCGCGCTCTCCGGTGAGTTCCGCAGCGGGCCGACCCCGCAGGGCTGGCTGATCGAGGCGAGATTTCCGCTGGCGGGTGCTGCACGGCGCAGGGTCGGTGGCTTCTCGATGGGGATGCGCCACGTCGTGATCATCGCCCACGGTCGGCTGGTCGCGCACCAGCCGATGGCCGAGCTCCTCGGGCAGGCCGAGGGGTCCTCGCTCGAGGAGGTCTACCTCTCCCTGACCGCGGCCGGCGCAGCCGGCCCCGCCACCCAGAAGGAGCTGTCATGAAGTCCCTGATCGCCGCCGAGCTGCTCAAGGTGCGCACGACCCGGGCCGTGTTCGCTGCCACAGCAGTGGTTCTCGCGTATGCCGCCCTCGGGCCGGTGCTCGTCGCGGTCGCACCCGGCAGGTGCCACCGTGCCGGCAGTCGAGCCTGAGTCGCTCGCCGAACTGGTGCGCGGACCTGCCCGGCTCGCTGGTGGGGCGATGCTCCTGCTCGGCCTGTTGGCCGCCGCATGCGAGTTCTCCCATGGGACGGTCCTGACAACTCGCCTCGCCGAGCCCCGTCCGACCCGGGTGCTCGCGGCGAAATCCCTGGCCCTGGCGCTCGTCGGGCTCGGGGTCGGCGTGCTGCTGGTCGCGGTCGCTCTCGGTTCAGGTGCGCTGCTGCTGTCGAGCAAGCAGGTGAGCGTGGAGCCGCTCCGCCATGGCATCCCGGCGCTGTGCGCCACCGTCGTGGCCCTCATGGCGGTGCTCGCCGTGCTGGGAGTGGCGATCGGCTCGCTCCTGCGCAACACCGCGGCCGCGGTCGGGGTGGTGCTCATGTGGGCCTTCGTGGTCGAGGGCCTGGTCCCGCTCGTGGCCCGGTCACCGGGTCTGGTCCACTGGCTGCCCGGCGGCGCCGCTGTCGAGGTGCTTGCGCGAGAGGCGGCGCCCGGGCAACTCGCCCCCGCAGCGGCCGCTGCCCTGCTGGCGGGCTACGCCGTGGTGATCGTGGCGGTCAGTGCTGCCGCTGACCGGGTCCGCGAGCTCTGACGCAGGGCACCGCAAGGCTCGGTATGCCGGGTGGCCGCCACCCGGCATACCGCGCCTCGTCCACGCTCCGAGCTTCGTGCATCTTGACAGGTGACCATTTAGTCACCTATTTTCAAGGAGTGTCAGACGACGATGCCGTGTTCAAGGCCCTCGCCGACCCCACGAGACGCTTTCTGCTGGACCGGCTCTTCGAGCGTGGCGGCCGCACGCTCGTCGAGCTCGAGGCCGGACTCGATATGACCCGGTTCGGGGTCATGAAGCACCTGAAGGTCCTCGAGGAGTCGGGCCTGGTCACGGTCCGCCGATCTGGCCGGGAGAAGCACCACTTCCTCAATCCCGTGCCCATCCGGCTGATCCACGACCGCTGGATCAGCAAGTACGCCGAGCCCCGCGTCGCGGCGCTCTCCGACCTCAAGACGACCCTCGAGGAGGAGTCATGACCGACACGATCGCTCAGGGATCCAACGCCCTGACGACGCAGATCTACCACGTCTTCATCAAGGCCACCCCCGAGCGAATCTGGGAAGCCATCACCACTCCCGAGTTCACCCAGCGGTACTTCCACGGCGCGCGCATCACCAACACGCCGGAGCGGCACCACTCCCTGGGCCCGGACGGTAGCACCTGGGGGGACTCGCCCACCCTGGAGTTCGACCCGCCTCGACGCCTCGTCCATGGGTGGCAGTCGCAGTACGACCCCGAACTCGGCGAGGAAGAGCCCAGCCGGGTCACCTGGGAGATCGAGCCCAAGGATGGTGGCTACTGCCTGCTCACGGTCACCCATGACCGGCTCGAGGGCGCACCGAAGACGGCGTCGAGCGTGTCAGGCCCCGGCTGGATGATGGTGCTCAGTGGGCTCAAGACACTGCTGGAGACCGGCGAGCCCCTGACGACGTTCAGCTAGCCGCCGCGCGCAAGATTCCGTCGCGCTGGGGTGGGACTAGCGAACCCTCGACAACCCGCCTCCCGCCTGACGCCGTCTGGGCGTTCACACCGCCGGCGGGTCACGACTGGGCGGCGGGATGCGGCCGCGGATCACGAGGCGGCCGTCAAGGGCTCGGGCAGGGCGGCGACCCCGGCGGGAGTGGCGACGAACGCCCCGAGCAGGCGGATGCCGTGCTCGGCACACTGGTCGATGGCGAGCTGGTGCAGCGCGCGGTCGTCGTCGGTTGGCGTGCTCGCGCCGGGACGCCCGCGGGCGATGAGAACCGAACCCGTCTCCTCGGTCACGACGTGGGCCACGAGACCGATGAGCCGCGTGAGGCAGTCCGCGGCGTCAGCGTGGGGCACTCCACCGACCACGATGGGCTGGAACGGGCGGCATTCGCTGTCGCAGAGCATCATCGCCATCGATCCACCGCGGCGGTCGGCCACGCCCAGGATGAGGTCGACGACGTCGGCCTGGACGCTGGGCTCGGTCAGGGGAACAGCGCGGACGTTGTCAGGAAGGTCTTGGAAGGTCATGTCGGCCATCGTCGCGAGATCCGCCTCGATGGCCGCCGAGTTATCCCCAGCCCGACAGGCACCCACAGGGCCGACAGATCGCCCGTGGGAGCCGTGGCGCCGCGCCAGTGTCGGTCCTAGAGTGAGGCGACCAGAGCCTTCGAATCCTCCAGGCGCCGGCGCTCCCGCTCGAGAAGCGCACGGCGCTCGCCTCTCGCTCGCTCCTCCGACTGCTCGGCCAGGCTGCGGGCGGCCAGCACGTCCAGCTCCACGGCGGTCCAGTCGATGCACGCGTCGACCACAGGCCCGCCCTCCCGGCGCCACACCTCCGCCTGCGCCTCCAGCTCGGCGAGGCGGGCGCGGCTGGCCGCCAGGTCACTCCGGTACTCCTCCGCCAGGATCGAGTACGCCCGGTCGCCGACCTCACCGGCGTCATGAGCCCCGTCCAGCCGGGTCATGAAGCCCTCCAGGTGGGACGTGCGCTGCCGTGCCTTCGCCAAGTCCTCCGCGAGCTGTGGCAGGAGCACCGATGCAGCCACGCGAAGGCCGACGATCCGCCTCTCGGCCGTCGGGATCTCGCCCAGCCATGCCCGGATCTCGGCGATCTCCAAGTCCAACAGGACCTCGACGAGCCCCACCTCCCGCGAGATCTCCTCGACCTGCCCCGGCAGTTGCCTCACGCGGTCGCGGATCTCGACGAGCGGGTGGAGCACCCACTCCCGCAGGTCGCCCGACTTGTCGATGGTTCGGGTCTGGACCTCCTTGATTCGCCTCCCGAGGGAGCTCGAGAAGCCGAAGGGCGCGTCGGGTGCGGACTCGTCGGTCGTCTCCTGCTCACCTCCGACCTCGACCTTGAGGATGGCGTCAACTACCTGGCCGAGCTGAGCGACCCGGCTCAGCACCTGCTTCCAGGCCCGGGTCTCCCACTGCACGGATATCAGCGTCTCCACGTCTTCACTCGCCTGCCGTCGGACGCCGTCGTCATCGGCCGACGACTGTTCGCGCCGCGACACCTGCACGACCGTCTCCAGCTGCCCGACATACGCCGCGAACTGTGCCGAGGAGCTCACGACGAAGTCGGCCCATGTGGTCAGGGGTATGCCGGTCTGCTGCTTGACGTACTGGCTCGCCCCGGCCCGTACTGCGCGGATGGCGCCCATGATGGGCAGGCCGAGCAGACCGAAACCTCCCCACTCCTGGCCCGTCCCGGCGCTCCTGGTGAGCACCCCGAGCGCGGAGCTCAGGGACTCGAGCGTCTCGGACACGTCCTGGACGTCGGCGCTGACCGTGCCGACCGCTCCCTCGAGTGCGCTGAATGCCGCACGCACCACCCCCATGGACGGAGTGGTGAGCACGTCAAGGCTGACGGCTCCCTCGATCCCTGACCTGTTGTCGCTCATCGTCGCTACCCCCTCGATCACAGCGAAGACGGCCCCTGTCCAGAGTAGCCATCGGGGGAACCGCCTGCGGTGCGTAGGGGAATCCCGGGCTCGCCCGGGCAAGGGGAGCGGGTATGCCGGGTGGCCACCGCCCGGCATACCCGCTGGCTGTCATCCCGGGCCCGGGGTTCAGCCCCGCCGTGCCTCCCGGAGCACCGAATCCAGCGCGCTGACGAGGAATTCGACATCCTCCCGGGTTGCCACGAGGGGTGGCGCCAGCCGGATTGTCGAGCCGTGGGTGTCCTTGGCCAGCACGCCCTTGTGCATCAGCCGCTCGCACAGCTCGCGCCCGGTCATCAGCGTGGGCTCAACGTCGACGCCGGCCCACAGTCCCCGCGAGCGCACGTCGGCTACGCCCTGGCCGACGAGCGTGTCCAGCCCGGCGCGCAGGACCTCCCCCAGCTCGAGGGCGCGGCGCTGGAACTCTCCGGTGTTGAGCATGGCCACGACCTCGCGGCCCAGGGCGGCTGCGAGCGGGTTGCCGCCGAAGGTCGATCCGTGGGACCCATGGGTGATCACGTCGAGGACCCCGTGGTCGGCCGCGATGGCCGACACGGGGTAGATGCCGCCGCCAAGGGCCTTGCCGAGGATGTAGATGTCCGGCACGACGCCCTCGTGGTCGCACGCGAAGGTCTCACCGGTGCGCCCCAGCCCGGACTGGATCTCGTCGGCCACCATGAGGATTCCCCGGCGAGTACACAGCTCCCGGAGGTCCCTGAGAAAGCCGTCCGGCGGGAGCACGACCCCGCCCTCCCCCTGGATCGGCTCGAAGAGCACAGCGACCGTGTCGTCGTCGACCGCCGCCTCGACAGCCGCTATGTCGCCGTAGCGGACGAGGCGGAAACCAGGCGTGAACGGCCCGTAGTCGTCGTGCGCGGCCTTGTCGGTGGAGAAGCCGACGATCGTTGTGGTGCGGCCGTGAAAGTTGCCATCCATCACCACGATGGAGGCCGCGTCGGGGCGCACGCCCTTGACCCGGTAGCCCCAGCGCCGGCTGACCTTGATCGCGGTCTCGACGCCCTCGGCACCACTGTTCATCGGCAGCACGAGGTCCTTGCCTGTGAGCGCCGCGAGGTCGCGGGAGAACAGCCCGAGCTGGTCGTTGTAGAAGGCGCGGCTGGTGAGGGTGAGCCGCTCGAGCTGCTCGCGCGCCACCGCGACGAGGCGCGGGTGGCGGTGCCCGAAGTTCAGTGCCGAGTAGCCGGCCAGGGCGTCGAGGTAGCGGCGGCCCTCCACATCGGTCACCCACGCGCCCTCGCCGCTGCTGAGCACGACCGGTAGCGGATGGTAGTTGTGCGCCGCATACGTCTCGGTGAGCTCGATGTGCTGCGCCGAGCTCAAGCCCGCGCCCCGCTCACCCGCTGCTGTAGCGCCCACCGAACCGGCCCGATCATCCGTTGTCGTCATGGCACCGAGCGTAGTTCCCCGAGTGCTTGGGCGAGCAGGTGCCCATGCATCCTCAACGGACGGGTCGCCCACAGGCGAGCCGACGGCACACCTCCGCTTGCCATGTGATGTGGCCGGGTCAGCTTGCGGACACCGTTCCTCTCACTGCCCACGCGCGTGCGGTCAGGTGGATCTCACCGCCCCCCGGCGCGAGGGTGTCACGCAGCCGCTCGCGCAGCCGGGTGAGCGCCGCGTCGTCCAGTCCGGAGCAGTAGCCTGGCGCCGGCCCCTGCCCGCTGAGGAAGGGAGCCCAGAAGTCGTCGAAGTCCGTGAAGTGGGTGGGGACCACGATGTCGGTCAGCGCCACCTCGGCCAGCCCTGCGCGGGTGAAGACGTCGAGGAGCGCGCCGGGCTCGCAGAGGGGGAAGCGCACGGCCTCGTCCAGCGCGGCGGCCCCCGGGTCGAGGGCGACGGCGGCGTCCCAGAACGAGCGGATCATCTGCATGCCCTGCGCGTAGTCCCAGACGTAGGCGGCGATCTCAGCGCCCGGGTTTGCGACTCGGCACATCTCGTGCAGTGCGGCATCCGGCCCAGGGATGAAGTTCAGCACCAGCCCGGACACCACGTAGTCGGCCGAGCAGTCCTCGGCCGGCAGGGCCAGACCGTCGCCCACCCGCGGGTCGACCCGGTCGTCAGCCACCGTGCTGGAGAGATGGCTGATGAAGTCAAGGGAGGGATCGGTCGCGACGATGCGCACAGGGTCGGCTGCGGCGATCACCGAGCGGGTGAGAGCGCCAGTCCCACACCCCACCTCGATCCACTGGGCCCCAGGGCGAGGTGCCAGCCACTGCACGAAGCGTTCCGCCACCGGTCGGCTCCAGCGACCCACATAGCTGTCGTATGCCCTGCCGCTCGCCCAGACGTCACTCGCCATGAGCAGATCGTCGCGCAGCGGAGAGCCCCAGTCACGCGGCGCGCCGCCCCCGCCAGGTGCCGCTCGGCGCGTTTGCCCCATGACCGTGCGACCGCGTTTTGGGTCCGTCACCGTGGTACCGCTCACCTCCCGCACCGCGCGGGTCCATCCGTTCCAGGTCCTCCTCCCCTCTGCCGCCACTGGACTGACGCAGGACTCCAAGGCCTAGGCGGAGCAGGTGAGGTCAATCGATGTGACACGGCTCAGCCCGCCAGTCGGTCGCCTTCGCCCGGAGCTGGTGGAGCGCGTGGACGAGGCGCTGCGCCTGCACCTCGCCCTCTGAGCCCAGCCACCAGACAAACCGAGGGGGTATGCCGGGCAGTCACCCGGCATACCCCCTCGCTGTCTGGTCCGTCAGCCGCTCCCGTCAGGGGATCATCCAGGAGAGCACCGAGGTGGTCTGGAGATAGACCAGGATGCACATGAACACGAGGAAGCCGAGGCTCCAGCCGACCACCTTGCGGAAGATGTCGCCCTCACGGCCGGACAGGCCAACCGCCGCCGCGGCAATGGCGAGGTTCTGCGGCGAGATCATCTTGCCCAGAACACCGCCGGAGGAGTTGGCCGCCGCCATGAGCGCCGGGTGGAGTCCCATGTCCTTGGCCGTCGCCACCTGCAAGGCGCCGAACAGCGAGTTCGACGACGTGTCCGAACCGGTCACAGCCACACCGAGCCAGCCGAGAATCGGCGAGAGGATGGCGAACGCCCCGCCGGCTCCGGCCATCCACTTGCCCAGCGTGGCGGTCTGGCCTGAGGAGTTCAGGACATACGCCAGGCCCAGGACGGCCATCACGGTCACGATCGCCGGAGCGAGCTGGCGGTAGGTGTCGCGGAAGGCGCGGACCGCCTTGCCGATCGGGATGCCGATCACCGGAATGGAGAGGATCCCGGCGATGAGCATGAGCGTGCCGGCGGCGGAGAGCCAGTTGAACTTGAAGGTGGCAGCGTCGAGGGCTTGCCCGAGGCTGTCTCCAGGTCCAGGCCCGGCCACTTGAACGACTTCGTCGGCGCGTCCAGCAGGTCCTTGATCACCGGGATCTGGCTGAGGCTGAAGATCAGGATGATGATCAAGTACGGCGCATAAGCCTTGAAGACCTCTGCTGGGGTGTCGAGGTGCCCCTTGTCGCGCGCGGCCAGCTCGGCAGCGGTGCCGGCGCCCTGGCTGATGGGGTGGTCGTAACCGCCCGCGGTTGCGGTGGGGACGCCCTCGATGACATGTGACTCGTGCCGGTGGCGATGTGGGACGGCCTCTTCGCGGGTGCCCGCGCCGACGGTGGCGTACTCCTCCTCCGGGACCTCGACGTACGGCTCGGCCGGGTGCCAGACCCGCACCAGGAGCACGACCGCGAGGGCACCGACGAGGGAGGCAACGATGTCGGTCAGCTGGGTCGACAGGTAGTTCGACGTGGCGAACTGCGCCACGGCGAACGCGACACCGCAGACGATCGTCGCCGGCAGGGTCGCGCGAACCCCGCGACCCCGGTCGATGATGTAGACGAGCGCCATGGGGACGAACAGGCCGAGGAGCGGCGTCTGGCGGCCGACGATCGCCCCGAGGTCGTGCTCGGGCAGTCCGGTCACCGCCGCCAGCGTCGTGATCGGTACGGCCAGGGCGCCGAACGCCACCGGGGCCGTGTTCGCGACCAGGGCGACGACGGCGGCCTTGATCGGCCGGAAGCCGAGGGCGATCAGCATGACGCTGGTCATCGCCACGGGTGTCCCGAACCCGGCGAGTGCCTCGAGCAGCGCGCCGAAGCAGAACGCGATGATCACGGCCTGGATGCGCTGGTCGTCACTGACCCGGGCGAACGATCGCCGCAGGACGTCGAAGTGCCCGGTGATCACCGTCATGTTGTAGAGCCAGATGGCGTTGATCACGATCCAGAGGATGGGGAAGAAGCCGAACGCCGCGCCTTCGGCGCCGGCGCTGAGCGCCTGACCCGCCGGCATCGTGTACGCGAATATGGCGACGGCGAGCGAGACGGCCAGCGATGCCAGCGCCGCTTTCCACGCGCTGATTCGAAGGACGCCAAGAAGAACGAACAGCGTCAGCAGCGGCAACATCGCTACCAGCGCCGTGAGGAAGAGGCCCGGCTACCGAGTCGAGTACTGGCCGATACATACGTCACTCGTTGTGACCGCAGGTTGGAGGGTGCTGATTCAGGGTTGAGCAGGGGTGTGGTTGGCGGAGTGTGCGGTGCCGTGGGTGGCCCCGAGGTCATCGGGGGAGCACCCGCGAATCGAGGCGTCGAGCACCTCGACGGTGTGGGCGAGCCCAAGGCGGCGGCCCTGGCGCTCGAGTGAGGAGGCGACCTGCATGTAGCAGCCGGGGTTGGCGGTCACGAGCAGGTCGGCGCCGGTCTTCACGACGTTGGCGGCCTTGCGGTCGCCCAGCTCTCTGGCGGCGTCCGGATGGAGGATGTTGTAGATGCCCGCCGAGCCGCAGCACAGCTCGGACTCGGGCACCTCGCGCAGCTCCAGACCGGGTATGCCGCGCAGCAGCTCTCGCGGCTGCGCGCGGATGCCCTGGGCGTGGGACAGGTGGCAGGCGTCGTGGTAGGCGATCGCCATCGGCAGCGGGTGGCGCTCGGCCACCGTTCCCGCCTCCGCGAGGACCTCCGATACGTCGCGGACCCGGCTGGTGAACTCCGTGGCCCGCTTGCTGTAGGCGGGGTCGTCGGCGAGCAGGTCGGCATACTCCTTCATCGCCGACCCGCAGCCGGCCGCGTTGACCACCACGTAGTCGACATCGGCCTCGGCGAAGGTGTCGATGAGCGCCCGCGCGAAGCGCTGGGCCTCGCCCTCCCGCCCGTTGTGTACGGACAGGGCACCGCAACAGCCCTGCGATGCAGGGGCAACCACGTCGAAGCCCTCGGCCGACAGCACCCGGGCCGTGGCGGCGTTGATCCCGGGGAAGAACTCCCGCTGCACGCAGCCGAGCAGCATGCCGACCGAGCCGCGTTTGGGTCCGCGGGCCGGCGTGCGCTCGGGCACGCGCTCGGCCCGCCCCAGGGTGGGAGCGAGGGCCTCCATCGAGGCCAGCGTGGGTGAGAGCTTGTCGAGAACGCCCGTGCGTCGCAGCCAGCGGGACAGCCCGCTGCGCTGGTGGAGGCGCAGTGGACCGCGCAGCGCGTGCAGCCGTTTCGGATACGGGAACAGAGCGAAGATCGCGGCCCGGAGCGCCCGGTCGCGCCGCGGCCGGGCGAACCGGCGCTCCACCTGGGCCCGGGTCGCCTCGATCAGCTTGTCGTACTGGACCCCGGAGGGGCAGGCCGTCACGCAGGCCATGCAGCCCAGGCAGGCGTCGAAGTGCTGGACCATCGACGCGGTGAGCGGCTCGCCGCCCAGTCCCTCGTTCATCAGGTAGATGCGGCCCCGCGGCGAGTCCATCTCCTCGCCCCAGAGCGCATACGTGGGGCAGGTAGGCAGACAGAACCCGCAGTGCACGCAGTCGGCGACCAGCTCGGCCGACGGCGGGTGGTGCTCGTCGAATGCGGGCTCGCCGCCCTGCACGGGTGTGAGCGACAGGCGCCGGTCCGAGCCGAGGGTGCCCGTTGGGGAGGACACCTGGCCCCCACCGCTGTCTCGGCCGGCTCGGTCATGGACAGTCATCTAGATCCCTCCGACGAAGCGGCCCGGCGCGAGGCGCCGCTCGGGGTCGAACTGGCGCTTGACGGACTGCATGAGCCCCAGGGCGCCCACCGGGCCCCACGGGTCGATGCCCTTCCGCAGGGGCTCGGGCGCCTCGAGCAGCACGGCCGTGCCGCCGAACGAGGCCGAGCGCCGCCGGAGCTCGTCGACGAAGCGCGCCAAGGCCCCGGGCCCGGCCTGACCGTCGAGCCCGACCATCGCCGTACCCACCCCTGAGCTGCCGCGCAGCGTGGGCGCCAGGCCGGCAGCGGCCCCGCCCTCATCGACGGCCGACAGCAGCCGGGAGAGGCCGGCGATCTCGTGGGTGACCTTGAGCAGGGCGCCGGCGCTGCTCTCGGGCTCGCTCCCCCACCAGACTGGCGGTTGGTCGCTCGCGCTGGCGCCGCTGCCCAGCAGGGCAAGCGCCTGCGCGGTGCGCCCCTCCACACCAGGCGGGATGCCCTCCAGGAGCAGGCTGAGCGTGCCCTCCCCCGCGCGCCAGTCGAGCTCGAGGGCCGACGGCACGATCTGGGAGTGCACCACGGCCAGCACCAGATCCTGTATGCCGTCCGGCTCGGAGACGGGCACGCTCACCCATTGCCGTGCCTCGGGCACCGGGTGGAGGCGGAAGGCGACCTGGGTGATGACCCCCAGAGTTCCGAACGAGCCGGTGAGCAGCTTGCCGAGGTCGTAGCCCGCGACGTTCTTGACCACCTTTCCGCCGGCATGCGCCACGACCCCGTCAGCGCGTACGAGGGTCATGCCGATGACCTGGTCACGGACCGGGCCATGGTGCAGGCGGTTCGGGCCGGTGGCGGCGGTGGCGACCGCCCCTCCCACGGTGCCGCGCCGCGAGGGGTCGACGCCGAGGCGCTGGCCGGCGGGTGCGAGGTCGGCGGCGAGGGTGTCCAGCCGGCGCCCGGCACCGACCACACAGATGAGGTCGCCGGCCGCGTGTTCGACCAGTGTGTCGAGCCCGGTCGTGTCCAGGACCAGGTCAGCGCTCTCGGGCGGGGCGCCCCACCCGAGCTTGGTGCCGGACCCGCGGGAGACCACGCTCAGGCTGTGCGCAGCCGCAGCCCGGAGCACGGCCGACGTCTCGTCGGTGGAGCCCGGGCGCGCGACCCAGCGCACCGGCATACCGGCGACTGCATCGTCACCGGCGGCCTCGCGCGCGTGCCCGCCCGCGGCTGCGCGCAGGTCGGCGAGGACGTCTGACATCAGAAGACCTCTGCGATCCCGGCCTCGGCGAGCGGGTGGGCCCCCTGGTGGCGGCCGGGACGCTCGCCGCAGAGCCGCGGCGTGGGAAAGACCTTGCCGGGGTTGGAGATCGAGGCCGGGTCGAAGGCGCACCGGAGCAGCTGCATGGTGTCGAGGTCCGCGTCGGTGAACATCCGCGGCATGTACTTCGCCTTGTCGGAGCCGACGCCGTGCTCCCCGGTGATGGAGCCGCCGTTCTGGATACAGAGGTCGAGGATCGCCCCCGACACCTTCTCGGCGCGCTCGGCCTCGCCTTCCACGGTGTCGTCGAAGAGCACCAGCGGGTGGAGGTTCCCGTCGCCTGCGTGGAACACGTTGGCCACCCGGACGCCGGCCTCCTCCGAGAGCTGGGCGATGCGGCGGAGCACCTCGGGCAGGGTCGTCCGCGGAATCACGCCGTCCTGGACGATGTAGTCGGGGCTGATCCGGCCGACGGCGGCGAAGGCCGACTTGCGACCCTTCCAGAACAGCGCGCGCTCGGCGTCGTCCGCGGCGATGCGGATCTCGAAGGCGCCGTTGGCGCGGCAGAAGCCCTCGACCTGGTCGAACTGGTGCTGCACCTCCACGGCCGGCCCGTCGAGCTCCACGATCAGCACCGCGCCGGCGCCGTCGGGGTAGCCGCACTGGACGGCTGCCTCGGCCGCCTCGATGGCCAGCGCGTCCATCATCTCGATGGCGGCGGGGATCACGCCGGCCCCGATGATGGCCGAGACTGCCGCGCCAGCCTGGTCGGTGTGCGGGAAGCCGGCGAGCAGGGTGCGGACGTCCTCGGGAGTGCGCGTGAGCCGGACGGTCACCTCGGTCGCGATGCCCAAGGTCCCCTCGGACCCGACCACGGCCCCGAGCAGGTCATACCCGGGCGCGTCCGGGGCCTTGCCGCCGATCCGGACGATGTCGCCCGAGGGGGTCACGAACTCGACACCGGTCACGTGGTTGGCGGTGAAGCCGTACTTGAGGCAGTGGGCGCCGCCGGAGTTCTCGGCGACGTTGCCGCCGATCGAGCACACCTGCTGGCTGGAGGGATCGGGGGCGTAGTAGTACCCGAGCGGCTGGGCCTCCCGGGTCAGCTGCAGGTTGATGACCCCCGGCTGCACGACGGCCCGCTGGTTGTCGCGGTCGATCTCCAGGATCTGGCGCATCTTCGACATCACGATGAGCACACCGTCGGCGTGGGGCAGCGCGCCGCCAGAGAGCCCCGTGCCGGACCCCCGCGCTACGAAAGGAATCCCGTTGGCGGCGCAAGCCCGGACCACGGTGGCCACGTGCTCGGTGGTCTCGGCCAGCACGACCAGGGCCGGGGTGACCTTGTAGTGCGCCAGGCCGTCGCACTCGTAGGTGCGCAGGCGCTGGTGGTCGGTGATGACCGCATCGTCCCCGAGGAGGGGACGAAGGTGCGCTGCGAGCGCGAGCGCGTCCATGCGGTCAGGGCATCCGCTCGTAGGCCGGCAGCGTGAGGAACTCCGCGAAGTCGTCGGCGACCGCGACCTCGAGGAAGGTCGACCTCGCCTTGTCGTACTCGGCCGGGTCGCCCGGGAGCTTCGCGATCTCCTCGGTGACGATGCGGTCGATGAGCTCGCGGGTGACCTTCTCGCCGGTGTCGAGCTCGATGTCGTTGTGGAGCCACTGCCACACCTGGGAGCGCGAGATCTCGGCGGTTGCCGCGTCCTCCATCAGGTTGAAGATGCCGACGGCGCCGGTGCCCTTCAGCCAGGTGTGGAGGTACTGGATGCCCACGCTGATGTTGTTGCGCAGCCCGGCCTCGGTCACGGTGCCTGGCGTGGACTTGACGTCGAGGAGCTGCTCGGCGGTGACGTGCACGTCCTCGCGCTTGCGGTCCAGCTGGTTGGGCCGGTCGCCGAGGACCTTGGTGAAGGCCTCCCGGCACAGCTCGACCATCCCGGGGTGGGCCACCCACGAGCCGTCGAACCCGGCGCCGGCCTCGCGGGTCTTGTCGTCGGTGACCTTCTGGAAGGCGGCCTCGTTGACCTCGGGGTCCCGGCTCGGGATGAACGCCGCCATGCCGCCGATCGCGTGTGCCCCGCGCTTGTGGCAGGTGCGGACGAGCAGCTCGGTGTAGCTGCGCATGAACGGCACGGTCATGGTGACCTGGTTGCGGTCCGGGAGCAGGAAGTCCCTGCCGCGCGTACGGAACTTCTTGATGACGCTGAAGATGTAGTCCCAGCGGCCGGCGTTGAGCCCCGCCGAGTGCTCGCGCAGCTCGTAGAGGATCTCCTCCATCTCGAAGGCGGCCGGGTAGGTCTCGATCAGAACGGTGGCCCGGATGGTGCCCCGGGGGATGCCCAGGTGCTCCTGGGCGCGGACGAAGACGTCGTTCCAGAGCCGCGCCTCGAGGTGGCTCTCCATCTTCGGAAGGTAGAAGTACGGGCCCTTGCCGGCGTCGAGCTGGCGCTGGGCGCAGTGGAACACGTAGAGGCCGAAATCGACCAGGCCGCCGGACATCTGCTGGCCGTCGACGACGACGTGCTTCTCGTTGAGGTGCCAGCCGCGAGGGCGCACGACGATCGTGGCCAGCTCGTCGGCGGGGCGCAGCGAGTAGGACTTGCCCTCTTCGCTGGTGAAGTCGATCGTGCGGTCGAGGGCGTCCATGAGGTTGAGCTGGCCCTGCACGACGTTGCCCCAGGTCGGGGTCGAGGCGTCCTCGAAGTCCGCGAGCCAGACCTTGGCGCCCGAGTTGAGCGCGTTGATGGTCATCTTGCGGTCGGTCGGCCCGGTGATCTCGACCCGGCGGTCGACCAGACCGGGCGCCGGCGGGGCGACCTGCCAGTCACCGTCGCGCACGTGCTGCGTCTCGGGAAGGAACTGCAGCATCTCCCCCGCTACGAGTCGGGCGTACCGGTCCTCGCGGGCCTCCAACAGCTCCAGACGCCGGGCGTCGAAGGACCGGTGCAGATCTGCCAGGAGCTCCAGGGCCGCGGGGGTGAGCACTTCGTCGTAACGCTTGCTGCTGTCGCCGGTGATCTGCACGCCTTCAGCCACGGTCATTCCCATCGTTGAAGCCTCATTATTTCCGCAATATGGAATTGCTTTTCTATATTCGGAATCCTAGCCACGACTTTCTCTGGCAGTCAATCGTTCAACTGCAACCTTCCCCGTTCAAAGTGCCCCAAACGTGAACCGTGCCACGAATAACCCGGTCGTGCACGAAGGCGGGGGCTGTGCGGTGAGGGGGTACGCAGCGAGGGGGTATGCCGGGTGGGCACCCGGCATACCCCCCTCGCCTTGGTGTTGGGGCTCGGTCTGTCGAACAGGCGCTAGAAGAGCGCGTTGATGCCGTTCCAGCCGGAGCCGATGCGCACCCGGGTCAGCCAGGTGCCGGAGCCGCTGCGCGGGTAGAGCCACAGGTAGCCGGAGGAGTCGCGGGCCACGACGTCGGCCGTGCGGTCCCCGTTGAGGTCGCCGGGACTCATGATCCGGCTCAGGCCGTTCCAGCCGGTCCCCACGCGCACCCGGGACTTCCACCCGCCCGTGCCGTTCCCGGGATACAGCCACAGGTAGCCGGTGGACGACTGGCGCGCGAGGACGTCAGCCGTGCCGTCGCCGTTGAAGTCGCCGGGGCCGACCAGGGCGCTGAAGCCGTTCCAGCCGGTGCCGACCCGCACCCGGGGCAGCCAGCCGCCCGTGCCGTTGCCCGGGTAGAGCCACAGGTAGCCGGTGGACCGCTCGCGGGCCAGGATGTCGACGCGCTGGTCTCCGTTGAAGTCGCCGGGACCGAAGATGGCGTTGAAGCCGTTCCAGCCGGACCCGACCCGCACCCGGGGCAGCCAGCCGCCCGTGCCGTTGCCGCGGTACAGCCAGAGGTAACCGGTCGAGGCCTCGCGGGCCATGACGTCGAGCGGGCCGTCGCCGTTGAAGTCACCCGGCGTCTCGAGGGCGCTCATGCCGTTCCAGCCGGTGCCGATGCGGACGCCGGACCTGATCGTGCCCTTGCCGGTGCCGGCGTACAGCCTCAGGTCACCGTTGGAGGCCACTCGAGCCAGCAGGTCGTTGTTCCAGTCGCCGTTGAAGTCGCCGGTGGCTCCGGAGAGGGTCGAGGCGGGCATCGGCAGCGCGGTGAAGGCATACGTCCCGCAGGTCAGGTCGTAGTCCCAGACGTCGTCGGTCCACTGCGACAGGTAGATGCGGCCGCCGGAGAAGCTCGGCTTGGTGCACGCGTCGAGCGCCTCAGTCGGTGGGTCGAGGTGTCCCACGGGCACCCAGACCGGAACCCCGGGCAGGCGCCATGAACCGGTGATCGGCGTCCACGCGGACGCGTAGGAGTAGAGGCCGTACGAGTAGCCGGAGTCGCGCAGGCCACGCATGAGGCCCTCGATGACGTACCTGTTCTCGCGCTGCTGGGCGCTGGTGCCGGTCGGCCAGGGCTGGGCCGAGCGGGGCTCGACGTCGATCCAGACCATGCCTGGCGTGAATCCAACCTGCCCGAGTCTCGCGACGGCATACTCAGCCTCGGCGTAGCCGACGTTCGAGAGCTGTCCCGCCCGGGTGCTGGACGACCACGGCCCCTGGCTCTTGTACGTGCTCAGCTGCGCGGACGTCGGGAAGGCAGCCATGGTGTATGCCTGCGCAGGAACGCTGTGACTCCTGGCCCAGGCGACCTGGTCGGCCAGGCAGGGATTCGGGAAGAAGGGCAGCCCGCTGGTCGGGTTGGCCGGGTCACGGCCATTGAGCCCGATGATGAGGAACTGGTTCCCACCGAGCATGTCGTTCAGGTCTTGGCCGCATTGGGGCCACGAGACGTCGTGCCCCTCCATCGTGGCCGCCTGGGCGGGCAGGGCCGGAGCCACCAGAGCCGTGGCGGCAAGCGCAATGCCGGCGGCCACCCCCAGGAGCCGCCGCAGTGATAGGTGGGACGAACGAAGAACAGGCATTCCCCTCAACTCCTTCTGCACCAGTGCAGCCGCCCCCAGGCCCAAGGAAAAGGGACCAAGGGCACATGACCACGGTATGCCGGGTGGTCACCTCACGGGCTGGGTTCCGGCATCACGTGCAGAACCCAACCCGTGGTCACCTCACGGGCTGGGTTCCGGCATCACGTGCAGAACCCAACCGGGGCGAAGGGCGCCCCCGTTCTGCGGTGCAGAGTGCTCAGCGGGTGTCGGCTGCGGCAACGGCCTCGCGGACCGCCTCGAGGACCGCCTCGCGCACGGCCTTGCCCGCGGCTCGGGGACCGATCGAGAGGCGACACTGATGGGCCAGTGCGACTTCCCAATCGTGCTCGGTAGGAACGGCGTCGAAGAGACGGCGCGGCGGCAGGCGATTCGTGGGGCCTAGGCGCGCGAACAGGGTCATAGCCTCTGCCCCGATGAAGCCGGCTTCGGCCAGACCCCAGAGGTCGAAGAGGTCCCGAGCGGCGCGTCGATGGTGCCACGCCACCAGCTTCGAGGCGACGAACGCGGGGGGCGTCAGCGTGCGCAACGTCGCGGGCGGCGCGTCGGAGTAGCGCTGGTGCATCCGTCGACGTGCCGCGGGCCACCGCGGGTAGCCCTCGTCGGACAGCAGCTGGACCTGGATGCGCAGTGCGGTGCCCTGGACCGACAGGACGGAGGCGGTGGCGCCGGCAGTTCGATCCAGCTCCGGAGTCCAGCTCACCTGGCCATGGGTACGGGCCAGTGCCCGCCGCACTGTTGTCATGACGACGACAGCGATCTCCGGACGGGAACCTCGCGCGATGAGATCGATGTCCTCACTCAGCCGCAGGCGCGGCAAGAGCGTGCGCGAGAGGGCGGTTCCGCCGAAGAAGGTGAGGCGACCGGCAAGGTCATCGTGTCCAAGCGCCGCCAAGACATGGGAGATGAGATGGTCCCTCTCGACCTGGGCCGCACCGACGCCGAACTCCGCCGCCACGGCAGCCGCCTCGGCCGGGTCGGGGCCGAAGCCCATTCCAGAGACAGCCGTCATCGGCTCCGCACCAGCCTCTCCAGGGGTGCGCGGGCGCGCTGCGCCCGTGCGAGATCCCGGAGCAGGGCGTCATCGCACTGTCCGAGCAGGGCCAGCGCGGCCTGGCGCGCCTCGTCGGGGGCGCCGCCAAGGTCGGGGCGCGCCGCGAGGTCGACCACAGTCTGCTCGGGTGTCGTGACCAAGGCTCTCCCCAGCTCGAGCAGCTCGAGCCGGACGTCGAGAGCGCCAACGTCCCGCTTGACGAACAGGATCTGCGCAGATTCCCGGACTCTCACGGGACGGTGCTGGCGCGGGACAGCGACGACGGCGACCGAGACGGCGCGGGGTAGTGCCTGGTGGACCCGGGCGGCACTGAGACCCATGAGGGCGACGTTCCGGACCCCGAAGATGGCGGAGCCGACGCCGGCGGCGGCGGTTTCGAGCGACGGCCGCCACGACCGGTCGCGGTCGTCCGGAATGGCCATGGCATAGCCCGGGGCGAGGCGGTGGACCCTGCCCTGGTCGACCCAGCGGGCCACCTGGACCGAGGGATTCGAGATGTGGTCCGCCAGGTCCGCGGGGCGGAACGTCCGAAACGGTCGCTGGGTGACATACGTCGGCAGCCGGGACATCCTCTTCTCCTTCCAGTATGCGGATCATACGCGAAAGTGCATAGGATTCGCATAGTGGCAGCCCGGGCCGGGGCCTGGAGGCGCTGGGGGCGCTGGGGGCGATTCTCAGATGCCGAGTCGTTTGGCGACCTGGTCCCCGCCCATCTCGCGGATCACGAGCGGGTCCCGGTCGCGCGGCCGGCTCTCCTTGACGCACAGCAGCACGGCCCGGCGCTCGAGCCCCTTGCAGCCCAGGACCTGGCCGTAGAAGACCTCTTCGTCGTCCCAGAAGCTGTTCCAGTAGCCGTCCTGCCCTCGGGCCTCCTGAAGGTCGGCCTGCTGTGGGTAACGCGCGCCCGTCGTGATCAGCATGACGTGCCTCGGCCCCCATCCAGCATCCAGCAGGTCATCGACCTCGTCGTCGGCGACGTCGAGTGCGTGCTCGGGCTCGCAAGGCACGAAGCGGACGTCGGGCCGCTCTCCCCCGCGTCGATACATCCGCATCGGCGCCACGAGCGAGAAGGCCTCCGCGATCTGGCGGGTGTTCCGGAGGTTGTGGTCCAGGACCAAGGGCACGAGCGGCACCGGAGGGCGGCCGAATCGCGCGAAGACGCGCTGGATCTCGTCGCAGTGGACGAACCGGCCTCCGGCCTCCTCGTCGCGGAGGGCCCGCATCAGCGGCCGCCACCAAGGGTCGGCGAAGTCCTGGCCCTCGTCGACGATGACCGCGTCGAACTCCTTCCCGTCCGGAAGCCCGTCGGCGAGCCGCGCCATGCGGGCGGGGAGGCGGTTCTCCCAGAAGTCGCTGTCGGTGCGGTCGCCGTCGATGGTCGCGTCCCAGAGCCTCCCGAGATCCTCGAATGTCCCGGCTGGTCAGCCCTTCGCAGCCGCCGCCGCGGCCCGGCCACGAGCACGCGCCATCCGCGGCCGGCTCAGCACGTAGGCGATGGCCACCATGCCTATGACGAGGAATATCCGGTTCGGGTCGACGGCAGGGCGCCATGTGACCTGCCCGTCCTTGATGACAAACGCTCCGGCCGGGCGACCGCCCATGCCGAAGCCACCGCCCTCCCCCTCCTGGCCCTTCTCGTCGTGGCCGGTGCCGCCGCCGCCACCACCGCCCACTGCCGCGGCCGGGATCACGGTGAGGTCACCCTTCTCGAACGGCTCGCCGTAGACCCGCTTGACCGTGATGGCGTCTTTGGCTGTGTTCAAAAGCTCGCTGACGTTCATAGCCTGTTCCCTTCCCCAGGTGCCGGCCTCTGGCGGCACGCTCGACCACACAATTCTGGCCCAGCGGGGAAACGCAAAGGGCTGAAGGTCCCGCCCGGACGAGGCAGACTCAATGCCATGCGGTACGTCGAGTTGCGCAGGCACACCGACAACGACGCGGATCGGCTCACCCCGCACGGGGTGTCGGATGCGGAGGCGATCGGCCATCACCTCCACCCGCCCTACGCGGCATTCGTCTCCACCGGAGCGGCACGGTGCAACCAGATGCTGGAGATCCTGCGGCGTGCTGCGGGGCAGGAGGAAGTACCGATCACGCAGGCGAGCGGGCTGCGGTCCACCGTCGAGGACCGCTGGCGCGAAGCGGCCAAGACGGCAGGCAAGGGCGCGGATGTCGAGGCCATACGAGCCGTCGAGCCGGACCTCGTCGAAAGGGAGTCTTGGCTGCTTGGCTCGGCACTGCGACACGTCGTTGAGGGTCTCCCCGAGGACGGGCGAGCGCTCGCGGTGGGACACAGTCCCACCAACGAGGCCGCGGTGCTCGGGCTCGTCGGCGAGGTCGTCCCACCGATGGGCAAGGGCGAGGGAGTCCTCGTGATCGAGGACTCTGGCCGCTATCGAGTTGAGGCCCTCACCTAGGTGACGCTCACCTAGGTGGCGTTCCGGCGGCCGTTAGGTGGCGCTCCGGCGGCCGTCGCCTAGGTGTTCCTGGTCCCCGGTCGGCCAGCCATGAGCTTTTCCATGAACTCGATGCGTTCGGCGGGCATGCCGGGGCCGGGTCGGGCCCGCACCTCGGCGGGGTCGTCGACACGGCCGCACGTCGCGCACACGACCTCGTGGCTGACCCCCGAATCGCACACGGTGTGGCTGTAGAGGATCGGCGGACCGTCCGGAGCGGCCCACCGGTCGCCCCACTCGGTCAGCGCGATCAGGGCGGGTCCGAGGTCGCGACCCTTCTCGGTCAGCACGTACTCGAACAGCTCGGGCTGCTCGGAGTATTGGTGCCGCCGCATGATCTCGGCATCGACGAATCCGTCAAGGCGGTCTTTGAGGATGTTGGTCGCGATCCCGAGGCTGCGCTGGAAGTCGCTATAGCGCGTCGAACCGGCGAAGACAGCGTCGCGGATGATCAGCAGACTCCAGCGTTCGCCCACCACTTCGAGGGCGCGTGCGATCGAGCACACCTGGGAGTCGTAGGTCTTGCCGAGCATGCCCTCGATCATAGCAAGGCACTTGCATCATGAAACCGCCTCAGCTAGGGTCGCTTGCATGGTGCAAGTGCATCACACCGCATAACCCTCGGAGGGAACCATGAGTGACCAGAGCTACACCACATCCTTCTCGGTCGACCGCACTCCGGACGAGGTCTTCGATGCCATTACCAACGCCCGCGGCTGGTGGTCGGAGGAGATCGAGGGGGACGCCGACAGGGTCGGTGAGGAGTTCACGTTCCGGGTCAAGGACATCCACTACTCCAAGATCCGCGTGACAGAGCTTGTCCCGGGCCAGACGCTTGTCTGGCGGGTCCTCGACAACTACATGAACTTCATCGACGACCAGAGCGAGTGGAAGGACACCGAGATCCGGTTCGAGCTCTCCGCGCAGGACGGCACGACCGAGGTCCGCTTCACCCACGCGGGCC
This sequence comes from uncultured Actinomycetota bacterium, assembly GCA_963715025.1. GTDB lineage: Bacteria > Actinomycetota > Actinomycetes > Actinomycetales > Dermatophilaceae > DASSJT01. The sequence continues at coordinate 53,585 of CAVQQQ010000002.1, read as the reverse complement.
TGGTTCCCCAGTACGAGTGCTTCGATGTCTGCTCGAACGCGTGGGGCTTCTACATCGGCGACAGTCTGCGGAGCCTCATCACCACGGGCGAGGGCAAACCCAGCTCGAACCCTGACGAGGCGCGCTTCGGGAAGGAAGAGCGCGTCGGCTAGATCGACGGCGTGTCGGAAAGATCTCGTGATCCAGCCGATGATGGCGTTCAGGACTGCGCGCGGTAGACGATGGCGGGCTGGTCGTAACGGGTGGTGGCCGCCGCTAGGGCAGGCGCACAGCGGAGCCGACTCAGCGGGGCTCCCTGTACGCCGAGCAGCGGCGGTGTCTCAGAATCCGCCGCTCACCGTGACAACGTCCCCCTGGTTGATGGGCGTCGGAACGAACTCTGAACCGTAGAACCACACGACGTCCTGCCTGTTGTTGTTGTCCGTGTACAACGCGTGGAACCTGTTGTCGCTGCCGACCGCGATGTCGGTGTAGTGCCGGCCGCTGGAACGTCCAGGAAACGGAGATGGCCAAGCCAGTGGGACCAAGGGCCCGGGGCTTCCCCGCCCGTGACTGGGACTGTTGTATGTATGCAGAGGCTCAGTCCCCTCGACGCCTCGTTCCTGCACCTTGAGCGCGATGTGCAGCAACTCAACGTCGGCTCAGTACTGGTCTTCGAGGGCCCCGCTCCCACCTACGAAGAGCTCTGCGACGAGATAGGGGCGCATCTCCCCCGCCTGCCGCGGTACCGACAGCGGATCCGCCACGTGCCCCTGGAACTGGGGCGGCCGCTGTGGGTCGATGACCAGCACTTCCGGCTCCGCGAGCACGTCCGCCACCACCACGTGCGTGGTCGGGGCACCGACCGGTCCCTGCGGACCCTTGCGGTCCAGCTGATCTCCCATCCCCTCGACCTGGACCGCCCGCCCTGGCGCATCTGGCTGGTCACCGGGCTCGAGGGCGGTCGCTGGGCCACGGTCAACACCAACCACCACGCGATGATCGACGGCATCTCCGGCGCCGACATCATGGGCGTACTCCTCCAGACCAGCCCCGAGCTCCCGGCCCGCACCCAAACGCACACCACACCCTCCGCCGGGACCCCTGCCGATACGACATCGCCCTGGACCCCCGCCCCTGAGCCGTCCTCGGCCTGGCTCGTCGCGACTGCCCTCGGCGAACTGGCGGCCAGCCCGATCCGCGCTGCCCGGCGCCTTCTCTCGACCCTCCGCCCCGAGGAGATCCGGCTCAACCTGTCCGAGGCCTACGGCGTCGCGAGAGCGGGCGAGCAGCTCGCGCGACCCGAGTTCGGCCTCACCGGCCACCTCGGGCCCAAGCGTCGCTGGGCCTGGGCCCGCAGCGACCTTGCCACTGTCAAGCGGATCAAGAACGTCCACGGCGGCACGGTCAACGACGTCGTTCTCGCCGCCACAGCGGGCGGCTTCCGAGCACTGCTGCTGAGCCGCGGTGAGACCGTCGACGGGCGGACGGTGCGGACAATGGTCCCCGTCTCCACCCGGCACACCGACGAGCAAGGCACCCTGGGCAACCGGGTGTCCGCGGTCTTCGCGGAGCTGCCCGTCGGCATCGCCGATCCCGTCGAGCGGCTGCACGCGGTCACTGCGCAGCTGCACTCGCTCAAGACCAGCGGTACCGCGCTCGGCGTCGACGCGCTCCTCGGTGCCGCGGGCTACGTTCCCGGCAGTCTCTACGCCCTCGCCCTGCGCACCTGGGCATACCTGCCTCAGCGCATGCTCAGCACGGTCACGACCAACGTCCCGGGTCCCCGGGTCCCGCTGTACCTGCTCGGCCGGCGGATGACGGACGTGTACCCGTACATCCCCCTTGCCGTGGACGTCCGGATCACGATCGGGATTGCCTCGTATGCCGGCCAGCTCACCTGGGGGGCCACCGGGGACTACGACTCCGTGCCCGACCTGCAGGTGCTGTGCGACGGCATCGAGGAGTCCCTGGCCGAGCTGAGTGCCCGCGCCAGCGCGGCGTCCACAACTCCCACCAGTCCAGCCACCACCAATCCACCGACCGCGACAACAACAGCCAGTACACCCGAGGTGCAGCATGCATGAGTTCAGCGAACCAGCCCGGTACATCCCGGCTCCCAACGACAACATCACCGACGACATCGGCGCCAACGCGGCGCGGCATGGGGGCGAGCTGGCCTTCTCCCGGCGCGTCGACAACGCCTGGGTTCCGGTCACCCACGCCGAGTTCGCCGAGCAGGTGACCAACCTGGCCGCTGGGCTCATGGCCTGGGGCCTGGAGCGGGGCGACCGGGTCGCGATCATGTCCGGCACCAGCTATGAGTGGATGCTCTGCGACTTCGCCATCTGGACCGCAGGCGGGGTGACGGTGCCCATCTACGAGACGTCGTCCGCCGAGCAGGTGGAGTGGAACCTCGGCGACTCCGGGGCTGTGGCGATCTTCACGGCCGACGACGCCCTGACGGGGATCGTCGAGCAGGTGCGGCCTCGCCTCGCGAGCCTGCGCGCGGTGTGGTCGATGGAGCCTGCCGAACTCGACGCGCTGGCCGCCACGGGAAGCGACATCGACCGGGCGAAGGTCGAGACGCGCCGGACGTCCCAGACCAGCGATTCGCTCGCCACGATCATCTACACCTCGGGGACCACCGGTCGGCCGAAGGGCTGCATGCTCACCCACGCCAACCTGCTCAGCGAGCAGCGAAACGTCGTGGCGGCGAAGAACGTCACCGAAATGGTGTTCAACGCGAACAGCAAGACGCTTCTGTTCATCCCGGTGGCGCACATCCTCGCGCGAGTCATCCAGCTGGCGGCCGTGCACAACCGGGTGCATCTCGCGCACGGCGCCAACGCGAAGGAGGCCGTCGGCCTGCTCGTCGACTTCCAGCCGACCGTTGTCCTCGCAGTGCCGTACATCTTCGAGAAGATCTACAACACGGCGAAGCACAAGGCGGCCACCGGCGGCAAGGGCTGGATCTTCGACCAGGCGGACCACACCGCGCGCGCGTACAGCGAAGCCATCGACCGGGGCGGTCCCGGCCTGCTGCTGCGGCTGCGGCACGCGCTGTTCGACCGTCTCGTGTACGGCAAGGTGCGCGCGGCCATCGGCGGCCGAGTCGAGTACATCGTCAGTGGCGGGGCGCCACTGGGCGCTCGTCTCGGGCACTTCTTCCGCGGCGTCGGGATCAACCCGCTCGAGGGCTATGGGCTGACCGAGACCACCGCGGGCATCACCCTCAACCTGCCCGGGCAGCAGCGGATCGGCTCGGTCGGCCGGCCGGTGCCCGGCTGCTCAGTGCGGATCGCCGACGACGGCGAGGTGCTGATCAAGGGCGGTGTGGTCTTCAAAGGCTACTGGCACAACGACGAGGCCACCAAGGAGGCGTTCGACAGCGACGGCTGGTTCCACAGCGGCGACCTCGGCGCCCTCGACGACGACGGCTACCTGTCCATCACCGGACGCAAGAAGGACCTGATCGTCACCGCGGCCGGCAAGAACGTCGCCCCAGCGGTGCTCGAGGATCGCCTGCGCGCGCACTGGCTGGTCAGCCAGTGCATCGTGGTCGGCGACCGGCGGCCCTTCGTCGGCGCGCTGCTCACGCTCGACGCCGAGGTGCTCCCCCTGTGGAAGCGCGAGCATGACCGCCCGGAGTCGGAGACGATCGAGAGCCTGCGTGAAGACCCGACCCTGCTCGCCGAACTGGAGCACGCGGTCGAGGACGCCAACGCCGCGGTGTCGCGCGCCGAGTCGATCAGGAAGTTCCGGGTCCTCGTCGACGAGTTCACGATCGAGAGCGGGCTGCTCACCTCCACGCTGAAGGTCAAGCGGCAGCTGGTCCTCGACCGGTATGCCGACGACATCGAGCACCTCTACACCAGGGAACCTGCCCGCACGCAGTAGCACCGCACGGGCCGATGCCCGGTGAGGCCCTGGCCGCCGTTCAGGGGGGCGGCCAGGACCTCACCGTTCAGGGGCGTGCGGCGAGGGCCGCTGCTGCTCCCTCGGCGGCGAGCCAGTCGAGGATGTGGGCAATGGTCCACTCGGGAACCTCGAGCTGCGGCACGTGACCGACATTATGGGCGATCTCGAACCGCCAGGTCGGGTTGTCTGCAGCCACCGAGCGGGCCGCGGGCAGCGGCACCAGCCGGTCCTTGTCGCCGTGCAGGAGCAGCACCGGGACCGAGATGCGCCGCATCATGGACCGGACCCACCCGCGGCGGGAAAGCACCAGCAACAGGGAACGCGCCGCCACAATCAGCTCGGCATCCACATCGGGGTACTCCTCGCGCTCGCGGGCCAGGGCTAGGTGCTGCTCGAGCACCAGCCGCGGGACCCGGGTCGGGTCGACGCAGCACATGCGCAGCACGGCCAGGGCCTGCCCCTCCGCCGACAGCACGGTCCGCCGTCTGGCCATGACCAGGTTTCCCAGGGCTGGCACGGCATACAGGCCGAACATCAGCGCGACAAGGGGGTCCGGGCGGGCCGACACACCCACGGGGAGCGCCGGGTCGACGAGCACCAGGCCGGTGACCAGGTCGGGCCGGGCCGACGCGAGCAGCAGGGCGAGGAGTCCACCCATCGAGTTGCCGACAAGCACGACCGGCTGGCCGCAGACCTCGCCGATGAAGCGGGCCAGCAGACGCTCGTTCTCGTGGATGCTCGTAGACCGGCCGAGGGTCTGGGTGCGGCCGAAGCCCACCAAGTCGATGGCGATGACCCGGTTGCTCTCCGCCAAGGTCGGCGCGATCGCGGCCCAGTTGAGCAGCGAGCCGCCGAGGCCGTGAACGAGCAGCATGAGGGGTCCATCTACTGGACCGCCATAGTCGACATAGTGGACCGGCCCGTCCAGGTCGGCCCATAGGGATGGAGGCGCTGCCGACGGCCGCCGGAGGCGAGCGTGCTCCGGGCCCCGTGCGGTCGCGTCATCGCGCTGCGGGGAGGTGGTCATGGCATGCCTCCAAGCCTGGTCGCGTTGGCGGACAACAGCATCCGCCCAGCGACACACTTCTATTGTGACCCCCGAAGGCCTGGCTACGCATGGTGAACCAACCGACACGCCGATCATGACTTATGGCTCCGTCCTGCGCTGTCAGGACGGCGTATGAGTCACAGGCCACCGCAGGAGTCAGAACGGCATGGAGATGAACGGCGAGGTGTAGTCCTCCACCCGCTGCAGGTCCTCGGCCGCTTCGGTCGGGGTGAGGCTCAGGCTGGACTTCTCGGCGACGATCATCTGGCGCAGCAGCCGGGTCTCCCCCGCGGTCGCGATGCCGGTGATCTGGGGGTAGGTCTGCAGCAGCCACGACACGGCAGCCGTGATCAGGCGCTGCTCGTCGAACGGCAGGTACCAGGTGTCGTAGGTCTTCGGCTCGCCCTCGCGCCAGTTGCGCCGAGCGATGACCTTGATCGCCATCACCGCCGCGTCGCTCTCGGCAGCCGCCGCCAGCAGCTCGTGGAGGTCCGCGGCATACTCCGGCTGGCTGGCCAATCGGAAGTTGACCGGCGTGAGCACCGAGTCGAAGTCGAACCGGCGGAGGGCCTCCCGGTGGACCGACGGCGCCTCGTGGGTGTGGCCGGTGATGCCGATGTGCGTGGCCAGCCCCTCGTCGCGGGCCCGGACCGCCGCTGCCAGCCCGCCGCCCGGGGCGGTCAGCCGGTCGAGGTTCTCCAGGTCGCAGACGGCGTGCATCTGGATCAGGTCAACGTGGTCCGTCTGGAGCCGCTCCAGCGAGCGGTTGATCTCCCCCCAGGCGGCCTCCTCCCCGCGCTGGCCGGTCTTGGTGGCCAGGAAGATCTGGTCGCGGATCCGCGGCATCCAAGGCCCGAGCCGCAACTCGGCCTCGCCGTAGTCGGCCGCGACGTCGAAGTGGTTGATGCCCGCGTCGAGGGCCTCCTGGATCGAGGCGTCCGCGCGGTCCTGGCTCACCTCCGACAGCGAGGCCGCGCCGTAGATCAGCACGGAGCTCTGGTGTCCGATCCGTCCCAGCCGACGTGTCTGCATGGTTCCGACGCTACGCTCTGACGGGTTTCGGGTCACCCATGCTCGCCAGCAACGGCCGTCACCTCGTCTGGCCAGCAACCCAAACCTGCCTCAGTCCCGCGAATGCCATGCCGGGATGCCGACGGTTCCCCGCCGCTGCCTGAGCCAGTGGTCATAGGCGCCCCGGAGTGAGCTCCCACTCGACTCGCCCTCGACGACTCGACCGTGATGGCCCTTGCGGTGCACGACGTCGTGATGGCGCCCGCACAGCAGCGCGCAGTACTCCAGGTCGGTTGGGCCGCCGTCAGCCCAGTGCCAGAGATGACCACCTTGCCCGGGGCGTGCACCGCCGTCGGCCTCCGCCACCCCGCCAGCGCCCCGCGCAGCTGCCGCGCCAGGCCGGTCACCGCGGCCGCCTCGGTCAGCTGCACCCCACCGGCCTGCCCCACCGCCGCAGTCCCGGCCGCGTCGACGCCCACACGCGGGTACTACCCACCCTGCTCGCCCGGCAGGTTCCGGTTCGTCGCCGCCGCCTACGAAGGCCACTCCTTGGGCATCGGATCCCACGGGCCGTTCGAGGACCGGGGTCGGTTCCTTGCCCGAACACTCCACCGCCGTCAGCATGCTCGACCGGCTCCTGCACCACCGCCACACCGTGGTCACCGACGGCAACTCCTACCGCATGAACAAGCCCGAGCGCACGGAGGAACCAGGATGAAGACCAACTGGGCCTCGGCGAAGAGTGGGGACTTTCAGTTGGGCACCCGCGGAGACCACGAACCTGGCCATTGACACCGCGACGAGGGCGGTCGAGGCGCAGGATGGGGCCATGGAGACGTGGGACGCTCTGCGGGCGCGCCGCAATGTGCGACAGTTCACCGAAGGGTCGGTGCCCGAGGAGGCGCTTCACCGGATCCTCGAGGCTGGGCGACGCGCACCGTCGGCGGGCAACTGGCAGCCGTGGGACTTCGTTGTCGTCACCGACCGGGCCCAGCTGGTCGAGCTGGCGAAGGTGTGGCAGGGCGCCGGGCACGTCGCGGGGGCCGCGGCCGCGATCGCGATCGTCGCGCCACACCCGCAGGATGATCGGCAGTCGGCTCTCCTGCAGTACGACCTCGGCCAGGCAACGTATGCGATGACCGTCGCGGCGGCTGACCTGGGGATCGGCACTGGCCACGCGGCGGCCGCCGACCAGGAACAGGCCAGAGCCGTCCTGGGCTTCCCGGAGGGACGTTTCCTTGCCTACGTACTCTCCATCGGGTATCCGGCAGACAAGCCGTTGGCCGTCATCGAGAGGCTGAACCGCCGCCCGTTCGACGAGGTCGTGCACCGCGGTCGCTGGTGACGGCCGTCGAGGAGGGCGCAGACTGTTCAGCAGCGCGGGGTAGGTGTGATCCGTGGCCTATGCGCTCGTGATGGGGCCGGCCAAGGCCACGCGGCAGCTGGCTCCGGCCGGACCCGCGACCGGCCGGGAGACGGTGACGCCACGTGGACCCGAAACGAGTCACCCCTACCAGGCGGCCGATGAATGCGGCAACCAAACGCGCTGGCGCCCCCGGCCGCGGAATCTCCCCCGAAGACGCCGTCTGCGATACCGGCCTCCGGCCGTGAGGCGATGTCGGGGGTGGCCTGCGCAGCACGATCACGGCCCTCTGCCGCTCCGGCCGGGCGCATACCAGCGGCCACAGCAACGCGTGGTCGACCACGCAAGCCTCCGGGGGGCACTGGAGAGTCGACTGACACCTCACCGAGCCGGTCGCGGCTCCAGACCCGTCGACGCCGCGTCGAGATGAGCGCGTTCAGCATCAGCTTGCGGACGTAGGCCTCAGGTGCCGCCACTCGGCCGACTCTGGACCAGCGCGCAAAGGTCTTCTCCCTCGAGGTCTGCAGAAGGTCTCGGCATTCGCCTCGGCGCCGGTCAGCAGACAGGCGAATCGGAACAGGCAGGACCAGTGCGCCGAGACGACGTAAACGGTTGCTCGCCGGCAAGGGTTGGGCCAACGCAGGTCGGCACCGGGGTCGTTGTAGTCCCCGGTTAGAGCGGGAAGCCACGTGGCCTCCAGAACCGACGCGGGGCTGCGGCTACCCGGCAGAGGCGCATGGCCCTGGGTGGGGACGGGACCAACGGCTCTATAGCACCCACCTGCTCGACGCGAGGCTTGGCTTGGAGACTTGTGGGGCCGCGGCTCCAAAGGCGACGCGGAATGGGGCTTTCCGCATTGGCACCCCCTCCGAGGCGTTGGCGGCGCTCGGAAGTAAGTCGGAGCTCACTCCACGTTGGGAGGAGGTGTGGAAGTCCCCGTGGGGGTGTGGAGATCGCGCACTCCATCGAGAGGACTCGAATATGACTGACGTGAAGGTCCCCCACCGGGTTTCCGGAGCTGGTCGGCTCGGCACGGCCGCCGCATGGATCTCGGCCGTGGGCTGCCTGCCCTACCTGGTCCTGAAGGTGGTCTGGACCATCGGGATGCCCGTGGGTATCACCGACCCGTCCGAGCTCGAGACCAGCGGGTGGGTGGCTGGGAACGCGCTGATGGCGGTGATCCAGCTGGTGGGCCTGCTCCTGGTGCTGGCGCTCACCCGGGCGTGGGCCCGCCGACTACCGGCATACCTCCTCCTTGTCCCGGCCTGGGTGGGTACTGGGCTGTTGTTCCAGGTCGTCGTCGGCGCCGGGCTGATCGGCCTGTTCTCGTCCCAGTCGCAGGACTCCGGCGCGAGCACGGGCTCGATCCAGCCGTGGGTGTTCGTCATGGTCTATTCGGGATTCGCGGTGCAGGGAGCCGCACTGGCCATCGCCTTCGCCTGTTACGTCCAGGCCCGTTGGGGCTGGCTCTTGGGCGGAGGTACCGACGAAGTCCTTGCGGGGGGTACGGCCCCGGACCGGTCGTGGCCGGAGGATCACATCGCCGGAATTGCGGAGGTCGTCGCGGCGATGGCCCTCGCGATTGCCGTCATTTTCGGGTACTGGGCGGCCGGCGGCTCGTTCGGTCTTTCCGACGCGCAGCCGCACCAGTCGTGGGCGCTGCAGGCGTCCCGGAGCGCCGGGGCTCTCGTCGCCGCGGTGGGTTTGCTGGGTCTGGCCGGTAGATGGGGACACCGGACCAGGTTCTGGGTGCCTGCCGCTCTGGTCTGGATCGGGTCAGGGGCCTTGGCCGCCTTCGACGGGCTCACGCTCACGCTCAACCGGCTCTTCGTGATGCTCGGGACAGACGGCGCCGGGTCGGCCTGGGGCCTGGCCGACACCGTTCTGGTGATCAAGGTGGGGATCGGGGTGTTGACCGCTGCAGTGGGCGCGCTGGCGGTCAGAGCCGCCACCAGGCACGCCGGACGCGGATCAGCAGTTGTACAGCGCTGACCCGGACACTCAGGTACCCCCCGACGTGGGTCAGGGTCCCGGGAGCGGGCCCGGCGGAGGGTGAGCCCGCGAGTGGCGTGCGGGATGTCATGGTGCCCGGGGGAATCCGACCTGCCGAGACCCACTTCAGGAGGCCGAGGTGGGCTCCGCCTCGTCGCGAATACCATTGAGGTGTAACGGTTCAGGCCATGGCGTATGCCGGGTGGTTCCGGCTTCTGCCCTGGTGGCCTGGTCGTCGCTGAGTTCGTCACCGCGCTCGTCGATCCCGCGCGTCACAGACTTGTAGGACGTGCCACCCGCCTTGACGATGGTCTCAGCTGGACGGTTCGTGACCACGAAGACTTCGGGGCGTGGAAGGTCGGCTCGCCCGGCGCCACATCGGTTCCTCCAGGTTGACGTCGGGACCGGTCACATAGCCGTCCAGAGACACGCTGATCAGCGGCACCTTCGCCACGACCTCATTCCTCTCGCCATCGGGCTGTTCACGACAAGCGACCGGGAACACGCCACACTCATCGAGAGCCCCATCCGCCGACGTCCCGTGGACCGATCCGTCAACCGAAGCTGACCGGAGGACCGTCCCACTCGCCGAGCGGAGGAACGCTCCAAGGGCGTCTGCAAGTGGCACATCGTTCCGCCGCCAGTCAGGCCCTCTGTTGCCCGCCGGCAGTTGGCACTCGCGGCCGACTCGGTCAACGGCGCAACCCGACTCGTCGGCGTTTGTCCAGACGACCCTCGTCGAAGACGTCGAGAAGCGCGGTTCAGCGTATGAGCAGCTCATACTCGAGGCCGAGGAATTCTGCGTAGCGCGCAGCCGCCTGCTCCACCGACGAGCGGTGTGAGGGCCTCAGCGTCCCGTGGTAGGGAGTGATCTCGAAGACGACACGACGACCGATAGCGCGCTTCATCCGAGCCACCATCTGCGCGTCCACAAGTGCCATACCGATCGCGGTCTCGCGGCCGCTGGGAACGATTCCCTCGCTGTCGAGCGCCATCCGGCTCTCCTGGTAGCCGCGGTAGACCTCGTCGAGGATCTGCAGCAAGTGCCCCGCGGGCACCACGCGTTTCGCTGGCGGCGGATCGGCAGGGGCGTGCCAAAAGGTGCGGCCGTCGTGATCGAAGAAGGCAAGCCTGTCCCGGACCTGCGTGAGGCCCCGGCGCACGTCGCTGAGCGTGAGCGTCGCCCAGTAAGCGAGATCGCGCTCCGTGGCGGGACCGTGGCCGCTGAAGTACCGCAGCGCCAGCTCGGCGAGTGCCTCGTCACGGTCCAGCCTCCTGGGTGACGGTACCCGGTCGGCGAAGGGCGCGTACGTGTGCGCCCCCGCGCGCCACCGACCGCTGCAGACCAGCCGGTCGAGCTCGAGGAAGGCGAGCAGGAGCATGAGCATCTGCCCGACGGGCTCAACGCCATGCCCGCGGAGGCAGTCGGCAAGCTGCTCGCGAGTCTGGTCAGGCCGCTGCGCAAGGGCCTGGAGTACAACCGACGCGACACGGTCGAGACCGGCGCCGGCCAACCCGTGGGCCTCCTTCAGCTGCCGAACGATCAGAGGGCGGACGCGCGGAGCAGTCAGCTCCAGAAGCCAACCGATGTCCTCGGCCGCGACGAAGTGCCAGGTCGGTCGCAGCACATGGGTGCGGACCACGCTGCCTTGGTCCAGCAGCGCCTCCAGTTCACTTGCGTCGGGGTCTTGCGTCCGGCTGGCGACCGCCCAAGCGGCCTGGCCCGCGTTCTCGGCCTGGACGGCGAGCAGGCGTCGGATCACCGCTGCCGCGGAGGCAGCGTGCGGCATCACAAGGTGCTGGCTACGCAGCCGCCACCTAGCGACCTCACGGTCCGTCGTCACCCCCTGAGCGTGCCGAAAGGCAGCAGCTCCCAGCAAGGTGTCTGTGCGACACTCGCGTCACCCGCTCGTTCAGGGGCGGCGCCTTGTGAGTGCGTCCCGGCCCTGTACGCCAGGGCACCTGCTGCAGGGTCATCCTTGTTCAGGACCGATGAGTATTCGGCCGTGGTCCGGTCTTAGCTCACGAAGGTGTTGAGGCCACACGAGGGCGCTACACGCCGCCGAGACGGGTCTATTCGAAGGAGGACGCGATGGCCAAGTTGTTTCCCTGTTTGTGGTTCGACGGCAACGCAGAGGAGGCAGCCAACTTCTATGTGACGTTGCTGCCGGACAGCCACGTCGCCAAGGTCTGGCGCTCGCCGGCCGAGACGCCGTCCGGGCCGGCGGGCATGGTGCTGACGGTTGACTTCACGCTCGCTGGCCAGCAGTTCCAGGGGCTCAACGGTGGCCCGGACTTCAAGTTCAACGAGGCGGTGTCGTTCGTCATCGAGTGCGATGACCAGGCCGAGGTCGATCGGCTGTGGGACGCGCTCACAGCGAGCGGCGGCGAGCCCGGCCCGTGTGGCTGGCTCAAGGACCGCTTCGGGTTGTCATGGCAGATCGTGCCGCGCCGGCTGGATGAGTTGCTCAATGATCCTGATCCCGAGCGTGCCCGCCGGGCGATGGAGGCGATGCTCAAGATGAGCAAGATCGAGGTAGCTGAGTTGGAGCACGCCGCCGACGCGGCCTGACGGCGGCATGGCCACCCCACCGCCGCCTCGATCACGGCCCGGGCCTCCTCGTCAACGACGAGGTGATAGTCGACAGGCCGCTTTCATCCCCCCATGGCTGTGACAGCGCGCTTCTCGCGCGCCTTGTCTTGACTGGCCTGCAGTTCACCGTCGTAGCGGTACTTCGCGATGAGTTGCTGACGGATCCTGCGGATGTCGCGGGTGCGTCCCGCCGCAGTCCGACATACCTCGGGTGCTGGGTCGCCTCCACTACGCCGACCACACGTGCAAGCCCCCGGCGCGGTACGACGGTGCCGACTCCAGCAGCCAGTCGTGCGCCCGGTTAGCGACCTCCCCGCGCTCGACCGCTTCGGAGAGCACCGCCACCCTTGCGGCCTCGACCCGCTCACCCAGTGCGTCGACGGGGCTCAGCAGCGGCCCACGCTCCGCTGCCTGTGCCTGCCAGAGTTCCCCAGCCAGACCCTCGAGGGCAGCACTAGCCAGCTTCAGCGCCTTGCGGCGCTTCGCCAAAGACATGCCCCCGCCATGCCAACACACCTAGGGCGACCACCGACGGTCCTGCTGAAACCCTGAAGTGCGAATCGTCATGACTTCCAATGCATTTCGTGCGCAAGAAGGCAATCCCTGTCCAAATCCTGCGGACAAGGGGGCCAGTCGCTCCGGGCGCTGTGGATAACCACCGGGTATGCCGGCAGCCGGCCAACCGGCATACGTCCCGTGCTCAGTGGTCGCCTTTGCCAGCCACGAGCTCGCGCAGCGAGTCGACCTCTTCAGCACAGGCTGAACATGCGGCGAGGTGGGTCAGCAGGCCGGGAGGCGCGGGGTCGGGGCGGCCGAGGACTTGGGCGTCGACGTAGACGTCCATGAGGTCGAAACACTCCTCGCAGGAGAGGTAGGGCTCGGTGTCGAGCGTGAGCGCCCGGGCCTGGTCGGGGGTCAGCGGGTCGAGGGGGCGGGTCATGAGTCGACTCCCTCCTGACGCGGGGGCGCGGGCTTGCCCTGGGGCTGGTCAGGGGGCTGGCCCGGGGGCGCGGGCTGGCCCAAGGCCTGGTCCTGAGGTTTGGCCGCAGGTCTGGCTGGGGATTTGGCCTCGGGCTGCGGCTGCGGCAGGTGTCCGGACGCCACGAGATGCACTCGTAGGCGGCCGCGGGCCATGTGCAGCGTTTTGTACAGTGCGCCCCGAGTGGTGCCGAGCCGGTCGGCCAGGACGTCGATGGGGACCTGGTCGACGAGCAGGGCGACGGCGATCTTGCGCTGGTAGGGCGTCAGCGCCTCCCCCAGCGCCCGCCGAACCGCCGACGCGAGGTCCGAGGCCTCGGCGCGCTGCTCCGGGCTGGGCTCAGTGGCCGGGCTCCAGGCATCGATGTCGTCGAGACTGATCTCGCGGCCGGTCCAGGCATAGCGGCGCACCTCGGTGGCGGCCTGGAGGATGGCGAACTTGTAGGCCCAGGTGGTGAACCGGCTGCGCCCCTCGAACGTCGAGAGCTTCCCGAGCAGGGCCGCCAGCGCGTCATCGGCGGCGCCGTTGGCAATGTCGTCGCACACCCGGGCGCCCGCGCCCGGCAGCATGGCGCGCATCCGGCGGACCTGGTGGCTGGCCGCCCGCAGCATCAGGGCGTGCAGCTGCCGGAGGGCCTCATCGCACTCCGGCCCAGGGGCGCTGAGCGCGCTCACCCAGTCGGGTGGCTCGTCCCGAGAGGGTTTGCCGGACGTTCCCGCGGGCACACCGGCCACAGGCTCCACCGCGGCGCCGAGACCAGGCGCCGAGGGGGCGCTCCGCGGGAAGGCATTCATGCGAACGCCTCTCCGTCGAGGATCTCGAGCGGAGCGAGAATCCGAGCAGCCAGCTCGGGTGGGCAGCCACGGTCGACCAGCTGGAGCAGGGCGTGGAGGTCGACCCGGCCATACGCGAGGCGCGCGGCCAGCGGCTCCGGGAACCCCGCGTCCAGCAGCCGGCAGCGGCGCCAGAGAACCACGTCGACCGGGGGGCCGTCGGGCCGGCAGTACTGCGACAGGAGTGGGTGCTGTGCGGTCATGACTTCTTTGCGCCCCGCAGAGCCCCGAGTCTTACTGCCGCCGACCACCAGACCGGTAAGACCTCGGGCCGGGACCGCGCCAACCTCCATGTCGCCCTCCTGGCGACAGTCTCGCGATGGGCCACGGCACGGTCAATCGCCAGGAATCCCATCGCCTGGAAATGCCCACGAGGGAGGATCCCTATGAAACCCATCCAAACGGCACAGCGCCCACCCGTGCTCGCCGTGCCACTGGCGATCATCGCCGCACTGCTCGTGGCACTCATCGCACTGGCGCTGGCCCAGCCGTCGGCGGATGCTGCCGTGCGCACCGCCACGCTGACCTCCGCATCGACCCACACTGGCCATGACAAGGCCGGCGGCGACAAGGCGCTGACTGCGACGCAGGTCGCGTTCCACGACCAGATGCGCAAGCTCTGGGAGGACCACGTCACCTGGACTCGGCTGGCCATCGTCACGTTCGCGGACGGCTCGGGCGGCTTCTCCGCGACGGCCGGCCGACTCCTTCAGAACCAGACCGACCTCGGCAACGCCTTCAAGCCCATCTACGGCGACGCCAATGGCGACCACCTGACCACGCTCCTGCACGACCACATCACCATCGCGGTCGAGCTGCTCCAGGCCGCCAAGGCCGGCGACACCGCGGCCTTCGCCGATGCCAGCGCCCGTTGGTACGCCAACGCCAACGACATCGCCGACTTCCTCGCTTCGCTCAACCCGAACTGGCCGCCGGACACCATGCGCGCCGACATGAAGACCCACCTCGACCAGACCCTGGCCGAGGCCGCGCACGAGCTCGCAGGCGACTACAGCGCCAGCATCGCCGACTACGAGGCCGTGCACGCACACATCCTCGCGATGGCCGACACGCTCAGCGACGGGATCATGGCGCAGTTCCCCAAGCAGTTCCGCTGATCCGCCTACAGACCAAGCGACGGTATGGCGGGTGCCCGGCACCCGGCATACCGTCAAGTCCCTGCCCCGAATGTCGGCCGGTGGGAGGCTGGCCCAGCCCACCCAGTCGGCTGGAGCGACGGCGGCATCGTCGCCCTCCTGCTTGCGCGGCGCACGCCGGACCTCGTCGGTCGCATGGTGGTCATCGGCACGAACTATCACTTCGACGGCATCCACGACATGACTGCGGGAGGCGAGCCCTCGGAGTTCTTCCGGTCCATCGCAGCGGCGTACGCCGAGCGATCCCCTGATGGTCCTGAGCACTTCGACGCCGTCGCCCAGAAGACGTTCGCCATGTTCAACTCGGAGCCGACCATGACCGTCGCGGACCTCGCCGGAATCGCCGCGCCCACCCTCGTGGTCGCCGGGGACGACGACCTGGCGAGGCTCGACCACACCATGTCGCTCTACCAGGCCCTCCCCGCTGGGCAGCTCGCTGTGGTGCCGGCGGCGTCGCACGCGGTAGTCATCGAGAAGCCAGCGCAGGTGGCGGCCCTGATCCTGGAGTTCCTTGCCCAGGACCTACCGCCGCGGACTCTCATGCCGTTCCACCGGGCGCCGAAGGGCTGAGGGCCACTGGCCGCGCCTCGAACGGCACTTACGCCCGTTGGCCGGCTCACGAGGCGACGGCCTCGACCGCCTTCCGTCGTGAGGAGCACTGAAGGGTGTCGATGGAGCATCCCGCGCGGGCCCTGGGTCGGCGCAAGGTGCCTCCATGCCTGGCGATGTCGAGGAGCGCGTCGAGAAATACGTCGCGGAGCTGGGCAATCGAGGTTTCGGCGACATCCCGCTTCGTGCCGACGCAGCCGTGGCGCCCTCCAACCGGGTCAGCATGGAGGCTGCCGCCAACCTCCTGGCAAACCCCAGCCAGCCAAGCACTCCACGAGGGTGCCCGGGAGCCGCCCTCCGGCTCGAGCCGAAGCGCAAGGGATGTGCCGCAGGGGTACGACCTCGCCGTCCGGCATACGACCATGCCCCTCTGCGGCTAGCGTCAGGATCGGACGTGAGTCGGAGCGGATTGATTCCAGCCCATGAACGGGCATGAGCGAGCGGAGGAAAGCCGATGAGTCGGAGCACCCGGAGACATCTCGCCGCCACCACGGGCGCGGTGGCGGCTACGGCCGTGATCGGCGCACTCGGCACCGACGTCAAGTCGACGTGGTACCGGCGGCTCGCCAAGCCGGCCTGGCAGCCGCCGGGTGCGGCGTTCGGCCCGGTCTGGACGGGTCTCTATGCCCTCATCGCGCTCGGCTCGGCGTGGGCACTCGACCGCACCGACGATCCTGACGAGCGGCGCACCCTCATCCGCGCGCTCGGAACCAACCTGGTGCTCAACGCCTCATGGAACTGGCTGTTCTTCAAGGCCCGTCGGCCCCAGTGGGCGTTCGCCGAGATCGCGCTGCTCGAGGCTTCCACTCTGGACCTCGCGCGCCGGGCCAGCAATGTGGACCCGGCCGCTGGTCGCATACTCATGCCGTATGCCGCGTGGGTCGGATACGCGAGCGCGCTCAACGCCGCGATCGTCCGGCTCAACCCACACAAAGACTGAGCGCGGCGCCGCCGCTCGCGGGGCATTCTCCGCGCATGGACACCGGCCGCACGCAGTCACCGAGCAGGGTATGCCGGTGACTCACCGGCATACCCCGTCTTGCCCTGGGTCGTTTGCGGGCTCAGCGGCTCGGGTACTCGCGGTTCGTTGAACACGCAGGCCCCGCACCGGTGCTGCGCTCGCCTGTCATGCTGATCCTTTGATCTTCGACGGCGTCGATTGCAGCAAGGCCAGTGGCCCAGGTTGAACGTCGAACCGTCACGTCTCGACCGCCTTGCTGGGTTGAGGTCTCAGGGACACCATGAGGGATGCTCACGCCCGCACGGTCCCGGAGACGGATCATGCTCGCTCTCCTATCCGTACTTCTGGTGGTCTTGGTGGTCGGCATGCTGGCGGCACTGCAGCGGCGGTTGATCTACTTCCCGGATTCGACGACGGTACCGGCGGCCGGCGAGGTGATCGACGGTGCTCGTGACGTCACGTTCCGCACGTCGGACGGACTGGTGCTTGATGCGTGGTTCGTGCCTGCCAACCCCGCTTCCGACATGCACATGGCCGTGCTCGTCGCACCAGGCAACGGTGGCAACCGGTCGGGTCGGGCGACTTTTGCGGCAGAACTGAGCCGGCGGGGGCTCGCCGTGCTCCTGATGGATTACCGCGGCTACGGGGGAAATCCAGGCAGTCCCAGCGAGGACGGGCTGGCCAAGGACGCCATGGCTGCCGCACTGTTGCTCGACGAGCTGGGCTACCCGGCGGGGCGGACGATCTACTTCGGTGAGTCGTTGGGCACGGGCGTGGTGGCGGCGTTGCAGACGCGGCGTGCGCCGGCCGGGATGGTGTTGCGTTCACCGTTCACCGAACTGGCGGACGTGGGAGCGCACCATTACCCGTGGCTGCCGGTGCGGCTGTTGTTGAAGGACAGATTCAAGGTCACCCAGTATCTGTCGTCCAGCGCGGTGCCGGTGACCGTGATCTACGCGGACCGGGACTCCATCGTTCCGAGTGCCCTGAGTGACCGGGTGGCCGACGAGGCGACAAACCTTGTCGAACGGGTGGTCATCAGCGGGGCCGATCACAACGACGCGGTGATGTTCGGGCCGCGTGTGGCGGACGCGGTCGCCAGACTCGCGAAGGCGGTCATGTGACGGGGCGGCGAAAGGTGCGTCCTGGGTGAGCCTGCGGGCTTTTGGGCATGCCTAAGGCCCCGCCCAGCCTGCGCGGGGTGCGGGGCGCGGTCATGGTCGCCACAGGGGCGGCGCCGGCTCGGTCCTCGTGACCGGCTCGCCCCAGACGTCGAACGCGTCCGCCGGCTCACCGGCACTCGGGTCATGGCAATGCTCGGATGATCCCTGCGCACGTGCGTCCCCGGCAGCTGCCTGGCGGTTCGCGAGCCAGTGGTCATAGCTTCCAGGCGAGAGGTCCCACTCGACGCCCTCCTCGACGACCCGACCCATGTATCTGCGTTTGTGCACGAGGGTGTGGTGTCGCCCACACAGGAGAGCAGCATTCGTGAGGTCGGACGGGCCCCCGTCAGCCCAGTGCCAGAGGTGATGGCCGTCCGCCCAGGCCGCTGGAGCCGTGCACCCGGGGAAGGTGCAGCCGCCGTCGCGCAGCCACAGCGCCCGGGTCTGCGCCTCGGTGAACAGGCGCACCCGACGACCCCAGTCGAGCACCTCGCCGCGCTCGCCGAGCACGACCGGCACGATGCCGGCGTCGCAACAGAGCCGCCGGACCGTCTCGGGCCCCAGCAGGGTGCCGGCTTCGGCGGAGCCCACCACCGTGCCCGCGTTGAGACCCGCCCTGAGGTCGGCCAGGGCCATAGTGACGAAGAGCTGCGCCTTCGTGGTCGTCGGGACACCGTCGGCCGACGCCACACCCCGGCGCACGACGTCGAGCAGGGCCTCGAGGCGCCGCTGCCCGGACGGGCGGCGGTCGGGCTCTCCGTCGGCCGGGCGTGGCGCCGACAGCGCCCCCACCGCGGCCTCGATCACGACCTTCGCCTCTGCGTCGACCACGAGGTGGTAGTCGAACAGTCCGCCGCCGTCGGCGAGGGGCTGCGACATCGACGTGCGCTCTCGCAGCCGGTCTTGGCAGGCCTGGAACTCCCCGTCGTGCCCATAGCGGGCCACGATCTGCTGGCGCACGGCCCGGATGTCACGTCGCCCGGCGGTCTCGCCCAGGCCCACCATGCACTCCAGCGCCGCCTCGTGGGCGTCGGGGTGCAGCCGGTGACGCAGACGCTCGAACTCCTCCACCACACAGGCGGCGTTCACCACCGGCAGGCGAGCGGCGAGCAGGGCGGTGCGCAGCCCGGCATACCACTGCGCTCGGCTGGCCTCGACGACGCGCACGAGCTGCGCGGAGCCGCCGGCGTGGAACGACGGCGCCCACTCCCGCAGCCAGCGGTGGGCGCCGGACGTGCCCTCGCCGGCCTCCCCGCGCTCGATCGCCTCGCCCAGCACGGCGGCTCGGCCGGCACCTGCCCGCTCCGCCAGCTGGTCGACCAGCGACATGAAGGGCCCGAGCTCGCTCCCCTGGGCCTGCCACAGCTCGGCCTCCATCCCCTCGAGGGCAGCGCACGCCCGGAGCAGCGCCTTGCGCCGCTTCTCGAACGTCATCGCGCTGGCCATGACACCAACAGTAGAGGGGACCACCGACAGCCCCAGTCAGAGGCAGTATTGCGAATTCTCGTGCGCCACAGACGATTTGGACGACCTTGTCAAGCCCATCGCTGCATCCTGTGGATGACGGGCCAAGGGCCGGAGCCACCTGTGGACAACATCCCATGGGAAGCGAACGGCCCGCCCTACGTCCGAGAGAAGTATGCCGGGTGGCCACCTCACGGCCCACCCTCGCCGTCGGCCCTGCAGGCAGCCAAAGGCGACGGTGGTGTATGCCGGCGACTCACCGGCATACCGACGCTTGCGTCTGTGAGTGGCCAGGTCGCCGCATCACCGGCCACGGGCGGCGGTGACGACCTTGAGAATCTCGGCGGTCACCAGCTTCGGCTCGTTCTCGGGCACGTCGTGGCCGCTGGTCCTGAAGTAGCCCTGCTCGGCCGTCCACGCAGTCCGGGTCGTGTCGAACGGCGAGCGTTGCGCGAGCCTCAGACATGCGCCGAGTACTACGGTCGTCCCATGGCCAGGTACGACCTGAATCCGGCTGCGGTCGAGCACGCCAAGCGCCTCATCGAGGCGCGTCAGTATGTGCTTGACAGCGACTGGGGGTCGGTCCAGCCACGGGCGGACGCAGAGAACGCCTACCTCGAACGCCACTCTTGGACCGAATACGCCGCTTGGCACCTGGGGCTGACTGAGGGAGCGGCCGACGAGACAAAGGCACGGTACGCGTTCGTGTACGGCGACTTCCGGCGGGTTCACCGGACCGGCCTCATCGCCTGCGTCTACCGGGCGTCGGAATGGCGTCACAAGGCCATCGAGCTCGCCGCCCACGATCTGCTCCAGCTGTTGGACTCCACAGCCTCATGAGTGCAGGAGTCAGTGCCGCGTGCCCTACCTGGGAGGGGACGCTTTCCCGCCTGGCGGGCGGTTCAGAGTCCCCTCGCCTCGGAGAGGGCCGAGAATGCCGGTGCCATGTGAGACATCTCTGACCGGCTCAGTCCGTGGGCGGTCGCGATCTGTTCCCACCGGCTGACTGCGCCGGCGACCTCGCCCAGGACACGCGCGGCGTCCTCGCGGGTCAGCCGGAAGCGCTCGGCCACGTCGAGTGCGGAGACCAGGCTGGCGGCGTCGACACCCTCGTCCGCGATCGGCGTGCTGAGGAATGCGGGACCCCGCTCGGGGTCGGGGTTGAGGTCGAAGGCCGGGGACATCCGCCATGCGTCACCGCGTTCGTGGAGGAAGCCGTGGTTGCGCAGGTGGTTGTCGGTATTGGAGACGAGGACGTAGAACACCATGCGGCGCCACAGCTGGCGAAGTTCCTCCGTGACCCGCGGTGACACCTGCTCCAGGACATCTGCGAAGTCCAGATAGCTGCGCTGCGGGTTCCGGACACGCTCGAGCATCGTCAAGGCACTCACGTAGCCGATCCGTCCGTCAGTGGGGGTGCGGTCGAAGCGCTCGACGACCAGCACGCTGCGGCCTGCCACGCTGATGAGGCGCGAGGGCGCAACCTCGATCCCCGCATCCGCAGCAAGGTCGAGAGTGACCTTCTCCCAGGCCATGACGTTCCACCGGTCCCCGGCGCTGGGCAGCTTGGCGATCGAGAGGCGCGCATTGCCGTCGAGGACGTGCGTCTTGGGCCGCGCCCCGCCGAGCGAGCTTCCGGCGCGGACGAGCCGGTCCAGGTCGTGAATCTCAGCCGTGTCGGCCTCGAATCGCGCGGCCAGGTCGAGGAGCTCCCGGAGGTCGGTCAGCGCCGGCACCCAGGTGGTGTCGTCTGCCAGGAACGGGCCGCCCCCGATGCGGAACCGCAGGGCACCCTCGCGAAGGTCGTCTCGGACGCCGAGCAGGAAGTGCAGCTCATCGGGTCTGCCAGCCTCCCGCCCCTCGGCGACGGCAAGCGCCTCCTCGCGCTCGGCCACCAGCGTGCGGCCCCACCAGTCCGGGGTGGAGTCCGCCATGGCGCCGAACAACATCCCGGCGGTGTGGGCATCATGGGCATCGCCATCGAGCGGCAGGTTAGGGTCGAGAGCGTAGGCGCCCGGGGTGGCCAGGTAGTCCGGCGTGTAGCAGAAGCTCGCAGCCTCATCACGTCCGCGCCGCTGTGCCTCCAGAGTGCCGGCACGGATGGGGCGACCGCCGAGCTCGACCCACACCTCGACCTGCATCGCCGGTCCTCCGGTTCCCGATGCCTTCGACCAGCGAAAGGCTATCGCCACTGCCTGTTCCCGACGCGATCGCGCGGCTGCTCGGAACCAGGCTCCCCCGTTCCGCCGGCCCGGGCACGCCACTCGTCAGCGCCTGAGGCAGCGCCCCCCGGGCCACGAAAAGGCGAGATGGGTATGCCGGTGACTCACCGGCATACCCATCTCGCCTCCTCTCCCGGGCGGCAACCAGCCCAATGTGCCCCCTTTGCGTGAGTCCGGGCGCTCACGCCAGGAACGCGTCTGCCTCGGCCAGAGCCTCGTCAAGGATGGCCAGCCCGGTTTCGGCGTCGTCGTCGCTCACGTTCAGCGGCGGCGCGACATGGATCCGGTTGCCCAGGACGAGCGGGATCAGACCGCGGTCCAGACACGCCTTGGCGAACGCGGCGATCGGTGCATTCGCCTCACCCGTGGCACCGACCGGCACGAGCGGCTCCTTGGTCTCTCGGTCGCGCACCAGCTCGAGGGTCCACAGCCCGCCGATGCCGCGGACGTCCCCGACGCACGGATGGTGCTCCGCAAGCTTGATGAGTCCGGGTCCGAGGATGTCCGTGCCGAGCCGGGCGGCCGCCGCGACGGTGCCCTCGTCATGCATCGCGCCGATGGCACCGACCGCGGCCGCGCAGGCGAGCGGGTGTCCGCTGTAGGTCATGCCCGCCGGGTACGGGCGGTGGGTGAACGTCTCGTGGATCGGGTCGCCGACCAGCACGCCGCCCAGTGGCACGTACCCGGAGTTCACGCCCTTGGCGAAGACCAGCAGGTCGGGGGTCACCCCGTCGTGGTCGACGGCGAACCATGTTCCGGTGCGGCCGAAGCCGACCAGCACCTCGTCGGCGATGAAGACGATGCCGTGACGGGTGCACAGCTCCCGCACACCGCGCAGGTAGCCGGCCGGAGGCACGATGACCCCCGAGCTGCCGGTCACCGGTTCCAGGACCAGCGCGGAGATGGTCGACGGCCCTTCGAGAAGGATCACCTGCTCGAGATGGGCGAGCGCCCGCTCGCACTCCTCCTCGGGCGTGCTCGATCCGAACGCCGAGCGGTACAGGAAGGGGCCGAAGAAGTGGACCGCGCCTGCTCCTCCGGTGTCCGAAGCCCACCGGCGCGGGTCGCCGGTGAGGTGGATCGACGTCGTCGTCGAGCCGTGGTACGAGCGGTAGGTGGCGAGCACCTTGGGCCGCCCAGTGTGCAGGCGGGCCATCCGTACGGCGTGCTCGATGGCCTCCGTACCGCCGGTGGTGAACAGGACGTGACCAAGGCCCTCCGGGGAGACCTCGACGATCAGCCGTGCCGCTTCGCCGCGGACGTCCGAGGCATGGCCGGGGGCCAGGGTGCACAGCCGGTCCGCCTGTTCCCTGATGGCCGCGACGATGCGTGGGTGCTGGTGACCGAGGTTGGTGAAGACCAGTTGAGAGCTGAAGTCCAGGAAACGTCGACCGTCGACGTCAATGACGTGGCTACCGGAGCCGCCGACGAAGGTCGGTACGCTGCGCGGCCCCTGCACCGTCCACGGGTGGAAGACCAGCTCGTCGAGATCCATCCCCACCTCTCTCACCTCAACAGATCGGTCGACCCCACTGTCCGGCGGGCACGGGGGAGGGACAAGTTCACAACGTGAACCTGGGCCGCACCGGCCACGACCAGAGTGCATCTGCCCCCGGTCGTCTGTCGGTGGGACGCTGGTGGCATGCAGACCTATGGCCAGTACTGCCCGGTCGCGCGGGCGTCAGAGCTGCTCGCGGAGCGCTGGTCCATCATCATCCTGCGCAACATCCTCGTCGGCTGCCGGACCTTCAACGAGATCGCCGACGGTGCGCCGGGGCTGTCCCGAGGTCTGCTGTCGAAGCGGTTGCGGGGACTCGAGCACGTCGGGCTCATCGACATCCGTGCGAAGCCCGAGGGCCGCGGGTCGACCTATGAGCCCACTCAGGCCGGGCGAGAGCTTTCGGAGGTCATGCTGGCCCTGCATGACTGGGGGGCAAGGTGGGCCGAGCTCAAGCCCGAGCACGCCCACCCGGGTGTCGTCCTGTGGGCCTGGGTGACCTTCTGGCTGGACCACGATCGCCT
Source organism: uncultured Actinomycetota bacterium (assembly GCA_963715025.1). Classification (GTDB taxonomy): domain Bacteria; phylum Actinomycetota; class Actinomycetes; order Actinomycetales; family Dermatophilaceae; genus DASSJT01. The sequence continues at coordinate 30,268 of CAVQQQ010000002.1, read as the reverse complement.
CCCCCAGCGGCGGGTCGTCGTCCGCTTCGAGTACCCCACGCTGCCCGGACCCGCTCCTCGCGCCTGGTTGCTGATCGAGCGGGGTGACGCGGAGGTCTGCCTCAAGCACCCGGGCGGGGAGGAGGACCTGATCGTCATGATCCACGACCCCTTGACGTTCGCGCGCTGGCACCTGGGAAAGGTCGAGTGGCCGGACGCCCTGCGCTCGGGCGCTATCGAGGTGCAGGGGTCACGGATGCTGGCGCGCGAACTGCCGAGCTGGAATCGCCGCGGCTGGGCTGCCGACGATCCGCGGGCACGGTTCGAGACGCAACCCCGCCGACCCGAGCCCGTCAAAGCGGTCAGTCCCACCTGACCACCGGTCGGGCTCGTGGCGCGAGAGCCCAAGCTGCGCCGTTGGCCCTGCCCGCTCGCGCAGTTCGGCAGTCAGCTGCTCATGTCACGCGAAAGTGGTGTAGGAGAACGCCGGATCATGGCGCAGCTCGTCCAGCGCTGCGAGGTCCTCGGGGCTCGGGCGCCACAGCCCGGCCTCCATGTTGGCGGCGACCTGCTCGGGCCGGGTCACCCCGGAGATCACACTCGCTACGGCGGGCTGGGCAGCCAAGCCACCGATCGCTAGCTGCAGCAACGCGATTCCGCGCTCGTCGGCGAACGCCTGCAGCGCCTCGATGCGGTCCCAGTCAGCGTTCGCCAGCCGGGAGGCCTGGTCCGAGTGCGCCAGCCGGCTACCCCCGGGCGCCGCCTGCCCGCGGTGGTACTTCCCGGTCAGCAGCCCGTACGCCAGGGGAAAGTAGGGCAGGATCCCCACGCCCGCCGACTCGCACGCCGGCACCAGCTCGATCTCGGCCATCCGGTTGTAGAGCGAGTACTCGTTCTGCGCCGAGATGAACCGCTGCGTGCCGCTCGTCCGGGCAACCCAGTCGGCGTCGGTCACCTGCCATGCCGCAAGGTTGGAGGACCCGATGTAGCGCACCTTGCCCTCGGTGACGAGGTCGGACATCGCCTGCAGCGTCTCCTCGATCGGGGTGATCGGGTCGGGCCGGTGCAGCTGGTAGAGGTCGATGTAGTCAGTGCCCAGCCGCCGCAGGCTGGCCTCGGCCGCGCGGCGCACGTAGCGACGGCTGCCGTGCGCGCCCCAGTGCTCCGCGTCGTGGTCGCCCATCCCGAACTTCGTGGCGAGCACGACCTGGTCCCGCCGCGCGCCCAGCGCTCGACCCAGCAGCTCCTCACTCGCGCCATTGCCGTAGGAGTCCGCCGTGTCGAACAGCGTGACCCCGTGCTCCAGCGCCGCGTCCACGACCGCCTTCGTCTGGTCGGCGTCGATCCGCGACCCGAAGGCGTTGCACCCCACTCCGACCACGGACACCATGAGGCCGCTGTCACCGAGCGGCGCGAATCGCATGTCAGCCATGACGCCCAACCTACGGCGGTCCGCTCCCAACGCGTGCGGCGGGCGGGACCAGGCCCGCACGTGGAATGGGCCGTCGGCGACCATTCGCGGCACGGCGCGCCCTGAGTGGTCGGGAAGGTGCGATGGGGGGTATGCCGGCTGGCCGGCATACCGCGTAGCCTTCCGTGATCGACGAGGAAGGTGAGGTCGGATGGCTGGCAACGCGTGGACAAACGGGCGGATGCTCCGGATGCGGGTGGAGCTGCAGGGCTCCGAACCGCTCATCTGGCGGCAGGTCGAGGTGGACGGCCAGGTGTCGCTGGAACAGCTCCACGTCGTGCTGCAGGAGGCGATGGGCTGGGAAGGCGGCCACCTCCACGAGTTCCGGACGGAGCGCAAGCGCAGCAAGCGGCTCGACCAGGCGGTGCGCGTGCCCGGCGACCAGCTCGCCTACGAGTACGACTTCGGCGACGGCTGGTACCACGTGCTGACCGTCGAGGAGGTCCGGGTGCGGGAGTCATCCGAGCCGGTGGCGGTCGTCCTCGACGGCGGACGCGCCTGCCCGCCCGAGGATGTCGGTGGGATCTTCACCTACAACGAGGTGGTGCGCGCGCTCGACGGCCAGCAGGCTGATGCGGACATCGGCGAGGTGCTCGAGTGGCTGCCCGAGGGTTTCGATCCGGCCAGCTTCGACGTCCAGGCCGCGAACGCGCGGCTGGCGCGCCGCCTGTCGGGCGTTCGCGGCCTGCCGGCCAGCCTGCCGACCACTCGCTGAGGCCGCCATGGAACGAGACCTCCAGAGGGCGTTGGCGGCGTGGGAGGCCGCCCAGGTGAACCGTGGCTTCGGCGATGTGGAGTTCGCCTCCGGCCGCTCGCTGCAGCCGTTCAGCGCGGCCGGGATGGCGGCTGCAGACAACCTGCTGGCCAAGGCGCAGCGCGCGGTTCGCGACGGCGACCGGGAGCGGGCCGCGCGCTACATCGCACGGGCGGTGGAGCTGCCCTTCGACGACCACGAGGAGGCACATCCAGCGGCGTGGCAGGCGCACATGGCCCTTTTCACCGTCGTGACCGACGAGGTGGAGGAGGCGGCCGCGGGCGATTACCGGTGGCTGGACGCCGCCATCCAGGTGCTCGGATCGGCGGGTGACCGTGCCCGGCGCGACCTCAGGGACGTCCTGTCCACCATCGACGACGACTACCAGCTGGAGGGCAAGGAGCGGCGACGGCTCCGACAGGCGATCGCCGACGTACCGGCCGGCCCCGAGCTGAACGGCCTGGCGCTGCCACCGGAGCAGCTCGCCGTGGCGGTGCTCGAGGTGGTCGAGGCGTGCGTCGCCTATGAAGAGGCCCTCGACTCCTTGGCCTGACTCCCGCCACGGCAACCGCGTCAGTCCGGGCACGGCATACCCCTTTTCGTATGCCGTGCAGCGCCACTCAGGTGCCAGGGCTCACTCGGGGGTGCACCTCAGCGTGCTCCGCCGTACGGCACGGTGATGATCTCGAGACTGTGGCCGTCGGGGTCGTCCCAGTAGAGGCCGCGACCGCCGTCGTTGGTGTTGATCTGTCCTTCGACGCGGTGGAAGGGATCGGCCCAGTAGGTGATGCCGCGCTCGACGATGCGCGCGTGGATCTCGTCGAACTCCTGCTCGCTGACGATGAACGCGTAATGCTGCGGGTGTGGTCGCCCGTGGTCGTCGGCGTAGTCGAGAGAGACGCCGTTGGCGAGCTGCACAACGAGGAACGGTCCGTAGCGGGTGGGCTCGTCAAGGCTGAGCAGGTCGACGAGAAACCGCGCCGACGTCTCCTTGTCGGTGCACTTCACGATCGTGTGGTTCAGCTCAGCGCTCATGCTCCGGCCCTCCTCGGCCCAGCGCCCAGGACGCTCGCGGCCGCACGCTCGCGGCCGCACGCTCGCAGCCGCACGCTCCAAGGCCAACGCTAGACCTGATCGACGCCAAGGGATCCCGGTCGGCCGGTCGTGAGATGCCGCCGACGGCACCGGCCGGGCGGCCTCGGAACGAGGCGTACCGTGAGCCGGGTGACGCTCGACGACATCGATGGGCTCGCCGCATGAACACGGAGCCGCGGCGAGGTCCGCACGGCATGGACGTCGTCATGGAAGGCATCGTCTTCGGCGAGTCCCCGCGGTGGCACGACGGGCGGCTGTGGGTGTCGGACTGGGGCGCGGGCCTGGTCTACTCCGTTTCGCCCGGCGGCGCCCCGGCGGTCGAGGTGCAGCTCGCGTCCTTCCCCATGTGCATCGAATTCCTCCCCGACGGCCGGCTGCTCGTCGTCTCCTCCGCCGACCAGCGTCTGATGCGCCGCGAGACCGAGCCCGGCAGCACCGGCACCCTGGTGACCCACGCCGACCTTGCCGAGGTCTCCACGAAGCCGTGGAACGACATCGTGGTCGACGACCGCGGCAACGCGTATGTGAACAACATCGGGTTCGACTTCCCGGGCGGCGAGTTCACACCGGGCCGCATCGTTGTGGTGACTCCAAATGGCGCGGTTCGACAGGTCGCAGACGGCCTGGCGTTCCCGAACGGCATGGCCGTCACGGCGGACGGGTCCACGCTTCTGGTGGCCGAGTCGTACGCCGAGCAGCTCACCGCCTTCGCGATCGCCCCGGACGGCACCCTGTCGGGCCGCCGCGTGTGGGCGCCGACTCCCGGTGACCACCCGGACGGGATCTGCCTCGACGCGGAGGGCGCGGTCTGGTACGCCGACGTCGGCAACCGCCACTGCGTCCGGGTCGCCGAGGGTGGCCAGGTGCTCGCGAGCGTCGAGGTCGACCGCGGCGCCTTCGCGTGCGTCCTCAGCCGGGGGGACGACCCGGTGCTCTACGTCGTGGGACAGGACTGGGGCGGTCCCGAAGCGGTCGGCGGGACCACTGGGCAGGTCGTCGCCGTGCCCGCGCCCGCACCTGGAGCAGGTCATCCCTGAGCACACTCCGTACATCGCGTGCGCACCCAGGCGGCCGAGGCGTCCAGCTCGAACTGCGCGAATACTGTGTCTTCATTCGCCGGGGCGTGACTCGCGCATGAGCGCCCACGCGTCGGCGACTGGGCCCAGGTGCTGCAGCTTGTCGGGGTTGATGACCGAGCGGATCGCCTGGATTCGTCCGTCGAGCACGTCGAGCGCCATGACGTTGATCGTGCGCCCGTCGCGGTCGCGCAGCACGGCGCCCGGCTGGCCGTTGACCTCGTGCCGCTCGACGTTCACGCCAGTCCTGGCGAACCGCGACCCCAGGCCGGCGAACATCCGCGCCACCTTGTCGGCGCCGACCACCACGCGCGTCCACTGCGGCGCCTTGCCGCCACCGTCGCCGAAGACCTGCACGTCCGCGGCGAGCAGCTCGCGCAGGCCGTCGACGTCCCCCTCGGTGACCGCCGCGAAGAACCGCGACGCCAGCTCCTCGCGCTCGTGCCGGTCCGCCTCGAACCGCGGCCGCTCCTCCCCCACCCGCCTGCGGGCCCGCGAGGCCAGCTGTCGGCAGTTCGTCTCGGTCTCTCCGACGATCTGCGCGATCTCGGCGTGGGGGTAGCCGAAGACGTCGTGCAGCACGAAGACCGCCCGCTCGACGGGCGAGAGCCGTTCGAGCAGCAGGAGTGCCGCCATCGACAGCGAGTCAGCGAGCTCGGCCGCTCGCTCGGGATTGCCGTATGCCGTGGGCGCACCAGAGGTCGTATCGGCAACGGCGAGGCCGGCACCCTCGTCGGTGAGCAGCGGCTCGGGCAGCCACTGGCCGACGTACCGCTCCCGGCGGACCCGGGCCGAGCGCAGCACGTCGATCGACACGCGCGTGACCACCGCCGAGAGGAACGCCTTGGTCGACACCAGCGGCGTCGCGCTGGCCTGGTAGCGCAGCCACGTCTCCTGCACGGCGTCCTCCGCCTCGCTGACGCTGCCGAGGATCCGGTAGGCGATCGAGAACAGCAGCGGGCGCAGCTCCTCGAACTCCTCGACCGTCACGCGTCCTCCCGTTGACCGTTGCGGGGACCGGCCCGCAGACCGTCCCGGGAGCTCTCGACCAGCCCGTCACGGAACCCCTGGCGCCAACTCGGCCAGCGTAGCTCCCACCCGAGGGCGCTCTTGGCCCGCGCGTTGGACGACCCCCGGGTCGCGGTCATCATCGACACCACGACCTCGCCGCCGACCAGCCGGCCGATCCAGGTGGGCAGCCGCAGGGGCGGCTTCGCCCCGACGCAGTCGGCGAAGTAGGGCAGCCACTGCGACACCGGCGCCGGCTCGTCGTCGACGATGTTGAGCACCCCGCGCGCCCGCTGCTCGACGGCGAGCACCGTGGCCGCCGCCGCGTCGTCGACGTGCACCCACGAGGCGTATGCCGCGCCGCCGCCGACCAGGGGGAACTGCCGCTTGCGCACCATGGTCACCATGGCGTCGGTCGCCCCGGGCCCGTAGAGGCCGCCGTACCGCAGTACCGCGCCGTTGGCCCCGACCACCGCATCCTCGAGGTAGCGGATCGCCGCGAGCGTCTCGCGCTGCTCCCTGGGAGGGTCGGGGTCGAGCGGGTCGTCTTCGGTCTTGACCCACCCACCGGTGCGGATGTTGGGCCAGCCTGTGAAGCTCTGCGCCACCACGTGGCCCACCCCACTCGCCTGCGCCGCCGCAAGCAGGTGGTCCGTGCCCTCGGTGCGCAACCGGTTTGTCAGAGCGAACCAGCGGTCGAAGTGCTTCGGGTCGGGTTTGCCGGCCAGCGCCGTCATCTGGTGGACGATCGCATCCGGCTGCGCGGCGGCGACCGCCTCGCCGACCTGGGCGGCGTCGAGCCCGTCAACGATGACGGCGCGGGCGCCCAGCCGCTCGAGCATTGGCGCCCTCTCGGGGTTCGTGGTCGTCGCGGTCACCCGGTGGCCGCGCTCCACCAGCTGGGGCACCAGCCGGCGCCCGATCGTGCCAGAGCCACCTGCCAGGAACACGTGCATGGTCCTCACCTCTCGTCTCGCTTGCCTTCACCCCCAAGACGAGATGGGGCGCGCGAGTGTGACAACCGCACGTGCCGGTGTGGTCGGCACCGTCCCGAGGTATGCCGCGGCCGACCGCAGGCGGCCAGGCCGCGGTCGCCGTCATGCGGAGCCGGAGCCAGTGAGCGGGCCAGACGGCGCTGCTGGAGGAGCTCGGCCGCGCTGCCCTGTTGTGACCGGGCCTCGACACAGTCGTGGCGCCGGGACGACGATGCTCGCAGACGGATCGACGTAGCGGCGCGAAGGAGGGTCCGATGAGCACCACAGCCCATGCCCAGCGGGTTGACCACGAAGCGTCGCCCAGCATCGACGTGCCGACGTACTGCCCGCTGTGCGTCTCGCGGTGTGGCGCGACAGCGACCGTGGCCGACGGCGTCCTCACCTCCCTGCGGCCGGACCCGACCCACCCGACCGGGGCTGCGATCTGCGTCAAGGGCAAGGCGGCGCCTGAACTGGTGGCTCACCGCGATCGCCTCACCCAGCCGCTGAGGCGGACGCAGCCGAAGGGTGCGCCGGATCCTGGCTGGGAACCGATCACGTGGGACGAGGCACTGGACACTGCTGCGCGGAAGCTGAACGAGCTGGCGCGTGAGCACGGGCCGGAGTGCGTAGTGTTCGGGTCGTCGTCCCCCTCCACGTCGGCGATGTCGGACGCAATTGACTGGCTCAACCGGCTGCGGCGGGCGTTCGGGAGCCCCAACCTGTGCGTCTCCATGGAGCTCTGCGGCTGGGGACGGTACCTGGCGCCGATGTACACCTACGGCGCCCCGGTGCCAGGTGCCTACATGCCCGACCTGGAGCAGGCCGGCTGCATCCTCTACTGGGGGTACAACCCCTCGGTGGCGCGCCTTGCCCATGCCACCGCGACGACCGCGGCGCTGCGCCGTGGCGCCCGCCTCGTGGTCGTCGACCCCCGCCGCGCCGGCTTGGCGTCCAAGGCAGACCACTGGCTGCGGGTGAGGCCCGGAACGGACACCGCGCTGGCCCTGTCGATCACCCACGTCATGATCGCGAACGGCTGGTTCGACGCCGACTTCGTCCGTCGCTGGACCAACGCCCCGCTGCTCGTTCGGGACGACACCGGCCGTCTCCTACGTCAGAGCGAGGTGAGCGCAGAGGGCGACGGCGGTTGCTTCGTGGCCTGGGACGACACCGCCGGAGTGCCTGTGGCCTACGACCCCGGCACGGGACGCTACGGCATCGGCGAGGACCGGTTGGCGCTTGACGGCGCCCGCGAGGTGCCCACGAACGACGGTGTGGTGACCTGCAGACCCGTCTTCGAGCTCATCAGGCGCGGCTGTGCCGGGATGGCGCCCGAGGTGGCCGAGCGCGTCACCGGCGTGGACGCGACCACGATCACCGACACGGCCCGGACCCTATGGGAGGCGCGACCGGTCGCGTTCTACACGTGGAGCGGGATCGAGCAGCACAGCAACGCGACCCAGACACAGCGCGCCGTCGGCCAGCTCTACGCCCTGACCGGGTCCTTCGACGCTCCCGGCGGCAACGTCCTCTTCGCACCGGTGCCCACCAACCCGATCGACGGTGCCGGGCTGCTGAGCGCCGGCCAGCGCGCCAAGGCGATCGGACTCGAACGCCGACCCCTGGGCCCACCGCGGTTCGAGTTCGTTACTGGGGAGGACTTCTACCGCGCCGCCCTCGAGGGCGACCCCTATCGCGCCCGTGCCCTGGTGAACTTCGGGACGAACTACGTCATGGCCCACCCGGACAGCCTCCGCGGTCGCGACGCCCTCGCCTCGCTCGACTTCTTCGTCCACGCCGACCTGTTCATGAGCCCCACGGCCGAGCTGGCCGACATCGTCCTGCCGGTCACGACGCCGTTCGAGTCGGAGGGGCTGCGGACCGGGTTCGAGACCAGTGCGGCCGCCCAGTCGCACGTCCAGCTGCGCCGCCGGCTGGTCGCGCCGCGCGGGGAGGCCCGCTCGGACCTCCGGGTGATCTTCGCGCTGGCGGTGCAGCTGGGGCTCGGAGACGAGTTCTTCGGCGGTGACCTCGACGCGGCCTGGAGGCACCAGCTCGCGCCGAGCGGGGTGACGCTCGAGCAGCTGCGCGCGAACCCGGCGGGCGTCCGCGTGCCGGTGCACACGGCATACCGCAAGTTCGCACAGCCTGACGGAGGCACGCCACGCGGCTTCCCCACCGCCTCGCGCAAGGTGGAGCTCTGGTCTGAGACCCTGGCCGAGCACGGCTACCCGGCCCTGCCCACCTACGAGGAGCCGGCGATCAGCCCGGTGTCGCGGCCCGACCTGGCTCGACAGTTCCCGCTGATCCTCACCTGCGCCAAGAGCCTGCGGTTCTGCGAGTCCCAGCACCGCAACATCGCCAGCCTGCGCGGGCCGGACCCGGACCCCGAGGTCGAGATGCACCCCTCGGCCGCCGGCACCCGTGGCGATCCACGCCGGTGACTGGGTCACCATCAGCACACCCCACGGCAGCGTCCGCGCCCGCGCGAAGCTCAACACTAACCTCGATCCGGACGTGGTCTGCGGGCAGCACGGCTGGTGGCAGGCGTGTACAGACGTCGACCAGCCCGGCTATCCGCCCTACGGCCCGGGGAGCGCCAACCTGAACCTCGTCCTGCGGCAGGGACCGAGTGACCCGATCAGCGGCAGCGCACCGTTGCGCGCCTCGCTGTGCGAGATCGCCCTGGCCTGACGCCGGACGCGCAGCCGAGGCGAGGCGGTATGCCGCGTGGTCACCCGGCATACGAACGTCACCGCGACCGCCTCGCGCGTCGTCGAGCACGTGGGTACGGCACCTTGGGTCGCCTGAGACTCGCCATGATGGGCGCATGCCTTACGACACTGAGCTGGCCCACCGCATCGGCGACCTCGTGGTCGACGAGCTCGACGTCACGAAGAAGCGGATGTTTGGTGAGCTGGCCTTCCTCGTCAACGGCAACATGTCCGTGGCCGCGAGCGGACGTGGCGGGCTGATGGTGCGCCTCGACCCTGAGGAGGCGGAGGAGCTGCTCGACGGCGTGGACGTGGTCCCGTTCGAGACGCAGGACCGTCCGGTGAGGGGATGGCTGCGCGTCCGTGAGGCTGGGGTACCCGGGCGACGAGCAGCTGCGTGAGTGGGTGGAGCGGAGCCTCAACCACGCCAGGACGTTGCCGTCCCACCCGTGACCGCGACGACGGAGGTATGCGGTCTGTCCCACAGCGCAGCAGAGTGAGGTCTGCCGCGTCGCCGCCGGGCGTGGTCACGACCGACGGGTGGTCGTCCCCGTCCACTCCTCGGCAAGTAGGGCGTAGCCCAACGTGTCCAACCACTCCCCCAACCGGTGCAATGCGTCGGCGACCGCGTGCACGTCTCGGCGCAGGCCCACTCGCTCCATCATCCGCCACGACCGCTCGTTGTCGGCGAAGCAGGTCGCGGCCATCGACAGCTGAGTACTGCAACCGACGATGGACCTATGCGAGACACCGGATATAAACGAGGCTGGTCTGGCTGGCTCGGGACCTCGAGACCGTGAGCGCGATGCCCGTCTTCCGCGATCGTCGGTCTGAAGCGTCGAGCGAGTAGGTCGCTGTTTGTTCAAATCGCAGCGATTCGACGTAGTTCCGAGTCCCCAGAATCGTGAGGAATCTGGGCGTGGTCGACATGCTCGGGCCGGTGGCGTGCAACCCAATAAGTGGAGGGTTCGACGAGAGCGATCCGCGGTAGGATCGAGGTCCGCCCCGGGGAAGGTGGGACCGATGTCGACAGAGACACCGAGTACGACGCAGTGTCCGTACTGCATGGAAGACATCCTTGCGGAGGCAGTCGTCTGCAAGCATTGCGGCTCGCGGTTGAAGAATCGCGGTGTCGACCACGGCGGCGTATGTCCTTACTGCAAGGAGTCAATCAACCCAGAAGCGAAGCGCTGCAAGCATTGCCGGTCGAACTTGGTATCGAGCTCGACGCGAGACGACCGCTGTGGCTGCGGTGGAGGCTGCGCCGGCTGCGGGCCAAGCACCCGACAGCAGCAATACGCCTTCGCCGGACCAGGGATGGGCGAGGCGCTTCAGCCCGTGTTCCGCCAGGATTACGGCGTAGGCGGTGAGTGCTACAACCGCTGCCGCCTGTACTGCGGCGGAGATGCGTGCGACTGGATTTGCAGCTTCATCTGCGAGCACGCGCCGGTCACGACCAGACCGGGACTGCGCGCGCCTCGCGATCGCGCCTGCAATGTGACGTACATATGCATGGCATGCAGATGTACAGTCGGCCTATGGATGTCGGCATCACCGCCCTCCGAGCGGACCTTGCCACCTGGATCGGCAGCGCGCGCCAAGGCGAGGAGATCGTGGTGACGGAACGCGGCATACCCGTGGCTCGGCTCATCGGCGTCGACTCGACCAGCCTGCTCGAAGACCTGACGCGCCGTGGGGTGCTGAACCCGCCAGCTCCCCGGCAGCGAGGCCAGCTTAAGCGCCCGGAGCACGTGCGGCCGGGTCGGGCTGCTCCGGCCCGTCGTCGGCTGGCTCCAGCAGCCGTCGGAGCGGCGTGCCGCGTGCTGTCCCACATGAAGTGCTGCGACATCCGGACATCTGAGAGGTCCAAGGCTTGGAGTGCCCTGGCGAAGCCGTCGTACCCGAACCAGCGACTGGCCGTCGTCACCGGGCCGAGCTCTCGCGCAGGTCATGAGCCAGCGTCGCGAGGTTGATCGGCTCCGACGCCTGGGCGTAACGCTCGGCCACCAGCACCCCGAACCTCGCCTTCGCCTCGCCTGGAGTCAGCTCACGATCCGTGGGCGGCATCAAGCTCGCCCCTCGAGGTCCACGTCGGCTAGTCCTCAAGACCGCCGTCCGGCTCCTCGGACGTGCGCTCGAGCAGATCGAGGAGGTCTTCGCCTCCGATCAACCGGTCGGCAACCGCTCCCAGAACCACGGCGGAGTCTGACGGCGAGAGGAGCGTGATCCGTCTGTCCGACGCACGCAGCCGCATGATGAGCGGCGTCATGTCGGAGTCGCCCGAGGCGATGACGAACTCCTCGTAGCGAACATCGGCGCGCAGCGCCTCGACCGCGTCGATGACCAGGCGGATGTCCGCGCCGTTCTTGGTGTGCGACAGGCGCGGACAGTCGACGACCTCGAACCCTGCGTCGGTGAGTACGGGCGGAACTTGGAGAAGTACAACCGCGCCCCGTCGTTCTCCGGATGCGGAACCCAGCCAGCAGGATTCATATAGCAGCGCAGGACGAGCCAACGGCGCGGCAACTCGTCCTGCGCGGCCAGACGGCCGAGCCAAAGCTGCGGGTCTTCGGCGTAGCGCAGTGCGAGCTTTGGATCGAGCTTGACCAGACCTCCGAACACGTTGTCGAAATCAAGGTACAAGACACTGCGCACCGACCCCATGGAGGCAAACTAGCTGCACGTCCGCTCTGCCGGTCCGAAATTGGTTCCCGGACGAAGTCCGCCCTCGAGACGCCGGACGCGGTCCACCTGGCAACGGTGGTGGCCGTTGGTGAGCACCGGGCTCTCTTCGCGGTGTGGGACGCCGGGCTTCGCGATGGCGCTGCTGCCTTGGGCATCGCCGTCGTGCCGTAGAGCGCTTTCCGCATACCGCGCCGCGCGCCAGCGACCTGTGGACGGCCTCCCTCTGGTCGGCACGGTTCCCTAGACTGCTGGCGCACGCGCACGAGAGGGCCCGATGTCCGACTACCTGACCTGGCTGGCGAGCCTCGACGAGTCCGAGCTCGCCACCCTGCTCGGCAACCGTCCCGAAGTGCTGCGCGGCACGCCCGCCCGCGACCTCGCCGCCGTCGAGTCGCGCCTGTCGCAGCACCAGGCCGTCGCGGCGGCGCTGCTCCAGCAGCCGCGCCCGGCCGTGCAGGTGCTCACCGCGCTGCTGCTCTCCGGCGGCCGGGCCTCGGTCGCCAGGTGCGCGGGCGTCCTCCAGACCTCGCCGGGCACCGGCGACCACGTCGAACAGGTGAGGGGCTGGCTGAGGAGGCTCGCGGCATACGGCCTCGCCTGGGTGGACGCCGACCAGGTGGCCCATGTCCTCCCATCCGTGGCCGCGGTGCTCGCGCGTGCCGGAGGAGGCCGGCACCCCCGCCGCCACCCTGGTCGACCAGATCTCGAAGGACCGGCTGTCGCCCGTGCTGCGCGCGTGGGGCCTGCCCACCCAGACCACCAAGGCGGCCACCGCGGCGGTGCTGGCCGAGGCGTTCGCCGACCCGGTGCGGGTCGCCGCGCAGCTCGAACGCCTCACGCCGGAGCAGCGCGCCTCACTGGCCGACGGGACCGGCGCGTCGTCCGAGGGGCACCGCCACCGGTGGCTCGACCAGCGCATGAGCGCGATCCAGGCGGGCGCAGCGGCCGGAGTGGTGCTCGGAGGCTACTCGGCCTATGAGGGGCACGTGCCTGCCGAGGTGCGAATCGCCTTGCGCGACAAGCCATTGCCGTTCGACCCGGTCGAGCCCACGCTGCCGACCGCGGAGGCCAGTCCCGAGATGGTCGAGCGCGAGAGCCGGGCGGCGCTGGTGCAGTTCAGTGAGGCGTGCCTGACGATCCTCGACCACGTGCGGGACCGGCCGGTGACGTGGGTCCGCAGCGGTGGCATCGGCGCGCGCGAGGTGAGCCGGGTCGCCAAGGCGTGCAAGGTCGAGGTGGCAGTCGTGCGGCTCGTCCTCGAGTGCGCGTATGCCGCGGGCCTCCTCGAGTGGGACGGTCCGGTCCTGCGGTGCGGCGAGGTCGCAGGCGTGTGGCGCGACCTCGACCCGGGGGCGCGGGTCACGCTTCTGCTCGAGCGCTGGCCGGTCATCCCGTGGTCGCCGACGCAGACCCACGACGCGGCTGGCAAGGCACTCGCAGTCGGGGACACCGATCGCGACTGCGTCCGGTGTGTCGACGGGCGCATGACCACGCTCGCCGAGTGGCTGCGGGTGCCGGCCGGGCGGGGTGTCGACGACGCGGCTCTGGCCACGCTGGTGTCGTGGATCCGCCCGCTCGCACACACCGCGCATCGCGAGGTGGTCGAGGAGCCTGACCCGTGGGGCTACGGCTATCGCCGCGGGCGTCGTGGTGGGGGTGGCACGCCGCGGGCGGTGGCAGAGCCGTTGATGGTGCCGGATGACGCCGAGCCGACCCTGGGGACGATCGCCGACGAGGCTCGGCTACTGGGCCTGGTGGCGCATGGTGCCGCCACTCCCCTGCTGCGGGCGCTGCTCGCCGGCGACCGAGCGCGGGTCGTGGCCCTCGCCGACGAGATACTGCCTGCGGCAGCTGGGCAGGCGGTGTTCGGCTCGGACCTGACCGCGGTGGTGACCGGCCCGCCGACCGGTGAGCTGAGCAGCCTGCTCGACTCGTGCGCCGACCGCGAGAGCCGCGGAGGCGCCGTGACCTGGCGGTTCACGACGACGTCGGTGCGACGGGCGCTCGACGCCGGGGTCACCGCTGCCGAGCTTGCGTCGCGACTCGAAAGCGTTGCGACCACTGGACTTCCGCAGCCGCTCACCTATCTCCTGGGCGACGTGGGCCGGCGGCACGGCTCGCTGCGGGTGGCGCGCGGCGCGGGCGGTCATCCGATGTGTGGACGAGGGGCTGCTGGCCGAGGTCGCGGTCGACCGCAAGCTGCGGAAGATCGGGCTGCGGCTCGTCGCGCCCACCGTCGCGGTCTCGTCGGTGGGCGAGGACGAGACGATCGATGCGTTGCGGGCGGCGGGCTACCTGCCCATGCCGTGGGTCGAGGCCGACGACGCGGCTGACGGTGGGTCTGGCGGCATTCGGTGCGGTGGCCCCCAGCGGTCGCGCGGTGGCTCGTGGTGGCGCGGAGCGGCGGGGCTCGGCGGTGGCGCGCGACGGAGCCGGCTCGGGGATCATCGACCTGGCGTCGCGTCGAGTCGCGCGCGGGCAGGCGTCAGCCGGCAACGTCGGCCCCGACAACGCCACCGACAAGGAGCTCCAGCGCGTCCTGGCCGAGCTGTCAGCGACCGTGGAGCGCGGACGACAGGGCCCTTCCCCGAGGCTGGCACCCGAACCTGAGACCGCCGAGGCGGCGGCGGCCCGGCTCGTCGGCACGCTGCGGGCCGCAGGTGCCGCCGACGCCGACCCGAAGCTGGCCGCCGAGCTGCGCCGGGTCAACCGCGTCCTGACCGACGACGAGGTGCAGATCCTGGCCTCCGCGATCGTCGAGGGCGGCGCAGTGCTCATCCGCTACCGGTCCGCCAGCGGGTCGATCACCGACCGGGTGATCTCCGACATGGTCTATTCCGGCAACCTGCTCGAGGCGTGGTGCCACCTACGCAACGACACCCGCAACTTCCTCGCGTCAGAGGTCCTCGCGGTCGACTATCCCTGACCGATCACCGGCCTGTCCCTTTGGCGTGTTCACCCTGGTTTGAACACGTCGCAGTCGTTCCGGTGGCCAGACCGTGCGTGGCCGGGCCGGACGGGGCCGAGGGCGTGGACCTTGGGACTGTGGAACTGCTCCGAAGGCGGGATCCGCGGCCAGCCGGCGCCGGCGAAGGTCGCCGTCCGCTGGCGGAAGCACGGCATAGGCTAAGACTGGGGCGCGAGGAGCTGTGTCAGCGGTTGGTCACCACACTGATCATCGGTGGCGTCTACCCCAAGTGGGGGACGATCAGCACCCCCACGGCTTCCGGCTCGGGCTTCCTGCATGATCTCCACAGAATGTCGTTCGGCGAGAGCGTGTGGTCTGAGGCGACCAAGTTCGTCGATGAGTTCGAGCTGCCGCGTCGAGTTGACAGTGAGCCCGGGGGCTATCCCGACTGGGCAGTGCTCACTGACGACCGCCTCTGGCCGATCGAGCTGAAGACGGAACCAGGCAGCCACCGCCGGGGGCACCTCCCTACTACTCGGAGCTGGCGGCACATCACTACCGCGGCAGACGCATCGACCTCACCTATCTGACCGGTCCTCTGGGCAAACCCGCTCCACCGATCAACGGCGGTCAGCGCTATGCCCACCTGACGTGAGACGACATCCTGCCCCCGGCGGGGTACATTCGACTCGGCGGCCAGGGTCCGCCGACCCTGTGCAGCGTGTATCCGAGAGGAGAGCGCGTTGGAACTAACACGGGACAAGGCACTCTGGATGTACGACCGGATGGCGATGATCCGGGTCTTCGAGGAGCGGGTGGCGAAGCTGTTCGCCGACGGCCGCATCCCCGGCTTCGTCCACCTCTATGCCGGCGAGGAGGCGGTGGCCGTCGGCGTCTGTGCGAACCTCAGCGACGAGGACTACATCACCTCCACCCACCGCGGTCACGGGCACTGCATCGCCAAGGGCGTGGAGCCCGGGCCGATGATGGCCGAGCTGTTCGGGCGGACTGACGGCGTCGTGCAAGGGCAAGGGCGGCTCGATGCACATCGCCGACGTCGCTAAGGGGATGCTCGGCGCGAACGGCATCGTCGGCGGCGGACCGCCGCTGGCCTGTGGAGCCGCGCTTGCCTCCAGGACCCTCGGCCGCAACGCGGTGACCGTGTGCTTTTTCGGCGACGGCGCGGCCGAGCAGGGTACGACGCACGAGGCGATGAACCTGGCCGGCATCTGGAAGCTGCCCGTGGTCTTCGTCGCGGAGAACAACGGGTTCGCCGAGTCCACCCCGGTCGGCTACCACTGCGCCGCGAGCACGATCGCCGACCGCGCCGCGTCGTATGACATCCCCGGCGTGACCGTCGACGGCTACGACGTCGTCGCGGTCTACGAGGCCTCGGCGCAGGCCGTCGAGCGGGCCCGCCGCGGCGACGGCCCGAGTCTCATCGAGGCGAAGACCTAGCGTTATTTCGGCCACTTCGAGGGCGACCAGGTCACCTACCGCACCGCGGAGCAGTCCGCCGCCTACCGCGAGCACGACCCGCTCACGTTCTTCGCGAGCCAGGCCGTCGAGCGCGGTCTGCTCACCCGGGAGGACGTCGAGCAGGCCGACCGGCGGGCCATGTCCACCATGGACGCCGCGGTCGCCTTCGGGGAGGCGAGCCCGCATCCCAAGCCCGAGGACGCCCTCACCGACGTCTACGTCACCTACGCATGAGAGGAGGGTCGGTCATGACGCTCGTGTCCGAGGCCCCGTCCACCACCCGCACGCTGTCGATGCGGGAGGCCATCAACGAGGCGCTGCGGCTGGAGATGGAACGCGACGCCACCGTCATCCTCATGGGCGAGGACATCGCCGGCGGCGCCACCGTCCCCGGGTTCGAGCAGAACGACGCCTGGGGCGGCGTGCTCGGGGTGACCAAGGGGCTGGTGCAGGAGTTCGGCCGCACACGCGTGCTCGACACCCCGATCTCGGAGTCGGCCTACATCGGTGCGGCGGTCGGCGCGGCCGCCACGGGCCTGCGCCCGGTCGCCGAGCTCATGTTCGTCGACTTCTTCGGCGTCTGCATGGACCAGATCTTCAACCAGGGCGCCAAGCTCCGGTACATGTTCGGCGGCAAGGCCAAGGTCCCCATGGTCATCCGCACGATGATCGGCGCCGGGATGGGCGCGGCCGGTCAGCACTCCGGCTGCCACTACTCGGTGTTCACCCACATGCCCGGGCTCAAGACGGTCGTGCCGTCCACCCCGGCCGACGCCAAGGGCCTTCTCGCCGCGTCGATCCGTGACGACGACCTGGTGATGTTCTTCGAGCACAAGCTGATGTACGACACCAACGGCGAGGTGCCCGAGGGTGAGTACGTCGTCCCCCTGGGCAAGGCTGATGTCAAACGGGAGGGCGACTCGGCCACCGTCATCGCCATCGGGCGCATGGTGCAGTTCGCGCTCGAGGCGGCCGACCGGCTGTCCGGCGAGGGGATCCAGGTCGAGGTCGTCGACCCCCGCACGCTCTCCCCGCTGGACTCCGAGACCATCCTCGGCTCGGTGCGCAAGACTGGGCGCGTCGTCATGGTCGACGAGGACAACCCCCGCTGCTCGATGGCCACCGACCTCACCGCGCTCGTCGCGACCAACGCCTTCGACAGCCTCGACGCCCCACCGCAGCTCGTGATGGCCCCGCACACGCCGGTGCCGTTCGCGCCCGAGATGGAGAACTTCTACATCCCGTCCGTGGAGCGGATCGTCTCCGCAGTGCGGGCCACGCTCTAGTTAGCGGCGGCCGGCGAAGCCCGTGGGTGGCCCGTGATCACCGAGGTGGCCATGCCGAAGCTCGGCATGGCGATGAAGGCCGGCCTCGTGACCAAGTGGCGGGTCCAGGAGGGCGAGCCGGTCACCGAAGGCGCGGCGCTTCTCGACATCGAGACCGAGAAGATCGCCGCGGTGGTCCCGGCGCCGGCGACCGGCGTGCTCGGGCGCGTCGTCGCCGAGGTCGGGGCCAAGCTGCCGGTCGGCGCGCTCCTGGCGCTCATCGGCGACCCCGCCGACGTCTTCCCGCCGAAGGGGGAACTGGTCACCACCGCGGCGCCGGCTGCTGCCGCGGCTGCGCAACCGAGGGACGCCCCGGTCTCCCCGGCCGCGCGACGGCGGGCCAGGGAGATCGGCGTCGACGTGAACCTGGTCCCGCCCAGCGCGCCGGGCAAGCGGGTCACCTCCGACGACGTCGACGCCTACGCGGCCGCGCGCGCCGCCGGGGCGGCCGCCGCCACCCGAGTCGTCCCCTTCACCGGCATCCGTGCCGTCATCGCCGAGAACCTCTCGACCAGCCTGCGCGAGATGGCTCAGGTCACGGTGTCCCGCGACACCGAGGTCCGCGGCCTGGTCCGCCGCCGCGCCGAGCTCGCCGCGGGCTTCGAGGCGGCCACGAGTATCCGCCTCACCTACACCGACCTGCTCGTAGAGACCGTCGCCCGGCTGCTGCCCGAGCACCCGTTCCTCAACGCCTCGCTCACCGAGGAGGGGATCGAGCTGTTCGACACCGTCAACATGGGGGTCGCGGTCGCCCTCGACGACGGGTTGATCGTGCCGGTCATCCGCGACGCCGGCACGAAGTCGCTGGGGGAGATCGCCCGCGAGCGGGCCGACCTCGCCGCCCGGGCGCAGGCCGGCACGCTCGGCATCGACGACGTCGAGGGCGGCACGTTCACCGTCACCAACCTCGGGTCGTTCGGCGCCGACGCGTTCACCCCG
Source organism: uncultured Actinomycetota bacterium (assembly GCA_963715025.1). Lineage (GTDB taxonomy): Bacteria > Actinomycetota > Actinomycetes > Actinomycetales > Dermatophilaceae > DASSJT01. The sequence goes on along the minus strand of CAVQQQ010000002.1, from coordinate 11,858 downwards.
ATCGTCAACCCGCCGCAGTGCGCGATCCTCGGCGTGGGCCGCCTCGTCGGCAAGCCCGTGGTGACCCGCAAGGGCAGGGTGCGTGCCCGGCCCACCATGTGGCTGTCCCTCACCTTCGACCACCGGGTCGTCGACGGCGCGCCTGCCGCGCGTTTCCTCGCCGCGCTCGGTGAGCGGCTCGCGTGACCACACTGGTCGGTCTCGTCGCCAACCCGGTGGCCGGCCGCGACATTCGGCGCATCACCGCCCGCGCGTCGCTCGTGCCCAACCACGAGAAGACCGCGATCGTCCGCAGGGTGCTGGCCGGCCTCGACGCCGCAGGCGTCGAGGCCGTGCGGTACCTCCCCGACCTCGCCGGCGTCGTCCGCGCCGCCCTCGACGGCACCCACCACGCGCTGGCCGCAGACCCGCTGGCCATGCAGCTCACCGGACGCGCCGAGGACTCCGCCGAGGCGGCGCGACTGCTGGTCGCGGAAGGTGCCGCGGTCATCGTCACCCTCGGCGGCGACGGCACGAACCGTGCCGTGGCCGCGGGTTGTGCCGATGTACCACTCGTCGCCGTCTCCACCGGCACCAACAACGTCTTCCCGACGATGGTCGACGGCACGGTCGCGGGGCTGGCCGCCGGGCTGGTGGCCACCGGCCGGGTCGGCGGCGACGGCGTGGTCCGGCAGTCAAAGCGGGTGGAGGTGGCCGGAGACTTCGCGCTCGTCGACGCGGCTGGCTGCCGGGACCGGTTCGTCGGCTCCCGCGCGATCTGGGACCCCGAGAGGGTGCAGGCGCTCGTCCTCGCCCGCGCTGAGCCGTGGAACGTGGGGCTGTCCGCGATCGGCGGTGCGCTCTGCCCGGTCGGTGTTGACGAGCCGGCCGGGCTGTGCGTCGAGCTGGGGAGTGGTGGTCCCGTCGTACGCGTCGCGCTCGCCCCCGGGCTGGTTCTGCCCGTGGCCGTACGCCGCTGGCGTCGGCTGGGCCTCGACGAGCCGGTGCTGCTCGGCGACGGGCCGGGAACCATCGCCCTCGACGGCGAACGCGAGCTCGCGGTCGAGGGACCGACCGAGGCCAGGGTCACCCGCACCGGGCCGTGGCTGGTGGACATCCGGGAGACACTGCGGAGGGGGTCCGGGCATGGCTGATCTCGTCGTCGTCGGGGGCGGGCCGGCCGGGGTGGCGGCCGCGCTGCGGGCCCGGCGGATGGGCGCCGACGTGGTCCTCTACGAGCCGGGTGGGCTCGGGGGGACCTGCGTGCACGCGGGGTGCGTACCGTCAGCGGCCTACCACACCGCCGCCGGCTTCCTGCGCGACCTGCGGCGCGCGGGGTCGTACGGCGTTTCCGGCGCGGGGGACGGCGGTGGTCTCGACTGGGACCGCATGCAGTCGTGGGCGTCCCGGGCGACCGCGACCGTCGCGACCCAGGTGGCCGCTCAGCTGCGGTATGCCGGCGTGGCCGTCGAGGAGCGCGCGGCCGCGCTGGGGCCGTCCGGGGTGGACGGGCACGCGGGTACCCCCGTTGTCGTCGCCACCGGGGCGCGTTCGGTCGCGCCGGAGGGCGCGATCTCCAACGATACGGTGATGGGGCTGCCGCGGCCGCCCGCGTCGTTGCTCGTGCTGGGCGCGGGCCGGTTCTCGCTGGAGTGGGCGGACCTGTTCTGCGCGGCCGGCAGCAGGGTCGTCGTGGTGGCCGCAGAAGGTGACGTGCTGCCCGGGGAGGACCCGGAGCTGGTCGAGTTCCTTCGGGGCTCGCTGGAGGAGCGCGGGGTCAGGTTCGTCGCCGCGCGGCCGGACGAGCCCGCCGACGTCGTGCTGTCGGCGGACACCCGGGAGCCGACGATGGCCGGTCTGACGGTGGACGAGTCGTGTCGCACCGGCTTGCACGGCGTGTGGGCGGCCGGCGACGTGACCGGGCCGCGCTGGCTGTCGAACCGCGCCCACGCGCAGGGCGAGGCCGCGGCCGCCAACGCGCTCGGCGCAGCCGTGCGGGTGAGGCAGGAGCGGATTCCCCGCAGCGTCAACACCGACCCCGAGATGGCCGCGGTCGGCCTCACCGAGGCGGATGCCGCGGCCCGCAGGCTCGAGGTCGCCGTGGGCATCGCCGAGCTCGGCGCCAACGTCCGGACGCTGACCGTCGGGCGGCCCGCGGGGGCGCTCAAGCTCGTGGTCGACCCGGAGTTCGGGGAGATCCTCGGGGCGCACATGGTCGGGTACGGCGCCCGCGAGGTCGTCAGCCAGGTCGCGCTCGCGATGGCGCTCGAGGCCGACTACCGCGACCTGCTGCGCGTGGCGCACGTACACCCAAGCCTGGCCGAGCTGGTCACCCAGGCGGCCGCCGCCATCTGAGTTGTCAGGCTCTCGGCGGGGTACACGCCGCGCACGGCCGGACAACTCCCCCGAGCGCCGCGGCCTCCTGGACCATGGAGTCACACAGACAGTCACACAGCCGCACATCGGACCGAGCTTCACGCGGGATCCCGAGGCCAACCGCCGCGTGATCGAGGACCCATTCGCCTTCCTGCTCGCAGTGATCTTCGACCACGGGTCCGGCGGAACGGGCCTGGTCAGCCCCATTTCACCTGCGCGAGAGGTTAGGACACCTCTCTCCAGCGCGAATGGCGAACGAGCGCAACCAGGTCATCGCTGTCGTGGGAACACCACCGAAACTACACCGCTATGTCGAGAAGATGCCGGACTGGGTCGTGGCCGCGGCCAACATCGTGATGGACCGATACGGGGGCGATGCGGGGAGCATTTGGGCAGGCACGCCCAACGCGGCAGACGTCTTCGGCAGGCTCGACGCCTTCCCGGGGGTCGGGCAGAAGAAGGCTGCCACGGCCGTCGAGATCCTGGAGCGCGACCTCAGGGTCCCCATGAGAGGAATGCATGAGTCGAACATCGCGTACGACGTCCACGTCACGCGTCCTTCTCCGAACCGGCATTGCCAAGAAAGACGACCTCGACCACATGGTGAGCGCCGCCCGCAGGGCTCACCCTGAGCGGCCGGGTGCCATCGACTTCCCGGCCTGGCCTGTGGGGAGGCAATGGTGTCACGCGGGCAATCCCCACTGCACTGCTTGCGTCCTTCGGGAGGTCTGTCCGAAGAACATCGCCGCCGCGTCCGGCGTTCGGGGCGCATAACCCAGCGACGTCAGTGCCACCAGGCACGGAGCTCGGTGCCCAGCACCAAATCTTGGCGTGGCAGGGCATAGCCCTGCGTCAACGAGTTGGAACGCTGGCTGTCCCAGTGAGCCGGACGCCTACGCGTACAGCAAGTTCGCTCGGCCCGTGCTGGACGCCTGTCGCCTGTGGTGGCCAGGCGCGAAAGGCCTCGATTGACTGGTGCGCCGAGTGCCGAGGATCTCTAAGCTTCGGCTGTGAGCGCGTCCGGGGGTGCACTCGACCAAGAGCTGCTCCGGCGCGAGGTCATCGCCGCGGCGCTGCTGCGACATGCCGACGAGCTCGGCGGCTACGTGCCCTGGGAAGAGCTGACCGACTTCCCGCTCCCCGATGGCACGCGTCAAAGGCTCGTGGACCCGGGGAAGGGTGGCATCTGGAATCCGAAGGACTTTGTCGCCACGCTCTCCATCATCACGTCTCCAGACGGCCCCTACCCTGACCGGGAGATTGAGGGCGGCCTGCTGCAGTACAGCTACCAGAAAGGCCCAGAGGGCGGGAAGAACCTCAAGATGAGGGCGGCCAGGGAACACGGCCTGCCGATCATCCGCCTCAACAAGGTCGCCAAGGGGGCGTACGCGCCCATCTACCCGATCTACGTGGTGGACGACAACCCGATCATGAGGGAGTTCACGCTGACCGTGGACGAGGTGCTCCGCCTGGTGCCGAGCGGACACGCCCTCACGCAGATCGAGAAGGCGTATGCCGCGCGCATCATCCAGCAGCGGGTGCACCAGCCGGCGTTTCGAGCCCGGATCATGCTGGCCTACGAAGGCACCTGCTCGGTCTGCCAATTGAGGCACCCCGAGCTGCTCGATGCAGCACACATCATCGAAGACGGCCAACCGGGCGGCGACCCGGTGGTGCCGAACGGTTTGAGCCTGTGCAAGATCCACCATGCCGCGTATGACCGGCTGCTTCTCGGCGTCTCTCCGGACTACCGGGTGCATGTGAACGCCAGGCTGCTCGAGGAAGTCGACGGCCCGATGCTGCGCCACGGGCTGCAGGAGATGAACAACCGCGACCTGGCCCTCCCCGTGCACCGGGTGGATCGGCCGGATCCCTCGCGGCTGGAGGTCCGGTTCACCCAGTTCCTCGCCGGCTAGCCTGCCCCGCCCTCGCCGCAGGGTTAGGGGCGAAAGTCGTCGTGGTTCCGGACGCTCGAGAGCTCAACCGACTTGTCGGACAACTGCCAGAAGTGCAGCCGTCGGGCCTGTGGTGTCTGTTGCTGCAACGCCACTCGCCAGCACGTCGCTCCGTCCGGCCGAAAGACGGGCAAGGAGTTCCCGCCCGTGTCCGCTCTCAGCTGATGGCTGTCGCGGCCCGGCAGCTCGTGGACCAGCCCGGTCAGGACCTCGACGATGACGTCGACGACCTTGGTTCGATCCACGCCGTCGATCTCGGCCAACGATGAAAGGAAGTCCGGACCCACGTGATAGGTGGCGAGCGGCCGCGCTCGCTTTTCGGCCGCGGGAATCCGTCGGGCCCAGGCGAGCCGGATCTCGAAGTCCAGCTGCTCGAGCGGATCCGCGAAGAGGTTCCGGTCGTTCTCGGCCCGCTCGGCTGCCTCGCGGAACTCGGCGCCCCTGCGGCGCTCGCCATCAACGGCGTTTTGCGTTTCCCTGAGCGAAGTCCGCAGGCGCGCTCGCTCCGTGTCCAGCCTGTTGGCGCGCCGCTGCGTCTGCGAGAGGCGCTCGAGCAGCTCGTCCCGTTCCAGGAGCAGGGCCTCGAACTCGCTGTCCGGGGCCGGAGAAGCCGGAACGGGCAGCCGGGCAGCTGGCAGCTCCACCTCCGGTGGCTCCGGAGGTTCGGGTGCTCGTGAGGGCAGCTCCAGCCAGGGCGGCCCCTCTGGGAGCAGCGCCGCCTGGTGGGTGAGGGCCTGCAGCATGCGGATCTCCACCACGCTGCCCTCTCGTCCCGTGCCCTTCGTGGCCTCGAGCAGGCGGTCGAGCCGACGGTGGGCATCGTCGATGGAAGCGAGATCGTCATCGGCGCGGCGCTGGGTGAGCAGCAGCCGAACCAGGTGAGCTGGTCGTACTCGTCGAGGTACGACGGGTCCCTTGTCTCCTGCACCCGGTGGTCGCGCGCCCAGTCCCACGCCGCGGCTCACACTTCGCCAACTCGGCACGGATGCGAGCGGCGGAGGCGCAGAGCTGCACCAATCGAGAGACGTTGCCGTCCTTCTGGGCCGAGTCCTGATGATCCGGGTCGATAGCCCTGATGTCGCCATAGCCGCAGTCGATGCATCCCTCGCTTTTCCACTCATCGACGATGGCCTGAAGCCTTGCCCGCGCGCGTTGGAGGTCAACATTTGCGCCGATCCTCTTCCGTCGTTCTCGGTTCAACTCAAGGGACCTGGCCCGATAGTCGGCGTTCGCCCAGCGGCGCTCGTTTCGCCGCTTTGTTGCAGCCCTGCCCTCTGGTGTCCGCCGCTGTCGGCGCTGCGCCTCTCGACAAATGCCAAACAGCCCGCTGAATCTCCGCCTCTCCGTGTTGAACTCTGAGGCGGGATGCTCCTCCTGGCACGCGGGACACCAAATGAGGGTGTCAGGAGTGATATCGATGGCTGGGGGACGAGCACGACGACGAGGCTTCGGCTGCAATGGAATTCCCTTGTCCGGCGGTTCGACCCTCACCCGTCTTTCTATCGTTGCGCACCGACACTCGCCCCGCAGAGACCAAGAGTGGCCAGGGCAACAGTCCTGGCCACTCTTGGTGCGCCTCGTCAGCTGCAGCCGCTGGTGCTGCCGCAGCCCTCGCAGACGTAGCACGAGCCAGCCGGCCGCATCTTCGTGCCGCAGGTCATGCAGATCGGTGCGTCGGCCGCCTTGCCCATGAACTTCTCCATCAGCTCGGTGCTCGAGTGCACTTCAACGGGAACCTCGCGAGCATTCGCCACACCAGCGCCTGACGTGACATCAGCGGGCTTCTCCTTGGGCTCGGCGGGTTTCGCCGACTCTGACTTCCTCGACACCGGCGCCGACTGGGAGTAGGACTCGATCTCGTCCTCAAGGTCCTCGTCGGACTCGCTGGCCACCGGCGCATAGGAGCCGGTCTCCAGCTGCCGGGCACGCTCCTCGGCCGTGTAGATGCCCATGAACGACCGGGTCTCGAAGTCGAGGTAGTCGAGCGCCAGGCGGCGGAAGACGTAGTCCATCAGCGACTGCGCCATCCGGATGTCCGGGTCGTCGGTCAGTCCGGCCGGCTCGAACCGCAGGTTGGTGAACTTCTCGACGAAGGTCTCCAGCGGCACGCCGTACTGAAGGCCCACCGACACCGCGATCGAGAACGCGTCCATCACGCCGGCCAGGGTCGAGCCCTGCTTGCCGAACTTGAGGAACACCTCGCCCAGGCCGTCGTCCGGGTAGGACCCAGCTGTGAGGTAGCCCTCGGCCCCGCCGACCGTGAACGACGTCGTCTGCGACGGACGGCGCTTCGGCAGGCGCTTGCGCACCGGGCGGTACTCGATGACCTTCTCGACCTTGGCCTCGCCCGCCGCGGCGGCCTTGCCCTTCGCGGTCGAGCCGCCGTCTGCGAGGGGCTGACCGACCTTCGCGTTGTCGCGGTACACGGCCAGAGCCTTCAGGCCGAGCTTCCAGCCCTGGAGGTAGACCTCCTCGATGTCCTCGACCGTGGCCGACTCGGGTAGGTTCACCGTCTTCGAGATAGCACCCGACAGGAAAGGCTGGGTCGCCGCCATCATCCGGACGTGGCCCATCGGGGAGATCGCGCGCTCGCCCATCGCCGTGTCGAAGACCTCGTAGTGCTCCGGCTTCAGACCGGGCGCGTCGATGACATGGCCCTTGTCCGCGATGTACTCGACGATTGCCTCGATCTGCTCGTCCTGGTAACCCAGCTTCTTCAGCGCCCGCGGAATGGTCAGGTTGACGATCTGCATCGACCCGCCGCCAACCAGCTTCTTGAACTTCACCAGCGAGAAGTCAGGCTCGATGCCCGTGGTGTCGCAGTCCATCATGAAGCCGATGGTTCCGGTCGGCGCCAACAGCGAGACTTGGGCGTTGCGGAAGCCGTTCTTCTCGCCCAGCTTCACGACCTCGTCCCACGCCTTGGTCGCAGCGCGGTGGATGTCGCGGTCCATGACGTCCAGGGTGCGGATGCCGTCGTTGGCGGCCTGGTGCTTGCGCATCACCCGCTTGTGAGCCTCCGCGTTCCGGGGGTACCCGGCATACGGGCCCACCACTGCTGCCATCTCCGCCGAGCGGCGGTAGGCGACACCAGTCATCAGCGAGGTGATCGCTGCCGCGAGGGCCCGCCCGCCCTCGGAGTCGTACCCGTGGCCGGTCGCCATGAGCAGGGCGCCGAGGTTGGCGTACCCGATGCCCAGCTGCCGGTAGTCCCGCGTCGTCCGGGTGATCGCCTCGGTCGGGAAGTCGGCGAAGCAGATCGAGATGTCCATCGCGACGATGACCAGCTCGGTGACCTTCCGGAGCGCAGCCACGTCGAACGTGTCGTCGTCGCGCAGGAACTTCATCAGGTTCAGCGAGGCGAGGTTGCACGAGGAGTTGTCCAGCGACATGTACTCGGAGTTGTGAACGACGACTGTGTGACCGGCCGTGTCGCCGATCAAGAACGTGTGAGCGCCCTCCACCTCGATGTCGAAGACAGCCGTCTCGACGTCGGTTTCGACCGACTCCACGCTCACGACACGAACGGAACCGCTTGGGGAGCGAAGCGATTCACCGGTCCGGAGCTCGCGCGCCTCGACCCAGCCTCGTTCCAAGGTGAGGTACCGGTGGTCCGGCGTCGACATCCCCTGCGGTCCAGAGTCGGTGATGACACGGACGAGGTCGCGCGTGTGACCTGCTACCCAGCCGCGGACGACCGAGCGCTCCAGGAAGCGGTCGGATGCCTCGTCCCAGGCCGAAACGACCACCTGCTGACCATCCTGAACCAGCTTCACCACATCTTCGATGGCGAGGAGCCCGGTGGAGGTGCTCACCAGCGTGTCTCCGGTGAAGCAGCAGGGGTTGCTCGCGGTGATGCGGCCGGTCTCGGGGTTGGTGTGCCAGTCGTTGATCGTGTCGTCGTACTGCAGCCCCGGGTCGGCGCACTCCCAGGCGGCCTTGGCGATCTTCTCGAACAGCCCGCGCGCGTCGACGGTCTCGAGGACCTCTCCGGTCAGCCGCGCGCGCAGGCCGAACTTGCCGCCTTCCTCGACGGCCTGCATGAACTCGTCGGTCACCCGCACCGAGTTGTTGGCGTTCTGGTACTGGACCGACGTGATGTCCTTGCCGCCGAGGTCCATGTCGAACCCGGCGTCGCGCAGCGCGCGGATCTTGTCCTCCTCGCGCGCCTTGGTCTCGATGAACTCCTCGATGTCGGGGTGGTCGACGTCGAGCACGACCATCTTGGCCGCCCGCCGCGTCGCTCCCCCGGACTTGATCGTGCCCGCCGAGGCGTCGGCTCCGCGCATGAAGCTCACCGGCCCCGACGCCGTGCCGCCGCTCGAGAGCAGCTCCTTGGAGGACCGGATCCGCGACAGGTTGAGCCCCGCGCCGGAGCCGCCCTGGAAGATCTTCCCCTCCTCCTTGTACCAGTTGAGGATCGAGTCCATGGAGTCGTCGACGGCGAGGATGAAACACGCCGACACCTGCTGAGGTGACGCTGTGCCCACGTTGAACCACACCGGCGAGTTGAACGCGAACACCTGGTGCAAGAGGGCATGGGTCAGCTCGTGCTCGAACACCTCGGCGTCGTCGTCGGACGCGAAGTAGCCGTTGTCGTTGCCCGCCTTGACGTAGGTGAGGACCACCCGGTCGATCAGCTGCTTGAGGCTCGACTCGCGCTTGTCGGTGCCCAGCGCCCCCCGGAAGTACTTCGTCGTGACGATCGTCGAGGCGTTGACCGACCAGAAGTCGGGGAACTCCACCCCGCGCTGGTCGAAGATGGTCTCCCCGGTCTTCCAGTTCTGCTGGACGACGTCGCGCTTCTCCCAGGTCACAGCGTCATAGGGATGCACACCCGGGGTGGTGAAGATCCGCTCGACCTTCACACCCTTGCCCCGCGGCCCCTTGCGGACACCTGCGCGTGCCCCTGCGGTCTCGGTCATGCTGCCTGTCTCCTTCATCCCGGGATCCTCCGGGCGTCGTGACCTTCATGGACTGTTCTATCGGTGGCCACCGACAGGGGAACGGTGGCGGGCAAACGGGTTCGGCCGCGCTGATTCAGCCGGCCGGCATACCCGGTTGTGGCTCTGATGCTGTTGCGTCGCGCTCCGCGCGCAGCAGGGTGATGGCCGCCTCGAAGTCCTCCAGGCTGTCGAAGGCGCGGTAGACGCTGGCGAAGCGCAGGTAGGCCACTTCGTCCAGCTCGCGCAGGGGCTCGAGGACCGCCATGCCCACCTCGTGGGCGTCGACCTCGGCACTCCCCTGCTGGCGGATGGACTCCTCCACCCGCTGGGCCAGGCGGGCCAGGTCGTCCTCGGTGACCGGGCGGCCCTGGCAGGCCTTGCGGACGCCGACGAGCACCTTGGCCCGGCTGAACGGCTCGGTCGCGCCCGAGCGCTTCACGACCGACAGGCTCGCCGTCTCGATGGTCGTGAACCGCCGGCCGCACTCCGGGCACTGCCGGCGACGGCGGATCGACGTGCCGTCGTCGGTGGTGCGCGAGTCCATGACCCGGGAGTCGGTGTGACGGCAGAACGGGCAGTGCATGTGACCCCTCCTCCTGGCTCGGTTGTGGACTCATGTGGGGACTTGGTGTGGATAACGTGTGGGTAACGGGATAGGCCTGTGCACTAGATGTGGAGGAACTACACCGTTGTGACTACTAGATATAGACATTCAACGCCCCTGGGCCCGCAAATGCAAGCCACTTGGCCGGGTTGGCGGAGGCCCTCGCGTTTGCGCAGGTCACGTGCCCCGAGGGGGTATGCCGTGGAGTCGCCTTCGGCGTGTCGCAGGACTATTCGTGGGGCTGCCGTGACTTGTGTGACGGTCTCTCGCTCCGCCTTCGCCGGGCAGACGACCCCAGAGGGACGCGGCGCTCCGACCGCGAGTCCACATCGCCCGACACCGTTCGCCGGGGGAAGCGCACCTTCCTCGATTGACCCACAGACACCCGTCGCCTGTCGGCGATCGGTGGTTCGCTGGGGCAATGACCTGGGAGACGCATCCCGTGACGCCCGACCGGTTCGAGGACTTCGCCGACGTCATCAACCGGAACCGCCGGGCCAACCACTGTTGGTGCCTGTCCCATCGGCTCACCGCCGGCGAGATCGAGGAGCTCGGCGGGGGAAGCCGCGAGCAGGCGATGCGCCGGCTCTGCGAGCGCGACCACCCACCCGGAGTGGTCACCTACCTCGACGGCGAGGCCGTGGGCTGGTGCAACATCGGCCCGCGCTCGGAGATCACCCGGCTGGCCCGCTCCCGCCTGATCCGGCCGTTCGACGACGTACCGGTGTGGAGCATCATCTGCGTGGTCGTCCGACCCGGGCACCGCGGGCAGGGCGTGACCCGGCACCTCATCCAGGGCGCCGTGGAGTATGCCGCGTCACATGGGGCGCCTGCTGTGGAGGCCCACCCGGTCGACCCGCCCGGACGCATGGACCTCACGATGGCCTTCGTGGGCACGCGAGCGATGTTCGAGACGGCAGGCTTCCGGGTCGTCGGCACCACCGACGCCGTCGCCAGCGGGATGCCGCGTCTGGTGATGCGCCGCGACCTCAGCGCTGAGCGCGAGGATGCCCCTGCGCACCTGGCCCCAACCTGAGCCGGGACTGGAGCCTAGCCGTGGCCCTGTGAGCGACCGCGGGCCACCGCCTCGCGGACGGCTGTCGCCGTTTGCCGGCCGTACCACTCAATGGCCTTGCGGTCGTCGCTTGCGAGGATGAACGTCGCGAACCCGTGCCGCAGCGCCAGCTCGACCAGCCGCTCTGGCGTCGCCGACCCTTGGTCGACGTTGACGAGCCGTCGGATGTCAGCCGGCAAGCGGCCGGCTCGCACCGCCGCCTCGTCGATGATGGCGTTCCGGGTGTCGATCGCGTCCGCGTCGCCGAGCCAGGCCAGGCTCGGCAGCCATCCGTCGGCGAGCCGGCCTACGAGGCGCAGCATTCGCGGCTTGCCGGCACCAATCCAGATCGGCACGTCGTGCGCGGGAGCGGGCCCGCGCTTGGCGCCGACTACCTGGTAGTGCTGACCCTCGATCCGCACACCGCCCTTGACGCTGGTGTCCCACAGGGTTCCTACTACCTCGATGGCCTCCTGCAGCGCCTGGACCGCCTGGCCGCCCTCGAGCCGGCGGCCACCCATCGCGACGATGGCATCCCAGAATGCGCCAGCCCCCAGCCCCAGCACCGCTCGCCCGCCGCTGAGGAGGTCGAGGCTCGCGACGGCCCGCGCCAAAACCGCCGGCGGGCGCAGCGGCAGGTTGGCAACGTTGGCTGCGAGCTGCACCCGCTCGGTCCGGGCGGCGACGTAGGCCAGCAGGGTCGAGGTGTCGAGGAACGCCGGCTGGTATGGGTGGTCCTGGAACGTCACGAGGTCCAGGCCGGCCTCCTCGGTGGCGACGGCGAGACCGACCGCGTGCTGCGGCTCACGGGCAGAAGGGGTGATGAAGGTGCCGAAGGTCAGGTCATGCCCGTAGTCGCCCATGCTGCGGCAAGGCGCTGTGCAGCCGCGGTATTCCATGCCAGTCGCGTATGCCGGGTGCTCGCCCCCGCGCTTCGCGCCCCC
>CAVQQQ010000001.1:0-551194 GCA_963715025.1 uncultured Actinomycetota bacterium | reverse complement strand
AGGCTGGGCGCCGTGTCGATCGACCTCCACACGCACTCGACCGCCAGCGACGGCACCGAGCCCCCGGCGGAGGTCGTGGCAGAAGCGGCACGGGCCGGCATCACCACGCTCGCGCTGACCGACCACGACACGACGGCCGGATGGGGCGAGGCGGAGATCGCGTCGCTGCGCCTGGGCGTCCAGCTAGTCCGCGGCATCGAGGTCTCGTGCAGTCACCGGGGCATCAGCATCCACCTGCTCGGCTACCTCGTCGACCCCGACCACGAGGGCCTTGCGGCCGAGCTCGTCCACGCCCGCGAGTCGCGGGTGACCCGGCTGGAGCGCATGGTCGAGCGGATGGCCGCGGACGGCATACCCGTGACGATGGAGGACGTCCGCGCCCAGGTGACCCCCGGCGCCACGCTGGGCCGTCCCCACATCGCCGACGCCCTCGTCGCGCGCGGGGTCGTGTCCACCCGCGACCAGGCCTTCGCCGACTACCTGCACAACAGCAGCCGCTACTACGTGTCGCACTATGCCCCCGAACCGGTCCGCGCCGTCGAGCTCGTGCGCGCGGCAGGTGGCGTGGCGGTGATGGCGCACCCGTTCGCCCGTCGGCGCGGCCGCACGGTAGATGACGCTGTCATCCGGGCAATGGCGGGTGCCGGCCTGGCCGGGCTCGAGGTCTTCCACCGCGACCACGACAAGGCGGAGCGCGACCACGGGCTCCGCCTCGCCGCGGAGCTCGACCTGCTGGTCACGGGCTCGAGCGACTATCACGGCACTGGCAAGCTCAACCGGCTGGGCGAGAACACCACCGCTCCGGAGGTCCTCGAGGCCATCGAGGAGCGTGCGACGAGCGGGGTCGAGGTGGTGCGCGCGTGAGCGCAGTCTTCGACGCCCAGACCTTCCTCTCGGTTTTCGTCACGCTTCTGGTCATCATGGACCCGCCCGGTGCCATGCCCATCTTCCTCGCGCTCACCGGGTCGCTCACCCAGCGGCAGACTGTCGCCGCTGCTCGCCGTGCCTCGCTGGTCGCCCTCGGAGTGATCTCCTCGTTCGCCGTCTTCGGCCAGCAGATACTCGCCTACCTCAACATCAGCCTCGCGGCCCTCCAGGGCGCCGGCGGCCTGCTCCTGCTGCTCGTGGCTCTCCAGCTCCTCACGGGCCACGAGCAGGAGCAGCACGCCAACGCCGGTGTCAACGTGGCGCTCGTGCCGCTAGGAACGCCCCTGCTCGCCGGCCCTGGCGCAATCGTCGCCACTATGCTCGCGGTCCAGAAGGCAGACGGCTCGGGTCCGCTGATTTCGGTGGGCCTCGGCCTGGTCGCGGTACTTCTCGTGGTGTGGCTGTTCCTGCGGTTCGCTGGCCGCATCCACCGAGTCCTCAAGGACAGCGGCACCGTGCTCCTGACCCGCATCGCAGGGCTTCTACTGTCGGCCATCGCCGTCCAGATGGTCGCCGACAGCATCCGCGCGTTTGTCACGGCTGCCGGTTAGCGTGGGCCACATGTCCGTGGGGGAGTCTGGAGCCGGGTCGGTAGTGCAGCCCGAGTTCGAGGGCATGCCGCAGAGGCTGTATGCCGCGAGCCCCAGCAAGCTGCTGGCCTGGCTCGACTGCCCGCGCAGGTACCGGATGCAGTACCTCGACCGGCCGCGGCCGCAAGCGCGCCCGCAGCGGGCGCACACCTCGGTCGGCGTGGCCGTGCACAGCGCCCTCCGCGACTGGTGGGACCTCCCGGTCCACCAGCGCACGCCCGCCGCGGGCGTCGAACTGGTGCGCACTTCGTGGATCGACGCCGGTTTCCGCGACGCCGATCAGTCGGTGCGGTGGCGGGAGCGCACACAACGGGCGGTCCGGGATTACCTGGGCGGCGTCGACCCCGTGCGCCTGCCGCCCGGCATCGAGCGCACCGTGGGCTTCAAGACCGGCCATCTCGCCGTTCAGGGGCGCGTCGACCGCCTCGACGACCGCGGTGGGCAGCTCGTCGTCGTCGACTACAAGACCAACCGGGTGCCGCCCACCGAGGACGAGGCGCGCACCTCGCTGCCACTCGCTCTGTATGCAGCGGCCGCGTGGAAGATGTTCCGGCGCCGCTGTGTCAGGGTCGAGCTCCACCACGTGCCGACCGGCCGGGTGGCCGCATACGAGCACACCCCGGTATCGCTCAAGCGCAAGCTCGACGAAGCAGAGTCGATCGCCCGCGACGCGCAGCGCGGCGATGCCGACTTCGCCCGGTTCGGACCCGACTCAGCACTCTTCCCAGCGCGCGTAGGGCCGCTGTGCCAGTGGTGCGACTTCCGCGCCCACTGTCCCGCGGGCCAGGCGCAGGGCCCGGAAAAGAGCTCCTGGGCAGGCCTCGACGAAGAGCGCGCCGACCCCGGGGACCATCAGCCGGGCGAGCACACCGACGAGAGCACCACCCCGTGACCGAGCCCACCTGACAGACTGGGCCGGACGGCATACCGAATCTCTCGGAAGGGCCCGATCACTGTGGCTGCGAGCAAAACCGGCGCGAACGTCATCGCGGTGGCCAACCAGAAGGGCGGCGTGGCCAAGACCACGACGGTGGTCACGCTGGGGGCAGCCTTCGCCGAGCAGGGCAGGAGAGTGCTCCTGGTCGACCTCGACGCACAGGCATGCCTCACGTTCAGCCTCGGCGTCGATCCCGACGCGGTGCGGGCGTCGATCAATGACGTGCTCCTCGGCGCAGGGTCGATCGGCGACGTGGTCCTCGAGTGCGGCGACGGGATTGACCTGGTCCCGAGCACGATCGAGCTCGCCGGCGTAGAGGCGGAGCTCCTGCAGCGCTCCAACCGCGAGCACATCCTCGACAAGGTGCTGACGCCGGTGGTCGGCGACTACGACGTCATCCTCATCGACTGCTCGCCCAGCCTGGGGGTGCTCACCCTCAACGCGCTCACCGCGAGCGAGGGGGTGATCGTCCCCATGCCCTGCGAGATGCTCGGCCACCGTGGCGTGGGACAGCTTCTGGACACGATCCGCGATGTCCAGAACGCCACGAATCCGGGCCTCGCCATCCTCGGCATCCTCCCGACCCTTTACGACGGGCGCAGCAACCACGCTCGCGAGGTCCTGGCCGACGTGGGCGAGCGCTACGGCGTCCCGGTGCTCAGTCCGCCGATCCCCAAGACGATCCGCTTCGCCGAGGCCCCCGCGCTCGGCAGGTCGATTCTCGCGACCTCGCGCTCGTCCAAGGGCGCTCGGGCCTACCGAGACGTGGCGGCCGCGCTGGCGGCCGCGCTGTTCTAGGGAGGCGGCGTGGGCGAGTTCTCCTTCCGGCGGCTGAACCGCGCCGACTTCCCCATGCTGGCCGGATGGCTGGCACAGCCGTTCGTCGCGCGCTGGTGGAATCACCAGTGGTCCGCCGAGGCGCTCGAGCGGGACTTCGGCGAAGCGATCGACGGCGGCGAGTCAGGCGAGGACTACGTCGTCGGTCTCGAGGGCCAGCCCATCGGACTCATGCAGCGATGCCGATTCGGTGACTACCCCGACTACCAGTCGCAGCTCGCTCCCCTGCTCGACGTGCCCGCCGAGGCCCTCTCGATCGACTACTTCATCGGCGAGCCCGACCTCATCGAGCGCGGACACGGGAGCGCGATGATCGCTGCGTTCGTAACGCGCTGCTGGTCAGACTTCCCCTTGGCCCCATCGGTCATCGTCCCCGTCGTGGCTGCCAACGAGCGGTCATGGCGGGCGCTCCAGCGGGCGGGGTTCCGCCGGGCGGCCTCCGGCGACCTGACGCCGGACAACTCGCTCGACGACCCGCTGCACTACGTCTTCCGGATGGACCGGCCACCGGGCTGACCAGGAACGGGCGACTGGCTCTTGCGGCGCGGTTGCGTGGTATGCCGGTCAGCTGGCGGACGCGCTGCTCTGGCCCTGACCGCTTCCCTTGCCGCCGCGGGTGCGCTTGCGGTTACGGCTGCGTCTCGGTCCTTCGCTGCGGGTTACTGAGCCCTCGCGGGCGCCTTCGCGGCCCGTCTCGAAGCGCTCAGCAGGTCCGCCGGACCCATTCCGCGAGGTGCGATTGCGCGCGCCGCGCGGCGCGCCGCGCCGACCGCTGAACTTGCCGGTCTCACCGAGGTCCTCGACCTTCTCCGCCTCCAGTCCGGCGCGGGTCTGCTGCGCGGTGGGCAGCGTGCCCTTGGCGTCGCGCGGGATGTCGAGGTCGGAGTAGAGGTGGTCGGAGGAGGAGTAGGTCTCCTCGGGCTCGGGGATGCCGAGGTCGAGGGTCTTGTTGATGAGGCCCCAGCGCGGCATGTCGTCCCAGTCGACGAACGTGACCGCGATCCCCGTGTTGCCCGCGCGAGCCGTGCGTCCGATGCGGTGCAGGTAGATCTTCTCGTCCTCGGGGCACTGGTAGTTGACGACGTGGGTGACGTTCTCGACGTCGATGCCACGAGCCGCGACGTCAGTCGCGACGAGGATGTCGACCTTGCCGTTGCGGAACGCACGCAGGGCCTGTTCGCGTGCGCCCTGCCCGAGATCGCCGTGGATGGCCGCTGCGGCGAAGCCGCGCTCCGTGAGGTCGTCGGCGACCTTCGCGGCGGTGCGCTTGGTGCGGCTGAAGATGATGGTCAAGCCGCGGCCTTCGGCCTGAAGCATGCGGGCCAGCATCTCGACCTTGTCCATGGCGTGCGTCCGGTAGACGAACTGCTCCACGGCCTTGACCGTGTGGGCGTTCTCCTGGTCGTCCCCCATCGCGCGGATGTGCGTCGGCTGGCTCATGTAGCGGCGGGCGAGAGCGACGACCGCTCCCGGCATGGTGGCCGAGAAGAGCATCGTCTGCCGGGTGGCGGCCGTGAGCGCAAGGATCTTCTCGACGTCGGGAAGGAAGCCCAGGTCGAGCATCTCGTCGGCCTCGTCGAGCACGACCGTGCGTGCCGACCCGAGGTTGAGGTGCCCCTGGTTGGCGAGGTCGATCAGGCGACCGGGTGTGCCGACGACGACCTCAACGCCCTTCTTCAGCGCCTCGACCTGGGGTTCGTATGCGCGTCCGCCGTAGACGGTGAGGACGCGGATGCCGCGGCGCCTGCCGGCGCGCTCGAGGTCTCCCGCCACTTGGACGGCGAGCTCGCGGGTTGGGGCGACGGCGAGCGCTTGGGGACGTCCCGGATGGGGGAGCGCGGCGAAGCCCTCGTCCCGGGGGCCGACGACGCGGTTGAGCATCGGGATGCCGAAGCCCAGTGTCTTGCCGGTGCCGGTCTTCGCCTGACCGATGATGTCGTGCCCGGACAGCGCGACGGGGAGGGTCATGGCCTGTATGGGGAAGGGAGTGGTGATGCCCGCGTCGGCAAGCGCGGCGACGATCTCGGGGTGGATGTCGAAGTCGGCAAAGGAGGGCTGCGCGGCCGCGATGGGCTGCTGCGTAGTGGTCATGGGTTCTCTCGGATCGGCTTTCTGCGCATCTGTCTGCGCATACAGGCACGCCACGGCGTGGCGGCCTCGTGGCAAGCGGGCCGATCGGAGGTCTTCTCTGGTAGGGCGGCGTGAGCCGCTGGGCGTCTTGGGACGCAGATTCGTGCCGACCGGGCACCCTGTGCTCCACCCATGCTACCGGCTGGTTCGTCCGGGGCTCGCCCACCCCCGGTCGGAGTGGCTCGAGCCGGCTTCGGCCGGCGTGGCTAGGCTGGCCGCCATGTCCGAGCAGCCGACGCCGGAGCAGTCACCTTCAGGGCAGCCCACTCAGGAGCAGTCCACACAGGCGCCGCCTACCCATGAGCACCCCGCCGAAGATCAGCAGGCCTCGAATGCACAGACGCCGCCCGCGGCGCCCGCGCCGGCGGATTCGGGCCAACCGGCCGCGTCCGAGCTGGCCGGCCAACCCGAGGCCGACACTCTGTCCGATCCGGCATTCCGCGAAGCCGTGGTCGACCTGCTCGGCGTCCTCGCCTACGGCGAGCTCACGGCATTTTCCCGTCTGGCGGCCGACTCGGAACTCGCGCCGACCCAGCCGCTGCGAGCGTCGGTGGCCGCCATGGCGGTGGCGGAGTTCCGGCATTACGAGCGGCTGGTCAAGAGGCTCACCGAGATCGGGGCTGACCCGCAGCAGGCCATGGCGCCCTTCGTCGGCCCGATCGACGCGTTCCATGAGCGGACCCGCCCGAGCGGCTGGCTCGAGGGACTGGTCAAGGCCTACGTCGGCGACGGGATCGCGACCGACTTCTACCGTGAGATCTCCGCCTATGTGGACCCGTCGACCCGAGCGCTGGTCAACGACGTCATGGTCGACGTCGGACAGGCAGACTTCGTGGTGACGGTCGTGCGCGACGCCATCGCGGCCGACCGGAGAGTTGCCGGCCCGCTCGCCCTCTGGGGAAGGCGTCTCGTCGGGGAGGCGCTCTCGCAGGCTCAGGCGGTGGCTGTCGAGCGCGATGCTCTCGCCGGCTTGCTCGTCGGCGGCAACGGTCGTCCCGGTGCCGATCTGGCCGAGATCGGCCGCATGTTCACCCGGCTCACAGACGCCCACACGCGGCGGATGCTGCGCCTGGGGCTGGGTGCCTGACAACGGTGCCTGACATCGGTGCCTGACGTCAGCGCCTGACGTCAGCGCCCGATCTGGGCGTCTGATCTGGGCGTCTGATCACGGCGACGCCAATGGCTGGATACGCGAGGGGTCCCACCCGCATCGGGTGGGACCCCTCGTCTGCGCTCTGACCCGGCTAGGCCTGTTTTCTGCCGGTGAACGCTCCGTACGCGATGACCAGGACTGCCGCGACGGCGATGCTGATGATCCAGCGGATCCAGTCGATTCCGCTGGTGTCGGTGCCGCCCAGCGCACCCCAGATGTAGTAGCCGGCCAGCGCCCCGAGGATCCCGATGATCACCGTGACGAGGAGACTGATGGTCTGCTTGCCCGGCAGCACGAACCGAGCCAGGACGCCGATGACGGCGCCGAAGATGATGAGCCCAATGACATCCATGAACGAACCCCTTCCGCGCGGGCCTGGCCCGCGCCGCCTTGGGGTCGGAGACCGGCCCCAAACCCATTCATTCGATTACTGGCGGTAGTGCACCCGCACCCCACCGTCAGGTCAGACCTGCCGCCTGCTGGTGGCCGCTCCGCACCCGATGATCAGAACGGCCGCAGCCACGGTGCTGATGACCCGTTGGAGTACGGTGCCGGCGGCGCATCGGACCGTCACGCATTCGCTCCTTTCAAGCCCCGCCGGGGCCCTGGCAGACCGGGCCCTCCGGTCTGCGGACCCAACCTGCCAGAAACGCCGGAGGAAGGCACTCCGACGCACGGAGCAAATGAGGGCGCCGTCACTCAGACCGTTCCGAAGCCGACGCGGCCCTTCTCCGACTCCCCGATGTGCACGTAGCCGAGGGCGCTCCCGGGAACGATGACCTGCCGGCCCTTGCCGTCCTTGAGCGTGAGGACGCCGCCGTCGGCGAGTGCCGCAGAGACGGCCTCAACCACCTCGCTGTCGGACATGTCCGTCTCGAACGTGATCTCGCGGGCCACGTTCTGGACGCCGATCCTTACCTCCACGGCAGACGACCTTTCACTGGTGCTTTGAACTGCTCGACGGAACGCGTGCGCGACGCGTTGGGGGAGCACCCGGCATAGCGCCTGGTGCCCACCAGTGAAGGCTAACCCCGTGCGGCGGGCGTTCCTTCCCCGGGCGCTGCGGGGAAGGAGGCGATCCCACGCCATGCGAGCGAGCCGACCAGTCGGGCCGCGAGCTCCTGCGGCACTTCGGCCTGCTGCGAGAGCCAGTAGCGCGCCGCGATCTGGGACATGCCGGCGAGGGCCACCCCGAGCAGCATGGCCTCGGACTCCGGCAGCGCGGCATCCTGCATGATCACGTCGGCGATCGCCTCGGCGCACGCAAGTTCAACCGCGTCGAGGCGGTTGCGCACAGCGGACTCGTTGGTCAGGTCGGACTCGAACACCATGCGGAAGGCGGCTCCCTCGCGGGAGACGAAGTCGAAGTAGGCCTCGATGCTGCCCTGCACCTTCTCCTTGGGCTCGTGCCCGGGCGCCTCGAGCGCGTTTCGGACGAGGTTCTCGAGGGTCTCGCAGTGCTGGTCGAGGAGCGCGAGGTACAGCTCGAGCTTGCCGGGGAAGTGCTGGTAGAGGACAGGCTTCGAGACCCCCGCGCGGTCGGCGATGTCGTCCATGGCGGCGGCGTGATAGCCAAGCTCGACGAACGCGGCCTGCGCCGCCTCCAGCAGCTGGGCCCTGCGCGCGGACCTGGGGAGGCGCTGTCCTCGGGGAGTCGCGCCACCGGGGGCTTCCGTCATTGCCATGCCACTTCCACTCTTCGTCAGTTGCCGTGCATCGTTGCCGACCGTGCCGGGCTGCGCCCAGTTGGCCGCATGAGTGCGGGCCGGTGGCGCCATATTACGGATGAGTACGCTCGGTACATGGGGAACCCGCCGCTGGCCATCCTCGGTCCCGAGCTCACCACCGATGAGCGAGCCCGATACGCACGCCACCTCCTGCTGCCGGAGATCGGCCTGGAGGGCCAGCGCCGGCTCAAGGCTGCCCGGGTGCTGGTCGTGGGCGCCGGCGGACTGGGGTCTCCGGCACTCATGTACCTCGCGGCCGCGGGAGTGGGCACGATCGGGGTCGTCGACGACGACGTGGTCGACGCGTCCAACCTCCAGCGCCAGGTGATCCACGGGACCTCGGACGTGGGTCGGCCCAAGGCCGAGTCGGCTGCCGAGGCGGTCGCCGAGATCAACCCCCTGGTGACCGTCGAGCAGCACGGCACCCGGCTCGACTCGGGCAATGCGCTCGACGTCATCGGCGGCTACGACCTCGTGGTCGACGGTGCCGACAACTTCCCGACGCGCTACCTGGTGAACGACGCGTGCGCCATGCTCGGCAAGCCGCACGTGTGGGGCTCGATCTTCCGCTTCGACGGCCAGGTCAGCGTGTGGTGGGCCGGCCGCGGCCCGTGCTACCGCTGCGTCTTCCCCGACCCGCCCCCGCCCGACGCAGTCCCGTCGTGTGCAACTGGCGGGGTCCTCGGGGTCCTCTGCGCGGCTGTGGGATCGGTCCAGGTTTCGGAGACGATCAAACTCCTTGTGGGACAGGGCGACCCGCTTCTCGGACGGCTCATGGTGCACGACGCGCTGCGCCAGACCTGGGACACCCTGACCGTCCGCCGCGACCCTGCCTGTCCCGTCTGCGGCGACAGCCCGACGGTCACCGAGCTCATCGACTACGAGGACTTCTGCGGTATGCCGGGTGCCCACGCGGGTGCGGATGGCCCCGCGGGTTCCCGGTTGACCTCGGACGGCGCAGCCCATCCCGGGGTGGGGGCCGTCTCCGCCGCCGATCTGGCCGATCGGCTGGCCCGCCGCGCCGCCGGCGAGGAGGACTTCCTGCTCGTCGACGTGCGGGAGCCCAATGAATCGGACATCGTCGCCATTCCGGGAGCCGACCTGATCCCGCTCGGCGAGTTCACGTCAGGCGAGGCGCTCGCCAAGCTGCCGCACGGCATACCCCTCGTCGTGATGTGCAAGTCGGGCGTGCGGTCCGCGCGGGCCGCCGAGATCCTGGTGGGAGCCGGTCACACCGACGTCGACAATCTCGAGGGCGGCGTGCTCGCCTGGGTGCGCGACGTCGACCCCAGCCTGCCGGGGTACTGACGTGGCCGGCCCCGGCGCCGGCTACGGCTTGCCGAGCGAGTTTGCGGAGGACGTGCTCGACGTCGTGGCGCAGATCCCGCCCGGCTGCGTGCTGACCTACGGTGATGTGGCGGAGATCGTGGGGCGCGGCGGCGCCCGCGCCGTCGGCACCGTGATGTCGAGGTTCGGGTCGGATGTGCCCTGGTGGCGCGTCGTGCGAGCCGGCGGCGGTTTTCCGCAGGGCCACGAAGACCGCGCGCTGGCTCATTACCGCGAGGAGGAGACGCCGCTCGTGCGAGGTGTGCTCGACGGCCGCAGGGTCGACCTGCCGCGTGCGCGTTGGTCGGGCCCTGAGTCTCCCTGACGATTCGGGCCTCCCCTGCTCGGGGATCCAGGTGCCGTGGTGGTGTCCGCCTCACGTGATGGAATCGGGCTCGTGCTCACCCTCCGCCGTGCCCCTCTCGACCTCGGCCCTGCCGTCGAACCGGTTGCCCTCGACGCGGTCCAGCGCGAGGTAGCGGCCTACCGGGGTCCGGTCCTGCGCGTTCTCGGCGGCCCTGGTACGGGCAAGACGACCGCCGCGGTCGCGGTCGTGCTGGATCGGGTGCGGTCGGGGCAAGCGCGGCCCGATGAGTGCCTCCTGCTGACGTCGTCGCGCCTGGCCGCCGCGAGCCTGCGGGAGCGGGTGACGTCCCAGCTGGGCGGCACCTCGACTGAGCCCCTGGCCCGCACCCACCAGTCACTGGGTTTCAGCATCCTGCGCCAGGCGGCGGCGCTCCGCGGCGAGCCCGCGCCCAGGCTGCTGAGCGGCCCCGAGCAGGACGTGATCCTGCGCGACCTGCTCGCCGGGCATGCGACCGGCGTCCCGGTGGCGCCCGCGTGGCCGGAGCGGGTGCAAGAGGCGCTGGGCACTCGCGGTTTCCGCGCGGAGCTGCGCGACCTGTTGATGCGGGCGGTCGAGCACGGCCTGGAGGACGCTGACCTGGCCAGACTGGGCCGCGAGCACGAAAGGCCCGAGTGGGTGGCGGCCGCCCGGGTGCTGCGCGAGTACGACGAGGTGACTGCGCTGTCGGCAGCCGGGGCCTATGACCCGGCCTGGATCCTCAGCGCTGCGGCTGACCTGCTCGAAGACGACCCGGAGGCGCTCGACCGGCTGCGCGGGGATCTGCGGATCATCGTGGTCGACGACGCGCAGGAGATGACATCGGCGGCTGCCCGGCTGCTGGGTGTCCTGGCGGGCCGCGGAGCCGGTCCTGGTGTGGTTCTTCTGGGTGACCCGGACGCCGCCGTGCAGACTTTTCGGGGGGCCGACCCGCGGTTCCTGGCTGACGGGTGGACAGCGCTTGGTGGGGGGGCCACGCTCGTGCTGCCCACGGCATACCGCCTGCCCGCGGCCAACCGTGCGGCGGCCGAGCGAGTGGCGCGCAAGATCGGCGCCCTGGGAGGTGGCCGCCAGCGCGCTGCCGAGCCGGTGCGCCGTGGGGGTCAGGTCGACGTGCACCTCGTCCGGGCCGTCTCGCAGGAGGCCGCCCTGGTGGCAGCCGAGCTGCGAGAGGCCCACCTCCGGCACGGCGTCTCGTGGTCGGAGATGGCGGTCATCGTCCGCGGTCAGGGTCGCACGGCCACGCTGCGCCGGGTGCTGATGGCCTCCGGCGTCCCTGTGGGCGCGGGGGGCACCGACCTGCCGGTTCGTGACGAGGTGGCCGTGCGTCCCCTGCTGGCGCTCCTGCGCCTCGTGCTCGACCTGGCGCGGGGCGATGCAACCGAGGTCGATCCGCAGGTCGCCGTCGACACCCTCCTTTCGCCGCTCGGCGGCGCTGATGCCGTCGCGCTGCGCCGACTGCGGCGCACCCTGCGCCAGGCCGAGCTCGCCACAGGTGGCACCAGCACCAGCGACGAGCTGCTGGCCGACGCGCTCGTGCACGAGGGACGGCTCGCCGGGGTCGGCGCCGAGGGTCTGTCCGCCAGGCGCGTGGCGCGCATCGTGGCCGCGGGCGTCGCGGCGGCGTCAGTGCGCCGCGACGACGGCGTCGTTCGCTGGGCGCCAGGGGTCACCGCCGAGAGCGTCCTGTGGGCGATGTGGTCGGCCAGCGGGCTGGCTACCCCCTGGCGCGAGGCGGCGCTCGCGGGAGGGCCAGGTGGCGCCCGTGCCGACCGCGACCTCGACGCCGTCGGAGCACTGTTCGACGCGGCGGCGAAGTTCGTCGACCGGCTCCCCCAGTCGGGTCCGGAGCAGTTCCTTGCCCACATCGCCAGCCAAGACATCCCCGGCGACACCTTGGTGGCGCGCTCGCCCGCGGGGGAGACGGTCGCCTTGCTGACCCCGCAGGCAGCTGCTGGCCGCGAGTGGCGCCTGGTGTGCGTTGCTGGTGTCCAGGAGGGCGTCTGGCCTGACCTGCGGCTGCGCGGCTCGCTGCTCGGGTCCGAGCACCTCGTCGACGTCGTCGCGGGGCGGGCGGGCTCGTTCCGTGCCGCGCAAGCGGCGGTGCGCTACGACGAGACCCGGCTGTTCCTCGTCGCGCTCACCCGGGCGAGCGAGCGCGTGATGGTCACGGCGGTGCGCAGCGACGACGAGCAGCCTTCGGTCTACCTCGACGTGGTCGACCCCCTTCCCGACGACTGCGACGGCCAGCGGGAGTTCACCGAGGTGAGGCGCACCATGACACTGCCGTCCCTCGTGGCCCAGCTCCGGCGCGAGCTGGTCGGCCCCTCGCCGCAGACCCGGGGGCGTGCGGTGAGCGCGCTGGCCCGACTGGCGCGAGAGGGCGTCCCCGGCGCCGACCCGGCGCAGTGGTGGGCCCTGACTGCCCTGAGCGACGACCGTCCCCTGCGCGCGCCCGACGAGCCCGTCTCGGTGTCACCCTCGAAGGTCGAGTCGTTCGGACGCTGCGGCCTGCGCTGGCTGCTGACGGCTTGTGGCGGCGACGGTCCCACGGTCGGCGCAGCCGACATCGGCACCCTCGTCCACGGCGTCGCTGCCGACCTCGGCGATGCCGACGCCGAGACCATGGCCGCCGAGGTCGACGCCCGGTGGCCCCGGCTGGGCCTGCCGCGCGGTTGGGTGTCCGACCGGAAGCGGGCAGAGGCACACGCGATGGTCGGCCGCCTCGCCGCCTACTTCGACGCCGCGCGCGCGAGAGGGTGGGTCAAGCTGGGTGCCGAGGTCGAGATGCAGGTCGCGCTGGGCCGGGTCGTTCTGCGGGGGCAGGTCGACCGGCTGGAGCAGTCGCCCGACGGCCGGCTGCGGGTGATCGACTACAAGACGGGCAGCAGCAAGCCCAAGAAGGAGGAGCTGCGGCGCCACCCGCAGCTGGGCGCGTACCAGCTGGCGGTCCAGGAAGGCGCCTTTCCTGGTGCGGGCACCGCCTCAGCGGGGGCGGCGCTCCTCCAGATCGGCAAGGCGGCGAACAAGGGCGTCACGCTCCAGGAGCAGCCGCCGCTCTCTGCCGACGACGAGCCTGACTGGGCCGGACCCCTCGTGCGGGAGACCGGAGAGGGCATGGCGGCCGCCCAGTTCACCGCGCACCCCGGCGAGTGGTGCTCGCAGTGCCAGCTGCGGGCCTGCTGCCCGCTCCAGCCGGAGGGGAGGGCCCTGTGACCGTGGGGACCGGTGCCATGACAAGGGCGACCGCCACCGGGCCCTCGGCGGTCGACATCGCCCTGGCGCTCGGCCTGCCGGCCCCGACGCTCCAGCAGCGGGCCGTTATCGAAGCCCCGCCAGCACCCCTGCTCGTGGTCGCCGGCGCCGGCTCCGGCAAGACCGAGACCATGGCCTCACGGGTCGTGTGGCTGGTGGCCAACGGAATCATCGAGCCGGACCAGGTGCTCGGGCTGACTTTCACCCGCAAGGCCGCCACCGAGCTGTCCGAGCGGATCACCGCTCGACTGCGCCGGCTCGTGCGAGCCGGGCTCTGGGCACCAAGGGATGACGACGGTGAAGCCGAGACGCTGGGTGGCACGCCGACGGTGTCCACCTACCACTCGTATGCCGGTCGGCTGGTCCGCGAGCATGCCCTGCGGCTCGGCTTCGAGAGCGAGTCCCGCCTGCTGTCGGAGGCGGCCGCCTGGCAATATGCCGCAGAGGTGGTTGCCTCGTACGACGGGTCCATGGACGACGTCGAGAGCGCCGAGTCGACCATCACCGCCGCTGTGGTCGACCTGGCGGGGGAGATGGCGGAGCACCTGGTCACCCCGGCCGAGGTCACGGCATACCTCCATCGCGTCGACGAGGCCCTGGCCTTGCTGCCGCCCGGCGGCAGCCGGGCGCGCGACCTCCCACCGGAGACCAGGGCGATGCGGGCCGCACTGCGCGCCCGCGCAGGTGTCATGCCGATGGTGCAGCGGTACCTCGCGCTGAAGCGCCAGCGAGACTCCATGGACTTCGCCGACCAGATGGCCATCGCAGCACGGCTGGCCGCGACGTTCCCCGACATCGGGCAGATCGAGCGACAGCGCTTCGGCGCGGTGTTGCTCGACGAGTTCCAGGACACGTCCGAGGCCCAGCTGGAGTTGTTGCGGGCCCTCTTCGCCGCGGGCGGGGGATCAGTTCCCGTCACTGCGGTCGGCGACCCGCACCAGTCCATCTACGGGTGGCGCGGTGCGAGCGCTACAACGCTCTCGCGCTTTCCGCACGCCTTCCGCGACGGCGGCCGCGACGCCGCGGTGCTTCCCCTCTCCACGAGCTGGCGCAACGACCGCGCCATCCTCGGCGCAGCCAACGCGGTCGCAGCGCCCCTCCGTGAGACGGCGCGCGTGCACGTCCTCGGGCTCTCGCCGTCGCCCCGCGCCGGAGCGGGCTGGGTGGGGGCAGCGCGCCTGGCCACGGTCGAGGAGGAAGCCGATTTCGTGGCCGGGTGGGTCGAGGGCCAGCGCGTGGGCGGCGAGAGGTCCGCCGCAATCCTGTGTCGCAAGCGATCCCAGTTCGCGCCGGTGATCGACGCCCTGGAACGGCGCGGTGTGCCCTATGAGGTCGTCGGGCTGGGTGGCCTGCTGGTCACGCCGGAGATCGAGGACATCGTCGCCCTGCTGCACGTTGTCCAGGACCCCACTCGGGGCGACCAGCTCATGCGGCTTCTCACGGGGCCCCTGTGCCGGCTCGGCGCCGCCGACCTCGACGGACTGATGGCCTGGGCCCGCCATCAGCAGGAGGTTCGGGCCATGGCAGCAGCGCGTCGCACAGCGGCGCGGGATGCGGCGCCCCATCCCGCGTCGGCGCGTCCCGCGGCGCAGCCGTTCTCCGATGCGGTCGAGCGGCCCAGCATCGTCGAGGCGCTGGACGACCTGCCGCCGGCGCGGTGGCGCAGCCCTGACGGCCGCCTGATCAGCGCCAGCGGGCGGGAGCGGCTCGCGGGGCTCCAGCGGGTGGTGCGGAGACTGCGGGTGCTCACGGCGCTGCCGCTGGCCGACCTCGTCGGCGAGGCCGAGCGCGCCCTCGGGCTCGATATCGAGGTCCTGTCGCGTCCTGGCTACACCCCGGCGGCTGCACGCGCCCACCTCGACGCGTTCGCCGACGTGGCTGCGAGCTTCACGGTGAGTGCGGATCGCCCGACACTGGCTGGCTTCCTCGGGTGGCTGACCGCGGCGCTGAAGGAGGAGCGCGGGCTCGACAAGGGCTATATCGAGGCCAGCCCGGATGCCGTGCAGGTGCTGACGGTGCACGCCGCCAAGGGCCTTGAATGGGACGCCGTGGCAATTCCTGGCCTGGTCGAGGGGACGTTCCCGGATCTGCCATATGCAGCCTCCAAGCCCCACGACGGGAGATGGGTCGTCAGCCAGCCCAAGGACCGCGGCTGGGTTGCTGGTCTCAAGGACGGCGGGATCCCTTATGCGCTCCGGGGCGACCGCGACGGGCTCCCGGTGCTCGACTGGGAGGCCGCGGTCGACTGGCCGGACATCGAGCGTCGAGTGGTCGAGTTCCTGGAGGCGGGCGGAAGGCATGGCATCGCCGAGGAGCGGCGACTGGCCTACGTAGCCCTCACCCGTGCCCGAACCGCGATGCTCATGACGGCGCCGGTCTGGGCGGACGCCACCACCCCGAGGGTGACCTCGCGCTTCCTGATCGAGCTGCTGGCCGGCCCCGCCCCTGCGGCACACCCTGGCGCGGCCCCGGCCGCCACCCCAAGTTCTGCCCCGGCCGCCGCCCCAAGTTCTGCCCCGGCCGCCGCCGGCGGACCGGCGTCCACTCGACGGCCTGACGCTGGGTCGCCCGCGGTCGCGATCGAGCTGACCGACTGGGCCCCCATGCCGGATCCCGAGGACGCGGGTGCCGTCGTCAACCCGCGAACCTTGGCCCCCCAGACGGCGGTCTGGCCCCACGACCCGCTGGCCAGCCGGCGGCGCGACCTCGAGGCATCAGCGGCCGAGGTGCGCTCCGCACTCGAGAGTGGCGACTCTCTGCCCGATTCCGGCCGACAGGGCACGATCCCCGTGCCGGGCGACGAGGTGCCCATCCTCGAAGAGCTCGACCTGTTGCTCGAAGAGCGGCGCGTGGCGCGGCAGCGGTCCGACGAACAGGTCCTGGTGCCCAGGCATCTCTCCACCTCAGCAGTCGTCGCCCTGGCCCGGGACCCCGCCGCCTTCGCGGCGTCACTACGGCGCCCCATGCCGGCCGCGCCTGCCCTGGCCGCTCGACGGGGCACGGCGTTCCATGCCTGGATCGAGCAGCACTACCGGCGCGCGGCGATGGTCGACCTGCTGGAGCTGCCCGGCTCGGCCGACGACGACCCCGGTGACGACGATGAGCTCCCGGCGATGAAGGAGCGGTTCCTGCTCAGCGAATGGGCCGGGCGGATCCCTCTGGAAGTCGAGACCGCGGTCGAGACGGTGATCGACGGGATCGCCATCCGCGGGCGGATCGACGCCGTGTTCCCGGGGGACCGCGGTGGCTACACGGTCGTCGACTGGAAGACGGGTGAGAAGCCGACCGCTGACGTCGCGCGGAATCGGGCGATCCAGCTGGCCGCCTATCGGATCGCCTACGCGAGGTTGCGAGGCGTCGCCGTCGAGGACGTCGAGGCAGCCTTCTACTACGCCGGAACCGGTGAGACGATCTGGCCGGATCTGCCCGACGAGCGCGAGATCGTGCGGATCCTGGGGGCCATCCCCGGCTGACAGGATGCGTCTCCCGGTCTCCGGCTGGGCGCGACCGCTAGGACCGGCGCCGCCTCGGAGGGTCGTCCGGCTGGTCGATCTCGAACTCGAGAGGGGGCGCCGGCTCGGCGGGCAGAACCGGGGCCGGGCTGGCGTCCCGGTCGACGCGCGACGTCCGCTTCCGCTCCTTGGTGCGCGGGGCCGGCGCCAAGGCCAACGCCGGCTCCTGACCAGCCGCTGGCTCATGGCTCTCCGGGCTCGGATTCCGGCCTGGGCTGGGGCCCACGGTCCGGATCGGGCTCCGGCTGGGCCGCACGCTCGGTTGCCCCTGGCTCGGCGTTGTCAGCCCTGCGCTCAAGCCCGAGCCCGGGGTCCTCGGGTTCGGCGGACTCGGGCTCGGGTTCGGCGGACTCGGACTCGGGCTCGGTGGCTTCGGGCTCGGTGGCTTCAGGCTTGGGCTCGGTGGCTTTGGCCTCCCCCTCGGCGGTGGACTCGTCCAGGGCCTCGGCCACCCCGTCAGTCGACTCGTCCCCAGACGTCTCGTCGACCGATCCGTCGCTGTCCGCTGCTGTGGCATCCTCGCCGTTGGCCGGTGCTACGGCATCCTCGCCATTGGCCGGTGCCGCGGCATCCTCGTCAGCCTGCGCCGGACGTGCGACGACGGTGCGAGGCGTGCGCGGCTCGAGGCTTATCGGGTGGTCGTCGTCGGGAGCTGTCGCCTGGGCCCGAACGTCGTCGTCCAGGTCCTGAAGGTCCGCCGCGATCTGGTCTGCAATCGCGCTCTGGCCAGCGGCCAGGGCGGCCAACAGCGCGCTCATCCGCTGGAGTTCGGCGGCGAGTCGTGCGCGGACCAGGAGGTTGGGGTCGGGGCGCTCCGCCCGGGCATGGGCGTAGGCCTCCATGACCGTGTCCATCGCCTCCGGCGACGCCTCGACGACCAGAGCGGCGAAATCGTCGGCAGGGTCGGCGACTTTCGCGCCCTCCCAGCCGGTCACGCCCTCGATCCGCCCCGACGATGCGTCATCCTGGTCGTCGAACGCCGCGAGCACCTGGTCGCCGGTGAGGCCGCCGTGAATGGGCGTCGGGGCGAAGCGCCACAGGTTGACGTTCTCGAGGGCCCGCTCCCACCGGGCGAGGAGCGCCGCTGGCACCCGGCCGCTCTCGGCGGCGCGGTCGAGGTCAGAGAGCCGTCGGATGCGATAGGTGTCAGCGTCATAGGTGGGAAGCCCCGCCTCGTCGAACAGCCGCTGGTCGACGCTGTGAAGCGCGGCGATGGCGCGCCCCAGCTCGGCAGTGATGCCGTTGCCCGCTGGCAGCGAGGCGAAGTCGAGGTGCTGGCCGGGGAGGTACGGGTAGACCGCGGCTCGCCCTCCCGACCGCAAGGTGATGAACCCGCGCGGCATCGGCAGCGCGAACGGCAGCCGGCGGGCAAGCAGGCTCAACAGCGACACGGTCAGGTCCATCTGAGCTGCGGCACCAGGTGTCCGCGGCGCGCGCACCACCCAGCGGCGCTGCAGCGTGTCTTCGACGTAGGCCACGTCGAACAGCTGGCCGGGCGCGCTCGGGAGGGCCTCCACGCTCGCCGGGTCGAGGCCCGGCACCGCGGCACTCGCGAGTGCGGCCAGGAAGAGCGGGCTGCGTTCCACCCCACCAAGGTATGCCGCGGGGCTGCCCTAGGCTGGCAGGCGTGGCCCGTCCCGCGCAGACTCTTCCCCACCTCGTGCTCGCCGGGTTCGCCCTCGACCGCGACGCTACGCGGCGGGGGACGCCCCACCTCGTGAAGGAACTTCTGGCAGATCCCCGCTCTCGGGTCGTCGAGATCCGGCGCGACACCACGAAGGTGGCGGCCGAGCCGGACGGCCCGCGGCTCGCCCTGCGCGGGCCGGAGCCCGGCGATGCCGACCGCCTCGCGGTCTACCTCGGACGCGATGCCCACCACACGGCATACCTCTGCGTGGCCGCAGCAGACGCCGAGCCGGAGGGGGAGGAGTGGCGGACGCTCCGCCAGGTAGCCGCACAGCTGCCGGAGGGGGAGGCCGGGCTCTTCGCCACAGCGCTGGCGCTGGCCAACTGGCATGCTGCTCATGGCCACTGTCCGCGATGTGGCACCCCGACCGAGCCCGACCTGGCGGGCTGGATCCGGCGCTGCCCGGCAGACGGCAGCGAGCACTACCCGCGCACCGACCCGGCCGTGATCATGTCAGTTGTCGCAGACGACGGCCGGCTCCTCCTGGCCCGCGGCGCGGACTGGGGGGAGAAGCGCTACTCGGTGCTGGCCGGGTTCGTCGAGCCGGGCGAGACCCTCGCGGCCGCAGTGACGCGCGAAGTGCGCGAGGAGGTGGGCATCGACGTCGACGACGTGACCTACCTGGGCGACCAGCCCTGGCCGTTCCCGACCTCGCTCATGATCGGCTTCACGGCACGGGCCCGCTCCACGGGCCTGACCTTCCGCGACGGCGAGATCGCCGAGGCGGTCTGGGTGACCCGCGACGAGGTGCGCGACCGGGTCTCGAGCGGCGAGTGGGGCATCTCACCGCGGCTGTCGATCGCGCGCAGGTTGATCGAGCACTGGTACGGCGAGCCGATCACCTTCGCGCGCTGAGCGCAGGCCGGCTCAGCTCAGGCGGCGCCTGACCTCGTGGACGGAGGGGTTGGTGGCGGCCGAGCCGTCCGGGAACAGCAGGGTGGGCACCGTCTGGTTCCCGTCGTTCACCCCCATCACGAAGGCGGCGCTGTCGGGGTGATGCTCGATGTTCACCTCGGTGAACGCAATGCCCTCGCGGTGCATCTGGGTCTTCAGCCGGGTGCAGTAGCCGCACCAGCTGGTGGTGAACATCGTGACGGAGCCCTGCTCGGGCGCCGGGACGGTCATGTGAACCGACTCCTCTGGGGTGCCAAGGCCTGGGGGAAGGGTTTCAGGCCAAACGGTCTCGTCAACGCACTACCCGCCCCGAACCTTCCCAAGCGCCGGTGTGATCGCTGCCATGGCGGCGAGCAGAGTGCTCCGGCGCCCGCGGAAGGCCCGCTTCCGCGTCCGGATGAGGCGGGTCGCCAGCATCTGAGAGGATCGCGTCGATGCCCACCCAGCCCGCTCGCCTGCCGCCTCACCCGTCCGCCGATGTGGTCCTCGAGGCGCTCGACCCCGAGCAGCGGACGGTCGCGGCCAGCCCTCGCGGCCCCATGTGCGTCCTGGCCGGTGCCGGCACGGGCAAGACCCGCGCGATCACGCACCGGATCGCCTACGGCGTGCTGTCGGGCGCCTACCAGCCCCAACGACTGCTCGCCGTCACATTCACGGCGAGGGCGGCGGGGGAGATGCGCAGCCGGCTGCGCGACCTCGGGGTGGGCGGCGTGCAGGCCCGCACGTTCCATGCCGCTGCCCTGCGCCAGCTCCACTACTTCTGGCCCCACGTGATCGGGGGCGCCGCGCCCGAGGTCATGAGCCAGAAGGCGCCGGCCGTCGCCGAGGCGGCGGGTCGCTTGCGCATGTCCTTCGACCGAACCGGGATCCGTGACCTCGCCGCCGAGATCGAGTGGGCCAAGGTCGGCATGCTGACGCCGGAGACGTATGCCGGTGGGGCCCGGGCTGCACGACGCGAGCCCCCCGGGCTCGACCACACCGCGATGGCCCGGCTCATGGCGGTCTACGAAGAGGTGAAGTCCGACCGCCACGTCATCGACTTCGAGGACGTCCTCCTGCTCACGGTCGGGATCCTCGAGGACCGCGACGACGTCGCTGCCGCGATCCGCGCGCAGTACCACCACTTCGTGGTCGACGAATACCAGGACGTCAACGCCTTGCAGCAGCGGCTGCTCGAGCTCTGGCTCGGCGACCGCCAAGACCTGTGCGTCGTCGGCGACCCGGCCCAGACCATCTACTCCTTCACCGGCGCGAGCCCGCGCCACCTGGTGGAGTTCCCCCGGCGGCACCCTGGCACCGAGGTCGTGCGACTGGTGCGCAACTACCGCTCCACGCCCCAGATCGTCAGACTGGCCAACCTGCTGCTGCAGGCACCCTCCGGGGCGGTGCGCAGCTCTGGCCTGCAGCTCGAGGCCCAGGGCGCGCCGGGGCCTGAGCCCACGATCCAGCCCTGCCCCGACGACCCCGCCGAGGGCGAGGCGGTCGCGGGCGCAATCGAGGGCCTGCTCAAACAGGGGACCCCCGCATCGCAGGTGGCCGTCCTGTTCCGCACCAACGCACAGTCGGAGGCGTTCGAGTCGGCACTCGCCGAGCGCGGCATCCCCTACCTCGTGCGCGGCGGCGAACGGTTCTTCGCGCGACCCGAGGTGCGCCAGGCGGTCCTGCTCCTGCGCGGAGCGGCTCGCTCCGACGACGGCTCCCAGCCGCTATCGGACCTCGTGCGGGACATCCTTGTCGGGGCGGGGTGGACCCGGCAGGCACCAACGAGCGGCGGAGCAGCTCGTGAGCGATGGGAGTCCCTCGCCGCCCTGGCCGCCCTCGCCGATGACGTGGCAGCCGTCGATGAGTCGGCCCGGCTGCCGCTCTTCGTGCGCGAGCTCGACGAGCGGGCCGCAGCGCAGCACGCCCCGGCTGTGGAGGGGGTCACCCTGGCCTCGCTGCACGCGGCAAAGGGTCTGGAGTGGGATGTCGTCTTCATTGCCGGCTGCTCAGACGGGCTGCTCCCGATCGCGATGGCCGAGACCGCTGAGGCCATCGACGAGGAGCGCCGCCTGCTCTACGTCGGCATGACCCGGGCGCGGCGCGACCTGCGCCTCACCTGGGCCCAGGCCCGCACGCCCGGTGGCCGCGCTACCCGCCGCCCATCCCGGTTCCTCGACGCCACGGCGAGCGTCCTCGGCTCCGGTGCCCGCTCGACGCCACGACGACGCGCCGCGGGCGGGACCCGCGCACTGCGGCCGGCGGCGCCGGCAGTCTGCCGCAGCTGCGGGGTGGACCTGACCTCCGCAGCCCAGCGCAAGACCGGGCGCTGCGACGACTGCCCGCCCACCTACAGCGACGCGGTGTTCGAGCGCCTGCGCGGCTGGCGGCTGGCGGTGTCGAGGGAAGCCGGCGTCCCGGCATACGTCGTCTTCACTGATGCCACTCTCACCGCCATCGCCGAGCGCGAGCCCGGCAGCGCGGGCGAGCTGGCCCTCGTCGCAGGCGTGGGGAAGCGCAAGCTGGACCTCTACGGCATGCAGGTACTCGCGATTCTGGCCGGATCCGATCCGGAGGAAGTTCTCCGAAAAGCCTCTGCACCAAAGGAATTGGCGTGAATGGCTGGTTCGGTGGCAAGAAATGTGGGAAATGTGGCGCTAATTCCGTTGCACGCCTCGCGCGCGCTCGCGTAGCCTGTTTCAACGTTCAGCCCGGCGGCTCAGGTGGCCGGCTGGGAACTGCGAGCACCGGACGAGGAGGTTGGCCCCAAATGGAGAGCATCACCATGACGCACCGCACCGAGCAGACCGCCGGTGCCGCTGCCGTGTGCATGCACGCCAACGCCCGTGTGCACGCAGGTACCCGCGGCTGGATCCAGGGGACGACTGTGCCCTCCGCCGGTCAGCTCGCGGCCCGACTCATCGACCGCACGGATGCCGGTTTTGGCTACGTCATCGACACCGTCCCGTTCAAGGGTGACGTGTATCCGCACCGTGGAGCTCCACCTGTCTAGGCATCGCCGACAGGCCCACTCCACGGCCGCGGAACCCGACACCGGGATCCGCGGCCGTTTTGTTTGTGCCGCAGCCCGACCCGACCCAGATCGCCACACACAGACATTCAGACCCGAGGCCACCTGATGAACACGAGCTCGACCCGCACCAGCCATCGACACACCACCAGGACGACGGCGGGCACCACTGCCGGCGTCCGCGAGAAACACCGCTCCCACCGGGGCGGGGACGACAAGGAGGGGATACCGATGCAGTTGACCGAGCTGATCGACCGCAGCGAAGCGGCTGCCCTGACCGGCGGGAGCATTCCGTGCCACGAGAACGACGCGGAGATGTGGTTCGCCGAGACACCTGACGGCGTGGAGTTCGCCAAGGCGCTCTGCCGGACCTGCCCTGCGATCGCGCAGTGCCTGGCCGGCGCCCTCGACCGCGCCGAGCCGTGGGGGGTCTGGGGTGGCGAGCTCTTCGTCCAGGGCGTCATCGTCGCGCGGAAGAGGCCGCGGGGGCGGCCGCGCAAGAACCAGGTTGCCGCATAGGACTCGTCCAGCAGCACCGGCACCAACGACATGAACAGCACACTTTCCAAGGAGACACACCATGTACCGCAGAAGGAATCACCAGTTGCGTCGTCGACATCAGGTCCACGACCAGCACCTGGAGCGCCGCCAGCGCGAGCACGAGCGACAGATCCAGGACCTGCAGAACCTGCAGCGCTACCTGCACGTGCAGCGCTGACGCAGGTCGCTGCACCACCCGGTGCCCCTGGCCCTCACGACGAGGACCAGGGGCACTGGTATGCCGGGGACGTTGCGCGCAGGTTCCGTCGGCGAAGGCCGCGAGAGCGGCGTCACGACCTCCTGCTGGTGACCTAAGGCCCTAGCCCGGTCGCGATTTGCCCGGCACGCTGGTCTGCGTCGCGACGGGAGGACAGATGCCCACCAGCCGTTCGGAGCGGCTGCAGGCGCTCTACCTGCAGATGTGCCGGATCCGCTGCACCGAGCAAGCGCTGGGCGGGCTCTGGCGCCGTGGCCTCATATCAGGAGAGATGCACCTCGGCATGGGCGAGGAGGCGGTGGTCGCGGGCGTCGTGACGCACCTGGAGGACGGCGACGCTCTGGCCCTCGACTACCGGTCGACTCCTCCCATGGTCGCGCGCGGGGTCGACCTGACCGCCCTCTTCCTCGAGATGCTCGGATCCCAGGATGGCCTGTGTAGGGGCCGGGGCGGACACATGCACCTGATGTCGCGGCCGCACCTGGCGGCTGCCTCAGGCATTGTCGGGGCGCCCGGACCACTCGCGACCGGGTTCGGCCTTGCCGCTCGCAACGCGGAACGCGGGCGGGTGGCGGTCGCCTTCTTCGGCGACGGGGCGGTCAACGAGGGCATGCTCATGGAGTCCCTGAACCTTGCCACGGCCTGGGGGCTGCCCGTCGTCTTCGTGTGCAAGGACAACCGGTGGGCGGTGACCACGCGGTCTGCGGCCCTGACGGGCGGCGGCCTGCGGCGCAGGCTGGGCGCATTCGGGATGCCGGTTGTCCGGGTCGACGGGACCGACGTGGAGAAGGTCGACCGAGCCGCGCGCCGTGCCGTGGCGCGGGCGAGAACCGGAGGCGGTCCCTCGGTTCTCCTCGCCCGGTGTGCCCGGCTCGAGGGCCATTTCCTCGGCGACCCGCTCGTCCGGCTGACCACGGCCCTCAGGGAGCTCACCGACCAGCTGCGACCCCTGCTCGGCCCGGTTCGCGCGGAGCCGGGCGCGCCCCTCACCGACCGGATCGGTGCCCTGCTCGTGATCAGCCGGCGGGCCGCAACGGCCGCTGTGGATCGATCCAGGAGCCGGGATCCGATGCGGAAGGCGGCAGGCAGGCTGCCCGGTCGCACCGGACCGGAACTCGAGCAGCAGGCGCGGGACGAGGTCGCCCAGGCCGTTCGTGTGGCGATGAGCGGGGTGGCGAGCGGTGCCTAGCACGACCTTCAGCGCTGCCATCGAGCACGCCATCGCCGTCGCGATGGCGAAGGACCCGAGAGTGGTCGTGCTGGGGGAGGACGTGCGTCTGCTGCGCAAGGAAGCGTACGTCCGCTTCGGCGGCGACCGGGTTCTCGACAGTCCGGTCAGCGAGTCCGCCCTCTTGGGTGCCGCGCTCGGCAGCGCGATGGCGGGTCTCCGCCCGGTCGTCGAGATCATGTTCGTGGACTTCATCGGGGTCGCTCTTGACCAGCTGCTCAACCACGCCGCCAAGGTCGAGGCCTTCAGCGGCGGCCGGTGGCAGGCCCCGATGGTCGTTCGAGCAGCCTGCGGAGGAGGCTACGGCGACGCCGGGCAGCACGAGCAGGCGCTCTGGGGGCTACTCGCCGGCATACCCGGTCTGTCCGTCGTCGTTCCCTCCACACCAGCAGACGCGGCCGGTCTGATGCTGGCTGCCATCGACCACCCTGGCCCGGTCGTCTTCCTCGAGCACAAGCTGCTGTCCGAGCAGTGGCTGGACTACGTGGGCGGCACCAGCCGGGACTCGGTCCATTTCGACGTGCCGATCGCCGGGGCGCAGGGCGAGGTCGCGGACCCTCCCGAGACGGTGCCGTTTGGGCGAGGCTGCCCTGCGTCGTGACGGCACCGACATCGCGATGGTCTCGCTCGGCGTCGGCGTCCATCGCTGCCTCGAGGCCGCCGAGCGCCTCGCCCATGACGGGATCTCGACGGCCGTCCTCGACCTGCGCAGCGTGGCGCCCCTGGACCGCGATGCGATCGCCGGACTGGCCCGGCGGACCGGGCGGGTGCTGGTCGTCGACGAGGACTACACCCGGGGCGGCCTCTCCGGCGAGGTGGCCGCGCTGCTCGCCGAAGAGCAGACAGCGGCTGCGTACGCCAGGGTCACGACCGAGGAGACGATTCCGTACGCGCGGGCACTCGAGGCGGCGGTGCTGCCCAACGTCGAGCGCATCTGCGCAGCGGGCCGGATGCTGACGGCTGACGCTGTCGAGAAGGGAGTGTGACATGGACACAGTGCTCGGAGTCCTGCTCGTCGTCACCGGTGTTGTGACGGTGGCCTACTGGCTCGACTTCTTTCTGCGGGGGACCGTCCAGGTGGTGGAGGAGGAGTGGTACCTGAGGTTCGAGCGCGCATTCCCCGTGGCCGACGCTTGGATGGCTGCCTGCTCGCTGGTCGCAGCCGTGGGCCTGTTCACCGGAAGTGGCTACGGTGACGTCTTTGGGCTCCTGGCAGGCAGCGCGCTGATCTTTCTCGGCCTCATGGACCTGACCTTCAACGTCCAGAACGGGCTGTTTCGGCTGTTGCCGGGCTCGGGACCGATGTGGGCCGAGACGGTCATCGTCGCCTGGTCGCTCGCCCTCGGCGGCATCGTCACGGCATACCTCGGCGCGCGGGTCGCCTGACCCACAGCGACTAGCGGGGCTGCTGCCGTGACTTGCGCACGCGGCCGTCGAAATAGGCGAACCACGGCCCGCGCAGGAGGCCTGACGTTCGTGCCACAACCTTGGTCTGCCAGTCGGGGGTGATCAGGAAGCGCCCGTGCTCCATGCCCTCCACGATGCTGGCGGCTACCCGCGCGGGGCTGAACGGCTTGATCGCTCCAGAGATGGCGAAGGTCTCGGCCGGCTTGTACCGGTTCTCGTAGGCGAGCTGGGGGGTGTCGGTGTCCGGGGGGCAGACGCAGCCGACGTGGATGCCCATCGGACGCAGCTCCATTCGCAACACCTCGAGAAGTCCGCGGACAGCGAACTTCGGGGGCGAGTACGCCGAGTATCCGAAGACACCGACCAGCCCGGCCGTCGACGAGATGCCAACCACGCTCCCGCTGCCCCGCTCCCTCATGGCCGGAATGACGGCGCGCATCGCGTAGAGAGTGCCGAAGTAGTCGATCTCCATGGTGCGCCGGAAGATCGCATCGTCGAGCTCCTCGAAGTACCCGGGGTGCGCGATGCCCGCGCAGGTCAACAGCACGTCGCACGGCCCGAGCGAAGCAGCGACCCGGCTCACAGCGGCACCCACGGCCGCAGGATCGGTCACGTCGAGCCCTGCGACCTGGTAGGCCGCACCCGCGCCGTCCAGCTCAGTGGCGGTCTCTTCGAGGTCGTCGTCCGGAAGGGCGAGCACCGAGACGCGTGCCCCTCGCGCGGTCACCTGGCGTACGAACGCGCGCCCGATGCCGCTCGACCCTCCGGTCACCACGACGTGGGCGCCGTGCCACTCCTCGACCCGCGGCCGCCTGGTCCGTCCAAGCTGCACGACCGAACTAGTCCCCAGGCCATAAGTCACACGGGCACGCTAGGAGCGCACCCCACGGCAGCGCAGAGGCTAAGGTCCCACCCGACGGTATGCCGCTGGGTCTGATGCCCAGCCAGGTGGTCAAACGTCGATTCGAACCCTGGGTGGCAACCGTGGCGTACGCCACGCCCCTGTGGGTCGCCGGCAAGCGTCCGGGTAGGTTGCGGTTTAGTGGACCCTGCAAGGACGGCAGAGGAGATGTTCATGGAGCGCATGACTCCTCGAACGATGACTCTGCGCGGCCACCAGTTGTCCTACCTGGACAGTGGCACGGGCCCGGTGGTCCTCTTCATCCACGGAATTCTTGGCTCGCACCGCAATTGGGCCCACCTCATCGGCCGCATCGATGACAACCACCGCGTGATCGTGCCGGATCTCTTCGGGCATGGGCAGTCTGCGAAGCCGGTGGGCGACTACTCCCTCGGCTCCCACGCGGCGACCATGCGCGACCTGCTGGACCGGCTCGGCATCGCGCGGGTCACTCTCGTGGGGCACTCCCTCGGCGGGGGGATAGCGATGGAGTTCTACTACCTGTTCCCCGAGCGAGTCGACCGACTGGTGCTCGTCGCGAGCGGCGGGCTGGGCAGGGAGGTGAACCCGGTCCTACGCTCCGTGACCCTGCCCGGGGCCGAATGGGTACTGCCTCTCGTCGCCTCACGGTGGCTCACCGCGCGCGCCGAGACCGCCGGGCGCGTCATGTCCAAGGCTGGGTGGAAGCCGGGCTCGGACATCACCGCGATCTGGCAGGGCTTCACCTCCCTCGGCGACGGCGAGAGCCGGCGGGCTTTTCTGGCCACCACCCGCGCTGTCATCGACCCCGGGGGCCAGACGATCAGTGCCCATGACTACTTTCCCGACGCACCGCCGATCCCGACCCTGATCGTGTGGGGTTCCCGGGACCGCATGATCCCGGCATGGCACGCGATCCGCGCTCACGAGTCGATCCCCGATTCCCGGGTCGAGTTGTTCGAAGGGGCCGGTCACTTCCCGCACCTCGACCAGCCGGACCGCTTCGCCGACGTGCTGCGGGACTTCATCGCGACGACGCCCTCAGAGTGATCCCAGGGCCGCATCCGGGGCCCCGGGCGGGACGTTAGGCCCTGCCGATCGCCTCCCATGGACACAACACTCGGCTGTGGTTTCTCCCACGCCTGAGCTCTGGCTGGGACGTTTCGACGAAAGGGAAGGCACTCATGAAGGCACTCGTCTACCACGGCCCCGGCAAGAAGGCGTGGGAGGAGGTCCCAGACCCGAAGATCGTCGAACCGACCGATGTGATCGTGCGGGTCGAGACCACGACGATCTGCGGCACTGACCTGCACATCCTCAAGGGCGACGTCCCTGCGGTCACGGACGGGCGCATCCTCGGTCACGAGGGCGTCGGCACCGTGACCGAGGTGGGCGCATCTGTGTCCAGCGTCGCAGTCGGCGACCGGGTGATCATCTCGTGCATCAGCGCCTGCGGAGCCTGTTCCTACTGCCACCAGGGCCTCTACGCGCACTGCCTCGCTGACGAGGGCGCGAGCGGGATCGGCTGGATCTTCGGACACCTCATCGACGGCACTCAGGCAGAGCTCGTGCGCGTTCCGTTCGCCGACAACTCGGTCTACAAGGTGCCTGAGGGGGTCAGCGACGAGGCCGCGGTGATGCTCTCCGACATCCTGCCCACAGGCTTCGAGATCGGCGTGCGCTACGGAAGCGTGAAGCCCGGCGACGTGGTCGCCGTTGTCGGGGCCGGGCCGGTCGGTCTCGCCGCGATGATGACGGCGAACCTGTACGGCGCCGCTCGGATCATCGCGCTGGACCTGGACAACAACCGGCTCGAGCAGGCCAAGGCCTTTGGGGCGACTGACGCCGTCAACAGCGGCAAGGACGACTGGGCCGACCAGGTGCGGGCGATGACCGATGGGCTGGGCGTCGACGTGGCGATCGAGGCCGTGGGCGTGCCCGCGACGTTCGAGGCCTGCACCAAGATCGTTCGCCCGGGCGGGTCGGTCGCCAACGTGGGCGTGCACGGCTCTCCGGTCGAGCTGGCGCTGCAGGACCTGTGGATCATGGACCTGTCGATCACCATGGGTCTGGTCAGCACGTCAACCACGCCGATGCTGCTGAAGCTCGTGGCGCAGCACAAGCTCGCCGCCGAGAAGTTCGCCACCCACGACTTCACCTTCGACCAGATCATGGACGCCTACGACACCTTCGGCCGAGCCGCCGAGACCAAGGCGCTCAAGGTGGTCATCAGGCGGTAGCCGTCAGAGCGCAGCCGTCAGTCGGCAGTTGTCCGGCGCCCGACATCAGGCGACCGGTTCAGCCGGAGGGTCGTCGTTCGAGGTACTCATGGGCGACCCTCCGGTCCCGACTTTGGCTACGGTGGGTCCATGGCCACGCCGATGCCCGCGCTCACGATTGCCCAGGACCCGCACGCCGACCAGGTTCTGAGCGAGAGTCCGTTCGCGCTCCTCGTGGGCATGCTGCTCGACCAGCAGTTCCCCATGGAGCACGCCTTCAGAGGGCCGGCCAAGATCCTCGACCGCTTCGGCAGCCTCGACCCCGCGCGCATCGCCGCCGCCGACCCGGGGGCCTTCGCCGACCTGTGCGCCACCCCTCCCGCCATCCACCGCTACGGCCGCTCCATGGCCGGTCGGGTGCAGCAGCTGGCCCAGGTCGTCGTGACCGACTACACCGGCGCCCCCGAGCGGATCTGGACCGAGGCGACCGACCCGCTCAACCTTCTGGCCCGCCTGCGCGCCCTGCCCGGATTCGGCGACCAGAAGGCCCGGATCTTCGCGGCCCTTCTGGGCAAGCAGCTCGGCGTGCGCCCCGAGGGCTGGCGCGAGGCCATCGGGCCCTATGCCGAGGAGGGGTCCTACCGCTCGGTGGCCGACGTCGTCGACGAGACCTCGCTGCAGAAGGTGCGCGAGTTCAAGCAGGCCGCCAAGGCGGCTGCGAAGGCTGCGGCGGGCAAGAGCTGAGCGGTATGCCGACCGAGCAGCGGCCGATGGCCTGCGCGACCTGCGGGGCCAGGCCTCTCGACGAAGATGTGGCGGCGCGGGCTCGGCTGACCTGGGCCAGGGGCTTCGAGGCCGGGCGCGAGGTGTGGACCTGCGACCAGTGCAGCCGGCGCCACCTGCGCAGCATCGAGGGGAAGCTCGACTCCGGCTGGTGGTGAGCCGGGCGAACCCAGTGGTGGGGTGGGATCACTCCCTCGGGACCGGCGGCGGAAGCCGAGTCGGGTCGATGCCGGGCAGCAGCTCGACAACGACGTCGCGCGCGCGCACCGTGCCCCCTACCTGGCAGAGAACCCCGAGGCCGCCGAGGAATACCCGATGAATGAGCAGGTAGGCCGGTGGCAGGTTGAGCTTCATGCCCACCAGGAACGACGGCTTGCGGACGTCGTTGACCTGCTGGGCGATTCCGCGCAGCCAGGCCCGGGAGAAGGTGAAGTCCTCGTGGCGGAGCGGGTCGATGAAGGGGCTGAGGTAGTCCAGCAGGATCTCGGGGTCGATATCCATGGAATCCCTGATGAAGCCCTCGCGCCGCAGACCCTCCGCGAGTGCGGCAGCATCGCCGGCGAGCGCGCACGAGAGAAGTTCGCCCATCGCACGGGGCAGGCCACCGGGCAGGTGGTTGACCGCGCCGTAGTCGAGCACCCCCAGTCGGCCGTCAGGGGTGATGCGGAAGTTGCCCGGGTGCGGGTCGGCATGGAGCAGTCCCGCCCGGCCCGGCGCGTCGAGGAGGAACCGGAGAAATAGATCAGATGCGGCGTTGCGCTGCTCGGGCGTTCCGCTGCGGATGATGGCCGACAGCGGCACGCCATCGAGCCACTCGGACACGATCACCGTGTCGGACTGAGCCAGCACGTCCGGCACCACGACGCGCTTATCCCCCCGGAAGGCCTTGGCGAAGGTCCGCTGGGACGACGCCTCCAGGGTGTAGTCGAGCTCCTCGC
The DNA here is from genome assembly GCA_963715025.1 of uncultured Actinomycetota bacterium. Classification (GTDB taxonomy): domain Bacteria; phylum Actinomycetota; class Actinomycetes; order Actinomycetales; family Dermatophilaceae; genus DASSJT01. Next base: position 520,654 of record CAVQQQ010000001.1, on the reverse strand, counting down.
TCATGCGGGACATCAGCTCGTCCGTGATGGGCTTGACCTCCAGGCCGGGGATCCAGCTGGTGGCAACCCGTGCCACAAGGGCGATCTGGCGCAAGTCGCTCAGCAGGGCGGGCCCGGCGCCGGGATACTGCACCTTGACGGCGACCTCCCGGCCGTCACGCCACACCGCGCGGTGCACCTGGCCGATGGAGGCCGCGGCCGCGGGCGTGTCCTCGAACGAGCGGAACTTCGCGGTGCGCCAGCGCGGGCCCAGCTGGTCGGCGAGGATGCGGTGCACGGTCTCCGCGGGCATGGGCGGAGCCGCCTCCTGGAGTTTGGTCAGCGTCGCCCGGTAGGGCGATGCCAGTTCCTCGGGGAGTGCGGCTTCCATGACCGACATGGCCTGGCCGAACTTCATGGCACCGCCCTTGAGCTCGCCCAGCACCCGGAAAAGCTGCTCAGCGGTGCGTGCCTGGAGTTCGGCGGCCACCAGCTCGGCTGGCCGTCCGCCGACCCGCTTGCCGAGCCCCACGGCCGTGCGCCCGGCATAGCCCAGCGGCAGGCTGACCAGACGCGCCGTCCGGGCCACGGACCGTCGCGGGATGTCGCTCACGCGGACATTCTCACTGAGCCGGAGCCGTCATGAAGCACGGGTGTCCAGATCGGGCGCGGCGGGGCGCCCCAGCCGCGACGCCCCGCAGGCGCAGTCGGGGTGGGGAAGCCAGCGGCGCTGGGTGATCTCCGGCCATGGCAGGGAGACCTCCAGCGACAGCCCGGTGGCGCCGTCGCGGCCATCCAGGACTGTGAGCGCTGCCATGGCCGTGACCGAGGCGGTCATCGCCAGCAGTGAGGTCTCGGCGTCGACCTCGGCCACTGGGCCGACCGCGGCGGGAAGCGCCTGAGCCAGCAGCGCCGGCCAACCAGGGTCGCGGTCGGCCCGGGTGAGGTCCATGCAGCGCAGGCACGCGGTGCTACCCGGGTGGACCACCGGCCCGACGAGCGCGGTGGCCGTGCCCACGGCCACCGGGAGATGGTCGACTCCGGTGGCGTGCCATTCAGCCGCGACCGCTGCGTCCAGGGGAAGCGCACCGACCACGACCGCCAAAGCAGGGTTCGGGTCGCGGTCTGGCCCGGCGGGCACGCCCGCCGGGCCGCCGGCATACGGGCCGATGAGCGCCGCCCGCGCGCCCGCCAGACGCAGCAGCGAACAGATCTCGGCGGCGAGCCTGCCGCTGCCGGCGACCACCACGTCTCGGCGCGCCCGGGCCGCCAGAACGCCGAAGCCGTCACTGGGCGCGGTGTCGGAGGCGGCCAGGGCATCGGCGTCTGGCGCAAGGGATCGGGGGGCTTGGGACCCCAGTGTGGCGAAGTGCCAGCGACTCGCCGGCGCCTCCACGAGAGCTCCGTGTGAACGGAGCAGGGCCAGCAGGTGCCGCGCCCGGACAACGGGTATGCCGTGCGCCGCCGCCTCCGCGATGGAGCGCCCCAGCGTCCGCGTGCCGTCGAGGCCCTTCACCCAGGCTGCCTCCGCCTCGGAGACGCCGTCGACAACCAGCCCGCCCGGCCGCTCCAGCCCGAGCTGGAGGGTGTGCGGGCCGCGGCGCAGGATGCGCAGGTGCGGCTTGAGTCGAGGGCGGGCTGGCACGGAACCTCCTAGGGGTGGGCCTTGCCAATCTCGCAGATCCGGTGTCCCGGGGTCTGACGGGCATCCACAGCAGTGTGGACGACGGCACAGGGGCGGGACCCGACCGGAGGTCGGGTCCCGCCCCAGAGTGTGTGGGTGCTGGCTCAGGCCTTGCCAAGGATGCGGTTGAGGTTCGTGCCGCACACGGGGCACTGGCCCTTGGCCATCCGGCGGCCGTTGTCGGACACGACAACCTTGCCCTCGGCCTCGCGCTTGGCCTTGCACTTCACGCAGTAGAACTCGCCCTTGTAGGTCTCGTCTGCCATTGCCATGTCTCCTTGTCGTTCCCACCGCTGTCCCGCGGTGCTGGACTTCCGCCAACCCTAGTGCAGCCCACGCACAAAAGGGTGCATTGGGGTGCTTGGCCCGTGCTCAGCGGCACCGCCTCCGACCGGCGACCGGACGGCGCTGGACCCGTTCGTGAGGAGCCCGAATGCGCCCCTGGCCGGAGGCCGCGAAACGCCCGACAGAGCCGTCCTGCGCCGGCCGCCAGTGTGGGCTGGGGTTGCTGCGCACGCCGCGACACGCGCAGGGCCCCTGGGTGTTCCGGGCGCCCGAGCATGCGGATGCCGACAAATGTCGGCGGCCTGGCTTATGTTCGTGGGGTGAGCAGGCGTGCCGAGGGCCGACAGGCCGACCTGGGTCTCGTGGTCGCAGGCGAGGTCGAGGTGCGCCGCAGCACGCGCCGTAGACGCACTGTGAGCGCCTACCGCGAGGGAGGGCGCACCGTGGTCCTCATCCCAGCCAGGTTCACCCGCAGCCAGGAGCGGGAGTGGGTCGACAAGATGCTCGCCCGCCTGGCCGCGAGCGACCGTCGCCGGCGGCCCTCCGACGACGAGCTCGAGCGGCGCGCGGCCGAGCTGTCCCGGCGTCACCTGGGGGGTGCTGCGAAGCCGACGAGCATCCGGTGGGTGGCCAACCAGCACAACCGCTGGGGCTCGTGCACCCCCAGCGAGGGCACCATCCGGATCTCGACCCGGCTGCAGGGCATGCCGTCCTATGTCGTCGACTACGTCATCCTGCACGAGCTCGCCCACCTGCTGAGCGCGGGCCACGGTGCCGACTTCTGGGACTGGCTCTCGCGCTACCCCCGGCTTGAGCGAGCCCGCGGCTACCTCGACGGCTATGCCTTTGCCCGCTCCCACCGGGAGGACGGCAACCCGGAGGCCGGCGAGCCGGGCAGCGATCCAGCGGGGGACGTCGACGAGGGCTGATCTCGGCGCCGCTCAGGAGTCGGCGGCTGGCTACAGGCAGCGGTCTGGCAGGGCCCTCACCACAGCTGCGACAAGCCCCGAGATCTCCCGTCGCGAGCCCTCCGGAAGACCGTCTACCGGCCACCAGCGCACATCGAGCGACTCTTCGCTGGTCGCGTGCTGGGAGCCCGGCCGCGCCACGGCGGCGAAGCGCAGGTCGAGGTGCTCCTGGCAGCGCCCGAACGCGCCCACCAGCGCATGGCGGTCGAGCTGGACCAGCTCCGGGTGCAGGTGAAGTCCCGGGAGCCCGGATTCCTCGCGTGCCTCCCGGGTGGCGGCCTCAAGCGGTCCGCCGTCCCCTGGCTCGAAGTGCCCGCCGAACTGGAACCAGCTCCTCGCCTTCCGGTGCAGGGTGAGCACGACCCGCGTCCGGTCCGGACTGATCACCAGGCAGGATGCCGTGAAGTGGGCCGGCGGCCCCGACTTGGCCAGGGCGCCTGGGTGCGCACGCAGGTGGGCCAGGAACTCCTGTCGGAGGGCTTCCTGCGAGCCGTCCGGGGCGGGCCAGCCGCGCAGCATTCGCTCGGTGCGCCGGTGCAGGACGCGGTATGCCGGGTAGGCGCCTTTCCTTGCGTCTGGGTCGGCGTCAGCGGTCACCCGGTTCCCCGCGGAGGATTTCGTCGAGCGCTGCGTCGACGTCGTCGGCTGCAGCCCGCCCGGTGACCTTCTCCACGAAGCCGAGCGGGTCGTCGAGGTCGGCCGCGGTGGGGGCGATGTCGGGGTGACCCCACGCCGCGTCTCGGGCGCCGAAGCCGTGCCGGTCCTCGAGAGCGGCCCAGAGATTGGCCGCGTCCCGCAGGCGCCGGGGCCTCAGCTCGAGGCCCACGAGGGCGCTGAACGTCTTTTCGGAGGGCCCACCGCTCGCGCGGCGGCGCCGCATAGCCTCACCTAGGGCGTCGGCCTGGGGCAGGTGCGGGGCGCTCGCGCGGGCGGCCACGGTGTCGACCCAGCCTTCCACCAGGGCGAGGAGGGTCTCCAGGCGGACCAGAGCGGCCTTCTGCGCCTCGCTCGGCGTCGGCGAGAAGAGCGAGTGCTGAAGGGCTTCCTGCAGTGCCTGGGGATCGGAGGGGTCGACCGACTGCAGCTGGGCTTCGATCGCCTCCGTGTCGATGCGGATGTCGCGGGCGTAGTCCTGGACCGCGGTCAGCAGCTGCGACGCCAGCCACGGAACTCCGGCGAAGAGTCGCGAACGGGCCGATTCGCGCACCGCGACGTAGAGCCGCACCTGCTCCTCGTCGATGCCGAGCCCGCCGGCGAACTCGGCGATGTTGGCGGGCACCAGGGCCACGCCATGGTCGGCCACGAGCGGCAGCCCGACCTCCGTGCCGCTGAGGATCTCGCCCGCAAGGGTGCCGACAGCCTGACCGAGCTGGACGCCGAACATCGAGGCGCTCATCGTGCCAAGCATCGGCTGCATCTGGCTGATCAGGGCCGCAGGGTCGACCCCCTCGGGGAGCATGCCCTCAGGCAGCGCTTCTGCGCCGAGCTGCTCCACCTGCTGCCGCATCGCGGCGCCCACCGCCCCCGCCACACCCTCGGCGATCGGCGCGACGATCGCGCGCCAGACCGGCATGGTCGCCTCGACCCACTCGGCGCGGCTCCAGGCATGGGCCGTTGCAGCGGGCGCTGGGAAGACCGTGACGTCGTCGAGCCAGAGGTCGGCGACGTGCACGCTGTCGGCCACGTGCCTGCGGGTGGTCTCGCCCACGCTGCCGTCGCCCTCAGCGGAAACCACCCGTCGCGCCGTATCGAGGGCAAGCGGGGCATTGAGGGGCCCCTCGACGGGCTGCGTGAACATCGCGCGGACCTGCGCGGCCATCGACTGCAGCGCGGCGGGATCGACCCGGCCGAGCCCCATCGCCTCGAGCTGGTCCTGGAGGGCCCGGATCGACTGGGGGTCGAGCAGGCTGGGGTCGAGGGCCCGGGGGTCGATGGCGCCACCTCCCGTGAGCGCGCCCAACAGCTCGCGCAGCTCGGGCGGGAGACCGGTGCCCTCTGGGCCCGGTTCCTCCGGATCGCCGGACGAATGCTCTGGACGGTCTGTCACGACTGCTCCCTGCTTGGCACCCAGGCGGTGCCTGAGAGGATGGGTGCTGACATTCCAAGACAACCACGCGGAGGCCTCGGTGAGTTCCCCCCAGGGCGGCGTTCGCTCTCGGCGCAGCGCCATCACGGTGGCCGTCGCAGGAGCGGCGTCACCTGCCGGCGTCGGGATCCTGCGTGCTCTGGTCGGCGCCGCAGCGCGTGGGGTACCCGCCGTCCCTGGCGGCCATGGCTCCGCGGCCCGCATCGGCACCGTCATCGGCGTCGCCCCTGAGCCCGGCGAGGTGGGGGGCGTCGAGTGGCGCGTCGGCGACGACACCACGCCGGAGTTCGTGCAGGCCCTCGCCGGCGCCGACGCGGTCGTGTTCGTGGCAGGAGGCACCGATCTTGGCGCCGACCTGCGCCTGACCGCCCGCCAGCGGCGCGAGCGCAGCCTGCGCCGAGCCCAGACCGTCATCACCGCGGCCGCCGCCGCGGGAGCCGCACACCTGATCGCGGTCACGAGCGCCATGGTCTACGGCGCCCGCGACGACAACCCGCTGCCCCTTGACGACCATGCGCCTCTGCGCGCCACGGTCGACACCGGGGTGGTCGGCGACCTCATGGACGTGGAGCAGCTGCTGGCCGTCGCCGCCGACGTCCATCCAGGGCTCTTGGTCACGGTCCTGCGGCCCGCCGCCTTGGTCGGCCCGGGGGTCGACACGGTCATCACCCGCCACTTCGAGGCGCCCCGACTCCTCACCGTGCGCGGCAGCTCCCCGGCCTGGCAGTTCTGCCATGTCGAGGACCTCGGCTCCGCCGTGGCCGTCGCGGCCGCCCATCGGCTGTCCGGCCCGCTCACGGTCGGCTCGGAGGGCTGGCTCGAGCAGGCCGAGGTCGAACAGCTGAGCGGGATGCGCCGGGTCGAGCTGTCCGAGGCCACGGCACTCGGCACCGCACAGCGGCTGCACCGGGTCGGGGTCCTTCCGACACCGGCCAGCGACCTCGCCTTCGCCCTGCACCCCTGGGCCGTCTCCTCGGCGAGGCTCCGTGCGGAAGGCTGGCTCCCGGCATACGACAATGCCACCTGCCTGGGCGTCGTCCTCGACGGCGTCCGCGGCTCGCTTGCCGTTGCCGCGCGACGGGTAGACCGCAGGGATGCCGCGCTCGGAGCGGCCAGCGCGGCGGTGGCCATGGTAGGCACCGCCGCGATCATGCGCCGCAGGCGCCGCAGAGGAGGACGTGCATGACGACGACGGGCCAGCAGGGTTCGCGGGCAGAGGTGGTGCTGTGCGCGTTGAGCGATGAGCCCCTGTCATTGGATGCGGCCGTGCGCGCGGTTCGTCACCCGGACTGCGGGGGCGTCGCGCTCTTCCTTGGGCACGTGCGCCAGCACGACCACGGCGAGCAGGTCACGACCCTGGACTACTCAGCCCACCCCGGGGCCGTCGCGGCGATGGAGGAGGTATGCCGGGTGGTCGCCTCTCGCGCCGAGGGCGAAGGCCCGCTGCGCATCGCCGTGGTCCACCGGACTGGCCATCTCGAGGTGGGTGACACGGCCGTCGTGGTGGCGGTCGCCGCGCCCCACCGGGGTGCCGCCCTGTCGGCCTGCCGCGACCTCATCGACACCCTCAAGACGTCGGTCCCGATCTGGAAGCACCAGCTGTTCGCCGACGGCCGCGACGAATGGGTGGGGCTGCCGTGAGCCATGAGCACTGGACGCAGGACCCCGCCCTCGACGATCCCGGTCCCCAATCACCCAGCGCCGGCCTGACGCCCGGGGGACCTCCGGACGAGGCACCCGGGGGCGACCGGCTCAACAGGCGGTCGACCGTCGTCCTGGTGAGCGCGTTCCTCGCGGTCGCCCTGGCAGCCCTCATGGCCATCGTCACGCTGCCCTACGCGATCATGGAGCCCGGCCCGATCACCAACACGCTGGGCAAGGGCGCTGACGGCAAACCGCTGGTGGAGATCAGAGGGCACGAGACGTATCCCACCTCCGGTGCGCTCGACTTCACCACGGTCCGGGTCATCGGCGGACCCGGGGCCCGTCCGAGCGTCTGGCAGGTACTCTTCGCCTGGTTCGACCCCCACGGCGCGGTCTACCCCGAGAACCAGCTCTTTCCGACGGGGGCGACCGAGAAGCAGATCGAGGAGCAGAACACCGCCGAAATGGTGGATTCCCAGCAGGAGGCCATCGCCGTCGCCCTGCGCGCGCTCGGCGCCAAGGTCACCGAGCGCGTGACCATCGCCGAGGTGGCCAAGGACGCGCCCGCCGCCGCGGTGCTCAAGCCGGGCGACGAGCTGGTCACGATCAACGGCGCCCCGGCCAAGGACGCGCAGGCGGTGCGCGACGCGATCGGCGCCCTGCCGGCCGGCCAGGCCGTGCCGGTGGAGCTCCGGCGCAACGGCAAGACGATGACGGTGCAGGCCAAGACCCGCAACTCGGAGGGCCGCACGGTGCTCGGCGTCTTCCTGTCCACCAAGTTCGACTTCCCCTTCCAGGTCAAGATCAACGCTGGCGAGGTCGGGGGCCCGTCTGCCGGGCTCATGTTCACGCTCGGGATCTACGACCGGCTCACGCCGGGGGACATCACCGGGGGCGAGCAGATCGCTGGCACCGGGACGATCGCCTCGGACGGCACCGTCGGGCCGATCGGGGGCATCCAGCAGAAACTGGCGGGCGCCCGCGACGGTGGCGCGGACTACTTCCTCGCGCCAGCGGGCAACTGTGACGAGGTCGCCGGCCACGTGCCCGATGGGCTCCACGTGTTCAAGGTGTCGACGTTCGAGCAGGCCCGCACGGCGGTGCAGGACATCGCCGCGCACCAGACCACCGGCCTGGCCACCTGCGGGACGGGCTGACGCGCATCCCAGCGCGCCGCCCCCAGGGGGCTAGTCCTCCAGGGTTGCCCGGAGCGCATGAACAAGCCCAGGTGCGATGTCCTCGCCAGAGGCAACCTGGTCGTCGCGGTCGTGGTCGCGCTGCCGGAGCAGGCACCGGCTGCGGCCATCGCGCAGGACGGCCACCAGGAGGCGGACGTCTTTGCGCTGCGGATGGGCGCTCAGGGTGTCGACCGCGGCCTGCGGGTCGGTCGGCAGGTCGCGCTCGGCCTCCGGCGGGACGACGATCCGCTCGAGGGCAATGGCCGCCCCGGCCACCGACTCCGGCCAGGCCACCCGCCCAAGCAGGCTCTCGATTGAAGACGTGCGGGGCAGGTCTTCCTGCTCGATCGCCGTGAGGGCCCCGTCGGCGACGTCGCTGGGCGCCAGCTGACCGCGCAGGTGCGGCTCGTGCTCGAGGAGCTCAGCCGTGGGGACCAGCGCGAACAGCCGGGGGTTCTGTTCCCAGCCGGCCGCAGCCACGTGCCGCTCGGTGTCGAGGGCCACGAGAGAGAGCGGGTCGGTCACCGGCTGGCTGGATATCACGGGGTCCATTCTGCGGGAACCGCGGAGATCCTCGGTAAGTTGTGCTTCTGAGGGCTTCGCGCGTCCGCACCGTGTACGCGCCGGACGATGCGTGGCCACGCGACGACGGGAACGGGACTGGTGTGAGTCAGTCAGACTGGTTTGGCGGAGGCAATCGCCCTGGCGGCGGCGAGGGTGCGGGCGACTCCGGGGCGGGGCGCCCACGGCGGCCTGGCTTCGGGCCCCGGCGACCTCGACCCGGCGGCCGACGGCGACGGGGGCCGCTCGCTCCGACGATCGCGATCCTCGTGGCGCTCTTCTTCCTGATCACCTTCGCGTCGGGCCTGTGGACCGATCTCCTCTGGTACGACTCGATCGGCTTCCGCCGAGTGCTGACGACCGAATGGGCCGTCAAGAGCCTGCTCTTCGTGGCGGGCGCGGCCATCACCGGCGGTCTCGTGTTCTCGAGCCTGTATCTCGGCTACCGGACCCGGCCGGTCTACGCGCCGGTGACTCCGCAGCAGCAGGTGCTCGACCAGTACCGCGAGGCGATCGAGCCGGTACGCCGGCTCGCCATGGTCGGCATACCCGCGATTCTGGCGCTTCTCGCCGGATCCGCCGCGGCCGGGCAGTGGAAGACGTTCCTCCTCTGGCGCAACTCGGTGCCGTTCGGCGTCGAAGACCCCCACTTCCACCGTGACGTCGCCTTCTTCGTCTTCACCCTGCCCTGGCTGCAGTTCGTCCTCGGGTTCCTGACCCTGGCGCTGATCATGGCTGCCATCGCGGCCGCCTTCACGCACTACATCTACGGCGGCCTCACCCTCCCGGGCCGGGGCGCACAGACGACCCGGGCGGCGCGCACGCACCTGGCCATCCTGCTCGCGGCACTGGTGCTCGTCAGGGCGGTCAACTACTGGTTCGACCGGTACGGGCTGTCGATCAAGGACTCCAGGCTGATGACCGGCATCACCTACACCGACGACCACGCGGTCCTGCCCACCAAGGCGATTCTCGCGGTCGCGGCCCTCATGTGCGCGGCCCTCTTCATTGCCTCGATCTGGACCAGGTCCTGGCGGCTGCCGATCGTCGGCGTGGTCCTGCTGGTGGTCACCTCCATCGTCGTCGGCGGCATGTACCCAGCGCTGATCCGCAGCCTCAAGGTCAAGCCGTCCGAGAAGTCCCTGGAGCACCCCTACCTCCAGAACAACATCGTGGCCACACGGTCTGCCTACGGGCTCGACGGAGTCAAGGTCATCCCCTACCGCGCCGAGACCCAGGCAACGCAGGGACAGCTGCGCAATGACGCCGCGACCATTCCCGGCATACGCCTCGTCGACCCCATCGTGGTCTCGCCGACGTTCCGGCAACTGCAGGGCCTGAAGTCGTACTACGGCTTCCCCGACGCCCTCGACGTCGACCGCTACACGATCGGCGGCAAGGAGAACGACACCATCATCGCTGTCCGCGAAATGCGGCTGGGCGGCATACCCCAGGCGCAGCGCAACTGGCTCAACGACCACACCGTCTACACCCACGGGTTCGGCGTCGTCGCGGCCCACGGCAACCGGCGCGACAGGGAGGGCCAGCCGGTCTTCATGGAGAAGGACGTACCCTCGACCGGGGTGCTCCCGAAGTTCGAGCCGCGGATCTATTTCGGCGAGCAGTCGCCGTCGTACTCCATCGTTGGCGCCCCGACGGGTGCCCAGGCGCGCGAGTTCGACTACCCCGACGACAGCAGCGCATCCGGGCAGAAGACCACGACCTACACCGGCAAGGGTGGTGTCGAGATCGGCAGCATCGCGCGCCGGCTGGCCTACACGATCAAGTACCGCGAGCTGAAGTTCCTGCTCTCCGACGCGGTCAACGGCCAGTCCCGCATCCTCGACCACCGCGAGCCGCTGGAGCGCGTGAAGCGCGCGGCACCATGGCTGACCACCGACGGCAACCCCTACCCCGCCGTGGTCGGTGGGCGAATCCAGTGGATCGTCGACGGCTACACCACGTCCGCCAGCTACCCCAACTCGCGGCTCCAGGACATCGACAACGCGACCTCCGACTCGATCACGGAACGCTCGACGAGCGTGACCCCGATCACCAGCGGGCAGGTCAACTACATCCGCAACTCGGTGAAGGCGACCGTGGACGCGTACGACGGCAGTGTCCACCTCTACGCGTGGGACGAGCAGGACCCCATCCTCAAGGCCTGGATGCATGCGTTCCCGGGCACGGTCGAGCCGATGAGCAACATCAGTGGCGACATGATGAGCCACCTGCGCTACCCGGAGGACCTGTTCAAGGTCCAGCGCATGATGCTCACGAAGTACCACGGAACCGACGCCGACGCGTTCTACAGTGGCCAGGACTACTGGAGGATCCCCGAGGACCCCGCCCGAGCCGGGTTCGACCAGCCGCCCTACTACCTGACCCTCGCGATGCCCGAGCAGACGTCCCCGGCGTTCTCGCTGACCAGCACGTTCGTGCCCGTCGGCGGCGACCGGGAGGTCCTCTCGGGCTTCCTCGCCGTCGACTCCGACGCCGGTTCGGTGGCCGGGCAGCGGAAGACCTCGTACGGCACGCTCCGGCTCCTGGAACTGCCCCGCAACTCCAACGTCGACGGTCCAGGACAGGTCCAGAACCGCATCGAGTCGTCAACCGCGAACGCCCCCAACCAGAGCCTCAACCTCTCACAGTTCATCGCCAACAACCGGCAGACGGGCAAGCAGCTGACCTTCGGCAACCAGCTGACCCTGCCGGTCGGCGGCGGCCTGCTCTACGTCCAGCCCATCTACGTGAGTTCAACCTCCAGCTCGGCCTACCCGATCTCTGCGGCCACGGTCGCCGTCTTCGGCAACCAGCTGGCCTGGGGCGAAACCCTCAATATCGCGCTCGACACCCTGTTCGGGGGCAACTCCGGCGCGAACGCGGGCGATGTTGGCTCGAGTGGCGGCACCACCACTCCGACGCCGGCGCCGACGACCGGGGGCGGGACGGGTTCCAGCGCGGCTCTGCAGAAGGCGCTGGCAGACATCCAGGCGGCGTATGCCGATGGGCAGGCTGCCCTGAAGAAGGGTGACTTCGCGGCCTACGGCGAGGCGCAGAAACGGCTCCAGGCTGCGATCCAGGCGGCCATCGCGGCGGCGCCGCGCGGGTCCGTGACGGTGAGCCCCACGGCCTCGCCCTCGGCCACGGCGACCTCGACCTCCTCGCCCTCCGCCTCGGCGACCAGCTCGCCCTAGGTCGACGGCCCGCACGACCTGCTGGAAGCCATCGGCCGTGCGAGCTGCTGCGGAGCGCCGCCCAGCTCCACGCCGTGCGGCGGAGCCTGGTGGGCCGGGGTCTGCCACTGTCCATGGTCTGGGATCGACCGGGCACCCATCACCCGGCGAGGCTCCAGCACCCGGTCCGCGGACCCAATTTGCCTTCGGCGTCGCCGTTCACGTAGTGTTGAAGCACCGACGCGGGGTGGAGCAGCTCGGTAGCTCGCCGGGCTCATAACCCGGAGGTCGCAGGTTCAAATCCTGCCCCCGCTACTCAAGGCACTAGCCACGAAGCGGCCCTCACAGTCACTGTGAGGGCCGCTCCCGTTGGTGCAACCGTCGTCGCCACGACTGTTCTCGAGTCCCCGTCAACACGGTCTTTCTCCACCCTGCTGGAACAAGGCTGGAACACGCACGGTGTTCACGATGACCCCTGCCGTCGCTCGTTCGGCGGGGCGGGACCTGGGTGGCGGGCCACGATGTGTTCCTCGCCGTCGGCGTCGAGGGGCTCGTCGGCCAAGGCTCCGTCGGCGGGTGGCACCCCTTCGTGCGCCGGGAGGTCGAGCAGGCCGTGCACTCGGCGGGCCTCTCGCACACCCTGGGAGATGCTGTGCCACAGATGGTCCTCGCCGAGCTCGGGAATCAGTCCCGAGCGCCGCAGCGCCTTGCGGACCGGCCACATGACGCGGACGAGGAAGAGGTCGACATCCCGTTGTCGGAGGGCAGCCAGGAGGTCCGCGAGGGCGTCCGCGCTGGTCGTGTCCATCTGGTTGGTCGCCTCCAGGTCAAGCACCAGAGCGCGTGTGCCTGGCGTGGAGTCAATCAGGGCGAGGATGCTGTCGTTGGCGGGCGCCGCGGTGACCCAGAAGAGCGGCACGTCGATGCGGAGCACGATCACCCCGGGGTACGTCGAGCGCTCAGCGTGGTTGCGGATGCTCCCCCAGGCTGCCTTTTCATGGGGCACTTTGCCCATCACCTCGACGTCGACCCGGGTGGAGCGGAAGACCAGGCCCATCACCGATCCGGCCACGGCGAGCAGCAGGCCATTCAGAGGGCCGAAGGCCAGCACGCCCACCGCAGCGATAACTGCGGCGACGATGTCGTTTCGGCGCACCCGGTTGTAGCGGCCCAGGGCGCCGAAGTCCATGAGTTTCCACACCGCGTTGACCACGATCGCGCTCAACAGCGCCCGTGGGAGCACCGACAGGGCGGGGGCGATGGCGACGATGACGACCACGGCCAGCCCCGCCGCAGCCAGCCCGGCCATCTGCGTCCGCCCGCGAGCGTCACTGACCGCAGCCGTCTTGGACAGGCTCCCAGCCACACCGAGCCCACCGAACAGCCCGCACGCGACGTTGGCCGCGCCGGAGGCGAGCAACTCCTGGTCGGCGTCGATCCGGTAGGCCCCTCGGGCGGCGAAGAGGCGGGCCGCACTCAGGCCCTCCGCCAGGCCCACGAGGGCAAGCGCCGCTCCAGCGGTGGCCAGCCCGGCCAAATCGGCGGGGTCGACGGTAGGTATGCCGGGCGTCGGCAGCCCACGCGGGACCTGGCCGACAACCTCAACGCCGCGTGCCTGCAGATCCAGCGCCGCCGACGCGGTCAGGCCGCCGAGCAGGACCAGGAGACCCCAGGGGAACCTCGAGGTGAGCCGGTTGCCGCCGAAGAGGACCACGAGCGAGACCGCCGACACGGTCATAGTCGTCAGGTCGGCCTCGCCGCGGGTGACACTCGAACCCAGGGCACCGACCCGTTCGATCACCTTGCCTGCGGGCGTCGGCACCCCGACGAGGTGGGGCACTTCGTTGAGGATGACAAGGATGGTCAGGCCGAGAACGAAGCCGGTGACGATGGGCTTGGAGAGGAACTCGGCCATCCACCCGATCCGGACGAAGCCGGCAGCGACGAGCACCAGCCCCGAGCCGAGCGCCAGTGCGGCTGTGTAGGACGCGGCTCGCGCCGTACCGGCGACCCCGAAGCTGGCCAGAAAGGACCCGGACAGCACGGACACGGTCGACACCGGCCCCACGACGAGCTGTCGGGACGAGCCGAACACGGCATACGCCACGAGCGCCACGGGGACCGCGTAGAGGCCCACCTCAACGGGAGCACCTGCGATCGACGCGTAGCCGAGAGCCTGCGGAATCGCGAGCGCCGCCACCACCGCGCCGGCGACGAGGTCCCCGCGCAGCCACGCAACCTGGTAGTGCGGCATCCAGTGGACCAGGGGGACCCGGCGCCAGCGGCCCCCCGAGACTGCCTTCGTGTCGTCGCTCATCCGGGCCACCCTGTTCTGCCAGCGTGGTGCAACGCTATCGGAGCGGGTCCGCGGCACCACGAGACCGTGGGTCTGTGATGTGCCCCGGCCGCGCGGATGGATCTGGCCTGTTCGGCACTGGCTTCGGACGAGATCCAGCTCGGGGCGCTGGGCTGACCTGCGTGGTCGGTGAGTCCGAAGATGGAGCCGGCTCGGAGCGCGCCGTCGACCCGCGCGGCTACGAAGGCCGCTGACCGTGGAGCTACTGGACGACGCGTTCGGCCCGGAGGAACCGGACGGCGGCGACGCGTTCGGGGAGGCATCATGAAGTCCTTCGCTCTAAATCCTTCGCGCTCGGTTTACACAAATCTAGAAATCCTTCTATGATTGTGTTCATGGCGAACGTGAGCGTCGCCGAGGCCGCCAAGCGACTCGGCGTTGGCGTGCCGCGAATCCACCAGAGGATCGCGGATGGTTCGCTGCGCGCCGAGCGCATCGGCTCCCAGTGGGTGATCGACGAGCTCTCCCTCCTGCGTGTCGCCGAGCGCAAGGAGGCCGGCAGGCCGTTGTCGGCCCGATCGGCCTGGGCGATCATCGCGCTGGCCGAGGGCGACGAGGAGGCGCTTGCGAAGCTTGCGCCTGTTGAGCGAGCGCGGGCCAAGGCTCGGTTGGAAGAGCTCCTCGCGTTCGTCGCCGAGCCCCCGAAGTCAGAAGTTGACGTGCGACGCATCGGTTTCGCGCTGCGCTCGCTGTTCCGCAACCGTGCAGCGCGAGAACTGCGCAAGGCTGCCGTTGCTGACCTCCCCAGTCTGCGCGAGGACATCCGGTGGGCGTCCGTCGTCAGCCCGGCAGTGAGCGGCATCGCCTCGCCGGACGTCGACGGCTATCTCGCGGCGAGCGACATGAAGCCGTTGTCGCAGGACTTCCTGTTGATGCTTGCCGACAGCGACGCCAACGTCGTCATCCACATGCTCCCCGAGGGGCAGCAGGCCTATCCCGAGTCGAAGCTGCTGCTCGCGGCCGACCTCGCAGAGCATCGCGGACCACGCGAGGAACTCCGGGCAGCCGAGTTGCTGCGCGAAGTGGCTGAGGGACGTGCGGTGGTGCGGCGATGATCGTCCTCCCCGCGATGCCACCCGAGCAGACCGCCTGCTGGCTGGGCGTCCTCGATCTCTACGACCACCTCAGCGAAGGCTGGACGCTCATCGGCGGCCAACTCGTCCACCTCCACTGTGCCGAGCGCGGCCAGTTTCCGGTGCGCCCGACCAACGACGCCGACACGGTCATCGATGTGAGGGGCTGACCCCAAGATCCTCCACGCCTTCACCAAGACGCTGACCGACCTCGGGTTCCAGGCGGCCGGCATCTTGCCGGAGGGACGACAGCACCGTTGGAGGCGCGGGGACGCGTCGATCGATGTGTTGTTGCCGGAAGGCATCGGCCAGCGGGCGAGTCAGCGTGCGGGTGTGACTGGCAGCCCGGCCCTGCCAACCGAAGGCGGCACGCAGGCGCTGCGACGGAGCGAGACCGTCGCAGTCACTGTCGATGGGCGCGAGGGATTTGTCCGGCGTCCCAACCTCGTTGGGGCACTTGTGGTGAAAGCCGCCGCCCACGGCAACCAGGGCGACCCCGACCCGCGTCGCCACCGCCGCGACTTCGTCGTGCTTGCCGGGTTGCTGACGGCCCGGGATTTCGCCGCTGAGGACGTAAACAAGACCGATCGGCGGCGGCTGGGCCAAGTCGTGAAGGCCATCCGAGCAGACGCGGAGCTGCCCTTGGAGCTCCCGGACGCGAGAGCCTCGATCGATCGCCTCGTGGTTGCTGCGAAGCTCCTGGGATGAGCGTTCCTCCCACTCGGCCAGGAACGCCGTCAACGATCTGAACGCCCGTGCCGGGGCCGACCGCATGCTCCTCGGCGAGGTCGACCGCGGCAGGGCAGTCGCGCTGGTCGAGGGCACACGTGCCTCGTCGGGTGACCTGGTCATCACCCGCCGCGAGGACCGCCGGCTCCGCACCCCCCTGGCGCCCCTCCTGGCCGGGAGACCAGGGCCCCCAGACTCTGGATGCTGCTACGAGAAGCGTGCTGTGCTGTTCGGGAGGAGTGAGCCGAGCATGGACGAACAAGGATCCGGGCACCGCACTGTGCCCCACACCGCGGACCTCCGGGTCGAGGCATGGGCGCCGAGTCGCGAAGGGTGCATCGTGCAAGCGGTGCTCGGGACCGTCGAAGCGTTCCTCGACACCTCATCGGCCCATCCGAAGCGCACCCGTCGATGTCACCTGACTGCGCCCCGCGACGAAGACCTGCTCGTCGCGGTGCTCGATGAGGTGATCTATCTCCTGGACACAGCCCGCGAAGCGCCCATCGACCTCGAACTGCAACCCTCGGAGGGAGGAGTGGAGGTGCGATTTACGATGCTCGACGCGACCACGCTCCCCCAGGTGGGTGCGGTCCCCAAGGCCGTGTCGATGCACGACCTGCATCTTGCTCCCGGGCCACGCGGATGGTGGTGCTCGGTCACGCTCGACGTGTGAACTCGGCGTTGTCGCTCATCGCTTCCTGGCGGCGTCGAACTGCGGCGTCGAACTGCGGCGTCGAACTGCGGCCTCCAGGTGCAGCGCGGACTGCTGAGGAGGGGGCCTCATGCGTGGGGGACGGTGTGGGCACATACAGAACCTGCGAGGCGATTTCCCTTCGCCGGCATTGTCCGGATCAGGTGTCTGGAGGTCGCCGTCCAGTTTCTCAACCTTCTGGCCTCTCAGCCTTTCGGCTCCCTCGCCCGTCTCGCAGGCCTAAGTGAAGGATCTGCCTGTCGAGCGGCCCCCACCAGGGTACAAAGTCCCTGCCCGAGAAATGCCGACCGGACAACGACCCAGCGCCCAGGGGCGACGGTCCCCAGCCACCGCCAAATCGTCGGCATGCTCGCATCCCGGGCCCGTCAGGGCCACGCTGGAGGCATGTCCGGCGGCGGACCAGGGGTCGATGGCTCAGGCCAGGACAGGCGCGCCGCGGGATTGCCCGCAAGGTTGCGGCTACGCCTGCTCGGTGTGGGTGCGATGGCCTCGCCCCGGTACGCGCCAGCGGGACTTCTCGTCGTTGCGGCATCCGGTGCCGTCATGGTCGATGGGGGGAAGGGCGCGGTGCCCGACCTTCCCGCCAGCAGACTGTCGGCATGGCTGGTCACCGATGTCCAGGCAGAGCTGATCGCGGACATCCGACGAGCTGCCAGCGGCTTCGGGCTGCGACCTGAGGTGTCGTCGTACGCCGTCGACGACCTCGTCCTCACGCCGCTACCGGTGGTGCACACCAGCCATCCGACATGGGGCTACCTCGTGCAATGGGCGGGTCGAACCGCCGTTTGGGCGCCCGAGTTCTGGGAGTTCCCGTCCTGGGCCAACTCCACCGACCTCATGTTTGCCGACGCCGCGGGATGGTCTCGCCCCATCCGTTTCCGAGGCGGGGCAGGAGGACACGCAGCGGTAGTCGACACTGCCGAGCGAGCCCGTCGGGCAGGAGTCCGACGTCTGGTCTTCGCTCACATCGGACGCCCGACCATTCGTGCCATAGACGCCGGGAGCCTCCCAGCCTTTGGCGAGATCGGGCGCGAGGGCGCCGACTACTATCTCTGACCAAACGCCGGCCCTCATCCGGCCGGCGCCCCGACGGGCTCGGCAGTCGTTGTGGCACATCTCGCCAGCATCAGGGCATCTGCCTCAGCACGGCAGACGGGGCTGCCGCTCAGCGTGTTTTCTCCGCGAGGCAGGGACCATCGGCCCCTGCCTCACCGGGTGTCCCTGCATACCGTGCAGGTGCCCGTCAAGCAGTGTGAGGTGACCGGTGAGGAGCGGGTTGGAGTGCCTTCGTTGGGAGCCTGGAACGCCAATCGCTCGGCACCACCATCCCCGCCGAGCCGAATCCATCTCTTCCAGGTTGGTCAACACCCAACAGCACAGATGAGCGTCGGATGAGAATCGTCGAGGAGACCCCGTACCGGTTCCGGATAGTCCGAGAGGGCGCCATGAGGGTACCCGGGATCGTGTTCGTGTCGCGGTCCCTCCTGCCCGACGAGCACGGAGACAAGTCGCTGTTGCAGGTGGCAAATGTGGCCACGCTTCCCGGCATCGTCAGGGCCTCCTACGCCATGCCCGACGTCCACTGGGGTTACGGCTTCCCCATCGGCGGGGTGGCGGCGACAGACGTGAATGACCAGGGCGTGGTCTCGCCTGGCGGCGTCGGCTTCGACATCTCGTGCGGGGTGCGGCTCCTCGTCGCCCGCCAGCTGGACCGTCATGGCCTGGCGCCGTGCCTGCGTGCCGTGATGGATCGGCTCGACCACGCCATCCCTCGGGGCATGGGCACGAAGGGGGTTTGGCGACTGCAGAACCGAGCGGAACTGCGGCAGGTGCTGGAGGGTGGCGCTCGTTTCGCTGTCGCGCGCGGACACGGTGTCGGCAGAGATCTCGAGCGCTGCGAGGACGGCGGCGCGTTGGGCGGCGCGGAGTTGGCCGCCGTCAGTGAGCGGGCAGTCGAGCGCGGATTCGATCAGCTCGGCAGCCTGGGGTCGGGGAACCATTTCCTCGAGGTCCAAGCCGTTGACCAGGTGTTCGATGCGCACGCGGCCGCGCGGATGGGCCTAGAAGTGGGGGCGGTGTGCGTGATGATCCATTGCGGCTCCCGGGGCCTTGGTCACCAGATCTGCACCGACCATGTCCGGGAGATGGACAAGGCCATCGGTACCTACGGCATTCGTGTGCCCGATCGCCAGCTGGCGTGCACACCGGTCCACTCCCCTGAGGGGCAGGCCTACCTCGCGGCGATGGCGGCAGCTGCCAACTTCGGGCGTGCCAACCGCCAGATCCTCACCGAGGCAGTGCGTCGGGTCTTCGAGGAGGAAACCGGTACCGCGCTCGACCTCGTCTACGACGTCTCGCACAACCTCGCCAAGATCGAGGTGCACTCCGTCGAGGGCCGGCCACGCAGCCTCTGCGTGCACCGGAAGGGTGCGACCCCATCGCTGCCGCCCCATCATCCCGACCTGCCGGCGGATCTTGCAGAGGTGGGCCAGCCGGTGCTGATACCGGGCACGATGGGAACCGCTTCATACGTCTTGGCGGGCGTGGCGGACAACCCTGCGTTCTCATCGACGGCCCATGGCGCCGGTCGGACGCAGAGTCGGCACCGGGCCGCTCGTCATACCAACGGCAGAGCGGTCCGCAGCCAGCTCGAGACCCGAGGGATCCTGGTGCGCGGAAGTTCATGGCGGGGACTCGCCGAGGAGAAACCTGAGGCGTACAAGGACATCGACGCCGTCGTCGAGATCAGCCATCGGGCTGGGCTTGCCCGGAAAGTCGCCCGGCTCATACCTCTCGGGGTGGTCAAGGGCTGAGCCTGCCGGCGCGTGCAGGCCGAGCGTGGAGCCCTCCGAGGCCAACCCCTGCCGGGTCGATCGCCCGGTCAGACACACCGCAGCACTCGGCCGTCGGCCGCAGCACTTCCCGCCCGAGCGCCTGAGGTGCCTGCGAGGGTCGACGGAGCGGTAGACTGTTGTGAAGTGCCGGCCCCCGGCCACGCCGCCCATCTAGCCACGACTTCAGCTCGGCGGTTTGGCGCTTATCGACAGAAGGTTGTTGGTTTCGCACCGCGGGGGGCTCTGGGGCCGGACGCGTCGATCTCTCGGGTCCGTGTGTCCGAGTCGCGTCGCGGAGTGGCCCAAAGGGGGCCGCTCCGTTCGACGCCCCGTCGCCCACGGCGCTGGGAACCCGTGCAGGGTGTTGTCATTCCCTCACGGCGAGGTCGTCGCAGGCACCAGGAGGAGGAGGAGGAGTTCTTGGCTCGACAAGGCCAGCGCCAGTCCGGCGCCACCGGTACCGTGCCGCGCAACCAGCGCCAGTCGGGCGCCGCTGCGAGCGTCCCGCGCAACCAGCGGCGGGCCCGCGACCAGGACAATGACGGCATCATCCCGGTGCTCGCCCGCGCCGTGCGCGAGGTCGAGGCGGGTGCCCAACGAGGCCGACTAAGGCCATCGGGACGCACCAAGTTCCAGGTCATCGCCTTGCTGGTGCGCGACGAGCGTGCCCGCGTCAAGGCCGACGAGACCAGCAGTGACTCCGAGCGAGCAGAGCAGCTCAAACGCCTCGACGGGATCGCGACCATCCTGGCCAAGACCGCCGCCCGCGACACGTCGCTTCTGGGGCTGCTCGCCGAGGATGCCGTCGTCTCTGACGCCGCCACGTCGCTCAAGCGCCGCATGCTGCTGGCCGCCGGTATCGAGCCGATCGCCGACGAGGTCACCACCCCCGAGCTTGCGGCCACTTCCGCCACAGCCGAGCGCCGGGTGGTGCCGCAGTCGGTCATCTCCCGGCAGCTCGCCAACCCCTTCCTCGCTCCAGACTTCGCGTCCGCTCGGAACCGCCGGTCCAGCTCGAGCCGCCTCGCCAGCTGGGAACTGCTCGGCCCGCTGTTCCGGTCGTTCGAGTACGGCGGAGACTCGTCGTGCATGGAACTGCCCGAGCCGTCCTCGCTCAAGGCGCCCGGCGGCCTCGAGCTCATGCATCACCAGGGGCAGGTTGTCGAAGCGGCGGCTTCGGGCCACCGGACTTTCCTGCTCGCGGACGAGCCGGGACTGGGGAAGACCGCCCAGGCGCTGCTCGCCGCCCAGGCCGCGGCCGCGTACCCGCTGCTCGCCGTCGTTCCGAACGTCGTCAAAGCCAACTGGGCCCGCGAGGCAGGCCTATGGACTCCCCGCCATCCCGTCACCGTGATCCACGGCGACGGTGACACCATCGATGCGTTCGCCGACATCGTCGTCATCAACTACGAGGTGCTCGATCGTCACATCGGCTGGCTCGGCGATCTCGGCTTCCGTGGCATGGTCGTCGACGAAGCGCACTTCATCAAGAACAAGACATCGCAGCGATCGCAGCACGTGTTGCAGCTCTCCGAGCGGATTCGGGCTCGCACCGCAAATCCCCTGCTGATGGCGCTCACCGGGACGCCCCTGATCAACGACATTGAAGACTTCAGGGCCATCTGGCAGTTCCTGGGCTGGATCGACGAGAAGAAACCGCGAGCCGCGCTCATGGAGTCCCTCGAGCGGACCGGCCTGACGCCGGCAGACCGGGGGTTCTACGCTGCCGCACGTGCCTGCGTGATCGATCTCGGCATCGTCCGCCGGCGCAAGGTCGACGTGGCTGCCGACATCCCTGCCCGTCGGATCGCCGACCTGCCGGTCGAGCTCGACGACGACGCGGGACGCTCGATCCGGGCCGCCGAGCGGGAGCTGGCCCGCCGCCTCGTGTCACGGTACGAGACCGCACTCGCGACACGCACATCCGGCGTCGCCGTCGAGGGCATTGACCATGAACTCGTGCGCCGGGTCGCCAAGTGGGAGCGGGAGGACGCGAACTCCTCGAAGACGGACGGGAACGTGTTCGGCGTGATGCGGCGCATCGGCCAGGCCAAGGCCGGTCTCGCGGCCGACTATGCTGCACAGCTCGCCCGCAGCGTCGGCAAGGTCGTCTTCTTCGCCAAGCACGTCGATGTGATGGATGCGGCCGAGGAGATCTTTGCCAAGCGCGGCATACGCCACTCGTCCATCCGCGGCGACCAGACCCCGAGGTCGCGCCAGAAGAACATCGACGCGTTCGTGAACGATCCCGACGTCGCCATCGTGGTCTGCTCGCTGATGGCGGCGGGCGTGGGGCTCAACCTGCAGATCGCGTCGAACGTCGTGCTAGCTGAGCTCTCCTGGACCGACGCGGAGCAGACGCAGGCTATCGACCGCGTCCACCGCATCGGACAGGGAGACCCTGTCACGGCATGGCGCATCATCGCCGCGCAGACCATTGACTCGAGGATCGCGCAGCTCATCGACAGCAAGGCGGGACTCGCCGCACGGGCCCTCGACGGTTCGGACGAGGAGGTGTCCTCGTCGGCCGACATCCAGCTCGAGGCGCTCGTCGCGCTGTTGACCGACGCGCTGTCGGCGTCTCAGTAGCCAGACGCAGCGTTGAAGCATGGGAGGCTCGGCGTGTCGGTGGAGGCTGGCAGGATCGGCGCATGCGGACCCATTCGGTAACGCCTTCGCCCATTGGCGACCTCACGCTGGTCGCCGAGGGCGGCGCCATCATCGGCCTGTCCATGGGCGGTCAGAAGCGCCCTGCGGACGCCTCGCGTCTCGGCGACCGCGACGACGCCGGTTTCGCTGACGCGGCTGCGCAGCTGTCGGAGTACTTCGCCGGGGAGCGGACCGAATTCGACCTGCCCTTGGCACTCCACGGCGATGCGTTCCAGCAGCGGGTGTGGGCGCTGCTGCGCGGGATCCCCTACGGCGAGACGCGTAGTTATGGCGACCTCGCCCGGGCTCTGGGCGATCTCAGTCTCAGCCAGGCGGTCGGAGCCGCCAACCGCGCCAACCCGATAGGCATCATCGTCCCTTGTCACCGGGTCATCGGCGCCGACGGGAGCTTGGTCGGCTACGGCGGCGGTCTCGAGCGGAAGCGGTTCCTGCTCGCGCTCGAGGAGCCGGAGGAGAAGCGCGCCGCGCGCCTCTTCTGAGGGACCGCCCGCGTCGGGTGACCCTCCTCGGGCAGTGCTGCAGCGCGTCGCCGCGGCCTAGCGTTCCGAGGCGGTTCCGAGGCGGGCAACCCGGTCGGTTTCCGGCTCGGCTTCGGCCAGCTCAGCCAGCACGGCCTGGACGTCCGCGCACAGGCGGCTCGCCGACAGCACGGTTGGGTCAGTCGTCACGCCCACGCCGAACTGTCCGTTCCAGCCCAGGGCGCCCACGCACAGAGGTGCTCCGGGAGCGAGCGGCAGGATCGGCACGACCTCGGTGAGCCTGGCTCCGCCCAGCCAGAGCTGCTGGTTCGGCCCGTCCAGGTTGGAGACGATCCCGTGGAAGAACCGGTGTCCGTAGACAGTGCGGGCGAACCAGCGAGCCCCGGGTGCCGGCGCCAGCGCCAGACCGCGGGCCAGGACGGCGCGCGAGGCTAGCGCACGCGAGGGGGTGCGCAGTCGCCGGTCCCGCCCCGCGATCACGGCCAGCCGCTGCTGCTCGGGCATCGGCGCCAGTGGCAGGTCGACCATCACGCCCGAGGTCACGTTCCCTGACCCGCTGCCGTTCCTTGAGCCGAGGACCGGCAGCGGTACCGCGACGCGCAGCTGCGATCCCACCAGCGGCGCAAGGTCGGGTCGCCCACGGGAGAACCCGGCTGCGACAGCGCAGAGCAGCACATCGGTGACGCGACACCCGTGCCTGTCCGCGGCGGTGCGTACCAGGTCGAGATCGATCGACGCCGCGGCGAAGTCCCTCCTGGGTGACGACATGCGGCTCAGCGGTGCCCGCGGCGAACCGTCTGTCGCCAGCTGGGCCAGTCCCACTGACGTCAATGCTGCGCGCTGCAGCGCCCCAGCGATGGCGCGCCCCCGAACCGGCCGGTTGCCCGGCTCGACCGGGGGATCGAACAGTTGCAGCGCGGACCCGATGACCCCGAGCCCGTCCGCGATGGTGTGGTGGGCCAGCAGAACCATCGCCGACTGGTCGGACGCAACTCCGCGAACGACGACGACACGCCACATCGGCGAGTCGACGGGCAGGGGCGCGGCAGCCAGCTCGGCGACGTACTCATGCAATGACCTGATGCCCCCTGGCCCCCCTCTCGGTGTGGCCAGGTCGTGCTCAGTCACGTGCCTGTTGAGGTCCATCGAGTGGACCTCAACCCAGCGGGGCCGGCGCCACCGCGAATCTGCGACGAGCATCTGGCGGAAGCGGGGGAGCGTGGCCAGCGACTCCTCCACCTTGCGCCGCACATCGTCGAGGCGAGGGATGCCCTCGGGCGACGGCGCGAAGAGCCCCAGGCCGCCAACGTGCTGGGGCGCGTCGGGTTCGAGGTACCAGAAGAAGGCGTCCGCCGACGGCACCACCCTTCCATGCGTGTCCCGAGCCGGTCCGCGTCTGCGTTCCCACAGACCGGCCAATCCAACGGCAAGCGCCACGGCCACAACAGCCGCGAGAGCGTCGAGCACGAAATGGTTGGCCGTGGCCACGATGACCAGCGTGGTGATCCCGACGTTGAGTGCACTGAGTGCCCTGGCCCATCGGGAGCGAGTGAGCCCGGGAAGCATGACGCTGACCCACAGGGCCCAAGCCAGGTGCATGGAGGGCATGGCCGCCTGCTGGTTCGCGTGCTCGATCCATGACGATCCCCATGACCCCCAGGTGTGGCCTTCGCGGACCGTGTCGACGAGGCCGAGTTCCGGCAGCTTCCGCGGTGGGGTGAGGGGATACAGCAGGAAGCACGCTATGCCGATGAGGTTGAGCACGATGAAGGAGTTGCGGACGAAGGGATAGGCAAGGGGGCGGCGGAGGTAGCACCAGACGATCAGCACCGCCGCTGCGGCCAGGTAGCCGAAGGCATACTCATAGTTGGCAACCGTCGCCAGCACTGGGTGAGGCGCCAGCCAGCGGTTCAGGGCCGCCTCGACATCGATCCCCAGCGAGTGCTCGAGTCGAGCGATGGTCCGCGCGTGCTGGTCGGCCGCCCGCCGGCCGCCCACACCGCCCACCAGTTCGACCGCGATGTAGACGCCGAACGTCGCCAGCCCGATGACCAGCTCCCGCCGCAGCGGCGGGGAGGAGTCGCGCACCCTCACGCCCATGCCTGGCCCCCGTCGGTCCTCGTGTGAGCCCTCTCGATCAGCGTATGCCGCGAACCCGGCAGCGGGTGCCGTGCACTCGGCTCCCCATGCGCGGAGGAGTCACGCCCTCTGGAGCGAAGCCGTTCACGCGGCGGCCGTGCGTGCCCCCACATGGCCGTCGAGTGCCGAGACGTGCGGCACGAGCAGGCCACCGGCGAGTACCAAGAGGATCCCGATCCAAATCAGGGAGAGCAGCACCGACCCAGCCTCGTCGAATCCGGGGGTGAGGGCTCCGTCGATCACCACACGCGTCCCGCCATACCCAGGGAGCCAGCGTGCCCAGGCCTCAGGCTCGCTGCGCAACATAGGGCTCTGCCAGATCCCGAGGTCGAGGAAGGGGAGCAGGAATGCCAGGAAAACACTGCTGACCCGGCCGAACAGCGGGCCCAGCAACACTCCGACCAGGGCGTAGGTCGTGGCCAGCAGTGCGTTGCCTGCGGCGTAGGTCCACCACTGCCTGGGCTCGAAGACCGTGGCGGTCACGGCCAGGGACACCGCTGTCGCGAGCCCGGCAGCGGCTAAGACCAGGAACACACGGATCGCGAGGAGCGCGGGCCGCCGCAGCCCGGCGAGGGCCAGGCGGCGATCGGCAGCCCTGGAGTCCAGCACGATGAAGACGCCCGCCAGGGTGGCCAGCGAGGCGACGGCGATGGGGGCCATGGTGCCGGCGTGCATGTCGGCAGGGTCGACCATCGTCGTGACCGCGGCACCAGCCTCGCGCAACCGGACGGTGGTGTGCCCGTGTGGGGTGATGGCGTCAGACAACAGGACGAACACCGCCGGTACCACGCCTAGTAGCAGCCACAGCACGGGAGTACGGCGCCAGTCGCGCCAGCCCATCCTCAGCCCCGTTCGCAGCTGCGCCAGCGGGCCGGGGTGTCGCCGCGGGCCGGACCGCGAGGATGCTGTGCTCGCCGCCACGACGACGGCGGCCGCGAGCACAGCGCCGGCGGTCCAGCCGAGGGACCACACCAGTTCGCTCGGCCCGCCATGGCCAGGCGGCAGGCCGACGGTCCAGAGCGACACGAAGTGGGTGGGCATGATCCGCACGATCCAGGAGTTGGAGCCGCTGAGGGTGGGACCGAAGAAGACGTCGAGGATCCAGATGAACATCAGCAGGACGGTGCCGTTGATCGCGCTCGGAACGAGGGCCCCGACGACCGCGCCCAACCCCATGTACACGATGGCGAAGAGCAGGGTCCCGGCGGCCACACGCCAGGGCTCGTCGAGGCCTCCTCGCACGGCGAGCGCCAGCAGCGCCGCGACGCTGGCCAGGGCGGCCAGCGCGCCACCGACCAGCAGCCGCGCCAGCACCAGCTGGCGCCGCGGGAGGCCGCTCGACAGCATCCGCCGGTCGGCGCGACGTGCCCCGGACACCTGGAAGTACATCGCGATCGCGCTCAGAAAGGCCGCGGCCCAGCCGGCAGTGACCGTCTCGATGGCAGCTCCGCCGCCGGCGCCGCCCAGTAGTCGGGCGGCATCGGCGAGGGCGGAGGCGGCCGCCAGGACGAAGACCACCGGGATGACAACCAGCAGCAGCAGGTTGGGAGCATTGCGGCCGTAATCGGCGAGAAACCTGCGGGAGAGCAGCCCTGTTGTCATCGTGACCACGTCCTCCCGTCGCGGACTTCGACGATCCGATCGAACCGCTCCTCGTCGACCACGAAGTGGCTGATGATCAGGACCGACCGGCCCCGTGCGCGCCGCTGCTTGACCAGCTCCCAGAACTTCAGGTACGTGTCCCAGTCGAAGCCCGCGTACGGCTCGTCAAGCAGGAGCACGGCAGGATCCGGCAGCAGGGCGAGGCCAAGGTTGAGCTTCGCCAGGGTTCCGCCGGAGAGCTGGTCGGCGCGGGTCCGGGCGTAGCGCTGGAAGCCCAGCGCGTCGTAGATGGCGCGCCGGCTCTCCCGCTCGGCCCCCGGTGTGAGGCCGTAGGCGCGGCCGAAGAGCTCGAAGTGCTCGTCGCACCTCAGGCGCGAGTAGACGACCGGATCCTGTGGGCAGTAGCCGATCTGTCCGGTTCGCGTGATGGTGCCGGCGTCGGCCCTCAGGTCCCCGACCAGGATCCGCATCAGTGTCGACTTGCCGGAGCCGTTCTCGCCGACGAGGCCGACGACCTCTCCCGCGACGAGGGTGAGGCTGGCGTTCGTGAGCACCGGCCGTGGGTGACGCAGGCCCAGACGCGGGTAGGTCTTCTCGACACCTGCCGCGACGAGCACGGGGTCGCCCCGCGCAGCTGGCGCCGGCTGCGCGGACTGGTCGGGACCGTTTTCTAGGATGGCGCGGGCTGCCATGGTGATCACCCCGATGAGCAGGTATGCCGGCCAGCCACCCTGGTTGGCCGCTGACTCCATCGTGGTCGGCAGGGATGAAGATCGAGCTGCGCAGTCTGTGAAGATTCCCCGAAGACCAGTCTGGGCCGGACGCGCAGGCCGGGCAGCCGGCATACCCCTTCCGGCTCGCCTCGGAGGCGAACCTGCGCTGATCCCGCCCAGCCAGCGGGCCGGTTCTGCACCTCTGCAGGCAACTGGCCTGGCGTGGGCCACATTGACGGCGACTCGCCGTACCAGCACTGCCTGCCCTTCCATTGACCAGGGCAAAGCTGTGGCCGGCAGGCCGCCGTGCATCCCTCTGCCCAGGCGCCGCAGGCCAACCACGTCGGGCCGCCTCCGGTGGCTAGGGCCGGGCGACTGGGAGGCGGATGGTGAACGTCGATCCCCGGCCCGGTCCCTCGCTGGCAGCCGACAGCCCGCCTCCTTGCGCCTCGACCAGCGCCCGGCTGATGGTGAGGCCGATGCCGCTGCCACCGTGGTCGTGGCTGCGCGCCGGGTCGGCGCGGTAGAAACGCTCGAAGACGTGACCCAAGTGCTCGCTCGCGATGCCCTCTCCTGTGTCGCTGACCACGAGTTCGACCCAGCTGCTGTCGGGCCTGTGGATCGTGACCCTGACCCGGCCCCGCGGGGGAGTGTGCTGCAGCGCGTTGTCGAGAAGGTTGCCCAGCACCTGCCCCATGCGCTCGGGGTCGACGAGCACAGAAGGGGCGCCCGTGATCTCGGGTTGAAGGCTCACGTCCTTGGCTCGGTAGGCGTCCTGCGCGGCGACCACGGCAGCGTCGACCAGCTGCCGGGTGCTGGTGACGACCGGCTTGGAGTCCAGACCGGCCTCTTCTGCCTGAGCCACCGCAGTGATGTCGGCCGCCAGGCGATGGAGTCTGGCCGTGCTCCCGTGGAGGACAGCAAGGGTCTCTGCGTCAAGCTCCCGTATGCCGTCCTCGAGGGCTTCGAGATGAGCCTCGATGGTGCCCAACGGGGTTCGCATCTCGTGGGCGAGGTCTGCAAGGAGTCGTCGCCGCGTCGACTCGACATCGCCCAGCCGCTCCGCCAGCGCATTGATGGTATCGGCAAGCTGGTCGAACTCGGAGCCGAGAGCAGGGCTCGGGACTCGGGAACCGAACTGCCCCTGCGCGATCCTCGAGGCGGACTCGGCCATCGCCGCAGTCGAGCGCTGGACCCGGCGCGTGAAGAAGGCTGTCACGGCCAGAGCCATCACGACGGAGGTCCCCAGCGCGACGCCGAGGGCGACGAGCAGGGCGGACCCGAAGGCCTCCTCGACATGTCTGGCCTCGATCGCCGAGTGCTCAACACCTGCCCTGAGCAGGTGCTGGTGGAAGATGCCGGGCCCGACCGAGGACGCCACGAGCCAGGATGTCGTGGCCCCGGCCAGCAGTACGAGGGCCTGCGCGACGAGCAGGCGGGGAGCGAGGCCGGCGCGCGCCTTCGGCGTTCCGCGCGACTCGCTCACGTCCCCGTGCCCATTCTGTAGCCGATGCCCCGGACGGTCCGGACGAACCTGGCGGCTGCGGCGTCGTCGCCCAGCTTGCGCCGCAGGTGTCCGATGTGGACATCGACGAGATGCTCGTCGCCGACCCATTTCTCACCCCAGACGAGGTCGATGAGCTGGCGTCGGGTGAAGGCCATGCGTGGGCGCTCCGAGAGGACCACAAGCACGTCGAACTCGGTGCGGGTGAGCGATATCGGCTGCCCGTCCAGCCATACGTCCCTGCCGACAGGGTCGATGGCCAAGGGCCCGAAGGTGCGGAGCGAACCGAGTTCCGCCGCCTTGACCCCAAGCGGCCTCGGCCTGCGCAGCATGGCCCGCAGACGTGCCACCAGCTCTCGGGGGCTGAAGGGCTTGGTCATGTAGTCGTCAGCTCCCACGGAAAGCCCGACGATCGTATCCACCTCATCGCTGCGGGCGGTCAGCATGACCACGTAGGCATCCGAGAAGGTGCGCAGCTGGCGGCATACCTCGATCCCGTCCTGTCCGGGCAGGCCGAGGTCGAGCACGACGATGTCGGGGTCGACCTCGCGCGCGAGCTGGACTGCGGACAGGCCGTCATGACTCAGGTGAACCTCGAAGCCCTCCCGCTCCAGGTAGCTCCCGATGACCGCCGCCATCGGGACCTCATCCTCGACCACGAGCGCCCGAATGCCGCGCAGGGGTGGCAAAGGGAATGACGGCTGTGGGGCCGACGGCTCCGGTTGAGACCTGTCCTGGTGAGCCATGGGCTCATCGTCGCAGCCCGGAGTGCACGTCGGCCCGAGCCGGCAGCGTTCTGGGCGCCATCTTCAGCGAACCTTCACGAAATGTCGACTGCCGCGACGGGGTGGGTCGGCCACAGTGGGTCCATCGAGCACAAGGAGTTGAGGACAATGATGTGGAACTACGAAGTGGGCTGGGCGGGCTGGCTGGTGATGGCCGCCACGATGGTGGCCTTCTGGGCACTCGTCGTCTTCGCCGTCGTGGCGCTGTTTCGTGGCAGTGGTGGAGGGTCGACACCGGCCGAAGGTCGGAGTGATCACGACGCCGAGCGGATTCTCGACCAGCGCTTCGCCCGGGGCGAGATCGACACCGAGGAGTACCACGCCCGCCGCGAGGCCCTCCGCACGACGCGCTGATCCGACAACACTTTGAGGGCACGCGCCATGAGCTGCCAGTTCCCCTACCGTGACGGGAGCCCGGCCCCGATCCTGGAGCCGGCACAGCCGACGTCCCCCTCTGGTTCGCCCCGCTGTGCGCGGCAATGATGGCGGCGATGATGCTCGGCATGCCGGGCCGACGTGGTCATTGACCTTGGGGAATACCCCTAGGGGGTATCTGGTTGTTGGTAGGGAGAGCAGCCACAGGCAATCGCGAGAGGGTCGGCAATGAGTCAGATGACGGTTCTGGAAGTCGGCGGACTGCACTGGGCCACCACGGCCCACGGCATCGAGTCCACGCTCAGGCGCAGACCGGGCGTGGAGGCTGTGGAGGCTAACGCCCTTAACCAGACGGCTACCGTGACCTACGACCCGGAGGTTACGTCCGTGGCCCAGCTGTCCGGCTGGGTCCGCGACTGCGGCTACCACTGCGCCGGCCGATCGGTGCCCAATCACGTATGCGATCCGCTCGAAGAGCCGACCCCAGGGGCCATCGCCGGGCACGAGGCTCACGCAGTGCATCGCCCAGAGCACGCGGTGGCACCTGCCGCTGCGGTTCCACGCGAGGCGGGCATCCGGCGTACCTCCGAAGGCGTAGGTGACCGCCATGCCGCCCACTCCCCGCAGGAGATGATGGGGCACGGCGGGCACGCGGGCATGTCCATGGACGACATGGTGCGCGACATGCGCACCCGGTTCCTCGTCGCCCTCGTGCTCACGGCTGGCATCACGCTCTGGTCGCCGATGGGACGCGACATGCTGGGCTTCAGTGCACCGGCGCCCTTTGGGCTGCGCGACGACGTGTTCGCGCTGATCCTCAGCCTGCCGGTGGTCTTCTACTCCGCCTGGATCTTCTTCGACGGCGCCTACCGAGCCCTGCGCAACCGCACGCTCGACATGATGGTCCTGGTCGCGGTAGCCGTCGGCGCCGGCTGGCTCTACAGCCTGGGCGTGACCCTGACCGGCGGCGGTGACGTCTTCTACGAGGCCGCAGCGATGCTCACGACGTTCGTGCTGCTCGGCCACTGGTTCGAGATGCGGGCGCGGGGTGGCGCCAACGATGCGATCCGGGCGTTGATCGACCTCGCGCCGCCGATGGCAACCGTGGTCCGCGACGGTGCGGAGGTGGAGGTTCCCACGGCCGAGGTGGCGGTGGGTGACCTGGTGCTGATCCGCCCCGGCGGCAAGGTGCCGGTCGACGGCACGGTCGAGGACGGCGACTCCGAGATCGACGAGTCCATGGTGACCGGCGAGAGCCTCCCGGTCGCGAAGGCGCCCGGCTCGGAAGTGATCGGTGCGTCGATCAACGCGAGCGGGACCCTGCGCGTCCGCGCCACGAGGGTGGGGTCCGACACGGCGCTGGCCCAGATCGTTGCCCTCGTCCAGGAGGCCCAGAACTCCAAGGCTCCCGGACAGCGGCTCGCCGACCGTGCGGCCTTCTGGCTGGTCCTGGTCGCGCTCGTCGGCGGCCTCGGCACCTTCCTTGTGTGGCTCGCGACCGGCGCCAGCGTCCAGACCGCGCTGCTGTTCGCCATCACGGTCGTGGTCATCACCTGCCCCGACGCCCTCGGGCTCGCGACCCCGACCGCGATCATGGTCGGCACCGGGCTCGGTGCCAAGCGAGGGGTGCTGTTCAAGAACGCGACCGCCCTCGAGTCAGCGGCCCGGGTCGACACGGTTGTGCTCGACAAGACGGGGACGCTCACCAAGGGCGAGCCCGAGGTGACAGACGTGATCACCGATGGGTTGGATGATGACGAACTCCTCCGGCTGGTGGTGGCCGTGGAGGCGGAGTCCGAGCATCCGCTCGCCGCCGCAATCGTCAGGTATGCCGGTGAGCACGGAGTGGTTCCCTCCCACCCCTCAGGGTTCCGGAACATTGCCGGTCACGGCGCCGTCGCGGATGTCGAGGGTCACCGCGTCGTGGTCGGCAACCGGAAGCTGATGGCGGATCAGGGCGTCGACGTTGAGGCGCTCGTGGCCCAGCGCGACCAGCTGGCAGCCAGCGGCCGCACCGCGGTCCTGGTCGGTGTCGATGGCGCGGGTGCAGGGCTGATCGCGCTGGCCGACGCGGTCCGCGAGACCTCAGCCGAGGCGATCCGCGCCCTGCACGAGCTCGGCGCCGAAGTGGTGATGCTCAGTGGTGACAACCAGGCGACTGCGGATCGGATCGCCGCCTTGCTGGGGATCGACACGGTCATCGCCGAGGTGCTCCCGGGGGACAAGGCGGCCAGAGTGGCCGAGCTGCAGGCGGCGGGGCGGCGCGTGGCGATGGTCGGCGACGGGGTCAACGACGCCCCAGCCCTGGCACAGGCCGATCTGGGCATCGCGATCGGTGCCGGCACCGACGTCGCGATCGAGACGGCGGACGTCGTGCTGATGCGGTCCGACCCGCTCGACGTGCCGATCGCGCTGCGGATCGGCCGCGGGACGCTGCGCAAGATGCGCCAGAACCTCGGCTGGGCGGTGGGCTACAACGTGATCGCGCTGCCGATCGCGGCGGGGATCTTCGAGCCCGCGCTCGGGCTGGTCCTGCGCCCCGAGATCGCCGCCCTGTCGATGTCCGGCTCGAGCGTGATCGTGGCCGTCAACGCCCTGGCGCTCCGGCGGCTGCGCCTGCCCGTCCAGCCACACGCGACGGGCTCGCCTCAGCCGGCCGTCGTGCCTGAGCCGGCGCGACCGGCGGCCTGAGGCAAGCCTTGCCTTAATTGTGACAAACCGCTCACAACCACCCCTGCTTGGTGCCAGACTTGGAACGACTCCGCGGAGCAGACGCGGAGGCCCAGGAGCTGCTCGGGCAAGCAGCGGTAGGGGTGGTTGCGATGACGACTCGCAGCGATGGGCGCAGGATGATCAGTCGCCGGACATTTATCCGGGCCGGGGGTGGGGCAGGGCTCGGCTTCGTGCTGTACGCCTATCTGCCCGGCGGCACAAAAGTGGCCCTTGCCGAGGCGTTGCCCGGCGGAACGCTCGATCCCCTGGACATTCCGAAGTTCCAAACCCCATTGCTGGTGCCGCCGGTCATGCCGCGCGCCGCAACGATCACGCTGCCCGGTGGAAAGCCTGCCGACTACTACGAGATCTCGGTGCGGCAGTTCGACGCAGCAGATCCTGCCGGCCGGACTTCCGGCCACGACGGTCTGGGGCTACGGCGCCATCACGTCGCAGAGCAAGAAGGGACTTCTTATCCACAACGCCCCATCGTTGACGATCGAGGCCATGCACAACCGTCCGGTGCGCGTGAAGTGGATCAACGAGCTGCTCGACAAGGACGGCAACTACCTGCCGCACCTGCTGCCCGTTGACCCCACCCTGCACTGGGCCAACCCGCCCGGGGGCACCGAATTCCGAGACACGCGGCCGTCGTTCGACACGACCCCGGGGCGCTACACCGGCCCGGTTCCGATGGTCACCCATCTGCATGGTGCGGTCGGCGTCGGCGACGAGAGCGACGGCTACGCCGAGGCGTGGTACCTGCCGGCAGCCATGAACATCCCGGGTGGATACGCCAAGCAGGGCACGTGGTACGACTTCTTCGCCGGCAAGGCCGCCGCGAACTACGGCGCGACCTGGCAGCCGGGATTCGCCATCTTCCAGTACCCCAACCCGGACCGGGCGGCAACCAAGTGGTACCACGACCACACCCTCGGCATGACCCGGCTCAACGTGTATGCCGGCCCGGCCGGGTTCTACCTCATCCGCGGCGGTCCCGACGGCGACAAGGCGGTGCTGGACAGCCGGAACGGCACTGTGGCGGTGCTCCCCAGCCCGGCGCCGAGGGAGGGGGACAAGTTCCCGCCCAACAAGACCTACTACGAGATCCCGATCGCGATCCAGGACCGGGCGTTCAACACCGACGGGTCGCTGTTCTACCCCGACTCACGCGTGTTCTTCGATGGGATCGTCTCCCCCTACATCGGCACGCTAGAGGGGGAGTTCTCCCCGATCTGGAACCCCGAGTTCTTCGGCAACACGATCATGGTCAACGGCAACACGTGGCCCTTCCACACCGTCGAGCAGCGGCGCTACCGGTTCCGCTTCCTCAACGGCTGCCAGTCCCGGTTCCTGATCCTGGACTTCAACCAGATCCCGGGTGTGGAGGTCTGGGACATCGGGAACGAGGGTGGCTTCCTGGCCGCACCGGTCAACCTGACCGCCGACAACGACAACCAGCTCCTGATGGGGCTCGCGGAGCGGGCCGACCTCATCGTGGACTTCACCAACGTGCCGGTCGGCAACTACGTCCTCGCCAACGTCGGACCGGACGAGCCGTTCGGTGGCGGCGAACCTCCCCGGCGACTTCGACACGTCCGACGAGGACACGACGGGGCAGATCATGCAGTTCCGCGTCGTACCCCCTGTTGCCCCGGATCCGACCACGCCGCCGCAGTTCCTCCAGCTGCCGGCCCTGACGCCGCTGCCGACCGAGACCTCAACCCGACCGCTGGCGCTCATCGAGAAGGCTGGCATTGGCTTTGACGCCGAGGGCAACGAGGTGGAAGGGCCGATCG
Source organism: uncultured Actinomycetota bacterium (assembly GCA_963715025.1). Taxonomy (GTDB): domain Bacteria; phylum Actinomycetota; class Actinomycetes; order Actinomycetales; family Dermatophilaceae; genus DASSJT01. Next base: position 486,611 of record CAVQQQ010000001.1, on the reverse strand, counting down.
AGGCTCTCCTCGGCACGCTCTCCTCCACGGGCATGACGGTGGAGAAGCTCTGGATGGATCCGGTGACCGAGAACCCCGGCGTCGGCGACACCGAGGTCTGGGAGATCTATAACACGACTGCGGACGCGCACCCCATGCACATCCACGAACTGGCCTTCGAGGTGGTCAACCGCGAGGACCTGGTTGTACAGGACGAGGAGGTCGTCCAGCCCATCCAGCTCACCGGCAACGTCACGCCGCCCGAGTCCTGGGAGACCGGCTTCAAGGACACTGTGGTGGCGTATCCGGGTCAGGTAACGCGGGTCCGGGCGCACTTCCAGACGCCGGGCCAGTTCGTGTGGCACTGCCACATCGTGGAGCACGAGGACAACGAGATGATGCGGCCCTACCGCATCGGTCCGAGGCAGGACGGACAGCCTGAGTGACTCGGGCGCGACCAGGCGTCGCTCGGTCACCCCAGCGGCGGACCTCCGCCTGCGACGGCCGGCTCGGCCTCGCGCTCTGGCGCGCGGCGGGGGCGGCCGGACGGATGACCGGGCCACCAGAATCGCTCACCTAGCAGACTGACGATCGCCGGCACCAGGACGCTCCGGACGAGCAACGTGTCGAGCAGGACGCCGAAGCTCACGATGATGCCGATCTGGGCGAGCTGGATGAGTGGCAGCACGCCGAGGACGGCGAACACGGCGGCCAGCAGGATGCCGGCGCTGGTGATGACCCCGCCGGTCACCGACAGAGCCGTGACGATGGCGCGCCGGGCGGGTGCGCCGATGGCGGCCTCCTCGCGGGCCCGGGTGGTGAGGAAGATGTTGTAGTCGACGCCGAGCGCCACCAGGAACAGGAAGGCCAAGAGCGGCGTCGACAGGTCCATGGCGGGGAAGCCGAACCAGTTGGCGAAGGCGAACGAGCTCGCCCCCAGGCTCGCGGCAAACGTCGCGACCACGGTCAGCACCAGCACGATGGAGGCGACGACCGACCGCAGCAGCAGGAGCAGCATGACCAGGACGATGCCGAGGATGACCGGGAAAAGCAGCGCGCGGTCGTGGTCGGCTGTGGCGCGGGCGTCGAGTCCCTCCGCGTCGGAGCCGCCGACGATGGCCTGGGCACCGGCGACCTTGCCGACGGCGCTGCGCAGGTCACCCACGATCCGGTATGCCGTGGCAGTCCCGGGATCGGCATCGAGGACGACGCTCAGCTCGGCGGTCTCCCCGCCGCCTCCCGTGCGCTGGACCGCTTTGACCCCGCGGACAGCGCGCGCGGCCGCGGTCACGTCGTCGACGTGATCGACGCCGGTCAGGACGATCGCCGGCTGGCTGGTGCCGGCCGGGAAGGCCCGGGCCAGACGCTCCTGGCCGATGACGGCCTCCGGCTTCTTGAGGAACTGGTCCGTCGTTGACAGCCCCACGTTCAGCGTGGTGAGCCCGGCCGCGAGGACCGCCAGCAAGGCGGTGCTCGTCACCACGACGCGGCCGGGCCGCCGGACCACGGCTTCGCCGACGCGGTGCCACAGGCCCTGCCCGGTCGCCGCGTCGTCGCCCAGCCGCGGGACGAACGGCCAGAAGAGCCGGCGCCCGAAGAGCACCATCGCTGCCGGAAGCACGAGGAGCGCGTAGGCGAGGGCGACCGCGACCCCCAGGGCACCGGCATACCCGAGGGAGTTGACGAAGGGGTCGTCGGCGAGGCCCAGACTGAGCAGGGCCAGGATCACCGTGCTCGAACTGGCCAGGATGGCCGGCGCCGCCGCCCCAAGCGCGCGCCGCATCGCCTCATGCCGGTCTTCGGTGCGGCGCAGCTCCTCGCGGTAGCGGGCAATGAGCAGTAGCGCGTAGTTGGTGCCCGCGCCGAAGACGAGGACCGACGTGATGCCGGTCACCGCGCCGTCGGCGCGGATCTCCGTGGCGCGGCTCAGTGCCGCGAGTGACTTGGCTGCCACCTGGTCGGCTGTGCCAATGACGGTCAGGGGGACCAGCCAGAGCCACGGGCTGCGGTAGGTGATGAGGAGCAGAACCGCAACCACGCCAGCAGTCGCCCCGAGGAGCCGGATGTCGGCGCCCTCGAACACCTTGGTGATGTCGGCGGCGAATGCCGGTCCCCCGGTGACGGCGGCGTCCAGGCCCTGCGGCAGCTGGCCGCGCACGGTGGCCCGCAGAGCCTCCACGGTGGGTCCGATCTCCTGGTCGGACAGTTTCGCGGGGAGTGGGACGACCAGCAGCGCTGTGGTGCCGTCTTCGCTGTACTGCGCGAGGGGGGCCCTGACGCGATGGATCACCGGCGACGACCCGTTGCTGCGCGGCTACGACCGCAGCCTTGTCCTCGGCGGTGAGCTGTTGCTCGCCCCGGGTGAACACCACGACGGCTGAGGCGGTGCCGCTGCTGGGAAACGTCGCACGCAGTTTGGCCACCTGCGCCGACTCGGCGGAGTCGGGGAGTGACGTTGCGGCGGTGCTGACCGCCCTGGCCTCGCCGCCCAGTGCCAGTACAGCGGCGGACAGCACCAGGGCGGCAGTGACGACCACCCACTTGGCGCGACGGCCGACCAGCGCACCCAGCGCGCGCCGTAGCCGTTGGCCGTGCTGCTGCTCACCCGGACCCATGGTTGCCTCCCCGATTGTCGGACTGGTGGATCGATGGCGACCCCGGCGCCTTCGCCGGGATCGGGGGTGCATGGAGGATGCCGGCCAGCTCTCGGGCGGCGTTTCTGATGGAATGGCCCAGTGGGACGGACCGGCCCCCGACCTGGTCCTGGGCGGCACCGCCCAGGAAGATCCGCAGCCCGGAGAACGCCGCGGCCAGCGTCGCGACCGTCCGCTGGACGGCCAGCACGTCGTGGGACATCGGCACCCCCAGGACCACGGCATCGGGCTCGAGGCGGTGCACTGCGTCGGCCCAGTTCTCGGGCGGCAGGTCGGCCCCGAGGTAGGAGACGTCGACCCCCGCCCTCTGGAGCACCACGGCGAAGGCCAGAACTCCCAGCTCGTGACGCGAGCCCTCCGCGAGCCCGACGGCCACACGGGGCGCCGACACCGCCCGTCCCGCGGCATCCAAGGCGGCGCCCAGCCGGCGCTGGACCGTTGCGCTGACCAGGTGTTCCCCGGCGACGTCGACCCGGCCCTCGCGCCAGGCCAGTCCCACCTCCTTGAGCGCGGGCATCAGCCAGGTGTCGACCACCTGGTCGAAGGAGGCCAGGGCGAACGCGGTGTCGAGGGCTGCGTCGAGCGCGGCGCGGTCCATAGTGCTGGCGACCCCTACCAGTGCTTGCGCAGCCGCCCCGCCGGTGGAGCCCGCGCCGCCGGCGACGTCGTCCCCGAAACCGGAGCTGGAGTCCGGGCCGGAGTCGGGGCCGGGGGCCTGGGACTTCACCCGCTCCGCCGCCTCTCGCGGTGACCACCCGGCACCCACCAGTGCGGCCATGGCAGCAAGCCGGCGCAGCGCCGCGTCGTCATAGACGCGGTAGCCGGCATCGTTCCGCGTCGGCGACACCACGGCATACCGGCGCTCCCAGGCCCTCAGGGTCGCCTCGGGGACTCCGAGGAGGGAGGCGGCGTGCTTGATGGTGGTCACAGCGCCATCATACGACAAACCTTGAACAAGGTATGGACAAATCCGCGAAAGCGCGCCAGACTGACGACTCGTCCTTAGACAAACCTTGGACAGGCGAACGTCGTTGATCCCGCCCGTCCTTCCTGACAAGGAGTGAGATCCATGCGCACAGCCCATCTCTCCGCAGCAGTGGCTCTTGCCGCCACGGCCGTCCTCGTCCCTGCCGGCGCCGCCTCGGCCGGCACCGCGCAGCAGGACACCGCCTGCATGCGAGCGGGCATGTCCACACTGCGAAGCCTCGGCCTGCTCGACGACGTCGCTCGCGGTGGCCTGCCGATCAGCCTCGCCGTCGCCGCCGGTGTCACCCCCCGCGCGGGCACCGACGTGTCGGCGTTGCCCGACCCGCTCCCGCTCAGCGTCGTGCTCGCCGACCACCGTGCTGGTGACAACAGCCTGTTCATCTACCCCTGGTGCTCCTAGGCGGCACCCGTGCCCCCGCTGCGGGGGGTGATCCCGGCGATGCGGGGGCCGATCGACGAGGTTCGCGAGTTCCTCCAGGCCGCGCTGTTCGTGCCCGTGCCGGACCAGCGGTCCGAGACGGCCACGGCACTGCGGCGTCGGCGGGTCGTCACGGCACTGACGCTGATGGTGGGAATGCCCCTCCTGGCTTGGGCGCTGCGCATCAGGCCCGGGGACTGGCTGTTCTACGCCGCCACCCTCGCCCTGGCGCTGGTCTGGTCTATCGGCGCGATGGCATCAGGCCCGCTCCATGCGGGCTGGGGCCACACCCGCCGGGGCGGGCATGCGGCCCGGCCGGTCGTTCAATCGCTGGCCCTGGGCACGCTCGTGCTCGGCGTGTTCCTGGCGGGAGCCCTCCTCGTCGGCCGCCTACCTTCGCTGCGCGCCTCGCTCGTCGTGCTTCTGGACCACGCCCGCCTCGGCTCGACGCTCACGGTCCTGGCACTCACGGTGGTCAACGGGATCGCAGAGGAGCTCTACTTCAGGGGAGCCCTCTTCGCTGCCCTGCCGAGATGGCCGGTGGCCATCACCACGGTGCTGTACGGCCTGACCACGGTCGGTACCGGCATACCCCTGCTGGTCGTGGCCGCGCTGGTACTCGGCGTCGTGACCGGACTGCAGCGCCGGGTCACCGGCGGCATCCTCGGGCCGGCCATCACGCACCTGGTGTGGTCCTGCGGGATGCTCCTGCTCCTTCCCCCTGTCCTGAACGTGGCGAGGTGACCCATGATGTCTGTGCCCCCTGACCGGACCGTTCTCGTGACCGGGGCCTCCGGCTACATCGGCGGCCGTCTCGTGCCCCGGCTGCTGGCCGACGGGTGGCGGGTTCGCGTGCTGACCCGCAGGGCTGGCTCCCTCGCCACCAAGCCGTGGCGCGAACAGGTCGAGGTCCTCGAGGGGGACGTCGCATCGGAGACCGACATGCGGGAGGCCCTGTGCGGCATCCGGGTGGCGTATTACCTGGTCCACTCGATGGACGAGCGCCCCGACTTCGCCGAGCGCGACCGGCAGGCCGCGCGCACCTTCGCCGCAGCCGCCGCGGAGCAAGAGGTGGGCCGGATCGTCTACCTGAGCGGGCTCCACCCCAGCGGCGAGCAGCTCTCGCCACACCTGGCGTCTCGGGTCGAGGTGGGCGAAATCCTCCTGGCGTCCGCCGTGCCCACGGTTGTGCTCCAGGCGGCTGTGGTGCTGGGCGACGGGTCGGCGTCGTTCGACATGCTGCGCTACCTCACCTGCCGACTGCCCGCCATGGTCGCCCCGAAGTGGCTCAACAACCGGATCCAGCCGATTGCCATCGAGGACGTGGTCTACGTGCTCGCCGCCGTGGCCGAGGAGCCGGGCGAGCTCAACCGAGCCTTCGACATCGGGGGACCGGAAGTCATGACCTATCGGGACATGATCCGCAGATTCGCCCAGGCGACCGGCCGCCGACCGCCCCTGGTCGTCACCGTGCCCGTGCTGACACCCAGACTGGCGAGCCACTGGGTCGGACTCGTCACGCCGATTCCGGCGGGGCTCGCCAAGCCGCTGGTCGGGAGCCTCGTGCATGAGGTCGTTGTGAGGGAGAACGCCTTCGCCGGACTCGTCGCGCCGCCCGCAGGGGGCTGGACCCCGTTCGACACCGCCGTGGTCCGTGCGATGAGGGAGGCCCGTCCCGACACCGGACCCCGCAACCTGGCTCGCGCTGTCGCACTCACCGCAGCGTGTGCCGTGGCCGGTTCGCTCGCCGCACGGACAGGCTCCGACTGGCACCGACGGCGGAGCCTGTCCGGAGCGCGATCCTGACGTGTGGCGTGTCGCGCGGCCTCGCCACCGCGCTTTCCGGCGCCATGGCCCGCCGGGACGGGCCGTAGGCGGGCACCAACCAGCCGGCCTGTCTCCCTCACGGTGCCTTGTCGGTCTGGCCGCTCTGACGCCGCAGCCGTGTGCCGCTCCGGCGCCGCAGCCGTGTGTTCTCGTTCTCGAGGTCGATGACCATGCCGATGCCGGCGAGGTTCAGTCCCGCATCCAGCAGGTCCCCGATGCGGCGTAGTTGCTTGAGGTCGTTCTCGCTGTAGCGGCGGGTCCCGCCCTCGGTGCGGGCGGGCTGCAGCAGCCCCCGGGACTCATACAGGCGGAGGTTCTGCACCCCCATGCCCACGAGGTCGGCGGCCACTGAGATGCCGTAGACCCCCCGCTCGGCATCCGGTGGACGCGGCGACTCCTCGGACGCCGTATCGTCGGACGACGCCTCCGAGCGCGGCACTTCTGGTTTGGTCATCTGCTCCCGTCCTGTCTGGGTCTTGACTCGATGATGCCATGCGTGCTAAAGAAAATCTATGGCAGCCAACAGAGATCGTGCCGATCTCGTGGCTCGCCGGTGCATCAGTCCAAGAGACGATGGAGGTGGAGACGATGCTGATGCGCACCGACCCGTTCCGTGAGCTGGACCGCCTCACCCAGCAGGTCTTCGGAGTCGACGGCACCCTGAGCCGTCCTGCGGTCATGCCGATGGACGCCTGGCGCGAGGGAGACAGCTTCGTGGTCGAGTTCGACCTGCCCGGTGTGGACCCCGGCTCGATCGACCTTGACGTCGAGCGCAACGTGGTCACCGTCCGCGCCGAGCGCCGAGCGCGGGACACCGACACCGAGATGATCGCGGCAGAGCGGCCGCGCGGGCTCTTCAGCCGCCAGCTGGTGCTGGGCGACAACCTCGACACCGACAACATCTCGGCTCATTACGAGGGCGGCGTCCTGAGCCTGGAGATCCCGGTCGCCGAGCAGGCCAAGCCGCGGAAGATCGAGATCAGCACAGGCGAGTCGCGACAGGCGATCAGCGCCTGACGGCTGGGGTCGGCAGTCATGCCGTCGGCATTCGCTCCACAGGAGGTAGACCGAGCCGCTCGCAGCTCCTTCGTCGACCTGGTCTGTGCCGACGAGGAGCTGCTCCGGTCGGAGTTCGAGGAGATCATCGCGACCTCGTGGGGCGAGCCACCACGTCACGTCAGCGCTCCCCCCGACGCCGACCACCTCGTTCTGACCGAGTCAATGTGTCAAGGAGGTGAGCCAGGAACACAGCCACCGTCGACACCGAGCCGCCGCTCACCCGTTCGCACCGTCGCCGCACGCAAATCCGCCGATCGACGGAGTGGCTGTGGGTCGGCCCAGTGGTGTGGGAGCCATCCGAGCCATCCAAGCCAGACGGCGCCGGATCCGAGGCCTGACGACCTACCGACCCAGCGCCGCCTCGTCGTCCCGGCCCAGCCAGAGGAAACCGCACGCCGGAACCGTGAGGTCCGCGCCGACCGCCGCGCCGACCGCCGCGCCGGCCGCCGCGCCACCCGGCGCCTCTACTCCCTCCGTCCCATACAGGAGGACCGCGCCAGCGAGCCCCAGTGCCTCGAGTTCGGCAGCCGCGACGACTTGGGGTGCACCGCTGAAGTTCACCAGCGCGACCAGCCCCTCAGGGGATACTCCCCGTCGGTAGGCAAGGACGTGCGGGTTCGCCATCGGCAGGATCGCGATCCCGGCGTCCGAGCGCAGGGCCGGGCGCCGGGCACGCTCGGCCGCGAGGCGACGAAGGCGCGCGAGCGTGCGGCCTGCGACGCCCGCTCCGGTCTCAGCCGCCTCGACAGTGGCCCAGTCCATGGGCGGACGGTGCAGCCAGCGGTTGTCGCCGGCGTGGGAAGGGTCGTCGCCCCAGTGTCCGTCGTTGGGCAGCGCCACCTCGTCGCCCATGTACACCAGCGGTATGCCACCGATGGAGAAGACGACGGAGTACATGGTCTCCAGGCGGCGCTCGGCGAGTTCGAGGCGGGACCGATCGCCCTCGGCCAGCGCCTGCTCGATCCCGCACAGGGCGGACGCCATCCCGGAGATCGGGGCCTCGCCGAGCACGTTGGCCTGGAAGCGCACGCCGCGAGCGAACGACCCCGCGACGTCTCCCGCGTAGAACTCGCTGAGGAACCGACGGTGCGCCGGCCCGTCCAGGCCCACCGCCTCGGCGTCGGTGTCCGCCACGGCCCACCCGATGTCGTCGTGGCAGCGGACGTACGTGCCCCACGTGGTCGGAGGCGGCGCCGGACGGCGACGCGAGAGTGCCTGCGCCGCGAGACGGGCGTCCTGGGTCGCCATCGACGACCACAGCAGCACCATCACCTGGTTGTCGTACGCGAGGTCGCATTCCGGGTGGTAGCGGTCGTGGTCGCCCAGATACTTGCCCAGCAGGTCGGGCGCCAGCATGGCCTCCGCCTTGAGCAGCAGACCAGGTGCCGCGACGCGCGTGAGAGCGCGCAGGGCCTGCATGACCAGGTGTGCCTCGGGCAGGTCCATGCAGGTGGTGCCGAGCCGCTTCCAGAGGAAGGGCGCGGCGTCGAGCCGGAGGATGTCTACGCCGCGGTTGGCCAGTCCGAGCATCGTGCCGAGCATGGCCTCGAGCACCGCTGGGTTGGCGTAGTTGAGGTCCCACTGGAACTCGCGGAACGTGGTCCAGACCCACCCGTCCAGCTCGGGGACGAAGGTGAAGCTGCCCGGTGCCATCTCGGGGAAGATGTCCGGGAGCGTGGCTTCGTAGGCGTCCGGGCCGGTGCGGTCAGGGAAGACCAGGAAGAAATCGCGGTATGCCGGGTCGCCGGCCAGCGCTTTCTGCGCCCACTCGTGCTCGCGCGCGGTGTGGTTGAGGACCAGGTCGATGCACAGCGCCACGCCGCGGGCGTGCAGATCCTCGGCCAGGGCGGTGAGGTCGGTCATCATACCGAGCCGGGGCTCGACCGCCTGGAAGTCGCGCACGGCATACCCTCCGTCGTTCGCACCCTCCCTCGCGGCGAGCACCGGCATGAGGTGGAGGTAGGTGATCCCCAGCGAGGCGAGGTAGTCCAGACGGGTGCGGACGCCGCCGAGGGTGCCTGCGAAGCGGTCGGCGTAGCACACGTATCCGATCATCGACGGCTCGAGGAACCAGCCGGGCTCCGCCTCCCGCCTCGCGTCGAGGTCGCGCAGGTCGCGCGGTCGGCTGGCGGCGTAGCTCGAGGGTGACGTCAACGAGGCGGCGCACGAGCCTGACGACGTCGGGTCCCGCGCCATAGAGCTGGTCGACCGGGCCAACCGCATCGGGGAGGTAGCGCTCAAGCCGGTCGAGGAACGTCTCGGCAGCAGTGGTGCCGAGCCGGCTCCGGACAAGCGGGGCGACCTGCGCGATGAGGTCCGAATAGCGAAAGGTCACCTGGGACAACGGCTGCCCTCCTCATCTGGTCCACGGATCCCACTGGCGGCCCGACGGGTGGGCTGGTCAGAGTCTCCCGGGCAGGGAAGCGCCTGTCGAGGGCACGGCAGTGGGAGCGCGCCCCCGCTCACCGGGGCCACCTGGCAGTTCCCTTTCGCGGGTCTTGGCTGGTGCCTTAGCTGTCGGCTTCGTCACGACCATCGGCCGCGGAGCGTGGCGGCGGCTCGCTTCGCGCGCGGGAGCCGCTCATCTGAAGGGTGTTCTTCGCCAGTCCCGCCGGGGCGGTCACAAAGATGACGTCGAACACCAGGTGGAGCACGACGATCGGCGGCGCTCCTCTACGTCTCCAACGCCGGCAGGGTTGGTTTGCGCCCCGCGAGGGGATGCTTCCGATGGCCGCACGCGCGGAGGACGGACACGAGGGCCGCGTGGAGCCGATCCGCTCCCTCGATGCGGTCGGGCAGCAGCTCAGACAGGTCGGCCGGGACGAGGAGCACAGCGCTGTCCTGCCATCCGCCGAGTCCGCCGTGGGCACCGACCAGACCCTCGAAGGCCGCGACATCCTCGGTGTGCTCGTCGATGCTGCTGTTGATGTAGAGGTCAGGCGCTTCGGGCCGGCGGACTGCCTGAGCGAGCATTCGAGCAGCGTGTTCGCCGAAGGGTGCCAACGGGTTCTGTCCCTCGATCGCGCCGGTCAAGAGGTCGTGGCGGCCCGCAGCGCCCACCACCCGGGGGTGACCATCGCGGCCCAGCCCGGCGACGAAAGCGATGCCCGGGGAGCGGAGAAGCCCCGGCAACAGGTCGGGCCATTGGTCGTCGAGGTCCTCGAGGGCAAGCCGCCCGGGCCGCCGGAGGTACAGGAGACCCAGATTGCCTGAACCGAGGACGACCGCGGGCTCGCTGGGCGTCGCGGCGTCGGAGTGGTCGTCCGCCCGCAGGCCCATTCGCTGCCCGACCTCTGATGCCGCACGGCCGACCACGCCACCGGAACCAGCGACATCCTGCACGATGGACTCCGCCCGGCCGAGTCCTTCGACGGGCTCGTCGATGGTCTGCACGGGTTCGGACATCAGGCTCTGGCAGAGGGCTCCGAGGTCCTGGCCGTAGCGGTCGGCGAACGGTGTGCCCTGGGATTGACCGTGGTCGGACAGGACGACGATGCGGTACCTCCGGGGGGCGGTCGCAGCCAGCGCCTCCAGGGATGCCAGCACCCGGTCCAGCCCGTCGAGGGCGGCCAGCGACTCGGGGCGGAACAGGCCCGCGTGATGGGCGATCTCGTCGTAGTCCACGTAGTCGACGTAGATGCTCCTCGTGCCTCGGCGCATCTCCTCGGCGACCAGGGCGGTGTTCAGGTCGCGGAGCAGCGCATTGGTCACTGCACGGAGGACGGCGAACGACCAGTTCCGGTTTACACGCGGGCGAACGTCCCGGCGTACCTGGCGTCTTGCCTGCCACCGCTCCTTGACGATCTCGGCGACCGTCCGAGTCAGACTCCTGGTGAAACCGCTCGGCGACGCGAAGAACCACGCGAAGGCGCGGCGCGTCTGCGTCGAACCGCGTCGGACCTCGGCGCGGGACATCGTGAGCAGCGCGCGCGGCGCGTCACCGGTGAAGAGGTTCGAGATGGAGACGCCATCGTCCCAGAGCAGTCCCTGACCTGTGCTGGCGCGATCCTCGATGAGCCGCGCGTCGGCCGGCTGGTTCGCGACCAGCACGCGTCCGAGCTCGCGGTCGTACCAGCGGAAGGCGGGGATGCCGTCGATGGTGCCGTGCAGGATGCCAAGCTGGCTGGCGGGGGTTGTGCAGGGAAGCTGCGGCGTCCACTCGCGCAGCGTGTAGGCCCCTGAGGTGACCCAGTGCCGGATCGTCGGCACGGACCCAGAGCGGATCGCCCACCGGAGCACCGGGTAGGGCACACCGTCGAGCTGGACGAAGACGACTCCGTCGACGTCGGGGTCCTCCACGGTTCGCGTCCGGCGGCCCCGGTGTGCCAGCGCCGCCACGAGCCCGTCGTCGGTGCCCGCGGTGGTCGCCCAGGCGATCAGCGTGCCGGCCACGGCCGCGATCCAGCTGGCAGCGATCGCCGTCCAGAAGCTGGCAGTGACCCCTGGGACGAGCGCCAGCGCGGCATACATGATTGCGGCCTGGCCGACCAGGGTGAGGGCCAGCACGGCAATCCACCCGATGCGCGCCGACACCTCGACCATGATCGGCCGGAGGAGCAGACCCACGACTCCAGTCACGCCGGCCACGACGACGTACTCCCACGGAGATGTGGCCGAGAGCCCGGGCAGGATCGCCGCCGCTGCCATGAGCGCCAGCGAGGACGACGCCCAGGCGGCCAGCAGGCGGCCGACGTCGGCCCATCGCAGTGACAGCTGACTCCGCATCGACCCCACCGCTCCGTTGGTGTGCGTCCCTCTGCGCGACAGTAGCGGCACATCGGCCGCGTCCGCATGAGGCTCCTCGTCCGGCCTTCACGTGGCGCTGGCGGCAGGGCGGCCGCCCGGCACACACCGTGGCATGCTCGACGTTGTCGCCTCCGCCCGGCCGCCCGAGCCGGCTCGGGCCCGAACCCTCGAGGAGCTCAGCATGACGCGTCGCCAGGCACTCCCGATCTGGCTCGTTCCGATCGGGCTAGTGTGACGTGGCGCCGACCGCTCCCGCTTCTCCGTCCTCGCCCGAGGAGTTCTTTGCAGGCTCGCCCACCGGGCTCGCGATCTGCCGGGTGGTGCAGCAGGTGGTCGACGGCCTGGGTGGGTGTGAGATGCGAGTGACCAAGAGCCAGGTCGCCTTCCGGCGTCGGCGCGGGTTCGCTTACGTGTGGCGTCCTGACCGCTACCTGACGTCCGACGTGCCAGCCGTCCTGTCCATCGGCGCCGACCACCCGATCGCGAGCGACCGGTTCAAGGAGGTGGTGCACCCCTCGCCCCGCGTGTGGATGCACCACATCGAGCTCCGCGAGCCAGCCGAGGTCGACGACGAGGTGGCGGAGTGGCTGCGCCTCGGTGCCGCGGCTGCCACCTGAGCCGCGCTTCGGCGGTCCCTCGGGCACGCGCGGCGGCGCTGGGACCTTCGGCCCTCCCGTCCGGGCGGGGAGGGGGGACATTCTGCAGGGGTGACGAGCCACACCGTCGGCGCCAAGGAAACAGTTGACAGCGGCGCGGCACATGCTGCGTCCATCTGGGAAGCGGCGCGGGCCCAGCTCGCCGGTCTTCCGCACGGTCGCGGCCTGAACATCGCCTACGAGGCGGTCGACAGGCATGTCGCGGAGGGCCGAGGCGACCACACCGCCATGCGTGCCTTCAGTGCCCGCGGCGCCCAGACCGACATCACCTACCGCCAGCTGGCCGAGCAGAGCAATCGGTTCGCGAATGTGCTCGCGGGACTCGGCGTCGAGCGAGGCGACCGCGTCTTCACGCTCCTTGGCCGCGTGCCGGCGATCTTCGTCGCAGCACTCGGCACCTGGAAGCACGGCAGCGTGCTTTCGCCGCTGTTCACCGCATTCGGCCCGGAGCCGATCCGCAACCGACTGGTTCTCGGCAACGGGCGCGTCCTGGTGACCACTGCCTCGCTGTACCGGAAGCGGATCCAGCCACAGCGCGACCAGCTCCCCGGCCTGCGCCATGTGCTCCTCCTTGACTGCCCGGGCGACCCGCCCGAGGGGACCCTCGACCTGGCGGCCGCGCTCGCCGGAGCCTCCCCGGAGTGGACGATCCCGCCCACCGATCCCGAGTCGATGGCCCTCCTGCACTTCACGAGCGGAACCACCGGGACGCCCAAGGGCGCCGTCCATGTGCACGAAGCGGTCGTCGCCCACCACGCGACGGCGGGGCTGGTCCTGGACCTGCGGCCCGACGACATCATCTGGTGCACGGCGGACCCCGGCTGGGTGACGGGCACGTCGTACGGCATCATCGCCCCGCTCACCTTCGGCGCGACCCTGGTGGTCGACAACGGCGACTTCGACGCCAAGCGCTGGTACCGCACCCTCGCCGAGCAGCAGGTGACGGTCTGGTACACCGCTCCCACGGCCCTGCGCATGCTCATGAAGGCCGGCTCCGAGCTGGCCCACGCCTACGACCTGTCCTCGCTGCGCTACATCGCCAGTGTCGGCGAGCCACTGAACCCCGAGGTGATCGAGTGGGGCGTCGAGGCCTTCGGCATGACGATCCACGACACGTGGTGGCAGACCGAGACCGGCGCGATCATGATCGGCAACGCGCCCGGCCTGCCGGTGCGGCCCGGCTCGATGGGGCGCCCCGTCCCCGGTGTGGAGGCCGCGGTCCTCCGGTGTGGCGACGAGGGCCGCGCGCGGGTGGTGGACGGCGCCGTCGACGTCTGCACGGAGCCCGATGTGATGGGCGAGCTGGCACTGCGCCCCGGCTGGCCCTCGATGTTCCGCGGCTACCTCAACGACCCGAAGCGGTATGCCGCGTGCTTCGCCGGCGGCTGGTACCTCACGGGCGACTTGGCCCGCCGTGATGCCGACGGCTACTTCTGGTTCGTCGGCCGCGCCGATGACGTCATCAAGACTGCCGGCCACCTGGTCGGGCCGTTCGAGGTCGAGAGCGCACTCATGGAACACCCGGCCGTCGTCGAGGCAGGAGTCATCGGCGTGCCCGATCCCATGGCCGGCAACCTGCTGAAGGCCTTCGTCACCCTTCGACCCGGATACGAGCCGGACGACGCCCTCGCGGCAGACCTGCTGGCATTCGGCCGCCGCCGCCTGGGGTCGGTGGCGCCCCGCGAGATCGCCTTCGACCAGCACCTGCCGCACACGAGCAGTGGCAAGGTGATGCGCCGCCTCCTGCGTGCCCGAGAGCTCAACCTGCCGCTCGGCGACCTGTCGACCCTGGAGAAGGCCCGATGACCCCGGCAACCACACCTCGACCGAAGGCCGCCAGCGGAGCCCGGGAGAAGCACCTGCGCGAGCTGCTGACCCAGATGACCCGGATCCGCCGGTTCGAGGAGCGGTGCGCCGAGCTCTACAGCGGCACCAAGATCCGTGGCTTCCTCCACCTCTACATCGGCGAGGAGGCGGTGGCCGTCGGCGTGATCTCGGCCCTGGCCGCAGACGACCGGATTGTCGCCACCTACCGCGAGCACGGGCATGCCCTGGCGCGAGGCGTGCCCATGGCCGCCGTCATGGCCGAGATGTACGGCCGCTCGACCGGCTGCAGCCGTGGCCGGGGCGGCTCGATGCACCTCTTCGACATCCAGCACGGCCTCTACGGCGGCAATGCCATCGTCGGCGGTGGCCTGCCCCTCGCCCTCGGGCTCGCCCTGGCGGACCGCCTGTCCGGCCGTCCGCACGTGACCGTGTGCTTCTTCGGCGACGGGGCGCTCGCCGAGGGCGAGTTCCACGAGAGCATGAATCTCGCCGCCCTCTGGAAGCTCCCCGTGCTGTTCGCCTGCGAGAACAACCTGTACGCCATGGGCACGGCCCTTCGCCGCGCCCAGGCGCAGACCGATCTCGCACTCCGCGCCACGGCATACGGCATGCCAGCCTGGCCCGTGGACGGCATGGACGTCCTGGCGGTCGAGGAGGCGACCGAGCGGGCCATAGAGGGGATCCGCTCAGGCGGCGGCCCGTGCTTCCTGGAGCTGCGGACCTACCGGTTCCGCGCCCACTCGATGTACGACGCCGAGCTCTACCGCGAGAAGGCGGAGGTGGCGACGTGGAAGGAGCGCGATCCCATCGACGCGCTGGTCCGCAGGATGGACGCTGAGGGCCTGCCCGCGGCAGATGCCCTGGATGGCATCGAGGACGAAGTCGCCCAGGAGATCGACCGCGCGGTCGCCTCCGCGGAAGAGGCGCCGCTGGAGCCGGTCGAAGACTTGACCCGCTTCGTGTATGCCGGGGAGCCGGCACCGTGACCAGGGTCCAGACCGCGACCCCACCGCTGCCGGCGAGCACCGGCGAGCCGGGCGGCCAGGCTCCGGCCGAGAGCACCTACCGCGAGGCCCTGCGCGAGGCGCTGCGGGATGCCCTGAAGCGCGACGAGCGGGTGTTCCTGATGGGCGAGGACGTGGGCGCCTACGGCGGCTGCTTCGGCGTCAGCCGCGGCCTGCTGGAGGAGTTCGGCCCTGAGCGGATCCGCGACACGCCGCTGTCGGAGTCGGCTTTCGTCGGTGCCGGGGTCGGCGCGGCTATGGCGGGCATGCTGCCCATCGTCGAGGTGATGACCGTCAACTTCAGCCTGCTCGCCCTCGACCAGATCATGAACAACGCGGCAACCCTGCGGCACATGTCGGGTGGCCAGGTCGGCGTCCCCCTGGTGATCCGCATGACCACCGGGGCGGGGCGCCAACTCGCCGCCCAGCACTCGCACAGCCTCGAGGGGTGGCTGGCCCACATCCCAGGCCTGAAGGTCCTGACCCCTGCGACGGTGGCCGATGCCCGCTCCATGCTGTGGCCGGCGCTGCTCGATCCCGACCCGGTGCTGCTCTTCGAGCATGGCTCCCTGTATGCCATGTCCGGCCCCACGTCCGACCCCGCACTGGCGAGCCCCATGGACATCAGCTCGGCAGTGGTGCGGCGGCCAGGCACCGACATCACGCTCATCACGTACGGCGGATGCCTCGGCAAAACCCTCGAGGCCGCCGACCACCTCGCAGCCGAGGGCATCTCCGCCGAAGTCGTGGACCTGCGCTCGCTCCGGCCGCTGGACGACGCGACGTTCCTCGGCTCGGTGCGGCGCACCCATCGCGCCGTTGTTGTCGACGAGGGGTGGCGCAGTGGGAGCCTCTCGGCCGAGGTCAGCAGCCGGATCCAGGAGCAGGCCTTCGAGGACCTCGACGCCCCAGTCGAGCGGGTCTGCAGCGCGGAGGTCCCCGTGCCGTACGCCAAGCACCTCGAGGAGGCAGCCATTCCCCAGCCAGAGTCGGTGGTGGCAGCGGCACGCAGGGCGGTGGGCTGAATGGACCAGTTCGTCATGCCCTCGCTGGGGGCGGACATGGACGAGGGGACGGTGGTCGAGTGGCTGGTCAATCCGGGCGACCCGGTCCACCGCGGTGACCCGATCGCCGTCGTCGACACGGACAAGGCGGCCATCGAGGTGGAGTGCTTCGTCGACGGGACCGTCGGCGAGCTGCTGGTCCCGGTGGGACAGCGGGTGGCGGTGGGGACCCCGCTCGCGACGATTGACGGCGCCGCTGCCCTGGCCGCAGCCCCCGGTGCCCGCCCGGAGCCGTCCGCTGCGAAGGGACGGAAGCCCCGCGCGGCAAAGGCCCCATCGGCCGGCGGTAGGGCTCCGTCGCACCGGGGCAAAGCCCCGGCGCACAAGCCGAAGCCGGCGCCACGGCCCGCAAAGACTGCCCACCGAGGTGCCAAGGCCCGGGCGGAGGGCCGACGCGAACCGCCGGTGGCCGCCACGCCGGTGGCCGCCACGCCGGTCGCCGTTCCGGCGCTGCCGGGAAGCGCGCCGCAGACCGTGGCGGCCCGCTTGGCCACGTCGCCGTATGCACGCAAGCTCGCCCGACAGCGTGGCCTGGACATCGCCGAGATCACGGGCAGCGGCAGGAACGGCATGGTGACCTCGCGTGACGTGCTGGCCTTCGTACCGACGCCGGCAGGGGAGCCGGTGGCCGCGCCAGTGGAGCGGCCCAGCGTGCGAGAGGCGTGGCCGAGCGCTCCCCGGCCTGCGCTCGCCGCAGGCTCTGTAGCCGGGCCCGAGCCCGACCGCATGCGGGCGGCGATCGCCCGTCTTATGGCGCGCTCCAAGCGCGAGATCCCGCATTACTACCTCGCCACGACCGTCGACCTGGGAACGGCCCTCGACTGGCTGCGCGACCACAACCGGGGTGTGAGCGTCGCCGACCGGGTGGTTCCCTCCGCGCTCCTGCTGCGAGCGACCGCCCTCGCCGCGGCACGGCACCCCGAGCTCAACGGCTACTGGATCGACGACCGGTTCCAGCCGGCCAAAGCCGTCAACCTCGGGGTGGCCGTGTCGCTTCGTCGTGGAGGCATGGTCGCGCCCTCTATCCTCGGCGCCGAGCACCTCGGCGTGGCGGAGCTCATGGCACGACTGCGCGACCTGGTGGCGCGCGCGCGGACGGGACGACTCCGCGGCAGCGAGATGGAGGATCCAACCATCACTGTCACCAACCTGGGCGACCAGGGCGTGGAGTCCGTCCAGGGCGTGATCTATCCGCCCCAGGTGGCCCTGGTCGGCTTCGGCAGAGTCGTCGACCGGCCGTGGGCCCGCGCCGGAATGCTCGGCGTCCGCCCCTGTGTGACGGTCACGCTGGCGGCCGACCACCGTGCCACCGACGGTTTCACCGGCTCGCGATTCCTCGACACTATCGACCACCTGCTGCAGACACCGGAGGAGCTATGAGCACCATGCCGGACCACACGGCGTCCGTTTCGCCCGACCGAGCCCGCGAGGTCGTCTCGGATGCCGTCTTGCGGATCGTCCCTGATGCCGACCTGGCCGCCATCGCCGACGACGTCGACCTGCGCGACGAGCTCGAACTGGACTCGCTGGACTTCCTCGGCCTGGTCGAGCAGGTCTGCACCCAGCTGGGGCGGCGCATCGACGAGGAGGACTACGGGCGCCTGCGCTCCATGCAGGACTGGGTGGACTTCCTCGCCCCTGGTGCATGACCAGCAAGCCTGAGTCACGCGCGAGCGCTCCCAGCGCGTGAGCGTCAGCGCGCGCGAGCGTCAATGCGCGTGAGCGTCAGTGCGCGCGAGCGTCAGCCGGCTGCGCCGGCATACCACCGACTGACCTGTCCTGAGCCCCAGTCAGGCCTGCGAGTTCGTCGCGACCCGTCGACGCAAGACACGGACGCGCGAGATGCGGGGAGATGGGGGAGGCCCTGACCCGGCGCAGGTTGGGCCAGAACCTCCCCGGCTCTCAGCCGACTGGCGCGGTGAGCCCCGTTGCCGGCCGGCGTTGGTGACTGGCGACACCCTCTGGGGAGTCCGGCGAGAGCGTCATGTGGATATCCATCACGTTGTGCAGGAGCTTGACTGCCTCGTCATGGGGACGCTGGAAGGAGTTGCGGCCCATGATCGTGCCGAAACCACCTCCGAGGGCCGTCTGGCGGTTCTCCTCCAGCACCGCCGAGGTCTCCTTGGCGGCACCGCCGGAGAAGATGACGATCCGGTGGCCGTCGAAGGCGGACTGCACCACGTGGTGGACCCGGTCGGCAAGTGTCTCCAGAGGTATGCCGGCCTGCTCGATCGCCTTGCGGGCGGCGTCCTTCTCGATGAAGCTCGTCGGCGGCTTGACCTTGATGATGTGCGCCCCGAGCTGGCAGGCGAGGTGGGCTGCATACGCCACGACGTCCACGGCCGTCTGTCCGTGCTCGGTTACCCCGGATCCGCGCGGATAGGACCACACCACCACCGGCAGGCCAGCGTCGTCGGCGTCGCGTGCGAGCCGCCGCAGGTTTTCGTACATCTGGTTGCGATGAGCCGATCCGGGGTAGATCGTAAAGCCGACGGCCGCGCACCCGAGGCGCAAGGCGTCATCGACGTCCGCGGTGACTGCTGGGTGCGGGTCGGCTCCGACATACAGGCCATCGGCGGTGTTGCACTTGAGGATCAGCGGCAGGTCCGTCGCGAAGTCGGGTGCGACCATCTTGGCTGCCCCGAGGGGGAGGGCGTGCGCGCTGCAGCCCGCATCAACCGCGAGCTGGGCGTGGTAGCGGGGGTCGTACCCGGCGGGGTTGGGAGCGAAGCTGCGAGTCGGCCCGTGCTCGAAGCCCTGGTCCACAGGCAGGATCACGAGCTTCCCGGTGCCGCCGGTGCGCCCGTGCTCGAGGATGCGCCTGAGGTTGTTGATGGTGCCCCGGTCATCCGACTCATACCAGGACAGGATCTCGTCGATGCGCTGGGTCATTTCCGGCCTCCTAGCCGTTCGCCGTCTCCGTCGTTGCGTTCATCGTCAGCTCGCGGGCGAGCCTCGCGCCCCAGGCACGGGCCTCCTCCTCTTGGCCGGGTGCCAGCGGCCCCGGTGTGCCGAGCACCCAGAACGACCGGGCTGGCGCCGCCGGCCGCAGGCCCAGCCGGCGCAGCCGCTTGAGCGCAGCATGTGCTGCGGACCCGGGCACGTGGGGGTGGCGGACTCGGGTGTCGAACGCCGCTGCGCGGGTCACCCGGTCGCCGGGCACGGCCAGCGTCTTCAGCCATTCCCGAATGCCGGTGCCGCTAGAGACGACCTCGCCCGTGGCCTGCTGCTTGGCGGACTCGCGGGTGGAGGGCCGACTCAGGGAGAACGCGTGCGTCGGTGCCCCCACGACGACGAGGTCAACGTCGGACGGCACGGTGGTCGGGGCCGAGCCGCACTCGACCAGGGCGGTCTCGACGTGGTCCGACATCCCCTCGGTCACCGCCTTGGCCACGGCCTGGGTGTTGCCGAACATCGACTCATAGACGACCAGAGCTCTCATGGCTCCTCATTCCCGCTTCCGGTGGTTCGGTTGCCTACGGCGGGCCTGCGGCCAGCGCCGCTGCCGCGTCCGCGGCACGTCGGCCGGGCTCGTGTGTCGTGACGCTGCATGAACGTTGCGATGCTGTGCACGGCCCTGCCTCCTTCCCTCCCACTCTCCGGCGCCGTGCGCTCCGGCACCAAGGGCCGTTGGTCCCGGCGGGCCTGCTGGCGACGGGCGGTCGGCCGGATTCCGGTCAGGCCTGGTGGGTTGCCACCGAGGTGTGGGTGTTCGGGCGTGCCCGGGCCGGACGGACCACGGCAACCGGACAGGAGGCCTTGAGCAGAACGTCCTGGCTGACCGAGCCGAGGAGCAGGCCAGTCACTGCCCCGTGGCCGCGGGCGCCGACCACCACGAGGGCCGCGTTGGCCGAGGCCGCCACAAGGGCCTTCTCAGGCCGGTCGTGGACCAGTCGGACATCGACGGCGACGTCCGGGTACTGTGCGCCGCGGCCGGCCAAGGTCTCGGACACAGTCAGCCGCTTGCCGTCGAGGACCCTGTGTCCCTCGGGTCCACTCTCGGTCGTCACCACCGCCCCCTCGGCGAACTCGAGCCACCAGGCGTGCAGGACGACCAGCGGCGCGCCGGTCAGGGACGCGTGAGCGAAGGCGAAGTCGACGGCCGCCGTGGACATCGCAGAGCCGTCGACCCCCACCACGACCGGCGCGCCCCGCGATCGATGCAGCCTCGGCGTCCGCTGGCCCTTGGGCACCCGCGGGCGTTGCCTTCGGGATGCCCTCACGGACGACGACCACAGCACAGTGGGCGCGGGCTGCTACGTGCTGGGCGACCGATCCGAGGGCTTGGGTGATCGCGTGTCGACACTGGGTGCCCACCACGAGCATCGACGCGCGCGCGGAGACGTCCACGAGGTCGTGGGCAGGTGCCCCCGTCGTCAGCTCGGCCGTCACCCGCAGACCAGGGTGCCTTTGGAGCACGCGGCGGGTCTCGGCATCCAGCGTCTCGTCGGTCATCGGGTGCTCGTCCGGGCTGCTGATCAGTGCAGCGGCCACCAGCCAATCGATGTTGGCCGCATGGAGCAGATGGAGTGGCAGCCCTCGCCGTGCGGCCACGTCGGCCGCCCAGTCGACCGCGCGCCTCGCGCACTCCGAGCCGTTGACACCCGCGACGATGCTTCCCGGATGTGGCGTCTGAGCAGGCATGTGACTGTCCTCCATTGGCCGAGGGAACGATGGGAGCATCCCCGGCGGCCCCGACCGGCCGTCGAGAAGGCCCAATTCGACTGTGCCCCGCGGGGATGACGTCTCGCGCGTGCCAAAGGTCCCGCTTCCGGGCCACACAGCGCCAAGCCCAATCGCACCTGGTCCGACGACGAAGCCCGGGCGGCTGGGGCCGCCCGGGCGATCGTGCTGCCGCTGACGCGCTACCTCGGTCGCAGCACGATGTCCTCTTCGCCGGTCACGGTCTCGATGTCCTCCGCGGCCGTGTCGAGGAGCTGGTCGGCAAGGTGCCTCAGGGCGCGGGCCACCGCGACCTCATCGCCGATTTCGGGGACAGCGCTGTCGTGGCCGCCGCGGTGGCTGTGCCCCCGCGCGGAGAGGTGCGTGGGCGAGTCCGCCACGAGGACGACGTGGGCGTCGGTGTCGTTCTCGGATTCGAAAATGGTGATGCGCACCTCCCAGTCACGGATGTGCCGCGACTGGCTGGCGCCAGCTTCGGCCGAGGGGTGCGTCGGGTGAGGCTGCGCAGCAGAGGGCGCCGGAGCTTCCGCGACTTCCTCATGTTCGTGTCCAATGCGCAGCACTGAACCCGGGCCCGGGAAGAGCAGGCCGACATGGCCGTCGCTCCAGCGCACGAGGTACGGCGGTGCGCCGTCCGGGCCACGGGCCTCGATCACCTCCCCGTCACGGGTGGGTCCGTCGACCTGGGGCGGAGCCAGGATGATGCGGTCGCCTGGGAACGCCTTCATGGTGTGTGCCTCTCTTCCTGTGGCCTGCTTCGCCCATCACCGGGAGTGGTGGACCAGGCGGTCAGTCGCTCAGGCCTTATCTTCCTTGGTTTCGGTCGTCGGCTCGGTGGCCATGGCCTCCACGGTCTTCGTTTCGCGCTGCACGGGCACCGCAATGGGCTTGTGCTCCTCGATGGCGCTGGGCACGCGTACCTCGAGGACGCCGTCGTGGTAGGTGGCGGTGACCTGTTCGGGCTTCACGTCGCGGGGCAGCGGGATGCTGCGGGCGAACGAGCCGTAGTGGAACTCGTGGCGGTTCTTGTCCTTGTGCTCTTCGTGCCGCTCACCACGGATGGTCAGCACGTTGTCGTCGATGCTCAGCTCGATGTCTTTGTCGGGATCGACGCCCGGCATCTCGGCGCGCAGGACGTATGTGCTGCCCTCCATGAAGTCCTCGATGCGGACATACGGCGTGAGCCCCAGGCCGCGGAACCCGAACGGAGCGCCCTGGTCGAACCAGTCGAGAATCTCCGCGATCGGGCTGGACGAGCGACGGGCGATCGTCGTCATGTGAATCACCTTTCTCCTGTTGTGGGGCCGAAGCCCCTGTGCTTCTTTCAGGCTCACGCCGCCGCGGACGGGGACAAAGGGTCGAAGGTCCCGGGCGGGTCCGATCGAATCCCGGCGGGCGGCCGGCGGGCGGCCGGCGGACGGTCGAGCGGACGGTCGAGCGGGCGGTCGAGCTGACCTGCTGCTGGGTGCCCGTGCCGGCGAATGTCCGGAATCTCGGGACTTTGGTCCTTGATGGTGCAGCCTGCGAGCGGTCACAGTAGAGATACCGCAACCGGCAACGGAAGCGGACCGGACGGTTAACGAGATCCTTGCCAGCAGGCAAACCTGCCGGACTCGTCCCCGACGAGGGCGAGTGGATCCGCGGAAACCGACCGGCTGTCCGGAAGTCCGTCACACCGGACAGACGAGGCCCCGACGATTTTCGAATCAGCCGGGGCCTCGCCACGTGCCCTGCCACCCACCCCGGGACCTCCAGCCCTAGCCGCCTGCCCTTGTGCCCGGGAGGCTGTGCGTATGTCGACGACCTCATCGCCCCACGACCGCGCGGCGACTGCGACCTGCGCGGCCACGGAAGCGCGTGGAGCCTTCCGATGACGGACACGATGCGGGCCTGGGCCGTCGCGGAGCCGAGGCCGGTGGCCCAGGCTCCCCTGTCCCTGGTCGAGCGGCCGGTTCCAACGCCAGGGCCTGGCGAGGTCCTCGTCGAGGTCCATACCTGTGGTGTCTGTCGCACCGACCTCCACCTCGCCGAGGGCGACCTCGCACCTCGCCACGCACATGTGGTGCCCGGACACGAAGTGGTGGGCGAGGTCGTCCGGCTGGGCGAGGGAGCGAGCCGGTTCCGCCTCGCTGACCGGGTGGGGATCGCCTGGCTGCGATGGACCTGCGGGGTATGCCGGTGGTGCCGGTCCGGGCGGGAGAACCTCTGTCCGCGGTCCCGCTACACCGGGTGGGACGTCGATGGCGGGTACGCGGAGTATGCCGTCGTGCCCGAGGCGTATGCCTACGATGTGCCGGCCTCGTTCGACGACGACGTCGCAGCCCCGCTCCTGTGCGCTGGGATCATCGGCTACCGCTCGCTGGTGAGGTCACAGCTGCCTCCAGGCGGCCGCCTGGGCATCTACGGATTCGGGGCCAGCGCCCATCTCACCGCCCAGGTCGCGATCGCCCAGGGTGCCGAGGTGCACGTGCTGACCCGGGGCGAGCGCGCTAGGCAGCTGGCGCACGATCTGGGTGCTGCATCGGTCGGAGGGCCTTACGACGCGCCTCCCGTGCCGCTGGACTCGGCCATCGTGTTCGCGCCCGCCGGGGAGCTGGTGCCGCTGGCGCTGGAGGCACTGGACCGCGGGGGCACTGTGGCCCTGGCCGGCATACACATGAGCGACGTCCCGGTGCTTGACTACCAGCGGCACCTCTTCCTCGAGCGCTCGCTGCGGAGCGTGACCAGCAATGCCCGCCGCGACGGTGAGGAATTCCTCGTGCTCGCCGAGCGGCTGGGGGTGCGTGTGACGACCACGCCGTTCGATTTCGCGGAGGCCGACAAGGCGCTGCTGGCGTTGGCGTCGGGCCAGCTCCGGGGAGCGGCGGTCCTGCGCACCGGGCGGTAGGGAGGACCTCATGCCCACGATCCCAGGTGCCGGGGTCGCCATGGCCCGCCGCGGTCTGACGACGGCCGAGGTCCGCCAGCGGCTCGAGCGGGACGGTCCGAACGAGGTCCCGAGACAGCGGCCGCCGTCGCCCTGGTCCCAGCTGGCGGCGCAGTTCGTGCACTTCTTCGCCGTGATGCTGTGGATCGCAGCCGGCCTGGCGCTGCTCGCGCGGATGCCACAGCTGTCGGTGGCGATTGCCGTGGTCGTCGTCCTGAACGGCCTCTTCTCCTTCGTCCAGGAGTACCGGGCCGATCGCGCTGCGGCGCGGCTCGCCGACCTGCTGCCGGCCCGGGCCCGGGTCTTGCGCGACGGCGGCGTGCACGACATCGGCGCCGACCAGCTAGTCGTCGATGACCTGATCCTGTTCGAGTCCGGCGACCGCATCAGCGCCGACGTGCGGCTCGACGACGTGCAGGCGCTGGCTGTCGACGAGTCCCTGCTCACCGGGGAGAGCGTCGCGGTGCGGCCCGGGGTGGGGGCTCAGGTGCACGCCGGTACGTTCGTGGTCGAGGGTGCAGCGCGGGGCACCGTGGTCGCCACCGGCGGGCGGACCCGCCTCGCAGCGATTGCCGCCCTGACCCGATCCGCCAAGCCGCCGCGGAGTCCGCTCTCGCTCCAGCTGCACCGGATCGTGACCACCGTGGCCGCCCTCGCCGTAGGCACGGGGCTCGTCGCCTTCGCCGTGTCGGTGCTGCTGGGCCTCGACCCCTCCGACGGCTTCCTCTTCGCGGTCGGGGTCACCGTCGCGCTGGTCCCGGAGGGGCTGCTGCCGACCGTCACCCTGTCCCTGGCCCGCGCGGCGCAGCAGATGGCCACGAGCCACGCCCTGGTCCGCCACCTGGAGTCCGTGGAGACCCTGGGGTCCACCACGTTCATCTGCACGGACAAGACAGGCACGCTCACCCGCAACGAGATGAATGTGGTGACCGTGTGGACACCTGCGGGCGCGACAACGGTGGAGGGGGTCGGGTACGACCCAGCGGGCCTGGTGATCGGGTCGGCCGAGGCTGTGGCGGCCACTGGCGACCTGGCGCGGTCGGCGGCCCTGTGCGTCCACGGAACGGCCGTGCAGAAGGATGGGCGGTGGCGGCCCAAGGGAGATCCCATGGAGGTGGCCCTCGAGGTGCTCGCCCGCCGCTGCGGGATCGGCGATATCGGCACCCGTGGCCATCTGGCGGAGCGGTTCTTTCCCTTCGACCCCATGCTGCGGCGATCCGCGGCCCGGCTCGGTGGCCAGCTCCACGTGCTGGGTGCTCCCGACGGTGTCCTGCCCCTCTGTACCAACACGGAGGGCGCGGTCGATGCCCTCGACCGGCTGAGCCATTCGGGCCTCCGGGTGCTCGCCGTGGCGCGACGCAACGTGGACAGTCACGAGGTGCTCCTGGTCCAGCGGGACTTCGAGCACGGCCTGGAGCTCTTAGGGCTGCTCGGCCTGGAGGACCCGCCTCGTGCCGGCGTCGAGGTGGCCATCGCCACATGCCGGCGGGCCGGCATACACGTCGCCATGGTGACTGGCGACCACCCGGGAACCGCGCGGGCCATCGCCGCGGAAGTCGGCCTGCTCGGCGAGCCGGCACTGGTCGTGGAGGGCGCGGACCTGCCCGTCGGCGACCGGGACCTTGGCGACCTCATCGACCGCGACGGGGTTGTGATCGCGCGGGCCACGCCGGAGCACAAGCTGCGGATCGCCCAGGCGCTCCAGGAGCGGGGTCACGTCGTGGCCATGACCGGCGACGGCGTCAACGACGGCCCAGCTCTGCGCAAGGCCGACATCGGCGTGGCGATGGGCGCCTCGGGTACGGACGTAGCGCGAGAGGCCGCCGACCTGGTTCTGCTCGACGACCGGTTCGAGACCATCGTGACGGCAGTGGAACTGGGCCGCGCGACGTTCAGCAACGTCCGACGGTTCCTCACCTACCACCTGACCGACAACGTCGCCGAGCTCACCCCGTTCGTGGTCTGGTCGCTGAGCGGGGGCCGAATCCCGCTGGCTCTGTCCGTCCTGCAGGTGCTCGCCCTCGACATCGGAACCGACCTGCTCCCTGCCCTTGCGCTGGGCGCCGAGCCGGCCAACCGCCGGGTCCTGGACGGGCCGCTGCGCACCCGCACCCTGTTGGACCGACGCCTGCTGCGCCGGGTGTTCGGGGTTCTCGGCCCTACGGAGGCCGTAGTGGAGATGGGGGCGTTCCTCACCGTCCTCGCGCTGGGTGGGTGGAGCGTGGGCCACGATGCCCCTGCCGCCCTCCTCGCCGTGGCCTCGGGCACTGCCTTCGCTTCGGTCGTTCTGGGCCAGATGGCCAACGCCTTCGCCTGCCGCAGCGAAACCCGCTGGGTCACCGCGCTCTCGTGGCACACGAACCCGCTCCTGCTGTGGGCCGTCGCGACCGAGCTCGTCATGCTGCTCGTCATGCTGGGCTGGGAGCCGCTGGCCGGCGTGCTCGGTGGCAGCTTCCCCACCGGGACGGGATGGGCCCTCGCGCTGGTGGCCGTCCCGGCCGTGCTGCTGGCCGATGGCGCGCAGAAGTCGATGGCGCGACGACGGCGGTCTCGCCAGGCCTTATAGGGCCACAGCCGGGCCTTGTAGGGCCGCAGCCAGCCGCTGCCCGGGAGGTCGGCTTCCGGGCAGCGGGGACGGCGTGGCCGCAGGGCGGCCTCCTGGGCGAGGCGCCGGAGCGAGGCCCCTAGATGAAGAGCAGCTGCGCACCCTCGGTCTTCTCGATGAAGTCGCTGGCGCTGATGATGCCCTCGACCTCGTCGTAGAGATCCCCCTTGGTCAGGTGGTTCATGTCCGCCGACATCTGGCAGGCCCACAGGTGGCCACCGGAGGCGACGATCTGCTCGAGGAACTCCGGTACTTCGGGCACGTCGACCTCTGCGATCGACCTCTTGAGCCTGGCCGTGGCCATGGCGGTCATCCCGGGGAGGCCGCCGAGGCCCTGGGGCATGTGCGTGGCGGGGTTGCCCAGCATCGTGAACTTCAGGTCGCCCATGGTCTCCTTGTTGATCATGTCGAAGCCCCAGAACGTGAAGAACAGGTGCGTCTCGACACCTTCGCCCAGGGCGGCGTTCGCCAGGATCAGACCCGGGTAGGCCATGTCGAGGCTGCCCTTGGAGCAGATGATGGCGAGCTTGCGGCCGGAGTCGGTCCCCTCGTCGAAACTCGGGACGATGGCCGGGGCGGGCGTGGGTGCTGTGGTTGTCATGGTCTTCTCCTTGCTGGCTCAGACGCAGCCGTGCGGCTTGGGGAGCCCTGCGATGTAGGCGAGCTT
This sequence comes from uncultured Actinomycetota bacterium, assembly GCA_963715025.1. Taxonomy (GTDB): domain Bacteria; phylum Actinomycetota; class Actinomycetes; order Actinomycetales; family Dermatophilaceae; genus DASSJT01. The sequence goes on along the minus strand of CAVQQQ010000001.1, from coordinate 459,509 downwards.
CTTGGCCGGCTTCTGCGGGAACAGCTCGAACAGGGTCTTGATGGGGATGCCGCCCACGGTGGAGATGCGGCGCAGGGTCGCGGTCTCGCCGCGGTCGGCGTAGTCGGTGCGCAGGAACCGGATGGCCTCGAAGTGACGGTCGGTCAGCTCGATGCCGATCTGTGCAGCCAGGGAGCGCGCCAGCTCCTCGTCCCACTCTGAGTACTCGGTGAGGAAGCCCTCGGCGTCCACGGTGACCTGGCGGTCGGCGATGGTGGTGACAGGCATGGTTTTCACTCCTTGGTTGCGGTTGCGAGCTCGGCGTCCTGGGAAGCAGGAGCGGTCTTCCCGAGCATCGACATGTGGGCCGGGAGGGGCAGCGGCCGTCCCGGCAGGAGGACGTTCCAGTAGATCCAGCGGAACGCCAGCTTCCCGAGGTGGTTGGCGCGCGTCTCCTTCAGCAGATCCAGCGGCCCGACGACCGGAAGCGGGTACTTGCCGGGCAGGGGCTCGGTGTCGTAGTTGAAGTCGATCAGCAGGCCCTTGCCATTGCCGGACTCGATGAAGCAGTTGGCGTGGCCATCGAACGCGCGGCTCATGGGCCGGCCGTTGATCAGGTCGAGGAAGTTCTCGACGAAGTCCTCGACGGCGAAGTGGGCCACTGACCCGGCCTTGGAGGCGGGGATGTCCGAGGCGTCGCCGACCGCGAAGATCTCCGGGTAGGCCTTCGACTGCAGCGTGTGTGGGTCGACCGACACGTAGTTGAGCTCGTCGCCAAGACCCGACCGCGCCACGAAGTCCGCGCCCATGTTGAGCGGAACCGTGACCAGCAGGTCGAACGGGATGGTCCGCTCGTCGTAGGACACCAGCGCCTTCGCGTCTTCGTCGATCCGCTCGACCATGAAGTCGGGCTCGACCTGGACGTCGCGCTCGTCGAGCATGCCGCCGAGATGCTCAGAGGCGATCGGCTTGGTGAAGGCACCGGGCAGCGGCGTGACGTAGACCAGCTCGGCCCGCTCGCGCAGGCCCCGCTCGCGCAGCCAGGCGTCCACGAGGAAGGTGAACTCCAGGGGAGCCACCGGGCACTTGATCGGCATGTCGGTGATGTGCACCACCAGCCGCCCGCCGTCGAACGCCTGGAGTGCCTCCCGCAGCGCGATCGCACCGTCATAGCTGTAGAAGTCGAAGATGCTGCGGCGCCACAGCGACCCGAGCATGCCGGGTGTCTGGTCCGGCCGGGGGTGTGTGCCGGACGCGATGACGAGGTAGTCGTACGGCAGCCTCCGGCTGTCCCTCAGGGCCACGGTGTGGGTCGCAGGCTCCACCAGGTCGACCTCGCCCATGACGAAGTTGACGCCGTCCGGCAGGAAATGGTGCCGGGACTTGGTCACCTGCTGTGGCGACAGCTCGCCGAAGGGCAGAAACAGGAATCCTGGCTGGTAGGGGTGCACGTCGTCGTGGTCGACGATGGTGATGTCCCACTCGGCTCGCTCCAGCTTGCGGCGCAGCCGGTTGGCGATCATCGTCCCGGCAGTGCCGGCTCCCAGGATCAGCAGTCGTTTGGCCACGAGTCACTCCTCAGTCTCGATGGCGGGGAGCGCCCCGCCTCTTATGACGCTAGGAGTTGATAGCCGTGTCTCACAGGGCACTTGGTCCCTCCCGGGATGTGACCCAGTGCACGCTGAGGTACCCACAACCCGCGTCGGACCCGTCGAGTGGCGACGCCCACGCCAGACCGGAGACCACATCGGCCCCCCGACCGCCGCGCATGACTGGGTGCACCCCTCTTGACCGGGGTGCCCCTGGGGCCCGGCACCAGGGGTTGGAGGCCCCTTGCAGAACCTCCAACCCGGTTTCGCCTTCGTTTCCAGGTTCACGCCTGGGTTTCCGCGCGCTCTCCTGCAACTCGACCATTCCGCACAGAGTGCCGTCAGGACAGGGACCAACGTCCGCACTTCGTGACGGGCCCAGCCGCCGATCCGGCTCAGAGCAGCCCGAGGGCTCTGGCCTCCTCGCGCAGCTCGTCCCGGACCCGTGGGTGTGCTGCGTGTTCGATCAGGTGGTGGGCCTGCGACCTCTCGTCGTTGCCGAAGATCTCCGCCACCCCCTGCTCGGTCACGACCGCTGTGTGCTGGAACGACGTCACGGGCTCGTCGAGCAGCGGGATGATCGTCGAGACGTCGGCCTTGGGATGCCAGGACTTCAACGCCATGAGGGCCTGACCACCCCGGGAATGGAGTGCGCCGACCACGAAGTCGGTCTGGCCGCCGAAGCCGGAGTGGATGCGGCCCTTGATGCGCGACGCATTGGCCTGCCCGAAGAGGTCCACCTGGAGCGCGGTGTTGATGCTGGTCATCGCCGGGTTCGCCGCGATGCGCGAGGGGTCGTTGGCGATCTCGGTGCGTACCATGCGCACCCGCGAGTTGCGGTCGAGCCAGCCCAGCAGCTTGTCTGTTCCGATCGCGAAGGACGCTGTCACGAGCCGGGATTCGTCAAGTGAACCGTTCGCGTCAAGCCCCAGGATGCCGTCGGAGACCATCTCGCTCCAGATACCCAGGCGGCGACGCGAGGACAGCCCGGCAAGGACGGCGTCTGGAACCAGGCCGATACCGAGCTGGAGGGTCGCGCCGTCGCCGATCCGCTCGGCGATGCGGCTGCCGATGGCCATGGCGACCGGGTCGCTGAGCCCTGCACCCGAGCCGGGCCCAAGCCCCCGCGAGCCGGAGCCCTCGAGCACGCCGTCGAAGGAGCTCACCTCGAGCTCGGCGTCCCCGTAGGTGTAGGGCATGCCTGGGTCGGTCTCGGCCAGCACCAGCCCGCCGCGCCGGCGCGCCGACTCGATGGCCGCGGGGAGGACGTTGACCTCGACGCCCAGGGACACCCGGCCCGCATGCGGGACTGACGTGCGGACACACACGATGTCCGGTGGGACCGTGGTGCGCAGCAGGGTCGGCACCTGGGACAGCCGGGCGGGCAGGTAGCGCAGGTTGGGCTTGTGCCGCATGCCGGGCCCGACGAAGGGCGTCTCCAGGGTCACCCCCGGGTGGTCGGGTATGCCGTGGGGTGCGTTGAGCATGAACAGGCGGTATGCCGGCAGCGCGTCGTCGATCAGCGCCAGCAGCTCCCACGGCGGGGCACAGTTGCCGCTCGCGACCACCCGCAGGTCGGCGCCGCGGCTCTCGGCGAAGCGCTGGAGGCTGTTCTGGGTGATCGTCGCCATGGCGGGACCTTCGCTCGGGGGAGGGCGTCACCTGCCAGTCTGGCAGCGTCGCGCTGAGGACGTCGTGCGTCGGAGCGGTCTCGGCGTGCCGCCGCTCAGCACTCGACCGCGCGCTTGTTCGCCGGGGTGACTGGTGGCGATGGCGCCCTACTGCTGCGGACTCGTAGCCTGGGTGGGGACCACCTTGACGGTGCATGCTGCCCACGAGCGGCAGTGCTCGGCGACCTTCGTCTTGGCCGTGGAGCGGTCTTCCCCGACGACAAGCATGGCGGCCTGGCGGCTGCGGGCGACCAGCACCGTGCCGGGATCGCCGCGCACCGCCTCGAACGTGCAGCGGACCCGCGAGTGACCGCGCAGGGCCCGGAGGGCTGCGTGGAAGGTCGCCTCGTCCTCACTGGCGCTGTCATCGGAACCCAGCCGCGAGGTGATCGCCTGCACGAAGCGGACATCGCAGCCCAGTCGGGCCGCCTCTGCGACGGCTGCGTGCGCCACGGCGTCTGCCGAGCCATCGTTGACCAGACCTGCCACGACCTCGCCGGACGTGAGCCTGGCCGACGGTGTACTTCGGCGCGGTTCGCTTGTCGTCATGCCCCCACGATGCGGTCTGCGCAGTGCGGTCGACAGGGTCGAACGTCCTGAGCGCTCCGACGGCCTCCAATGTCGATGCCCGCATTCGGCAGAATCCCTTGGCACACCGGGACTTTCGTCCTGACCCGCCACCCTCCCTCAGCGCGGCTAGGCCGAGGCAGGGCGGACCACGATCTCCCGCCCGCTGATCTGCACGGCGAGGATCCGCACCCAGAAAGCCTCGTCGCCGAGGTGCAGCCACGGTTCGGGCGCCAGGGCGTCCAAGAGCTGGCATTCCTCGTTGTCGTAGATGACCTCGGCCGAGCCTTGGACGAGCACGCTCCAGCCCGTGCGGGTGGTGGTGTCGTGGTGGTCGACCTGGTAGGCGACCCCTGCCTCGTCCGCCGCTGACTGGAGCTTGGCGCCCCACGTGGTCCGGAACAGCACCTGGGTGCCCTGGACGATGTGGTTGACCGGAAGGATCACCACTTCGCCATCATGGACGAAGCCGACCCGGCCGACTGGGGTGGTCCGCAGCAGGTCGAGGCATTCCTCGAGGTTCAGTACGTGCAGCCCCCGGTGGTCCGTCGCCTGCGCGGGTTGCTGGGAGCCAGACCCGGTCGCCGGTGCGATCTCAGAACCCGTGGCGGGCTCGTGCCTGATGTCCGACATTGTCTTGTCCTTTTCGTCGATGGGTTCTTGGCACGCGGCGAGGGGTGGGTCAGTCTACGCGGACCCGCTCGCCGAGGATCGGGACCGCGACCGCCCAGCCGAGTTCCTTGCGGATCCGGTCTGACAGCGCGTTCGCGGCCTCCGGCTCCCCGTGGACGACGTAGACCGTCTCGGGCGGCTCTGGCAGCTCGTCGAGCCACGACACGAGCTCGTCGGCATCGGCGTGGACCGAGAAGCCCTCGTCGGTGACGATCTCGGCGCGGACCGGCACGTAGCGGCCCATGATCTTGACCTCGTGCGCGCCTTCCTGCAGCGCGCGTCCGCGCGTGCCGACGGCTTGGTAGCCGGTTAGCACCACGGTGTTCCTGGCCTGGGGCAGGAGGTAGCGCAGGTGGTGGATGACGCGCCCACCCGTGGCCATGCCCGACGCCGAGACGACGATGGACGGAGTGCCCGGGTTGTTGAGTGCGACGGATTCGGCGGCCGATCGCGCGGCATGCAGCCGTGGCAGGGCGCCGAGTCCGAGGTCGGCTCCCGGCAGCAGCTCGTCGCGCAGACCTGCACGCTCGTAGACCTCCAGGGCCGCGAGGGCCATAGGGCTGTCCACATAGACCGGCACGGGCGGAATGCGGTTCTCGCCCACCAGCTCGGCCAGCACGTGCAGCACGAGCTCGGTCCGGTCGACGGCAAAGGCGGGGATGACCACGGACCCGCCGCGTCCGATCGTCCGTCGAATGGCGCTCGCGAGCACCTCGTGGTCTGCTCCGGCCGGGGCGGGGTGCTGGCGGTCTCCGTAGGTCGACTCGATGACGACGGTGCGGGCCGCGGGTGGCCGGGACCGGGGGAGGAGCAGGGGATGGCTCGGTCGTCCGAGGTCGCCCGAGAACAGCACGGACGCATCCCCGCCGCGGAGGAGGGCGCTGGCGGAGCCCAGCACGTGGCCCGCGCGAAACAGCGTGGCGTCCCATCCGGCCGCAACCTGGGTGGGGGTGCCGAACGCGGTGGTGGCCAGCTGCGCGATCGCGCGCTCGGCGTCACCGGAGGTGTAGAGGGGCAGCGGTGGGTGGTGCTTCGACCAGCCGCCTGCCCGGGCTGCCGCCGTGTCCTCCTCCTGCAGGTGGGCGCTGTCGCGGAGCACGATCGTCGTCAGTGCGGCGGTCCCTTCAGTGCACCAGATGGGGCCGGCGAAGCCCTGGCGGACGAACGCGGGAAGGTAGCCGCAGTGGTCGAGGTGGGTGTGGGTGAGCACGACGCCACCCACCGAGGCCGGCGAGACCGGCAAGGGCTGCCAGTTCAGCCGCCGCCACTCGCGGGCACCCTGGTAGAGGCCGCAGTCCACCATGACGCGGCTGCCCTCCGCCGGGTCAGCGCTGTGCTCGAGGAGGAACTTGCTCCCCGTCACGGTGCCGGCGGCGCCCAGGAAGGCCAGCGTGATCGACATGGCGTCACTCAACCGGGGTCCGCACCACGACGACCGGGCTCTTGGCCCGGTGGAGGACACCGTGGCTGACCGAGCCGAGCATCAGGCCGGTGAACCCGCCCCGTCCGCGGCTGCCCACCACGACGAGCTCGGCGTCCTCCGACTCGCGCACGAGCGCCTCGACCGGGTGGGCCCGCCGGACCTGCTCGCGCAGGGTGACGTCCGGGTACTTGTCCCGCCAGCCGGCCAGCGCCTCGGACAGCAGCAGGCGCTGCTCCTGCTCGATGCGCTCCCACTGCGCCGGGGGGACGGTCAGGGCCGTGGCCCCGTCGAGGAGCTCCAGCCACCACGTGTGGACTGCCAGCAGGTCGATGCCGCGGGAGGACGCCTGTCCGAAGGCATACTCGACGGCGCGCTCGGACTGGACAGAACCGTCGACGCCCACGACGACGCGGGGCCGGACGGCATGCGCCCGCGGAGGCTCGTGGACCGTCGCGACCGGACAGTGGGCGTGCATGGACACCTCGAGGGAGACCGAGCCGAGGGCAGCACTTCGAGCCCCACCCCGGCCGCGGGTGCCGACGACGATGGTGTCGGCGCGCTTGGACAGCCCCAGGAGATACGGTGCTGGGTCGCCCGACGTGACCTCCGTCGTCACGGTGCGGGCCGGCGCGAGGGCGGTGACTCGTGCCACTGCGGCATCGAGCACGTCGTCCCTGTCGGGCTGGGCCTGCGCGGTCTCCTCCAGCCAGCCCGGCTCCGGGCTGCCCGCCATCGCGGTGGTCGCGAAGGGGTCGAGTCCCAGGGCGTGGACGAGGTGAAGCGGCATGTGGCGGCGAGCCGCCTCCTCGATGGCCCAGTCCAGGGCGTGCCCGCTCGACGGCGAGCCGTCGATCCCAACGACAATGCTTCCGGGATGCATCGTGCTCATGCGCTCCTCCTGCGAAGGATGGTTCCTAGAGCGTCCGCCTCCTCAGGCTCCGCCGGTAAGGGCATTTGGTCCCGTGGCCGCACCCCGCCCCGGGACTTGTGGCCCTGTCGCGCCGTTGGGTTCCGGGCGACGCTGAGGTGACCCGTGTGAGCCCAGGAGGCACCATGACCGGAACGAGGACGCGCCGGCCAGCTGCGCATCGTCAACGACAGCCTCGCCCCTCGGGCACCGCCCCCGGCGTGAAGGACGCGCTCGCCCGAGACGGCGCCGCCATCCGTCTCCGCGCCGTGCTGCCTGACGATCTGCCTGCGCTCTCCACGCTGTTCGACCTCCAGTCCGACGAGTCGCGCTACAGCCGCTTCCTGTGTTCTTCAGCCGTGGCCGCGCACCAGTATGTCGGCGCGCTGACCGACCCGCTGCGGACGCTCGACGCCATCCTGGCGATGGTCGGCGACCAGGTGATCGGCGTCGGGTCCACCCATGACTGCGCGCCCGGCGAGGCCGAGATCGCGCTGCTCGTGGACGACCACCACCACGGCCAAGGCGTCGGCACCCTTCTCGTGGAGGAGCTGGTCCGCCGGGCCCGGCGCCGCGGCGTGGACCGTCTGGTGGCGACCATCCTCCACAGCAACGCAGCCATGATCGACGTCTTCAGCCACCTTGGTCTGCCCATGAAGGCCCGGCCCGAGGGAACGGTCCTGGAGGTCTCCCTCAGCTTGGCGCCCGCCCAAGAGTTCGACGTCGCCGCGGCGAAGCGCTGCGCAGAGGCTGCTTCGGAGTCGCTCCGGCCGCTGCTGCGGCCCGACTCGGTGGTCGTCGTCGGCCGCCGGGGTGCCTCGCGGGCAGCCGGGCAGATTGCCGATCGGCTCGTCACCGGGGGTTTCCATGGCGAGGTCTACACCGTCGGGGTGCCCCCCTCGCCGCTGGTCAGGGCCCAGCCCCGCGGCGAGCTCGCCGACGTCCCGGAACACGTGGACCTCGCCATCCTCGCGGTGCCCGTGGCGCAGGCGACCCAGGCGGTGCGCGAGTGCCTCGCGATGAGCCCGCGGGCCATTGCAGTCCTGGATCCCCACCAGCAGTCCTCACGGTCGCCCGCCGCTCCGCACGTCGACACCGCAGCCCTGGCCGCCCTGGTGCGTGAGCGGGGATCGCGCATGCTCGGTCTCAGCTCCTCCGGCATTGTCAACACCGATGCGGAGCGCGTGCTGCGCGCGACCGCCTGGTCGGGCGGGGTCGACTCGGGCACCGTCGGAGTGGTGGTGGGGAGTCCCTTCGGGGCGGGCCTCGCCGGAGCCCTGGCCGATCGAGACATCGGGGTGTCGCTGTTCCTCGACGTGGGCAGCGCTGCGGACGTCCGCCCGGACGAGGCGCTGTCGCTCGTCGCGGCGGACCCGCGGACGAGGGTCATCGCCATGGCCCTTCCGCACATCCCCGAACCCGAGGCGATGACCCGTGCGGTGATCGCAGCGCGCGCCGACCGGGCGCTGCCGATCCTGCTCTTCGCGCCTTCGGTCCAGTCCGTGCCTAAGCCCGTCCCCGAGGGTGCCGAGTCCCTGCCGACAGCAGACGACGACGCGTGCACCGACGCGTGGTGCCGAGAGGTAGGGGTCACCCGGGTCTCGTCCCTCGCCGAAGTCGCCGACGCCGCGTCGCTACTGGTTCGGGATCCCCTCCCCAGTGCCAGCCGAGTCGTGATCCTGGGCAACGACAAGACCCTGGGCCTCACGGCGCTGGAGGCCTGCTCCCGCCAGGGCCTCTTGCCCCCGGATCTCACCCAGCACACAGAGATGCGCCTGCGGATGCTCATGGGCGCGGGAGCAAGTCTGGGCTGGCTGGTCGAGGCGCGGCGGGCCACCCCTGGGCAGATGCGGGACGCCTTGGTGGCACTCGCAGAGGATCCCGGGGTCGACGGCGCCGCGATCAGCGTCGTGTCGCCATCGTCGCACTGGGCCAACGAGCTGAGGCGACTCCTGGGACAGGTGTGCCGCGACCATCCGGGCTTCCCCTGCGTCATGGGGATCGCGGGAAAGCGCGGCGTGCCCGGTGGGCCGATTCCCGAGGCGGACAGCCCCCGAGCGGCAGTAGCCGCCGTCGCGAGTGTCTTCCGGACGGTTCGCGCCCGGCGCCTCCCCACACCGCCGGCGGCCCTGCCCTCGGCGCCGCCCGCGGCTCGCGCCCGCGCGGTTCGCCGGTTGGCCATGGGGTTCCTCACGGGGGGCTCGCGGCCGCTGGAGCGCCACGAGACGCACAAGATCATGGAGGACTACGGCATACCCACGGTTCCCATTGTCTCGGCCGACGGCGTGGAGACGGCCCTGGAGGCCGCCCAGCTGCTGCGCTATCCCGTGTCCCTGGCCGGCTACTGGGCCAGCCCTGAGGGACCGGTTGCGATCCGCACCGTTCGGCGAGGCCTTTCCTCACCGTCCGAGGTCCGCGCGGCGGTCGAGTCCCTGCGTGGTCCCTCCGGCGGGCCCCACGGGATCGAGCTCTGGTCCGAGGTCACCGGCGTCGATGCGACAGTGGTGGCCGAGCGGCGTCAGGGATGGGATCCAGTCGTGACCGTATGCCGGACGCCGCCACGACCGCGTGAAGAGGCGCCCCGGTGGATCATGGGCCTGGTGTCGGACCCCGACGCGGAGGTCCTGGTCCGGTCGGCTGGCATGTCCACCGCCGGTTCCGCCCGACCTTGGACCCCGGCGCACCCAGGTGCCCTGGCCCAGGTCCTGCGCCGGGTCTCGGTCCTCATGAACGACCTGCCTCAGGTTCGGCGCCTCGTAATCCCGGTCACGATGACGCCGCGCGGGGAGGTCTGGGCGCTGGACGCGACGCTTCGCGCCGACCGCGACTGACCGTCCGGTAAAGCCGCTCCACGCCCCGGCCGTGCGCGCTCGTGGTTACGATCGCATGGTGGACGCAGGGACGGGGAGCGAAGCCGCGCCGCGGTGGCCCGGCGCGAGCAGGCTGGACATCGAGGACCTTCTCGCCGAGATCCGGTTGCGCGTGACCGCGAGCCGGCGGTCGCAGGAGCGCCTTGCTGCCCTGCTCGACGCCGTCGTCGCGGTGAGCGCCGACCTCGAGCTCGCCGAGGTGCTGACCCGCATCGTGAGGTCCGCATGCGCCCTGGTCGGGGCACGCTATGGCGCCCTCGGGGTGCTCGGGCCGGACCGCGAGCACCTCATGGAGTTCATCACGCAGGGGGTCACGCCGGAGGAGCGTGCCCGCATCGGCGAGCCGCCCCGGGGCCACGGCATTCTCGGCCTGTTGATCCGCGAGCCGCGCCCACGGCGGCTGAGCGACATCCAGAAGCACCCGGACTCTTACGGCTTCCCGCCCAACCACCCCCCGATGCACAGCTTCCTGGGCACGCCGATCAGGATCCGCGACGAGGTGTTCGGAAACCTCTACATGGCCGAGAAGATCGACGGCGAGGAGTTCACCCAAGAAGACGAGGCGGTCCTCGTCGCGCTCGCGGCCGCGGCCAGTGTCGCCATCGACAACGCTCGCCTCTACAGCCACAGCCAGCAGCAGATGCGCTGGTCTGCCGCGGTCGGCGAGCTCACCCAGAACCTCCTGGAGGCGCGCGGCGAGGAGGGGGCACTGGGCCTCATGGCGGCCCAGGCACAGCGGCTTTCCTCCGCCCAGATGGCGGCCATCGCGCTCTACGACGAGGCCGACGACCTGATCCTTCGGTCGGTCCACCTCCCGGCGGACGACGAGCTGTCGGAGGGAGCTCAGACGGTCGGGAGCACTGGGGCCGACCTGTTCGGCGTCAAGCCGGTAGAGGTCGGGTCGGCCCTCAACGCTCCCGCCTGGCGGGAGCTGCGCGATGCCGGCCAGCCGCTGCTGCTGCTCTCGCCGCCCGACGAGCCGGCGGCCTCGGGCCTGGCCCGCGAAGTCCGGGCCATCGCACCCGTCGGGCTCGCCGGTCCGACCGCAGTCGTGCCGCTTGCTGCCGGTATCGGCAACTTCGGCGTGCTCGTGGTGGCCTGGCACTCCGCGTCCCCCGAGGTCGCCTCCGACGTCATGCCCCTGCTCGGCGAATTCGCCAAGCAGGGAGCCCTCGCCCTTTTGGCGGCGCGCGCGCAGCGCGACAAGTCCCGCATGGCGCTTCTGGAGGACCGGGACCGCATCGCGCGCGACATGCACGACCACGTGATCCAGCGGCTGTTCGCGACGGGATTGTCCCTCCAGTCCGCGATCCGCTTTGCGCAGCACCCCGTCGTGCAGGCCCGCGTCGAGGACGCGGTAACCGACCTCGACTCGGCCATCCGCGACATCCGGCACGCCATCTTCGAGCTGCACCGGGCGATCCCCGACGGCGGGGCCGAGATTGAGGTGACTGCGATGGTGGAGGGGTTCGCCGACTCCCTTGGGTTCGCTCCCGAGGTGACCATCGACGGGTCGATCGAGGGGCTCCCGCCGTCGCTCCAGGCCGACCTCGTCGCCGTGGTTCGCGAGGGGCTGTCCAACATGTCGCGGCACTCGAAGGCGACCGAGGGCTCCGTCGACATCTCCATCGACCGTGACCGCCTCTCGGTCATGGTGACCGACAACGGCATCGGCGTCGACCCGGGCTCGGCGCGTGGGGGACTGATCAACCTCGGGGAGCGCGCTGCCGCACGGTCGGGCCGGTTCGATCTGCGGCCGGGCAGCCCCGTGGGCACGGTCCTGTCGTGGCAGGTGCCGCGCAACGCCGGGGTCGAACTGGCCGACTAGGTGCGCCCGTCCGGGACCTTCGCCCCTTTCCGGGCCGCCCCGACGTCGCGCACGCTTGGTTTCGCGGGGGCGACACCCCTGCCCTCCGCCGACGTGAAGGAGCTCGGATGCTTGTCTACGAGATCATGACCAGCCCGGCATACAGCGTGCCGCAGGACGCGTCACCGCAGATGGCCCTGGCGCTCATGACCAGCGCGCACGTGACCACCCTCCCCGTGCTCGACATCGACGGCGACCTGGTCGGCGTGATCAGTGAGGCCGATCTGCTGCGCGTGCCAATCGAGTCGGATCCACGCGCGCACCTGCGCCGCGGCGGTCACCACGGCGAGGACTGGCCCGACCAGATCTCGGATCTCATGACCCGGTCGCCGGAATATGTGCTGGCCGATGCCGACGTTGCCGACGTGGCCCGGTTCTTCGCCGCGACCGGCCACAAGAGCGTGCCCGTGCTCCGCGGCCGGCGCCTCGAGGGCGTGGTCAGCCGCAGCGACGTCGTGCGTGCGCTGGCCCGGCCCGACGCGGAGATCCTCCATGAGGTCACGCGCGAATTCGCGCGGCTGGGGTCGCCCGCCTGGCGAGCTCACGTGGCCGGTGGAGTGGTCGAGGTCGAGGGCGTGGTCTCCGAGCGTGACCGCGAGCTGGCGACCTCCCTCGCGGTCTCGGTCGTCGGGGTCCGCAAGGTGGTCATCGCTTCGGTGCCCTGATCCCGCGACGACAACAACGGGACGGTCCGCCGTCCAGGCTCGGATGGCCTGGGCGGCGGACTTCTTTCATACTCCGGTATGCCGCGGGGCTGCGCCGCGCTCGCGGCCCGGCCCCACGTGGCCGGGGACTCAGCGGGTGTCAGTGGCGCTGATGGCGGCTCGATCGAGCACGGCCGCCCGTCCGGCCTCGAGCCGGGCAACCGGCACGCGCATCGGCGAGCAGGACACGTAGTCGAGACCGATCGAGCCGAAGTAGCGGATGGACTCCGGGTCACCGGCATGCTCGCCGCAGACACCCAGCCCCAGCTCTGCCCGGGCGGTCCGACCCGCCTCGACGGCCATCTGCACCAGCCTCCCCACGCCGACCTGGTCCAGCGTGCTGAACGGGTCGAACGACAACAGACCCTCGGTGCGGTACTGCGCGAGGAAACTGGTCTCGGCATCGTCGCGCGAGATGCCCCACGTCGTCTGCGTGAGGTCGTTGGTGCCGAACGAGAAGAACTCGGCGCCCTCGGCTAGCTCGGCCGCCAGCAGGGCGGCGCGCGGAAGCTCGATCATGACGCCCACCGGGACGGACACCGTGGTCTTCCGCTCTCGGGCGGTAAGTGCGATCGCGTCCCGAATCCGGTCCGCCGCAGCCTCGAACTCGGCCGGCTCGGCCACCAGCGGCACCATCAACTCAGGCCGCGGGTCCAGGCCCTGTTCGCGGAGGTCCAGCGTGGCATTGACCAGGGCGCGCACGTGTGCCTCGACGAGCTCGGGCACCACGGTCAGGAGCCGCACCCCGCGCAGCCCGAGCATGGGGTTGACCTCGTGCCACCGCCGGGCCGCGGTGAGCCGCCGGTCGAGGTCCTCGTCCTTGCGCCCCTCCGCCTCGGCAACCGCCGCCTGCACGGACAGGGCGATCAGGTCGGGCAGGAACTCGTGCAGCGGCGGGTCGAGGAGCCGGACCACGACCGGGAAGCCGTCCATCTCCCGGAGCACCTTGGCGAAGTCCTCGCGCGAGAGCCGCTCGATGTCGGCCAGCGCCTCCTGCCTCTTGTGGTCGGTCACGACGTTCTCGACCAGGTAGCGGCGGTCCCCGAGCAGCATGTGCTCGGTCCGGCACAGACCGATCCCCTCGGCCCCGCGCTGGCGGGCCGCATGGGCGTCGACCGGGGTCTCGGCATTGGCCCGGACCCCCATGACCCGGCGCTCATCGGCGTGGGCGAGCAGGCTCAGCACGGCCTGGACCACGGGGTCGTCGTCGAGTTCGCCGGGCGCCTCGCTGGACGGGGCTGCTTCGGAAGCTGCCTCAATGGCCGCACTGACCGCGCTGGCCGACACCGGCAGACCGCCCCTCATGATCTCGCCAGAGGTCCCGTCGACGGAGATGAGGTCACCCTCCTCGATGACGACCCCGCCTCGAGTCGTGGCCCTTCGCGAGGCCAGGTCGATCTCGAGGTCCTCCACGCCGGTCACGCAGGTGCGGCCGAGGCCGCGTGCGACGACGGCGGCGTGCGAAGTGAGGCCACCCCGTGCGGTGACCACCGCGACGGCGGCGAGCATGCCCGGGAGGTCGTCAGGGCTGGTCTCGTGGCGGACCAGGACCACGGAGTGGCCTTGGGCGGCCCAGTCGGCCGCCCGCGCCGGGTCGAAGACGGCGCGGCCCACGGCTGCCCCGGGGCTGGCAGGCAGTCCGCTGGCGATGACCGAGCGGTCCTCGGAGGCGGAGAACTGTGGATGCAGCAGGGACTGGAGCTGGTGGCCGTCGACCCGGCGCAGCGCCTCGTCGGCGTCGATCACACCCTTGTCGGCCAGGTCCCACGCGATGCGGAAGGCCGCGGCGGCACTGCGCTTGCCGATCCGGGTCTGGAGCATCCACAGGCGGCCGTCCTCGACCGTGAACTCGACGTCGCAGAGGTCACCGTAGTGCTGCTCGAGCGTGCCCAGGTGCTTCAGCAAATCCGCGTGGACGGTGGGCTCCAGCAACGCCATCTGGTCCAGGCTGATGGTCGTGCGGCTGCCATTCACCACGTCCTCGCCCTGGGCGTTCTGCAGGTAGTCGCCGTACGCGTCTGGTGCGCCGGTCGCGGGGTTCCTGGTGAAGCAGACACCACTGCCCGAGTGGGCGCCCGTGTTGCCGTAGATCATTTCGACCACGTTGACTGCCGTTCCGAGGGTGTCCGGGATCCCCTCGTGGGCTCGATACACCCGCGCCCGCTCGCCGTTCCAGGAGAAGAACACCGCGCCGATGGCGTGGTGCAGCTGTTCCGCTGGGTCCTGGGGCAGGTCGTGTCCAGTTTCGCGCGCGAGGATCGCCCGGTAGTCGGCCGTGACCGCCTTGAGGGCCGCCGCGTCGAGGGCGGCATCGCTGTCCACCCCGCTGTCGCGGCGTGCCTGGGCGAGCCGCTGGGCGAACAGCCCAGGATCGACGCCGCACACCGTGCGGCCGTACATCTCCACGAGACGCCGGTAGCAGTCCCAAGCGAACCGCTCGCCCCCGCGCGAGACGAGGCCGGGCAGGGTCTTGTCGGTGAGACCGACGTTCAGGACGGTCTCCATCATGCCCGGCATCGAGAACCGCGCCCCGGAGCGCACGGACACCAGCAGCGGGTCGTCGGGGTCACCGAACCGCCGTCCCGCCGCAGCCTCGAGCGCGGCGAGGGCGCTGGCGACCTCGCCCGCGAGGCGGGCGGGTTCCTGCCCTTCGGCGAGGTAGACACGGCAGGCCGTAGTGGTGATCACGAACCCGGGCGGTACGGGCAGTCCCAGCCGGGTCATCTCGGCGAGGTTGGCGCCCTTGCCGCCGAGCAGGTCGGCCATGGAGCGGTCACCATCGGCGAACGCCACGACCAGGGGCTCAGCCTCGGGCGTGGCAGCGGACTCTGGGGAGGGGCGAAGGAAAGTGGTCACTATGTGATCGTGCGCCGAAGCGGCCGGCGGCGGGAAGTGACCTACGTCCTGAGCCGGCCGACCGGCATACCGGAGGCCCCGGGAAACCCGTCCCGACAACGGGACCAAGGCCCCTCCGGGCTGGACGCTTGAGGGACCCACGCTAGGGGAATGGTCCAACCGGCCAGCGCGTCGCACTGGCCGGGTGGTCCGCCCGATCAGCGCATCTCCCGGTGTGCGGGGAGGCAGGGACGATGAGAGTCCTCACGGTCAATGCCGGCACGAGCACCCTGCGCCTGCGGATGGTCGAGCCGGATGGCCTGCTTTCCCGGTCGGCCGACCTGCCCGTCCCCGGCGGCGATGTCGATCTCGAGGCGGTGCGTGACCTCGTGGCGAGCTGGCCACGACCAGATGCGGTGGGGCACCGGGTCGCCCACGGCGGACCGCTGTACAGCCGCGCGGTGCTGCTCAACGAGGCTGTCGTCGAGCAGCTGGGCGGGGTCGCCGATCTGGCGCCGCTGCAGCAGGCGGCCGCGCTGCGGCTCTACGGGGCCGTCGCCGAGATCCTGCCGGGAACGCCCAGCGTCGCGTGCTTCGACACGTCCTTCCACTCCGGTATGCCCGAAGCGGGGCAGACCTACGCCGTGCCGCTGGCCTGGCGGGACCAGCTGGGGGTGCGGCGGTACGGGGCGCACGGCCTGTCCCATGCGTATGCGGTGCAGCGCGTCACCGAGAGGACCGGTCGCCCTGGGTCTCGCCTCGTCGTCGCCCACCTCGGTGCCGGATCCTCCCTCGCCGCCGTGGTGGGTGGTCGCAGCATCGAGTGCACGTCCGGATTCACGCCGATGGACGGACTCGTCACCGGGAGCGGCGCGGGCACCGTCGACCCGGACGTCGTTCTGTGGCTCCAGAGCCGCAAGGGCCTGCTGGCCACGGAGGTCGGCCACGAGCTGCACCACGAGTCGGGTCTCCGGGCACTGGCTGGCACCTCCGACATGGCCGAGGTTCTCCAGGCGGTGGAGTCGCCGGACCGGGGTGCCCAGGTCGACGCCGCCAAGCTCGCCCTGGCGGTCTATGTGCACCGGATCGCCCTGGGGATCGGCGCGATGGCCGCGGCTGCGCACGGCCTGGACGACTTGGTCTTCACCGGCGGTGTGGGCGAGGGGTCCGCGGTGGTGCGCGAGCTGGTGTCGCTTTCGCTGGCGCACCTCGGTGTCGCGATCGATCCGCTGCGCAACGCGCAGGCGGACCACTCGGCGCGGGACGCCGACGTCAGCGCGGCGAGCGCCGGCGCGTTCACCTTTGTGGTCCACAGCCGGGAGGACCTGCAGATCGCTGCTGAAACCAGGTCCGTCCTGCGCGGGCAGCGGCGCTCCACCGGCCCCACGACCCCGTGAGCCTTGCGGTCAGTCGACCCGCTCTCAGGCGCTGGGCGGCGGGCACATGGGACCAACGGCCCTGCCTGAATTCCCAGTTCTGCGGCATTCTCAAACAGCGGGGTGGCGGGCCCACTGCCCCCCGGTGCGATGAGATCGAGGTGGAGCGTGGAGCTGCAGACAGACCAGAACACTCCTGTTGTCGTGGCCTGCGACAGCTCATGGCAAAGCCATGAGGCGGTGCGCACGGCCACCCGGGAGGCCAGTCGCCGCGGAGTCCGCCTGACCATCCTGGTCGTGGTGGACCGCTGGACGCGCCGAATCGAGCGCCTCGGCGGCATCGCCCAGATGGAGGAAGAGGCCCGGCAGAGTGCCCAGGTCGTCGCCGAGCGTGCCCAGTGGCTCGCCCGGCACACCGATGCCTGGGTGTCCACGCAGATCGTGCTGGCGCGTGACATCGAGGACCCCGCGCTGCGGGTCCTGGGAGCGCAGGCCGCACTGCTCGTCGTGGGTGCCCAGGGCTCGGGCGGCCAAGTCGCGTTCTCGCTGGGCAGCACCAGCGCCGAGCTGGCCCGGCTCTTCTCGTGCCCGCTGCTGGTGGCCGGATCCCAGCGGGCCGCTGCACCGGACCTGGGGCGCGCTCCAGCGGTCGTCGTGGGCCTCGGCGCGGAGGGCCCGACTGACGACCTGGTCGCCATCGCGGCGCACGAGGCATCGCTGCGAGGGGCCGGCGTGATCGTCGTGCACGCCACGCGCGGGCCTGACACCGCCGGCGGGCCGGCACCTCAGGCGGAGCTGGACCACCTCTGGGAAGCCGTCTCCGCGGTGTTCCGCGAGCCCCGTTGGGCCGGGGTCGCGCATCGGGTGGTGACCTCGCACGAGGAGCCTGCCGACGCTCTGGTGGAGCACACCGAGCCGGGCGATCTGCTGGTGATCGGCACACGCGGCGGAGGCCGGCTTGCCGGGCTCGTGACCGGGTCAGTCTGCCGCAGCGTCCTCGACGCCATGCCGTGTGACGTGCTCGTCGTGCCCCCGGGGCACCGCCCCGACGTGGTGGCTGAGCGCGAGCGCAGCAGGCCGACCCAGGACAACGTCGAGGCGGGCCTGCCGGCCACTCAGGGCAACCACGGATAGATACGCACAATTCCGTTGAGGCGAAAGGAAGTCCGATGAGCAATGAGGCACAGACCACTCCGGTAGCACCTGCCGAGGTCGTGGTTGGCTATGACGCCTCGACGGACTCGATCACCGCACTCGACTGGGCCGTGGCTGTGGCCCAGCGCCGCTCCGCGCCGGTGTGCGTCCTGACCACTGCGCGCTATGCCGGCGTCCCCACGCCCGCCTTCGCCGGCGCTCCGGAGCTCACCCTCGACCTCGCCGGCCTGGCCCGCGAGACCGCCGAGGAGGGCCGTCTGCGGGCGGTCAAGGTGCTCGGCGAGAGCGCGGTGCGCGAGGTTTCCGACATCGGCAGCCCGGCCGGGGCCCTGGTGTTCGCCTCCAAGACCGCAGCCCTCGTCGTCGTGGGCCACTCCGGGCACGGTCGGATCCGCCCCGCGGTGATCGGATCGGTGACCTTCGCAGTGGCAGCGCACGCTCACTGCCCGGTCGCCGTTGTGCACGGTGCCCAGCCCGTGCTGCCGGGCCCGGACCGTCCGGTGGTCGTCGGCACCGACGGGTCGCCGGAGGCACAGCGGGCAGTGGCGTATGCCGCCGACGAGGCCGCGCGCTGGGGCGCACCTCTCGACGTGGTCGCCGCCTGGCTGCTGCCACCCGTCGAGCCCTGGCGCTACTACTACATGGAGCCTCCGTCGAGGCAGGGCCTGGGCACCCTGCTGCGAAACTCCACGGAGGAGTCCTCCCGCGCGGGCGCCGAGCTGGCCCGCAGGGCACACCCGGACCTCACGGTGCGCGCCCACGCTGTCGAGGGCGATCCCGCCGAGACGCTGACCGCCCGATCAGAGGCTGCAGGTCTGGTCGTCGTGGGATCGCGCGGTCTGGGCGGCTTCGAGCGGCTGATCATGGGCTCGGTCAGCCGCGCCGTGTTGCACCGGGCCGGATGTCCCGTGGTCGTCGTACGATCGTAAGGGCGTCAACGGGCCCCCGGCCCCCGGGCTCGCCTCGGGTGCGGCGCAGAGAGGCGAGTGCATGATCAAGGTGTTCCTGCTCGACGACCACGAGATCGTGCGGCGCGGTCTGCGCGAGCTGCTCGAGGCTGAGCCCGACATCGAGGTGGTCGGCGAGTCCGGGCTGGCCCACGAGGCGGCCCGGCGCATCCCCGCGCTGCGACCCGATGTCGCCATCTTCGACGTCCGGCTGCCCGACGGCTCCGGGGTCGATGCCTGCCGCGACGTGCGTTCGGTCGACCCGTCGATCAAGGCGCTGATGCTGACCTCCTACGACGACGACTCGGCCCTGGCTGCCGCCATGCTGGCCGGCGCCTCGGGATTCCTGCTCAAGGACATCAAGGGCAACGGCCTGGTCGACGCCATCCATGCGGTCGCGGCGGGGGAGAACCTGATGGACCAGGCGCGGGTCGAGCAGGTCCGCAAGCAGTGGAGCGCCCCCGATGCCGGTGTCGATCCGCGGCTGCGCCAGCTGACCCCGCAGGAGCGGCGAATCCTCGACCACGTGGCAGCGGGAATGACCAACCGGCAGATCGGGGAGGCCATGTTCCTCGCCGAGAAGACCGTCAAGAACTATGTGACATCGGTGCTGGCCAAACTCGGCATGGAGCGGCGCACCCAAGCTGCGGTCTTCGCCGCAACCCACCCGCCCCAGCACGAGGGCGAGAGCCGCTGACGGCGCGGCAGTTCGGCGCCCGCTGGCGACGAACCTGCCGCTAGCGGTCGCGGAGGGCGGCCCGGCCCCGGATCAGGGCGTCGGCATCGATCTCGCCACGCGCGAACCTCATCTCGAGCTCTCGCTCGGCCTCACTCGTGACCGGCGCGCCCGGCGCGTCCTGGTGCGCCGTTTCCCGGGGCCGCCCGGTCCGCGTCGCGATCGCGAAGAGCAGAGCGATGGCGCAGCCCAGCAGCAGCAGGCCGGCGATCATGACGAACGCCATCAGCCAGCCCCAGCCGGCTCCGTAACCCCAGTCCATCATTGTGGGCCTCCTGAATCTCTCGCATGACGTGATGGTGCAGCCTCAGGCTCACCCGCGCGTGCATGACAGGGGAGGGGATTTGGTCCCGGCTCCGTCCGCGTCCGGCCCGCGGCGACGGATCGGACAGGGTCAAGGGGACTTCAGGCCCTTGCGGCGGGGCTTACGGTCGACCAGCCTCGACCTATGGGAACTGAGCGCGTCGAACTGCCCGGAGTCACCGACCTCACCTCATCGGAGTGCCTGGCCCTCCTGCGCCGGGCCGTGGTGGGGCGGCTTGCCGTGGTCCTTGAAGGCAAGCCGGACATCTTCCCGATCAACTACGTCATCGACCAGGGGACCATCGTGTTCCGGACCCAGGTGGGCGCCAAGCTGTCCGCCTGCGTCGGCCGCCCGGTGGCCTTCGAGGTGGATGGCTACGAGGACGCCGACGAGTCGGCATGGAGCGTCGTCGCCAAGGGCTATGCCCACGAGATCCGGGAGACCTACGAGACCATTGAGGCCCTGCAGTTGCCGCTGTTCCCGTGGCTGGCCGGGAGCAAGCCGTACATCGTCCGGATCGAGCCTGAGCAGCTGTCCGGGCGCCGCTTCCACGTCTCCCGCGAGGTGGCAGCGCGCGCAGCCGGGGACTCGACCGGACGCTCGGCGCGGGGAGCCGCCGACGAGTGAGCCCGCCGCCGTGCTTACCGGTCGGACAGGTGGGTATTCGTGAGAGCGCGGGCCGCTGACCACAGCGGAACCGCACACCAAGGCCCGGGAGACACCGGGCCGGCGTCCGCTGCGGCGGGCCTCACGAAAGGGAGTCCTGTGTTCGGAACCATCATCGGTGCCATCGTGGTCGGCCTCATCATCGGGGCGCTCGCGCGGCTCGTGCTGCCCGGCCGACAGAACGTCTCGATCCTCGTCACGATCATCCTCGGGATCTTGGGGTCCTTGATCGGGTCGTGGGTCGTCTACCAGCTCGGCTACAACAACTCCAACGGCGGGTTCGAGATCATCCCGTTCCTGGCGGGCGTCGCCGTGGCAGCGGCCCTGATCGTGGCGTTCGGCTCGCTCACGGGCCGTCGCCAGCTGCGCTGAGCTGGGGCATCACCCGCAGCGGCGATTGGCTTTGCGCCGCTGCGGGTAAGCAGCCTGATGGCACTTCTCCAAGGAGGTCGTCATGAGTACTCACCAACCCGCAGCCGACGAATGGCTGCACAACTCCGAGCACGCACGCGTCGCAGCTGACCGCACGGGGTTCCACCAACACGTCGGCATCAACTGGGGCTCGGCCTTTTTCGGCTGGGTCGTCGCCATGGGATTCACGGTCCTGCTGGCGGCCGTCGTCGGTGCCGTGGGCGTCGCGATCGGGGCCGTCCGGGGCACTGACGTGTCGAAGGCCGCGGCGCAGGTGGCCTCGGACCCACGGTCGGTGGGCCTGGTCGGCGCCGTCGTGCTTGCGGTGGTGGTGGTCGTGTCCTACTACTGCGGCGGCTACGTTGCGTCGCGGATGTCGCGCTTCGACGGCAAGCGGCAGGGCCTGGGTGTCTGGGTCTGGGGCATGGTCGCCCTGGCGGTCGTGACCGTCGCAACCGCCGCCAGCTCGAGGTACCACGTGCTCGACAGCATCCGGGGCCTTCCGCGCATCCCCCTCGACCGGGCCGACGTCACCACGGGCGCTCTGCTCGTGCTCGGCGCCTTCGTCGTCCTGAGCCTGCTCGGGGCCCTGGCCGGCGGCGGGGCTGGAATGCGGTACCACCGCCACGTCGAGGAAGCGGGCGTCGACCTCGTCGAGAGCTGACGCCGCCACCACGCCACAGGAGGTATGCCGGGAAGCCAGCTTCCCGGCATACCTCCTGTGGCGTGGTGGGCCGGGCGCCCTCCGGCTCCCCGTTCAGGCGAACTTCCGCCGTTTCCTGCCGCTGGCGGCACCCGCAGGACTAGGGTGCAGCCGTCGCGTCCGGCAACGTCGGCCGGGCGGCCGTACGCACTTTGCGGGAGGCAACTGTGTCCGGATCTCGTCCCCGTCTCGCCATCGTGCTGGCGGCCGCGGCCGCCCTGGCCGTTTCGGCCGGAGCACAGAGTGCCAGCGCTCAGGTCCCGTCCGGACTCGGGGCCGGTCTGGCCGCCGCCAAGGCCCCGCCGCCCACGGCCAGCAAGGGGCTGGTCTTCGCCTCCGACGGGATGCGGCCGGACCTGATGGAGCGCTACGCGGCCCAGGGACAGATGCCGACCTACGCGGCGATGATGGCCTCGGGGGTGCGGGGCAGCAATGGCATGGTGCAGGCCTTCCCGCCCAACACCGGCGTGGGCTGGTACACGATGGCGACCGGCACCTACCCCTCCGAGCACGGCTCGACCAACAACACGTACTACCGGCCGGTCGAGAACTTCAACAACCGGACCAGCTTCTCGGCCGGCGGCAGCCTCCAAGCCGACACCCTGGCCGCCTCTGCCGAGCGGGCTGGCAAGAAGGTCGCACAGGTCGAGTGGGTCGGCGGCGCGAACTCCGGGATCGCTGGTCCCACAGTCGACTTCACCAACTTCTTCTCCACACGCGGGGTGCTGGCCGCACCCGTGAACACCACGGAGCAGAACGGTGCGGCGGCGTTCGGCATCAGCTACCAGGTGGCCTCGTTCGCCGATGCCTCCGGCTGGACCAACGTCCCGGCCGGTGACCCCGTGGCGCCGCCGCAGGAGAGCACGCTGCAGGTGGCGACCACCTTCGCCGCCCAGAACCCCAACCGCACCTACAACCTCTACGCCTACGACTCGCACGTCGACGGCGTGCCCGCTTATGACCGGCTGATCATGGTGCGCGCCAGTGCACTGAAGGACGGGAGCGAGCAGGACCTCGACCTCGCCGTCGGCGACTTCAAGGAGATCAAGCTGACCGGTCCCGACGGCCTCATCGGGGCTCGGGCGGGCCAGACCGCCGGCTTCTACACCAAGCTGATCACGATGGCGCCGGACCTCTCGTCGTTCAAGCTCTACTTCACCTCGGTCGAGCGCGTGATCGCCACGTGTGCGACCGCGGCCTGCAACGCGCTGCCGGCCGGCGTCACGGGGGAGAACAAGCTCGAGAAGTACATCGCCGAGAACCTGCCCACGGCCGTCTCCGCAGACTTCGCGCCGCTCGAGGCCCGGATCATCGACGAGGACACCTACGTCGAGCAGGGCCGCGACCTGGAGAAGGCGTACGGCGACGCAGTGCTCAACTACATCCTCGAGCACGCTCCAGCCGGACACCGACCTGGCCTTCGTCGGCTACCCGGTGACCGACGAGTTCAGCCACCAGTTCATGGCGCTCGTGACGCCGACCGACCTCGAGGGCGATCCCAACCCGACCTACGACGACACTGACTACAACGGCGTGCCCGACGGACGGGTGGCGGTTCGCGAGGGCTACATCCGCAGCGCCTACCAGGAGGCCGACGCCAAGCTGGCGCTGGCACGCACGCTGATGGGGGGCAGCCCCACCACCATGGCGGCCTCCGACCACGGGTTCGCCCCGCAGTGGTATGCCGTCAACGCGGCCAAGGTGCTGTCCGACACCACGGTCTCCATCAACGGCAGCCCGGTGCCGCTTCAGTCTCCGGAGCAGCCGTCGAACTGCCGGGCGGCGGTCACGACGAGCCCGCCGCCGCCAACAAACCTGGCCAAGGCCTGCTGGGCCGGCGGGACGGCACAGATCTACGTCAACTCGACGCTGCCGGCGGGCACGACCTACGAGCAGGTCCGCAACGCGGTCATCGCAGCGTTCACGAACCTGACCGACCCGGCCAACCCGGGCAAGAAGGTCATCGCCAAGGTCATGAAGAAGGAAGAGCTGCGCAACGTCGACGGCAGCGACTCCCTCCACCCGACCCGGAGCGGCGACGTGGTCGTGGTGGCGACTCCGCCCTACCAGTTCGACGCCGCAACACCCGGCCAGACCATCGCGCTGTCGCAACTTCTTCGGACAGCACGGCTACCTGCCCGAGCTGGTCGACCTGGACCACAACATCAACATGCACGCCACCTTCGTGGCGGCAGGCTCCGGCATACGGCACCAGTCACCCGTCGCCGGCATGCGCGCGGTCGACCTCGCGCCCACCATGGCGTTCCTGCTGCGGGTGCCCGGGCCCCAGAACGCCCGCGGCAAGATCCGGCTCGACCTCACGACGGCGCCGAGCTGGAAGACCGTGACGGTCATGGACATCAGCGACTTCCACGGCCAGCTCGTCCCGCTGTCGGACACGCCGGACCCCACCGCTCTCCCGGTCCCGCAAACCAACCCGGCGACGTCCGCACCGACCTTCGGGATCGGCGGCTCGGCGTTCCTGAAACCCTGGTTCGACTGGTACCGCAGCCCGGCGGAGGCGCCCAACGGCTCGATCCTCGTCGCCGGCGGCGACTCCGTGGGGGCCACGCCGCCGATCAGCTCCTTCTTCGGCGACAAGCCCACGATCGAGGTCATGAACCTCATGGGCCTATCCTCCGACGGGCTGGGCAACCACAACTTCGACAAGGGGCAGCAGTACCTCCGGTCGACGCTGATCCCGCTGGCGAACTACCCCTTCCTGTCCGCCAACGTCGTCGACGCGAACGGCAAGACGCCGCCGGAGTGGAAGCCCTCGACGGTGTTCTCGTTCGACGGTGTGAAGGTCGGGGTCGTGGGCTTCACCAACGATGACGCACCAGTCCTGGTCTCCCCGACGGCCTTCGACCCGTTCCACGTGGCGAACTCCCTCACGGCGGTCAACGCCGAGGCGGCGAAGCTCAAGGCCAGCGGGATCGGCACGATCGTGGCGGTCGGCCACCTCGGCGCCACGGCCGGCACCCTCACCAACCCCACCGGACCGCTCCTCGACCTCGCGGACAACGTCTTGAACGTCGACGCCGTGATCGGCGATCACACCGACTTCCAGGTCGTGAGCACGCGATCCAACGACGTCCTGGTCACCGAGAACCGGAGCAAGGGCCTGCGGTTCACGCGGATGCGGCTCGTCGTCGACCCCAACACGAAGTCCGTGGTCTACGCGACGGCCGACTACCACAAGCCGTGGGACATCGGTGTCACGCCGGATCCGACCATTCAGAGCCGGATCAACGAGCTGAACACCCAGCTGAAGCCCATTCTGGGCACGGTCATCGGCGACTCGACGCGCTACATCCCGCGGGCCGACGCCTGCGGCAACGGCGCTGGGCGTACCTGCGAGTCGCTGGTCGGTGACACCGTGGCCGACGCTATGCGAGCGAAGTACGCAGTGAACGGCATCGAGTTCGCCATCACGAACTCCGGTGGACTGCGGGCCGACCTCACCTGCCCGACGACGGACAGCCCGGACGACTTCTGCCCGCCGTACACTCCGCCGCCCTACCCGATCTCGCGCGGACAGGTGCTCGGGGTCCTGCCGTTCGGCAATGTCGTCGCGGCGCTGACCGTCAACGGCTCGGAGCTGAAGACGATGCTGGAGAACGGCGTGTCCCGGATGCCGGCCGTCGACGGGCGCTTCCCGCAGGTCTCCGGCCTCTGCTTCACCTATGACATCTCGGCACCGGCAGGCAGCCGGGTCACCGGCGCGGTCCGGCAAGCCGGCGACGGGTCGTGCTCAGGGGGTGCCATCGACCTCACCTCGGCCGGCTCCTACCAGATCGTGGAGAACGACTTCATGGCGTCCGGCGGTGACGGCTATCCGAACTTCAGCAGCCGAATCACGACTCTCGACATCATGGACCAGGTCCTCGCCGACCACATCGCGGCGAACACGCCGATCTCGCCGGCTATCCAGGGACGCATCGCATGCACCACCTCAGGGGCGACGGCGTGCCCGGTGGTCACGCCGTAGGGGCATGCTGCGACTGGCATGACGCGAGTGACATGACCCAACTGGCATGACCCGATTGGCTCGGACATTGGGCGCGATCGCCGTGGCGCTGGCCGCGGCGATCGCGCTGCCATCTCCCGCGCACGCCCACGATGACGAGGTGGCTCTGTTCGTCGAGCCGCAGACGGCCTCGCCGGGTGGGTCCATCATGGTGCGCGCAGACCTGCCCACCACCAGCCCGGTCAGCCTGGAGCTGGTGGGCGGCCGTGGGCAGCGGCTCGCACTCACCACGGTGCGTGACCCCGCCCAGGGCCACTTCGAGGTGGTGGTCGCCGTGCCGGCCAGCGCGACGGCCGGTGCCTGGCGCCTCGAGGCGCGCTCCGCGGGGTCCCTCCTCGCCGGGAGGGAGCTGAGGATCACTCCCGCCACCGCGGGTGCAGGGCCTGGCGAGCAGGCCGACCAGGCCGAGCCGGTCGCCGCACGCCCCGGATCCGGCCTCGCGGCCATCCGCCCGGACGCACCCAGTCTCTCGGCACGCGCAGCCAGCCACGATGCCGTCAGCGGTCACCAGCCCGGTGGGCCATGGCTCATCTCGCCCTGGCTGTGGGCGGCCGTGGCCACCGCCCTCGTAGGGATCATCGCTGGGGCAGTCCGCACCGCCAGGCGCATGCGCACCCAGCCCGCGGGAGCGTCGGCGCCGCCGACATGACAGAGTGCGGGCCGGAGGCCCGGTGACCCCGCGCGTCTCCGAGCTGGCCGCCTGCGGTAGGGCGGCGGCTTGTGATGCACCAAGCGCCTGACCGGAGGCTCCGATGACCCGTCCCACCACCCGGCTCGACTGCGAGGCGCTGGATCGCGCCGACCCGCTCGCTGCCATGCGCGACGCCTTCCACCTGCCTGAGGGGGTGGTCTACCTCGACGGGAACTCCCTCGGCCCGCTTCCGAAGGGCACGGCAGCGCGGGTCCGCGAGGTGGTGGAGGAGGAATGGGGCGTCGGGCTGATCCGCAGCTGGAACGACGCAGGGTGGTTCGACAAGCCCCGCACGCTCGGTGACCGCCTCGCCTCAATGATCGGCGCTGGTCCCGGCGAGGTCGTGGTGTGCGACTCCACGTCGGTGAACCTCTTCAAGGTGGTCGTCGCCGCTGCCCAGCTGCGCCCCGGCCGCAGCGTCGTCGTCTCCGATCGTGACAACTTCCCGACCGACCTCTACATGATCGAGGGCGCCACCGGCCTGCTCGAGGGCTACGACCGTCGGCTGACCAGCCCCGACGGGCCCAGCCTCGCCGACGTGCTCGACGAGGATGTCGCGATGGTGGTGCTCACCCACGTCGACTACCGCACCGGACACATGCACGACCTGACCGCGGTCACGGAGCAGGTGCAGCGGGCCGGCGCGCTCATGGTCTGGGATCTCGCGCACAGCGCTGGCGCCGTGCCCGTCGACCTCAACGGTGCGGGGGCGGACTTTGCGGTCGGCTGCACCTATAAGTACCTCAATGGCGGTCCCGGGTCTCCGGCCTTCGTGTTCGCGGCCACCCGCCACCAGGACCAGGTGAGCCAGCCCCTGTCGGGCTGGCACGGCCACGCCCGCCCGTTCGCCTTCGTCCCCGCCTACGAGGCTGCCGAGGGAATCTCCCGATTCCTTTGCGGCACACCGCCTTTGCTGTCGTATGCCGGCCTCGAGGCAAGTCTCGAGATGTGGGCTGGCGTAGACCTCGCGACGGTGCGGGAGAAGAGCTTGGCGCTCACGTCGCTGTTCATGGACCTGGTGGGGCAGGAGTGCGCCGAGTGGGGCTTGGAGGTGGTGACCCCGCGCGAGCCGGATCTGCGCGGAAGCCAGGTCTCGCTGCGGCACCAGGAGGGGTACGCCGTGGTCCAGGCCCTAATCGAACGCGGCGTGATCGGCGACTTCCGGGCGCCCGACCTCATGCGCTTCGGGTTCACGCCGCTCTACCTGGGCTTCGCGGAGGTATGGGACGCGGTCACAGCGCTCCGCGATGTGCTCGAACACGAGGAGTGGCGTGCTGAGCGGTTCCACCGCCGTGCGTCCGTGACCTGACCGGGGCGCCGCACGCTGCCTGGTCGCAAATGGGGAATATGGGTCGAACCACGCCGTTTGGGATGCGAGACCGCCCCCATCGGTGTGAGCATGGCTGGTGAAAGGGGGCCGGCATGAGGTTTCGCAACGGTGTGGTACTCGTGGCTGGAGCCCTTCTTGCTCTTGCGGCTATCGGCGTAGGCGCACCCCTGCAGCGGGCACGGGAGGCCGCCGTGTCGTTCGTCGCCTCCAACCTGACCCTGGAGTCCGAGCTGCCCGACGTGATCCGGCACGGGATCTCGGACGCCGACGAGAAGGCCTGGCTCCTGCGGCTGGCCCGTGACAGCGCCAGCATCCTGCGGGAGCTGCCGCAGCCGCCACTCGTCACGGCACTGCCGTTCACCGTCGAGCGGGTGGTGACGACCCCCGGCCGCGCGGCCGACCCGCGACCCCTCCTCGTGCAGGCCTACGAGGCCGCCGCGAGCTCGGCGCCAGCGCGCTGTCATCTTCCCGTCACTCTCCTCGCGGCGATCGGCCAGGTCGAGTCAGGCTCCATCGGCGGGCGCTCCCTGTATGGCCACCGGGTCGTCCCGGCCATTTACGGCCCGATGCTCACCGGAGGTGCCTTCGCCGCGATCCACGACACCGACCATGGCCGCCTCGACGGCAACTCCCAGTGGGACCGCGCGGTAGGTCCGATGCAGTTCATCCCTGGCACGTGGTCGCGCTATGGCGTGGACGGCGACCACGACGGCATCGCCGACCCGCAGAACGTGTTCGACGCCACCGCCTCGGCCGCTTCCTACCTGTGCATGGGCGGCCGCGACCTCTCGCGGCCGGGCGACCTACGGGCGGCCGTGCTGTCCTACAACGCCTCCAGCTCCTACCTGGCCACCGTCCTGCGATGGATGGCGTACTTCCAGTCCCAGGGGCTTGGGGCGATCTCCGCGGTGTCGTTCCCGGTGGCCTCGGGCACCGGTACCGCGCTGCCGTCGACCACCTCGCCCGCTGATCCGCCTCCGGCAACTCGGCCGCGACTCCCCGCGCCCCTGGGTGAGGAGTCCGGAACCGGCTCAACGACGTCGCCACCGGTGACAACCGAGCCGTCTCCCTCGCCGACGACGTCGGACCCGGCGCACGACGACCTCGGACCCGACCACGACGACCTCGGACCCGACCACGACGACCTCGGACCCGACCACGACTACCTCGGACCCGACCACGACGACCTCGGACCCGACCACGACGACCTCGGACCCGACCACGACCACCTCGGACCCGACCACCACCACCTCGGACCCGACCACGACCACCTCGGACCCGACCACCACCACCTCGGACCCGACCACGACCACCTCGGACCCGACCACGACCACCTCGGACCCGACCACGACCACCTCGCCGACGTCAGCCGAGTCGCCCACGTCATCCGCCACCGACTCGGGCACGGCGACTGACCCTTCGGCCACGTCCACGACCACAGGCTGAAGCCCGCCCCAGCCCCCTGGTCACCCGGCCGTGACCTGGGTCGCACGGCGCCCACGGGGCCGGCTGGCCGGCATACCGCACGCACTAGCCTTGTTCTCGTAAATGCACCGTCACAGTGGACGGCCGACGCACGGGTCGGCCGTCCTCCGCGTTCAGGAGGCGACGATGGGCACAGCGCAGGACCCGCCGCTCAGACACCGGGTCGTGGTGATCGGCTCGGGCTTCGGTGGCTTGTTCGGCACCCAGGCCCTCAAGCGGGCGGACGTCGACGTGACCCTGATCGCCCGGACGACCAGCCACCTCTTCCAGCCCCTGCTCTACCAGGTGGCCACCGGCATCCTGTCCGAAGGGGAGATCGCGCCGGCCACTCGCGAGGTGCTCAAGCGCCAGAAGAACGCCCGGGTCCTCCTCGGCAATGTGACGAGCGTCGACCTGGCGGCCAGGACGGTCACCTCGCGGGTCCTCGACCGCGAGACGGTGACGCCCTACGACAGCCTCATCGTGGCGGCAGGCGCAGGCCAGTCCTACTTCGGGCACGACGAGTACGCCCGCTTCGCCCCAGGCATGAAGAGCATCGACGACGCCCTCGAGCTGCGTGGCCGGATCTTCGGCGCCTTCGAGTGGGCCGAGCTCGCCAGCTCTCCGGCGGAGATCGAGCGGCTGATGACGTTCGTCGTCATCGGTGCCGGCCCCACGGGCGTGGAGATGGCGGGGCAGATCTCCGAGCTCGCGCGGCGCACCCTCCGCCAGGACTTCCGCAGGATCAACCCGGCCGATGCGCGCGTGGTGCTGCTCGACGCCGCACCGCAGGTGCTCCCGACCTTCGGTGACCACCTCGGTGAGCGCGCGCGCAACCGGCTGCGCGAGATCGGCGTCGAGGTCCAGCTCGGCGCCAAGGTCGTCGGCATGGACGACACCGGCATCGACATCGAAGACCCTGACGGCAGCCGGCGCCGCATCGAGTCCGTGTGCAAGGTGTGGGCAGCAGGAGTGCAGGCCTCGTCGCTCGGCCGCCAGCTCGCGGAGCAGACTGGTGCCGCGCTCGACCGCGCGGGCCGCATCGCGGTGCGTGACGACCTGACCCTGCCCGACCACCCCGAGGTGTTCGTCGTCGGCGACATGGCCTCGCTGCACAACTACCCGGGGGTCGCCCAGGTCGCCATCCAGGGCGCCCGCTACGCCGCCGACCAGATCAAGCGCCGCCTCGGCGGCGAGGCGCCTGCCCCACCCTTCGCCTACAAGGACAAGGGCAGCATGGCCACCATCTCGCGGTTCAGCGCCGTGGCGAGCATCGGGCGGCTGCGCTTCACCGGCTTCGTCGCCTGGCTGCTGTGGCTCGCCGTGCACCTCGTCTACATCATCGGGTTCAAGCACCGGCTGACCACGCTGATGCACTGGGCCGTCAGCTTCGTCGGCCGCGGCCGGTCCGAGCGGACCGTGACCGAGCAGCAGGTGTTCGCACGCAACGCGATCAGCCAGCTCGGCGACGAGTACGCCCCGTCCCTGCCCCGCGTCCCCGCCGACAGACCGACCCCCGGATCGGGCCGGGTGGCCGGCTGAGGGAGCACGCTTGCAGATTCACATAGGCTGGCGGGCATGCCCTTGGACTATCCGATCGCGCAGCGCACCCTGGCCAACGGGCTGCGGGTCGTCGTGTCGCCGGACTCGAGCGTGCCGAACGTCACCGTCAATCTCTGGGTCAACGTCGGCTCACGCCACGAGGCGCCAGGGCGCACCGGCTTCGCGCACCTCTTCGAGCACCTCATGTTCCAGGGGTCCCGCAACGTCAAGAGCGGCGAGCACTTCGCGGCGCTGATGGCCGAGGGCGGGCGGCTCAACGCCACCACGTGGTTCGACCGCACCAACTACTTCGAGACCGTCCCCAAGGGGGCGCTCGACCTGGCTCTCTGGCTCGAGGCCGATCGCCACGGCCACCTGCTCGACGCCGTGAGCCAGGAGAACCTCGACAACCAGCGCGACGTGGTCAAGGAGGAGAAGCGACAGCGCTATGACAACGTGCCCTACGGGCACGCCCTCATCGAGGTGTATGCCGCGGTGTTCCCCAAGGGGCACCCTTACCACCACCCGACAATTGGCTCGATGGAGGACCTCGACGCCGCCAGCCTGGACGACGTCCATGCCTTCTTCCGCACCCATTACGGGCCCAACAACACGGTGATGAGCCTGGTCGGCGACCTCACCCCTGAGCAGGGATTCGCCGCCGCGGAGCGCTATTTCGGCGAGTTGCCGCCCTCGGCGGCGCCGCCCCGCGGCCCGGTCGCCCCGCTGGCGCCACTGGAGTCGCCGGTCCGGGTCGAGCGCGTCGAGGAGGTTCCCAACGACCGTCTGCACCTGGCCTTCCGCCTGCCCGTGGACAACACTGACGAGCTGTTCGCCTGCTCGCTGGCGCTCGACGCGATCGGCGGGCTCGGCATCTCCCGCCTCGTGCAGCGGCTCGTGCGCCGCGAGCAGGTCGCCAACGCCGTCCAGGCCCACGCGATGGGATTCGTCGACGGGGTTTCCCTCGGCTTCATCGTCCTCGACATCGCCGACGGCGCACATCCCGACGACGTTGAGGCGCGCGCCCTCGAGGAGCTGGGGCGGTTCGCTGCCGAGGGGCCGTCCGAGGCGGAGATGGAGGCGGCCCGCGCCCAGGCGGAGCGGTCCTGGCTCTCGGCCCTGGCCGGCCAGGAGGAGCGCGCCGACCTGATCAGCCAGCACGTCCTGCTCCACGGCGACCCCCAGTTCATCAACACCTACCTGGACCGGTTGCTGGCGATCACACCCGACCAGGTGCGCTCCGCGGCCTCGATCTGGCTCAGGCCGGAGTCCCGCGCAGTCGTCGCACACCTCGTCGCGGCCGAGGCGGTGGCATGAGCGAGCGCCGTCCGCCGGTCACCCCCCCCGAGCCCTGGGCCTTCCCCGAACCCGTCGAGCACGTGTTCGCGAACGGGCTGCGCCTGCTTGCCTACGACGTGCCGGGCCAGTACGTCATCTCGGTCCGGGTCGCGATCCCGTTGCCGCTGGTCGCGGAGCCCCGGGCCAAGGAGGGCATCGCCACGCTCATGGCGCGGCTGCTCGACGAAGGCACCACCCGGCATACCGCCGAGGCCTTTGCCGAGCTCCTGGAGCGCAAGGGCATCGCGCTGGGGGCGGGCATGTCCGACGGAGGCCTCGGAGTCGACCTCGACGTGCCCAAGCGATCGCTGCCCCAGGCGCTCGACCTGCTCAGGCAGGCGCTCGCCGAGGCAGCCTTCCCCGAGGCGGAGGTCCACCGGCACGTCCGTACCAGGCTCGCCGAGATCGAGCAGGAACGCGCTCTGGCCCCCCACCGGGCGGCGCGCGAGTTCATCGCCACGTACTTCGACTCCTCGGAGCGGGCCTCCCGGCCCACCGCGGGATCGGCCGACACCATCGCGGCGATCACCCGCGAGGACATCGTCGCCTTTCACAGGGAGCACGTAGGTGCGCGCGGGGCGACGGTGGCGGTGGCCGGCGACCTCTCCGCCCTCGACTGCGTCGCGCTCGTGGGTGAGACCCTCGGCGTGTGGACCGGGGCCGAGCGGCGCGCGGTGGTCGCCGACCAACCTCCCCGGCGCGCCTCAGACGCCGCGCGCGTGGTTGTCGTCGACCGCCCAGGCTCGGTGCAGACCGAGCTCGCCATCGGCGGGATCGGACCCGACCGGCGGGTTGAGGGCTGGGCGGCCTATCCGGTGCTGGGGTTCGTCATCGGGGGATCGCCGACATCCCGCCTGGACGTTGTGCTGAGAGAGGACAAGGGGTACACCTACGGGATCCGCGCCTCCTACCGGCCCCGCCGCCGAGGCGGCCTGTTCATGACGACCGGGTCGGTCAGGGCCGACGCCACCATTGAGTCGCTGGGGCTCGTGGTCGGCCTCCTCAACGCCGCACGCGAGGGGTTCACCGAGGACGAGGTGCGATCGGGGGTGGACTTCCTTGGCAAGACGGCCCCAGGCCGCTATGCCACCGCAGACTCCATCGCCGACGAGGCAGCCAGCATGGCCCTCGACGATCTCGACACCACGTTCACGACCCGCACCCTGCAGGAAATGCGCTACCTGACACCGGACGACCTCGCCACGGCATACTCCCGGTTCGCCGACGGCGCGTGGACCATCATCCTGGTCGGCGACGCCTCGGCGATCGCCGACGAAGTCTCCGATCTCGGAATGGGAGACGTGTCGGTCGTTCCTGCCTAGGATCCGTCCATGACGTCTTCGGCGGGCTACTCGCCACGACGGCAGGCCACACGTGCGCGCATCCTCGCGGCGGCGCGCGCCCATGCCGTCGAGCATGGGTGGCGACAGACGAGGGTGCAGGACGTTGCGGCCGAGGCGGGGGTGTCGCGCCCCACGCTCTACAAGGAGTTCCCCAGCAAGGAAGCGCTGGGGGAGGCCCTCATCGCCTACACCTCCGATGACTACTTCGCCCAGCTCCGGTCGGCCCTAGACGGTGTCGACGGCGACCTGCGTGCGTGCTTTCAGGCGGCGGCACTCGCTGCGGTGCGGCAGGCGGAGGAGCGTCCGTTCCTCGCCGCCCTGATCACCGATGACGAGAACCGGAGGGGGGTTGTTCCCGGGGGCCAGGACGTGGCTACGCGGGTGCTGCCCCGCGCCCTCGAGGTGCAGCTGCCGTACTACACCGGGCGCTTCCCCGACCACGATGTCGAGCGGATGTCGTTCGCCATCAGTGCACTGGGTCGCGTGACTATGGGCTACATCCTCCAATCGGGCCTGAAGGCCCCACCTGAGGAGTTCGCCGGGAGGGTCGCGGAAATGTGTGCGCTCTACGCGCAAGCCGGCCCGTGACGCCATGCCCTGTGACGCATGCCGAGGGGCCCAGCTGGTGGGCGCGCGTCCCGCTCGTGACCTGAGCCGTGCGTTGCCCGCAGCTCACGCCTCGTCGAGGCGGGAGAGGCGGGCGAGGACTTCGTCGTGAAGTGCGCCGTTCGTCGCCACGGCGTTGCCGCCCCACGGGCCGTCCCGGCCGTCGAGCGAAGTGAACCGTCCGCCCGCCTCGGTCACGATCGGCACCAGCGCCGCCATGTCGTAGAGCGCGAGCTCGGGCTCCGCGGCGATGTCGACGGCGCCCTCGGCGACCAGCATGTATGACCAGAAGTCGCCGTAGGCCCGGGTGCGCCAGCAGTTTCCCGCGAGGTCGAGGAACGCCCGCTGCCGGTGCACGGCGGCCCACGAGGTGATGCTCGAGTACGACAGCGACGCGTCCGCGAGGCGCCTCACCTTCGACACCGACACCCGCTTGGCCGCGGCGAGAGTGCGTCCCGACCACGCTCCGGACCCGGTCGCGGCCCACCAGCGCCGCCCCAGGGCAGGGGCGGCCACGATGCCCAGGATCGGTTTCTCGTTGTCGACCAGCGCGATGAGGGTTGCCCAGACCGGAACGCCCCGGATGAAGTTGTGGGTGCCGTCGATGGGGTCGATCACCCACCGGCGAGGACCGTGCCCGGTGGTTTCGTACTCCTCGCCCTCGACGGCGTCCCTCGGCCGCTGCCGCTTGAGGATGCCCCTGACGAGGTCCTCGGCATTGCGGTCGGCATCGCTCACGAGGGTGAGGTCGGGCTTGGACTCCACCACGAGGTCGACGGCCCTGAACCGCGACATGGTGATCTTCTCCGCGGCGTCGGCGAGCGTGTGCGCGAACCGCAGGTCGTCGTCATAGGTGGGCACTTGCGCAACGCTAGCGGCTGGCTGCGCCGCCGACCGCGAGCACGGCCGGATCGCTCTCCGGCATCGGTCCTCGGGGGCCCTGCGGGAAAAGTAACGAGTGCGACGTGGGTCGGTCACATTTCTATTTCGTCTGGCCTCTGAACACCCCAATATCTTCCGGTGTGGTCTTGTATGGGCCTCACACACAACGCTTTGCGCGTTATTGAGCTGCGCCCGCTCGGGGGTGGCTCGGACCTCCGCCCGCTCACCGCAGGCGGCTGACCGAACAACAGGAGGACATCCATGCGAGGAACCGCTCGCACGGTGGCCGTGGCCGGCATCTCCGCCATTGCCCTGCTCGCAGCAGGCTGTGGTGGAGATTCGGGCACGTCCGGCGGATCGACGACCACCGGCAAGACCGGCGGCTCGATTACGGTCCGGGGCTGCAACCCCGAGAACCCGCTCATCCCGGCCAACACCAACGAGACCTGCGGTGGCAACGTCATCGACGCGGTCTTCGCCAAGCTCGTGCACTACAACGCGCAGACCGCGGCTCCGGAGAACGACATCGCCGAGTCGATCGAGACCACGGACAACCAGAACTTCACGGTCAAGCTGGTCAAGGGCTACAAGTTCCAGGACGGCACCGAGGTCAAGGCGAAGAACTTCGTCGACACCTGGAACTACGCCGCGCTCGGCACCAACGCTCAGCTGAACTCCTACTTCTTCGAGCCGATCGAGGGCTTCGCCGACACCCAGTGCGCTGACGCGGACTGCAAGTCCAAGCCGAAGGCCCAGACCATGAGCGGCCTGAAGGTCGTCGACGACTACACCTTCACCATCAAGACGTCCGAGAAGGTGTCCAACCTCCCGGTTCGCCTCGGCTACAGCGCCTTCTCGCCGCTGCCGGAGTCGTTCTTCAAGGACCCGAAGGCCTTCGGTGAGCACCCTGTCGGCGCCGGCCCGTTCAAGTTCGACTCCTGGACCAAGAACCAGGAGATCAAGCTGAGCAAGTTCGCCGACTACTCCGGCAAGAACAAGGGCTCCCTGGACGCGATCACCTTCAAGATCTACCAGGACGCCGACTCGGCGTACAACGACGTCGTCGCCAACCAGCTCGACGTCACCGACGAGGTTCCCTCCTCGGCGCTGATCGACGACAAGTACAAGCAGGAGCTCCCCGACCGCAACGCTCAGAAGACGGTCGGCGTGGGCCAGACCATCACCTTCGCGCCGACCAAGGTCGACCCGAACTACGCCAACCCGAAGATCCGCCAGGCCATCTCGATGGCGATCAACCGTGACGAGATCGTCAAGCAGATCTTCAACAACACCCGCAAGCCGGCCACCGGCTGGGTGTCACCGGTCGTCGACGGCTACAAGGCCGACGCCTGTGGCGAGTTCTGCAAGTACGACCCGGCCAAGGCCAAGGCCCTCCTCCAGGAGGCCGGCGGCTTCAAGGGTGGCAAGATCACCCTCTCCTACAACGCGGACGCCTCGCACAAGGACTGGACCGAGGCCACCTGCAACTCGATCAAGAACGCCCTGGGTGTTGAGTGCGTTGCCACTCCGGTCGTGGACTTCTCCACCTTCCGCGCACAGATCAACGCCCGGAAGATGAAGGGCATGTTCCGCACCGGCTGGCAGATGGACTACCCGTCGATCGAGAACTGGCTGGCTCCGATCTTCAGGACCGGCGCGTCCTCCAACGACGGCGACTACAGCAACCCGGCCTTCGACAAGCTGCTCGACGAGGCTGCCGCTGCCACGGACGCCGCTGCGGCGAACGCGAAGTACCAGCAGGCCGAGGCGCTCCTCGCCCAGGACATGCCGGCCATCCCGATGTGGTACTCCACCGCCACCTTCGGCTGGTCGGACAAGGTGACGAACGTCAAGATCACGGCCTTCGGCACGATCGACTTCGCCTCCATCCAGATGAAGTAAGGGACCTGACTGCCAGGACCCACGCAGGGTCGTCGGCCTGCCAGCCCCGTGCTGGCAGGCCGACGGTCTGCCCGGAGACGCATGCCGTGCCACCTCCACCACCGCTGGCCGCGGCCTCTTGCGACTCCGTCCTTCCGCCCCCGGGGACCCCCGTCTGTTTGGCCGAACCGGCACTGCAGCGCGTACCGTGGCCCCGGACCCTCGGACAAGCCGCTCCGACCCGGCTTACTATCCGGGTAGCTGCCCCGTTTGCCACCCACGCAGGCCGGGCCTGATTTTCTAGGAGGTGACATGGGCAAGTACATCATTCGGCGAGTGCTTCAGATGATCCCCGTCGTGCTCGGCGCGACGTTCCTGATCTTCGCCATGGTCTTTGCCCTCCCGGGTGACCCCACTGCGGGCAAGTGCGGTGACCGCCCCTGCTCCGCGCAATACGTCGCGAAGTTCCGTGCCGAGCACAACCTCGACGACCCCTTGGTCATCCAGTACACGAAGTACCTCGGCAACCTCGCTCAGGGTGATCTCGGGACCAACTTCTACGGGATCCCGGTCAAGGACGACCTGCAGAAGCGCTACCCGGTCACTGCCAAGCTCGCCTTCATGGCGATCGTCTTCGAGACGGTGCTGGGCGTGCTCGCGGGTGTGCTCGCCGGCATACGCAAGGGCAAATTCATCGACAACCTGGTCCTGGTGAGCACCCTTGCCGTGATCTCGATCCCCGTCTTCGTCATCGGTGCCACAGCGCAGTACTTCCTCGGCGTCAAACTGGGACTTTTCCCGGTCACGGTCTCCTCCGAGGCGACCGTCTACGAACTGCTTCTGCCCGCCATGGTGCTCGGCTCGCTCTCGGTGGCCTACGTCGCGCGCCTGACCCGCACCAACCTGGTCGAGAACCTCCGCGCCGACTATGTGCGAACGGCTGTCTCCAAGGGGCTCACCCGCCGCCGTGCCATCGGCGTGCACGCCCTGCGCAACTCACTGATTCCCGTCGTGACGTTCATCGGCATTGACTTCGGCACCCTGCTCGGCGGCGCGATCGTCACCGAGCGCATCTTCAACATCCCGGGTGTCGGGAGCTACATCTACCGCGGCATCAACGCCCACGACGGCGTCGCGGTCGTCGGCGCGGTGACTGCGCTTGTGCTCGTCTTCCTGGTCGCCAACCTGGTGGTCGACCTGCTCTACGGTGTGCTCGACCCGAGGATCAGCCATGACTGAAGCCGCTATCGCCATCTCGACCGAGCTCGAGGTCTCCCCCCAGGGCGATGAGGACCGGGCCCGGTCGCTCGGTTCCGACGCCTGGCACCAGCTGCGCCGCAACCCGATGTTCTGGGTGTCGGTCGCCCTCATCGCCCTGTTCGTGACGATGGCCATCGTGCCTCAGCTCTTCACCAACATCGACCCCACCAGCGCAGACCTGTCGCGCTCCAGGGAGCTGCCCAACTCGGAAGCCTGGTTCGGTCGTGACCGCCAGGGCTACGACATCTACTCCCGGTGCATCTATGGGGCTCGCGCGTCGATCATGGTCGGCCTCTTCGCAACGATCGGCAGCGGGATCATAGGCGGGATCCTTGGCACCATCGCCGGCTATTCCGGTGGCTGGCTCGACGCGCTGGTCTCCCGCATCACGGACATCTTCTTCGCCGTGCCGCTGCTGTTGGGCGCGATTGTCTTCATCTCCTCCTTCCCGAACGACCCGCAGAGCACACCCTTCATCGTGGTCGTCCTCAAGGTGGTGGCGGCCCTGGTCATCCTGGGATGGCCGAGTATCGCCCGGCTGCTTCGCTCGAGCGTTCTGCAGGTCAAGCCCAACGACTACGTGCAGGCCGCACGCGCGCTCGGGGCGAGCCCGTGGCGGATCATCAGGTCGCACATCCTGCCCAATTCTCTGGCACCGGTCATTGTGGTATCGACGATCAACCTCGGCGCCTACATCGCGATTGAGGCGACACTGTCCTTCCTCGGCATCGGCCTGACGCCGCCGGCGATCTCCTGGGGGGTGGACATCTCCAGTGCCATCGTGGGTATCCGCACCACGCCGCACATGCTGTTCTTCCCCAGCCTGTTCCTGAGTCTGACCGTCCTGTCGTTCATCATGCTCGGCGACGCCGTGCGTGACGCGTTCGACCCGAAGATGCGCTGAGGCGGGAGTCCCCACGTGAGCACCATCGACATCACCGACAGCGCCCGACCCGGCTCTGCGGCATACACCTCGAAGTACCATCCCCAAGACGGCTGCCTGCTCGAGGTCGAGGACCTTTTTGTCGAGTTCCACACCGAGGACGGCGTCGCCAAGGCGATCAACGGTGTCTCCTTCGATCTCCACCAGGGCGAGACGCTGGCGATCCTCGGCGAGTCCGGGTCGGGCAAGTCCGTCACGGCGCAGGCCATCATGGGCATCCTCGACATGCCGCCCGCGCGCATCACCGGCGGATCCGTGCGCTACTGCGGGCACGACCTGCTCACGATGCCCGAGGAGGAGCGCCGCAAGACGCGCGGCCCGGAGGTCTCCATGGTCTTCCAGGACGCGCTGAGCTCGCTCAATCCGGTGTTCCCCGTGGGCTGGCAGATCGCGGAGATGTTCCGCAAGCACCGCGGGTTGAACAAGGCCGATGCCCTCGACCGTGCCGTGCGACTCATGGAGCGGGTCCAGATCCCTGGCGCCAAGCAGCGCGTCAAGGCCTACCCGCACCAGTTCTCGGGCGGCATGCGCCAGCGCATCATGATCGCGATGGCGATCGCGCTCGACCCGGCGGTGCTCATCGCCGACGAGCCGACCACGGCGCTCGACGTCACCGTGCAGGCGCAGATCATGCAACTGCTGGAGGAACTGCAGGAGGAGCGCCAAATGGGGCTCATCCTCATCACGCACGACCTCGGCGTCGTCGCCGACGTCGCCGACCGCATCGCGGTGATGTACGCCGGCCGGATCATGGAGAAGGCGGACGTCTACGACCTGTACCGCCAGCCGGGTCACCCCTACACCCGGGGGCTGCTCGACTCCATCCCCCGTCTCGACCAGAAGGGCCAGACGCTCTCGGCCATCGGCGGCCTCCCGCCGAACCTCATCCGGATCCCCGAGGGGTGCGAGTTCAACCCGCGCTGCCGGATGGCGCAAGAGGTCTGCCGCCGTGAGCGTCCCGCCCTGCGCGAAGTCATCCCTGGCCGCCAGGTCGCCTGCCACTTCGCTGAGGAGGTTCTCAATGGCTGAGGCCATCCTGACCGCCACCGACCTGGTCAAGCACTACCCCATCAAGGGCGGGGTGCTGCGCACCACAGTCGGTTACGTCAAGGCCGTCGACGGTGTCTCGTTCGAGCTGCACAAGGGCGAGACACTAGGCATCGTGGGCGAGTCCGGCTGCGGCAAGTCCACGCTCGGCCGGCTGCTGATGCGGCTGGAGGAACCCACGTCGGGGTCCCTCGTCTTCGACGGCGTCGACATGTACAAGCAGCGCGGCGGCGCCATGCGCCGCCTGCGCCGGGACATCCAGATCGTCTTCCAGGACCCCTACACCTCGCTGAACCCGCGCATGACGGTCGGAGACATTGTCGGCGAGCCGTTCGACATCCACCCCGAGGTCGTGCCGAAGAAGGGCCGCCGACGCGCGGTCCAGGACCTGCTCGAGAAGGTGGGACTCAATCCGGAGCACATCAACCGCTACCCCCACCAGTTCTCCGGGGGACAGCGGCAGCGCATCGGCATCGCCCGCGGCATCGCCCTGAACCCGAAGGTGCTCATCTGCGACGAGCCGGTCTCAGCGCTTGATGTGTCGGTGCAGGCGCAGGTCGTCAACCTGATGGAGAAACTGCAGGACGACCTCGGCCTGTCCTACGTCTTCATCGCCCATGACCTGTCTGTGGTCCGCCACATCTCCGACCGGGTGGGCGTGATGTACCTCGGCCGCCTGGCCGAGCTCGGGGACGAAGACCAGATCTACTCGCGCCCGACCCACCCGTACACCCAGGCCCTCCTGTCGGCGGTGCCGGTGCCAGACCCGACCCTGCGGGGCGTGCGGGAGCAGATCGTGCTCGTGGGCGACGTGCCGTCGCCGGCCAACATGCCGCCGGGATGCCGATTCCACACCCGGTGCTGGAAGGCCCAGGACAAATGCAAAGTGGACGAGCCGCAACTGATGCTCCACCCCGACGGCGCCGGCGAACACCTGTCGGCCTGCCACTTCGCCGAGGCGCGTGAGATCGTCGAGACCATCGACGTCAGCGACAAGGCGCTCGACGAGCGGTTCTACTCGAGCGGCATAGAGGACATGTCCTCCGGCACGGGAGGCGAGACCGACCACGTCGAGGACCCCGGGCCCGACCGGACCCACGAGCGGGTCATGGGTGCCAGCTCGGACGGCCCCCGCCCGGGAGGACTCACGAGCGAGCTTCCCGTCCAGGACCAAGTCCCCACCCGCGACGACATTTGAGCAGAAGGTTTCGGAGCTGTCGGCGGCCTCCCCGGGTCAGTCACCGAGTTCGCGGCCCCGGGTGCGTAACAGGCGGCGCAGCGAGTCCAGCCGCGAGACCCCGGCGGGGCCGGCCTTCCCGCTGGCGACCCACGCATCGAGGGCACACTCCTCCTCGTCGTGGGTGCAGCCGCGGGGGCAGTTCTTGGTGCCTGGCTCCAGGTCGGGGAAGTTCTCGATGATCCGGGCGGGG
The DNA here is from genome assembly GCA_963715025.1 of uncultured Actinomycetota bacterium. GTDB lineage: Bacteria > Actinomycetota > Actinomycetes > Actinomycetales > Dermatophilaceae > DASSJT01. The sequence goes on along the minus strand of CAVQQQ010000001.1, from coordinate 418,341 downwards.
TCGACGTGGGCCAGGCCGAAAGAGCGAACCCCTGGGGTGTCGACGACCCACCCGTCGCCCGCGGGCAGGCGCAGGGCGACCACAGACGTGGACGTATGCCGGCCACGGCCGGTCACGACGTTGACGTCACCGATCGCTCGGTCGGCATCCGGGACCAGGGCGTTCACCAGGGTCGACTTGCCCACACCCGAGTGGCCGACCAGGACGCTCACCCGCCCGACCAGCCGCTCCCGCAGCTGCTCGATGCCACGGACTGCTGCGCCAGGAGCGCTCCCCTCGTCGTGGTTCGCGCTCGTGACGACATACGGAACCTCCAGCGGTGCGTAGTTCGCCAGGAAGTTCTCGGGGCTGATGAGATCGGCCTTGGTGAGGACCAGCAGCGGGTCGAGGCCCGCGTCGTAGGCCGCGACCAGGCAGCGGTCGATCAGACGCGGGCGGGGCTCGGGGTTGGCCAGGGCGGTCACCACCACGAGCTGGTCGGCGTTGGCCACGATGACCCGTTCCACCGGGTCGGTGTCGTCGGCCGTCCGGCGCAGGACGCTGCGCCGCTCGGTGAGCTTGACGATCCGCGCCAGGGCATCCGGGCTGCCGGACGTGTCCCCGACGAGACCAACGTCGTCGCCCACGACAATGCCGCGCCGCCCGAGCTCGCGTGCCTTCATAGCCAGCACCGTGCGCTCCGGGCTCCTGCGCCCCGCGCCGGGCACGAGCACGGTGAAGCGCCCGCGGTCGATGCCGATGACCATGCCGTGCACCGCGTCGCCATGCGCGGGGCGGTCCTTGGATCGTGGCCTCGAGCCGCGCGGGTTCGGCCGGATGCGCACATCCGACTCGTCGTAGTCCTGTGTCCGGCGGCTGCGGCCCGGCGTCATGGGCGACTCATGCGAGCATGCGATCCCACAGCTCGGTGAACTCGGGGAGAGTCTTGCCCACCGTGCCGACGTCCTCGACGACCATCCCCGGGACCGCCAGGCCCAGGATGGCCGCTGCCATCACCATGCGGTGGTCGGCATAGGTGCGGAACCGGCCACCGCGCAGCGGCCGAGGTCGGATCGCCAGGCCGTCCTCGGTCTCCTGGACCCCGGTCCCGAGTGTTCCCAGCTCCCGCGACAGGGCTGCCAGACGGTCGGTCTCGTGTCCCCTGATGTGCGCGACGCCTCGGATGACACTGGGAGAGTCGGCAAGCGCAGCCAGGGCAGCCACCACCGGCGTGAGCTCGCTCGCGTCGTGGAGGTCGACGTCGATCCCGCTGATCCCCGACCCGCCCGAGACGGTGAGGCCCTCGCGGGCCAGCGACACGTCGGCGCCCATCGCATCGAGGATGTCCCGGAGGGCGTCGCCCGCCTGGGTCGTGTGCTGCGGCCAGCCCGGCACCGTCACGCGTCCACCCGTTACCAGCGCCGCGGCGAGGAACGGCCCCGCGTTGGACAGGTCGGGCTCGACAAGGACGTCGAGGGCGTGGATCTGGCTCGGCTCCACGCGCCACGTGTCGGGCTCCGAGTCGTCGACGATGGCGCCCGCGTCGCGCAGCGCCTCCACCGTCATCGCTATGTGCGGCTCGCTGGGGACGGGCTTGCCGTCGTGGTGGACTGTCACCCCGGCGTCGTAGCGCGACCCGGCCAGCAGCAGGGCGGAGACGAACTGGGACGAGCCGGAGGCGTCCATCGTCACCGAGCCACCCGGCATACGTCCGGACCCCCGGACCACGAACGGGAGCGTTCCGCGTGCCTCGTCCTCGATCTGGGCGCCCAGCTGCCGCAGGGCCGTCAGCATCGGAGCCATCGGGCGTAGCCGAGCCGGAGCGTCGCCGTCGAAGGCGATCGAGCCGGACGCGAGCGCTGCGACGGGCGGCAGGAAGCGCATGACCGTGCCAGCCAGGCCGCAGTCGATGCTCGCGTCGCCGCGCAGCGATGCGGGGTGGACGATCCAGTCCGTCGCCGAGGCACCGGACAGGCCCTCGAAAGTGCCGTCCTCGATCGACGCACCGAGCGATCGCAAGGCCGCGGCCATGAGCAGCGTGTCGCGTGATCGCAGCGGACGGCGCAGTCGAGACGTGCCTCCTGCGAGGGCGGCCAGAACGAGGTAGCGGTTGGTCAGGGACTTGCTGCCGGGGAGGGTGACGATGGCATCGATTCGCGAGGAGCGAGTGGGGGCGCGCCAGTCCTGCTGGCGCGCCGTGGCTTGGTCAGCTGAGGGCATCGTGCGCTGCGAGGTGGGTTCGGGCGCCGATCAGGGCCGCCTCTCGCCGGGCCGCGCGCTCTGCGTGGCGCGCCTCGCGGCGGGTGGTGTGGGCCGTTCGTTCGGCGGCCTTGCGGGTCATGCGCGCGCGATAGGCGACGCTGGGCCGCCCTTCGGTATCGACCGCGGCGAGCAGCAGGCCGCCCAGTAGCCCGACGTTCTTGAGGAACTGCGTGCGCTGCTGTTTCCGCTGGGCGGGGTCGTGCTCGCGCCAGTAGGCGTGCGCCGCGAGCGTGGTGGGAACCAGGCTTCCGGTCAGGGCGAGCGAGGCCAGACGGGGGAAGTGACCAGTGGCTAGGAGTGCGCCGCCGGCGAGCATGGTCACGGCGTTGGCGCGGACGAGCAGCTCGGGGTCCTGCGGCAGGTTCAACGGGCCGGCCACGCGGTCGAGGAACGGCTTCGCCGCCGGCACCTTCGAACTGGGGTGCCTGAGGGCCTCCATACCTCCGACGAGGAACATCGACGCCAGCATCGGGCGGGCGACCGTGCGGACCAGGCTCATGGCTTCTCCTTGCGGTGGACAGCGGGGGCAGCCTCGATTTGCTCCTACCGTAGTTGCTGGGCAGTCCTCGTGCGTACCCAGCCCGAGCGCCATGCGGCGGCAGTTGCGTGCGCAGCCGGTCGGGCGCTGCATAACCTGTGGGCATGTGCGGACGCTACGCGGCCACGGCCAACCCGGACGAACTCGTCGAGGAGTTCGAGATCGACGACAACCGGACGGCGGAGCGGGGCCGCAGTGTCATGGCCAACCCCCAGAGCCCGCCGCCGGCGACCCCGGACTTCAACATGGCGCCCACGAAGCAGGCGCCCATCGTCCTCACCCGCGCCCCTCGCGCCACCTCCGAGGCTGCAGCGCCGGCCTCCTCGCCCACGCGCCAGCTGCGGCTGCTGACGTGGGGTCTCGTGCCGGCGTGGTCCAAGGACATCAAGATCGGCATGCGGATGATCAACGCCCGCGCGGAAGGGGTGCTCGACTCGAACGCCTTCGCCAAGGCGGCCGCCTCGCGCCGCTGCCTGGTCCCTGCGCAGGGCTGGTACGAGTGGCAGAAGTCTCCGATCGCCACCGATGCGAAGGGGAAGCCGCGCAAACAGCCGTTCTTCATCCACAGCGCCGATGGCGCGCCAGTGGCGATGGCCGGGCTCTACGAGTTCTGGCGCGACCGGGCGATCGCCGATCCGGACGACCCGGAGGCCTGGCTGGCCACGTTCACGATCATCACCACGGACGCCGATCCGGGGCTGGACCGGATCCACGACCGGCAGCCCCTGGTGCTCGAGCGGGCCGACTGGGGGCGCTGGCTCGACCCTGACGTCACTGACCCCGACGAGGTGCGCTCCCTGCTCGCGTTCGCGCAGCCAGGGCGCTTCGAGGCGTACCCGATCTCGACGGCGGTCAACTCGACGCGCAGCAATGGTTCCCAGCTGCTTGAAGCCGTGCCGGAGTCCGAGCTCGTCGGCGTGGTGGACCCGATGACCGGTGAAGTGATCGGCGGCGACGCATGAGTGAGCTCGAGGGGGCGCGGGTCCGCGAGGTCGACACCCCTACTGGGCTCGCCCGTGCCCACGTCATGCGCCCGCCGCGAGCCCGCGGCTCTGTGGTCCTCGGACACGGGGCGGGGGGACGAGGGTGGACCGGTGACCTCGTTGCGGTCGCCCGAACGATGACGCAAGAGGGGTATGCCGTGGCGCTGGTCGAGCAGCCCTGGCGAGTCTCGGGTCGCAGAGTTGCCGGCCCGCCGCCGACCCTCGACGCGGCGTGGGTGCCGCTGCTGGCCACCCTCATGCGGGGCCGCGGCGGACTGCCGCGCCCCCTCGTGACCGGGGGGCGCAGCGCCGGGGCCCGGGTTGCCTGCCGGACTGCGACGGCCGTCGGAGCCGATGCCGTGCTCTGCCTTGCGTTCCCACTCCATCCGCCTGGCCGCTCCGAGCGTTCCCGAGCTGGCGAGCTGCGGCTGCCTTTCGAGGCCGGTCTGCTGGTTCACGTGGTTCAGGGGGAGCGTGACCCATGGGGCAGCCCGGCCGAGATCAGGGCCGAGCTCGGCCGCTTCGGCGACCCCGCGGCATACGTCACCGCGGTCAAAGGCGCCCATAGCTTCGGCCGTGCGCCGGACGACGTGGTGGCCGCGGTCCGCGCGTTCCTCGCCTCCCTCCCGTCCTGAGATCCGACGCCGCTTTCCGGGGAAGGCCCCGGGAATGGCCCTGCCGCTCGCGAGGTTGACAAGGGGGACCGTCTCGAAGGGAGTTCTGCGTGCTTGTCCTCCAGCCGTCGCCTCAGATGGACGTCCCATTAGGGTGGAGTGCGATGACCGACGAACACCGTGACGACCTCGTGGACGTGGCCCTGGAGACGCAGCAGCAGCGCCAGGCCAGGTTCGAGCGCGAGGCAATGCCCCTGCTCGACCAGCTCTACTCGGCCGCCCTGCGGACGACCCGTAACCCGGCCGACGCCGAGGACCTGGTCCAGGAAACCTACGCCAAGGCCTATGCCGCCTTCCACCAGTACAAGCCAGGCACCAACCTCAAGGCCTGGATGTACCGCATCCTCACCAACACCTACATCAACACCTATCGCAAGCGGCAGCGCGAGCCCCAGCAGTCCGACGCCGCCGAGATCGAGGACTACCAGCTCGCGCGAGCCGAGTCCCACACGTCGAGCGGACTGCGCTCGGCCGAGATGGAGGCGCTCGACCGCTTGCCCGACTCCGAGGTGAAGCGCGCCCTGCAGCGGCTGCCCGAGGAGTTCCGCCTCGCCGTCTACTTCGCCGACGTCGAGGGGTTCTCGTACAAGGAGATCGCCGAGATCATGGACACGCCGATCGGCACCGTCATGTCACGCCTCCACCGAGGCCGCCGCCAGCTGCGCGAGATGCTCACCGACTACGCCAGCGATCGTGGTTTCGCGCGAGAGGAGGTCCAGTCATGAGCCGTACGCCGTCCGAGCCGCCTCCGGGGGCACGTCCCCACACCGACGAGGACGCCGACTGCTCCGAGGTTCTCTACCGCGTCTATGAGTACCTCGACGGCGAGATGGGCCGGGACGAGACGACCCGGATCGCCGCTCACCTGCAGGAGTGCGGGCCGTGCCTCGAGCAGTACGACCTCGACCAGGCGGTCAAGGCCGTGGTGAAGCGGTCCTGCCAGTGCGAAGAGGCGCCGGTCGAGCTGCGCGCCCAGATCATGACGCGGATCACGCAGATTCGGATCGAGTACACCGACTAGATTTGCGCCGGCACGTGACGAACCGGCGCAGCCCTCGTGGCTGTCGCACCCCTGCCGCGGATATGACAGCGGGGCGGCAGGACCAGGACGCGAGTCCATGGGGCTGCGGCCCCGCTGACCGGTGTATCGGGTGTGTCCGCTCAGGCGTTGGGACGGCGGCCGTGATTGGCGCCCTTGCCCTTGCGCGAGCGGCGCTTGCGGGCGCGCTTGCTCATGGCTACTCCAAGTGCTCGTGGGGGTGGTTTCCGGCGAGGCCTGTGCCAGAGATGACGCGAGGTCTCGAACCGGTGGTCATTCTCGCACAGGTGCGCGGCAGGGACCGAAAGCCGTGACGTGACAATCCAAGCAGTAGCAGGCAAACTGGAAGATCCCCACTCTATCGTGGTCTTCAGCAGCCTGGCGGGAGCCGCCTCGCGTGGCCCGCTCTTGGCGGGGGCATACTCGCCGCAATGTTCAAGGTTTGGTCAAGGACGCGTCCCTAAGTCCCTAAACCCCCCTTTCTGCGTGCGAAACTTGCGCCGCAATGGCCTTCCGGTCCTGTCGGAAGACCTGAGCGTGATGCCGCGGCCCCCTCCCGAATCCCCGCGGCGCCGAAAGGACTGAGTGACATGACATCAATGCCTCGCAAACCAGCACGTCCCGGCTCACGCAGCTGGGGCTGGGGCCCCTGACTCACGGGGCAGTCAGCATTAGATTGACCGCATGAGCAAGCGTCCACGGCGGTCACGACCCGCCGCGGACGCGCGAGTGGCAGCGACATACACGTACGTAGGCGTGGTGTATGTCGCTGCCGCGCTTCTGGCGGTCCTGGGCTGGCAGATGGGGGGGCCTCCGCGCGACTGGTTCGCGCTGGCACTGCTCTCGCTCATGGGCATGCTCAGCTGGGCCGCCCGCGAGCGCGAGGCCACTGGCAGGAACACCCGCATCCAGATCTCCTTCCTCAGCATCGTGATGCTGAGCTCGGTGGTGATCGTCGGCCCGGTCGGCGCCATCGTGGTCGGAGCCGCCGCGACACTCCTCCAGTGGGGCAAGAGTCCGCTGGTGGTGCGGCTCTTCAACGGCGGGATGCATGCGTGCATGGGTGGCGTCGGCGGATTGACCTACCTGCTCGCCGGCGGCCAGCTGGGCGTGGAGCGCCTCGGCGACCAGACGGCGATCCTGCTGTCGGTGGGGCTGCCGATGATGGTCGCCGACGTCGCCCAGTGCGCGGCCAACGCCCTCCTGCTGTCCGGTGTCCTGTTCATTTCCCAGGGTGTGCCGTTCCGCGCGCAGGTCTGGAGCCTGCTCACCACCACGGGCCCGGCGTACGTGGGGTACGGCATCGTGGGTTTCCTGTTCGTCATCCTGTGGATCCCTGCGGACGTGGGGTGGTTCAGCGCGGTGCTCATCCTGGCCCCGCTCCTGGCAGCGCGCTGGGCCTTCGTCCAGTACGCCGAGGAGCAGCGGGCGCACGAGCGCACGCTCAACGCCCTGGTGGCAGCCGTTGAGGCCAAGGACCCCCAGAGCCGTGGGCACAGCACCCGCGTGGCGCAGCTGTGCACCTGGATCGCCGAGGCGATGGCGCTTGGCCACACCGAAGTCCAGGCGGCGCGCACCGCCGGGATGCTCCACGACCTCGGGAAGCTGGTCGTGCCGACCCGGATTCTCCGGGCTCGCCAGGAGCTGACCGACGAGGAGCTCGTCCTTCTGGCCGACCACGCCCTGGTCGGCGTCGACATGCTGGCGGGGATCGCCTTCCTCGCGGGGGCGTTGGAGGGCGTGGCGCACCACCACGAGCGGTACGACGGTCTTGGCTACCCCGACGGTCTGGCCGGGGAAGAGATCCCGCTGGCGGCACGCATCGTCGCTGTGGCCGACGCGTGGGATGCCCTCACCACCACCCGGCCATATCGGCCCGCCAAGAGCAACCGGGCGGCTCTTGGCGAGCTGCACGCCCGCAGCGGCGCGCAGTTCGACCCTCGGGTGGTCGCGGCGCTGGACCGCGCGATCACCCGGCATGGGTGGCTCGGTACGCTCCGGGACGAGTCGTCGTTCCCCTGGCCGGCGTCGGCGGTCGACCACGACGACCCCGAGGCCTCCGATCGGCTGGCAGCCACCCCGGCGCTCTTGGCCGTGATCCGCGACCGGGGACGTGCCCGGCATACCCACCACAGATCTGACAGGGCACACGCATGAGCCCCCGTCGCAAGCCCCAGCCGCTGGTGAGCCGGGCCGTGATCGGCTTGGCCGCCGTCGTCGTCGCCCTCTCCCTGGTCTGGAGTCTTGACGACCTCGCCGCCCTGGGCGACGCCCAGCTGCTCCCGGTGTTCGTCTTCATGGGAGCGATCGCGATGGGCGAAGTCGTCCGGGTCGCGGGGTTCTGGCGTCGCCGGACGGCCCCCCTCTCTACCGCGGCGGCGCTGGGTTTCGCCATGACCTCCCTGGCGACCGTTGGCGACTCGGGCCACCTGCCGTCCTCGGCCATCGTCGTGGCCACTGCCCTGGCCATGGCGGCGGGCGCAGCTGTCCGCTCATTGAGCAGTCGCTCCATCGACGCGGTGCAGATGTCTGCACGGCTGGTCGGGGTGTCGGTCACCGCATTCCTCTACCGGCGGGCCGACTTCGGGGGGTCCACGATCCTCGATTGGCAGGAGGGCGTCACCCACGACCGATGGCTGGTCGCGCTGGTCATGTTGTGCGTGTGCAGCGCCGGGATGCTGGTCACCATGTCGGTCCTGGGTGTCTGGCGGGCCCGGATCGACCACACCCCCCTGGGCCGCGGCGTCCGTGACGAGATCTCGGAGAGCCTCGTGCTCACCTCGGCGCTCGTCACGTCGAGCGCGCTCATCGCGCTGGCCGAGCGCGCCGTGGGCATCCTCGCGGTGCCGCTGTTCCTCCTCCCACTGATGCTGACGCTCTTCGCCGTTCGTCGTTACATCGCGGTGCGCCAGACCTATCGCCAGACCATCGAGGCGCTGTCGCGCCTCACCGAGCTGTCGGGCCACACCCGCTCCCACCACGCGTCGCGCGTCGCTCGACTGGCCCTGGGGATCGGGCGGGAGCTGGGCATGCCACAGCGGGAGGTGGAGGAGCTGGAGCGCGCCGCCCTTCTGCACGACCTCGGGCAGGTGGCGCTGCGGGAGCCGATCCCCGGTGGCGCGACGGTTCTTGCGGCGCCCGCCGACCAGATCCGGATGGCCCACGACGGCGCCGAGATCGTCCGCCAGACGGGGGTCCTCGACGGCGTGGCGGCGCTTCTCGAAGCCCAGACGACCCCCTATCGCCAAGTGCGCGAGTTCGGCGAGCCGCTTCCGATGGCGAGCCGAATCATCAAGGTGGCCAATGCCTTCGACGACCTCACAGCGGGGTCGCGCAACCACGTCCAGGTCGACGCCGCCATGGAGCGGATTCACCTTGGGCTGGGCTACGAGTACGACCCGACCGTGGTTGACGCGCTGACGCGGGTCCTGGCCCGGCGCAGGCAAATAGGTGCCCACGCTGGAGGCGGCGGCACCGGGTGACTCCCGTCCACGCGGCGCCCGTTGCAGGGGGAGACGGGCGCCGCGTGGGGGCATACCGGCTTGCCTTACGGGTTGCCGGTCGTGAGGTGGATGCCGGTCTCGAGGTGCTTCTCGACCCGGGGGTCGCCGGCATCGGCGAAGTAGTCGCCCTTGATCGTCTCGTCGCTTCCGTTGGGCATATTCATGGCGTTGAGGATGACGGTGACCACTGCGGCAACGATCACGTTGATGGCGAACGCGGTCAGGGCGATGTAGCCCAGCTCGCCGATCAGGGGGATGTTGGCCACCGAGCCGCCGAAGTGGTCAACCCCGCTGCGCACATTGGCCACCCCGTAGGCCGCCCACGTGCCATAGACCATGCCGACCGCCCACCCGAGCAGGAGCGCCGAGCGGTGGAACCACCGGGTGTAGAGGCTGAACACGATCGCCGGGAACGTCTGGAGGATCCAGATGCCGCCCAGGAGCTGGAAGTTGATCGCGTTCTGCTTGTCCAGGGTGAGGACGAACACGAGGGCGAACGCCTTCACCACGAGGGAGACCAGCTTCGACACGCGCGCCTCCTCGGCGTGCGTGGCGTTGGGCCTGAGCCACTCCCGGTAGATGTTGCGGGTGAAGGTATTGGCCGCCGCGATGGACATGATGGCCGCCGGGACCAGGGCTCCGATCGCCACGGCCGCAAAGGCGACGCCCGCGAACCACGACGGGAAGGCGTCCTCGAACAGCTGGGGGATGACCAGCTGCGCGTTGGGCTTGCCGTCGAGTCCGATCGGCTTCGTGCCGGCCGCGATGGCGACCCAGCCGAGCAGCGCCAGCAGGCCGAGGACGAAGGAGTATGCCGGCAGGATCGCAGCGTTGCGGCGAATCGTGTTGCGGCTCTTGGCCGACAGCGACGCGGTCACCGAGTGCGGGTACATGAACAGGGCCAGCGCTGAGCCGAGGCCCAGCGTCGCGTAGGCCCAGTACTGCTTGTCGTTCGGGATGAAAGCACCGGTCGGCTTGTGGTCGATCGGGTTCGTCTTGGCCATCTTCGTCTCCGCGGCCCCGAAGATGTGCTCCCACCCACCGAACTTGCTCGGCAGGTAGATGATCGCCACGAGGATCACGATGTAGATCAGGATGTCCTTGATGAAGGCGATGACTGCGGGGGCGCGCAGGCCGGCCGAGTAGGTGTAGGCCGCGAGCAGCGCAAAGGCGATGAACAGGGGCAGGTCCTTGGCCAGCCAGTTGCCACTGCCGCCGAGGCCGGACACCTCGAGGACAGCCTGGATGCCGACCAGCTGTAGGGCGATGTAGGGCATCGTGGCGAGGATGCCCGTAACCGCGACGGCCAGCGACAGGGGGCGCGAGTTGTAGCGTCCGCGCACGAAGTCCGCCGTCGTCACGTAGCCATGGCGGTGGCTGACCGACCACAGGCGCGCCATGAAGATGAAGATGATCGGGTACAGGATGATCGTGTAGGGCACCGCGAAGAAGCCGTTGACCGCCCCGAGCGCAAACATCGCCGCGGGGACCGCGACGAACGTGTATGCCGTGTAGAGGTCGCCACCCAGCAGGAACCACGTGATCCACGTGCCGAACGTGCGGCCGCCCAGACCCCATTCGTCCAGGGACTCCATGCTCTCGGCCTTGCGCCATCGCGAAGCCCAGAACCCCAGACCACTGACCATGAGGAACAGGAACACGAGGACGGCCAGGGCGGTGTAGTTGACGCCGGTGCCGGTCGCCATGGGCATGACTGCGCTCATCGGCCCGCCTCCTCGTCGATGCCGGGAGCCTGTCGACGCATCGGACGGTGCGGGCGGGCGGCCAGGACCAGCCGGTAGGCGCCGTACGTCATGGCCGAGCACAGGAACACCCAGAGGAACTGGTACCAGATGAAGAAGGGGAAGCCGGCGAACGTCGGATCCGCCTTGGCGTAGCTGCCCACCCACATCAGGGCGATGATCGGGATGGCCAGCAGCACGCCCGCCAGGGCAAGGAGCCCGATGTTGGCAGGGGGTGTGGTGTCGTGATCGACGTCCTCGTCGAACTCGTAGCTCACAATTACCTCCGGTAGAAGGGGCTGTCGGGCGCACCCGAAAGGGCGCGAAAACCGGAACCTACCCCCGAAAAAGGCCGATATGTGGCATGCGTCACGCGGGTGTGCGCCGAGTGGCCCGATGCTGCGACGAACGTCGAGGAGGCGCACAGAGACCGGGCGCGGACAGCAGGAGAGGGGCGTGCGCCCGTGCGCACGCCCCTCTCCGGAGGACGGGCAAGGGCCGGCTCCCACGAGCCGGCCAGCAGGCCTAGCCCTGCTTGGTCTCCTTGAAGATCCGGTCGATCTCGTCGATCTTGGCCAGCAGCTCGTCTGCATTGGCGACGTCGAAGCTGCCCTTGGTGCCAGCCGCGCCGGCCAGCTTCGTGGCCTCGTTCACGAGAGTGTGCAGCCCTGGGTATTTCTCGAAGTGCGGCGCCTTGAAGTAGTCGGTCCACAGCACCCAGAGGTGCTCCTTGACCAGGGTCGAGCGCTGCTCCTTGATGATGGCTGCCCGCACCCGGAAGTCCGGGTCGTCGTTGGCCGCGACCTTCTCGCAGATCGCCTTGAGGGACTGGGCCTCGATCCTGGCCTGGGCCGGGTCGTACACACCACACGGCAGGTCGCAGTGGGCACTGACCTCGGAGATGGTGAAGAAGCGGGAAAAGCGCATGTCGTTCCCTTCCATGGTTCCTGGGCTTTGGGGCCACCTGTCAACCTACCCGCCGCGTGAATGCCTCGCAGCAGTGGGCCCATCGCGGCGGGATGGCCCGGCCTGGCCTCGTCGAAGGGGCCACCGCAGTCGCGCCAGGACGCGGCCCTGCACGTCGGACCGGCCCAGCGATCCGAACGTCCAGGAGTCGGTGCCCTGACGTGGGTTGTCGCTCTCGACCCAGAACCGCTGCGGGTCCTCGGGATCGCGACCGGAGACTCGTTTGACCGCGAGGGGCCTGGGGGTGCCGTCCGCCTCCGGCGGAAGCCGCACGATGCCCAGCCGACCGGTGCCGGGGAGCGCGCCGGCCAGGACGAGCAGGAGGTCCCCATCGAACAGGGTCGGCTGCATCGACGCGCCGCGGACCCGGAACAGGCGCAGTCGCAGACGTCCCACCACGGCATACATCGTGCGGCATCGGCGGGTGGTCCGAGGGGCGAGGCTGGTCACAAATCGGCGAAGGGGGTGTGCCTGGCGCTCGGCGGTATGCGAGCATGGTCCCCTGCGGGTGACCCACCCGCCCTGATCTCTGCGAGGCCACACCCCGGCTCACCTGCTCTGAGACCTGTTGTGTGTTCTGTGGCCTTGTGGCCCTTGCCCGCTTGAGGTGATTTCGCGATGACTGCGTCCCCTTCGTACCCGCTCTTCGACCCGAGTGACCCGGTGTTCCGGGCGCACGAGGGCGGAAAGCTCGGGGTACACGCGACGCAGCTGCTGCGGGACGCCGCAGACCTGTCGCTTCTGTACACGCCAGGTGTCGCCGAGGTGTCCCGGGCCATCGCAGCAGACCCGAGCCTGGCCTCCCGCTACACCGCACGCCGCAACATGGTCGCCGTCGTCAGTGACGGCACGGCAGTCCTCGGGCTGGGGCATATCGGGCCGCTGGCAGCGATGCCGGTCATGGAGGGAAAAGCGGTGCTGTTCAAGCACTTTGGCGCTGTTGACGCCGTTCCCGTCTGCATGGAGACCGGCACGGTCGAGGAGCTGGTCGATGCGATCGCGCGAATCGCGCCCTCCTACGGCGGCATCAATCTCGAGGACATCTCGGCGCCACGCTGCTTCGAGATCGAGCGCCAGCTCCAGGAGCGCCTCGACATCCCGGTTTTCCACGACGACCAGCACGGCACGGCGATCGTGGTCCTGGCCGGACTGATCAACGCGGCGACCGTGGTGGGGCGGGATCTGGAGATGCTCCGCGTCGTGGTGTCAGGCGCGGGAGCCGCCGGCGTGGCCGTCACCAAGCTCCTGCAGCGCGCCGGCGTCTCCGACATCGTGGTGTGCGACTCGCGGGGCATCGTCTCGCCGCAGCGCGATGACCTCGCCGACCACAAGCGTCGGCTGGCCGCCTCGACCAACCCGCGGGGGCTCAGCGGCACTCTGGCGAACGCGCTGGTGGGAGCGGAGGTGTTCATCGGTGTCTCGGGCGGGACGGTTCCCGAGGCCGACGTCGCCTGCATGGCCGACGACGCGATCATCTTCGCCCTGGCCAACCCCGATCCAGAGGTCCACCCCGATGTCGCACTCCGCCACGCCGCCGTCGTCGCGACGGGCCGCTCCGACTTCCCGAACCAGATCAACAACGTGCTCGCCTTCCCGGGCATCTTCCGTGGCGCCCTCGACTCGGGGGCACCGCAGATCACCGAGACCATGAAGATGGCCGCGGCGCGCGCGATCGCCGGCCTGGTCGCGGAGCCCACAGCGCAGCGAATCGTCCCGTCCCCCTTTGCCGAGGGTGTGGCGGACGCCGTGGCTGCCGCGGTCTCAACGCGCGTGTGACGGGCCTGCGCCGCTCCGGGCACGAGCCGCGAGGCGCCCTGGGCTAGGGTCTCGATCATGCTCGCCGCCTACGCCGTGTCGCAGTCCGCCGACGACCCGCTGTCGGGCCTGCGCGTCGGAAACCTGCCCGCGCCGGAGCCGCGCGAGGGCTGGCAGCGGATCAGGCTGCGCGCGGTGGGCCTCAACCGCCACGACGTGTGGTCGCTCAAGGGCGTGGGCCTGCCAGCCGACCGGCTGCCGATGATCCTGGGCTGCGATGGTGCAGGCGTCGACGAAGACGGCAACGACGTCATCGTCCATGCCGTTGTGGCCAGCGAGGGCTGGCGCGGCGACGAGACCCTCGACCCGAGCCGAACCCTCCTGTCAGAGCTTCACCCGGGAACGCTCGCGGAGGAGGTTCTGGTGCCGCGGGGCAACACGGTGCCCAAGCCGGCCACGCTGTCCTGGGAGCATGCAGCGTGTCTGTCGACGGCCTGGCTCACGGCCTATCGCATGCTGTTCACCCAGGCTGAGCTGTCCCCCGGGTCAACGGTTTTGGTGCAGGGAGCCAGCGGCGGCGTCGCGACCGCGCTGATCCAGCTGGGCCGTGCGGCCGGATTCCGCATGTGGGCCACCGCGCGCGACGCGGCGAAAGCGGCAGAAGGCCTTGCACCTGGGTGCCGACCAGGTGTTCGAGCCAGGCTCTCGTGTGCCCGAGCGCGTCGACGCCGTCATGGAGACCGTCGGTGCCGCGACCTGGTCGCACTCGATCAACTCGCTGCGGCCCGGGGGCACGGTCGTGATCAGCGGTGCGACGTCCGGCGACGCCCCCAGCAGGGCCGAGCTCACCAAGGTGTTCTTCCGCCAGCTGCGGGTCATCGGATCCACGATGGGCACTCGGGACGAGTTGCGGCGCCTGGCCCAGTTCATCACCTTGCGGCGCATCGAGCCGGTGATCGACTCGGTTCTTCCCCTGGCCGAAGCCGAGGCCGGATTCCGCAGGATGGTCGAGGGCTCGGTGTTCGGCAAGGTCGTCTTCACGGTCGGTTGACCGCCACCGGAGGCACGCATCCGATCGGGCCGCACTGGGCCGACGGCCGGCCAGCCAAGGGGGAGCTACCCAGCCGGGCGGGCCGGCATACCCTCGGATCCTGCTCAACCGCAGGGAATCACGCGATCTGGAGCCACTCGCTCCACCCGTTATGGAGGACGAGCCAGGCGATGAGGCCATAGCCGGCCTGCCCGGGGTGGTGCGGGACGGAGCCGGCCGCGAGGTCGCTGGCCCACTGTTCGTGGATGGAGAGCGGCCGGAAGCAGTCGACGAAAGGCACCCCGCGGCGCGCGCACACATCGGCCTGGGCGTCGACGAGCACCTCGAGCTTCGCGTTGTAGTCGGCATCGTCGATCGGCGCAGGGCTGACCACGAAGGTGGCGACGCCCAGACTCGCTGCGTCGTCGAGCAGGTTGGCCAGGTTGAGGCGGTGCCTGGCGAGGCTCACTCCGGCCGCCGGGTCGTTGGATCCCACCGAAAGCACCAGGCGCTTCTCGGACCGGCCCCGCCACCGCGGGGGGCACTCGACGCGCCACCGGGCCAGCACGTCGGCAGAGGTGTCACCCCTGACTCCGAGGTTGTATGCCGTGAGCTCGAGGTCGGGGTGCTGCGTGCGCCCGACCACCCGGGAGACCCAGCCCTGGCCTTTGGGATCGCCCACGCCGGCGACCATGGACGCGCCGATGAAGACCAGCCCTACGTCCCGGAGGCCGCCGGCTGCGACCTGGAACTCGGCGCTCGGGGTGAACTCGGGGACGTCTCGGGTCGGCTCGTGGGGGTACATGCTGCCTGCGGGCTCACTCGGATAGTCGGTGCTCGGGTCGCTCACGCCTCGATCCTGCCGGATTCCCGCGCCTTTTCGGGTGCCATTCAGTCGTCGTCGTCCTCGAGCCGCGCCAGCCAAGTGGCGAGCCGCTCGACGGGCGTCTCGAATTCGGGGTTGAGATCGACGAAGGTGCGCAGCTGCTCGGCGAGCCAGGCGAGGGAGACTTCCTCCTCGCCGCGCCGTGCCTCCAGCTCCTCGATGCCTCGGTCAGTGAAGTACATGTGGTGCCCGTCGCCCCGTCCGGCCACTCAGCGGGCGAAGGCTGCGGCGATCAGCTCGGCCTGCTCGGCGGCGTGCTTCTTCGTCGATCCCGATGCCGGTGAGGCCGAAGGGGGGCGGGAAACGACGTGCAGACGGCGCCGTTCGTCGAGGGCGGCCAGCTCGCCGGGCAGGTTGAGCGCCATGAACGGCCAGGCTCCCTGGTTGCGCGGCTCGTCCTGCACCCAGACGAGGTCGGCATTGGGGTACTTCGCGAGCTCGGCGGCGATCTGGCGTGCGGGCGGGGGAGCGAGCTGTTCCACGCGGACGATGGCCGTCTGCGTGTCGCCGGACTTCTGCCGCTGGGCCTCCAGGTCGTAGACGACCTTGCCTGAGGCGAGCAGCACCCGGGACACCGAACTGCCGTCGAGGGAGGCGGTGTCGGGCAGGACCGGGCGGTAGGGCTGGCTGGTGAAGTCGGCCACTTCGCTGCTGGCTGCCTTCAGACGCAGCATGGACTTGGGGGTGAAGACGATCAGTGGCCGCCGCGGTCGGGTGTAGGCCTGTCGGCGCAGCAGGTGGAAGTAGCTGGCCGGCGTCGACGGGTAGGCGATCGTCATGTTGTCTTCTGCGAAGAGCGACAGGAACCGCTCGATGCGCGCCGACGAGTGGTCGGGGCCCTGGCCCTCGTAGCCGTGCGGCAGGAGGAGCACGACGCTGGAGCGCTGGCCCCACTTCTGCTCCGAGGAGGAGATGAACTCGTCGATGATGCTCTGCGCCCCGTTGACGAAATCGCCGAATTGGGCCTCCCAGAGCACGAGCGCATCCGGG
Organism: uncultured Actinomycetota bacterium; assembly: GCA_963715025.1. Classification (GTDB taxonomy): domain Bacteria; phylum Actinomycetota; class Actinomycetes; order Actinomycetales; family Dermatophilaceae; genus DASSJT01. Next base: position 401,994 of record CAVQQQ010000001.1, on the reverse strand, counting down.
CGCTCGACGGAGTAGCCGTACTCGAAGCCGAGCGCGGCGAACTCGCTCAGGAGTGAGTCGTAGACCCAGAATCGGGCCTGGCCATCGCCGAGGTAGAGCAGCGGGGTCCATTCCTCGGCGGTCGTCTTGTCGATCAGGACCGCGTGACGCTGGACGAAGGTGCCCCGGCGGGAGTCCTGTCCGGCGAGCCGTACCGGAGTGCCCTCCATGAGGAGGGAACCGAAGGCCGCGAGCTCGCCCGTGGCCCAGTCGATGCCGCCCTCGGTGACGCTGGCCGCCCGCTTTTCCATGGCCTGCGCGAGCTTGGGGTGAATCGTGAACCCCTTGGGCGGGTTGGCGAACGCCTCGCCGATGTGCTTGAGGGTCTCGGCGGCGATCGCCGTCTCGGCCGCCGAGTGGGAGGTCGCGTCGGATGACTGTGCCATCGGCGGCTCGAGGCCGCTGTGCCCCTCGACATCGGTGCCGGAGAAGCTGGACTCGGAGGAACCGGCCGGCGCGGGGCTCTTGATGGCCTCCTTGGTCTCGACGAACACCCGCTCCAACTGCTGCTGGTAGTCGCGCAGGGCCGCCTCGGCCTCGTCGACGCTGATGTCACCGCGCCCGATCAGGGACTCGGTGTAGAGCTTTCGGACCGAGCGCTTGGCCTCGATGAGGTTGTACATCAGCGGCTGGGTCATCGACGGGTCGTCGCCCTCGTTGTGGCCGCGTCGGCGGTAGCAGATCATGTCGATGACGACGTCCTTGTTGAACGCCTCGCGGAACTCGTAGGCGAGCTCGGCGACCCGGACGCACGCCTCGGGGTCGTCTCCGTTGACGTGGAAGATGGGGGCCTGGATCATCCGGGCCACGTCCGTCGAGTACGTCGAGGAGCGGCTCGCGCTGGGGCTGGTCGTGAAGCCGACCTGGTTGTTGATGATGACGTGGATGGTCCCGCCGGTGCGGTAGCCGCGCAGCTGGCTGAGGTTGAGGGTCTCGGCCACCACACCCTGGCCGGCGAAGGCGGCGTCCCCATGCATCAGCAGGGGCAGGACGGTGAAGTCCTCGCCAGCAAGGTTCAGGCGGTCCTGCTTCGCGCGGACGATGCCCTCGAGCACCGGGTTGACCGCTTCCAGGTGGGAGGGGTTCGCGGCGAGGTAGACCTTGGTCTTGGAGCCGTCGTCGGAGACGAACTCGCCCTCCGTGCCCAGGTGGTACTTGACGTCGCCCGAGCCCTGGACCGACTTGGGGTCTTGGGCGCCCTCGAACTCGCGGAAGATCTGGCCGTACGACTTGCCGGCGATGTTGGCGAGGACGTTGAGCCGTCCTCGGTGCGGCATCCCGATACAGACCTCGTCCATCTTGTCGCCGGCGGCCCGGCACAGGATGCGGTCGAGCAGGGCGATGACCGACTCTCCGCCCTCGAGCGAGAAGCGCTTCTGCCCGACGAACTTCGTCTGCAGGAAGGTCTCGAAGGCCTCGGCGGCGTTGAGCTTGCGCAGGATCCGCAGCTGCTCATCACGGCCGATCTTGGCGTAGCCGACCTCGATCTTGTCCTGCAGCCACTTGCGCTGGTCAGGGTCCTGGATGTGCATGTACTCCAAGCCGATGGTGCGGCAGTAGGAGTCGCGCAGGATGCCGAGGATCTTGCGCAGCGGCAGCATCGGGGCCCCACCGAAGCCTCCCGTGGCGAAGTCGCGCTCGAGGTCCCACAGGGTGAGGCCATGGGTCGTGACGTCGAGATCGGGGTGGCGGCGCTGTCGGTACTCCAGCGGGTCGGTGTCCGCCATCAGGTGTCCGCGCACGCGGTAGGCGTGGATGAGCTCCTGGACGCGTGCCGTCTTGTTGACGTCGTCGTCGTGGGTGGCCGAGATGTCCCGGACCCAGCGCACCGGCTCGTAGGGGAGGCGCAGGCTCTCGAAGATCTCGTCGTAGAAGCCGCCCTCACCGAGCAGCAGCTGGTGGATCACGCGCAGGAAGTCTCCGGACTGCGCGCCCTGGATGATGCGGTGGTCGTAGGTGCTCGTGAGGGTGAGGATCTTGCTGACCGCGTTGCGGTTGAGCGTCTCCTGGCTCGCACCCTGCCACTCCGCGGGGTACTCGAGTGCGCCGACGCCGATGATGGTGCCTTGACCCTGCATCAGCCGCGGCACCGAGTGGACAGTGCCGAGGGTGCCCGGGTTGGTGAGCGAGATGCTCGTGTCCTGGAAGTCCTGGACGGTCAGCTTCCCGTCACGGGCCTTGTGGACGATGTCCTCGTAGGCGTTCCAGAAGTGGTGGAAGTCCATCGCCTCTGCGGACTTGATGGACGGCACGAGCAGCTGGCGGGAGCCGTCCGGCTTCGAGATGTCGATGGCCAGGCCGAAGTTGACGTGGGCGGGCTTGATCAGGGCCGGCTTGCCGTCTCGCTCGCCGAAGGCATAGTTCATCTCCGGCATGCTGGCCAGCGCCTTCACCACGGCGAAGCCGATGATGTGGGTGAACGAAACCTTGCCGCCACGGGAGCGGCGCAGGTGGTTGTTGATCACGACCCGGTTGTCGATGAGGAGCTTGGCGGGAACGGCGCGGACGCTGGTGGCCGTCGGGACCTCGAGCGACGCCTCCATGTTGGTGACCACGCGGCCGCTGGCACCGCGAAGGAGGAGGACTTCCGCCTCGTTGAGCGGGCCGGTGGCGCGGGGTGCCTGGGGCTCGCGTGGCTTGGGCTGCTCGGCCGGCGCTGGTGTCTCGATAGAACGTGCCTGCGGGGGGGCCGCTGGAGCCGCGGCCGGCGCAGGAGCCTGGGCTGAGGCCGGAGTCTGGGCGGGGGCTGGAGTCTGCGAAGGCGATGGAGCAGCCGCGGCGCGCGGGGCGGCAGCCGGCGGTGCCTGCCCAGCCGGGGCGGTCAGGCCGTTCGGCCGTCCGTTGGCGCCGTTTCCGGCCGCCTCACCCGGCTGGTAGTCGGCGAAGAACTCCCACCAGGCCTTGTCGACCGAGTTCTTGTCTTTGAGGTACTGCTCGTACAGCTCGTCCACGAGCCACTCGTTGGTTCCGAAAGCGGCCAAGGGGTCGTTGGTCGATGGCTGGTCAGGCACGGCGATGTCGCCTCTTTCACATTTTGCAACGTCAGACAAAACTCGAATGGTCCCAGCCTATCGCCGCGCGCACGGTAGCGTCCTGCCCCCTCCGGTTCTGTGGAGGGGGCAGGAGCGGCCCGGTCACGCTGGATCGACGGCTCAGGTGATGTCGCTCCGAACGGTTCGCCAGGACCCCAGCCCCGCGAGGACCACCGCGTAGGCGGCCAGCACCAGAGCGCCGCCCCACCACTCCAGACGCACTTCGTCCGCATTGCCCTGCACGGCATTAACCATGGCGTTCGTCGCGGCAGTCGGGAGGTAGGGAGCGATGTGCTCACGGCCCCAGTCCCAGAAGCTGAGGCCGAAGCCGGCAAGGGGCTCGACGATCCAGGCCACGCCCACCGCGATCAGCAGTGCCGCAACCTGGTTGGGGATGAGGATGCCTGCACCGAGTCCGATGAGCCCCCACAGGCCGAGCACTAGCAGACTCAGCGCGAGAGTGCGGATGATGCTGCTGCTGGGGAAGGGATCGACATCGCGCAGGCGGAGGACGAGCGCGCCGACCGAGACCGAGCCGAACAGCGACAGCAGGCCGTACCCCGCTCCGAGAATTAGCAGGGTGATGACCTTGGCCAGCATCACGCGTTCCCGCCGGGGTTCGGCCAGGAACGTGCTGCTGATGGTCTGGTGGCGGTACTCGCTGCCGATCTGCATGACCCCGATGGTCAGGATGAGTAGGTAGCCAACGCTCAGGCCAGCGGTGTAGACGCTGCCGACGATCTGCTCGTCGGTCCCGGTGGGGACGCCGTTCGCGCCACCCACACCGGCCTGGTCAGACGTCAGGAGGAACCCGAACAGCACGGCGAACGCGACGCCCGCCAAGAAGATCGCGATCGCCATCCCCCACCACAGCCGGGTCGTGAAGAACTTCCGGAGCTCGGCCCTCACCGTGGCGGTCATTCGTTGGCCCCTTCCGTGCCGACACTGGCGTCGCGCTCGTGCGCGACCGCGGCGCCGAGATTGCGGTTGGCGCCCTCGGTGAGCTGGAAGAACAGCCCCTCGAGGTCGGTGGTCGCCGGCCTCAGCTCATACACCGGCAGTCCCGCGCGAAGCGCCACGTCGCCGATCAGCCGCAGATCCACGGTGTCGACGTAGAGCGCACCGTCCCCATGGGGGGTACTCGTGACGTCGGCAACCCGGAGGGCGCCAGCGAGGTCCTCCGGTCGCGAGGTCCGGACCAGCGACTGGGGTGCTCCGTGGAGTTCGGCGATGGGGCCCTGGCGCACGAGCCGACCGTTGGAGATGATCACGACGTCATCGACGGTCTGCTCCACCTCTTGGAGCATGTGACTCGAGACGAGGATCGTCTTGCCCTGCCCGCTCAGGTGGCGCAGGAACCCACGCAGCCAGCGGATGCCCTCCGGATCGAGGCCATTTGCCGGCTCGTCCAGGATGAGCACCTTCGGGTCGCCCAAGAGGGTTGCCGCGAGGCCCAGTCGCTGGCGCATGCCCATGGAGTAGCCTCCCGCGCGCTTGCGCGCAGCGGCGGGTATGCCGACGAGCTCGAGCAGCTCGTCGATCCGGCGTTCGCTCACACCCGCGGTATCGGCGAGCACCCTCAGATGGTTGCGCCCGCTGCGCCCGGGATGGAAGTTCGTGGCCTCGAGGGCTGAGCCGACGACGCGCATCGGGTTGTGGATGTCGTGATAGCGATGGCCGCCGATGGTCGCTGTGCCGGCCGTGGGGCGGACCAGGCCCAGCAGCATGCGCAGGGTCGTGGTCTTTCCGGCGCCGTTGGGCCCGAGGAAGCCGGTGATCCGACCGGGCTCGACGGTGAAGGTCAAGTCGTCGACGGCTCGGAACGAGCCGAAGTCCTTGGTCAGGCCGCGAACCTCGATACGCGCGCCCGTGACGTGCGCGGCCGGATCGGCGGCGCGATCAGTGGCTGCCATGGGACCCCCTGGAATTCTCCATGCGGGTGATCTTCTCAGACTCAGACTCGGTGAGGGTGAACCGGTTTGCCGGATCCACCGGCGGCGGGCGTCCCTGGAAGCCGCGCAGGCGGCATACGGCCTGTGGACGGAAATGGCAGCGAACCGCCGCGGCTCTAAGATGAAGCGCACTATGACGGGCGCAATCACCGAGTGGCTCCTCGTCCTCGTCGGCGTGCTCCTGACTGCCGGCACCGCGGTGTTCGTGGCGGCGGAGTTCTCCCTCGTCGCGCTCGACCGGCCGACGGTCCAGAGATTCGTCGACGCCGGCGATCGTCGTGCAGGCACGGTGCTGCGCTCACTGCGGCAGCTCTCCACCCAGCTCTCGGCGGCCCAGGTGGGCATCACCGTGACCACGCTCGTGCTGGGCTACATCGCCACCCCGAGTCTGGGCAGCCTGCTCACAACACCGCTCGGGTGGACCGGCCTGGAGGGCGATGCGCTCGACAGTGTGGCCGCAGTGGCGGCGCTGCTCATCGCCACGGTGTTCTCCATGGTGGTCGGCGAGCTGCTGCCGCAGTTCCTCGGCATCTCGGCCCCGCTCAGAACGGCGAAGATCGTCGCCGGTCCGGTGCGCGTCTTCGCGGTGCTGGCCAGGCCGCTCATCGTGGTCCTCAACGGATCCGCCAACCGCTTCCTCAAGATGTTCGGCATCACGCCGCAGGAGGAGCTCTCCGGCGCGCGCACTCCCCAAGAGCTCTCGTCCCTGGTGCGGTCGTCGGCCGCGGCCGGGACGCTCGGCGAAGGCACCGCGCGCCTGGTCACTGCAACCCTCGGATTCGGCGAGCAGACCGCCGCAGACGTGATGAGCCCGCGGGTCCAGTGTGTCTCGATCGACCGGACCGCCAACGCCGAGGACGTGCTGGGCCTGGCGAGGCGCACGGGCCACTCGCGGTTCCCGGTGCTGGGGGAGGACTGGGACGACATCGACGGCGTGGTCCACGTCAAGCGGGCGATCGCGGTCCCCCACGAGCGCAGACCCGACGTGCCCGTGTCGGCGCTCATGGTGCCCGCCGTCATGGTGCCGGAGACGATCCGCCTCGACCCGCTTCTGTTGATGTTGCGCGAGGCGGGGCTTCAGTTGGCCGTGGTCGTCGACGAGTACGGGGGGACCTCAGGGCTGGTGACCCTGGAGGACGTCATCGAGGAGATCGTCGGTGAGGTCAGTGACGAGCACGACCGATCGCGCACCACGGGGAGCGAGCTGCCCGACGGCTCGTGGAGCGTCCCGGGGCTCTGGCGGCCCGACGAGGTGCGCGACCGGATCGGCGCCCTCGTTCCCGACGCGCCGGCATACGAGACGGTTGGCGGTTTCGTCATGGCAGCGCTGGGGCGCGTGCCCGAGGTGGGTGACGTGGTGCACCTGCCGGGCTGGGAGGTCTTCGTCGCCGACATGGACGGGCGGCGGGTCGACCGTCTGCGGTTTGTCCACCTGGAGGACGTCTTGGACGACGGGCGGGATGCCGGCGGGCCTGCGGCAGAGGATCGGGTGGAGGGTCCGGTGCGTGACCGCGAGCGCCCGCAGGGGCGAGATTGGGGTGCCGGCTGATGCCGCTGGCGCTCGGGATCACCATCATCCTTCTCCTGCTCAACGCCTTCTTCGTCGGCTCGGAGTTCGCTGCCATGGCGGCTCGGCGCAGCCAGCTGGAGCCCCTTGCGGCCGCCGGCAGCCGCCGGGCCACGCAGTGCCTCGAGGCGCTGGAGCAGATGGGCTCGCTCCTCGCCTGTGCCCAGCTCGGCATCACGGTGTGCTCGGTGCTGCTGGGCGCGGTCTCCGAGGCAGCACTGCACCAATCGCTGGTGCCTGTGCTCGATGCGGCTGGCGTGCCACACTCGCTGGCCGAGGGCGGTGCGCTCGCCCTCGCCCTGCTCATCGTGGTCTACCTCCACGTGGTGGTAGGCGAGATGATCCCCAAGAACCTCGCCATTGCGGGTCCGGAGCGCGCGGCCCTCGTGCTGGTGCCGATGCTGCTCATGGTGACGCGGCTCCTGCGACCCGTGATCCGCGTCATGGAGGGGCTGGCGAAGGCCCTGGTCCGGCTGTTCGGAGTCGAGCCGCGCAATGAGCTGACGACGGCGTTCACGGCGGAGGAGGTTCAGCACATCGTCGACGAGTCCCACCGAGTGGGACTGGTGGAGGAGGACCAGGCAGGTCTGGTCGGGGCAGCGCTCGAGTTCAGCGACAAGGATGCGATCGACGTCGCGGTATCCCTGGGACAGCTCGTGACCGCGCCTCTGGGCGTGACGCCTGACGGCTTGGAGCGGCTCGTGGCCAAGCACGGCTTCTCGCGCTACCCGGTGGCTGGGGAATCGGGAGACCTCGTCGGCTACCTCCATCTGAAGGACGTCCTCTATGCGGACGGCGACGAGCGGGCTCAGCCCGTGCCGGCCGGCCGGGTGCGCCGTTTCGCCAACGTCGTGGCGGCTGATCCGGTCGAGGTCGTCCTCGCAACGATGCAGCGGTCTGGCGCCCACCTCGCGCGGGTGGTCGCCGAGAGTGGCGAGGTGGTCGGAGTGGTGTTCCTGGAGGACGTGCTCGAGGAGCTCGTGGGCGAGGTGACCGACGCTTCCCAGCGCTGATCAGCGGCGCGCTTCCTGGCTGTGGCGCGTCGGGAGGCTTTGCTGATGCGCTCGGTTGTCACAGATGCCGTCGCAAATGCACGGCGCGGCATCGCCCACCTGCCTCCTCGTCGTCCGGCTGCCCCATCGCCCGGGCTGTTCAGCGGCGACCGCTGGCGAGTCGTACAGCTGCGGGCAGGGTGCGCAACTTGAGCATTGCGACGGTGCCAAGGAGTGGGCCCGCGGCGAGCGGGAGCAGGGCGAAACGCCAGCCGATGTGGTCGGAGACGATCGGAACGAGCCTGATGCTCACGATCGTCAGCGTGAAGCCGAGCGCGAGGTGAAGGGCGACGACCGATCCTGCATACCGCGGCTCCGCGAGCTCCGCGACCGCCGCGGAGATCACGTCTCCGGAAACGGCGGGAACCTTGAGTTGTGGAAAGTGTTGGCCGTTGCTGAGTGGGGGCATGAGAGGTCCATTTCGGTAGATGGAGAAGGCGAGCATGCGGCTCGGCCGACGAGCTGGCCGCCGCGCATATGTGGGTAGGGAGTCCGGCGGCCGCGTTACGTCGCGGTGGCTCGCGAGGCAGTCCTCAGGGCCCTTGGTCTTCGTCAGCAGCATTCGCGGCGAAACGAATGAGGAATGAACCGTCGCGGTCAGCGGTTGCTGCTTCCAGGTGTCGTATCCACGCGATGCGCACAGGGATGGAAGGCTGTGACGTTGCGCAGGAAGCGACTCGCGTCAAGGACCGGGCGTTCGTCAGGCGACATTGATCCAACGGCATCGCCCGCGCCAGACGAGCATGAGCTCCTCGTCCGGCTGCGCGCCGGGGACGAGGCGGCGTTCTGCGACCTCGTAGACCGGTACCACCCCGCCATGGTGCGGCTGGCCCTGACGCGGGTGCGCAGCCGTGCCGTAGCCGAGGAGGTGGCGCAGGAGGCGTGGCTCGGACTGCTTCGCGGCATCGACGCCTTCGAAGGCCGGTCGTCCCTGCGGACCTGGCTGTTCCGGATCGTGATCAACCGCGCCATCAGCGCAGGCGTCCGCGAACGGGTGCACTTGCCAGTGCACAACGATGAGCTTGAGCACAGTGACGGGCGGTTCAGCCAGGACGGCCGGTGGGTGACACCGCCGACCCACTGGGCGGACGAAGTCCTCGACCGGGTCGCAGCCCCTGCGCTGGTCGAGCGAGTCCGTCAGGTGATCGACGAGCTGCCGCCCGCGCAACGGGACGTGGTAACGCTGCGCGATGTCGACGGACTCCCCAGTGCCGAGGTGTGTGCCATCCTAGGCATCACCGAAGGCAACCAGCGCGTCCTGCTTCATCGGGCGCGCACCCGAGTCCGTTCCGTGTTGGAACAGGAGGTCGCGCCGTGAGGATGCGCTGGCCGCGCTCACCCGCCCGTAACCTGACCTGTGAGCAGGCGGTCGGGCTGGTCACCGCGTACCTCGATGGCGCGCTCCCAGTCGCCGACCACGGCCGTTTCGAGCAGCATCTCGCTGAGTGCCCGCACTGCCGGGAGCACCTCAAGCAGATCGAGGCGACCATCCTTCTCACCGGTGAGGTCCGGGCAGACGACCTCGACCCGCTTGCCCGGGAAGATCTGATGGACCTGTACCGGCATTGGCGTGACGACCCGTCCCGGCCTTGACCGTTTGAGTTGCGCCGTCCGTCGCTGCCGCGACCTCCTCGGCGGATCAGGTGCCGAACGCCGGTTTCGTCGGGATGGGCCTCAGTTCGCGCCGACGCCAGGTGCCGGAGCGATCAGTCGGCTGGCGTCGCGACTGGCATCGCTGCCAGGGATCCGCTGGCGACCGGGCGTACCGGGCCACCGACCCACTGATGGCCGTCCGGGTCGCGCGTCACCGTGATGGTGCTGGGCCGGCCCACAAAGCGTCCCTGCCTGAGGTGAACCGGCACGCCAGGCTCTGCGAGTGCATGGGCGTTGAGGTATGCCGCGACCGGGCCAGCTGCGCTGCCGGTGGCGACGTCCTCGACCGCGCCGGCGTTGTCCCAGGTCCGCCCTTCCCGCTCGTCGGTGTCGAGGACGTAGACGAACTTCGCGCCGACGGCGGCGAGCCGGGCTTCGAAGTCGTCGACGACGATCCGAGCTCGAGCGAGGCCGTCGCGCGTCACCGGCACGATCAGGTAGGGCAGGCCAGTCGAGATCACCTGCAGCGGCAGCGGCCGCAGGTCGGCCGCGGTCAGGTTGAGCGCGGCGGCGAACCCCCCTCGCCGCGGGTCGACCGTCGTGGCTGGATAGGCGGGTGGTCCTTGGTCCATGGTGGCGGTGAAGTAGTCCGCGTCGCGGTGGCTCACGACGGGCACCGAGCGGTCGTGGATGGCGAAGTGCCAGTCGACGGTGGTGGTGTCAGGCACGAATCGCTCGTGGAGCGCGGCGGCAGCTCCGATGACCGGGTGCCCCGCGAATGGCAGCTCCTCCTCAACCGTGAAGATGCGGGCCGTCACCGTTCGGGATGCGCTGGCAGCTGTCACGAAGATGGTTTCGAACTGCCGCATCTCCTCGGTGACGGTGCGCAGCTGTTCTGCGGTGTAGTCCAGGGTTGTGCAGAACATGACGACCAGGCCGTTGCCGCGGTAGGGACGATCCGCGAACACGTCCACGTGGCGAAACGCGATCGGCTGTCCGGCGTCCACAGGCCGTGCCAACACGTCAGCCGCCGCAGCCGGCGACGGGCATCGGGCCGGCGACGGGCATCGGGCCGGCGACCTCTGGTGTTCGGAGAGTCGTGTTGCGCGAGTGCATGGCACGCCGTCCTTTCCGGATCGTTGGAACGAGAGGGGCTGAGCCGCCCGCTAGGCGATAGCCATCCTCCTGGTTCACGTCTCGAAGGCTCGGCCGTCTCGAATGATCGCACTACGACGATCAGTCTCGGGCGAGCCAGACCCGGTCGAGCAGGGGGATGCCGTCGATCACGACAGGCTCCGCGTACCCGGCTGCCGGCGTGAACGCGTCGCGCTCGACCGAGGTGAACCGAAAGCCGCATCGCTGGTAGAAACGCAGGTTGCCGATGTCAGCAGCCGCGGTCGCGACGATCATCCGGGTCAGACCCATATCCGCGGACAGCCGAAGGGCGCGATCGACCAGCGTCCGGCCGATGCCCGTGCCACGGCGCTCAGACACCACGGCCATGTTCTTCAGCTCGATCTCACCGTCTCGCCCGGTCGGGACGAGTTGCAGGTGGCCGACGATGTTCGCGCCCTGCCAGGCGACGAGTACTCGGCCGCTGTCGATGTAGCTGTCGAGCTGTGGCCGGGAATCCTCGGCTTCCTCGAACAATGACCGAAGCGCGGCGCGGTCGCCGTCGTACCACGCCACCTGCAGCGCTCCGTCTTCGGTGCCTACGGCATTGCTGTCGCTGGGGTCGGGGACCCGGCCGTACACCCAGGGGGCGAACACGACATCACGGCCGTCCGGATCTCGGTAGACGGCCGCACCGTTCGCTGCCCAGTAGGGGTGTGGTTCCGGGACCGGTGTCAGTCCGGCGTCGCGGAGCGGTGCGGTCGCTCCGGCGACTGCGTCGGTGTCCTGCAGGTACAGCACGAGCTGGTCGAATGCCCCGGAGGCGGGGATGTCGCTGTTGTGGGCACGGACTATCTCCATCTGCACGCCAGTGTCCGGCAGTCCGAAGATGGTGCCGTCCTCACCGAAGCTGCCCGTGAACTCATCGATGACCGGCAGGCCAACGAGGTCGCGGTAGAAGACGATCGCGGCGCCGTACTCACCGCTGGCACGTGCGAATCGCAGCGCGCCGGGGCGCACGTGCGCCGGCCACGCTGGGCGGCGGTCAGTGATGGAGCTGGTGTTCACGCTTTTCCTCCTGGACGACGGCCGCCAGCTGTCCGACGGCCGCCGTTAGTTGGTGGTCCGCGCCGTCACGGAGGGTAACGGTCCCCTGGGCGCGGTCCAGTGTGAGGTGGACGCACGCGGACTCCACAATGCGCGCGCCGACGTAGCCAAGCACCGTCTGCAGCTGAGCGCGCGCGCCCATTCCCCGCCCAGGGTCTGCGACGTCGAGCCACGCCACCGGCTTTCGGTACAGCTGCCCGCCGCCGACCGTCCAGTCGAGCAGGTTCTTCAACGCGCCTGGTAGGCCGCCGGCATATTCGGGTGTGGAGAACACCACCGCGTCCGCGCGTGAGATCCGCGTGAGCACGCTGTCGACCTCCGACGGCACGATATCGAGGCTTGGGACGAACGCCGGCAGGCTAGGCAGTCCGTTGTACAGCTCGGTGGTCACGCAGGGATGGTCGAGCTCGTGCAGGGTCTGCAGCGCGAGCGTGTTTGACGATCCGTCGCGTGTGCTGCCCGAGATGAGCAAAACCCGGATGGTGTCCAATGTCTGCCTCCTTGCAGTTGCGTCCGGCATCCGGGCGCCTCGTACCCAGAGTCTCCGCACACCGGCGCCTGTTACGACGCCACGCCGACCGGCTGCGGGACCGCTGGAGCGGGGTGCGCGGGCGGTCTGCGTAGCCACGACGTTGACTGATCCCGGTGGGCCTTATGCCGGCACCCACTCCTCGTACTGGCCGACCGCAGTGAAGCCGAGCGATGCATACAGCGGCTGCCCCATCGCGGTGGACTGAAGCGTCGCGCTCCTCGCGCCGCGCCGTTGTGCGTCGGCGAGGACGTGCTCCATCAGGGCTCGGGCGAGGCCGCGTCGGCGCCACTCGCGCACCGTGCCGACGGCATAGATGCCGCAGTCGCTGCCGTGCAGGTAGCTCCAGGCTCCTGCGACCGCGAACTCGCCGGACATCATGACCCACGCGTCGACATGGGAGCTCGCGTCAGGCTCCGGCAGCTCGTCCCCGGGCACCGGCTCGTCGGTGGCGCGCGTCGCTGCCCTGACCGACGTGCGGATGACGCCATCGTGTTTGGGAAGGGGCCGCGGCAGCTGCAGTCGCATCACGAGGGTCGCCGTGTCCCGCTTCATCCCGTCGACGTCAGTCACGTGATGCGGCTCGTCGAGGCTGGTGGCTGGGCTCGGAAGCCACAGGGCCCACGACTCGATCCCTGCGGGACGGTAGAGCTCGGTCAGCTGCCTGGCTGCCGCAGCCGCCGCCTGCCGGTTCGGCCGGTCGAGCAGGATGGCGTTGTTCAGCGGCGCCCAAGACGGAAACACCGCGGCGACTGTCGCGTCAGTGTGAACGAGCATGGCGTCCGGGGAGAGTTGCGCCAGGGCACGCCAGGATCCGACGAGCGTGGCCTGCCCGGCGAGCATCGTGATGGAGCGGGTGGACATCGTTTGCCTTCTTTTGCATTCCGGGGCCGCGATCGAGATAGCCAACGCTACGCGGCGATGCTTTGGTATGGCGAGGCCGTGGGCGCGCTGCGAATGGCTGCGCCCACGGCCTCGGGCTGGTGTGGTGCGCTTGCGCTACAGCGCGACGAGACCTTCCATGCCGTGACCGTTGAACTGCGGCAGCCCGGTTGCGGTGGCGACGAGCTGGAGCGTGTGGTCGGCCTGGATCTGATAGCCCTCGACGGTGCCGGCGAAGGCGTTCTCCGCATAGAGCAGCGAGCCGTCGCGCGTAATCGCGAGGTCGATGGTGCCGCCGGAGCCGCCGCCCGTGTGGGCGACAACACCATCCGGTGTGCCGGTCAGGCTGGCGTGCCCGGCCGCGTCGACAGCGAACGCGCTGATCGACGAGCTGCCGGCGTTGCCGCCGAAGAAGGTGTCACCGGTGCCCACGAGCCAGCACAACGCGGCCTGCCCGTCCTCGACGCCGGCGGTGAGCGTCTCCAGCGTCCCGTCTTCCTTGACTCCGTAGGTGCTCACACTCGAGTTCCCGGCGTTCGCAACCACGAGCCGAGCCTGCGAGTCGAACGCCACAGCGAACGGCACAGGGGCCGCGGCGGTGTTCTCGACAGGTGCCGACAGCCGGCCGCTCGTGACGTTGAACACGTCGATGGTGTTGTTCGCCTTCGTCGTGACCACCACGTGTGCACCGTCGGGGGTGGTGGCGATGTCGGCTGGGGCGGTGATGAACTCCGGTCGGAGGGCGTTGTCAAGCCCGAGGTCCCGGCTTGCGCCGGGAAGGGCGTTCAGGCGTCCCGCCGCGTTGATTTGGTAGCCAGTCACATTCCCGGCGCCGCCGGCATTGAGCACGTACAACCTGTTGTGGCTGGCGGTGACGCTCACCGGGAAGACGCCGCCCGACGGGACGGTCTGCAGTCTCGAGAGGTGCGCGCCACTGACGGCGAAGGTCGTGACCGTGTTGCTGCCGGCGTTGACGGCGACCAGCAGGTGATGCGCCGCGTCATACGTGAGCGAGTCCTGTGACGCGAGCGAGTCGAGCGGCACGTCACGCTCGACGCCACCACGACCACCGGTCGGGAACTCGCCGACCCGGTCGAGCTGGCCCGCCGAGTCACGAGTGAAGGCGACGACGCTGTTGTGCTCCAGGTCGTCGGTCTGAACGAACACGGCACCACCGACCGACTGTGCGGCCGACGCGGGTTGCGCCGCGAACGAGGTCGGTGCGGTCGCGAGCACCGCGGCGCCAGCCGCGAGCACGGTTGCCGCGAGCGTCGGAAGTTTCTTCATGGCGGGTAGGTCCCTTCTGCCGGCGATCACCGCCGACACGAGTTGTCGCGTCCCGACGGGCGCTCGATGAATGAGCGGTGCGGGACGTCAACAAAGGGTCATCGCGTCGCGGCGCCCGTTACGGCAAAGCCCGGGATTCTCGGGCCAGACTGCGGGCAGCCTCGCAACCGGAGACATTCGTGCGCGGTCGGGCCGTTCGTCGCATCGACCGCCGAGACCGTCTCCCAGGCGGAAAGGACCAGAAACCCCCGCAACCCGTAGGTGCGAGGGCTCCGATGTCTTGAGACATCACACGAGGGCGCCCCCGGCAGTGTCTGGTTCCACGACATAGTTGGCACCTGTCTCGGGACATAGTTGGCACCTCAGACGGAGGTGGCCGCGATGTCCAAGGCCCGACTGATCATCACCGCCGTGGTCGTCGAGGGACGCTCCAAGAGCGAGGTCGCCCGCGACTATGACGTCTCCCGGTACTGGGTCCAGCAGCTGGTCCGGCGGTATGCCGCGGAGGGTGAGGCCGCCTTCCACCTTCATTCCAGACGTCCGCACTCCAGCCCGCACGCGGTGCCGGTCGATGTGGAGGAACAGATCATCCGGCTGCGCAAGGAGCTCACCCGGCAGGGACTGGACGCCGGCGCGGACACGATCCGCAGCCACCTGGCCCGACGCACCCCGAGGTCGCTGCCCGATGACCGCAGCCCGGTAGATCCCGGACCACCGGACTTCACCGCGATCCCGGCGGTCTCCACGATCTGGCGGATCCTGACCCGCCGCGGCTTCGTCACCCCGCAGCCCCACAAGCGACCCCGGTCGTCGTGGCGGACCTTCGCCGCCGAGCAACCCAACGAACGCTGGCAGGCCGACACCACCCACTGGCGGCTGGCCGACGGCACCGAGGTGGAGATCCTCAACATCCTCGACGACCACTCCCGGCTCGCCCTGGCCAGCGTCCCCCGCCGCACCATCACCGGACCCGACGTCGTGCACGCCTTCCAAGACGCCTTCGTGCGCTGGGGAATCCCCGCCAGCGTGCTGACCGACAACGGCGCCGTCTTCACCGGTCTCCCCCGCCGCGGCGGCAGAGTCGCCCTCGAGGTCGAGCTCGGCCGGCTCGGTGTCCGCTTCGACCACTCCCGAGCCCACCACCCGCAAACCTGCGGCAAGGTGGAGAGATTCCAGCAGACCGAGAAGAAGTGGCTGGCCGCGCAACCGCCGGCCCGGACCACCGCCGGCCTGCACCGCCAGCTCTCTCGGTTCCGCCGCTACTACAACGAGATCCGACCCCACCGAGCCCTGGGTCGCAGCACCCCCTGGCAGGCCTACACTGCCCGGCCCAAGGCCACCGCCACCGGCCCCTACATCGACCCGCACTGGCGAGTCCGGCACGACAAGGTCGACAAGGCTGGCACCGTGACCCTGCGGCACAACAGCCGCTTGCACCACATCGGCATCGGCCGCGCCCTGGCCGGCACCAGGATCACCCTGCTCGTCGACGACCTCCACATCCGGATCATCGGCCGACACACCGGCGAACTGCTGCGCGAGCTCACCCTCGACCCGACCAGAGACTTCCAGCCCCGAGGCCTCCCACCCGGGCCCCCGCCCCAACCAGCCATCCACGGCGCCCGCAGTCGGCGTCAAGGCTGGCCGCAGGCCACCCGCAGGGCCCGGCCTTGACCCCGACGAGGACGACGTCACACTCGCCGGCGGAAGGGGCCGAAATGCAACGATGTCCCGAGACACCTGTCAACGGTGTCCCGAGACATCACAGGGCGCCCCCGGCAGGATTCGAACCTGCGCTCCCGCCTCCGGAGGGCGGTGCTCTATCCCCTGAGCTACGGGGGCCGACCACTTGCGCGCACGTTTGTCCGCGCGGGGCGAGGTTAGCAGCCTAGAGTGCTTTTCATGGAACCCGGGAGGGAGTCCCCGAGGCCGCTCGTCCTCGTCTGCGACGATACCGAACCCATCCGGCGTCTCATCTCCGTCAACCTCGACCTGGACGGGTACGAGGTCATCGAGGTGACTGACGGCGGTGCCGCGCTGGCGTTTCTCGGCGACCCCGACAACGACATCCCCTCGGTCATCATCCTCGACGCCAACATGGCTCCCCACGACGGCTGGTGGACCATCGAGCACATCCGCGAGGACCAGCGGCTCAGTGGGGTGCCGGTCATCATGGTCACCGCCGCCATCCACGAGCACGACCGGCTCCAGGCTGAGCAGGCCGGACTCGACGCGCTGATCGCCAAGCCCTTCGACCCCGACCGCCTCGTCGAGCTCGTCTCAGGCTTCGCAACCCACGGCAGGGCGTTCGCCACGCAGCCCTAGACTTTCCCGGGTGACCCCCGAAGAGCTCGCTGCTGCGATCCGCACTGCCCTGTCCGAGGCCGTCGCCGCGGGCGAATTCGCGGTCGAGGTGCCGGCTGACGTGCGCGTCGAGCGACCCAAGAACCGCGAGCACGGGGACTGGTCCACCAACGTGGCCCTCCAGCTGGCCAAGGCAGCGGGTATGCCGCCGCGAGACGTCGCGACGCGGCTCGCCGAGCGCCTCGGCAGGGTCTCAGGGGTGAAGGCCGTCGACGTCGCGGGACCCGGATTCCTCAACATCACCCTCGACGCTGCAAGCGCCGGTGAGCTGGCGCGCACCATCGTCGAGGCCGGCGAGGCATACGGCCGGAACACCTCCGAGGCTGGTCACACGGTCAACGTCGAGTTCGTGTCGGCCAACCCGACCGGGCCGCTCCACATCGGGCACACCCGCTGGGCGGCCCTCGGCGATGCCATGCGCCGGCTCATCGCCGCCTCCGGCGCGAGCGTGGCGGCGGAGTACTACATCAACGACTCGGGCGCCCAGATGGACAACTTCGGGAAGTCCGTTCTCGCCCGCGCCAAGGGCGAGCCCACCCCGGAGGGCGGCTACCCGGGCGCATATGTCGACGACCTGGCCAGGGCGGTGCTCGAGCAGCGTCCCGACCTGCTCTCGCTGCCCAACGACGAGGCTCTCGCCGTGGCGCGCGACCTCGCCTACCATGCCCAGCTGGCCGACATCCAGGCGACGCTTGCCGACTTCGGCGTCCACTTCGACGTGTGGTTCTCCGAGAGCGGGCTGCACGACGGGGGGGCCGTGGGCGAGGCTGTGGAGCGCCTGCGGGAGCAGGGCCACGTCTACGACTCCGAGGGCGCCGTCTGGCTGCGCACGACCGAGTTCGGCGACGACAAGGACCGGGTTCTGGTCCGGGCCAACGGCGAGCCCACCTACTTCGCCGCCGACGCGGCCTACTACCTGTCGAAGAAGGATCGGGGCTTCGACGAGAAGATCTACCTCCTCGGCGCCGACCACCACGGCTACATCAACCGGCTCAAGGCGATCGCGGCGTGTGCCGGCGATGACAAGGAGCGCAACATCGAGGTCCGCATCGGCCAGCTGGTCAACCTCGGGGGCGCCAAGCTGTCCAAACGCGCGGGCAACATCATCGAGCTGCGGGACCTCATCAGCTGGCTCGGCACCGACGCGGTGCGCTACTCGCTGGCCCGCTACCCCGCCGACAGTCCGCTGTCGCTCAATGGCGAGGACCTGCGCAAGCAGACCAACGACAACCCGGTCTTCTACGTGCAGTACGCCCACGCGCGGACCTCCAACGTGGCCCGGCTGGCGGCCGAGGACGGCGTGCGCCGCGAGGACGGCTTCGACCCGGCCCTGCTTTCCGACCCCACCGAGGCAGCGCTGCTCGCGATCCTCGGCGACTTCCCGCGCGTGGTGGCGCAGGCCGCGCACCTGCGCGAGCCGCACCGGGTCGCCCGTTACCTCGAGGACCTCGCCGGTCGCTTCCACAAGTGGTACGACACGTGCCGCGTCCGTCCCCAGACCGCCCACGAGGAGATCACCGACCTTCACCGAACCCGGCTGTGGCTCAACGACGCCACCCGCACGGTGCTTGCCAATGGCCTTGGCCTGCTGGGAGTCTCAGCTCCAGAGAGGATGTAGTCCATGCGCGCGCATGAGGCTGGACAGCTCCATGCCGAGGGCTACGGTGGGCCACCTCACTGGCTGCCGTGGCCGAGCGACGTCAACGAGCTGCTGCCGCAGCTGTGGCCGCAGTCGGCCCGCCGCGACGACGCGGGCCGCCTTGAAGCCGGGGGCGTCGACGTGGAGGCCATTGCCCGCGAGTTCGGCACCGCGGCATACGTCATCGACGAGGACGACTTCCGCGCGCGGGCGCGTGCCTTCCGCGAACACTTCGCTGTGCCCTTCCAGGAGGTGTGCGGCGGTGTCGACGTCTATTACGCCGGCAAAGCGTTCCTGTGCACCGAGGTTGCCCGGTGGGTCGCCCAGGAGGGGCTCCACCTCGACGTCTGCTCCGGCGGCGAGCTGGCCGTGGCCCAGCGCGCCGCCTTCCCGGCCGAGCGCATCGCGCTCCACGGCAACAACAAGTCCGTCTCCGAGATCCACCATGCGCTCGACTACGGCGTGGGCCGTATCGTCGTCGACTCCTTCGAGGAGATCGATCGGATCGCTTCTGTCGCAGGGGAACTGGGAGTTTGTGCCCCCGTGATGGTGCGCGTGACGGTGGGCGTGGAAGCCCACACCCACGAGTTCATCGCCACTGCCCACGAGGACCAGAAGTTCGGTTTCTCGCTGGCTGGCGGGCAGGCCGCCGAGGCCGTGCTTCGCATCCTCGCCCACGGGGACACGCTCGACCTCAGGGGGCTCCACTCCCACATCGGCAGCCAGATCTTCGACACCTCGGGCTTCGAGGTCTCGGCCCGCCGCCTGATCGGGCTGCACGCCGAGGTCGCGGAGCAGCACGGCCTCCACATGCCCGAGATGGACCTCGGCGGCGGCTACGGCATGGCCTACACCTCCGAGAACACGCCGCTGACGCCTCAGGAGCTGGGCGAGCAGATGGCTGATCTGGTGGGGCGGGAGTTCAAGGCGATCGGCGAGGGCGACCTCGCGCGCGTGCCCCGGATCTCGATCGAGCCGGGCCGCGCCATCGTGGGTCCGAGCACCTTCACCCTCTACGAGGTCGGCACGGTCAAGGACGTCGAGATCGCCCACGGCCAGAAGCGCACCTACGTCTCGGTCGACGGGGGCATGAGCGACAACATCAGGACCGCGCTGTACGACGCCGACTACTCGTGCACCGTGGCCAGCCGTAGATCCGATGCGGCGCCGCGGCTGTCCAGGGTGGTCGGCAAGCACTGCGAGAGCGGCGACATCATCGTGATGGACGAGTACCTTCCCGACGACATCAGCGCCGGCGACCTGATCGCCGTCCCCGGCACGGGCGCCTATTGCCGAAGCCTGTCGAGCCAGTACAACCACACGCCGCGGCCGCCCGTCGTCGCGGTCAAGGACGGCGAGGCGAGGCTGATCGTGCGGCGCGAGACAGTGGAGGACCTGCTGGCTCTCGACGTCCCGTGAGGCGAGACGCTGGTCCGCATCGCGGAATCCGCACTGCCCACAGGGTGGACAGCGGCAGGATTGTCCCGCACTCCCACGAGGACGTCGCAGGCACAAGGAGCAGATCGTGAGCGAAGCCGGCAGGTCGGTGAACGGCGCCCCCCTCAGGGTGGCGCTGCTCGGGTGTGGGGTCGTGGGCTCGTCGGTTGCCACGATGCTGACCGAGCACGCCGCAGACCTCGCCGCCCGGGTCGGGCGCCCCCTTGAGCTCGTCGGCATCGCGGTGCGCCGGGCCGGCCGCGATCGCTCCAGCCTCCCGGTCGACCCCGCGCTGTTCACCACGGACGCCCAGGAGCTGGTCACCCGGGCGGACATCGTCATCGAGGTCATCGGCGGCATCGAACCCGCCCGCAGCCTGATCCTCAGCGCCATGAAGCACGGCGCCTCCGTCGTCACCGCCAACAAGGCCCTGCTGGCCGAGGACGGCCCGACGCTCTACGCGGCCGCTGCCGAGCACGGTGTCGACCTCTACTACGAGGCGGCCGTCGCCGGCGCGATACCGATCCTGCGCCCCATCCGCGAGTCGCTGGCCGGTGACGACGTCCGGCGCGTGATCGGGATCGTCAACGGCACGACCAACTACGTCCTTGACAAGATGGACAGCACCGGCGCTGGCTTCGCCGAGACGGTCGAGCAGGCACAGGCACTGGGCTACGCCGAGGCCGACCCCACCGCCGACGTGGAAGGGTTTGACGCCGCGGCCAAGGCCGCAATCCTCGCTTCGCTCGCCTTCCACACGCGGGTCCGCAGCGCCGATGTCTACCGCGAGGGCATCACGGAGGTGACGGCGGCCGACATCCAGGCCGCCCGCGAGATGGACTGCGTGGTCAAGCTCCTGGCGATCTGCGAGCGCACCACCGGTGACGACGGCGAGGTCGGCGTCAGCGTGCGGGTCCACCCCGCGATGATCCATAGCTCGCACCCGCTCGCGTCGGTCCGCGATGCCTTCAACGCGGTCTTCGTCGAGGCACACGCCGCCGGCCAGCTGATGTTCTACGGCAAGGGTGCCGGCGGCGACCCGACCGCGTCAGCAGTCCTCGGCGACGTGGTGGCCGTGGCGCGGCACCGGGTCGGCGGCGGCCGTGGCCCCGGCGAGTCTGCCTACGCCGACCTGCCGGTCCTCGACATGGGGTTGGCGCTCACCCGCTACCACATCAGCCTCGACGTGGCCGACCGCCCGGGTGTCCTCGCGCAGGTCGCGACGGCGTTCGCCGAGCACGGCGTCTCGATCGAGACCGTGCGCCAGCGGCTTGTCCCCGCTGAGGAGGACGGCGACGGCCGGCCCGGCCTTGCCAACCTCGTCGTCGTAACGCACTCGGCGCCCGACGCCGCTCTGGCCGCCACGGTGGAGGCGCTCGGCGCCCTCGAGACGGTCAACGAGGTGACCTCGGTCATGCGCGTGGAAGGCGACTGAGGTGGCGCACCTCTGGCGCGGCGTGATCCGGGAGTATGCCGGCCGGCTGCCGACGCTCGACGGCGCGCCTGTGGTGACCCTCCAGGAGGGCGGCACCCCGCTCATCCCTGCTGAGCGGCTCTCAGGCCGGGTCGGCGCGGATGTCTACGTCAAGTACGAGGGACTGAACCCCACCGGCTCGTTCAAGGACCGTGGCATGACCACGGCCATCTCGGTGGCGGCTCGGCACGGCGCCAAGGCGGTCATCTGCGCCTCCACCGGCAATACGTCTGCCTCTGCGGCGGCCTACGCCGCGAAGGCCGGCATGTCCTGCGGCGTGCTCGTGCCGGACGGCAAGATCGCGATGGGCAAACTGAGCCAGGCCGTGGCCCACGGGGCCACACTCCTTCAGGTCGAGGGCAACTTCGACGACTGCCTTGACCTCGCGCGCAAGCTGGCCGAGGCCTATCCAGTCGAGCTGGTCAACTCGGTCAACCCGGCGCGAATCGAGGGCCAGAAGACCGCCGCGTTCGAGGTCGTGGATGCCCTGGGGGATGCGCCCGACCTGCACTGCCTTCCGGTGGGCAACGCGGGCAACATCACGGCGTACTGGAAGGGCTACCAGGAGTACCACCAGGGGTCCGATACACCTGGCCCTGCCTCGCAGCTGCCCCAGATGTGGGGTTTCCAGGCCGCAGGCGCGGCGCCCATCGTCGTCGGCCACCCGATAGACCACCCCGAGACCATCGCGACGGCCATCCGCATCGGCAACCCCGCCTCGTGGAAGCAGGCAGTGGCGGCCCGCGACGAGTCAGGTGGCCGGATCGAGGCAGTCACGGACGAGCAGATCCTGGCCGCCCACCGGATCCTGAGTGCGGAGGAGGGCATCTTCGTCGAGCCCGCGTCGGCTGCCAGCGTTGCGGGACTGCTGATGGCGCACAAGGCCGGGCAGGTGCCCCCGGGAGCCACCGTGGTGTGCACCGTGACCGGTCACGGCCTCAAGGACCCGCAGTGGGCCCTGCGCAGGCCCGACGGCGGCGAGGTGCAGCCCGTGCGGGTGCCTGTCGACGCCTTCAGCGCGGCCCAGGCGCTCGGGCTCGAGGCCTGATGGTGGCGGCGCCGGGCGCGCCGGCGCCTGGCACCACGGCAACGGTGCGGGTGCCCGCGAGCAGCGCCAACCTGGGTCCGGGGTTCGACTCGGTGGGGCTCGCGCTGGGGCTGTGGGACGAGTGCACCGCCACGGTCACCGATCGGCCCGGGCTCGAGGTCGAGGTGGAGGGCGAGGCGGCGGCCGAGGTGCCCCGTGACGAGAGCCACCTCGTCTACCGCACGATGGTCATCGCCTGGCAGGAGAGCGGTGTGTCCGTCCCGGCCGGGCTCCGACTGGAATGCCGCAACGGCGTGCCACATGGACGAGGGCTTGGCTCATCGGCCACCGCCATCGTCACTGGCGTCGCCGCGGCCCAGGCGCTGAACCTGGCCTCAGCAGGCGCGCCCGGCGCAGCCCTCGACCTTGAGGCCGCCAACAGTCTGGCCAGCCGGGTCGAGGGCCATCCGGACAACGCCTCGGCGAGCGTCTACGGCGGATTCACCCTCTCCTGGTCCGACGACCCTGGCCCGCCGCCACGGACCACGACGATCCGGCTGCCTATCCACCCCGAGGTCACGGCGGTCGTGTTCGTGCCCGCCGAGCAGCTCTCGACTGCGCGCGCCCGGTCGGTCCTGCCCACCCACGTCCGCCACCGCGACGCGGCGCTCAACTCGGCGCGCGCGGCACTGCTGGTTCACGCAGTCGGCCACGACCCGGCATACCTCATGAGCGCAACCCGCGAGTGGCTCCACCAGGAGCCCCGGCGCGCGTCGTATGCCGCGTCCATGGCATTGGTGGACCGGCTCCGGGAGGCAGGGCACGCGGCGGTCATCTCCGGAGCCGGACCGTCGGTGCTGGTCCTGTCGACCCGGGCCCGGGCTGCGGAGTCCGCCGCCCTGGCCGACACCGACTGGACCGTGCTCCAGCCAGGCATCCCCAGTGAAGGTGCGACCTGGGTTCGGCCCTGAGGGCTCCTGGGACCAGGCCCATCTTGGCGGCCGCGGGCCGGCGACATGCCCGGGCGCCCGGGTGGCGGACTGCGGCGCGGGTGCTACATTGAAAGGGCATTCGCAGCCGAGGCCGGCCAAGGGCCCGCCCGCAGCAGCGATGCAAATCTCTGCATGAAGGCACGTTCTGACCGTGCCCTGTTGCACTCTGCCGACATGCGGATCCCATTTGGCCAGGTCTTCTGGCCCACCATCCGGTTCTGCGCTCTCCGTCGCAGGCCATCAAACGAGGGGAAGGATCCTTCGTGACAGACACCACCACTCTCGACGCTGCATCCGGCGCGACGGAACCACCGCAGCGTCGGTCCGGCTCGCTGACCGCCATGCGGCTGGCTGAGCTCCAGGGCCTGGCGTCGAGCATGGGCATCACCGGCACCGCCAGAATGCGCAAGGGCGACCTCGTCGCCGCCATCAAGGCACGCCAGTCCGGTGAGCCCGGAGCGGCTCCCGCCGCCCGCGGCCCGCGCACCGCAGCGTCGGACGGCAGCGGCGACCGCACCCCCGTCGGCGCCGAGGGGGTCCCCCTCGGGGGCCACCTCGACCAGCCTGGCGGCCACGAGGCCGCCGATGAGCGCCGCTCCGGCCACGGGCAGGGGGAGGCCAGGGCATCCGACCAGGAGACCCATGCCGCCCGCGAGGGGGATGGCGGGGACCGAGCCGACCGCGGCCTGCCGGGGCGCGCCCAGCGGGACCGCGAGGGCCAGCGGGACACCCGCCAACACAACCGGCAGGACGGCCGCCAGGACAGCCGGCAGGACGGCCGCCAGGAGAGCCGGCAGGACAACCGACAGGGCGGCCAGGCCGAAGCGGCGCAGAGCCGTGGCAGCCAGGGGGGTCAGGGCGCTCATGGCCAGGACGACGACGACCGCGGCGGCCGCCGCCGCAACCGCAACCGCAACCGCAACCGTGACAAGCGGCGCGGGCGCGGGGGCCAGGACCTCGGCGAGTTCGACAACGAGCCGCTGCTGAGTGAGGACGACGTCCTCGTCCCTGTTGCGGGCATCCTCGATGTCCTGGACAACTACGCCTTCGTGCGCACCTCCGGCTACCTGCCTGGGCCCAACGACGTCTACGTCCCGCTCGGCATGGTCAAGAAGAACGGCCTCCGCAAGGGCGATGCCGTCACTGGTGCGGTGCGCGCGCCCCGCGAGGGCGACCAGCAGAGCTCCCGTCAGAAGTTCAACCCGCTGGTGCGCCTCGACTCGATCAACGGCATGACCCCCGACCAGGCTCGCCAGCGCGTGGAGTTCGGCAAGCTCACTCCGCTCTACCCGCAGCAGCGGCTGCGTCTGGAGACCGAGAGCAACATCCTGACCACGCGGGTCATCGACCTCGTCGCCCCGATCGGCAAGGGCCAGCGCGGCCTGATCGTCGCTCCGGCCAAGGCCGGGAAGACGATGGTCATGCAGGCGATCGCCAACGCGATCACCAGCAACAACCCGGAGTGCCACCTGATGGTCGTCCTCGTCGACGAGCGGCCCGAGGAGGTCACCGACATGCAGCGCGCGGTCAAGGGCGAGGTCATCGCCTCAACCTTCGACCGCCCGGCCGACGACCACACCACCGTGGCCGAGCTGGCCATCGAGCGCGCCAAGCGCCTCGTCGAGATGGGCCATGACGTTGTCGTGCTGCTCGACTCGATCACCAAGCTCGGACGGGCCTACAACCTGTCCGCTCCGGCGAGCGGGCGCATCCTCTCCGGTGGCGTCGACAGCGCGGCGCTCTACCCGCCCAAGAAGTTCTTCGGCGCAGCGCGCAACATCGAGAATGGCGGCTCGCTGACCATCCTCGCCACTGCGCTGGTCGAGACCGGCTCACGCATGGACGAGGTGATCTTCGAGGAGTTCAAGGGCACCGGCAACATGGAGCTCAAACTCGATCGTGGCCTCTCGAACCGTCGCATCTTCCCGGCCGTCGATGTGAACAACTCCGGAACGCGCAAGGAGGAGATCCTGCTCGCGCCCGAGGAGCTCAAGATCATGTGGAAGCTGCGCCGAGTCCTCGCGGCGCTGGACAGCCAGCAGGCCATCGAGCTTCTCCTCGATCGGCTGCGGAAAACGAAGAGCAACTACGAGTTCCTGACCCAAGTGCAGCAGACGTCGTCGATCAAGCTCGAGGACGACGACGCCTGACCTGAGCACAAAGGAGTGGGGCGGCGCGAGTCGGCGCCGCCCCACTCTCTGTGCGCGGGCCACGCGGCACCGCTGTCAGAAGCAGCCGCCCTTGAGCGGCACGTCGCCGTCGACGGTGATCTCGAGGTCCCGATCCGCAGCCGCCGCGACCAACGCCTGTCCGTCCCGGGGCAGGGCGGCCTGGCCCGGAGCTCGCCAGAGGATCCGAGCCGTGTGCGCATCTGCCAACGCCGGGCTGTCGTCGGTGACCGGCAGCAGTTCGCCGTTGGCAGTCTCGGGATCGTAGGCCTGGTCGGCGACGCGCAGTCGGATCGAGTCGGAGGTCCACAGGACCGTTCCGGTCGCGGAGTCCAGCCCTACGGTTCGGGCTGCCTCGCCAACCAGGTCGCCGCTGACCGCAACGGTGCCGTCCGCCAGCACGATGGGGATGCTGCGGCTGTCGATCGACGCGGGAGTCAGGTCAGCCGGAAGCGCGGCATCGCGAGACCAGAGCAGCTGTCCGGTTCGGGTGTCACGGATCTCGAGGGAGCCGTGGGCGAGCAGCACGGTCTGTGCGCGTGATGCCGCTAGCGCAAGGCGGGCGGTCGCCCGCCACCGAACCCGCCCGGTCTCGGGGTCGACGGCGACCACCTCCGGGGAACCGGGCTGGTCGGCGCCGGTGGGGGCGAGCGTCGCGACCACTGCCGTCCGGGCGGCGATGACCCGGCTCGAGAATCTCCCGGCAACCTGCGTGGCGAGGACCCGCCAGCGCGCGGCACCGAGGCCCAGGTCGACGCCCGTGATCGACCCATCGCTCGCAGCGACCACGACCTGGTCCCCAGACCCGGAGATCGTCGCGTCACGTGCCGCGGGGAGCGGGACGCGCTTGCCCGAGCCACCCCCGCGGATGAGGCGCAGCGCGCTGCCCGGCTCGTCGACGACGACCAGACCACGGGGCGTCACGGCCGTGGTGCCCCGCCTGGTCGCCGCTGCCCCCAGCGCGACCCGCAGACTCGACACACCCTTCGACACGGGATAGCCGACGAGCCCGCTGCCGGGTTCGTTCTCGATGGTGCCGAAGAGACGGCCGGCAGCCACGCCCAGCGCATTCTGGAGGTCGGACGCGGTCGCGACCACGTGGCCGTCGGCGAGGGCCAGGACGTGGGCTCCCGAGCACCCCTGCACGATGACGAGGTCGCCGCTCACCCGGGGGCGCGCTTCCACGCGGTCAGGCAGCTCGCGGGCCCACGCCTCACGCCCGAGGGAGTCGACCGCGGTCACAGTCGTGCGGCCAGGCGGGCACGGATCGAAACGGCACTCGGGGTTGGCTCCGCAGCCGGCAGCGGCCAGGGCGGCAGCCATCGCCGCTGCCATCGCCGCTGCCCACCCCATCCGGGAATTCTGGGCGACGACTCGGGCGTGTCATCAGGGCCGCGGCCCGACTGAGACCGACGCGAAACGCGACCGTGACCTGAGGCCCCGGACGGGCTGGGCGGGGGGAGGGGCTGGGCGGGGGAGGGGCCGGGCATCCAGGCCGGGCAGGGCAGGCGGCGACACGCGGAGAGTCGATGCCCGGCTCAGGCGGGTGGGCCACGCCGCACTCTGCGCGCCACCTCCGCCAAGCCGTCGGGGCCGGGTGGGATGCTCCACCAGCTCTCGACCCACCATGTGCCGCCTGCGTCCTGCCAGTCCGCAGGCGTGCCGGGCAGCTGGACGAACTCGCCGGTGCTGTCGGCCTCCACGACGACGTCGTAGCCGCTCCAGGAGAGGCCCTGCTGATCGCGCAGCGCCCGAACCCGACCCACGAGATCGGCGAGCTCGTCCGGCGAGTCCACGTGGCGGCCCTGGCGGCTGCCGTCGGGGCCACTCGACACCACCTGGGGAAGCAGTCCGTCCCAGCGGGCAGCACGCTCGAGGGAGGGCTGTCGCTTCCTGCCTTCCACGAGGGCACCCACCACCCAGACGGGGGGCCGCGGCTGCTGCACCGGGGGCGGCGGCAGGTTGAACTCGGTCGGCTTCGCCGAGTAGTGCTGGCCTTGGTAGGCGAACGGCTGGCCCGCCATGAGCCCGGCATAGATGGCCAGAGACTCGTCGACCTTCTCCGCCCGCATCCGCCGACCCTCGTCGGCCTCGAATGCGGTCCATCCGTCGTGGAGCGCGCCCAGCCCGGCCCCCAGGATCGCCCGGCCTGCGCTGATGCGGTCGACCGTGCCGACCCGGGAGGCGAGATCCCAGGGCCGCACCCGCGAGACCGGCGTCAGAAGCGTGCCCAGCCGGATCCGGTCGGTCACCATCGCGGCGGCACCCAGAGTGACCCAGGCGTCGACCCCGAACAGGGCCTCCCACGTGAAGACGCCATCCCAGCCGCAGGCCTCCCCGAGCGAGGCCAGATCGGCGAACTCACGGGTGTCGGCAAAGGGAACCACGAACCCGAATCGCATCCCGCAACGCTAGCCATGCGCACCGACAGTGGGCCTCCGCTGGCTTGGCCGCCGGATCACCAGCGGGATGGCCCGCGACCAGCCCCGGCGGGAATGGGCGGGGGGAGCCAGGCGTTTATGACTCTGGTGCGCCTATCTGGCACACTTGTTCGCTGGCCCGGTTCACGGCATACCGGCTGCTCCTGCTCTCGGAGCCGCTGCCGACCCGGTCCCATCCACTCAAGGAGCGAAGTTGAAGAACGACATCCACCCCGCCTACGTGGAGACCACGGTCACCTGCACCTGTGGCAACACGTTCACCACGCGCAGCACCGCGACCTCCGGCGTGATCCACGCCGACGTCTGCTCGCAGTGCCACCCCTTCTACACCGGCAAGCAGAAGATCCTCGACACCGGTGGCCGGGTCGCCCGCTTCGAGGCCCGCTACGGCAAGAAGGCCGCGTCCAAGTAGCTTTCCCGATGCGCCGGTCCGTGACGACGTCACGGCCCGGCGCATCTGCTTTGTCCACACCCGACCGGGTCGGGCGCCTCTGGCCCACTTGCCAGCGTCTCCCGCCGATCGCCCTAGGAGCCGAACATGCTCGAGTCCGCCGCCGCTCTCGTGGCGGAGCACGCCGCCCTGGAGCGTGAGATGGCCGACCCGGAGGTGGCTGCCGACCAGACCCGGCTGCGCGAGGTCAGCAAGCGCTATGCCGCGCTCGCGCCGACCGTGGCTGCCTACCACGCGTGGCATGCGGCGCAAGACGACCTCACCACGGCGCGGGAGCTGGCGAGGGACGACGCCGGCTTCGCCGAGGAGGTGCCCTCCATGGAGGCTGCGGCAGCCGAGGCCGAGGACCGGCTCCGGCGGCTGCTCGTCCCGCGCGACCCCGACGACGACCGCGACGTGATCCTCGAGGTCAAGGCGGGCGAGGGTGGCGAGGAGTCGGCCCTCTTCGCTGGCGACCTGCTCCGCATGTACCTCCGCTACGCCGAGCGCCGGGGCTGGAAGACCGAGGTCATCGACGCGACCGAGTCCGACCTCGGGGGCTACAAGGACGTGCAGGTGGCGGTCAAGGCCAAGGGCACACGGCAGCCCGGTGAGGCTCCTTGGGCGCGGCTCAAGTACGAGGGCGGCGTGCACCGGGTCCAGCGGGTTCCGGTCACCGAGAGCCAAGGGCGCATCCACACCTCCGCAGCCGGCGTGTGGGTGATGCCGGAGGCCGAGGACGTCGAGATCGAGATCGAGCCCAACGACCTGCGCATCGACGTCTACCGCAGCTCTGGCCCGGGCGGCCAGAGCGTCAACACCACGGACTCGGCCGTGCGCATCACCCACATCCCCACGGGGGTCGTGGTGAGCTGCCAGAACGAGAAGTCCCAGCTCCAGAACAAGGAGTCCGCGATGCGGGTGCTGCGCGCCCGGCTCCACCAGATCGCCCAGGACGAGGCCGATGCGGAGGCCAGCGCGGCGCGCAGGTCGCAGGTTCGCACGGTCGACCGCTCCGAGCGCATCCGCACCTACAACTTCCCCGAGAACCGCATCAGCGACCACCGCACCGGCTTCAAGTCCTACAACCTCGACGCCGTGCTCGACGGAGACCTCGACGCCGTGGTCCAGTCGGCGGTCGACGCCGACGAGGCGGCCCGTATGGCCGCCCTCGCCGGGGGAGAGTGACCGGTGGCACCGGCAGCCAGCAGCCTGCGTGACGCCGTGCGAGAGGCCGTCGCCCAGCTGACCGCGGCGGGGGTCCCCTCGCCCGAACAGGATGCCGTCGCCCTCGCGGCCCACGCCATGGGCACTGACCCGGGGAACGTGCGCAAGGCCATGGTTCTCGGCGCACCCGCGCCCCCGGCATACGACTCGCTGGTGAGCCAGCGGGCCGCCCGAGTGCCGCTCCAGCACCTGACCGGGCGATCCGGTTTCCGCCGACTCGAGCTGAGGGTGGGCCCCGGCGTCTTCGTGCCGCGGCCGGAGACCGAGTTCGTGGCCGGGCTGGCGATCGACCGGGCACGCGCCGTGCCAGGCGGCCACCCCCTGGTGGTCGACCTGTGCACGGGCTCGGGCGCGATCGCACTGGCGGTCAAGGACGAGGTGCCTGGGGCGCAGGTGTATGCCGTGGAGCTCGGCGAGGATGCCCACGCGTGGGCTGTGCTCAACGTGGACCGGACGGGTCTCGACGTCCGGCTCGAGCACGGGGATGCCACCAGCGCCTTCCCTGAGCTGTGCGGCCGGGTCGATGTGGTGGTGTCGAACCCGCCGTACATCCCCGCGGACGCGGTGCCGGTGGACCCTGAGGTGCGCGACCACGACCCTGAGCTAGCCCTCTACGGCGGTAGCGAGGATGGGCTCGCCATCCCGCTGGCCGTGGCCCGCAGGGCCGCGGACCTGCTGCGCCCGGGCGGCGTGCTGGTCATGGAACATGCGGACAGCCAGGGCGAGGCCCTGCCCACGGCTCTGGCCCGGTCCGGCCACTGGAGCGAGATCGCCGACCGCTTCGACTTGGCGGACCGCCCGCGTGCCACGGTAGCCGTGAGGGCTCCCTCCCCGACGCGACCGGCATGAATCCCCGTGCTACAGGTGTG
This sequence comes from uncultured Actinomycetota bacterium, assembly GCA_963715025.1. GTDB lineage: Bacteria > Actinomycetota > Actinomycetes > Actinomycetales > Dermatophilaceae > DASSJT01. The sequence continues at coordinate 371,773 of CAVQQQ010000001.1, read as the reverse complement.
GCGTGGTCACGATCGTGCCGACGGTGAGGATCACGACACCGAGGCCGGCGAGCGCTCCGACGAGGAGGGGCACGATGCCCCGCCGGTCGCCCACGCTGCTCGCCCGCCTGCCGTACAGCACGGCCGCGCCACAGGGAACCAGGCAGACAGCCACCGTCACTCCCGAGGCCACCAGGTCGACCCACAGCGGGACCGTGTTCTCGGGCAGATAGCCCATCAGGCTGTAGAGCCCCTGGGCGAGCATGAATCCGAGAATGAAGACCACCGGAATCAGCGCGACTGCGATCCAGGCGCGACGACGTGACTCGGTGGCCGAAGACGTCCGGACCACCGCCTCGTCCGGTTGGGTCGGTTTGTGGTCAGTGCTACTCATGTGAGTGCCTCCGTCCTTGCGTCTATATCGTCCGGCTGGCTCGGGGCACCCAATAGAGCCGAATGGCCCTTCTCCTGACAGTGAGTCCAGACCGACCAGCGCAGGACGCCGCCCGTGGCAGGGACCATGATGGGGGCTATGAAGATCGCAGTGCTCGGGACGGGAATGGTCGGCCGGACGCTGGCGGCTCGACTGGCGGGGCTGGGGCACGAGGTGGCCGTCGGGACGCGCGACCCCGAGTTGACGCTCGGTCGTACGGCCTCTGACGGCACCTCCTTCGCCCACTGGCAGGAGGAGCACGGCGCGGTAGGCCTGGAGACGTTCGAAGGCGCAGCGGCTGAGGCAGAGCTGGTCATCCACGCCGCTTCGGGAGCGGCTGCCCTGTCCGTGCTCGAGCAGGCCGGCGCGCAGAACCTGGCGGGCAAGGTTCTGCTCGACACGTCCCTGCCCGTCTATCGCACCCAGGGCTTCCCGCCCTCGCTGTTCGTGATGGGTGACGACTCCCTCGGCGAGCGGGTGCAGCGCGCCTTTCCCGAGGCCAGGGTGGTCAAGACGCTCAACACGCTGACGGCCCCGCTCATGGTGGAGCCGGTCAAGCTCGAGGAGGAGACAAGTGTCTTCGTTTCGGGCAACGACCCGGAGGCCAAGCGGGTGGTGACCGATCTCCTGATGAGCTTCGGGCACACCGACGTGATCGACCTCGGCGACATCACGACCGCTCGGGGCACTGAGATGGCCTTCGCGCTCTGGGTGCGGCTGATGGGCTCGTTCGGGACTCCGATGTTCAACTTCCGCATCGTCCGCTGAGGTTGCCCGGATCGCCGCTCGCGCGCGGGTGCCGGGTCCCGTGGCGAGCCGCACGGCATACCCTGTCAGTCATGAGTCCGGTGTATGACTGCACGACCGAGGAGGGGCGCGCCGAGGGTATCGCGAAGGCGGCCGAGGCCGCCCGCGCGGGGGAGGTCGTGGTCCTGCCCACCGACACCGTCTACGGAGTTGGGACGGACGCGTTCTCCGTCGACGGTGTGCGCTCGGTCCTGGCGGCCAAGGGACGCGGGCGCGAGATGCCGCCCCCGGTGCTGGTGCCCAGCGTCCGAGCCGTCGACGGGCTCGCCAGTGAGGTGCCGGCCTACGCGCGCGACCTCATCCAGGAGTTCTGGCCGGGTGCCCTGACGCTGGTGTTCCAGGCGCAGCCCTCGCTGGCCTGGGACCTGGGCGACACCAATGGCACCGTGGCCATCCGGATGCCCGACGACGCACTGTCGCTGGCCCTCCTGGAGGAGGTCGGGCCGATGGCGGTGACCAGCGCCAACCGCACCGGCGAGCCGGCTGCGACCACCATGGTCGAGGCCGCCACCCAGCTCGGCGCCGCGGTCAGGGTCTATCTCGACGACGGCCCGCGCAGCGGCAGCCAGGTGTCCACGATCGTTGACTGCACCGGCGATGTTCCGGTCGTCCTCCGCGCCGGAGCCGTCTCCCAGGAGCAGCTCGACCGGGTCATGGAGGGTGCGGCGCAGACCGGCGCCGCCGAGTCCGAGGTGGCCGACGCAGCCGGCGACGCCGCTGTGGGCGGTGACGCGGGCGCACCGGGCGAGGCGCGTGTCCCGACGCTTGAGCCGGACCCCGACGCAACCACGGGAGAAACCCCCGACACAACCTCGCGCGAAACCCCGGCACCGGACCCGGAACCGGCACCCGGCCAGACCGCGGACGCCGCAGCGGCCGAGCCCTCCGGATCGGACATTCCCGTGGCGGAGCAGGTCGACGCAATACAGTTGCCCGCGCAGCAGACCCAGACGGCAGGAGAGCAGTCCGCATGAGCAGCGACACGTTCTACGGCTCCGACTTCGGAGCCCTCGAGTCCTTCGACCCCGACATCGCCGGGGTCCTCCTCTCCGAGCTCGACCGCATCCGCGGTGGCCTGCAGCTCATCGCCTCCGAGAACCTCTGCTCGCCGGCAGTGCTGACCGCACTCGGCTCGACGCTCTCCAACAAGTACGCCGAGGGCTACCCCGGACGCCGCTACTACGGGGGCTGCTCCGAGGTGGACAAGGCCGAGCAGATGGCCATCGACCGGTGCACGGCGCTGTTCGGCGCCGAACACGCCAACGTCCAGCCGCACTCCGGCGCCAGCGCCAACCAGGCTGTCTACGGCGCGTTCCTGCAGCCCGGCGAGACCCTCCTTGCGATGAGCCTGCCGCACGGAGGCCACCTGACCCACGGCACGAAGGTCAGCTTCTCGGGCAAGTGGTTCAATGCGGTCCACTACGGCGTCGACCGCGAGACGGAGGATATCGACTACGCCGAGGTCGAGCGCCTCGCCAAGGAGCACCGCCCCAAGGTGATCTGCGCGGGTGGCTCGGCGATCCCGCGCCTCATCGACTTCGAGTTCTTCCGCCGTGTCGCTGACGAGGTGGGAGCGGTCTTCTGGGTCGACGCCGCTCACTTCATCGGACTGGTCGCCGGCGATGCCATCCCCAGCCCGGTCCCGTATGCCGACGTCGTCACCTTCACCACCCACAAGGTGCTCCGCGGCCCCCGCGGCGGTGCCTTGGTCTGCAAGGCGGAGCACGCGGCCAAGCTCGACAAGGCGGTCTTCCCGATGATGCAGGGCGGTCCGCTGATGCACGTGATCGCCGCCAAGGCGGTCAACTTCAAGGAGTGCGCAACCCCCGAGTATGCCGCGTACGCCAATCGGGTGATCGCCAACGCCTCGGTGCTGGCCACCGAGCTGGGGGAGCGCGGCATCCGCCCGACAACGGGCGGCACCGACACCCACCTGTCGCTCCACGACCTGCAGGGTGTGGGCGTCACCGGCGCCGACGCCGAGGCCCGGGCCGACGCCGCCGGCATCGTCCTGAACAAGAACGCCATCCCGTTCGACCCGCAGAAGCCCAACATCGCCTCTGGCATCCGGGTCGGTACGCCCTGCGTCACCACCCAGGGCATGGGCACCGACGAGATGCGGCAGATTGCCGAGCTCATCCACACGGCGGTGACCCAGGGTGGCCCCGACCCCGACCACGCGGTCTCCAAGGAGGTCCGGGCGTCGGTGACCGAGCTCGTGACCCGTTTCCCGGCATACCCACGCTGACGCCGACGCGCCCCGGCCCCCCGCCGGGCTGATCTCCACCGAACCGAGGCGAACCTCCCGTGCGCGAGTACCTGTTCATCGTGGTGGTCGCCGCCGTGATCACGTATGCCGCGACGCCGCTCATGCGGCGCCTCGCCGTGCGCCTGGGGGCCTTTACCGCGGTGCGCGACCGCGACGTTCACGCGACGCCCATCCCGCGGATGGGCGGGGTGGCGATCTTCGTGGGATTCGCGGCGGCGATGCTGGTGGCCAGCCGGCTCCCCTTCCTCAAACAGGTCTTCGCGACCGGGGAGCTGCGCGGCGTGCTGGTGGGAGCGGGTCTCGTGTGTCTGGTCGGTGCGCTCGACGACGTGCGCGAGCTCGACTGGCTGACCAAGTTCGCCGGGCAGATGGTCGCGGCCGGGATCATGGCCTTCCAGGGCGTGCAGTTCTTCTCGCTGCCCCTGTTCGGCGTGACGGTGCTGCCAGCGCCGATCCTGGTGGCCCTGACGATCTTCGTGGTCGTGGTCTCGACCAACGCGGTCAACTTCATCGACGGGCTCGACGGGCTCGCCGCCGGCGTGGTCGGCATCGCTGCCCTGTCGTTCTTCGCCTACTCCTACCTCATCTCGATGAGCTACAACCCGCCCAATGTGTTCAGCGCCGCGGCCTTCATCTCGGCCGCGCTGCTGGGCTGCTGCGCTGGCTTCCTTCCGCACAACTTCCACCCGGCACGCCTGTTCATGGGTGACAGCGGCGCCCTCCTGCTCGGCCTGCTGCTCGCCGCGGCGACCATTTCCACGACGGGCACCGTCGCTCCGGCGGACGTCAGCACCAACCAGGTGGTGGCGACGCTGATGCCGCTCGTGGTGCCGCTGGCGATCATCCTGCTGCCGCTACTCGACGTGCTGCTCGCGGTGGTCCGCCGCACCCGTCGGGGTCAGCGGCCCTGGCACCCCGATGCGGGGCACCTGCACCACCGCATGCTTCAGATCGGCCACGGCCACCGCAGGGCGGTCCTGCTCCTGTGGCTCTGGGCGGCGGTGGCGGCCATGGGGTCGGTCAGCTTCGTGTTCCTCAACGCGGCCGTCGCCACGGCATTGCTGCTCAGCGTCCTCCTCGTGGCCATCGTGCTCACGCTGTGGCTGCCACGCGTCTCGGGCGCACGCCAGGCCCGCCAGGCCGCCTGACCAAGGCACAGACGTGCCCCGGCGCCCAATCCACGAGGCCGGGCTAGGACCTTCGGCCTGGGCATCCCAGGCGCGTCTCGAGCCGGGCCCGGACCTGCGGCCACTCCTCGCGCAGGACGCTGAAGACCACCGTGTCGCGGAACGTGCCGTCCGCCCGCCGGGTGTGCCGCCGCAGCACGCCCTCCCGGGTGGCGCCCAGCTTGGCGATCGCCGCCTGCGAGCGGCCGTTGAGCAGGTCGGTCTGGATCTTGACCCGCCCGAACCCGCAGTCGTCGAAGGCGTGCGCCAGCATCAGCAGCTTGGCCTCCGGGTTGACCTGGGTGCCCCACCACTGGTGGCCCCACATGGTCCAGCCGATGTGGGCCCGCTCGTTCACGAGGTCGATGTCCCCGAGCGACGATGTGCCCACCACGGTGCCGGCCGCACCGAGCGGCCCGTCGCCGACCAACCGCGCCGTGTATGCGGTGTGCCCGCCTCCCAGCGCAAGGCGCCGGTCGACGTGGGCCTGGCTCTCGGCGACGTCCGCGCTCGGCGGGTGCATGACATACCCGTCCGTGTAGTTGGCGGGATCCCCGAAGACGGCGTGGAGCGGGTCTGCATCCTCAGGGGTCATCGGGTCGAGGCATACGAAGCGGCCGAGGAGTGGCTGTCGCGACGGGGCAGAGGCCGGCATTCCGCCAGCCTAGGCAAGCGGCGGGACGGCCTGGTGACCCGGGCGCGGCGGGCGGCCGGGTCCGCAGACCGATTTTGGGCGGGTGAGGTGCTTGTGATACTTTTCACAAGCACCTCACAAGGTGTGCATGCCCCTTCGCGAGACGCCCGGATGACGCCCACGAACAGGCAGGGACCATGAGCGCAGTGACGCCCCAGAAGGCCGCCAGTGCCGGCGGGCCTTTCGGCGCCATGCTGCGCGGTGCGTTCCTCCCGACGCTGATCGTGGGGCCTGTTGCCGTGGTGGTCGCCGCCTTCGTCTCCGGCGGCCGGTCCGCGCTGGGCGCCGCCCTGGGATTCGCGGTCTCGATCGCGTTCTTCGCGCTCGGCCTGCTCGTCATGCAGAAGCTCGACAGTGCCGCCGACCCGCTCAGGTTCCTCGCCAGCGCCCTCGCGGTGTTCTTCGGCCAGATGATCTTCCTGCTGATCGTGATCGTGGCGCTCCAGGACGCGTCCTGGCTGGACGGAACGGCATTCGGCCTGACTGCGCTGGCGGTTGCTCTGGTCTGGCAGATCTTCCAGGTCGTGGCCTTCGTCCGAACGCGCCGTCCGGTCTACGACCAGCCGGACGACGGGCAGCATGACCGGCCGGACGGCGGCGCGGCGGACCAGCGAGACGACCAGCAGGACGCCACACAGGCGGGCGGGCAGAATGAGGGGCTGTCGCGATGACCAACGGAGCAGCACATGTCAGAGTCCAGGCCACCTGCCGAACCGGATCCGAACTCCGGTCGCCCGCCCACGCCCCTGGAGCGGGCCGATGCCGGCCATCCGCGGCTCGAGGAGTCGCGCATGTGGAATGCCGTGTCCTACCTCATCTCAGGGCCGGTTCTCTTCGGCGGGATCGGGTGGGCGCTCGACCGCTGGCTAGGCACATCGTGGCTGGTCGCGGTGGGAATCCTGGGCGGAATGGCGCTGTCGCTGTACCTGATCTGGTTCCGGTACGGTACGCAGTGACTTCCGCGGTGGAGTCTGCGCCTGCCCGGGCCCGGCAGTGCCTCCTCATTTCGCACATCTCGGAACGGTTCGACCGACAGCTCAAGGAGAACACGTGAGTCTGAACGTGCTGGGGGCCACCGGCCTGGCTGCGCAGGGCGGCGAGGGCAGTGGGTACCATTCCCCCACTCCGGCGGAGTTCTACCAGCCTCTGATCGGGCACGGCGACTGGGCCATCACCCGCTCCATGGTCGTTCTGGCGATCTCGGTCGTGCTCATGGCGGCCTTCCTGCTGGCGACCACCCGCAGGGCGTCCATCGTGCCCCACCGCGGCCAGTGGGTGACCGAGGGGGTCTACAACCTGGTTCGCAACAGCCTGGCGCGCGACATCATCGGTAGCCACGAGTTCCTGCGCTTCGTCCCGCTGCTCTTCTCGCTGTTCACGCTGATCCTGGTCAACAACCTGTTCGGCATCATCCCGCCGTTCCAGTTCCCGACGATGAGCCGCATCGGCTTCCCCATCGCCCTCACGCTGGTGGTCTTCGTTGCCTACCACGCGGTCGGCATCCGCAAGAACGGGTTCGCTGGCCACCTCAAGCACATGATCCCGCCGGGCCTGCCGGGTCCGATCTACATCCTCATCGTCCCGCTGGAGCTGCTCACCTACTTCGTCACCCGGCCGCTGACCCTGGCGCTGCGACTCTTCGGCAACATGTTCGCCGGCCACCTGCTCCTGCTCCTGTTCATCACCGGTGGCCAGTACATGCTCCTCAACGGCGGGATCGGCCTCAAAGTCGCCGGCGTGGGGTCCTACGCCATGGCGCTCGTCCTGACCGCCTTCGAGGGCCTCATCGAGTTCCTGCAGGCCTACATCTTCACGCTCCTCGCAGCGACCTATATCGCCGGCTCGCTGGCCGACGAACACTGAGACTCCCGGGTGCGGCAGTCCAGCGCCCGGTGCACAAGAGCTCCATCCACAACTGAATAGGACACCCCAACTTCCGAGCGGCGGCGTGCCGTGCGGATCACGCAGAAACGAAAGAGGACCACCCATGCAAGGCAACATCGCCATCCTCGGCTACGGCCTGTCTGCGATCGGCCCCGGTGTCGGCATCGGCCTGATCTTCGCCGCCTACATCAACGGTGTCGCCCGCCAGCCCGAGGCCCGCGGCATGCTCCAGGGCATCGCCATCCTCGGCTTCGCGCTCGCGGAGGCGCTGGCCATCTTCGGTCTCGTGCTCGCCTTCGTCTTCCGGTAAGTCGGTCGACCACCAGCCCGACCCTTCTGCCAGCACAGCACTAGGAGACCCCCGTGCAGCACTTCACCGGCATTACCCAGGTGGTGGGTCTGGCGGCCGCCGAGGACACTACCGGCGAGCGGCTGCCGATCCTGCCCCTCTGGGGTGAGCTGATCTTCGGCCTCATCGCCTTCGGGATCCTCTACTGGATCGTCGCCAAGAAGGTCGTGCCGCGGCTCGAAGAGGTCTACGCCGAGCGCACCGCCGCCATCGAGGGTGGGATGCAGCAGGCCGAGCAGGCCCAGGCGGAGGCTCAGGCTGCCCTGGAGCAGTACCAGGCCCAGCTGCACGAAGCCCGCGCCGAGGCCAACCGCATCCGCGAAGAGGCCCGCGAGCAGGGTGCGTCCATCATCGCGGAGCTGCGTGCCCAGGCGCAGACCGAGGCGGCCCGTATCACGGACTCGGCCAAGAAGCAGATCGATGCCGAGCGCCAGCAGGCGATCGTGCAGCTGCGCACCGAGGTGGGGGCGCTGTCCACCGACCTGGCCAGCCGCATCGTCGGGGAGTCGCTGCATGACGAGACGCGCCAGAAGGGCATCGTCGACCGCTTCCTGGCCGAGCTCGAGGCCGGCGAGATCAAGCCAGAGAAGATCGGCTCCCCCGGCGCCGCTCAGGAGTCCTGATGCAGGGATCGTCGCGAGCCGCAGCCGCTGCCGGCCAAGAGGCGCTGTTCCAGGTCCTCCAGCCCGGCACTGACACCGGCTCCCTTGCCGAGGACCTGTTCGGCATGACCAGGGCGCTCGACAGCAGTGCCACCCTGCGCCGGGCCTTCGCAGATCCCTCGCGCGACGCCGAGGCCAAGCGGGGGCTGGTCGACGCCCTGTTCGGCGGGAAGGTGTCCGAGAGCGCCACAGGCATCCTCAAAACGCTGGTCACCCAGCGCTGGTCCACCGAGCGCGACCTCTCCGACACCCTGGAGTCGCTCGCGGTACAGGCCCTGCTCGTGGGCGCCGAGCGGGAGCGGCGGGCCGACGCGGTCGAGGACGAGCTGTTCCGCTTCGAGCGCATCGTGGCCAACAGCCCGGCATTGCGCGACACCCTGGGCAGCCGCAACACCGACGGGCCCGGCAAGGCTGGTCTGGTCACCGGCCTGCTCGAGGGCAAGGCGAGCCCCGAGACGATCCGACTCGCCGTGCAGGCTGTCCGGGTGCCGCGGGGCCGGCGGCTCGACCGCACCCTCGAGGCCTACCTGGACCTGGCGGCACGGCGTCGCGAGGAGCTCACCGCGGTGGTGACCGCAGCAGTGGCGCTCACCGATTCTCAGCAGGCGCGGCTCAAGAGTTCCCTGGAGGGCATCTACGGCAAGCGGGTCCAGCTCCAGGTCGTCCAGGACCCCGCGGTCATGGGCGGCATCCGCGTCCAGGTGGGCGATGAGGTCGTCGACGGAACCGTGCTGCGCCGCCTGGACGAGGCGCGGCGGCACCTGGCGGGCGGCTGACGCGTTCGGCACCACAACGGCATACGACACACCCTTCGGCCCCACCATCGGGGCCGGCAACCGAGGAGAAGAGATCACATGACGGAGCTTTCGATCCGTCCGGAGGAGATCCGGGACGCGCTGGACAGCTATGTCCAGTCGTACAAGCCCGGCGCGGCCGCCCGCGAGGAGGTCGGCCGGGTCGCCGACGCCGGTGACGGCATCGCTCACGTCGAGGGTCTGCCCTCGGCGATGACCAACGAGCTGCTGCAGTTCGAGGACGGCACCCTGGGCCTCGCGCTCAACCTCGACGTGCACGAAATCGGCGTGGTCATCCTCGGTGACTTCTCGGGTATCGACGAGGGGCAGGAAGTCAAGCGCACCGGCGAGGTGCTCTCGGTCCCGGTCGGCGACGCGTACCTCGGCCGCGTGGTCAACCCGCTCGGCCAGCCGATCGACGGCCTCGGCGAGGTCAGGGCCGAGGAGCGCCGCGCCCTCGAGATCCAGGCGCCCACGGTGATGCATCGCAAGTCGGTCCACCAGCCGCTCCAGACCGGCCTCAAGGCGGTCGACGCGATGACCCCGATCGGCCGTGGCCAGCGGGAGCTGATCATTGGCGACCGCCAGACCGGCAAGACCACGGTCGCGGTCGACACGATCATCAACCAGAAGGCCAACTGGGAGTCCGGGGACCCCGAGCAGCAGGTCCGCTGCATCTACGTCGCCATCGGCCAGAAGGGGTCGACGATCGCCGCCGTTCGCGGCGTGCTCGAGGAGGCCGGCGCGCTGGAGTACACCACCATCGTCGCCGCCCCGGCCTCCGACTCAGCGGGCTTCAAGTACCTCGCCCCCTACACCGGATCGGCCATCGGCCAGCACTGGATGTATCAGGGCAAGCACGTCCTCATCGTGTTCGACGACCTGTCCAAGCAGGCCGAGGCCTACCGCGCGGTGTCGCTGCTGCTGCGCCGCCCGCCGGGTCGCGAGGCCTACCCGGGCGACGTCTTCTACCTGCACAGCCGCCTGCTCGAGCGCTGCGCGAAGCTCTCCGACGACCTCGGCGCAGGCTCGATGACCGGTCTGCCGATCGTCGAGACCAAGGCGGGCGACGTGTCGGCCTACATCCCGACCAACGTCATCTCCATCACGGACGGCCAGATCTACCTCCAGTCCGACCTGTTCAACGCGAACGTCCGCCCGGCGATCGACGTGGGCATCTCGGTGTCCCGAGTGGGCGGTGCGGCCCAGATCAAGGCGATGAAAGACGTGTCCGGCCGCCTGAAGCTCGACCTGGCGCAGTTCCGTGCCCTCGAGGCCTTCGCGATGTTCGCCTCCGACCTCGACCCCGCGTCGCGCGCCCAGCTCGCCCGCGGCGGTCGCCTGGTCGAGCTGCTCAAGCAGCGGCAGGCAGCGCCGTTCCCGATCGAGGAGCAGGTCGTCTCGATCTGGGCCGGCACCTCCGGCCAGGTCGACGACGTGCCGGTCGAGGACATCCGCCGGTTCGAGGCCGAGTTCCTCGACTACCTGCGCCGCGAGAAGTCGGGCCTGCTCGGCGCGATCCGCGAGTCCAAGAAGTTCGAGGACGAGACCCGGGCCGGCCTCGAGGAGGCGATCGCCGCATTCAAGAAGCAGTTCGAGCCGTCCAACAAGGAGAAAGTCCCGGTGGGCGACGAGGCCGAGGACGACGCCGCTGCCAAGGCCCAGGAGCCCGAGCAGGAAAAGATCATCAAGCAGAGGCGCTGACGGTATGCCGGGTGCGCACGTCGCGACATGCAGGCAGAGCGCGCCCGGCACCCCTGGCGGGCTGGGACTTTCGCCGGAAGGCGGGCACCCGGCATACGGACAGTCTTTGAAACCTCGTTTCTGACAGGAGAGGCGGAAGCTTATGGGAGCGCAGATCCGGGTCTACCGGCAGCGCATCCGGGCCGTCAGCTCGATCAAGAAGATCACCCGGGCGATGGAGCTCATGGCTGCATCGCGCGTGGTCAAGGCGCAGCAGGCGGTGCGGGAGTCGACGCCGTATGCCCGCGCCCTCACCCGCGCGGTCTCGGCTGTGGCGACCTTCTCCGACGTCGACCACCCGCTGACCACCGAGCACTCCGAGGTGCGCCGCGCCGCGGTGGTGATCATCACGTCCGACCGCGGCCTCGCTGGTGCCTACAGCTCCTCGGTGCTCAAGGAGAGCGAGCGGCTGATCGAGCTCCTGCGCGAGGAGGGCAAAGAGATCGTCCCCTATCTCCTGGGCCGCAAGGCGATCAGCTACTACAAGTTCCGCAAGCGCGAGTATGCCGCGGAGTGGAGCGGGTTCTCCGAGAAGCCGACGTTCGAGCACGCCCGGGAGGTGGGCGAGCGCATCGTGGAGGACTTCGTCAAGGAGCACGACGAGGGAGGCATCGACGAGGTGCACATCGTCTTCACCCGCTTCGTCAGCATGGTGACCCAGGAGCCTGAAGTCATCCGCCTACTTCCGCTGGAGGTCGTCGAGGGGGTCGAGGAGCCCTCGCCTGAGGACCTGCTGCCGCTGTACGAGTTCGAGCCGAGCCCTGAGGAGGTGCTCGACGCCCTGCTGCCGAAGTACGTCAACGCTCGGCTGTTCAACTGCCTCCTCCAGGCGGCGGCCTCCGAGCTCGCGGCGCGGCAGCGCGCGATGAAGTCGGCGACCGACAACGCCGAGGAGCTCACCAAGAAGTACACCCGGCTGGCCAACCAGGCACGGCAGGCCGAGATCACCCAAGAGATCAGCGAAATCGTCGGCGGCGCGAACGCCCTCGCCGAGGCCAAGTAAGAAGGTAGAGAAGCCATGACCGCCACTGCCACTGACAACGCAGCCAAGACCGCCGAGCCGGGCGGGGTCGGCCGGGTCTCCCGCATCATCGGCCCGGTCGTCGACGTCGAGTTCCCGGTTGACGCCATGCCCGAGCAGTACAACCTGCTGACCACTGAGGTCGACCTCGCCGGCGAGAAGAAGAACATCAACCTGGAGGTCGCGCAGCACATCGGCGACAACATGGTCCGGGCGATCTCGCTGCAGCCGACCGACGGCTTGGTCCGCGGCACCGCCGTGCAGGACTCGGGCGGCCCGATCACCGTGCCCGTCGGCGACATCACGCTCGGCAAGGTGTTCAACACGACCGGCGTGTGCCTCAACCTCGCAGAGGGCGAGACCCTCGACGTCAAGGAGCGCTGGGGGATCCACCGCCAGGCACCCGCGTTCGACCAGCTGGAGTCCAAGACCCAGATGTTCGAGACCGGCATCAAGGTCATCGACCTGCTGACCCCCTACGTGCAGGGCGGCAAGATCGGCCTCTTCGGCGGCGCCGGCGTGGGCAAGACCGTGCTGATCCAGGAGATGATCGCCCGCGTCGCCCGCGACCACGGCGGTGTCTCGGTCTTCGCCGGCGTGGGGGAGCGCACCCGCGAGGGCAACGACCTGATCGCGGAGATGGAGGAGGCGGGCGTCCTCGGCCAGACCGCACTCGTCTTCGGCCAGATGGACGAGCCGCCGGGCACGCGGCTGCGCGTCGCCCTCTCCGCGCTGACCATGGCGGAGTACTTCCGCGACGTCCAGGGGCAGGACGTGCTGCTGTTCATCGACAACATCTTCCGGTTCACGCAGGCCGGATCCGAGGTCTCCACGCTGCTCGGCCGTATGCCGTCCGCCGTGGGCTACCAGCCCACCCTCGCCGACGAGATGGGTGTGCTCCAGGAGCGCATCACCTCGACGCGTGGTCACTCGATCACCTCGATGCAGGCGATCTACGTGCCGGCCGACGACTACACCGATCCAGCTCCGGCGACGACCTTCGCTCACCTCGACGCGACGACCGAGCTCTCGCGTGAGATCGCGTCACTGGGCATCTACCCGGCCGTGGACCCGTTGACCTCGACGTCGCGCATCCTCGACCGCCGCTACATCTCCGAGGAGCACTACACCACCGCTGTCCGCGTGAAGCAGATCCTGCAGCGCAACAAGGAACTGCAGGACATCATCGCGATCCTCGGCGTCGACGAGCTCTCAGAGGAGGACAAGATCCTCGTCAACCGGGCCCGCCGGATTCAGCGGTTCCTGTCGCAGAACACCTACGTGGCCAAGCAGTTCACTGGTATCGAGGGGTCGACAGTTCCGCTGGGCGACACCATCGAGGCGTTCACCAAGATCTGCGACGGCGACTACGATCACGTCGGCGAGCAGGCGTTCTTCATGTGCGGTGGCCTCGATGACGTCGAGCGCCAGTGGGCGGAGATCCAGAAGAACCTCTAGCACTGCGGGGGCATGGGCGCCCCCGTGCCACTCGGGCCTGCTGCGTTTTCGCTCAGCGCCCGGACCGGGGCCGGCCGCCTCAGGAGGCCGGCCCCACGGCATACCCCCTGGCTCTCGCGCCGTTCTCTTGTGTACGGCCGGCCCGAGCGCCCGCGGGGTGTGGCTAAACTTGCCGAACCGTCTTCCACAAGTGAGGGACACGCTGTGAGCCAGCTGCTGGTAGAACTCGTCGCCGCCGACCGCAAGGTCTGGGAGGGCGAGGCCCGCATGGTCTCGGCCCGCTCCGTCGAGGGCGACCTGGGCATCCTCCCGGGGCACACTCCGCTTCTTGGCGTCCTGGTGTCTGGCGACATCCGAATCACGTCGACCGAGGGCACCAAGCACACCGCCACGATCGACAGCGGCTTCCTGTCGGTCGACCACGACCGAGTCACCATCGTCGCCGAGGCTGTCGACGCCTCCCAGATGACCGACTGAAGGACTGGCCCCATGTCGCCGCTGACCACCGCCGAGGCTGTGGTCATCGTGCTGCTGGTCCTGCTCGCACTAGGGCTGATCTTCGTCTACATCCGGCGCCGCGCCATCGCCGGCGGCAAGCCGCTGATGATATGCGCCCTACTCATCCCCGGCGCGGCGCGCTGGCGGTTGGGGCTGCTGCGCTTCGGGCCCAGCACCATGGACTGGTTCAGTGTCGCGGGGCCGTCACTGAGGCCGGTCCGCACATGGCAGCGGCCGCTGCTCGTGCTCGGCCCGCCCGAGCCGATCCGGCAGGTGGTGCCGGGGCTGCCCGACACGGCCGTCGCCGTGCGGGCCACGTACAGCGGCCAGACGTTCGGACTGGCCCTGGCCCCTGCGGCATACACCGCCATGCGCTCATGGCTTGAGAGCGCTCCTCCGGGATTCAACGTCAACGTGGCCTGAGCCGCCCGGGGCCGCTGTCGGCCTAACGGGCCTTCTTGGGAGCGGACGCGCGTCCGCCGCCGGGCTGCCACAGGACGTCCCCGCCCCGCGGGAGATTGGTGACTCGCGCGAGGATGAACAGCAGGTCCGAGAGCCGGTTGAGGTACTTCGCGGTGAGCACGTTGACCCCACCCTCGCCTTTGGTTCCGGTGCCGGGCTGGTCGCCGCACGCCTCCATCGCCGCCCAGGCCGCGCGCTCGGCGCGGCGCACAACCGTCGTCGCGACGTGCAGGTAAGCGGCCCCCGGCGTGCCGCCGGGGAGGATGAACGACCGCAGCTTCTCGACCTCGGCGAGGTAGCGGTCGCAGTCTGCCTCGAGCTCGTCAATCCAAGCGGCCGCAACGCGCAGAGGCGGGTACTCGTACGTCTCCTGGAGCGGCGTGCACAGGTCCGCGCCGACGTCGAACAGGTCGTTCTGCACCCGGAGCAGCGTTTTTGTCACGTCGTCGCGCAGGTTGCCTGCTGCGATCGCTACCCCGATCGCGGCGTTGGCCTCGTTGGTATCCGCATAGGCCAGCAGGCGGGGGTCGTTCTTGGAGGTGCGGCTCATGTCGCCGAGGTGCGTCGTGCCGTCGTCGCCGGTGCGCGTGTAGATACGGGTGAGGTTGACCATTGAACAAGCGTCTCAGATGGTGGGCTTGACCAGATCCGTACCCCGTTTTGTCCCAACCTTTACTGGTTGCCATGCGTTCATAGTGGTGAGGGCCGTCACACGACGGCCTCCGGCAACGTCAGGGGTTTCGTCCATGAGCGTAAACACCGCGGGGGTGCTGCCGGTGTCGGTCACCGAGACCGCACAGGGGCAGCAGGTGTCCATCACGGGCCGCATCGATGTGCGCACTGTCCCGGATGTGCGGCAGATCCTGCACGAGATCGTCGACGACGGCAGCGGTGACGTCCTGCTCGACCTGTCGAGGGCCGAGATCGGCGACGCCACCGCCCTGGGGATGATCGTGGAGTCCTACCGCCGGGCCCGGCGCCGCGCGCGCCGCATCTCGATCACCGCCATGACCCCGCGCACGGCGCGCCTGCTGCGCGGCGCTCGGCTCGACCGGGCCCTCGTTGGGCGTGAGATCCCGCTCACTGTGTCGCCTCTCACCGCCTGAAAGACTCCCGCCTGCGCGCAGCCCGCAGGTACCTTCGGCCATATGGCCGACCCATCCCACGCGGCTCCTGACGTGCCACCAGGCCCGTCCTCTGACACACCCTCGCCCGCCGACTCCCCTGGCGCCGCCCCGGGTGCCGCACCCAGCACCGGGTCCGCCCGGAAGAAGCGGGACCGCCCGTGGGTGATGCGCACGTATGCCGGCCACTCCAGCGCCGCCGCCAGCAACGAGCTCTACCGCCGCAACCTAGCCAAGGGGCAGACCGGACTGTCGGTCGCGTTCGACCTGCCGACCCAGACCGGCTACGACCCCGACCACATCCTGTCGCGGGGAGAGGTCGGCAAGGTGGGTGTGCCGATCTCGCACGTCGGCGACCTGCGTGCTCTGTTCGACCAGATCCCGCTGTCGCAGATGAACACCTCGATGACGATCAACGCCACCGCGATGTGGCTGCTCGCCATGTACCAGGTGGTGGCCGAGGAGCGGGCAGAATCGGCCGGGGAGGACCCCGGGGCCGCCGTGCGCGCCCTCGCCGGCACGACCCAGAACGACATCATCAAGGAATACCTGTCGCGCGGTACCTACGTGTTCCCGCCCGACCCGTCGATGCGGCTGATCACCGACATGGTCGCCTACACCGTCTCCGACCTCCCGAAGTGGAACCCGATCAACATCTGCAGCTACCACCTGCAGGAAGCCGGGGCGACCCCGGTCCAGGAGATCGCCTACGCCATGTGCACCGCGATCGCCGTCCTGGACGCGGTGCGCGACTCGGGCCAGGTCCCGCCGGAGCGCTTCGGCGAGGTCGTGGAGCGGATCTCGTTCTTCGTCAACGCCGGAGTGCGGTTCGTCGAGGAGATGTGCAAGATGCGGGCTTTCGTGCAGCTCTGGGACGAGGTGACCCGAGACCGGTACGGCGTCACTGACGCCAGGCAGCGGCGCTTCCGCTACGGCGTCCAGGTCAACTCCCTGGGGCTCACCGAGGCCCAGCCTGAGAACAACGTCCAGCGGATCGTCCTGGAGATGCTCGCGGTGACGCTCTCGAAGGATGCCCGCGCTCGCGCGGTCCAGCTCCCGGCGTGGAACGAAGCCCTTGGCCTGCCCCGGCCCTGGGACCAGCAGTGGTCACTGCGCATGCAGCAGGTGCTCGCGTTCGAGTCCGACCTGCTGGAGTACGACGACATCTTCGCCGGCTCGACCGTTGTCAAGGCCAAGGTCGAGGAGCTCCTCGCGGCCGCCCGGGCTGAGATCGACCGCGTTCAGGAGATGGGCGGTGCCGTTCCGGCGGTGGAGTCGGGCTACATGAAATCGGCCCTCGTCGCCTCACACGCGCTGCGGCGCCAGCGGATCGAGGCCGGTGAGGACATCGTGGTCGGCGTCAACCGCTTCGAGACCACCGAGGCCAGCCCGCTCACCGCCGACCTCGACGCCGCGATCCAGACTGTGGATGCCGATGTGGAGCGCCGTGCTGCACAGGCCGTCAAGGCGTGGCGCGCCGAGCGCGACGCCGATCCCGGCAAACGCGCGCGGGCGTCCGCCGCCCTGGCCCACCTCAAGCGCGCCGCTGCAGGCACGGAGAACCTCATGGCCGCCTCCCTGGAGTGCGCTCGGGCCGAGGTGACCACAGGCGAGTGGGCCCAGGCGCTGCGCGACGTCTTCGGCGAGTTCCGGGCGCCGACGGGCGTCTCGGGCAACGTCGGCATCGCCCACTCCGACAGCGCCGAGCTCGCCCACGTCCGCGAGGCGGTGGCCCGCACCAGCCGGGAGCTCGGCGAGAAGCTGCGGGTCCTGGTCGGCAAGCCCGGTCTCGACGGGCATTCCAACGGGGCAGAGCAGATCGCCGTGCGGGCTCGCGACGCCGGGTTCGAGGTGATCTACCAGGGCATCCGCCTGACCCCCGACCAGATCGTGTCCGCCGCCGTTGCCGAGGACGTGCACCTGGTCGGCCTGTCGATCCTGTCCGGCTCGCACATGGAACTGGTCCCGAAGGTGCTCCAGGGCCTGGCCGAGGCCGGCGCCGGAGACGTCCCCGTCGTCGTCGGCGGGATCATCCCGGAGTCCGACGCAGCGGCACTGCGCGCCCAGGGGGTCGCGAGGGTCTTCACGCCCAAGGACTTCGGCATCAACGACATCATGGGCGACTTCGTGCGGATCATCCGCGCCTCGCGCGGGCTCGGCACCGAGGCACCGGTCCCGGCCTGATTTGGCCGGCAGGGCGAGCACCCGGGGGTACGACAGCAGGGGTATGCCGGGCTGCGCCGGCCGTGCGATGACACCTCGCCGCGTGCTGGCCTACCGTTCGAGGGGTGATCGACATGCCTGCATTTCGCGGCCGGCCCAGCCCCTTCGCTGTGGTCGGCCCCGTTGTGCTGGCCGTCATCGTGGCCGGGGGCACGGTTGGCGCTTCCCACGGACAGCCGCAGGCCCGGCCGGTCGACGCCGTGGCAATCGGCTTGGGCGTGGCGAGCGCCCTGTCGCTCGTCTTCGCTCCGAGGTGGCCGGCCTGGGTCGCCGGGCTCACCTCGGCCGCGACCCTGGTGTACCTTGCGCTCGGCTACGCCTACGGGCCCGTGTTCGCCGCTCCGGCCATTGCGATCTTCGGTGCCATGGTCCGCGGCCGCCGCCTTGCTGCAGTGGGCTGCGCCGCAGGCCTTGCCCTGGGGGTCATCGCGCTCCACGTACCCGTCAGGCACGAGCCCTGGTCGTGGGCCGCCGCGGGCGGCGTTCTCACGTGGGCGGCCCTCCTGCTCATCGCCGGCGAGGCGGTGCGGGGGCGGCGCGAGCGATTCGTCGCCGTGCGCCGGGAGCGCGCCGAGCGGGCCGGCCGCCAGGCCGGCGAGGAGCGCCTCCGGATCGCCCAGGAGATCCACGACACCGTGGCCCACCACATGGCGCTCATCAACATGCAGGCCAGCGTCGCCCTGCACCTGGCCGACCGGAGACCCGAGCAGGCGACAACGGCCCTGACGGCCATCCGGGATGCCAGCAAGGAGGGGCTCGGCGAGCTGCGCTCCCTGGTCGACATGCTGCGCGGCGAGGACGGCTCGGCACCGCGACGTCCGACGGCGACCCTGAGTGCCCTCGACGACCTCCTCGGCCGCACCCGTGCTGCAGGGCTGGACGTCGAGGCCCAGGTCCGCGATGCCACCGCGACGGCGCAGATCCCCGCTGCGGCTCCCCTGGGCGAGCTGCCGACGGCACTGGACCTCGCGGCATACCGCATCGTGCAGGAGTCCCTCACCAACGTCGTCCGGCACGCGCACGCCACCCGTGCCGTGGTCGCGGTCGAGCGGCGCGATGACGGCGTGCTGGTCCGCGTCGACGACGACGGGCGGGGCAGCAGTCCCCGCGCCGAGTCGGAGGGGAGTGGCCTGAGGGGGATGCGCGAGCGCGCCGGTGCGCTCGGTGGGACGCTCGAGGTGGGGTCCTCGCCCCTGGGTGGGTGGCGGGTGAGCGCCTGGCTGCCGCTTCGTGGCACGCGTAGGGCCGATCGGGATGAAGGAGGGATGGACGGGTGATTCGCGTGGTGTTGGCCGACGACCAGGCCCTGATCCGTGGCGGGCTACGAGCACTCCTCGACGCCGAAGAGGGTCTGGAGGTGGTGGGGGAGGCGGCGACCGGGCGCGAGGCGGTAGACGTCGCGCGCGCCCAGCGGCCGGACGTGGTGCTGATGGACATCCGCATGCCCGGTCTCGACGGCCTCGAGGCCACCCGCGAGATCATCGCCACACCGGGACTCGCCGGCACCAGGGTCGTGATCCTGACGACGTTCGACCTCGACGAGTACGTCTTCGAGGCGATTCGCATCGGCGCCAGCGGGTTTCTCGTCAAGGACACCGAGCCCACTGACCTGCTCGCCGCCATCCGTGCCGTGGCGGCCGGCGATGCCCTGCTGTCTCCCGGCGTGACGCGGCGTCTGATCGCCGAGTTCGCCACCCGCAGCCGGGGGGCGCCCACGAGTGGCGACGAGATGCGCTACCTCACCGACCGCGAGCGTGAGGTCGTCGCGCTGGTGGGTGAAGGTCTCTCCAACGACGAGATCGCGGGCCGCCTCTTCATGAGCCCAGCCACCGCCAAGACGCACGTCAGCCGGGCCATGACCAAGCTGCATGCACGCGACCGGGCCCAGCTCGTGGTCATGGCGTACGAGTCGGGGCTTGTGCGACCCGGCTGGAGCGCCTGACGGCTACAACCCAGGGGGTATGCCGGGTGGCTGGGCTGCGCCCCACGCGTGACCTGAGGTGCCCTCACTGGGGCGACGACAAGGCATGGCCAAACCGCGAGGATCGAACTGCCCGACAGGAGCGGGCGATTCGAACTCACGGAAGGGCACACGATGGACACCGCTGTGGAGGTCGTCGACCTCACCAAACGCTATGGCTCCCGCCTTGCCGTGGACGCGATCTCGCTAGGCGTGAGACCTGGCGAGGTCTACGGCTTCCTCGGGCCCAACGGCGCCGGCAAGACCACCACGCTGCGCATGCTGTTGGGGCTGATCCGGCCCACGGCGGGCCACGCGCGCGTGCTGGGCTCGCGTCCCGGCAGTTCCGCGGCCTTGGCCAGGATCGGGTCGCTCGTCGAGGGGCCGGCCTTCTACCCGTACCTCTCGGGACGGGCCAACCTCTCAGTCCTGGCTCGGTACACCGGTATGGGTCGTGCGCAGGTCTACCGTGCGCTGGCTGCCGTGGACCTGTCGGACCGCGGTGACGACCGCTTCTCGACATACTCGCTCGGGATGAAGCAGCGCCTGGGCGTGGCGGCAGCGCTGCTGAAGGACCCCGAACTGGTGATCCTCGACGAGCCGACCAACGGCCTGGACCCGGCCGGAATGCGTGACATGCGGGCCCTGGTCCGGGCCCTGAGCGAGCAGGGCCGAACCGTGGTGCTGTCGAGCCACCTGATGGGCGAGGTCCAGCAGATCTGTGACCGCGTGGCGGTGATCAGCCGGGGCCGCATCCTGGCCGAGAGCACCGTCGACGACCTGCGCGGGGCTGGCGAGCTGGTGGTCACGGCCGCTCCCTCGGATCGGGCGCGGGACGTGCTCGCCGCCCTCCCGGCGGTGGCGGACGTTCGCGCCGTGGATGGGCGCCTGCGCGTCACCGCCGACGCCGACAGTGCCGCCGAGGTGACCCGGGCGCTGGTGCTGGCCGGCGTCGACGTGAGCGAGGTGCGCCGAGTGGAGCGCCAGCTGGAAGACGTATTCCTGGAGATGACGGAGGAGCGGGACGATGTCGACGAAACTGACTGAGACGATGAGCGGGCCCGAATGGGTGCCCTCGGCCAGATCGAGGGAGCCACGCCCCGGGGCGACGTGGGGAGTCGTGCGTGCCGAGCTGTCGAAGATCTCGCGGCGGCCGGCCGCCTGGGTACTGCTCACCGCAGCTGTCGTGCTCAACCTGACCTTCTCGTACCTGATCCCCTACCTCGCCTATCGTGGCGGCGGGTCGAGCGACCGGCTCGCCGGGGCCTCGCCCGAGCAGATCCTCGCCTCGGTGATGCCGCATAGCCTGGTCCTCAACACAATCGGCGGGTACCCGATCTTCGCCGGCGCGCTGGCGCTGGCCTTCGGGGCCCTGGTCCTCGGCGGCGAGCACACCTGGGGCACGGTGAAGACGCTGTTCTCGCAAGGACCCTCGCGCGCGAAGGTCCTGGTGGCCCAGTGGGCGTCGATCGCGCTGGCCGTTGGCGTCGGAGTGGTGCTGATGTTCGGCATCTCGGCCGGCGCGTCGGCAGCTCTTGCCCTTGCCGAGGGGCAGCCGCTCACCTGGCCAACGGCCGGCGAGCTGCTGAAGGGTGCCGGCGCCGGGTGGCTCGTGCTGACGATGTGGGCCACGCTCGGTGGCGTCCTCGGCTGGCTGCTCCGGGGGGTCGCCCTTCCGATCGGCCTCGGCATCGTGTGGGCCCTGGGGCTGGAGAACCTCATCTCGGCCATGGCTGGATCGCTGCTCTCGTCGCTGCAGCCGCTGCGGGACGCCCTCCCCGGGGTCAACGCCGGTTCGCTCGTGGCGGCCGTCTCGTCGGCGCGCGCGACAGAGGCGCCTCCCGGGGTGACCGCCACGGTCGGCGGCGGGCGGGCGCTGCTGACCCTCTCGGCATACGTGCTCGTGGGCGTGGCCGCCATCGTGCTCACCGGCCGTCGCCGCGATGTCACCTGACGACGAATGACGCGATCGGCACTGACTGGATGAACCCCCCGGTTCCCGTAGAGTCGGCTTCATGGCCCTCCATTGCGAGGCGACCCTGCTCGTCACTCGGCACGGGGACGCCGACTACGAGCATCCGCACGTGCTCTCCGACTCCGGTGGCTTGCTGACCGACAAGGGCAGGGCCCAGTCCCTGGAGCTGGCGGAGGGCCTGCGGCCGCAGCGAGTGGCCATGGTCTACACGAGCACGATGGACCGAGCGGTCGAGTCGGCCGGCATCGCGGGCGAGGTGCTCGGCGTGCCGGTCCGAACCATCGAGGGCCTCCAGGAATGGTCCGTGGGGCTGTTGGCCGGGCGCGAGAACGACGACCGCGAACTGAAGGGGGTCTTCGCTGCCTGGCTGGCCGGCCAGCTGGGCGCCCGCATCCCTGGCGGTGAGTCGGGCGCGGAGGTGCTGCAGCGCTACCGTGACGCCCTCGAGGCAATCGCCGACCTCCACCGGGGGGAGACGGTGCTGGTGTTCTCCCACGGCGGGGTCATGTCCTTCTGCCTCCCCCGGCTCGGGCGCACCGCCCGCGCCGACTTGTCTGCGCAGGCGTACCTTCCGAACTGCACCACTGCGAAAGTCGCGGTTGGCGACGACGGCTTCGAGGTGCTGAGCTGGCCCGGTACGGCCGATCGCACCGCGGTCTGACGCCGCTCAGAACAGTCGCGCGCTCACGTCGTCGATGCCGCGCAGGGCGTCGTAGTCGAGGGTGACGCACCGGATGCCCCGGTCCTGTGCCAGGGTGCGAGCCTGGGGCCGGATCTCTTGGGCGGCGAACACGCCCACGACGGGCGCGAGGTGCGGGTCGCGGTTCATGAGCTCGAGGTAGCGGCTGAGCTGCTCGACCCCGTCGATGTCGCCGCGGCGCTTGATCTCGACCGCCACGGAAGCGCCCAGGTGGTCGCGGCACAGGATGTCGACCGGCCCGATCGCGGTCATGTACTCCCGCCGCACCAGGGTGTAGCCGTCGCCCAGGGTGTGGATATGCGCTGCGAGAAGGCGCTGGAGATGGGCCTCCACACCGTCCTTGACCAGCCCGGGGTCCACCCCGAGTTCGTGGCTCGAGTCGTGGTGGACCTCATGGATGCGGACCCTGAGCCGGTCGTCGGACTTGGCGTTCTGCACCACCCAGACCGTCGCGACTCCCTCCGAGGCCTCGCCCTCATCGGGCTCCACCTCTGCCATGGCGCACGGCGGAGACATCCAGTTGAGCGGTTTGTAGGAGCCCCCGTCGCTGTGCACCAGCACTGACCCGTCGGCCTTGACAACCAGCAGCCGCGTCGCCAGCGGCAGGTGGGCGGTCAGCCGGCCCTCGTAGTCCACCGAGCACGTCGCAATCACCAGCCGCACAGCCCGCCACTCTACGGGGCTGATCGCACACGCCTGCCGGCGCCTGCAGCGCCGGTACCGGGAACGGCGCGAGCCACCCGGCATACCCCAGGTCATTGCATCCCCGCGGCCCATCGCGCAGACTCACATTGAGGTGAGTGAGCCGTGGCGTCCATTCTTGGCAACGTCGCCGGGGTCGTGATTCTCGTCGCTGCCGCCCTCGTCGCTTTCCGGTGGCTCAACACCGGCCGGCCGCCCAAGCCCCTGCGGCCCCTGGTGGCCTGGTTCGAGGCGAGGGCCGAGCGCCGCAGACCGGTACCCGAGCCGCTGCCGCCTGTCCTGCTCGGCCTGGAGTTGCGCCGCATGGGCGAGGCCATGCGCCAGGTCGAGGCGGGCGACCAGCCCTCCAAGGCGGAGCGGCTCGCCGTGTGCCGCCTGGCGTACGACCAGGTGCTGCGCGACTACTGCCGCAGCGTGGAGATCCCCGTGCCCCCTGGCAACGGTGGGCTGACACCCGAGCAGCGGTTCACGATGGAGTCCGAGCTGATCTCCGAGGGCTACGACTGGTGAGCGGGTGAGCCGGCCCGGGTGGCCACCGGCACACCCCGAGACAGGAGCGTGACGATGGGCAGCCCCAGGGATGAGGAGTTCCTTTCCGGCCCCACAACGGTGACGGGCCACGGCGGAGACGCGATCGAGGCGTATGCCGCCCTGCCGAGCGGCCCGGGTCCGCGCGGCGGCGTCGTGGTCATCCACCACATGCCCGGCTTCGACGATGCCACGAAGGAGATCACCCGCCGGTTCGCGTCGATGGGGTATGCCGCCGTGTGCCCGAACCTCCACCACCGCGAGGCGCCGGGAGCGCTGCCGGACGATGCCTCGGCCGCCGTGCGCGCCGCCGGGGGAGTCCCAGACGAGCGGCTCGTCGGGGACGTCGCGGGTGCCGCCAGCTTCCTGCACGGGCGCGCGCACAGCAACGGGAGGGTCGGGGTGATCGGGTTCTGCTCCGGCGGGCGGCAGGCGGTTCTGGCGGCGTGCTCGCTCGACCTGCAGGCCGCCGTCGACTGCTATGGCGCCTTTGTGCTCGCGGACCCGCCCCAGGCGTCGAGCTGGCGCCCGCCGACCCTGCGGGGATTCCTTCCGAACCTGTCGGCGCCGCTGCTCGGCCTGTTCGGCCGGGAGGACAAGTCACCGGCGCCGACCGAGATCGAGGAACTCGACCGGGTGCTCACCGAGGCGGGCAAGCCGCACGAGTTCCACACCTTCGAGGGAGCCGGCCACGCCTTCTTCGCGCCTGACCGCCCGTCCTACCGCGTGGAGGCGGCCGTCGAAGGGTGGCGCCTCGTCAGCGGCTTCTTCGCCCGCACCCTCCAGACAGGAGCCTGAGCGGCCGACCACACCCCCCAACATCGACCTTGCCGACCCAGAGCGCGGGAGCTCGGCCCGGGTGGCCCTCGAGCTGACCGCCGAGTCGGCGATTGCGCTGTGCGAAGCGATCGTGTGCGCACTCGGGTCGGTGCCGTCCGAGATGAGCGGCATCGACCCCGTCCGCCTGGCCGCGGTCCCCGGCACCTGACCAGCACCGACGCCTGCGGCCCAGGGTGGCGACCGTCACCCCGCCCAGCCCTTCAGACGGCATAGCTGCTCTGGGAGACTCGCGGGCATGGCACGTGTCTTCAGCAGGGTTGGTGTGGTCGGTCTCGGCACGATGGGTGCCGGCATCGTCGAGGTCTTCGCGCGCAACGGCATCGAGGTCGTAGCGGTCGAGGTGGACGAGGCGTCGGTCGAGCTCGGCCGTGCCCACCTGAAGACGTCGACGGGCCGGGCGGTCAGCCGCGGCAAACTCACCGAAGCCGACGAGCAGGCCCTCATCGGGCGAATCCACTTCACCGCCAGCCTCGATGACCTGAGCGGCTGCCAGCTCGTGGTCGAGGCCGTGCCCGAGCACCTCGACCTGAAGAAGGAGGTCTTCGGCAAGGTCGACGCGATCGTCGGACCCGATGCGATCCTCGCCACCAACACCTCGTCCCTGCCGGTGACCGAGCTCGCCGTGGCCACGGGCAACCCCAAACGCGTCGTCGGGATGCACTTCTTCAACCCAGCGCCGGTGCTCCAGTTCGTCGAGGTTGTCAAGACCGTCGTCACCGAGGACGAGGTCTTCGAGGACGTCAAGGCCCTCGCCGAGCGACTGGGCAAGAAGCCGGTCGTCGTCGGCGACAAGGCGGGCTTCATCGCCAACGCGCTCCTGTTCGGCTACCTCAACCATGCCGTCGCGATGTACGAGGGCAAGTACGCCAGCCGCGAGGACATCGACGCCGCCATGCGCCTGGGGTGCGGCTACCCCATGGGACCGTTGCAGCTGCTCGACCTCATCGGACTCGACACGGCGTACGAGATCCTCGACACGATGTACAAGCAGGGACGCGACCGCCTCCACGCGCCCAGCCCGATCATCAAGCAGATGGTCAGTGCCGGCCTGAAGGGCCGCAAGACCGGACGGGGCTTCTACGCCTACGCCTCCCCGGGGGTCTCCGAGGTCGTCCCTGACGACCAGACGCCCACTGACGGGATTCCGGATGGCGTAACGCTGCGCGACATCGCAACGGTCGGGGTCGTCGGCTCGGGCACGATGGCCACCGGCATCGTGGAGGTCTTCGCGAAGGCGGGCTACCCGGTCACCTGCGTCGCGCGATCGAAGGAGAAGCTCGACGACGTGCGCGCGGCGGTCCAGAGGTCCCTGGCCAAGGGCGTCGAGCGGGGCAAGCTCGAGCAGTCAGCAGCCGACGACGTGCTGACGCGCGTGCATCCCAGCACGTCCCGCGAGGACCTCCAGGATGTCGACATCGTCGTCGACGCCATTGCCGAGGACCTCGCGATCAAGCAGGAGCTCTTCCGCGACCTCGACCGCATCTGCAAGCCCGGTGCGATCCTTGCCACGACGACCAGCTCGCTGCCCATCGTCGAGTGCGCGCGGGTCACTTCGCGCCCCCAGGACGTCGTCGGGATGCACTTCTTCAACCCGGCCCAGATCATGCGCCTGGTCGAGGTGGTCCACACGGTCTCGACCGCCGAGGATGTCACGGCGACGGTCCAGGACCTGTGCGCGAAGGTCGGCAAGCATGCTGTGACGTGCGGCGACCGCGCCGGCTTCATCGTCAATGCCCTGCTCTTCCCCTACCTCAACGACGCCATCAAGATGCTCAGCGCCAACTACGCCACCGCCGATGACATCGACACCGCAATGAAGACCGGCTGCGGCCTGCCCATGGGGCCGTTCGAGCTGCTCGATGTGGTGGGGCTCGACGTCTCGCTGGCCATCCAGCGCGAGCTCTATCTCGAGTTCCGTGAGCCTGGCTTCGCGCCCGCCCCGCTGCTCGAGCACCTGGTCACGGCCGGCTACCTCGGCCGCAAGACCGGTCGCGGGTTCCGCACCTACGCCTGACCGGGCGCCGGGCGTGTAGTTGTCACCCGGCATACCCCTGGATTTTGCAGGGTCTTCGCCAAAACTTGACGTTCGGCACGCAACCTTGAAACCCCTGACGGCGTCATGTGAAGTGCGGGCGCTGGAGGGGGCGTCCGCGGGCAGGGGACCGCATGGGGCGGCAGAGCAGGGGCGCTGCCGCCCCATCCGCCGGCCCGCCGCATCCGACCGGCCTGACTGGGTCAGAGTGAGAGAATGGGCCCATGCCCCGAGCCAACCGTCGTCGCCGTGACGACGCGCCGCTCGACCTGGACCGCCTTCGAGGCGGGATCCCCCAGCGGGAGTGGTATGCCGGTGGCGAGTGGTTCGTGCGACGCCTGACCGGGGCCTCCTCCGAGCGCTCGTACCTGTGCCCGGGGTGCCAGCAGCAGATCGCCCCCGGCACGCCCCACGTCGTGGTGTGGCCGGCTGACGGCGCCGGCGGGGTCGACGACCGGCGCCACTGGCACGACCCCTGCTGGGCCGCACGCGACCGCAGACATTCCCGAGGTGCCATTCGTTGAGTCACCACACCAGACCGGCCGCGGCCCAGATCCGCGCCGGCTCCATCCTTCCGGCCCGTCGCCAGGACATCCAGCTGCACACCGCCGACGGACTCACCCTGGTGGGCGAGCTCGCCCTGCCGCTCGAGCGCGACCCCGTGGCCACGCTGGTCACGCTGCACCCGCTGCCGACGCATGGCGGCTTCATGGACAGCCACGTCTTCAAGAAGGCGTCCTACCGGCTGCCTGCGCTCGCCGACCTCGCGGTGCTCCGGTTCAACCTGAGGAGTGTGATGTCACCACGGGGGCGGTCGCAGGGAACCTTCGACGGAGCCGTCTCCGAGCGTTTCGACGTGGCAGCCGCCATCGAGTACGCCGAGTTCCACGAGCAGCCGCTCCTGCCGCGTCGCTGGCTGGTCGGTTGGTCCTTCGGCACTGACCTGGCGCTCATGTACGGCTGCGACCCGTCGGTCGAGGGAGCGATCCTGCTCAGCCCGCCGCTGCGCTACTCCAGCCCCGAGCACCTGCAGGTCTGGGCCGACTCGGGCAAGCCCGTGGTGGCGCTCGTGCCCGAGTTCGACGACTACCTGCGGCCCGACGAGGCGCGCACCCGTTTCGCGGCAATCCCGCAGGCGCAGGTCGTGGGAGTCGAGGGAGCCAAGCACCTCTGGGTCGGAGAACCCTACGTGCAGCGGGTGCTCAACGAGGTCGTGGCCCGGGTCGCCCCCGGGCGCGAACCCCTGCCGACCACGTGGGCGGGTCCGATGGAGAAGGAGCCCTCGCCACTGGCCTGAGCGCGCGGCCGGTCAGACCCGCCGCTGGCGGGGGAGAACGACCTCTTCGTAGAGCAGCAGGAGGCCGGCCGCGACCGGGATCGCCAGCAGCGCACCCAGGAGGCCGAGGAGGGTGCCGCCGGCGAGGGCCGCAACGACGGTCACGGCGCCCGGCACAGAGATGGTGCGCTGCATGACCCGCGGAGCGATCAGGTAGTTCTCGACCTGCTGGTAGACCACGTAGTAGATCACTGCGATGAGGGCTTTGCGCGGCTCGTCGAAGAACGCGACGATCGTGACCACGGCGGCCCCGAGCGTTGCGCCGACCATCGGCACGAGCCCGAGGATGCCGACCGCCACGGCCAGCACCGCGGCATACGGTATGCCGACGATCGTCATCATGAGCCACGACATCGCCGCGTTGACCGCGGCCACGATGGCCTGGCCGATGGCGTACGACCCCGTGCGCCGCATGATCTCCTCCGACAGGGAGATGACCCGTGGCCGTCGGGACGCGGGCACCATGCCGTATGCCGCCTGCTTGACCTTGGGGAGTGAGCCGAGGAAGTACAGGGTCAGGATCAGGATGGTGAGGGTCTGGAAGATGCCAGAGGCCACCGCGCGGCTCGCCCCCAGGACGCCGCCGAAGACCTGGCTCATGAACGCCCCGTCGGCGAGGCGCTTGCTGAGCTCGGCCTGGAGCCGATCGATGACGTGGAAGTTGCGGTCGGCTTCCTGGACGAACCGGTTCTGGAGCAGGTGGTCGAAGTAGGTGGACGCGTTGGTGGCCAGATCGGCGCCCTGCTGGACCACTGGCGGGACGACGACCAGTCCGATCAGGGTGAAGATGACGACCAGCCCGGCGAACACGACGGCGACAGCGGCGGGACGGCGCAGTCCCCGGGAGACGAGTCCCTCCACCAGCGGATTGAGCGAAAGCGTGAGGAAGAGGGCGATGAGCAGGATCGTCAGAACGGTCGCGAGCCTGCCCAGGGAGTGCCAGAGGCCGATGGCCACCAATGCGCCCAGGGCACCGACGAAGCCGAGGTAGAAGGGAGACTGCTTGTTGATCGGGCGGCCGAGCCTTCCGTACGGAAGGTCAGGCTCCGCCTGTGGCTCGGTCGAAGCCGGAGGGGTCGGGCCGTCGTGGCCTTCGTGGCCGACATGGCGGCGCAGGACGTCACTGAGGAGATCCTGCTCGAGCTGGCCGTTGTCGTCCTCGGACGCGACGGGACGATTGCTCTCGCGGAGCACCTCCAGCTGGTGGCGCCGGAACTCTCTCCACCGGTTCAGCATGTGTCGTCAACACCTCCCGCCGAGAACCCTAATGCCGGGCGCACGACCTGACGCGCAGGGCGTCCTACGGTGTGGGGCGCCCTGCGGCCATGGTTGCGCGCGCGTCAGGCGTCGCGGAAGCGGTTGATCGCGTCTGAGAAGTGGGCGCGCTGCTCCGGGTCGGTCACTCCCAGCCCCGGTTGTGGGCTCAGCGTGAGGACGCCCACCTTGCCCTGGTGGGCGTTCCGGTGGACGTCCAGCGCAGCCTGGCCTACCTCCTCCAGCGCGTACGTCTTGGACAAGGTCGGGTGGATGAGGCCGCGCCTGATGAGCTCGTTGGCCTCCCAGGCCTCGCGGTAGTTGGCGAAGTGGGAGGAGACAATGCGCTTGAGGTTCATCCACAGGTATCGGTTGTCGTATTCGTGCAGGTAGCCCGACGTCGACGCACAGGTCACGATGGTGCCGCCCTTGCGTGCGACGTAGACGCTCGCGCCGAAGGTCTCGCGCCCAGGGTGCTCGAAGACGATGTCCACGTCGTACCCGCCGGTGAGCTCCCGGATCTTCTTGCCGAGCCGCTGCCACTCCTTGGGGTTCTGTGCTGTGTTGTCGTCGTTCCAGAACCGGTAGCCCTCGGCGTTGCGGTCGATGATCAGCTCCGCACCCATGGCGCGGCAGATCCGGGCCTTCTCCGGGGAGGAGACGACACACACGGGCGTGGCGCCGCCGGCCAGGGCCATCTGGGTCGCGTAGGAGCCCAGGCCGCCAGAGGCTCCCCAGATCAGGACCCGGTCGCCGAGTTTCATCGCGGCGCCGTTCTTGGAGATGAGCTGGCGGTATGCCGTGCTGTTCACCAGGCCGGGGGCCGCCGCCTCCTCCCAGGACAGGTGGGCCGGCTTGGGCATCAGCTGGTTGGCCTTGACGATCGCCAGCTCGGCAAGGCCGCCGAAGTTGGTCTCGAATCCCCAGATCCGCTGCTGCGGGTCGAGCATCGTGTCGTTGTGGCCGTCGGCGTCCTCGAGCTCGACAGACAGGCAGTGGGCGACCACTTCCCTGCCGGGCTTCCACTTGGTCACGCCTGGCCCCGTGCGCAGGACGACTCCGGCGAGGTCGGATCCGACTACGTGGTAGGGGAGGTCATGGCGCTTGGCGAACTCCGACGTGCGCCCATAGCGCTCCAGGAAGCCGAACGTCGGAAGAGGCTCGAAGATCGAGGTCCACACCGTGTTGTAGTTGATCGCGCTGGCCATGACGGCGACGAGCGCCTCGCCCGGGGCCAGCTCGGGAACGGGCACGTTGTCGATGTGCAGCGACTTGCGGGGGTCCTTGTCCCTGGTGGCCATGCCCTCGAACATGTCCACCTCGTCCTTGTGCACGGTGGCGCCGCGGTAGGACTCGGGAATCGGGAGGCTGGCGTAGGTCTCCGGGCTCCGGTCGCCGGACAGGATCGCGTCGCGGATCTGCTGCATGGGTGGTGACTCCTCGGCCTCGCCTGGTCAATGGGTCAGCGCCGGTGCGCCCCTTCCGTGGCGGCCCGGCGCACATGGCCTACTCGAGAGTAGTGCGGTGCCCTCGGCGTGACGGGCGCAGTGAGGCAACGGTCACGTGATGACCTGGCTCACGAGCCCGGCTTGCCCCTGGGCGACCCGCCTGGCCGGACTGGTGGCGTCGCGGCCTCAGTGTTCCCCCGACGGTTCGACCAGCTCGACCAGGACCCCGCCCGCGTCGCGGGGGTGGATGAAGTTGACCCGCGAGTTCGAGGTCCCGCGCTTGGGCGTGTCGTAGAGCAGCCGCAAGCCCCGCTCCCGAAGTGTCACGCTGACGGCATCAATGTCCTCCACCCGGTAGGCCACCTGCTGGACGCCCGGGCCCGAGCGGTCGAGGAACTTGGCGATGGTCGACTCCTGGGTCAGAGGAGCCAGGAGCTGGACATGCGAGCCCGAGTCGCCGACAGCCATCATCGCCTCGCGAACTCCCTGTTCCTCGTTGACCTCCTGATGGGCCAGGCGCATGCCATAGGTGTCGCGGTAGAACGCGATGGCCGAGTCGAGGTCGGGCACGGCGACCCCGACGTGGTCGATGGCGGTGAACAGGGAGGTGAGGGGCTCGCTCATGGAGTCGAGCCTAGGAGACGACCGCACGGCATACGGGCTGAGTCCTGGGAGGCGATGAAACCTCCGGTGGTGAACCGGGCTGGTCAGCCTGCGGCCAGGTGTTCGGTGAGCCGTGCTTGGGCGACCGTGGGTGCTGGACGAGCGGGTATGCCGTGTGGTGCTCGCCACCCACGCCCGGGCTTTGGGTGCCTCAGTGCCGAGACTAGAGTGAACGAGAACTCACCAACCGCGTTGGAGGCCTTGTCATGTCCGACCGCACCACCACTGTCATCGTCGCCGGAGCGCGTACCCCGATGGGGCGCATGAGCGGTTCGCTCAAGGATTTCTCCGGCTCCGACCTGGGCGGGTTCGCCATCAGGGGCGCCCTCGACAAGGCCGGTGTGAAGCCCGAGCAGGTCGATTACGTCATCATGGGCCAGGTGCTGACCGCCGGTGCGGGGCAGATCCCCGCCCGGCAGGCCGCCGTGAAGGCCGGGATCCCGATGACCGTGCCCGCCCTGACGATCAACAAGGTCTGCCTCTCGGGCATCGACGCCATCGCACTCGCGGACCAGCTGATCCGCGCGGGCGAGTTCGAGGTCGTGGTCGCCGGCGGTCAGGAGTCCATGACCAATGCCCCGCACCTGCTGGAGAAGAGCCGTGACGGGTTCAAGTACGGCGACGTGACCCTGCGCGACCATATGGCCCAGGACGGGCTGTGGGACGCGTTCACCGACCAGGCGATGGGGCTCCTCACCGAGTCGGCCAACACCGGCGACAAGGAGTTCACCCGCGAGGAACAGGACGCCTTCTCGGCCGCGAGCCACGAGAAGGCCGCACGCGCGTGGAAGGACGGGTTGTTCGACGACGAGGTCGTCGCGATCCAGATCCCTCAGCGCAAGGGCGACCCGGTCGAGTTCAAGGCCGACGAGGGCATTCGCTCCGACACGACCGTGGAGTCGCTGGGCAGGCTGCGCCCGGCCTTCTCCCAGGACGGCACCATCACAGCGGGATCGGCCTCCCAGATCTCCGACGGCGCTGCGGCTGTCGTCGTCATGAGCAAGGCGAAGGCCCAGGAGCTGGGCCTGACCTGGCTCGCCGAGATCGGCGCCCACGGCGTGGTCGCCGGCCCTGACTCCTCGCTCCAGTCGCAGCCGGCCGAGGCGATCAAGGCGGCCTGTGCCAAGGAGGGCATCGCGCCGGCCGACCTCGACCTGGTCGAGATCAACGAGGCCTTCGCGGCAGTGGGCCTGGCATCGACCCGGGAGCTGGGCATCGACGCTGCGAAGGTCAACGTCAACGGCGGCGCCATTGCAGTGGGCCACCCGATCGGCATGTCCGGCGCCAGGATCACGCTGGCACTCGCCAACGAGCTGAAGCGCCGCGGCGGCGGCGTCGGCGCGGCTGCCCTCTGCGGAGGCGGCGGGCAGGGTGACGCGCTCATCGTGCGCGTGCCTGCGCAGGCCTGACCTTGGCCCGCCCTGTCGATGTCCCTGCCCTGGTCGAGTCGGCCCGGGCAGGGGCGCCCCGGGCTGTCGCCCGGCTGATCTCGCTGGTTGAGGACGGCCACCCGGCGCTGCGGGAGGTGATGGCGGCCCTTGCCCCGCACTCCGGCAATGTTCACGTCATCGGCATCACCGGCTCCCCCGGGGTCGGCAAGTCGACGTCGACCAATGCGCTGGTCGGCGCCTTCCGCGCCCGGGGGAAGCGGGTAGGCGTGCTGGCGGTCGACCCCTCCTCGCCGTTCTCCGGCGGTGCGCTGCTCGGCGACCGGGTGCGCATGCAGGACCACGCCCTCGACCCCGAGGTCTACATCCGGTCCATGGCCTCGCGAGGCCACCTCGGCGGGCTGTCCTGGACGACACCGCAGGCCCTGCGCGTGCTCGATGCAGCAGGCTGCGAGGTCATCCTGGTCGAGACGGTCGGGGTGGGGCAGTCGGAGGTCGAGATCGCTGGGCTCGCCGACACGACCGTCGTGCTGCTGGCCCCTGGCATGGGCGACGGTATCCAGGCCGCCAAGGCGGGCATCCTCGAGATCGGCGACGTGTTCGTCGTCAACAAGGCCGACCGTGAGGGCGCCGATGCCACAGTGCGGGACATCCGCTACATGATCTCGCTCGCCGACCGCACCGAGCCCGGGCTCTGGCGCCCACCGGTGGTGAAAACAGTTGCCGCACAAGGCCAGGGCATCGACGAGCTCATGGCGGCGCTCGACAAACACGTTGCGTGGATGGAGCGCACGGGCACGCTGCGGGAGCGCCGCGTCCGCCGCGCAGGCGACGAGATCGAGGCGATCGCCCTGCAGCAGCTGCGGGCCCGCATGGGCGACCTGCGCCACGGGAGTGGGGTCGAGCAGCTCGCCGCCGACGTGGTCGACGGCAAGACCGACCCGTACGCCGCTGCCGACCAGGTCGTCTCAGCCCTGACCTGAGGCCCCACGCTCGCCCCACAGCCCGGCGCGCGCTGGGAGGCGAGCAGCCGGCATACCGCAGGATGACTCGCGGCTCATGAGGTGCGACGTTAATTGCGTGGCGACCGCGCCCCTGGCGTCTCTACTTTTGAAGGGTGCAGGTGCGACCACTGGACCGGGGGAGTGAGGCGGAGTTCGTCCGCTATCACGAGATCTATGCTGCCGCAGAGGCATTCGAGCGGCCGTGGGCCTGGCTGCGCTCGCTGGAGGATCACCGTGTGGACATCCACGACGACGACCCGGGCGAGCGGTTCATGCCGTTCGTGGCCGTGGACGGCGGCGAGATCGTCGGCGCCGCTGCCTACTACCTGCCAATGTCCGACAACCAGAAGTTCGCCTGGCTCGTGCCATGGGTCGAGCCGGGACGCCGGGGCCGGGGTGTGGGGACGGCCCTCGTCGACACGATGGTCGAGACCAGCCGGGAGGAGGGCCGCTCCGACCTGGTGATGGAGGCGGCCTGCCCGTTCGGCAGCACGCCGGACCATCCCTATCGCCGCTTCGCAGTGAAGCATGGGTTCTGGGTGGCCAACACCGATATCGTCCGACTGCTGGATCTGCCGGTCCCTGAGGCGTTCCTCGACGGGCTGATTGCCGAGAGCGCGCCCCACCACAGGGACTACCGCATCGTCACCGTCGACGGACCGGTGCCGGACGAACTGCTGCCCTCCCTCTGCGACACCAAGAACCAGCTCGCGCTCGACGCGCCCACCGGAGACCTCGACTTCGAGGCGGAGCGGGAGACCCCGGAGATGCACCGGCACCGCGAGGAGACGTTCCGGAAGCAGGGGCGATCGAGGATCTCGACGTTCGCGCTCGCGCCCGACGACACGGTGGTGGCGTACACCGACTTCGTCGTCCCACAGGCGCCGCACGCCGACGTGTTGCAGTGGGGGACGCTGGTCCGGCGGGAGCACCGCGGACGGCGACTGGGGATGGCGGTCAAGGCGCGCAACCTCCGGGAGCTCCAGGTCCGCATCGGCCCGGGGCGCCGCCACGTCGTGACGGGCAACGCCGAGCAGAACCGCTGGATGGTGGGCATCAACGAGCGCCTCGGATTCCGGCCGGTGGAGAACTACCTCTCCCTGCTGCGGCGGATCTGAGGCAGCCCGGCGGTAACGGCGCAGGTAGATTCTCGGCATGACGGCTGGAGAAGCGGCGGCACCGGCGAGGCCGGTCATCCTCGTGGTCGCGGATGCCGGGGCGACCGGTGTCGTCGGCGAGTTCGAGAGCCGCTACGCGCGCGACTACGCAGTCGAGCATGCTCCCTCGGCCGCTGCTGCTCGTGACCGCCTCGCCGCCCTTGCGGCCGACGAAGCACCGGTGGCCATGGTGGCGGCCGAGGCCACGTTGCCCGACTCCGACGGCCCCGGGTTTCTCATCGAGGCCCACGGCGTGATGCCGAGCGCGCGACGGGTCTGCCTCTTGCGGGGCGACGACTACCGCCGGCGCCTTGACGAGATCCGGCAGCATCTGGCCACCGGCCACTTCGACACCTTCCTCGGCATCCCGAGGGGACGGCGCGACGAGGAGTTCCACACGGCTGTCAGCGAGCTGCTCTCCGACTGGGGGTGGTCGTCGTCCTCTCCCGTCGTCGCGCAGGTAGAGATCGTGACCGACCGCGAGACCGGGCAGGTTGCCGCGATTCGCGACTTCCTCGACCGCATGGGCATGGCCAGCGTGACGCACTCGCCCGAATCGGATCGTGGCACAGCAGTGCTCGCCACGCTCGACGGTGGCCACATCGACTACCCAGTGGTCGCTGCCTTCGGCCGGCCCACGCTGAGCGGCGCCACGGTCCGGCGGGTCGCCGCGTTCGTCTACGGCACACCTGCCGACATCCCGGAGGGAGAGGTGGTCGACGTCGTGGTCGTGGGCGCCGGCCCTGCCGGTTTGGCCACCGCGGTGTACGCCGCCTCGGAAGGGCTGTCCACGATCGTTCTCGAAGCGGACGCCGTCGGCGGACAGGCCGGAGCGAGCTCGATGATCCGCAACTACCTCGGCTTCCCGCGAGGCATCTCGGGCATGCGGCTCGCCCAGCGCGCTCGGTTCCAGGCCGGGCGATTCGGGGCCCGCTTCTTCACCGGCACGCCGGTCCTCGGCATCGAACCCGGCTCGGACCACCACCACGTCCTTGCCGAGGACGCGCGCATCTGTGCCCGCTCGGTCGTGGTCGCGTCAGGAGTCGCCTACCGCCGGCTCGGGGTGCCCGGCGTCGAGGACCTGGTTGGACTCGGCGTTTACTACGGCGCGGCGACGAGCGTCTCGCGAGAGATGCACGGGCGTGACGTCGTCGTCGTGGGTGGGGGCAACTCCGCAGGGCAGGCTGCGATACACCTGTCGAGGTTCGCCCACTCGGTGACCATCGTGGTCCGCCGGGACAGCATCGACGAGACCATGTCGGCCTACCTGGTTCGGGAGATCGAGGCGAACCCCACGGTGTCGGTGCGAACGGGTTGGTCGGTCGTCGACGGCGGCGGCGAGGGACGCCTCGAGTGGCTGGTGCTCCGCGACAACGCCGCCGAACGGGAGAAACGGGTGCCGGTCGAGGGGCTCTTCCTGCTGCTGGGCGCCGAGCCGCACTGCTCCTGGCTGCCACCCGAGGTCGAGCTGGACGACGGCGGCTTCGTGCTCACCGGCCGGGACGTGCCGAAGCATCGGTGGCAGGAGGGTCGGCCCCCGGCCAGCCTCGAGACCACGCTTCCCGGTGTCTTCGCCGCGGGCGACGTGCGCGCCGGGTCGATGAAGCGGGTGGCCGCCGCCAGCGGCGAGGGGGCCTCCGCGGTCCCGCTCGTCCACGCCCACCTCGAGCAGCTGCAGGCGCAGGAGCCGCAACAGGCCAACTGAGCGTCGACCGGCATACCGTGGCCCCATGCTGATCGCCTTCTCCGTTGCCCCCTCCATGGCAAGTGACGCCACCGGATCGGTGAGCGCCGCCGTCGCCGACGCCGTCCGAGCCGTGCGCGACTCGGGTCTGCCCCATCGCACGGACGCCATGTTCACCACCATCGAGGGGGAGTGGGACGAGTGCATGGCGGTGGTCAAGCGCGCGGTGGACGCCGCGGCGGCCCACGGCCCGAGGGTCAGCCTGGTTCTCAAGGCGGACATCCGTCCGGGGCATACCGGCGAGCTGACCGGCAAGCTCGAGCGCCTCGAGCAGGCCATCGAGCGACAGGCCTGATCCTCTACCCGGGAGCCGTGCGGCAGCGCGGAGATCGTTGCCCCTTTGTCACCTCGAAGGGCATCACCGATGCCTAGGGTGGTGAGGCGGGTCCACCGGGGGCGGACGCGTCCCTGGGGTAACGAGGTCGGAGGAGGACTGCTCGCGTGTGGGCCGCCCTGCGCTATCGAGGCGCGCAGACTGCCGCTCTCGTGCTGCTGTCCGCCCTCGTGACCGCCTGCGCCGTTCTAGCGCCGCTCTACGCCCGGGCGCTGGAGCAAGGGCTCCTGCAGTCGGCCATCTTTCGGGCGAGCGCGGCTGACACCGCCCTGGTCGTCAGCGCTGGGCGCACTGCCACTGCGCCCGACCTCGGCATTGCCGACGTGCTCGATGCGGTGCCGGCGAAAGCTCGGGAGCTGCACGAGGAGCCGATCGGCCAGCTCTACGCACGCGGCAGCGTTCGGCCGAGGCAGGGCCTCATGCCCTCTCCCCTGGAGATGGCGTACCGCGACCGCGTCTGCGACCACCTGACCCTCGTCGCGGGGGCCTGCCCGCGACAGGCGGGCCAGGTGGCCGTGTCGGCGAAGGACCTCCAGAAGTGGGGCTGGCGCGTCGGGCAGGCCTTCACCGTCCCGGTCAGCGGCGCCCCGTCAGGCACGCCCCCGGTCACCCTGACCATCGCCGGTGCCTACGAGGTGCGGCCCGATCCGGCGTACTGGCTGCGCACCCAGTTCGACGGCCGCTCCGGGACGCTCGTGGGCGGGGGAAACGACCCGGTGCCTGCCCTCGACACCTGGGTCCTATCCGAGCCCACCTTCGACAAGGCCTTCCCGAACGCCCAGATCACGGTCGCCCTGCCGCTCAAGAGGGACACGATCACCCTCGACAGGCTTCCGGAGGCGGCGCAGGCAGCAGCCGCCGTGCGGAGCACGTCGGGCAACGTGACCGCGGACAGCCCGGTCCCGGGCCTGCTCGACCAGGTGCGCTCCGGCCAGGGACAGGTCCGGGTGATCGTCCCCATCCTGATGGTGCAACTCGGTCTTCTGGCGGCCGTCGTGCTCCTGACCGTGGCCAGTGCGGCGGTCGACCAGCGACGCCCGGAGGTGGCCCTCGCCCGCTTGCGTGGCCGCAGCCGTGAGGGAGCCCGGCGGCTGGTGCTCGGGGAACTCGGACTCACCGTGCTGTTGGGACTCCCGCTCGGCACGGCCATGGCCCTTGCCCTCAGCGAGCTGGCCCGCCGGTTCGTGCTTCCCCGTGGAGTCCCGTTCGAGCTGCCCTGGCAGGTGGCTGCTGCCGTGGTGGTGGCCTGGGCGGTCTGCACGGGCGCTGTCGTCGTGGCCGCCCAGCCCGTGCTTCGCGAGTCGATCTCGGCGCAGCTCAGGCGCGTTCGGCCGGCCAGCGGCTCGCAGGGCTGGCCGGTCATCGACTTGGTCGTGGTCGCCCTCGCGGTCGCCGGGATCGCGGGGTTGGCCACCCGGACCACGAACGGCCCACTTGCGCTGCTGACGCCGACCCTGGTCTCCCTGGCCATGGGACTGGTCCTGGCCCACGTGCTCGCGCCAGCCTCGGCGGCCTTGGGGCGTCGCAGCCTGCGGCGCGGGCGGGTCGCAGCGGGTCTTGCCGCCCTGTCCCTCGCCCGTCGGCCGGCGCTGCGCAAGATCCTGACGGTCTGCACCGTGTCGACGGCACTCGCCGTCTTCGCCGGCAACGCCATGCTGGTCGCCGACCGCAACCGCCAGGCGCGCGCTGAGCTCGAGGCCGGGGCTCCGGTGACCCTGCGCACCGACAGCACGCGCCCTGAGCAACTGCGGGCAGCCCTCCTGAAGGCCGACCCGACCGGCAGGCGTGCCACTCCTGTCGCCATCGTGAGGCATCGCGACACGACGTCGACGCCGACGATGGCGGTCCTGCCTGAGGGCTTCGCGGCAGTGAGCTACCCGGTTGCGGGCCAGCCACCCTTCGCCCTGGGCGCGCTGGCGCCACCCCGCGTCCCGACAGTCACGTTGAGCGGCTCTCGCTTCACCGCTGAGGTGGTGGCCTCGATGGAGGAGACCGTCCCCGAGCGTTTCCAGGCGCCCGCCTGGTACCAGCAGCCTCCCTACCAGCCGCCGGCGGGCGCCGGTGCACCGCAGGACGCGAAGGACCTGCCCCCGCTTCCACCGGCGTACCTCCAACTGCGAGTTTCGGTCACCGGCCCCGATGGCGAGCAGCTCACCCGCGACCTGGCCACCGTCCCCGTCGGCAAGGATCGCAGGGTCTTGGTCGACGCGCCGCTGCTGTGCCCTGTGGGCTGCCGTCTGGACGCGATCGAGATCCGGGTCAGCCGTGAAGGCGACCTCGCAAGCGAGGCGAGCGGGCGGATCACGATCCACAGCCTCGCCGTCGACGGCCATGAGCTGGGGATCGAACAGCCCGGCCGCTGGCTGGAAGCGCCGACGAACCCGTCCGCCCCGTCCGACAAGCTCACGGTGTCCGATGCAAGCCGGCCCGGGTCGCTCGTCCTGGACTTCGCGAACTCCGGGTTCGTACAGCGCCTGGCCTATGGCGACGTACCGGCCGCAGTGCCGGCCCTCCTGGCCGGCCCCGTGCCCCCCGGGGGCACGCCGCATGCGTTCACCTCGGCGGGCTTGAACGGCGCGCCGGTCACCATGGCGCAGGCGCAGCACGTTGCCGCGATCCCCGCGCTGGGCGACAGAGGCGCCCTGGTCAGTTACCAGACGCTGGCGCGCCTCGGCGGCCAGATCCCACAGACGGCCTCACTCGAAGCCTGGCTGGTCGACGACAGCCCAGCCCTGCTTCAGCGCGTCACGGCGCAACTGCAGGAGTCGGGCATTGCCGTCATCGAGGTAAGGCGCTATCCCGACCTGAAGCGGTTCTATGACGAGTCCGCCTCCGGCTGGGGCCTCCAGCTAGCTCTGGTGGTGGGCGTGCTGGCGCTGGTGATCGCTGCCCTGGTCATGGCGGTTGTCGCGGTGACGGGATGGCGCGGCCAGGCTCGGGACTACGCCGCGCTGCGCATGACCGGCGTCGCCCAGCGCGACCTGAGGCGCGCCACGCGCCGTGAGCAGCTGCTGGTGGTGAGCGTCGGCGTGGCCGCGGGGGGCGTCGCGGGCACCGTCGGCGCGGCCCTGGCGATGCCCCTCGTCCCGCTCTTCAACAGTCCCGCCCCAGTCCCGGCGGTCGACCTCGAGCCGTCCTGGGCTGCCATGGGCGTGGCCTGGGTCTGTGGCCTGTTCCTCCTGGTCGCCACCGGCCTCCTGATCGCGAGGGCGCTCGCGCACCGCTACTCCCTGAGCCGGATCCGGGAGTATCTGTGAGCATCGGGGGACTCGTGGTCAGCACCCGGGGGCTGGTGCACATCTACCACGCGGAGGGGCATGACGTGGCGGCACTGGCCGGCGTCGACCTCACGGTGGGCGCGGGGGAGATGGTTGGACTGCTCGGGCCATCCGGAGCCGGCAAATCGACGCTCCTCACCCTCTTCGGCGGGCTCCTTCGACCCAGCGCGGGAAAGATCCAGGTCGGCGACCGCGAACTCTCGACGATGACCGAGCAGGAGCTCGACGAGTTCCGCGGCGCCGACGTCGGGCTCGTCCTCCAGGGAGCCGCGCGCAATCTGCTGCCCTACCTGACGCCACGACAGAACGTCGCCTTTGCCCAGGGCGCCGCCAAGGCGCGGGGACGGGTGCTGCCGACCGTCGC
The DNA here is from genome assembly GCA_963715025.1 of uncultured Actinomycetota bacterium. Taxonomy (GTDB): domain Bacteria; phylum Actinomycetota; class Actinomycetes; order Actinomycetales; family Dermatophilaceae; genus DASSJT01. The sequence goes on along the minus strand of CAVQQQ010000001.1, from coordinate 331,500 downwards.
CGAGATCCTCGAGCTCGTCGGGGTGGCCGAGGCTGCCGACCAGCCGCTCAGTTCGCTCACTCCGGGGCAGCTGCAGCTCACTGCCCTCGGCGTAGCCGTTGCGACGCGGCCCGGACTCCTTCTCGGCGACGAGCCGACCAGCCAGCTCGACCACGAAGCCCGGGACCGCGTCCTCGATGCCCTGACCCAGGTCAACCACGAAGTCGGGACCACAGTCATTGTGGTGACGCACGACCCGGAGGTGGCGGCGCGGCTGCCCCGCACCGTGACGATCCGTGACGGTCGGGTCGGCGGCGAGGGGCGGGACGGCGAGGAGTATGCCGTGGTGTCGGCCGACGGGTCGCTGCCCCTTCCGCGCCAGGCGCTCGAGGCGTTCCCGGCGGGATCCCTGCTGCGGGTCCACCACGAGGACGGCCGCTGGCTGCTGCTGCCCCAGGATGGCGACGGCGAGGGGAGCAGCAGATGACCGTCCTCGGCCCTGCGCCGGGCACCGCCGTGGAGGTCGTGGGGGTCACGGTCGCCTATGGCACGGTCACTGCGGTCCGCGACGCGACCCTGCGAGCAGAGCCGGGCGAGGTGCTGGCGGTGACGGGCCACTCCGGAGCGGGCAAGTCGAGCCTCCTGTGGGCCATCGCGGGCGCGGTCGAGCTCGCCGGGGGCTCCGTGGCGGTGGGCGGCGCTCCAGTCATGGGCCGCGAGATGGCCGTGAGCCGGGGCGTCGCCCTGATCCCGCAGGGCAATGGGCTCGCAGCCATGCTCACGGCATACGAGAACATCCTGGTGCCGCTGCTCGCCGCCGGCATTCCATCCGGCGAGGCCGACCGGCGCAGCCGGGAGGTCCTCGACGCCGTGGGGCTCGGTGAGTCGTGGAGGCACCTGGTGGAGGAGCTCTCGGGCGGCCAGCAGCAACGGGTCGCCGTGGCCCGCGGTCTCGCGATGGACGCCCCTGTGCTCCTCGCCGACGAGCCGACCTCGGAACTCGACCACGAGAACCGCGAACGCGTTCTGACCCTGCTCCGCGCGCAGGCCAGCCGCGGTGCCGCGGTGGTCATGTCAACGCACGACCCGGAGGCGGCCGCCGTCTGCGACCACGAGGTGCGCCTCGACGACGGGATCCTCGGGCTGCTGCGCTGAGCCAGTTGGCCGCGGCAGGAGCCGCCGACGGAGCGACCCGGCTAAGTTTGGCGCGTGCCACAGCCGATCCGCCTCCCGTTCGACCCCATTTTCCGGGCCGCCGAGCTCTGGCGTCGGCGGTGGGGGAGCCAGTCGGAGTCCGAGGCGATGGCCACGGCGACCTCGATCATGCGCGTCCAGCAGGTGCTCATCACCGACTTCGACGCCATCGTCGGCAAGCACGACCTCACCTTCGCGAGGTATGAGGCACTCGTGCTGCTGGCCTTCAGCCGCGGCGGCAGCCTCAGCATGTCGAAGATCGGCCAGCGGCTCATGGTCCACCCCACGAGCGCAACCAACATCATCCAGCGGCTCGCCGGACAGGGATTCGTGGAGCGGGTGCCCAACCCGGACGACGGCCGAGGCACCCTCGCGGTGATCACTGACGCCGGCCGCGAGGCCATGGAGGCGGCTACGGCCGACCTCGAGGCCTGCCGTTTCGGCCTCGGCATGCTGACTGACGAGGAGCACGCGCAGCTCTTCGAGCTGCTGCGCAAGGTGCGAGTCGCCGCGCACGACTTCGACGCGTGACCGGGCGGAGTGGCATTTAGTAGGACGTCCTAGTAAATTGGGGGCATGACGCAGACCCCCGACAGTGCCGCTGCCCGCTGGCAGGCCCGCTACGACGCTGCCGCAGAGCGCGGCCAGGTGCGCGACGCCGACTTCACAACGCTGTCGGGCATGGAGGTCGACCCGGTCTACGGGCCTACGGACGGATCGGAGGCGCCCGAGCGGATCGGCTGGCCGGGTGAGTTCCCGTTCACCCGCGGGCTCTACCCGACGGGCTACCGGGGCCGCACGTGGACCATCCGGCAGTTCGCCGGGTTCGGCAACGCGGTCCAGACCAACGAACGGTACAAGATGATCCTGGCCCGGGGTGGCGGCGGCCTGTCGGTGGCGTTCGACATGCCGACGCTGATGGGCCGCGACTCCGACGAGCCGCTGTCCGTCGGCGAGGTGGGCCACTGCGGGGTGGCGATCGACTCGGCCGTGGACATGGATGTGCTGTTCAAGGACATCCCCCTCGGCGACGTGACGACGTCGATGACGATCTCGGGCCCGGCCGTGCCCGTCTTCTGCATGTACCTCGTGGCGGCCGAGCGCCAGGGCGTCAACCCCGGCGTTCTCAACGGCACGCTGCAGACCGACATCTTCAAGGAGTACATCGCCCAGAAGGAGTGGCTGTTCGCGCCCGAGCCACACCTGCGGCTCATCGGCGACCTCATGGAGTACTGCGCCGAGAACATCCCTGACTACAAGCCGCTCTCGGTGTCCGGCTATCACATCCGCGAGGCCGGGGCGACCGCCGCACAGGAGCTGGCCTTCACCCTCGCCGACGGGTTCGGGTACGTCGAGCTCGGGCTGTCACGCGGGCTCGACATCGAGACCTTTGCCCCGGGCCTGTCCTTCTTCTTCGACAGCCACATCGACTTCTTCGAGGAGATCGCCAAGTTCCGTGCGGCGCGCCGGATCTGGGCGCGGTGGATGCGCGACGTCTACGGGGCACGGACTGAGAAGGCCCAGTGGCTCCGGTTCCACACCCAGACGGCCGGCGTCTCGCTGACTGCCCAGCAGCCCTACAACAACGTTGTTCGCACAGCGGTCGAGGCTCTGGCCGCGGTGCTGGGCGGCACCAACAGCCTCCACACCAACGCACTCGATGAGACCCTGGCCCTGCCGAGCGAGCAGGCCGCCGAGATCGCGCTGCGCACCCAGCAGGTGCTCATGGAGGAGACCGGCGTCGTCAACGTCGCGGATCCGCTCGGAGGGTCGTGGTACGTCGAGGCCCTTACCGACAAGATCGAGGCCGAGGCAGAGCAGATCTTCGACCGCATCCTCGCGATGGGAACGACCACGCTGACGGCCAGGGACACGGCCGGCCTGGCTCAGGTCGTGCGCGAGAACGTCGGGAAGTCCGAGAGCCGGGTGTGGCCGATGACCTCGGGGATCTTGCGCGGCATCGAGGAGGGCTGGTTCATGGCGGAGACTGCCGACGCCGCGTTCCAGTACCAGGTGGCTCTCGAGAAGGGCGACAAGAAGGTGGTCGGGGTCAACTGCCACACCGAGTCTGTGAGCCACGAGCTGGAGATCCTGAGGGTCAGTCACGAGGTCGAGCGCGAGCAGGTGGCCGTGATCAGCGAGCGCAGGGGCACCCGGGACGCTGCGGGCGTGGCTCGTTCGCTCGAGGAAATGCGCCGTGTCGCCCGGACGACGGACAACCTCGTCCCGGCCATGCTGGATGCGGTGCGCGCCGAGGCCACGCTGGGCGAGATCTGCAATGCCCTGCGGGACGAATGGGGCACCTACAGGGAGCCTGCGCGGTTCTGACTCTCCTGCGGCCGCTCGGGAACCTGTCGCGGGCGAAAGCCCCCGTGCGCGGTCGTCAACCGCCAGACTTGGCCCCACTCGTCGTTGTCGCGGCGGTCACACGTCACCCCTGGGATTTGGGACTCAGCGTCCTCTTTGCCATTGTGGAGGGTCACTCCGGAGGGCGCGCTGTGTCCCCCCGGCTGTCTCACGTAAGGAAGCAGCTGTGCCAACCCCTGCCAAGCGTGCCCTCGGCGCAGTCCTCGCCCTGGTCGGGCTGGGCCTGTGTGTCGTGGGCGCCTGGTTCACCGTCCACCTGGGAACCAGCGGGACCGCCACGTTCACGCTGCGGCCCGGCGAGGACGGACCCGTCGTGATCGGTCCGGGCGTGGTCAACCGGGTCGCCCTTCCCGTGACCATCCGGGCCCGGGCAGCTGGCGGTGCTGGGGTGTGGATCGGCGTGGCCGCCCCCACGGACGCGCGTTCGGCGGTCGACAAGGGGGCCCTGACCGTCGTCGACGGAGTATCGGTTCGCGACTGGGCCCTCCTGTCGAGGCGGGACGGATCCGGCGCCGCACCCGAGTTGGTTCATGCGGACCTGTGGCGCCAGCAGGCCATCGGGAAGGGCAGTGCTGCCGTGACTCTCCTGCAGGCCAGCGCACCCGAAACGGTGGTGATCACCGGAGACGGCGGAAAGGTCGACTCGGTCACCCTCTCGTTGGGGAAGAAGACCTGGTTCGTGCAGTCCCTCCTTGCCGCACTGAGCGGCCTCCTGTTGGCGGTGGCCGGGGTCACGATTGCGATCACGGCGGGACGGCCACCCGGCTCCTGGGAGTCGCTCGCACCCGAGGGGGAATCGCGCCGCGCCCGAGGGCGAGCCGTTGGGGCACACGGTCGCACCGAGGGGCCGAACCGGGGTGCCGACACGCCGGGACGCGCCTCCGACACCCCGGGACGCGCCTCCGACACCCCGGGACGCGCCTCCGACACCCCGGGACGGGCCACCGAGCCGCCGGGACGCGCCACCGAGCGGCCGAGCTATACGGGCGAGCGGCCCAGCCCGGCGCCCGGGCGGCCGAGCCGGGCCGCCGGGAGGCCCAGCCGGGGCTATCAGCCGAGGCGAGCCGCGGCCAAGGGAGAGGACACGCCGCGATGACGCCTCCGAGGAGCACCACTGCACCCCGTCGGAGCCGCTCGATCTCGCTGGCTGCCCTCGTGGCCGCGGCCGCAGTCGGCCTCTCCGGCTGCGGGCTGGGCAACACCATGGTGGGCGTCCACGACGCGCCGCCGGAGGTTACAACCGCTGCGCCGCTCTCGGTCGCAGGCGCCCAGGCGATCGCAGGCCGCGTGCTGAATGCCGCAGCGGCAGCGAATTCCGTCCCAGGAGCCGAGGGCGACAAGCAGCGCGCTGCTGTCCTGACGGGCTCTGCGCTCGCCCTCGCCACAGCGGCCGCAAGGCTCCCCCCTGCCAGCGCCCCCACGGGAGCGCCAGTCCAGAAGCCTGCCGCGCCCAGGGTGCTCGCCGTGTCGCGCGGGCGCTCATGGCCGCGGGCGATGTTCGTCGAGACCACGAGCGCCGACGGTGGCCAGACACTCAGCCTGCTCCTGTGCGAGGACGCCAACAGCCAGTTCAAGCTCGCGGCAGCTGCCACGATGCAGCCGGGAGCAAGCGTGCCGGCACTGGATGCATTCGCTGCCGGGTCGGCGGTCAACCCGGACACCAAGGACCTGGTCGGCCAGCCGGGTGCCCTGCTCACCGAGTATGCCGCCGCCGTCGCCTACCCGAAGCCCAAGGCGCCCGAGCACTTCGACCTCGGCTCCGACCAGTTCGCCACGGTGCTCCGCCGAAACGCCGCGGCGCAGGCCAAGGCGCTGGGCTCGCTCGCCGCGTTCACCCAGAAGCACGTGGTCGACCCGAAACAGTTCTTCTCGTTGCGGCTGCGCAGCGGGGGTGTCGTCGTGTTCGGCCTGATGAAGCGCACCGACACCCTCAAGCTCAAGCCCAAGGGCAAGGCGCTCGCCCCGAGTGCCGACCTCGCCCGGCTGCTCAAGAAGAAGAAGCTGACCAAGAGCGCGACCATCGCCACCTACGAGTCGGTGGTCTTCACCGTGCCGCCGCAGGGCAAGGCCGCGATGGTGGCTGCCGATGAACAGCTGATCTCGGCCACCGGCTCGTAACCCTGATGGGAGAGAATCCGTCCATGACTGACCAGCCAGCAGACCAGCCCATCAGCGGGTCCGCCTCGCGGGGTGCTGTGGACCTCACCGGACTGTCGACCGGGGGGAGGGCAGCCGCCGGAGAGCGCGGTGCGGCCAGCGCCGGCCCCACTGGCGCCACGGGCGCCGCGAGCCCCCCGTCAACCACAGCTACCGGTGCCGCTCGCCCTGGAGTCAGTGGCCTCGTGGTCGAGGGCACCGACGCCAACTTCACCGAAGTCGTCAACGCGTCCATCCGGGTGCCCTCCGTGGTTGTCCTCTGGTCGGCCGCGCTGCCTCAGTCCGGCGACTTCCTCCAGGTGGTCATCAGCACGGCAGCGGCCCTGGAGGGGCGGGTCCAGGTCGTCTCCGTCAACGTCGACGCCAACCCAGGCCTCCTGCGTGCCTTCCAGGTCCAGTCGGTCCCCATGACGCTCGGCCTCGTCCAGGGCCAGCCGGTGCCCCTCTTCGCCGGCATCCAGCCCGCGGAGCAGGTTGGCGCGTACCTCGACGAGCTGCTCAAGCTTGCCGTCCAGTACGGCATCGCCGGGCGCGTCGAGATCGCCGGCTCCGGTGTGCCCGAGGGCGCCGACGAGGACGCCGAGCCCGAACTGCCCCCGCTCCACCAGGCGGCGTTCGACGCGATCGAGCGTGACGACCTCGATGGCGCGGCCGCGGCATACGAGCAGGCCCTCAAGCAGAACCCTGCGGACACCGACGCCCAGCTCGGGCTCGCCCACGTCGGCCTGATGCGCCGCACCAAGGGCGTGGACCTCGCGGCGGCCCGCGCTGCCGCGGCCGCCCACCCCCAGGACGTCGACGCCGCCATCATGGTGGCCGACCTCGACGTCCTGGGCGGCCACGTCGAAGACGCCTTCGGGCGGCTGATCGAGATCGTCAAGGCCACCGCCGGCGACGAGCGCGAGCAGGCCCGCACCCATCTCCTCGAGCTGTTCTCCGTTGTGGGTAGCCACGACGAGCGCGTGCGCAAGGCGCGCACCGCGCTCATGAGTGCCCTGTTCTGAGGTGCCGCCGCCCAAGGTGCTGGACGGCCACATCCGGTTCCGGCTCTCGGACGCCGACGTGGCCGGTAAGCCGGTGATCAGCGCCGTCGCCCTGGACTGCGCCCGGGTTGTGGCTGGCGGTCGAGTGTTCGAGCGGGTCGACGGCGCCTGGGAGCTCCGACTCCCTCGGCCGCCGCTGGCCCGGCTCGAGTACCGCCTGGCCCTCACGCGCGGGGGCATCGTCGAAGCCGTGGTGGACCCGGCGAACCCGGACACCGTCCCCACATCGTTCGGCGAGCGGTCCGTGGTGGCGATGCCCGGCTACCAGCCGCCCGCGTGGCTCCACGCGCCCGCGATGCCCGGCAGCCGCCGCGAGCTCCACATCGAGGGAGAGACGGCCCAGGGGGTTCCCGTCTCGGTCTGGTCGCCGGCAGGTGCCTCCGACACCGACCCGATGCCGATGCTCTTCGTCCACGACGGTCCCGAATACGCCCGGCTCGCCTCGCTGACCCAGTACTCGGCGGCGATGATCGACTCAGGGGCCTTGCCGCCACACCGGGTGGCACTGGCCGAGCCGGTCCTGCGGGACGCGTGGTACTCGGCGTCGCCTCAGTACGTCCGCACCGTGGTGCGCGCGGGCATGGGACAGCTGCGCCGGGCGTATGCCGTCCGGTCGCCGATCGTGGTCATGGGAACCTCACTGGGTGGGCTGGCCGCCCTTCTGGTCGGGCTCCGGGGTGCACCGGAGATCGGCGGGGTCTTCGCGCAGTCGGGATCGTTCTTCCAGACGCGGCACGACGGCATGGAGAGCTCGTTCACGTACTTCGGGCGCATCTCGCGGGCGGTGGCGGCGATCCTGGACACACCCTTGGCACCGCACCCGCTACACGTGGCCATGACCTGCGGGGCGCTGGAGGAGAACGCCCGCAACAACGCCGACATGGCGGCTGCCCTGGCCCACGCCGGCCACCAGGTCGACTACCGCGAGGTGCGGGACCTCCACAACTACACCGCCTGGCGCGACAGCCTGGACCCCGGTTTGACCCGACTCTTGACCACGGTCTGGGGCAAGGGGCAAGGATAGGCGCCATGCCCCTGCCCTTTCCCCGGGAGCCGTCCGCTCGCGCGACGCTACCCGTGCCGGGAACCGACCAGGGGCTGACCATCCTGCGCCACGGCCACTGGGGCCGTCCCGTGCTCGTGTTCCCGAGCGAGGCCGGGCGGGCTGAGGACTTCGCCGGCAACGGCATGCTCGACGGAATCGGGGGATTGGTGCACGACGGTCGCACCAGCATCTTCTGTGTCGACAGCCTCGACGACTGGACCTGGTCGGCCAACCATCACCCCATCGAGGAGCGAGCCCGCCGCCACGCGCTGTACCACGCCTGGCTGGAGCAGCAGGCCGTCCCGTGGATCTTCGAGCAGCTGGGTGGTGACGCCGAGCTGATCACCGTCGGCGTCTCGCTGGGGGCCTACCACGCGGTGCAGTTCGCCTTCCAGCGCGCTGACCTCGCCCCTCTCGCCATCGGCCTCTCGGGCAACTACGACGTCACCAGCTTCAGGTCGTGGGGGCCGCCGGGTGACACGACCTACTTCGCCAACCCCGCGGCATACGTCAGGAACCTCCACGGCGACCACCTCGCATGGCTGCGGCAGCGCCTGTCCATCCTGCTCGTGTGCGGGCAGGGGGCCTTCGAGGAACAGCCGACGAGGTCGCTTTCGGAGACGCGAGCTTTCGCCGAGGTGTTGCGGGAGAAGCGAATTCGCTACGAGCTGGACCTCTGGGGCTACGACTCGGCCCACGACTGGCCTTGGTGGGGCCGCCAGCTGGCGCACCACCTGCCGCGCTTTGTGTGACCCACCCACTGGAAGGACGTGCCCATGCCCGCCGCGAAGGACCACCTGCTCGGACTCCTCCTCGGAGCCGAGGACGACTGGCCCACCGCGTTCGAGGCATTGGCACGACGGCTGGGAGCGGTCACCGCTCCGGACGGCTCGCGGCACCAGATCACGACCGAGCGCATGACGATCGAGCCGTTCAACCTCCGCGACCCCGTACGGCACGAACTGGTCATCGACCGTCTCGCGCACTGGTACTACCACCCGCGCGAGTGGCTGAAGAAGGCCGCTCTCATGGACGACGTCTATCTGCTGAACAGCCCGTTCACGTTCCAGTCGATGGAGAAGCACTCGGCCTACTGCGCGCTGATGCGGCTCGGCATGCACGTGCCGGAGACAGTGCTGGTGCCCTACAAGCACCCGGTCGACAACGCGCGATGGGCCTACACGTCGGCGAAGTACAACAAGGCCTTCGATCTCGACCGGATCGCGGACGACATCGGCTACCCGATGTTCATGAAACCCTTCGACGGCGGGGCCTGGCGCGGAGTCTCCATGATCCGCAACCGCGAGGACCTGCACCATGCCTATGACGAGTCCGGCGAGATGCTCATGCACCTCCAGAAGGCGGTCGACGGGTTCGAGGTCTTTGCCCGTGCGCTGACCATCGGACCCGAGACGATGGTGATGAAGTTCCAGCCCGATGAGCCCATGCACAACCGGTATGCCGTGGAGCACGGCTTCCTCTCGGGGGCGACGGGCGCCGAGGCCATCACCATCTCCCAGACGGTCAACGCGTTCTTCCGCTGGGAGTTCAACTCCTGCGAGATGCTCGTCAAGGACGGCGTGGTCTACCCGATCGACTACGCCAACGCCTGTCCCGACGTGGCCATCACGTCGCTGCACTACTACTTCCCATGGGCGATCAAGGCACTGCTGCGGTGGTCGGTCTACTGCCTGTCCACCGGCCGGCGCGCCCAGACCCAGGTCGACACTGGGCCGTGGTTCGAGGTGGCCGATGACGCGTCGATGTCGTACGCCGACAAGCTCGCCGCCTACCAGGGCCTGGCCGACGCCCACTTCGAGGCCGACCGCTACGCCGACTTCTGCGCCTCGGCGCTGCCACACGTCGACGAGATGGTGCTGGAGTGGGTCGACTCGGAGGAGTTCCGTTCGCTGCTCACCAGCACCATCCACCAGACCTACCCGCCGCACGAGTGGGAGCAGTTCGAGGCCCACTTCGGCGGGCTGACCGGGCTCTGGGTCAGGGAGGAGCGCACCCGGCTCGGCTCGGGGGCAGACCACCCCTGACCCACCGCCCGGACGCGAGACGACCGCGCCCCTCGGTCGGGCGTGCGCGGTCGTCTCCCCGGGATCTGGTCAGCAGGCGCTGCACTCCTGCGGCACCTGGTGCCGACGGGCCTCGGGAGCCATCAGCCGGGGACGGCGCAGCCCTCGCAAGCGGTCGAGGGTGGCGAGGTTGGGCTGGTGGGCGCGGGACTGGGGGAAGGTTGGCGGTGTGCGGTCACGGTGGCTTCTCGGCGCAGTCATGTGGTTGCCAACACGATCGTCCTGCGGGATGTTCCGGGCGTCTGGAGATCAGGAGCCGAGGGCCGCGCTGACGACCTGCTTCGCCTCCTCCTGCACCCGCACCAGGTGGTCGGGGCCCTTGAACGACTCGGCATAGATCTTGTAGACGTCCTCAGTCCCCGACGGCCGTGCTGCGAACCATGCCGACTCCGTCGTCACCTTGAGGCCGCCGATGGCCGCTCCGTTGCCGGGCGCCTCGGTCAACTTGGCCGTGATCGCCTCTCCAGCAAGGGAGTCCGCCGTGACGTCCTCGGGGGAGAGGGCAGCCAGCTTCGCCTTCTGCTCGCGGTTGGCCGGTGCGTCGATGCGGGCGTATGCCGGGTCGCCGTGTTTCGCGGTCAGCTCGCCATAGTGCTGGCTCGGGGTCCTGCCGGTGGCGGCGAAGATCTCGGAGGCAAGCAGCGCAAGGAGGATCCCGTCCTTGTCGGTGGTCCATGCCTTCCCGTCGCGCCGCAGGAATGACGCCCCGGCCGACTCCTCACCGCCGAACCCGAAGCTGCCGTCGATCAGGCCGGGCACGAACCACTTGAAACCGACCGGCACCTCGACCAGCCGTCCGCCGACGTCCCTCGCGACCCGGTCGATCATCGACGACGACACCAGGGTCTTTCCGATGGCGGCTGCTTGGGGCCAGTTGGGCCGCGCGCCACCGAAGAGGTAGCCGATGGCCACGGCGAGGAAGTGGTTGGGGTTCATCAGCCCGGCGTCCGGCGTGACGATGCCGTGCCGGTCGGCGTCTGCGTCGTTGCCCGTGGCGATGTCGAACTGGTCGCGCCGGGCGATCAGCGAGGCCATCGCGGAGGGCGAGGAGCAGTCCATGCGGATCTTGCCGTCCCAGTCAAGGGTCATGAACCGCCACGTCGCGTCGACGAGCGGGTTGACCACGGTGAGGTCGAGGCCGTGGCGGTCGGCGATCTCTCCCCAGTACGCAACGCTGGCGCCCCCGAGCGGGTCAGCGCCGATGCGCACCCCTGCCTCGCGGATCCGGGTGATGTCGAGGACGGCCGGGAGGTCGTCGACGTAGGTGCCGACGAAGTCGTAGCCCTGCGCGTGGGCGCGGGCCCGGCTGAACGGCATACGGCGCACGTCGTCGAGCCCGCTGGCGATCAGCGCGTTGGCCCGGGCGGCGATCACCGAGGTTGCGTCGGTGTCGGCCGGGCCACCGTGTGGCGGGTTGTACTTGAAGCCGCCGTCGGACGGCGGGTTGTGCGAGGGAGTGACCACGATGCCGTCGGCGAGGCCACTGCCGGAGACGCGGCCACCGTTCGCGCGCAGGATGGCGTGGGAGATCGCTGGCGTGGGGGTGTAGCCGTCGCGGTCGTCGACCAGCACGGTGACCTCGTTGGCGGCAAGGACCTCCAGCGCCGACGCCCACGCCGGCTCGGACAGTGCGTGTGTGTCGCGACCCACGAACAGCGGCCCGTCGTAGCCCTGGTCGCGCCGGTAGTCGCAGATCGCCTGGGTGGTCGCCAGGATGTGGGTCTCGTTGAACGCGCCCTTGAGGCTGCAACCCCGGTGGCCCGAGGTGCCGAAAACCACCTGCTGGTCGACGTCTTCGGGATCCGGCACCAGCGTGTAGTAGGCGGTGACGAGGTGGGGGACGTCGACCAGGTCGGCGGGCTTGGCCGGCGACCCCGCGCGCTTGCTGCTCATTGGGACGTCTCCTTGGGCGCCTCCGCCAGCCGGACCGGCTCGATGGGCTGGGCGACAGCCGTCGGCTGCGGCGACGCAGGACCCGGAGCCGAGGCGAGGGACCGGGCCCCTGCCGTCTCGACTCCTTCGCTCCCGCCCTGGAGCGGGGCCAGGTAGAGCGCCGTGAGCGGGGCCATGCGCACGACCACGGAGAAGGGCTGTCCGTTGGAGGGGATGGGCTCTGCCTCGATCACGGTGTCGGCCTGCGACGGGGTGCCGTACTCGTCGTAGCCACTTGTGTCGAGGATGACCTTCCACGGGCCTGGCCGGGGCACGCCCAGGCGGATCCCGTCGTGAGCCATGCCGTTGAAGTTGATGGCCACGGCGACGACCGGGCCGCGCGTGCGGTCCGCGGAGCCGAAACGCAGGTAGGACAAGGTGTTCCCGACGTTGTCGTCGGCGTTGATCCACTCGAATCCGGCGGGCGAGGAGTCGAGCGCCCAGAGGGCGTCGGAGCTGCGGTAGATGGCGTTCAGCTGCTTGACCAGGTTGTGCACGCGGTAATGGGCGGCGTGGTCGAGCAACCACCAGTCGAGCTCGCGACCGTCGGCCCATTCGCCTGGCTGGGCGAACTCGCATCCCATGAAGAGCAGCTGCTTGCCGGGGTGGGACCAGATGTAGGCGAGGTAGGCCCGCAGAGTCGCCAGCTGCTCGAACCGGTGGCCGGGGATCTTGCTGAGCAGGGAGCCCTTGCCGTGGACCACCTCGTCGTGGCTGATCGGCAACAGGTAGTTCTCGCTGTACGCGTACATCAGCGAGAAGGTCAGGAGGTTGTGGTGGTACTGGCGGTGGACAGGGTCCTCCTTGAGGTAGCGGAGGGTGTCGTTCATCCAGCCCATGTTCCATTTGAGCCCGAAGCCGAGGCCGCCCACGCTGGTCGGCTTGGTAACGCCCGGCCAGGAGGTCGACTCCTCGGCGATCGTCACAATTCCCGGCACCCGCTTGTATGCCGTGGCGTTGGCCTCCTGCAGCAGGCCGATGGCCTCGAGGTACTCGCGGCCACCGCGCTCGTTGGGGATCCACTCGCCCTCTCGTCGCGAGTAGTCGAGGTAGAGCATCGAGGCGACGGCGTCCACGCGCAGGCCGTCGACGTGGAACTCCTCGAGCCAGTAGATCGCGTTGGCGACGAGGAAGTTGCGCACCTGGAGCCGGCCGAAGTCGAAGATGTGGGTGCCCCAGTCGGGCTGGTCACCGCGGCGCGGGTCGGGGTGCTCGTAGAGCGGGAGCCCGTCGAACCGCGCCAGCGCCCAGGCGTCCTTGGGGAAGTGGGCGGGAACCCAGTCCAGGATCACCCCGATGCCGGCCTGGTGGAGCCGGTCGACCAGGTGGCGGAACTCGTCGGGCGACCCGAACCGTGCGGTCGGAGCGTAGTAGCCGGTCACCTGGTAGCCCCATGACGGGCCATAGGGGTGCTCCATGACCGGCAGGAACTCCACATGGGTGAAGCCGAGGTCGACGACGTAGTTGACCAGGTGCTCGGCGAGGTCGAGGTAGGAGAGACCGCGCCGCCACGACCCGAGGTGGACCTCATAGATGCTCATCGGCCCCTGGTGGGGGTTGCTCGCCGCGCGGCGCGCCATCCACTCGCCATCGCCCCACTGGTGGGTCGAGTGCGTGACCATCGAGGCCGTGTCTGGGGGGCGCTCCGTGGCCTGGGCCATCGGGTCGGACTTGGCCCGCACGACGTCATCTGCGCCGCGGATCTCGTACTTGTAGTTGCTGCCCTCTGCCAGCTCGGGCACGAAGAGCTCCCACACGCCCGACTGGCCCAGCAGGCGCATGGGGTGGCTCACGCTGTCCCAGTCGTTGAAGTCGCCGATGACGTGCACCGCACGCGCTCGCGGCGCCCACACGGCGAAGGAGGTGCCTCGCACGCCTCCCATCGGCCCGGGGTACTCGCGCACATGGGCGCCGAGCACGGTCCAGAGCTGCTCGTGGCGGCCCTCTCCGATCAGGTGCAGGTCGATCTCGCCGAGCGTGGGCGCGAAGCGGTAGGGATCGTCCTGGACGTGGACGATGCCATCGCCCCAGGCCACGAGCACGCGGTAGTCGAGCGTGGTGATCTGTCCCTCGCGCAGACCGCTCCACACGCCGTCGGCCTCGTGACGCAGCGGCAGCTCGACGCCGTCCTCGAACCGGACCGACACGCTGTGCGCGAGCTGGCGCAGCACGCGGATCCGGAGCCCGTCATCCTCGAGGTGCTGGCCGAGCAGGTCGTGCGGCTGCTGGTGCCTGCCCTGAGCGAGGGCTGTTATCGCGCCGGCAACCTTGTCCGTGGGGATGGGCGGGGTCACGTAGTGGCCTCCTTGCTCGCCGGGATGCCCGCGAGCGAAGGCTTCGCGAGCAGTCGGGTGATCGCGGACGTGGGGATGGACAGCCAGGTGGGGCGGTTGCGCGCCTCGTACACCACCTCATAGAGGGCCTTGTCGAGCTGGAACGCGGCGAGCAGCGCGACGTTGGCGCGCGGATCGGAGCCGGACCACGCGGCGTACCCGTCAAGGAAGGCGGTCTGACAGACCTCCACCCAGCCGCGCGCAGACCCCGGCCGCCCGCCACCGTGCGCCTGTTCCCGCGTGCCACCGGCGTAGTCGAACGAGCGAAGCATCCCGGCGATGTCGCGCATCGGCTGGTCCGGTCTGGCGCGCTCGCGGAGGGGGCGCAGCGGCTCGCCCTCGAAGTCGACCAAGACCCAGCCCTTGCCGGGCGCGCCAAGCACCTGACCGAGGTGGAAGTCGCCGTGGATGCGCTGGAAGTCGGGCCAGGAGGTCGAGCGGGCCGCGGCGAACACGTCACGGATCCGGGTCTCGTGCTCGGCCAGCGCAGGGACCTCAAGCGTGGCCGCGACGTAGCGCTGCGCCATGCTTCCGATGACGCGGTCGACCGCCTCCGGCGTGGCCGGCTCGGTGGGCAGGGCCGTGGCGAGTGTGGCATGAACCTCGGCGGTGGCCGCGCCGAGCTCGCGGGCCTCGGCCTCGAAGCCGGTGCCCCTGGCGAGCGCCCGCAGCGCGACCCGCCACGCGTCCTCGACGCCGGGCAGGAACTCCTGCGCGAAGGCGAGATGGCCGTATGCCGGGATCTCGCCTCCCAGCGGGTCCGGCCACTGCGCGCTGACCGAGCCGAGCGTGGCGGGCACCCGGTGGGACCCGGCAGCCGCGATGGCCGCCTGGAGCAGGACGTCGGGGTTGTCACCGCTCTGAAGAGTGCGGAAAACCTTGCAGATCAACGGTTTCGAGGTGCCGTCGGCGAGATGTGCGTCGTAGATGACCGACGTGTTGGACTGCTCGCCGGTCAGCACCCGAGAGCCCGTGATGATGACGACGTCGCGCCAGGCCGGGTGGGGGTGCCCCATCACGTGGGGTTCGGGCTTGTCGGACTCGCTGCCGGCCTGCGGCTCGGCCCGACCCATCACCAGCTGTGCGAGCTGGGCCGCGTAGACCGGGTCCTGGGGCGCGTCATAGACCCAGCGACGCCCGAGCACACTGTGCTCCATGGTGCCGACGAGGGCGTCCTCGGCCCCCACCAGCGGTGCACCGCGGTAGGTCAGGGGCACCTGGTAGACCACCGGCTCCGGTCCGGCAGTGTCGATGACGAGCAAGGTCTCGATGCCCACCTCGCCGGCGGGGTCGTCGAGCCGCCACGACCAGAGCTTGCGGAGCCGCGGGCTGCTGCCCTTCGCGGCATACCACCGCTGTCGGGCCATCCAGGCCGGCAGCAGGTCCAGCTTGGAGGGCGTGACGGTCGCGTCGCGATAGATCTCAGCCACGGGCCGCACCCGTCTGGAGCTGCAGCCAGAAGAAATCCCGCGAGCCCAGTGTCACCGTCAGAGTCCCGTCGTCGGAGACCTTCGGGAAACCGCTGCCCCCGAAGAGGTCGAGGCTCTGCGCGCCGGCATACTCCTCCGGCATGCGGACCGTGGTGGCCTGCGGTCGCGAGGTCAGGTTGTTGATGCACAGCACCACGGAGGCCTCGCCTGGAGCGGCCTCCGTGGTTCGGTTGACGCGCAAGTAGGAGAGGATGCCCTCGTTGTCACTGGGACAGACCTCGAAGTCGCCCAGCCCGAAGACGCGATGTCGTGCCCGCACTTGGAGCATGGCCCGGACCCAGTGCAGCAGCGAGGCGCTGCTGGCCATGTGGGCCTCCACGTTGACGTTGTTGTAGTGATAGACCAGCGAGCTCACGACGGGTAGGTAGATCTTCCCGGGGTCGGCTGCGGAGAAGCCGGAGTTGCGGTCGGGCGTCCACTGCATCGGCGTGCGGACGGCGTCGCGGTCGTTGAGCCAGATGTTGTCGCCCATGCCGATCTCGTCGCCGTAGTAGAGGCATGGCGATCCGGGCAGCGACAGGATCAGGGCGTGGATGAGCTCGAGCTCGGGCCGGCTGTTGTCGAGCAGCGGCGCGAGGCGACGCCGGATCCCGACGTTGGCACGCATGCGCGGGTCGGGCGCGTACCACCCGTACATCGCCGCCCGCTGCTCGGGCGTGACCATCTCGAGGGTCAGCTCGTCGTGGTTGCGCAGGAAGGTGCCCCACTGCGTGCCGCGCGGGATGGCCGGGGTGTCGGCGAGGACGTCGATGATCGGGGCTGACTTCTCCTCGCGGAGGGCGTAGTAGAGCATCGGCATGACCGGGAAGTGGAAGCACATCTGGCACTCCGGCTCCTCGTCGGTGCCGAAGTAGTCGACCACATCCGCCGGCGGCTGGTTGGCCTCGGCGAGGAGGATCCTCCCGGGGTACTCCTGGTCGACCATCGCTCGAAGTCTCGCGAGGAACTGATGGGTCCTGGGGTGGTTCTCGCCGTTGTGGCCCTCCTCCTCGTAGAGGTAGGGGACCGCGTCGAGCCGGAAGCCGTCGATGCCCATGTCCATCCAGAAGCGCACGATGTCGAACATCGCCTCGTGGACGGCGGGGTTCTCGAAGTTGAGGTCGGGCTGGTGGGAGAAGAACCGGTGCCAGAAGAACTGGCGCCGCACCGGGTCGAAGGTCCAGTTCGACACCTCGGAGTCGATGAAGATGATCCGAGCGTCGGAGTAGAGCTCGTCGGTGTCGGACCACACGTAGAAGTCGCCGAACGGGCCGTCCGGGTCGCTGCGCGAGGCCTGAAACCACGGGTGCTGGTCACTGGTGTGGTTCATGACGAAGTCGGTGATGATCCGGATGCCGCGTGCGTGCGCCTGGGAGACCAGCTCTTTGAAGTCGGGCAGCGTGCCGAACTCGGGCAGTACCTGGGTGTAGTCGGAGATGTCGTATCCGCCGTCGCGCAGCGGAGAGGCGTAGAACGGCGGCAGCCAGAGGCAGTCGACGCCGAGCCACTGGAGGTAGTCGAGCCGCCCGATCAGGCCGTTGAAGTCGCCGGCCCCGGACCCGGTGGAGTCACCGAAAGCGCGTACGAGCACCTCGTAGAAGACAGCCGTCTTGAACCACTCCAGATCGTGCCGCAGACCGGGCTGGCTGAGGTTGAGCCCCTGCATCAGAACCTCCGCGCGGCGACGACGTGCACGGGCTCGCCCTCGGGGCCGAGACGGACATAGTTGTGCTGTCCCCAGCGCCAGCTCGCGTCGGTGATCAGGTCGTGCGCGACGAAGTCCTGCCCGTAGTCGAACCCGAGCGCGGGTAGGTCGAGGTGGATCATCGTCTCGCGGGTGCTGTGCGGATCGAGGTTGGCCACCACGATCACGACGTCGTCGCCGTCGTCGGCCGAGTGCCGCTTGGAGAAGACGAGGATGTTCTCGTCGTCGGCCGAGTGGAAGGCCAGGTTGCGCAGCCAGTGGAGCGCGGGGTGCTGCCTGCGGATCTCGTTGAGCCGCGTCAGGTAGGGCGCCAGGCTCTGGCCCTCCTTGGGGCCGCCCAGCTCGTAGTCGGCCCAGCGCCGGTCCTTGTACTGGTACTTCTCGTTGTCGATCTGCTCCTCGGCGCCGGGACGGGCCACGTGCTCGATGAGCTCGTAGCCGGCGTAGATGCCGTAGGTGGGGACGAGCAGCCCAGCCAGGGCCGCCCGGGTCTTCCACGCGGCGGGCCCGCCGAACTGCATGTACGGCGTGAGGATGTCGTGGGTCGTCGGCCAGAACGAGGGCCGCATGTAGGCGGCCGCAGGGCCGCTGAGCTCCCGGCAGTACTCCTCCAGATCCCAGCGCGAGTTGCGCCAGGCGTAGTAGGTGTAGGACTGCTGGAAGCCCACCTTGGCCAGGGTGTGCATCATGGCCGGCTTGGTGAACGCCTCGGCGAGCCAGATGACATCGGGGTGGTCCTTGGCCACGTCGGCGATCAGCCACTGCCAGAACTCGACCGGCTTGGTGTGCGGGTTGTCGACCCGGAAGATCTTGACGCCGTGGTCGATCCAGACCTGGATCATGCGCCGCGTCTCTGCGTACGAGCCGGCGGGGTCGTTGTCGAAGTTGAGCGGGTAGATGTCCTGGTACTTCTTGGGCGGGTTCTCCGCGTAGGCGATGGTGCCGTCGACCCGCGTGGTGAACCACTCGGGGTGGCGCCGGACGTACGGATGGTCCGGCGAGCACTGCAGGGCGATGTCGAGGGCGACCTCCAGCCCGAGCCGCTCCGCCTCCGCCACGAAGAAGTCGAAGTCGGTGAAGGTCCCGAGATCAGGATGGATGGCGTCGTGGCCACCGGCGGGGGACCCGATCGCATAGGGGCTGCCGGGGTCGTCGGGTCCGGCGTTGAGGGTGTTGTTGGGGCCCTTGCGGGCGGTGGTGCCGATCGGGTGGACCGGTGTCAGGTAGACCACGTCGAAGCCCATCTCGGCGATGGCGGTCAGCCGCTTCGCGGCGGTGCGCAGCGTGCCGGACGTCCACTTGCCGGTCGCCTCGTCGAAGGTCGCGCCCTCCGAGCGCGGGAAGATCTCGTACCAGGAGCCGAACAGGGCGCGCAGCCGCTCGACGAGCAGCGGGTATGCCGGTGACGGGCTCACCATGTCGCGCAGCGGCCTGGCGGCGAGCACCGATCGGACGCGCTCGTCCGTCCCGGACTGCAGGCGCACCTGAGCCGGTCGCCCGGTGTCCCTCAGCCCGGTGACCCCCTCCCGCAGCACCTGTGCGTGCTGCGCCGGTCGGGGCCCGTCGGCCAGGGCACGCTCCAGGATGCGTGCCCCCTCCTCCAGCATCATCTCGGTGTCGACGTCCGCGGCAACCTTGATCATGGCGTCGTGGCGCCACGTGCCGTAGGGGTCGGACCAGCCCTCGACGCGGTAGGTCCACAGGCCGACGGCGTCGGCCTCGACCTCCGCCTCCCAGAAGTTCAGGCCGGGGTTCGTGCACGTCATCGTCACGATGCGATCGCCGACCACGCCGTCGGGGGGCGACAGGACCACGCTCGCATTGACGGCGTCGTGACCCTCGCGCAGCACGGTCGCGGTCACGGTGAACCGTTCGCCGACCACGGACTTGGCCGGCCGCGACCCGCAGTCGACCATCGGTGTCACGTCGAGGACGGGGATGCGGCCAACGGGCAGCTGGGGTGCCGCGGCGCGCGGAGGGCGGCTTGGGGGGGCCTCGGCCGGCCTCGTCGGGACCGGCGGGGCCTGGGGCGCAGCGCCTGCGTGGGACGAAGCAGTGCGGCGGGGGGCGTCAGGCGTCCTCGATGTCGCGCTCACACCGCCGACGCTACCGGTTCCATCGCGCGGCGCACGCTCGCACGCCGATGGTCTTTCCCACCCTGCAAGGAAATTGAAAGACCTGCAAGAAGTTGACAGAGCACTCGTGCGCTCACCCTATGATGGCCCCTCGTGAAGGCCATCCGACGCTTCTCTGTCCGCACCTTGCTCCCCGAGCCGATCGCCGCTCTGGGAGAGCTCGCCAGCAACCTGCGCTGGTCGTGGCACCCGCCCACGTGCGACCTCTTCGCGGCCATCGACACCGCGCGCTGGGCCTCTGTCCGCAAGGACCCGGTGGCCCTGCTGTCCGCGCTCTCCCCGGAGGAGCTGGCGGCGCTCGCGGCCGACAGCGAGTTCGTCGCTCGGGTGGCCGACGCCAAGGCGGACCTCGACGACTACCTGTCCCAGCCGCGCTGGTACCAGCACTACGCCGAGCAGGCCGAAGGGGGAGCTCCGCGGTCAATCGCCTATTTCAGCCCTGAGTTCGGCATCACCGAGGCGCTGCCCCAGTACTCCGGCGGACTCGGGATCCTCGCGGGCGATCACCTCAAGTCTGCGTCCGACCTCGGCGTGCCCATCGTCGGCGTCGGCCTGTTCTACAAGACCGGCTACTTCAAGCAGTCGCTCAACCGCGACGGCTGGCAGCAGGAGACCTACCCCGTCCTCGACCCGGACGGCCTCCCGCTGTCCCTGGTCCGCGAGCACGATGGCACGCCGGCCGTGGTGAGCCTTCAGCAGCCCGGGGGCCGTGAGCTGCGCGCACACGTCTGGCGGGCGCAGGTCGGCCGGGTGCCGCTGCTGCTGCTCGACTCGGACGTGCCGGGCAACGACGACGCCGCGCGCAACGTCACCAACCGGCTCTACGGCGGTGGAGGAGAGCAGCGGCTCCAGCAGGAGATGCTGCTCGGCATGGGCGGCGTGCGGGCGCTGCGGCTCTGGTCCCGGCTGACCGGCACCCCGGCCCCGGACGTCTACCACACCAACGAGGGCCATGCCGGGTTCCTGGGCATTGAGCGGATCCACGAGCTCGCCACCGAGCACGCCATGTCCTTCGACGAGGCGCTCGAGGCGGTTCGCGCGGCAACGGTGTTCACCACCCACACCCCTGTCCCTGCGGGCATCGACCGGTTCGAGGCCCGCCTCATCGAGCTCTACTTCGGCGGCGACCAGTCCATGCCGGGGGTCCCGCTCCAGCGCCTGCTCGGGCTGGGCGCCGAGACCTACCAGGGCGGGAGCGCCGGGATCTTCAATATGGCGGTCATGGGCCTGCGCCTGGCCCAACGCGCCAACGGCGTCTCGAAGCTGCACGGCACGGTGAGCCGGGAGATGTTCGACGGCCTGTGGCCCGGCTTCGACGACGACGAGGTGCCGATCACCAGCATCACGAACGGCGTCCACGCCCCGACGTGGGTCGACCGCCGCGTCTACGAGCTGGCCGACCGGCACCTGCACACCAGCGACATCGAGCGCGACCACGCGTGGGACCGCATCGCAGAGGTCCCGCGCTCGGAGATCTGGGCGACCAAGCGCGACCTGCGTCGCCAGCTGGTCCAGGAGTCCCGCCGCCGGATGCGCTCGTCCTGGGGAAAGCGCGGTGCCTCGCCCGCCGAGCTGGGCTGGGTCGAAGACATCCTCGACCCCGATGTCCTCACCATCGGCTTCGCTCGCCGCGTGCCGACCTACAAGCGCCTCACCCTGATGCTGCGCGACCCAGGCCGCCTCAAGAAGCTCATGCTGGACCCCGACCGCCCCATCCAGCTGGTCATCGCCGGCAAGTCCCACCCTGCCGACGAGACCGGCAAGCAGCTGATCCAGCAGATGGTGCGGTTCGCCGACGACCCGGAGGTGCGGCACCGCATCGCCTTCCTGCCGAACTACGACATCGCGATGGCCCAGTACCTCTACCCGGGCTGCGACGTCTGGCTCAACAACCCGCTGCGGCCCTTTGAGGCCTGCGGCACGTCCGGCATGAAGGCCGCGCTCAACGGGGCGCTCAACCTCTCCATCCTCGACGGCTGGTGGGACGAGTGGTACGACGGCGAGAACGGCTGGGCCATCCCGACGGCCGACGGCGTCGAGGACCCGCAGCGGCGTGACGACCTCGAGGCGGCGGCGCTCTACGACCTGATCGAAACCCAGGTCGCCCCCCGCTTCTACGATCGTGACGCCGACGGCCTCCCTCAGAACTGGCTATCGATGATCACGCACACCCTCGCGACGCTGGGCCCCAAGGTGCTGGCCAGCCGCATGGTCCGCGACTACACCGAGCGGCTCTACACGCCCGCGGCCCAGGCCGGGTGGTCGCTCAACGGCCAGACCTACGACGGCGCGCGCGACCTGGCGGCCTTCAAGGCCAGGGCCCGCGGGGCCTGGCCCTCGGTCCACATCGATCACGTCGAGTCCTCCGGTGTCGGCGACTCACCCCAGACCGGCGAGACCCTGCACGTCACGGCGTATGTCTCGCTCGGAGAGCTCGCGCCCGAGGAGGTTGACGTCCAGGTGGCCTATGGCCGGGCCACTGACGCCGACGACCTCACCGACGTGCGACTCGTGTCGCTGGCCCACTCCGCTACCTACGAGGGCGGCAAGCACCAGTTCTCGGGCGACCTCGCGCTGTCGACGATCGGCTCGTTCGGCTACACGGTGCGCATCCTCCCGAGGCACCCCAACCTGGCCACGCCTGCGAACCTTGGCCTGATCGCCAACCCCTAGCGCCGACACCGGGCCCGGCCTGCCGAGGGGTCACGTCAGGCAGGTCGGGCATGATGTCGTTGCGTGACATCGCACCCAGGAAAGGCTGCGCGCCCCATCGCGCTGGCGGCAGTCCTCATGACCGCGCTGGCGGCCTGCTCGACGGGGCACCCGGGTCGGGAGCCGAGGGCGTCGGCCGGCACGACGGCTGCGCCGACCACACCGACAGCCCTCGAGGTGTGCGCCCGCAGCGTGGCCTACTGGTCCGACGTGGCCCTGTCCCGGCCGCCCGACTGGGGCCTCGACTACCAGGAGATGGGACTCTCGGACCGCCAGTACCGCGCCGTGCGCGACATCGTCCAGCGCGGCCGCCGGATGGGCTCCCGTCCGTCGGGGTGGGCCCGTGCCGAGGCCCAGCGCGCCTGCGCCCGGATCGTCACCGCGACACCTGACGCCGCCGGCGGCGGCTGGCCCGGATAGCGGTCAGGTCGGGTCCACCGCGCGGTAGACCCGCATGCTCGATGCGCCCACGCGCACGATCCCCGGGTGCCGAGGCGGCCCGGCCGCACCGGGCACCTCCTGGCTGCTGTCCCAGAGCAGCTGGTATGCCGTGAGCCCGGGTACCTCGGGCAGCGTCACCTCCTGCTCGGTAGCACCTCCGTGAAGCACCAGCAGGATCGACTCCTCGTGGATCCAGGCCCCTTCGAGGAGCATCTGGAGCGTGCGCGCCGAGGGGTCCTCCCACCTGCCGTTGTCCATGGGCGAGCCGCTGGCGTCGAACCACGCGAGGTCGGTCGAGCCGTCCTCGTGTACCTCGCGGCCGGTGAAGAACGACCGCTGGCGCAGCACCGGGTACTCGCGGCGCAGGTGCGACAGGTAGCGCACCGTATCGAGCAGCCCGTGCTGCCAGTCCTCGAGGTCCCACGAGAGCCACGAGACCTCGCTGTCCTGGCAATAGGGGTTGTTGTTGCCCCTGCGGGTGCGGCCCAACTCGTCGCCGGAGAGCAGCATCGGGACACCAGTCGACGTGAGCAGCGTGCCCAGGAGGTTGCGCATCGAGCGTCTCCGCGCCGCATTCACGCCGTCGTCGTCGATGGGGCCCTCGACGCCGTGGTTCCACGAGCGGTTGTTGTCGCTGCCGTCGCGGTTTCCCTCGCCGTTGCCCTCGTTGTGCTTGATGTCGTATGCCGTGAGGTCGGCAGCCGTGAACCCGTCGTGGGCTGTGACGAAGTTGACCGATGCGAGCGTCCCCCGGTCCCGCATCCCGAACAGGTCCTGTGAGCCGGCCAGGCGGGTCGCGAGCTCGCGGACGCCATGGCCGCCAGAGCGGTCGATCGCGGCACGCACGTCGGAGAGCCAGAAGGTGCGCGTCGTGTCCCGGTACCGGTCGTTCCACTCGCTGAAGGGCGGTGGGAACTGACCGGTGCGCCAGCCGTGGATGCCGAGGTCCCAGGGCTCGGCGATCAGCTTGACCCGGGAGAGCACGGGGTCGGTGCGCAGGGCGACCAGGAACGGGTGGTCGGGGTCGAAGTCGTCGCCCCGGCCGCGGCCGAGCGCCACGGCGAGGTCGAACCGGAAGCCGTCGACGTGGCAGTCGGTTGCCCAGTAGCGCAGCGAGTCCAGGACCATGCGGCACACGACGGGGTGGCGAAGGTCGAGGGTGTTGCCGCAGCCGGTGACGTCGATGTCCTGCGCGCGCTCGTCGAGCCGGTAGTACGCCCGGTTGTCGAGGCCTCGCCAGGACAGCGTCGCCCCAGCCCTCGACTGCTCTGCGGTGTGGTTGTAGACCACGTCGAGGATCACCTCGATGCCCGCGGCATGGAGCAGTTTCACCATGCCCTTGAACTCGTGGACGACCCCCTGGGGGTCGGTCGCCGCGGCGTAGGGCGCGTGCGGCGCGAAGAACCCCAGCGTGTTGTAGCCCCAGTGGTTGACCATGGCGCGCCGGACGAGCTCCGGCTCGTGCGTGAACGCGTGGACGGGCAGGAGCTCCACGGCGGTGACGCCCAGGGCCGCGAGATGCCCGATGACTGCGGGATGGGCCATGCCTGCGTAGGTGCCGCGGAGATGGTCCGGGACCTCTGGGTGCAAGCGGGTGAGCTCTCGGACATGGACCTCGTAGATGAGCGACTCGGCCAGCGAGTGCTGGGGCGAGCGATCCTCGCCCCAGTCGAACGACTCCTCGACCACCACGCACCGGGGCATGGATCCGCCGCTGTCGAGGGTCGACTTGAACTCGTCGTCGCCGCGCAGCGACCGGTGCACGCGATGCCCATAGACCGCCGGGCCCCACGCCACCGCGCCTTCGATGGCGCGGGCGTACGGGTCGAGCAGCAGCTTGTTCTCGTTGTGGCGGAGACCCTCCAGGGGCTTCCACGGTCCACTGGCCCGGACGGCATACCTCTGCCCTGCCTGGACCCCCGGCAGGGAGCCGAACCAGGTGCCGTGGATCCGCTCGGTGAGAGGGATCCGCTTCTCGCTCGCTCCGTCGGTGTCGCCCTCGTCGAAAAGGCAGACCTCGACGCCGTCGGCGTGGCCGGCATAGACCGCGAAATCCGCCCCATTGGGGGTCAGGGTCATGCCGAGGCCGGGCGGGAGGTCGAGGGCAGCCGGGCTGGCGTCCCGACCCGTGACCGGGCTGGCGGCCGGGCTGGGTGCCCGCCTGCTCCGGTGCGAGGAAGGCGACATGGCCCCCAGCGTAGGGAGTGGTTACGGTTGCGACATGACCGATCCCACCTCCCTGCCGAACTTCCCCCCGCCGCCGGACGAGCATCCGCTGCGGGGCCGGGTCCTCGATGCGCTCATCGACGCAGGGCTGAACCCCGACATCGACACCGACGGCGATGTCGCCTTCAAGGCTCAGGACCAGCAGCTCTTCGTCCGCTGCACCGAGGGGGACTTCCAGATCATGCGGGTCTTCGGTCAGTGGGCCCTGAGCGCGCCGGTGCCCACGGACCCGCTGCGGCAGCTCTCGGCGTGCAACGAGCTCAACCTCACCCTCAACATCGTCAAGACCGGCCTCGCGAACGGCACCCTCGTCGTCACCGGCGAGCACATCGTCACGCCCCAGACCGACGTGTCGGGGCTGCTCAACGTCACCATCCAGATCGTCCTCGCGGGGGTCCAGATGTGGCACGAGAAGGTCATGGGCGGACCCGACGACGGTCCGGGGGCGGGGCAGCCGGCTGCCCCGGAGGGAGACTTGTGATGAGCGACGTCCTCTCGGTGGAGGTCGACGGTGGCATCGCCACCCTGCGGCTCGAGCGCCCCCCGATGAACGCCCTCAACGCCGAGCTTCAGGAGGCCATCCGCGAGGCCTCCGACGAGGTGACCGCCCGGAAGGACGTGGCCGCGGTGGTGGTCTACGGCGGGGAGAAGGTCTTCGCGGCCGGTGCCGACATCAAGGAGATGGAGCACATGTCCTACACGGACATGGTCGACCGCTCCCGGGGGCTGACCACGGCGTTCACCGCGGTGGCCCGGATCCCCAAGCCGACCGTTGCGGCCATCACCGGCTATGCCCTCGGCGGCGGCTGCGAGCTGGCGCTGTGCTGCGACTTCCGGGTGGCGGCCAAGAACGCCAAGCTCGGCCAGCCGGAGATCCTCCTCGGCCTGATCCCCGGGGCGGGCGGCACCCAGCGGCTCAGCCGCCTGGTCGGCGCGGCCAGAGCCAAGGACATCATCTTCACCGGCAGGTTCGTGGCGGCCGACGAGGCGCTCGCCATCGGGCTGGTCGACGAGGTCGTCGAGCCGGGTGAGGCAGAGGAGGTGTACGCCGCGGCGCGGGCCCGCGTCGCCCGCTTCGTCGGCGGGCCGGCATATGCCCTGCGCGCGGCCAAGGAGGCCATCGACCGAGGCCTGGAAGTCGACCTCGAGACCGGCCTGGAGATCGAGCGAGCCCAGTTCGCGGCGCTGTTCGCCACCCGTGACCGGGAGATCGGCATGAAGTCCTTCGTCGAGAGCGGGCCGGGCAAGGCCGTCTTCGAGGGTGCCTGATGGGCCGCCCCGCCGCCCACGGTGGGCCCGCGGCTTCCTTGACCGATGGGCGCGCGTCCCCAGCGGCGGCCCGGCCGGTGGCGTCCGCGGACGAGGTCGCCCGCGCTTACGCCGACAACAAGCTCGCCCAGGTGCTGTACCACGACTGGGAGGCGGGGACCTATGACGACAAATGGTCGATCTCCTTCGACGAGCGCTGCGTCGCCTACGCCCGCGGCCGCTTCGATGCCATCGTCGGCAGCGAGGTCCACGGCCGGGAGCCGCAGCCGTACAGGACGGCGCTGGAGATAGGTGCCGGCACGGGCTTCTTCTCCCTCAACCTCAAGCAGGCCGGCGTGCTCGGCGAGGTGCATGTCACCGACCTTTCCCCGGGCATGGTCGAGGCTGCTCAGGCGAATGCCGCCCGGCTCGGGTTCCCGGTCGAGGGAAGGATTGCCGACGCCGAGCGGATTCCCTACGACGACGACACCTTCGACGTCGTGGTGGGCCACGCAGTCATCCACCACATCCCCGACGTCGAAGCCGCCTTCCGCGAGATGCTCCGGGTGCTGCGCCCCGGCGGCCGCTTCGTCATCGCGGGCGAGCCGACCCGGATCGGCGACCGGTACGCCCGCCGGCTCGGGCAGTGGACCTGGAGCGCGACCAGGTATGTGACGAGCCTGCCCCCGCTGCGCGAGAAGTGGGCCAGAGCCCGTGAGGAGCTCGATGAGTCGTCTCGGGCCGCCGCCCTGGAGGCGGTCGTCGACCTGCACACGTTCGACCCGGCCGAGCTGGCTGACACCGCCCGGCGTGCCGGGGCTGCTGACGTGCACACCCATACCGAGGAGCTGACCGCGGCCTTCGTGGGCTGGCCGGTGCGGACCTTCGAAGTGGCAGTGAAGGACGGGGCCCTCGGCTGGAACTGGGCCATGTTCGCCTATGGCTCGTGGAAGCGCCTCTCGCAGGTCGACCGCGTGCTATCGCGCGTTGTGCCCGACCGCTTCTTCTACAACGTCGGCATCACCGGCACCAAGCCAAGGTGACCGAAGCCTCAGCGCCGGCCGAACCGGACCCGTGGATGGATCTGGCGGCTGCGGCAGACATGCGCATGCTTGACCGGGGGGAGGGCGCCCTCCCCCTGGACTCTTCCCACGCCCTGTCCCGGCTGAGCCGGGCGCGCCGGGCGCGCCGGTCACGATGGGCGCGCTGGGCGCGCTGGGCCATCGCCAACCACGCCTACACCCGCCACCATCTCGCCAGCTACCTGCGCATGGCGAGGGCCAGCCTGAGGAATCCCTCGCTCCGGTTCGAGGGCCCGTGCTTCATCGGGCCGGACGTGCGCTTCGAGGTGCGCGAGGGCTACGCCCGGCTCGTCGTGGGGGCCTACTGCCACTTCGGGGCCCACGCGCGGGTGCGCGCCCACGAGGGCACCCTGCGCATCGGCTCCAAGACGGTGGTCGGCATCCGCAACACGATCAACTGCTGGCTCGACATCGAGATCGGCGAGACGTGCCTGTTCGGCGACGATGTCTACATCTGCGACTTCGACCACCGCACCGACAGGCTCGACCTGCCGATCAAGGACCAGGGCATCGTCAAGACCCCGGTGCGCATCGGAGACGACGTCTGGGTGGGCACGAAGGTCGTGGTCACCCGCGGAACGGACCTCGGGGCTCACTCGGTGGTGGGCGCTGGCTCAGTGGCCCGCGGGGTGTACCCGCCCCGGTCCGTGATCGTCGGGCAGCCCGGGCGGGTGGTCAAGACCCGGAAGTGACCGACCCCGGCTCGGCTGGAGGACGAGGTATGCCGGCGCGCCGGCCCGCCGGCATACGTGCCCTTGGTCTGTGACTCAGACCAGCGTGCGGGCGTCGAGGGCCGGGAAGGTCAGGTCCGTGAGGGCCTGGCGACCGGCCTCCTCGAGGGCATCGTGGCGCCGGCCGTCCTCGATGAGCTGGGCCAGGCCATGGAATTCCCGGCGGTGCTCCGACTCTCGGCGCCGGGCATAGTCCGCCGACTGGCCGCGGCTGGCCAGGAAAGCCCAGTCCGAGGACAGTGCGTTGAAAAGCGTCCGCAGGAGCTGGTCGAGGTCTGGCCGCCGCACCCGGAGGCGACCGCGGTCGGCCTCCCTGCGCATGAGGTCGACCCACCGGCGCTGCATCCAGAACCCTTCGCGGGCGATGTCGGCCACGGCGCGGCCGTTCCACACCGAGAAGTCCTTGCCGGCTCCCCAGGAGCCGTCGCCCAGCGGGAGGTCCCCAGCGACGAAGCCGCTGTCGAGCGCCTTGGCAACCGTGGTCACCGTCACCCCCGCCTCGCGCAGGGCCCGGATCGCCTGGCCGAGGAACGCCGGGCCTTCATGCCACCAATGGCCGAAGAGCTCGGTGTCGTAGGCGGCGACCACGAGGGCCGGCCGGCCCAGTGCCGCGGACACCGACTCGAGCCGGTGGCGGACGGCGGCGACGAAGTGCGCGACGTCCCTGGCCACCTGACGGCTCGCCTCCTCGGGGTCGTATGGCAGCTTGTCCTCGGCCCCCGCGTCGGGCGACGTGACGGCCCACAGCCGCAGTCCGGTGAACTCCTCGCGGGCATGGAAGTCGCGGTAGGCCGCGGCGGTCGGATAGCCGTTCCGCGAAGACCAGATGAGGTTGGTGACCTCGAGGTCGCGGGGGATGGCCACGACGCGGTTGCCGGCCACGCGCCATGCGGCGTGCGGGTGGCCCCCGGCGTCTCGCACGGTCTGCTCGTCGACGAGGAAGTGCCCGACACCTGCGGCGTCGAAATGGTCGGCAAGCCACGGCGAGAATCCGCACTCCGGCGACCAGATGCCCGTCGGGCGGGCACCTAGTCGCCAGGTGCTGTCGGCGAGACCGGCCCGGAGGGCGGCCTTGGCCACCTCGGGCAGGGTGAGCGGCAGGAAGGGATGCGCCGAGGGACCGCCCAGCAGCTCGACCACGCCGCCGTCGCGCAACGAGGTGAGGACAGGCGATCCACCCGCGCGCCAGCGCGTTTCGAGCAGCTCTCCTGCTCGCCGCGCCTCTCGGTACTCGTGCGCCGCGACCCGTCGGTGGCCCTCGTCCTCGGCGAAACCCATCTCGCGGGTCCGCAGCTCCCACAGAGCCGCCCAGCTGCGGGCGTCGGCGATCATGCGCTCGTGGTCGAGCTGGGCGGCCAGGACGGGGGTGACGCCGAGGGTGAGGACGTCGCGGTGGCCTTGGTCGGCCAGGGCGTCGAGTTCTGCCACCAGGGGGACGTAGGCCTCGCCGACGGCCTGGTGCAGCCACTCCTCGCCCAGCGGCCACACCCCATGGCCCGGCAGCCAGGGCAGGTGGGAGTGGAGGACGAGGCAGAAGGCCCCGGGAACGGCGGTCATGAGCCGCCAGTGTGCACCACGTGCGGCACCGGACGTGACAAGTCCGGCCACATCTCAGAGCGGGCGGCGTCGTCCCGGACGCGGCGGCCGTCGCGGCGGCCGTCGCACCTCAGCCTGCCCGTGCCACCACCACCACGTCGAGGCTCGACTCGAGCGAGTCGGGAGAGAGCCTGAAGTCGCCGATCGTGACCGATGCCACCAGCTCCCTGAGCCGCGCCGGCCACTCCTCGGGAGCCCCCGACTGCTGGGCCGTGGTGATCGGCCCATGTGAGGCCTCCCACGCCGCGAGCCGGGGGCCGTGGCGCAGGCCGAGCACCCGGTCGACCGCCAGGCGCGGCGCCCAGCGGCCAAGTTCTGCCAGCAGCTCGGCCGCGTCGTACTCCCGGCAATGGAACACATTGTCCGGCTTCCCGCGGCGGCCGAGGCCGGGGGAGAAGGTGAGCCGGTTGGGAGTCGAGATGACCACGGTCGCGCGCGGCCGGCATACGCGCAGCAGCTCTTGCACGTAGTCAGAGGGAGTCCAGATGTGCTCGATGGTCTGAAGGGAGACCACGAGGTCAAAGACATTGCTGGTCAAGGGAATTGACGTCAAAGCTGCCCGCAGGTATGCCGTGTGGTCGTCTCCGTGCACCCCGCTTGCGTGCGCCGTGGCGACCGGGTCGTAGTCGAGTCCGACGGCCAGGGCGCGCGGCCAGTCGTCGGCCAGGCGGGCCGTCCCGTAGCCCTCCCCGCTGCCCGCGTCGAGGATGCGCGACGGGGCTGCAGGAACCCACTCTGGGCAGGCGGCGTAGACCACCTCGTGGCGGCGGTACCAGTAGTTCTCGTGCCAGACGCCGGGAACCGTGCGCTCACCAGTGATGAGCCAATCAGGCTCTCTCCCAGCGTCTTTCGCGTCGATTGGTGTCAACCTCTATGGAGTGTCTGTTACGCACAGCACGCGCCGGCCGTTGAGCTCTATCACTGAGCCTTCCACTGACTCCGGGCCGTCGGGCTCCCAGCCGTCGGGCTCCCAGCCGTCGGCCAGCAGGTGGCCCCACGACTGCTCATGGCTCTGGCCGAGCCCCTCGTGCCAGTCGGCGAGGTCGTACTTCCACATACGGCCAAGGTAGACGGGTGCGCCGACATGACAGCGCCCGCTACGAGCGGCAGTCTGATGGCGAAGCATGCGCTGCACCGATCGGTTGCTCGGCTACTTTGTCCCCATGGATCTCGGCCAGGTCAACGTCGGCGCCTGGGAGGCGGGCGTCCTCGAGCCGGACTCCACCCGGCCAGCGCGGCCGTGGTCGGTTCCGCCGTCGTGTCCCCGGGTGGGCGCACCATGACGTCGGGCCGACTCACCCCGGGGTGCCCTGGTCGTTTTGTGTCAACGGGTGGGACCCCAGGCTGCGGTGAGAAACCCCGCCGGGGGCCGGGGTTTGTGCATCTGGATCAACGTGCGGGCCGATGCACGCGGAATAGGGCGCCTGCCCTTATGCGTTTGCATAGATAGCGCGCCCGACTCCTACATATGTAGCAGTCGGGCGCGAGCCAAATGACTCAGGCGGTCGTGCGGTCCTCTTGCTCCCGCATCTCCTTGAGCATCTCGTGGCGCCCCACCATGCGCCCGTCCTGGTGTTCGCGGTGGGAGGGCCGGGTGAACTCGGTGCCCTCGACGCGGTCGCCCGCGTGGATGAGCGCCGAGCCGGTGCCGCGCAGCAGCTTCGCGCAGCCCGAATGCGGCACGGCGCCGCCAGGCTCCCTCCCAGCGTCTTTCGCGTCGATCTGCTGCCACATGGGGAGGCGCCCTCCTTCGCCTGCCAAGGGCCCCGGCTGGTATCTGATCTCTCCTCTCAGCAAGTGCGTTCGCATGATTGGGGCCGACGCCTCCCAGCGGCAGCTCTCTCGACTCCGACGCTCTAGCCAGGGCTCGCGGCGCGTCGAGCCCTGGCAGGAGACACGGCTACTGGTGAGCACTCCGCAGGGTCCCGGTGAGGTGCTCGTTCGCGGGATCCAAGACCAGGCAGACCACTGTGTGGTCGCCGTCGGCCCAACCCGCCGCTTGCGTGGTCACAGCGTCCATCTCCAGCCGCGAGTCGTCGTAGCCGATGCCGAC
Organism: uncultured Actinomycetota bacterium; assembly: GCA_963715025.1. Lineage (GTDB taxonomy): Bacteria > Actinomycetota > Actinomycetes > Actinomycetales > Dermatophilaceae > DASSJT01. Next base: position 299,968 of record CAVQQQ010000001.1, on the reverse strand, counting down.
GTAGCTCTCGAACGCGGCGCGGCACTTGACCTCTGAGGCGGCGTTCACGGCATCGTCGCCTGGCCACTTCGTGCCGCCGGCCAGGGTGGTGCGTGACGTGACTTCCTCCTGGTGCTCAGCGCGGCAGTCGACGACCGTCACGTAGACAGCCTCGGCTGCCTGGGGGAATCGGACACACATCTTCGGCTTGAGGTCCTCCCAGTAGACCCGCTTGGGTTTGCTGAGTGGCACGGTGGTCCGGGAATCCGCTGTTGCCGTCGAGGCCGAGTTCGCGGCGCTGCTCGTGGATGAGGACGGGCCGCTCACGGTGGGCGCCGGCTCCGAGACATCGGACACAGCGGCCTCCTGGCCACCGATGAGGAGTCCAGAGGCGAGCACGAGGGTCGAGACGACCACGGCCCATGCGGCCGAGAAGGCCAGGGCTGCGATCGCAAAGGCGCGTCCACGTCGCTCGTTGCGGCCGGTCCGCAGGATGCCCCAGATGGCGAGGGGAATGGCGACGATCCCCATCCCGACCAGGGAGAACACGAAAGCCGTGATCGAGACCTTGTCGGTAGACGTTCGTGCCGGGCTCACCGGCATACCTTCTCCGTCGTGAGGAACCGCAGGTGCGGGTGGCATCCACGGGTCAACGGGCTGCGTCCCTGTGACGTCGTCCGGTTCACCTGGAATGTGCTGGTCATCAGGCATCGTCTGCTCCTTCCCACGCAGATCCGATTGCTGGAGCGAACTGTGTGGCCGCCCAGACGCTTGCCAGTTGATTACGGATTCATCCCCGTCGTGGGGAAGTCCCTCGACGATCCCGCTCGATGGCGCCGGTGTCTGTGTCCATGGCGACACACGACGTGTGCTCGCGCGGACATGGGCCAATGAGCGCCCGCACCGGCCGAGGCCCGCTTGCTCGTGTGATCTTGCCGTCAGCGCGAGTGGCGGTGTGCGCACGATCACCTCGTGCGGGCTCTCGCGCCGACCGTACGGGCGGTTAGCCTCGGTGGTGTCAGGCATCACGCCGACAAGCCGTTCGGCGCCGCCGCACTGGCTGTCAGGATGAGGGCTGACCACTCGAACCAATCCCATCCACCATGGAGAAGAGGACGATCCACGCATGAACATCGTCGTCTGCGTCAAGTACGTGCCGGACGCGCAGTCCGACCGCACGTTCAACGAGTCCGACAACACCACAGACCGCGTGGGAGTTGACGGCCTGCTCTCCGAGCTCGACGAGTACGCCGTCGAGGCGGCCCTCAAGCTCGTCGAGGCGGGCGAGGGCGAGGTCACCGTGGTGACCATCGGCCCCGACCAGGCTGCCGATGCGCTGAAGAAGGCCCTCCAGATGGGCGCCGACAAGGCCGTCCACGTCAGCGACGAGGCCATCCACGGCTCCGACGCAGTGGCCACGTCCCTGGTACTTGCCGAGGCGATCAAGAAGGTCGGTCAGCCCGATCTGGTCCTGACCGGCATGGCCTCGACCGACGGCACGATGAGCGTTGTCCCGGCCATGCTCGCCGAGCGTCTCGGCCTGCCGCAGGTGACCTTCGCCTCGGAGCTAGCCGTGGAGGGCGGCCAGGTCACCATCCGCCGCGACGGCGACGCCGCGTCGGAGACCATCGTCGCCTCCCTGCCGGCGCTGGTGTCGGTCACCGACCAGATCAACGAGCCGCGCTACCCCTCGTTCAAGGGGATCATGGCGGCCAAGAAGAAGCCGGTCGAGAACTGGGGCCTGGCCGAACTCGGCGTGGACGCCTCGCAGGTCGGCCTGGACGCAGCCTGGACCAAGGTCGCGTCCTTCACCAAGCGCCCCCCGCGCGAGAAGGGCCAGATCATCACCGACGAGGGCGACGGCGGCACCAAGCTGGCCGAGTTCCTCTCCGCCCAGAAGTTCATCTGAGCCGACGAGAAAGGGAAGAGGTAGTAGTCATGGCTGAAGTTCTCGTTCTGGTCGACCACGCCAACGGCACCGTCCGCAAGACGAGCTCCGAGCTCCTGACCATCGCCCGCCGCCTGGGCGAGCCCAGTGCCGTGTTCGTCGGCGAGGGCCTCGAGTCGGCCAAGGGCACACTGGCCGCCTACGGCGCGCAAAAGGTCTACGCGGTCACCGATCCCGAGGTAACCCAGTACCTCGTGGCCCCGCAGGCCGAGGTCCTGGCCACTCTGGTCGAGAAGGTCTCCCCGGCCGCGGTGCTCATTCCCTCCAACGCTTCCGGCAAGGAGATCGCCGCGCGCCTGGCGATCAAGACCAGCTCCGGCCTGATCATCGACGCGATCGACGTGCAAGCCGGTGCCGACGGGGTGGAGACCACCCAGTCGGTGTTCGCGGGCTCCTACACGGTCAAGGCGACCGTGACCAAGGGAACGCCGATCGTCGCGGTCAAGCCCAACTCCGCGGCGCCCGAGGAGGCTGCCGGCGCGGCGGCCGTCGAGGACCTCGCGGTCACGCTCTCCGATCTGGCCAAGTCGGCCCGCATCGCCGAGTCCAAGCCCAAGGAGAACACCGGCCGCCCCGAGCTCACCGAGGCTGCGATCGTAGTCTCCGGCGGCCGCGGCACCGGTGGCGACTTCTCGCCTGTCGAGGCATTCGCCGACTCCCTCGGCGCAGCCGTTGGTGCCTCGCGCGCCGCGGTCGACGCGGGCTGGTACCCCCACACCTCCCAGGTGGGCCAGACCGGCAAGCAGGTCTCCCCGCAGTTGTACGTCGCATGCGGCATCTCCGGCGCGATCCAGCACCGCGCCGGCATGCAGACGTCCAAGACGATCGTCGCGGTCAACAAGGACGAAGAGGCGCCGATCTTCGAGCTGGTCGACTTCGGGGTCGTAGGGGACCTGTTCCAGGTGCTGCCACAGGCCACCGAGGCGATCAAGGCAGCCAAGGGCTGACCCCACTACCGGATATGCCGGCCGGCCGGCATACCAGCAAGGTCCGGACCCACGGGGCCCGGACCTTGCGCTTTCGGGGACGGCTGCACTCCCGCGGGGCAATGATGGGCTCATGAGCGCGCATGAGCTGGGTGTCCGTCACGAGGTCGTCGTGGGGCTGGACCTGGGGGCGGCGTTCGACCTCTTCACCGGCCACATCGGCCGGTGGTGGCCCATGGCGACGCATTCGGTCTACGGCGAGGGCGGCAGCGTCGCCTTCGAGACCGATCGAGGCTCTGCCGCGGAGTGGAACCGCGTGGTCGAGCGACACCCCGACCGGCCACCGACAACCTGGGCCGAGGTGCTCGACTGGGAGGCGCCGGTTCGGCTCCGCCTGGCCTGGCACCCTGGCACGCCGCCGGAAGAGGCGACCGACCTGCTCGTCGTCTTCGGGGCAGAGGGCACGATGACCCGCGTGGCCCTGGAGCAGACCGCGTGGGGGCGCCGTCGCGACCGCGACGAGGCGGTCGCCAGCTACGAGGAAGAGTGGCCGCAGGTCATGAGCCATTTCGTCGAGGCGGCCGTTCCCGCCTAGCCCTGCCCGGCGGGCAGCCCACCAGCCACGGTCATCCGGCCAGGTCACGCCTGCCGCCTCGCTTCCGGCCCGGTCATTCAGACGCCACAGGGGTATGCCGCTGGGTGCGGCAGGCGTGCACCCGCCGGCGTGCCCGAAGCGCCGCCGTAGAATCGTGCGGTGACTGCGTACCTCGACCATGCGGCGACGACCCCGATGCTTCCCGCGGCAGTCGAAGCCATGACCGACCAGATGAGGGCGGTCGGCAACGCCTCTTCACTGCACACCTCGGGCCGCATGGCTCGGCGGGTGGTGGAGGAGTCCCGGGAACGCATTGCCCGTGCGATCGGCGCGCGTCCGTCCGAAGTCATCTTCACCGCCGGTGGCACCGAGGCGGACAACCTTGCGGTCAAGGGCACGTTCTGGGCCCGGCGCAAGGCTGACTCCACACGCACCCGCCTGGTGGTGAGTTCGATCGAGCATCATGCCGTGCTCGACTCGGTCGAGTACCTCGTCAAGGAGGAGGGTGCGGAGGTCACCTGGGTCGAGCCGAGCCGCCTCGGGGTGGTGAGCGCCGATGACGTGCGATCGGCCATCGGTGACACCCCGGAGACGGTGGCCCTGGTCAGTGTCATGTGGGCCAACAACGAGGTCGGCACAGTCCAGCCAGTGCGCGAGATCGCCGCGGTAGCACATGAGTTCGGGATTCCGATGCACACGGACGCGGTCCAGGCCCTGGGCGATCTCGGGCTGGACTTCGCCGCCAGCGGCGCCGACCTCATGACGCTGAGCGGTCACAAGTGCGGTGGCCCGACCGGCATCGGCGCGCTGGTGGCGCGGCGTGACGCCCAGCTCGTGCCCTTGCTCCATGGCGGGGGACAGGAGCGGCAGGTGCGCAGCGGGACCCTCGACACGCCGGCCATCCGCGGCTTTGCGGTCGCTGTCGAGGGGTCTGCGGCGCAGCGCGAGACCGAGGCGGACCGGCTGGTGCGCCTGCGGGACCGTCTCATCGAGTCCTCGATCGGCCTCGGATACGGCATCACGGTCACCGGCCTGTGGGAGCCGGGTGACGGCTTGCGACGCCTGCCGGGCAATGCACACCTTCTGGTACCTGAGTGCGAGGGTGACTCGCTCCTCTACCTCCTCGACGCCGCAGGCGTCGCTTGCTCCACCGGGTCAGCCTGCCAGGCTGGTGTGCCGCAGCCGAGCCATGTGCTGCTGGCGATGGGGTACGCCGAGGCGCAGGCGCGCGGGGCGCTGCGGCTGACTCTCGGCCACACTTCGACCGAGGAGGACGTCGAGGCGTTCCTCAGCGCCCTGCCAGGGGCGGTCGACCGGGCCCGCCGGGCGCACGGGGTTGCGTGACGCGGCTCACGCGCGCAGCAGCGAATCTGCCCGGTTCCTCCACCTAGCGGCCGATCCCCGGTATGGTCGTGCCGACCGTCCCCCTGCACTGAGGTCATCTATGTCCGAACGACGCGATGCCCGTGCGCGCCACGCCTCGGGCCGTGTACGGCGTCTGCCCGACCTGGGCTTCGGCGGCCCTGTGTCGGCGAAGGGCGCCAAAGCAATGGTGGGCTTCGGCCTGATGATCGGCGCCAGTACGACGACCGTTGCCACGGCGGAGGGCAACCTCCAGGCCGACCGCTCGGCGGAGCTCGCCGCGAGGGCGCAGACCGCGGCTATGTTCGTCGGTGGACGAGACGACGCGGCCGCATCGCGATCGATCGCGCGGTCAGCGCTACCCGCTGTCGTGGCTCCCCAACCCAGGACCGGGCCGACCCAGCCGTCGTTCGGCGCCCTGGGGTTCACTGCCCAGGCGAAGGCCAGTGCGAAGCCATCTGCGCCGGAGACGCCGGCCGGCGTGGTCACCGGGGATGCCCGGCTGCTCGCGGAAGCGCGGGCGCTCGGCCTCGGCCCCAACGCCCAGCGGGTCTACGTCGCCATCCGCACGGCCTTCCCCGAGATCGGCACCATCGGCGGCTATCGCGCCGGCGACCCGGGCGACCACGGCACCGGGCATGCCGTCGACATCATGTGTACGAGCTCCCAGGGCGACCGCATCGTCGTCTACCTTCAGGCACACGCGGCCGAGCTCAACATCAAGTACCTCATCTGGGAGCAGCACATCTGGTTCCCCGGAACCACGACGTGGCGCCTCATGGAGGACCGCGGAAGCATCACGGCCAACCACTACGACCACGTGCACGTCTCGGTGTACTGAGCGTCCCTGACTACTGAGCCGTCCCTGGCTACTCAGCGTCCCCGACTACTGAGCCTCCCGCCAAGTCCCTGACCTGTGACCTGAGCGCGGTGCCGGCCCACCGGCATCCCGCATCTATTCTTTGACGATGCGTGTTGTGGCGGCCATGAGCGGCGGAGTGGACTCCGCCGTCGCTGCCGCGCGCATGCTGGATGCGGGGCATGAGGTCGTGGGCGTGCACCTGGCACTGAGCCAGAGCGCCGCGACGCTGCGTGAGAGTGCGCGCGGGTGCTGCACGATCGAGGATGCCGGGGACGCCCGCCGCGTCGCCGACGTTCTCGGGATCCCGTTCTACGTGTGGGACATGGCCGGTCGGTTCAAGCGGGATGTGGTCGAGGACTTCGTGGCGGAGTACTCGGCCGGCCGCACTCCCAATCCGTGCCTGCGATGCAACGAGAAGATCAAGTTCGCGGCGCTGTTGGACAAGGCGGTCGCGCTGGGGTTCGACGCCGTTGCCACGGGTCACTATGCGCAGATCGTTCAGCAGCCGGACGGCACGCGGGAGCTCCACCGGGCGGTCGACGCGGCTAAGGACCAGTCCTACGTGCTCGGGGTGCTGACCGCAGGCCAACTGGCCAAGGCGTTTTTCCCGCTTGGCGACACGGCCAAGCCGCGGGTCCGCGACGAGGCGCGGGAGCGGGGCTTCTACGTCGCCAGCAAGCCGGACTCACATGACATCTGCTTCATCGCCGACGGCGACACTCGCGCTTGGCTGACCGAACGACTTGGGCAGCAGCCCGGGGACATCGTCGACACCTCGGGCGCTGTGGTGGGACACCACGCCGGCGCGTACGCATACACCGTCGGCCAGCGCCGGGGCCTGGGGCTCCCGCGCTCGTCGATGGACGGCGAGCCACGTTATGTCGTCGACGTCGACGCGAGCGCCAACACCGTGGTGGTGGGCACGGCCGACCTGCTGGGGGTCAATGCCCTGACCGGCGACCACGCGCGGTGGTGCGGTGAGCCGCCGGACGGCATCGTGTCGGTCGGCGCCCAGGTGCGGGCGCATGGCGAGGAAGTACCCGCGACGGCGTGGGCACAGGGTGACCGCGTGGAGGTGCGGCTGGACCCGCGCCTCAGGGGCGTGGCCCCCGGCCAGTCGGTGGTGCTCTACGACGGAACGCGGGTTGTCGGCTCGGCAACGATTGCGTCGGCCCGGCTCGAGCGATGAGCCAGCGCACCCGGCTCGAGCGCCGAGCCAGCGCACCCGGGTCGAGCGATGAGCCAGCGCACCCGGGTCGAGCGTCGTCGTGGCCGCATCGTGAGCCATTGCGGCCTCACGCGGCGTCTTCCCGGCCCACGATCCACTCGAGGGTCGGAAACACGGTGTCAGATGCAGGGCCGCGGAAAGTCCTAGGACCCCACGAACTGAGCTCCACGACTGCGGCGACGCTGTCCTCAAGCACGCTGACTTCGGGCCTGCAAGGGGTCGCAGTTGCGTCGCCGGACATTCCGAGGTGGTCAAGGATCTGACGACCGCGAGGCTCAGTCGCGTAGGCGCGGCCGTCTGGCGTGCTCCAGTGGAGAACTCCGTCGGCAGCCAGAGTGGTCTTCCAGCCACCGTGATGCTTGAACAGGTGATGTCTTCGGCAAAGGGTCGCGAGGTTCTGAATATCAGTGGGGCCCAGCGGAAACTCGATCACATGGTCTACATCGCAGCGTTTCGCCGGAGTGCCGCATCCCGGAAAGCGGCATGTGCCGTCCCGGGCGTGCACGGCTCGCCGGAGGGCGGCGCTGGGATCGTGTTTACGCGGGTCACTCGCAATGGTGCCGTCGGGATCGAGGCGGGCCAGCTTAACGAGCGTTGCTGGGTCAGCCAGGAGCTCGGCGACGGTCTCGGGGAGGAGTGCGCCGACCCGGGGATCGTCGACCATGCCGGCGATCGTCCAGCACACCGGCGCTCCGGGCCTGCGGTCAGGCGCACCGTTCACGATCGCGCCGAGGCCGCTGGCGGTGTGCGAGACGGGTGTGTCGAGGGCCGCGGACAAGGCGATCGTCGGAACCAGCAGAGTGACGGTGGTGGTGATCGATGCGTTGGCCAGGACGAGGTCGGCGAGCGCATCTGCCCTCGCGGCCTCCACGGCCAGGCCGGGGTTGGCCCGCGCATAGTCGGCGGCCAGCTCGTCGATGGCTGCCCACATCCGCTGGGAGGCATCAGACGGAAGCGTCGCCGACCACTGGGTCATGCCCGGTGCGTCGGCCGGCCAGGCGTTCACCGTTCGGGCCTCGCGAGCCGCTTCGGCGGCTGTCCGGGCATGGTCAGGGTCGAGATCTCTGGCGATCTTCGCGGCACGGCGGGCCAGCGCAGAGCGTGACATGTCGCGCACGCGGGGTGAGATGACCGTCACCGCGCCAGTCTCGATGTCAACGTCGCTCTCGAGGACCAACGCCTCGTAGCGCTCGCGCAGAGCGTCCGGAAGGGAGAGGCCGTGATCGGTCACGACCTCCGCGCGGTGGCGCTCGAGATCACCCTCCCAATAGGCGGCCAAAGTGGAGCGCATGCGGTTGACGAGGAAGCAGTCGGCGTCCACCCGCGCGGCCACGGTGCGAGGGGCCAGTCGCAACGCCGGAGCCAGCATGGACGGCACCACGTCGTCGCCCGCAGCGACGAACGGCCGGCCTCGACCCGTCAGGGCCCTGAACTCCTCAGCCTCGTCGTCGAGTCGCCGCTGAACGCGCTTCACCAGACTCGCAGTGGCAGCCGAAGCCCGCGCCTGCACTGCGGTGACGATGCGCTCGCAAGCGGCGACAAGGGCTTCGGCCTCTGCCTCGACCAAGCCCGCGATGTCGTCGATCGACAGGTCGCGGATGGCCTCCGCGAGGCTGAACGGGTCCATGGTCTGGACCGTCGCGACCGTCGTCTGCCGCCCGCCGAACGTGCGTGGAGACCCCGTGAGTGCAGTCATCGAACCCCCGTGAATCGAACTGATGTTCGAACCCTAGCGGACGAATGAGCATGTCGCAACTCCCACACTCACGAATTGAATTGACTTACAAGGATATTCGTGCATCAGACAGATGACAGCAAAGCACTCTACCGTGCGGCTCCGACAGCCCTACCGCTCGGCGGGACGCTCCATGGCCCGCCCAGCGTGAGCCAGTCACAGCAACGAGCCCGGGCCGTGACTGAGGGCTCAGAAATAGTCGCGCACATGCGCCTGCCGCCCACCGAACAAGGCGTCCCAGACGCGGTCGTCCCGAGGGGATCCGCCAGCAACGTGACCTGATACGCGTACATCCGCCATCGAGAGCGCTCCCGCGTAGATCAGGGCCAGCCCCTGGGGCGAGAAGACGGTGGCGTCCTGGTCGGCGGACTCGGCGACCCGGGCGCAATGACCGTTTCCCGAGACCACCTCAAGGCGATAGGCGCCGTCGATCAGCCCGAGCCGGTCGCCCACGACCCTGAACTCCAGGAGAGGGCACACAACGTCCGCGTACGCGAGTGGGGAGAGGGCGGCCGGGACATCAAGCATGCGCAGCATGTACGGCACCGAGTCGATGATCTTCCAGTCCGGGGTCGGGATGAGCGTGCGGATGACGTCGAAGCCCGAGGTGTCGAAGCGAATCGACGCCACCGTTGTCGCCATCGTGCCCAGGAACCGGAGCAAAGCGCCCGCCCCGTCGGCGCTCACGGCGAACAGGTCCGCAACCTCGACAGCCCCGTCGCTGCCGTATCCCTTGCGGCGCCGCCAACTGGCATAGCCCTGCACAGTGCCACTGCCATCGACCGCCACGGTCACGCCCGAGAACGCAGCGATGAACTCCTCTGGCGTTGCGGTGAAACTCACACCCCGCCGGGTGAGGGGACCATTCTGCGCGGCTCCCCATCGGTCATAGACCTCGCGGATGGCGTCGACGTCGCGCGCCGTGGCCCGCCGAACCCGAACCGCGTGGCCGGGTGACACCGGGACAGCTGCGAGGGCGGCCGTCGGGATCTCGACCGTGTAGTAGTCCGTGATGATCTCGTACCCGAACGGCCGGTAGATCGCCGGCGCCGTGGGGAAGAGCGTCGAGATGGCGCAGCCCCGCGACGCGCCTGATCGCACAGCGGCCTCCATGAGCGCGGCCATGAGCCCCTCCCCACGGCGTTCCGCCAGCACGGTCACGCCGGCGATGCCGCATGTCGGCACGACCGCTCCGCCGTAGTGCGAGTCGTACTCCCGATCGGCGATCTTCGCGACGAGCTCACCCTCCTCGAAGGCGCCGAAGCCGTGGTACCCGGGCGGCGGCCAGGCCGGGGAACCATCGGGCGCTGTGGCGGGCCCCCCGAATGCCTCGTGGCTCAGCCGTCGCGAAGCATCCGCGTCGGTCTCGGTCAGGCGGCGGATCTCGACAGCCATGGCGGCATCCTCCCCCACAACCCACACTCACTTCCGCCCGGACCATCGGCCGGGACGAGCAGGTCGCCGTGCGTTGCCCGAACTCCGCACCCCCAGCGAGCCTCGGGACCTTGTCCCCTTTCCCCCTCATCGGGCCATCGTCACCGAGACCACCGTCGACGTGGTGACGTCGCCGGACGGCTCTCAGCTGTATGTGTCCCACATCCAGGTCACCCGGGACTCGGAGGGCATCGACACGTACGTCGTGGAGACCTCGACCGAAACGGGTGAGGGATTCACCTTTGCGATCAATGACCGCGAGCTCCAGAACGCGACTCTCACGGCCGTGGACCTGCCCGCGACGACCTGCGCCCTACGACCCCTCGTCGTCCGAGGACCCGGATTGCACGGACTCCACGATCACCGTGGATGTCACCTGGACCGGGCAGGGGCCGATCACGAGGTCGGTCGTCAACGATCACCGCAACGGAGGGGGTTCGACCAGCAACATCCACATCCAAGGGATCAGCCGCGACGCGTCAGCATCGGGCACCGTCGCGGGCTACTCCGTGACTGCGAGCGAGCTTCAGTCCGCCATGCTGGGCACCGAGCGGCAGGTCAAGAACGGGACGTAATCCACTGACACCGACCCGTGTTTGACTTCTCCCGTGACGCGCGCGACTGGGATGGGCTCATGGCCGGGCCTAGACGTCCGGGAGGTGCTTCGCGAGGTCCGCGGGCTCCTGGCGGATGACGAATACGGCCTGCCCCACCTGCCCGAGCTGCCCGCCCGGGGGCCCGGCGCCGACATGATCGGGCGGGCGGCAGGCCTCCTGGTCGAGATGCCCGTCGACCTCCAGCCTGCCGGATGGCGCCTCGTGGACCGGGCCGGCCGCGATGCGCAGCGCACAGCGGCCCTGTGGCGGCGCGACCTCGACGAGCTCGCCGAGGCGTTCGATGGCTACGAGGGCGCCTTCAAGGTGCAGGTTGCCGGCCCGTGGACCCTCGCCGCCGCTCTCGAGCTCACGCGCGGCGAGAAGGCCGTTGTCGACCCTGGCGCCGCGCGGGACCTGACCGCGTCGCTGGCGGAGGGCATCCGTGGCCACCTCGACGAGGTCGAGCGCCTGGTGCCCGGCGCGCAGGTCATCCTGCAGCTCGACGAGCCGTCGCTCCCTGCCGTCCTGGCCGGATCCCTCCCGACGGCCAGCGGCTATGGGCGCATCCGTGCCGTCGACCCGCAGGCTGCCGCGACCGGCATACGCACAGTTCTCGAGGCGGCGGGCACCCGGGCGACGGTCGTGCACTGCTGCCACCCCGGCATACCCCTGCCGCTGCTGCGCACGACGGGAGTCACGGCCATCGCCCTCGACACGACAAATCTGTCACCAGGGCGCTGGGAGTCGGTCGCCGCGACCGTGGAGGAGGGGATCGGCGTGTATGCCGGGTGCCTGCCGACTGATGGGACCGGCACCTCCCGCGGGGCCTGGCAGCAACTCACGGAGGGTTGGCAGCGCACGGGGTTGGCTCTGTCAGGGCTCGATGACATCGTCGTGTCACCAGCGTGCGGGCTCGCCTCGCTCACACCAGAGGGGGCTCGCAGCGTTCAAGAGGCGGCCCTCGCCACCGCGAGGGCGCTCACTGACGAAGCGAGAAGTTCATGACCACCACCGCAGCGGGTGCCGCCTCATCCGGCGCAGCTGTCCCGACCCCCCAAGCGGACGCGCCGGCGTCTGGGGGCCGAGTGGCCCAGGCCACGGCGCAGCGGGTGCCGTGGCAGCTCAAGTTCCTCAGCCTGGCCCTGATCTGGGGCTCGAGCTTCCTCCTGATGAAGGTCGGCCTGCGGTCGCTCGCACCGCTTCAAATCTCCGGTCTGCGGATCTTCGCCGGTGCCGCCACGCTGATTGTGCTCCTGTCGGTGACCGGCGGGCGGCTGCCGCGCGGGCGGCGCACCTGGACCCACCTCGCTGTGTCGGGCGTGTTTCTGTCGGTGCTGCCGTTCTCCCTTTTCGCTCTGGGTGAGGAGCGCGTGTCGTCGGCACTCGCCGGCATCGGCAATGCGACCACCCCGCTGGTCGCGGTGCTGTGCAGTCTGATGCTGCTCCCGAGCGACCGCCTGGCGCCACACAAGCTCGCCGCGGTGCTGGTCGGCTTCGTCGGCGTCGTCGTGATCATGCAGCCCTGGGAGGCGGCCGGGCGTCCCGACCTCATCGGCTTCGGCATGACCCTCGTGGCCGGCGCCAGCTATGGATTCGGCTGGACCTACAACCGCCGCTCCCTCGGTCACGTCGACTTCGGCGGACTGTCCATGCCGGCCGCCCTCCTGCTCGTCGGCGCGGTGATGATGGTGCCGGTGCTGGCGATCTGGTGGTGGACCCAGCGGGCCACCCTGGCCAGCGCCGTGGTCCCTGCACGAGAGCACCACGGGTGGCTCGGCGCTGGTGCCGGTCCTGGCGACCCTGGCCCTGGGTCTGGTCGGCACCGGCCTCGCCTACATGCTCCAGTTCGACGTGGTCCGGGCCGCCGGGGCGACGGTCAGCACGACGGTTACCTACCTGATCCCCGTGGTCTCTGTCCTGCTCGGCGTCATCGTCCTCGGCGAGCGTCTCGCCTGGCCCCAGCTGCTGGGGGCGGCGATCGTGCTCGGCTCGGCCGTCGTCGTGGGCTGGCCGCGCCGCGCCCGCTCGGCACCAGCTGCCGACTGACCGCAGCAGTCGTCGCGCGGAACGGTCAGTCGTCGCGCGGAACGGTCAGTCGTGGCGCGGAACGGTCAGTCGTCGCGCGGACACGGTCAGTCGTCGGCCGGGGGCTTCACCTCGCGGCGCAGGATCTTGCCGGTCGGACCCTTGGGGACCTCGGACATCGCCCAGAGCCTGCGCGGGTACTTGTACGCCGCGATGCGGTCCTTGACGAACTGCTGCACGTCCTCGAGCGTCGCGGTACTTCCCGGCTTGAAGGCCACCGCGGCGCCGATCTCCTCGCCGAAGTGCTCGTCGGGGATCGCCACGACAGCCGCCTCGAGCACGTCGGGGTGCTCGTACAGCACTTCCTCCACCTCGCGCGGGTAGACGTTGAGGCCGCCCCGGATGATCATGTCCTTCTTGCGGTCGACGATGGTGTAGTAGCCCTCCTCGTCGACCGTCGCGAGGTCGCCGGTGCGGAACCAGCTGTCAGGGATCGCCTCGGCAGTGGCCTCCGGCTGGTTCCAGTAGCCCTTCATCAGGTTGTCGCCGCGGATCGCGATCTCGCCCACGCCCTCGCCGGCTCCCACGTCCTGGCCGTCGAGCCCTACCAGCTTCATCTCGCAGCCCGGGATCGCGACCCCGATCGTGCCTGGCTTGCGTTCCCGGTCGGGCATGTTGAACGAGGCGACCGGGGAGGTCTCGGACAGCCCGTAGCCCTCCAGGATCATGCAGCCGAACTTCTCCTCGAAGGCCTTCATGACCTCGGCCGGCATGGCCGAGCCGCCCGAGGCGCAGACCCGCAGCGAACTGGTGTCGGTGGAGCCGGCATCCGGGTGGTGGAGGATCGCGGCATACATCGTGGGCACGCCCTCGAACACGGTGACCTTGTCGCGCTGGATGACCTCAAGGGCCTTGCCGGGGTCGAATCGGGGGATGAGTGCCAGCGCCGCACCCGAGACCGTCGCAGCCTGGAGCCCGACTACCAGACCGAACACGTGGAAGAGCGGCAGGCAGCCCATGATGACGTCGTCCTCGCTGATTTCGAGGATCACTTCTGCGCAGCGGCGGGCGTTGAGATTCACATTGCTGTGCGTCAGCTCGGCACCCTTCGGCCGTCCGGTCGTGCCCGAGGTGTAGAGGATCAGCGCGGTGTCGCTGTCGTCGCGGTCGACCATCTTGGCCAGGGGCTCGGCGGTCGGAAGGTCCTCCGCAGACGGACCCATCGGCCCGCTCTGGATGACTCGCGTCCCCAGCCCCTCGGCACCCCTGCGCGCCTCTTCGATGAAGTCGCCCCAGACGAAGGCGATCTTGGCGCCGCTGTCGGAGAAGTAGTAGTTGACCTCCTGGGCCTTGAGCAGCGGGTTCATGGGCACCACCGTGCCCCCCGCCATGAGGGTGCCGAAGAAGAGGATGGGGTATGCCGGCACGTTCGGCAGTATGAGCGCCACCCGGTCCCCGGGCTCGATGCCTGCCGCCCGCAGGGCACCGGCCGCGGCTTGGGCCTGCTCGCGCAGCTGCGACCAGGTCAGCTCCAGCCCGTCCAGTCTGATCGCGGTCCTGTCCGGGTGCTTCTCCGCCGTGGCGAGCAGGTTGCTGGTGAGGTTGGTCATCGTTGACTCCTGTTGACTCGAGGCCGCGACTGCGTTGCCGACATTCTGTCCACTCCGACCTGCTCGTGGCTACGGTTCCGACACCCGATCCCCAGCGGGTACGCCGGCGGAGCGGCCGATGTGACCAGGGCACCTCTGCGTCCCCAGGCGGCGTTGCGTCAGGGCCTCGGGGAGTCCACGCGCGCTCAGGGCGCAGCTGCGTCCGGAGCTCCGGGCAGTCCCCGCGCCAGCCTCCGTGGGAACACCATCGGAGGAGGCCGCCGTGTCACCGGCTTGAGGCAGGATGGCACCGTGACCGACACCGCCGCGGCGCCACGAGACGCCGACCCGACACCGATCACCGACGTGGCCATGCCCGACGAGGTCAGGCACGAGTGGGCCGACCTCGCCGAGCAGGCGAGCGCCGCGCAGTTCGCCTACCACGTCAAGGACGCGCCCACGATCAGCGACGCGGAGTACGACGCGATCATCCGGCGGCTCAACGAGCTCGAAGATTCCTACCCCTCTCTGCGCACCCCCGAGAGCCCCACCCAGATGGTCGGTGGAGCCGTGTTCGCCACCGACTTCCAGGCAGTAGACCACCTCGAGCGCATGCTCAGCCTCGACAACTGCTTCTCGCCAGAGGAGCTGTCGGCCTGGGCCGCCCGGGCGGCTCGCGACGCCGGCACCACGGCATACCACTATCTGTGCGAGCTGAAGATCGACGGGCTGGCGGTCAACCTGCTCTACGAGCGCGGGCGTCTCGTGCGCGCGCTGACCCGGGGTGACGGCCGCACCGGTGAAGACGTCACCAACAACGTGCGCACCATCAAGGGGGTGCCCCAGCAGCTGGAGGGGTCAAACCACCCGGAGCGGGTCGAGGTCCGTGGCGAGGTGTTCTTCCCGATCGAGGGCTTCGAGGAGCTGAACGCCTCGCTGGTCGAGGCCGGGAAGGCGCCATTCGCCAATCCGCGCAACTCGGCGGCGGGGTCCCTGCGCCAGAAGGATCCGCGGGTCACCGCCACGCGCCCCCTGCACCTGCTGGTGCACGGCATCGGCTACCGCGACGGGTTCGACCTGACCCGCCAGTCCGAGGGGTACGACCTGTTCCGGGAGTGGGGACTGCCGGTGTCCTCCCACACCCGCGTGCTCGACACCATCGAGCAGGTCCAGGATTTCGTCGTCTATTACGGCGAGCACCGCCACAGCGTCGAGCACGAGCTCGATGGCGTCGTCGTGAAGATCGACGAGGTGGCGGTGCAGCGCCAGCTCGGATCGACCTCGCGGGCGCCGCGGTGGGCGATCGCCTACAAGTACCCGCCGGAGGAGGTCAACACCAAGCTCCTCGACATCCAGGTCAACGTCGGCCGCACCGGTCGAGTGACCCCCTTCGGTGTGATGAAGCCCGTCGTCGTGGCTGGGTCGACGGTCGAAATGGCGACCCTTCACAACGCCCACGAGGTCAAGCGCAAGGGTGTTCTTATCGGCGACACCGTCGTGCTGCGCAAGGCCGGCGATGTGATCCCGGAGATCATCGGGCCGGTGGTCGAGCTGCGCGACGGCACCGAGCGCGAGTTCGTGATGCCGACGCACTGCCCTTCGTGCGGCACCGAGCTTGCCCCGCAGAAGGAGGGCGACAAGGACATCCGCTGCCCCAACTCCCGGTCCTGCCCCTCCCAGCTCCGGGAGCGCGTCTTCGGCCTGGCCGGCCGTGGGGCGTTCGACATCGAGGCCCTGGGCTGGGAGGGCGCCATAGGCCTCCTCGAGAGCGGCGTGATCCACGACGAGAGCACGCTCTTCAGCCTGACCGCGCAGGACATCGCCAAGGTGCCGCTGTACACCCGGGCCGCCAAGAAGACCGATCGGCCCGAGGAGGTGGTCGACGGCCGGGTTCTGTCGGCCAACGGCCGTCGCCTGGTCGCCAACCTCCAGGCCGCCAAGGACCAGCCGCTCTGGCGCGTGCTGGTCGGGCTGTCCATCCGCCACGTCGGGCCTACCGCGGCGCGTGCCCTGGCCCAGCACTTCGGCTCCATCGACGCGATCCGGGCAGCCAGCCGCGACGAGCTTGCCGGGGTCGAGGGCGTCGCCGGGGTCATTGCCGACTCGGTGCGCGAGTGGTTCGACCTGCCCGAGAACGACTGGCACCGCACCATCGTCGACCGCTGGGCCGCCGACGGCGTCCGCATGGCAGACGAGCGCGATGCGTCGGTGGAGCAGACCCTGGCGGGCAAGACCGTGGTCGTCACGGGGTCGCTCGAGGGCTTCTCCCGCGACGAGGCCAAGGAGGCCATAGTCGCCCGTGGCGGCAAGGCCGCAGGCTCGGTGTCCAAGAGCACCGACTTCGTTGTCGTGGGCGAGAACGCCGGGTCCAAGGAGGACAGGGCGCGAGAGCTGGGCCGGCCGATCCTCGATGAGGCGGCCTTCGTGCGGCTGCTCGCGACGGGAAGCCCCGACTGAGAGGACCGAACCCACCGTGATCGACTCCGAGGAATTCCTCGCCTACTGCGACAAGGCCTTCGACCGGATGACCGCGATCGTCGTCGGGCTCGGCGACGACCTCGCCAACCGGCGGCCGCCACTGGAAGGGGCCAATACGGCATACGCGATCCTCAACCACTGCCTGGGCGTGGCCACCTACTGGGCCTCGACGGTGAACCGTGGCGTGGTCATGCCACGCGACCGCGAGGCTGAGTTCACCGCCACGGGCCCGGTCGACGAGCTGGCCTCCCGAACGCAGGCCGTGCGTGAGGCGTTCCGCGCCGATGTGCTGGCCAGCGACTTCTCGGCTCCGCCAGCCAACCCGCCAGACCGCGTCGACATCTTCGTGCGCAGCCAGGGCGCGGTGCTGCTGCACGTCTACGAGGAGCTCTCGCAGCACCTCGGCCAGCTCGAGCTCACCCGTGACATCGTCAACGCCCAGGACCACGAGGAGCACGCCGTCTGACCGCGGCATGCCGCGCCGCCCTGCCCGCGCGATCAGGTCCGGGCCAGATGGCGGCCGACGAAGGCGAGCTGGGCCGGGGCCATTCGTCGCCAGTACTCCATATCGTGCCCACCGGGCTGGAAGCCGCCAGCCGGCTTGGGGGAGAGCGTGGCCACGAAGGCCCTCGTAGCGCGGTAGAAGGGATCGCCTGTTCCACAGTCGATGCGCAGGGCGATCCTGGCGAGCGCCTCCTGCCGGTGGAACACGGTGTGGGCCTCGTAGTCGGCCGGGCCGTCGAAGGCGCCGGACGCCGTCTCGTCCGCCGACTCCCAGATCGCGGGGCTCTCGGCGACGACGGCAGCGACCCTCGAGGGGCCGAGCCGGCTGGCCAGGAGCATCGACCCATAGCCGCCCATCGACCACCCCAGGAAGCCGACCCTGCTCGCGTCGAGGCCGATTCCGCCGAGCAGCGGGATGAACTCGTCGGTGACCATCGCTCCGGAATCCTCGCCCGAGGACCGCGGGTGCCAGTAGGTGTCGCCGCCGTCGACGCTCGCGACCGCGAAGGGGGGCACACCGCGCGACACCGCTTGGGCCAGGAACCGCTCGAGGCCCAGCGCGGTGCCGAAGGCATGCGTGTGGTCACCACCGCGACCGTGCAAGACCACGAGCACGGGCAGCCGTATGCCGTCGGCCACCTCGGGGGGATACGCCACCGCCCAGCCCACGGTGCGGCCCAGGCGCGCTCGGGAGGCGAGACGTCCGGTCTGGATCCGACCCGGGGTGACGTCCGGGATGTCGCCCGGTTCGCCGTTGAGGCCGAGGGCCTCGTGCAGCCGCGACCGGCCCGGCAGCACCTCGGTCTCGACACCGGCAGCGATGGCTGCCATGCCCGCCAGCGCTGCCACACCGGCGCCGAGAACGGCCCGACGAGAGGGACGGCGCCGGTCCGACTCCGCGGCATCCCCACTGGCGGATGTGCCTGCCGTCTCCCGGGGCCGGGGCGCTCCGCTCACCCGGCCAGTCTCACACCCCGGTGCCGGTCGAAAGCGCTGGTCGAAGGTGCTCGGTCGAAGGTGCTGGTCGAAAGTGCTGGTCTAGAGCGCTGGTCGGAAGCCGGGCGGCGTCCCCATAGACTTGCGCGCATGTCCGCACTGTCCCGCGACGACGTCGCCCACCTCGCCGGCCTGGCGCGCATCGACCTGTCCGAGGCCGAGCTCGACCGGATGGTCGGGGAGCTCGGCGTCATCCTCGAGTCGGTGGCCAAGGTCCAGGAGGCCGCGACCAGCGAGGTCGAGCCGATGTCGCACCCCATGCCGCTCACCAACGTCACGCGCCCCGACGAGGTGCGACCCTCGCTCGGCGCCGACGAGGCCCTGTCAGGGGCGCCGGCGTCGGAGCAGCAGCGGTTCTCCGTGCCGCGCATCCTCGCCGAGGACTGACCGGTTCGCTGAGCAGGGGGCTCAGCCGCGAGCCGGGGGAGGCAACCAGGGCTCACCACCAACAACCACACCGAGCAAGGACGTTTGAGGACTGTGAACTTCGACATCACCCGCGCCAGCGCTGCCGAGCTGGCGCACGCGCTCTCGACCGGCGAGGTCTCCTCCGTCGAGGTAACCCAGGCCCACCTCGACCGCACGGCGGCCATCGACGGTGGCATCCATGCCTACCTCCACGTCGACGCCGAGGGGGCCCTCGCCACAGCGGCCGACATCGACCGCCGCCGTGCTGCTGGGCACGAGCTACATGTCCTCGCTGGGGTGCCGATCGCGGTCAAGGACGTCATGGCCACCCGTGGGCTGCCGACGACCTGTGGCTCGAAGATCCTCGAAGGCTGGGTCCCGCCCTACGACGCCACCCTCGTCGCACGGATCAGATCGGCGGGCATGCCCATCCTGGGCAAGACCAACATGGACGAGTTCGCCATGGGGTCATCGACGGAGCACTCGGCCTATGGGCCGACCCACAACCCGTGGGATCTGGACCGAATCCCCGGCGGCTCGGGCGGTGGCTCGGCCGCGGCGGTGGCCTCCTTCCAGGCTCCCCTGGCCATCGGCACCGACACCGGCGGCTCGATCCGGCAACCCGCCGCGGTGACCGGCACCGTGGGTGTCAAGCCCACCTATGGTGCCGTCTCCCGCTACGGCCTGGTCGCGCTGGCCTCGAGCCTCGACCAGGCTGGGCCCTGCACGCGCACGGTGCTGGACGCCGCCCTGCTGCATGCCGTCATCGGCGGCCACGACCCGATGGACTCGACCTCGATCAACGCACCGGTCCGCCCGGTCGTCGAGGCGGCCCGGCGCGCCGACGTCCGCGGGGTCAAGGTCGGCGTCGTCAAGGAGCTCGGCGGCGAGGGCTACCAGGCGGGGGTGCGGGAGCGGTTCGAGGAGTGCGTCCAGCTGCTCGTCGACGCCGGCGCCGAGCTCGTCGAGGTCTCCTGCCCCAACTTCGACTTCGCCCTCGCGGCCTACTATCTGATCCTGCCGAGCGAGGCGTCCTCGAACCTGGCCAAGTTCGACGCCATGCGCTACGGGATGAGGGTGTGGCCGAAGGGTGTCGAGAACCCCACAGCCGAGCAGGTCATGGCCGCGACCCGCGACGCCGGTTTCGGCGACGAGGTGAAGCGGCGCATCATTCTCGGCACCTATGCCCTGTCGGCCGGCTACTACGACGCCTACTACGGCCAGGCCCAGAAGGTGCGCGCGCTGATCGCGCGCGACTTCGAGCGGGCCTTCGAGAAGGCGGACATCCTGGTGAGCCCGACGGCCCCCACGACGGCTTTCAGGCTCGGCGAGAAGCTCGACGACCCGCTGGCGATGTACCTCAACGACATCGCGACGATCCCGGCCAACCTCGCCGGAACCCCCGGCCTCTCGCTGCCGAGCGGGCTGGCCGAGGAGGACGGCCTGCCCACCGGCATCCAGCTGCTGGCACCGGCCCAGCGCGATGAGCGCCTCTACAACGCCGGGGCCGCGCTGGAGCGCCTGCTGCACGCGAAGTGGGGTGGCCCGCTGCTGGCGAAGGCCCCCGAGCTGACCGCGAAGGGAGCCTGACATGACGGCGACGGCCACGGAAGCCGTGCTTCCCTACGACGAGGCGCTCACGGCATACGACCCGGTCATGGGGCTGGAAGTGCACGTCGAGCTCAACACCCGAACGAAGATGTTCTGCGGGTGCCCCACGGACTTCGGCGCCGAGCCCAACACCCAGGTCTGCCCGGTCTGCCTCGGGCTGCCCGGCGCCCTGCCGGTGGTCAACGAGAAGGCGGTCGAGTCGGCGATCCGGATCGGCCTGGCGCTCAACTGCGAGATCGCGCCGTGGTGCCGCTTCGCCCGGAAGAACTACTTCTACCCGGACATGCCCAAGAACTTCCAGACCAGCCAGTACGACGAGCCGATCGCCTACAACGGACATCTCGACGTGGAGCTCGACGACGGCATGGTCTTCCGGGTGGACATCGAGCGCGCCCACATGGAGGAGGACACCGGCAAGAGCCTCCACGTCGGCGGGTCAACGGGCCGGATCCAAGGCGCCGAGTACTCGCTGGTCGACTACAACCGCGCGGGCATTCCGCTCATCGAGATCGTCACCAAGCCCGTCACCGGGGCCGGAGAGCGCGCCCCGGAGGTGGCCCGGGCCTACGTGTCGGCGCTGCGCGAGCTGCTGAGGGCAATGGACGTGTCCGACGTGAAGATGGAGCAGGGCTCGATGCGGTGTGACGCGAACCTCTCGCTGCGGTCCCGAGCCGCGGAGGGGGAGTCACAGGACGACGTGCCGTTCGGCACCCGCACCGAGACCAAGAACGTCAACTCGCTGCGCTCGGTCGAGCGCGCGGTGCGCTACGAGATCACCCGCCAGGCCGCCATCCTCACCGCCGGCGGCGCCGTGACGCAGGAGACGCGCCACTGGCACGAGGACACCGGTGTGACCACCAGCGGCCGCGTGAAGTCCGACGCAGACGACTACCGCTACTTCCCCGAACCCGACCTGGTGCCGGTCGCGCCGACCCGTGACACCATCGAAGCGCTTCGGGCGACCCTGCCCGAGCACCCGGGTCAGCGGCGCAAGCGGCTCCAGGCCGACTGGGGGTTCAGCGACCTCGAGATGCGCGACGTCGTCAACGCGCACGCGATGGGGCTCATCGAGGAGACCGTCGAGGCGGGTGCGACGCCGGCGGGCGCGCGCAAGTGGTGGATGGGCGAGCTGGCGCGGCGCGCCAACGCCGAGGCCCAGGACCTCAGCACGTATGCCGCTGAGCGGGGTGTGGCTGCAGCTCACCTCGCCGAGCTCGAGGGGTTGGTCGAGAGCGGCCGCCTCAACGACGCGATGGCCCGGCAGGTGCTTGACGGTGTCCTGGCCGGCGAGGGTTCGCCGGCAGAGGTTGCCGACGCGCGGGGGCTCGAGCTGGTCCGGGACGATGGAGCGCTCGATGCGGCGGTCGACAAGGTGATCGACGCCAATCCCGACGTCGCGCAGAAGATCCGCGACGGCAAGGTACAGGCGGCGGGTGCGCTCATCGGCCAGGTGATGAAGGAGATGAAAGGCCAGGCCGACGCCGGCCGGGCACGCGAGCTCATCCTCGCCAAGCTCGGCTCCTGACCGGCGTAGGTGCGGCCGCACCGTGGCCCGGCCGACCGGCATACCTCGCCGTCCGCTCCTACACTGGCGGCATGGATTGCTGCCGCGGTGCGGTGTGCCAGGCGGTCTTCGGCGAGAAGGCGGCCCGGCACGACTTGGAGCGCTACCGCAGGAAGGGTCTTCGTCCCATCGAGCGGCAGATGATCGCGGCGGTGCCCGAGGCGACCCTCAAGGATGCCCGGGTGCTCGAGATCGGCGGCGGGATCGGCACGCTGCAGGCCGAGCTGGTCGCGGGAGGCGCGGCGAGCGGTGAGATCGTCGAGCTGGTGGGGGCCTACGCGCCCTTCGCTCGCGAGCTCGCAGAGAGCAAGGGACTGGCTGGCCGCACGTCGTTCCGGGTGGCCGACCTGCTCACCGGCGAGGGGTCTGTCGCACCGGCCGACATCGTGATCCTGAACGGCGTCGTGTGCTGCACCCCCGACGGTCTTGCCCTCATCAGAGAGGCCGCCGCGCTGACCCGCGGAATGCTGCTGCTCAGCTACCCCCGCCAGTCACCATGGACCCGGCCGGTCGTCGCGTCGATCAACGCCTACATGGCGATCCGGGGCAAGGCCTACCGGGCGTTCCTACGGCCGACGTCGGAGATGGTGGCGGCGGCGGAATCGGGCGGCCTGCGGCTGTCCGCCCGTCGTCGCCGGTGGGGGTTCGAGTTCGTCGGACTGGCTGCCTGACGCCGTCGCGCTCAGCCGGCCTGCGACCGAAGCAGGGTGTCGAGCTTGGCCTCGATCCGGGCGACGTCAGCCTTGGTGGCCGACTGAAGGTCGTCACGCAGCGTGGCGATGATGGCCCCCCCGGGCTCGATGGTGACCTGCTCGACCTCGTCCACACTGTTCGCGTTCTGCCGACGGAGGGCAGCGTCGACATCCGACCGTCTCAGGCCCTCGTGCTCGAGCGCGCTGTCGTCCCACTCGCCGTCGCGGGCCAGGGTCGTGGCAGTGCCCTCCAGCAGTTCGGCGACCATGTCGTTGCGGCGCGCCAGACGGACGACGATGGCATTGAACCCGATCAGGATGACCGCACCGACCAGCCCGCCGAGCAGGGAGTTGTCCGGGCCGATGATGGCGTTCTGGACCACGTTGCTGAGCAGCAGCATCACGACGAGGTCGAAGGAGTTCAGCTGGGCCAGGTCGCGCTTTCCGGCCACCCGCAGGAGCGCGGCGAGGACCAGGTAGACCGCAATGGTTCGGATGACCTTGTCCGGCAGGCTGACACCGACATTCGCGAGGTCTCTCCACATGCGGCCATCATCGCCGCCTCCGGGGGCTGCGCTCGGCAGGCCAGCCGACGCGCCGCCAAGGGGACGCGCCGCCAAGGGGACGCACCGCCAAGGGGACGCACCGCAAAGGGCACCGCCAGGCCGATCCGCTGCCGCCGGGTCAGCGCAGGCTGGTCACAGGGAAGGCGATGACGCGGTCGTCGCCCGGGCGGGGATTGCCTCGGAAGGTGTTGCTCGTCACCACCCAAAGCCGGCCATCCGGTGCTCGCTCGACCGTGCGGAGTCGCCCGTACCTGTCGGCAAGAAGGCGCTGCGGTTCGCCAACGCGGCCTTCCGCCAACGGAATTCGCCACAGCGCCTGACCTCGGAGGGCGGCCATGTAAACCGCCCCGTCAGGTCCGATCGTGATGCCGCTCGGCGAGGCATCCGCGGTTGACCACTGGCGCAGCGGGTTGCGGAACCGGCGGTCGTTGGCGATGCCCTCCACCCGTGGCCAGCCGTAGTTGCCGCCCGGGACAATCTCGTTGAGCTCGTCCCACGTGTTTTGCCCGAACTCGCTGGCGAACATCCGGCCGCTGGCGTCCCACGCCAGTCCCTGGACATTGCGATGGCCGTACGACCACACCGGCGAACCCGGGAACGGGTTCCCCGGGGCTGGCCTGCCCTCGCTGGTGAGGCGCAGGATCTTGCCGCCCAGGGCGCTGCGGTCCTGCGCCTGCTCGGAGTCGCCGGCATCGCCGGTGCCGGCGTAGAGGAACCCGTCGGGGCCGAACGCGATGCGCCCGCCGTCATGGTGGTCCCCTCTGGGGATGCCAGTGAAGATCGGGTGTATGCCGGTCAGCCGGCCACCGTCGTAGGTGGCCCTGACGATGCGGTTGTCGCGGGCAGCCGTGAAGTACAGGAAGACCTGGTGGTCGGTGGTGAAGCCGGGGGACAGGGCGATGCCCAAGAGCCCGCCCTCACCCTCGGGTTCCACTCCGGGAATGCTGGCCACGATCGTCGTGCCGCCCGCGCCGATGCGGACCACCTCGGCACGGTCGCGAAGGGTGACGAGCGCGGTCCCGTCCGGCAGGAAGGCGAGACCCCAGGGGACGTCGAGGTTCGTGGCGATGACGGTCTGCCGCAGCGCGGTGCCCCCCGGTGTGGAGGTGGTCGGCCGCGCAGCGCTGGTTGCCGACGACCGGCTGCTGAGGGTGGCCGGCGTGCCTCCTCCTGCGCTGTCGGCGCCCGTGCAGGCGGCCGTGGCGAACGCGCACGCGGCCGCACCGACGACGGCCAGCCGGGCACGGACCACCCTGCGGCACCGGCTCTGGTCCATGCGCCATTGTGGCCTAGCGTGGCGGGATGAACGTCATCTGCCTCCCGGGACAGGACTGGGTCGACGATGTCGGGCCGGTCGGCGGCATCGAGTTCGTGGCCGGTGACCTGGGCTCCGTCCCGCCTCGCGCCGACGAGATCCGAGCCGTGGTGCCTCCGTACATCGGGGGCTTCGACCACTCGGTCCTGGCCGCGCTGCCCCGACTGGAGCTCGTCCAGCTGCTCACGGCGGGCTATGACGGGCTGCTCGACGCCGTTCCCACGGGGGTTGCCCTGGCCAACGCTGCCGGCGTCCATGACAGCTCGACCGCAGAGCTCGCGGTGGCCCTTGCGCTGGCGGCTCTGCGCGGCATACCCGATTTCGTCCGTGCCCAGGCGGTCGGCGAGTGGCTTGCCCCGAGCTACTGGTCGGCCCTGGCCGACCGCCGCGTGCTCATCGTCGGCTACGGCTCGATCGGGCGGGCCATCGCCTCCCGGCTGACGCCGTTCGAGGTCGAGCTGACCGCGGTCGCCAGCCGCGCCCGCGGCGGTGACCACCTCGTGCGCTCGGTGCACAGCGTCGACGAGCTGCCTGGGCTGCTGCCGGCCTACGACGTCGTGATCGTCGTGGTGCCACTCACCGCGGAGACGGAAGGGCTCGTGGGCGAGGAGTTCCTGGCCCGTATGCCGGACGGCTCGCTGCTCGTCAACGTGGCCCGCGGGCGGGTGGCCGACACCGAGGCCCTGCTGCGCCATGCGGGCCGGTTGCGGATCGCGCTGGACGTGACCGACCCGGAGCCGCTGCCCCCCGGACATCCGCTGTGGAGCGCGCCCGGGGTTCTCGTCAGCCCGCACACGGGGGGTGCGACCACGGCCTTCCGGCCCCGGGCGATCCGGCTGCTGCGCGAGCAGCTGGGTGCCCTTGCTGCCGGGCGACCCCTGCTCAACGTGGTCCATCGCGGCTGACGGGGGTCGGTGTCATGATGGCGCCATGACCGAGACCGTCGTCGCAGTCGGCACTCGCAAGGGCCTGTGGCTGGCACGCAGCAGCGACCGGCAGGAGTGGCAGTTGGAGGGCCCACACCACCTCATGAGCGAGGTGCTGTCGCTCCTGTTCGACACCCGGAGAGGCCGCACGCGGCTGCTGGCCGGCTTCCGCTCCGAGCACTGGGGGCCGGCGCTGCAGCACTCCGACGACCTCGGCCGGTCCTGGACTGAGCATCCAGAGGGGTCCATCCGGTTCCCGGAGGGCACCGACACGGCGCTCAAGGCCACCTGGCAGCTGGTCGCCGACCCACATGACGACCAGGTGGTGTGGGCCGGCTCCGAGCCTCAGGGGCTGTGGCGGAGCACCGACGGTGGCGAGACCTTCGAGCTCAACCGTGGCCTGTGGGACCACCCGCACCGGCCCGAGTGGGGAGCCGGCTTCGGCGGCCCGGCGATCCACACGGTGCTGCCGAACCCGGCGGACCCATCCTCAATGCTGGTCGCGATGAGCACGGGTGGTGTCTACAACACCCGCGACGGTGGCGTCACCTGGACGACGGGCAACACGGGCATCCACGCCTACTTCATGCCTCACAACGAGTGGCCGGAGTT
Organism: uncultured Actinomycetota bacterium; assembly: GCA_963715025.1. Classification (GTDB taxonomy): domain Bacteria; phylum Actinomycetota; class Actinomycetes; order Actinomycetales; family Dermatophilaceae; genus DASSJT01. The sequence goes on along the minus strand of CAVQQQ010000001.1, from coordinate 274,017 downwards.
CGGGCAGTGCGTGCACAAGGTCGCCCGCGACGCCGATGAGCCCTCGCGGCTCTACGCGCAGAATCACCGCGGGGTGTACCGGTCCGACGACGAAGGGCGTGACCTGGCAGCCGATCGAGGAGGGTCTGCCCACCAACTTCGGCTTCGCCGTGGTCGCCCACCCCCGCGACGGCGGCACACTCTGGCTGGTGCCGATCACCTCCGACGGAGAGCGCATCCCGCCCGGCGGCCAGCTGCAGGTGCAGCGCTCCGACGACGCTGGCAAGACTTGGCGCATGCAGGCTGCCGGTCTGCCCGACCACTGCTACACCACAGTGCTGCGCGACGCCGCGTCCACCGACACCCATGACGAGGCCGGTCTCTACCTCGGCACCCGCAACGGCGAGGTCTACGCGTCGATCAACGGCGGCGAGACGTTTTCCCTGGTCGCCGCCCGGCTGCCTGACGTGCTGTGCGTCCGGGCCGTCACGCTGTCATGACGGCCCGCGTTGTCCTCCCCAGCCTTCTGCGAGACCTGGCCGGCGGCGCGGGCGAGCTGGCTGTCGACCTGTCGAAGCCTGCACCCCTTGCCGCAGTGCTCGACGAGGCGTTCGCGCCCTGGCCGATCCTCGCGTCGCGAGTGCGCGACGAGCGCGGCCAGATCCGGCGCCACGTCAACGTGTTCGTCGACGGCGAGGACGCCAAGCGCACCGGCGGCCTCGACACCCAGGTGCGACCCCAATCCGTGGTCTACGTGATCAACGCCGTCTCCGGGGGCTGACCGCCCGCAGGCGCGGCCGGCCAGCCATAACGCACGCAGTGCCGGGCCGCGCGCTGCGTCGGCCCCGCACTCAGCCCAGCCGCGCCCTCAACCGGTCCATACCCCGTGGTCCCAGGCCTGTTCGAGGACCGCCGCGTAGGGCGTCGGGTCGAGGCGCCGCTCGCGCAGCCAGGTGTCGGAGTCGTAGGTCGCGGCATACCTGTCGGCGCCGTCGCAGAGCAGCGAGACAATGCTGCCGGCCCGGCCGGCGGCCGTCATCTCGCAGGCCAGCCGGAGGGCGCCATAGAGGTTGGTGCCGGTCGACCCACCGGCGCGCAGCCCGGTGCGCTCGCGCAGGAACCGCATTGCTGCGATCGACGCGGCATCGGGGACTCCGATCATGCGGTCGACGACGGCAGGCACGAAACTCGGCTCCACGCGCGGACGCCCGATGCCCTCGATGCGCGACCCCCTCGCCTCCATGGTCTCCGGGGAGTCTCCGCGCCACCCGGGAAGGAACGCGGAGTTCTCGGGATCGACGACGCAGACGCGGCTGGCCAGGCCGCGATAGCGCACGTACCGGCCGATGGTCGCGCTGGTGCCACCGGTTCCGGCACCCACGACGACCCACTCCGGCACCGGGTGCCGCTCCAGTGCCATCTGATCGAAGATCGACTCGGCGATGTTGTTGTTGCCGCGCCAGTCGGTGGCCCGCTCGGCATACGTGAACTGGTCCATGTAATGGCCACTGCACTCCCGGGCCAGCCGGCGGGCGACGTCGTAGACCTCACCAGGGTCGTCGACGAGGTGGCACCGGCCGCCCTCGCGCTCGATAAGTGCCACCTTCTCGGCGCTGGTCGAGCGTGCCATGACCGCCACGAAGGGCAGCTCGAGCATCCGCGCGAAGTACGCCTCGCTCACCGCAGTCGAGCCGCTGGACGCCTCGATCACCGTGGTACCCCGGTGCAGCGCTCCATTGCACAGGGCATAAAGGAAGAGCGATCTGGCCAGCCGGTGCTTCAGGCTGCCCGTGGGGTGGGTCGACTCGTCCTTGAGGTAGAGGTCGACGTCCGGGCACCCGGCGACCGGCACCCGGACCAGGTGCGTGTCAGCGCTGCGGTTGGCGTCGGCCTGGATGCGGCGCACCGCCTCGTCCAGCCAGGCGCGGTCGACGGGCGCCTCGGGGCGGACGTCGACCAGGGCGGTGATCGCGGTGGACGGGACATCCCGCTGCATCGTGGGCTCCGGTGTTCGGTGGGACGGCTGGCGCCGGCGGACCAGGAGCGATCCTGACGCCCTCGCCATCGCCAACCTAGCGCGGCGGACGGTCTGCGGGGCCTGCGCCACCGGCGTCCCTCCCAACAGGGTGACATCCCGCCTGCAAGAAGCCATGCTCGTCCTATGACGAGAGCCGCTGAGGACCGCATCCTGGTCCTGCTCCGCCATGCCAAGGCCGAGCAGGACATGGGCAAGCCCGACCACGAACGAGAGCTGACCGCGCGCGGGCGACGTGACGCGGCGGCGGCGGGCCGGTGGCTCGCCGAGCACGACATCGGCTGTGATCTCGTCCTGTGCTCGACTTCGGCCCGCACGGTCCAGACGTCCCAAGGGGTCGCGGGCAACTGCGCCGAGGCTGACGTGTGGGAGGACCGGCGGCTCTACACGGCGGGTCCTGAACAGCTCCTCGAGGTCCTCCGGGAAGCCGATCCCGAGGCCAGCGTCGTTCTCGTGGTCGGCCATGCACCCGGCCTACCTGCGCTGGCCAGCCTGCTGGCCGACGGCGAGGGATCGGTCCAGGCCCACCGGCTGATGGCCGAGGGGTACCCGACCTGCGCACTGGCGGTGCTGCGCTATTCGGGCCACTGGTCCGACCTCGGCTACGACGACGCACGTCTCGACTACTTCGCGGTCCCGCGCGGCTGAGACCTCACCGGGCCGGCAGCCGAGACACCGGTCCCAGGCAGTGGACACCGGCATAGACTCCGGCCATGACGCAGACCCCTGACATCAAGCCCCGCAGCCGCGACGTCACCGACGGCCTCGAGAAGGCCGCTGCGCGGGGGATGCTCAGGGCAGTAGGCCTCGGCGACGAGGACTTCGCCAAACCGCAGATCGGGGTGGCCTCGTCCTGGAACGAGATCACCCCGTGCAACCTGTCCCTCGACCGGCTCGCCAAGGCTGCCAAGGACGGGGTTCACGCCGCCGGTGGCTACCCGCTGGAGTTCGGGACGATCAGCGTCTCCGACGGCATCTCCATGGGCCACGAGGGCATGCACTTCTCCCTGGTCAGCCGCGAGATCATCGCGGACTCCGTCGAGACCGTGATGAACGCCGAGCGGCTCGACGGGTCCGTGCTGCTAGCAGGGTGCGACAAGTCCTTGCCCGGGATGCTCATGGCCGCGGCCCGGCTCGACCTGGCAGCGGTGTTCCTGTATGCCGGGTCAATCCTCCCCGGGATCGCCAGACTCTCCGACGGGTCAGAGCGCACGGTGACCATCATCGACGCGTTCGAGGCCGTGGGCGCCTGCGCGGCCGGGCGGATGAGCCGCGAGGACGTCGACGCGATCGAGCGGGCCATCTGCCCCGGCGAGGGGGCCTGCGGCGGCATGTACACCGCCAACACCATGGCCTCGGTGGCCGAGGCGATCGGCATGTCGCTGCCGGGGTCCGCCGCGCCACCGGCCACCGACCGCCGGCGCGACGGCTTCGCCCGCAGGTCGGGTGAGGCCGTGGTCGAGATGCTGCGCCGCGGCATCACAGCGCGCCAGATCATGACCAAGGAGGCGTTCGACAATGCCATCGCCGTCGTGATGGCGTTCGGCGGCTCGACCAACGCCGTCCTGCACTTGTTGGCGATCGCCCACGAGGCCGAGGTCGACCTGTCGATCGACGATTTCCAGCGCGTCGGTTCGAAAGTGCCGCACCTTGCCGACGTGAAGCCGTTCGGCCAGTTCGTCATGACGGACATCGACCGCGTCGGCGGCGTTCCGGTCGTCATGAAGGCGCTTCTGGATGCCGGCCTGCTCCACGGCGACTGCCTCACGGTGACCGGCAAGACCGTGGCCGAGAACCTCGCCGGCCTCCGGCCGCCGGACCCCGACGGCCACGTCGTGCGAGCCATGGCGGAGCCGATCCACCGCAGCGGCGGCCTCACCATCCTCAAGGGGTCGCTGGCCCCCGAGGGCGCCGTGGTCAAGACGGCCGGCTTCGACAACGACGTGTTCGAGGGCACCGCCCGGGTCTTCAACGGGGAGCGCGCGGCCATGGACGCCGTCGAGCAGGGCACACTCCGCCCTGGCGACGCGGTGGTCATCCGCTACGAGGGCCCCAAGGGAGGTCCAGGCATGCGCGAGATGCTTGCCGTCACCGGGGCCATCAAGGGAGCCGGGCTCGGCAAGGACATCCTCCTGCTCACCGACGGACGGTTCTCCGGCGGCACGACCGGTCTGTGCGTCGGTCACGTCGCCCCGGAGGCCGTCGACGAGGGGCCCATCGCGTTCGTCCAGGACGGCGACCGCATCCGCCTCGATGTCGCCCGCGGCACCCTCGATCTGATCGTCGGCGACGCTGAGCTGGCGGCACGGCGCGAGGCGGGCGCCCGCCACCCCGATCCCAAGTACACCCGAGGGGTGTTGGCGAAGTACCGGAGACTGGTCAGGTCGGCCAGCCAGGGCGCCGTCTGCGACTGACCCCAGCCAACGCCAGCGGCCGGCGGCGGGGGCAGCCCGGTCGGGTCAGACGCCCCAGGTGTGGCCACGGAGCCCCAGCTGGTCGCTGATCGCTCGCAGCTGCGCAGTGTGCAGCTCCACAATGGCGCGCCGGGCATCGTTCGAGGTTTCGGCTCCCCGGATGAAGATGCCGTAGACGTAGGGGTACGAGGGCGGACCGGCAATCCGGAGCCGGTGGAGCACAGCGTCGGGGGCCACTCCCGCGCGGACCCCGATCGAGCCGGCGGAGGGTCCGCCACGCCTGGCAAGGGCGGCATTCATCTCGCGGACCTGGCGCATCTCGGTCGTGTGCGTGGTCTGCGGCATCGCATGCTCGGTCATCGGGTCCCTCCACAGTGGAGTGCCGGTGTCGTCGTTCCCGGCACCTCCAAATTCTGGCGAAGGCCCGCTCCGAAGGTCAGAGCCGTTGGTCCCGGTTCGCCCACGGACGACACCCCGCGACGTTGCGAAGCGTGCCCTCCCCGGCGCCTGCCTCCGGTCCGCAAGGGCACGCCAGAGGCACATCGGACGCCCAGGAGGATGAGTGCGGATGATCAGCAACGCGCAGCAATAGAGGGGTGCTTCCGCAGGCCAGAGCTCCTCCGGCCGCGCGGCCGCAGGTCAGGGGACCGGGTGTCGGAGTCCTAGCCGAAGAGCGGACCGGTGATCGTCAGTCCGGCGCCGCTGTCGAACGCCCACCAGAAGGCCAGCGTCGCGCCCGCGAGCGCGATGTCCTTGTTGAACTGGACCATCTCCATCTGCTTCGCCATGGCGTCCGACTCCTTCCAGAACCCGTGCATGAGAAATGCGGTCGAGACCAGGAACAGGAGGAGCACGATCGAGCCGAGGTCGCCCCAGACGCCGAGGAGCACCGAGAGGCCGCCGAGCAGGATCTGCAGGCCCGTGAGACGGGTCAGGAGCTCGGGCGAGGGGATGCCCTTCGACCCGGCATACCCGGCCATCGCCTTGGTCTGGGTCAGGTGGGCCACGGCCGACCCGAGGAAGAGGAAGGCGAAGACAATTCGGCCGATGAGAAACACCACATCCATTGTTTGATGCCTCCAACACGCTGGCGGGCTGTTCGCCAGCCGGCTGGCTGGCGTCTCGGCCCGGACAGCGCCCATTCTGGTTCTCGTTGACCGTTCAAGCGAGCGGAGGGGCAGCGGGTCGGGCGCGGCCCCGGCGGCGCGTCGGGCGAACCACCAGGCGGCGCGGTCGCCGGTCCCGGATCGCGAGACTCGCCGTCTCGCGCGTTGACACCGGCCCTCGCAACGGTGGAGAGTGCACGGGTGGCATGGATTCTCGTACTTACCTAGCGCGCTCGCTCTGCATCCGCAGAGCAAGCGCGCCGCCCTCTTGGTCCCCGCCACGGGACTGGAGGGTTTTTTTGTGACCTCGTGACGATGGATTGAAAGCGGTGACGACGTGAGCGACGGCAACGCCACGCCAGCAGCCCCCTCGCCGGCTGCCCCATCCCCAGCACAGCTGGCTCAGCAGGCCCGCGCCAAGGCACCCACCGTGGTGACCGGTGCCCAGAGCCTCGTGCTCTCCCTGGAGGCGATGAGCGTCGACACCGTATTCGGCATCCCCGGGGGTGCCATCCTCCCCGCCTATGACCCACTGCTCGACTCGGTGAAGGTCCGCCACATCCTCGTGCGTCACGAGCAGGGCGCGGGCCACGCCGCCGAGGGATATGCCGCCGCCACGGGGAAGGTGGGCGTGTGCATGGCCACGTCGGGTCCGGGAGCGACCAACCTGGTCACGCCGATCGCGGACGCCTACATGGACTCCGTCCCGATCGTGGCGATCACCGGGCAGGTCTCGTCCGCCGCGATCGGCACCGATGCCTTTCAGGAAGCCGATATTCGCGGCATCACGATGCCCATCACGAAGCACAACTATCTGGTGACCCACGCCGACGACATCCCGCGCGTGATCGCAGAGGCCTTCCACATCGCCTCCACCGGCCGCCCCGGGCCGGTGCTCGTCGACATCAGCAAGGATGCGCTGCAGTCGCAGACGACGTTCTCCTGGCCGCCGAAGTTCGAGCTGCCCGGCTACCGGCCGGTGGCCCGGCCGCACGGCAAGCAGATCCGCGAGGCCGCCCGGCTCATCGCCCAGGCCAGGCGCCCGGTGCTCTACGTCGGTGGCGGCGTGATCCGCGCGGAGGCCTCCGAAGAGCTGCGCCGGTTCGTGGACCTGACCCAGATCCCGGTCGTCACCACGCTCATGGCGCGCGGCGCGGTCCCCGACAGTCACCCGCTCCACCTCGGCATGCCCGGCATGCACGGCTCCGTCGCCGCTGTGACCGCCCTCCAGAAGTCCGACCTGCTGATCACGCTGGGCGCGCGCTTCGACGACCGGGTGACCGGCCAGCTCTCGTCCTTCGCCCCCGAGGCCAAGGTGATCCACGCCGACATCGACCCGGCCGAGATCTCCAAGAACCGCGTCGCAGACGTCCCGATCGTGGGCGACTGCAAGGCGGTCATCACCGACCTCCTCGCCGAGGTGTCCGCAGACCTCCAGGCGGGGCGCTTGGGCGACTACGAGGCCTGGCGCCAGCAGACGGCCTCGTGGAAGGAGACCTTCCCGCTCGGGTACACCTCCCCAGGGCAAGCCGAGGGTGACAGCCCGCTCGCGCCGCAGTACGTCATCGAGCGCCTGGGGGCCATCGCGGGCCCTGAGGCGGTCTACGTCGCGGGCGTGGGCCAGCACCAGATGTGGGCGGCACAGTTCGTCCGGTACGAGCGGCCGAACGCCTGGCTCAACTCCGGCGGGCTGGGGACCATGGGGTATGCCGTGCCCGCTGCCATGGGCGCCCAGGTGGGCGAGCCGGACCGCGTCGTGTGGGCGGTCGACGGCGACGGATGCTTCCAGATGACCAACCAGGAGCTGGCGACCTGCGTCATCAACAGCATCCCGATCAAGGTGGCGGTCATCAACAACTCCAGCCTCGGCATGGTGCGCCAGTGGCAGTCCCTCTTCTACAACGAGCGCTACTCCAACACCGACCTGCACACCTCGGTCGGGCGCCGGGTGCCCGACTTCGTCAAGCTCGCGGAGGCCTACGGCTGCGTCGGCCTGCGGTGCGAGCGTCCCGAGGACGTCGACGCGACGATCCAGAAGGCGATGGAGATCACCGACGTCCCCGTGATCGTCGACTTCGTGGTGCACCGCGACGCGATGGTGTGGCCGATGGTCCCCGCTGGCGTGAGCAACGACGCGATCCAGGTGGCGAAGGACACGGCCCCGCAGTGGGACCGCGAGGAGGACGAAGCGACCGAGCAGCCGGAGGAGAACTCCTGATGAGCAAGCACACCCTGTCTGTCCTCGTCGAGAACAAGCCGGGCGTCCTCGCCCGGATCGCCAGCCTGTTCTCCCGGCGCGGCTTCAACATCGACTCCCTCGCCGTCGGCCCGACCGAGCACCCCGAGATCTCGCGGATGACGGTCGTGGTCGATGTCGAGGCCCTGCCGCTGGAGCAGGTCACCAAGCAGCTGAACAAGCTGGTCGAGGTGATCAAGGTCGTCGAGCTCGACCCGTCGGCCTCGGTCCAGCGGGAGATCCTGCTGGTCAAGGTGAGGGCAGACATCCACACCCGGAGCCACGTGCTGGAGACGGTCCAGCTGTTCCGTGCCAAGGTGGTCGACGTGGCCGCCGACACCCTCACCATCGAGATCACCGGCAACGCCGACAAGCTTCGGGCGTTCCTCGAGGTCGTCGAGCCCTTCGGCGTCAAGGAACTCGTGCAGTCGGGCATGGTGGCAGTGGGGCGCGGCTCCCGCTCCATCACCGACCGCGCCCTGCGCAGCGCCTAGGGGCCGTCCGCAGGCCGCACCCGGCTGGTGCGGCGGAGGCTCGCCAGCCCACCGGCATACCCACAACCAGACCAACGCACCCAGCACGCAACGCAACCGACAAAGGAGTGGCCGACCATGGCCGAGATGTTCTACGACGACGACGCGGACCTGTCCATCATCCAGGGGCGCAAGGTGGCCGTCATCGGCTACGGCAGCCAGGGGCACGCCCACGCGCTCAACCTGCGCGACTCCGGCGTGGACGTCCGGGTCGGGCTTGCGGAGGGCAGCAGGTCCCGGATCAAGGCCCAAAACGAGGGCTTGCGAGTCCTGTCGGTCGCCGACGCCGTCAAGGAGGCCGATCTCGTCGTCATCCTCACGCCCGACCAGGTCCAGCGGAAGGTCTACGCCGAGGAGATCCAGCCGAACCTCAAGGAGGGCGCCGGGCTGCTGTTCGGCCACGGGTTCAACATCCGGTTCGGCTACATCAAGCCCGAGGCCGGGTCGGACGTGCTCATGGTCGCGCCGAAGGGTCCCGGCCACCTCGTGCGCCGCGAGTTCGTCGACGGCCGTGGTGTGCCGGTGCTGCTCGCCGTGGAGCAGGACGCGTCCGGCCAGGCCTGGGACCTCGCCAAGTCCTACGCCAAGGCGATCGGCGGCCTGCGTGCGGGCGGCATCAAGACGACCTTCACGGAGGAGACCGAGACCGACCTGTTCGGCGAGCAGGCCGTGCTGTGCGGTGGGGCGAGCCAGCTCATCCAGTACGGCTTCGAGACGCTGGTCGAGGCGGGGTACCAGCCCGAGGTCGCCTACTTCGAGTGCCTCCACGAGCTCAAGCTCATCGTCGATCTGATGGTCGAGGGTGGCATCGCCAAGCAGCGCTGGTCGGTCTCCGACACGGCCGAGTACGGCGACTACGTCTCCGGCCCGCGGGTGATCGACCCGCACGTGAAGGAGAACATGCAGGCCGTGCTGGCCGAGATCAAGAGCGGCGCTTTCGCCCAGCGGTTCATCGACGACCAGGATGCGGGCGCGCCCGAGTTCAAGGCGCTGCGCGAGAAGGGCGCCCAGCACCCGATCGAGGCCACCGGCAAGGAGCTGCGCAAGCTCATGTCGTGGATCAAGGAGACCGACAGCGACTACGTTGAGGGCTCCGCCGCCCGCTGACCGTCGCCGCCGCGGCTGACCCCGTCCCGGCAGGGGTCAGCGCCAGGAGCGGTCCACTGTGACCCAAGGGGTATGCCGGGTGCTCGCCACCCGGCATACCCCCTGTGTCATGTTCGGGTCCCAGCCAGGGACAGCATTGACAAACCGACCGGTCGGTTTTCTACCGGACCCATGGCTGATGCAGTTGGGATGCGGGCGCACCGGCCGGCTCAGGACCGGGCCGAGCGGTCGCGCCGTGCGATCCTCGACGCGGCGACACCGGTCTTCCTGCGCGACGGCTACGCGGGTGCCTCGCTCAACCGCATCATCGACGCCTCTGGGCTGACCAAGGGCGGGTTCTACTTCCACTTCCCCTCCAAGCAGGCGCTCGCGCTGGCCGTCGTGGCCGATCACCGCCAGCGGTGGGTCCAGCGGGTGAGTGCAGCCGCCGCGCCGCTTCCCCGGGCAGTGGACCGCATGTTCGAGGCCCCCCGCATCCTCGCGCGTCTGTCCACGAGTGCCGACAGCCCGGCCGGCCCGCGCAAGGTGATCGAGGAGCTTGCGCGCGATCCCGACCTGCGCGACGAGCTGTGTGGCGGGCTGCGCTTCTGGGTGGAGGTGGTTGCGTCCCACTTCGCGGCCGCGCAGCGCGAGGGCGACGTGCGGGCCGACGTGGAGCCGACCGAGTTCGCAGAGGTTGCAGTGAGCTCGTTCACCGGAATGCAGGCCATGTCCGAACAGCTGGACGACGGCCGCCTGCCCCAGCGGGTGGAGTCGTTCATCCGGCTGATCCAGGCCTCCGTCCTTACCGAGCAGGGCCGGGAGGTCTCGGCGCCAGAGGGAGGGCAGCGCGATGCCTGACGTGGTGATCGTGGGAGGGCGCCTGGCCGGGTCGGCCACGGCCCTGCTGCTGGCCCGCGCCGGCCTTGACGTCCTGGTCCTGGAGCAAGCCCGCTTCCCGAGCGACACGCTGTCCTCACACCAGCTCCAGGTGACCGGCGCTGCCCTGATGGCCCGCTGGGGCCTGCTCGACCGGCTGGAGGCGGCGGGCGCGCCGCCGACCCGCCTGATGCGCTTCGATGCCGGCCCCCGCACGGCGGTGTGGGGCCAGGTCACGGCGGTCGACGGGGTCGATGCGATGTACAGCCCGCGGCGCACCGTGCTCGACACGCTGCTGGTCGACGCGGCCCGCGAGGCAGGCGCCCGAGGTGCGCGAGGGCGTGATCGTCGAGGAGCTCACCGCCGAGGGGGGCACGGTTACCGGGGTGCGCCTGCGGCTCAAGGGCGGTGGGCGGGCCGTTCAGCGGGCTCGGCTCGTCATCGGTGCCGACGGCAAGAACTCGACCGTGGCCCGAGCGGTCGGCGCACCGACCGTCCGCGAGGCGGTCCCGAGCACGCTCGCGACCTACGCCTACTGGTCCGGCGTGCCCCTCGGCCACGGGTGGATGGCGAGCGGTAGGAGGCTGGCGTTCGGGGCCTTCCCGACCAACGACGACCAGGTCACCACCTTCCTCGCCCGCCCCGTCGAGGCCCTGGCCGACCACCGCGCCGACGCCCAGAGTGCACTTACCGCCAGCCTGCAGACGCTGGGCGAGGTCGGCGAGAGGGTTCTGTCGGGCCAGCGGGTCGGACCCATCCGCGCCACGATCGACGTGCCCAACCGGGTCCTGCGCTCCTCAGGGCCGGGCTGGGCGCTGGTCGGGGACGCCGGCCTGGTCATGGACCCGGTCACCGGCCAGGGCATGGGCAACGCACTCGCCGATGCGGCCGCGCTCAGCGACGCGGTCGTCCGGGGCTTCGCCGGCACCACGCGACTGGGCACCGCGCTGCGCCACTACGAGCGGCAGCGCAACCGGGCCCGGCGCCCGATGTTCGACTTCACGGTCGGACTCGCGCAGCTGCGCCCGCCGACTGCGGCCGAGGGCCGCCTCTTCGCGGCGATCGCGGACGACCCGGTCGCCTCCGAGCGGTTCCTCGCCGCCCTGGCCGGCGTCCTGCCTATGGACGAGTTCCTGGCTCCCTCGAACATCGTCCGGCTCGTGGGGCTGCGTGGACTCGCGCAGCTCGCTCGCAGGCGGCCGCAGGCGCCGAGACGCGCCTCCCGGGTCCGCCAGCCCGGGCTGGCCGTCGCGATGCGGGTCTCCGGGCGCTCGCCGGTGCGCTGACCCGCCGACCAGCAGACCGAGGGGTATGCCGGGTGCTCGCCACCCCGCATACCCCTCGCCATTGCCTGAGAAGCCTGTGACCATGGCTGCATGGAAACCCGGCATGGCGTCTGCAACCTGTGCGAGGCCACGTGCGGTCTGCTGTTCACCCTGGAGGGCGGCCGGATCGCCTCGGTGCGGGGCAACACCGACGACCCCCTGTCCCGGGGGCACATCTGCCCCAAGGCTGTTGCCCTGCAGGACGTTTACGAGGACCCCGAGCGGCTGAAGCGGCCGGTGCGCCGCACCGCCGATGGCTGGGCCGAGATCTCGTGGGATGAGGCCTTCGACCTGGTCAGCACGCGGCTCGCCAACACCGTGAGGGAGCACGGTGGTGATGCCCTGGGGATCTACCTCGGCAACCCCAACGTGCACAGCCTCGGCTCGATGACGCACGGCATCGCCATGGTCAAGATGCTGCGCACCCACAACCGGTTCAGTGCCACCTCGGTCGACCAGCTGCCTCACCAGCTGGTCAACATGCTGATGTTCGGGCACCAGCTGCTCCAGCCGATCACCGACCTCGACCGCACCGACTACTTCCTGGTCTTCGGCGCCAACCCGATGGCGTCCAACGGCTCGATGATGACCGTCCCCGACTTCCCGCAGCGGCTGCGCGAGCTCAAAGCGCGTGGTGGGCGCATGGTGGTCTTCGACCCACGGCGCACCGAGACCGCCAAGGTGGCCACCGAACACCATTTCGTGCGGCCCGGGACCGACGCGGCGGTGCTGCTCGCCATGGTGAAGACCCTCCTCGACGAGGGGCTGGCCCGGCCGGCCGCGTGGGTCGAGGGGATGGAGGCCGTGCGCGAGGCGGTGGCGCCGTTCACGCCGGAGCGGGCGGAGCGGGCCAGTGGCGTGCCAGCCGCGGAGATCCGCCGGATCGCGCGCGAGTTCGCCGCCAGCCCAGCCGCAGCGGCGTACGGCCGGATCGGCGTGTCCACGCAGGAGTTCGGCACGATCTGCCAGTGGGCGATTCAGCTGCTCAACGTGCTCTCGGGCAACCTGGACCGGGCCGGCGGTGCGATGTTCACCAGACCCGCCATCGACACGGTGGGCCGACGGATCGTGGGGCCGGGCCACTACGACAAGTACCGCAGCCGGGTTCGGGGCCTGCCCGAGTTCGGGGGCGAGCTTCCGGTGGCGGCCCTCGCCGAGGAGATCCTCACGCCAGGGACCGGACAGATCCGGGCGCTGTTGACCGTGGCTGGAAACCCGGTGCTCTCCACGCCTGGCGGTGCCCGGCTCGACGCCGCGCTCGATGAGCTGGAGTTCATGGCAGCTGTCGACTTCTACGTCAACGAGACCACGCGGCATGCCGACGTGATCCTGCCGCCGACATCGGCGCTCGAGCGCGACCACTACGACGTGGCCTTCCACACCCTCGCGGTGCGCAACACCGCCCGGTTCACGCCGGCCCTGTTCCCGAAGGAGCCGGGCGCCCGCCACGACTGGCAGATCTATGCCGAGATCGCGCTGCGCACGACCAAGCGGCTCGGTGCGACCGGCGGATGGCGCCGCCGACTGGCGGCGGTCGCCAGACTGCGCACATCGCCCACGCGCACGGTCGACCTGATGCTGCGCACCGGGGCTGCGAGACTGTCCGTCCGCCGGCTTCGGCGGCAGCCCGACGGTATCGACCTCGGCCCGCTCGAGCCCTGTCTGCCCGGCCGCCTCCAGACCGCTGATCACCGGGTGCACGCCGCGCCCCGGCCGGTGCTCGACGACCTGCCGCGTCTGGCCGACCAGCTCGACCGGCTCCACCGCCAGACGAGCGCGGACACCGGGCTGCTGCTGATCGGCCGGCGCCACCAGCGCGACAACAACTCCTGGATGCACAACACCACGCGGCTGACCAGGGGCCGCCCTCGCCACCAGCTCTACATGCACCCCGACGACCTCCAGGAGCGCGGGCTGGTCGACGGTTCTGTGGTGCGGGTGACCTCGCGAGTTGGCGCGATCGAGGTCGACCTCATGGCGACCGAGGACGTCATGCCCGGTGTGGTGAGCCTCCCGCACGGCTACGGACACCGGCGCGAGGGGGTACGGATGACAGGCGCCGTCAGCCTGCCAGGGGCCTCGATCAACGACCTCACCGATCCGGAGCGACTCGACCTGGCCAGCGGCAACGCCGCCCTCAGCGGGGTGCCCGTGACGGTCGCCCCGGCCGGCGTGGCCAGTCTCCCCGAAGCCGAGCCGGCTGGTGTGCGCGAGTCCTCCTGAAACCGGGTGAAACCGCGGGGCCCGGCCGTGAAACCCGCGTGAAGCCGGGGACCTGCACCGTATGCCGTGACACCGGGAGCGTGCCGATCGCACCTCCCACCGACTCACGGAAGGAGCAGGCCACATGGCACACACGAGCGACCTGGCGGTCCGCGCCCGCGGTCTCGTCAAGGACTTCAAAGGGGTCCGGGCGGTCGACGGCATCGACCTCGACGTGCCGCGCGGGGGAGTATTCGGCGTCCTCGGCCCCAACGGGGCCGGCAAGACCACGACCTTGCGGATGCTCGCCACCCTGCTGCGCATCGACGCGGGCCAGGCCGAGATCTTCGACGTGGATGTGCAGCGCCACCCCCACCAGGTCCGCCAGCTGATCGGCGTCACCGGGCAGTACGCCTCGGTGGACGAGAAGCTCACGGCGAACGAGAACCTGCGCCTCTTTGCCCGGATCCACGGGCAGTCTCGGCAGCGGGCGCGCACGACGGCCGCGACGCTGCTGGAACAGTTCGCGCTTGAGGAGGCGGCCGACCGGCCCCTCGCGCAGTTCTCGGGCGGCATGCGGCGGCGCCTCGACCTTGCGGCGAGCCTTATCGCGCGCCCACCTCTGATCTTCCTCGACGAGCCGACGACCGGGCTCGACCCCCGCACGCGCGGCCAGATGTGGGACACGATCCGCGGCCTCGTGGCGAGCGGTTCTACGATCCTGCTCACGACGCAATACCTCGACGAGGCCGACCAGCTCGCGAGCCGCATCGCCGTCATCGACCGGGGCCGGAAGGTTGCCGAGGGCACCTCCGACGAGCTCAAGGCCTCGGTCGGCGAGTCGGCGCTGGAACTGCGGCTGGGCGACCCGGCCGACTCGACCGAAGCCGTCCGCGTCATCGCGTCGGTCCTCGGCGCGCTCCCGGCCCAATCGCCAGAGACCGGTCGCCTGAGCGTTCCGATGCGGACCGCCGACGAAGCCGGAGAGGTCCTGATCGCCCTGCGCCAGTCCCAGATCGGGCTGCCGATGTCGGTGCCCCTGAAGGACGCGCCGCCAAGAAGCCGGAGCGCGATCGTCACGGCGTCAGGATAGGCCGTCGGCCCGACCTCACTCGGGAGCCTTCAGGGAGCAGCTGGCCGGACTCAGCGACCGTGCAGGGGAACCGGCTGTCTCGACAGCCATTCGCCGAACGGGGTGCCGCCGAGCTCGGCCGTGGCTGGTGGTAGGCCGTAGCCGGCCGCGAGGGCGCGCAGCGTGCCGCCCATGGCAGGCATGGACACCACCCGGGGTGAGCGCCTCAGCTCGTGGGCGGCGACGAGGCGCGCGAGGTGGCCCATCGACAGGCGCTGCGGGCCGGCGAGGTCAACGGCCCTCCGGAAGCCTGGTGGCGGCGGCCCGACCGCCAGCGCGGCCAGTCGCGTTGCGACGAACTCCGGGTCCACCGGCTGGAACTCGACGCCTCGGATCGCGAAGCCGACCGGCCCAAGCGTGGTCACTCGCGCGATGGCGGCGACGAGCGTGTGGAACTGCGTGGCCCGCTGGACCGTCGCCGGGATCCCCGCCGCCTCCATGGCGTGCTCGGCTCGGGTCTTGGCCCGGTAATAGGCATAGGGACTGCGATCGCATCCCACGATCGATATGGCGACGACATGGGCGGGCCGGTCCATCGCCGCGACGGCCTGTGCCAGCCGCCGGGTCCCGCCCTCGGTCACGCTGCTGAACTGCCACGGCCGGTGGGTGTCGGCGGTGTGCACCACGGCGTCGGCGTCGGCGAGGGCGGCGTCGAGTCCGGCACCGGTGGAGAGGTCGACGCCGGTGCGCCGGCTCGCGGGAACCGCCTGGTGGCCTCCCCGGCGCAGGCTCTCCACGACCAAAGAGCCCAGGGCGCCCAGGCCGCCGGTCACCACAACCCTCATGCTGCCTCCCTCGAGTCGTGAGAGCGCCAAGCGCCCCCCACGGCCACTATGGCATCGGCCAGCCTCGGGGACGCTGAGCTGGCGGTGCCACAGGTCGAGCCACCGCATCCACATGCTGGTCAGGGGCCTAGGATGGGCGCCGGCACAGAGCCGTGCCGAGTGCGCCCAGGCCAGCCCCGGGTTCCTGGACACGACCACTCGCCAGGCCGGACGGCATACCGGCCTCTCACGCTGCCCACACCAGAACAGGACCGCCCGTGACCAAGCCCGTCGTGCTCATCGCCGAGGAGCTCTCGCCCGCCACCATCGACGCCCTCGGCCCGGACTTCGAGATCCGCCACTGCGATGGTGCCAACCGCGATGAGCTGCTGCCTGCGCTCGCCGACGTCGACGCCGTGCTGATCCGGTCGGCCACCAAGATGGACGACGAGGCCATTGCCGCGGGCAAGACCCTGAAGGTCATCGCCCGTGCCGGCGTGGGCCTCGATAACGTCGACGTCCAGGCCGCCACCAAGGCCGGTGTCATGGTTGTGAACGCGCCAACGTCCAACATCACCTCCGCGGCCGAGCTCGCCGTCGGTCTCCTGCTGGCGACGTCGCGCAACATCGCCCCGGCCAACGAGGCCCTCAAGGGCGGGGCGTGGAAGCGCAACAAGTACGGCGGCGTCGAGCTGCTGGACAAGAAGGTCGGCGTGGTCGGTTTCGGTCGCATCGGCCAGCTCGTCGCCGAGCGGCTCAAGGGCTTCGGCATGGACGTACTCGCCTACGACCCCTACGTGTCGGCGCAGCGAGCCGGCCAGCTGGGTGCGCGGCTGGTTACGCTCGAGGAGCTGCTCGCCGAGTCCGACTTCATCACCGTCCACCTCCCCAAGACGCCGGAGACGATCGGGCTCATCGGCAAGGAGGCTCTCACCAAGGTCAAGCCGACCGTCCGCATCGTCAATGCATCACGCGGCGGCATCGTCGACGAGGAGGCCCTCGCGGAAGCCCTCCGGGAGGGTCGCGTCGCGGGCGCCGGCATCGACGTGTTCGCGAAGGAGCCGACCACCGAGAGCCCGCTGTTCGAGTTCGAGTCGGTCGTCGTGACGCCGCACCTCGGCGCCTCGACGGAGGAGGCCCAGGAGAAGGCCGGCGTCGCCGTCGCGAAGTCGGTGCGGCTGGCGCTCGGTGGCGACCTCGTGCCCGATGCGGTCAACGTCTCGAGCGGCCTGATCGACGAGGAGGTCCGGCCTGGCATCGCCCTGGTCGAGAAGCTCGGCCGCATCTTCACCGCGCTGGCCGGCTCGGTGCCCGTGCAGCTCGACGTCGACGTCCACGGCGAGATCACCGAGCACGACGTGTCGATCTGGAGGCTCTCGGCCCTGAAGGGCATCTTCACCGATGTCACCGAGGACCCGGTGACCTACGTCAACGCACCGCTGCTCGCAGCCGAGCGGGGGCTCGAGGCGCGCCTGCTCACCGACCCGACGACGCAGGACTTCCGCAACGTGACGACCCTGCGCGGCACGCTGGCCGACGGCAGCGTGGTCTCTGTCGCAGGAACCCTGACTGGACCGCGCATGATCGAGAAGATCGTCGGGGTCAACGGATTCGACCTCGAGGTGCCGATCTCCGAGCACATGGCGTTCTTCTCCTACGAGGACCGGCCCGGTGTGATCGGCGCGGTCGGCCGGCTGCTCGGGGACGCCCAGGTCAACATCGCCGGCATGCAGGTCGCCCGCGACGCGAAGGGCGGCCATGCCCTCGTGGCCATGACCGTCGACAGCGCGATCCCGGCGGACGTGCTCGCCCACATCACCCGCGAGATCGGGGCGGCCACGGTCAACGTCGTCGACCTCGACGGCTGACCCCACCTCTGGTGGTCGAGGGCCCCAGACCCAGGGGAAGGCTCGCGAAGGCCTGTGGCTGGTTCGGCTTCTGGCCGCAAATCATCAGCCGAACGTCTCAGATGGCGGGAAACCGGTACACGATACTTGGACGTCCATCTAATCTGTTCGACATGACGCGGCGGCTCGTACTCCTCATCGCCAGCCGCGGCGAGTTTCGGTAGTCAGCGCTCTCGCCGCGGAGACCCCGCGTTGCCCCTGCTGACTGGGTTCGCCAAACACGGCTCGAGCCCCCGAAACCACCCACCCGTTTGCACTGCCCCGACGGGGGCGCGAAGGACTGATTGAGATGAGCGAAGAGGCACAGAGGGCCCGGCAGGCGCTGCAGGAGTCGATGGACCTGCGCGACCAGGGCCACTCGGACGACTGAGCCGAGGCCACCCCGACGCAATGGCCCAGCCCCCAATGGCCGGGCCATTCGTCATGTGAGACGGCAATCCCACATCACAAGATGAACCCTAACCTGACGCACATGGCCGACCCGCAGCCCACCTCGACGAGCGCAGCCCCGTCGGACACCCTCGACATCGCCGTCATCGGCGGAGACGGCATCGGTCCCGAGGTCATCGCCGAAGGGCTCAAGGCGCTCCAGGCGGTGACCAGCAACACGGGCCCCAAGGTCAGCACGACCGAGTACGACCTGGGTGCACGCCGCTGGCACGCCACCGGCGAGACCCTGCCCGACTCCGTGCTCCAGGAGCTCCGCGGACACGACGCGATCCTGCTCGGTGCGGTCGGTGACCCGGGTGTGCCGAGCGGCGTGCTCGAGCGCGGCCTGCTGCTCAAGCTGCGCTTCGCCCTCGACCATTACGTCAACCTGCGTCCCGCCAGGCTCTACCCCGGCGTGACCAGCCCCCTGGCAGTCGAGCGGGTCGCCCCAGGCGGGATCGACTTCGTCGTGGTGCGGGAGGGCACCGAGGGCCCGTATGCCGGCAACGGCGGGCTCCTGCGTGAGGGCACGCCTGCGGAGATCGCCACGGAGGTCAGCGTCAACACCCGGTTCGGGGTTGAGCGCGTCGTGCGCGACGCGTTCGCCCGCGCGGCCAGGCGCCCGCGCCGGCACCTCACCCTGGTGCACAAGCACAACGTCCTGACGTATGCCGGTCATCTGTGGCGCCGCACGGTCGAGGAGGTCGGCCGAGACTTCCCCGACGTCGAGCTCGCCTACCAGCACGTCGACGCCGCCACGATCTTCATGGCCACAGACCCGGGCCGGTTCGACGTCATCGTCACCGACAACCTCTTCGGCGACATCCTCACCGACATCGCCGCAGCGATCGCGGGAGGTATCGGCCTCGCCGCGAGCGGCAACATCAACCCCGACCGCACGGCGCCGAGCATGTTCGAGCCGGTGCACGGCTCCGCCCCCGACATCGCCGGCCTGGGCAAGGCCGACCCCACCGCAACGATCCTGTCGGTCTCGATGCTGCTGGCGCACGTCGGCCGCAGCGACGAGGCCGCCCGCGTGGAGCAGGCCGTGGCCGCCGATCTCGCCGAGCGGGGCGCCTCGGTACGCACGACCTCCGAGGTCGGCGACGCCATCGTCGCGCGCCTCTAGGACACGGCCGCGCTCGTCTTCTCCCTGCCCGGGGCGCTCGCCGGGGCAGGTACCCTTCGAGGCAGGGATGTCGACGCAGGAGGAACCATGAGCCAGGCCGCCACCGCCCCGCTGACCTTTGAGGTCACCCGTCGCAGCGACCCGCTGCCGGATGCGGAGCGAGAAGCGGTACTCGCCAACCCGGGCTTCGGCACCACCTTCACCGACCACATGGTCTTGGCCACCTGGACGCCAGGCGAGGGCTGGCACGATGCCCGCGTCACGGCCTACGGCCCGCTGTCCCTGATGCCCTCTGCGGCCGTGCTGCACTATGCCCAGGAGATCTTCGAGGGCATGAAGGCCTACCGCCACGAAGACGGCTCGGTCTGGACGTTCCGGCCCGAGGCCAACGCGCAGCGCATGATCCGCAGCGCCCGCCGGCTCACCCTCCCCGAGCTGCCGGAGGAGGACTTCATCGCCTCCCTGCGGGCTCTGGTCGAGGTCGACCAGAAGTGGGTCCCGGCCTTCGCCACCGGTGAGACCAGCCTCTACCTGCGCCCGTTCATGTTCGCCAGCGAGGCCTTCCTGGGTGTCCGCCCCGCCAACCACGTCACGTACTCGGTGATCGCCTCGCCTGCCGGCGCGTACTTCCCGGGGGGCATCAAGCCGGTCACCATCTGGCTGTCGACGCACTACGCCCGGGCCGGCGCGGGCGGCACCGGCGCGGCCAAGTGCGGGGGCAACTACGCCTCGAGCCTGGCCGGCCAGCTCGAGGGCATCGAGCACGGCTGCCAGCAGGCGGTCTTCCTCGATTCCTCGACGCAGTCCTGCGTCGAGGAGCTCGGCGGCATGAACGTCTTCTTCGTGACGAAGAGCGGCCAGCTGGTCACGCCCGAGCTGAGCGGCTCGATCCTGGAGGGCATCACCCGCTCGTCGATCATCGAGCTTGCCAAGGAGCTGGGCCTGGAGCCCGTCGAGCGCAAGGTGCCGATCCAGGAGTGGAAGGACGGGGCGGCCAGCGGCGAGATCTCGGAGATCTTCGCCTGTGGCACCGCGGCCGTCGTGACGCCGGTGGGCGAGCTGCGCTGGGAGGGCGGCAGTGCCGACCACCGCCACGGCGTCGACTACGGCGAAGTCACCCGCACCATCCGCGAGCGGCTCTTGGACATCCAGTACGGCCGCGCCGAGGACACGCACGGCTGGATGACCCGCCTCGTCTGAGGTGGACGGCGCCGGCCCGCATGCACCACGGGGTATGCCGTGGGGCTGGTCCGCGCGGGCCCGCCCCGGGACCTCGCCCGGGCCGTTCGCTGCCAGGCCACCGCGCCTGGTCGCGACCGACCTGGACGGGACGCTGCTGCGCAGTGACGGCACCGTGTCGGACCGCACCCGTGCGGCGATGCGGACGGTTGGCGCCCAGGGGGTGGCCACGGTGCTGGTCACCGCTCGGCCGCCCCGATGGCTGCACGGCCTCGCCGACGTCGTCGGGTCGCATGGCACTGCCGTGTGCGCCAACGGGGCGTTCGTCTACCACGTGGCCCGGCGGCGGGTCGTCTCGTCGCGGACGATCGATGTCGCGCTCCTGGACGACGTCATCGCTGACCTGCGCCACGGCATACCCGGCATCCGCTTTGCCGCGGAGCGGGCCAGCGGGCTGGCTGTCGAGGTCGCGTTCGTCGCGGCGCACGACTATCCCGAGGAGGCGGTCCGCTGCGAGGACGTCCGGGCCCTGATCGACGATGCCGTCGGAAAACTGCTCGCACGGTGTCCCGGGATGCCAGAGTCGGACTTCCTTGCCGCCGTGGAGGAGGTCGTCGGCGAGCGGCTGGTCCTGGCCTTCTCCGGCGCCCGGGGCCTGGCCGAGCTGTCCGCCGCCGGGGTGACGAAGGCGGCGGGGCTCGCAGAGTGGGCAGCCGAGCTGGGCATCGGCGCGGAGGACGTATGGGCATTCGGCGACATGCCCAACGACCTGCCCATGCTGCGCTGGGCCGGCACGTCGTTCGCCGTGGCCAACGCCCATGCGGACGTGCGCGCGGTCGCGGACTGGACGTGTCCGGCCAACGACGATGACGGCGTGGCCGCGGTGCTCGAGTCGCTGATCGGATGATTCACTCAATGGTCTGACCCCAGACCATTGACGGCGACAGCGCGGCGGGTGTTTCATTCGCAGCACTACTCCGTGTCAGCGGAAATGGTGCGCTGGTAGACGTATACGAGGTGACCAATGAGTGTTCCTCGGTCTCAAACCACCCTCGATGAGGATGCTGCGCGGCTAGCCGAGCTGGGCTACAAGCAGGAGCTCGATCGGCTGGCCACTGGTGGGCCTCTTCGTGCTGTGTGTGGCCCTCGCCATGGCGGAGATCTGCTCCGCCTACCCCACCGCAGGAGGGCTCTACTTCTGGGCCGGCCGCCTCGCCCGCACCAACAAGCGGGTCTGGGCCTGGTACGTGGGGTGGTTCAACTTCCTCGGCGAGATCGCCGTCACCGCGGCCATCGACTTCGGCGCCGCCATCACCTGGATGGCGCTGCTCAACCTGGTCTTCGGCACAACCGCCTCGACCACGTCGACGTTCATCGCGTTCCTGGTGATCATCCTGCTCCACGGCCTGCTCAACACCTTCGGCGTCGACCTGGTGAAGGTGCTGTCCAACGTGAGCGCCTGGTGGCACCTGGGGGGCGTGGCGATCATCGTGCTGGTCCTCGCCTTCGTGCCCGACAAGCACCAGTCGCTGGCGTGGACCTTCACCGAGTTCCACAACGACACCGGCTGGGGCAGCGCGATCTACGCCTTCCTCATCGGCCTGCTGATGGCGCAGCACACCTACACGGGCTACGACGCCTCGGCGCGCGTCGCCGAGGCGACCAGGGGGGCGGCGACCGAGGCCCCCAAGGGCCTCATTCGCAGCGTCTGGGTGTCGGGCCTCGCGGGGTGGATCCTGCTCATCGCCGTGACCGCGTCGATCCAGGACTACGCGCGCGCGCGCCACCGAGACCGGCCTCCCGCCTGCGCAGATCTTCATCGACGCTGCTGGGGCGACGACCGGCACGTTCCTCCTGTTCATCGCGGCGGTCGCCCAGTTCTTCTGTGGCATGGCCTCGGTGACGGCGAACTCCCGCATGTCCTATGCCTTCTCGCGGGACAATGCGCTGCCGGGATCGGTGCTGTGGTCCAAGGTCAACCCACGGACCGGAACCCCGACCGGCTCATCGGCGGACGCATGCACTTCCTGAAGGACGTCCCCGAGGGCCACGACACCAGGCCCGCCAGCGAGCTGCTGCTTGACTGAGGCCAAACCGACTGAGAGGACGGGTTGACTGGGGTCATGGCACCAGAGCATGCAATGCCCGCCAGTCGAGAGCACCCGCTCCCGGAGCGCCGCCTCCCCGACGCGGTTCTCCGCCACACCGGCGCGAACGTGTTCGAGTCCACGGTGGAGCAGCTGGCTACCGCAATCCGGCTCGGGGTGTTCGCAAACGGCGAGCAGCTGCCGCCGGAGCGTGAGCTGGCTGAGCGCCTCGGCGTCAGCCGGGTCACGCTCCGGGAGGCGATCGCGGCGCTCCGGGACTCGGGACTGGTCACCACCACGCGCGGCCGCGGTGGCGGCACCGTGGTGGTGTACCAGGGGCCTGAACTCCCGGTTCAGGCCCCGGCGTCCAGCCGCAGGGGCGCGGACCTCTCCGACGCCTTGGACTTCCGGCGGGTGGTCGAGCCAGGGGCTGCTGCGCTAGCGGCGCGGCGCCCCCTCTCGGCCGACCAGCGGGCCTGGCTCACCGAGGCACTCGCCGAGGTGGGCGCCGCCCGGGATCCCCGGGCGCACCGCATCGCCGACTCGCGACTGCACCTGGCCATCGCCACGCTGTCCGGCTCGCCCATGCTCATCGAGGCGGTGACGCGGGCGCAGGCGGCCCTGCACGAGATGCTCGTCGCGATACCGGTGCTCCCGCGCAACATCGCCCACTCGACCGAGCAGCACGAGGCCGTCGTCGGCGCCATTCTGGCGGGCGACCCCGAGACGGCCCGGATCCAGATGGAGGAGCACTGCGATGCGACATCGGCACTGCTGCGCGGCCTGATCGGATGACTGCCCCGGATGGCTCCGAGACCCCGCTGAGCCCGGAAACGACCAAGGAGGACTTGTGACAGCACCACCACAGCTGACCCTCGACGCGCTGCGCAGCGAGATCGCCTCCGGGGCGATTGACACCGTCATCGTCGCCTTCACGGACATGCAGGGTCGCCTACAGGGCAAGCGGATCCACGGCCAGTTCTTCCTGGACCGGGTGCTCGCCCACGGCACCGAGGGCTGCAACTACCTCCTGGCCGTGGATGTCGACATGAATACGGTCGACGGCTACGCGATCAGCTCCTGGGAACGCGGGTACGGGGACATGATGTTCGACCTCGACCTCTCGACGCTCCGCCGCACGCCCGGGCAGCCCTACTCGGCAACGGTCCAGTGCGACCTCTCCTGGCTCGACGGCTCCGGCATGGTGCGCCAGTCGCCGAGGTCGGTGCTCAAGGCGCAGGCAGACGCTGCAGCCGACCTGGGCTTCGTCGCACTCGCCGGCACCGAGCTGGAGTTCATCATCTTCGACGAGAGCTACGAGCAGGCCTGGGACCAGGGCTACCAAGGGCTCACGGGCGCCAACCGCTACAACGTCGACTACTCCATCCTGGGCGGAACCCGGGTGGAGCCCCTCCTGCGCGACATCAGGAATGCGATGTATGCCGCCGGCGTCACCGTCGAGAGTGCGAAGGGGGAGTGCAACCTCGGCCAGCATGAAATCGCCTTCCTCTACGACACCGTGGTGCGCACCTGCGACAACCACGCGATCTACAAGAACGCGGCGAAGGAGATCGCTGCTGCGCACGGCCAGTCCATAACCTTCATGGCCAAGTTCGATGAGCGCGAAGGGAATTCGTGCCACATACACCTGTCCCTGCGGGGGCTGGACGGCACGCCGGTCTTCGCGGACGAGAGCCGGCCGGGCGGCCGCAGCGAGCTTTTCGAGCACTTCCTAGCGGGCATCCTGGCCACTATGCGCGACTTCACCCTGCTCTACGCGCCGAACGTCAACTCCTACAAGCGGTTTCAGCCCGGCTCGTTCGCGCCCACCGCCGTCGCATGGGGCACCGACAACCGGACCTGCGCTCTGCGCGTGGTCGGACATGGTGCGGGCCTGCGCGTCGAGAACCGCCTCCCCGGTGGGGACGTCAATCCCTACCTGGCGACGGCGGGGATGCTGGCGGCGGGGCTCCACGGCATACGCGAGGAGCTTCCTCTGGAGCCAGCCTTCGGTGGCAACGCCTACGCCTCCGCGAAGCCTCGGGTCCCGCACGTGCTCAGCGCGGCGCGCGACCTGTTCTCCGCCTCGGCGATCGCCCGAGCCGCCCTGGGCGACGACGTCGTCGACCACTACACCCACGCGGCGGATGTCGAGCTGGCCGCATTCAACGCGGCGGTCACCGACTGGGAGCGGACCAGGGGGTTCGAGCGACTGTGAGGCGACGGGGAATGGGCTGCCCACCAGCGCGGATCGGAGTGACGGTGGAGTCTGGCAGGTGGGCGCAGTGAGTGCTGACGTGCACGACGTGGTCAACCCGGCCACGGGATCGGCGGTCGCCACGGTGGTGCTCGCCGGCGTCGAGGAGACCGACGCCGCGATCGCCGCGGCCGAGCTCGCCGGACCGGCCTGGCGGGCTGTTGCGCCTGCCGACCGTAGCCGCCTGCTGCGCCGATTCGCCGAGGTGGTCGACGGCCACCTCGAGGAGCTTGCCCTGCTCGAGGTCGCCAACGCGGGCCATACGATCCGCAACGCGCGCTGGGAGGCCGGTAATGTTCGAGACGTCTTGAACTACTACTCGGCGGCTCCCGAGCGCCTGTTCGGCCGGCAGATACCGGTGGCCGGTGGTCTCGACGTCACCTTCAAGGAGCCCCTGGGCACGGTCGGGATCATCGTCCCGTGGAACTTCCCGATGCCGATCGCCGGCTGGGGCTTCGCGCCGGCACTCGCGGCTGGCAACACGGTGGTCCTCAAGCCTGCCGAGCTGACGCCCCTGACAGCGCTGCGGCTCGGCGAGCTCGCACTCGAGGCGGGTCTGCCCGAGGGGGTCTTCACCGTGGTCGCTGGCAAGGGCTCGGTTGTGGGGGAGCGGTTCGTGACCCACACCGCGGTCCGGAAGGTGTGCTTTACCGGGTCGACCGCGGTGGGCCAGCGGATCATGCGGGGCGCCGCCGACCGGGTCAAGCGGGTGACCCTCGAGCTCGGCGGCAAGAGTGCCAACATCGTGTTCGCCGACTCCGACGTCGAGAAGGCCGCGGCAACCGCCCCCTACGGCGTCTTCGACAACGCAGGCCAGGATTGCTGTGCCCGCAGCCGCATCCTGGTCGAGCGATCGGTGTTCGACCGGTTCATGGAGCTCTTCGAGCCGGCAGTCAAGAACGTCGTCGTGGCCGACCCGGTGCAGGAGACCTCCGAGATGGGGCCGCTGATCAGCTCGGGCCAGCGGGACACCGTGCGGTCGTTCGTCGAGGAATCGCCCGAGCCCGTAGACGTCGCCTTCAGGGGCGAGGCGCCGGCAGGCGACGGCTTCTGGTACCCGGCCACCGTCGTCATGCCGCGCTCGACCCAGGACCGGGTCTGGCAGGACGAGGTGTTCGGCCCGGTCGTCGCCGTGATGGCGTTCGACGACGAAGCCGACGCCGTCGCCAAGGCCAACGACACGGCATACGGGCTCTCCGGGTCCATCTGGACCCGCGACCTGGCGCGGGCAATCCGCGTGGCCCGCGGGGTCGAGGCGGGCAACCTGTCGGTCAACTCGCACAGCAGTGTGCGCTACTCCACGCCCTTCGGCGGCTTCAAGCAGTCGGGCCTGGGCCGTGAGCTCGGACCTGATGCGCTCGACGCCTTCACGGAGGTCAAGAACGTCTTCTTCTCTACCGATTCCTGAGAACCACAACACTTTTCGAAGGGGCAGAATTACGATGTCAGGAAGGCTCGACGGCAAGGTGGCCGTGGTGACTGGCGGCTGCAGCGGCATTGGTCTCGCGACGGTCCGGTGCTTCGCGGGGGAGGGGGCGAAGGTGGTCATCGGCGACCTCGAGGAGACTGTGGGCCCGCGTGTCGCAGGCGAAGTCGAGGGGCTGTTCGTGCGGTGTGACGTTACGAGCGCCGACGATGTCGAGGCGCTGTTCCGGTCAGCCAAGGCCGCCTACGGCAGCGTTGACATCGCGTTCAACAACGCCGGCATCTCGCCGCCCGACGACGACTCGATCCTGACCACCGGCATCGAGGCGTGGCGACGGGTGCAGGAGGTCAACCTCACGAGTGTCTACCTGTGCTGCAAGGCTGCGCTGCCCTACATGCTCGAGCAGAAGCGCGGGTCGATCATCAACACCGCCTCGTTCGTCGCGGTAATGGGGGCCGCGACCAGCCAGATCTCCTACACGGCCAGCAAGGGCGGGGTGCTGGCGATGTCGCGCGAACTCGGGGTCCAGTTCGCACGCGAGGGCGTCCGGGTCAACGCACTCTGCCCTGGGCCGGTGAACACTCCGCTCCTGCGGGAGCTGTTCGCGAAGGACCCGGAGCGGGCGGCGCGGCGGATGGTGCACATCCCGCTGGGACGGTTCGCCGAGCCCGAGGAGATCGCCAACGCGGTGCTGTTCCTGGCGAGCGACGACTCGAGCTTCATCACGGCCTCTGAGTTCCTCGTGGACGGCGGCATCTCCGGCGCCTACGTGACGCCGATCTGAGCCGTCATGGGACGCCCCATCATCGGCATCACCTGCTACGTCGAGCCGGCCACGCGCGGCAGCTGGGTCGACGTCCCGAGCGCCCTGGTGCCGTACGCCTATGTGCGCAAGGTCGAGGAAGCCGGCGGGATCGCGGTGCTGGTGCCGCCCCGCAGCGACGCGGAGGAAGGACTGGCTCGCGAGGTTCTGGAGCGGCTCGACGGCCTGGTCCTCGCCGGGGGAGCAGACGTCGACCCTGCGCACTACGACCAGGAACGACACGAGATGGTGCAGGAGAGCCGGCCCGACCGCGACGCCCTGGAGCTGGCACTCGCGACCACCTCGCGCGAGCTCGACAGGCCATTGCTCGGCATCTGCCGCGGTATGCAGGTGATGGCGGTGGCCGCGGGAGGCCACCTCGAGCAGCACGTCCCCGACCGGGTCGGCCATTTCGACCACTCGCCCAAACGGGCCACGTATGGCACCCACCCCGTCCAGACCGTGCCCGGCACCCGCATCTCCGACATCCTCGGCGTCGCGCTCGACGTCCCGACGTTCCACCACCAGTCGGTTCTGAGCCACCCCGGTTACACCGCGTCGGCATGGGCAACCGACGGGACGCTGGAGGCTATGGAGGACCCCGCGGCGACGTTCCGCCTCGGCGTGCAGTGGCACCCCGAGCAGGGCGCCGACCCGCGCCTGTTCGAGGCGCTCATCAGGGCGGCGTCCTCGGAGCGGTAGGGCGGTCGGGCGCCTTTGAGGCAGCCCCGGACGGCCCGTTGTGGGCCGAGATCCCCGGGCAGGCGGCCGCGGCATACCAGCATGCGGACCAAGGGTTCGCATCGTGGAGGCGGTGTGCGAGAGTGCCCTCGTGACGTACCTGAGCATGGCCACCGCCATCGAGATTATCGCCTAGCGCGACGAGACCTCTCTCGTCGCGCAGACCTCCCTACCCGGGGGGTCTTTTGTTTTGCCGGACACACACTCCGGCTGGGCAACGGCTGCCGGACGCCACCCACGACCGCGCAGCAGCAGCGCTGGGACGATGACCGACGAGACGACACGCGCAGCGCCAGCACGACGCCACGGCACCAACCGAGGGACGGGACCGACCAATGACTGACCTGCACGTCTACGACACCACCCTCCGCGACGGAGCGCAGCAGGAGGGACTCAACCTCTCCGTGTCGGACAAGCTGGCCATCGCGGCGCATCTCGACGAGCTCGGCGTCGGCTTCATCGAGGGCGGCTGGCCGGGTGCCAACCCCAAGGACACCGAGTTCTTCGCCCGTGCCCAGCGGGAGCTCACGCTGCACCACGCCGCCCTGGCGGCGTTCGGCGCGACGCGGCGGGTCGGCGGCACCGCGGCCGACGACCCGCTGGTCCGCGCCCTGCTCGACTCCGGCGCCCCGGTCGTGACCCTCGTGGCCAAGTCCCACGTGGGCCACGTCCGGCGCGCGCTGCGCACCACCCCCGAGGAGAACCTCGCGATGGTGCGCGACACGGTCCGGTTCCTCACTGGCGAGGGGCGGCGCGTCTTCCTGGACGCCGAGCACTTCTTCGACGGGTATGCCGTGGACCGGGCCTACGCGGTGGAGGTCGCCCGGGCTGCGATGGAGTCCGGCGCCGAGGTGGTCGCCCTCTGCGACACCAACGGCGGCATGCTCCCCGGGCAGGTGGCCGACGTCGTGCACGACGTGCTCGGAGCGACCGGTGCCCGGCTGGGGATCCACTGCCACAACGACACCGGCTGCGCCGTGGCGAACTCGATGGCCGCGGTCGAGGCCGGCGCCACCCACGTCCAGGGCACGATCAACGGCTACGGCGAGCGCACCGGCAATGCCGACCTCATCACGGTGGTGAGCAACCTGCAGATCAAGCGCGGCCTGCCCCTGCTCGAGCCGCACCGCCTCCAGGAGGCCACCCGGATCGCCCATGCGATCAGCGAGGTGACCAACGTGCCGCCCTACAGCCGCCAGCCCTACGTCGGCGCGAGCGCGTTCGCGCACAAGGCGGGCCTGCACGCGAGCGCCATCAAGGTCGACCCCGATCTCTACCAGCACGCCGATCCCAAGGCCGTGGGCAACGACATGCGGATGCTCGTGTCCGACATGGCGGGGCGTGCCTCGATCGAGCTCAAGGGCCGCGAGCTGGGCTTCGACCTGTCCGGCGACGATGAGACCCTCGCCAGAGTGCTCAAGCGGGTCAAGGACCTCGAGCTGCGCGGCTACACCTTCGACGCAGCCGACGCCTCGTTCGAGCTGCTGCTGCGCGGCGAGCTCGACGGGTCGGCACCGGACTTCTTCGAGGTCGAGTCCTGGCGCGTGATCACCGACGCCCGGGCCGGCGACGAGGCGCTCAGCGAGGCCACGGTCAAGGTCGTCGCGGCCGGCCAGCGCGTGGTCGCGACCGGCGAGGGGAATGGCCCGGTCAACGCGCTCGACCACGCGCTCCGCCAAGCGCTCTTGCCTGCCTATCCCGAACTCGCCCGGCTGGAGCTCATCGACTTCCGCGTGCGCATCCTCGACGCGGCGCACGGCACCGACGCCGTGACCCGGGTGCTCATCGAGACGAGCGACGGGACGACGTCATGGGAGACCGTCGGGGTTGCCGGCAACATCGTCGAGGCGTCGTGGCACGCGCTCGTCGAGGGTGTGACCTACGGCCTCATCCGCGCGAGCGTTCCCGTGCGCTGAGCAGGTGGTCGCACTCGACGACGAGCCGCCGGCGCAGTGCCTGGGACCGCTCAGCGAACACCCGCTGCGCCCGCACGTATGCCGCCTTGCCCTCCGGCGTCTCGATGCGCACCGGCTCGTAGCCGAGCTCGCTCAGGTCGTAGGGCGCGGCGCGCATGTCCAGCTCCCGGACGTCGCGGGCCAGGTCGAAGCAGTCCATCACGAGCTGGCTGGGGATCGCCGGGGCCAGCTTGAAGGCCCACTTGTAGCAGTCCATGGCAGCGTGCAGGCAGCCCGGCTGCTCCAGCTGGGCCTGGGTCTCGCGGCGGGGCTGGAGCAGGTTCAGCGGCCGCGCCGGTGGGGTGTAGAACCGGAAGGCGTCGTAGTGGCTACACCGGATCTGGTGGGACTCGACCACCTTGTCGGTGCCCGCCGGTCCCAGTCGGAGCGGCCACCCCGCATGCCGGACCTGCTCGGGCGTCTGCCGGTAGACCATCGCCCACTCGTGGAGCCCGAAGCAGCCCAGATGGGCGGGGCGCTCGGCCGTCGCCGTCAGTAGGTCGCGCACAAACCGCACCATCTCGCCCCGAGCCGCCATGAATCCCGGCAGGTCCAGGGCCACCCCGTCGCCGGCCGCAGCGTAGAAGCGCCAGCCCGCGCGCGGCATGCCGGCTGCTCCCTCGAGCAACACGCCCAGGCCCGGGTGCCACCGACGCAGCTGGGCCGGGCGGAACGGGTAGTAGGTGAAGAGGAAGTCCTCGACGGGGTGGGCCCTTCCGTCGCGTTGCCGCTCGAGACGAGCCCGCGTGGTCAGGTCGACGCGTCGCTCGTGGACAGCCTGAACGGCCTGCCACTCCTCGCGATTCATCGTCCGCGTCTCCACGGCGGTCAAGGGTACTCGGCGTAGGCTGACCAAGCCGGGGTGCAGCGTCGCGCGCCGGTCTGTACGCAGGAGGTTCACATGCAGCGCCGCTGGCCCGTCCTCTCCGCAGTTCTCGTCCTCGCCGCGGGCGTCGCCGCTGCCCCCGCCTCCGCCGCCCCAGACGCGGCATCCACCAGCGCCACTGGCTGGTACCTCGCCCTGGGCGACTCGCTGGCCGCCGGCTACCAGCCGGGCCAGGGGGAGGATCGCGACGGCGGCTATGTCGGCCACGTACTGGCTGACGTGCGGCAGACGAGCCCGAAGACCAAGCTGGTCAACCTCTCCTGCTCCGGCGCCACGAGCACGACCCTGCGCAGCGGCGGGGGCCACTGCACCTACGAGGAGGGCACGCAGCTCGCCCAGGCCGTGGAGTTCCTCCAGGCGCACGCCAAGTACACCCGCCTCGTCACCCTCGACGTCGGCGCCAACGACGTCGCCCACTGCGTCAACGGACTGACGCCCGACTACCCATGCATCTTCGCCGGGCTCGGCGCTGTCAGTGAGAACCTGCCGGCGATCATGTCCCAGCTCCGCGCCGCTGCCGGGCCCCACGTGCACATCGTCGTGCTCAACTACTACAACCCGTTCCTCGCCGGGTGGCTGGCCGGCGCCGCCGGGCAGCAGCTGGCCCAGAACTCCACCGTCCTCCAGAGCCTTCTCAACGGCTCGATCGCCGGTGCGGCCGGCGCCCACGGCGCCGATCTGGGTGACGTGGCCGCCGCCTTCGAATCGGACAACTGGACCCCGGTCGCCACAGCGGACTGGGGCACCGTCCCGACGAACGTTGCCCACGTCTGCGAGTGGACGTGGATGTGCGTGCGCCAGGACATCCACGCCAACGACACGGGGTATGCCGTGCTGGCTGGCACCGTCGTGGCTCACCTGCCCTGACCAGTCGGCTCGGGCCGCGCGGGTAGGGTCGGCACGTGCGCATCGCGAGGTACACGACTGGTGAGGACCCGGCATACGGCGTGGTTGAAGGCGGCCCGGGCGAGGAGTTCATCGCACAGGTGCAGGGCGATCCGCTCTACCAGGGCGTCGTCTTCACCGGCGAGCGAGCCGCCCTCGAGGACGTCCGCCTCCTCGCGCCCGTGATCCCGCGGTCGAAGGTCATCGGCATCGGCAAGAACTACGTGGAGCACGCCCGGGAGATGGGCGGCGAGCCCCCGGCAGAGCCGCTGATGTTCCTCATCCCCAACACCGCCGTGGTGGGTCCTGACGACCCCGTGGTCATGCCGGCAGCCACGGGCGAGGTCCACTACGAGGGCGAGCTCGCGGTCGTCATCGGCCGGATCTGCAAGGACGTTCCCGTCGAACGGGTGAAGGACGTCGTGTTCGGCTACACCTGCGCCAACGACGTGACCGCCCGCGACCTGCAGCGATCCGACGGGCAGTGGGCGCGAGCCAAAGGATTCGACACGTTCTGCCCGCTTGGACCGTGGATCGAGACCGACCTCGACACCACTGCGCTGCGCATCACGACCCACCGCGACGGCGAGCTGGTTCAAGAGGGCACGACGGCAGACATGATCCACGGTGTCGCCGACCTGGTGGCCTACGCGTCGAGCGCTTTCACCCTGCTGCCGGGCGACGTGATCCTCACCGGGACGCCGGCGGGCGTGGGACCGGTGGAGGCGGGCCAGCGCGTGGAGGTGCAGGTCGAGGGGATCGGCACACTCGGCAACCCCTTTGTCCGCCGCTGAGCCGTATGCCGGGAGCCCGCCCCTGCGGCGCTCGGCGCCTCTCCGCACATCCCTAGACTCAGGACCACCATGACCAGCACCAGCGACAACCCCACGGCCCCATCGACCCCGCGCCTGCGCGTCGCGCCGTCCCCCACCGGCGACCCGCATGTCGGCACGGCCTACATGTCCTTGTTCAACCTCGCCTTTGCGCGCCAGCAGGGCGGCCGGTTCGTGCTGCGCATCGAGGACACCGACCGGGCGCGGTTCCGCGAGGACAGCGAGCGGCAGGTGTTCGACACTCTGCACTGGCTGGGACTGCAGTGGGACGAGGGGCCCGACATCGGTGGCCCGTTCGCGCCCTACCGGCAGTCCGAGCGGCTCGACACCTACCATCCGTACGTCGACCGCCTGCTCGCCGAGGGAAAGGCCTACTACTGCTGGTGCTCCACCGAGCGGCTCAAGGAGATGCGCGACGAGCAGCAGCGCGCCAAGCAGCCGACCGGCTACGACCGGCTCTGCCACGGCAAGACCCGCGAGGAGCGCGCCGCGCTGCCGGGCTTCAACGAGACGCCGGTCGTGCGCATGCTCATCCCCGACGACGTGCCGCTGGTGTTCGACGACCTGATCCGCGGCAGGGTGGCCGCGCCCCGCCCCGATGACCAGGTCATCCTCAAGGCGGACGGCTTCCCCACCTACCACCTGGCCGTCGTCGTCGACGACCACGAGATGGGCATCACGCACGTCGTGCGCGGCGAGGAGTGGATCTCCTCGACGCCCAAGCACGTGCTGCTCTACCAGTGGCTCGGGCTGGAGCCGCCCGCGTTCGCCCACATGCCTCTGCTGCGCAACTCCGACAAGTCGAAGATCTCCAAACGCAAGAACCCCGCTGCGCGCCTGACCTGGTTCCGGGAGCAGGGCTACCTCCCCGAGGCGCTCGTGAATTTCCTTGCGCTGCTGGCCTATCCGCCCAAGCAGGACAGCGAGGGCAACGACGTAGAGGTGTTCTCCTTCGCCGATTTCAGCAAGGACTTCGACTGGGGCAAGGTCAACCCGGTCGGGCCGATCTTCGACCTCAAGAAGCTCGAGTGGCTCAATGGCGTCTACATCCGCGAGCTCTCCGTCGAGGACCTGGCCACCCGGCTGCTGCCCTACCTCGTCGACGCCGGCGTCCTCTCGGCGACCCCGACGCTGGGCGAGCTCGGCCGGCTCAAGGACATCACCGCACTGATCCAGACCCGCGTCGCCCTGCTCTCGGACGCTGCCGCGCTCGTCGGCCCCTTCTACGTGGCCGACGACGCGCTCGAGATTGCCGACGACGCGCGCGCCGAGCTCGGCGAGGGTGCCTCCGAGGTGCTCGATGCGGCTGTCCAGGTCCTCGAGGCCATTCCCGCGACGCAGGGCAACCTGCTGGGGGAGGGGGCGGAGTGGACGTCCGAGCGCATCGAGGCGGCGCTGCGGACCTCCATCGTCGACGGGCTTGGCATCAAGCCCAAGTTGGCCTTCGGCCCACTGCGCACCGCCGTGTCGGGACGGCGCATCTCACCGCCGCTGTTCGAGTCGATGCAGATCCTGGGCAAGCACTCCACTCTCGCGCGGCTGCGCAGCCTGCGCGCCTCGCTGGGCTGAGCGTGCCGTTCCTCAGGGCCCTGTTGCTCGACGTCGACGACACGATCATCGACACCCGCCGGGCGATGGTGGCAGCAGGCACGACGGCCGGGGCTGCCCTCTGGCCGGACGCGCCGCCCGAGGTGCAGGCAGCCTTCGGACTACGGTTCCACGATGACCCGGCCGGCTGGTTCGCGCGATTCGCCGCCGGGGAGGTCGGTTTCGAGCGGATGCGCAAAGAGCGCGTGCGCGAGGCGGCGGGCGCCCTGGGACTGAGCGGGGAGGATCGGCATCCGGGGCTCCAGGCGGACTTCGACGCCGCCTACGAGCCGGCCTTCGAGGCTGCCCTGCGGGTCTTTCCCGACGTCCTGCCGCTGCTCGATGCGGCCGAGGAACTCGGCGTGCGGACAGGGCTCCTCACCAACTCGGCCCAGGCCTACACGGAGCGCAAGCTTGAGGTCGCAGGGCTCGCTGGCCGCTTCGCCTGCCTCGCCTCACGGGACACCCTGGGCTTCGGCAAGCCAGACCCTCGGGTCTTCACCCTGGCCTGCGCCCAACTGGGTGCACGTCCGGAGGAGACGCTGGCCGTGGGGGACAACCTCGCCTGGGATGTGCTGCCCGCAGCGGATGCCGGTATGCCGTGTGCCTGGCTCAGGCGCCCAGGCACCCCGCACCCCGAAACCGAGATCGCCCTGGCTGGTGAGCGCGGCGTGACGGTCGTCGAGTCGCTCGACGAGGTGACCCAGCGGCTGGTTGGCGCCGATTTGGGAAGGGCAGCGGGCGACCGGTAGTATCGCTCCTCGGTTCACCCCCTGAAGGTCCTTCGAGGCGCGCGGGGAAGTGATACCCCCTTGGGGTATGGTGTAATTGGCAACACTACGGATTCTGGTTCCGTCATTCTAGGTTCGAGTCCTGGTACCCCAGCTTCGCCCAGCGAGTCCCTCGCGGCTCGGGCGATTCGGAGAAAGCCGCCCCTAGCGGTAAGGTTTCCTCCGCTGTTCCCGGGCCGGCTCGGTTCGGGGACACCTGCTAGAGGCCCCGTTGTGTAGCGGCCTAGCACGCCGCCCTCTCAAGGCGGTAGCGCGGGTTCGAATCCCGTCGGGGCTACGATGGTGATCTCTCGCGAGACACGCACAGCCGGACCCGATCGGGTCCGGCTGTCGTCTTGTATCGGGGCCGTTCCGGGCTGCCTGGCTCACAGGCGCGCGCTGAGGGCCTCGTGGGCGAGCCGGCGCAGGGCGGCGAGCACGGGCTCCCCGAGAACCGTCCCCAGGGCCACCATTGCGACTGCGCGCTCCGGGCTCTCGGCGGCCGCTGCCCGGGCGACATCGGCAGCTGCGATGACCTCGACGCCCTCCGCGTAGGCATCCACGGTCGTGGGGGAGAACTCCAGCCCCGCGGCGCGGGCCGCCTGGATCGCGCCGCTGAGCGACCGCAGGGCCGGGGCACCCTCGTGAACCGACCAACCCTGGCGGGCCACGAGGTCACGCACCTCCTCAGTGACGGCATGGTCCGGATAGGGGGCCGGGAGCGCGCCCTGTACGGCGCCCAGGAAGTCGTGGCGCGAGCCCGGCGGGTGGTCGAGGGCCTCGATCACCAAGCGCACCTGCGCGAGCGAGAGTCCGGCCCCCTCGACCAGCGCGCGAACCAGGCGGACGCGCTCGACATGCGCCGCGGCATACCTGGACGTCGTGGCGTTGACCGCCTCGCCGGGGGGCACCAGCCCGGTGCGCAGGTAGAACTTCAGCGTGGGGATGCTGACGCCGGTCTCTGCCGACAGCTGTGAGAGCAGCACGGCCACCTCCTGTTTGGAGAGTAGCCCTCTCCAAACCCGGTGGCGGTCAGGCGGTGTTCTGCTGCTCCTGCTGTTTGGCGTGCCGCGCCAGCACCTCGGTGAGCTTGTTGGCCCCAGCCATGACGGTGGCGGCGTGCAGCCGGCCCGGCTGACGGGAGAGCCGCTCGATCGGCCCCGAAATGGACACAGCGGCGACGACCCGACCGGATGGACCGCGCACCGGCGCAGAGACCGACGCCACTCCGGGCTCGCGCTCGCCGACGCTCTGGGCCCAGCCGCGTCGGCGGACCCCCGACAGGGTGGTTGCGGTGAACTTGGCCCCCTGGAGCCCGCGGTGGAGGCGGTCGGGCTCCTCCCAGGCGAGCAGGATCTGCGCCGCCGAGCCGGCGTGCATCGACAGGGTCGCGCCGATCGGGATCGAGTCGCGCAGGCCGACCGGCCGCTCGGCTGCCGAGACGCACACGCGGTAGTCGCCCTGCCGCCGGAAGAGCTGAGCGCTCTCGTTGGTGTGGTCGCGCAGTGCGCCCAGTACGGGCCCCGCCGCCGCCAGCAGGCGGTCCTCGCCGGCCGCAGCGGCCAGCTCGGCGAGCCGGGGGCCGAGCACGAACCGGCCCTGCATGTCTCGGGTCACCAGCCGGTGGTGCTCGAGCGCCACGGCGAGGCGGTGGGCCGTCGGGCGGGCCAGGCCGGTGGCCCCGACGAGCTGCGCGAGGGTTGCGGGACCGGCCTCGAGGGCGCCCAGGACAATGGCTGCCTTGTCCAGAACGCCCACTCCACTGGTGTTGTCCATGACTTGATATTGACGTCTCAGAGCCTGAGACGCAACTCCCTCCGCCAACCGGAAGTGGAAACCTCGCCCCTACGGGGCGGCAAGTCACCGCCTGCGTGACCCTGATGGAGGCGATGGCGATGCCAGGAACGCTGGCGGAAAAGGTGTGGAACTCCCACGTCGTGAGGCGTGCCGACGGCGAGCCGGACCTCCTGTATATCGACCTCCACCTGCTCCACGAGGTCACCAGCCCACAGGCCTTCGACGGCCTCCGGCTTGCCGGCCGCAAGGTGCGCCGCACCGACCTCACCCTGGCCACCGAGGACCACAACGTCCCGACCACGCCCGGCCCGATCACCGACCTCGTGAGCAAGACCCAGGTCGAGACCCTGCGCCGAAACTGCGAGGAGTTCGGCATCCGCCTGTTCCCCATGGGCGACGTGGAGCAGGGCATCGTGCACGTCGTCGGACCCCAGCGCGGCCTCACCCAGCCCGGCATGACGATCGTGTGCGGCGACTCCCACACCTCCACCCACGGTGCGTTCGGAGCCCTGGCCTTCGGGATCGGCACCTCCGAGGTCGAGCACGTCCTCGCCACGCAGACGCTGCCGCTCAAGCCGTTCAAGACCATGGCCGTCAACGTCGAGGGCGAGCTCGCCGACGGCGTCACCGCCAAGGACATCGTCCTGGCCGTGATCGCCAGGATCGGCACCGGTGGCGGCCAGGGCTATGTGCTCGAATACCGCGGGAGCGCGATCCGAAGCCTCTCCATGGAGGCCCGCATGACGATCTGCAACATGTCCATCGAGGCCGGCGCGCGGGCTGGCATGATCGCCCCCGACGAGACCACCCTCACCTATCTCCAGGGCCGTGAGCACGCTCCCAAGGGCCCCGACTGGGATGTGGCGGTCGCCGAGTGGCGGCAGCTGCGGTCCGATCCCGACGCCGTCTTCGACGAGGAGGTGCTCCTCGACGCGAGTGCATTGACGCCATTCGTGACCTGGGGCACCAACCCCGCTCAGGGCGCTCCGCTCTCGGAGTCGGTTCCCGACCCCGAGACGTTCGCCGACGAGAACGAGAAGGCCGCAGCGCGCCGCGCCCTGGAGTACATGGGACTTGAGGCGGGCACCCCGCTGCGCGAGATCCGGATCGACACCGTGTTCGTGGGCTCGTGCACGAATGGGCGCATCGAGGACCTGCGCGCCGCTGCCGACGTCGTCCGCGGCCGCCACGTCGCCGAGGGTGTCCGCATGCTCGTCGTACCCGGGTCGGCCAGGGTGCGTCTCCAGGCTGAGCAGGAGGGCCTGGACGACATCTTCACCGAGGCCGGGGCGGAGTGGCGGCTGCCCGGCTGCTCTATGTGCCTCGGCATGAACCCTGACCAGCTGGCTCCCGGCGAGCGCAGCGCATCGACCTCCAACCGCAACTTCGAGGGCCGCCAGGGCAAGGGCGGCCGCACCCACCTGGTCAGCCCGCTGGTCGCGGCCGCGACAGCCCTGCGCGGCACGCTGTCGAGCCCAGCGGACCTGCTGGAGACGACGGAAGCGAGTCGCTGATGGAGCAGTTCACGACCCACACCGGCATCGGCGTGCCCCTGCGACGCAGCAACGTCGACACCGACCAGATCATCCCGGCCGAGTACCTCAAGCGGGTCACCAGGGACGGCTTCGAGGACGGCCTGTTCGCCGCCTGGCGCAAGGACGAGACGTTCGTCCTCCGCAACCCCTCCTACTCCGCGGGCTCGGTGCTCGTCGCCGGCCCCGACTTCGGCACCGGCTCCTCGCGCGAGCACGCCGTGTGGGCCCTCATGAACTACGGCTTCCGGGTGGTCATCTCCTCCAGGTTCGCAGACATCTTCCGCGGCAACTCCGGCAAGCAGGGTCTCCTGACGGCGCAGGCCGCGCAGGACGACGTCGAGCTGCTCTGGAAGCTCCTCGAGAACGAGCCGGGCACCGCGGTGACGGTCGACCTCGTCTCGCGCACGATCACTGCGGGCGAGGTCGTGGCGCCCTTCCAGGTCGACGACTACACCCGCTGGCGTCTGCTGGAGGGCCTCGACGACATCGGCCTGACCCTGAGGCACGAGTCCGAGGTCGGTGCCTTCGAGGCGCTCCGCCCGGGCTACAAGCCGACCACCGCCGACGTCTGACCCCGCCCACCAGGGCGTCGGGGCCCGCCGACACACCGACAGGGCGGCACGGGTTCGAGTGCCGCCTCTCGTCCCCCCACGCAACGCTGCCCGGCCTCCCTGGGTTGGCGGCGATCCTGCGACCCTGATCTGGATGCCGTGCGCATGGCTGCCATGCGCAAGGCCCGATATCGCTGTCCCACAGGGAGATTCGCCCCATACCGGCCGCTCGGCGATCGTTCCGTGCGCCGCCTCGCTCGATGAGTGGCTCAGTCAGCGCGCACGCCTGGGGCGTCTTTGGTGCATCGAAATTCGTTGCGACACAAGGAAGAACCCACACCAAGGTGGTGGACTCGCCCGCGATGCCGTCCTACGGTCGTATCAGGTCGGGCATCGCTCGGTCGAAACCCTCGCCGGGGAGACGCCCCGGCACCGCATCCCTGATGGAGGGGAATCGTGAACAAGGGAGATCTGATCCGGACCCTTGAGGGCCGGCTGGGCAGTCGCAAGGCCGCAGCCGAGGCACTCGAGGCCGTCGTCGACGTCATCATCCGAGAAGTGGCCAGGGGCGGGAAGGTCGGCATCACCGGCTTCGGCACCTTCGAGAAGGCGGCCCGCGCAGCGCGCACCGGCCGCAACCCGCGCACCGGCGACACGGTGCGGATCAGGAAGACATCGGTGCCGAAGTTCAAGGCGGGCACCCAGTTCAAGGATGTCGTCGCCGACCCGCGCAAACTGCCGAAGGCGACCTCTGCGGGGGTTCGTGCCGCCGCGGGCACCGCCGCGAAGGCTGCGACCGCTGCGACCGCGGTGGCCAAGCGGGCGACGACCAGGAAGGCGGCTCCGGCGAAGTCGGCATCCGCCAAGAAGGCCGCACCCGCCAAGAAGGCCGCACCCGCCAAGGCTGCGGCCACGAAGGCAGCACCGGCCAGGAAGGCCGCGCCGGCGAAGTCGGCATCCGCCAAGAAGGCCACGCCGGCCAGGGCTACCGCGACGAAGGCTGCCCCCGCGAAGAAGGCGACCGCGTCGAGGTCATCGGCGGCGAAGTCGGCGACGGCGAAGAAGGCTACGACCGCGAAGTCCGCAACGGCCAAGAAGACGACGACCGCGAAGAAGGGCACGGCGAGCAAGACCACGCCAGCCAAGAAGGCGGCCACCGGGTCGGCTGCGAAGGCCGCGGCGTCACGGGCGACTCCGGCGAAGTCAACCGCCGCGAAGAAGTCCACGGCGAAGACCGCGACCAAGCGCACCGCCAAGAAGGCCTGAGGACGCCCGGCACGGCATATCAGCACAGCCGCGCCCGTCCGCGCGGCTGGCATCTCCCCTGTGAACGCCGGCGAATGGGGGCCACACGTGGGTGGCCCCCATACGTCATGTCAGGCCGCTCGCCCGCGCGCCGCCATAGTGTCTCCCGCTTTGACATGCTGAACGCATGGTCATGACCCTCACCGTCGACGGCGGCTCCCCCCTGGTGGGCGACCTTGAAGTGCGAGGGGCCAAGAACCTGGTCTCCAAGGCCATGGTCGCCGCTCTCCTGGCCGAAGAACCCTGTCGGCTGCGCGGGGTCCCGGAGATCTCCGACGTGCAGGTCGTCTCCGGCCTGCTCGAGCTCCACGGCGTCAAGATCGACTCGACCGACCGCGACGGAGAGCTCCTGCTCGACCCGACCAACGTCGAACAGGCCCACGTCGCGGACATCGACGCCCACGCCGGCTCCTCGCGCGTCCCGGTGCTGCTGTGCGGGCCGCTGCTCCATCGGCTTGGCGAGGCGTTCATCCCCGACCTGGGCGGCTGCCGCATCGGCGAGCGGCCGATCAACTACCATCTCGACGTCCTGCGAACCTTCGGCGCCGACGTCCAGAAGCGCCCCGAGGGCCTGCGGCTGACCGCACCTTCGGGCCTGCGCGGGGCGCGCATCGAATTGCCCTACCCGAGCGTCGGGGCCACCGAGCAGGTCCTGCTGACGGCCGTCCGTGCGCAGGGGATCACCGAGCTGCGGAACGCTGCCGTGGAGCCGGAGATCCTCGACCTGATCGCGGTGCTCCAGAAGATGGGCGCGATCATCGGGGTGCAGACCGACCGGACCATCCGGGTCGAGGGCGTGGACCGGCTCGGCGGCTACGACCACCTCGCCATCCCCGACCGCATCGAAGCCGGGTCCTGGGCCTGCGCCGCGCTGGCGACCGGCGGCGACGTCTACGTGCGGGGCGCGCAGCAGCAGCCGATGATGCCCTTCCTCAACGTCTTTCGGAAGGTCGGCGGGTCCTTTGACATCGACGACGAGGGGATCCGGTTCTGGCACCCGGGCGGCCCGCTCCAGTCCCTGGTCATCGAGACCGACGTCCACCCCGGGTTCATGACCGACTGGCAGCAGCCGCTCGTGGTCGCGCTGACCCAGACTTCGGGCCTCTCGATCATTCACGAGACGGTCTACGAGAACCGACTCGGCTTCACCGAGGCGCTGGCGGATATGGGTGCGCGCATCCAGGTCTACCGGGAGTGTCTCGGCGGACTCCCCTGCCGGTTCGGCCAGGCCAACTTCCACCACTCGGCCGTCGTCTCGGGCCCCACGCCGCTGACCGGTGCGGAGATCACCGTGCCCGATCTGCGCGGCGGCTTCAGCTATGTCATCGCCGCGCTCGCGGCGAAGGGCACGTCACAGGTCCACGGCATCGAGCTGATCTACCGCGGCTACGAGCGGTTCTCGGAGAAGCTGGATGCGCTCGGGGCGCACTACACGGTCGGCGACGCGGCCTGAGCGGCCGACCTGACGGGAGCCCTGGACCCCGCCTGAGCGCTCGACGCGGCGTGGCCGGGCCTCTCTCAGCGGATCGGCTGGTCGCCGCCGACGCCGACGATCCACAGGCGCCGCACCGTGCGCCCGTCGTCGTCGAGCTCGAGCGAGACGCGCTGACCGGAACGCACCTTGCGCAGCGCGCTCGCCTGGAACACGGCGCCGGCGAAACGCACCTGGCGGCCGTCGTCGAGCAGCGCCGTTCCCGCCCCGGTGGCCTCGTCGAAGCTGTGCACGCTCGCCTGCATGCGCCCAATGTAGCCCGCGGGGTGGCGGGCGCCGGCCAGCAGCGCCGCCGTGCGCGGGCCCAGGCCCAGCGCGGCGGCCCGGACGAGCGACGCCGCGTCGTCGACGTCGGTGCGCAGGCGGGGGAGGGCCAGGTCGAGCCGCCGGTGACCGGCGTCCTCGTGCCGCCGGGCCGAGCCGGCGCCGAACCGCGGGTGGAGAGCTCCGGCATCGAGCGCGGTGAGGAGCACCGTGCCAGTCCCGTCGGCATCGGGGACCAGAGCGAGGTCGTATGCCGCTGCTGCGGCGAGACCCGCGACGAGGTCGCCGGGGCGCAGGGCGGGGACGTCGCCGAGGAGGACGGCCACGGGGACGTTCTCCCCCGCGGGGGTCCGGCCCTTGGCACCGGGAGCGGTTCGGCCTGTGCCCCAGAGGCCGGGCCGATAGTTCGCCACGTCCGGTGCGGACGCCCCGGCGAGGGCCTGATGCGCCGCCGCCGAGACTCCGGCCGCCACGGCGGCGTTGAGCCCCTCCCCGGGGTCGACGACGACAATGGCACCGAGTTCGGCA
Source organism: uncultured Actinomycetota bacterium (assembly GCA_963715025.1). Classification (GTDB taxonomy): domain Bacteria; phylum Actinomycetota; class Actinomycetes; order Actinomycetales; family Dermatophilaceae; genus DASSJT01. The sequence goes on along the minus strand of CAVQQQ010000001.1, from coordinate 231,981 downwards.
GCCCACCGGGCGACGCGATCGTCGCCCGCCACCACGAAGACCTGGCCCAACGGCATACGCTGTGCCGCGGCCGCTGTGGAATCCCGGGCCATGGCCTCGGCCAGGGTCGCGCGGCTGACTCCCCGCGGCGGCTGCAGCCGCGACTTGGCGCCCGCGCCTCCCTTGACCGGGATGACGAGGCGCCAGGGAGGAAGCGCACTGTGTGGCATCACCCCGATGCTGCCAGTGTTGGGGCGGCTGCTCGACAGCGCCCCTGGTGCCAGCCAAGATGGCTCACCGACGACACGTGAACGGAGCTGATGTGAGGACCAGGCGCCGACTCCCCTGGGGTTACAGGTTTGCGGTGGCCGTGCTCCGGCCGCTGATGATGCTGCTGACCCGGCGCGACTGGCGGGGAGCGGAGAACCTCCCGAGGACGGGTGGGTTCGTGGCGTGCCCCAACCACATCTCCCACATCGACGTGCTGAGCTTTGCGCACTACATGATCGACAACGGTCACGAGCCCTACTTTCTCGGCAAGGAGAGCTTGTTCCGGGTCCCGGTGGTCGGGGCCATCCTGCGCAGCGCCCAGCAGATCCCGGTCTACCGCGAGACTGGCCGAGCGGCCGACGCCTTCCGCGCCGCAGTCGCGGCGGTCGAGTCGGCCAAGTGCGTGGGCATCTACCCCGAGGGCTCCATCACCCGCGACCCCGATCTCTGGCCGATGGTCGGCAAGACCGGTGCGGCCCGGGTAGCCCTCGCGACTCGGTGCCCGGTGATCCCGATCGCCCAGTGGGGCGCCGAGACCCTGCTGGCCCCCTACTCCGCCAGGCTGCGCCTCTTCCCCCGCAAGACGATGCACGTGCTGGCGGGCCCCCCGGTCGAGCTTTCCGACCTCTACGACCAGCCGCAGGACCACCAGGTCCTCGCCGAGGCAACCGGCCGCATCATGGCTGCCCTCACGACCCTGCTGGAAGAGCTGCGGGGCGAGGCCGCGCCTGCGGTCCGGTTCAACCCGCGCGAGCACGGCCTGCCCACCACGGGCAAGTTCCGCAAGGCCAAGGACGGTGACGCACGATGACGCAGGTGGCGGTCTTCGGGACGGGCAGCTGGGGGACGGCCTACTCCAGGGTGCTCGCCGACGCGGGATGCTCGGTTCGCATGTGGGGCCGGCGCCAGGAGATGGTCGACCAGATCAACGGGGGCATGAACGAGGAGTACCTCCCCGGCATGGAGATCAGCCCGGCCATCACAGCCTCGACCGACCCGGAGGAGGCGGCCAGCGACGCGGCGATCGTGGTCCTGGCTCTCCCCTCGCAGACCCTCCGGGTCAACCTCGAGCGATGGGGCAGCGTGCTGCCGCACGACGCAGTGGTGGTGTCTCTCATGAAGGGGGTCGAGTTCGGCACGACCAAGCGCATGAGCGAGGTGATCGCCGAGGTGGCTGACGTCGACCCGGACCGCATCGCCGTGCTCTCGGGACCGAACCTCGCGCGCGAGATAGCCGAGCGACAGCCCGCCGCCTCGGTCGTGGCGGGGCGCAGTCACGAGGCCGCCGAGCGGGTGGCTGCCGCGAGTGCCACGGCATACTTCCGGCCTTACACCAGCGGGGACGTCGTCGGCGCCGAGATCGGCGGGGCTACCAAGAACGTCATCGCGCTGGCGGTCGGCATGGCCGAGGGGCTGGGAATGGGCGACAACTCCAAGGCCTCGATCATCACCCGGGGACTGGCCGAGACCACCCGCCTGGGGGTGGCGCTCGGCGGCGACCCGAAGACCTTCGCCGGCCTGGCTGGTGTGGGCGACCTGATCGCCACGTGCATGTCGCCGCTGTCGCGCAACCACACCTTCGGGGTCAACCTGGGCAAGGGGATGAGCGTCGAGGAGGTCATCGCGGTGACCAAGCAGACCGCCGAGGGCGTCAAGTCGTGCGAGTCGATTCTGGCGCTGGCGCAGCACACCGGCGTCGACGTGCCGATCATCGAGCAGGTTGCCGCAGTGGTGCACGACGGCCGCACCCCGCAGCAGGTGGTCGAGACCCTGATGGGCCGGGCGCGGAAGGCCGAGCAGGCCTGAGAGCCGGGCCGGTTGGCGCCTCGGCACCTCGCGGACGTCTCGGGCCCGCATGGGGACCAGACCGCGTCGGGCCGCTCGGCCGGCATACCATGGCGTCAGCGAGGTCGGACCTGGGCGTCAGCCACGTCAGCGCCCCAGCGCCTGGTCGAGGTCGTTCCAGAGGTCGTCGACGTCCTCGATGCCGACCGACAGCCGCAGGAGGCTCTCCGGGACGGTGCGGGCTTCGGCCGGGTGGCGTCGTCGGCGCTCGATCTGGGACTCGACGCCGCCGAGGCTGGTCGAGTGGGCCCACAGGGCGGTCGCGGCCGCGACGCGCTCGGCACCCTCGGCCCCGCCGGGGACCTCGATCGACACGATGGCGCCGAAACCGGGGTAGCGGACGCGGTCGACCCGAGGGTGGTTGCCGAGGCGGCGCGCGAGCTCAGCCGCGTTGTCGGTAGCCCGCTCGACCCGCAGGTGGAGGGTTCGCATGCCCCGCAGTGCCAGCCACGTCTCCATGGGCCCGGCGATGGCGCCGTGCCACAGGCGGTGTGCCGACAGGCGCGTGCGCACTGCTCGCCCCGTCTCGTCGGCCGCCGTGACCGCTGCCCCGAGGATGAGGTCGGAGTGTCCGGACAGGTACTTGGTGACCGAGTGGACGACCACGTCCGCGCCCAACTGGAGGGGCTGCTGGACCAGGGGTGTGGCGAAGGTGTTGTCGCACGCCACCAGGGCACCGTGCTCGTGGGCTCCGGCTGACATCGCCGCGATGTCGGCGACCTCGAGCATGGGGTTGGTCGGCGACTCGATCCAGACCAGCGACGCATCCCGGGCCGCGGCGAGCACCTCGGCGGTGTCGCTGATGTCGACCCGGCGCACGAGGACCGCTCCCTCGACCTCGAGGCCAGCGAGGAGGGCCAGGGTGCCGTTGTAGGCGTGGTACGGAACCACCACGGTGCCCCCATGGGGGACCAGGCTGAGGACGGCCGCAACGGCCGCCATCCCGGAGGCGAAGACCAGGGCCTCGCCTCCCTCCAGCGCGCCCAGAGTCTCCTCGAACGCGGTCCACGTCGGGTTGCCGGCCCGGGCGTAGTTCACCGGCCCATCCGCCGCATAGGTCGAGCTCATCTCCAGGGGGGCGTTGACGCCAGCGCCTGGGGTGCGCTCCTGGCGGCCGAGGGCGACGAGCCGGGTGGCGGGGGACAGACGTGCGGGGCTGATCGCGGGATCCACGGAGTCAGGGTAGGCGACGACACCCACGAGTCCCGGGGGCCGATACAGTCACTGCCGATGACTAGCGACCCCACCCCCGTGACCGAAGCCGAGATCAACGGCAGCAGCGCGCCCCGACGTCCACGGGTGGCGATCGTATTCGGCGGCCGTTCCTCGGAACACGCCGTCTCGTGCTCGACGGCGGCGAGCGTGCTGCGGGCGATCGACCGGACCCACTATGACGTCGTGCCGATCGGCATCGCGAAGGACGGCAGCTGGGTCCTGGTCGACGGTGACCTTTCGAGGCTGGAGCTGGGCCCGGGGCACACGCCGGAGGTGGCGGCCTCGAATGGCGAGGGTGTAGTCGTCCCCCTCAGCACGACCGAGCGCGCCCTGACCGTGCAGGCCCCGGGTGAGGTTCCGCGCAGCCTGGGCGAGGTTGACGTCGTCTTCCCGCTGCTCCATGGCCCGTTCGGGGAGGACGGCACGATCCAGGGCCTGTTGGAGCTGGCGGACGTGCGCTACGTGGGCTCGGGAGTCTTCGCCTCGGCGGCAGGCATGGACAAGCACTACATGAAGGTCGTGTTTGCGGGTGCCGGGCTGCCGGTCGGCCCGTATGCCGTCATCACCGATGCCCAGTGGCGCCGTGACCCCGAGGCTGCCATGGCCGCGGTAGGGGGGCTGCACTTCCCGGTGTTCGTCAAGCCGGCTCGGGCGGGCTCGAGCATGGGCATCACCAAGGTGGACGACCCGGCCCGTCTGCGGGCCGCCATCGAGGCAGCTCGCGAGCACGACCGCAAGGTCATCGTCGAGGCGGGCATCAGCGGGCGGGAGATCGAGTGCGCCGTGCTCCAGGGACACGGTGGCGACGCCCCGCGCACCTCGGAGGTGGGGGAGATCCGGGTCGACGCCTCCGGCGGTCACCAGTTCTACGACTTCGAGGCCAAGTACCTCGACGAGCAGGGCGTCGTACTGTCGTGCCCGGCCGACGTGCCCCCGCAGGTTGCGTCCGAGGTTCGCCGCCTCGCGGCCGCGGCCTTCGAGTCCCTGGGCTGCGAGGGCCTCGCGCGGGTCGACTGCTTCTACACCGACGCCGGCGACGTCGTCATCAACGAGATCAACACCATGCCCGGGTTCACACCGCACTCGATGTACCCGCGGATGTGGGCTGCCTCAGGGCTGGACTACCCGGCCCTGATCGACGAGCTGATCGGCCTGGCCCTGGAGCGGCCCACGGGACTGCGGTAGGCAACCGGGCGCGATCGCCTCAGTCGCACGCGTGGCCGTTCCGCGGCAGTGCGTGGGCGGCGCCGTCGAAGGCGGGCAGCAGCAGTGGCGCCGGGCCGTAGGCACCCGGGACCAGCAGCTCGATGGCCGGGTCTCGGCCGTAGGTGGTCAGGCGGGTGCCGTCGCTGAGGGGGTGGATCACCCAGTCGACGCCGTTGACCACGACGCAGTCCTCGGTGGTGGGTCCGGGGGAGGGGAGCCCACACCTGGCGATGAGCGGCGGATCCCCCCATGCGGCGGTCAGAACGGACTCGGGGCTCGTGGCGACCTGCTTCATGCCGGCGACCTCCTCCGGCCACACCACAGCCCGGCAGGCGGTCTGAGCTTTGGCCGACAGGCCAGTTGGCGGTGCGACGGCGACCCCATGGGAGCAGCCCCCCAGTGCTCCTGCGATGGCCGCCGACGCGAACAGGCCACCGGCACGGGCGCGGCGGCGCACGCAGGTGGCCTGTGGGCGAGAGGAAGTCAGATGTGCACGACCGTGCAGGTCAGCGTGCGGGTGATGCCGTCGACGTCTTGGATCTTGGCGATGACGAGCTTGCCCAGCTCGTCGACGGAGTTGGCCTCGACCCGGGCGATGACGTCATAGGGGCCGGTGACGTCCTCGGCCAGGGCGACGCCGCTGATGCCCGCGATCGTCTCCGCGACCGAGGCCGCCTTGCCAACTTCGGTCTGGATCAGGATGTAGGCCTGGACCACCACGAGACACCTCACACTCTCCGGTCCCAAGTCAGGCCCGGGACGCTTCGATGGGTACCGGGAAGAACCCGATGTGTGCCAGACGCTACCGTGCCGATGCGCGCTTCGTCCTTGCAGGGAGGTGAATCACATGACGGCAGGTTCGGCCGACGACCAGCCGCTGCGTCTCTCGGACGTCAGCGAGGATGAGCTGCTGGCGCTCATCTTCCCCTTTTTCGCCGCCGCTCCCCATGACCTCGTCGGACCCGGCGACGACGCCGCCGTCGTCGCGACAAGCGGGTCCGTCGTCGTCACGACGGACGCCATGGTGCGCGGCCGGGACTGGAAAGACGAGTGGTCCTCGCCGGAGGACGTCGCCGTCAAGGCCGTGACCCAGAACGCTGCCGACATCGCCGCGATGGGGGCCGTTCCGCGATCGCTGCTGGTCACGCTCATGGCCGACCCCGCGACACCTGTGGCGTGGGTGCTCGGCTTCGCCCGGTCGTTGGGCGAGCAGGCAGCCGGCCTGGGCCTCAGCGTGGCTGGTGGGGACCTGTCCTCGGCTCCGCCCGGAACCCTCGTCATCTCGGTCACCGCTCTCGGCGACCTGGAGGGCCGCAGCCCCGTCCTCCGCAGCGGCGCGCGGCCGGGCCACAGGGTCGCCGTCACCGGGTCCCTGGGGCACGCAGAGGCCGGCTTCCGGCTGCTCGAGTCCGAGCCGGGAGTGGCGCGCCCGCTCGCGGTCGAGCGCCGGACCGGCGGCCAGCCGGACGGCATACGGGCGACCTGCCTCGCCCACCACTTGAGGCCCCTGGCCCCCCTGGCCCAGGGCCCTGTTGCCGCCCGCGCGGGCGCCACGGCGATGATGGACATCTCCGACGGCCTGCTGCGTGACGGGGCCCGGCTCGCCGCGGCGAGCGGAGTCCGGGTCGACCTCGACAGCGCGGCCCTCGCCGCTGACGTGGAAGCGCTTGCGCCCCTTGTCGGCCCGGACCGGGCGCGCGAGTGCGTGCTGGCCGGGGGCGAGGAGCACAGCCTGCTCGCCACGTTCCCCGGCGAGCTGCCGCCGGGCTGGCGCGAGGTCGGCAAGGTCAGCGAGGGAGCCGGCATCACCGTCGACGGCGTCCCGCAGGCGCCGCGCGGCTGGGACCATTTCGCGGGCTAGGTGGCACCCATCTGCCGTGGAGAGGTGGTGGCTGCATCGCGGGCGAGCTGCGAGCGGGGTCGGATGTTCGCGGCGCGACTGGAGGTTCGCTCGCCACACCAGGCTCGGTCCTGCGCCCTGCCACTCCTGTTCATCGGGAGTGGAGCAGCCACGAAAGGAACAACCGGCACTCCCCGTCGGGAGGCCGGCTGTGTGTATGCCGCGGGCGCGGGTCAGCGGGTGACCTTGCCCGCCTTCAGGCACGAGGTGCAGACGTTGAGACGCTTCGGGGTCACGCCCGCGGGGCCCACCAGAGCCTTGACGCGCTGGATGTTCGGGTTCCAGCGGCGCTTGGTGCGGCGGTGCGAGTGCGAAATGTTGTGACCGAAGCCCGGTCCCTTGCCGCAGACATCGCAGTTGGCAGCCACGGGTGATCTCCTGAAACTCGTTCGTTGTGTCGTGGGTGGGTGCGCATCGCGCGGACCCCATGAGTGGTCCCCGGTGGCAGCCGCAGCCGATGCGGGAGCTCTGGGGAACCGGTCAAGCGTAGCCGAGGGAGCGGCTGCGGCCAAAATGTGCTCCCACCGCGCTAGCCTGCGCACCGTGCCGGACACACTCGACGCAGCCACCGCCCGACGCTGGGCGGCGGTGGCCCGAGCGGTGTTCGCGCGGCGCAGGGCCGGCATCGACGCGCTCAATGTTTTCCCCGTGCCGGACGGCGACACCGGCACCAACATGTACCTCAGCCTGGAGTCGGCGCTGGAGGCAATCTCGGCCGAGCGCGAGCGCCGGGGCATCGTGCACTCCAGCTCCCTCGGCACGGAGGCCGCCACGCTCGCCGATGCGATGCTGCTGTCCGCGCGGGGGAACTCAGGAGTCATCCTCAGCCAGCTCGTGCGCGGGCTCGCCGAGTCCTACTCGGCGATGGCCGCCGACCGGGCGAGTGGCGCGGATGTGGCCGCGGCGCTGGAGCGCGGGGCGCAGCGGGCGCGCGGCGGCGTAACGCGGCCGGTGGAAGGCACCATCCTGACCGTCGCCGACGCGGCCGCAGCTGCGGCGCAGGCGGTCGCCACGGTGGGCGGCGACCTGCACGACGTCACGGTCGCCGCGGTGGGGGCGGCCCGGGACGCGGTTGCGGGGACAACGGCACAGCTGCCCGCCCTGGCCAGGGCAGGCGTGGTGGACGCTGGCGGCGCCGGACTTCTGCTCCTTCTCGAATGCCTCGACCGGGTGGTGCGGGGTGAGCCGGTCAGCGGCACCTTCGACGTCGACGCCTTCCTGAAGACCCCCGCGGCGTTCGGCAGCCGTGAGGCTGCTGGCGGGATCGAGGGGGCGGGCTCGGACCCTGACGGTGGCACCCAGCCCCCCAGTCCGGCATACGAGGTGATGTTCCTGCTGCACAAGACGGACTATGCGCGGGTCGACGAGCTCCGCCGGAACCTCGACTCGCTCGGCGACTCGCTCCTCGTCGTCGGGGGTCCCGAGCTCTGGAACGTCCACGTCCACGTGGACAATGCCGGAGCCGCGATCGAGGCCGGTGTGGCGGCCGGGACGCCCTACCGGATCCGGGTCACCCACCTGGCCGACCTCGTGTCGAGACGGCGGGCCGAGCCCGCCGACACCGCTGTGGTGGCCTGCGCAGCCGGACCCGGCCTGGCCTCCCTCATCGAGGCCCAGGGCGCCCACCCGGTCTTCAGTGGACCAGGGCGGCGGGCGTCAGCGGGCCAGATCCTCGCCGCAATCCGAGCCGTGCACGCCCTGAGCGTCATCGTCTTGCCCAACGACGTCGACACGGTGATGGCAGCGCAGGCGGCGGCGGCCGCGGCCGAGCAGGAGGGCATCGAGGTGCACGTGGTGGTTTCCCGCACCGCGGTCCAGGGCTTGGCCGCGCTCGCGGTGTTCGAGCCGACGGCTGCCCTGAGCGCCAACCTGCCGGAGATGGCCGCCGCGGCGGCCGCGACCCGGCAGGGCGCGGTCACCGTGGCCATCACCGAGGCCCTCACCTCGGGAGGCTGGTGCGAGCCAGGCGACGTCCTGGGCGTCGTTCAGGGGGACATCGTGATCGTGGGCTCGGACCTGCTCGATGTCGCCACCGAGGTGGTGCACCGGCTGCTGTCCAGCGGTGGCGAGCTGCTGACCGTGGTCACGGGCGCGGACGCCCCGGCCGGTCTGGCACACCAGCTCGAGGAGATCCTGCGGCACGAGCGGCGCGACATCGACGTCAACGTCGTCTACGGCGGGCAGCCCCACTACCCGCTCCTGCTCGGGGTGGAGTGAGTGGTCGGCGAGGGCACCCGGCTCATCGCGCTGCTTGGCGGGCCCACCGCCAAGAAGCTCGCGGCGACCCGCGACCTGCACACGGTGGGGGACCTGCTCAAGTTCTGGCCGCGCCGCTACTACACCCGCACCAGCGACCTGTCGCGGCTGCACGTGGGCGACTTCGTCGTCGTGGTCGCCGAGGTGAGGCGGGCCACGACGTCACAGATGCGGCAGCGCCGGGGCAAGAAGCTCGATGTGGTGATCACCGACGGCACCAGGGACCTCAACCTGGTCTACTTCAAGCTCCATGGCCACGTGGGCAAACTCGTGGCCGGGGCCAAGGGGATCTTCGCCGGCAAGGTGACGCGCTACAACAACCAGTGGCAGATGGCCCACGCCGAGTACGAGCTGTTCGACGACCAGCCCCGCGGCACGCAGCGCGACCTCATCCCGATCTACCTCCAGGTCAAGGGCATGCAGCCGTGGGCCGTGTCCCAGTCGGTGGGCATCGTGCTCGACCAGCTCGACGAGGCCGCCGATCCGCTCCCAGCCGACGTGCGGCGACGCCGCGGTCTCCTGCCACGGATCGACGCTCTGCGCGGAATCCACACCCCGGACACCCGCGAACAGGTCGAGGCGTCGCGCCGGCGGATGCGCTACGAAGAGGCGTTCGTCCTGCAGACCGCGCTCGCGCAGCGCCGGGCGCGCCAGGCGGTCGAGGCCACGGTGTCGCGATCGCCTCGCCCTGGCGGACTCCTGGATACCTTCGATGACCGGCTGCCGTTCCGGCTGACCGCCGGCCAGCGGGAAATCGGCGGGGTGATCGCGACCGAGATGGCACGCGAAGTTCCCATGAACCGGCTCCTGCAGGGCGAGGTCGGCTCCGGCAAGACGGTCATCGCGCTGCGGGCCATGCTGGCCGCCGTCGACTCCGGTGGCCAGGCCGCCCTGCTGGCTCCGACGGAGGTGCTGGCCGCCCAGCACTACCGGTCGATCACGGGGATGCTCGGCGACCTCGCCGAGGGCGGCCTGCTCGGTGGGCCCGACATCGGTACCCGCGTGGTGCTGCTGACCGGCAGCCAGTCGACCGCGGCCCGGCGCAAGGCGCTGCTCGACATCGCGAGCGGCGAGGCGGGCATCGTGGTCGGCACTCATGCCCTGATCCAGGAGTCGGTGGACTTCTTCGACCTCGGGCTCGTCGTGGTCGACGAGCAGCACCGCTTCGGCGTGGAGCAGCGCGACGCCCTGCGCTCCAAGGGAAGCCAGCCGCCCCATGTGCTGGTGATGACAGCCACCCCCATCCCGCGCACCGTCGCGATGACGGTCTTCGGCGACATGGAGACGTCGACCCTGCGCGAGCTGCCCCAGGGCCGGGCGCCGATCACGACGCACGTGGTCCCGGAGTTCAAGGCGGGGTGGATCGAGCGCACCTGGGAGCGCGTGGCAGAGGAGGTTCAGGCGGGTCATCAGGTGTATGTGGTGTGTCCGAGGATCGGTGCGGAAGGCGACAGCATCGAGCGCGGCGCCGACACCGACGGACTGGACGAGTGGCAGGACGCCCTCCCCGACGAGGGCGAGGAGGGAGCCGAGGACGGCGAGGGCGGCGAGGCGCCCCCACGCCCGCTCAAGGGCGTGTATGCCGTACACGCTGATCTCGTGACCAACCCCGCGCTCCGCGGGCTCCGCATGGAGATCCTGCACGGGCGGCTGGGCCCGGAGGAGAAGGACTCTGTGATGACGCGGTTCGCGCGCGGGGAGGTGGACGTCCTTGTGTCGACCACGGTGGTCGAGGTGGGCGTCGACGTCGCCAACGCCACGGTGATGGTGATCATGGATGCGGACCGCTTCGGCGTCTCCCAGCTGCACCAGCTCCGCGGTCGGGTGGGCCGGGGCGGGCACCCAGGCCTGTGCCTCCTGATGACCGGCAGCGAGGCCGAGGTGGCAGCCCAGCGGCTCGACGCTGTCGCGGCGACCACCGACGGCTTCGAGCTGGCCCGCCTCGACCTGTCGCTCCGGCGGGAGGGCGACGTGCTCGGCGCGCGCCAGAGTGGCGCCAGGTCGCAGCTGGACTTCCTGTCGGTGCTCAAGCACGAGGACGTCATCGCGCAAGCCCGGGAGGACGCCTTCGCCCTGGTCGCCGAGGACCCGCAGCTGGAGCGGCACCAAGAGCTGGCGGAGGCCGTGGGGCGCCGCCTCGATGCGGAGCAGGCGGCCTACCTGGAGCGCGGCTGAGCGGCGGCCCCCGAGGGTCGCGCCGGGCATGATGGGGCCGTGACCCGGATCATCAGCGGCACCGCCGGCGGCCGCCGGCTGAAGACCCCCTCGGGCTCCGGAACCCGCCCCACGAGCGACCGGGTGCGGGAGGCGCTGTTCTCCGGGCTCGAGAGCCGCGATGCCCTCAGAGGCGCCCACGTCTTGGATCTTTACGCAGGCTCCGGAGCTCTCGGCCTGGAGGCCGCCAGCCGCGGGGCGGCCAGTGTGCTGCTGGTGGAGTCCGACCGGCGGGCCGCCGCGGTCGCACGGGAGAACGCCGCCTCGCTCGGGCTCGCGTCGGTGTCGGTGCGGCTGGGCACGGCTGAGCGGCTGCTGGAGAGTGCCCCTACCCGCGCCATCGACCTGGTGCTCGCAGATCCGCCGTACGACGTCGGCGAGGACACACTGGCGCACGTGCTCGCGCTGCTCGCTTCAGGCGGGTGGCTCGCGCCCGGGGCCATGCTCGTGGTCGAGCGTTCGTCGCGCTCGCCGGAACCAGCGTGGCCTGCGGGACTCACCTCCGAGGGACCGCGGCGCTACGGCGAGACCACCCTCTGGTTTGCCGGGACCGATCGGCGGGCACCTGACCGGCATGACTGAGAGCCAGCCGGTGCAGGTGCCCGGGACGCCCAGACCGACGAGCGGCGACGCCGTCGAGCTGATCCTCGAGGACCACCGCCACTTCGAAAGCCTCCTGCGGGTGCTGCGCGATGCCACCGCCGATCGCGAGGCCGCGCGGGCCGCGCTCGCCGACGCGGTGATCGCGCATGGCGAGGCCGAGGAGTCCGAGGTCTACCCGCAGCTGCGACGCAAGCGGGCGATCACCAAGGGCGAGGAGGAGCACGGCGAGGAGGAGCACGCCGAGGGCAACCAGGCGCTCCTCGACCTGCTCGAGTGCAAGGGCACCAACACGAAGAAGTTCGACCACGCGGTCGAGGAGTTCGCCACGGCCCTCAACCACCACATCGGCGAGGAAGAGCAGTCGATCCTCAATCCGGCGCGCACCGAGGTGAGCGAGGACGTGCGGCAGAACCTGGGCGCGGCCTGGGCCGCCAAGCGCAACCAGCTGCTCGACGCGGGATGCGGCTCGATCGACAACGTGAGGCAGATCGTCGAGCGAGCCGAGAGAACGGGCCTGCTCCCGGCCGAGGGCGAGAAGTCCGGGGCCGGCACGTCCGGCGGGTGATCACCACAGCGGGACCATGCAAGGACGGCTGCTAACTTGCCCGGTGTGACGAGACGCTGTGTGTGCCCCGGCTCTTACGACCCGGTCACCGCCGGGCATACCGACGTGATCCGACGCGCAGCTGCGCTCTACGACGAGGTCGTGGTCGCCGTGCTCCACAACCCGGCCAAGGCCGGGATGTTCCCCGTTGCCGAAAGGATGGACTTCATCCGGGACGATGTGGGCGATCTGCCCGGCGTCCGCGTCGAGGCGTTCGCCGGGCAGCTCCTGGTGGATGTATGCCGTGCGGTCGAGTCCGACGTCATCGTCAAGGGCCTGCGCGGGGGCACCGACTTCGCCTACGAGCTCCCCATGGCTCTCATGAACCGTCACCTCTCGGGCGTGGAGACGGTCTTCCTTCCCGCGGACCCGCGGTTCGAGCACATCTCGAGCTCGCTGGTCAAGGAAGTGGCGCGCTTCGGCGGTGACATCACAGGGCTGGTGAGCGAGCGCGTGCAGACGGCGATGCTCGAGCGGGTGCGCCTGCAGTGAGGGTGGAGTGACCTGAACTCGACAAACCGGCCGGAAGCTTTCCGGCCCGACATCGAGGGCCTGCGCGCGGTAGCGGTCCTGCTCGTGATGGTCTATCACGCGGGTCTGCCCTTCCTCCCGCACGGCTACCTGGGCGTCGACGTCTTCTTCGTCATCTCGGGCTACCTCATCACCTCGCTGCTCCTGCGCGAGCTCGCCACCACCGGGGCAGTGTCGTGGCAGCGTTTCCTGGGGCGCCGGATCCGGCGACTGCTGCCGGCGGCGATGCTTGTGCTGGCGTTCGTCGCGGTCGCCACCGCGGTGCTCATCCCCGGGCGGCGAGGGCGCGAGATCGGTGCTGACCTGGCGGGAGCGGCGCTGTATGCCGTCAACTGGGTCCTCGCCGGGCGGTCGGTCGACTACCTCGCCGCCGACGCGCGTCCCTCCCCGGTTCAGCACTACTGGTCGCTGGCGATCGAGGAGCAGTTCTACCTGGTCTGGCCGCTGTGCCTGATCGCCCTGGCCGCTGCGGTCCGGCTCGTCCGCCGCCGCAGCCCGGGTTCCGGCGGGAGCCGTCAGGGACCGAGCCTTCGGGCCATCGGGCTCCTGCTCGCAGCCATCGGCGTTCCCTCGCTGGTGTACTCGGCCTGGCACACGGCGGCGCTCCCGGCACATGCCTACTTCGCGACGACGACCCGGGTCTGGGAGCTGGCGGTGGGGGCCGGGCTGGCGGTCTGGACCGCCGGCCGTGACCCGGCTGGCCGGCGCTTCTCCGCCGCCATCGGATGGCTCGGTCTGGCGGTCATCGTGGGTTCGGCTGCGCTGCTGCCCGCCGGTGTCGGCTGGCCGGGGGCAACGGCGCTGGTGCCGACCATGGCAACGGTGGCCGTGCTGTGGTCGGGGTGGGAGCGCGCCGACCGAGGTCCGGTGCAGCTGCTGCGGTTGGCCCCGCTGGTCTGGGTTGGAGCGCTCTCCTACTCGCTCTACCTGTGGCACTGGCCGCTGGCGGTCTTCGCCGGCGAGATCTGGGGCCGCGGCCTGGCCACGGCCCTCGCCGTGGTGGCCAGCGTGGTGCCCGCGTGGGCGAGCTACCGCTTCCTCGAGCAGCCGGTGCACCACAGCCAGTGGCTCGCGGCCCGGACCCGCCGCACCCTGGCCTTGGGCACTGCGCTCTCCTTGGGCGGTGTCGCGGTGGGCGTACCGCTCGTGCTGGCGCCGTCGGCCTTCCAGACCACCCCGGCATCCGGGCAGGTCCCGGCCGTCGAGCAGCTCGGCGCGGCGACCCTCGCCAGCCCGCCGAGCGGCGATCCGGCGGACTACGCCGTCGATGCCTGGAGCTGGCTGACCCCCGATCCCGAGCGCGCGGGGGAGGATCGCCCGGCGGCGGACGTCGACCGCTGCCAGGTGGACGAGCGGTCCGACGAGCCGGTGCGGTGCCAGTTCGGAACGGCCTCAGCGACCACCATCGCCCTGGTCGGCGACTCCAAGGCCATGCAGTGGCTGCCCGCCCTGGAGCGACTCGCGACAGCGCACCACTGGCGCATCGTGACCTATGGCAAGTCATCCTGCGCGTTCTCCTCCGGGGGTGCCGCCCTGGGTGCCCAGGCCTATCCCTCCTGCGACCGCTGGAACGCCCGCGTGCTGCGCGCCCTCCTCGCCGAGCACCCGGATGTCGTCGTGACCTCTTCCCATGCCGAGCGCGCCTGGGACGGCCGAACAGCGACCAGGGAGGCCCTCCCGGGGCGGCTTGCGGCCCAGTGGCGCGCTCTCCAGTCCGCGGGGATCCCGGTTGCGGTCATTGCGGACAGCCCCACCTCGCCGGACGGCCTCGACGACTGCATGTCCCGGAACCCGACGGCGCTCACCAAGTGCGCCTTCGACCGCGCGGAGGCGGTCGCCCAGAGCGGGCGCCCGGCACAGGTCAGCGCTCTGAAGGGCACACCCCACACGTCGTTCATCGACCTGACACCGTGGATCTGCCCGGTTCCGCGATGCCCCGTTGCCATCGGGCACGTGTCGATCCACCGCGCCGGAGACCACATCACGGCCACCTATGCGGCGACCCTCGCCGAACGGCTGGAGCCCGCCCTCGTGAGCGCGCTGGGTGGGCTCGGGGCATAACCACTCGGCCGGCCGGCCGGCATACCCGGCTGCCTGGTTCCTGTCTCATTTGGGACAACCGGCAGGGCTCCGGTAACCTCGTGCGTCGGTCTACGTCTGCTGTGGCGTCAGACCGAGTCCCTCGATGTGTGGAGCCATGAACCATCTCGACCCGCGCTCGCCCCTGGTGCTCGACACCCAAGAGGTGGGCCGCCGACCCGGTTCGATGGCGGAGCTGCACCGCACGGTCGAGGCGCCTGCCGAACTCGGCACTGACGTGATCTCAGTACCGCAGGGCCAGCCGATGGAGCTGGAGCTGCGGCAGGAGTCCGTGGTCGAGGGAGTGCTGGTGACCGGCTCGGTCCAGTCCACCGCTGTCGGCGCCTGCGTGCGGTGCCTGGATCCGGTCAGCCTCCCGGTTGACGTGTCGTTCCAGGAGCTGTTCGCCTACGCCGATCGGGCGGCCCACCACCGCGAGGTGGGGGCGGACGACGACGAGACCGAGGAGTACCAGATCGTGGACGGCCTGATCGACCTCGAGCGGGTGCTCCGAGACTCGGTGGTGCCCGCACTGCCGTTCCAGCCGGTGTGCCGCGAGGATTGCGCCGGGCTGTGCTCCCAGTGCGGGGCGCGGCTCGACGACCACCCTGGCCACCAGCACGAAGTGATCGACCCACGATGGGCGGCACTGCAGGCGCTCGCGCCAGCAGCCGACCCAACCACCGAAGAGAAGAGGAACTGACGTGGCTGTCCCGAAGCGGAAGACGTCGCGCTCGAACACCCGCTCGCGCCGTGCGAACTGGAAGACGACCGCGACCGCGCTGACGACCTGCCCCGCCTGCAAGGCTCCCATGCAGCCGCACGTCGCGTGCCCGTCCTGCGGCACGTACAACGGGCGCCACTACGGCGTGGCCGAGCGCACCGAGCACCAGGCCTGAGCGCTCGCCCCACCGCGGTGAGCGCTCCCGAGGCTTCTGTCCAGGGAGCCGATTCCCGGCGGCCCGTCGATGACCTGCGCGACCACCTCCAGGAGGTGGTCGGCGCACCGGTCGACGAGCCGCTGCTCCTGCGTGCCCTGACCCACCGCTCCTACGCCTACGAGAGCGGGGGCGTGCCGCACAACGAGCGCCTGGAGTTCCTCGGCGACTCGGTGCTCGGACTCGTCGTGACCGACTCGCTCTACGCAACCCACCCGGACCTCGCGGAGGGCCAGCTGGCCAAACTGCGGGCCGCGGTGGTCAACATGCGCGCCCTGGCGGATGTCGCTCGGGCTCTCGGACTCGGCGACTACCTCCTCCTGGGCCGTGGCGAGGAGTCCACCGGCGGTCGCGACAAGACGTCGATCCTGGCTGACACCACCGAGGCGATCATCGGTGCGGTCTACCTGAGTGCCGGGCTGGGGCCTGCGGCCATGCTCGTGCACCACTTGCTCGACCCCCTGATGGCAGCGTCGGCCACGATGGGCGCCGGTCTCGACTGGAAGACCAGCCTTCAGGAGCTCACCGCGCTGCACGGGCTGGGCTCCCCGGAGTACCGGGTCAGTGAGGACGGGCCCGAGCACGCCAAGACATTCCACGCCTTCGCCCTCGTCGGCGACAGCAGACTCGGCGAAGGCGACGGGCGCACCAAGAAGGAAGCCGAGCAGAACGCCGCCGAGCAGGCCTGGCGCGCCCTCCGTGACCGGCACGGCGCTCCGGCACCGTCCGAGGCCTGAGCTTCCCGATGCCGGAATGCCATGATGCCCGAGCTGCCTGAGGTCGAAGTGGTACGCCGGGGTCTGGCGGAGCACGTGGTCGGGCGCGTCATCGCCAGTGCTGAGTTCCGCGGCGAGCGGGTGGCCAGGCGGCACGTCCCCGGCCCGGTCGACCTCGCCGACCGGCTCCGCGGCGCCGGCGTGGTTGCTGCCCACCGACGCGGCAAGTTCCTCTGGCTGGTGGTGGAGGCCCAGGGCGTGCGCGAGGCGCTGATCATCCACCTCGGCATGAGCGGCCAGCTGCTGCTCGAGAACGCCACCGCGCCGCG
The DNA here is from genome assembly GCA_963715025.1 of uncultured Actinomycetota bacterium. GTDB lineage: Bacteria > Actinomycetota > Actinomycetes > Actinomycetales > Dermatophilaceae > DASSJT01. The sequence continues at coordinate 215,296 of CAVQQQ010000001.1, read as the reverse complement.
GGAGCGCCACCTGCACGCCTGGTTCGACTTCGCCGACGATGGCCCACAGCTGCGCTTCGTCGACCAGCGCACCTTCGGGGGCATGGCCCTCGCCGAGCTGGTCGGCGAGGGCGATGCCGAGGTCCCGGTGAGCATCCGCCACATCGCTCCCGACCCCTTCGACCCGGCCTATGACGAGGCCGCAGTGGTCTCGAGGCTCAAGACCCGCCAGAGCGCGGTCAAGCGAGCGCTGCTCGACCAGGGCCTTGTGTCGGGCATCGGCAACATCTATGCCGACGAGGCGCTGTGGCGCGCCGGCGTCCACGGAGAGCGGCTGGCGTCCTCGCTGAGCCGGCCGTCGCTGGTCCGGATCCTCGGCCATGCGCGCGACGTCATGGGGGAGGCCCTCGGCCAGGGCGGCACGAGCTTCGACTCTCTCTACGTCAACGTCAACGGAGCCACCGGCTACTTCGACCGCTCGCTGGCCGCCTACGGCCAGGAGGGCAGGCCCTGCCCGCGCTGCGGCACACCCATCCGGCGGGAAGCCTTCATGAACCGCTCCTCCTTCTCCTGCCCGCGCTGCCAGCCCCGGCCGCGACACCGGGCCCCCGGTCAGCAGTCGCCGCGCGGAGTGTCGCTGGAGTCACCGCGCAGAGGGCCGCCCGAGTCGCTGCGGCAGCAGCCACAGGAGCCGCGGTGAGCCAGAGGGTGCGCGGCACCTTCTTCGTCCGCGGTCACGTGCAGGGCGTGGGCTTCCGGTGGTGGGCAAGGGCGCGGGCCCTCGAGCTCGGCCTCGTCGGCCACGTCCGCAACACCGCCGACGGTCGCGTCGAAGTGGTGGCCCAGGGCGAGCGTGGCGCCGTCGAGGAGCTCGTCGCCCTGATGGCGGAGCAGCCCTCCTCGAGGCGGCGACCTGGCTGGGTCGAGTCGGTGTCCGACGTGCTGTGGAGCGAGCCCGGAGCGGGAGTGGACGGCTTCCTCGAGCGGTGAGCCCCCGGCATACCGCCGCCTGAGACGCCACCGCGGTGCCCACGGCCGCTGCCTACGATGAGGCGCGTGACCGAGTCGAGCCAGCGGCCGCCTGAGGAGCTCCTGCGCCTCCGGGCGAGCATCGACAACATCGACGCGGCCCTCGTGCACCTCCTGGCCGAGCGGTTCAAGTGCACGAAGCAGGTCGGTCAGCTCAAAGCTGAGCTGCGCCTGCCTCCAGCCGATCCGGTCCGCGAGGAGGCCCAGATCGCGCGACTGCGGGCCCTGGCCCACGATGCGGGGCTCGACCCGCAGTTCGCGGAGAAGTTCCTCGGGTTCATCGTCGCGGAGGTCATCCGGCACCACGAGGACATCGCCGGTCAGCGCCCGTAGCGGCCAGCGGGCGGTCCGGGGAGCGTGCAGGGTCCCGGATGCCGGCCTTCGCCGCGGGTACAGTGGCCAGCGATTGCCAGCCGGACCAGCAGCAGAATCAGGAAGCGCGTGTACGTCAAGAGCCTGACCCTCAAGGGCTTCAAGTCCTTCGCCTCGGCGACCACGATGCGCCTGGAGCCGGGTATCACGTGCATCGTCGGCCCCAACGGGTCGGGCAAGTCCAACGTCGTCGACGCGCTCGCGTGGGTCATGGGGGAGCAGGGGGCCAAGAGCCTTCGCGGCGGCAAGATGGAGGACGTCATCTTCGCGGGCACCTCCGGCTCGGCCGGGCGGCCGCCGCTGGGCCGGGCCGAGGTCTCCCTCACCATCGACAACTCCGACGGCGCCCTCCCGATCGACTACACCGAGGTCACGATCGCCCGGACGATGTTCCGCAGCGGCGGCTCCGAGTACGCCATCAACGGCACCCCATGCCGTCTCCTCGACGTCCAGGAGCTCCTCTCCGACTCCGGCATCGGGCGCGAGATGCACGTCATCGTCGGCCAGGGCCAGCTCGACGCCGTGCTCCGGGCCACGCCCGAGGAGCGTCGCGGCTTCATCGAGGAGGCCGCCGGCGTCCTCAAGCACCGCAAGCGCAAGGAGCGCGCGCTGCGCAAGCTCGAGTCCATGGAGGCCAACCTCACCCGGGTCACTGACCTCACCGGGGAGATCCGCCGCCAGCTCGGCCCCCTCGGCCGCCAGGCCGAGGCCGCTCGACGAGCGGCGGTGATCCAGGCCGAGGCCCGAGACGCGCGGCTGCGCCTCCTGGCCGACGACCTCGTGCAGCTGACCGCGGCCCTCGAGCAGGAGGTCGCCGACGAGTCGGCCCTGATCGACCGACGCACCGAGATCGAGGAGTCGATCGCCTCGCTGCGCGACCGCCTCGTCCGGCTCGAATCGGAGGCGGCCGCGGCCCAGCCCGAGGCGACCCGCTCTCAGGACCGCTGGATGCGGCTGCAGCACCTGCGCGACCAGCTGGAATCCACGGCCTCCGTGGCGGCGGAGCGGGTCCGACTGCTGAGCCAGGACGATGCGGACGAGACGACCGCCGGCCGCGACCCGGACGAGCTGCGCGCCCAGGCGGCGCAGGCCCGCGAAGCCGAGACCGCCCTGCAGACCGAGATCGCCCAGACCAGCGCCGCCCTGGATACCGCGATCCAGGCCCGCGCCGACGCCGAGCGTGGCCTTGCGGAAGAGCAGCAGCGGCTGGCGCGCCTCACGCGCGCGGCCGCCGACCGCCGTGAGGGCCTGGCCAAGCTGGCCGGGCAGGTCGCCGCTCGCCGCAGCCGGATCGAGGCCCGCGAGGCCGAGATCGGGCGCCTGCGCCAGGCGATCACTGCATCGCTCGCGCGGGCGGGCGACGCGGAGAAGGAGTTCGCAAGGCTCGAGGCCACGATCGCCCACGACGAGGCGGGTGAGGAGGGCTTGGACCATGCCTATGAGAAGGCGGCTGCCGAGCTCGATGCCGCCGAGAGGCAGGTGGAGGCCGCGCGCGAGGCCGAGCGCACCGCCGAGCGCGACCGAACCGCTGGACAGGCGCGTCTGGAGGCCCTGGAGCTGGGTCTGCGCCGCAAGGACGGTGCGGCAGCCCTGCTGGCGGCCGCCGACAGCAGTCACGGGATCGTGGGGAGCATCGCCTCGCTGCTGCAGGTGAGAGCCGGTCACCAGGCGGCCGTCGCCGCTGCGCTGGGCTGGGCGTCGGACGCCGTCGCCGTCGGCTCGGCAGGCCACGCGGCTGCCGCGGTGCAGTCCCTCCGGGAGCAGGACGCCGGGCGGGCCGGACTCGTGGTCGCCGACACGGCGAGAGCGACAGATCCGCGCTCGTGGCCACGGCTCGAGGGGTATGCCGTGTGGGCGCGCGATGTGGTCACCGCGCCCGAGGATGTGGGGCCGGCCGTGGAGCAGCTGCTCGACCGGGTGGCCCTCGTGCCGGACGTGGCCAGCGCCATGGCGGTGGTGGCCCGGCACGAGGACATCACCGCCGTGACCCAGGACGGCGACGTCTTCGGGCCCGGGTTTGCCCGGGGCGGCGGCAACGGCGGCCAGAGCCTCATCGAGATCCAGTCGGCCGTTGACGACGCCAAGACTGCAGTGGCCGACGCCACGAGGCGCTCCGAGAAGGCGCGCTTCGCCCTGGCCTCGGCACAGGAGGCCGCGCGGGCCCTCAGCGAGCGGGTGGAGGCCGCGCTGGAGGCGCTCCATGAGTCCGACGCGAAGATGGCGGCGGTGGCCGAGCGGCTGGGGCACCTCGGTGGCGCTATGCGCTCCTCGCGGGCGGAGGCCGACCGCACACAGCGCGCCGTGGCCGACGCGACAGCCGCCCTCGAGGCTGACCAGGCCGAGCTGTCCGCGCTGTCGCAGCGGCTTCAGGAAGCGAGCGCGGAGCCGGGTGAGGCGGAGGAGCCCTCGAACGACGAGCGCGACCGCCTCGAAGCTGAGGCGAGCGCCGCGCGCACCGGCGAGACCGAGCTGAGGCTCACCCTGCGCACTCAGGAGGAGCGCGCACGGGCCCTGAGCGGCCGCGCCGAGTCGCTCGAGGGCGCGGCTCGGAACGAGCTGGCTGCCCGCGCACGGCTCCAGGAGCGCCGCGAGCGGCGGCGCCGGGAGGCCGCGATCGCGGCGGCCGTCCAGACCGCAGCGGGATTCGCGGTCGGCCGCATGGGCCAGGCTCTGGTCCGGGCCGGCCAGGTGAGGGCCGAGCACGAGCGCCTGCGCGCGGAGCGCGACCAGCACCTGCGGGCGGTCCGAGATGCCCTGGCAGCGCGTCAGGACGAGCTGCGCGAGCTGACCGACACCGTGCACCGCGACGAGGTCGCCCGCGCCCAGCAGCTCGCCCGGATCGAGCAGCTGCAGGCCAAGGCCATCGAGGAGCTCGGCATCGACCCCGACACGCTGACCGAGGACTTCGGGCCGCACCAGCCGATCCCGTTCATCCCAGGCCCCGACGACGACCCCGATGCAGCGGTGGAGCCAGTGCCCTACGTCCGGGAAGAGCAGGAGAAGCGGCTGCGCCGCGCCGAGCGCGGGCTGAGCGCCCTCGGCCGGGTCAACCCCCTGGCCTTGGAGGAGTTCGCCGCGCTCGAGGAGCGGCACAAGTTCCTCACGACCCAGCTGGAGGACCTCAAGCACTCCAGGCGCGACCTGCTCGACATCGTCAAGGAGGTCGACGAGCGGGTCCAGCGAGTGTTCGCCGAGGCCTACGAGGACACCGCAGCACAGTTCGAGCGCGTCTTCGAGCGGCTGTTCCCCGGCGGCGAGGGGCGTCTGGTGCTGACCGACCCCAGCGACATGCTGGCGACTGGCGTCGAGGTCGAGGCCCGGCCGCCGGGCAAGAAGATCAAGCGGCTCTCACTGTTGTCCGGCGGCGAGCGGTCCCTGACCGCTGTGGCGCTCCTCGTCGCCATCTTCAAGGCACGCCCGAGCCCGTTCTACATCATGGACGAGGTCGAGGCCGCCCTCGACGACACGAACCTCGGCCGGCTGATCACGCTCTTCGAGGAGCTTCGCGACTCGAGCCAGCTCATCGTGATCACGCACCAGAAGCGGACGATGGAGATCGCCGACGCGCTCTACGGCGCCAGCATGCGCGGTGACGGCGTCACCACCGTGGTCTCCCAGCGCTTGCGGGATGTCGCCGCAAAATCGGCCTGACGCCACAGGGGCGGCCCGCGGCCCGTATGCTGCCTGGGAACCTGCTGTGAACCTGCCGATTCCCGGTCTGTCGATTTGAGCCTGCTGGAGGACTGGGCCACCCTTGAAGGCATGGTGGCTCTCATTATCGGCATGCTGATCTGCATCGGTCTGGCTCTCGCGGTGGTCCTCCTGGTGGCCGTGCCCGCGCGCCGGGACGGCCGTGATGTGCTGACGGCGCGCGGGGAAGAGGTGGTCGCCGCGCTCCGAGCCCAGACGACCGGGGCGGATGCCGGGTCCGACGAGGGTGGTGCAGCCAGCGAGCCCGCCGAGGCGGCAACGTCGGCCAACGACCCCCATGCCGCCACCGCGCACGAGGTCGGGCACGGCAGGCCGTCGCGTGCCAGCTAGGACGCACCCAGTGCGGGCGGCGCACCCCCGCTGCCGGATGCGGCCAAGCATCGAGGCTGCGGTACTGCCAGCCTGATCCCCTTGTGATCGTTCTCGACCACGTGGTCAGGGCGCGAACCGCCTCGCTGATCCGCGCGCTGACCTCGGGATCTGCCGGTGAAGGCGTTCAGGGCTCGAAGCGGTAACCCATGCCGGGTTCGGTGAGCAAATGTTTGGGGCGGCTGGCGTCGGGTTCCAGCTTGCGACGCAGCTGAGCCATGTAGAACCGAAGGTTGCTGTGTGCCGTCTCATATCCCGGACCCCAGACCTCGGTGAGGAGCTGGCGCTGTGACAACAACTTGCCCGGGTGCCGAACCATCACCTCCAGCAGGTGCCACTCGGTGGGCGTCAACCGCACTTCTTGCCCGGCGATCACCACCCGCTTGGCCGCGAGGTCGACAGTCACGTCGCCGAACTCGACCACCGGCTGGTCCTCGCCGGTACCGCTGCGACGCAGCACCGCGCGCATCCGGGCGAGCAGCTCATCGATGCCGAAAGGCTTGGTCAGGTAGTCATCCGCGCCGGCGTCGAGTGCCTCGACCTTGTCGGCGCTGTCGGATCGGCCGGACAGCACGACGATGGGAGCTTCGGTCCAGCCGCGCAGGCCGCGAATCACGGCGACACCGTCCATGTCTGGTAGTCCCAGATCGAGGATGACGAGCTCCGGTGGGTGCTGGGCTGCCACTTTGAGCGCGGAGGCGCCGGTGTCAGCGATGTGCACCTCGAAGCCTCGCGCCCTGAGGTTGATCTGCAGCGCACGCACGATCTGCGGTTCGTCGTCGACGACCAGTACTCGTGTCACGTGTGCACCCCACGCTCGCGGCTGCCGGGGACTGGCCGGTCTGGGGTAGCCCTGCCCGCCGCCGGCAATGAAACGACCATCGTCAGCCCGCCGCCGGGAGTGTCCTCCGGGGTGAGGACTCCCCCCATGGCTTCGGTCAGCCCGCGCGACAGGGCCAGACCGAGCCCGACACCGGCGGTGGTGTCGGTGTCACCGAGCCGCTGGAATGGGGCAAATACCCGCTCGCGGTTCTCCCTGGGGATCCCGGGCCCACGGTCGATCACGCGCAGCTCGACGGTGTCGCCAAGCACGCTGCCGGTGATCATCGGCGCCCGGCCCAGTGGTGAGTGCCGCACCGCGTTGGTCACCAGGTTCTCGATCACGCGCTCCAACAGCGCCGGGTCCACCGACACCAGCGGAAGCGTGTCCGGGATGTCAACGATCACCTCATCAGTCAGTCCACCCAGCGCGCTGGGTAGAACCTCTTCGAGCGCCGTCGGCCGGCTGAACACCGCCATCGCGCCGGACTGCAGCCGGCTCATGTCCAGCAGGTTGTCGACCAGCCGCGACAACCGGTCCAGGGATTCGTCCGCGGCGGCGAGCAGCTCAGCCCTCTCGGACGTTGTCCAGTGCACGTCGGTGCTGCGGAGGCTGGTTACCGATGCCTTCGCCGAGGACAGCGGAGATCGCAGGTCGTGTCCGACCGCGCGCAGCAGCGCCGTACGCACCCTGTCCGCTTCGGCCAACGGCTTCACCTCGGCGGCCTGCCGGCTGAGCCTGCCACGGTCGACCAGCGCTGCGGCATGGTTGGCGAAGGCGCCGATCATGCGCCGCTCCTCAGCGGCGAGCTCGCGGCCCTCCAGCACCAGCACCAGGTCATCCCGAGCGGGGAACTCCGCATCACCCTCTTCTGGCCGGGTGCAGGTGGGGTGGCCGGCCTCGGCGAGCCGCTCCCACCGCCCGCTCGGGTCGGCGCGGACCTCGCCGTCCGGGTCGGTCACTGCGCGCCGTTCCAACAGCACGACGCCGGTCATCCCGAACGACTCCCGGATCCGTTCCATCAACGACGGCAGCGCGGTCTCGCCGCGCAGAACCGTTCCGGCGAGCGTCGCCAACGTCTCCGACTCCGCCGCTGCACTGGCCGCTTGTCGAGTCCGCCGGGCCGCCCGGTCCACGACCGAGCTGACCAGCGCGGCGACGACCGCGAAAATGGCGAGCGCCAGCACGTTGTTGGCCTCTGCGATCGTCCACTCGTACAACGGTGGGGTGAAGAAGTAGTTCAGCCACAACGATCCCCACACCGCCATCAGCAGCGCCGGCCACAGCCCACCGACAAGCGACACGACGACGACGCCGAGCAGGAAGGTGAGCACGTCGCTGGTGAGGTTGATGTCGTTGCGACTGATCGACAGCAGAGCGGTCAGGGCGGGCGGCATCACGACGGCCAGCACGAACCCATAGGCGCGGCGGCGCGTGGTCAGGCTGTCGCTCCAGGCCAGCCGCCCACGGCCGCGTCCTATCTCGGAGTGGGTCACGATGTGCACGTCGATGTCGCCGGAATCGCGGATCGTGCTGGCACCGATGCCCGCCCCGCTGAAGATCGTGCCGAACCGGGACCGTCGGCTGCCGCCGAGGACCAGCTGCGTGGCGTTCTCGGCGCGCGCGAAGTCGAGCAGTGCCTTGGTGACGTCGTCACCGACCACCTGGTGGTAGCTCGCGCCGAGACTCTCGACCAGTCGACGCTGGGCAGACAGGCCGGCCGGATCGGCGCCGGTCAGACCGTCGGACCGGGTCACGTGGACGGCGAGCAGGTCTCCGCCCGACGAGCGGGCGGCGATCCGCGCGGCACGTCGGATCAGCGTGTCGCCCTCCGGGCCGCCGGTGAGGGCCACCACGACCCGCTCGCGCGCCTCCCAGGTCGAGTCGATCCCGTGTTCGGACCGGTACTGCTGCAGGCCGGCGTCCACCCGATCGGCCAGCCACAGCAGCGCCAGCTCCCGCAGCGCCGAGAGGTTCCCGGTCCGGAAGTAGTTGCCCATGGCAGCGTCAACCTTGTCGGCGGCGTAGATGTTGCCGTGCGCCATCCGGCGCCGCAGCGCCTCCGGCGTCATATCGGCCAGCTCGATCTGGTCCGCAGCCCTGACCACCACATCCGGCACGGTTTCCCGCTGTGGCACCCCGGTGATCTTGCGCACCACGTCGTTGATCGACTCCAGGTGCTGGATGTTCACCGTGGAAATCACGTCTATTCCGGCGTCCAACAGCTCCTCGATGTCCTGCCAGCGCTTCTCGTGCCGGCTACCCGGTACGTTCGTATGTGCCAGCTCGTCAACGAGCGCCACCGCCGGATGGCGAGTCAGCACGGCGTCCAGGTCCATCTCGGTGAAAGTGGCGCCCCGGTACTCCATCGTGCGGCGCCGCACCACCTCCAGACCGTCCACCATCTCTTCGGTGTGTCGCCTGCCGTGCGACTCGACGAAGCCGACCACGACATCGGTACCGCGCTGCCAGCGGCGGTGACCCTCGCCCAGCATGGCGTAGGTCTTGCCCACTCCGGGCGCTGCGCCGAGGTAGATCCGCAGGTGTCCGCGCGCGGCCGTCATGTCGTGAATCGTCTCAGTAGCCGTTGCTTGATCAGCCGCCGTCAAGCGCAAGGTTGAGCTCGAGGACGTTGACGCCGGGCTCTCCCAGGAAGCCGAGGTCGCGATGGTCGGTGTGCTGGTCGATCAGCTGGAGAACGCGGCCCACGGCCAGGTTTCGCGCTCGCGCGACCCGGGGTGCCTGGAGCCTGGCGTTGGCGATGGAAATGTAGGGGTCGAGGCCTGAGCCCGAGCCAGTCACGGCGTCCACCGGCACCCGGGTGCCGGCATCCAAGCCGTTCTCCTGGCGGTAGGCAGCCACCCGCTGTTGGATGCCTTCATACGACTCGTCGACATCCTTGGTGGACGGATCATCCTTCTGGCCGTACAGCAGCTTCGGGTTGGTCGGGCCAAGGTTGGAGCCGGAGCTCGCCGAGCCGTCGTAGCCGTCACCGGCCGAGGACGGCCGTGCATGGAAGTACTCGGGTCGGGTGAAGGGCTGGCCGATCAGCTCGGATCCGACCGGCCTACCGTCGCGCTCGATGATCGACCCGTTGGCCTGGTCGTGGAACAACAACTGCGCCACACCGGTCACGGCGAGCGGGTAGGCCAGGCCGGTGATCACCGTGAACACCAGAAGCATGACGAAGGAGGGCAGAATTTGACGTCGCATGTCAGGCGATCCCCATGGCCGAGATGATCAGGTCGACGAGCTTGATCCCGATGAACGGGACGATCACGCCGCCGACACCGTAGATGAGCAGGTTGCGGCGGAGCATCACACTGGCGCTCTCCGCCCGGAACTTCACGCCGCGCAGGGACAGCGGAATCAGCGCCACGATGATCAGTGCATTGAAGATCACCGCGGACAGGATCGCCGAGCGCGGGGTGGCGAGCCCCATGATGTTCAGCGTGTTCAGCGGCGGGAACACGCCGGAGAACATCGCCGGGATGATCGCGAAGTACTTGGCTACGTCGTTCGAGACCGAGAACGTGGTCAGCGCTCCTCGGGTGATCAGCAACTGCTTGCCGATCTCGACGATCTCGATGAGCTTCGTCGGGTCCGAGTCGAGGTCGACCATGTTGCCGGCCTCCCGTGCCGCCTGGGTGCCGGTGTTCATCGCCACCCCGACGTCGGCCTGGGCCAGGGCGGGTGCGTCGTTGGTGCCGTCGCCGGTCATGGCCACGAGCCGGCCACCCTCCTGCTCCCTGCGGATGAGCGCGAGCTTGTCCTCCGGATTGGCCTCTGCCAGGAAGTCGTCGACCCCGGCCTCCTCGGCGATCGCCTGGGCGGTCAGCGGGTTGTCACCGGTGATCATCACCGTGCGGATGCTCATGCGACGCATCTCGTCGAACCGCTCCCGCATACCCTCCTTGACGATGTCCTTCAGGTGTACGACACCGAGCGCCCGTCCCGGCTCACCGTCGACGTGCTCGGCCACGACCAACGGCGTACCACCGCCGGAGCTGATCCCGTCGACCGCAGGACCCACGTCGCTCGTCGGGTGTCCCCCGTTGTCGCGGACCCACTTCATGACCGCTGAGGCTGCACCCTTGCGGATCCGCCGGGTGCCCCTGCCCTCGAGGTCGATGTCGACGCCGGACATCCGAGTCTCGGCGGTGAACGGCACGAACCGTGCGTGCGGGATCAGCCCCTCGCCGCGGGCCCGCATGCCGAACTCGTTCTTGGCAAGCACCACGATCGACCGGCCCTCGGGCGTCTCGTCGGCGAGACTCGACAGCTGGGCCGCGTCGGCCAGGTCGGCTAGCGTCACGCCGGCTACCGGAAGGAAGTCGGTGGCCTGCCGGTTGCCGAGGGTGATCGTTCCGGTCTTGTCCAGAAGCAGGGTGTCGACGTCACCGGACGCCTCGACCGCACGGCCCGACATCGCCAGGACGTTGTGCTGCACAAGCCGGTCCATGCCCGCGATGCCGATCGCGCTCAGCAGTGCGCCGATGGTTGTCGGGATCAGGCACACCAGCAGCGCGGTCAGCACGATGACCTTCTGCTCGGCATCGGAGTAGATGGCCAGCGGCTGCAGTGTCACCACTGAAAGCAGGAAGATGATGGTCAGCCCGCCGAGCAGGATGTTGAGCGCGATCTCGTTCGGCGTCTTCTGCCGCGATGCGCCCTCGACGAGCGCGATCATGTGATCCAGGAACGTCTCACCCGGCTTCGCCGTGATCCGCACCACGATCTGGTCCGACAGCACCTTGGTGCCCCCCGTCACGGCCGAACGGTCGCCCCCGGCCTCCCGGATCACAGGTGCCGACTCACCAGTGATCGCGGACTCGTCGACCGTGGCGATGCCCTCGATGATCTCGCCGTCGGAGGGGATCAGCTCTCCCGCGGAAACGATCACAACGTCACCGGTCGTCAGCTCTGACGACGCGACCTCCTCCAGAGTCCCGCTGGACGTACGGCGGTGTGCCATGGTCTCCGAACGAGCCCTGCGCAGGGTGGCCGCCTGGGCTTTGCCGCGGCCTTCGGCCATCGCCTCGGCGAAGTTCGCGAACAGGACGGTGAACCAGAGGAACGCGGCGACCAGAGCGCTGAACACGTTCTCCTGCCCGGAGGACTCTCCGAGGTCCACGAAGAGCAGCACCGTGGTCAGCACACTGCCGACAAGCACCACGAACATCACCGGGTTGCGTGCCTGCACCCTGGGGTTCAGCTTGCGGAAGCTGTCAACCATCGCCCGACGGACCATGGCAGGGTCGAACAGCGTCCGCTTCGCCGGTCGGAACTGGTCCATCGCGTTGCCGCTTGCCGGCGCCGATGGTGGGGAGATCATGCTCATGACCGTGGTCTCCTAGTTGGACAGCTGCTCGACGATGGGGCCGAGCGCAAGGGCGGGGAAGAACGTCAGACCGGCCACGATCGCCACGATGCCGACGACCAGGCTGACGAACAGCGGCGTGTGAGTGGGGAAGGTGCCTTTCGACGGCGGTGAGGAGTGCTTGAGCGCCATCGAACCCGCGATCGCGAGCACCGGGACGATCAGCAGGAAGCGGCCGATCAGCATGGCGATGCCGATCGTGGTGTCGTACCACCAGGTGGACGCGGTGATTCCTGCGAAGGCGGACCCGTTGTTGTTCGAGCCGGACGTGAACGCGTACAGGATCTCGGACAGACCGTGGGCGCCGGGGTTGTTCTGAGACGCGACAGCGGACTTGATCAGCACCGACGCGGCGGTGAACCCCAGCACCGCCGTCGGCATCGCGAGGATGTACAGGACGACCAGCTTCATCTCCGCCGCCTGCACCTTCTTGCCCAGGTACTCGGGCGTCCGGCCGACCATCAGCCCGGCGATGAACACCGACAGCATCACCATGATCAGCATCCCGTTCAGCCCCACGCCAACCCCGCCTGGGCTGACCTCGCCGAGCATCATGTGCAACATCGGGATCATCCCGCCCAGCGGCGTGAAGCTGTCGTGCATCGCGTTGACCGACCCGTTCGACGTCCCGGTCGTGGACGCGGCCCACAAACCCGAAGCGGCCGGCCCGAACCGGACCTCCTTGCCCTCCATCCAGCCGCCTGACTGTGCCGAGGTGCTCGCCTGGGTCACGCCCAGGTCGTCCGGCCAGCGGGTTGCCGTTCGTCTCGAAGCCCATGGCCAGCAACGACATGCCGATCCAGATGATCGCCATGATCGCGAACACGGCCCGACCTTGGCGGCGGTCACGGACCATCCGACCGAACGTGAAGGCGAGCGCGAACGGGATGACCAGGATCGCCCAGTTCTCGATCAGGTTGCTGAACTGGGAGAAGTTCTCGAACGGGTGAGCGGAGTTCATGTTGAAGAACCCACCGCCATTGGTGCCGAGCTGTTTGATCGCCACCTGGCTCGCCGCCGGACCGCCCGGAATCAGCTGGGAACCGCCCTCGAGAGTGGCCACGGCGGTGTGACCGTGGAAGTTCTGGATCACGCCCTGGCTGACGAGCACGATGGCGAGGACGAAAGACATCGGCAGGAGAACTCGGATCGTGGTGCGGGTCAGGTCCACCCAGAAGTTGCCGACCGTGGAGGCACGCCGCCGGGCCAGGCCACGGATCAGAGCGGCCATCACCGCCATACCGGCAGCGGCCGACACGAAGTTCTGGACGGCCAGACCGGTCATCTGGGTCAGGTGGCTCATGGTCAGCTCACCGCTGTAGGACTGCCAGTTGGTGTTCGTCATGAAGCTGACCGCCGTGTTGAACGCGAGATGGTTCGTCACGCCCGGCATGTCGGTTGGGTTGAACGGGAGGGCCCCCTGCAGCCGCTGGATTGCGTACAGCACAGCGAAGGAGGCGGCGCTGAAGGCGATGACGGAGAAGGCGTACACCGTCCAGCGCTGCTCGCTGGACGGGTCCACCCGGCAGATCCGGTAGATCAGCCGCTCCACCGGCAGGAAGATCCGGTCACCAGGCGCCTTCTCGCTGTCTCCGTAGATCTTGGCCATGTAGAGGCCGAGCGGGGGCGCGGTGACGAGCAGCAGCCCGAACAGCGCGGCGAACTGCAGCCAGCTGGCGACAGACATCAGAACCTCTCAGGGAACAGGACCGCTGCGACCAGGTAGCCGAGCAGCAGAACCGAGATGACGAGTCCGACGACGTTCTCCATCGCTACCGACCCCCCCGGTCCGCGGTGGTAGCCGCCGTTTCCGCTGGGGTCGACGCACCCGCCTGACCGCCGCGGACGATCGCCTCGCAGCCGCGCACGTACAGATAGGTCAGACCCAGGAACACCAGCCCTCCGAGCACCAGCAGCACATCAGCCATTTCCAGAACCTCCTTGGTCAACAGAGCGCGGCGACAGCCGCGGCAATGGTTGTGTATGCCGACCTGCGACCGGTGGGAGCGCATGTAGCGGCAAGGCGTGACGGGACGTCCGTCGCCAGATGACCGAAGTACTCACGAGCGACCACAACACACCTACCGCGGGACTGCCGGGGGAGTTCTCACACGTTTCTATCGCCGGGCGCCGGAGATCTCACAGGATTCTCATACCGACCAACGGCTCGCCGGTATGGCGTCGCGCGCTGTCGGCTGGTGTTGCGTGCCTGGCTGCGACACCTCCACGGCCGACCGCGCTGCAAACATCCTGTGAGGAGCATCGCGGTGGCGTCCCATCGAGCACGATGATGGGGTCATGCGCACGTTCAGACATCCTGCAGCGGCACCGATCTGCTGTGATCGCTGTCTCCGCAGCGGTACCGCTCGTCGTGTGCCTGGTGATAGTGCCCTTCCGCACTGACATCGCCAACACCAACGCTGCCTTGGGGCTGGTGCTGGTCATCGTCGCGGCGGCGGCCACCGGCATACGGCCAGCCGGAATCGTCGCGGCAGTGTCCAGCGCCGTGTGGTTCGACTTCTTCCTGACGCAGCCGTACCAGCGGTTCACCATCACCGACCGGACCGACATCGAGACGGCGGTCCTCCTGGTGCTGGTCGGCATCGCCGTGACCGAGATCGCGCTGTGGGGACGCCGCCAGCAGGCCCAGGCCAGCCGGGAGGAGGGCTACCTGAGCGGCGTGGTCCGAATGGCCGGGCTGGTCGCGGCGGGCAGGTCGAGCCCGGAGGTCCTGATCGAGCAGGTCGCCGGCCAGCTGGTCGACATCCTGGACGCAGATGTATGCCGGTTCGATGTCGAGCCGACAGCCAGGAACCTCCCCCGCCTCGAGCCCGACGGCACGGTGACCCGAGAGGGCTACCGGGTCGACGTCGCCCGGCACGGAATGCCGGTCGACTCCGAGATCGAGCTCCTGCTCCAGCACGCGGGCACGTACCGCGGCCGTTTCCTCATCACGGCAGCCACCCATGTGGCCCGGCCGACCAGGACTCAGCGCCAGGTCGCGGTGACGCTCGCCGACCAGCTTGCGGCAGCCCTACCCGCCCAAGCCGACTACCGCTGACCCGACCCGTTGCCGTCGTGACGGCGGGAGGCGCGCCCGCCGTCACCTCGGCTGTCGGTCGGGGCGGACGCCGCCAGGACGGTGGCTCGCGCCATCTGGCGAGGTGGACCAGCCGTCCGTTTGAGTGGGTCGTCCGCCGGTTTGGGTGGGCCAGGCGCGGCTGAGAGGATGGCAGGCGTGACTGGACAGGTTTGGGAGTACATCGTCGTCGCGGTCGTTGTTGCCGTCCTTCTCGGTGCGGTATTGGCCGTACTGCTGCGCTCGCGGGGCGGCCGCAGCGCGCCACCGGCACCGCCGGCCCGGCGCGACGTCCTGCCCGGAGTGGGCGACGACGCCGAGCCTCCCCGCGACACAGCCAAGCGCCACATTGAGGACCGAGCCTCGGTCGACACCCTGCCGCCTCCCGGCCCCGCAGCGCCGGAGGCACCACCCGAGCTGGCGGAACCTGCCCCCACCGCCATCGAGCGGCCGGAGGCGCCGGCGGGCCGCCTCCGGCGCCTGCGCGCCCGGTTGGCGCGCTCCAACTCGGCGATCGGTCAGGGCCTCCTGGCACTGCTCAGCCGTGGCGGGCTCGATGAGCAGTCATGGGAGGACGTCGAGGACACCCTGCTAGCTTCCGACCTCGGGGTCGAGGCGGCGACCGAGCTGGTCCAGGGCCTGCGCACCAGGGTCAAGGTCGAGGGCACCTCGGACGAGGCCACCGTCCGCCGCTGGCTTCGTGAGGAGCTCTTGGCGCAGATCGACCCTTCGCTTGACCGGTCGGTCGCGTCACACAGGGTGGCGGGCCGTCCCGCGGTGGTCATGGTCGTCGGTGTCAACGGGACGGGCAAGACGACCACCGTTGGCAAGCTCGCGCGGGTGCTCGTCGCGGAGGACCGCGACGTCGTCCTTGGGGCAGCCGACACGTTCCGGGCTGCCGCGGCCGACCAGCTCGAGACATGGGGCGCGCGGGTGGGCGTGCCCACAGTCCGTTCTGACCGCGACGGGGCCGATCCTGCGTCGGTGGCCTTCGATGCCGTTCGCGCGGCCCGCGAGCTCGAGGCCGATGTCGTGCTCATCGACACCGCGGGACGCCTGCACACCAAGGTCGGTCTCATGGACGAGCTGGGCAAGGTGAAGCGCGTGGTCGAGAAGCTGTCGCCGATCGACGAGGTGCTGCTCGTCCTCGACGCCACGACGGGACAGAACGGACTGCGCCAGGCCGAGGTCTTCGCCGAGGTCGTCAACGTCACAGGCATCGTCCTGACCAAGCTCGACGGCACGGCCAAGGGCGGGATCGTGGTGGCGGTTCAGCGCAAGCTCGGTGTGCCGGTCAAGCTGGTGGGCCTGGGGGAGGGTCCCGACGACCTGGCGCCGTTCGACCCCGAGGCCTTTGTCGAAGCCCTGGTCGACTGAACGACGTGTTGGGTGTGTCCCTGCTGGTAACGATCACCTGCGTGTATGCCGGCATGCCGACCAGGTGGATGACGGTCGCGAAGCGACTCTCGCCCTGGTAGAGGAAGCCGGGCCCGCCGGATCTGCAGGCCACCGCCAGCTCCGCCGAGCCAGGGCGGGTGAGGCCCGCTCGGTGCGACGTCGGTCGTTCACCACGCCCGCAGCCCTCGATGCCCGGGTGATTCACTTGACCGTGGGGGTGGACGCGAGGAGGACGAGGTCATGGCTCGCGGTACGTTGCGGGTATACCTGGGTATGGCGCCCGGAGTCGGTAAGACCTACGCCATGCTCGACGAGGGCCAGCGCCGGCGGGGACGCCGAACGGACGTCGTCGTTGGTGTCGTTGAGACCTACAACCGACCCAAGACCACAGCCCTTCTCGAAGGGCTCGAAGTCGTCCCTCGGCGCCGGCTGACCTATCGGGGTGCGCAGTTCGAGGAGATGGACGTCGATGCGGTATTGAAACGCCATCCACAGGTGGCACTGGTGGACGAGCTGGCGCACACCAACGTGCCCGGCTCGAGGAATGAGAAGCGGTGGCAGGACGTCGAGGAGCTGCTCGATGCGGACATAGATGTGATCACCACAGTCAACATCCAGCATCTGGAGTCCCTCAACGACGTGGTCCAGCGCATCACCGGCGTCAAACAGCGGGAGACCATTCCCGATGAGGTCGTGCGCCGAGCCGACCAGATCGAGATCGTCGACATCGCGCCTGAGGCTTTGCGGCGCCGGTTGGCGCACGGGAACGTCTACCCAGCCGAGCGCGTCGACGCTGCGCTCTCGAACTACTTCCGCACCGGAAACCTGGCCGCATTGCGCGAGCTCGCACTGCTGTGGACCGCGGAGCGGGTCGACGAGGGGCTGCAGCGCTATCGGGCGGCACACGGCATCGAGCAGCCCTGGGAGGCGCGGGAGCGCATTGTCGTGGCACTGACCGGTGGGTCGGAAGGAGAGACCCTGATCCGCCGCGCAACTCGGATCGCAGCCCGCACCGCGGGCTCGGACCTCCTTGGCGTACACGTGGTGCGCAGCGACGGGCTCACTGGAGCCAGCCCCGCCGATCTTGCCCGCCAGCGCACCCTTCTGGAGTCCCTCGGCGGCAGCTGGCACGAAGTGGTGGGCGACGACGTGGCCGAGGCACTGCTGAACTTCGCCCGTGCTGAGAACGCCACCCAGATCGTCCTGGGCGCCAGCCGGCGCGGACGCCTGCAGACCTTCCTCTCTGGTGAGGGCATCGGGGCCCGCATCACTCGCCTTTCGGGGCACATCGACGTGCACCTCGTGACACACGAAGCGGCCAGCGCCCCGCGTAGCCTGCCGGTTCCCGGTCTGGGGAGCGGGTTGAGCCCCTCTCGGCGACGTGAGGGAGCCATCCTCGCCGTCATCGGCCTTCCGCTCCTCACCGCGCTGCTCGCCCTGGGACGGGCAGGGCTGAACCTCCCGAGCGACATGCTGCTCTACCTGGTGCTGGTGATCGCGGTGGCGGCCGTCGGCGGCCTCTGGCCGGCCCTCGCCGCCGCGGTGGCGGCAAGTCTGCTGCTCAACTACTACTTCACGCCACCCCTGCACACGTTCACGGTTGGTGAGGCCAACAACGCCCTCGCCTTGGTCGTGTTCCTTGCTGTCGCCATTCTCGTTGCGGTTCTGGTCGAGCGGGTGGAACGACGGACGCGGGAAGCTGCGCATGCCGCCGCGGAGGCCACGACCCTCTCCACGTTGGCCGGCAGCGTGCTGCGCGGTGAAACCGCCCTGACGGCTCTGCTGGATCGCGTCCGGGAGACGTTCGGGCTCACAGCGGTCGGCTTGGCCGAGCGGTCGACGAACCGCCCGGACGCAGCGTGGGAGGTGGTCGCATTTGCAGGGGAAGCTCCACCGCCACCCCAGGCAGAGGTGCGGATCCCACTGGGCGACCGGCGGATGCTCCTTGCCACGGGACCCAAGCTCAGGGCGGAGGACCAACGCGTTCTCGACGCCTACGCGGCGCAGACCGCCGTCGTGCGTGACCGGGAGCTCCTGTCTGAGCAGGCTGCTGAAGCCGGCGAGATCGCCGAGACCGACCGTATTCACAGCGCGCTGCTCACCGCCGTCAGCCATGACCTGCGAGGACCACTCGCCTCCACCAAGGCAGCCGTGTCGAGTCTGCGCAGCCCTTCGGTGAAGTGGACCGACGCCGAACGCGAGGAGCTGCTCGCGACAGCCGAGGAGTCCGTCGACCGGCTGACCGCACTCATCGAGAACCTGCTGGACATGAGCCGACTGGAGGCTGGCGAACTGGCGATTGCCCGGCGGCCCGTCGCCCTGGACGAACTGGTCCCCCGCGTCCTGGACGACCTCGGTCCCGACGGGCACCACGTCTCGGTCGACGTACCCGACACCCTTCCGGAGGTGCTCGCGGACGGCGCGCTCCTCGAACGGGTACTGGCCAATCTCCTCGCCAATGCGCTGCGATTCAGCCCCGAGGGTTCGGCGCCGCTGATCATGGCCAGCTCCCTCGCGGATCGGGTCGAGGTCCGCGTGGTGGACCGGGGTCCTGGTATCGACCCGCGGGACCGCGAGCGCATGTTCCTGCCCTTCCACCGGCTTGGAGAGCACGACGCTGATGGAGTGGGCTTGGGCCTCACGCTGGCACGAGGCCTGACCGAGGCGATGGGCGGCTCGCTGACAGCGGATGAAACGCCTGGAGGAGGGCTCACCATGACCGTCTCGTTGCCGGCATCCGGAGAACCGCCTCCTGCCCTCGAGCTGGGCTACAGCCGCTACGAGAAGGACCTGACCTGACACTCGTCAACGTCGTCTTCCCCACATGGACGCCAGCTGGTCATCGCTTGGTCATTCCCTCCGCCGTTGGCGACGGCATCAGCGGGTTGGCTGTTCCATCAGCGGGTTGGCCGTTCGCGGCCGGGTCAAGTCACGCTCGCGGTAAGCATCGCGTAGGGCGGCGTCAGAGTGACGACGTCGTTCAGCGTCCAGCCTCCGGCGCCGAACAGCTCACGCCACTGCGGGACCGTACGGTCGGCGCCGCCATAGGCCACCCACGCCGTCAGGTCGGCCATCGCCTGGGGGTGCACGGGCGGTCCCTCGGGAAGGAGCATCTCCATCGCATGGAGGCTGCCACCGGGGCGGGCTGCCCGACGGCAGGACCGGAGCACAGCCACGACCGAGGCGTCGTCGAGGCACCGCAGGACCGTTGACATGACATAGGTGTCGCCGGCGGGCACCGCATCGCGTGCGTCGCCCGCGGCGACCTCCACCCGGTCGCGGATGCCGAGTGCCGCGAGGTTGGCCTCGGCCGCAGCCGCAGTGTCGGGCAGCTCCAGGAGGACGGCCCGGACGCTGGGGTAGCGCTGGAGGATCGGCACCACCTCGGTCCCGTTGCCGCCGCCGACCAGCACTACCGTCTCGCTGCCGGAGAGCTCGAGCGCGTTCGCCAGGTCGGCAAAGCAGCCCCGCTCGTGGAGCTCATTGCTGTGTCGTATGCCGCAGCCTCGTCTGGCCGGTCCGCGAGGAAGGCGTGGAACCCCTTGCCGTTGACCAGCGCGAACGGCGACGTGCCGGCTCGGATGCCCTCGCCCAGCCCGCTCCACGCACGCACGACGCTGGGCAGAGCCGCCCAGCCCAGCAGCATGTCGCGGTCGGGGCCGCTCACGCAGGGCCGCCGAGAGGCCCGTGTTGGCGTATCTGCCCTGCTCGTCGACGAGAAGCGCACCGCGCGATGCGAGCATGCGCAGCAGCCGGGCCAACGGGTCCGGCGTCGATGCCGAGGCGTCTCGCCGAGCTCGGCCGCCGTCTGGGGCCGCCGGCCAGTGCGTCGGGCAGACGCCGAGTTCGGCCATCGCGACGACCGAGCGCGGTCAGGCGGTAGGCGGCCATGACGGACACGAGGTCGTCGACGGTCAAGGATGCGGTCGTGATGGACGCAGTCATGGTCATCCCCAAGGCGTGAGCGGCGGAGGTCGCCATCCTTGCAGCGGAGGCGCCGATTCGTCGGTCGGTCCCTCCAAAGCACCCACACAGGCCGCTCGTCTCGCGATGTGGGACCGGATGGACCCGGTTACGTGATGCTTACCGGAGGCGGTCACCGCTAACACAGGCGTAACACAACGAGGCAGACCATGAAACGCGCGGCGACCACGATTTCCGCATGGACATCAACACCGGCGACACCGCTTGGGTCCTCGCAGCCGCCGCGATGGTGCTGCTGATGACCCCCGGTCTCGCGCTTTTCTACGGCGGCATGGTCAGGGCCAAGAGCGTCCTGAACATGATGATGATGAGCTTCATCACCATGGGCACCATCTCGGTCGCCTGGGTGCTCTGGGGCTACAGCGAGGCCTTCGGGAACTCCTGGAAGGGCCTCGTCGGCAACCCATTCCAACACTTCGGGCTCCACGGCGTCATGGACGCGGCCTACGGCGCGAAGGGGGACATGATCCCCGGGCCCGCCTTCGTCGCCTTCCAGGTCGTCTTCGCGATCATCGCGGTCGCACTGGTCAGTGGTGCGATCGCAGATCGTGCCAAGTTCTCTGCCTGGGCCATCTTCACGGTGGTCTGGGCCACCATCGTCTACTTCCCCATCGCCAACTGGGTCTTCTCCTTCGACGGCTTCTCTGCTGACAAGGGCGGATGGATCGCCAACGGCATCAAGGCGTTCGACTTCGCCGGTGGAACAGCCATCCACATCAACGCCGGCGCCGCCGGCCTCGCCCTGGCGCTTGTCCTGGGCAAGCGGATCGGCTTCGCCAAGGAGCCGATGCGCCCGCACAACCTCACCCTGGTCATGATCGGTGCCGGTCTGCTGTGGTTCGGCTGGTTCGGCTTCAACGCCGGCTCTGCGCTGGGCGCTGGCAGCCTCGCCGCCGGCGTCTGGGTCAACACCCTGGCCGCGACGGGCGCTGCGATGCTCGGCTGGCTCCTCCTGGAGAAGCTCCGCGACGGCCACGCCACGTCCCTGGGCGCTGCCTCGGGTGTGGTGGCCGGACTCGTGGCGATCACTCCCGCATGCTCGACCATCACCCCGGTCGGCGCCCTCGGCCTCGGCCTGGTCGCCGGTGCGGTGTGCGCCTGGGCGGTCGGCCTGAAATTCCGGCTCGGCTTCGACGACAGCCTCGACGTGGTGGGCGTCCACCTCGTGGGCGGCCTCGTGGGCACTCTGGCCATCGGCTTCCTCGCCACCAAGCAGGGCAGCCCGGCCGCGGACCTCAGCGCCTATGGGCTCTTCTACGGCGGCGGCTTCGACCAGCTGTGGCGCCAGGCCGTGGGTGCCTTCGCAGTTCTTGCCTTCTCCTTCGGTGCGACGTACATCATTGGTCTTGTGATCCACAAGGCCATGGGCTTCCGCGTCACCGAGGACCTGGAGGTCTCCGGCATCGACCTCGCGGAGCACGCTGAGACGGCATACGACCTCGTGCCGCGCGGCGGCCGGGTCGGCGGCATGGCCTCGGCGCACGGAACCGTGCCCATGGACGACGCCGCCAGCGTCTCCACCACGACGGGAGCATCGGCATGAAGCTTGTCACTGCCATCATCAAGCCGCACCAGCTGGACGCGGTGAAAGAGGCCCTCGAGGCCTTCGGGATCAGCGGCATGACCGTCAGCGAGGCCACCGGCTATGGCCGGCAGCGCGGCCACAGCGAGGTCTACCGCGGGGCCGAGTACACGGTCGACTTCGTTCCCAAGGTCCGGGTCGAGGTGCTCGTCGACGACGTCGATGCCACCAGCGTGGTCGACGTCATCCTCAAGGCGGCCCAGACCGGCCGCATCGGTGACGGCAAGATCTGGACCGTGCCCGTCGAGGACGTGGCCCGGGTCCGTACCGGCGAGCGCGGCGTCGAGGCGATTTGAGCCCTTCACCATGACCGTTGAGTACACCGACCTCACGGCTCAGCGGCTGGACCTGGCCGGCACCCGGAGCTTCACGGCTCCGGGTGCCGGCGCTTCCCGCCGCGAGAGCCTGGCCCGGTTCACCCGCTCGTGGCTGGCCAGCCTGTGGGAGGAGGCCATGGCCGGGCGCCCACCAGAGGGCGCCGCGCTCGCCGCGGTCGGCAGCCTCGCCCGGGGTGATGCCGGTCCGCTGAGCGATGTCGACCTCGTGCTCCTGCACGACGGCCGCACCTTCGGTGCACAGGCGCTCACCAGCGCGGCCGACCGCGTCTGGTATCCCATCTGGGACGCCGGGGTGAAGCTCGACCACAGTGTGCGGACGGTCAACCAGTGCCGTCAGGTCGCCTCCGGCGATCTGACGGCAGCCGTGGGTCTCCTCGACCTGGACTGCATCGCGGGCGACCCCGGCCTCGTGGCCGCCGCCCGCTCGGCCATCGGCCACGACTGGCGCGCCAACGCCCGCAAGCGGCTGCCGCAGCTGCTCGAGGCCCTGGAGCAGCGCCACGCGCGCAACGGCGATCTTGCCCAGTCCATCGAGCCCGACCTCAAGGAGGCCCACGGCGGCCTCCGCGACCTGACCGTGCTCCACGCGCTGGCCGCCGCATGGCTCACCGACCGTCCGCACGGCGCCGTCGACCTCGCCGCACAGGGGCTGTTCGACGTCCGGGACGCGCTCCACGTGGTCACCGGGCGGGGGCGCGACCGCCTCACCCGGGAGGACCACGACGCGGTGGCGGCCCTGCTCGGACACCCCGATGCCGACGCGATGCTGACCACCGTGTCGAACTCGGCGCGGGTCGTCGCCTACGCTCTCGACGGCACGGTCCGCCGTGCCGGGCAGTCCCAGCGGGCGCGCACGCTGCGCGTGGGCCCCCGCCGGCCTCAGCTCAACCCACTCGGCTACGGGCTCTTCGAGCACGACGGCGAGGTCGTCCTCGGTCCCAGGCAAAGCGTGGCCACCGAGCCCCTCCTGCCCCTGCGTGCGGCCGTTGTCGCGGCCCGCACCGGTCTGCCCATCGCGCCAGCCACGCTGCACAACCTGTCGGCCAACTCACCCGCCCTTCCCGCTCCCTGGCCGGCCATCGCCCGCGACCTGTTCGCCGACCTGCTGGCCGCGGGGGCCGGGCTGGTGGCGGTGTGGGAGGGCCTCGACCAGGCCGGCATCATCGAGCAGTGGATCCCCGAATGGGCCGACGTCCGCTCCCGACCACAGCACAACCCCGTGCACCGCCACACCGTCGACCGACACCTCATCGAGACGGTCGTCTACGCGAGCGCGCTCGTGCGCCAGGTCAACCGTGCCGACCTGCTGCTGATCGCTGCGCTGCTGCACGACATCGGCAAGGTTCAGGGGGCACACGACCACAGCATCGTCGGTGGCCCCATCGCTGCGACCATCGCGGCGCGGCTCGGCCTGCCGCCCGAGGACGTCGCGGTAGTCACCACGCTGGTGCGCGAGCACCTGACCCTGATCAACCTCGCCACCCGTCGCGACTACCAGGACCCCAGGACGGCAGAGGCGGCGCGCGAGGCCGTGGGCGATGACCGCGAGGTCTTCGAGCTGCTGCTCGCGCTGACCGAGGCGGATGCGTGCGCCGCCGGCCCCAAGGCCTGGACCGACTGGCGGGCCACCCTGCTGCGTCAGTTCGCCGAGACCGCGCGGGTAGGCTTCGCCGACGGACGACGCCGCAGCACGACTCCCCAGCCCGACGTGATCAGTCCCGACACCATCGCCGCCGTGGCGGCTGGCGAACCCCACGTCGTGGTGCGCCCGCAGGGCGGCACGTTTCGGGTCGACGTCTTCGACCGCGACCGGCTGGGACTGTTCGCCGACACCGCAGGTCTCTTCGCGGCATACGGCATGGTCGTGCGCACGGCCATCCTGCGCACCGTTGACGGCGTTGCGGCCAACGAATGGCACGTCGAGACGCCCACCGGGCAGACCCCGGACGCCCCGCAGATCGTCCGCGGCCTCACCCGGCTGGCGCAGGGCGACCGCAGCCCGCTCAACCTGCTCGATCGGCGTCGCGGAGTCGGCGCCACCACGAGCGCGCGCGCCTCCTCGGGCTCGCCCGGGCAGGCCCGCGCCCTGGTCGTGCCGCAAGCGGCCGAGGATGCCACGGTGCTGGAGGTGCGGGCGCAGGACCGGCCCGGACTGCTGCACGAGCTGGGCATGACGTTCGCCCGGGCGGGGCTCAGCGTTCGCTCCGCGCACATTGCGACGTATGCCGGCCAGACGCTGGACACCTTCTACCTGACTGAGTTCGGTGGTCGCCTCCTGTCGCCGGCGAAGGTCGCCCAGACCGTGGCGATGGTGATCGACGCGTGTGATGCCACCCCTACGTGAGCGACGGCGGACCCGTGGCGCGGTGCTGCCGCGTCATCCGGTTCGGCCGGAGCCGGTTAGCCTTGTCCGGTGTTCACCAGCCTTTCCGACCGCCTGACCGCGACCTTCAAGAACCTTCGCGGCAAGGGGCGGCTCAGCGAGTCCGACGTCAACAAGACGGTGCGCGACATCCGCCTCGCGCTCCTCGAGGCCGACGTGGCCCTGCCCGTGGTCAAGGAGTTCACGCACGCGGTGCGCGAGCGGGCCCTGGGCGAGGAGGTCTCCCAGGCGCTGAACCCGGCCCAGCAGGTCATCAAGATCGTCAACGACGAGCTGGTGGAGATCCTCGGCGGCCAGACCCGCGGCATCCGGTTCGCCAAGACCCCGCCGACCGTGATCATGCTCGCCGGACTCCAGGGCTCGGGCAAGACCACCCTGGCCGGCAAGCTGGCCCGATGGCTGAAGGACCAGGGCCACACACCGCTCTTGGTGGCCGCCGATCTCCAGCGGCCCAACGCCGTGACCCAGCTCGAGATCGTGGGCGAGCGGGCCGGTGTGCCGGTGTTCGCACCGGAGCGTGGCAACGTCGGCGGCCATGACGCGGTCGGTCCCTCCGGCGAGGGAACCCGGTCCTTCGGCGACCCGGTCGCCGTGTCGCGAGCCGGCATGGAGCAGGCCCGGGCCCGCCAGCACGACGTCGTGATCGTCGACACCGCAGGACGGCTGGCCGTCGACGCCGACCTCATGCAGGAAGCCGCTGACATCCGGTCCGCGATCCAGCCCGACGAAGTGCTGTTCGTCATCGACGCGATGATCGGCCAGGCGGCGGTCGAGACGGCCCTTGCCTTCCAGGACGGCGTCGACTTCAGCGGCGTCGTGCTGACCAAGCTCGACGGCGATGCGCGGGGCGGCGCGGCGCTCTCGGTGGCAGGGGTCACTGGCCGGCCGATCATGTTCGCCTCCATCGGCGAGAGCGTGAAGGACTTCGAGGTCTTCCACCCCGACCGGATGGCCTCGCGCATCCTCGACATGGGTGACGTCCTCACCCTGATCGAGCAGGCCCAGCGCGCCTTCGACCAGCGCGAGGCCGCCGAGATGGAGCGGAAGTTCCTCGCCCAGGAGGACTTCACCTTCGACGACTTCCTGGGCCAGATGGCCGCGATCAAGAAGATGGGGTCGCTCACCTCGATGCTCAAGATGATGCCGGGCATGGGCCAGATGCGCGCCCAGCTCGACAACCTCGACGAGCGCGAGTTCGACCGTGTCGAGGCGATGGTCCACTCGATGACGCCGTTCGAGCGCACGCACCCCAAACTGATCAATGGCTCGCGCCGGTCTCGCATCGCCAAGGGCTCGGGCGTCACGGTTTCAGAGGTCAACGCGCTGCTGGAGCGCTTCGGCGAGGCGCAGAAGATGATGAAGAAGCTGGCCCGTGGAGGTGGCATCCCCGGCATGCCTGGCATGCCAGGCATGGGCGGCGGCAAGAAGGGGCGGCAGCAGGCGCCGCAGCGCAAGAAGAGCAAGTCCGGCAACCCGGCCAGGCGGGCGGCGGAGGAGCGGGCTGCGGCCGAGCGAGCTGCCGCACCGCGCCAGCCCGGCTCGGCCTTCGGCAAACCGGCGGCCGACGAGGGCGGCTCCCAGCTCCATGACCTCGACCCGGCCAACCTGCCCAAGGGCTTCGAGAAGTTCCTCGGGCGGTAAGGTCGTTCGCCCGCGCTTCCGGTCCCGGCCGGTCTAGCGTTCGGGCATGGTCGACATCGAACCGGGTGCGCCCGCAACGGGCGACGGCAGCCAGTCTGCGCCCTACGACTTCACCGGCCTCAAGGCCACCTTCGTCAACTGCACGCTGAAGCGGTCCCCGGAACTCTCGCATACCGGGGGGCTCATCGACCTCTCGAGTGCGATCATGCGCAAGCATGGCGTCGAGGTCGACGTGATCAGGGCGATCGACCACGACATCGCGACCGGCGTCTACCCCGACATGACCGAGCATGGCTGGCCCAGCGACGAGTGGCCCCAGCTGTGGCCACGGGTCTACGGCGCCGACATCCTCGTGGTCGCCGGTCCGATCTGGCTCGGCGACAACTCCAGCGTGACGAAGCGGGTCATCGAGCGCTTGTACGCCCACTCCAGCGAGACCAACGCCGCGGGACAGTACACGTACTACGGACGCGTGGCGGGGGCCCTGATCACTGGAAACGAGGACGGCGTCAAGCACTGCACCAGCAACATCCTGTACAGCCTCCAGCACATCGGCTACGTCATCCCGCCCCAGGCCGATGCGGGCTGGATCGGCGAGGTGGGTCCCGGCCCCTCTTACCTCGACCCGGGCTCGGGTGGGCCCGAGAACGACTTCACCAACCGCAACACGACGTTCATGACGTGGAACCTGATGCACCTCGCCGCGATGCTGAAGCGGGCCGGCGGCATTCCCGCCTGTGGCAACCAGCGGACGGCCTGGGACCACGGGGAGCGGTTCGACCTCAACCCGGAGTACCGCCAGCCCGCCCCCTAGCTCATCCGGCATACCCCTCGGGTGTTTGAGGGATCGGCACCGCCAGGGGGCACGATCTTCAACATCCGCAGGTATGCCGGCCACGCGCCTGCCCGCCGCAGCTCGCCTTCGTGGGTCGGTAGGGTCGCATCCATGACGGCGACTGTGCTGCACCTGACGGGTCCGGTCCTGGTCGGGCTCGACGACATCCGGGACTCGGCCTGGGTGGTCGGCGGGCGGCTGACGTTCGAGCCGCCGACATCGCCGGGGGCCGAGGTCGTGGCCCTTGACGGCTGGGTCGTGCCCGGGATGGTCGACGCGCACTGCCACGTCGGGCTGGGACCGCACGGCGCGGTCGACAAGGCCACCGCGGAGCAGCAGGCGATCGACGACCGTGAAGCCGGCACGCTGCTCATCCGCGACGCCGGTTCCCCCGCCGACACGCGGTGGATCGACGACCGGCCGGACCTGCCCAAGGTGATCCGGGCCGGCCGCCACATCGCGCGGACCGGCCGGTACCTCCGCAACTACGCCCACGAGGTGGAGCCGGACGAGCTGGTCGAGCGCGTGCGCATCGAGGCGAAAGCGGGGGACGGCTGGGTCAAGCTCGTGGGGGACTGGATCGACCGCGACCTCGGCGACCTGGCTCCGTGCTGGCCCCGCGAGGTGCTGACCGAGGCCATCGCTGCGGCCCACGAGGAAGGGGCCCGGGTCACCGCGCACTGCTTCGGGCAAGAGTCCCTCTACGACTTCGCGGCCGCCGGCAGCGACTGCGTGGAGCACGCCACGGGGCTGGAGCCCGCCACCATCGAGGATTTCGCCGCGCAGGGCATTGCGATCGTCCCGACGCTGGTCAACATCGCGACGTTCCCGCAGATCGCCGAGTCGGCCAGGGAGAAGTTCCCGGCCTACTCCGAGCGGATGCTCGACCTGCACGCGCGGCGCTACGAGACCATCGGCGCCGCCCACGAGGCAGGCATCCCGATCTACCTCGGCACCGACGCCGGAGGATCGCTCCGCCACGGCCTTGCCGCGCAGGAGGCGGTGGAGCTGGCCCAGGCCGGGCTGGGTCAGCGGGGGGCGCTCGACGCCGCGACCTACGCCGCGCGGCGCTGGCTGGGGCGTCCCGGGCTCGAGGAGGGCGCCGACGCCGACCTGCTCGTCCTCGACGCCGACCCCCGGGCGGACGTCACCGCTCTGAGCCGGCCTCGCCACATCGTCCTGCGCGGCGTCACGGTCGACTGAGGGCCTGTCGGGCGCTCAAGCGAGGTCGATGACCCGCTGATCCAGGACCGCGGGTGCGAGGTCCCGCTCCCGGCGGTGCGCCCTGAGCGAGTAGGCCACAGCCCCCGCCCACAGGGCCGCCACGAGCACGTAGGCGACCGCCCGTGCCGACTGGCCGGCTCCGACCCAGTCGCTTCCGAGCAGAGTGCGCAGGTTCGTCAGGATGATCAGCCCGCCCACGGCGGACCCCAGGACGCGAGGAGGCAGGTGGCGCACGAGCCACGCGGCGAGCGGGGCGGCGATCGCGCCGCCGAGCAGCAGCACGCCTGCCCAGGCGAGGTTGATGCCCTGGGAGCCCAGCGTGATCAGGAACGCTGCGCTTGCGGATACCGAGACGAGGAACTCGCTGGTGTCGATGGACCCGATGACCTTGCGCGGCTCGAGGCGCCCGCTGGCGAGGATGGCCGGTGTGCCGACAGGGCCCCAGCCGCCGCCGCCCGTGGCGTCGACGAACCCGGCGAAGAGGCCGAGTGGACCGAGGAAGCGCTTGCGCAGCGGGTGGCCGAGGCGGTCGGTGCGCAGCCCACTGACGGTGAACCTCGTCAGCACGTAGGCTCCCAGCGCCAGGAGGACGAGCGACATCAGCGGCTTGGCAACGGTGGAGTCCAGGCGAGAAAGCACGGTAGCGCCGGCGAAGGCACCGGCTGCACCAGGGATGCCGACCTTGGCCACGACGGCCCAGTCGACGTTTCCGAACCGCCAGTGCGAGGCGCCGGAGACGAGTGTGGTCCCGATCTCGGCGAGGTGGACCGTGGCCGAGGCCGTGGCCGGGCTCGCAGCGATCGCGAGCAACAGGGTGCTCGAGGTGACGCCGTAGGCCATGCCCAGGCTCCCATCGACCAGTTGTGCGATCAGGCCGACCAGCGCCAGCAGCAGCAGTTTCCGCACTGTCCCTCCTCACGTCCGCAATTTCCTACTCGGTAGATGGGAGTTTTTCATCACCTTTTGTGATGAGTCAAATAACGCAGCGTTATGTCCCATATGGTGGATCGAGGGCGCAGCCAGGCGGTGGGGGTTGGCCTGGGACCGGGGCACGGAGCGCGGAACGGCGAGCCGGACGGTTGGGTCGGCGGTCTGTGCGCTGGCCATAGGGGTGGGCTCCACCCACGGGGGTTCGCCCGACGGTCTGACGGTCCGCCTCGGCGCGCTCGCCACGTATTGGGCAGAATGCCGCCGTGGACATATCCGCCAAGACCGACTACGCCGTCCGGGCGATGCTCGCGCTCGCCCAGGCGGAGGGGAGCGGCATGGGGCCGCTCTCGGTCGACGCGCTGGCCTCAGCCCAGGACCTGCCGCGCAAGTTCCTCGAGGCGATCCTCTCGGACCTGCGTCGAGCGGGTCTGGTCACGAGCACTCGCGGCGCGCGCGGCGGGTACACCCTGAGCCAGACCGCCGAGCGGACCAGGCTCGGCGACATCTTCCGGGCGGTCGACGGACCGCTCGCCGAGGTGCGCGGCCTGCGGCCACACGAGACGCGCTACGAGGGCGTCGCACAGCATCTCCCCACGGTGTGGGTCGCTGTTCGGGCCAGCCTTCGCCTGGTGCTCGACGAGACGACCCTGGCCGACGTGCTGTCCGGCAACCTGCCCGAGCGAGTCCGGGCGATGGCAGCCGCCCCGGACGCCTGGGAGAACCGCTAGCCGCCCGCCCCGCCCGCCGTCGCTCTCTCGCGCAATTGCAGCGACACCGACAGGCGAAGCCGGGACCTTTGCCCGCGGCGGACATCCACCGCAGCTGCCTACGGTCCGGTCATGGACATCGACCGGGCCACGGCAGGCGACCTCATGCAGCTGGACGCCGACAGGGGCGCGGTGCCGATGCACATCGGCGCGATCCTCGAGTTCGACCCCACCACCGCGCCGGACGCCGACGCGCTGTGGGCCATCCTCGACCAGAGAATCTGGGCGGTGCCCCGGCTCAGACGGCTGCTGGTGCGGACGCCCCCTGGCTGCGGGCGGCCGGTGTGGGCGGACCAGCCAGGCTTTGCCGTGGATCGCCACCTCGAGACCCTGCCGCTCGCCACGCTGTCGGCAGCAGCGGGCCCCAACGACACCGGCGCGCTGCACGAGGCCGCGATGGACGCTGTGCTTCAGCGGCTGCCCCGCGACCGACCGCTGTGGCGAGCCCGCATCGTGGTCGGTCCCGACGGGCGGGCCACCGCTCTTTTCCTGGTGCTCCACCATGCCCTGGCCGACGGCATCGGCGGGCTGGCCGTGCTCCAGGTCCTCACCGACGGCGGTCCGACCAGCCCGCGCCCGTCGCCCCCGGCGCTGCTCCCCGGGCCCCGGGCGCTGGCCCGCGACGCCTGGAGCCAGCGGTGGCGCCGCCTCGGCACCCTCCCTGACGCGTTCCGCGGTGCGGCCGGCGGAGCTCGTGAGCTCGGTCTGGGCGGCATCACGATGGCTCCGCCCAGCAGCCTGCTGGCGCCGACCGGCCCCCGTCGGCGGATCGACGTTGTCGAATGCGACCTCGCGGCCCTCCTCGGGCGGGCTCACTCGGCTGGCGCCACGCTCAACGATCTCGTCCTGGTTGCCGTGACCGGTGCCCTCGGCCGACTCCTCGCCCAGCGGCAGGACCCCGCGCGGCAGGTCGTCATCTCCGTGCCCGTCTCCGGTCGGTCGAGCACCACGGCCGGGCAGCTCGGCAACGAGGTCGGCGTGATGCCCGTCACCGTTCCGGTCGCGGTGGCCCCTGGTGTCCGGCTCGCGGCCGTCATGGCGCAGCGGAAGCGGCAGATGGCAGGTCCGTCGCGGGGCGACTCGATGCACGTGCTCGCGCCGGCCTTCCGGGCGCTCGCCGCGACTGGAGCGTTCCAGTGGTTCGTCCGGCACCAGCGACTCGTGCACGCGTTCGAGACGAACGTGCGGGGCCCAGCACACGAGGTCCACCTGGGCGGTGGCGCGGTCCGGCGCATCGTCCCGATCGCGGTCAACCCGGGCAACGTCACGGTCTCCTTCGACGTGCTTTCGTATGCCGGTCGCTTGGTCGTCACCGTGGTGAGCGACCCCGACCATGTGCCCGACCACAGTGTGCTGGCCCGCGCACTCCAGAGCGAGCTCGACCTCCTCCCGCACGAGTCCCTGGGAGGCTGAGGTCACCAGTTCGAGTCAGGGGCCGCCTTCTGGCAGAATGTGCGGCTGTACCCGTCAGGCCCGGCCCCTCTCACCGTGCCCGCGACGTGTCCACAGGGCCTCTCCACTTCCCACGTGTTTCCCCACCCGGGGTGCGGCGTGCGCCCGAACCCCATCAGAAACAGGAGACACCACAAACGTGGCCGTCAAGATTCGTCTGAAGCGCATGGGCAAGATCCGTGCACCGTTCTACCGCGTTGTCGTCATGGACTCGCGCACCAAGCGCGATGGCCGGGCCATCGAGGAGATCGGCAAGTACCACCCGACCGAGGAGCCCTCGGTCATCGACATCGACTCTGAGCGCGCCCAGTACTGGCTTTCCCAGGGCGCTCAGCCGACCGAGGCCGTCGAGGCGCTGTTCAAGGTCACCGGTGACTGGCAGAGGTTCAAGGACGAGCCGGGCACCGAGGGCACGCTGAAGATCAAGGAGCCCAAGCCCAGCAAGAAGGAGCTCTACGAAGCTGCGATTGCTGCTGCAGGCAAGGCTGTCGACGCCAAGGACACCGCCACCACGGCGCGCAGGAAGGCCGCGGCCAAGAAGGCCGAGGCGGAGCCCGCCGCCGAGGCCCCGGCCGCCCCCATTGACGTCGAGGCGGCCGAGGACGCTGCCGAGGCCAAGGTCTTGGCCGCTGCCGAGGCCGAGCGCACCGAGAAGTCCGAGAAGGGCGACGCCCCGGCGTCTGCGGGCAAGCCGTCCGGCGGAGAGGCCTGATCGTGCTCGACGAAGCGCTTGAGCACCTGGTCAAGGGCATCGTCGACCACAAGGACGACGTCGTCGTGCGCCGCAAGACCCTGCGCCGCGGCGAGGTCCTCGAGGTGCGCGTCCACCCTGAGGACCTGGGCCGCGTGATCGGCCGCTCGGGTCGAACCGCGAGCGCTCTGCGCACGGTGATCAGCGCGCTGGCAGGTGGCCAGGGAGTGCGCGTCGACATCGTCGACACCGACCGGATCCGCTGAGCCGTTCGCTGGCCGCCGAGTCCCGCGAGGGCAGCGAGGGCCGCCGGGACGACGTCCCGGCGGCCCTCTCGATTCCAGCCCACCACAGACGGAGGTATGCCGGGTGGGCGCCGAACGGGGCACGGCTGGAGTGGCGGACCGCGGACACCTGAGAGGATGGGGCATATGAGCGTTGTCGTCGCCCGCATCGGGAGGCCCCACAGCCTGCGCGGCGAGGTGACCGTCCAGGCCCATACAGACGACCCTGAGGGGCGTTTCGTCCCGGGCGCGTCCTTCGCCACCGAGGCCCGTCCCGGAAGCGGGGTACCGCGGGAGCTCACGATCCGCACCGCCCGCTTCCACAACGGCACCTGGCTGCTGTCCTTCGAGGGCATCCCCGACCGCACCGGCGCCGAGGGGCTGCGCGGCACGCGGCTCGTCGCCGAGACCGACGAGGCCGCGTCGGAGGCAGCCGACGCCGATGACGAGGACGCCTACTACGAGGCCGAGATGGTGGGGCTCGCGGTCGAGTCACTGACGGGGGATCGCCTGGGCACCGTCGCCGGTCTGGAAACCGGCCTGGCCCAGGACCTCCTGGTCCTGACGCTTGAGGACGGCACGACCGCCTGGGTCCCCTTCGTCGCCGCCATCGTCCCGGAGGTCGACCTCGATGGCGGGCGGATCGTCCTTGACCCGCCGGGGGGGCTTCTGGACCTCAACCGGGGCTGAGGGCAGGACACGCGCCCCCATGCTCATCGACGTCGTCACGATCTTCCCCGACTACCTCGCCCCGCTGGACCTCTCCCTGATCGGGAAGGCGCGGCGCGACGGCCTGATCGATCTGCGGGTCCACGACCTGCGGGAGTTCGCCCACGACCGGCACCGGACCGTCGACGACACGCCCTACGGCGGGGGTGCCGGCATGGTCATGAAGCCGGAGCCGTGGGCCGAAGCCCTCGCCCACGTCGTGGCGTCCGGCGGGCCTGGTGGGCGCCCCCACCTCCTGGTGCCGGGCCCAGGCGGTATGCCGTTCACGCAGGCCATGGCGCGCAGCCTCGCCTCTGAGGCGTGGCTGGCATTCGCCTGCGGCCGCTACGAGGGAATCGACGAGCGGGTCCACGAGCATGCCGCCCAAGACCTGGGGCTGGAGGTGTCCGTGGTCTCGCTCGGAGACTACGTGCTCAACGGGGGAGAGGTGGCGGTGCTCGCCATGGTGGAGGCGATCGCCCGCCTCCTACCGGGTGTGATCGGCAACGCCGAGTCGCTCGTCGAGGAGTCCCACGAGGAGGGGCTGCTGGAGTACCCCGTTTACACCAAGCCCGCAGTGTGGCAGTCGCCGGGAGGCGCGTCGCGCGCAGTTCCTGACGTGCTCTTGTCGGGCGACCACGCCGCCATTGCGGCGTGGCGCCACCAGCAGCGGCTCGAGCGCACCGCCGCGCGACGGCCCGACCTGCTGCACGGCTCGCAGGCCCTCCAGGAGATCGGTGGGGGGACTCTCGCCATCGCCACTCCGTCCGACGCGGCCGAGATCATGACCCTGACCCGGGCGTGCTGGGTGGGCGAGATCGCGCGCTATGGCATGTTCGGTGCGGGCGAGGAGTCGCTCGAGGAGGTTCTGCGTGGCATGGAACAGTGGCGTACCTGGACCCTCCGCTCCGCCGGCCGGCTCGTGGGGTCGGTGCGCGCCCGGGTGTCGCCCGGCGACACCTCGGTGTGGCAGATCGGCAGGCTGATGGTGGCCCCGGATCTCCAGGGCCGGGGGCTGGGGCGCGCGCTGCTCGAGGTCGCCGAGGCCGCCGCGCCGCCCTCGACCGCGACGCTGTGGCTCAACACCGGGAACGGCAGCGACCGCACCCTGCGCATCTATCGCAAGGCGGGCTACCGCATCCTGCCGGGCGAGGGCGCGTTCCCGGGCACGGTCGACCTCTCCAAGCCCCGCCGTCGCGGCTGATCGGGCGCCGGGCTCAGTCGATGAGCGCCGTCCTGAGATCGGCCGAGATCAGCCGGCGTGCGGCGATCAGCCGCTCCGCGACACCCACGGTCACGGTCTGGGCGGCCATGATGCCGAAGAGCACGAGCACCTGTGCGGTTGCTGCCTGCACGGGCGTGCCGCCGCCGAGCATGACGCCGATGAAGGCACCCGGCAGCGTTACCACGCCGGTCGTCCGCACTTGGTCGAGGCCCGGCAGGAGCGCCTCCGGGGCTCGGCGGTGGACGATCTCGGTGACTGCCTGCGCGGGAAGCATCCCGAGCGCCAGGCAGGCTTCGTACTGAGGGTGCTCTTCGCGGAGGGCAGCGAAGGCGCGGCGGCCGAGGAGGGTGTGGGCCGTCATCGAGTTCCCCACAATGATGCCGGCGATGGGGATGAGGGCGATGCCCTTCAGGGGAATGGTCCTGGTGACGAGCACGACGGCTACGACCGGCAGGACCCCGCAGGCCATGGCCAGCGCCGCGAAGGGCCAGGCTGATCGCGCCTCGACCCGGGTGGACGTGGTCAGCACGCCCACCGCGAACATCACGGCCACGAGCAGCACCGACAGCGGCAGGCTGCTGACCGCGACGGCGATGAATGTCGCCGCCAAGCCGAGCTGCACGACGGCCCGAAGCGCCGCGACCAGGACCGGGCGCTCCATGCCGTAGCCGCTGACCCGGTGGGCGGCGAGGGCGATCGCGAGCAACAGCACCAGAGCGAGGCCCACGCTCCACCCGGGATTGATGCTCACCGCCCAACGCTATCCGCGCCGAGGATGGCGAGCCGCCTCGGCCCTCGCTCCACCACGCCCCGAGTTTCCGGAAGATCCAGGTGCCCGCACCCGGGGCATCTTCGGAAGCCCGAGGGCCGGGTCTGCGGTAGCGTCGTGGGCTCGTACCTGCCACCCGGCATACGTGAGATTTCGGCGCGGGGCAGGTGGCGTGGCAGAATGACTTCTCGCGCCTGCTTGACCCTTCCCGGCCCCTGCCACAGGGGGAGTGCCAACGGCACGCGGCCCCAGGCCGGACGCGACCTCCACACGCAGTCACTGACGAACCGTGGGCGACCTGTGGCGCCGACAAGAAAGCGAAGCAGCCATGCAGCGTTTCGATGAGCTCGACAAGGCCTCCATCAAGGAGGGCATCCCCTCATTCCGCGCCGGTGACACGGTCAAGGTGCACGTCAAGGTCGTTGAGGGCACCCGCTCGCGCGTCCAGGTGTTCCAGGGCGTCGTGATCCGCCGTCACGGCGGCGGCGTCGGCGAGACCTTCACCGTCCGGAAGGTCTCCTTTGGCGTCGGCGTGGAGCGCACTTTCCCGCTGCACACCCCGATCATCGACAAGATCGAAGTCGTGACCCGCGGCGACGTGCGCCGGGCCAAGCTCTACTACCTGCGCGACCTGCGCGGCAAGGCCGCCAAGATCAAGGAGAAGCGCGAGAGCACGCCGGCGAAGTGACGCCGGGCTCGTCACCACGCGTGAGCGATCGCCCGGCTGGTCCGCGGCCGCAGCTGGCGGTCCCTGCGTGTCCTGACAGCCCCCGGGGGTTAGGCTCCCCCTGATGGCTGCCGGAGCGCGCGCACACGACACGCACCCGGTCCCCCGCCTCGATCCAGGGCGGGGGACCGCGTCACGTCATGGCCACTCGCTGCTGATCACCGTCGTGGCGGGCCTGGTGCTCATGGCGCTGGTGCGCGCCTTCGTCGTGCAGTCGTTCTACGTCCCGTCCGGCTCGATGGAGCCCACCGTCGACCCTGGCGACCGGGTCATCGTCAACAAGCTCGTGGGAGCCGGCGACCTGCGGCGCGGCGACGTTGTCGTGTTCGACGGCACGACGACCTTCGCCGTCGGCGACCGCACGCCGCGCCCTGCCCAGGGTGCGGTGGGTCGGCTCCTGGCGAACGCGGCCTCCGCCCTGACCATCGACCTCGGCGAGCAGGACTTCCTCAAGCGCATCGTCGGCCTTCCCGGCGACCACGTGGTCTGCTGCGGCGCCGAAGGGCGGCTCGTGGTCAACGGCAGCGCCGTGTCCGAGCCTTACCTCCCACGGGGGGCCAAGGCCAGCGACCTCACCTTCGACGTCATCGTCCCCTCGGGCCGGCTATGGGTCATGGGCGACAACCGGCCGCGCTCGGCGGACTCGCGCGCACACCTCGGCGACCCGGGTGGTGGAATGGTCCCGATTGACGATGTCATCGGGCGCGCCTCGGTGATCTACTGGCCCCTGTCCCGGGCCGGAGGGGTGCCCGGCTCCGGCGCGCTCCGCTCCGTTCCAGCACCCACAGGGGGAGCATCATGACCGAGGACCGCCAGCCGCGCGGTGACGACCTGGCCACGTCACCCGCTAGCGACGCGGTGGGGGTCCGCAATGGCCATACCGCCGGGGCCGGGAAGGCAGCCGCCCCCGGTAGGGCCGCCGATGGCCGATCGGGCGACTCCGACCCCGAGGGTGAACGCACTGGCGCCCCCATGGCCAACGCAGACGGCACGGGTGACTGGCGTCCCGACGGCGACCATCCGGCATACCCCGCCACGCCTGTCACTGCCCAGGAGGCCACTCCCGTCATGCCGGAGACCGACCACGGTGGATCCGAATCCGCGGCCGTCCACCCGGCCGACGACCACCACCATCCCCGCGTCTTGTCCCCGTGGTCGCACATGAGCGCGGCGGCAAAGGAGTTCGTCGTCGTGGTGGCGATGGCCCTGGGCCTGTCGCTCATCGTCAAGACCTGGCTGCTCCAGGCGTTCTACATCCCCTCGGGCTCGATGGAAGACACGCTCGTGCTCAACGACCGTGTGGTGGTCAGCAAGCTGACCCCGGGGCCGTTCACGCTGCACCGGGGCGACATCGTCGTGTTCGCTGATCCGGGCAACTGGCTGGGGGTCCACACCACCACGAGCCGCGGCCCCATCGTGGAGGCAGTCCAAGAGGCGCTGACGTTCGTCGGTCTGCTCCCCGACAACTCCGAAGACCACCTCATCAAGCGCGTGATCGGGCTGCCCGGCGACCACGTCGTTTGCTGCGACGCCAACAAGCGGCTCACGGTCAACGGCGTCTCGATCACCGAGACCTACGTCAAGGCCGGCAACGAGCCGAGTGCCACGCCGTTCGACATCACGGTGCCGGCCGGCCGGGTCTGGGTCATGGGCGACCACCGAAGCGACTCCTCCGACTCCCGCTACCACGACCCGGGCGGCACCGGAGCGCAGGGCTCAGTGCCGGTCAGCCTCATCACCGGCCGCGCGGTGGCGCTGGTCTGGCCGCTCAACCACCTCACCGGGCTGGGCACGCCTGATGACGTTTTCGCCAAGGTGCCGGCGACGCGAGCCGCCGCGGCCATTCCGTCCGCGGGTCCGTCGCTGCAGGCGCTCACCGGCGGACAATAGTCGTATGCCGGCCAGCACCACTCCGCCCCGGCGCGCCCCCCAGGGCCGGCCGGGTTCGCGCAAGCCCAGCCTGCGCGTCGAGCGGGCCCTCCAGCGCGATGGGCACCGCGTCCTGGCCGGGATGGACGAGGTCGGCCGAGGCGCCCTGGCCGGTCCGGTGAGTGTCGGCGTGGTGCTCATCGACGAGACCTGCCGCAGCGCGCCCGCTGGGGTTCGCGACTCCAAGCTCCTGACCCCAGCAGCGCGGCGGAGCATGGTGCCGCGCATCGAGCGGTGGGCCCTGGCCTTTGCCGTCGGGCACGCCAGTCCCGGCGAGATCGACGAGGTCGGGATCATCGCGGCACTCCGGCTGGCCGGGCTCCGCGCCCTGTCCGCAGTGCCGCTGAGACCCGACCTCGTGATCCTCGACGGCAACCACGACTGGCTCACCGCGCCCCAGGAGGTCGGGCTCTTCGCCTTCGCAGGAGATGCGCCGGCGACCCCACCAGTAACGACGATGATCAAGGCCGACATGAAGTGCTCCTCGGTCGCCGCGGCGAGTGTGCTCGCGAAGGTCGAGCGCGACACGATGATGATCGCGCTGGCAGATGACCACGACGGGTACGCCTGGCACGACAACAAGGGCTATGCAGCGCCTGAGCACCTCGAGGCCCTCACCCGGCTCGGGCCGTGCGAGCAGCATCGCCGCTCCTGGCGCCTGCCCGGGATCGGGGAGCCGCTGGTGGAGGGCGACTACGGGCCCGAAGAAGATGTGCTCGGCCTGCGCGATGATGGTTTCGTCGACGGTGCCACAGGCGCGGTGCACGACGCCGCGTCTGTGTTCCCGGAGCCCGGGCGGGCCTGGGCGGACGAGGAGTGGGCCGATCTGGCGCTCGACTGGCAGAAGGACGCGCGATGAGCTCAGAGGACCTGGAGAAGTACGAGTCCGAGATGGAGCTCCAGCTCTATCGCGAATACCGCGATGTAGTGGGGCTTTTCACCCATGTCGTCGAGACCGAGCGACGCTTCTACCTGTGCAACTCGGTTGACGTCAAGGTGCGCAGCGAGGGTGGCGAGGTGTTCTTCGACGTGACCATGCAGGACGCGTGGGTCTGGGACATCTACCGGCCCGCGCGGTTCGCCAAGCAGGTGCGCGTGGTGACGTTCAAGGACGTCAACGTCGAGGAGCTTGCCAAGGCCGAGATCGAGCTGCCGAAAGACGCCGGCTTCTAGCGTTCGGGGCGCCCGTCCGAGGCCCGCTTTCC
This sequence comes from uncultured Actinomycetota bacterium, assembly GCA_963715025.1. Classification (GTDB taxonomy): domain Bacteria; phylum Actinomycetota; class Actinomycetes; order Actinomycetales; family Dermatophilaceae; genus DASSJT01. Next base: position 176,485 of record CAVQQQ010000001.1, on the reverse strand, counting down.
ACAGGCCTGGCCGCTGCTGGTCGCACCTGCCCCGCCGTCCACAGGTGTGGCCGATCGGTGCTCGGCCCCCCGGGGCGTCGGCCGAGCATTGGGGGCATGACGGAGACGGCAAGGGACGTCGGGGCGTTCGGCGAGCGGCTGGCCGAGCGGTTCCTGGTCGAGTGCGGGATGACGATCCTCGACCGCAACTGGCGATGCAGCCATGGCGAGCTCGACCTCGTGGCCCGCGAGGGCGACTGCCTGGTGTTCTGCGAGGTCAAGACTCGCCGTGGCACGGCCTTCGGCGAGCCGGTTGAGGCGGTGAGCTGGCGGAAGGCAGCGCGCCTGCGCCGGCTCACCGCGGCGTGGCTGGCGAGCCATGGCCAGTCGGCCGGCGCCGTGCGCATCGACGTCGTCGGGATCCTCGTGCGCCCCGGCCGGCTGCCCATCGTGAGACACATCGCCGGGGTGGGTTCGTGAAGCTTGGCATGGCGCGGTCGGTTGCCCTGCACGGCCTGGAGGGTGCGGCCGTCGAGGTCGAGGCCCATATCGGACAGGGCCTGCCGCAGTTCACGGTGACCGGGCTCCCAGACGCGGCCTGCGGCCAGGCTCCGGAGCGGATCAAGGCGGCCACCGTGCCGCTGGGCGTCTCGGTCAGCCAGATGCGCGTGACGGTCAACCTCTCCCCAGCGTCGATCACCAAGACGGGGTCCGCCTTCGACCTCCCCATGGCCGTGGCGGTGCTGGCAGCGGCGGGTCACGTCCCGCGACACGTCTGCCGGGAGGTGGTCCACCTCGGCGAACTGGGCCTCGACGGGTCGGTTCGCGCGGTGAGGGGAATCCTTCCATCGGTCCACTCGGCGCTCCGCCATGGCGCCCATGACGTGGTCGTGCCCTCGGCCAACGCGGCGGAAGCACGCCTCGTCGAGGGAATCCGAGTCCACGAGGTCTCCGACCTGGCCACGCTGGTATCCCGCTACGACGAAGCCCGACACACTGGTGTGCTGCCCTGGGCCGGCGAGGACGCTACTGCCGTAGGCGAGCCGATGTCGGCTGCGCCCCTTCCCGACCTCGCCGACGTGGTGGGACAGGAGGAGGCACGCCTGGCGCTGGAGCTGGCAGCGGTCGGAGTGCATCACCTGCTGCTGACCGGACCTCCGGGCGCAGGAAAGACCATGCTTGCCGAACGCCTGGTGTCGATCCTTCCCACGCTCGACCGCGAGGAGTCGCTCGAGGTCATGGCCGTACGCTCTCTGGTGGGAGACCTGCCCGAGCGGTTGCGTCTGACCGGCGTTCCGCCCTTCGTGGCCCCTCACCACAGTGCTTCGACGGCGGCCATCGTGGGTGGCGGCAGCGGCCACGTCCGGCCGGGCGCCATTACCCAGGCCCACCGCGGAGTGCTCTTCCTCGACGAGGCGCCCGAGTTCAGGACCAGCGTCCTGCAGTGCCTGCGCCAGCCCCTTGAGTCTGGCGAGGTCGTGGTGGCTCGCGCGCGGGAGTCGATCCGGTTCCCGGCGCGGTTCCAGCTGGTGATGGCGGCCAACCCCTGCCCGTGCGGCAACGGGTTCGGCAAGGGCGAGGAGTGCACGTGCTCGCCGCTCCAGCGGCGTCGGTATGCCGGCAGGCTGTCAGGTCCACTGCTCGACCGTGTGGACCTCCAAGTGCAGGTCCCAGCCGTGAGCCGGGCCGCCCTGGGTCTGCCTCCCGGCGAGCCGAGCTCTGCGGTTGCAGCCCGCGTCGCCCGGGCGCGACTGGCCCAGTCAGAGAGATGGTCGCAGGTCAGGTGGTCGGTCAACGGCCGGGCCCCTGGCGCGGCCCTGCGCCGGGCACCCTGGCGACTCGACCCGTCCAGCACGGCGGACCTGGACCGCGCACTCGATCGAGGGCTTCTCACCCTGAGGGGCTACGACCGCGTGCTCCGGCTTGCCTGGTCGGTGGCGGACCTCGACGGGCGGACCGCGCCGTCCCGCGCCGATATCGGGCTGGCCCTGGCCATGCGGCAGCAGGGACCGGTGGCCTGATGCCCTGGAGCACCCTCCTGTCGGAGGAGCGCTGGGCCCGGGCCGCATGGAGTCGCGTCAGCGAGCCTGGCGATTCGTCGGTCGTGCGGTGGATCGAGTCCATGGGCGCGGCGGCAGCGCTCGCAGCCGTCCGAGAGGGCGCCCTGACCGGTGCCGAGCGACTCCAGCCCAGGCTGATGGAGCTGGACGTCGAGCGCGACCTGGACGTGGCCGGCCGCGTGGGCGCCCGTGTGCTCATCCCGAGTGACGCCGAGTGGCCGGCCGGTGTGAGCGACCACGGAAGTGCGCCGCTGTGCCTCTGGGCCCGTGGGGAGCCCGACCTGGGCGAGACGTGCCAGCGCAGTGCGAGCATCGTCGGGGCCCGGGCAGCGACTCGCTATGGCGAGGAGGTGGCCCGTGAGCTGGCCGCGGGCCTGGCCGACCGCGGCTTCGCGGTGATGTCCGGTGCGGCCTTCGGGATCGACGCCGCTGCTCACCGTGGTGCTCTGGCCGTTGGCGGCACGACGATCGCGGTCCTGGCAAGCGGGGTCGACCGTCCCTACCCGACGGCCCACGGGAGCCTGCTGAAGGCGATCGTGGCACAGGGGTTGGTGCTGAGCGAAGTGGCGCCCGGCAGCGCGCCCACCCGCAGTCGCTTCCTGAAGCGCAATCGCATCATCGCCACCGCCACGAGTGGGACGATCGTGGTCGAGGCCGGCCTGCGGTCGGGTTCCCTGAGCACCGCGGGAGAGGCCGAGGCACATGGGCGGGTCGTGGCCGCGGTTCCGGGTCCGGTCACGTCGATGGTGTCGGCCGGGTGCCACAAGTGGATCCGGGAGGGCCGTGCCCAGCTGGTCACCGATGCGGCGGAGGCGGCCGAGCTGTTGGGCCGGCTAGGAGACGACCTCGCACCTGAGCGACATGGTCCGCAAAGCCCTGACGACAGCCTCCAGCAGCACCAGAAGTCGGTGCTCGACGCGCTGCCGTACCGGGTTGCGGTTCCTGCTCACGAGCTTGTGCGGCTCACGACTCTTGCCTTGCCCGTCGTGATGGGTTCTCTCGGCAGGCTGGAAGCCCTCGGCATGGCCACGAGAGATGGCGACCTCTGGCGGAAGACACCGCGCACCAGGTGGTCCATGACGTGAATCCCCCGTTCTCGAGAGGTCGTGCCGGCCCCTGCCAGTCGCCGCGGGAGGCGTTGACGCCCAGAGATTGGACCCTGGATGCCTGAGTGTGGCCATGTCGGCGGGTCCGTTTGCCCCAATGGCGCGGGTTTGCGACTGTGGCACCGTGACAGACGTGGCAGATGAGGCGCTGGAAGCCTTCGTTCGTCACCTGCGTTCCGAGCGGGGTCGCTCGGAACACACGATTCGGGCCTACCGTGGGGACGTGCTGCACCTGCTGCGCTATGTCGAATCCGGGACCGCCGAGAGCGACCTCGCCGAGGTGACGCTTCGCGACCTGCGCGGCTGGCTTGGAGAGATGGCTGCGGTCGGCGCAGCCAAGGCGACGCTCTCGCGCCGGGCCGCAGCGGCTCGCACCTTCTTCGCCTGGCTCGCGCGGACCGGGCGCATCACAACTGACCCGTCGCTGCGTTTGGCTGCGCCCAAGCGGCAGTCGCGACTGCCCCCGGTGCTCAAGCAGCGCGAGGCGGGGCGTCTGCTCGACGTGGCAGCGACCGCGGCCGATGACGACGACCCTCTGCATGTGCGCGACCGCGCGATCCTTGAGCTCCTCTACGCCACTGGTATCCGGGTCGGCGAGCTGGCCGCGCTCGACGTCGACGACGTGGACTTCAGCTCCCGGGTGGTGCGGGTTCTGGGCAAGGGAAGCAAGGAGCGGACCGTTCCCTTCGGGATCCCGGCCGAGGCGGCGCTCGCCGACTGGCTCGATCGTGGTCGAGGCCGTCTCGCGCGCCCGGGGAGTGGGCCGGCGCTCTTCCTCGGCCGGCGCGGCAACCGGGTCGACCCACGCCAGGTCCGCGACGTGGTGCACCGGCTCGTGCAGCACGTCGCGGACGCTCCTGACATCGGTCCCCACGGGCTTCGCCACAGCGCCGCCACTCACCTCCTCGAGGGGGGAGCCGACCTCCGCATGGTCCAGGAACTGCTGGGTCATGCCTCACTCGCGACGACACAGATCTACACTCACGTGTCCGTCGACCGACTGAAGAAGTCCTATGCCCAAGCACACCCCCGCGCCTGATCGGCGCCGACCCGCGCTGTCGCCGGCGCTTGGTCCCCTCGCGGAGACCCGCGCCCGGCGGCGGCAGACGGCCGGCGACGTCGGCAGGGGTGCTGTCGGCCGTGGTAGGGGGTCGCGCCCGGGACCTCCCAGGCACCGGCGACCGAGCCGCGGAGTGCGCCTGCGCCGCACGATCGCGGTGCTGACTCTCCTGCTGGTGTGCGCGGCGTCGGCATGGGCCTACCGCGGCGGCGGCGGCGACCCAGGGACCACGGCCGCCGCAAACACGGCCGGCCAGGACCACCGGACCTCGCCTACGGCGATGACGACGCCTAGCACGAGCGCCGCCGCGGATTCTGCCGACGAAGACGGCTCGTCGACCGCGCCGTCGGGGTCCGTGGTCGAAAGTGGCAACGGCAAGTTCACGGTTCTGAGCGTTCCCCCGATGGACAATCCCACGACCACCGGCCGCCTGGTGCGGTACACCGTGGAGATCGAGGGAGGACTGGGCGCGGATGCCGAGGAGCTGGCCGAAACCGTCCAGCGAGTCCTTCTCGACAACCGCAGCTGGCAAGCAGAGGATGGCATCCGGTTCGTCAACGTGACCCCTCGCCGGGCAGCGTCAGGCGAGCACGTCGACATCCGGGTCACCCTGGCCAGCCCCAAGACGACGGACCGGCTGTGCGCGCCGATGCGGACGCTTTCCCAGGTGTCGTGCTGGAACGGCCAGCGATCCGTGCTCAACCTTCGGCGTTGGATCCTTGGCGCAGACACGTGGGGCCACAACCAGCTGGGATACCGCACGTACCTCATCAACCACGAGGTCGGCCACGGGCTCGGCCACCCGCACATGGGATGCCCGTCGTCCGGCAAGCGTGCGCCCGTCATGATGCAGCAGACCCTCGGCCTCCAAGGCTGCAGCCCCTGGGCCTGGCCCAAGGGCGACGGCGTCTGAGGCGCCGCTTCGCGGCTCTCGCCGCTCCGCAGCCGATCTGCCACGCCCCGCAGGGCCGCCAAGGGGCACCCACAGCGGCCCGCCCAGGGGCACCACAGCGGCCCGCCAAGGGCACCACAGCGGCCGAGCCTCAACCGCGCAGGCCTCAAGGCCGCATCGGCCACCTCCGATGGCGGAGCTGAGCACGGCTCAGCGCGGCTCGCGAACCGGGAGCAGGATCACCCCCCGAATCAGCAGGGGAAGGGGGTCGACATAGTCGCCTCCTCGCAAGGCACCAAGGTGGAGGCACAGGGCATCGCCACAGTGCGCCGGCCCGGCCTCCAGCACCCCCAGCAACCCGCCGCGCCCAACCACGTCGCCTACCTGCACGGTGGCCCGTACTGGCTCGTACGTCGATCGAAGGCCTGAAGCGTGCAGGACGGTGATCGTTCCGCGCCCGGCCAGCCTCGCAGCATGGGTCACGACTCCTTCGTCCACCGACCGCACGTCGTCGCCGGGTCTCGCGGCCAGGTCGATGCCGCGGTGCCCGCGTCCGTAGCGCGTCGCCGGAGCCTCGAACCGTCGCAGGAGAGCTGGACGCGGCAGGAGCGGCCACAGCCAGAGTGGGCCGTCGGAGGCGGTGGCCGATCGGGACAACCACGCTCCGGCACGGCCCTTTACAGCTGCGGCTGCTGCTGACCCGGGTGCTTCTGTCGCCGACAGGACGGCAGACACGGTCGGGGCGACAGACGCTGTGGGGGCGACTGCCAGCGTGGGGGCGACTGCCGCCGCAGCGAAGGTCGCCGCTGGGGCGACCACCGTCGCAGCGGCGAGGGCGGCCACCGTGAGGGATCTGCTTCGGGTCATGTGGCCAGCCTGCGGCGGTCGGCACCAGTCACGCGGATGACACTGTGCTGCTGTGGATGACGGGACGGGTGGTGTGCCGCCTGTGCACAATGGCCGCCCCAGGCGTGGCCGAGATGACGGCTCAGAGGGTGCGGGGCATGGCGTGCAGCCGGCGCACCGCCTCCTGGAGCACCTCGTCTCGCTTGCAGAACGCGAATCGTACGAGCGTCCGCGCAACCTCGGGGTCGTCATGGAACACCGACACCGGGACCCCGACGACACCGGCGAGCTCGGGCAGCCGCCAGCAGAACTCCACCCCGTCGACCGCGCCGAGCGGAGCAGCGTCGGCAACCACGAAATAGGTGCCCTCCGGGATCGAGACGGCCAGCCCGGCGTCGCGCAGTCCCGCGACGAGCAGGTCCCGCTTGCTTTCCAGGGACCGCGACAGACCGGCGTACACCTCGTCGCCCAGGCCGAGCGCGACGGCGACCGCGGGCTGGAACGGACCCGACCCCACGAAGGTCAGGAACTGTTTGACCGCCCGCACCGCCGCGACCGCCTCGGCCGGCCCGGTGACCCATCCGACCTTCCACCCGGTGGCCGAGAACGTCTTCCCGGCCGAGCTGATGGTCAGGGTGCGCCCGGCCATGCCCGGCAGCGTCGCCATCGGCACGTGGTCGGCGCTGCCGAAGACCATGTGCTCGTAGACCTCGTCGGTCACGACCCAGGCGTCGCGTTCCTGCGCGAATCGGGCCACCAGCGCCAGCTCTTCGCGGGTGAACACCTTGCCGGTGGGGTTGTGCGGCGAGTTCAGGAGGACCAGGCGCGTCCGGGGCGAGAAGGCCGCTCGCAGCGAGTCCTCGTCGATGGCGAAGTCGGGGAAGCGCAGCACCGAGGTGCGCCGCACCCCGCCGGCCAGCGCGATGGTCGCCGCGTAGGAGTCGTAGTACGGCTCGAAGGTAACCACTTCGTCCCCGGGCTCGCAGAGCGCGAGGATGGTGGCGGCGATCGCCTCGGTGGCGCCCACGGTGACCAGCACCTCCGAGCGAGGGTCGACGGGTATGCCGTAGAAACGGCCCTGGTGCTCGGCGATGGCGTCCAGCAGCTCCGGAACGCCGGGCCCGGGCGGGTACTGGTTGCGGCCGGCGTCGATGGCTGCCTTGGCCGCCTCCAGCATCTCCCGCGGCCCGTCGGTGTCGGGGAACCCCTGACCGAGGTTAACCGCACCGGTGCGGGTCGCGAGGGCCGTCATGTCGGCGAAGATCGTGCTCCCGAAGCCGGCCATGCGGGAGACGAGGGGACTGCCCATGGCAGCCGAGAGTAGCCCGTTGGGGCGGTGTTCCCGCACAGCACGGGCTTGGCGTGCCAGCATGAAGGATGCGGGAAGTCGAGGTAGGTGCCGTCGCTCTGGAGCGGCTGGCCAGTGTCCTGGAGGAGAAGCAGGCCGAGCGACTGCTTCTGTATGCCGAACGGGCGCGGACGCTGCTGGCCGGACGCACGATCTGGAACGTCAACGCGACGGCCCAGGGCGGAGGCGTGGCGGAGATGCTCCAGGCGCTGCTCGCCTACACGCGGGGGGCCCGGGTGGCGACGCGGTGGCTGGTGCTGGAGGGCGATCCCGAGTTCTTCGCCACGACCAAGCGGCTGCACAATGTGCTCCACGGCATGCCCGGCGACGGCGGACCGCTCGGCCCGGCCGAGCAGGAGCACTACATCGACATCCTCCGCAAGAACGCCGAGGTGCTCCGGCCGATGATCCAGCCCGGCGACATCGTCCTCCTCCACGACCCACAGACGGCGGGCCTGGCCGGCATGCTCGCGGGCAACGGGGCCCACATCGTGTGGCGCTGCCACATCGGCCGCGACACGCCCACCGAGCTGACCGACCTCGGGTGGGGGTTCCTGCACCCGCACCTCGAGGCGGCCGAGGCGTTCATCTTCACCCGCCGGACCTACGCACCCGGCTGGGTCCCGCCGGAGCGGCTGTGGGTGATCCCGCCGTCCCTGGACCCGTTCACCGCCAAGAACGCCGAGCTCACGCCCGCGGACGTCGATGCCGCGCTCAGGCAGGCCGGCCTTGCGGACGCCAGCAAGGACCACGGCAGCGTGGTCTTCACCCGCCGCGACGGCTCGGCTGGCATGGTGCGTCCCCACCAGGGCCTGGTCCTCGACGGCTCACCCGTGTCGCGGGGTGTTCGGATGGTCATGCAGGTCAGCCGGTGGGACCGGCTCAAGGACATGGCCGGCGTGATGACCGGATTCGCGGGCCACCTGCGCCAGTTCCCGCCAGACGTCCACCTCTTGCTCGTCGGGCCGGATGTCGCGGGCGTCAGCGACGACCCCGAGGGAGCCGAGGTCCTGCAGGAGTGCCTCGGCATATGGGAAACGCTCCCCGCCAGGGTGCGGCGACGGGTGCACCTCGTCTGCCTCCCGATGGACGACATCGACGAGAACGCCCACCTGGTCAACGCCCTCCAGCGGCGCGCCGCGGTCGTGGTGCAGAAGAGCATCGTGGAAGGGTTTGGGCTGACGGTCACGGAGCCGATGTGGAAGGCCCGCCCGGTGGTCGCCTCCGCCGTCGGCGGCATCCAGGACCAGATCATCCACGGTGAGAGTGGTCTCCTGCTCGATGACCCGCTCGACCTCGACACCTTCGCGGCCCTGCTGGCCCAGGTGCTGACCGACGAGGAGGAGGCCCGCCGGCTGGGCACGGCGGCCCGGTCGCGGGTCCGCGACCAGTTCCTCGGCGACCGGCACCTGATGCAGTACGTCGACCTCTTCGAGCGGCTGTAGCAGCGGCCGCCGAACGGCTGTAGCAGCGGCCGCCGCCATGCGCCGCCAGAGGTATGCCGGGTGGCTGCTCCGGACGAGCGCTGGTCCGTGAGGACGCCGGGGTTCGGCTGCCGGTGCCGGATTTCCGGTTGTGAGGCCCCACCCCGTAGCATGGACCGCGGTTTCGTGCGCCCACGCGCACGGGGCCTAATTCGCGCGTCTTCCGCCGCTTGACGAGCAGGTCTCCGAAAGCGGGGCGCACCACGGCAGTCCGGCCGTACGCCGGTGGGGTGCGTATGCAGGCGCCAGGCACGTAGCCGCTGGGCAGGCTTCCCACCAGCCCCACGGCATACGCGAACAACTGACAACGACACAAGGGAGAACACGGCATGGCCGTCGTCACCATGCGCCAGCTCCTCGAGAGCGGCGTCCACTTCGGGCACCAGACCCGTCGCTGGAACCCCAAGATGAAGCGCTTCATCATGACCGAGCGCAACGGCATCTACATCATCGACCTTCAGCAGTCGCTGACGTACATCAACAACGCCTTCGAGTTCGTCAGGGAGACCGTCGCCCACGGCGGCTCGATCCTGTTCGTCGGCACCAAGAAGCAGGCCCAGGAGCCGATCGCCGAGCAGGCGACGCGCGTGGGCATGCCGTACGTCAACCACCGGTGGCTCGGTGGCATGCTCACCAACTTCAACACCATCTCCAAGCGCCTCACCCGCCTCAAGGAGCTGGAGGAGATCAACTTCGACGACGTGGCCGGATCGGGCCACACCAAGAAGGAGCTCCTCATCCTCAAGCGGGAGAAGGACAAGCTGGAGAAGACCCTCGGGGGCATCCGCGACATGGCCAAGGTCCCCTCGGCCGTGTGGATCGTGGACACCAAGAAGGAGCACCTGGCCGTCGACGAGGCCCGCAAGCTCGGCCTGCCGGTCATCGCGATCCTCGACACCAACTGCGACCCCGACGAGGTCGACTACAAGATCCCCGGCAACGACGACGCCATCCGCTCGGTCACTCTGCTGACCCGGGTGATCGCCGACGCCGTCGCCGACGGCCTGATCGCCCGCTCGGGTGGCGGCGCGCGCGCCGAGGGCACCGAGATTGCCGGCGACGAGCCGCTGGCTGAGTGGGAGCGCGAGCTGCTCCAGGGCGAGGCCGCCCAGGCTGCGCCGAACGAGGCCGCTCCAGCCGCGCCGGCGTCGGCCGAGGCCGCGCCCGCAGAGGCCGCGGCCGCGGAGGCAGCGCCCGCGGGGGCCGCGGCCGCGGAGGCCGCGCCCGCGGAGGCCGCGCCCGCAGACGTCACCGCGGCCGAGGCAACCCCCGTCGAAGCCGCTGCCGAGGGCACCGACGCCAACGCCTGAGCTCCCGCGAACCGATCGATCCACGAAAAGAGCGAAAACACCTATGGCGAACTACACCGCCGCCGACATCAAGACGCTCCGCGAGGCGACCGGAGCCGGCATGCTCGACGTCAAGAAGGCCCTCGACGAGGCCGACGGCGACCAGGCCAAGGCCACCGAGATCCTGCGGATCAAGGGCCTCAAGGGCGTCACCAAGCGCGAAGGGCGCACCACGTCCAACGGTCTGGTCACGGCCAAGATCCAGGATGGCGTGGGCACCCTCGTCGAGCTGCTCTGCGAGACCGACTTCGTCGCCAAGGGCGAGAAGTTCACCGCGCTGGCCGACCAGGTCCTGGCCCAGGCCGTCGCCATCGGCGCCTCCGACGCCGACGCGCTGCTCAAGAGCACCCTGGCCGACGGCAGGACCGTGCAGGAGCTCGTCGACGAGGCCAACGCCACGATCGGCGAGAAGATCGAGGTCAAGCGGGTCGCCCGCGTGGAGGGCTCGACCGTTGTGTCGTACCTCCACAAGACCAGCCCCGACCTGCCCGCGCAGATCGGCGTGCTCGTGGCCACCGAGGGCGGCGACGAGCAGGTGGCGCGCGACGTCGCGATGCACATTGCCGCGTTCAGCCCCACGGTCCTGTCGCGCGAGGAGGTCCCTGCGGACACGGTCGAGAACGAGCGCCGCGTCGCCGAGGCCACCGCCCGCGAGGAGGGCAAGCCCGAGGCCGCCCTGCCCAAGATCGTCGAGGGCCGCGTCAATGGCTACTTCAAGGAGAACGTCCTGCTCGACCAGCCGTTCGCCAAGGACCCCAAGAAGACGGTTGCGAAGGTGCTCGAGGAGGCAGGCGCCAAGGCCCAGTCCTTCGCGCGCTTCAAGGTCGGCGTCTGAGCCGCGGCCAACATCTGACGGTATGCCGCCCGCTCGCCTGAGCGGGCGGCATACCTTTGTCCGCGCGAGGGTCTGACGCGGCTGGCACCATAAGCCCATGAGCCCAGGGATGCCGGAAGACGAGTCCAACGACCTCGTGCCGCTGCTCGACGAGTGCTACGGCCTCGTCACTGGCGCGGTGAGCTACCTGGGCCCCCGCGACCTGCTGCGCGCTACCCACCTCGAGGCGTGGACCGTCCAGGACCTGCTGTTCCATCAGATGCTCGATGCCCAGCGCGCGCTGATGGCCTTCGCTCAGCCGGTTGACGACCAGCCTGACACCAATGCGGTGTCGTACTGGAAGCGCTTCACCAGGCAGCCCAGCCCGGAGGAGGAGGCCGCGCACGCCCGCTACGTGCGGCTGAGCGCAGCCGCTTACGGCCCCGGCGACGGGCTGGTGCGCCACTGGACGGACCTCAGCTCCGCCGCGCTCAATGCCGCGCACCGGACGCCGCCCGAGGTCCGGGTGCGCACCCAGGGGCACGTCCTGACGGCGCGCGACTTCGTCCACACGCTGGTGGTGGAGGCCAGCGTGCACTACCTCGACCTCACGGTGCGGCTCGAGGCCGCTCCGCCGCCGATGCGGGGCCTCTCGCTGGTTCGCGAGGTTCTCGATGGCCTCCTCGGCAGCCCCCTCCCGGAGCGCTGGGACGACGCGGAGGCAGCGCTCAAGGGCACGGGCCGCATCGACCTGACCCCTGAAGACCGCCGTGAACTGGGCTTCGCCGCCGGCGGGTTCCCGGTCTTCGGCTGATCGGTTCGGATGGGGCTGCCGAGCCGCGGCGTCCGGCGTCTCCGCCGCGGAGGGCGGAAGAGGTGGGCGGAGCCCGCGTCGCTCGGCGTGCGAAACGCCGCCTGAGCGCTGATGCCGGGAGGCGATGTCGAACGTGGCCAGAATTGGCGTCATGGCGCTTTCGTCACTGGCGCAGGCCTCCGCGGCTCCAGGCCTCCTCAGCGTTGGGACGCTCGTGGGCCTGGGGCTCGGCTACTTCATTGGGCGGATGCACGCCATGTGGGTTCGTGCCCGCAAGGACTACGCCACCACGAAGACCACGGTGTCACGCCAGCGGGCCACGAAGTGGACGGCCTTGTGGTCTCTGACGGCGTGGGCAGCCCTGGCCGTGGCCGTATTGTGGCTCTTCGCGGTCAGTGTTCAGTGAGCGGATAGCCCAGCCTGCGGTTCGAGGCCCGGCACCCGGTGTGGAAAGATCGATCGTCGGTGCCCTGCCGGGGCACGTGCCGCATGCACCCGACCACCCAGGAGGCACCGTGACCGACGTCCAGGCCGACGAATCCGCCTCGCGCTCCTATCGGCGGGTGCTGCTCAAGCTCTCGGGCGAGGTGTTCGGCGGCGGCAAGGTCGGGCTCGCGCCGGATGTCGTGCGCGGGATCGCCGCCCAGATCGCCGAGGCTGTGCGCGACGGGGTGCAGGTCGCGGTCGTCGTCGGCGGCGGCAACTTCTTCCGCGGAACCGAGCTTCAGCAGCAGGGCATGGACCGCACCCGGGCCGACTACATGGGCATGCTCGGCACGGTGTTGAACTGCTTGGCCCTGCAGGACTTCCTCGAGAAGCAGGGCGTCGAGACCCGCGTCCAGACAGCGATCACCATGGGCCAGGTCGCCGAGCCGTACATCCCGCGGCGTGCCATCCGCCACCTCGAGAAGGGCCGCGTCGTGATCTTCGGCGCCGGCGCCGGGATGCCGTTCTTCTCGACGGACACGGTCAGCGCTCAGCGTGCCCTGGAGATCAAGTGTGACGCCGTCCTCATGAGCAAGAGCGGCGTCGACGGGGTCTACGACTCCGACCCCCGCACCAACCCCGACGCCCGAAAGATCGAGCACATCACCTACCAGGAGGCCCTGCGGAAGGGCCTCAAGGTTGTCGACGCGGCAGCGTTCAGCCTGTGCATGGAGAACAAGCTCCCCATGATCGTCTTCGGGATGGAGGGCGACGGCAACGTGGCGCGGGCGGTCCGCGGTGAGAGGATCGGCACGCTGGTCACCGCCGATTGAGCCGCGTGTTTGACAGACTCGGTCTTTGGCAGACTTGACCTCGCGCACCCGCACCGCGCACCGGACCCAGCACCACGGCATACGGCCGCTTTGAAGGAGCCTGACATGATCGACGACACCTTGCTCGAGGCCGAGGTGAAGATGGAGAAGGCCGTCGAGGTTGCCAAGGACGACTTCGCAGGCATCCGCACCGGGCGCGCCCACCCGGGTATGTTCAACAAACTGCTCGTCGACTACTACGGCGCGCCGACGCCGCTGCAGCAGCTGGCGTCGTTCCAGACGCCCGAGGCGCGCACCATCCTCATCTCGCCGTTCGACAAGAGCGCCATGAAGGCCATCGAAAAGGCCATCCGTGACGCCGACCTGGGCGTCAACCCCAGCAATGACGGCAACATCATTCGCTGCATCCTGCCCCAGCTCACCGAGGAGCGTCGCAAGGAGTACATCAAGATGGCGCGCCACAAGGGCGAGGAGGCGAAGGTCTCCGTGCGCAATATCCGTCGCCACGCGAAGGACGAGCTGGATCGCCTGATCAAGGACGGCGAGGTCGGCGAGGACGAGGGACATCGGGCCGAGCGGGAACTCGACGGCACGACCAAGAAGTACGTCGACAGCATCGACGAGCTGCTGAAGGGCAAGGAGGCCGAGCTGCGGGAGGTGTGAGGCCTCGCGCCTCCCTCGGCTCGAATCGCCATGACGTCAGACGCCAGCTACGAGACCGCCGTCGTGAGCACCCCGGCACCCTCGCCGCCACCGTCCCGGGGAGGTCGCAACCTCCCTGCGGCGATCGCGGTGGGCGTCCTGCTCGGGGCCGCGGTTCTCGGGCTGCTCGCCTTCGGCGACGGCCGCTACTTCCTCGCGCTCGTGGCCGTCGCAATCTGCGTCGCCGTCTGGGAGCTGCGCCGTGCGCTCGCGCAGGCCGGCATGGAGGTTCCCCTGATCCCGTGCGCCGTGGGCGCCGTCAGCATGATCGTGAGCGCCTACGTCGGCGGTGGCCAGGCCCTGGCGGTCACGTTTGGCCTCTCGTGCGTGGCGGTGCTGCTCTGGCGGGTGGCCGACGGAGTGGGCAACGCCATGCGCGACATCGCGGGTGGCATGCTCGTTCTGCTGTACCCGTGCTTCCTGGCCGGCTTCGCGTCGCTGCTCCTCGCACCGCCCGACGGCCGGTTGCGGATCATCGTGTTCATCCTGGTCACCGTGTGCAGCGACGTCGGCGGGTTCGCCGCCGGGGTGATGTTCGGGCGGCACCCGATGGCACCCTCGCTCAGCCCCAAGAAGTCGTGGGAGGGGTTCGCCGGATCAGTCGTGCTCTGCTGCGTCGCAGGCGCAGCGTCGGTCTCGCTGATGCTGCACGGCCTCTGGTGGGGCGGTGCCGTGCTTGGTGGGCTGGTCGCGGTCGCCGCCACGATCGGCGATCTCGCGGAGTCCTCGATCAAGCGAGACCTCGGCATCAAGGACATGGGCACCCTGCTCCCCGGGCACGGTGGGATCATGGACCGGATCGACTCCCTCGTCATCACGGCACCGCTCGTCTGGGGAGCGCTGCTGGTGCTGGTGCCGATCGTCTGAGGCAGCGCAGCGCCAGGAACACCCGCGGCCACGGCCAACATCGGCCTGACCAGGCGAAGTGTGCCGACGATCCGCGCCACCTGAGACACTGTCAGGGCTATGTCGACACCACTGCCCAAGCCCACGACCGCACGGCCCGAGCCGGGGCGGCTGACGTTCCAGGCCCCTCGCCGGGGCAAGCCGCCACGGCACCTGGCCGACCTCACGCCGGTCGAGCGCAAGGCTGCCGTAGAGACCCTGGGCCACCGGGGATTCCGGGCAAAGCAGCTCTCGACGCACTACTTCGAACGGCTGGTGGAGTCGCCCGAGGACATGACTGACCTCCCCATGTCCATCCGCGACGACCTCGTCGCCGACCTGCTTCCGCCGCTGATCACTCCCGTGCGCACGCTCAGCGCAGACGGCGGGGCCACGGTGAAGTCGGTGTGGCGGCTCTTCGACGGCGCCCTTGTCGAGTCGGTCCTGATGCGCTATCCGCACCGGGTCACCCTCTGCATCTCCAGCCAAGCGGGGTGTGGCATGAACTGCCCGTTCTGCGCGACCGGGCAGGAGGGTCTCACCCGCAACCTGTCGACGGCCGAGATCGTGGAGCAGGTCGTGTATGCCGCCCGCCTCCTGCGGCGGGGAGGGCTGGCTGCCGCTGGTGCTGGGTCGGGCGGTGCGGAGCTGGGCAGCGAGGACGACGACGGAGGGGGCGGTGAGCCCGGCCCCACCCGGGTCTCGAATGTCGTCTTCATGGGCATGGGCGAGGCCCTCGCCAACTACAAGGCCGCGGTGGGCGCCATCCGCCGGCTCACCGACCCCGCACCCGACGGACTGGGTCTGTCGGCGCGCGGCATCACGATGTCCACCGTCGGCCTGGTGCCCGGCATCGACAAGCTGGCCGCGGAGGGCATACCGGTCACGCTGGCGCTCTCCCTCCATGCGCCCGACGATGAACTGCGCGACGAGCTCGTGCCGATCAACACCAGGTGGAAGGTCGACGAGGCCATCGACGCTGCGCGTCGCTACTTCGACCAGACCGGGCGACGGGTCAGCATCGAGTACGCGCTGATCCGTGACATGAACGACCAGGCGTGGCGCGCCGACCTCCTGGGGGAGAAGCTGAACGCGCGGGGCCGTGGCTGGGTCCACGTCAACCCGATCCCGCTCAACCCGACTCCGGGGTCGCAGTGGACCGCCTCCCGCCCTGGGGTGGAGCAGCAGTTCGTGGAGCGGCTGCGCGCCCATGGCATCCCGACGACGGTGCGCGACACCCGCGGCTCGGAGATCGACGGGGCTTGCGGCCAGCTGGCCGCAGCGACGGCCTGACTGCCACCTCGCCGATCCGCGGCGGTCCGCGCCGATCTGCGCCGATCCGGGCCGATCCGCTGCCCCGTCCTGCCCTGATCCAGAGGCGAGCGGAGGGGTCCGCGGCCGCGCATAGACTCCCACCATGGCATCACGGGTCGCGGTCGGGCTGGGGACTGCAGTCCTGTTGCTCGCGGCATGCGGCGCACCAAGCGGATCGACGTCGACCAGCACTCGGCGGCCGCCCGCCTCGACGTCGAGCCCGCCAGCGTCGGCAGCACCCAGCCACGATGCCGTGTCGGCCGCCACGCCGGTGGCGCTGCGTGCGGGGGAGCGCTTCGTCAGTGTGAAGATGCCGCGTGCCTACACGCCGAAGGCGCCGACGACAGGCACCGACGACTACCGCTGCTTCCTGCTCGACCCCCGGCTGAAACGCGACTCCTACGTCACCGGCATCAATGTCCTGCCCGGCAATCCTCGCGTGGTGCACCACGTCATCCTGTTCCGCGTCCCACCAGCCGACGTCGCCCGCGCCAAGGCCATCGATGCCAAGGATGGCCGCCCTGGCTGGACCTGCTTCGGCGGGTCAGGGCTGGAAGGGCAGGGCGGCAGCCTCGACAGCGCGCCGTGGCTGGGCGCATGGGCGCCGGGTGGGGGCGAGAGCACGCTGGCGCCAGATCTCGGCATCCCGCTCGCGGCAGGGTCGCGCATCATCATGCAGGTCCACTACAACCTGCTCGCCGGGAAGTCGCCCGACACCAGCAGCGCGAGGCTGCGCATCGCCACGGCCTCGTCGGCGCGCAAAGCCCTTGACACCATCCTGCTGCCCGCGCCGGTGAACCTGCCCTGCCGCCCCGGGAAGGCCGGGCCCCTCTGCGACTACCGCGCGGCCAGTGCCGACCTGCGCCAGCGTTTCGGGGCGGACGCCGCCAGGACCAACGACCTGCTGAACCTCTTCTGCCAGAGCGCCCTGCCGGGCCCTACCCAGTCCTGCACCCGGCCGGTTCGCGAACGCGCCACGATCAGGGCGGTCGCCGGCCACATGCACCTGCTCGGCCGCTCCATCACCATCGTCGTCAACAAGGGCAAGCGCGACGCCCGGACGGTGCTCGAGATCCCGGTGTGGAACTTCGACAACCAGGCCAGCCGGCCCCTGCCCAAACCCGTGGCGATCGGTCCCGGTGACACCCTGACCGTCACGTGTACCCATGACCAGGACCTGCGCGACATCCAGCCGGCGTTCTCCGGCCGGCCTGAGCGGTTCGTGATGTGGGGCGAGGGCACCACCGACGAGATGTGCCTGGGCATCGTCCTGGTCACGCGTCCCTGAGCGGCACAGGTGGGCCATGCACGGTGAGGCGCCGGCGACTCCGCGAATCCGGTCGCGAGTTCGTGCTCACGGTGTCCTGCCCCGACCGGCGCGGCATCGTCCACGCGGTGACCGGCGCCATGCTGCAGCAGGACCTCACGATCGCGGACAGCCAGCAGTTCGGCGACGCATCGTCGGGCGAGTTCCACCTGCGCATGCACGTGATCCGCGAGGGCGATCCCCTCGACCCGCTGGACGTGGAGGAGGCCTTCGAGCCGGTCGCCCACGACTTCCGGATGGACTGGCGGGTGCGAGACCTGTCGGTTCCCCACCGGGTCCTGGTCATGGTGAGCCAGCAGGGGCACTGCCTCAACGACCTGCTCTACCGCACCGAGACCGGCTCACTGCCCATCGAGATCCCGGCGATCGTCTCCAACCACGAGGACTTCCGCGCTCTGGCCCACTGGCACGAGATCCCGTTCCACCACATCCCCGTGACGGCCGACACCAAGTCCGAGGCCGAGGTGCGGCTGCGCGCGCTGGTCGCCGACTATGGCGTCGACACGATCGTCCTGGCCCGCTACATGCAGATCCTGTCCGCGCAGCTGTGCGCCGAGATGCCGGGTCGCATCATCAACATCCACCACTCGCTGCTGCCGAGCTTCAAGGGCGCCAAGCCGTACACCCAGGCGCACGATCGCGGTGTCAAGGTCATCGGAGCAACGGCCCACTACGTCACGGCCGACCTCGACGAGGGGCCGATCATCGAGCAGGACTTCCGGCGCGTCGACCACCGGCTCAGCCCCGCGGAGCTGGCCGCCGTCGGCCAGGACGTCGAGGCCATGGCGCTGTCCCGGGCAGTCCGATGGCACGTCGAGGGCCGGGTCATTCTGCGAGGACGCCGCACCATCGTGTTCGACTAGTCAGGCGAGCGACCGCCAGCGGGCCGATGCGCCAGGGAGCGCACAGGGCGGGGACCGTCGAACCTAGGTCGCGGAGGCCGGCGCGCACAGCTCGGCGGCCTCCTCGACCGTCTCGACGAGGTGGATTGCCTGCCCCAGGGCCCGTCCCGCTCCGAGGGAACGCAGCGTCCGCCAGACCGGGAGCGCCTCGGTCCAGTGCTGCCGCCCGACCAGCACCAGGCGCGGCAGCACGTGGTCGTTCGCGTAGTAGAGCCGGGTCGCCGCCTGGAAGATCTCCTGTACGGTGCCGGCCGCCCCCTTGAGCACGACCAGGCCCGCGGTGCAGCGCGAGAGGAGCCCGTCCTCGCGGATGGCGTTGGAGAAGTACTTGCCGATCCCGTTGCAGAAGACGTTCGGCGGCTCGTGACCGTAGAACCAGGTGGGGATTCCCACGCTGCGCACCTGCTGGTCGGCCACCGGCCGGTGCATCAGGTCCGCGTAGACGTCGAGGGCTGCCACGGCCCAGTCGCGGATGTCCGGCCGGAAGCCCGGGACGGCGGCCAGCCGGGTCATGGCTTTCCCCAACTCCGCCTCCGACGGTGCCAGAGCGCCGAGGTTCGCAGCCTCCATGGCGCCCGGTCCACCGCCAGTCGCAACCAGCAGACCGGCCGAGGCGAGCCGGTGCCCGAGACGTGCGGCCGCGGCATACTCATCGGACCCGCGGGGCACGGTGTGCCCGCCCATCACCCCCACCACTGGGGCATTCCCGATGAACTCGGTGAGGGCATCGGTGATGGAGTCGTCGTGGATGGCGCGCAGCAGCGTGACGAAGGCGTCTCGCTGTCGAGCACCGTCCAAGGACCAGTGATAGGCGCGCGCGTCGGGCGTCGAGCCGTAGCCGTGCTCCCGCAGCCCGTGGTACAGCTCGTGCGGCTGATAGAGCGTGGAGCGGTAGGGGTCGATCGGCGCGTGCGGATCGGTGGGAAAGATCAGCGCATGGTGTCCCCGCAGGTGCTTGTCCAGCCGGTCGGGTAGCTCGCCGCCGAGCACGACGAGCCCCTCCACGTCCCTGCGGGCCAGCAGGCGCTTCTCGTATGCCGTGAGGTCGAGCCCCTGGATCCGCAGGCCTCGCAGGGTGCGGCCCGAGGACAGCGCGGCGTCCAGTGCGGGCAGGCTCTCGATCTCGAGGTGTCCTCGGGACTCGCGCTGGGGCGGGCGATGTGCCATGGCGGCACTCTAGGCGCGCCTACGCTGTGCGCCATGGGAGCTGAGCTGGTGCGGTCGAGCCCGGAGTGGGCGGGTGGCGCCGCCGGCGGCGACGGCCGGCCGTTCTCGGAGCAGGTCACCGATCCACGGTGGCGGCGCGCGGCGGAGGACTGGATCGACCGGGAGCTGGGGCTGGCCGGCGTGGTCCGGTGCGGGCCGGTCGGGCAGCCGCGGGTGCGGCCCTGGTCCACGCAGCTGGTGGTTCCCGTCGAGGGCGGACGCGTCTGGTTCAAGGCCAATTGCGCTGGCCAGTCGTTCGAGCCCCGCCTGCAGGAGGCGCTTGCGCGGCTGCTGCCCCACCATGTCGACGAGCCGCTGGCCATCGACGGGGCGAGGGCCTGGATGCTCACCCGCGACCGGGGCACTACGCTCGGCGGCTCCCACGACCCCAGGCGGGCCGACTGGGAAGCGGTTCTGCAACAGACCGCCGAGGCGCAGCGCGCCCTGATGTCCAGCGCTGGCGAGCTGCTGGCGCTCGGCCTCCCGGACTGCTCGCCGGGCACCGTGACCGAGCGTCTGGAGTGCATGACCGCCACCCTGGCCGGGCTGCCAGCGGCGCATCCCGCTCGCCTGCCCGAGGAGCAGGCCGTGGCGGTCAGGGCTGTTTCGCCCCAGATCGAGGCGGCGGCACGGGTCCTGGCCGAGTCGCCCCTGGGCCCCTCCCTCCAGCACGGAGACCTGCACCCCGGCAACGTCTTCGCGGTCGACGGCGAGCTGCACATCTTCGACTTCGGCGACGCCCAGCTCGCCCACCCCCTGGAATCGCTGCCGCTGCCCTGGGCGCTGACGCACACGGACCCCGGCATCCCCTGGGCGGCGCTGATGAGCGCCTACCACGAGTCGTGGTCGGACCTCGTCTCGCTGGCAGACCTCGAGGCCCTGCTGGCAGCCGCGGTGCTCACGCAGCCGGTGAACCGAGCCTTCACGTGGTGGTCATGTCTGTCCCAGGCCACAGAAGAGGAGTGGGCCGAGTGGGGCGAGGCGCCGGTCCGTCACCTCACGAACGTGCTCCGGCCGTGGCCCGAGTGACGTGCGGGCCTGGCCCTGCCGGCCAGTGCGGGTCTCGCCCTAGTGGCCAGTGAGGGCGGAAAGCGCCCACCCGAGCCGTGCCGGTCGCCTGGTCAAGGACTCTTCCCGGTCGGCCAGGCCGGCCAGCTGCAGCCCGGCGTTGACGCCCAGCCAGCGCAGGGGCTCGGGCTCCCACGCCGGGGAGCGGTGGCCGACCCAGGGAAGCCGTGTCAGCGCGGTGTCGCGGCCGGCGACCAGGTGGGACAGGGTGCGCCCGGCGAGGTTGGTCGCGGCCACGCCGTCGCCGACATAGCCGCCGGCCCAGCCGACCCCGGCCGCGGCGTCGTAGCCAACCGCCGGGTTCCAGTCGCGGGCGATGCCGAGCGGACCGCCCCACGCGTGGGTGAAGCGCACCCCGTCCAACTGCGGCAGCAGGTCCACGAGCGCCTCGCGCAGGGCGGCGAAGACGTGCTCGTTCCGGTCGAAGCCGGGGTGGATGGCAGAGCCCGGATGGTACGGGGCTCCCCGGCCACCAAAGGCGATCCGGTCGTCGACCGTGCGCTGGCCGTAAACGACCACGTGGCGGTGGTCGCTGAACACCTCGCGCTCGCGGAGGCCGATCTCGTCCCAGGCTCGGGCCGGGAGGGGCTCGGTCGCGACCATCAGCGAGTAGACGGGGGCGATGCGGCGGCGCAGCCCGGGCAGCCGTGCGGTCCATGCCTCGGTGGCCCGGACGATGTGCCTGGCCAGGACGGTTGCCCCGCTCTCCATGACCACGCGACCGGGGGATGCGCTCGCGACGCGGCAGCCCTCGGCGATGGTTGCCCCGCGCTGCCGGACGGCGGCGGCCAGCCCGTCGACGAGCATCCGGGGCTGGATGCGCGCGCAGTGCGGGTTGAACGTGGCACCGAACACCTGACGGGCCGCCAGGCGGTCCTTGGCCTCTGCCGCGCCCAGCCATACGGTGCCATCGCCCCATGACGCGCCGTGGGCGGCATACGCCTGGGCGCGCAGCGCCTGCGCCTCGGTCCGCGCCAGCGCGATGGTGCCGCCCTTGGCAAACCCGCAGTCGATGCCCTCCTGCGCGGCCACACGTCCCACCTCGTCGACGGTGTCCCGCAGGGCGGCCAGCATCGCGAGGGCGGCCTCACGGCCGTGGCGGGCCGTCATGGCCTCAGGCCCGACCGGCCACAGCGCCGACAGCCAGCCGCCGTTGCGTCCGCTCGCCCCGAATCCAACGTGCTCTGCCTCGAGCACCAGGACGTCGAGATCTGGGCGGTCGCGCAGCAGGTAATAGGCCGTCCAGAGCCCGGTGAACCCCCCGCCGACGATGCAGACGTCGACCGTGCGGGGCAGGGGGACGTGTGGAGATGCCCCGGATGCCGGCGAGCCGGCATCCGGGGCATCCCACCACAGCGGTTGGGTCACGTGCTGGTCAGAGGTGCTGCTCGGCGTCCTTCAGGACCGAGCGCAGGCGCGACTCGATGTCGTCGAACTCCGCCTGGCCGATGATGAGCGGCGGCGCGAGCTGGACGACGGGGTCGCCGCGGTCGTCGGCACGGCAGTACAGACCGGCGTCGAACAGTGCCTTGGAGAGGTATCCACGCAGCAAGCGCTCGGACTCGTCGTCGTTGAACGTCTCGCGGGTCTCCTTGTCCTTCACCAGCTCGATGCCGTAGAAGTAGCCGGCGCCGCGCACGTCGCCCACGATGGGCAGGTCGAGCAGCTTCTCGAGGGTGGCCCGGAAGGCCGGGGCGTTCTGCTTGACGTGGTCGTTGAGCCCCTCGCGCTCGAAGATGTCGAGGTTGGCCATCGCGACGGCTGCCGAGACCGGGTGTCCGCCGAAGGTGTAGCCGTGCGGGAAGTAGGTCGTGCCCTTCTTGAACGGCTCGAACAGCCGGTCGCTCGCGATCATCGCGCCGATGGGGGAGTAGCCCGAGGTCATGCCCTTGGCGCAGGTGATGATGTCAGGCACGTAGTTGAAGTCGTCGCACGCGAACATCGAGCCGATCCGGCCGAAGGAGCAGATGACCTCGTCGGAGACCAGGAGCACGTCGTACTCGTCGCAGATCTCGCGGACCCGCTCGAAGTAGCCAGGGGGCGGCGGGAAGCAGCCACCGGAGTTCTGGACCGGCTCGAGGAAGACGGCGGCCACCGTGTCGGGCCCCTCGAACTCGATCGCCTCGGCGATCCGGTCCGCAGCCCATTGCCCGAAGGCCTTGTCGTCGGCGCGAAGGTGCTCCGGAGCGCGGTAGTGGTTGGTGTTGGGCACCTTGAACGCCCCCGGCACGAGCGGCTCGAACATCTCCTTGGCTGCGGGGATGCCGGTGATGGACAGCGCCCCCTGCGGCGTGCCGTGGTAGGCCACGTTGCGGCTGATCACCTTGTGCTTGGTCGGCTTTCCGACCAGTTTGAAGTACTGCTTGGCCAGCTTCCAGGCGGTCTCGACGGCCTCGCCGCCTCCGGTGGTGAAGAACACCCGGTTGAGGTCGCCGGGAGCGCCGGCGGCAAGCCGCTCGGCCAGCTCGATGGCCTTGGGGTGGGCGTAGGACCACAGGGGGAAGAAGGCGAGTTCCTTCGCCTGCTTCGCCGCCGTCTCGGCAAGCTCGACGCGGCCATGGCCCACTTGGACCACGAAGAGCCCGGAGAGCCCGTCGATGTACTCGTTGCCTCGATCGTCCCAGATCCGGTGGCCCTCGCCGCGGGTGATGATCGGGACGCTGTGGGCGAGCCCTCCCTCGCTGCGGTCCTCGAAGACCGAGTGTCGCGTGAAGTGCATCCACAGGTGGTCGCGCGCCGCCTCGGAGTAGAGCGTGCCGGACGGCGTGCGCTGGTCGGACGAGGGCTCGTAGCCGCCGGTGGGTATGGTCATCGGGTTCCCCAGTTGTAGTGCTGCTTGTTGAGTTTCAGGTAGACGAACGTCTCGGTGGTCTGCACCCCAGGCAGGGGGCGGATCCGGCGGGTCAGCATTTCCAGGAGCTGCTCGTCGTCCTCGCAGACGACCTCGGCGAGGAGGTCGAAGCTGCCGGCCGTGGTGACCACGTAGGACACCTCAGGCATTGCGGTCAGGGACTCGGCCACAGCCGTGAGGTCGCCGTCGGCGCGGATGCCGATCATGGCCTGGCGGCGGAAACCCACCTGGAGTGGATCGGTCACCGCGACGATCTGCATGACTTCGCCGTCGATGAGGCGCTGCACCCGTTGGCGCACCGCTGCCTCGGAGAGGCCCACCGCCTTGGCGATCGTGGCGTAGGACTGGCGACCGTCGTTCTGGAGGTGCTCGATGATCGCCTTGGAGACGTCGTCGAGGCGCACCTCGCTTCCCGCACTGCCGGTCCTGGACACGGGGCCATCGTGGCGCGTAAGTCGACAGCGCGCAAGTCCCGGATCGACGAAATCCGAAGGATTGGCAGTGTTTGTATGACGATTTCGGCCGAAAACACCTCCGGATCTGTTGAAATCGATGCTCACAGGGCTACAGTGCGTCGCATACGGATTCCGAAGCCAGGTCGGGCACGCCTTGCCTGGTGCAGCACTGCTCGACCCGGTCGACCTCGTCGGCCTGAACCCACTGGAGACGCCACGTGACCAGCCCCCGTGCCCTGCGCAACTTCATCAACGGCGAGTATGTCGACGCCCGCAGCGACGCGACCTCGGACATCGTCAACCCGGCCACGGGTTCCGTGGTGGCCACCGCCCCGATCAGCTCCCAGGCCGACGTCGACGCCGCATATGCCGCCGCGGCCCGGGCCTTCGAAGGGGAGTGGGGCCAGACGACTCCCAGCGAGCGGCAGAAGGCCCTGCTGGGCTTTGCCGACGCCGTCGAGAAGCGCGCCGACGAGCTCGTTCGCCTCGAGGCCGAGAACACCGGCAAGCCCCACGCGCTGACCGCCAGCGAAGAGATCCCGCCCATGGTGGACCAGATCCGCTTCTTCGCCGGCGCCGCCCGGGTCCTCGAGGGCCGCGCTGCCGCCGAGTACATGAGGGGTCACACCTCATGGATCCGGCGCGAGCCGATCGGGGTCGTCGGCCAGGTCACCCCGTGGAACTACCCGATGATGATGGCGGTCTGGAAGATCGCACCCGCTCTCGCAGCGGGCAACACCGTCGTGCTCAAGCCGTCCGACACCACGCCGGAGACCACCCTGCTGATGGCCGAGATCGCCGGCGAGTTCCTCCCGGCCGGCACGTTCAATGTCGTCACCGGCGACCGGGGCACGGGACGCGCGGTCGTCGAGCACAAGACGCCCGCGCTCGTGGCGATCACCGGCTCGGTGCGCGCAGGGATGCAGGTCGCCGAGAGCGCCTCCAGGGACCTCAAGCGGGTCCACCTGGAGCTGGGCGGCAAGGCACCGGTGGTGGTCTTCGACGACGCCGACATCGAGGCTGCCGTCGAGGGCATCGCGGTCGCGGGCTACTTCAACGCCGGCCAGGACTGCACCGCGGCCACGCGCGTCCTCGCCGCGCCGCGCATCCACGACGACTTCGTCGCCGCGCTGGGCGAGTACGCCAGGGTCAGCGCCAAGGTGGGCCTGCCCGACGACGAGGATGCCCTCTTCGGGCCGCTCAACAACGCCAGCCAGCTCGAGCGGGTCAGCCGGCTTCCTGGAGCGCCTGCCCGAGCACGCGGCCGTGGCCGCGGGCGGCGCGCGCCTCGACATGGGCGGCGGGTTCTTCCTCGAGCCCACTGTGGTGTCGGGCCTGCGCCAGGATGACGAGGCCATCCAGAACGAGATCTTCGGGCCGGTCATCACGGTCCAGCAGTTCACGGACGAGGACGAGGCGGTCCGGTGGGCCAACGGTGTCGAGTACGGGCTCGCCTCCAGCGTCTGGACCTCGGACTTCGGCCGCGCCATGCGCATGTCGAAGCGCCTTGATTTCGGGTGCGTGTGGATCAACACCCATATCCCGATCGTCGCCGAGATGCCCCACGGCGGCTTCAAGAAGTCCGGCTACGGCAAGGACCTGTCGATGTACGGCTTCGAGGACTACACCCGCATCAAGCACGTCATGGCCAACATCGAGAGCTGATCGAGGCCGCTGACCGCATCGCTCGACCAGCAGATAACCCTGCCCTCGGGTGCCGTGAGCCAGCCCGGCGGCATACCCTCTGATCCTCATCTATCTAACCCCCGGAGGACCCTCCCCATGGCCGACAAGTCGACCGACCCCACCCCTGACCTCTCTTCCCTCGCCTTCCGGGCCGCCCTGGCCCGTGGCCTCGTCAACCGCCGCTCCTTCGTGGTCGGCGCAGCCGGCCTCGGGGCCGCGGCAGCGCTGGCTGCCTGCGGCAGCGAGGGCACGAACAAGAGCGGCGGCTCGGGCACCGCGACGCCCACCGCCAAAGCGGCCCAGGACATGTCTGACACCGACAAGGTCGTCAACTGGTCCAACTGGCCTGAGTACATCGACGTCGACGACAAGACGCAGGCCCGCCCCTCGCTCGACGCCTTCACCAAGAAGACCGGCATCAAGGCCAACTACACCGAGGACTACAACGACAACGACGAGTTCTACGCCAAGGTCCGACCGCTGCTCGCCGCCGGCCAGGACACCGGCCGTGACGTGTGGTGCAGCACCGACTGGATGGTCGCCCGCCTGATCCGCCAGGGCTACGTCCAGAAGCTCAACCTGGCCAACATTCCCAACCACGGCAACGTCGAAGACTCGCTCATGAATGTCGAGTTCGACAAGGGCCGCCTCTACTCGCTGCCGTGGCAGTCGGGCTTCGCCGGGATCGCCTACAACCCCAAGGCCACGGGCGGCAAGAAGGTCGAGACCGTCGACCAGCTGCTCACCGACCCGGCGCTCAAGGGCAAGGTGACGCTGCTGACCGAGATGCGCGACACGGTCGGGCTGGTGCTGCTCGCCATGGGCAAGAAGCTCGAGAGCTTCACCGATGCCGACTTCACCGCAGCCATCGACGAGCTCAAGAAGGCCAAGGACGCCGGCCAGATCAAGGGCTTCACCGGCAACGAGTACACCAAGCCCCTCGCCGCCGGCGACACCGCTGCCTGCTTCGCCTGGACCGGAGACGTGGTCCAGCTCCAGGCAGACAACCCCGCCCTCGGCTACACGCTCCCGGAGACGGGGTGCACCCTGTGGTCGGACAACTTCGTGATCCCGGCGCTGGCCAAGCACAAGAAGAACGCCGAGATCCTGATCAACTACTACTACGACCCCCAGGTGATGGCCGAGGTCGTCGACTACGTCAACTACATCTCCCCGGTCAAGGGCACCAAGGAGATCCTCCTCAAGAACGACCCCGCCGTCGCGAAGAACACGCTGATCATCCCCGACGCCGCCACGCTGGAGCGCGCGAAGGTGTTCCGCGGGCTGAGCGCCGCCGAGGAGACGAAGTACAACGCCGCCTTCGCCGAGCTGACGGCCGGGTGAGATGGAGGCACAGCAGTCCGGTGCACTAAGGCTCGTCGGCATCAGCAAGAAGTTCGACACGTTCACCGCCGTCGAGCCACTGGACCTCGAGGTGCCCGCAGGACGCTTTTTCGCGCTCCTCGGGCCCTCGGGGTGCGGCAAGACCACGACCCTGCGCATGGTCGCAGGGCTGGAAGAGCCGACGACGGGGCAGATCCTGATCGGTGACCGTGACATCACGGCGACGAAGGCCTACAAGCGCAACGTCAACACGGTGTTCCAGTCCTACGCCCTCTTCCCGCACATGACGGTGCTCGACAACGTCACGTTCGGGCTGAAGCGCAAGGGCGACCGCGAGGCCGTGAAGAAGGCCCGGGAGGCGCTGGAGCTGGTGCAGCTCGGGGGGCTGGGCGGCAGGAAGCCGGCCCAGCTCTCCGGCGGGATGCAGCAGCGCGTCGCGCTGGCGCGGGCCCTCGTCAACCGTCCGGACGTGCTGCTCCTCGACGAGCCGCTGGGTGCCCTGGACCTCAAGCTGCGCCGCCAGATGCAGATCGAGCTCAAGCGGATCCAGTCCGAGGTGGGACTGACCTTCATCCATGTGACGCATGACCAGGAGGAGGCCATGACGATGGCCGACTCGATCGCCGTCATGAATGCCGGCCGCATCGAGCAGCTGGCCGACCCCGCGACGCTGTACGAGAAGCCGGTGTCGACCTTCGTCGCGAACTTCCTCGGCCAGTCGAACCTGCTTCGAGCATCGGTCGACGGACCTCCCATGAACGGGACGATCAAGGTCACCGCGTACGGCCACGTCCTGGAGTCCGAGGCAAGCCACCTGCCGCCGGGTGCCACGGAGGTCTGGCTCGGCGTCCGGCCGGAGAAGCTGCAGCTGGGCGAGGGTGGCGGCCCCAACCACCTCCAGGGCCTGGTGACCGACGCGTCGTTCACCGGTGTTTCGACGCAGTACCTCATCCGCATGCCGTGGGGCCAGGAGATCACCCTGGTGCAGCAGAACGACGGCAGCGCCCGGGCCCACGTCGGGGAGCAGGTCACCGTCTCGTGGTCGAGTACCCACGGGTTCCTGCTCGACGCGGACGAGCCCGCGGAGGCCGGTCTGGGCGGCGACGATGGCTGAGGTCGCCGCCGCCATCCCGGGCACCGGGCACCAGCTGCCACTACGCCGTCCGGGCCGCAACTGGACGCCCTACCTGCTGCTGGTGCCTGGCCTGCTCTGGCTGGTCGTCTTCTTCGTCGTTCCGATGATCACGCTGGCCTCCCAGTCGCTGCAGACCGGCGATGTCGACAACGGGTACGCCCTCACCTGGAACTTCTCGATCTATGTCGACGCGCTCAAGAACTACTGGCCCCAGCTGCTGCGCTCGATCGGCTACGCGGGAAGCGCCACGCTGCTCACCCTGATCCTGGGCTACCCGCTGGCCTACTACATCGCCACTCGCAAGGGCATCGCCAAGAACGTCCTGCTCGTCCTCGTGATCGCGCCGTTCTTCACCAGCTTCCTCATCCGGACGCTGGCCTGGCAGACGATCCTGGCCGACCAGTACATCGTGGCGAAGTTCGCCCGGTGGACTCACTTCACCGA
This sequence comes from uncultured Actinomycetota bacterium, assembly GCA_963715025.1. Lineage (GTDB taxonomy): Bacteria > Actinomycetota > Actinomycetes > Actinomycetales > Dermatophilaceae > DASSJT01. The sequence continues at coordinate 148,155 of CAVQQQ010000001.1, read as the reverse complement.
CCTGCTCCAGTTCCTGGGGCTCACCGAGAACAGCTCGCTGCTGTCGAGCAAGTTCGCGGTGATCTGCGGCCTCATGTACAACTTCCTCCCGTTCATGGTGCTGCCGCTGTACGCCTCATTGGAGCGGCTCGACATCAGGCTGATCGAGGCCGCGCGCGACCTCTACGCCACTCCGCGTCAGACCTTCCGCTACATCACCTGGCCGCTGTCGCTGCCCGGTGTCGTCGCGGGCACGCTGCTCACGTTCATCCCCGCGGCCGGCGACTTCATCAACTCCAAGCTCCTGGGCAACACTCAAACCGTGATGATCGGGCAGGTCATCGATGCGCAGTTCCTGCGCGTGCTGAACTACCCGCTGGCCGCCGCACTGTCGTTCGTCCTGCTCGTGCTGATCCTCGTGCTGGTGATGGCCTACGTGCGCAGGGCCGGCACCGAGGAGCTGGTCTGAGGTGGGCCTGGTCTCGTGGCTGCGGCGCCACCTGCTGGCCCTCGCGGCCTTCGCCGTCCTCGCCATCCTGATCGTGCCCAACCTCGTCGTGGCGCTGTTCTCCTTCAACAAACCGAATGGCCGCTACAACTACGAGTGGGTTCGCTTCTCCACGGACGCCTGGCTCAATCCCTGCGGCACGCCGGGGATCTGCAACTCCCTGGGGCTCAGCCTGCGCATCGGCCTCCTGGCGTCGCTGATCGCCACGATCCTCGGCACCGCTGTCGCCTTCGCCCTCGGACGGCACCGGTTCCACGGGCGGGCCGCGACCAACTTGCTGATCTTCATGCCGATGGCCACGCCCGAGGTCGTCATGGGCTCCAGCCTTCTCACTCTCTTCGTGGCGATGGGGCTCCCCACCGGCAGTCAGACGATCCTCATCGCCCACATCATGTTCTGCCTGTCCTTCGTGGTCGTCGCGGTAAAGGCACGGGTCAGCGCGCTCGACCCGGCGCTGGAGGAGGCGGCCGCTGACCTCGGGGCGAGCCCGTTGACCACCTTCGTCAAGATCACCCTGCCCCTCGCGGCCCCGGGGATCGCCGCCGGCGCCCTGCTTGGCGTTCTCGCTCAGCTTCGACGACTACATCATCACCAACTTCAATGCGAGCCCGAGCTCAATCACCTTCCCGATGTACGTCTGGGGAGCCGCACAGCGCGGAACCCCGGTCCAGATCAACGTGATCGGGACGGTCATGTTCGTGGTCTCCGTCTCGATAGTCCTCATCGCCCAGCTGGTCGCGGTTCGCCGGGCCCGGAAGGCATAAGACAGCGTGCGCATTCTCATGATCGGCTCGGGCGGCGTCGGAGACGCCGCCGCCCGCATCGCCGTCGAGCGGGACTTCTTCGAACTCCTGGTCGTCGCCGACTACGACCTCGCGCGAGCCGAGGCCACGGTGGCAGCCGCAGGGGCGCGCCGGGAGGGGGAGCGCCGGCTCGTGGCCGCGCGGGTGGATGCTGGCGACGCCTCGGCCGTGGAAGCGCTGGCGCGGCAGCACGCGGCCACTCACGTCTTCAACGCGGTCGACCCACGTTTCGTCATGCCGATCTTCCGCGGTGCGCTGGCGGCCGGTGCCGACTACCTCGACATGGCGATGAGTCTCTCCCGGCGGCACCCCGAGCAGCCCCATGCCCTGACTCATGTGAAGCTCGGCGACGAGCAGTTCGCGATGGCGGGGGAGTGGGAGTCGGCTGGACGTCTCGCGCTCGTCGGCATCGGGGTCGAGCCGGGGCTGTCCGACGTCTTCGCGCGCTATGCGGGCGACCACCTCTTCTCCGAGATCGACGAGCTCGGCACGCGCGACGGCGCCAACCTCGCGGTGCACGACCACGCCGGGAACGAGATCTTCGCGCCGAGCTTCTCGATCTGGACCACCATCGAGGAATGCCTCAACCCACCCGTGGTCTGGGAGCGCGACCGGGGCTGGTTCACGACACCGCCCTTCTCCGAGCCCGAGGTGTTCGAGTTCCCCGAGGGCATCGGCCCGGTGGAGTGCGTCAACGTCGAGCACGAGGAGGTCCTCCTCATGCCCCGCTGGGTGGACGCCCGGCGGGTGACCTTCAAATACGGCCTGGGCGACGAGTTCATCGGCGTGCTCAAGACGCTCAACACCCTGGGCCTCGACCGCACCGAGAAGGTGCGCGTCGGCGGGGTCGAGGTGTCGCCTCGCGACGTCGTCGCGGCCTGCCTGCCGGACCCCGCGACCATCGGACCGCGCATGACCGGCAAGACCTGCGCCGGCCTCTGGGTGACCGGTGTGGGCAAGGACGGCGAGCCACGGTCGACGTACCTCTACCACGTGGTCGACAACGAGTGGTCCATGCGCGAGTACGGCGCCCAGTGCGTGGTCTGGCAGACCGCGGTCAACCCGGTCGTCGCCCTCGAGCTGCTGGCGCGGGGCACGTGGTCCGGCAGCGGGGTCGTCGGCCCGGAGGCTTTCGATGCCGTGCCCTTCCTGGACCTGCTGAAGGCACCCAAGCCGGAGGGCTACGGCTCGCCGTGGGGCATCGAGGACCGCCGGCCCGCGGCCGCCGCGACCCCCACAAACGCGACCTCTGCCACGGCGCCCGGGGGCGGCTCCGCCGCGCCTGCCTAGGCTGGACTCATGACCCGATACGGCCAGCAGTTCGGGCCCGATTTCACCTTCCTCGGCGTCCCCATGTGCGACCTGGACGACGAGAGCACGTATGCCGGTGCCGACGTCGTCGTCCTGGGCGCGCCCTTCGACGGGGGCACATCCCACCGGCCTGGGACCCGGTTCGGCCCGCAGGCCATCCGCACGACCGACTACCTGCCCCACGACGGGTCGAGGCCATCGCTCGCCCTGCGCACCGACGGGCTCGTCGACCTGAGGGTGGTCGACGCAGGGGACGTCGAGATGTACTCCGGCGACATCGAGGTGGCCCTCCCGGCGCTGGAGGCGGCCGTCGAGAGGGTCGCCCGGGCCGGGGCCATCCCGGTGGTGCTGGGCGGTGACCACTCCATCGCCTACCCGGACGCCAAGGGCGTGGCGAACGTGCTGGGCCATGGCCGGGTGTCGATGATCCACTTCGACGCCCACGCCGACACCGGCGACATCGAGTTCGGGTCGCTCTGGGGCCATGGCCAGCCCATGCGCCGGCTGATCGAGTCCGGCGCCCTCAGGGGCGACCGGTTCCTCCAGATCGGGCTCCGCGGCTACTGGCCCCCGCCCGAGACCCTGGACTGGATGGCGCACCAGCAGATGCGCTCCTACGAGATGACCGAGATCGTCCATCGCGGTCTGGGGGAGTGCCTCACCGAGGCCTTCGCCATCGCCACCGACGAGTGCGAAGGAGTCTTCCTCTCGGTCGACATCGACGTCTGCGACCCGGGTCACGCTCCGGGCACCGGCACTCCGGAGCCCGGGGGGCTCAGCGCCCGGCAGCTGCTGGACGCGGTTCGACGGATCTGCCTGGAACTTCCCGTCGTGGGCGTGGACGTCGTCGAGGTCAGCCCGCCGTACGACCACGCCGACATCACGGCAGCACTGGCCAATCGCGTTGTGCTGGAAGCACTCTCCGCCATCGCCCGCAAGCGCCGCGACCAGCGCGAGGGGACCCGCTGGGATCCCGCACAGCCGCTGCTGGCCGGCCGGGTGCCGGAGCCGACGCAGCCGTTCGGCGGCACACACCACCACAGCACCGGCCTCTCCCACGACCACAGCGACGACCCGGCGCCGCGCACCGGCGAGCACCCGGCATACCCCCACACCACCCAGACCGAGGAGAAGCCCTGATGGCCAGCTCGCACAAGGACCTGATCGCCTCCGTACCCACGGGACTGCTCATCGGCGGCTCGTGGCGGGACAGCTCTGACGGCGGGACGCTCAAGGTGGAGGACCCTGCCACCGGCGAGGTCCTCACCGAAGTCGCCGATGCCACCGTCGCCGACGGCAAGGCCGCGCTCGACGCGGCAGTCGCGGCGCAGCGGGACTGGGCGAGGGTGCCGCCGCGCGACCGTGGCGAGATCCTGCGCAGTGCCTTCGCGAAGATCACCGATCGGGCCGAGGAGTTCGCGACGCTGATGACGCTCGAGATGGGCAAGACGCTGGCCGAGTCCCGGGGCGAGGTCACCTACGGCGCCGAGTTCTTCCGCTGGTTCTCCGAGGAGGCGGTCCGGGTGCACGGCCGCTACGCGGTGGCGCCCAACGGCGCAACCCGCCTGATGACCATGAAAGCGCCGGTCGGCCCGACCCTGATGATCACCCCGTGGAACTTCCCGCTGGCCATGGGCACCCGCAAGATCGGTCCGGCCATCGCGGCCGGCTGCACCATGGTGGTCAAGCCGGCCGGTCAGACCCCGCTGTCGATGCTGGCCCTCGCGCAGCTGCTCCAGGAATGCGGCTTGCCCGACGGCGTTCTCAACGTGGTCACGACCTCGCGCACCGGTGACGTCATGGAACCGCTCATTCGCGATCCGCGTCTGCGCAAGCTGACGTTCACCGGGTCCACCGAAGTGGGGCGCAGGCTCGTCGAGCAGTCGGCCGAGCAGCTGCTGCGCGTGTCGATGGAGCTGGGCGGCAATGCGCCGTTCATCGTGTTCGAGGACGCCGACCTCGACCGCGCCGTCGACGGCGCGATGCTGGCCAAGATGCGCAACATCGGCGAGGCCTGCACCGCGGCCAACCGCTTCTACGTCCACGAGAGCGTGAGCGAGGAGTTCGGCCGCCGGTTCGCCGAGCGGATGGGTTCCCTGCGGGTGGGCCGGGGCACCGACGACGGCGTGGATGTGGGCCCGCTGATCGACGCCAAGGCCCGCGACGGCGTCGCCGCGATGGTCGAGGACGCCCGTGCCAAGGGTGCAACCGTGGTGCTGGGCGGGGGCCCTGCCGAGGGCGCCGGCTACTTCTTCGAGCCGACCGTCGTGACGGGCGTGCCCAAGAACGCTCGGGTGATGAAGGAGGAGATCTTCGGCCCGGTCGCCCCCATCGCCTCTTTCTCGAGCGAGGACGAGGTCCTCGAGCTGGCCAACGGCACCGAGTACGGCCTGGTCGCCTATGTCTTCACCAGGGATCTGTCCCGGATGATCCGGGTCAGCGAGGCGCTGGAGTTCGGGATGGTCGGGTTCAACCAGGGCATCGTGTCCAACCCAGCGGCGCCGTTCGGCGGAGTCAAGGCCTCCGGGTTCGGCCGCGAGGGCGGGTTCGAGGGCATCGAGGAGTACCTCGAGACCAAGTACGTCGGCATCGCGCCCTGACCTCCCCGTGACGTCTCGTGAGTTTGGCCATGCTTCGGCCGAACCTCTTCAGCCATCGGCAGCTGCATGGTCGAATGCCCCCATGTCCGCGAGCCTGCCTGCTTCCTCCCTACCCGCCGCCGGCCCCAACAGCGCCTCCAGCGGTCGGCTGCAGTCCTTGGCGGCACTGATCGATGAGACCGACGAGAAGCTGCGGCGCGGCTTGACCGCCGGGGCCCAGGTCTGGCCCACGCGGTTCCCCGCGCTGGACCGCGCCCTGTCCGGGGGGGTGCGCTCGGGTGAGCTCATCCTGCTGGGCGGCCCCCAGGGCCAGGGAAAGACCACCATGGCGGTGCAGTTCCTGCGTAACGCCGTCGCCGTCGGCCATGCCGCGGTGATCTTCTCGTACGAGCACGAGGCCCACACGCTGTTCGAGCGCCTGATCGCGCTGGAGGCAGCGGAGTACAAGGGCATCGAGGCGGCCCGGGTCCAGGACGTCCGCAAAGCCTTTGAGGAGGCCGGTGTCCACGGCGCCAGCCTCGGCAGTCGACTTGCCCCACTCGAGGGGGGATCCGAGGCACTCACCGCGCTCACGGCATACGGCAACCGCATGCATGTCCATGAGTCCACGGGCATGTCCACGGACCTCAACGAGATCCGCAGGGTTGTCCAGGACGTACGCCAGACCACCGGCAAGCCGCCCATGGTGCTCGTCGACTACCTCCAGAAGGTTCCCACCCCGGGAGGCCCGGTCAACGAGGACGAGCGGGCCACGCTGGTCGTCGAGCAGCTGAAGGACCTCGCGCTCGAGCTCGAGGTGCCGGTGATCGCGATCGTGGCCGCCGAGAAGGCGAGCCTGGTGGCTGGCCACCGGATGCGGATCCACGACCTGCGCGGCTCCTCCTCGCTCGCGTACGAGGCCGACGTCGTGCTGATCATCAACGACAAGTACGACATCGTGGCCAAGCAGCACCTGGTCTACGACCTGGGGAACGTCGACCGTTTCCGCCACTGGGTGGTGCTCTCGCTGGAGAAGAATCGCAACGGTGTCGATCGGATCGACCTGGAGTTCCGGAAGATGTTCGAGCACGGCCGGTTCGACCCGCACGGGCAGATCGTGAACGAGCAGTTGATCGAGGAGCGCGTCTTCGTCACCTGACGCGACAGCGGCAGGGTCGCTGAGCGGCCAGAGCCGCTGAGCCGGCCTCGGTCGCTCACCCGCCACGCCCGGCGACGTAGTGGTCGCAGTACGTGGCCCGACACCGCGCTCTTCTGGTCGGGCAGCGGCTGTCCACGTGCATCGTGTGACTCTCGTTTGGCGTGCGCTGTCCCGGCCACCGCCTGGCCGGCAGAGGCTGAAGACGGGAATGCTCTGCTGGCAGTGGCAGTGCCCTCCCGACCGTTGGCCACGGACCCCACACCAGAAGGCGGGTTGACACACGAGGGAACCCAGAATCCGCGCGTTCACAGTTGCGACCTCGCGGCTGAGGCCGTCTCTTGTGGTGTCGCGCTTTGAAAGGCTCTTTCGCCCGTGGGACGGTGTCCTGCATGCGGACGGAACTGGTTTCGATCGCGACCGATACCGTTCCCCTGGACGGCGCCTTCCACTGGCCGGAGGGCCGACCCGCCCGCGGCGGCGTCCTGCTGTTCCACGGAAACACGATGAACTTCTACATCGGCGCGCCGCGCTGGCTGCCGCCGGTGCTCACGGAATTGGGCTTCGCGTGTCTGGCGTTCAACCGGCGCGGCCACGACATCCTGGGCATCCGCGATTCCCGTGCGCCCGAAGGCGGCGCCCTGCAGCTCACCCGCGAAGCCATGGCCGACAATGACCACGCGGCGCGCTGGATGGCCGACCGCGGCTTCCCCTCGCCGATCGTCATCGCCCACTCGGGAGGCGGCCTGCTCGGCGCCGCGCATGCGGCAGCCCATCCCGAGACGCCCGCCCTGGTGCTGCTGTCGGCGTTTCGCGGCGGCGCGGGCGGCCAGAGCATTCCCGCGCAGAAGGCGCTGGCGGGTGAGGGCTATGAGGCGACGATGGCGAGGGCGCAGGCGCTCGTCGCGGCGGGGCGGGGCAGGGAACTCATGACCATGCCGAACTGGTGGTATGTCATCTCGGCGGAGAGCTATGTCGACCGCTCCACCACGCTGCCCGACATTCTCGCGCTCGCTCCCACGATCATGTGTCCCGTGCTCTATGTGCGCGGCAGCCTGGAGCCCACGGAGGTGTATCCGGCAGAAGGCTATGCCGAGCGCGCGGGCGGCCCATGCGAAGTCGCGATCGTCGAGGGCGACCACTTCTACAACGGCATCGAGGACCACGTGTGCGGCGTCGTCTCGGCGTGGCTCACGAAGACGCTGCCCGCAGCGCGCTAGGTCCTGTTGTCAAGTGGTTTCGGGGGCTGGTCGGAGAGTCTTGAAGCGTGACGCCTTCTGAGATCTCTGACGAGGTGCGGGTCGTTCTGGAGCCGCTGATGGCCTAGCGGTTTCCGCCGCTCGGAGCCTCACGTGGCAAGAGCCAACACCTTCCGCCGCGGGGAGCTTGCGCCGCCACTACTCAATGCTACTATGTACTAGTAGTCAGTAACACTGAGTAGCTGAAGGGCGTTCCATGGGCAAGCAGGAGACGGAGATGCTCAAGGGAACGCTGGAGGGCATCGTCCTCGCGATCCTGTCCGGCCGGCCGGCGTACGGCTACGAGATCACCGCATGGCTGCGGGAGAAGGGCTTCTCCGACATCGCCGAGGGAACCGTGTACGCGCTGCTCATCAGGATCGAGCAGCGCGGCCTCGTCGACGTGGAGAAGGTGCCCTCCGAGAAGGGGCCGCCGCGCAAGGTGTACTCCCTCAACACTCAGGGACGGGAATATCTCGAAGAGTTCTGGAGGACCTGGAGCTTCCTCACAGAACAGCTCGAACAGCTCCGCGAAGGAGGCAAGTGACGATGTCCGATGTTGAAAAGGGCAGCTTCATCTCGAAGGTGATTGGCCCGAAGAAGAGGTGGCGGGAGTACAAGGCGCGCGTCAAGCAGCTTCCCGAGAACTACCGCCTGGCGGTCGAGGCAATCGAGCGATACCTCATGCACTTCGGGCCGGTGGATGGCGACAGCGCGGCCTCGGTGCTCGAGGACGTCGCCGACCTGTTCGAGCGGGCCGCGGCGGACGGGACGCCGATCCGCGCGGTCGTCGGCGAGGACCCTGTGGAGTTCGTGGATGCGTTGGTGCGGAACTACTCGAAGGGCGGGTACGTCGACCGGGAGCGGGAGCGGCTGGTCAATGCCATCGCGCGCGCCGAAGGAGAAGACAGGGGGCCCCGCACATGACGGTTCCACCGACCGCCGGCCCGGCGATCCACGTGCACGCCCTGGAGAAGTCGTACGGCGAGCTACGCGTGCTGCGCGGCGTGGACTTCGATGTGGCGCGGGGCAGTATCTTCGCGCTGCTCGGCTCGAACGGGGCGGGCAAGACCACGGTCGTGCGGATCCTGTCCACGCTGCTCAAGCCAGACGCGGGGACGAACACCGTCGATGGGTACGACGTGGCCACGCAGGCTGCGGACGTGCGGGAGGCGATCAGCCTCACCGGGCAGTTCGCGGCCGTCGACGAGATCCTGACCGGGCGGGAGAACCTGGTGCTGGTGGCCCGGCTGCGGCGCGTGAAGGACGCCGGCCAGGTCGCGGATGACCTGCTGGCCCGCTTCCAGCTCACCGACGCGGCCACGCGGAGGGTGGCGACGTACTCCGGAGGGATGCGCCGCCGCCTGGACATCGCGATGAGCCTGATCGGGAGCCCACCGGTGATCTTCCTGGACGAGCCGACCACCGGGCTCGACCCCCAGGCTCGCCTCGAGGTGTGGCGCGCCGTCAAGGAGCTCGCCGGGCAGGGCACGACGGTGCTGCTGACCACCCAGTACCTGGACGAGGCCGAACAGCTCGCCGACCGGATCGCGATCCTGCACGAGGGTCGGATCATCGCCAACGGCACCCTCGCCGAGCTGAAGCGGCTCCTGCCGCCGGCCACGGTCGAGTACGTCGAGAAGCAGCCGACCCTCGAGGACGTCTTCCTCGCCATCGTCGGCAACGACGGCAAAGACGGCAGAGACGCCGACGCCGGCGACCGCAGCGTCGCACCAACAAGAACGGAACAGCGATGACCACGCACTTCTTCGGCGACACCGCCCTCCTGACGGGACGATCCCTGCGCCACATCACGCGCAGCCTGGACACCATCATCACCACCACGATCACGCCGATCGCCCTCATGCTGCTGTTCGTCTACGTCTTCGGCGGCGCGATCAACTCAGGGTCGGACCAGTACGTGAACTACCTGCTGCCCGGCATCCTGCTGATCACGATCGCCTCGAGCATCTCCTACACCGCATTCCGGCTCTTCACGGACATGCAGAGCGGCATCTTCGAACGATTCCAGTCCATGCCGATCGCACGCTCAGCCGTGCTCTGGGCGCACGTGCTGACCTCGCTGGTCGCCAGCCTGATCTCGGTCGTGGTCGTCGTGCTCGTCGCCCTCCTGATGGGCTTCCGCTCCGGGGCGGGTGCGCTGGCCTGGCTCGCGGTCGCCGGCATCCTGATCCTGTTCACCCTGGCGCTGACCTGGCTGGCCGTCATCGCCGGCCTGTCCGCGAAAACCGTGGACGGCGCGAGCGCGTTCTCCTACCCGCTGATCTTCCTGCCCTTCATCAGCTCGGCATTCGTGCTCACCGCAACCATGCCCGGCCCGGTGCGCGCCTTCGCCGAGAACCAGCCGGTGACCTCCATCGTCAACACGATCCGCGACCTGTACACGCAGCAGCCGGTCGGCACCGGCATCTGGATCGCCCTCGCCTGGTGTGCCGGCATCCTCGTCATCGCCTACGCCCTCGCCATGGTCACCTACCGCCGCAGGATCTCCTAGTGGTCACCACCAGACGTTCTTCGGGGGTTCAGTTGGTGGTGGGTCCGGCAGGGGACAAGCGCTCAGCTCGTCCGGCATTCGCCAGCAGTTGATCGCGGAGCGCGTCTTCGTCACCTGACGCGGCAGCGGCTGCGCCGCGCCAGGCCCCTGCCGATGGGAGTCTCAACTCACGCAGAACTCGTTGCCCTCCGGGTCGAGCATCACGACGTGGTCGAGATGCTCACCGAAGGAATCCTCGCGGACAGTCGTAGCCCCGGCCGTGGCCAGCTCGGCCGCCTTGGCACGGATGAGCTGCTCGCGGTCGACCAGGTCCCATGGCGGCTTGCCTGCGACCCGGATGTCGATGTGCATCCGGTTCTTGGCTGTCTTGCCCTCCGGAACCCTGAGAAAGCCGATGGCTGGGCCCACGCCGTCCGGGTCAATGATGGAGGCACCGTCTGGGTCGTCGTATCCCGGCTCGGCCACGTACCCGAGCGCGCTCGCCCAGAACGCTGCGATCCGATGCGGGTCGGCCGCGTCGCAACCGAGCGTCCAATGTGTCGCCATGTCGGCACACTATCGCCGTGCGTCTGATCGGCAGGTGCGCTCAGATCGCGCCAGGTCGGTTGTCGCTCGACCATCCGATGAACTCCCGCAACCAGGTGCCCGATCACAGCTGGTCGAGTAGCCAGACCGGACTTCTGCTGCTGGCGCCAGCCGTCTCGACGCGGCCGCGCAGCATCCGGTCGGCGGTAACCACGATCACGCCGCGCCCGTCACCGACGGCAACCTGCCTTCTCACCTCGTCGACGATCGCGTCGTCCCCCGACCCTTCTGCGTGAACCGTGCGTACCCGTCCCTCCTGACCGGATGGGCGGCCAGGCCTGGCGTCGCCCTCGAGGACCAGCACGACCTCGTCCTGGGGCAGTTCGGCGGCCGTCAGGCGCTCATGCAGTCGGCGGGCTGCACCGGCCCGGTCACGCCACCAGCCGTCGGGGCGACTGCCCACCACATTTGCGCCGTCGATGATCAGAACCTCCATCGTCCAAGCCTATGTAGCCGTCGAACGCAGGTGGGTCGGCCGGCGGATGGCGGTGCCCAAGAGCGAAAGGTGCCCGCCTCGTCTTGTGACGTGGTCCGCAGCAGTGCGATCCACGCCTGCACGCAAACCGATCCCGGCCGCAGCGATAGACCGGGCGGGAGGACGGCACGGATGCCGCGGAGCGCAGCAACTCGTAACCTGACCCAATGAACTGGGAGTTCAGCGGCGAGATTTGGCACTGGAAAGGCCCGGCGCCTTGGTACTTCGTCACGGTGCCGGAAGAGGCGTGCTTCGAACTGCAGGCGACGTCCACGTTCGTGAGTTATGGCTGGGGGATGATTCCGGTCAGGGTCCAGATCGGAAGAACCGAATGGGCGACCTCCCTGTTTCCGAAGGAGGGACGCTACATCGTCCCCGTGAAGGCTGCGGTGCGGGAAGCCGAGGAGCTCGAGGAAGGCGACACTGTGGCGGTACGTGTGGCCATCTCTCCCTGACCTGCTCGCCCGAGCCCTCGAGCAGACGTGGCCCTGTCTGCGAGGCAACCGCTCCGCCGTGGCGTCACTGTTCCGGCGCCGACGGCGGCAGCTGTTGCTCAGGTGTTACGGGGCGGGCGTGTTACGGGGCGGGCGCGGGACGAAGAAGCTGGTCCTGGTCATGTACTGCCGGTATCCGGGACGCTGGGACATAGTGCGCTCCAGCGGTTTTCCCCCGGTGGCGTACATCAGGAAGTACGTCATGGCGACGGGCGAGAGGAAGGTGAGGACACCGGGCCACACCTCCGCGGCGATCAGCCAAAGCCCCCACCACACGCAGGCGTCGCCGAAGTAGTTCGGGTGTCTGGTCCACGACCAGAGGCCGCGGTCCATGATCCGGCCGCGGTTGGCCGGGTCGGCTTTGAAGGCCCGCAGCTGCGCATCACCCACGGCCTCGAAGACCACCCCAACGAGCCACACAGCAGTTCCGGCCGCTGCCACATACCCCAGGGAGCCCGGGCTCGCGGCAGCTACCTGCAGTGGAAGGGCCACGAACCACACCGCGACGCCTTGGACGAGGAAGACCTTGCGCACCGCATACGCGAACCTGCTCCCCGGAGCATCCGACAGCAGGGACTCGTAGCGAGGGTCCTCGCCGTGCCCTCGGCTGCGCGCGTAGATGTGCCAGGAGAGCCGGCAGCCCCAGACCGTCACGAGAGCCGCGAGCAGTGCCCGGCGGCCCAGGTCGCCAGAGCCCAGCGCGAGGCCGACGATGCCCGCTGCAGACAGGGCCAGGCCCCAGGTCACGTCGACGACGCTGTAGCGGCCGACCAGGCGAGCGACCACCGCTGTGACCACCATGGCCGCCGTCGCCACCGCGAGCGTCGCAGCCGACACCAGCAGGAAGCCCTGCCAGTCGAACCCGCTCATTGCCACCCTCCATTGAGTCCGCCACGCACCAGGGGCATCTTCGAGAATCCCTCAGCAGTCGGCCGCACCATGAGAATCTGGTCGACGCCCATCCGCCCCTCCACGTCACGCACCTCGAGTCCGGCCCGTTCCAGCAGCGCAACGGTCTCGCCCAGCCTGAGAGCCATCCCACGCCCCCAGTCCGACGGGCAGCGGGCCGCCGATGAATGGCTCCAGTGCGTCGGCAAGCGCATCGCCGACGCCGCGGCTTGCTGCGTGAACGGACGTATCGGAAGCGCGCTCGCCGCGTCGAGAGTCATGCCGACTCCGTTCGGGCCAAGGAGATCTGCTGGACGTCGAGGTACCCGGAGGCGAAGCCGGCCCGGGAGTACTCGAGGTAGAAGTGCCACATACGCCGGAACACAGGGTCGAAGCCGAGCGCTGCGACCTCGGTCGCCCTGGCCCTGAAGCGCTCGTCCCACAGGCGGAGGGTCTGTGCGTAGTGCCGGCCGAAGGCCGCCCGCGACGTCACGGCCAGACCGGCCCGGGATGCGGCGTCCGCGATCGACTCCACTGACGGGATCAGCCCGCCGGGGAAGATGTACTTGTGCACCCAGGTGTAGGTGCTGCGCGTGGCGAGCATACGTCGGTGGGGCATCGTGATGGCCTGGATCGCCACCCTGCCCTCTCGGGCGAGGCAGCGCTCGATCGTCGCCAGGTAGGCGTCCAGATATTCGTGGCCGACCGCCTCCACCATCTCGACCGACACGATCGCGTCGTACTTCCCGTCGACCATCCGGTAGTCGAGCAGCTCGACGTCGACCCGGTCGGCGCAGCCAGCAGCCGCGATACGCTCGCGGGCTAGCACGAGCTGCTCGCTGGACAGGGTGATCGTGCGCACCGACGCGCCCCGCCCGGCGGCCCGGATGGCCAGCTCGCCCCAGCCAGAGCCGATCTCGAGCACCCGAGAGCCCGCTCCGACACCCGCCAGGTCGAGCAGCCGGTCGATCTTGCGGTGCTGTGCGTCGGCCAGCGACTCCCACCGCGGGACCGGCACGGGGTCGCCCGCGTGGGCCACCGGCATACCCGTGCCGTCGCCTCGCTCCTGCACCCAGGCGGCGTCGAACAGCGCCGAGGAGTAGGTCAGGGACTCGTCGAGGAAGAGGCGGAACAGGTCGTTGGACAGGTCGTAGTGGCTCGCGATGTTGGACCGGGCGTTGTCAGCCGAGTTGCGATCGGACTCAGGGCGCCGCCGGGTGAAGCCGGCGCGAAGCGCCTGGAGCGGCCGCGGGATGAGGCGGTCGATCCGACCAGCGAACACGGCCAGCAGGCCGCCGATGTCGTCCGCGTCCCAGTCGCCGGCCATGTAGGACTCGCCGAACCCGATGAGGCCTGCGCGGCCGACCCGGGCCGCGAAGTCGCGCGGCCTGTGGAGCACCATGACCGGGTCCGCGGGTCCGCCGGCGCCGAGTCGGGTGCCGTCAGGCAGCTCGACCCGCACGGGCAGCCGGCGGACTGCGCCCCGGAACAGGCGCATGGCGACTGGCGCCGCTGCGCGCGTCCGCGCGCCTGATGGCACCTGCGCCACATCCGGCCACCGCGTCTGGACCGCGACGGGGGCCAGTTCGGACCGGGATGCGCGGGACTTCCCGCGAGAAACGGCGTGCGCTGTCGAGGGATTCGGCTGGACGTGGGCGGTCAATGGACACCCTCCTGGGGTCGGTGGACAGGGCGGGGCTGGACGGGCAGGCGGCGCAGCCAGAGGCGTATGCCGTGCCAGCGAATGAGCGCGATCACGCGCAGCGGCTCGAGGGGCTGGGCCAGGACCCGCCGGAGGACGGCTCGACGCGTCGGTGGGACGCGGCGGCCGGTGAGGGTGGCCACGAAGGGCGCATGGCTCGGCCGGCGCAGGGTCACGGCCAGTCGCAGCCGCTCGGTGGGCTCGGGGAGCCGCAGGTCGTAGGAGCCGCTGACGTCGTTGAACGGCGAGACGTAGAGCTCCTTGGCGGCCCGTGCGCTCCCGACCGGGTCAGGCTGGACGAGGTAGGCGTGGCGCTCGCCGTAGGTGTTGTGCACCTCGACGACCACGCACGCCAGCGACGCGTCGTCGGGGTCCCCGCGGTAGCACCAGTAGACGGTGATCGGGTTGAAGACGACGCCGAGGATGCGGGGGCTGGCGAGCATCAGGATGGAGCCGCCCGCGAGGTCGGCCCCCCGCGACGCGAGGAAGGCGTCGAGGTTCTCGCGGAGGGTGTGTCCAGGGCGGCCGAGGTGGTCTTGCGCGTCGAACCGGACCAGCCGACGCAGGCCGGGGCCCGGGTCGGGGAGGTCGTCGAGGTCGACGAGCCAGGAGTGGCTCCGATGCTCGAACGCATGGGCTATCGGCCCGGTGCGGACGTGCCGGATTCTGGTGGCGTACAGGCGCGCTCGCGTCATGCCAGCACCGAGTCCCGCTCGTCGTCGTCCAGCTCGGGTGCGGTGGACGCTTTCGTGCTCAGCGGCTCCGGAGCCTGCGAGGCCTGATCCGCTGAGCCCCAGCGGACTCCCAGGTGCGCGGCCGCCGCCACGCCCGACCTTGCGCCGTCCTCGTGGAAGCCCCACCCGTGGTAGGCCCCGGCGAAGGCGACGCGCTCGCTTGCGATTTCGGGTAACCGCCGTTGCGCGGCAACCGATTCTGGTGTGTAGAGCGGGTGTTCGTACCCCATGGTCGCGATCACGGTCCCGGGGTCGACGATCGACTCGCCTCCGAGAGTCACGAGGTACCTGCGCCGAGATCGAGGCAGCCGCTGGAGCCTCGTGAGGTCGTAGGTGACCACGACAGTGTCGGATCGCTCGCGGGGGACGAGGTAGTTCCAGGAGGCGCGTGCCCCGGCCGCCGTGGGGAGAAGTGCCTCGTCGGTATGGAGTTGGGCGGTATTGGGGGAGTAGGTGATCGCGCCAAGGACCGAGCGCTGGAGCGCCGTGGGAGTGGCGAGCATGCCGAGGGCCTGGTGTGGGTGGGTGGCGATCACAACAGCGTCGAACCGGTCGTGGCTCTGGGCATGCTCCACGACGACGGCGTCGACGTCCTCCCACACCCGGGTCACGGGGGTGGCCGTGCGCACGCGGTGAAGTCGTCCTGCGAGGCGCTCGACGTACGTCGCCGAGCCGCCGGTCACGGTCCGCCACGTCGGTGATCCGGTCACCGACAGCATGCCGTGGTTGTCGAGGAAGGCGAACAGATAGCGCGCGGGGTAGTCGAGCGCCCGCGCCGGGTCACAGGACCAGACGGCGGCGACCAGGGGCCGCATGAAGTACTCGAGGAAGAACGGCGAGAATCTGCCGCGCTTCAGCAGGTCGCCCAGGGGCTCGTCCGCGTTGCCGTCCGCCCGGCCGTTCAGGAACGAGCGCGCCAGTCGATGGAACCGCGGCACCTCGCCGAGCATCCGCAGGTATGTCGGGCGGCCCAGGGCGGAAAGGCGCGGCACCAGACCGGCGAGGCCTTTGCCCCCTGCGTATTCCAGGCCCGTGGCCTCGCACCTGACCGACATGCTCATGTCGGCCTCCTGGGTGTCCACCGCCAGCTCGTCGAACAGCCGCAGCAGGGTCGGGTAGGTGCGCCGGTTGTGCACGATGAAGCCGGAGTCGATGCGCAGGTCCCGGCCCGCGTCCCGGACGGTGTGGGTGTGTGCGTGCCCGCCCAGCCTGGCGTCTGCCTCGTAGAGGCTCACCTGGCATTCCGCCTGGAGGACATGCGCAGCGGCCAGGCCTGCGATCCCGCTGCCGATGACGGCCACCTGGCGCGGGCCGGACGGCGCAGGGCGCAGGGCTCGATCGGTCGTGTGGTGCACCGGGCCTCCTGGCTTGACGTCGGTGTGGTCGGGGGTGGTTCGACGCCACGGCAGTTTCGGATGGGCTGGCTTCTCGGGCAGTCTCGGTGGCCTTGCCGGGCGGACCGGGAGCGCTGATGGGCTATGCCAGGCCGCACCGGGGGGCACTTGTCCTCGGCGGGCTCCTGAGCCTGGCGACCGCGGCGAGCGGCCTGGCCCTGCCGCTCGTGGTGCGCGGGCTCATCAGCAACCTGGGGCACGCCCCGGTGACTGGGCTGGTCGTGGCCATGTCCGTCCTGGTCGTCGCGAACGCCGCCATCGGCGCGCTCGGCAGCTTCGTGCTCCACCGCACCGCCGAGTCGGTGGTCCTGCAGGCGCGCCACCAGCTCGTGGACCGGTTCCTGCGGCTGCGGCTGTCGGCCGTGGAGAGCCACGAGCCCGGGGACCTGATGTCGCGGGTCACCGCCGACACCACGCTTCTGCGCGAGGTGACGACCGACACACTCGTCGGCGGGGTCACGAGCCTGGTCGCTCTGATGGCGACCATCGTGATGATGGGCCTGATGGACCTGACATTGCTCGGAGTCACCATGGTCGCGCTGGGCTTCGCCGTTGTCGTCATCGTGGTGGTTCTGCCTCGGATCAACCGGGCATCGCGCCATGCCCAGGAGTCGGTCGGGGTCATGGGTGCCGCACTGGAGCGGATGTTCGGCGCCTTCCGGACCGTCAAGGCGTCCGGGGCAGAGGATCGCGAGGCGCGGCGGGTGCGCGCAGCCGCGACGGAGGCCTGGCGGTCCAGTGTCCGGGCCGCCAAGTGGCAGGCCGTGGCAGGCAACACCGGGGGCCTCGCAGTCCAGGCCGCCTTCATCACCGTGCTCACCGTCGGCGGATCGCGCGTCGCGACCGGAGCCATCGACGTCGGGACCCTGGTGGCTTTCCTGCTCTACGTCTACTACCTGTTGCCGCCGGTCAACCAGCTGGCCAGCGCGGTCACGACCCACCAGGTCGGCGCTGCGGCGATCGCCAGGATCCAGGAGGCCGAGGCACTGCCCGTCGAGGCGCTGCCCGGACCGCCCACCACGGCGGCCGCTCAGCCGGCACCGGGCACCGCTGCGGCCAGGGTGGCCTTCGAGGAGGTGTCCTTCCGCTATGACCCGGCCCTTTCGCTGGTGCACGACCACGTGACGTTCTCGGTCCCAGCCGGGGGGATGACGGCGTTCGTCGGCCCCTCCGGAGCGGGCAAGACGACGGTGTTCTCGCTGATCGAGCGCTTCTACCAGCCGGAGTCGGGCCGCGTCCTCGTCGACGGCGCCGACGTGGCCGCGTGGCCGCTCGACCGGCTGCGCGCTGCGATCGGGTACGTGGAGCAGGACGCCCCGGTCCTGATGACGACCCGGCTGGCCGGCATGGTCCGTGCCCTGCCCGCCGGTCTCGAAACCACCGTCGGCCATCGCGGGATGAAGCTCTCCGGCGGCGAGCGGCAGCGGGTCGCGATCGCCCGGGCGCTGCTCCGCCGCCCGCGCCTGCTCCTCCTCGACGAGGCGACCTCCCAGCTCGACGCGGTCAACGAGGCCGCCCTGCGCGACACCGTCGCCGAAGCCGCGCGGACGACGACGGTCCTCGTGGTCGCCCACCGGCTGTCCACGGTGACCCTGGCCGACCGCATCATCGTGATGGACGCCGGGCGCGTCGTCGCCACAGGCACGCACGCCGAGCTCGTGGCGGCCGACCCGCTCTACGCCGAGCTCGCCGCCACCCAGTTCCTGGCCGCGACCTCGTGACGGGGTGCTCCCTCCGGGCGGCCCCGAATCCAGCGCGGACTGCTGCGACAATGAGGCAGTGACTTCTCCAGGCCAGGCCGAGGCGCCCCTCCACCGCACCGTGGCCGTCCTCGGCTCGACCGGGTCCATCGGAACCCAGGCGCTCGACATCATCGGCCGCAACCGCGAGCGGTTCAGCGTGGCGGCCCTCTCCGGCGGCGCCAACACCGACCTCCTGGCCCAGCAGGCGGTGGCCTTCCAAGCCCCCCTGGTCGGCGCTGCGAGGGGCAGCGCCGCAGACCTCGCCGAGGCCATCCGGGGGTATGCCGTCCACGCTGGCCACCCGGCATACGCCCCCGAGGTCGTGGTCGGGGACGACGCGGCTGCTCACCTAGCTGCGGCGGGCGCCGACATCGTGCTCAACGGCATCACCGGCTCGATCGGCCTCCGGCCGACGCTTGCCGCTCTTGAGGCGGGCTCGACACTGGCCCTGGCCAACAAGGAGTCGCTGATCGTCGGCGGCCCCCTGGTCAAGGCGCTGGCGAAGCCCGGGCAGATCGTCCCGGTCGACTCCGAGCACTCCGCCATCGCGCAGTGCCTGCGCGGCGGCCGGTCCGAGGAGGTGCGGCGGCTGGTCGTCACCGCGAGCGGCGGGCCGTTCCGAGGGATGACCCGCGATCAGCTGCGCTCGGTCACCCCGGAGCAAGCCCTGGCCCACCCCAACTTCGCGATGGGTCGGGTCATCACGACCAATTCGGCGACCCTGGTCAACAAGGGGCTCGAGGTCATCGAGGCCCACCTGCTGTTCGACATCGGCTTCGAGCGCATCGACGTCGTCGTGCACCCGCAGCAGATGATCCACTCGATGGTCGAGTTCGTCGACGGGTCGACGATCGCGCAGGCCGGACCGCCCCGCATGCTCGTTCCGATCGCCCTGGGCCTGTCCTGGCCTGACCGGCTGCCCGATGTGGACGCGCCGTGCGACTGGGCCCAGGCCTCCTCATGGGAGTTCGCCCCGCTCGATGACGAGGCCTTCCCGGCGGTGCGCCTGGCGCGCCAGGTGGGCGAGGCCGGCGGTACGGCTCCGGCGGTCTACAACGCGGCCAACGAGGTATGCGTCGACGCGTTCCACGACCGGCAGATCGGCTTCCTGGACATCGTCGACACGGTGGAGCGGGTCGTCGAGGAGCATGCTGGCGCCCCCGAAGGCAGTACGTTCGGGAGCATTCCGGCCGTGTCCGGCGTTGACGAAGTGCTGCGTGCCGACTCGTGGGCGCGACAGCGCACGCGCGAGGTGCTTGGCCTGCGCAGTTTGCCCGAGGCCGCCGCGGCGGAGGAGAGTGTGAGGCGATGATGTACCTGCTTGGCGTCCTGGTGGTCGCCGTGGGCGTGGGGGCGTCGATCGCGCTGCACGAGATCGGCCACCTGATCCCCGCGAAGAAGTTCGGCCTCCGTGTGCCCCACTACATGGTGGGCTTCGGCCCGACCATCTGGTCGACCCGGCGCGGAGAGACCGAATACGGCGTCAAGGCGATTCCGCTCGGCGGCTATATCCGGATGATCGGCATGTTCCCGCCCAGGCCCGGCGACAAGCCCGGCCACCTTCGCGTCTCCAGCACCGGCCGCATGTCCCAGCTCGTCGACGAGGCCCGCCGGGTCAGCCTCGAGGAGGTAGGCCCCGGTGACGAGCACCGGGTGTTCTACCGCCTCTCGGTGCCCAAGAAGGTCATCATCATGCTCGGCGGCCCGACGATGAACCTCCTCATCGGCGCGATCCTGCTCACCGGGATCTTCACCCTCTACGGGCTCCCCGAGCAGACCACCACCCTGGCCAGCGTGTCGCAGTGCGTCGACGTCAAGCGCGCGAGCGAGCCCAGCCCGACGACCTGCACCGCCGACATGCCGGTGTCGCCGGCGGCGGCCGCCGGGCTGCGTCCTGGGGACCGCCTGGTGAGCATCGCCGGACATCCGGTCGAGAACTGGGCGGACGTGCGCACGATGATCCGAGGCAACTTCGACCGCCCGATGGACATCGTCGTGGAGCGCGGCGGTGAGCGGCTCACGCTGCACGCCAAGCCGCTCGCGCTCGAGCTGCCGGTCTATGACGACATGGGCCAGCCGCAGCGCGACAGCGCCGGCAACATCATCACCCAACGCGCCGGCTTCCTCGGCACCACCGGCACGGCGGCCCTGGTCCGCCAGCCCCTGACGGCGGTCCCCGCCCTGATCGGCGATCAGCTCGGGCGCACCGCAGGTGTGGTGATCCGGATCCCCCAGAAGATGGTCGGTATCGCCCAGGCGGCCTTCGGCTCTGGCCAGCGCGACCCCAATGGCCCCATGTCCGTGGTCGGTGTGGGCCGGGTCGCGGGCGAGGTGGCGAGCGACCAGGGCGGGCTCTTCGGGGGCGACGACGCTGCACGCATCGTCACGCTCATCGGGCTCGTCGCCTCGCTGAACCTCGCGCTGTTCGTCTTCAACCTGATCCCGCTCCTGCCCCTGGACGGCGGCCACGTCGCCGGGGCCCTCTGGGAGGGCCTCAAGCGCACTGGGGCCCGTGTTCTGCACCGGCCCGACCCAGGGCACGTCGACGTCGCCAAGGCACTGCCGATCGCCTACGCGGTCTCCACCGTGCTCATCGCCATGTCGGCCCTGCTCATCTACGCCGACATCGTCAACCCCATCCGGATCGGCGGGTAGGACCGGACCGGGTCCCGGGGCGATCCCCGGCCGGGGACCCACCCGGACCAGTCCGGACCAATCCGGGCCCACATGAACCCTGGACCAGACCACACGACCTGCCCGCTCAGCCCGCTGGGAGATACTTCGACCATGACCGTTTCGCTTGGGATGCCCTCTGCCCCTGCCCCCGTGCTCGCCCCCCGGCGCCCATCGCGCAAGATCCGGGTCGGCAAGGTGGAGGTGGGCGGCGACGCACCCATCTCGGTCCAGTCCATGTGCACCACGCCGACGACCGACATCAACGCGACCCTTCAGCAGATCGCCGAGCTCACAGCCGCGGGGTGCGACATCGTGCGGGTCGCCTGCCCGAGCCAGGACGACGCCGATGCACTCCCCGCGATCGCGAGGAAGTCGCAGATCCCGGTCATCGCCGACATCCACTTCCAGCCGAAGTACGTCTACGCGGCGATCGACGCGGGCTGCGCCGCGGTTCGGGTCAACCCCGGCAACATCCGGCAGTTCGACGACCAGGTCAAGGAGATCGCCGAAGCCGCCAAGGATGCCGGCGTCTCCATCCGGATCGGCGTCAACGCGGGCTCCCTCGACAAGCGGCTGCTGGCCAAGTACGGCAAGCCGACCGCCGAGGCGCTGGTCGAGTCGGCGGTGTGGGAGGCGAGCCTGTTCGAGGAGCACGACTTCCACGACTTCAAGATCTCGGTGAAGCACAACGACCCCGTCGTCATGGTTCGGGCGTACGAGCTGCTCGCCGCGCGCGGCGACTGGCCGCTCCACCTCGGGGTCACCGAGGCCGGGCCGGCATTCCAGGGCACGATCAAATCGGCGACCGCGTTCGGGGCGCTGCTCTCGCGAGGCATCGGCGACACCATCCGTGTGTCCCTGTCGGCGCCCCCGGTCGAGGAGGTCAAGGTCGGCAACCAGATCCTCCAGTCGCTCAACCTCAGGCCCCGCAAGCTCGAGATCGTCTCCTGTCCCTCGTGCGGCCGCGCCCAGGTCGACGTCTACACCCTCGCCGACCAAGTGACGGCCGGCCTGGAGGGCATGGAAGTCCCCCTGCGCGTCGCCGTCATGGGGTGTGTCGTCAACGGTCCGGGAGAGGCCCGGGAGGCCGACCTCGGGGTGGCCTCGGGCAACGGCAAGGGCCAGATCTTCGTCAAGGGCGAGGTCATCAAGACCGTGCCCGAGAGCCAGATCGTCGAGACGCTCATCGAAGAGGCGATGCGGATGGCCGAGGAGCTGGGCGAGACCGTCGAGGGCGAGGCGGGTCAGCCGACGGTCACCGTCAGCTGACGCCGACAGCCCAGGCTGTATGCCGTCCGCGCTCGACTCCTTCATCCCTCCCGAGCCGTCCGCTCACCGCCGTGCGGTGCTGGGGACCCTGGCTGAACGTCTCGCTGCCCTGAACCCCCGCGAACGCGTTGCCGTCGCGGTCGACGGCGTGGACGGCGCCGGCAAGACCGTCCTCGCAGCCGAGCTCACGGCATACCTCTCTCCGCTTCGCCCCGTGGTACGCGCGTCGGTGGACGGGTTCCACCGACCCCGTGCCCAGCGGTACGCGGGTGGGCGGGGCCCGGAGACCTTCTACCGCGACTCCTATGACTACCCCGCCTTGCGCGCCCGGCTGCTCGAGCCGTTCCGTGCCGGCAGCTCGTTCGTCACGGCGGTCTTCGATGTCGAGAGCGACACTCAGGTGCACTCCGAGCCTCAGGCCGCCGGAGCCGGGGCACTGCTGCTGGTCGACGGGATCTTCCTCCAGCGGCCGGAACTGCGCGGCCAGTGGAACGCAGCCGTCTTCCTGGACGTGCCGTTCGAGGTGAGCGTGCCACGCGGCAACGCGCGGTTCTCCGGCAGCCCGGACGGCGACCCGAGGTCGGCGGCGAACCACCGCTATGTCGAGGGACAGCGGCTCTACCTCGCCGAGGCACGGCCGGCCGAGCACGCGACGTGGGTCGTCGACAACTCCGACCTGGACCGGCCGGTTCTGCGGCGCCGACCTGTGGCATTGGCTGTGGCCGCGCGGTGGCCGGGCTTAGGCTGACCGCGTGTTGCGCACCCGCTCACCGGTCCGCACCCTCACCGCCGTTGACCGCGACGAGGCGCTGTCGGTCTGCGCTCGAGACCTGGCGGCGAACGTCTTCGTCGCCGCGCGCATCGAGGAGGGGGCACTGGAGCGCACGCCGGGCTCGGTGCTCGGCTACCGCGAGGGCGGCGAGCTGCACTCGCTGTGTTGGGTGAGCGCCAACCTGGTGCCGGTCGAGACGACGGCCGAGAGCCGTCAGCTGTTCGCCGAGCGGGTCCGCCGGTGGCGCGCCCACTGCGCCTCGCTCCTCGGTCCCCAGGACCAGGTCCTCGACCTCTGGCAGCAGCTCGAGCGGGCCTGGGGTCCGGAGCGCGTGATCCGCCGGTCGCAGCCACTCATGTCCACGCGGACACCGCCGTCGACCCTCGACGTTCCCCTCGATCCTCGGGTACGCCCGGCACGGCTCGACGAGGTTGACCTCGTGCTGCCCGCAGCCGCGCACATGTTCACCGCCGAGATCGGCTATGCGCCCTACACCGGCAGCCCTCGGGCCTACCGTTCGGCGATCTCGAGCCTGATCGAGCGGGGCCACACCTACGTGATCGTCGAGGACGGGCGCGTGGTCTTCAAGGCGGACGTCGGCTCGGTGTCGCGCGGGTGTGCCCAGATCCAGGGCGTGTGGCTCGCGCCGGAGCTTCGCGGTCAGGGCCTGTCCGTCGCGGCCATGGCCGCCGTGGTGGAGCAGGTGATGGCCGACACCGCCCCCTGGGTGACGCTGTATGTCAACGACTTCAACCTGGCCGCCCGCGCGACCTATGCCCGCGTGGGATTCGAGGACATCGGCATGTTCACCACCATCCTGCTCTGAGCCGGCCGAGGGTCCGGGTCGATCCAGGTCGGGCCGCTCGGTGGTCACAGCCGGTCGGGGGAGCGGTCCGGCAGCAGGTGGTCGGGCAGTCGCCGGTTGAGCGAGAAGAGTCGGCCGAGAACCGGCATCAGCACGATGTTGAGGCCGTGCAGGATGCCGATGACGAGCAGGATGCCGCCGATCCTAACGAGCGAGAGCCTGACCTGCGCGGCGCTCACGGCATCCCCGAAGCCCCAGTCGGGACTGCGCTCGAGCTGGATGAAGAACAGGATGTAGGCAGCGAAGATGAGGTAGTAGACGATGTCGGTCAGGACGATGTAGCTCTTCCCGGTCAGGGGGTTGTCGTGGAAGACGTCGGCCGCGTAGGCGCGGCCGAAGCGTTTGATGAACGGGCCGAGCCAGAGGGCGATCGCGACGAGAATGGCGTTGGTGACGATCTCCACGGTCCACCAGGGCATGGCGGTCACTCCTTCGGTTGACTGGCTGACGAGCGCGACGGCCGTGGCGGCGGCCACCAGCAGGGCTGCCGAGGCAGCCAGGGCCAGCCGCAGGCGCCGTCGCCTGCGGCGGTCGCTGTCGATGCTGTCCATGACGCGGGCGAACAGGTCCGGCGACGGTCGTGGGGCCTGGGCCGGCCCGCGGAGGGCATCGGCAAGCCGGTCTTCGAGCCGACTCATAGCGCCTCCTCCAGAACGGCAGCGAGGGTTCGCAACCCCCGCTGGAGATGGGTCTTCACCGAGTTCACCGACAGGCCCAGCGTTGCGGCGATGTCAGGTATCGAGAGGTCGTAGTAGTAGCGCAGCGTGACGCAGTCCCGCTGGCGGTGCGGCAGCCCCCGGAGCGCCGCGATCACCTCGCGGCGGTCGGAACGACCCGCTGCGGTGTCCTCGGCGGACGGCTCGTCCGGATGGGCGGGGGGCTGGTGGCGGAACGACATGAGGCCGCGGCGGTTGTGGTCACGAGCCAGGTTGATCACGATCGACCTCAGGTAGGCAGCCCCCTTGGCCGGATCCTTGATCCGATGGGCACTCCGCGAGAGCCGGATGAAAGCCTCTTGCACCAGATCCTCTGCGGCCGTCTTGTCGTCGACGTAGAACCGCGCGATCTGGACGAGCGAGGCGGCCTCGGCCCGGAACAGCTCGATGGCGAAGCCCTCGAAGCCTGCGTCGTCGCGACTCAGCCAGGCCTCCTGCCCCATGACAACGCTCTCCATCGCTCCAACAGACGGATGACGAGCGCTGGTGGGTGACATACCTCGCCCGGAAATGTCCGTTCGCCTGAATCTCCCCACTGCCCGTCGCCCGTTCCAAGGGCCCCCACGTCCCACTGAGTGTAGGCAGCACATCTCCTGGAAGGGGAGGATCCATGAACACTCACATGCGACTCGTGCGCGGGGGCGCGGCAGCCGTCGCCGCGGCAAGCGCGGGCCTGCTCGCCGTGGCCATGGCAGCCGGTGTCGAGGCTGGCACTCCGACCGTCGTGTCCCGCGGCGACGTGAGCCACCTGGACAACAGCGTCGTGCACGCTTTCGACAGGGCATCGGCACAGGTGACCCTGGCCAGCAGCGCGGCGGGCGCCACGGCGACGCTGCACGTGTGGGGCGTCTCGACCGACGCCGCAGGGCGCACGTTCGGCGCGCATCTGCACACCGGACCATGCGTGTCTGGTGCCGGCAGCGCCGCGGGCGGCCACTACAACTCGGACGCGGCGTCCGGGCACAGCCCGGTGCGCGTCAATGACGACACCGAGGTCTGGCTCGACGTCACGGTCAATGGCGAGGGCAGGGCAGCAGCCACGGCCGTGGTGCCGTTCACCCCGACCCCGGGGACCCGCTCTGTGGTGATCCACGCACTGGCGACCGATCATGGCACCGGCCTTGCCGGGCCCCGCGTGGCGTGTCTTCCGGTCGTGTGGCAGTGATTGGCTGGCTGGGGCGGGGGTTCGCCCTCGGCGTGCTCTGGGGTAGCGCCGCCCGCCTCTTCATGCGGCTTCTCGCCGACACGCCCGAGTTCAGCTGGCCTGGCACCCTCGGAATCGTCGGTGTCAGCGCTCTCATGGGGGCTGCTCTGGGGCTGACGCATGGGGCGCGAGTCGGGGGCCGGCGCCGCTGGTGGCGCCTGGCGCCACTGCCCACCCTCGTGCTCTTCGCCAGTCCGGGGATGCTGCTGGTCCCCGGTGTCGTGGCGACCGCGGCCGCGACGCGGATCAGGCCGGTCGTGCCGCGACGCCTCGTCACCGCAGTCGGCCTCGGGATCACCCTTGGCGTGGCGACGTGGCTCACCTGGCAGGACGCGAGCCGGCTTCGCCCCATGAGTGCGTACATCCCAGGGCTCTGCCTGATGACGGCTTGCACCCTGGTCGCCGGTCTGGGGTGGGGGGAGGTGCTGCGGCGGTGGTCACCGGCCGGTGGACGGGTTCGGGAGGCCCGTCCGGCGACGGTGGCTGCAGCGGGATGAGGGGACTCCCGCACCTGGGCTGAGCGGGGGGCCAGCCTACGAAGGGCGCCTCGGCCGGATGCCTGTCCGGCCGAGGCGCCCTGCGTCAGCTGGACTAGGACACCGGTGCCCGCTGGATCGGCGGCCTACGCCTTTTGGAGGCTCTCGGCGGGTCGCGTGGGCCATAGATTCGGCCCGCGGAACCTGCCGCGGCAGCGGCCCGGGCAGCACCGCGCTCTTGGCAAGACTGCCCTGCCCCTTGGAGGTGGCGATGAAGAGTCACGTTCGCAGCACCCGTGTCATCCTGGCTGGCATTGTGGCGGTGTCAACGGCAACGGTCATGTCCACTGGCATGGCAGCAGCGGACACCCCGAGTTGGCCGATGGGGGGCCAGAACTACCAGAACACCCGGTCGAACGACGCCCAGACAGTCATCACGGCCAAGAAGGCGTCGAGGCTCGACCAGAAGTGGGCGTTCACCACGCACGGTGACGTGTCGGCCACCCCGGCCGTGGTCGGGAGCGCGGTCTATTTCCCCGATTGGGGCGGCTACCTCAACAAGGTCGATGCCAACACGGGCACCCTGATCTGGCAGAAGCAGCTGTCCGGCTACGGCTACAACGCGGGTGTCTCGCCGGTCTCCCGCACCAGCCCCGCGGTCGTCGGCGACGTGCTCTACATCGGCGACCAGGGAGGCGGCACCGACACGGCTCCGCAGCCGGCCCACGTCCTCGCGGTGAGCGCGACGACTGGGAGCGTGCTGTGGAAGACCGTCATCAATCCGAACCCGTTCTCGATCATCACCCAGTCGCCGGTGGTCAAGGACGGCGTGGTCTACGTCGGCGCAGCCTCCTCGGAGGAGAATGCCGCAGCCTTCATCCCGGGCTACGTCTGCTGCTCGTTCCGTGGCTCGTTCAGCGCGCTCGACGCCGCCACCGGTCAGGTGCTGTGGACCACCTACACCGTTCCCGTCGGGTACTCCGGTGGAGCCGTGTGGGGCAGCACTCCGGCCATCGATGCCAAGTCCAACACCGTCTACGT
Organism: uncultured Actinomycetota bacterium; assembly: GCA_963715025.1. Classification (GTDB taxonomy): domain Bacteria; phylum Actinomycetota; class Actinomycetes; order Actinomycetales; family Dermatophilaceae; genus DASSJT01. The sequence continues at coordinate 121,033 of CAVQQQ010000001.1, read as the reverse complement.
CAGCACGGGCAACAACTACTCGGTCCCCGAGGAAGCGAAGCAGTGCCAGCTCGATGGTGGGTCGCCGTCACAGTGCCTCGACGCCGCAGACCACATCGACGCGATCCTGGCCCTGGACATGACGACCGGCCAGATCAAGTGGGCGACGGGCGTGCAGGGCTTCGACGACTGGATCGTGTCGTGCATCGTGAACGTCCCCAACTGCCCGGTGAGCCCGGGGCCGGACTTCGACTTCGGCTCCGGCCCGAACCTGTTCCGGGTGAAGTCGGGGACTGGCCAGCGGCTGCTCGTGGGCGCCGGCGCCAAGAGCGGCATCTACTGGGCCCTGGACGCCAGAACCGGCGAGATCGTCTGGTTCACCCAGGCCGGTCCGGGTTCGACGCTGGGCGGCATCGAGTGGGGCAGCGCCACGGACGGCAAGCGCATCTACGTGGCTGAGGCGAACTTCGGCGGTCTGCCCTACGCCAACGACGCGTCCCTGCCGCACACCGGCTCGTTCGCGGCGCTGGACCCGGCTACCGGTCAGATCCTATGGCAGACGCCGGACCCAAGCGGCAGCTTCGACACCGGAGCGGTGTCGACGTCGAACGGCGTGGTGTACGTGGGCTCGATGAGCGGTCACATGTACGCGCTCGACGCGGCAACCGGCCAGGTGCTCAGGGACATCGAGGGCCAGGGCTCGAGCAACGCCGGGCCTGCGATCAGCAACCAGGGTGTCGTCTACTGGGGCAACGGCTACGCTCGGTTCGGGCTCGGCACGCCCAGCACGACGTTCTATGCCTTCTCGGTGGACGGCAAGTAGTGACTGCGGACCGGTCCGGGCCTGACCAGGGCCCGGGCCGGTCGAGTCATACCGATCCCGGGTAGCTGGAGCCTGTGGTTTGATCTGGCCATGGCTGCAGCAACGACGGACATCAAGCGCCTCGCGGCGCTGTTCCTAGCCTCAGGCACCACGCACCTGGTTCGCCCTCGCGTTTATGAGCCGATGATCCCGTCAGTGCTGCGGTCTCGCCGGCGCGAGATTGTCTACGCGGCGGGAGCGGCCGAGATCCTCTGCGGCCTCGGGCTGCTCTACCCGCGCACCCGCACCGCCGCGGGGTACGCCAGTGCGGTGCTGCTCGTGGCCATCTTCCCGGGCGACGTCCAAAGAGCGGTCGACCAGGGGAGGCAAGCGGCGCGCGGACGCGACGCCCGCTCGGGCGCCCTGCTGTTGGCGACGGTCGTGCGGTTGCCGGCGCAGTGGTCGATGGTTCGCACGGCGTTGCGCGCCGCAGGCCGGATCGAGCCGCGGGGCGCTTCGGAGCCGGGGGCCGCCTTGGGCACCGTGGGCCCGATCTGAGCGACGGCCGCCCGGGATCAGTACAGCCCTGTGGAGTACTGCTCCCCGTAGTAGCGCTCCAGTTCCTCGATCGGGTCGTCTGGCCGCTCCAGCTGTTGGGCTATCTGGGGCCGCGGCGCCACGGCGAGGGGCTCCCAGGTCTCCGGGTGCCAGAGTCGCGATCGGAGGAACGCCTTGGCGCAGTGGTGGAACACCTCCTCGATCTCGACAACGAGCGCCATGACGGGGCGGCGACCCTTGATGAGCATCTCGTCGAACCACGGCGCCTCGCGCACGAGGACGGCACGGCCATTGATGCGCAAGGTGTCCCCGCGGCCGGGGATGAGGAAGACCAGACCGACGTGGGGGTTGGCCAAGATGTTGCGATAGCCGTCCGCGCGACGGTTCCCGGGCCGCTCGGCCAAGGCGATGGTGCGGTCGTCGATCACGTGGACGAGTGACCCGGCCGGGTCGCCCTTGGGCGATACATCGCAGGTGCCGTCCGCCCCGCTGGTGGCGACCAGGCAGAACGGCGAGGCCCGCAGCCAGTCACGGTCCAGCTCGTGCAGGGCCGGCCGCGCCTTGTCCCGGACCCGGGGAAGCGGCTCGCCGAGCAGCTCCACGAGCTCAGCCACCGATGTGATGGTTTCTGTCGTTCCCTCCCGCATGGCCCCAGTCTGTCAGGGCTCCAGGCGTCATGGCTCCAGGCGTCATGGCTCCAGGCGCACCCTCCGCGCGGTCGCTGGGTCTGGTAGCCGCCAGAGGCAAAACGCGTGTGAACGGCATACCGGACGGTGGATATCCTTCGTGGGTTCCGACACACCGAGGAGATCCACGTGGCACTGCGCATGTCGTCCCTGTTCCTGCGAACCCTTCGCGAGGACCCGGCGGACGCAGAGGTCCCGAGCCACCGGCTCCTGGTCCGCGCCGGCTACATCCGCCGGGTGAGCCCCGGCATCTACACCTGGCTGCCCCTGGGGCTGCGAGTCCTGCGCAAGGTCGAGACCATCGTGCGCCAGGAGATGGACGCCATCGGCGCCCAGGAGCTGCTCTTTCCTGCTCTTCTGCCCAAGGAGCCCTTCGAGGAGACCGGGCGCTGGGAGGAGTACGGCGACAACATCTTCCGGCTCAAGGACCGCAGGGATGCCGAGTACCTTCTGGGGCCGACACACGAGGAGATGTTCACGCTCGCGGTGAAGGACCTGTTCAGCTCGTACAAGGATCTGCCGCTCTCGATCTACCAGATCCAGACGAAGTACCGCGACGAGGCCCGGCCCCGGGCCGGCCTGCTGCGTGGGCGGGAGTTCGTCATGAAGGATTCCTACTCCTTCGACATCGACGAGGCCGGCCTGGGCAAGAGCTACCAGCTGCATCGCGACGCGTACATCAAGATCTTCGACCGCCTCGGCTTCCACTACGTCATCGTCCGGGCCATGGCCGGCGCAATGGGCGGCAGCAAGTCGGAGGAGTTCCTCGCGACCGCCGAGAACGGCGAGGACACCTATGTCCACTGCTCCAACTGCGGCTACGCGGCCAACGTCGAGGCAGTCCAGGTGCCCGTCCCCGATGCCATGCCGTATGCCGGTGTGCCGGCTGCCCATGTCGAGGAGACTCCCGACACCCCCACCATCGAGACGCTGGTCAGCCACCTCAACGATCGATTCCCCCGGAGCGACCGCCCCTGGGAGGCGAGCGACACGCTGAAGAACGTTCTCGTGACCCTGGTCTACCCCGACGGCCGGCGGGAGCCCCTGGCGATCGGCCTTCCCGGCGACCGCGAGGTCGACGACAAGCGCCTCGGCGCTCAGGTGGAGCCGGCGGTCGTCGAGGCGTTCGACGAGCGGGACTTCGCCGCCAACCCCGCGCTTGTCAAGGGCTACATCGGCCCCGGCGTGCTCGGGGAGCACAGCACCGCGAAGGTGCGCTACCTTCTCGATCCGCGCGTCGTCGAGGGCTCCCGGTGGGTGACCGGAGCCGACGAGCCGGGCCGGCACGTCATCGACCTCGTTGCCGGGCGCGACTTCACCGCGGACGGAACCATCGAGGCAGCGGAGGTCCGGGTGGGCGACGCCTGCCCCAACTGCGGCCACGCGCTCCAGGCAGCGCGAGGCATCGAGATGGGCCACATCTTCCAGCTCGGCACCAAGTACGCCGAGGCCCTCGATCTCAAGGTCCTCGACCAGCACGGCAGCCTCCAGACGGTGATCATGGGGTCCTACGGCGTGGGCGTCTCGCGCGCCGTGGCCGCCGTGGCCGAGGGGAACCACGACGAGCTGGGCCTCGTCTGGCCCCGCGAGCTGTCCCCGGCCGACGTGCACCTCGTCGCGACCGGCAAGGACGAGGAGGTCTTCGTCAAGGCCGCCGAGATCACTCACGCACTGGAGGCTCTGGGCATCGAGGTGCTGTTCGACGACCGCCGACACGTGAGCCCGGGCGTGAAGTTCAAGGACTCCGAGCTCATCGGCGTGCCGACCATCGTCGTCGTGGGGCGCGGGCTGGCCCAGGGAGTCGTGGAGATCAAGGACCGCAGGTCCGGACTCCGGCGCGAGGTCGCCGTCGACGAGGTCATCGACGCCGTCGTGGCGGAGGTCCGCGGGGCCGGGGCGTGACGGCGCGTCCGGTCGAGGCGGTCATCTTCGACTGGGGCGGAACGCTCACGCCGTGGCACTCCATTGACGTCGCTGAGCAGTGGCGGGTCTTCGCGCGCGCCATCCACGACGACGAGGCCGCCGCCGCCGACCTGGCCGCCCGGATCCTCGAGGCGGAGGACGCCGCTTGGTCCCGGGGCCGCTCGGACCACTCTTCCGCGCGGCTGGCCGAGATCCTCGCCGAGGCCGGCCACGACGAGGCGCACCGTGCTCACGACGCCGCGGTCACGGCATACCAGGAGTTCTGGGAGCCGCACACCCTCACCGACCCACAGGTCGAGCCACTCTGGGCCGGCCTGAGGGAGCGTGGCCTGCGCGTCGGCGTGCTGTCCAACACCATCTGGTCCCGCGAGTACCACCGGGCGGTCCTGGATCGCGACGGCGTCCTGAGCCTGCTCGACGGCGACGTCTACTCCTCGGAGATCGCGCATGTGAAGCCGCACCCCGAGGCGTTCCGGGCGGCCGCAGCGAGCGTCGGCGTGGAGCCGTCCCGGGCGGTCTACGTCGGCGACCGGATCTTCGAGGACGTACACGGCCCGCAGCAGGTCGGGATGCGCGCCATCTGGATCCCGCACTCCGACATCCCGGCGAGCCAGCAGGTCGCGGTCGACGTCACGCCCGACGCCCAGGCGGTGGAGCTGCTCGACATCCTCGACATCATCGACCGATGGCTGGCGGGCTCCTGAGTGGACCTCGGCGGGACCACGCTGGCGCTCATGGCCCTCGCGGGCTTCGGGGCGGGCTGGGTGGACGCGGTCGTGGGCGGTGGAGGGTTGATCCAGCTCCCCGCGCTGCTCCTGGGCGTTCCGGGCGCCACGCCGGCGCAGCTGCTGGCGACCAACAAGCTGGGCTCCATCTGCGGCACGTCGATCAGCTCGGTCACCTACTACCGACGGGTGCGGCCCGACCTGCGGACCGCGCTGCCGATGGCCGCGGTGGCGTTCGTGGGCGCGGTGCTGGGGGCGCTGATCGGGCTGCACATCCCCAAGAGCACCTTCTACCCGATCATCCTCGTGCTGCTCATCGTGGTCGGCGCGTATACGCTCGCCAAGCCAGATCTGGGCTCGGTCACCATGCTGCGCTTCACGGGCCACCGCCACACGGTGACGGCCATGCTGTGCGGCTTCGTCATCGGCGTCTATGACGGTGCGCTCGGGCCCGGGACCGGGTCGTTCCTCGTCTTCGCCCTGGTCGGGCTCATGGGCTATGCGTTCCTCGAGGCCAGTGCCAAGGCCAAGATCGCCAATGTGGCGACCAATCTCGGAGCGCTCGTCGTGTTCCTGCCGGGCGGCCACGTCCTGTGGGCAGTCGGGCTGGTGCTCGCAGTGGCCAACCCGCTTGGCGCCTATGTCGGTGCCCGCACAGCGGTGCGGTTCGGCTCGGGGTTTGTCCGGGTCGTGTTCGTGCTGGTCGTGACCGCGTTCATCATCAAGATCGGCGCCGATCTCCTGCTCTAGCGGTGGCGTCGCCGTCCGTCACTCTTCATCTGGTGAGATAGCCAGGACGATGGCAACGAAGGGGCGCCGCAGTCGCGGCGCCCCTTCCCATGGGTCCCTACGTGTTGCGCACTCCCGCGAAGAACCGCCGGATGTCGTCGGTGGCGACCTCGGGCAGCTCGAGCGCCGCGAAGTGGCCGCCCTTGTCGAACTCGCTCCAGTGCACGATGTTGCTGTTGTCCCGCTCCGCGAACACCCGGATCGTCTTGAAGTCGTCCGCGAACACCATCACCCCGGTCGGAGCCGCATTGACCGCCGGTTCGGTCCCGGCGTGCGCCTCCTCGTAGTGGTACCGTCCGGCCGCCGCCGACGTGTTCGTGAACCAGTACAGCGAAACCTCGGTCAGGATCTGGTCCCGCGTCACCAGGCTCGTCCCGTTCCCGAACGAGTTGAACAGCTCGCTCCAGGCCAGCTGCCCGACCGGTGAGTCGGAGATGCCGACGGCTACGGTCTGCGGCCGAGTCGAGTTGATCGTGTTGTACCCACCGACCGACTGGAACCACTTCAGGTGATCCAGAGCCTTGTAGTCCTTCGGCGTGAGCTTGTCGAACTCTGCCGGATCACCCGACGGGAAGGAGAACAGTTGCAGCACGTGCAGCCCGAGGAATCCCTCAGGGTTCATCAGCCCGAGCTCCCGAGCGACCATGGCGCCAGCGTCGCTACCGTGCGCGCCGTACGACGAGTAGCCCAGCCGCCGCATCAGCGTGTCGAAGGTACGAGCGACCCGCGCCATCGTCCACCCCCGGTCCACCAGCGGGGTGCTGAATCCGAAGCCCGGGATCGACGGCACGACGACCGAGAAGGCATCCGAGGCCTCCCCGCCGTGAGCAACGGGATTCGTGAGCGGGCCGATCATGTCGAGGAAGTCCACGAACGACCCCGGGTACGTGTGCGTCAGCAGCAAGGGCGTGGCGTCGGGCTCGACGGAGGGCACGTGGATGAAGTGCACGGTCTGGTCGTCGATCTCGGTCTGGTAGTGCGGAAACTGGTTCATCCGGGCCTCCTGCGCCCGCCAGTCGAAACCGTCCAGCCAGTAGTCGACCGTCTCGCGCAGGTAGTGGTTCGGCACGCCGTAGTCCCAGTTGTCACCGGGCGCCGCCTGCGGCAGCCGGGTACGGGCGAGGCGATTCTGCAGGTCGTCCAGGTCGGCCTGGGCGATCTCGACCGTGAAGGGGCGGATGTCCGCTGCGTTGTTGTTCATGGGCTTACTGTGAAGGCCATATAGGAACGTTCAATTCCTAATTGGGAGATCATTTTCGGCATGCTTGAACCATCTCTCGGCTGCTGCTGGCCATGATGCAGCCGCGCCCGGCCCGGCCGGGGTCGATCAGCGCCTGGTAGATCGTCGCCTCGGCCAAGCGCACCCGCTCGGCAACATCGCCTTCCTGGCGTCTGTCCAGCACCTCGAGCAGGTGCAGACTGGAACAGGGCCATCGCGTGCTGCCGACAGGAATACCTGGAGGTCAGCAACTTCTACCGAGGAGAAACAGCCATGAAAGCCGCAGTCGTCACCGAGCTCGGGGCGCCCCTGGTCGTCAAGGACATCGGAATCCCGGAGCCCGGACCGGGCCAGGTGCTCGTCCGGATGGAGGCCTCCGGTGTCTGTCACACGGACATCCACGCCGCCCACGGGGACTGGCCGGTCAAACCGAAGCCGCCGTTCATCCCGGGTCATGAAGGCGTCGGCCCGGTCGAGCGCGTCGGGTACGGCGTCCCCGCGGACCTGGTGGGCAAGCGGGTGGCCATTCCGTGGCTGGCGACCGCGTGCGGGCACTGCGGCTACTGCGTCTCCGGCCGCGAGACGCTGTGCGAGAGCCAGCTCAACAGCGGCTACTCCGTCGACGGGGCGTACGCCGAGTACGCGGTCGCCTTCGCCAACGGAGTCGTCGCTGTCCCTGACGGAGTCAGCTCTGTCGACGCGGCACCGTTGACCTGCGCGGGCGTCACGACGTACAAGGCGATCAAGGTCGCCGGGGTCACCCCCTCGGAGCGGGTCGCGGTGTTCGGCATCGGGGGGCTCGGCCACCTCGCGGTCCAGTACGCCCGGCTGGTGGGTGGCTTCGTCACCGCGGTGGACATCGACAGGGTCAAGCTCGACCTGGCCGACGAGCTCGGCGCCGACCACCTCGTGAACGCCGCGGACACCGATCCCGTCGAGGAGATCCGCAAGGTCGGCGGCGCGGACGTGGCCGTGGTGCTGGCGGCCTCACCGACGGTCTTCAAGCAGGCGTATCGGTCGCTGCGCCGGGGTGGCCGGCTCGTGATGGTGGCACTGCCCGGGGACAACGCGACGATCGACGTACCGATCTTCGAGACGGTCCTCGGCGGTATCTCCGTGATCGGCTCCATCGTCGGCACCCGGCAGGACCTCGCGGAGGTCTTCGCCCTGCACGCGGCCGGCCGGACCAAGGTGATCGCCGAGACACGCGTTCTGGACGGGGTCAACGACTGCTTCACCGAGATCCTCGCCGGCAAGGTGCCCGCCCGGCTGGTGTTCGGCTTCTGATCCGCCGGCCGTCGCCGGCGGGATCCCCGGCAGGTCGAAGAGTCACGACGATCGCCGGGTGCGGGTGGAACTCCACGACCCTCCGGTCGGACGGGTCGTTCGGATCGACGACGAGGCCGAGTCCGGTCGCGAGACGGAGGCCGCGAGCGGTGCGAGTCATGGCGGGGTCTCGGCGCCCTCACAGGAACCCCTCAGAAACCGCCACGAGAGTTCACGTGTGACCACCGCAGACCTCGCACCGGATTCCGGTGCCGACTCCGGCGCGAGGGGGGCCGTGCGCCGAGGCGACCGTCCGGCATACGCACGGGGCGAGGCCCTCCGAGCCAATGTTGAGACCGCACTCCCGGCTGCCGGCCAGATCGCTCCACGGGCCACCCGCCATCAGAGGGCGGTCCCGCTGTGGTGGCGCGATGCGTCGGGGGCAGCATTCTGGGGGATCCTGCTCGTCGTGACCGCGCTGTGGGTTGCCGGCGGCGGGGTGCAGGACCTCGGCTCGGCATCCGGGTTCCTGCTGTCGACGGGCCGGATCACCGGGCTGATCGCGTCGGCGCTGCTCCTCATCCAGGTCTTCCTCATGGCCCGGGTGCCGTGGTTCGAGCAGGCCTGGGGCCAGGACGAACTGGCGCGGGTGCACCGCCTGGTGGGCTTCACGTCGTTCAACCTGATGGTCGCCCACGTCGTCCTGATCACGCTGGGGTACGCCGCCGCCTCGCCCGCCGGCCTCTGGCGAACGATCGTCGACTTCGTCCTCAACTATCCGGGGATGCTCCTCGCCGTCGCCGGAACCGCCTGCCTCGTGATGGTCGTCGTGACCTCGGTCAAGAAGGCACGCGCCCGGATGCGCTACGAGTCCTGGCACCTCATCCATCTCTACGGCTACCTCGGCGCGGGTCTGGCCTTGCCGCACCAGCTATGGACCGGGCAGGAGTTCCTGCGCTCGGGCGCCGCGACGGTGTTCTGGTGGGGGCTGTATGCCGTGTGTGCCGGCTCCGTGGTCGGGTTCCGGCTCCTGCTCCCCGCCTGGCGCTCGCTGCGCTCGCCACTGCGGGTCACGTCGGTCCGTGCGGAGGCTCCCGGCGTCACCACCGTGACCGTCGGCGGCCCCGGCGTCGCGGCGCTGCCGGCCCGCGCCGGCCAGTTCTTCCAGTGGCGCTTCCTCGACGGACCCGGCGCGAGCCGGGCCCACCCGTACTCCCTGTCGGCGGCGCCGTCTGGTGGCTCCCTGCGGATCACGGCCGCGCACGCCGGCGACGGGAGCGCCCGGCTGGTATCCCTGCGCCCGGGAACCCGGGTGCTCGTCGAGGGACCCTACGGGAGGCTGCACGAGGGCGTGCGCACGCAGCGCAAAGTGCTCCTGATGGGTGCGGGTATCGGCATCACGCCCATGCGGGCGCTGCTGGAGGACCTCGCCCAGCAGCCCGGGGACGTGACCGTGGTCCATCGCATCCGCAGCCGGGCCGAGCAGTTCCTCGGGTCCGAGATCGACCGGTTGGCGCGCGAGCGTGGTGCCAGGTACCTCGTCGTGGAGGGGCCCCGCGTCCCCGGCCGTGACACGTGGCTGCCACAGCAGGCCGCGCACCTCTCCGACGCCGATGCCCTGCGCCAGCTGGTGCCGGACGTCGCCCACCACGACGTATACCTGTGCGGCGCGCCGGGCTGGATGGACGCCGCGCGCGAGGCCGCCCTTGCCGCAGGTGTCCCCGCGACGCGCATCCACCTCGAGCGCTTCGCCTACTGACCGCTTGGCCCCCCGACCCCAGGAGCAACGGATGAGACGGATCACCACCTGGCTGTTGAGCACAGTCTCGGCGCTGGTGCTGCTGTTCAGCTACCACACCTCGACCAGCTCGAGTGCGTCGACGTCGCAGGTGCAGTCGCTGGGCCGCACCGGCACCGGCTCGGCCGCGGGGTCTTCGGGCTCCTCAGGCTCGTCGGGGTCCTCTGGATCGGCGGGCTCGTCAGGCTCGTCGGGGGCCTCTGGCTCAGGGTCGTCGAGCTCGGGGTCAACGGCCGCGCGAACCGTGTCCGGCGACACGGCGCAGACCCGGTGGGGACCGGTGCAGGTCCAGATCACGGTCGAGAGCGGCAAGATCACGGCCGCGGACGTGCTGCAGGTCCCCTCGGGCAACCCCCAGGACCAGATGATCAACTCCTATGCCGTCCCCGTCCTCAACAGCGAGGTGGTGCAGGCGCAGAGCGCCACGATCGACATGGTGTCCGGCGCAACGGTGACCTCGGAGGGCTACCTCCAGTCCCTGCAGTCCGCGATCGACAGGGCGAACCTGTGACCGCGCGCGAGCTCGCCAGCGCACCGACCCTCGTGCGCCGTGCCTTCGTCGAGCAGATCATGGGCCTGCCGGTGTCGGTGCACGTCAACGCTGTGGACCCGCACCAGCCCGAGGTCGAGACGGCAGTGGCCAACGCCTTCGCGCACCTGCGCCGAGCCGACCGGGTGTTCTCCACTTGGCGCGACGACAGTGACCTGATGCGGCTGCGCCGCGGCGAGATCGGCGTCGGGGACACTCACCCGTGGCTGGCTGATGTGATCGAGCTCTGCATCGAGGCCGAGGAACTGACCCGGGGCCGGTTCTCGGCCTGGTACGAGAAGCGGGATGGCCGCAGGCTCTTCGACCCCACGGGCCTGGTGAAGGGGTGGGCCGTGGTGGGTGCTGCGGCGTACCTCGACGAGGTTCCGGGCATCTCCTACTGCGTCAACGCCGGCGGCGACCTGCTCATCGGGGCGGGGCGAGGCATGGCTGAGGCTCGCCCGACCTGGCGCGTCGGCGTCGAGGACCCCCGAGACCGCAGCCGGATCGCCGCCGTCCTGCCCCTGTCTGCGGGCGCGGTCGCGACCTCCGGCACGTCGGCTCGTGGGCACCACATCCTCGATCCCCGGACCGCTCGGCCCATCGAGAGGGCTGGCTCCGCGACGGTCCAGGGGCCGGACCTCATGTGGGCCGACGTCTGGGCGACCGCCGCGTTCGTCGACCTCGAGGGGACGCGCGCGCTCATGGCGGAGACCTCTCCGGACTACCTCGTGCTCGCCCTCTGACCGCCGCCGGCTGCCGTCACCCGTCGTGCTGTTGTCCCCGCCAGCGCAGTGGCTGCTCGGCGTACTCCTCGATGACGTGAGCAGCGACGCCGAACGAGCGGGCGACCTGGAACAGCACGAGACCGGCCTCGGCGGGCATGCCGAGCGCGATGGCAACTGCCGCGATCGCCAGGTCGACGTTGGGCCACGCGCCGGTCCGCCGGCCGACCAGTGCTACCAGTTCCTCGACATCCGCGCGCAGCGGTGCCGTATCGGGCAGCGCCCACAGCGCGTCGAGCACCATCTCGACGCGGGGGTCGGCCCCTTCGTAGACCACGTGGCCAAATCCCGGCAGGCTGCGATGGCGCAGCATGACCCGGGCGAGGGCGTCCGCCGGGACCCGCTCCGTGGTGGCAGCGCGGAAGCCCGTGAGCAGGTCGTGGGCTGCCAGGGAGGCGGCTCCGTGCAGCGGGCCCGCCATGGTTGCGTATGCCGCGAGAAGACAATCGTGAACCGGGGCCCTGGTGGAGGCAGCAACTCGTGCAGCGATGGTGGACGCCGTGAGCCCGTGGTCCAGCAGGACGATGAGCAGCGTTGCGAGACAACGACCCTCGGCAGCACTCAGATCGCGGCCACTGAGCAGCCGACCGATGCCGCGCTCGAGCGGTTCAGCTCGCCCGTCTCCGATGAGCAGGACCGCCTGGGTGACCACACGGTGGGCCGCGCGGGCCGCCGACTCCGGAGACAGGTCGTAGGCGATCGGGTCGGCGCTGCCCAGCAGCTGCACCGCAGCCGGGAGGCGACGGGTGAGAGGGAGGGCGCTCAGCAGGGGAGCGGCGGTACGCGGCGGCGGGGCCACTTCGACGGGCGGGCCGGATCCCGGGGCCAGCCCGAGGACCAGCCGCACCGCGGCCTCGAGGTCGCCCTCGGCCGCCAGGTGCGCCAACGCCGCGTCCCGCAGGTAGAGCGCGCCATCCCGCAGTCCCGAGACTGCGGTGGCCACGGAACGGAAGCGCAGGAGCGGCTGGGTCGTTCCTGGCCGGCGCGAAGCCGACGCCAGGGCCTCGACCTGGGCGCGGTCGAAGAGGCTCTCCTGCTGGCCGGGGCGACGCTCGCTGCGGAGCACCCCGCGGCTGACGTAGGAGTAGAGCGTTGCGTGCTTGACGCCGAGCCGCTGTGCAGCCTGCGTCGTCGTGATCCAGGCGGCGCCAGCACGAACGGGTTCCCCGTTCGTGCTGGCGCCGGTCGGCGAGGTTTCTGCGGACTGCTCGGACGGCATACCAGCACTCCTTCGTGACCCGACCGCGGGAGACGGGACCGGGTACGTTGACTCGATCAACATTGACGATGTTGATCGACATCGATCATCGTAGACGCATCCTCACGAAGGGAGCAGCACATGTCCGCCACCATTGGGCACACCCCACTCGTCTCGGTCCCGAGAGGGCTCGCTGGCGTGGTCGTCACCGACACCGAGATCGGCGACGTGCGGGGAAGTGAGGGCTTCTACCACTACCGGGAGTTCAGCGCCGTCGACGTCGCGGAGCATGCGACGTTCGAGGAGGCGTGGCACCTCGTGGTCCACGGGCGCTTCCCGACTCCTGACCAGCTCCGGGCCCTCCGCGCCAGGATCGGCGCGGCGCGCCTGCTCCCGGATGAGGTAGCCCGGGTGCTCCCCGCCATCTGCGCGGTGACCAGCGATCCGCTCCAGGTCCTCCGGACCGCCCTGAGCCTCTGGGGCTCCGCTCGCGGCCTGGCTCCGCTCTACGACCTGCCGGAAGAGGAACGGCTCGAGGCGGCCCTGGCGGCGGCCGCGGTCACGCCGACGATCCTGGCATCCGGGTGGCGGCTCGGGCAGGGCCTGCCACCCGTGGCGCCGGATCCCTCCCTCGGTCATGCCGAGGACTACCTCCGGATGGTCACGGGCTCGGTCCCGACCCCGCGAGACGCCCGGGCTGTGGAGGAGTACCTCGTGGCGACCATCGACCACGGTTTCAACGCCTCGACGTTCACGGCTCGAGTCGTGGCCTCGACCGGCGCCGACCTGGTGGCCTGCCTGGTCGCAGCCCTCGGCTCGTTCTCCGGGCCGCTGCACGGCGGTGCGCCGAGCCGGGCATTGGAGGCGCTTGACGAGATCGGCACCCCCGACCGAGCAGAGGCCTACGTGCGGGAGAAACTCCTGCGCGGCGAGCGGATCATGGGCTTCGGGCACCCCGTCTACCGCACCAAGGATCCCCGGTCGGAGCTGCTGAAGCGCGTGGCGCTCGGCTATGACGACGAGCTGTCTCGCTTCGCCGTGCGGGTCGAGGACACCTTCGATCGCGTGCTGGCCGAGCTCAAGCCGGGCCGGGAGCTGCACGCCAATGTGGAGTTCTACGCGGGTGTCGTGATGCGGCTGGCCGGGCTCCAGCCGGCCATGTTCACGCCCACGTTCTGTGTCGCCAGGGTCGTGGGCTGGGTCGCGAACGTGCTGGAGCAGGGCCGGGACACCAAGATCATCCGGCCGTCGGCCCGCTACATCGGACCGGCAGCGCCACGGCCGCTGCCGCACCCGGCGTAATCCTCGACCCGGCACAGCCGATCCCGCGCCTTCGGGGTGTGGCTGGTCCTGCGGAAGGGCACTCTCGTGGTGTGAGCTCCCTACGCCGCTTCGTCGTGCAGCGCCACCGCGCCACCAGCGACCACTACGACTTGCGGTTCGAGGTCGATGGGGTTCTGGTGAGCTGGGCCGTGCCCAAGGGGCCGACGATGGACCCCACCGCACGGCGCAGTGCATTCAAGGTGGAGGACCACCCGATGGAGTACTTCGACTTCGAGGGCGTGATCCCGCACGGGCAGTACGGCGCCGGCGATGTCGTGGTGTGGGACTGCGGCACGTGGAAGCCGCATGGCACCGACGACCCGGCGGCCGCCATCGCCGCGGGCAGCCTCCATGCTGACGTCGACGGCCACAAGCTCAAGGGCCGGCTGGTCCTGGTGCGGCGCGGGGACGGTGGTCGAGCCGGGTCGCGCGATCGGGACGATGGCGGCGCGCGCGGCGGCAATGCCTGGCTCTTGCTGCACAAGAAGGACAGCTTCGCCGTGCCGGGCTGGCAGACCGAGGACCACCCGCTCTCTGTGCTGAGCGGCCGCACCAACGACCAGGTGCGGGCCGACCCGGAGCGGCTCTGGCGGTCCGGCGTCCCCGCGGCCGAGGCCGCCGTCGAGCTGCGCCACCGCGGGCCGACGGTGGACGAGCTCGCGGCCCTCGACGACCTCGGCCAGCAGGGCATGTGGGAGGTGTTCGGGCGTCGCCTGAAGGTGACCAGCCTCGACAAGGTGCTGTTCCCGCCGCGCGCGGGCGAGCGCCCGGTCACCAAGCGAGACCTCCTGCGCTACACCGCCCAGATCGGTCCCACCATCGTGCCCTACCTCGCCAGTCGAGCCCTCAACATGCACCGATACCCAAACGGCGTGACTCGGAAAGGCTTCTGGCACAAGGAGATCCCTGCTCACGCGCCCAAGTGGATCGACCGGTGGCACAATCCCGACGCTGATCCCGACGAGACGCAGGTCTACGTCGTCGTCAACGAGCCGGCCACGCTGGTCTGGGCGGCGAACTTCGGGGCACTCGAGTGGCATGCGTGGACCTCGCTCACCGACCGGCCCGACCAGCCGACCCATGCCCTGATCGACATCGACCCCGGCGAGTCCACCACGTGGGAGCAGGTGCTGGAGCTCGCGCGTCTCCATCGCACCGCGTTCGAGCACCTCGACCTCGTCGCCTGTCCCAAGGTGACCGGTCGGCGCGGCATCCAGGCATGGGTCCCCATCGCGCGGGGCCCCAGCTTCGAGGAGACGCGCGCGTGGGTCGAGAAGCTCTCCAAGACCGTAGGGGCGGTCGTGGCGGACCTGGTGAGCTGGAAGTGGCAGAAAGCCGACCGACGCGGGCTTGCGCGCCTGGACTACACCCAGAACGCCGTCAACAAGACCCTGGTCGCGCCATACAGCCCCCGCCCGGCGCCTGGTGCGCCGGTGTCGGTGCCGATCGAGTGGGGTGAGCTCGACGACCCTTCGCTGCGACCCGACCGGTGGACCGTTCGGGACGTCCTCGACCGGCTGCACGAGAACGGCGATCCGTTCCGCCGGGTGCTCGACACGCCACAGAAGCTGCCGCGCCTGTCCTGAGGCCGGTCTACCTTGAGCGCGTGAGCCCACAGCGCCTCGAGGCCTTCAGCGACGGCGTCCTGGCCATCGCCATCACCCTCCTCGTGCTCGATCTGCGCCTTCCCGAGGATGCCGACCGCTCGATCGCGTCGCTGCTCGCCGCGCAGTGGCCCTCCTACCTCGCCTACGTCGTGAGCTTCGCCGTCATCGGCATCATGTGGGTGAACCATCACGCGCTCTTTGCGCGGGTGGCGCAGGTCGACCGGAGGCTGCTCTTCCTCAACCTGTTCCTCCTGCTCACCATTTCGGTCCTGCCCTTCCCCACCGCCGTGGCTGCCGACGGCCTGCAGCGCGGCGGCCAGGACGCCAAGGTGGCGATGTTCGCGTACAGCGTGGCCATGGTGGCCAGCGCGGTGGCCTTCGGCCAGATCTGGCGCCACATTCTGCGGACCCCCGGCCTCCAGCGCAGTCCGGTTCCCGAAGCGGCGCGGCGTGCGGCCTTCCTGAGGTTCGGCTGGGGACTGTTCGCCTATGCCAGTCTGTGCGGGCTCGCCTTCGTCTCGCCGCTGCTGACGCTCGCCGGTCACCTCGGCGTCGCGGCCTACTACGCCTTCGAACAGCTCCCTGGAGGACCCGCGATGTCCGGCTGACGGCCGGGTCAGCGTCGCAGCGCCGCGGCGAGCGCGTCGGCCGAGGTGACCGGCGAATCGCACACGAAACCGCGGCAGACGTATGCCGTGGGCTCGCCTCCCACCAGAGGCCTCGCCTTGAGCAGGGGCACGCCCGGCTCGTCGGGGGCGCCGTGGGCGAGAACCAGCCCCGGCGAGGTGGCTGCCCGTGCGGCCGCGAGGAGACCCGTCATCTCATCGGCAGTGACCCCGACCAGCGCGACCTCGAGCGGCCCGGCGGCCGCGGCTTCGGCCACCGCGAGCGTCCACCCGGCGAACCGCGGCTCGCGGGTGGCGACCAGCCCGCCACCGGCCAGTGCTTCCCCGGCGGCCTCGCGGTGGTCAGTCCGCCCGGTCAGCGCCGCATGGGTGAGGAGAGCCCCGGCCAGGGAGGCCTGTCCCGACGGCTCGGCGTTGTCGGTGTCGCTACGAGGCCGGGTGAAGAGCGGCTCGGCGTCGTGAGCCGTGTCGTGGTAGACGCCACTGCTGTCACGGAACAGCGTGAGCGCCGTGTCGAGCAGGCCTCCGGCCTCGCGCAGCCAGACTGCCTCCCCCGTCGCCTGGTAGAGCGCCATAAGTCCCTCGGCCAGGTTGCCGTAGTCGTCGGCCAGTCCTGCTGCGGTGCCGACCCGGCCACCGCGCGAAGCCCGGCGCAGCCTGCCGTCGACGAGGTGGGCTGCCAGCACCTCTCCCGCACACCATGCGGCGGCTTCGACGAGGTCGCGGCGGTCGAGGATGGCCCCGGCGTCGGCCAGTCCCGCGATCGCGAGGCCGTTCCATGACGTGACGACCTTGTCGTCCCGGGACGGCTGGGGACGCCGGGCTCGCGCCGCCAGCAGAGCGTCCCTCGCGGCGGCCCACCACTCATCGTCCTCGGGGTCCCGGCGGAGCTGGAGCGTCGACGTTCCGTGCTCGAAGGTCCCCGACTCGGTGACGGACAGCAGCCGCGCGGCCCGCTCGCCGTCGCTGACTCCGAGCACCTCCGCCAGCTGCGCACGCGTCCAGACATAGGTGAGTCCCTCGACCCCGTCGGCGTCCGCGTCCAGAGCGGAGGCGAACCCGCCCTCCGCGGTGGCCAGGTCGCGCATCATGAAGGCCGCGGTCTCCTCGGCGATGCGCCGCGCCAGCGGCGAGCGGGTCTGCCGGAACAGGTGCGCGTAGACCCGCAGGAGCTGGGCGTTGTCGTAGAGCATCTTCTCGAAGTGGGGGACCACCCAGTCCGCGTCCACGGCATACCGCGCAAAGCCGCCCGCGAGCTGGTCGTACAGGCCGCCCCGGGCCATCGCCTCACAGGTGGACGTCGCCAGGGCGAGCGCCTCTCGCGAGCCGGTGCGCGCGTGGTGGCGCAGGAGGAACTCCAGGACCATGGACGGCGGGAACTTGGGTGCGCCACCGAAACCGCCATGGGCATCGTCGAAGCTTCGGGAGAGCTGCGCCACGGCCGCCGCGAGGGCCTCCTCGTCGAGCGCGTGGGGCGGCGGTGGCGTGGCGATCTCGCGCAGTCGCGTGGCGATGTGGCCGCCTGAGGCCATGACTTCCTCGCGCTGGGTGCGCCACGCCTCGCTCGCCGAGGCCAGCAGCTGGAGGAACTGGGGGCGGGGGAAGTAGGTCCCCGCGAAGAAGGGTTCGCCTTCGGGGGTCAGGAGGCAGGTCATCGGCCACCCCCCGTGCCCGGTCAGTGCCGTCGTCGCCGCCATGTAGACGGCATCGATGTCAGGTCGCTCCTCGCGGTCGACCTTGATGGCGACGTAGTGCTCGTTGACAACTGCGGCCACCTGCTCGTTCTCGAACGACTCGTGTGCCATGACGTGGCACCAGTGACATGCGGCATACCCCACGGAGAGCAGCACGGGCACGTCGCGTCGACGGGCCTCGACGAATGCCCCAGGGCACCACTCCCACCAGTCGACCGGGTTGTCGGCGTGCTGGAGCAGGTACGGGGAGGTGGACGCGCCCAGCCGGTTCACCCCACCACCTTCGCACACCGCGCGCCTCACTTCAGGCCCGCCGTCACCGCCCGACCCGGCAGATCACACGCCCCTTCACACGACCCCGCCGTTTCCTTGGGGAGCCGCCGCAGGGGCGGCGCCAATACAGGGAGACAGCATGACCACAACGGCCATCGACTTCGCGTCGATCAAGCAGTCCCAGCGGGCCGGCTGGGAGACGGCGGACTACACCCGCGTCGGGAACACGCTCCAGATCATGGCCGAGCTGCTCGTCGAGGCGGCCGACGTGCGGGCCGGCAACACGGTGCTCGACGTGGCCTCCGGGCAGGGCAACGCCGCGCTGGCGGCCGCGCGCCGCTTCGCCGAGGCGACCGGCGTCGACTACGCGACCAACCTTCTGGAGCACGGTCGGGAACGTGCGGCTGCCGAGCACCTGCCGGTGACCTTCGTGGAGGGCGACGCCGAGGACCTGCCCTTCCCGGACGGGGCCTTCCACCGCACCCTGAGCACGGTCGGCGCCATGTTCGCGCCGAACCATGAGCAGACCGCCGACGAGCTGGTGCGAGTCACGGCCATCGGGGGGAGGATCGCGCTGGCGAACTGGACCCCGAGCGGGATGGTCGGCCAGATGTTCAAGGTGGTCTCGAAGTGGGCGCCGCCGCCTGCCGGGGTGCGGCCGGCGACGCTCTGGGGCACCGGGGAGCACCTGGCGGAGCTCTTCGGCGACCGCGTTGAGTGGGTGGAGCTGCAGCATCGCGAGTTCGTCTTCCGCTATCACTCGCCCGAGCACTTCTCCGAGTGGTTCCGCCACTACTACGGACCGATCACCCGGCTGACCAGCACGCTCTCCCCAGCCGACGCCGAGCAGTTCGCTTCCGAGCTGGCCGGGGTGGCGCGGGCGTTCAACCGAGCCGACGAGGGCGTGGTGGCGCCCTCGCAGTACCTGGAGGCGATCGGGGTCCGGGTTCGCTGACCCCGTTGCGGCCACAGCCACCGACGCCCGGGAGGGGCCGGGGGCGCCCTGCCTGACAGCGGTCGGGCAGGGCGCCGGCTCAGCCAGGGGATTGGCCCGCGGTCAGCGCATCGCCTCCGCAGGGACCATCGCGGGGGCCAGTGCTGCCACCCGAACCGGGTAACACAGCAGGGCCAGGATGCTGAATCCGGTGGTGACCCGCGGCAGTCCGCGGCACCGCTGGGCTGAGGTTAGGCCTCGAGCGCCTTGGCGATCGCCAGGTGCAGTGTGACGCCCTCGGTGTCGCGCTCCTCGGCGGACCAGCTCGCCTCGAACACGGAGTGCACGATGGTCCAGAGGCGGGCGACCTCCTCGTCGATGCCGGCCGCGTAGCAGACAACTTCCAGCCTGCGGCGCACCAGGGAGCGGAAGGCGGACCCCCGCCCCAGCTCGTCGCTGCGATTTCGCAGCACGGGCTGCAGCTCGAACCCCGGGTGGCCGGCCATGGGCTTGGGGTCGATCGCCAGCCACGGCTCACGCCGGCCGCCGAGCACGTTGCCGAAGTGCAGGTCGGTGTGTAGCAGCGTCGCGTCGCAGTCGGGCTCCTGGGACAGTTCGGCGGCGAGCCGCGTCGCCCGGTCCACGAAGCGGCGCGGCAGCCCGTCACCGCGCCGCGCGAGGCGTGTGACCTGCTCAGCGGCGAAGGACGAGAGGGTGCGGACCTGGGGCGGCGCGGGCACGTGGAGACGGCGCAGGATGCCGCCGACGATGGCACAGGCGTGGTCGATGTCGATCTCCGGGGGCCGAAGGTCGCGAGCCGGGTCGAGTGCCTCCAGCAGGAGCGCCCCCCGGGCCGGGTCGGCGGCCACCAGCTGCACCGCGCCGCGGCCGTCCCAGTGCCGCAGGGCCAGGTGCTCGGCCGCCGCCTCACGGTGCGGCCAGCCGACTTTGAGCATGAACGCGCCGTCTCCGCGCAGCACGGGGACGACCACGGCCGTCCAGCCCGTCATCGCCGGTCCCGTGGGCTTCAAGCTCCAGCCGTCCAGCACCTCCGACAGCAGGCGGGGGAGGGCGGCGGCCCAGTCTGAGCCGCTCGGACCGCCGTCGGGGGGCAGCCGCGCGATCCACTCTCGCCATTCGCGTGACACGAGCGCGGCAGCCGCCTCGGTCGAGGTCACGTCAGTCCGGGGAAGGGCGCCAGCGCCCCGCCCCAGCGGTGGAGCTCGGCCTCGGTCGCGCCGAGCCACCGGATGAGCTGGGGCGCAGCATTCCGGGTGCTGGATTCCGCCGTCGGCAGGTCGCCCAGCTGGCCGGCGAGAGCGGCGCGCTGCCCCTGCAGCACCTGCCGGGCGAGTCGGCGTGCGGCGGAGGGCGAGCGCACCGGAAAGGGAAGGGCATAGCCGAGTTCGGCTGCGGGCGCCTGGCTTCCGGCCAGGGCTTCGAGCCGGTCGCGGATCGCCTGCAGGGTCGCCAGGGTCGCCCGGGACCGCTTGGCGTCCGCCGTGCCGCTCTGGGCGGCCACCACCTCGAACCCATAGACCGCGGCCCGCGCGGCCTTCAGCGGCGCCACGGCGAGCTCTGGCGAGGGCCATGTGGCCGGAGGCTGGGACACCGCGGTGCCCAGGAGGGCGGCCGCTGCGGCACGCTGGGCCAGGAGGGCACACACCATCGGGCGGAGGTGGGCATCAGCCGACATCAGGGGTCCCTCTGCGGACGGTCGGAGGGCAGCAGCCTCCAGACTGCCGAGCGCCTTCGTCGTAGCAGGGGCAGCTGCCGCAGGCAGGGCCCGGCCGGCCTCGGCTGCGGCGACCAGCCCTTCGGGCACTCCCCGTGCCCGCAGCGCCTCCGCAAGGCGGGTGGCCTGCTGCCGGTGCACGGCTCCGAGCTGCTTTGCCATGCCGGACCGAGGGCCCAGAGCCTGCGCCCATCCCGCGAGGCGGCGGGTCTGGTCGAGCAGCTCCAGCAGCGCAGCCTCTGCCGGGATCGGCTCCCTGGTCGGGATCAGGGGGAGGTGGGGTGCGTCGTCCTCCAGCCGCACCCCGCACCCACCTGCGCCGAGCGCCACGACGAGCAGTCCGGCACCCAGCACCGAGCGGCGCGACAGGCTGTTCCCGGGGGTGCGGGCCGGACCTCGGCGTGGGGCCAGTCGCGTCGGGCGGGGCATGCGCCCGATCATGGCACGAGCCCTCGGAAGGGCGTTGGGGCAGGTCAGGCGGTATGCGGTTCGGCTGGCGGCGGACTAGAGTGCCACGAGCGGCACGACCGCGACCAGAACTGCAGAGAGGGCGCGAGCGATGAGCATCCAAGACCAGATCCGCCCCGTCTTGGAAGGCCCCCTGACCGCGCTCGGTCTCGTCCTCGAAGACGTCGCGGTAACGCCGGCCGGCCGCCGCCGGCTGGTCCGCGTCTACCTGGACCGGGCCCTCTCAGACAGCGACGGGGACACGACGGCGCCGACCTCTCCGCTGAGCCTCGACGAGGTGTCGGACGCCACGCGGGTCGTGAGCGACGAGCTCGACTCCACCGACGTCATGGGCGAGCAGCCCTACGTCCTGGAGGTCACCTCGCTGGGCGTCGAGCGGCCGCTGCGGCGGCCGCGCCACTTCCGGCGCAATGTCTCCCGTCTGGTGACGGTGACCACGCAGAACGGGGAAACGCTCACCGGGCGCATCATTCGCGCCGGCGACGAATCGGTCACGCTGGAGGTTCCGGGCGACAAGAAGGAACCCGAGCGCAGGGTGGAGATGTCGTATGCCGGCCTGGCTCGCGCGGTGGTCCAGGTCGAGTTCTCGCGGCCGGACGCCGGCGGCGACGAGATGCCGGCCGGTGGGGAGCTGGACCACATCGAGGAGGATAGGTAGATGGACATCGACCTGGCTGCCCTGCGCGCGCTCGAGCGGGAGCGTGACATCTCCCTCGACGTCCTGATCCCCGCGATCGAGCAGGCCCTGCTGGTGGCCTACCACCGCACCGAGGGCGCCTACCGGCATGCCCGGGTGGAGCTGAACCGCAAGACCGGTCACGTCATCGTGTGGGCGCGTGAGGAGCTCGAGGCCCCGGAAGACGCTGTGGCCGGGCCCGCCGAGGAGGGTGCCGAGGCGCGTGGGCACCGGGAGCTTGGCCCGGAGTTCGACGACACACCGACCGGCTTCGGGCGGGTTGCGGCCGCCACGGCGCGCCAGGTGATCGTCCAGCGGCTGCGCGACCTCGAGGACGAAGCGATCATGGGCGACTTCAAAGGTCGCGAGGGCGACGTCGTCGCCGGCGTGATCCAGCAGAGCCCCGACCCCAGGCACGTGACCGTCGACTTCGGCTCGGTCGAGGGCATCCTGCCGCTCGCCGAGCAGGTGCCGGGGGAGCGCTATGTCCACGGCGAGCGGCTGCGCTGCTACGTCGTGAGCGTCAAGCGGGGGACACGCGGTCCCCAGATCGGCCTGTCGCGGACGCACCCCAACCTCGTGCGCAAGCTGTTCGCGCTGGAGGTGCCCGAGATCGCCGACGGAAGTGTCCAGATCGCCGCGCTTGCCCGGGAGGCGGGCCACCGCACCAAGATCGCCGTGCACTCCGTGGTCCCGGGGCTCAACGCCAAGGGGGCGTGCATCGGCCCCATGGGCGCCCGGGTGCGGGCCGTGATGACCGAGCTGCACGGGGAGAAGATCGACATCGTCGACTTCTCCGAGGACCCGCAGGAGTTCATCGCGGCGGCGCTGTCGCCGTCCCGCGTGCAGTCGGTCGAGATCGTGGACCGGCAGCTGCGCGCCGCGCGGGTGATCGTCCCCGACTACCAGCTGTCGCTGGCCATCGGCAAGGAGGGCCAGAATGCCCGGCTGGCTGCGAAGCTGACCGGCTGGAGGATCGACATCCGGCCCGACGTCACGGCCGCCCCGACCGCGCCCCGCGGGGGCGGCAGGGCGCCTGGTTCCCCGGCCACGCCTGGTTAGGCGCTAGAATGGGTAGCACCGACCGGACTGGACTCCAGCAACGGTCAGCACGCACCTCTTCTCGGGTTCCGACCCGGACGTGTGTGGGCTGCCGCGGCACGGATAGCTGGTCGGCACTACTGCGAGTGGTCGCGGTCAGGGACGAGCAGGGCAGACTCCTGCTGGCGCCCGACCCGCGGCGCCGTCTCCCGGGGCGAGGCGCCTGGTTTCACCCCGAGGGCGACTGCTTCACGCTCGCCGTCCGCCGCCGGGCCTTCGGGCGAGCGCTGCGCGTCAGCGCACCTCTGGACCTGGCGCCGGTCACGGCATACCTCGAAGCACGCAAGCAGATTCCGTCCGAACGCAAAACCGAAAGCGGGTTTGACGCTGATGAGCATCCGATGAGACCTCAGCGATGAGCATCACCCAGCCGTAACGACGGTCCGCGCCTGTCCACCCTGACGCGGACCACAGACAGGAGAAACGTGGCAAAGGTCCGTGTCTACGAGCTCGCCAAGGAGCTCGGCGTGGAGAGCAAAACGCTGCTCAACCACCTGAAGGAGCAGGGCGAGTTCGTCCGCTCCGCATCGTCGACGATCGAACCCCCGGTCGTCCGCAAGATCAAAGAGAACTTTCCCCAGGAACTTCGGGGAGGCGGCAGCGCTGCCGCGCCCGCCGCGGCGAAGCAGGCACCGGCCAGGAAGCCGCCGCCCGCCGCCGAGAAGGCCTCTGCGCCTGCGGCTCCGGCCACCGCACCGCAAGCGCCGGCTGCCCAGCCGGCACCTGCAGCCCAGCCGGCAGCGGCTGCCTCGGCAGCGCCCATCGCTCCGGCTGCTGCAGCGCCCGCCGGTCCCGCTCCTGTGGCACCGGCCCCAGCCGAGCGCCGTGGGGCCCCGACCCCCGGCCCGCGGCCTGCGCCGCGCCAGCCCGAGGCGCCGGCCGCTCCCGCTGCCCGTGAGGGCCGCCGGCCCGGTCCCGCGGGGCCGCGTCCGGCGTCCCCCGGCCCACGCCCCGGTGCCCCCCGCCCGGGTGGACCGCGCCCGGGCAACAACCCGTTCGCACCCAGCCAGGGCATGCGCACCGGCCGTGACGGCGGCGCAGGCCGCGGCGACGCCGTGCCGCGTCCCGGCAACAACCCGTTCGCGCCCAGCCAGGGCATGCCGCGTCCGCAGAGCCGTCCGGCTCCCCGCCCGGGCGGGACGGCTGGTCCGGGAGGGCCTCGACCAGGGGGTCCGCGGCCCAGCCCCGGCATGATGCCCGACCGCAGTGCGGTCGGCCGTCCGGGCGAGCGCCCGGCCCGGGGTGGCCGTCCCGGTGGTCCGGGCGGTGCCCGGCCCGGTGGTGGCCCCGGCGGTGGCGGCGGCTTCGCCGGCCGTCCCGGCGGTGGCGGCGGCTTCGGTGGCCGCGGCGGTGGTCCCGGTGGCCGTGGTGGCACCCAGGGTGCGTTCGGCCGCGGCGGTGGCCGACCGGTGCGCGGGCGCAAGTCCAAGCGGGCGAAGCGCCAGGAGTTCGAGCAGATGCAGGCGCCGTCGTTGGGCGGTGTGACGGTTCCCCGCGGCGATGGCTCCACCGTCATCCGGGTCCGCCGTGGCTCCTCGCTGAGCGAGTTCGCTGACAAGATCAACGCGAACCCCGGCTCGCTGGTGACCGTGCTGTTCCACCTCGGGGAAATGGCCACGGCCACCCAGTCCCTGGACGAGGACACCTTCAAGGTGCTCGGCGCGGAACTGGGCTACGACATCCAGGTGGTGTCCCCGGAGGAGGAGGAGCGCGAGCTCTTCGACTCCTTCCACATCGACCTCGAGACCGGCATCGGGTCCGAGGACGACGAGGACCTCGAGCCGCGGCCTCCGGTCGTGACCGTCATGGGCCACGTCGACCACGGCAAGACCCGTCTCCTCGACGCCATCCGCAACGAGGACGTCGCCGCGAGCGAGGCCGGGGGCATCACCCAGCACATCGGTGCCTATCAGGTGCACAAGATGCACGAGGGCGTCGACCGGCCGATCACGTTCATCGACACCCCGGGCCACGAGGCGTTCACCGCGATGCGTGCCCGAGGTGCGAAGGTCACCGACATCGCGATCCTCGTGGTCGCTGCCGACGACGGCGTGATGCCGCAGACCATCGAGGCGCTCAACCACGCCCAGGCGGCCGAAGTGCCGATTGTCGTCGCGGTCAACAAGATCGACGTCGACGGTGCCAACCCGGCCAAGGTGCGCCAGCAGCTGACCGAGTACAACCTCGTGGCGGAGGAGTACGGCGGCGACACGATGTTCGTCGACGTCTCGGCCAAGCAGGGCCTGAACATCGACCAGCTGCTGGAGGCTGTCCTCCTCACCGCTGACGCGGCTCTCGACCTGCGGGCCAACCCGCACCGCGATGCTCGAGGTGTGGCCATCGAGGCCAACCTCGACCGTGGCCGCGGCGCAACCGCGACAGTGCTGGTGCAGACCGGCACCCTGCGGGTGGGCGACGCCATCGTCACCGGTAGCGCTCATGGCCGCGTGCGCGCCATGCTCGACGAGCACGGCAAGAACGTGAAGGAGGCCACGCCCTCGCGCCCGGTTCAGGTGCTCGGCCTGTCCTCGGTGCCGCGCGCCGGTGACACCTTCGTGGTGGCACCGGACGATCGCACCGCGCGCCAGATCGCCGAGAAGCGCGAGGCCGCCGACCGCCAGGCCTCCCTGGCGAAGGCCCGCAAGCGCATCTCGCTGGAGGACCTCAACGAGGCCCTCGCGGCGGGCAAGGTCGAGACCCTCAACCTCATCCTCAAGGGTGACGTGTCGGGCTCGGTCGAGGCGCTCGAGGACGCCTTGCTCCAGATCGACGTGGGCGACGAGGTCGACCTGCGGATCATCGACCGTGGCGTCGGTGCGATCACGATGAACAACATCAACCTCGCGATGGCCTCCGACGCGGTCATCATCGGCTACAACGTGCGGGCCGAGGGCCAGAACGCCGAGTACGCCGAGCGCGAGGGGGTCGAGATCCGCTACTACTCGGTGATCTACCAGGCCATCGAGGAGGTCGAGGCGGCGCTCAAGGGCATGCTGAAGCCGGAGTTCGAGGAGGTCGAGCTCGGCACCGCCGAGATCCGCGAGATCTTCCGCTCCAGCAAGTTCGGCAACATCGCCGGCTCGATCGTCCGCTCGGGCGAGATCAAGCGCGGTGCCCGGGCCCGCATCACCCGCAATGGCGTGGTGGTCAGCGAGAACGTCGAGATCACCGGTCTGCGGCGGTTCAAGGATGACGTCACCGAGGTCCGCGAGGGCTTCGAGTGCGGCATCAACCTGGGCTCGTTCAACGACCTGCAGATCGGCGACCTCATCGCGACCTACGAGATGCGCGAGAAGCCGCGCGCCTGAGCCGAGGAGCCGGCCCGCGCTTCGGGCGCGGGTCGGCCACCCAGGAGACGACTGCACGGTATGCCGCGTGGCCAGCCACGCGGCATACCGTCGGTCCCAGGACCACACCCGACAGGAGACCCCATGGCTGATGCCGCACGCGCGCGAAAGGTCGCCGATCGCATCAAGGTCGTCGTCGCCGCCAACCTCCACCAGCTCGTCAAGGACCCCGACCTTGGGTTCGTGACGGTCACCGACGTTCGGGTCACCAACGACCTGCAGCACGCGTCGCTCTTCTACACCGTGTTCGGCGACGAGGCCCAGCGCGATCGAACGGCGGCCATCCTGGAGAGGCACAAGGGCAAGCTGCGGTCCTTCGTCGGCAAGCAGATCGGCATCCGCCTGACTCCCACCCTCGAGTTCTTCGCCGACGCGATCCCCGAGACCGCAGCCCACCTGGACGAGCTGCTCAAGGAGGCTCGGCAGCGAGATGCCGCCGTGGCGGCGGTCGCCGCCTCGGCGAAGTACGCCGGCGAATCCGACCCCTACCGGCGGCCTGAGGCCGACGAGGCCGAGGACGGGGGCGAGCGAGCCGAGCACCCACGGGCCGGGCACGACCACGATGAGCGCGCCTGACGGCCTGCTCGTCGTCGACAAGCCGCAGGGCTGGACGAGCCACGACGTCGTGGCCCGATCGCGGCGGATCTGCGGCACCCGCAAGGTCGGCCACGCCGGCACCCTCGACCCCATGGCGACGGGCATCCTCGTGCTCGGCATCGGGCGCGCCACCCGACTCCTCACGTTCCTGGTCGGAGCCGACAAGGCGTACGCGGCCACCATCCGCCTCGGTCAGTCGACCCTGACCGACGACGCCGAGGGGGAGGTAACCGAGGCGGCAGGAGTCGCCGGCGTGACGGAGGCGGACGTGCTCCGGGTGGTCGGAGCCCTCACCGGCGACATCCAGCAGGTGCCCAGCGCCGTCAGCGCGGTCAAGATCGCCGGTGAGCCGTCCTATGCCCGCGTCCGCTCTGGTCACGAGGTGGCCCTCCCGGCGCGGCCGGTGACGGTGCGGCGGTTCGACGTCCTGGAGATCCGCAGCGAGGCTGCCGACGGCATACCCCTGCTGGACCTGGAGGTCGAGGTGACCGTCTCCTCGGGGACCTACGTGCGGGCCCTGGCCCGTGACCTCGGTGCCGCCTTGGGCACCGGCGGCCACCTCACCCGGCTGCGGCGCACCCGCGTGGGACGGTTCACGCTCGACCAGGCCTACTCCCTCGCCGACTTGGCAGCTGCGGAGAAGGCCGGCGACCCGATCCCGGTGATCCCCTTGGCCGAGGCTGCGCGGGCTGCGTTCCCGGTGCGGGAGCTGACCGCGGACGAGGCCCGCGCCCTCGGCTACGGGCAGCGGATTCCCTCCGCGCAGTCCGGTCGGCGCGAACCGGTCGCAGCGTTCGCGCCCGACGGGACGCTGGTCGCCATGCTCGATGAATCGGCTCACAACGCCAGGTCGCACGTCGTGTTCGCACCGGCGGGTTCGTAGAGTGTCCGCGTGCACCGCTGGTCAGACCCCGCCCAGACCCCCGAGTCCCTGCGCCCCTGCGTGGCGACGTTCGGCAACTTCGACGGCGTCCACCTGGGCCACCGGGCCATCCTGACCGAGCTGGTGGCGGCGGGTCGGGCGCGCGGGCTTCCGGCTGTCGCCGTGACCTTCGAGCCGCACCCCGTGGTGGTGATCCACCCGGAGCGGGGACAGCAGCTCATCTCGCCGGGGCCACTGCGCGACGAGCTGCTCGCGGGCACCGGCATCGACGGCGTGCTCGTCCTGGAGTTCACCCGGGAGTTCGCCAACCAGACTCCCGAGGAGTTCGTCCGCCGCACCTTCGTCGAGACGCTCCAAGCCAAGGCCCTGGTCGTCGGGGAGGACACCCGCGGGTTCGGGCGCGGCTATACCGGGGACGTCGCGCTGCTGCGCCAACTGGGCGAGCAGTACGGCTTCGAGGTGATCACGCTCGCGGACATGGGCGACACCGAGAGGTGGTCCTCCTCGGCGGTCCGAGCCCATCTGGCCGCGGGCGAGGTGGCCGACGCGGCCCGCATCCTCGGCCGACCGCACCGGGTCACCGGCGCGGTGGTGCATGGTCACCACCGTGGTCGCGACCTGGGCTACCCGACGGCCAACCTCAGCAGCGAGTCCCTGGGACTCGTCCCCGCCGACGGCGTGTATGCCGGGTGGCTCACCCGGCGGGACCTGCCCCCCGAGGCGCCCGACCGGACCCTCCCGGCGGCGATCTCGGTGGGCACGAACCCCACGTTCGGCGACCTCGTCCGGACCGTAGAGGCCTACGTGCTCGACCGCACCGACCTCGAACTCTACGACGAGAGCGTGACTGTCGAGTTCGTCGAGCGGATCCGGCCCACCCTGCGCTTCGACTCGATCGACGACCTGCTCCTCGCCATGGCCGACGACGTGGCGCGCTGCCGACAGGTGCTGGCCACGCCCGTGCCGTCGTAGCGTCCGTTGACGGTGCGCCCGCGCGTACGCAGGCGGCAGTCACAGGGGTGTGCTGTGCCGTAGGTCACAACGAACCGCGCACAATTTCGCTCAGCAAGTGCGCGCTCTACCCGCCAGTGGGGCACAATCCCCGCAAAGCCACTCGACGACGAGGATGCCGAATGGACCCGGTGCTGCCCCAGTTCCACACCCCGCAGGACGAGCCCATCAACCCGGCGGTGCTCGCCGACCGTGCACCCAGCGTCGGACACCTGTTCCGCACCCGGGTGGAGATCTCGCCCGATCGTACGGCCTACCTCTACGCCCAGGGCGACGACTGGGTCGAGGTGACCTGGGCTGAGGCGCGCGAGCGGGCGTATCGCCTCGCCGCCGGCCTGATGGCCCTCGGCATCGAGCCCGAACAGCGCGTGGCCATCGCCTCCGGCACCCGCTTCGAGTGGGCCCTTGCCGACCTGGCAGTCATGTGCGCGGGCGGCGCGACCACGACCATCTACCCGACAACCATGGCCGACGACGTGGCGTACATCCTGTCCGACTCCTCGAGCCGCGTGGTGTTCGCCGAGGACGACGACCAGATCGCCAAGCTGCGGGAGCGCCGCCGCGAGATCCCCAGCGTGATCAAGGTCGTCACCTTCGACGGGACACCCGACGGCGACTGGGTCATCTCCCTCGACGACCTCGAGAAGCTCGGTACATCGCTCCTGGAGCGCAATCCGAGCGCCGTCGACGACCGCATCGACGCCACCCAGCCCAGCCAGCTCGCCACGATCATCTACACCTCGGGCACCACGGGGCGCCCCAAGGGCGTGCGGCTCCTGCATGACACCTGGAGCTACCAGGGCGCCGCGTGCGCCGCGATCGACATCCTCAACGACCAGGACCTCCAGTACCTCTGGCTGCCGCTGGCCCACGTCTTCGGCAAGCAGCTCCTCGTCCTGCCGCTCCAGATCGGCTTCGCGACGGCGATCGACGGCCGCATCGACCGCATCGTCGACAACCTTGCGGTCGTGAAGCCGACGTTCATGGGCGCTGCGCCGCGCATCTTCGAGAAGGCCTACGGCCGGATCACGATGATGGTGCGCGAGGAGGGGGGCGTGAAGGCCAGGCTCTTCGACTGGGCGACAGGTGTGGGGGCCCAGGTGTCGGCGCTGCGGGCCGAGGGACGCGCGCCCACAGGTCTGCTTGCTGGCCAGTACGGGCTGGCCGACAGACTGGTCCTCAGCAAGGTGCGCCAGCGATTCGGGGGGCGGATCCGGTTCTTCATCTCCGGCTCAGCCGCCCTCAACCCCGACATCGCGCGCTGGTTCGACTCGGTCGGGCTCCGCATCGCCGAGGGCTACGGCCTCACCGAGTCGAGCTCAGCCGCCTTCGTCAACCGGGTGCGGGCCTACCGGGTCGGCACCGTCGGCTGGGCGATCCCCGGCACCGAGGTCAAGATCGCCGAGGACGGCGAGGTCCTTCTGCGCGGCCCCGGCATCATGGAGGGCTACCACAACAACCCGGTGGCGACCACCGACGTTCTCGACGTGGACGGCTGGTTCCACACCGGTGACATCGGCGAGCTCGACGAGCGGGGCTTCCTGCGCATCACCGACCGGAAGAAGGACCTGTTCAAGACCTCCGGCGGCAAGTACATCGCACCCTCGATCATCGAGTCGACGTTCAAGGGCCTCTGCCCGTACGTGAGCCAGTTCGTCGTCTACGGCGCCGAGCGCAACTTCGTCTCCGCCCTGGTCACGCTCGACGCCGAGGCGATCATGCCGTGGGCCCAGTCCCACGGCATGGGCGACAAGAGCTACGCCGAGATCGTGACGTCGCCGGAGGCCCGCGAAATGGTCCAGGGCTACATCGACCAGCTCAACTCGGGACTCAACCGCTGGGAGACGGTCAAGAAGTTCACCATCCTGGAGCGGGACCTGTCCGTCGAGGAAGGCGAGCTCACACCGTCGCTCAAACTGCGCCGCAAGGTGGTCAGCGAGAAGTTCTCCGACCGCCTGGATGCCCACTACAGCAGCTGACCTCAGCCGGGCGGGCCCGGCTCCAGGGGGCGGTCGGCGACCAGCGGGACGAACCGGAACGCACCCAGCCGGCGGACCCGGGTCTCACCGTCGACGACGTCCACCACCTGCATCTCGCCTCGGACCGGGATGACCATCCGCCCGCCCTCGGCGAGCTGGTCGACCAGCTGCTTCGGCAGCTCTGCCGGCTCGGCTGAGACCAGGATGCGGTCAAACGGTCCCTGGTCGGGCGCCCCGAGCTGACCCGCATATGCCTGCTCCACCCGAGCCCACGGCATACCCGAGCGGGCCAGGTTGGCGGCACCGAAGGCGACCAGGTCCGGGACCCGCTCCACTCCCAGCACGCGTCCTCCGGGGCCGCACAGCCAGGCCAGCAGGGCCGTGGTCCAGCCGGAGCCGGAGCCCACGTCGAGGACCCGGTCTCCCGGCCGGACCTCGAGCAGCTCGAGCATCATCCGCACGGTCGTCGGCTGGGAATTGGTCTGCCCGTGGCCGATCGGAAGGGGCGCGTCGACTGCGGCCCGCAGCCGCTCGAGACGTCGGAGGAACCGCGTGCGGGGAACGGCCTCGAACGCCTCCTGGACCCGAGCCGCGGTGTCCATGGAACCAGTATGTGCGCGGGCGGAAGGCAGAGCCCCGATCGCCCCGGCGGTAGGCCCGTGCAGCAAGTTCCCAGCGGTAACACAGCCAGTCCTAGGGTGCTCGACAGACTCTGGTCTCGTTAGCGGAGACCGGAGGTCGATCATGCCCCTGCTGGGATGGCCACTCGTCGTCACCCTGGCCATCGTCGCGGTCGTCGCGGTGGCCGGGACCCTGGTCCTCTGGGGGCGGGTGCAGGGCCCGTCACCGGCCCGGGCTGCCCAGCGGGTCGCCATGCTGGTGGCCTGCCAGGTCACGGCGGTCCTCGTGGTCGCGGCCGGCATCAACAACTACGGATACTTCTACGGCTCGTGGAGCGAGCTGCTGGGGCAGCAGAGCGGATCGACGCCCGTGGTCCATGGAACGGGGGTCGTCGCCTCCGGTCCCACGTGGCGCCCGCGAGTCCGGCTGTCGATCGCGCCCGAGACGATCGGCCCTGCGGCCGTTGTCGCTGCCGCGTGGTCAAGGCCGTCGCAGTGGTCCACCCGCGGTCGGATCGAGGCGGTGCAGGTGCAGGGGGCTCGGTCCGGCATCAGCGAGCCGGTCCTCGTCTACCTTCCACCGCAGTACTTCCAGCCGCGCTATGCGCGCACGCAGTTCCCCGGCGTCGAGGTCATGACCGGCTACCCGGGCACCACCACCGCGCTGGTCGACCGCATGGGCTACGCCGATGTGCTCCTGAAGCAGATCGCGGGGCATCGCGCCCGGCCCATGGTGCTGGTCATGCTGCGCCCGACGGTCGCCCCGCCGCGCGACACCGAGTGCACCGACGTCCCCGGCGGCCCCCTGGCCCTCACCGACCTCGCGATGGACGTCCCGGCGGCCATCGACCACGCGTTTCGCGTTCGTCCCACCGGATGGGGCGCCATGGGCGACTCCACCGGCGGGTACTGCGCCGTCAAGCTGGCCCTCCTGCACTCCGACGTCTTCACGGCGGCCGTGGCCCTCTCCGGCTACTACCACACGCTCCACGACTACACGACGGGCGACCTGTGGGGCGGCTCCTCGGTGCTGCGCAACCTCAACAACCCGGAGTGGCTGCTCGCGCACCAGCCGCAGCCCCCGGTGTCGCTGCTGCTGACCGTCGGCACGGCCGAGCGGGGTCCCAACGGGGTGCGCGACACCCGACGGTTCCTTCACCTGGTGCGGCCACCGCTCAAGGCCGACTCCATCTTCGTGCCCCAGGGCGGCCACAACTTCGCCGACTGGCTGGCGCTGATGCCCACGTCGCTCGACTGGCTCTCGCGGCACCTGGCCTGACGGGTGGTGTGCCCTACGGCGTCGCCCTCAGCAGCGCTGCGGCGATGACCGCGTGACCGGCGGCATTCGGGTGGTCACCGTCGTCAGCCAGGAGCGAGGTGGGGTTGTGCTGGCCGTCGCTGCCCACGAACGGCGTGTAGAGGTCGACGCAGGTCGCCGACGCCGCGGCGGCGTCGCGGCAGATGGCGGCATTCGCCGCCTTCGTGACCCCGTCGCTCCAGTCGGCAAATCCCGGGCCCCTCAGGGCGTCGGCCACGTCGCCGTCCTCGAAGACGTTCCAGTAGGTGGTCACGAGCAGCAACTGGAGGGCTGGGTCCTCCGATCGGACGCGGGCCAGCGCCCTGGTGAGGCCCTCGCTCATCTGGTCCACTGCTGGCTGGGAGCAGGACGCGTCGCATCCCGATGCGGCGCGCCGTTCGATCAGGGGCAGCAGGTCGTTGGCGCCGATCGTGACAACCACCCGGGCGGCGCCAGAGAGCGTCTCGCGGGTGCTGCGCCCGCCCAGCTGATCCACCAGGCCGTTGGTCGTCAGCCCGGCCTGCCCGAGGTTGGCGGCCTGCACGCTCGCCGGGCCGCGGGCGGTGAGGGCGAAGGCATACCGCTCCGGAAACGGCGTGCAGTCACATGCCGAGCCCGCGGTCACCGAGTCGCCCAGGGCCACCACCAGCTGGCCCTGGGGCGCGGGTGAGGACGTCGCAGATCGGGTGGACGGAGTGGCGGAAGTGCTGGCCGGGGCCCGGATCGTAGCCGGCCGCTGGGAACCAGTGCCGCCCAGCCCCGCCCCTCCCCATCCGACGGTCGTCGCGACGCCGATGCCACCGAGGGCCAGCAGAGCAGCCACCATGCCGACGGCGCGCGCGCCTTGGACCCACCCGCGCCGGCCAGCTCGGAAGATTCGCATGGGCGGACCGTAGCCGTGCTCGCTGTGAGCTGTGCTCGTCGTGAGCTGTAGCAGTGTCCGCTAGGCGAGTGACCGCCAGCATCGGCCGCCCCTGTGCGCCGCCACCGTGCGCCGCCTGCGCCCTTTTCCGGCGACGGCGAGGGCGCGGTTACCCTTGTGGCCATGTCCGGAGCGTCGATCTTTCCTGCCCTCGAGCCGCTGCTCGAGCAGGTCAGCAAGCCGATCCAGTACGTCGGCGGCGAGCTGAACTCGACTGTCAAGGACTGGCACTGCGGTGGATATGGCGCCGACGGGCAGGAGCTCACAGCCCGCTGGTCCCTCATGTACCCCGACGCGTACGAGGTCGGGCTGCCCAACCAGGGCGTGATGATCCTCTACGAAGTGCTCAACGAACGCCCCGACGCCCTGGCCGAGCGCACGTATGCCGTGTGGCCGGACATGGAGGCTCGACTCCGCGAGGCGGGGCTGCCGCAGTTCACCGTCGACAGCCACCGCAGCGTCCGCGACTTCGACATCCTCGGGGTCTCGCTCTCGACCGAGCTCGGCTACACCAATCTGCTCACCGCGCTCGACCTGGCGGGCATCCCGCTCCACGCGGCCGACCGCACCGACGACGACCCGCTGGTGATCGCCGGCGGCCACGCCGCGTTCAACCCCGAGCCCATCGCCGACTTCATCGACGCCGCGATCATCGGGGACGGCGAGGAGGCGGTTCTCGCTGCCACCGACCTCCTCATCGGCTGGAAGGCCGAGGGTATGCCGGGTGGTCGCCGCGAGCTCCTCCTGCGCCTTGCGCGCACGGGCGGCGTCTATGTGCCCGCCTTTTACGAGGTGAGCTACCTGCCCGATGGGCGCATCCAGCGGGTGGCGCCCTCGCCGGAGGCTCCAGGTGTGCCATGGCGGGTGTCGAAGCACACCGTCATGGACCTCGACGCCTGGCCCTACCCCAAGCAGCCGCTCGTGCCGCTCGCGGAGTCGGTGCATGAGCGAATGTCAGTGGAGATCTTCCGTGGGTGCACGCGCGGGTGCCGGTTCTGCCAGGCGGGGATGATCACGCGGCCAGTACGCGAGCGGTCGATCACGGGCATCGGGGAGATGGTCGAGCGCGGCCTCGCGGCCACGGGCTTCGAGGAAGTCGGACTGCTCTCGCTGTCGTCGGCCGACCACTCGGAGATCGCCGACATCACCAAGGGACTGGCCGACCGCTACGAGGGGACGCAGACCGGCCTGTCGCTACCCTCGACGCGCGTCGACGCCTTCAACATCGATCTGGCCAACGAGCTGACCCGAAACGGCCGGCGGTCGGGCCTGACCTTCGCGCCCGAGGGTGGCTCGGAGCGGATCCGCAAGGTGATCAACAAGATGGTCACCGAGGAAGACCTCATCAACACCGTGGCCGCCGCCTACGGCGCCGGCTGGCGGCAGGTGAAGCTCTACTTCATGTGCGGGCTGCCCACCGAGACCGACGATGACGTGCTCCAGATCGCCGAGCTCGCGAAGCGGGTCATCGAGACCGGTCGTCAGGTCAGCGGGAGGCGGGACATCCGGTGCACGGTGTCGATCGGCGGTTTCGTGCCCAAGCCGCACACGCCGTTCCAGTGGTGCGCACAGCTCGGCGTCGAGGAGACCGACGAGCGGCTTGCGAAGCTGCGCGAGGCCATCCGGTCGGACCGCCGCTACGGTTCGTCGATTGGCTTCCGCTACCACGACGGGAAGCCGGGCATCGTCGAGGGGTTGCTTTCCCGCGGTGACCGGCGGATCGGCCGGGTCATCGAGGCGGTGTGGCGCGACGGCGGCCGGTTCGACGGGTGGAGCGAGCACTTCTCCTATGAGCGCTGGATGGCGTGCGCCGACGCAGCGCTGGCCGACCAGCCGGTGGACATCGCGTGGTACACCACCCGCGAGCGTGCGGAGAGCGAAGTGCTGCCCTGGGACCACCTCGACTCCGGGCTCGACAAGGACTGGCTGTGGGAGGACTGGCAGGACGCGCTCTCCGAGGAGGAGGTCGAGGACTGCCGCTGGACCCCATGCTTCGACTGCGGGGTGTGCCCGCAGATGGGCACCGAGATCGAGATCGGCCCCACCGGCAAGACACTCCTGCCGCTGACCGTCGTGGGCAGCGGCCGAGAGCGGCTTCTCGCCACGCCGCGCGTCTGATCGCTCCGGCGCTCGCGCCACCGGGCGCCGACCGCTCACTGGGCCCGGTCGTAGGGAGCCGGCCACGGAGGCGACTCCACGGCATACCTCGGCCTCGTGTACACCGTCGCCGGACCGTCATGAAAGTCATGACATATGTCAGGCCCGGTAGTGCCAGCCGGAGGATGGACTGACGGGGCCTGCCACCACTCCACGAGAGCGGTGGCTTCCCAATTGCTCAGGAGGTCTTGTGTCAGTTCTGCCTCGTTCCGCCTTGGCCGCCCTCGCGGTAGGCGCGGTCATCACCGCCACCGGCGGTGCTGCGATCGCTGCCCCGAGCGGCACGCACTCCCTGCCGGGCAGCGTGCCCTCCTGGCCACAGCCGCCAACCGCGTCTCCAGTGCCAACAGCTCCGCATCGGTCACCTTCCGGGTTTACCTGGACTACCGCGGGGGCGACGCGGCGGCCACCTATGCCGCTGACGTCTCGACCCCAGGCAATGCGCATTTCGGCGAGTTTCTGACTCCGGCGCAGTTCCGCGCGAAGTACTCGCCCACGTCCACCGATGTCAGCGGCGTGTCCGGCTGGCTGACGAGCCAGGGTTTCACCGTCGGCGCGCTGCCCGCGAACCACAAGTACGTCGAGGCCACCGGCACGCTGAGCCAGGCGGGCAAGGCCTTCGGGACCTCCTTCGCGGAGTACTCGCTGCAGGGCAGGACGGTCCGGTCGAACACGAGCGCCCTGCACGTTCCATCTGCGCTCAACGTCCAGGGCGTGATCGGTCTGGATGAGTCACAGACCCTCGCCGTTCACCACACCACGCCGCCGCCGGCCGCATTCGTCAACGCGACGCCGTGCTCCGCCTACTGGGGCGAGAAGACCGTCCAGAACACAGCGACCAACGACGGGACGAAGCTGCCCTCCAGCCCCACCGCCTTCGCGCCCTGTGGTTATGCCGGCGCTCAGCTTCAGGGTGCGTACGGCATGTCCGACGCGATCCACTCCGGGCTCACGGGTGCCGGGGTCACCGTAGGCGTCATCGACGCCTACGCGTCCCCGACCATCGAAAAGGACGTGGAGACCTACTCCCAGCTGCACGGCCTGCCCTCCATCAAGGGCCACTTCACCCAGGTCGTCCCGCCGGGGATCTACAACTTCCCGCCCAACCCCGTGCAGGACCCCCAGGGCTGGTCGGGTGAGGAGACCCTGGACATCGAGGCCGTGCACACCATGGCCCCCGGAGCCGACCTGGTGTACATCGGCGCCCCGAACAACTACCGCGACATGGACGCGATCATGAACCGGGTGGTCGACAACCACTACGCCGACATCGTGTCCAACTCCTATGGCTACGGCGGCGAGGCCCTGCCTCTCGGCTACATCAAGCCGCAAGTCGACACGCAGATCCAGGCGGCGGCCGAGGGCATCTCGCTCTTCTTCTCCTCCGGTGACAACGGCGACGAGACCCGAGGCGTCACCGGTGCGAGGCCGACTCCTGACTGGCCGGCGTCCAGCCCGTGGGTGACCGCCGTGGGTGGCACCTCGATGGGCATCACACGTGACAACGCGCGGCTCTTCGAGCTCGGCTGGGAGACGGGTCGCAGCACCCCTGGACAAGAGCACGACGTCGTGGAACCCGCCCAGCTACCAGTACGGCAGTGGCGGCGGCACGTCGCGCTTGTTCGCCCAACCGACCTACCAGGCGGGCATCGTGCCCGACGAGATCTCCAAGACCTACGGTGGGGCGGCCATGCGCGCGGTGCCTGACGTGTCAGCTCTGGGCGACCCGACCACCGGCATGCTTGTCGGGCAGACCCAGCGCTTCCCGGACGGCCATGACGCGTACTCCGAGTACCGGATTGGCGGCACCAGCCTGTCCTCGCCGCTCTATGCGGGAATGTTCGCCCTCGTCGAGCAGAAGGCCAAGCACGCCTACGGCCTGGCCAACCCGGCGCTGTACGCGGCCCGAGCGGTCTCGTATGACATCACCAAGGCGGACCTCGGGACCTATCCCGGCGCCGTCCGCGCCGACTATGTCAACGGGGTCGACGACACCGACGGCTACTCCTACACGACCCGGTGGTTCGACTACGACTCAGTGCTGACGATCCACGTGCGGCCGAACTACGACGACGTCACCGGCGTCGGCTCGCCGAGCGGGCAGGCGTGGCTCGACGCGGTGGCCGCCCTGGGCTGAGCACGGCACCTAGCGGTCCCCGGGAGGCGGAGGCATGTCTCCCGGGGGCCGCTCCTTGTCCGGGCGTCCCGCGGGCCGAGCCGAGGCAGCTCGACAGCCCGTCTGACCCGTGGCGCCATGACGTTTGTGGGCGCTCTTCGTGACGTTTGTCATGCGCAGGCCTGGGGGTTTCGGGGTCCACTTGAAGCGCCCCGGCAGCACGATCTCTGCATTGAGCGCTGGGGCCCAGCAGGGCTGACCCGAGCCCTGAAGGCCGGATGCATGCCCGAGTACCGGCCTCTCACCGCGGGCCCTGGAAGCAGATCCTCCCTATCGCTCCAGGGCCCGCGGTTCTGTGCTCTCGCTGCTCAGCGTCCCGGGCCCATGCCTGTCGTTGTCGCAGGGCTTCCACTGACGCCCGAGCGCAGCGGCTGGCTACGGTTTGGCTGGTGGACTATCACGTGATCGAGGCCGGAGAGGGAGACCCGCGGTGGCCATGGCCAACCTCATGGTCTTCGAGCGTATGCCGCGCGCCGGGCTCTGGGCTTCCGTCCCGCGCACGACCTGTACCGGAGCGACCTCTAGGCGGGTGCCATCCCCTCGGTGCCTGAGGGATGCGTGAACATGCCCCTGGGCGCGCCGGCGAGGTGGCTGCTCGAAGGCGACGCGAATCCGGGGGCGTGCAGGTCGATGAAGGTCAGCGGGCCCATGGCCTGCATGGCCTCGGCCATTTCGGCTGCCGCGTCCGCGGGCATCTCCTTCTTCTCGCCCTCGCGAGCCGCGGACTCGTTGGTGAACGCCACGGTCTCGGTGAACCACCCATCGGGCTCCATCGCGATGGTGCCACCGATGATGTCCGGCCTCTGCTCGTGGAGCATGTCCATCGGCTGCGACATGAAGTCCCGGAAACGCGCCGGGTCGGCCACACGACCCTGGATGACCTGGACGAACTGCGCGTCGTCAGAGCCGCCCTGGAGGAACATCGTCGCGTCGTCGCAGTCGTGGAAGGTCACGTCGCCGTCGAAGCACTCCTTGGTCTCGGTCCACCACGCGTCCTGCTCCGGCCGCACCGAGTTGCGGGCCGCGGCCTCGCGCGACTCGAACCGGACGATCCCGAGGAAGTCGCCCATCTCGGACAGGCCGTAGGTGCCTCCGAGCCAGCCCTCGGCCATCGGCGCCATCGTCTCGACCCAGCGGTCCATTTGGTCGTAGAGGCGCTCCGCGTCGCGGCACTTGCCCTGGATGATCTGGATGAACACTTCTCACCCCTCCTTTCGTTGGCCGCTTCACCCTGAAGTGGCCCGTCGATCGACGCTACGCCGACAGGGTGGGTCTGTCACCGGCCTGCCGTACCAGGGCACGGCGACTGGCAGGATGAGCGCGTGGCAGAACCCAGCGTCAGTGCGCGACGCCGGGCCCTGCTGGTCGGAGTGTCCAGCGGGCGGGGTGCTCTGCGTCGGGTCGCGGTCGCGCTCGGGGCCCTGGCCGCGGTCAGCGTCTTCGGCACGGTCGGCTACGTGCTGCTGGGCTTCCCGCCCCTGGAGGCCCTTTACCAGACCGTGACGACGGTGGCCACCGTCGGCTTCCGCGAGGTCCGGCCGCTCAGCACGGCCGGAATGGTGTTCACGATTGCCCTCATCCTGCTGGGCGTCGGCACCGTCCTCTACAACCTCGGCATCCTGGTGGAAGCGGTCACCGAAGGACACCTGCGCGAATACCTCGGGAGGCGCCGAATGGACCAGCGGATCTCCAGCCTGAGCGGGCACATCATCATCTGCGGCTACGGTCGGGTGGGGCGGGCGTCAGCGGCGCACCTTCAGGCGACCGGTCATGAGGTGGTCGTCATCGACAGCGATCCGGAGCACCTCCTCGGCGTGGACCTGCCCCATATCGTCGGCGACGCCCTGGACGACGACACGCTCCGGGAGGCAGGCATCGGCAGGGCACGCGCCATGATCGCCGCCCTGGAACAGGACGCTGACACGGTCTACCTCACGCTGTCCGCTCGGGCCCTGCGGCCAGACCTCGTGATCGTGGCCCGGGCCCGCACGGTGGACGCCAAGGCCAAGCTCGTCCTGGCCGGGGCCACGCGCGCGGTCAACCCGCAGTTGATCGGCGGTCGCCGCATGGCGTCCTTCGCACTCCACCCGGACGTCGCGGAGTTCCTCGACGTGGTGATGCACGAAGAGGAGATCGACTACCGGATCGAGCAGGTGCGCGTCCCGGAGGGGTCCGCGCTGGCCGGCCGCACAATCGGCGAGGTCGACGTCACGGGGCGCTCCGGGGCGCAGCTGCTGGCCGTGCGACGGCCCCGGCAGGGAGCATTCGTTCCCAGGCCACCGGCCACGATGATCGTCGAGCCCGGGAGCACGCTCATCGTCTTCGGCGACCCGCGGCAGGTTCTGGCACTGCACGAGATGGTGGGTCCGGAGCCGCCAGCCACGAAGAGCCAGACCCCCGAGACGCGAACCCCTCAGCCGTAGAGCGCGTCCACCACCTCGCGGAACACCTCGGTGTGGCGGTCGACGTCGGCTTGGCTGGTCGTGGGGCACATGAGGGCCATGTTGTGGAAGGGCGTCATGAGGATGCCTCGGTTGCACATGGCCAGGTGCATGTAGGCATCCAATTCCCCGTCCGCCGCAGCGGCCGACTCCTCGCCCGTCCGCGGCGCCGGTCGCGCGAAGCGGTACTCGGCGCGTGCGCCGAGCTGGCTGATGGACCAGGGAACGTCGAGACCGTCCAAAGTCTGCTGGACTCCCTCGGTGAACCGTGTCGCGAGAGCTGTCATCCGCTCGAAGGCCTCCTGCGTGAGGACCTCGCCCAGGGTGGCCCTCATGGCGGCGGTCGAGAGCGCGTTGCCTGCGAGCGTTCCGCCCACCCCGCCGACGTCGACGATGTCCGCGTCGCCGGCCTGCGTGTGTCGGGTGACGGCAGAGGCGACGGCCTCGCTGATCCCGTAGGCGCCCGAGGGGATCCCGCCGCCGATCGACTTGCCGATGACGAAGATGTCCGGCTCCAGGCCCCAGGCGCGGGTGGCCCCGCCCCAGCCGGCCGAGAACGTGTGGGTCTCGTCGATCATCAGCAGTGCGCCGTACTTCGTTGCCAGGTCGCGCAGACCCTCATGGAAGCCCGGCTCGGGCAGGACGATGCCGATGTTGGTGAGGGCTGGCTCGGTGAGGATGGCCGCGACGTCGCCGTGGGCCAGCGCCGCCTCGACGGCGTCCAGGTCGTTCCAGGTGACGGCCCGCGTGGTCAGGTCGAGGTCGACCGGGGGCGCGACATTTCCCGGTCGGCTCTCGGTCTTGCCCTCGGGACCGGGCAGGGCGAAGGCCTCGTCTACCGAGCCGTGGTAGCAGTACGCGAACACCAGAACCTTCGGCCTACCCGTTGCCAACCGCGCCAGCCTGATAGCCCACCGGTTGGCGTCCGTCGCGGTCAGCGTGAAGCTCCACAGCGGCATACCGAAACGTCGCTGGAGCTCCGCACCCACCCACTGGGCGTCCTCTGTGGGGAGCATCGTGGTGATGCCGCCGAGCTCGCTCAGCCGCCGGTGAACGGCATGCGCGGTCGGGCCGGGGGAGTGGCCCGCCATGGCGCCGGTGTCGCCGAGCGCGAAGTCGATGTACTCGTGGCCGTCCACGTCGCTGATGCGGTTGCCGCTCGCCCGGTCCAGGTACAAGGGAAAGCCCCCCGACCACATGTTCATCCAGGTCATCGGCACCCGGCCGAAGAGACTGGTCGCCTGCCCGTACAGGGCCTGGCTCTGCGGGTGGTTCTTGGTGTATGCCGTCTGCTCGGCTCCCAGCAGGGAGGCCAGTCGCGCGCGATCGAGATCTGCCATGCATGGCAACTTAGGCGGACTCTGACCGCTCTGGCGGGATTTCGCGGTGCGACAACGGATTCCGAAGGTGGGCGCGCGGGATGAGCCTCCGCGAGGTCCTCGGCACCCGGCATACCTCTTAGGCTTGTGCCCCATGGCCCGCCAGCGCACCCCCGAGGGACCTCCACCTCCGCCCGCCGTCCAGAAGCTCCGGGTGCGGTACGCCAAGCGGGGGCGCCTGCGGTTCTCCTCCACCCGCGACTTCCAGCGGGCGCTGGAGCGGGCGGTTCGGCGCGCTGGGGTCCCCATGGCCTTCTCGGCCGGGTTTCACCCGCACCCGAAGATCTCCTACGCCAATGCGGCACCGACCGGGACGGCCAGCGAGGCCGAGTACTTCGAGGTGTCCGTTGTCGAGCGGGTGGATCCCGAGTCCCTCCGCGCGGCCCTCGACGGCGCGTTGCCCGACGGACTGGTCGTGCTCGACGTGGTGGAGGCCGGCCCCGGGGCCCTTGCCGACCGGCTCGAGGCCAGCGACTGGCTGCTGGAGTTCCGCGACGTCACTCGCGAGGTGCTCGCGACGGCCGTCGACGCATTTCTCGCGGTCGACCGGGCCGAGGTGACCCGCACCTTCAAGACCGGCCCCAAGACGTTCGACGTGCGGTCCGCGGTCGTGTCTATGCAGGCGACCGATGCCCCGCCCACGTCGTCGGAGGGGAACCAAGGCGCCGGGTATGCGATACTTCAAGTGGTCGTCCGGCACACCACACCCGCCGTCCGACCCGACGACGTTCTAACCGCGCTGCGAGCCGTCACGGAGTTCTCGCCGCCGACACCCCCCCGGGTGACTCGGCTGGCCCAGGGCCCGCTGCAGGCCGCAACCGCTGGGGTGGCCGATCCCCTGGCCGCCGACAAGAGCGCCGCCGGCGACTGATCGGTGACGCGCCCCGCGCGAACCGGCCAGCCGTAGCAAACCGACTTCCGCGTCGCGGGCACCCCGCCAGCGACACGAGGCTTGACACGCGTACCACGCGGTCGTGTGGGGCGCCTGCGGCGCCCGGGTGTGGCATCCGGCCCGTGGGTTACGGAAGGACGCCCCCCATGGCATCCAAAGACGACCTCCACTCGGAGTCGACTGATCTCGACAAGTCCATCGACGCAGGCGACAGCCGTGGCACCGCAGGCGACAGTCCCCCCAGGTCTGCGGGTGAGTCAGCAGGCGAGTCCGCAAGCGAGGGCGCCGGCGGTGCCGCCGGCGAACGCGCGGGCGACTCCGCTGCAGCGCCCGCAACCAAGCGGGCGCGCAAGCAGGCCGCACCCAGGCGCCCCCGCAAGACCGCCGCGGCGCCCGACACGGGTCCGGTGACCGGGGCTGAGGACATCTCGAGGAAGCCGGCCGCGGCTGACCGGCCGACCGGTTCTTCGCTGGCCGACGACACCGGTGGCGACGCGGGGGACGAACTGGCCGAGGCCGCTGCCGGCTCCCGCGCAAAGCCCACCAAGAAGGTGG
Source organism: uncultured Actinomycetota bacterium (assembly GCA_963715025.1). Taxonomy (GTDB): domain Bacteria; phylum Actinomycetota; class Actinomycetes; order Actinomycetales; family Dermatophilaceae; genus DASSJT01. The sequence goes on along the minus strand of CAVQQQ010000001.1, from coordinate 78,083 downwards.
CGAAGAAGGCCGCCAAGAAGGCTGCTCCGCGTAAACGTGCCGCCCGCGGCAGCGTGGCGAAGCCGCAGGACCTCGAGCAGCAGGACGTCGAGCCGCAGGACGTCGAGCCGCAGGACGTCGAGCCGCAGGACGTCGAGCCGCAGCCCACCGAGTTCCCGGATGTCGGCGCGAAGCCGGCGTCGGCGGCTCTCTCCGCAGAGGAGGTGCCCACTGAGGAGGAGACGGGCGGTGCAGAGGCCGACGCCACGGCCACGGTCCCGAGTTTCGGGCTGCTCTTCCAGGCTCCGGAGCCGTCGGTCGCGCCGCGCCGACGGGCAACGAGTGCCGCAGGTGCGCCGGGGCAAGCCGCAGGAAAGGCCAAGAGGGGGGCCGCGGCCGACAAGGCGGCTGGACCCGAGATGGCCCCCAGCAGGCCCGAGAAGGTCCCAGGCAGGACCGAGAAGGCCCCAAGCAGGCCCGAGAAGGCCCCAGGCAGGACCGAGAAGGCCGCGGACGAGACCGAGCAGACTGCTGAGCCCACGGAGGCTACCCATGGCGCTGCTGGCGAGCCGGAGCCCGCGGAGCAGGAGGGTGCAGACCAGGAGGGTGGCCGCCGCCGCTCTCGCCGCCGTGGCGGCCGCGGGCGACGTTCGCGCGCGAACGGCGAGGGGGAGGCGGTCGAGGCAGCATCGGCTGAGGCAGTCGAAGCCGACGAAACGACTGACGCCGGGTCCTCTGGCCACGGTGCCGAGGGCGCAATGGGAGCCGGGGCCGAGGAGACGGCTGAGAGCCCCAGCAGCCGGCGCCGTCGGCGCCGCCGCCGCAGTGGCGGAGCCGCCGGCGACGTCGAGGATGAGCCCGGCACCGTCACCAAGATCCGCGAGCCGCGCAAGGAGCGCGAGGAGCCGGCCGGTGTGAAGGGCTCGACTCGGCTCGAGGCCAAGAAGCAGCGCCGCCGCGAAGGCCGCGAGGCGGGGCGCCGGCGGACGATCATCACGGAGGCCGAGTTCCTGGCGCGCCGCGAGAGCGTCGAGCGTCTCATGGTGGTCCGCCACCGCGAGGGTCGCACGCAGATCGGCGTCCTCGAGGACGGCGTGCTGGTTGAGCACTACGTGTCCCGCGAAACCAACGCCTCGATGGCGGGGAACGTCTACCTGGGACGCGTGCAGAATGTGCTGCCCTCGATGGAGGCGGCGTTCGTCGACATCGGCAAGGGACGCAACGCCGTCCTGTACGCAGGAGAGGTCAACTGGGATGCGGCTGGTCTGGAGCTCAACCAGCCCAAGCGCATCGAGAATGCCCTCAAGAGCGGCGACACCGTCCTGGTGCAGGTCACCAAGGATCCGATCGGCCACAAGGGCGCGCGCCTGACCTCGCAGATCTCGCTGCCCGGCCGGTACCTCGTTCTTGTGCCCGAGGGCAGCATGACGGGCATCTCGCGCAAGCTTCCTGACACCGAGCGGACCCGGCTCAAGGGCATCCTCAAGGAGGTCGTTCCCGACACCGCGGGCGTGATCGTCCGGACCGCTGCGGAGGGCGCCAGCGAGGAGGAGCTGCGCGCCGATGTCGAGCGCCTGACGAAGGCGTGGCAGCGGATCACGGAGAAGGCTGAGGCCAAGTCCGGCAAGAAGGGCTCCTCGGGGGGTGCACCCCTGCTCCTGCACGGCGAGCCCGACCTCACCGTCCGGGTGATCCGCGATGTGTTCAACGAGGACTTCAGCTCCCTCGTGGTCGCCGGCGACCCGGCATGGCGGGAGATCAACGACTACGTCGAGGATGTCGCCCCGGATCTGGGCAAGAAGCTGCAGAAGTGGACCTCCGAGGAGGATCTCTTCACCCGCTACCGCGTGGACGAGCAGCTCGCCAAGGCCATGGACCGCAAGGTCTGGTTGCCCTCAGGCGGCTCGCTCGTGATCGACCGCACCGAGGCCATGACCGTGGTCGACGTCAACACCGGCAAGTTCGTCGGCTCTGGGGGCAACCTCGAGGAGACGGTGACCAAGAACAACCTCGAGGCAGCCGAGGAGATCGTTCGCCAGCTCCGGCTGCGCGACATCGGCGGCATCATCGTGATCGACTTCATCGACATGGTGCTGGAGAGCAACCGCGACCTGGTGGTGCGGCGCCTCCTGGAGTGCCTGGGCCGCGACCGCACCAAGCACCAGGTGGCCGAGGTGACGTCGCTGGGTCTGGTCCAGATGACCCGAAAGCGCGTCGGCTCCGGCCTGATCGAGGTGTTCTCCGAGGTCTGCGAACACTGCAACGGCCGTGGCATCATCGTCTCTGCCGAGCCGGTCGACAAACCCAGCGGAGAGCAGGGCAACAACGGCGGCGGCAGCGGCTCGCGCTCACGGGGTCGTCGTGGCAAGGCCGCCGCACCGGAGGTGGAGGCACTGGCGAAACCGTCCGGTCCCACGCCCGCCCAGATCGCCGCGGCCGCGCATGCAGCGGCCATCAAGGGCCTGTCCGGCGAGCCCCAAGACGACGACGTCGCCGAGCTTGCGATCCAGGAGGCGCCGGTGGACCTGGTGCGGGAGATCGACGTCGATGACGAGTGGGCTGCTGCGCAGGCCCCATCCGCTGAAGACGCCGAGCTGTCAGAGACCGCAGGGCGCCCCGAGCAGCCAGAGTCCGCCGAAGCCGCCGCCACCGCGGAGACCACCGCGGAGGCCGCCAGGCCCGCCGAGCAGCCCGCTCCCCGAAAGCGCAGGCGGGGACGTGTCGTGGCACCCGCTGGCCCGCCGCGGTCAAGCGAGGTGACGACCGCTCCGGCCGGACAGTTCGGGGACGCCAGCACCCCGGCCGAAGAGCGCGCGGCGGCAGGGGAGTCCTGAGGCCGCACTGGTCCGGTCCGGCCGTACGGCCCACCGGCCGCGCGAGTTTGTTCGCGCGCGGCCCAGCCGGTACTCTTGACCCTCGGTGCGCCCACCGATCCGATGTCCGCGCGAGCGGGTCGCTATTGGACGGTCCAGCCGCAGCTGGCAAGAGAGAGCGCGTGCCCCCCGTAAGACGAAAGCGAGTTCGACGTGTACGCGATTGTTCGCGCAGGCGGTCGCCAGGAGAAGGTCTCCGTCGGCGACGTCCTCATCATCGACAAGGTTGCTGGTGAGGCTGGCGACAGCATTGACCTCACGCCGCTTCTCGTGGTCGACGGCTCCGCTGTGACCAGCGACGCTGCCAAGCTCGCCAAGGTCAGGGTGACGGCCGAGATCGTCAAGCCGGCCAAGGGCCCGAAGATCACGATTCTGAAGTACAAGAACAAGACCGGCTACCGCAAGCGTCAGGGCCACCGTCAGCACCTGACCCAGATCAAGGTCACCGCGATCGACGCCTGAGCCCCGGCTCGTCGATCCACCAGCAGAGACTGACAAAGGCAGGCACTGACATGGCACACAAGAAGGGCGCGTCCTCGACCCGCAACGGTCGTGACTCCAACCCCCAGTTCCTCGGCGTCAAGCGCTACGGCGGCCAGGCCGTCAAGGCTGGCGAGATCCTGGTCCGCCAGCGTGGCACCCATTTCCACCCCGGTGAGGGCGTGGGCCGCGGCGGCGACGACACGCTGTTCGCCCTGGTCGCCGGTGCGGTGAAGTTCGGCACCAAGCGCGGGCGCAAGACCGTCAACATCGTCCCGGCGGAGTCCGTCGCGGCAGAGTGAGTCGTATGCCGCGTGGCTGAGTCGCGCGGCACACCGACCTCGCGAGGGGGCGGGCCCTGGATCCGGGCCCGCCCCCTCCGCTCGCACCGGCCCCTTTCTCGGGTCACCCGATGAAGGTCCGCCTCGCCCCAGGTGCCTTCTCGGGTGATGCGGGCCCTTCTCGGGTGCACCCCAGGCACACCTAGACTCGGCGGAGGCGCTGAGCACGACAGAGAGCAGGCACCATGGCCAGTTTCGTCGACCGTGTGGTCCTGCACGTCGCCGCCGGCGACGGCGGCCACGGGGTGGCCTCGGTGCACCGGGAGAAGTTCAAGCCGCTGGGGGGTCCCGATGGCGGCAACGGAGGCCGAGGCGGCAGCGTCATCCTCCGGGTCGACCCGCAGTCCACGACCTTGCTCGACTACCACCACAGCCCTCACCGGAAGGCCGGAAATGGCCGCCCAGGCGCCGGGGACGAGCGCAACGGTGCCGACGGCGACGACGTCATCCTGCCCGTCCCCGAGGGCACCGTCGTCAAGACCATCGAGGGAGATGTCCTCGCCGACCTGGTGGGCCAGGCCGCCGAGTTGGTCGTCGCCCGCGGCGGGCGCGGCGGCCTCGGCAACAAGGCGCTGGCCTCACCCCGGCGGAAGGCCCCGGGGTTCGCGCTGCTGGGCGAGCCGGGGGACCGGCTCGACGTTGTCCTCGAGCTGAAGTCGCTCGCTGACGTGGCGCTGATCGGGTTCCCGTCGGCTGGCAAGTCGTCTCTCGTTTCGGTCCTCTCCGCCGCCAGGCCGAAGATCGCCGACTACCCGTTCACCACCCTCGTCCCCCACCTGGGCGTCGTCACCGCGGGCGACACCCGCTTCACCGTCGCTGACGTCCCCGGCCTGATCCCTGGCGCGAGCGAGGGCAAGGGCCTGGGCCTGGAGTTCCTTCGGCACGTCGAGCGCTGCTCGGTGCTCGTTCACGTCATCGACTGCGCCACGCTCGAGCCCGGCCGCGATCCCATGACCGATCTTGACGTGATCGAGGAGGAGCTGGCGGCGTATGTGCCCGACAACTCGCTCGGTGGGCGCCCGCTCTCCGAGCGAACTCGGATCGTGGTGCTCAACAAGGCCGACGTGCCCGAGGCCCGCGAGCTCGCCGAGATGGTCAAGCCAGATCTGGAGGCTCGCGGCCTGGAGGTGTTCATCGTCTCGGCCGCGGCCCACACTGGGCTGCGTGAGCTGACCTACGCGATGGCTCGCCACGTCGCGGAGGCGCGCCGCGAGCTCGAGTCGATCGTGCCACCTCGCGTCGTGCTGCGCCCCAAGGCGGTCGACGACACCGGCTTCCGGGTGGTTCGCGAAGTGACTCCGGACGGCGAGGTCTTCCGCATCGAGGGGGAACGGCCCACCCGCTGGATCCGCCAGACCGACTTCGCCAACGATGAGGCCGTGGGCTACCTCGCCGACCGGCTGTCCCGCCTCGGTGTCGAGGAGGCGCTGCTGGAGGCGGGCGCCATCCCGGGTTCCACCGTCCTCATCGGGCCGGCCGACAACGCCGTCGTCTTCGACTGGGAGCCCACCATGACGGCGGGAGCCGAGCTGCTCACCGGGGCCCGCGGCACTGACCTGCGCCTCGGCGACTCGGCGCGCCGGACTCGCAGCGAGAAGCGTGAGGAGTTCCACGCTCGCAAGGACGCCCAGACCGCGGCCCGAGACGACCTGGACCGCGAGCGTCGGGCCGGCCACTGGGCCAGGGCCCGTGATGAGGACGACGCATGAGCGATGCGGCGACGCACAGAGGGATCGCTGCCACGCGCCACCGGCGCGATATCGCCGTGGCGAAGCGTCTCGTCGTCAAGGTGGGTTCGTCATCCCTTGCCAGCACAGGGGGCGGACTCGACCAGGGCCGGCTACGCGCACTCGTGGACGTCATCGCCGCCCGCCGCAATGCCGGCACGACGATCGTCCTGGTCTCCTCGGGTGCGATCGCTGCGGGCATCGCTCCGCTCGGGCTCTCCAAGCGGCCCTGGGACCTCGCCACCCAGCAGGCGGCCGCGAGCGTCGGGCAGGGAGCCCTCGTCGCGGCATACCAGCGCGCCTTCGGCACCCACGGGCTCACCGTGGGCCAGGTCCTGCTCACCGCAGACGACATGACCCGGCGCTCTCACTACACCAATGCCAAGCGAACCCTCGACCGCCTGCTCGAGCTGGGCATCGTGCCGATCGTCAACGAGAACGACACCGTGGCGACCCAGGAGATCAGGTTCGGCGACAACGACCGGCTCGCCGCGCTCGTTGCCCACCTGGTTGCCGCCGACGGTCTGGTGCTGCTGACCGACGTCGACGGTCTCTACGACGGGCAGCCCAGCCGCCCGGGCAGCAGCCGCATCGACACGGTCCATGGCCAGGACGATCTCGCCGGGGTCGAGATCGGGGGCATCGGAAGCACCATCGGTAGCGGTGGCATGCAGACCAAGGTCGAGGCGGCGGGTATTGCCAACGCGGCCGGCATTACCGCACTGCTCACCTCCGCCGAGCTCGCCGGCCCGGCCCTCTCGGGTGAGCAGGTGGGCACTGTCTTCGCGCCCGCGAAGGCACGTCGCACCTCCCGCAAGCTCTGGCTGGCGCACGCCACGACGGCCCGAGGGCGCCTCGTGCTCGACGACGGCGCCGTGCATGCCGTGCTCGAGCGGCGCAAGTCGCTGTTGCCGGCCGGCGTGGTGGCGGTCGAGGGCAGTTTCGGGGACGGTGACGCGGTCGACGTCTGCACCCCGGACGGGCAGGTGATCGCCCGTGGGCTGGTCAACTACTCCTCCACAGAGCTTCCCGGCCTCATCGGCCGCACCACCCACGACCTTGCCCGCGAACTGGGACCGGGCTACGAGCGCGAGGTCATCCACCGCGACGACCTCGTGGTGCTCTAACCGAGCGCGACGGCCTCGCGCCGAGCGGCGAGGTGCCCGCTAGCGGAGTGCCACGGCCTCGAACTGCATGGGCGGCCGCGCGATTGCCTCCTGCGCGGCGACGATCTGGATCTCGCGCTCCCGGGACCTGGCGGTCTCGTCCAGCACACTCCATACCGAGGACGCGGTGCGCGCCAGAGACGTGGCCACCGAGCCGGTCTCCAGCAGGTGGGCCAGGAACAGCGCGGCCGTGAGGTCGCCTGCACCGTTCACGCTCAGCGGCAGCAGGGGAGTGCTGACCACCCAGGCCCCGGTCCCGTCGACGGCCAGCATCTCGATCGAGTCCTCCGAGAGGCCGTCGTGCACCAGACTCGTCACCAGGACGGTGTCTGGCCCCATTTCCCGCAGGTCGTCCACAGCGCCCAGGACCTCGTCCAGGGTCGTGGTGCGCTGCTCCCGGCCAGTGAGGTAGTCGAGCTCGAAGTGGTTGGGGGTGGCGACATCTGCGGCCGGGACGACCTGGTCGCGCATGAACTCGGGAATCCCCGGGCGCACGAAGAACCCGCTCCCGGTGTCGCCCATGACGGGGTCGCAGCAGTAGATCGCGGCGGGGTTGGCCGCCTTCACGCGTCTCACCGCGTCAAGCACCACGCCTCCGACGTCCTCGGCGCCCTGGTAACCCGACAGCACGGCCTCGCAGCGCGAAAGCACTCCGCGCTCCTCCACGCCCGTGAGCACCTCCCTGAGGTCGTCTGCCGCCAGCAGCGGTCCCCGCCACTCGCCATACCCCGTGTGGTTGGAGAAGTGCACGGTCACGATCGGCCAGACCTCGAACCCCAACCGCTGGAGCGGAAACGCCGCCGCGCTGTTGCCGACGTGCCCATACGCCACCGACGACTGGATGGAGAGGATGCCCATCGCCCGATTCAACCAGCCCGGTGGCGGCTGGTATGCCGGGTGCCCCGGTCTGCGGGCGAGCTCACCTTTGCGGATGGTCCGCGGAACGGAACCATGGTCTCGAGGGGTGAGCGCCCGGCATACCCTTGGGTCATGTCCTTCATCGATCCTGCCGCCGTGAGCCAGGTGGCGCAGCTGGCCGACGCCGCGCGCGCAGCCTCGCGGCGCATGGCGCTGCTGTCGCGCGCTGACAAGGATGCCGCTCTGCACGCGATGGCCGATGCGCTGGTCGCGGCCACTGACCGCATCGTCGCGGCCAACGCCGAAGACCTCGAGAGCGGCCGCGAGTCGGGGATGGCGCAGGCGCTCCTCGACCGCCTTACCCTCGACGAGATCCGCGTCGCGGCCGTGGCGGCCGCCCTGCGCGATATCGCCGCCCTGCCCGACCCCGTGGGCGAGGTCATGCGCGGGTCGACTCTGCCGAACGGTCTCCAGATCCGGCAGGTCCGCGTGCCCATGGGCGTCATCGGCATGATCTACGAGGCGCGGCCCAATGTCACTGTCGACGCAGCCGCACTGGGCCTCAAGAGCGGCAACGCGGTCATCCTGCGCGGCGGCTCGGCGGCGGCATCCACCAACCGGGCGCTCGTCGACGTCCTTCGCCGCGCGCTGGAGGCCCAGGGGCTGCCCGCGGATGCGGTCAGCCTCCTCGAGGGCGGTCACGACGCGGTGCGGGCGCTCATGACGGCGCGGGGCAGGGTCGACCTGCTCATCCCGCGTGGCGGCGCAAGCCTGATCCAGACCGTGGTCACCGAGTCGACGGTGCCCGTCATCGAGACCGGGGTGGGCAACTGCCACGTCTACATCGACGCTGGGGCCGACCTCGACAAGGCGCTCGCGATCACCGTCAACGCCAAGACGCATCGACCCAGCGTCTGCAACGCTGCCGAGTCGCTGCTGGTCCACCAGGACGTGGCCGACGCCTTCCTCCCCAAGGCTCTTGCCGAGCTGTCAGGAGCCGGGGTGGCCCTGCACACGGACGAGCGCTCCGGGACAGCTGCGGACGCCGCCGGCGTGCCCCACCAGGCCGCGACCGAAGCGGACTACGCCACCGAGTACCTCGCCCTGGAGATGGCCGTGCGGGTCGTGCCCAACCTCGACGCCGCCCTCGACCACATCCGCACCTACGGCTCGGGCCACACGGAAGCCATCGTCACGGAGGACCGAGCCGCGGCACGGCGCTTCACCAGCGAGATCGACGCGGCGGCGGTGATGGTCAACGCCTCGACGCGGTTCACCGACGGCGGCGAGTTCGGGTTCGGCGCGGAGATCGGGATCTCGACCCAGAAGCTGCACGCGCGGGGCCCGATGGCCCTGCCCGAGCTGACCACCACGAAGTGGATCGTGGAGGGTGACGGCCAGGTCCGCTCCTGAACACCGCGGCGGTATGCCAGCGGTGCGGATCCCATGGCCGCGCACCATGCGCACGCGTCAGTGATGGGTCCTTCCGTCACCAGGGCTGCCCGCATGGCAGGATGACCCGCCGTGGAAGGCACTGAGGTCCGCAAGCTCGCGGCGCTGGAAGACACCCACTGGTGGTATGCCGAGCGCCGCCACCTCCTGACGAACATGATCCGGTCGCTGTCCCCGGGCCGGGCCCTCGACGTGGGCGCGGCCGGGGGCGGCAACACCCGCGTCCTGCGCGACGCCGGCTGGCGCGCAGCGGCGCTGGAGTACGGCGCCGAGGGCGCCCAGGTCGCCGCCGAGCGCGGACTGCCGGTCCTGCGGGCCGACGCGACGCTTCTTCCTGTGGCGTCGGAGTCGCTCGAGCTCGTGGTCGCCTTCGACGTGCTGGAGCACCTGGTCAACGACGACGCCTGTGTCGACGACATCTACCGCGCCCTGCGCCCCGGGGGGATCTTTCTGGTGGCGGTTCCGTGCGACCCCAAGCTGTGGTCGGAGCACGACGTCGCTGTCGACCACGTGCGCCGCTACACCCGCAAGACCCTCGAGGACCTGCTTGTCGATGGAGGGTTCGTCATCGAGGCCATGACGTCGTGGAACGTCCTCCTGCGGCCTGCGGTGAGGATGCGCAGACGCAAGAGCTCAGGTAGCGACCTTGAGGAGCTGAGCCCTGCCGTCAACCTCGGACTGCGCGCGATCGTGACCGTTGAGCGCTACCTGCCCGTGAAACGGCTTCCGGGCGTCACCCTTTTCGTGCGGGCCCGGAAACCGTAGGCGCGGTCTCATCGGCCGGCATGGGAGAGGTATGCCTGCCGGCTCCCGGCCCCTGGGCTGTGCCGGCAGACGGGGTGTCGTCGAGCGAGTCGTAGGCGATGAAGTAGGCGGGACGTCCCTGCATGTGGGAGTACATCCGTCCTACGTATTCACCGAGGATGCCGAGGCACAGGAGCTGAACGGCCCCCATGGCGGCCACGGCGACCACGGTCGAGGTCCAGCCGGGCAGGGTGTGGCCCAGTGCCCGAGCCGCGAGGGCGTAGACCAGCAGCGCAATGGCACCCGCACCGCCGCAGAGGCCCAGCCAGGTGGCGGCGCGCAGCGGGGCGATCGAGAAGCCGGTGACGCTGTCGACCGAGAGACGGATCATCTTGCCGAGGGGATACTTGGACCGGCCGGCGGCCCGCTCCTCTCGGCGGTAGCCGATGGACGCCGAGGGAAAACCGAGGGCTGGAACCACGAGGCGCAGCACTCGGTTGTGGTCAGGGAGGGCGTTGACGGCGTCGATGGTGGCCCGCGACATGAGCCGGAAGTCGCCGGCATGGGCCGGGGCCGAGGTCCGTGACAGCATCCGGATCCCCCGGTAGAAGACGTGTGCGCTCAGACGCTTGAAGGCGGTGTCGCTGGAGCGGTCGTGGCGTACGCCATAGACGACGTCCGCCCCCTCGCTCTTGGCCTTGTGCAGCATCTCGGTGATGACCTCGGGCGGGTCCTGCAGATCTGCGTCCAGCGTGACGGCGTAATCGCCTCGAGCGCTCATCAGCCCCGCCGAGATGGCAGCCTGGTGGCCGGCATTGGCGCGAAGGCGCACGACGCGCAGTTGCGGCCATTCGCGGCGCTGACGCTGGAGGTGGAGCGGGGTGTCATCGCGGCTACCGTCGTCGACCGCGACCACTTCGTAGCTCGTGCCGAGGCTGTCGGCGACCGGGCGAAGCCGCTCGACGAGGAGAGGGAGGACGGCCTCCTCGTTGAACATCGGGATGACGATGCTGAGCTCCGGCGCCATGCGGACCAGCGTACGGGGCGCGCGGGTCACCGCTGCAGATGGAAGGGGGACCGCCTTGCGAGCGATCCGCCACAGAGCCCTGCCGGGGCAGCCTCGCTGCCCAGAGGACAGCGGCCAAAGGTGAGGGCCCCTCGAAGTATGAGTTCGAGGGGCCCTCTGCGGGTCGTGCGGAACAAATCCCGAAGGAGCTGCTCCACTGGCCCGCGCGCGCATGTCCGGTGCCGGCGTAGAAGCACTGGCTCCGATTCATGCGCTGCGACGAGTGGCCGCCGGACCCGAGGGTCTGACGCCCACTCCTCGCGGGTGCGATCCGCAGACCTGTTGCCAGGCCCGCCTCTCGCGGGTGCGATCCGCAGACCTGTTGCCAGGCCCGCCTCTCGCGGGTGCGATCCGCGGGTCCGACAAGCGGACCCGCCTCTCGCGCTGCGGTGTGCGTTGACCTGACCTGGATCTGGACCGGTCCGCGCAGTGCGCGGTCCCAGTCAGCTCGTGGTCGGCCCGAGGGCCTGGCCTGCATCCCGCAGGGGTGCGGGTGGCAGCTGACGGGCGAACCCGGCATACCGCCTCCCGCTTCGGGGGGCGAGCGGAGGACCGCGCGTCTCCCTATGCGGCTGCTCGTCCGCCACCGGCGAACCGGTGGCCGCGACTGCCACTGCGACGGTGGCCCTGGCCGGCGAGCCGACCAGTGTGCAGCCCCAGGCCTGGGGTCTCAGCGCTCCCACCGTGGCGTCGCCCACGGGCCGGGATCGAAATCCCGGACTTCGCGCGGCGAACCGCTCGAAGTGTCGTGCCGTTATCCGGCTGACCTGGCCCCGCTTCGGGTCCCTTCGGGTTTCCCCGGCCGAACCTTCCGCGAAGTGCGTAGGCAGATGTTTACGCTGCGATCTCTTTGGTCCACAAGGGGTTTCGGGAACAAATTTTCGTCCACCGATTTCCCACATGCTCGTCCACAGGCGAGCCCGCTCGAAAGGTCCTTTGTGCACAGCGCTGTGCACAAAACTGGTGGACAACGCAACCGCCGTGGAGCCGAACACGTCGCTGACCGGAACGGCTGCTTCGGCGGGTAGGCTGGACGTATGTCGATGTCTCTGGTTGTGGCCCAAGGCGGGGAGCAGCTGCGTGAGCTCCCCATGGATCCCGCGATGTACGGGGTGCTGGCCCTGGCCGCCTTCGGGCTGCTGCTGGCCGTGACGTGGAGTTTCCGCCACACGGCCAGCAAGGTCCGCGCTCCGGGTCAGCGCGGTGGGCGCGGCAGCCACGGTTCCGGCGACACCGACGGGTACGGCCACCACTGACCATGCGCCTCGGCGTCATGGGTGGCACCTTCGACCCGATCCACCATGGCCACCTGGTCGCCGCGAGCGAGGTCCAGGCGCTGTACGACCTCGACGAGGTTGTGTTCGTCCCCACCGGCGAGCCCTGGCAGAAGTCCAGCCGCGAGGTGAGTCCCGCCGAGCACCGCTACCTCATGACTGTCATCGCGACGGCATCCAACCCTCGCTTCACCGTGAGCCGAGTCGACATTGACCGAGAGGGCCCCACATATACGATCGACACGCTGCGAGACCTGCGCACCGAGCGCCCTGATGATGAGATGTTCTTCATCACCGGCGCGGACGCGCTCGCGCAGATCCTGTCGTGGAAGGACGCCGACGAACTGTTCAGCCTCGCCCACTTCATCGGGGTGACCCGACCCGGCCACGTGCTCTCCGACAAGGGCCTGCCCGTGGACCGCGTGACCCTTCAGGAAGTGCCCGCCATGGCGATCAGCTCCACCGACTGCCGGGAACGTGTCGTCCGCGGCGAGCCGGTCTGGTACCTCGTGCCCGACGGAGTCGTCCAGTACATCAACAAATACAGCCTGTATGCCGTGCCGTCGCCTTCCGGCGCCGTCCACCTCGGCGTGCGGCCACACCCGTAGGAGAGCAGTGCCCGCAACCGATCGCGCCATCGAGCTGGCCCGAGTGGCCGCCCGCGCGGCCGAGGACAAACTGGCCACCAGCATCGTCGGCATCGACGTCAGCGAGCAGCTCGCTCTGACTGACATCTTCCTCATCGTGTCGGCCTCCAATGAGCGGCAGGTCGGCGCCATCGTCGACGAGGTCGAGGACAAGATGCGTCAGGCCGGTGCCAAACCGGTGCGCCGGGAGGGGGAGCGCGACGGCCGCTGGGTGCTGCTCGACTTCTCCGACCTGGTGGTGCACGTGCAGCACGACGAGGAGCGGGATTTCTACGAGCTCGAGCGACTCTGGAAGGACTGCCCCGAAATCGACCTCGGCGTGGTCAAGCGCCGGGAGGCGTGAGCAGCGTGACCGAGGCGACGGGTGGGCATTCCGAGGCTCGAGGGTCCGGCCGCCGGCCGCCGCGGCGGCTCATCGTGCTGCGCCACGGCGAGACCGACCACAACGCCAAGGGCATCTGGCAGGGGCAGCTCGACAGCGACCTGTCCGAACGCGGTCACCTGCAGGCGAAGGCGGCCGCCCGGGCGCTCGAGGCGCTGCGGCCCTCTCGGGTGGTGGCCTCCGACCTCAAGCGTGCGGCTCTGACCGGCCAGGACGTCGCCGACGTGTGCGGCGTCCCGATCGCCTTCGACGAGCGCTGGCGCGAGATCCACGCGGGGGAGTGGTCTGGCATGACGGCCGCCGAGGTGCGCGAGAGGTACCCCGAGGACCAGGACCGGCTGCTGCGAGGCGAGGACTTCCGCCGCGGCGGCAGCGGCGAGTCGGTGGCGGATGTCGCCGACCGCGTGCGCGAGGCGCTGGTCGACCTGCTCGGCGAGCTGGGCGCGGGGGAGTGCGCCGTCATCGCCACCCATGGCGTTGCAGGGCGGGCCATCGTCGCCGAGCTGGTCGGGCTCGACCAGAACCTGGCCTGGCGGTCCCTGTCTGGGCTCGGCAACTGTCACTGGGCGGAGCTGGTGGAGGGTGACCGGGGCTGGCGCATCCAGACCTGGAACGCCTCCGCCTGACCGTGTCCTGCTGCCTGGTGCCGTCCTCGGCAGGTTCCCGCGCCGTCATGGCAGGTCCACGCGGCTGCTCACGGGGCCGCTGTTCAAGGTGGTGCTGTCCAACAGGTGGACGGCGTCCTCGGCCGCCTCGTCCAGCGTTCTGGCCGACCCCGCTGTCCACGCCTGGGCGAAGGCGGCGTCCCCCAGTCGCTGGCGGACCGCGCCGAGCGCGGTTGTGATCCGCGCGGCCTCTCTGCCGTAGGACTTGCTCGCAGCCTGTCGCTCGAGGGTAGCGGCCAAGGACGTGGCCGCCTGGTCGCGGCCCGTGCGGGCCAGCAGGATCACCAGGTTGCGCAGCGTGGTCACGATGAGCCCACGGTTGCGACTGCTGCGCCAATGCTCAATGGCGTCCCGGAACAGGGCCAACGCCGGTTCCGGCGGGCCGTGCCGGCTGCGAAGCGCCACGGTCGCGGTCAGCGCGGTGCCGGCGATGTATCGGTTGCCGACGCCCTGAGCGCCATGATGTGCCTCCTCCAGGGCCGCGAGGGCGGCGGTGGGGTCGAGGTCGGCCAGCGCCTCGCCCTCGGCGAACCGCGCCATGGCGAAGGCGGTGGGGTTGCCCGAGGCGCGGCCCGCCTTCACCGCCTGGTTGGCCGTGGCGCATGCTGCCTGGTCGTCGCCCGCGTACGACAGCACGAGCGCTTGGTTGGCCGTGGCGATGGCAAGACCCGCCAGGTCGCCGGGAGCGGTCAGCTGTGCCACGCCCCGATAAGCCTCCAGCGCGGTTGCCAGCTCACCGCTGAGCAGTGCGGCGTCACCCAGTGCCTCCAGCGGGGCGGCCGCGGCCGGAGCCGTCGGCCCTCCTGCGGACTTCAGTCCCTGTCGTGCGAGCTCGCAGGCCTGTTCGAGACGGCCGTCCATCCATGCGGCGTGCGCAGCCGCGGCTTGGGCGACGGCCAGGCGGGGATGGCTGGGCACCGTCGCTGCCGCCCACGCACCCCACCGGAGGATGTCTGAGCGCACCCGCCAGTACCCGTACCGGGTCAGGGCTGCGACGAGTCGTACTGCGACGTCGACCTCGCCGGCGTCCCGCGCCCAGTTCCACGCAGCGCGGAGGTCGTCCACCCACGTTTCGAGCCGTTGGGCCCAGGCCGACTCATCGGGACCGTACAGACCGGCTTCGGCCCGCTCAGCCAGATCGACCATGAAATTGGCGTGGGCGCGGCGGAACCGGTCGGCCTCGGTGAAAGGTAGCCGGGCGGCGGCGTAGGCGCGCAGGGTCTCCAGCATCCGGTAGCGGCCTACCCCGGTGTGGCCGGGACGGGTAAGCATGGAGCGGTCAGCCAGACCGGCCAGCAGGTCGGCGACGCGGCCGGCCGGCAGGTCGTCATCGGCCACGACGCTTTCGGCCGCTGCGATGTCGAACGCCGAGGCGAACACCGACAGTCGCAGGAACAGCCGTTGGTGCTCTGGCGTGAGCAGGTCAAAGGACCAGTCGACGACCGCCCGAAGGGTGTCGTGGCGCGCGTCGCCGCCGCGTTCCGCCCGGAGCAGCTCGAACCGCTGGTCGAGCCGGTCGGCCAGGTCGTCGACGGTCAGGGTGCCGATTCGCGCGGCGGCCAGCTCGATGGCCAATGGGAGGCCGTCAAGGGCGCGGCAGACTTCCCCGACACGCATCAGGACCTCGCGCCAGGGCGCAAAGTTCGCGTCGGCGGCACGAGCCCGGTCGCAGAACAACCGGACAGCGGGAGCGTGAGCGTCTTCGCCGTTCGGCCCCGGCACACCAAGGGGCGGAACGACGAGTACCTGCTCGCCGTCGACGCCGAGCCGCTCGCGACTAGTGGCCAGGAGCCGAAGCGCGGAGGAAACCGCCAGTAGCTCCTGGGCCAGCCCGCCCACGGCGCCGAGCAGGTGCTCGCAGTTGTCGAGCACCAGCAGCCCGCGGGTGCCCCGCGCCCATTCCCGCAGGCCGTCCAGCAGCGGGGCGCCCGGCTGGATGTCGAGGTCGAGCGCTTCGGCAAGCGCGTGCGGCACGCCGTTGGGATCGCGCAGCGGCGCCAAGTCGACCCACCAGCCCCACCCTTCGGCGGCTGCAGCCTGCTGGGCCAGACGGGTCTTGCCTACGCCGCCGGGGCCGACCAGGGTGACCAGCCGTCCGCGCACGAAGGCCCTGTGGACGAGCGCGAGTTCTTGCTCCCGGCCCACGAAGGACGTCGCTCGGACGGGCAGCGGGCGCCGCTGTGGGCTCGCTCGCCGTGGCTGGCCGGACCCCAGCTCCCCGCGCAGCACCTGCTGCTCGAGACGCTGCAGGGCAGGTGAGGGGTCCAGACCCAGCTCGTCGCGGAGCTGCTGGCGGTAACGGCCGTAGGCGGCAAGTGCGTGGCCAGCCCGGCCGGCCCGCGCAAGGGCGGAGACCAGCAGCTCCACGCCCCGCTCGCGCCAAGGCTCCTGTGACACGATGGGCTCCAGCGCGGCTACGGCCTCGGTCGGGCGGCCGAGGGCAAGTAGGAGGGACGCATGGTCCTCCCGGGCGCCAAGCCACAGCTCGTGGAGGCGCAGCGCCTCTCCCCGGGCGAACGACGCAGCGAACTCGGCATAGGCCGGGCCACGCCACAACGCCAACGCCTGTTCAAGCAGCGCCAGCGCCGCAGGTGCCGTCTGCGCCTCGCCTGCCCGCAACAGCAGGCCGGTGAACCGCTCAACGTCGACCACCTCTGCCGGTACTTCCAGGAGGTACCCGGGCGCTCGGGTGACGACCATGGCCGCCGCCGGCCCCAGGGCCTGGCGCAGCCGCGCGACGTAGGTCTGCAAGGCGTTGCGGGCCCCTCCGGGCGGCTGCTCGCCGAACACGTCGTCAACCAACCGGTCCAAGGGGACGACGTTGCCGCGGCGAAGCAGCAGCGATGTCAGCAATGCCCGCTGTCGCGCGCCGTGTACAGCGACCGGACGACCCGCCAGCCGGACCTCAAGCGGACCCAGGACGGCGAGCTCCATGTCGCCCTGCAGCATGTTCACGCTCTACATTGCAGCGCTACACACACCGCTGCCGCCATAGTCACGGTCGGCAGCCGCCACGGGGCGTACGCAATTTGTAGGCGGCCTGTACGCGTTCGTCGCCACACTGGCGAAAGCCGCCGGCTCGCGTTGGTGGCGGCACAGGCAAAGGAGGACCGATGAGTTCCCACACTGAGCTCGACGCTCGTGAAGCGCTTGCGGAGCGGTTGGTGGAGGATACGACGCACTCGTTGGAGGCGCTCAGCGTCTACTTGGGGCTGGAGCTCGGGCTCTACCGGGCGCTCGCCAAACTCGGGACGTCGACCGAGGCGGACGTGGCCGCCCATGCTGGCGTCGCGCCCCGTTACGCCCGTGAGTGGCTGGAGCAGCAGGCAGCCGCCGGCTACCTCGCCTGCAACGATCCGACGCGCCCGGCCGAGGAGCGGCGCTACCGGCTGCCTGCTGGCCACGCCGAGGTGCTTCTCGACGCGGACAGTCCCTACCACGCCGCTCCAGTCGCGGGCATGCTCGCCAGCATCGCCCAGGTGCTACCGCAGTTGCTGGAGGCGTACCGCACCGGCGGCGGCGTTCCCTATGCCGCCTACGGGCGCGCGATGCGGCGCGGCATCGCCGCGGTAAACCGGCCGATGTTCTTGCACGAGCTGGCCGGAACCTGGCTGGCCGCCGTGCCCGACCTCGACCAGCGGCTGCGGTCGGCCCCGCCGGCTCGAGTGCTCGACCTGGGGTGCGGTCTTGGCGCGTCCTCGATCGCTCTCGCGCGCGCCTACCCACGCGCCGTCGTCGTGGGCGTTGACCTCGACGAGGCCTCGGTCGCCGAAGCTCGCGACCGGGCGGCCGAGGGAGGTGTCGCCGATCGCGTCACCTTCGTCGTCGGTGACGCCGCACACCTCGCTCCAGAGGCACCATTTGATGTCGTCGCCATCTTCGAGGCGCTCCATGACATGGGCGATCCCGTAGGGGTGCTTCGGGCGACCCGCACGCTGTTGGCCCCGGAGGGCAGCCTCCTGGTCGCCGACGAGCGCGTGGCCGACGCCTTCACCGCGCCCGGCGATCCGGTGGAGCGGTTCATGTACGGCTGGAGCATCCTGCACTGCCTGCCGGCCACCCTCGCCGAGCGACCCGTTGAGGCCACCGGAACGGTACTGCGCGCCCCAACGGTCGCACGCTGGGCCGCCGCGGCCGGCTTTGACCGGTTCGAGGTCCTGCCCATCGACAACCCGTTCTGGCGCTTCTACCGGATGCGCGGCTGAGGAGGATCGTCCAGCTAGGGGCCGCTTCACGGCACCAATCACATGGCCGAGGGGGCGACCTCGCTGGTACCGCATTGCCGGGTCGCCCGGACGTCCGATCTTCGCCGCCGCGGGATCCGGGCCAATGTCACGCCGAAGAGGCGCTGCGCGCGATTTGGTGAAACGTTGGGGTCACTGGGTAAACTTCCGCAGTCCCCCTCGGGGGACTCCCACTCGGGAGATCCGGGGCTGTGGCGCAGTTGGTAGCGCACTTCCATGGCATGGAAGGGGTCAGGGGTTCGAGTCCCCTCAGCTCCACCAACGTGACCAAACCGGTGGTCCGGCAGGGAGCCGACCGATGGTCACCAAGACGAAGCGATGGGCCCTCCCGGATGATCCGGGAGGGCCTCTCGCTGTCCGTTTGGGTTTCTCTGGCTTCGGGGGTTGCCCTGTGACCCGCCGCGACGTATTCGACGCGACTAGCCGTTGTGGGCAAAGCTGAGACATGGGTGGTGACGACCTGATTGACTACCGCCAGGTTCACCTCGGGGTGGTAGGGAACACACATGACTGAAGAGATCGTCGGACTTTTTCCCTGTACGTTCGGGCAAGGGGGCCAGTGCACCGTTCCGGCCGGATCGAGAGTCGTACTCACCATCGGTTGGGCGGCGAAGAATCGGGGCCTGGTTCAGGACTTCCTCAACGCACAGACCACGACGATCTCGATCAACGGCGCTGCCCCCATCGACATCAGCGATTCGTACGGCCCGATAGAGCCATTTCCTGACGGGGCATTCGCAACGCGTCTTCGTCACGATACGGGTGTGACGCTTTCGGTCGGCGAGTCCCTTCAGGTGGACGGCATGCTGGCGGTCTCTCATGTGGTTCCCGACGCTCTGCTCGACGAGCAAACGCATCGGCAGGTTTTCTTCCGCCCAGGGGAACCGCTTCAGATCCAATGCCGCATTACCGCGTCGCCCTGAGCGTGTATTTGCGGCGGCGGTTACGCCTTTGAGCCCGCCGGACCTAAGGCCGACCGGTCACAGGCACCTCACCGGTCCCTCTCGCCGGCCAGGGTGAACAGGGTGAGCTGGGTGCCCTCGGGTGCTGCCACGCGGGCGTTCCAATCGCCCCAAGGCGTGACCGTCGGCGGCCCCAAGATGGTGGCGCCGAGGCCTGCGAGCGCCTCAGCTGCTGCGGTGGAGTCGGAGACCTCGAGGGCAAGGCGAATGGGGCCGGCCACCCGGAGTCCGACCTCGACCTGGTCGATGTGCCCGGCCTGTGGCTCGTCGATGAGCTCGAGGGTCCCGCGGCCGCCGGACAGGAGGTAGCCGTTGCCATCCGCGGTCAGCCAGGCATCGACGACGGGCATGCCGAGTGCGTCGCGGTAGATGGTCAGGGCGGCGTCGAGGTCGGGGACCGTGAGCGCCACCCGCAGCTCGGCGACACCCGAAGGGGCCGCCCCGGACGCGCTCGGCCCGGCTTCGCCAACACTCGACGCGGCGTTGGTGCCAGGCCCGTAGTCGTCGCGCACAGAGGCGTCCCACCTCCAAGCGGTGCCACGTGTGTCATCGGTGCGGCCGGTGGCCGCGAGCAGGTCGAGCCACGGGTCGTCCGTGCGCACGACGGAGGGGAACAGGCGGTTCAGGACCCGCCGGCATACCTCTGCGTCTGGCTGGTAGTCCTGTGCGAGCGCCATGAGGATGTCCCACGCGTGCAGCACGGTCTCGGTGACCCCCATGGCGGCGAACCCCGACGCGTCGGCCAGCCCGTGCGGGTGGAAGCCGCGCAGGTCAGTCGGCGCGGTCGCGGTGACCGCCTCGAGCAGCCCCGCGCTGGCGTCCAGCACCTCGACGATGCCGACGGTGCCGGCGGCGCGAGTCGGCCGGACAAGCAGCTCGGGCGCTCCAGTTCGCTCGGGCGTGACCTCGTCGAGCTCGAGGTAGCGGTCCTGTGGCGGGTGCTGGCCGGAGAGCTGCAGCGCGTAGTAGACGAGGTCGTCGGCCAGGTGGGCGACCGTCTCCCGGCACGTCCACTCCAGGTGGTGGGCCGGCTGGTCCCATTCGGAGTCGGGGATCGCGGCGAAACGTGGGAGGAGGTCGTCGACAGCGGTGCGCACGTCGGCGCTGGTGGTCACGTCGGGCATGTCGCGAGCGTATGCCGGTGCGCGGGCCCGGGCGCGCTCCTCGCGTCGGAGTCGCGCTGGGTCGCCACGGGCCTCGGGCTGGGTCGTGAGCCGGCGCACGACTCTGCGTCCGCCGGCGCCCGCGTCTGGGAGTGTGTGCCGCGTGCGAGAGGTTGTCCCCTGGTCCGTCGTGGCGGCTTTCGCCGCTCTCGACTGGTATGCCGTGTGGCGGGCATCGGCGGCCCTCGAGCGGTTCGCGAAGCCCGCCACGCTGCTGGCCCTGATCGCGACGGCCGTCTGGCTGGGCGCGCTCGACTCGACTCCGGACCGCTGGCTGCTGGTGGCCCTCGGCCTGTGCCTGGTGGGAGACGTCACGCTGCTCGGCGATTCGGCGCCGCGGTTCCTCGCCGGGCTGGGGGCCTTCCTCCTCGGCCACCTGGCCTTCGTGGCGGCGTTCCTTGCCAGAGGCGCTCGAGAAGCCGAGATGGGTCGTGGTGGCGCTGCTCCTGCTGGGATTGCTGGCGGCAGCCGTGGTTCGTCAGGTGCTGCCCGCGGCGCGTCGCGAGGGCGGGTGGCCGCTCGCCGGACCGGTCGCTGCGTACATCCTGGTGATCAGTGCGATGCTCGTGGCGGCCTGGATGACCGGCGACTTCGTCGTGGCCCTGGGAGCGACGGTGTTCGCGGTCAGCGACGCGATCCTGGCCCTGGACCGGTTCGCGGGCGCGAGGTCCTGGGCACCGCTTGCCGTGATGGTCACCTACCACGTCGCACAGGTCCTGATCGTCGTCGGCATGCTGCACTGACGCCGGCCGCCGGTCCTGGGCGCCGCTCGCAGTGATGGTCACGTACCACGTCGCCCAGGCGCTGATCGTGCTGGGCCTGCTGCGCCAGTCGACCTAGCCGCTGTCGGGGTAGTCCAGCACTCTGGAAGCGTTTGCTGTCACCCTGATGGCGACAACCCCGGGCGGTGGGTGACCACCCACAGGTCGTCAGTGCGCCAGTCGGCGATCTGCTCGATGTCACCGGGGGGCGCCAGCCGCCGCGTGGTGACGCGGGTCAGCAGCCGGTCCAGCGTCGAGTGCATGACCACCCCCCCGCGCAACGTCGGGGCCTTGGGCGTCGGCGCGGTGACGTCGAGCTCCTCCTGCTCCAGCGAGCGCGGGTCGAACTCCAGCGTGCTCACGATCGCCTTCAGCTGGTCGGTCAGCGTGACGGTCCCGGCTCGCCACAGCTCGTCGGACACCTGCCCGGTCATGGCGACCGAGCGGGACTGACCGGGTGCCAGCTCGATCGAACCCGCGGGAAAAGCGTCCGTGAAGATTCCGTAGGTCTCGGTCAGGTCGAGCAGCGTGCACCACAGGGTCTCCTCCATGGTGTTCGCGAGGGTGACGGTGAAGGCGGGTGGGGAGTCACCGGCATACGAGATGTTGAGGCGTCCGCCGGAATCCATCGCACCTGCGCCAGTCTCGACGGTGATGGCGACGGCGCCCTCCGGCAGGCGCGTTGCGGGATTGTGCAGCGCCGACAGGCGCATCCAGCGTGAGACGTGCTCGAGGGCGGCGATGGTGCGCTCCTCGCGGGCCTGGCCGCTCACGATGGGGACGAGCGGGCGGGGGACCCCGGGGCGGCGGATCGTGAAGCCCTCGCCGCTGACCTCGACCAGCAGTTCGGCGTCGTGCTGGTCCTCGACCAGGTCGATGAGCGTGGGGTCGGCGTGGTCTGCCGCCGCGCGCAGGGCCTGAGTGCCAGGAGCCTCGCCGACAACCCCGATCTTCATCGGGCGCAGCGGGATCGACGTGACCACAGCTCGATAGACCCGGGACTCGTCGAGGTCGGTCGACAGCGAGACCAGCGAGCGGTCGGGGAGCACCTTCGTGACGGTGGCCACCGCCAGGGGCTGGCCCGTCGTAGCACCGTCGGCGGCGTAGACGGCAAGCTCGGTGGTGTCGTCCCCGATCGGCGCCGGCACGCCGTGGACCGCGCCCGCGTCGATACTCCAGCCGTCGGGGAGCATCGACAGCGTGAGCCGTCTCGGCGTCGCGGGGATAGCCCCGCCGAGGAACGGCCGGTCGAGGTCCGCTGCGTCGAGGACCTCCACCTGCGGATGCTGCTCCTCCACCCGGCGGAGCACTCCTGCGGTCGCCCAGCGGTGGATCTCGCGGTAGGAGGGCTGCCCGCCGCTCTCGCGCAGGGCGGTCTCGAGGGCGAAGGAGAACGCCCCCCGGTCCTCGCCCAGCACCGCGAGCTCCTTGGCCCGTTCCGAGGCACGGCAGGCGGCCAGCAGCACGTGGTCCCCGCCGGCGGGCGACCAGCGGCTCCCGACCGCGCCCCGGACCGCGCCTGCGCCGGTGAGGTAGGTGCCTCCTGGCCGGGCCCGGCCGTCCGGCGGGGCCAGCCGGTCGCGAACACCATCCTCCGAGGCCCGGGTGGCGTCGCCGGAGTGGCAGCAGTCCAGCACCACGAGCAGGTGGCAGCCGGTGGCAGCCACCTCGGAGATGAGCGTGGCGAGCTCCTTGTCGGCGAGGTCCCACTGTCCGGGCAGCCGGCTGTCGACGAGCACGAGCGTCTCGTCGACGTGGTCGGGCTCGACGCCCCAGAACTCGGGTGGTGTCGCCTGCTGGGACCCGTGCCCGCTGTAGTAGAAGAGGGCCACGTCCTGCGGGCCGGCCTGCCCCAGGTGGGTGCGGAAGGCGTCGATCACCGCCTGCCGGGTCGCGGCGGCGTCGGTGAGGATCTCCGCGTCCAGGGCACGGTCGCCGTGGACCCGGCCGCGGAGGGTCTCGGCGAAGGCCGACACGTCGTTGACGCACCCCCGGAGGGCCGGCACCGGCGGCGGGTAGGCGTCGATGCCCACCAGCAGTGCGTAGAGGTGTGGCTCCGGGCTGTCAGGTGTGACCCTTACAGCGGAGGTCTCGGCGTTGGTGGGTGCGAGCTCCACGTGGTCGGGTGCGGTGTCAGTCATGGGCGCCGGCTCAGGGCTCGTCGGCCAGCACGAGGCGCTGCCAGGTGGCCGGGTGGGGCTGGTTGGCGCCGGTGCGCTCGGGGTTGCTGCTGATCATCCGGCCCAGGGCCCACTTGTTCGTCGGCGCTGCGTCGCTGACATTGAAGTTGGCGCCGAAGACCGCGCCCCGCGAGGGCGAGTCGACGCCGAGCGCCGACCACGGCACCCGGGCCTCGACCTCGTAGCCTCCGTCGGTGTTCGGCCCCCCGGCCGCCGTGATCTCCGGCGCGAAGTCGCCCGCGGTGAACACTCCCTTGGCCGCTGGGTTGATCACGGCCCGCGGCCCGGTCTGGGTGAGGCCGATGATGACGTGGAGGTCACGCCCGCTGCGCAGCCCGGCATCCGTGCTGAGTCCCTCAGGGTCGGGTCCGAACTCGAACGAGATCGAGTCGCCCTTGAAGAACTGGCTCGGCAGGCTCTCGTCGACGAAGCGCAGGGAGGGGTCGGTGACGCGCGCATGCAGGTAGATCGCGTCGAGGTCCCACGAGCCGGCCCAGTCGGCGCTGAACCCCTCTGCCGTGGTCGTCTCCGGGAACACCTCGGCGTCGATCGTCGTCGACGACTGGTTGGCCCAGTCGTCGAACGTGCCGTCGATGACCGGGGTCGTGAGGGCGCAGCCCACGCTGACCGAGTTCTCGACCTCCGGGATGGTGGCCTGCGGGCCGCACACTCGCTCGAGGGCGGCTGGATCCGGCGGTGGGGTCTCGGGCTCGCCCTGGTTGACGGCATACAGCGTCACCCCGAAGACGGCCGCCAGCACGACTCCGCCCACCCCGAGGACGATGCGCTTGCGCTGCGGGCGACGCCTCCAGGACATGCCCCGCCGAGGGGTGACCGGAGGTGGGCCGCCCTGTCCGAATGCCGGCTGCTCGCCGCCCGAGGGCAGCTCCTGCGTACGTTCGGGAGTCTCCACGACGGCGGTGAGCTCGTCGCCGCTAGCGGTGAGCCGCTCGCTTCCGGTGGCGGCGAGCGTCGCGGCCTGGCCTTCGGTCGGCCGGACCTGGCCCTCGGTCGGCCGGACCTGGCCCTCGGTCGGCCGGACCTGGCCCTCGGTCGGCCGGACCTGGTCGAGGAGGTCGGTGACGTCGTGGTAGTCGGGCTTCTCGGCCTGGAGCTGCTCCAAGATCGGGATGGCGGTTCCCTGGGCGCCACTGGCAATGGCCGTCCCGGCCGCCTGGTACAGCGACTCCCAGCGATCCTCCTTGGCCGGCTGGGAAACCGGCCGCGTGGCGGTGAACTGGAACGGCTGCTCGGTCCCAGACCGCAGGAGCACCGCCGTTCCCCACTCCGACGCCTCGTCGGAAATGGCCATGGCCTTGCGCACCTCGCACATGGCGCCCTCGATGGGCAGGCCTCGGGAGAGGAAGTAGTAGAACTCGTGACTGAACGCCAGCGCGGCCCGGTCGGAGATCTCGGTCTGCATGGCGACCACGGCCGGGAGGCCCTGCCGCACGAGGGCCTGGGCGACGCCGGAGAAGGCATCCCGCCCGGAAGTGCGCGCCCCTTCGCAGGCGTTGAGCACCGCGAGCTGTAGGTCACGGGCGTCGTGGAGGAGCGTGCCCAGACGGGTCCCGCTGACGCGGTCGGCTGTGCCGTCCTCCTTCTCGAGCACGAGCACGCCCTCGCCTTCGCTGTCGACGAAGCCCCCGTGGCCGATGAAGTGGAAGACGTGGTAGCTGTCGATCAGGGAGCGCTGGAGCCCGCGGAGGGTGGCCTTGTCGAGGACGTCGATCGTGAGGAGTCGATTGTTGACGAGGTCGGCGGTCGTCGCCTGAAGCAGGTCGATCTCGCGCTGCACCTCAAGGGCTGGCATGTCCGAGGGACTCGACACCATGGCGAGCACGCGCAGCGGCGGCTCGACAGTCACGGGCGGGGGATGGGTTGCAGCGTCGAGGTAGCGCACGATCGGCGTGTCGTCCGAGAGCGTGAGGAACCGCACCAGACTGCTGCTGTAAAGGTACTCCCAGGGCACCGGGTCGAGCTCGGGAACGCCAGCCAGGCGCAGCCGGACCCGCAGGCTCTTGTTGGCGCTGTTGGCTCGATCGAGGCTCAGGGTAAAGGCCGAGCCGACCGGTCCGCTGAAAAGGGCGTCGTTGAGCCGCTGCCCATAGTCCCGGACATCGGTCACGCGCACGGCTGCTGGCATGAGCCGCCGGGAGGGCACTCGTGGCGGCCCGACCGCGATCATGAACTGCGCCAGCTCCGCGGCCGCGAAGGGCAGCACGAAAGGTCCGGCTGCCTGCCCGGCGGGGGAGTCCACCACCCGCGCGGAATAGCCGGTGGCCGTCTTCTCGATGGCCACATCGAAATCGAGGTACTCCCGACTCATGTCCATCCCCCACTTCGTCGACCGGTCGTTGGGGGCGCGAGCCGGTCCCCACGCGGAGCCCGTCCGTACCTCCCATTTTCCGGTTTCTCCCCCATAGGAGGCCATAGCCCGTATGGGTGATACCTCCCGGTGCGCGCTGGTGCGGTTTGGCGCCGGGTGGGATCAGTCGCCGGTGTAGTAGCCGTCAGCGACCGCGAGCGCCTCGTCGAGGGCGGCGATGCCCTCGCGCGCCTCGTCGGCCGTGGTGGTGCACGGCGGCACGACATGAGTGCGGTTGAAGTGCGTGAACGGCCAGACTCCCCGCTCCCTGCATGCCGCGGCGAAGTCGTTCATGGGCTTGGCGTCGGCGCCGGCGGCGTTGAACGGCACCAGGGGCTCGCGGGTATGCCGGTCGCGCACCAGCTCGAGGGCCCAGAACACTCCCAGCCCACGCACCTCCCCGACCGACGGATGCCGCTCGGCGAGCTTGCGCAGCTCAGGTCCGATGACGTCCTCCCCCAGGGAGCGGGCGTGGTCGATGATGCCCTCGGACCGCATGGCGCCCATCGAGGCCACCGCCGAGGCGCAGGCCAGCGGGTGGCCCGAGTATGTCAGGCCGCCGGGGTAGGGCCGGTCCTGGAAGGTGGCGGCGATGGCCTCGGAGATGATCACGCCCCCGAGCGGGACGTAGCCGCTGTTGACGCCCTTGGCGAAGGTGATCAGGTCCGGTGTGATGCCCCACCGGTCCACCGCGAACCACTCGCCGCAGCGCCCGAAGCCGGCCATCACCTCGTCGGCGATCATCACGATCCCGTGCTCGTCGCAGAGGGCTCGGACACCGGCGAGGTAGGCGTCCGGCGGCACGAGCACTCCGTTGGTGCCGACGACCGTCTCGAGCACGATGGCGGCGACGGTATGGGCGCCCTCGACCATCAGCACATCGTTGAGGTGCCGCAGGGCGCGCTCGCACTCCTCCTGCTCGTCGGCAGCGTGGAAGGCGGAACGGTAGGGGTACGGCCCCCAGTACCTGACCACCCCCGGGATGCCGGGTTCCGAGGGCCAGCGCCTCGGGTCGCCGGTGAGCGCAATGGCCCCGGCGGTGGCGCCGTGGTAGCTCCGGTAGGCAGCGAGCACTTTGTGGCGCCCGGTGTGCAGCCGCGCCATGCGGATGGCGTTCTCGTTGGCCTCTGCGCCACCGTTGGTGAAGAAGACCTGGTTGAGGTCGTCGGGCGCAACCTCGGCGATCATCCGGGCCGCCTCCGAGCGCGCGTCGTTGGCGAAGCTGGGGGCCACGGTGAGCAACCGGTCGGCCTGCTCGCGGATGGCAGCCACCACCGCGGGGTGCTGGTAGCCGATGTTGACGTTGACCAGCTGGGACGAGAAGTCGAGGTACTTCTTTCCGGAGTAGTCCCAGAAGTGGCTCCCCTGGGCACGCGCAATGGGCAGTGGTGCGATCTGGGCCTGGGCCGACCACGAGTGGAAGACGTGGGCGCGATCGAGCCGGCGCACTGTCTCCTCGTCGTAGTCCGTGAAGGCGAGGTGGCCCGTGCGCGTGCTGGTGGCCTGGGTGCTGCTGGTGTGGGTGCTGCTGGTCATGGCGCGTCCTTGGCGATGCAGGTCGGAGGTGGTCAGCGGGTGCGTGGAAAGCCGAGGTCGACCGAGGACGTCGCCGGGTCGGGCCACCGGGACGTGACGACCTTGCCGCGGGTGTAGAAGGCGATGCCGTCCGGGCCGTACATGTGCGTGTCGCCGAAGAGCGAGGCCTTCCAGCCCCCGAAAGAGTAGTAGGCGACGGGAACGGGGATGGGCACGTTGATGCCCACCATGCCCACCTCGACCTCGAACTGGAACCGGCGCGCTGCGCCGCCGTCCCGGGTGAAGATTGCCGTCCCGTTCGCGAACGGGTTGCGGTTGATGAGGGCCAGCCCCTCCTCGAAGCTGTCGACCCGAACCACTCCAAGGACCGGGCCGAAGATCTCGTCACGATAGACCGTCATGTCTGGCGTGACGTGGTCGAGCAGGCTGGGCCCGAGAAAGAACCCGGCCGCGGGAACCCCAGCCTCCCGGCCGTCGACGACGACCCGTGCACCCGCGTCCTGCCCCTGTCTTACGTAGGAAGCGACGCGCTCCCGGTGCTCGGAGGTGATCAGCGGGCCCAGGTCCGTGCCGGGCCCGGCGCCGTCGCCCACCACGAGTTTGGGGAGGCGGACGGCGAGCGCATCGACCAGGGCGTCGGCGATGTCGCCCACGGCGACGGCGACCGACAGCGCCATACAGCGCTCGCCGGCGGACCCGTAGGCCGCGGAGACGATGGCGTCCGCCGCGAGATCGAGGTCGGCGTCGGGGAGAACGAGGGCGTGGTTCTTGGCGCCCCCTAGGGCCTGGACCCGTTTCCCGTGGGCGCTGCCGGTCTCGTAGATGGTCCGGGCCACCGGTGTGGACCCCACGAAGCTGATGGCGGCGACATGGGGGTGGGCGAGAAGGGCCTCGACCGCCTCTCTGTCGCCCTGGAGCACGGTGAAGACGCCGTCGGGCAGCCCGGCCTCCCGCCACAGCTCCGCCAGGAGCAGCGCGGCAGAGGGGTCCTTCTCGCTGGGCTTGAGGATGAAGGCGTTGCCGCAGGCGATGGCGGTCGCGCACATCCACAGCGGGACCATGGCCGGGAAGTTGAACGGAGTGATGCCGGCCACCACGCCCAGTGGCTGCCGGATGCTGAAGACGTCGACACCTGTGGCGGCCTGCTCCGAGAACCCGCCCTTGAGCAGCTGGGGCACGCCGGCCGCGAACTCGACGTTCTCCAGCCCGCGCGTGATCTCGCCGAGGGCGTCGTCATGGGTCTTTCCGTGCTCGGCTGTGATCACCGCGGCCAGGTCATCCGCGCGGTCGTGCAGCAGCTGCCGGAACGCGAAGAGGACCCCGGAACGCTTCGACAGCGAGGAGCTGCGCCACCCGGCGGCGGCGGCCACCGCGCCTGCGACCGCGTCGTCGACCTCGTCTCGCGAAGCGAGGTCCACCTGGCCTGATTCGCCTCCCGTCGCCGGGTTGTGCACCGGCGCGTGCCGTCCGGACCTGCCGGGGTGCCGGCGCCCATCGATCCAGTGGGGGATTCTCGTCATGGCCCAAATCTAGGTAACAGATCAGGGCCGAACAATACGCCGACTGCTATGTTACAAAGATGGGCTCACCGATCTCCGCGATCGAGACCCGCCTCGACGATCCCAGCGCCCGGGGCCTGGCCACCGCAGTCAGCCGCTCGGTCCGCGAGGGTGTCCTCAGGCCGGGTGATCGCCTGCCCCCCATCCGCGTGCTGGCCCACGAGCTGGCGCTGTCGCCCACCACCGTGAGTGCGGCATGGGGTCTGCTCCTGCGCGCTGGCGCGATTCGCACCGCCGGACGCCGGGGCACGGTCATCGCCGACAGCGCTGCTCCCCGGGATGGCCGTTACCAGCAGGCGCTCGAGCACCAGACCCAGTTCGCGCTCGACCTCTCGACCGGCGTGCCGGACGAAGCACTGCTGCCTGGTCTGGGCGGTGCGCTGCGCACCCTGTCGAGTGCGGGGACGCCGCAGAGCTACCTCGACGACCCGGTCCTCCCCGAGCTGCACCGAGTGCTCGACGACAGCTGGCCCTACCGCCCGCCGGCGCTCACGGTGGTCGACGGCGCCATGGACGCCCTTGAGCTGATCATCCGCACGACCCTTCGCTTCGGCGACCGCGTCGTGGTCGAGCACCCGTCCTTTCCTCCTCTGCTGGACCTTCTGGAGGCGGCTGGCGTCGAGGTGGTCGGTGTTCCCCTCGACGAGGAGGGCATGGTGCCCTCAGCCCTGGCGGCTGCCCTCGAGCGCTCTGTGCAGGCGGTCTTCCTCCAGCCCCGGGCGCACAACCCCACCGGGATCTCCATGACCCCGGCGCGGCTCCGCCTCCTGGCTCGGGTGCTGGCGAAGACGAGCGCGCTGGTGGTCGAGGACGACTCGGCCAGTGCCATCTCCACCTCACCGGACGTGAGCTTCGGGTCCTTCGATCCAGCGCGGGCGGTCCACATCCGCAGCTACTCAAAGTCCCACGGCCCCGACCTGCGGCTCGCGGCGATGAGTGGCGCGGTGGAGGTGATCGGCGAGGTGCAGCGACTTCGCCAGCTGGGCCAGGGCTGGAGCAGCCGACTTCTCCAGCGAGTCCTGCTCGGCCTGCTCACCGACTCGGGAACCCGCGCAAGCGTCGCGCGAGCGCGCCAGGAGTACGCCCGCCGCCGCGAGGCGTTCGTCGCTGCGCTGGCCCGCGAGGACATCGCAGTGGAGGGGACCGACGGCCTCAACGTGTGGGTACCGGTGCGCGACGAGACTGCCGCGCTGATGCGCCTCGCCGCGCGGGGCGTCGGGGCCGCCCCCGGAGCCCCGTTTGCGGTGCTGCCATCGGCGCACGGGCACATCCGGGTCACCACGGGGCTGATCCGCGAGCACCTCGCGGACGTCGCATCCGAGGTTGCCGCCGCGGCGCGAACCGTCAGCCGGAGCGGCCGGGTCCGCTGAGCGCTCGGCCTGGCAAACCCACGCAGGGTCAGGCATCCGCCTGCGGTAGCCTGACCCCATGGCACGGCAGCTCCTTCTTAGAACGCCGCGCTGACCCCACCCGGTCACCGCGGCGAACCCCTCCTGCGTGAGGGGTTTTGTCATGTCAGAGGGCCGAGCATGCGAGACACGAGACCACCCACAGGGGAAACACCCA
Organism: uncultured Actinomycetota bacterium; assembly: GCA_963715025.1. GTDB lineage: Bacteria > Actinomycetota > Actinomycetes > Actinomycetales > Dermatophilaceae > DASSJT01. Next base: position 48,090 of record CAVQQQ010000001.1, on the reverse strand, counting down.
TGAGCGAGACGCCGCACCGCTACACCGCCGAGCTGGCGGGGGAGATCGAGGTTGCCTGGCAGGACCGCTGGGAGCAGGAGGGCACCTTCCACGCCCCCAACCCGGCCGGGCCTTGGGCCGAGCCCGAGAAGGTGGCTGGACGCGAGAAGCTCCTCGTCCTCGACATGTTCCCCTACCCCAGCGGCGCGGGCCTGCACGTGGGACACCCGCTGGGCTACATCGCGACCGACGTGTTCGCCCGGTTCAACCGGATGACGGGCAAGAACGTTCTCCACTGCCTGGGCTACGACGCCTTCGGCCTTCCGGCCGAGCAGTATGCCGTCCAGACCGGTCAGCACCCGCGCAAGACGACCGAGGACAACATGGTCGTGATGAAGCGCCAGCTGCGCCGACTGGGTCTCGCCCACGACGACCGGCGCACGTTCGCCACGATCGACCCCGGCTACTACAAGTGGACGCAGTGGATCTTCCTGCAGATCTACAACGCGTGGTACGACCCCGAGGCGGTCCGCGCCGACGGCGGCACGGGCAAGGCGCGGCCGATCGGCGAGCTGGTGGCCGAGTTCGAGAGCGGCACGCGACCGCTGCCTGCCGAGGACGGCCGGGACTGGTCCGACCTGGCCCCCAGCGAGCGGCACGGCATCCTCGACAGCTACCGCCTGGCCTACACCTCGGACGCCCCGGTCAACTGGGCGCCCGGGCTGGGCACCGTGCTGTCCAACGAGGAGGTCACCAACGAGGGCCGGTCCGAGCGCGGCAACTTCCCGGTCTTCAAGCGCAGCCTGCGCCAGTGGATGATGCGGATCACCGCATATGCCGACCGGCTGGCCGACGACCTCGACCGGGTCGACTGGCCCGAGAAGGTCAAGCTCATGCAGCGCAACTGGATCGGTCGCAGCCGGGGCGCTCGCGTGACGTTCCCGATCGTGGCCTCGGGTCGCCTCGGCGACGTGGGCATCGACGTCTTCACCACCCGGCCCGACACGCTGTTCGGCGCCACCTTCATGGTGCTGGCGCCTGAGCACCCGCTCCTGGTGGACATCGTCCCCGCCGGGGAGTGGCCGGCAGGGACCAAGCCGGCCTGGACGGGAGGCGAGGTGACGCCGCAGGCCGCGGTCACGGCATACCAGGTCGCGGCCTCGCGCAAGAGTGAGCTGGAGCGGCAGACGGAGGGGAAGGACAAGACCGGCGTCTTCACCGGCGCCTTCGCGACCAACCCGGTCAACGGGCAGGCGATCCCGGTGTTTGTCGCCGACTACGTCCTCATGGGCTACGGGACCGGGGCGATCATGGCGGTGCCCGGCCAGGACGTGCGCGACTGGGAGTTCGCCGAGAAGTTCCAGCTGCCGATCATCCGCACCGTGCAGCCCCCCGAGGGCCACCCGGACGACGAGGCGTTCAGTGGCGAGGGACCGGCGATCAACTCGGCCAACGACGAGGTGAGCCTCAACGGCCTTCCGGTGGCCGAGGCCAAGGCGCTGATCATCGACTGGCTGGTCAGGAAGGGCTACGGGGAGGCCACGGTCAGCTACAAGATCCGAGACTGGCTGTTCAGCCGCCAGCGCTACTGGGGCGAGCCGTTCCCGATCGTCTTCGACGAGGAGGGCAACAGCCACGCGCTCCCCGAGTCGGCACTGCCGGTCGAGCTGCCGGAGGTGCCCGACTACAGCCCCCGCACGTTCGACCCCAACGACGCCGCCTCCGAGCCCGAGCCGCCACTGGGTCGCGTGCAGGACTGGGTCAACGTCGAACTGGACCTGGGCGACGGTCCGCGCAAGTACCGCCGCGAGACCAACACCATGCCCAACTGGGCGGGGTCGTGCTGGTACTACCTGCGATACCTCGACCCGGCCAACGACCAATCGTTCGTCGACCCGGAGAACGAGCGCTACTGGATGCGGCCGTACCCGGAGCCGGTCGCCGGCGCGCCCGAGGGCACCCGCGACCCCGGCGGCGTCGACCTGTACATCGGCGGGGTCGAGCACGCGGTGCTGCACCTGCTCTACGCGCGCTTCTGGCACAAGGTGCTCTTCGACCTGGGCCACCTGGTGAGCGAGGAGCCGTTCCGCAAGTACTTCAGCCAGGGCTACATCCAGGCATTCGCGTTCCGGGACGACCGCGGCCAGCCGGTGCCGGCTGCGGAGGTCGAGGAGGACCCCGGCGACCCCGGACCCGAGCCGACGTTCACGTGGAAGGGCCAGCCGGTCACGCGCGAGTACGGCAAGATCGGGAAGTCGCTGAAGAACGTCGTCAGCCCGGACGAGATGTACGAGGCGTATGGCGCGGACACCTTCCGCGTCTACGAGATGTCGATGGGGCCGCTGGAGCTCTCCAAGCCCTGGGAGACGCGCGCCGTCGTGGGGTCGCAGCGCTTCCTGCAGCGGCTGTGGCGCAACGTCGTCGACGAGGAGACCGGCGAGGCCCGGGTGGTCGACGGCAAGCTCGACGACGCCGACTCGCGGATCCTGCACCGCACCATTGCGGCGGTGCGGGCCGATTACGCGAGCCTGTCGTTCAACACCGCCATCGCCCGGCTGATCGAGCTCAACAATGCGCTCACGAAGCTCGAAGCCGTGCCCCGTGACGCCGCCGAGAAGCTCGTGCTGATGGTGGCACCCCTGGCCCCGCACATCGCCGAGGAGCTGTGGCGGCGGCTTGGCCACACCGAGACGCTCGCCTACGAGCCGTTCCCCGAGGCCGACCCGTCGCTCGTCGTCGAGGACACGGTGACCTGCGTCGTGCAGATCAAGGGCAAGGTGCGCGACCGGCTCGAGGTGCCGGCGGACATCACCGAGGACGCGCTGCGCGAGCTGGCCCTGGCCCGGCCCAAGGTTCAGGCTGCGACCGTGGGCGGGATCCGCACGGTGGTCATCCGGGCGCCCAAGCTGGTCAACGTCGTGCCTGTGTAGCTGCCGCCGCGTCTCAGGGCATGCCGGAGGGCTGGTTCCAGCGAGGCGGTAGGTCGCGTCGGTAGCGCTCCGGGCTGAGGCCGTAGCGGCGCTTGAATGCGGTGCTCAATGCGAACGGCGTTGAGTAGCCGACGCTGCGCGCCACGGCGGTGAGTGTGGCGTCGGTGCCGCGCAGCGCGTCTGCGGCCATGGCAAGGCGCCAGCCCGTGAGGTAGGCCAGCGGTGGCTCACCGACCGCCTCAGTGAACCGTCGGGCGAAGGCCGCCCGCGACAGGCCGGAGGTCGCGGCAAGGCCTGCGACGGTCCACGGGCGTGCGGGTTCGTCGTGCATGGCGCGCAGGGCCGGCCCCAGCACCGGGTCGGCGGCCGCGGCCCACCACAGGGGGGAACCGCCGCCCGGCCGGGCGAACCACACACGCAGCGCTTCGATGAGCAGAAGGTCGAGGAGGCGGTCGAGGACGACCTGCTGGCCGGTCGCGGTCTTCTCGAGCTCGGCCTCGAGGACGGCGGGCAGGGGGGTGGACCAGTCCCTCGCCGGGATGACCACGAGCCGGGGGAGGGCGTCGAGCACTCTCGGCGACACCTGGCTCGCGAGGCCGTAGCAGCCCGTGAGGAAGACCGTGTCGGCGGCCGCCTCCCCGCCGGATCCGCCATTGCCCCAGGTCCGGACCCCGAGCGACAGGGCGAGCCCCAGGGGCCTGCCGTCCAGGCTGTGGCAGGACTGGTCGGGGTCGATGCGCACCTGCGGCGGGCGGACGGGCTCGTCGGAGAGGGTGTAGTGGTCGGGCCCGCGGACGAGGGCCAGGTCGCCCCGATCGAGTGCCACCGGAGCGGAGCCATCATGAGTGACCCAGGCCCGACCGCGGGTCACCGCGATGAGGGACAGCGGAGCCTCGTCGCCGACCAGGAGGGACCACGGAGCGGCCAGCACGCACCGCAGCAGGAACGCCCCCTGTGCCCGGGGGCCATCGAGCATGGCTGCGATCGCGTCCACAGGCTCAATGTAGACGATCGCGTATGCCATAGCGTCGTTCAGCGATGGATCGTCTCGGACTGGTCGGGTGTCATCGATCTATGACACCTAACTCTCAGCCACGGATGCATGGCCCCATCCTCGTCACCGGCGCCGGCGGCAAGACCGGCAGCCGCGTCGCGGCCGGGCTCACGGCTCTCGGCATCCCTGTCCTGCGCGCCGCTCGCTCCGGGCCGGTGCCGTTCGACTGGACCGACAACACCACGTGGGCGCCTGCGCTGTCCGGCGCAGCAGGCATCTACCTCGCCTACCAGCCCGACCTCGCCTTCCCCGGCTCGGTGGAGGCCGTGGCCCACTTCGCCCGTCTCGCAGCGCAGTCGGGCGTACGCGGGGCGGTCCTGCTCTCCGGCCGCGGCGAGCCCGGCGCCCAGGCGGCCGAGCGGGCCTTCCTCCAGGCGCTGCCGACCGGCACGGTGGTGCGCTGCTCGTGGTTCAACCAGAACTTCACCGAGGGCGCGCTCGCGGACGGTCTCGCGACGGGGGTCCTGGCCCTGCCATGCGAGCCCTGGCTGCGAGAGCCCTTCGTCGACGCCGACGACATCGCTGAGGTCGCGGTGGCGGCGCTGACGCTCAAGGGCCACGAGGGCCGGGTGCACGAGCTGACCGGGCCGAGGGGCGTCTCCTTCGCCGAGGTCGCCGGACTGCTCTCAGCTGCGCTCGGGAGGCCCGTAGCCTTCGTGCCCGTCACCTGCGAGGAGTTCGCCGCTGCGGCACAGGAAGCCGGTATGTCGGCCGAGGGCGCTGCTGCCCTCGCTGGCCTCTTCGCCGAGGTCCTCGACGGGCGCAACTCCGCTCCTGCCCGCGGAGTCCAGGACGTGCTCGGCCGCGAGCCGAGGTCCTTCGAGGACTGGGCTCGGGCCGCAGTCGTCCAGTGGGCCGGTGCACAGCGGGGAATGCCGTGAGTTCCGCAGTGCAGGCTCTCGTCGGAGGCACGGCGCTGGCCTCAGGGGTCCTGGGCGGTGCCCTCTTTGCCTTCTCCTCTCTCGTGATGCCCGCCCTGGAGCGGCTCGATGCGACCGCTGGCATCTCGGCAATGCAGTCGGTCAACGAGGTGGCGGCCCGCAGCGTGTTCATCGTGCCCCTGCTCGCGTCCGGCGCGGGCTCGGTCGCTGTCGCCGCCCACGCTGCGCTCACCGGCGGCGAGGGCCAGCCGCTGCGAATCGCCGGCGCGGGTCTGGGCCTGGTGGCGTTCGCGGTCACCGTGGCCGCGAACGTCCCGCTCAACGACGCCCTGGCCTCCATCCGGCCGGGCGACCCGGGAGCGGCAGGCGAGTGGGCGGCATACGGGGTTGCCTGGACGCGCTGGAACCACGTCCGCGCTCTAGCGGCCCTGGCCTCCGCGACGCTGCTGGCCCTCTCGCTGCGCAGCACCGGATGAGCACATCGGCGGTGCGCGTGATGGCCGGGCAGGCTCACTGGATAGCCTGCGTCCGTGAGCGTCGCCCTGGTCACCGACTCGACGGCATACCTCTCTCGAGCGGTCGTCGACCTCTACGGGATATCCGTCGTCCCGCTGCACGTCATCATCGCGGGGGAGGAATACAGCGAGGGCGTCGACGTGACGTCCGCCGAGGTCGCCGCCGCCCTGCGTGCCTTCGCCCCGGTGAGCACCTCGCGGCCCTCGCCGAGCGCGTTCCTGCGGGCCTACGAGGCGGCCGCCGCCGGGGGCGCTGAGGCCATCGTCTCGGTCCACATCTCCGCGGACATGTCGAGCACCATCGACTCCGCCCGGCTGGCCGCCGAGCAGTCGCCGGTGCCGGTGACCGTGGTCGACTCACGCTCGATGGGCATGGCCATGGGGTATGCCGTGCTGTCAGCGAGCGACGCGGCCCGCGCGGGTGCCCCGGCGGCCGAGGTGGCGGAGGTGGCCCGTCGCCGCGCGGCCGCCGCGACCGTGGTCTTCTACGTCGACACCCTCGAGCACCTGCGCCGGGGAGGACGGATCGGCGCCGCGTCGGCCCTGCTCGGGTCCGCCCTGGCGATCAAACCCATCCTCGCGCTGGCCGATGGCCAAATCCGGCCCCTGGAGCGGGTCCGGACATCGGTCCGGGCGCTGTCGCGCATCGAGGAGCTCGCGGTCGCGGCCGCCGAATCGGCCCCTGCCGGCGTCGACATCGCCGTGCACCACCTCGACTCCCAGGCCCGCGCGGACCAGCTTGCCGGTCGGCTGGTGCAGCGGCTTCATCTGCGGATGGAGGCGGGGGTCCGTGACGGCTCGGGTGGCCGGTCGGACGACGACGGCGCGTCGGGCGGCGCGATCGGCGCTGCCTCGCGCAGGCAGTCCGGTGCTGCGGCTGGCCAGGAGACGGGTGCGGCCTCGGCCCCGGGGCCGGGGGTGGCGTCGGCCCAGGGGCCGGATGTCGCCTCGAGCCAGGAGGTCGAAGAGTCGTCGGACCACCGCCCCGGCGAGCTGGTCGTCGTCGAGCTGGGTGCGGTGGTGGGTGCCCACGTAGGGCCGGGCACGCTGGCAGTCGTGGTGAGCCCCCGCCTGGGGGAGTGACGGCTGTGCAGGCCTGGGCGTCCGTCGGCGCGGTCGTGGCGTCCTTCCTGCTCGGCTCGGTCAATCCCGCGATGATCCTCGCGCGGCTGCTCGGTGTAGATCTGCGGCGCGCTGGGTCCGGCAACCCGGGCGCCACGAACGCAGGCCGCGTGCTCGGGCTCCGCTGGGGCATCGTCGTCGGGGTGGCCGACGTGCTCAAGGGCTTCCTGCCGGTCTTCGTCGTCATGCGGACGCTCGGCACGACCCTCGCCCTCGTCGTGGGCCTTGCCGTCGTCCTCGGCCACATCTGGTCGCCTTTCCTCCACGGCGCGGGCGGCAAGGGGGTCGCGACGTCGTTCGGGGCCCTCCTGGCAGTCGAGCCGTGGTTCGCGCTTGGGCTGGCAGTTCTCTTCGCTCTCCTCTACTGGCGGCTGCGCTGGATGGCCGGGACGTCGCTGGTGGTCCTCGGTGTGCTCCTGCTGCTGGGGTTGGCCGCCTGGGCCGGCTGGATTCCCGGGGCCACGCGGGACGAGGGCGTCTGGTGTGTGGTCCTGGCCCTGATTGTGGGATTCCGGCACCGCGGCAACGTTGAGCGCTGGCTGGCCGAGCGCCGCGAATAGGCACTCAGGCCGGCCGACCGGCATACCGCGCAGGACAAACCCGCGGTAAAGCGAGGCGACGAGCGCAAAAAGTCAGCAGCCCGTTCGACGTGTGGGTGAGAGGTCGCAGGAGCGGCAGCCACACGAACAGGAGAGCGAGATGCAGACAGCCACAGCCACGGTCCCTCCCGGGACGACGCGCGGGGATCGCCGGCGCTGGGCCGCGCTCTACGTGCTCTGCCTGGGCGTGCTCATGATCGTGCTCGACGCAACCATCGTGAACGTCGCCCTGCCTGACATCCAGGACGAGCTCGGCTTCACCCAGAGCAGCCTCGCGTGGGTGGTGAACGGCTACCTCATCGCCTTCGGCGGGCTCTTGCTCCTGGCCGGGCGGCTCGGCGACCTGATCGGGACTCGCACCGTCTACCTGACCGGGCTGGTCGTCTTCACCGGCGCGTCCCTCGCGTGCGGAGTCTCCACCAGCCAGGCAATGCTCGTGTCCGCGCGGTTCCTGCAGGGGGCGGGCGGAGCGCTGACCTCGGCGGTCATCCTCGGGATGCTGGTGGGCCTGTTCCCTGAGCCCCGCGAGCAGGCCAAGGCGTTCGGCGTCTACGCCTTCGTGGCGTCTGGTGGCGGCGCCGTCGGCCTGATCCTCGGTGGGATCCTTACCGAGGCCGTGAACTGGCACTGGATCTTCTTCGTGAACGTGCCGATCGGCATCGCAACCTTCGTCATGTCGCTGCGACTCATCGCCCCCACGCCGGGAGTGGGCCTGCGCCAGGGCGCCGACTACGTCGGAGCCGCGCTGGTCACGAGCGCGCTCATGCTCGGTGTGTTCACCATCGTGAAGCCGGCTGCCGAGCGCGGCTGGGGCGACTCGCTCACCCTTGCCCTGGGCGCGGGCGCCGTCGCACTGCTGGCCGGGTTCGTGGTCCGGCAGGCGCGCGCTGCCCGGCCCCTCATGCCGCTGCGGGTCTTCCGCTCGAAGGCGCTGGTGGGGGCGAACCTGCTCCAGGTGCTTGGTGCGGCAGCCATGTTCTCGGTGTTCTTCATGGGCTCCCTCTACCTGGAGCGGGTACTCGGCTACGGGCCGCTCCAGATTGGCCTGGCTTACCTGCCGATGACGGTCATGATGGCGCTGCTGTCGGTCCGCTACAGCGCACGTATCTCGGCGCGGATCGGCGCCCGCTCCGCCCAGCTGCTCGGGACCTTCCTCATGCTGCTGTCCGTTGCGCTGCTCACGCGGCTGCCGGCCGACGCGGTCTACGCGCGCGACATCCTGCCCGCCATGCTGCTGCTCGGGGTTGGCGCCGGAACCGGATTCCCGGCGCTCATGGGCCTGGCTATGGCGGACGTGGAGCCCGCCGATGCGGGACTCGCCTCCGGCCTGGTGAACACCACCGCCCAGGTGGGCGGCGCCCTGGGGTTGGCCGTGCTGGCGACGCTGGCGACCGGCCGGACCGAGGCTGCGCTCGGCTCCGGGGGGTCGCCGGCAGCAGCCCTGGTGGCTGGGACGCACGTGGCCTTCTCGGGAGCGCTGCTGCTGTTCGTCGGATCCGTGGTGGTGACGATGGTGCTGCTGCGCCCCGAGGGCCTGCGGCTGCCGTTCGCGTTCATGGAGCGACTGCGAGCCGGAGGCCTCGGCGGCGAGCGCCAGGTCGAGTGCCTCGACGAAGTCGGCTGACAACACAGAACCGGCCTGTGGGCGCACGCGTCCACAGGCCGGTTCACTGCTGTCCCACGGTCCACAGGGGAGCGGACGCCGCGGGTGGATGGGCAGCTGGGTTCATAGCGTCGTCGGTATGCCGTTCGGTCGCCGCCCGCAGGAGCCCTCACCCCGACTGTTGGCCGTGCTCGCGCAATCCGAGCAGCTGCGCGCGCATTCGGAGCAGGGTGGCGGGGTTCGGGGAGTCGACGAGGCAGGACTGTCATGGCTGCCCCACCGTGCAGACCTGCTGCCACGAGCAGAGGTGCGGTCTGGGCGGCAACAGTCGGGAGGGCAACCGCCGGGCCGGCAGCCGCCGGGAGGGCAACCGCCGGGCCGGGAAGCGTCAGGTCGGCAACCGACTGGGCGGCATCGGCGCCCGCGGCCGCCGGGCCCGGCGATGTTGGTCCTACCGGACATCCTGCGATCGGCTCGGCTGGGCGTTCGGAGCCGTGCCCTGGTTGGGCTGGCCGCCGTGCTGGCGCTTGCTGTGGTGGTGTTCGGCGTGCGGGTGGCCTGGGCCCGCGCGGAGAGCCGGCCAACGGTCGTCGCGCCGGGAGCGGGTGAGCGGAGCTCGGCCCTTCAGCGTGGGAGCGACCCTGCCCCCGGGCTCGTGCCCACGGGCGCGACGACCGCGGTCCGGCCGGGCGGCCAGGTCGTCGTCCACGTGGTTGGCCGAGTGCGACACCCGGGGCTGGTGACCCTCGCGGCCGGTAGTCGCGTGGCCGACGCCATCACGGCCTCCGGCGGGGCGCTGCCCGGTGCCGACCTGTCCGCTGTCAACCTTGCCCGGCTGCTCGTCGACGGCGAGCAGATCCACGTTCCCAAGCCGGGCGAGGCCGTCCCGCAGGCGCCTGGAGCAGCAGCAGGGCCCTCGGGATCAGCCGGAGGTCTGGTCAACCTCAACACCGCCGACCTTGCCACGCTCGACACGCTGCCGGGCGTCGGGCCGGTTCTCGCGCAGCGCATCCTCGACTGGCGTGCGGAGCACGGCAGATTCTCCCGGGTCGACGAGCTGGGTGAGGTGAGTGGCATCGGCGACAAGCTCCTGGCACAGCTCACGCCCAAGGTGACGGTGTGAGGCCAAACGGGGGCAGCTCTGGGAACGACAGCGTCGCAGGTGCGGATGGGCAGTCGCACCGTCCCCTTGACCTGCGGCTCTTGGTGCCGTCGCTCATCGCCTGGGCAGCGGGCGCCGTCACGCTCTCCTGGCCGGCTTATGGCCGCCTGTGCCTCGCGACCGGTGCCGCGGCGCTCGGGCTCGGTGTCTGGCTGCTCGGGCGCGCGCGCGGCGGCAGCTCGCGCTGGAGGGTGTCCGTCGTTCTCTCGCTCGGGGCCTTGGCGATCGCGGACCTCGCATCCGGCGCCCAGTCGCTGGTGCGGGAGGCGGGGCCGATCGGCCTGCTGGCCCGTCAGCACGCCGCAGTGTCGATCGTCGGTGTGGTGACCTCCGATCCGGTCGTGATGCAGCAGTCCGGTCGCGACAGCTCCACGGTGCTCGTCCGGGTGACCGTGAAGCGGGTCGTGGGGCGCGGACAGGTCTCCCAGGTCTCGACTCCCGTGATGGTGCGCGGCGACGAAAGCTGGCGTGCTGTCGCCTGGCACAGCCGAGTGTCCGCAACCGGGTTGCTGCGTCCATCGGCGGCCGGCGAGGAGGAGGCCGCGCTCCTGAGGCCAAGTTCGCCGCCGAGGGAGGTGGCGAGGCCCGGCGTGGTGGCACGCGCTGCGGAGCACACGCGAGCGGGGCTGCGCCGGGCCGTCCAAGGTCTGCCTTCCGACGCCCGCGGCCTGCTGCCCGCGCTAGTCATCGGCGACACGAGCCAGACGCCGCAGGACCTCACCGACGCCATGCTTGCCACGGGCATGACCCACCTGAGCGCGGTGAGTGGCTCCAACGTGGCGGTCACCCTGGCCATGGCCCTTGGTGCGGCCCGGCTGCTCGGCATTCGACGGTGGGCTCGGCCTCCCCTTGCACTGGCGGTTCTCGCCGGCTTCGTCGTCCTTGCCCGACCTGAGCCCAGCGTCATCCGGGCCGCAGCCATGGGCGCGATCGCGTTGCTGGGCATGAGCCGGTCCAGGCGGGCTGCCGGGTTGCCGGTGCTCGCCGCGGCGATCCTCGCGCTGCTCGTCCTCGATCCCTGGCTCAGCCGCAGCTACGGATTCGCGCTCTCCACGCTGGCGACCCTCGGGCTCCTAGTGTTCGTCCGGCCGTGGGGCCATGCCATCGGGCAGCGCCTACCCCGGCCGATCTCCGGCTGGGGACAGGCCCTGGCGATCCCCCTGGCTGCGCAGGCGATGTGCGCGCCCGTGGTCGTGCTGCTCCAGGGCTCAGTCAGCGTGGTGGGCGTCCTCGCGAACCTCCTGGCCGCGCCCCTGGTCGCGCCCGCGACCGTGGCCGGTGTCGCCACGGCCCTTGCGGCGCTGGTCTGGCCCGCGGCTGCGTCTGGGGTCGCCTGGATCGGTACGATGCCCACCCTTGGCATAGCGCGAGTGGCGCGGGTCTTCGCCGTGGTGCCAGGTGGCACGGCACCTTGGCCGGACGGCCCCACCGGCGCGCTGCTCCTCGCGGGTTTGACCGTTCTCGCGATGCTGAGCGGTCGCTGGCTGGCGCACCAGGCGGTGCGCCGCCCCGTCGTCAGCCTGTCAGTGGCACTGTTCTGCGTTGCGGGTGCGGCGCCGACAGCCGTGGTCCTGTGGCCACCGCACGGCTGGCTCATGGTGGTGTGTGATGTGGGACAGGGCGATGCGGTCGCTCTCGCGACCACGCCAGGCCATGCCGTCCTCGTGGACACCGGTCCCCAGCCTGCCCTCGTCGACGGCTGCCTGAGGCGTCTCGGGGTCACCACCCTCGACGCCATCGTCCTCACGCACTACCACGCCGACCATGTCGAGGGGCTGTCTGGCGCCGGGCATGGCCGCTCGGTCCGGGAGGTGTTCGCAACTCCGGTCGGCGAACCCGCCTACCAGCACGACGAGGTCGTCCACTGGACCCGAGCGGCCGGCATACCCCTCCGTTCGCTGGTCGCCGGAGATCGCCTCGTCTTCGACCAGCTCCAGGCTGACGTGTGGTGGCCAGCCCAGCGGATCGACGAGGGATCCGTGCCTAACAATGCGAGCGTCGTGCTCGCGGCGCGTGACGGGCCGCTCGATGTGCTGCTCATGGGCGACGTCGAGCGCGAGGCCGCCCATCAGATCCTCCTGGCGCTCCGCCGTGACCCCAGGATGGCGGCCGAGGCTGCGGGCTTCGATGCGGTGAAGACGGCCCACCATGGCTCGGCCAACCTCGATGCCGGCCTGATGTGGGAGGTCCGCGCACCGCTCGCCCTGATCAGCGTGGGCGCCGACAACGACTACGGGCACCCGGCGCCCAAGCACCTCGCCACGCTGCGCCAGGACGGGTACGCCGTGTACCGCACCGACCAGAGGGGCGACATAGCCCTCGTCGCCGGCCGGGACGGGCGCATTTCCGTCACGTGGAGCCGACGGTGAACCCGATGGCGGCGGTCAGACTCGATCAGAATGAAACGATGATCAGACGCTGGCCAGGACCTTGGGCGGCGTCTTCACGCTTTCCTCGAGGGCCTCGATCGTCGCCTGCACTGCGGGAACGCGTTCAAGGTCAGGCGTCGTCACGATGTGGATGTGTCGCCGAGAGGCGGGCCGGATGGGCACAGTCACGACGTCGTGGTGGTGGGCGGTGCGCAGGATGAGATCGGGGATCAGGGCGACGCCCAGACCCTCGGAGACCAGACCCATGACGGCGACGTAGTCCTCAGTCTCGAAAGCGACGTTGGGGTTGAAACCCTCGTCGTGGCACATCTGCAACAGGTGTCCGCGGCATCGGGGGCAGCCGGCAATCCAGGGCTCCTCGGCGAGGTCGGCAAGCTCGACCTCCGAGCGGCCGGCGAGCGGGTGGGTGCGTGGCAGAGCAAGTCGGACCTCGTCGTCCATCAGCTTGTGGATCGAGAAGACGTCGAGGTCTTCCTCGCCCCGACCCAGATCGGTGCCCTCGTAGGCGAAGGCCACGGCCAGGTCGCACTCGCCGGCGCGCAGTGCCGCGAGCGACTCGGGGGGCTCGGCTTCGGTGAAGGTGACTTTGATGTCGGGATAGCGCTGCTTGACCAGCGCGAGCGCACGCGGGACCAGTGTGGCCGACGAAGAGGGGAACGCCATTAGCCGCACGCGTCCAGCCCGAAGGCCAGCGATGGCGGCCACCTCTTCCTCGGCAGCATCCAGGGCCTTCAGCACCGGGCCGGCATGGCGCGCCAGAACCTCGCCCGCCTCGGTCAGGCGAACCGATCGGCCGACCCGCTCAACCAGGGCCGTCCCGGTGCGCTGCTCCAGCCGGCGCACCATCTGCGACACGGCGGGCTGGGTGTAGCCCAGGGACAGTGCGGCAGCCGTGAAACTGCCCTCGTCGGCGATGGCCCGCATCACGCGCAGACCGGCGGCGTCAATCATGCTGCCATTCTATAACGGTCTGTTATCAAACTCAGCACTTTCCCTACGGACCCTGCTGATATTCGCTTGGCAGCGCTCGCCGCGCTGCTCGCCACTGCTCGGCCGCTGGGGCTGCCCCGCCGCGCCGGCCATGCTCACCGCAGACCTGCAGGCCCGGATCGAGTCCCTGCGGGACCGACACGTGGACCAGATCGCGTTCGAGACCGGGATCGACTGGGCACGGTTCGACCTGACCCCGATCCAACCGGCTCAGGACCCCGCGGGGATCGACCAGCAGCGCGCGGCCATCAGCATGTTCGCCGAGTCGATCACGCTCCGACCGGCGAAGCGGAAGGGCCGGGGCTACGACGAGTCAGACACGGAGATCCAGTTCCGGGAACCGAACCGCCTCGTCTGGCAGGCCACCGTCGAGGACTAGGCCGCCCCTCGCGGGCTCAACCCTTCCAAAGGCCGGGGCGTGACTGTTGACTGAAGAGCCCGGTCCGCCCCGCCCAGCGCGGATCGAGTCCCGCGCCGCGCGGAGCCACCCGGGCAGCCAACAGACCCGCCGTGCCGGCCCCAGCTGGTCATAGGAAGGGAGGGCGGCTCGCCTTCGAACCGCAGGTGCTCCGTGCCAACGGATGGATCTGCGACGGTCAGTACAGCAGGGGCGCAAGGCCGTAGGCGAACACGCTGTTGAGACCGTGCATGACAATCACTGGCCAGACGGAGCGTTCGCGCACGTACAACCATACGAGCGCAGCGGACAGCACGGCGGTGTTCAGGGTGGCGCCGAGCCCGAAGAAACCGAGATGTACCCCGGTGAAGGCCAGCCAGGAAATGCTGGCGGCGACCCACATCCGCCCGCTCAGCACGACCACGCGCTCGATGAGGTAGCCGCGGTACAGGACCTCCTCAACGACCGGTCCAGTCACGGCCAACGCAAGCAGTGTCGGCCACGCGTAGTGGGCCAACTTGGGTTGCATGTCGGCGAGCGAGTCGAGCCCAGCGGCGTTGAGGACGACCCCCACCACGGCCGACGCCGCAGTCGCGGCGAGAAACCAGACCGCACCGAGCCACAGATATCGGTTACGCCACCGCCCGATGCCTATCGCCGCCCACGTGCTCCGTTCCACTCGTGGGACCCAAAACAGCAGGAGCGCCGCCGCGAGCGCCCACTCGATGCCGATCGCGATGCGGATCGTCCACTCGGTCGTAACCGCGGGAACCAGACCGTTGCGCAGCAGGTATTCCACCCCGAGTACAGCCGCGACGCCCGCCAGCATGCCCCGCCGACGCGCCGTTGCTTCAGCCTGGGGTGACGCAAGTCTCTGGTCCTCCGACTCGGCCACAAACCCGAGCGTAGCGAGTCCGGGAGAAGGCACCGCCACGCCCCGAGGCCGGGTGGGATGGGCGGCGCAGGTTGGCTCGTCCACGGCCCTGACGGGTGCGGGTCCGTCCCGCCGTCGGAGCCGTCGTGGTGATCCGCGCGTACGTCCGGGACACCGCCAGCGGCCGGACGGTCCGGGGCCCCTCAACCGTCCACTCCGCCCTGCGGTCGGCCCGTCTGGAGCGGGAGGCGCGATGCGCAGCGAAGTAGCCTGTCCCCATGCCGGTCAAGACCTCGGACCTCGGGGCGCTCGCCGAGCTGCTCGCCACTGCTCGGCCGCTGGTGCTGAGCGGCGCTGGGATGTCCACCGAGAGCGGCATTCCCGACTACCGGGGCCCGGACGGCCGACGTCGGGTTGCCCCGATGCAGTACGCCGAATTCGTCTGCTCGCCCGAGGCGCGACGGCGCTACTGGGCCCGCTCCTACGTGGGCTGGCAGCGATTCAGCGCAGCACAGCCCAACGAGGGTCACCGCGCGGTCGCACGCCTGCAGCGGTCTGGCTGCCTCGGCCCGGTCATCACCCAGAACGTCGACGGGCTGCACCAGGCCGGAGGAGCGCTTGACGTGCACGAGCTGCATGGTGCTCTGGCGCGTGTGGTGTGCCTGACGTGTGGCGACACCACCCGTCGCGACATCCTTGATGCCCGGATGCGCGAGGCCAATCCGGACTACACCGTCACGAGTGACGAGATCCGCCCGGACGGTGACATCGCCCTCGACCAGCTCGACGTCGCGCGCTTCATCGTGCCGCTCTGCCTAGTCTGTGGGCGGGACACCCTCAAGCCAGACGTCGTCTTCTTCGGCGAGTCGGTCCCAAAACCCTTGGTGGCGAGGTGCTTCCAGCTGACCGATGACGCCAGCGCCCTCGTGGTCCTCGGGTCCAGCCTGGCAGTGATGTCCGGTTACAGGTTCGTGCGCCGCGCGGCTGCCCGAGGCATCCCGGTGGCCATCGTCACGAAGGGCCCCACCCGCGGCGACGTGCTTGCGACCATCCGCATCGACGGGCCACTGGGGGCCGCGCTATGCGAGCTGGCCGACACCCTCGCGGCCTAGGGTTTCCTGCCACGCAAGCGTGACGGCTGGCGGGCGAGCGTCAGGCCTCGGCGGGGCGTCGGGCCACGAGCACGACGTCGATGGCGTTGCCGGCCTCGGTCGAACGCAGCACCTCCTCGCACCGCTCGACCTCGAGCCCTCGCGCAGCCCCGCGAAGGCCCTCGGGTGTGTTGAGGATCGAGGGGTCCTGCGGCCCGCCCACGCCCTCGGTGAGGTTGCGCAAGGCGTGCCCCACAACCACGAGCGCACCACCAGGGGCCAGCCACTGCGCCGCCTCGTGGACGACGTCGTCGGGAAGGTGCAGGTAGGACACCAGCACCAGGTCGAAAACCGTGCCCTCCGGGGGCTTCCACTCCGTCGCATCGGCCACGACCCATTCGACGTTCATACCGCGGGACGCCGCCATATCGCGGCCGCGGTCGATCCCCACAGCGGAGAAGTCGACGGCGGTGACAGCCCAGCCCAAGGAGGCGAGCCACAGGCTGTGGCGCCCCTCGCCGGCGCCCAGGTCGAGTGCCCGACCAGGCGGCCACGCTCCGGCGATCGACTCTACGAGCGCGTTGGGCCCGGCGCTCCACACCTGCTCGGCGGCGTACCGCTCGTCCCACATCCGTCGCCGCTCCTCGGCTGCATCGCTCACCGCACCAGCATGGACTCTTACAGTGCCGCTATGCCGCACGACCCGCACGACGCCTCGAACCGCGACGCCTCGAACCGCGACGCCTCGTGGCACGAGGACTCGATCCACGACATCACCATCCGAACTGCGAGCGCCGACGACCTGCCAGGCATGGCCGCGATCTACAACGAGCAGGTGCGTACCTCGGTGGCAACGTTCGACGTCGAGGAGCGCGGCATCGCATACCTCGGCGAGAAGCTCGCCGCCCACGGGCCTGGCGACCTCGTCATCGTCGCCACACGCGGCGGCGAGGTGATCGGCTACGCGCTGTCCGGCCCATTCCGGCCCCGCCCCGCCTATGCGGGCACCAAGGAGACCAGCGTGTATGTGGCGGACCGCGCGCGCGGGCTTGGTCTGGGCCGAAGACTGTATGCCGTGCTGCTGGAGCGGCTGGACCGGCTCGCCGAAGTGCACACGCAGGTCGCCGTCATCGCTCTCCCGAACCCGGCGAGCGAGGCCCTCCACCGGTCGCTCGGCTTCGACCAGGTCGGGACCCTGCGCGAGGTCGGGCAGAAGTTCGGGCGCTACGTCGACACGGCGTGGTACCAGCGCGTCCGGCGGGCCAACTGACGGCCCACACGGCCGCCTACGGCGCAGATCCGCCGCGCCTCCCGCGGGCGTGGGCGTCAATCAGTCTGTGGTTCCCCCTCCCCAGGCGGGCCTGGCACTCCTACCATCGCCAGTGGGAGCGGGTGCCTGCCATCGCCCCGCCGAAGCCAGAACCCACTCCGTGACGAAGGGATCTCCATGGGCGCTACGGGAACTGGGCCCTTCCAGAACGACGACGCGCTCGACTTCCTCGACCAGCTCGAGGATGCCGAGCCCGAGGACCGCCCGCGCCTGGTGCAGAAGGCGATGCGGACCGTGCTGCGCTCGACCGACTACATCGAGGCGCCCAGCATGGCCGAGGCCGTGGCCGCTGCCGCCGTCGTGGCTGTCTGCGCCGATCCGCCCGACGAGCACGTCGAGTCGCTCAACCACGAGCCCATGCTGCCGGGCTGGGTGCTCACCGACCCGCTGGAGGTGGACGACGACATGAACGAGCTGGCCCGGCAGGCCTTCGACCGGGCGCTCGACCCAGCCGACAACGAGTGGTGGGAGCTGTGGACCGACGCGGGTCTGACCCCGGACGTCCGCGAGTCGATCGACCGGTTCAGGGACCTGTTGGGCGAAGACTGACCGCGGGGGCCACTAGTTCAGCGGGTGGGCGAGCACCGCTTCCACCTCACGCAGCACGTCGGCATCGCCGGAACGGGACAGCTCGCCCACCCCTGGCCGGTGCCACAGCCAGCAGTCGAGGTCGGCCGCGGTGCCGCTGATCGTCGCGGCAGCGGGGTCGCCCGGGACGGCATCGGCCACGGTGATGTCGGCCTCGTCGTAGGACTTCCCGTCCTTGGGATTGGTGCCCGTGAATCGCGCGAGGGTCACCAGCCAGGCCGCTCCCGTATCCGTGGCGTGCACCAGCAGGGTGTGCCCCTCGTGAGGTGAGATGGACCCCCAGGGCGGGCACCCGGCAAACATGATCTTGAGGACCTCGTCGACACCGTCGGTCGCGAGCGCGGGGTCGAGCGGTGTGCGCCGCCCGGTGGTGAGCTCGGCGTCGAGCCGGTGGATCATCGCCTCGTGCGCCTGTCGCCGATAGGTGAAGCCCGCTGTCTGCTCGTCTGACCAGGTCCAGCGCGGCTCGGCCGGGTCAGTGGCGCGCAACGCGTCGAGGAGCCGGGCGGTCGCCTGGCGGGAGAACTCTGTGAGCGCCTCGTGGCTACCGGCCCGCTCGGGATCGCTGAACGCGTCGACCTCCTCCTGCGTGTGGGCACCCTCGCCCACCACGCGCGACCAGTAGGTCTGCACCTCCCCGAGGTGGTAGAGAAGGTCGTCGGCTTTCCAGTCGGGGCAGGGCGGGACCTGCTCATCACCCTTCGCGGCAGCGAGCGCCTCGGTGAAGCGCGCCGACTGCTGCTCGATGTGCTGGAGGTATGCCGGAAAGTCCAGTCGTGTCTGCATGCGCCAGTTCTACCGTCCTCGCCGACCAACTTCCTCCTCTTTATCGCCTTGCTCAGATGCGCCGGAGCACGGCGGTGACCTTGCCCAGGATTGTCGCCTGGCTGGCGTCGATCGGCTCGAAGGCGGGGTTGTGGGGGAGCAGCCAGACCTTGCCGTCCTTGCGTTTGAACGTCTTGACTGTCGCCTCGTTGTCGAGCAGGGCCGCGACGATGTCGCCGTTGTCGGCCGTGGGCTGCTGGCGCACGACGACCCAGTCGCCGTCGCAGATCGCGGCGTCCACCATCGAGTCGCCGACGACCTGGAGCAGGAAGAGCTGGCCCTCGCCCACCAGCTGCCGGGGGAGCGGGAAGACGTCCTCCACGAGCTCTTCGGCCGTGATCGGGACACCAGCGGCGATCCGGCCCAGAACCGGCACGTAGGAGGCCTCGGGGCGCTGATCGTTGATGCCGGTCTCGTCGACGGCGGCCTCGTCCTCGGGCGCCGCGCCGCCGCGGTAGCCGCGCATCTCTGCCGGCGCATCGGGCGAGACCACCTCGATCGCCCGGGGGCGGTTGGGGTCGCGGCGCAGGTAGCCCTTGCGCTCCAAGGTCGAGAGCTGATGCGCGACCGAGCTCGGTGACGTGAGCCCCACCGCCTCGCCGATCTCACGAAGGCTCGGCGGGTAGCCGCGTCGGTCGACCGAGTTGCGGATCACCTCGAGCACGCGGCGCTGGCGCACCGTGAGCCCGTCGCCCCCAGCCCGCTCGGGCAGTTCGCTGACGGTGGCGTCGTTGCGGTCATCAGGCTTGTCAGGCATGTCCCTCTCCAGTCCGGACGATCCTCGGTCGTTGTCTCCTGCGGTCTTTCCTGGCTCGACCTCTGCTATGCCGCTGGCTTGCCACCAGCGGCGAGCCGCCCGATCGCCGGACCTGGCGGGCTCCGTGGTGCTGCTGTGACAGATGGGCTGTCAGTGGCCTCTGTAACGCTTTCCTTACGGGCAAAAGACTACGGACTTCGAACACAGTTACCAAACATGTGTTCGAGGCGTGTCTTGATCGGTTCGAACACCTGTGCTACTAATCGTACAAGCGTTCTATCGAACACCGGTTCGACAGACCACCCCAGGAGGACGAAATGAGCGCCATCGCCTGGCATTCGGGGGAGACCCAGAGGGCTGTTCGTCCCTCCGAGCTGCCCTCGCCCGAGCAGGGCCGGCGTCCGCACCGGCATCTGGTCTCCGTTCCCACAGGCGACGCCGTTCGAGAGTCGGCTCCAGCGCCCCTGCGCCCGACCCGACGCGGGCGCCTGGTCCTGCTGCTCAGCGCACTCGTCGTGGTCCTCGTGTTCGGCATTGCCATCGCAGCGGGCTCCTCCGCCTCCGTGGCCGACCACGCCGTCACGGTCCGATCTGGGCAGACCCTGTCCGAGATCGCCGTCCGCGAGATGCCCGGCCTCCCCATGCGCGAGGCCGTGGCCCGCATCCAGATCGCCAACGATCTCCCCAGCTCGCACATCTCCGCGGGCCAGTCGCTGGTCATCCCGAAGTACTGACACCCTTCGCGGAGCCGACGAGCGGAGCGGCCCCGGCGCGTCAATGGTCCTGGCGCGCCGGGCCGCTGGTGTGATGGCAGTGCATCTATTCCTCATGACGGGATACCCCTTCAGCGACTGGGAGCGCAGCGTGGAGGCGAGCCACTGCTCGCAGTGGGCTTCGGGCTCGTCACCCCCCTAGGCTGACGTCAGGACCCCTTGAGGATATGGAGATGGCGACCATGAGCGTCGAACTGAACAAGCGCGTCGTCCAGGAGTTCGACGATCTCCTGACCACGCGGGAACTCGACCGGCTCGACGCACTCTGCCTGCCCGACATGGTCAACCACGCGCTCGCGCCCGGGCGGCCGGCAGGAGTTGCCGGCACGCGGGAGTTTCTCGAGACCGTGGGCAGAACCCAGATGACCCAGCAGTCGTGGGAGGAGCTGACCGTGGTCGCCGAGGGCGAGTACGTGGTCCAGTTCGGGGTTCGCTCCGGCCGCTGGCACGGCGGGGAGCTCATGGGCATCGCGGCTTCGCCCGGCCAGTACTCGCGCGGCTTCGCAGCGATGTACCGGCTGCGAGACGGCCGAATCGCCGAGCGCTGGGCAGTCCGCGACGACCTGGGCATGCTTCGGCAACTGGGAGCGCTGCCCTAGCCCGTGGCCGGTGACCGCCATGTGCAGGTGCTGTTGAACGTGATCGCTGCTATGCCCGCGCAGCCCGCCGCGGACGCGTCGCTGGATGGCCCTGGTCGCCGCCCCACAGGTGGGGTTTTCCGTCACCCTCGAGGTACTCGAGGTCGCGCTCCAAGAAGGTGGCGAGACGCTGCGCGGCAGCCTCGACAGCAGAGCGGCCAGCGCGGTCGACCGACGGTGCGAGCCGGACGTCGACCACGACCCGATCTGCCTTGACCGTGCGTTTCCACAGGCCGACGTTGACGTCGTCGGCGACGACCCACGCCCAGAACGGGTCGGGCCGCTCGGCGTAGGGATGGTCGGATGCCGAGGGGAAGTTGAGCGCGGGGTAGGTCAGCACCGCCTCGTCGTAGACGGGGAAGAGATAGGCCGACGGAGCGCCGGGTCTGCGTCTCGGCGCGGTCTCAGGGTCGTGCCACAGCGGTATCCCCTCGACCTCGGTCCGCTCCAGGCCGTCGCCGATCTCGGCGAGGGCGCGCTTGGTGTCGGCCACGGTCAGGGACGACCAGCGGGTGAAGTCCCTCACGGATGCGGGCCCGTGGCCTGCGAAGAACCGACGGACCAGGCGCACCAGCGCCTCGTCGCGGTCGAGCTCAGGCTCGCGCGGCACCACCTCGTCGACCAGTGCGTAGGAGTGCTGGACCCCTTTGAGGGGGGCCGACACGATCAGCCCGCGCAGCTCGGCGACCAACAGCACGTGGCCCAGCTCCTGGCCGCCGCTAGGCAAGCCAGGCCGAGCCGCGAACGCCGCCGTGATCTCGGCCCGGGTCAGGTAGGTGTGGCCCTGCAGCAGCTCGCAGACCGTGTCGAGAGCCCGCCCCAGGTGGGCGTCGTCGTCGAGGCCGAGCTGGCGATGGCGCCCCTTCATCGACGCCTCGACCCGGGGCGAGGTCAGGGACAGGATCCATCGCAGGTCCTCGGGCAGCACGAAATGCCACGTCGGCCGCAGGATGTGGGTGCGGAGGAAGGCGCCTGCGTCGTATGCAGCCCGCACGCCGGCATACGTGCTGGTCTTGCCCCTCAGTCCCAGGGAGTAGAAGGCGTGGTCGCGCTCCTGGCTCTGCACGCACGTCAGGAGTCGCACCACGTCGGCTGGGGTGGGCAGTGGAGCGGAGGAGAGTCGCTGGGTCGCCAGCCGCTGGCGCAGGACTCGGGGTGTCGTCGACGCTGCCACGGGACACATCTTGCCCAAAGGTGCTGACAGTGCCCGCGCCACACACGGCACTCCCAGGCCCGCCTGCCGCATACTTCTGTGACACCGTGGGTAGAGCGCGAGACAGAGGTGATCCGTGGACGCGAAGAAGACCTTTCTCTCCTGGCCGGTGGTCCGCCAGCTCGCCAGCGGCGACGTACTCGGCCGCGGCCCCGCGGTCACGTCGCAGCGAACGCGAGCAACGCGCCCACGCACCGTGACCGCCGACCGGGTGGTCCAGAGCGTCTGCCCCTACTGCGCCGTGGGCTGCGGGCAGAAGGTCTTCGTCAAGGACGAGAAGGTGGTCCAGATCGAGGGAGACCCCGACTCGCCGGTGTCGCGGGGACGCCTGTGCCCCAAGGGTTCCGCGAGCGAGCAGCTGGTCAACAGCCCTGGCCGCCAGACCGCCATCCGCTACCGGCGCCCTGGCGGCTCGGACTGGGAGGACCTCGACCTCGACACGGCGATGGACATGATCGCCGACCGGTTCATCGAGAGTCGGCGCAATGGCTGGCAGGAGCTGGACGAGAAGGGCCGCAAGCTTCGGCGCACGATGGCCGTCGCCTCGCTCGGCGGCGCAACGCTGGACAACGAGGAGAACTACCTCATCAAGAAGCTGTTCACGGCGGCGGGCGCGATCCAGATCGAGAACCAGGCCCGGATTTGACACTCCTCCACGGTCCCCAGTCTGGGGTCCTCGTTCGGGCGCGGAGGCGCCACCCAATACCTCCAGGACCTGTCGAACTCTGACTGCATCGTCATCCAGGGCTCCAACATGGCCGAGTGCCACCCGGTCGGCTACCAGTGGGTGATGGAGGCAAAGCTCAAGGGTGCCAAGGTGATCCATATCGACCCGAGGTTCACGCGCACCTCGGCGACAGCCGACCGGCACATCCCGATCCGGGCCGGCAGCGACGTCGCCTTCCTCGGCGCGCTGGTCAACTACATCCTCAGCAACGACCTGTACTTCAAGGACTACGTCGTCCACTACACCAACGCGGCGACCCTGCTGACCGAGGACTTCCAGGACACCGAGGACCTCGATGGCGTGTTCTCCGGGTTCGACGAGGAGCTCGGCAGCTACGACCTCAAGAGCTGGGCCTACGCCACCGCCGAGGACGACAAGGAGGGGTCGCCGGGCACCATCGGCGGGCCCGGCGCGGGCCACGAGCACGGGCACACCCAGCAGGCGCATGCCTCGGGTGACCAGCACGGCTCGGGCGGCCCGCCGCTCGAGCACGCCCGGGTGCTGCGCGACGAGACCCTCCAGGACCCGCGCACGGTCTTCCAGGTGCTCAAGCGGCACTACTCGCGCTACACGCCCCAGATGATGGCGAGGGTCTGTGGCGTGTCCGTGGAGGACTTCCGCTACGTCGCCAGGGCGATCACCGAGAGCAGCGGACGCGACCGCACCACCGCGTGGGTCTACTCCGTGGGCTGGACCCAGCACACCCTGGGCGCCCAGTTCATCCGCACCGCCGCGATCATCCAGCTGCTCCTCGGCAACGTCGGGCGCCCCGGGGGCGGGGTCATGGCCCTGCGCGGCCACGCCAGCATCCAGGGCTCAACGGACATTCCCACCCTCTACAACATCCTCCCCGGCTACCTGCTGATGCCCGTGGTGGGCAAGCACGACACGTGGGAGGAGTACCTCGGTGCCATCGGCAGCAAGGAGCAGAAGGGGTTCTGGGCCAAGGCCGACACGTATGCCGTGAGCCTGATGAAGGCGTGGTGGGGCGAGCACGCCCGCGAGGACAACGACTGGGCGTTCGACTACCTGCCCCGGCTCAGCGGTCCGCACGGCACGTACCAGACCACGATGGCGATGCTCGACGACGAGGTGGAGGGCTACTTCCTGCTGGGGCAGAACCCCGCCGTGGGGTCGGCCCACGGTCGCATGCAGCGCATGGGCATGTCCCACCTCAAGTGGCTCGTGGTGCGCGACTTCAACCTGATCGAGTCGGCGACCTTCTGGAAGGACGGTCCCGAGATCGCCACCGGTGAGCTGAGGACCGAGGACATCGAGACCGAGGTGTTCTTCATGCCCGCCGCCTCCCACGTCGAGAAGGCCGGCTCCTTCACCCAGACCCAGCGCATGCTCCAGTGGCACCACAAGGCCATCGACCCCCCGGGTGACGCCCGCAGCGAGCTCCAGTTCTTGTACGACCTCGGCAAGCGCATCCGGGCGAAGCTGGCCGACTCCACCGAGCCGCGGGACCGGCCGCTGCTAGACCTCACCTGGGACTATCCCGAGGACGAGCTCGGCGAGCCCGATGCCGAGGCGGTGCTGCGCGAGATCAACGGCGTCCACCTCACGGGAGACAAGGCAGGCGAGCCGCTCAGCGCGTACACGGAGATGAGGGCCGACGGCTCCACCGCCGGCGGCTGCTGGATCTACACCGGCGTCTTCGCGGAGGGGGTCAACCGTGCCGCGAGCCGCAAGCCCGGCCGGGAGCAGACGCTGACGGCGCCCGACTGGGGCTGGGCGTGGCCGGCCAACCGCCGGATCCTCTACAACCGCGCGTCCGCCGACCCTGGTGGCAGGCCGTGGAGCGACCGCAAGAAGTACGTGTGGTGGGACGAGGAGCAGAAGAAGTGGGTCGGCGAGGACGTGCCCGACTTCCCGCCCGACAAAGAGCCGGCCTTCCGCGCCGACGTCGGGGTCGGCGGTCCCGAGGGTCTCGCGGGCGACGACCCGTTCATCATGCAGTCCGACGGCAAGGGCTGGCTGTTCACCCCCAAGGGCATGCTCGACGGACCGATGCCCACCCACTACGAGCCCCAGGAATCGCCGGTCGACAACCCCCTCTACGGCCAGCAGGCCAATCCTGCCCGGAAGGTCTTCCCGCGCAAGGACAATCTCTGGAGCCCCTCGGGTAGCCAGCCCGGCTCGGGCGTCTTCCCGTACGTGTTCACCACCTACCGGCTCACGGAGCACCACACCGCCGGCGGCATGAGCCGGTGGCTGCCCTACCTCTCCGAGCTCCAGCCCGAGTTCTTCTGCGAGGTCTCCCCGGAGCTCGCGCAGGAGAAGGGGCTCGAGAACGGCGGCTGGGCCACGATCGTGTCGGCGCGCACGGCGATCGAAGCCCGCGTCCTGGTGACCGAGCGGCTCACCCCGCTGGTCATCAACGGCCACACGATCCACCAGGTCGGGCTGCCCTACCACTGGGGCGTCGGCAGCGACGCACTCGTCTCCGGCGACGCCGCCAACGACCTGCTCGGCGTGGCGCTGGACCCGAACGTGCAGATCCAGGAGTCCAAGGCCGGCTCGTGCGACATCCTCCCCGGGCGCAGGCCCCGCGGCGAGGCGTTGCTGCGGCTGGTGCACGAGTACCAGTCGCGGTCGGGCGCCACCCCGCAGACCGGCAACGCACTCTTGACCGCGCAGCCCCAGGCTGGAGGCAAGTCCGCCCGCGGCGAGCCGCAGGGGACCGCCCGGGGCGTCGTGCAGGGGGCCGCCCGCGGCGAGCCGCCGGGCGGCGACAGCACCGACCGCACGGACGGAGAAGGCTGATGGGCTTCTGGCGCAGCCAGCTGGCCGGGCCCACCGACCCGACCCGCGACGCGGCCTGGGAGACCACCGAGCCACGCAAGGGCTTCTTCACCGACACCTCGGTGTGCATCGGGTGCAAGGCCTGCGAGGTCGCCTGCAAGGAGTGGAACGCCATCCCGGAGGACGGCTTCACTCTCCTGGGCTCCTCCTACGACAACACCGGCGGCCTCGGCGCCAGCACATGGCGGCACGTCGCCTTCGTGGAGCAGACCAGCGACCGCATCGAGCAGGCGCGCGAGTCCGGTCGCCGACTGGTCGATCTCGGCATGCCGTCCCTGCCGCCCCCCGACGCCCGCCAGGTGGGTGCCCCGGACGCCGCCTACCCCGGGACCGCGGAAACCGCAGCAGCACCTGCTGAAGCACCCGGCATACGGGCTGAGTCCAACGGGGGTGCAGCGGCAGCCGACCTTCCCGACTTCCGGTGGCTCATGTCCTCGGACGTGTGCAAGCACTGCACCCACGCGGGATGCCTGGACGTGTGCCCTACCGGGGCCTTGTTCCGCACCGAGCACGGCACGGTCGTGGTGCAGGCCGACGTCTGCAACGGCTGCGGCTACTGCGTGCCCGCCTGTCCGTTCGGCGTCATCGAGCGCCGAGACGGCGATGGCACGGTCCACAACGGCGGCGTGGCCCAGAAGTGCACGCTCTGCTACGACCGGCTGGGGGAGGGCCAGACCCCGGCCTGTGCGCAGGCGTGCCCGACCGAGTCGATCGGCTTCGGCAGCCTGTCCGAGATGCTCGACCGGGCGCGTGCCCGCGTCGAGGTGCTGCACGAGAGCGGCTACACCGAGGCGCGGCTGTACGGCGCCAACGTCAACGACGGAGTCGGGGGCACGGGTTCGGTCTTCCTGCTGCTCGACGAACCCGAGGTCTACGGGCTGCCGCCCGACCCGGTCGTGCCGACAGCCGACCTGGCCGACATGTTCCGCAAGGCAGGAGTGGCCGCGGTGGCGATGTTCGCCATGGCGGTCGGGGCTTTCGCCGGGAGGCGCCGATGACGACCAATCCGCTGGACGCCGACCGTCCCCCCGAGCCGCCCGCGTGGTGGTGGACGACGGGGAGAGGGCCGCGGCGACGGGACAGGGCGGCGCCGCCGCGACGAGTCGGTCATGGTTCCGGACGCGCAGTTCGAGAGCTACTACGGGCGCAACGTCGTCAAGCCCGCGCCGTGGGAGTACGACATCCCCGCCTACCTCTTCCTCGGCGGACTGGCCGCTGGCTCCGGGCTCGTCGGGGCCGGCGGCGCGGTGACCGGGCGTCCCGCCCTGCGCCGGAACGGCCGGTATGCCGCTGTGGCCTCGGCCGCCCTGGGTGGCCTGGCGCTGGTGAAGGACCTGGGCCGTCCCAGCCGCGCGCTGAACATGGTGCGGGTCATGAAGCTGACCTCGCCGATGTCGGTCGGATCGTGGATCCTCACTGCCTTCAGCGGTTTTGCCGGTGCGGCGATGGTTTCCGAGGTCGTGCGCCCGCGGCTTGCGCAAGGGTCCGCGCTCGCCCGCGTCGCCGCAGTCGGGGACCCGGTCGCGACCGCAGGCTCGGCGGCCTTTGCCATGCCGCTCGCGGCCTACACGGCGGTGCTGCTCGCCGACACCGCGACCCCGACCTGGCGCGAGTCCTACCGGGAGCTGCCCTTTGTCTTCGTCGCGTCGGCCAACGCAGCGGCCGGCGGGCTGGCGCTCGTGACGACACCGACCGACCAGAACGCGCCGGCGCGCCGGCTTGCAGCGCTGGGGGCCGCTGTCGAGCTCGTCGCGGCCGAGCGGATGCGCGGCGCGATGCACCCGTTGGTCGCCGAGCCGCTCCAGCGGGGCCGCGCCGGGAGGATGCTCAAGGTCTCGCGTGCCCTGACCCTCGGCGGCGGGGTGGGCGCTGCCCTGTTCGGCCGCAACCGGGTGGCCGCTGCCGTCAGTGGAGCAGCCCTGCTGGCAGGATCCGCCCTGACGCGTTTCGGCATCTTCGAAGCGGGCATCGAATCGGCGAAGGACCCGAAGTACACCGTCGAGCCACAGAAGGAGCGTCTGGAGGAGCGCCGGGCCAGGGGCATTCTCGACGACTCGATCACCACCGCGCGCTGAGAACGTCAGCGGACGACCAGCACCGCGTCGCCCCGGGGCACGAACTCGCCCACCACCGTCGCGCCAGGAATCTCGCCCGCGAGCAGCAGCCCGCCGCTGGTCTGCGCGTCGGCAAGCAGGATGAGCTCGTCCTCGCCGACCGCCGCCGACAGGTGCGGCCGCACCCACTCCAGGTTGCGCCGGCTGCCACCGGGCACGAAGCCCTGCCCCAGCGACTCCCGCGCACCCTCGAGGTAGGGCACGGCGCTCGCGTTGACCACCGCCGTCACCCCGGACGCCCGGGCCATCTTGAACAGGTGGCCCAGCAGGCCGAATCCGGTCACGTCCGTCGCCGCCTCGATCCCCGCCCCGAGCGCTGCCTCCGAGGCCCCAGCGTTGAGTGCCGCCATCGACTCGACCGCGTGCTCGAAGACTTCGCCCGTCACCTTGTGCCGGTTGTTGAGCACGCCCACGCCGAGCGGCTTCGTGAGGCTGATGGGCAGCCCGGCCCGGGCCGCGTCATTGCGCATCAGGAGACCGGCGTCCGCCAGACCGGTCACCGCCATGCCGTACTTCGGCTCAGGGTCGTCGATGCTGTGCCCGCCGGCGACGGGACAGCCGGCCACCCGGCATACGTCCAGGCCTCCGCGAAGGACCTCTTGCGCCAGCTCCATCGGCAGCTTGGCGCGCGGCCAGCCGAGCAGGTTGACCGCGACGACCGGGCGGCCGCCCATGGCGTAGATGTCGGAGAGCGCATTGGCGGCCGCGATCCGGCCCCAGTCGTAGGGGTCGTCGACGACCGGCGTGAAAAAGTCTGCGGTCGCCAGCACGGCCCGGTCGCCATCGATGCGGACCGCGGCTGCGTCGTCGCCGTCATCGAGCCCGACCAGCAGGTCGGGGTAGGCGTCTGCCGCCCCGCCCATCAGGCCGCGCACCATGTCCTCCAGCTCGCCGGGCGGGATCTTGCAGGCACACCCGCCGCCATGTGCGAACTGGGTCAGCCGGTAGGTCGTCGCCGTGTCCACGCTGCCGACTCTAAGCCGGTGGTATGCGGGGTGTGCGCCCGAGCGCGCCCGAGCGCGCCCGCTCGCCCTGCGTCCACGCGTCCGCAACTCTTCATGTGGAGACTTACGGACAGGCGACCGGGTCAGGTGGCTGCGCGGTAGACGGCCAGATCCTCCGGGCCTCCGTAGTCGCCTCCAGGCGTGATGACCGTTCCGGTCTTCCCGGCGATGATCGCCGCGGCATCTTCGAGCCGCCCGATGGCGGCCATATCGCCGGTGAGCTCGACAAAGCGGCACGCGGCATCGACCTTCGGACCCATCGAGCCTGCCGGGAAGTTCTCCCCCCGGAGGGCACCCGGCGTCGCCCGCTCAATGGGTGTGGCGTCGGGGGTGCCGAAGCCGCGCACCACCTGGGCCACGTCGGTGAGGATGAGCAGGACGTCCGCCTCGAGGGCCTCCGCGAGCACCGCAGCAGTTCGGTCCTTGTCGACGACGGCCTCGACGCCGCGCAGCTTTCCGCGCTCGTCGCGGATGACGGGCACGCCGCCACCCCCGGCGCACACCACCACCGCGCCGCTCTCCAGGAGCAGCCGGATCAGCCGGGTCTCGACGACCCGTTGCGGCTGCGGCGAGCCCACGACGCGGCGCCACTTGTCGCCGTCCGGGCGCATCGTCCAGCCCCGCTCCACGCCGAGGCGCTTCCCTTGCTCTTCGTCGTAGACCTCGCCCACGAACTTCGTGGGGTTCTCGAAGGCCGGGTCGTGGGCCAGAACCAGTGTCTGGTTGATGATGCTCGCGACCTGGCGCCCGGGCAGCGCGTTCTGCAGCGCCTGGAGCAGCCAGTAGCCGATCATGCCCTGGGTCTGCGCCCCCAGGACGTCGAACGGATAGGGCGTCGAGAGGTGGGGGTCGGAGGCGCTCTGCAGCGCGAGCACTCCCACCTGGGGGCCGTTGCCGTGGGTCAGCACCAGCTCATGGTCGTGAGCGAGCGGCGCCAGTGCGTGCACCGCCTTGGCCACGTTGGCCACCTGGGTGGAAGCGTCGGGCTTCTGGCCGCGCTCGAGCAGCGCGTTGCCTCCGAGGGCAGCGACGATGCGCATCGTCAGCTGCCCAGAGTGGCGACCATGATCGCCTTGATCGTGTGGAGGCGGTTCTCGGCCTGGTCGAACACGATCGAGGCGTCGGACTCGAAGACCTCGTCCGTGACCTCGAGCGCCTCCATGCCGGTCTGCTCGTAGAGCTGCTCGCCGACCGTGGTGTTGCGGTCGTGGAACGCGGGCAGGCAGTGCATGAACCGCACCAGCGGGTTGCCGGTGCGCTCGATCAGCGCGGCGTTGACCTGGTAGGGCCGCAGCTGCTCGATCCGCTCGGACCACCGCTCCTTGGGTTCGCCCATGGACAGCCAGACGTCGGTGTAGACGAAGTCGATGCCCGCGACACCCTCGGCGACGTCGTCGGTGTGGGTGATGCGGGCGCCGGTGCGGTGGGCGATCTCCTGAGCCTGGCTGATGACGCCGTCGTGGTTCCACAGCTCCTTCGGGGCCACGATCCGCACGTCCATGCCCATCATGGCGCCGGCCACGAGCAGCGAGTTGCCCACGTTGTTGCGGGCGTCGCCGCAGTAGGCGAAGGCGATCTCGGTGTCCGGCTTGGTGCACCACTCCTGCATCGTCAGCATGTCGCAGAGCGTCTGTGTCGGGTGCCACTCGTCGGTGAGGCCGTTCCAGACCGGCACCCCGGCATACTCGCCGAGGGTCTCGACCAGAGACTGGGCCGAGCCGCGGTACTGGATCCCGTCGTACATGCGCCCCAGCACCCGGGAGGTGTCCTTCATCGACTCCTTGTGGCCGATCTGGCTGCCCGTGGGGTCGAGGTAGGTGACGTGGGCACCCTGGTCGAAGGCGGCCACCTCGAAGGCGCACCGCGTGCGCGTCGAGGTCTTCTCGAAGATCAGGGCGATGTTCTTGCCGAGCAGCCGTTGCCGCTCGTTGCCGGCCCGCTTGGCGGACTTCAGCTCCGCGGAGAGGCGCAGCAGGTAGCGCCACTCCTGCGGGGAGAAGTCCAGCTCCTTGAGGAAGTTGCGGCGCTGGAGGTTGAGTGGCATGGCTAGATTCCCTCTCGCTCGATGGGGCAGGTCATGCACCGGGGGCCACCGCGGCCGCGGCCGAGCTCGCTGCCGGAGATCGTGATGACCTCGATGCCGTTCCTGCGCAGGTGGGTGTTGCTGGTGACGTTGCGCTCGTATGCGACGACGACACCGGGCCGCAGGGTCAGCACGTTGCAGCCGTCGTCCCACTGCTCGCGCTCCGCGGCGTGGACGTCCTGGGTCGGGGTCAGCACCCGGATCTCGTCGAGGCCGAGGGCCTCGGCGATCGCCGTGTGCATGTCCTCCGGGGCGTGGTCGCGGACGAAGAGCTCGTTCTCGCGGTCACCGGGGTGGATCGTGAACGACGGCAGCATCCCGAGGCCGGCGTACTTCGTGAACGTCTCCGGGTCGACCATGCTCATGACGGTGTCGAGGTGCATGAAGGCGCGTGACGCCGGCATCTGCAGCGCCACGATCGAGGTCGCCGCGCCCGACGCGAACAGCCGGCGGGCCAGCCGCTCGACGCCCTGGGGGGTGGTGCGCTCGCTCATGCCGACGAGCACCGCGCCACGGCCGAGGACATGCACATCGCCGCCCTCCATGGTGGCGACGCCGCCCTTCGTGCCGTCCGACCACTTCTCGAAGTCCTGGTCGGCAAACTCCGGGTGCCACTTGTAGATCGCCTCGTAGTGCACGGACTCGCGCATTCGGGCCTTCTTGCGCATCGAGTTGATCGCCACCCCTCCGTAGATCCAGCAGGAGGTGTCCCTCGTGAACAGGTGGTTCGGCAGAGGGGGCAGCACGAAGTCGTCGTCGCCGAGGGCGTGGAACGCCACCGACCTCGGCTCCTCCATGCGGTCGAGCACCTCGCGTTTGGTGATGCCGCCGATGAGGGTCTCGGTCAGCGTCTCGACGTCCATCAGGTCGAACATCCCGCGCAGCGGCTCGAGGGCGAGCGGGCCGTAGATCCGCTCGTCCATGATCCGGTCGAGGACGTAGTCGCGCGCCTTGGGCACCATGAGCGTCTCGCGGAGCAGCGCGTCGAAATACAGGACTTCGACGTCGGCCTCGCGGAGAGTCTCGGCGAAGCCGTCGTGCTCCTGTTTGGCGCGCTTGACCCACAGGACGTCATCGAAGAGCAGGTCGTCCTTATTGGTGGGGGTGAGCCGCTTCAGCTCGAGGTCGGGCCGGTGCAGGATCGCCCGATGCAGCCGGCCCACCTCCGAATCCACGTGGAGTGCCATGTCGGATCGTCTCTTCTCGCTCGTCTCGGGTTTCTCGGGTTCTTTCAGTCTCTCGCTCGACTCGGACGACTGTGTCGTCCGAGTCGTCTCGAGTTTCTCGGCTCAGACCCGCTGGGCCTGGGTCATCCGCCCGCGCTGGGCGAGGTATACAGGAATGCCGAGGATTCCGGCTGCGCCTGCCATTAGGAACGGTCCCCACACCACGTACCACGAGTCGCCCGTGTTGCGCGAGTAGTAGATGAACGCGATCGAGAAGACGAACGCGACGATGGCCACGATCAGGTCCCTGGCCAGGATCGAGCCCGCGATCTTGCCCTGGTCACGCCACCGCCACACGATCTGTGCGAGCGCGGAGAACGCGTACGGGATGGCGGCGGTGATGCCGGTCATCAGCACCAGCGTCGTGAACACGGTCGAACCGCTCGTGCCCATGTAGCTGACCACCATGGCGATCGATGCGAGCGCGGTCGAGGCGATGATGCCGAGGGCCGGCACCTTGCGCTCTGACAGCCGGCCGAATGCGGCGGGGAAGAGCCCGTCCCTGGCCGCTGCGAGGGGCATCTCGGCGCAGATCATCGTCCATCCGTTCAGGGCACCGATGCCGGAGATGATCACCGCGATGGCGACGATGTCACCAGCCCACGAGCCGCTGCCGACGATGTTGTTCGCGGCCACGGAGTACGACGCCCGGTTGGCGTCCTGGGCGAGAGCGGTCGCCGGCACGATGCCGAACACCGCGATGAGGGACAGCATGTAGACCACAGCGCTGGCGCCCGTGCCGAACACCGTGGACCTTGGCACGTTGCGCTCGGGGTTGCGCACCTTGCCGGCTGCCACTGCTGCGGTCTCGACGCCCAGGTAGCTGAACAGGCAGATCGCCATGGCACCGCCGATGGCCGACAGCGAGCTGTCGCCGCTGGTGTTCCACGGCGTGAAGTTGGCGCTGTCGATGAAGAACAGCCCGACCGTCGCCATCAGCAGCAGCGGCACGAACTTCAGGACCGTGGTCACGACCTGGAAGCTGCCCATGTTGCGGACGCCGGTGAGGTTGATGGCCGCCGGGATCCACAGGCCGAACAGGGCGATGACGATCGACCACCCGGTCGTTCCGCCCTTGTTGATGAAGTGCTCGACGTAGTAGACCCAGCCCACGGCGATGGCCGCGTTGCCCGCCCACGCCGTGATCCAGTAGGACCAGGCGTTGGCGAAGCCGGTGGCGTTGCCGAAGGCCGCCCGGGCGTAGGCGTACGGTCCGCCCGGAGCGGGCATGCGCCGTGACATCACGGCGAACATGAACGCGAGCGCGAGCGCACCGATCGTGGCGAGCCCCATCGCCACGAGGCTGATGGGACCGTATGAGGCAAGCGAGTACGGCAGGCTGAAGATGCCGACGCCGATGATGCTGCCGATGATGAGGGCCGTCGACTGTGACAGACCCAGGGCGCGCTCTTGAGCCGGTGGCGCCTGGTGCCGGGGTTCCGTTGGGTGTGCTGCCTGGACCATTGCGTGCCTCCACGCATCTCGTGCGAGATTGACATCTCAGCGTGGACCTCACCCTCCGAAATGGGGAGGGGCCTTGGTCCTGCCCGTATGCCGGGTGCTCGCCTCCCAGCCCACCTCACCTCCGGGCTCAGGTCGACGCTCGCACGACCACCTCGACCACGATCACGATGACAACCACGCCCAACGCCCATTGCGCGCGCCGCTCCCGCTGGCCAGGGTCGGCGGCGACAGGCACGGGACGAGCTCTGGCCGGCCAGTCGCCAGGGTAGGCGCGCTCGTCGCCGCTGAGGGCTCGGACCGCTCCAAGCACGGCGTAGACGAGCCCTCCGAGCAGAGCCGTCAGCGCCAGGACCGTGTACAGGCCGAGTGTGAGCCAGAACAGGACCGGGATCGGGGCGATCAACAGCAGCTGCCAGAGCTGGAGACGAAGCGCGGCGACAGCGTGCCGGCGCAGGAACGGTGTGGCGCGGGAACCCACCAGCACCATGACCCCTGCCGCAACGAAGGGCAGGCCCACCCACAGGCCGACATGGGCCAGCGCGGCGGCAAGTCGCTCGGCCCATCCCGGCTGGGGCGGCGGAGAGTCCGTTTCGCGCTCGGGAGACCGCAGCGGCGGGAGCCCCGCGAGGAAGCCCAGTACGACGTACAGCCCGGCGCCCGCGAGGGCTCCGGTCACACCCATCCACCACGGCGCCTCCAGGTTGCAGGAGGACGTGTCGCACCGGCCTGCTGACCAGAGGTGGTAGCCGAAGGTGGCGCCCGCGTAGCCGCAGATCCCGCCGACCAGCGCGAACGCCGCCCCTGCGAGCGTCAGCCTCACCACCCGCGCTGCCGTAGGCCGGGACATCGCTGCCTGCATGTGGATCTGCACCTCCCAGCCGTCGGCCGCCCAAGGGTCTGATGTCCACTCCCACCTGTTTCATGCGTGACATCCGTAGCGGGCCGGCTCCGCGCCTTCGGACTACGGTGGGCCGTGGAGGTGTCTGGGTTCCTGGTGGTCCCCCCGGTCTTCAAAACCGGTGAGTCCGAGCATCTCGGCCTGGCGGGTTCGATTCCCGTCCACCTCCGCCAGACGTCCGCCCGATGAGCGAGGCAGGAGGTATGCCGTGCCGGAGCCGTCGCGGGAAGCTGCCCGCTCCGACCCGCGTCGGCTCATCCCGCGCACGGACGCGCTGCTCGCCATGCCGGTCTTCGCGGAGGCGGTCACGCGGCACGGCGTGGCTGCAGTCAAGGCCGCAATCACCGCAGCCCAGAACGCCGCCCGCGCCGGTGAGATCGACCCGTCGCTGGTCGCGGCCACCGCCCAGGAGGCGCTCCCGACCCACTCCACGACCCTGCGCCCACTGATCAACGCGACCGGCGTCGTCGTGCACACCAATATCGGCCGGGCGCCGCTGTCGCACGCCGCGGTCGAGGCGCTGGTGGCCGCCGCGGGCTATGTCGACGTGGAGTACGACGTCGAGAGCGGGTCCCGCGCGACCCGCGGGCGCGGCACCCTGGCGGCCCTCCGCGAGGCGGTGCCCCTCGCGGCCGGGGCGCTGGTCGTCAACAACGGCGCGGCCGCGCTGGTGCTGGCCACCACCGCGCTCGCGGCCGGTCGGGAGGTGGTGGTCAGCCGTGGCGAGATGGTCGAGATCGGCGACGACTTCCGACTGCCCGACCTCGTCGCCTCGACCGGCGCCCGGCTCCGCGAGGTGGGCACGACCAACCGGACCAGCCTGCTCGACTACGAGATGGCGATCGGGCCGGAGACCGGCTGCATCCTGAAGGTGCACCCGAGCAACTTCCG
Organism: uncultured Actinomycetota bacterium; assembly: GCA_963715025.1. Lineage (GTDB taxonomy): Bacteria > Actinomycetota > Actinomycetes > Actinomycetales > Dermatophilaceae > DASSJT01. The sequence continues at coordinate 13,164 of CAVQQQ010000001.1, read as the reverse complement.
CATCGACGGCTTCACGTCCTCGGTCGGCCTCCGCGAGCTCGCCGACCTGGGCGTCCCCGTCGTGATGGACATCGGAAGCGGCCTGCTCCACCCCGACCCACTTCTGCCCGACGAGCCAGACGCCACGACCTGCCTGGCCCAGGGCGCCACGATCGTGACCGCAAGCGGCGACAAGCTCCTCGGCGGCCCGCAGGCCGGAATCGTCCTGGGCGACGCCGAGACCGTCGAGCACCTGCGCCGCCACCCGCTCGCGCGGGCGCTGCGGGTCGACAAGCTGACCCTCGCCGCGCTCGAGGCGACGCTCCGCGGTCCCGAACCCCCGGTCACGGCATACCTGCAGGTCGACGAGGACCACCTACGCGAGCGCGCTGCCCGACTGGCGCACGCGCTCGGCCGCGACGTCGTCCGGGTCGCCGGTGCCGTCGGCGGCGGGGGAGCGCCGGGGCTGGAACTTCCGGGCTGGGCAGTCGAGCTGCCGGACTGGTGTGCCGAGGCGCTGCGGCGAGGCGATCCTGGGGTGGTCGCGAGAGTCGAGCGCGGCCGCTGCCTGGTCGACCTGCGGTGTGTGCCGAAGGAGTCAGACCCTTTGGTGGAGAAGGCGGTTCGCTCAGCACTGGACTCGCGGGGCTGACCTGGGATGTTCGTTGTTGCCACCGCCGGACACGTCGACCACGGCAAGTCCACGCTCGTTCGCGCGCTGACCGGCATCGAGCCCGACCGCTGGGAGGAGGAGCACCGGCGCGGCCTGACCATCGACCTGGGCTACGCCTGGACCACGCTGCCCTCGGGGCGCGAGCTGGCGTTCGTCGACGTGCCGGGGCACCAGAGGTTCATCGGCAACATGCTCGCCGGGCTGGGCCCCGCGCCGGCGGTGGTGTTCGTCGTGGCGGCCGACGAGGGCTGGCGGCGACAGTCCGCCGAACACCTCGCGGCGGTCGATGCGCTCGGCCTGCGACATGGCCTGCTGGTGGTGACCCGCGGCGACCTCGCCGACCCCGCGCCCGCGATGGCCGTGGCCCGCGGACACCTGTCCCGTTCGAGCCTGGGGGAGTGCCCCGCGGTCGCGGTCTCGGCCCGCACCGGTGAAGGGCTCGACGCCGTTGTCGCCGCCCTCGACGCACTCGTCGACGCGCTGCCGCCCCCCGTCACCAAGGGCCGGGTGCGGCTGTGGGTCGACCGGGCGTTCACGATCCGGGGGAGCGGCACCGTCGTGACCGGCACCCTGGGCGAGGGCACGATCGCGGTGGGCGACGAGCTGGAGATCGGACGGCCGGGTGGTGCGGGTGCGTGGCGTGCAGTCCCTGGAGCGGCCGCACGATGCCGTGTCGGCGGTGGCCCGGGTGGCCCTCAACCTGCGCGGAGCCGCGCCCGAGGAGGTCTCGCGCGGCCGAGCACTGCTCACGCCGCGGGCTTGGCTGCGAACCCGGGTGGTCGACGCCCGCCTGAGCGCCGACCCGCGGGAGCTGCCCGGGATCGCCATGCTGCACGTGGGCACGACCGCGATGGAGGTGCGGCTGCGCCCGCTCAGCGGGTATGCCGTCCGGCTGGCCCTCCCGGAACCGCTGCCGCTGCGGGCCGGGGACCGGGCGATCCTGCGCGACCCGGGAGCCCAGCGGATCCTCGCCGGGGTCCTGGTGCTCGACGCCGACCCGCCGCCGCTGCGCCGGCGCGGCGACGCCGGCCGGCGGGGTGCCGCGCTCGCCATCGCCACGGGGAAGCCCGACCTATCGACCGAGGTGGCCCGGCGCGGAGCGATGACCCGGCGCCACGCGGCCAGCCTGGGTATCTCGGTCGACACTGCGCTCGCGGCGGCTACCGGCCTCCTCTCGCACGGCGACTGGCTCGTGTCGGACGCCGCGATGAAGCACTGGGCAAGCGCCGTGGAGGGTGCGGTCCGCGCCCAGGCCGCCGCCCAGCCGCTCGACCCGTCACTGGCGGTCGAGGCGGCGAGGGGAGCGGCCGGCATACCGGATCGGTCTCTGGTGGGTCCGGCGGCTGCGGCCGCCGGCCTCGAGGTGCGCGACGGGCGGGTGTGGCTTCCCGGCGTGGCGGCGTCGCTCGGCCCGGCCGACGCCGGCCTGCGGACGCTGGAGGAGCGCCTCGCGGAGGCGCCGTTCGCCGCGCCGGAGCGGCCCGAGCTGGAGGCTGCCGGGCTGGGTGCCCGCGAGCTGGCCGCCGCCGAGCGGGCCGGGCGGGTGCTGCGGCTGGCCGACGACGTCGTGGTGCTGCCCAGCGGGCCGGCGCTCGCGATGCGGCGGCTGACTGCGCTGCCCCAGCCGTTCACGACCAGCGAGGCGCGGCAGGCCTTGGACACGACGCGACGGGTGGTGATTCCGCTGCTGGAGCACCTCGACGCGCGCGGCTGGACCCGTCGGATCGACCCTGCCCATCGGGAGGTGGTGCGGCGCTGAGAATTCCCGGAGGAATGTGCGGCCGGAATGTCGAAAGCGGCCTGGGCCGGCCGACGTGGGGGTGACCGGGCTCGAGACGCGGGCCCGCGGAGCGAGGAGTGAACGATGGGAAACGTTGAGAAGACGACCTCGGCAGACGGCACGACAATCGCGTTCGAGCGCTACGGCGAGGGACCTGCGGCCGTCGTGGTCGGCGGGGCGTTCTGCGACCGCGGGGCGTTCCGCGAGCTCGCCCAGGCGCTGGGGGAGCAGGGGTTCACCGGGGTGACGTACGACCGGCGCGGTCGCGGCGAGAGCGGCGACACGAGTCCGTATGCCGTGGAGCGCGAGGTCGAGGACCTCACCGCCGTGGTGCAGGCCGTCGGCGCGGAGCGAGCCTTCGCGCACGGGGTCTCCTCGGGCGGGGCGCTCGTGCTCCGGGCGGCCGCGGCCGGGGCGCCTCTGGCAGCGGTGTCGGTCCTGGAGGTGCCCTATCGGATCGAGGGCGCCCAACCGGCCCCGGAGAAGTACATCGAGACGCTCGACGCGTTCAACGCCGCCGGTGACAACGAGGGCACGCTGCGGTTCTTCCACACCCGCGCCGTCGGCCTGCCCGAGGAGATGCTCGAGGGCATGAAGGGTTCGCCGATGTGGGACGCCATGCTCGCGCTGGCGCCCACCGTGGTCTACGACGGGTGGTGCCTGGGCGGCGACGACCAGTCCCTGCCGACGGACCTGCTCGGGTCGGTCACCGTGCCGGCGCTGTCCATCGACAGCACCGGGACCTCCATCCCGTTCCTCCGCGAAGCCGCCGCCCAGGTCGCCCAGGCGATCCCGAGCGGGCAGCACACCACCCTGGAGGGCGAGTTCCACGGGGTGCCCGCGGCCACGCTTGCCCCGGCCCTCGCCGCCTTCTACCGGACCGCGGGGTGAGGCAGCGATGACGAGGGTCTTCGCAGGCATCACAACATCGATCGACGGCTACATCGCCGGCCCTGACGACGGCCCTGGCCAGGGGCTGGGGAAGGGCGGCGAGCGGATCCACAACTGGGTGTTCGGCGGGCCGTGGACCTACGCGGGCGGTCCCGAGGGTTCGGGTGAGCCCACCGGGCAGGACGCGGCATGGCTCGAGTCCGCTATGGCGACGGCCGGTGCGGTCGTGGGCGGCCGGTGGACCTACGAGGCCGCCGACCACTGGGGCGGCATCAACCCGTGGGGCGTGCCGTTCTTCATCGTCACGCACCGGCCGGAGGAGGGGCCGGCCGGCGCGGACTTCACGTTCGTCGACGGCCTGGGGCCGGCGATCGAGGCGGCCAAGGCGGCTGCGGGCCCCAAGGACGTTCACCTCATGGGCGGGGCCGACCTGATCCGCCAGGGCTTCGCCGATGGCCTGATCGACGACTTCACCCTGATCATCGCGCCGCTGATTCTGGGCGGCGGAAAGCGGCTGTTCGAGGGGTTCGAGCAGGAAGTGGAGTTCGCACACCTCGGCGTGCGGCAGTCACCGTTCGCGACGTTCATCGACTATCGGGTGAAGAAGTAGTCGCACGCCGGCGGGGACGCGAACCCGCGGCGCGGGGCTGCCCGGTCAGCCGGCGGCTGATCGGTCAGCGGGTGGTGGCGGTGCGATGGGTGCGGCCGACCCGGTCCGCGGGGCGCTGCCGAGCCCGGCGGATCGCCAGCTCCTCCCGGCGCGACAGCCGGAAGTCGAGCACCGGAGCGTCGACCAGGGGCACGAACGGCGCATACCTCTGGATCGCCGCGGCCAGCTGCCCCCGGTTGACCGAGAGCCGGCCCACGGTCCGGGACGGCTGCCGCGCATTCCACTCGAGCCGGCGGCGCACCCGCTCCGCGAGCCCCTGGGGCAGCAGGTCGGGCGGGAACGACGGCACGACCGGCATGGGGGTGCGCGGCCGGCGCAGCTGCACCCCGATCGCGTTGGAAGTGCGCCACTGGCTGTGGTTGCCGGTCATGATCCGCATGCGCAGCACCGCCTCGATATCGCGCCACTGGTACATCGATGCGTCGGTCTCCCCAGAGCGTCGCGCGAAGTAGATGCCCATGGGCCCGACAACGATGAGCGGCGCCTTGGCCCGGGCCAGGGCATCGGTGAGGTAGACGGTTGTGACGGCCGCAAGCACCAGGAAGAGAACGCCCAGGACTCCGTGGCCGTGGCCGATACCGATCCAGAGGCTGCTCAGGAGCGCCGCCAGGGCGACCAGGGCCAGGCCGATGGCCAGGAGGGGGTCGCCCCTGATGACGTATGCCGCGGGATCGCCTCCGGTGGCGTCGGTGGGAGCGACGGCCGACGTCGTCTGCTGCCATGCCAGCGACCAGCGCATGCTCCGCCTCCCTTCCAGGACAAGCCTATTGCGGGTCGGCCGAGCCGTCGCGCCCAACGGCACGCCGGGCGCGGAGCCAGCTGACCGGCATACACCCGGTTGGTGCCTTGAACGCCTCCCGTCGCACTGCCGGGCAGCGGGAGTGGAGACGGGGGGCGCGACCTGATCACCGGGGCGTACGCGCGCCCGGGCTGGAGGTTGTCCAACCCGGGCGCGCCCCTGAATCACCCTGCCACGGGCCGCCGCCCGCCACTGGATGACGTCTTATCGGGCGAGGTAGCCGCCGTCGATCGGGTAGTAGGTGCCGGTTGCGAACGATGCGCCGTCGCTGGCGAGCCAGGCGACCAGTTCGGCGACCTCCTCGGGCTCGCCGAGACGCTGAAGGGCGTGCTGGGAGGCGAGGTAGTCCAGCACCGGCTGGTCGAGGCTCTTGTCGAGCAGGGGCGTGTGGATGAAGCCCGGGCCGACCGCGTTGACCCGGATGCCATCGACCGCGTGCTCCCAGGCAGCCGCCTGGGTCAGGCCGATGACGCCGTGCTTGGCAGCCGTGTACGCGCTGCTGTTCGCGAAGCCCACGGCGCCGAGGATCGAGGCCATGTTGACGATCGAGCCGCCGCGTCCGGAGGCCTTCATCGCCCGGATCGCCGCGCGCTCGGTGAAGAAGACGCCGTCGAGGTTGACGCTGATGACCTTGTGCCATCCCTCGTCGGAGTACTCGCCGCTTGTTGCCTGCTCACCGCCGATGCCAGCGTTGCAGACAGCGATGTCGACGTGGCCGAAGTGCTTCACGACATCGTCCATGGCGGCGTCGACGGCTGCCGGGTCGCTGACGTCGACCACCGCGCTGTGGACCCGATAGTCGTAGCCCTCGAGCTCCTTGATGACGACGTCCATGGCGGCCTGGTCCAGGTCCCAGATCGAGACGTCGGCACCGGAGCGGGCCATGGTGTGGGCGCAGGCACGGCCGATGCCCGATCCGCCCCCGGTGATGACGGCGACCTTGCCGCCGAGACCGTAGCTGTTCATAAGTCCGCCTTTCGCTGTCGTGATGACTCCTACCCACCTTGCGGCGGGTGTTCCGGTCGGACTAGGGCCGAACGGCCCGGGTGCCCGGACTCGCCCCGGCGGCATGGTGGAGGTGTGGCGTCCGGCTGGCGGCGCTCGCTGGCGCCGCTAAGCGCGCGGTCGGCACCAGCGTCGTGGGCGGTCCCTGTTCCACACCGCCAGGGCGGTGCGTGCCGACAGGTCTTTAGCCGGACTCGGCGTTGGGCCGGGCGGCAGCCGGCCACAGCAGGACCTGCGCCACCACCACGTGTTCGCCGTTGAACGTCAGCGCCGGACTGCCATGGAGCTCATAGCCGAGGTCCAGCGCCTCGCTGACGCGGTGACAGAAGGCCGCGTCATCCTTGCCGGTCAGTACCCGGTACGTCGGAAGATCGCCGGGTGGGCTGGTCGGGTCCGGGTCGATGCCCTGAGAAGTCTGGGTTCGTGATCCGCTGACGAGCACCTGCCGGCTGTGTGCAGCATGCGGGGCGATTCGGCGGACGGCCGTCAGGTGGCTGCGGGTGTCTCCGGTGTTCACGGTGCTGCTCGGCTCGACAAGCACAACTTCCGCTCCGCCCTCGGCAGCAATCGGCTGATGCCGTGTGCCTCGCGGCACGACGTACAGCTGTCCTGGCCCGAGGTGCACCTCGTCGTGGTCGAAGCGAATGACCAATGATCCCGCCAGCACCAAGAAGAGCTCGTCGGTGTCGGTGTGCGTGTGCGCGGTGAACTCGCCTTCGGTCCTCACGACACGGATGTCGTAGTCGTTGAGCACGCCGATGGTGAGCGGCGACCAGGGATGCTCCAGTCCGGCGAACGCGGCGGACAAGTCGGTGGGGTTCGTCATGGTGAGATTCCTTGGTTGGTCGCGGCTTCTCAGGGAGCGTTGCGGCGGTAGGCGGCCTGGGCCTTGTCGAAGAACTGTTGTTGTCGCGTTCATTGTTGCCCGCCGGAGCAATGGTCGCCTGTGACATGTGTCCGACGTCCAGTGACGTTGGTGGGAGCTCGGGCGCGCCGGGCCGGGTCCTTGGGTTGACCAGGACCGCAAAGGGGACGCACACGAAAGTCACCGAGCCTCGGACAGATGTCACAGCCAGGGCCCGCTTGACCAGACGACGCTTGCTCCAGATGCGGCCCGCCCCCGCCCTATAGGAAGGAAACAGCCATGCAGTTCAGCAACACGGTGACGATTCACCGCAGTCCCGCCCACGTCTTCGCGTTCCTCAGCGACTTCGAGAACCTGCCGCTGTGGAACTACGCCATCAGCCAGACCCGCCGGAGCGGCACCGGACCGGTCGGACTCGGCACCAGATACACGCAGACGCGGACGATCCCACGGCCGGCGGTCGAGACATTCGAGGTGACCGAACTCGATCCCGAGCGGTTCGTAGCCATCCGAGGAACGCTAGGCCCCTTCCGGTCCACGAGCAGCTACCAGCTCGAGGCGGCCGGCGGCACCACTGTGCTGACCAACGCCATGCACCTGGAACCGGCCGGCGCGCTGGGGCTAGTCGCATCGCTGGCTGCACCCAGCCTCAAGAAGGCGGTTGCCGACAACCTCCAGGCCTTGAAACAACTGCTGGAACACGGCAGCACCCGTAGCACCGCGTAGTACCCCGACAAACACCCGCAAGCCGTCCTCTGCCCCCATGCCGGATGGACGCCCACGCCGGAGAAGGTGTTCGCCGAGATCGCGATAAGGGTGATGACCAGATAGGCGGTGTGCCTGCACCGAAGGTGACGGAGCGGCATCGACCGGTGTGACGATCCGCGGAACAATCGTCCGCCTTCTTTGGCCGCCGGGCAGGCGTTGACGGCGGCCTCGGTCAGTGGGGCAGGTGCGCCAGCCCTTGCGCGTCGAGAAGCCGGATGCCGTCGGATTGGGTGGTGATGTACCCGTCGTCGCGCAGGGCGGCGAGCGTGCGTGCGACGACCTCGCGCACGGTCCCGACCGCGTCGGCGAGCTCCTGGTGGTTGGCGTGTACCAGCAGCACCTGCCCCTGCTGTTCGTTGACAGCCAGGTCGAGCAGATGCCGCCCAAGCCGTCGGCGCACCGGCCAGAACGCGTTCATCGCGAGCTCCTGCAGCAGCCCGTCGACGCGCGCGGCGAGCTCGTCGGCCAGCCATATCCCGACGCGTGGGTCACGTCGGGCCAGCTGCGGCAGAATCCCGGGCCGGGTGGTGATCGCGACCGCGTCGGTGACAGCTTGGGCGTACACAGGGACGGTCCCGGAAATGACCAAGGGTACCCCGAGCACATCGCCACGCCGGGCGTACCGGAGGGTGACCTGGCGTCCCTCCTCGGAGACCATCGACACCCGCAGCAACCCCTCAACCACGAGATGCAGGCCTGCGGTTTCGCCGGGGCGATATAGAACGCCGCCGGCCGCGGCCCGGATCAGGGTGTGTCCGTCCAGCAACCGGGTGAGCACCTCGGCCGGCAGCCGCGAGAGCGGTCCCGCCGCCGCGGCGGCACGGGAGTCAACCCCCAGCAGCATGGCACCAACGGCGCACCGCAGACAGAAGTCACCGGCCTCCGGTACCAACGTCACAGCCACCCAAGCCGCTCCGCGGCAGGCTCAGTCCAGCCGCCACCGGGACGGCCTGAGCCGCCGCAGTTCAAAGGAGAGTCGGATGCCCGGAACTGAACTGACGAATGATCCGACCAAGGTCGCGAGGCCTAGGGTCTGTTACGAAAGTGGCGGGTGTGACTTCGGCGTGTCGTCGGGCATGAGGTGAGGCCTCCGCAGTAACGCAGTTGGTGTCGAATCATCCGAGGCGAAGCGCGGGGGCGAGCACCCGGCATACGCGACTGGCATGGAATACCGCGGCTGCACAGCGCCTTGCCGCAGCATGGGCGACTACGGGCATGACCTGACCTTCGGCACCTTCATCACCCCTTCTGCCCGTGAGCCGCAGCACGCGGTCGATCTCGCCGTCGCCACCGAGGAGGCCGGCCTGGACCTCGTGACGTTCCAGGACCACCCATACCAGCCGGCGTTCCTCGACACCTTGACCCTGCTGGCCTACGTCGCCGCCCGGACCGAGCGGGTGCAGCTCGCAGCCAACGTTGCCAACCTGCCGCTGCCGGCCCGCCGGCGGTTCTGGCGCGGGCCGTCGCGAGCCTCGACCTCCTCAGCGGCGGGCGAGCGGTGCTGGGGCTGGGCGGCTGGCGCATTCTGGGACGCCATCGTCGCGATGGGTGGCCGCCGGCTCGAGGGCGGCCAGGCGGTCCAGGCGCTGCAGGAGGCCATCGAGGTGGTCGGCACCCTGTGGGACACCAGCGTCAAGGGCGGTGTGCGGATCGAGGGTCAGCACTACCAGGTAGTCGGCGCCAAGCGCGGGCCCGCTCCCGCGCACGACGTGCCGATCTGGGTCGGTGCCGGCAAGCCGCGAATGCTGCGCCTCGTCGGCCGGCTCGCCGACGGGTGGCTGCCGAGCCTGGCCTGGCTCGGCGACGCGGACGCGATCGACACCCGGAACGCCATCATCGACGAGGCGGCGGTGCAAGCCGGCCGCTTGCCGGCTGACATCCGACGGCTCGTCAACGTCGACCAAGGGTCGGCGACGCCAGAGCGGCTGGTCGAGCTGGCGCTGCGGCACGGGTTCGCGACGTTCATCCTCGCAAGCGACGACCGCAAGGCCATTGAGTGGTACGGCCGGCAAACGGCGACAGCCGTCCGCGAGGCGGTGGCCCGCGGTCGCTCACAGGGCCACGGCTAGGCTCCAGTCCCGGCTCAGGTTGGGGCCAGGTGCGCAGGGGCATCCTCGCGCTCAGCGCTGAGGTCGCGGCGCATCACCAGACGCGGCATCCCGCTGGCGACGGCGTCGGTGGTGCCGACGACCCGGAAGCCTGCCGTCTCGAACATCGCTCGCGTGCCCACGAAGGCCATCGTGAGGTCCATGCGTCCGGCGGGTCGACCGGGTGGGCCTCCACAGCAGGCGCCCCATGTGACGCGGCATACTCCACGGCGCCCTGGATGAGGTGCCGGGTCACGCCCTGCCCGCGGTGCCCGGGTCGGACGACCACACAGATGATGCTCCACACCGGTACGTCGTCGAACGGCCGGATCAGGCGGGAGCGGGCCAGCCGGGTGATCTCCGAGCGCGGGCCGATGTTGCACCAGCCCACGGCCTCGCCGTCGAGGTAGGTGACCACTCCGGGTGGGTGGTCGCGCTCGCAGAGCCGGCGCATCGCCTGCTCGCGGCTTCCCCCGCCGAGCTCCTCGATCTCGCCGGCGGTGAGCCGATGGGACAGGCACCAACAGTGGTTGGCCCGGCGATTCCGGTTGATGACGTCGGCGAAGTCCTCGAACCGGTCGGGCGTCACGGGATGCGTCTCCCAGGTCATTGCCCCAGCGAACCACCGATCGCCGACAGGCGACGGGTGTCTGTGGGTCAATCGAGGAAGGTGCGCTTCCCCCGGCGAACGGTGTCGGGCGATGTGGACTCGCGGTCGGAGCGCCGCGTCCCTCTGGGGTCGTCTGCCCGGCGAAGGCGGAGCGAGAGACCGTCACACAAGTCACGGCAGCCCCACGAATAGTCCTGCGACACGCCGAAGGCGACTCCACGGCATACCCCCTCGGGGCACGTGACCTGCGCAAACGCGAGGGCCTCCGTCAACCCGGCCAAGTGGCTTGCATTTGCGAGCCCGGGGGCGTTGAATGTCTATATCTAGTAGTCACAACGGTGTAGTTCCTCCACATCTAGTGCACAGGCTCTATCTCGTTACCCACACGTTATCCACACCAAGTCCCCACATGAGTCCACAACCGAGCCAGGAGGAGGGGTCACATGCACTGCCCGTTCTGCCGTCACACCGACTCCCGGGTCATGGACTCGCGCACCACCGACGACGGCACCTCGATCCGCCGTCGCCGGCAGTGCCCTGAGTGCGGCCGGCGGTTCACGACGATCGAGACGGCGAGCCTGTCGGTCGTGAAGCGCTCGGGCGCGACCGAGCCGTTCAGCCGGGCCAAGGTGCTCGTCGGCGTCCGCAAGGCCTGCCAGGGCCGCCCGGTCACCGAGGACGACCTGGCCCGCCTGGCCCAGCGGGTGGAGGAGTCCATCCGCCAGCAGGGGAGTGCCGAGGTCGACGCCCACGAGGTGGGCATGGCGGTCCTCGAGCCCCTGCGCGAGCTGGACGAAGTGGCCTACCTGCGCTTCGCCAGCGTCTACCGCGCCTTCGACAGCCTGGAGGACTTCGAGGCGGCCATCACCCTGCTGCGCGCCGAGCGCGACGCAACAGCATCAGAGCCACAACCGGGTATGCCGGCCGGCTGAATCAGCGCGGCCGAACCCGTTTGCCGCCACCGTTCCCCTGTCGGTGGCCACCGATAGAACAGTCCATGAAGGTCACGACGCCCGGAGGATCCCGGGATGAAGGAGACAGGCAGCATGACCGAGACCGCAGGGGCACGCGCAGGTGTCCGCAAGGGGCCGCGGGGCAAGGGTGTGAAGGTCGAGCGGATCTTCACCACCCCGGGTGTGCATCCCTATGACGCTGTGACCTGGGAGAAGCGCGACGTCGTCCAGCAGAACTGGAAGACCGGGGAGACCATCTTCGACCAGCGCGGGGTGGAGTTCCCCGACTTCTGGTCGGTCAACGCCTCGACGATCGTCACGACGAAGTACTTCCGGGGGGCGCTGGGCACCGACAAGCGCGAGTCGAGCCTCAAGCAGCTGATCGACCGGGTCGTCCTCACCTACGTCAAGGCGCGGCAACGACAACGGCTACTTCGCGTCCGACGACGACGCCGAGGTGTTCGAGCACGAGCTGACCCATGCCCTGCTTGCACCAGGTGTTCGCGTTCAACTCGCCGGTGTGGTTCAACGTGGGCACAGCGTCACCTCAGCAGGTGTCGGCGTGCCAGCCGTACGACGCGCTGGTCAGCACGCCGGCCGGGCTGGTGCCTATCGGGGAAGCTGGTCGAGCACAACGCGGTCGGCACGAAGGTCTACGACGCCCACGGCCTGACGAGGATCGTCGCGACCGAGGCGAACGGGGCCAAGGAGGTGCTCCGCCTGCACACCAAGGCGGGGTACACCCTCGACGTCACGGCGGACCACCTGGTCTGGAAGTGCTCGGGCGAGGGGACGGGCCGTTTCGTGCACGCGGGAGACCTGCGACCCGGTGACCAGCTCGAATGGCACCGTCGCGAGGCGTTTGGCGAGAACCAGATCGACCCGCCGAGATCGCCGAGGCAGCCCTGGCGGGCTGGATGCAGTCGGACGGTTTCGTGGGTCGGACAACGGCACGAACCGCTCGCTCACCATGGAGGCCATGACCGTCACACCCGCTGAGCTCGAATGGGTCCAGGGTCACATCGACACGGTCTTCCCGGGCGCCCACCGTCACGAGCGCACGTTCGAGACGCAGAACCCAGCTCTAGATGGTCGGCGCACGCGGATCTACGGCGCCGTGCTCGAGGAGTTCGTCGCGAAGTGGAACCTTCGGCCGCGGGGCGTCGACATGGAGGTGCCGCGGCATCTCCTCACCGCGCCGCTTCCCGTGGTCGCCGCATACCTGCGCAGCATCTTCCAGGCTGAGGGTTTTGTGTCCGCGCGTACGCTCGTCCGTCGCGGTCGACCTGATCGGCGAAAGCACCTCCGCGGCGTACAGAGCGCTGCTCCTTCGATATGGCATCTTCGCCCGCGTGGGCTACCAGGCTGACGCACGGGAGAACCGGCAGGGCTGCTGGAGCGCTCGCATCCAGAACGCGGGGGACCGTGGGACCTTCGCGGACGTGATCGGGTTCATGAGCGAGGAAGGCGGACAAGCTGGAGGTCAGAGCTTCGACAAGCCGGGTCTGGGCGCTGGCCGGTGAAGCGGCTGCAGATCGACCGTATCGAGTCGCTCGGCGAGATGGAGGTCTACGACATCCAGACCGAGAGCGGGGAGTACCTCTCCGGCAACCTGCGGGTGCACAACTGCTTCATCCTGTCTGTGGACGACTCGGTCGACTCCATCATGGACTGGTACAAGGAAGAGGGCCTGATCTTCAAGGGCGGCTCCGGGTCCGGGCGTCAACCTGTCCCGCATCCGCGCCAGCAAGGAGCTGCTCTCCTCGGGGCGGCACCGCGTCCGGCCCGGTCAGCTTCATGCGGGGCGCCGACGCCTCGGCCGGAACGATCAAGTCCGGCGGCGCCACCCGCCGCGCGGCCAAGATGGTCATCCTCGACGTGGACCACCCGGACGTCGAGGAGTTCATCGCGACCAAGGTGAGCAGGAGGACAAGATCCGCGCGCTGCGCGACGCGGGGTTCGACATGGACCTGGGCGGCGGCGACATTGTCAGCGTGCAGTACCAGAACGCCAACAACTCGGTGCGCGTGTCCGACGAGTTCATGACGGCGGTCGAGGAGGGCGACAAGTTCGGCCTGCGGGGG